>CAZHDY010000012.1:0-2889 GCA_964531025.1 uncultured Bifidobacteriaceae bacterium | reverse complement strand
GTTGCAGGTCGACGCGTCCGGGTTGACCGGGGGGGTGGCGGTCACGACCCCGCAGGCGGGTGGTCCAACCCCACTCGATGCGGTCCCGATCGTCCGGGTGGAGGACCCGGAGGGGTCAGTGACGAGTCAGGCACCGGTTGATGACCTTGGCGGTGGCTCGTACCGGGCGGTGTTCGTGCCGGTCGTCGCGGGGGTGCACCGTTGGGCGGCGTTGGGTTCGTCCGCGGTGTTTGGGGTGGTGGAGGTGGAGGCTGTGTTCACCGTTGAGCCGCGGGAGGTCGACCCGCCACCCGGGCCGTAGCCGTATGGCCGAAAGGGCCGCCGTCGCGACCCCTTCTGAACGTCCCTCCACCAAATGGTGGCGGACCACAGTCTCCGTCAACGACCCGCGTCCAGGCTGCGGCGGAGAGGATTAGCCGACGGTGTCTGAACCGGTCACGCCACCCCGTGGGGAGGCGCAGCCACCGACTGGCCTACCTCGAATTGTAGCGGCCTCCAGCGGACGCCGGACATCGAACGGGTCAACCATGGCCGCTACTCGGCGCACTCTTTCACCGCCGCCTCGAAGCCCGAGCCCTTCGAGAGCGCGACGATGACGTTCCCGGTGCCGCGGACCTCGCCATCCCACACACCGGCGAAGCCCTCCAGGCGTTCCCGACGGTCCCTCGCGTCAGACGCGTTGCTCTCCACCGCCACCTCGAACACTCCCATTCCACGAATCGTCACAGATTCATGGTTCATTGGGTATTGCCTTCCTTAGCGGTGCATGAAAATGCGTTGTCATACTTGACAACGCCATAAATGGCAGTTACGGTTATCGGCATGGGAGTCACACGACTTGAACGCCTCCGTAAAGACAAGGGAATTTCCCGGCCTGAACTGGCCCGACTGTCGGGGGTGAGTGAGCGCACGTTGATCCGCATCGAGCGGAACGCGGGGTACGAACCCGGCGTGTTCGCGATGGACCGGATCGCCCGGGCGCTCGGCACGAACGTGGACGACCTCCTGGAGGAGCAGGCGACCGTCGAGGCGGGGGAGTGACCGGCGTCGTCGCACAAGACCTCCACGCCTGCGAGCAGGTGATTGAGCGTGGGTTGGCGACGTTCGTGGATGTCGGCCAAGCCTTGATGCGCATCCGTGATTCCCGCCTGTACCGGGACGGGTACCCGTCGTTCGAGGCGTACTGCCGCGACCGGTGGGGGATGGACAAGGTCAGCGCCATACGCCACATCACGGCGGCCGAGGTCGTGGTGTCAATTGACACCATCGCCGACGGTCCGCTTCCGGTGAACGTCGGTCAGGCCCGGGAGCTTGCACCGCTCAGGGATGACCCGCCGGACACGCGATGACGCCCTTCCACCTGACCGAATCCCAGCGGCCCTACCCCCGTCAAGAAGCGGGCCGCCAGAACCACAACACGCAAGGAGCCTAACAGTGCCTGTCTACATCGTGCAGGGGACGACCAGCATCGTCGCCCCCAACAAGGCGACCGCCACCGCACTCGCCGCAGACCCCAACACCATCTGGATCACCCAATCCGTCCGGGAAGTCGACGACGACGCGGACCTCGTCACAACGGACGACCATCTCGCCTTCCACAGGGCCGTTGAAGTCGACCGCCTTGCCGCCGATGAGCGGGGTGCGGTGTGGGTGGGTGACGCCGCATGACCCCGCCGCACGAGGTGCTGAAGAAACTCGAGCGGGAGTGGGAGGACCGGCAGCAGACTGGGTCCGGGCGGATGCTCGGCGTCGTCCTCGCCGCCTACCTGGTCATCATCGCCGCCGTCGTCGTGTGGGTGGTCGTCCGATGAGCATCCTCAGCAACGGCACCCTCATCGGCGATATCGACGGGTGGATCACCTGGAACGTGGAGGAGGACGGCACCGTCCACCTCCATGACGCGACGTTCACCGCGGAGGGCTTCGTCTCGGTCGCTGCCCACCTCGCCGCCGTCGCCAGTGACGCCGTCCTCCTCCACGCCATCCACGAGACGGGGGAGGACGACCAGTGATCCGCCTCCTGAACTGGCTGGGCCTCAACCCCTGGGCGCCACCCATCGACGACGAGCCCCTCGTGGAGGAGCCGCCCCTGTCCGTCCGCCAACAGGCCCTGGAGTTGGCAGCGGTCGCCGCCTTGGTGGTCGTCACGATCGCCGCCGCCGTGGTGGTGCTCGCATGACCAACCCATTCGTCAAAGCAACGAAAACCAGGGCGAAACTCCGCCTCGCGATCGACGGCCCCAGCGGGTCCGGGAAAACGTGGACGAGTCTCCTCACCGCCGAAGCACTCGCCGACGGCGGACGCATCGCCGTCATCGACACCGAACACGGATCCGCGAGCCTGTACGCCGACCGCTTCGACTTCGACGTGCTCGAACTCGACCACTTCGACCCGGGCCGATACGTCGAAGCCATCCACGCTGCCGAGCACGCCGGCTACCCCGTCGTCGTCATCGACAGCCTCTCCCACGCATGGGAGGGAGACGGCGGCGTCATGGACATCGTCGACAAGAACGCGAAGGGCGGCAACAGCTGGTCCGGGTGGGCGAAAGGCACGCCCGCCTACCGGTCCCTGATCGACGCGATCCTCGCATCCCCCATCCATGTGATCGCGACGATGCGAACGAAAACGGAGTGGGTTGTCACCGAGAACGACCGGGGAAAGAAAACCCCGGAGAAGATCGGGACGGCACCCGTGATGCGTCAGGGCATCGACTACGAGTTCACTGTCGTCGCGGACATGGACCTGGACCACACCATGACGGTGTCGAAGTCCCGGTGTCCCCTCGTTGCGGACAGGTCGATCCGCCACCCGGACGGCCAGTTCGGCCGTGAACTGTTGGCGTGGTTGAACGATGGGGGTGACCCCGTCCCGCCCGTGTGGCAGGTCC
>CAZHDY010000011.1:0-3076 GCA_964531025.1 uncultured Bifidobacteriaceae bacterium | reverse complement strand
GGACGTCACCCGCCTTGAGCTCATCCGCCTCGACAAAGGCATTTCGCGGCCGAAACTCGCCCGGATGTCCGACGTCAGCGAACGCACCTTGATTCGCATCGAACGAAACGACGGGTACGAGCCCGGGGTGTTCGCGATGGAGCGGATCGCGAAAGCCCTCGGCGTCACCGTCGATGACCTGCTCGCCACTCCGGTGGCAGGGGAGGCGGAGTGACGGGTCTCGTCGCATCGGAGCTTCGCGCTTGCGAGCAGGTGATTGAGCGGGGCCTCGCGACGTTCGTTGACGTCGGTCGGGCGCTCATGCGGATCCGGGACAGCCGCCTCTATCGGGACGGGTACACGTCGTTCGAGGAGTACTGCCGGGATCGCTGGGGGATGGACCGCATCAGCGCCCACCGTCACATCGACGCGGCAAAGGCGGTGTTGTCCATGGACAACACCGGCGCCCCGGTGCCGGTGAACGTCAGGCAGGTGCGGGAACTCGCACCCATCCGCGACAACCCTGAAGCGATGGCCACCGCGATGCAGACCGCCCAGGCCACCGCCGCAGCGGAAGGCCGTGCGGTGACGGCCCGCGACATCCGGGCCGCCGTCCGACCCGAACCCGCTCCCGAGCCGCCGGCTGAACAGATAACCGAGGAGCCCGAGCCGCCCACCACCTCACCGGAAACCGCGGTGCGTGACCGCCTCGCCGTCCACTACTCGTCCGCAACCGACGAATGGGCGACCCCCCAAGACTTCTATGACCTCGTCCACGCCGAGTTCCGCCCGGCGTTGGACGTCTGCTGCCTCCCCGATAGCGCGAAATGCGACCGGTACTTCACGCCCGACGACGACGGCCTCACCAAGGAGTGGACGGGGGTCTGCTGGATGAACCCCCCGTACGGCCAGGAGATCGTCGACTGGATCCGCAAGGCCCACGACTCCGCCCGTGACAACGGTGCGACTGTCGTGTGCCTTGTCCCCGCCCGCACCGACACCGGCTGGTGGTGGGACTACTGCCGCCACGCGGAGATCAGGTTCATACGCGGCCGCCTCCGCTTCGGAACGGCGACCGCCAGCGCACCGTTCCCCAACGCACTCGTCATCTTCGGACGCGACCCGAAAGTCGTGTTCTGGGACCACGCGAGGAACACCCGGGGGGCGACGTCGTGACCGGATACCAGCCGAACTGGGACCTCGACCGGCTTCGCGGTGAGACCGCCGAGCAACTCGTTGACAAGCTGAGGACGAGCATCCTCGAAGGCACCGTCGAAGTGAAACACGACGAGAGAGCCAACGACACCGGCAACTTCTATGTCGAGTGGGAGTGCCGGCGCCTTGACGGGCAGTGGCACCGGAGCGGCATCAGCGTCACCCGCGCGGAAGCGTGGGCGATTGTCTCCGGTCAGTGCGTCCTCGTCGTCCCGACGGAAGCGCTCAGGGAGGTAGCCCGCCGGTTCTACCGGGCGGGCCGCAGCGTCTACATGCACCGCGGTAGCCACCCGACCCGCGGCGTCCTCATCCCTGTCGGGGAGCTGCTGGCACTTGCCATCAGCCTGACATCCCAGGAGTTGGCGGACATCGCATGACGAGGTCCACCTACTCAACGAAATCTGGCTGCGGACCCCAATCCGCCAAGACGCGGGCCGCTGCCAGCAACCAACAAAAAGGAGCGTAGCAGTGCCCACCTTCGAATTTCGCCGCACCCAGAAGGTCGCGGTCCACGCACCCGACCTCCCCGCCGCCCTCCGCGCCGCCCGAGACCTCGACATCCAGGATGACGCAAAGTGGGAAACCGTCCTGCGCTACCCCACCAACCTCATCGGAGGGATGACCGCGGAGCCCATCGAGGTTGACGACCACTACCACGGCTACTGCGCCGAGGAGGTCGCCCGCCTCGCCGCTGATGAGCGGGATGCCGTGTGGGTGGGTGACGCCGCATGACCCCGCCGCACCAGGTGTTCGAGCAACTCCAGCGGGAGTGGGAGGACCGGCACGCGACGGGGTCCGGGCGGATGCTCGGCATCGTCCTCGCCGCCTACCTGGCCATCATTGCCGGCATCGCCGGCGTCGTCGTGTGGGTGGTCGTCCGATGAGCATCCTCAGCGGAGGGAAGCTCGTCGGCGACCGGTACGGGTCGATCACCTGGAACGTGGAGGAGGACGGCACCGTCCACCTCCATGACGCGACGTTCACCGCGGAGGGCTTCGTCTCGGTCGCTGCCCACCTCGCCGCCGTCGCCAGTGACGCCGTCCTCCTCCACGCCATCCACGAGACGGGGGAGGACGACCAGTGATCCGCCTCCTGAACTGGCTGGGCCTCAACCCCTGGGCGCCACCCATCGACGACGAGCCCCTCGTGGAGGAGCCGCCCCTGTCCGTCCGCCAACAGGCCCTGGAGCTCGCCGCCGTCCTCGTCGGCGTCATCGTGCTCGGCCTCGCCGGAATCGTGGTGCTCGCATGACCACGAACCTCATCATCAAGAAAGCCGAGAAGAAACGGTCGAAACTGCGCCTCGCGATCGACGGACCCTCCGGCTCCGGGAAGACGTGGACGTCGCTTCTCACCGCCGAAGCCCTCGCCGAAGGTGGCCGCATCGGCGTCATCGACACCGAACACGGATCCGCGTCGCTTTACGCCGACCGCTTCCAGTTCGACGTCATCGAACTCACCAGCTTCGACCCGGCCCTCTACGTCCAAGCGATCCACATGTTCGAGGCCGCCGGGTACGCGGTCATCGTCATCGACTCCCTGTCCCACGCGTGGGAAGGGGACGGAGGCGTCCTTGAGATCGTCGACAAGAAAGCCAAGGGCGGCAACACGTGGGCCGGGTGGAGCGCCGGAACCCCTGCGTACCGCAGTCTGATCGCCGCGATCCTCGCGTCCCCCGTTCACGTGATCTCGACGATGCGAACGAAAACGGAGTGGGTCACCCCGGAGAAGGGGAAAGCCCCCGTGAAGATCGGGACGGCCCCCGTGATGCGGGCGGGTGTCGAGTATGAGATGACGGTGGTTGCGGACATGGACACCGACCACGTGTTGACGGTGTCGAAGTCCCGTTGCCCTGCCGTCGCGGACCGTGTGATCCGTCACCC
>CAZHDY010000010.1:0-4423 GCA_964531025.1 uncultured Bifidobacteriaceae bacterium | reverse complement strand
CCGTCGTGCTCGATCAGATAGTGGTTCTTGCCGATCTCCCCGACGCCGCCGACGGGGGTCGCGCGAATGGTGGACGCCGTCACGAGGCGTTCACGAGCACTCCGACGCTTTCGAGCGCGCGCGCGAGCTCCCGCCGCTCCTCACCGGTGGCCTCGACCAACGGGAGACGCAGTGGCCCTTGAGGGATGGCTCCCGCCATCTCCAACGCGGCTTTGATCAGAATCGGACTCGTCACAGTGAATAGACCCTCGTAAAGTGGATGGAGTGCCGCGTCGCGGCGGCGCGCCTCGTCGGCGTCACCGTCCCGCGCGGCCTTTGCGACCGCCTGCATCTCGGCACCGACGAGGTGCGAGGCGACGGAGATGACCCCGGCGCCACCGCCGGTGATCACGTCGATGAACAGATCGTCGTTGCCGGCCCACACGGGAAGGCCTGTGGCCAGCGTCGCGGCGGCCTGATCGGAGTTGGCCTCCTTGATCCCCACGACTCCGGGGATGCCGGCGAGCTCCTCGATGAGGTCCGGCGGGATGTTGACGATCGACCGCGACGGGATGTTGTAAAGGATGACCGGCACCCCGACCTCGGCGACGGCGCGCACGTGGCCGATGATCCCCGCCCGCGGCGGCTTGTTGTAGTACGGCGTGACCACGAGGACGGCGTCCACGCCGAACTCGGCGGCCTTCTCGGTCAGGTGGACCGAGTGCGCCGTGTCGTTGGAACCCGTCCCGGCGATCACCGAGCCCTTGCCGGCGAGCTCACGCGTGCCGAGCTCGAAGAGCCGGAGCTTCTCGTCGTCGGTGAGCGTGGAGGCCTCGCCCGTCGTGCCCGACAGGACCAATCCGTCGGACCCGTTGGCGATCAGGTGGTGCATCAGGGCGACGGTGGCGTCCTCGTCGATGCGCTCACGGGCGTCGAACGGGGTCACCATCGCGGTGATGATGGTTCCGAGTGATGTCACAACGGCGAGTATATCGGCGTCAGTCGGCCGGACCCCCGACCCAGCGCCACACGCGACCGTCACCCGGAACACCCCGGATTCCTGGTTGGACGACCTCCGCCGTGGGGGCCAGGGACGCATATCCGGCGCGCTCCAGCGCGGCGCCCACCGCCTCGCGTGCCGCGTCCCACGAGATCACCTGATGATGCCCCTTTTCGTCCATGACCTCGTGATGTGCGGCGAAGAGGGTGTGGCCGTGGAAGGCGAACACCCGCACGTGGACCCGCTCCTGCCGGTCTCCGAGTGCCGTGTGGTCGAACATGCGCTGCGGCCTCCCGTCGATCCAGGTGCGATGGGTGGCGCCGTCGGACGGGCGGTTCCACCCCTGCGCCGTGAGGTCGGCGATGAAGCGGACCGGCTCGATCCGCAGGACGAGCCCGTTGACCGGATCGAGGAGCTCGGGCCGATGGGAACGCCACAGACGCCAGCGGGCCTGGGTGTAGGGCCACAGGTGCGGGGGCGCGGTGCCCTCGCGCACCAGGTCACCGTCGGGTGTGAGGTAGGCGCGATGGTCGCGCGACAGGCTCACTTCCTCGGGATCTCCGCCCCGGTCTCGGGGTCGAGTCGGATGCCGTCCATGATGCCCTCGCCGAACGGGGCACCGATGGTCAGCCAGATCGCCTCGCGGTCCGTCGTGTTCATGATGCGCCGCGGGGTGTCCTTGGGAACCCGCACCCAGTCGCCGTCGGCGACATCGATCGTCGCGTCGCCGATCTGCACCTGCTGCGGCCCTCCGGAGATGAGACGGTAGGTCTCCTCCTGGGTCCGGTGCCGGTGGTAGGCCATCGCGTCGCCCGGGCCGAAACGCCAGACGCGGATGGCCATCTCGGTGGTGCCGAGCGCGCCCGAGATGTCACGGGACCCGGCCCCTCCCCCGCGGCGTTCCTTCAGTTCCACTTCGGACTCGGAAACGACGCTGTAGTCCTCGCTCATGACCCCTCCCCTTCCGATGTGTCGTCCGGGAAGAGGAGCGGCTCGAGCCCCACCGTCAGCCCCGGACGATTCTGGATGGCCCGGACCGCCAGCACGACGCCGGGCATGAAGCTCTCACGCGAGAGCGAGTCGTGGCGGATGGTGAGCGTCTCGCCCAGTCCGCCCAGGATGACCTCCTGATGTGCCACGAGGCCCGGAAGCCGCACCGAGTGGATCGGGGGGTCGCCCTCCATGAGCCCCGCCGTCCGGATGGCCGTCCCGCTGGGGGCGTCGACCTTCTGGTCGTGGTGCAGCTCGATGATCTCGGCCTTCGGCATGTGACGCGAGGCCTCGGCCGCGAACCGCATCATCAGCACGGCACCCACGGCGAAGTTCGGCGCGTACAGGCAATTGGCACCCGCTTCGGTGCGGCGTGCGATCTCGGCCATGTCGTCGTCCGAGAACCCCGTCGTGCCGACCACCACGTGCACCCCGGCGTCCAGGCAGGCGAGCACGGTGCCGATGGCGATGCCCGGCGCCGTGAAGTCCACGCAGACGTCCGGGCGGGTGGCGGCGATGGCCGCCCCGACGTCGGGGAAGGCGCCCTCCCCCTCCGCGGCCGGATCGGCGCGCGCGACGAGCTCCAGCCCGTCGGCCGCCGTCACGGCGTCGCAGACCGCGCGCCCCATCTTCCCCGCCGCACCGCTCACCATCACTTTGATCATGCGCGCAATCTACCGAGCGCCCTCGTACCCAGCCGTGGATCGGCGGCGATGTCACGGCCCCTGCGACGTATCGCGTACACGGAGGACCGGGGCGCACGACGAAACCGTCCAGCAGACCTCAGGCGGCCAGGGCCTCCGAGAAGGCGGCTGCGGCCTCGCGGATTGCGTCACCGTCGGATCCGATGGCGGCCAGGGAGAAACGTTCCGGGCGCCAGAACTCCTGGGCCAGGGCCTGCACGTCGTCGGCGGTCACAGCCTCGATGCGGTCGATGAGCTCGTCGATCGAGAGCAGCTCGCTGCCGCTGACGCAGGCGCGGCCGATGCGGTTCATCCTGGTACCGGCACTCTCCAGCGACAGGACCATCCGTCCCTTGAGGTGTTCCTTCGTCCGGCGGAGTTCCTCGGCGGTGATGGGTTCGTCGGCCATGCGGTTCAGCTCGGTGCGGATGATCTCGCTGGCCAGGCGGAGGTTCTCGCCCCGCGTACCGAGGAAGAGACCGGTCTGACCGGCATCCGCGTAGCCCACGGTGTACGAGCCGACGCTGTACGCCAGCCCCCGCTTCTCACGGATCTCCTGGAACAGACGGCTGCTCATCGAACCGCCGAGCACCGTGTCGAGGACGGCCTGCGCGTGACGGCGGGGGTCGTCACGGGTGATTCCCGGGGCGCCGAAGGCCAGGTGGTACTGCTCCGTCGCCTTCTCCTCGAGCGCCAGATGCGCGGGTCCCGCCTTCGCCGGAGCGAAGGCCAGAGCGCCGTTGCCCGCGGGGACGTCACCGAGAACACGCTCGCACAACGCGCAGAGCGCGTCGTGGTCGACGTTCCCGGACGCCGCCACGACCATGCCGGGCGCCGTGTAGTGCGACCGGAAGTATCCGTCGAGCCCCGCGTGGTCCACCGTCGAGATGACCTCGGCGGTGCCGATCACCGGACGCCCGAGCGGCTGGTCCGGGAAGACCGCCGCACCGATCATGTCGTGGACCTTGTCCTGCGGATCGTCCTCGTACATGGCGATCTCTTCGAGCACGACCTCGCGCTCCTGGTCCAGCTCGAAGAAGCCGGGATGCTGGAGCATGTCGGCCAGCACCGGGAAGGCGGTGTCGATGTGATCGTCGAGGACGCGGGTGTAGAAGACCGTGTAGTCACGCCCGGTGGCCGCGTTCACCTCGCCGCCCAGCCCGTCGAAGAGCTCGGCGATGTCACGGGCGGAGTGGCTCGGCGTCCCCTTGAAGACGAGATGCTCGATGAAGTGGGCGATGCCCGCCTCGGCGTCCGTCTCGTAGCGGGATCCCACGCCGACCCAGATCCCCATCGCGACGGAACGGGTCCCCGGCAGGGGCTCCGTGATGACACGGAGCCCCTGGCCGATGGTGCTGAGACGCGTTTCCGTCATGCCGACCTTATTCGGCGATGTCGCTGGCGCTCACGCGGCGGCGACGGCGGCGGCGCGGCGTGGACTCGCCGTCCGAACCGTCCGAACCGTTCGAATCGGAGTCGGCCGAGTCACCGGCGTCCTCCATGCCGACGATGCGCAGGCCGATGCGACCCCGCTGCTTGTCGACCTCGACCACGGTGACGTCGACCGTGTCGCCACGGTTGATGACGTCCTCGACCTTGTCCACGCGACCGGTGGAGAGGTTCGAGATGTGGAGCAGGCCGTCCACGCCCTTGGACAGCTCGACGAACGCACCGAAGGTGGTCGTCTTGACGACCTTGGCGCCGTTGTACACGTCGCCGACCTCGACGTCCTTGGTCATCTGGCGGATGACCTCGGCGCAGGCCTCGGCGT
>CAZHDY010000009.1:0-6887 GCA_964531025.1 uncultured Bifidobacteriaceae bacterium | reverse complement strand
CACCGACACCGGTGATGTAGACCGGCTTCTGCTTCATGTCCTTCGCGCGCTCGGCGGTCGTGACGAGGAAGGCAGCGGCGCCGTCGGACACGAGCGAACAGTCCATGGCGTGGAACGGGGTGGCGATCCACCGGTCGTTCATGACGTCCTCGATGGTGACCGGGTCGCGCAGCATGGCGTTCCACTTGAGCGCGGCATGCTCGGACTGCGTCGCGACGACGGCGGCGAGCGCCTCCTGCGGGACGTTGTGCTCATACATGTAGCGCTGTGCGAGGAGGCCGTATCCACCGATGGTGGTGAGGCCGTAGGGCGCCTCGAAGGCACCGTGGCTCATCTCGCGGGCCATGGCGATCATTCCGCTCGACGAGATGCCGGAGCGGGTGTTGTCACCGCGGACGCACAGAACGGTCTCGGCGAGACCGGCGTCGATCGCGAGTGCCGCCTGCACCGCCATGAGCGGGGCGGTCGCACCACCGACGGCGACGGAACCGAAGTATCCGGGCTCCATGCCGAGGTAGTCCGCAAAGGTCGTGCTGTGCATCAGGGTCTGCTCGACGAACGAGAACGCGGTCACAAGACCGTCGACCTCGTCCAGCGTGATGCCCGCGTCGTCGAGCGTGATCTTGGTCACTTCCGAAAGAAGCTGGAATGACCCGCGTCCAGGGAGTACTCCCTGCTCTGTCTCGCCGACTCCGGCAATCACGATGCCCTTCGCCAGCATGCGCCGTGCTTCACGCACGTCGGGTGTGCTCTCGCCCATCCGTCTCCTCTCGTGGACCCCACGGACGTCCCCATGCGCCGCAGGGCGGGTGTGCGGGGCGATCCAATGCGCCCCGACGGCCCCCGCACGCTACCAGCGACAATCGTCCATTGCCAGAAATATCCGGGCCCTCGCTGCTACCCTCCGGAGCGCTAACTCGTAAGTGCACAGGGGTGATCCACAGTGAACGACGTCGAACCCGTCTACGACAAGGAAACGGACAGCCTGAAGGCCATCGCGAAGGGCCATCCCTCAGCGTCGGCGGTCACGAACTCGCAGGGCGTGACGGTCTTCTTCGACCCCGACAGCCACGAGGTCCTCGGCTACCACATCGCGAACTTCTCGAAGTACTACGAGGAGCACAAGAACGCCGACGGCAGCTACGAGGTCGACATCCCCACCCGGGTTCCCGTGAACCTCGAGGAGGAGATGGACTTCGACGAGGAGCAGCTCAAGTCCGGAGTCCGCATCGCGGAGATGTACTAGGCCGCCCGGCCGCCCGTGACGACGCGTTCTGCCTCATCGTCGGTGCCTGCCCCGACGGGTACCCGTGCCGTGCTGCGCATCCATGCCGCCGCCATGGTCCTCCTCGCCGTCGCCGGGTTCGCCGGGGCGGACGGCCTCGCCGACGTCTTCGACGTGTCAACGGCCACGGTCAGGTGGGTCGCCACGGGGTCCCTCGCCGTCGCGCTCATCCTCGGCGCCCTCGTCCACGTGCCCTCCTGGCGGGTGGCGCTCACGGTGGCCGGCGCGATCAACATCGTCCTCGGCGGGACGCTCCTGGGACTCGCCCCGTCCTCCCCGGACAACCGGGGCGCCACGCTCTTCGTCGTGATCGCCGTGGCCTTCGCGATCATCGCGATGGCCGAGTTCAAGATCCGCGGACCGCGCTCGGGCACCTCACCGACGCCCTTCTCCGGAGACTGACACCGGAGCCGGGACGCCGCCACCCGTCAGGGGGCGACGTCCGGTCATCGGCAGGGCGGACTATCCCTTGCTGCTGACGATGAGCCCGTCCGGGCCCTTGCCCTGCGGGACCATCGGGAACACCTTGGCCATCTGGTCGGTGTGGACGTCGATGAGCGCCGGTCCGTCGTGCGCGAGCGTCTCGCGGAGCGCATCCTCCAGGTCGGCCTCCTCGGTGACGGTGGTGCCCGGCATGCCGTAGGCCTTGGCGATCTCGGCGAAGTTCGGCTGGAAGGCCTCGTAGCTCGTTCCCGAGTAGCGCCCCTGCCAGAAGAGCTCCTGCCACTGGCGGACCATGCCGAGGTAGCCGTTGTTCAGGATGATGACCTTGACCGGCAGGTCGTACATCTGCGCGGTGGAGAGCTCCTGGAGGGTCATCTCGAAGGAGCCGTCGCCGGCGATGTCGATCACGAGCTCGTCCCGGCCGAGCGCCACCTGTGCGCCGAGGGCGGCGGGCAGACCGAAGCCCATCGTCCCGAGACCGCCCGAGGTGAGCCAGCGACGCGGACGGTCGAAGAGGTAGTGCTGGGCGGCGAACATCTGGTGCTGTCCGACGTCCGTCGCGACGATGGCCTGGCCGCGGGTGATGTCATAGAGGGACTTCACGACGTGCTGCGGCGGGATTGCCCCGTCCGTGTCGGTGTTGATCTCGTACGGGTGGTCGGCCTTCCACTTCATGACCTTGTCGCGCCAGGCCGCCCGCTCGGCGTCGTCGTGACGCTCGGCCTGCGCGGCGTAGGCGTCGGCCAGAGCGCCCAGTGCGGCCTTCGCCTCACCGGCGATACCGATGTGCGCGGACCGGTTCTTCGAGATCTCCGCGGGGTCGACGTCGATGTGGATGATCTTCGCGTTCGGCGCCCACTCGTTCATGACCGTCGACAGGACCCGCTCGTCGAAGCGCACACCCACGGCGATGACGAGATCGGATTCCTGCATCGACCAGGTCGCCGCGGCGATGCCGTGCATTCCCGGCATGCCGATCCACAGCGGACTCGACGCCGGAAAGCCGCCCAGCCCCATCAACGTCGTCGTGACCGGGACCGCCGTCGTGTCGGCGAACCGGGTGAGCTCCTCGGCCGCCTCGCTGATCACGACGCCGCCTCCGGCGTAGATGACGGGGCGCTTCGCCTTCGCGATCGCCTGTGCGGCGGCGGCGATCTGGCGGGGATGACCGGCCCCGGTGGGAGGGTGGTAGCCCTCGATCACCGGCGGGTTCGGTCCGGAGTACGGCTGGACATCCTGTCCCCACACGTCGACGCAGACGTCGACGAGGACCGGGCCGGGCCGACCGCTCTCCGCGATGTGGACGGCCTCCGCGATGGCCTGCGGCAGCTCCTCGGCCTTCTTGATGAGGTAGCTGTGCTTCACGACCGGCAGTGTGATGCCGACGATGTCGGCCTCCTGGAAGGCGTCGGTTCCGACGCGGGTCGATCCGACCTGCCCCGTGAGTGCCACCATCGGAACGGAGTCCATGTACGCGTCGGTGATCGGGGTCACGAGGTTCGTCGCGCCCGGCCCCGAGGTCGCCGTGCAGACCGCGGCGCGGCCGGTGACCTTCGCGTAGCCCTGCGCCATGTGCCCGGCGCCCTGTTCGTGGCGGGTGAGGAAGGTCCGGATATCCGATTCATCCGACAGGGCGTCGAACAGCGGGATCACCGGACCACCGGGGATGCCGAATACGGCGTCGACCCCTGCTCGTTTGAGTCCGTCCAACGCTGCATCAACGGCACGCATACATGGCTCCTGGAAGTCGCGATAGTCTCGAACGGGTTAGCGTTCTGAAGCAAAGAGCGTAACAAGACATCAAGGAGACCCGACGTGGATCCCACACCTCCCACAAACAAGCCGTCGTTCGCCGAAGAGAACGCCATGCGCGTGGCCAGCGAGTCGCTCTCCTACTACGACCAGGAGACCGACGTCTACACGTGCTCGTACGGGCCGCCCGCGCCGAGCTTCGCGGTGACCGACGAGGAGCGCGGCATCGTCGTCCGCGTCGACCCGCACACACGACAGGTCCTCGGCTTCACCATCCCGGACTTCAAGGCCTGGCACGCCGAGCACGCCGACGAGGACGGGGCGTTCGAGGTGGATCTCCCGCCCGTCTGGGGCGATGAGACCACGGACACCGAGGCCGCGGAGTAGAGTTACCGCTAACCGGTTAGCCACCACACCGGCGAGATGCGCGGGAACGCGCACGGACACAGACGACGCCGAGTAGGATGGTCTAACCGGTTCGTCACACACGCATCGAAGGAGCCCGCATGGCGGTCGACACACAACGCGTCGAGGACTTCAAGCTCGAGAAGGAGCCCTATTACCTTCCCGTGGCAAATGAGGTGGAGCTGTTCGAGGCCGCGTACAACGCGGGCCTGCCCGTCATGTTGAAGGGGCCGACCGGCTGCGGCAAGACGCGTTTCGTCGAGCACATGAGCTGGCGCCTTTCGCGGACGCTCATCACGGTCGCCTGCCACGAGGACCTGACGGCGAGCGACCTCGTCGGCAAGTACACACTGCGCGGTGACGAGACCATCTGGCAGGACGGCCCCCTCACGATCGCGGTGAAGTCCGGCGGCATCGCCTACCTCGACGAGGTGGTCGAGGCCCGCAAGGACACGACCGTCGTGATCCACCCCCTCACCGACGACCGGCGCATCCTGCCGCTCGAGAAGAAGGGTGAGATCGTCCAGGCGCCCGACGACTTCCAGCTCGTCATCAGCTACAACCCGGGCTACCAGTCGGTGCTGAAGGACCTGAAGCACTCCACGAAGCAGCGGTTCGTCGCCCTCGACTTCGACTATCCGAAGCCGGAGCTCGAGGAGGAGATCGTCCGCAAGGAGTCCGGTGTCGACCAGGACACCGCGATGCGCCTCGTGAAGATCGCGGAGAAGGTCCGGAACCTGCGTCAGCACGGCCTCGAGGAGGGCGTCTCCACGCGTCTGCTCGTGTACGCCGGCCAGCTGATCGGGAAGGACATCGATCCGGTGGCCGCCTGTGCGGCGACGATCTGCAAGCCGATCACCGACGACCTGGACATGCAGCGCTCGATCGTCGAGATCGTCGCCACGCAGTTCTGATGGGAGCCGGTCGGGGCGGGAGGGTCGCGTGAGCTTCGGACCCTCCGTCGGCAATGTCGGTATGTACATCGCCCGGGAGATGCTCGCGAGCGTCCCCGAGGAGGATCGTCCGCGCTACCTCCGGCTCGTCGAGGAGATCGCGGAGCTGAAGTACCAGCTCGGCGTCGAGGTCGCGCGCCAGCTCCCGCGCCTTCTGGCCGAGCACGACACCGACCTCGTCCAGAGCTATCTCGACCAGGTGAAGGCGGTCGCCGCCCTCGGCTGGAAGTCCAGCGTCGAGGTCGCCAAGCAGCTCCCGGATCTCTACGACGCACCCGATCCGGCGATGGCCACGGCGTACGTGAGCATCGTCACGGAGGCGACGGCCGGTCGCCTCGAGGAGGATGAGAACACCACGGACATGGTGAGCGAGCTCGAGGAGCTCGAGCGCCAGATCCGCGAGATGGAGCCGAAGATCCAGCGTGCGCAGGAGATCAAGTCGCACCTGGCCGCCAAGGATCGCCGGGACGAGACCCGCCGCAAGCACGCCGTGGACCTCGCCGCGGCGCTTCCCGCCGTGCTCGCACGCCTCCGCCCAAAGCACCGGCCAGTGTTCCTGGAGGAGGTCGACCGGATCGCACAGGCCGACTCGGAGGCGGCTCTCGAGGCGGCCGACACGCTCCTCGACCTGCTGAACGGCGAGCGCCTCTCCGCCGAGGGTGCCGCCGAGTGGGTGAAGCGCGGCCTTGACGTCCTCGAGCGCAACAAGGAGGTCGGACGCGGCTACTTCCGCCTCGGGTCGAAGTACGCCCTCGACGTCGTCGAAGAGCTCCACGAGGGCCTCGCCCTCAAGGACGTCGCCCGGATCCTGAAGCTGTACGCGACGGCGCTCTGCGGCCGGGACGTCGCGATCCGCTCGACGCTCGAGACCTACGCCATCGAGGCCTTCGGCTCGGACCACGTCGTCCTTCCCCCCGACATGCGCTACTTCGAGGACGACGAGAAGAACTTTACGGCCTACAAGGTCGCGACCGCACACGGGGCCGGGCGCATCGAGTTCGGCACCTACGACTTCCAGCTCGACCAGATCCCGGACCTGGTGGGCGGGCTCGCGGCACGCTACGGAGGCTCCTCATGACGACACAGCCCGTCGAGAACGACCTCACCCTCTTCTACGCCCTCTTCCCCAACCAGGCGCTCGCACGCGACCTGTTCAACGTCATTGAGGGCCACCGGATCGACCACTACCTGCGTCGCATGTACCCCGGTATCCGCCGGGACATGGCGACGATCTCGGACGCGACCCTCGAGCGGCGTGAGGGCATCGGTCCGACGATGACGGAGGCACAGGCCGTCGTCGAGGGGCTCATCATCGTCTCCATCGGGGCGGAGCCGGATCTCTCGGATCTGCCGGACGCGTCGGTCGCCATGGTCCGGCGCGCGATCGAGATGCTCCAGCCGCTGGAGGCCGAGGACGCGCAGGTCGCCGACAGCGCGCGCATCACAGCCGCCGTGTACCAGCTGATCGACGACGGCATCCGCCGAGCCGCCGAGAGCCCGTACGCCGCCGACCCGGACGCCGAGAACCCCTTCCAGGACTCGGTCGACGCGATGGAGAACGCCGACGACACGTCCTCCGCGGAGGACGAGGCCCCCGGCGGCGGTGCCGACGACTACTCGTCCGCCGATATGCCGCCCTTCATGACCCCGGTCCTCGAAGAGCTCATGCAGCAGAAGGCGAAGGAGCGCGCCGAGGCCGGTGAGAAGGCCGACGAGGGTGCGACCAAGGAGGACTCGCCGGCCGAGGCGCCGGATCAGGCGGACGTCGACGGCTCCATGCAGACCCAGGACGCGCAGGCCGGCGATGCGGACTCCAACGACGTCGCCCAGAAGGGCGAGACCTCCCCGGAGGAGATCGCCGCGAAGCCCGGCGAGGCCCCGGACTCCCAGACGGACGATCAGGAGGGCCAGGGTGCGGAGATGCTCCGTGGCGCCGGCCCGGACGTCCCCTTGGTCGAGGTCGACGACGAAGAGGAGGAGGAGGACCTCGGCGAGCAGGTCTTCATGTACGACGAGTGGGACCACAAGATCGAGGACTACCGCCCGGC
>CAZHDY010000008.1:1801-37312 GCA_964531025.1 uncultured Bifidobacteriaceae bacterium | reverse complement strand
GCCCCCTGGGCTGTGGTGACCGCGTTGTCCTAGGCGCCGCCGGCGACCTCACGGAACCGGTCGATCAAATCCCTCATCTGCTCCGGATCCCGGCCCTCCGCATCCCAAACCAGAGCCTCGACGACCTCCCGGACACTCACCGTCATACCGGCCTTCTGGCGTAGAGCCTCCTGATTCTCAGCGAGGATCTCCTTGATCCGCGGCCGGACACGAACCTGCAAGTTCACCTGGCCGCGACTCCAATCCTCAATCGGAACGCGCCCCGCTTCTCGTCGGTCTTTCACGAAACCGACGGTAGCAGATCAAGAATGCATGCTTGCATCTGGTAGCGTCGCGGTCGGCTCCAGCCACCGCCCGCTTACTTGCTGGCCGGTGGACTCGCTAGCCTCCGACAGACGCGGATTTCTGCAATCCGTCCGCCTCACACCACCAACAAAACCCCGCAGCGGGAGACGAAACCGCAACACCAGACCAGCCTTAGCCCAGGCATGAAAAAAGCCCCGTTGGCGCGGGGCTTCTTCAAAACTTGAAGATCGGACGTCTCGTTGGCGCGAGCGGTCCACAAACAGAAAGGAACGTGTCTTGACCGACGTGGGCCACGATACCACACGGCCTCGGACGCCGCGACTCGCACACCAGTCACGCCCCGGCACACCGCGCCGAAACCGCGCGGAGCGGGCGATGACTCAGCGAGACAACGACGGCATCGACGACGAGCGGCTCACCCGCCGAGCCCAGGTTGTCGCCCGCGCCCTCCTTTGCAGGAGCGACTGCCGGCACGGAAACGCCCTGGTGCCTCCGACCACGGTCGGTAACGTTCCCCAGAAGTCTCGAATCCCCCAAGGAGTCTTAGCGACGCAGCCGTAACCCAACCACGAAAAAAGCCCCGCTGCAACGGGGCTTCTTTTCACAACCTATGACTGGACCTCAATGCTTGCCGGCGGAGGGTCCAGGCAGAAAGGAACTTGTCTTGACTGACTCGGGCCACGATACCACATACCCTCAGACGGCGCCAGAACCAGACGAAGAACGCCGTACAGATGCAGCCACGCAAGCCGCGGCAGAGACGTACCTGCGAGTCATGGACGAACTCGAGCAACGCGTCGTCGCAGTCATGCACGACACGCGCATCAGCCGTAGCGCACGCAACATCTACGGCGCGCTCGTCCTGCACACCAAGATTCTCTGTGACCGCACCCCTACCCCTCGAGATGAACTGGCCCTGCTCTCCCACTACAGCGTGCGTACCGTTCGACGGTGTCTGTCGGAACTGGAGTCCTTCGGCCTTGTCCGCGTTACGGACACCGGAGCCCGTCTCGCGGAGTTTCCCGCTGAGTTCGACGAGCTGCTGTCCCATAAAAGGCAGCAGTCGTGAGCGCGAGCACACCGTCGAACCCGGCGGAAGCAGGGCCCAACGAGCTCGTCGGGCTGCGTTGGCGCTACAGCCAGCCGCCACGACCCGAGCAGCCTGAGCGATCGCAGCTCACACGGGCACAGCGCAAGGTGCGTAACGCCGACTACCGCAAAGACGACGGCAAGCAGGCGCGTATCGGGCGGGCTATGAACCAGCGAGAGATCGACATCAGCCGTGATGAGCGAGTCAGTCGTCGTGCGAAAGCCGTCTACTGCGCAATCAGCCGGACGATCTACGGCCGCTATGGGGACGCGCGCATCAGCACGCGCGAGCTGGCCAAACAGACCAGCTACAGCGTCCGCACCGTCCGGTACGCCCTCGCCGAGCTCGAGGCCCTCGGCCTGGTGCGCATCACCGAGTGCTACGGCCGTCGCGGCCGCCAAACCTCGAACCTCTACGAACTGGCTCGGCCCAACGACCAACGCATGAAGGCACAAGCCCAGCGCAGACGAAACCGCCGCATCCGCGACACGATCCGTAAAACCGGAAACGCATGGCGCGGCGTGAGCCGCCCATCCCGCCGCAGCCGCGACGAAAGCAAGGCCCTCCAAGCCCACTCGATCGCCGCCTGGAAACGCCAACAGGAACACGCGAAGCCTGGTGTACCTAGGTCTGCAATAACTGCCAGGCATAACGCGCGCCTGCGTACATCCCCTTCGGAGGTACCACCCATTGCGGGTGGCCCTCCGGGCCTTCTACGCACGGCCATCCCGGCCGTGCACAGCACCGTCAATGATCACCCGACCCGATCTGAGATCGACCGAGCATCCCGCAACAGCACACGCGCAAACAGCAGATCTAGGGACCCCAACACCGCGGCCGGCGGCTGCAAGGTGGATGTGCCCGTCCAAACGCCTCCGAAGGGCATGCCAGGCGTCACAGAGACTCACCCGCGGATGTCCGAGGCAGGTCAAGTGCGTGACGTAATCGACCGGGCACATGGGGCGTTCCGGGCAGGACGAGACGCGGCAGCCGCGGTGTTCACCGTGGCGCAAGCCGGCACGTCGGCCGACGTGTTCCGCCATGCCCTCGACAGGCTCGGACACTCCGCCGGCACCGGACCCGGTTTCGCAGTACTCGCCTGGCTGAAAGCCCCCGAGCGCCAGGACCACGAGATCGAGGCGATGTTCACCAAGGCGGTCTCCGATGCTTGACGAGGTCACCCACACAAATCATCCTCTGAACCATGTCGACTCCCCCACCCCCGACAGCACCTGCATCCGCGGCCGCGTCGACGGTTCTGTTCGTCGATATACAGCCGCGCGGACTCCTCGCCCTGTCGCTCACCGATGGATCCTTCATCGAGCTCTGGATCACCGTCACCGGCAACGACATGTGCGTCGACGCCACGCGATACACCCCGGCATACGAGCCCCTGAGGCACGTCAGCACCAGCATCCCTCCTGGCGACCGAAAGCCGGAATGGGAACGTTCACATGGCGGAATCCGCAGCGCCGCGATGACCGACCCCACCCACTTCACGACGCTCGCAATCCACCTGTTCAACCTCGACAACCAAAAGCCCGCAACAGGAGCAAGCAACGTCTACCCGCTAAAGGCTCAGAAACCGCAGTCGACTCATGCCCCAGGAGCCCTGACAAAAGCATCATGAACGCGGGCACCAGGACCTGCGTTTACCTTTCCGGCCCGCGTCCCGGACCACCCTGCGGTCCGCGATACCGCGACGGCGGCGTACCCCGAGCGCCGGGAGGATGTGGACTCGGAGGCTCCGGGCATGCCGTGCCCAGCAGGCGCTGGGCACGCGCAGCCTCTCCCTCACCGGCCTCACCGAAGGACACGACCACTCGGTCGAACAACTCGCGCAGCGGATCCTGATTGTCGACCTCATGAGCGACACGCGATGCGAAGTTCACGTCCGCAGGCGGCACGCGCGTCCAGTCCAGATCCCATCCGGCCTGACGCGCCAACGCAAACCAGAACACCCGTTGCGTCCGGCCGTTGCCCTCCCGAAAAGGATGTATCGAGTTGAACGTCGCGAAATGCTGAGCGATCCCCACGACGAAACGGTCCCGATCGAGGCCGTAGAGAAGCCCCTGTCGCCGCAGAGCATCCGACGCATGCGCCGCGACCTCCTCGATGCGGTCGAAGTCGACAAACGGCTCGCTTCCGGGCTTCGCCATGTCGATCTCGCGGAGCTCCCCAGCCCACGGAAACACGTCCTGGAACAAATGCCGGTGTATCGCGCGAAAGTCGCTCAGCGAGCCCTCCACTTGTGGAGGGCGCTCGGTCAACTCCGTGAAGCGCATCGGAACAAGCCGGCGCTCAGCACGCGCCAACTCCTTCCAGGTGCGCGCGCCAAGACTGTTCCGCAAGAGCCCCGTCGACGGATCGACGTGAGGGTCGACCAGGCCGGACTCGTCAGGCAGTAAGACCCACGCTCCCCCGCGCCCACTCAACCAGGTCCGCGGTCGTACGCTCGCCAGCGACATAGAGGTCAAGCTGCGCCAGAGTGTCGGCGTCCAGCTCGATGCCCTCGACAGCATGGGCATGGATCGTTTCGGCCACGACGCGCTCCCGCTGCCGGGTCTCTGCCGCACTCAACCGAACCTTCGATGTCGCCATCACTCTGCCCTCCTCTTCGCAGAGGATAGCGCACCCGACGACACCTGTATTGTATAGCGCAATACAAGCGCCACACTGGCGCGATGAGTGCGAACTGATTGCGCAGGCTACACGCAACGCATGTGCAGGACCGGCGCGGTAGGAGTGCAGGACACGCGCGCGGCGTGCAGAAGAGGTGCGCAGCGCCATACAAACGGTAGGGGAGGGGCGAGTGAGCTCACGCACACCAGACACACGAGGACCCATCATCACCGTCTGCTCTCTCAAAGGGGGAGTGGGGAAGAGCCGCATCGCCTACGAGCTGGCGACCGTGCTTGAGGGGATCCTGATCGACCTCGACCCGCAACGCGCCGGCGTGACCTACGCCTGGTGGGGCCACGACGTCGACAAGTACAAGAGCCGACCCATGATCGACGCCCTGGAGAGCGACCAGACGCCGGTGCCACGCACGCGGCGTGGTCGACCGGCTCTCGTGCCCTCGCACCCGGATCTCCTCGAGGTCGCCGTTGATGAGGTCGAGCTGGCTGAGGCCATCACACGCTGGTCGACCGAATGGGTGCGCCCCATCGTGATCGACACCGCACCCGGCCGCAGCGTCCTCACCGACGCAGCCGTCCTCGCCGCCGACGTCGTCGTCATCCCCGTTCCGCCCGGCAAAGGCGAGGTCCTTGGCGCCCAAGACACCGTCGAGAACCTTCGCGACCGACCGATCGTCGTCGTCCCGAACCGCATGCCGCACGCCATCGACCCCAAATGGCAGAAGGCCCTCACAACCCTCAACGAACGCGACGACGTCCGTATCGCCACACCCATACGCAACCACGGACTGTTCCAACGCCGCCGCGACGGCCGGCCCGTCAGCGCCCAGAAGAAGGCCAGCAAGAAGGTCCTCAACGCCGCCGACGAGTTCCGCACCGTCGCCCTCGAGGTCCTCGACGAGTGCAAGCAGACCCTGAAAGGCGCAGCATGACCACCAAGAAGCCCAGCGGCCTCGACGCGATCGCAGCACAGAAAGAAAAGACCACGAGGCGCCGCGGCCAGTTCCCAACAGACCGGGCTCGACCGAGCACGAGCACCATCGTGCTGCCCGAGATCCCCGAAACCGAGTCCACACCGACCCCGCAGGCAACGCCGGCACCGTCGTCGCCACCACCACGCGACACCGCTACACCGAAGCGGTGGAAGCTCTCCGGGCCGCGCAACCAGATTGCCGTCTCACTTCGCTGGCGCAGCGACCTGAACGCCCTCCTCGGCGACATCATCTCCGGGCTCGAGATCGAGCTCGGCGTCAAGACCAGCCGCAGAGAACTGATCGAGGCATACGTCGTTCCGGCCCTCGACGGAGCCTCACCCGACGAGATCGCCGCCCGCGTCGCCGAGTACCGCCGAGACCTCGCCCGGGAAAACGCCGCGTAACCGAGCAGGCCCGGACAACGCACGAACTCCCGGCGCCGACGATAACCTCCGCACATGGCTGTCCACACACAGACACACCAGTCGATAGACCAGACCTGGAAGCCACGGCTTAGCACCAAGATCGCCATCGCCGTCGGGGTCCTCTGCATCGTCGGATCCATCGCGATGGCCACCGTGCCAGCCCTGCCGTGGCCATACGGGCTACTCGGCGTCGCCGCCACGTGCATGGTCAACGCCGGGATGATGACGCTCATCGTCGCCATCGACAGATCAGAACACCTGCGCGCCACCAGCCAGATACGGCAGTTCTCCGACCTCCCGATCAGCCTGTTCATCGCCGGCCTCGCGCTCATGTGGATCGGCTGGATCGCCTGGTCGACCACCGTCTGACGCCAGCCGGAATGAACGCCGGGCGCGAGTCGGTAACCGCCCGAGAGACGCCGACGCGACAGACGAGGCTGGAAGGGTAGGGCAGACCAGCTGCGCGCCTGACGGTGAGGCGGCCTGTCGTGGCGGAGCGCGCCTCGGCTGCTGTGGGCGGGTGCATCTGCGTTGCACCCGCACGTTCGTTCGCGGGTGCAACGCGCAGCCGTCCACCAGCTCGGCAGCCCGACCGTCGACGAGCGCCGACATCGATCGAAGCACGTTCTCAGGTCCTGTGGGCGGGTGGTGGACCGGAGCCCGCCGAGAGGCGGAGGTCCCCAGCCGTCCAGCAGGCGACCCCCTCACGAGCCACCAGACTCCAGCATCGTGCTGGACGGATTGCGAGTCACATACGGTCGCGCTTCGCCCGCGCCGTAGGTTGAGCGTGTGCACAGCTCGAGGCGCCTTCGCCTCTTGACGGGCTACGGCTTGAATCGATCGACCTGCACACAGCCAGGTCACTCGATCTCAGCCGCTCGCGACCACCTGCGGTGACGGCTCCGGCGACGCGGACGGACGCGGTCGCGTCCCGCGCGCCTGCCGTTGTGCTGTCGGCGCCGGCAGGCCCATCTTCTTGAGCTCTGTCGCTGACCAGCCGGCCTTCAACGCGGTCCGCCAGGCATCGGCGTGGTCACGCCGTGCCTGATCGAGAGCGGCCTGCGCCTGATCGACCGCCGAGGCGGTCTTCGTTGCAGCTTCGATCACGGAGATCCGTTCCGCAAGCAGCGCCTGTGCGCGCTCAACGGGCTTTGCCGAAGTAGTCATAAGACGCATCCTACCCCACGTGGTCGACGAACTCGACGCACTGGGGTGGACAGACCAATGCCTCCGGACATCCGCGCTAAGCGCGGGCGCCTATCGGAGCAAGATATAGTGTTATAGTCCCATAAAATGGGCCATAACGCTTGACGTCGACCCGCTGTCGCGGGTAACGTCGGGATATCCCCTCACCGCTGACGCGGGTCGGGGTCGCTGCGCTGGCGGTCTATCGAGAGGGAGAGCGGTGTCCGAACTGGACGGAAAGACACGCATCGAGGACGCGGCCGAGACCGCGGCACACGAGGTGCAGGCGGTCGCCGGCAAGGTTCGCCGCGCGGTGCGACGACGACGACGGGAGAACGTGGACGGCGGCCGGCGCGGGGGAGTGGTCAAGGTCACCGTCACAGAGCAGGAACGCGCCGAGCTTGTCGTGAAGGCCGGCCTCGCCGGCGTCTCTGTTCCGCGACTTCTCATCGAGGGTGCCTTGCGCGGCGATCCTCAGGCGGGGGAGACCTACCGTGAGATCGCGCAGACGCTTCTGAAGATGCAGCGTGTGATCGGTGGCGTG
Organism: uncultured Bifidobacteriaceae bacterium; assembly: GCA_964531025.1. Classification (GTDB taxonomy): domain Bacteria; phylum Actinomycetota; class Thermoleophilia; order Miltoncostaeales; family Miltoncostaeaceae; genus CALMEC01. Next base: position 30,149 of record CAZHDY010000008.1, on the reverse strand, counting down.
GCGTTGAACGTCAACCAGATCGCGGCGAAGGCCAATGCCGACGATGCGTTCCCGGAAGAAGCCCGCGCGTTGAAGGGTGAGCTACGCCGCGTGTTCGACGACGTCTCCGAGACGTTGGAGGCGGTGCGGGAGCGGCTGGGTTGATCGCGAAGATCACACGCGGATCCCGTACCGCCGGGCTGGTGTCGTACCTCGTCGGCGCCGGCCGTGCGAACGAGCACGCCGACCCGCACCTGGTCGCCGGCAGCTCGTTCCTCGAAGCCTGGTACGGCGACGACATCCTCGACCCACGCGCTGCCCGCGACATCGCTCACGACCTCGACGTGCCGCGCAGGATGTCCGGCACCGAAGTGCGGCAGGTGGTCCGCGACGGTGACGGCAACGTCGTCGGTAAGCGCGACGCCACCGTCTGGCACTGCTCACTGAGCCTTGGTGCCGCCGATGGTGTGCGCAGCGATACCGAGTGGTATGCGATCGCGCACGACTTCGTCGAGGCGATGGGCTTCGGTGGCGAAGACCCGTGCCGTTGGGCAGCGATCCGTCACGGGATCTCCGGCAACGGAAACGACCACATTCACATCGTCGTCCCCTTGGTACGCGAGAGCGGCGCGCGGGCAGACACGTGGAACGATCGGCGACGCGCGTACGAGGCATGCGGAGCGATCGAAGCGAAGTACAAGCTGGCGCCGCTGCCGTCACGCGACGCCGGCCGAGCCGGCGCACGCGGCTACACGTTCGCGGAGCTCGAACGCGCTGGCGCCGACGGCGGCCGGCACACCGCACGTCGGATACTTGGCCGCGTCGTGCGCGCGTCTGCGCACGCCTCGAGAGACGAGGGCGAGTTCGTCCGGCGACTCCGGCGCGAGGGCATTCGCGTGCGCCCACGGTTCGCGACCGGAACGACCGATGTCGTCGCCGGCTACTCCGTCGCGCTTCCACCCCCGGACGGCAAAGCCCCGGTGTGGTTCGGTGGAAACACCCTCGACAGGGATCTCGGCCTGCCACGGCTGCGTGAACTGTGGCCGGACACGACACCGCAATCGGCAACAGAAGCGGTCGACGAGTGGACCGCCGCCCGGCGGGGAACACGGACCGGTGTCGTCGGCGCCGAGACGGCGACACCATCCGGCCGCGGTGAAGACCTCCTCGCCGATCACGCCCGACGCCTCCAGCAGGTCCGAGAACGGATCAACGAGATCCCCGTCGACGACCGCGCCGGGTGGGCGCACCTGGCGCGCAGCCTCTCCGGGTCGTTCGCCGCGTGGTCCCTGAGGCTCGAGGAGACGCCCGGGCCGCTCGCAGATGCCGCCGACGGTCTCGCGCACGTCGGGCAGCTGCGCCGCCACCAGGAGCGGCCACGACCCGGCCCGCTCGCAGATGCCTCCGGCACCGCCGCGGTAATCCTCATGGTCGCCGCCGGCGGCAAAGGCCGCGCCGCCGACATCGCCATGCTGCGCCAAATGTGGTCGCTGACCAAGACGCTCCACGACATGATGAAGGCCCGCGGAGAGGCCGCGGCCGCCGCCGCCTACCGCGACCACGTCCACGGCGCGCTCGAGAAGGTCCGCGCCGCCTACACGACCGGCGCACCGACGTCGACCACGCCCTCGAGCGGGACGTCGGCGCCGGGTGTCACCCCACGTGAGCCAGGCTCACCACTACCACCCGTCACGCCGCGGCCGCCGACACCCGACGAACTCCGACGCAGCCCAGCACGAGCACCGTCGACACGGGGCCCTTCAACACCTGAGCGCTAGCAAGCACTTTCAGCACGCGCGTCTCCCTCTGTCGAGAGCGACGCCTCCGGATGCCTGCGCTGAGGCGATCGCACGACGGAGTTTTCAAGAGGAGCATCCATCTATATCGTCCTCGGTGTCTGCCGGACCGGCTCCGGTGACCCTCGGACAGGAGTGAGTATGTTCAACGTCTCGCCAGTCCAGATCGTGATCGTCCTCCTGATCGTGCTCGTGATCTTCGGACCGAAGCGACTCCCCGAGATCGGCCGCGGCCTCGGCCGGAGCCTTCGCGACTTCAAAGGTGAGCTGAGCGACGTCAAAGACGCCGCCTCCCAGGCCACCGCCGCCGTCGACCTCACGCACAACGCACCGACGGCCTAGGACCTCATCGATGAGACGAGCGCAGCCGAGGACACGGAATTCGAGGAGCTACGCCGCAACCACGGCCTCTAGGCAGGCAGTAGGGGAGCGCCGGTCTCTGCCGGCACTCCCGCCACCCGTCTTCCGGCTACCGGCCTTGTGAGATATCGCGCGGCTCCGTTCCCCACACGGGGCGCGTTGGTGCCCGGCACCCGCCGCCGCCCGGGCTGTGTTGATCGAGATCGCCCTATCGCGCTCAAGAAGGGGTTTGTGGCGGTACTTCGCCACGGTCGTTCATCGGAAAGAGCTTCCGGGCCTGGTTGACCAGGGGTGCGGACCAGTCGGGGATGCTGTCAGCGACCTCGATGATCGTCTTGTCGGTCACCGTGAGGAGTCTGACCAGCTGCGGTGGCTGGCCTGCGTGGATCTCGACCTCGACGGAGTTGTCATACAGGTGGAAGTCGGTTACGTACTCCATGATCGTCATGGTGTTCTCGAAGCCCTGAACGTGCCGGCGACGGATCGCAGCTTCCGGGATGTCGTGTGCGGTGCCGATACCGCGGGCGACACGTGCCCGCACACGTCGGATGTTGACCTCGACATCCCCGACGCCGACGTACGAGACAACGACGCGCCGACCGGCAAGGCCGGCGCGTCGGACTTCACTCGTGATCGTCGCGCTCGAGAGAGTGGTCTCGAGCGCGAACGACAGGTTGTGGTCGATGGCGTAGCGGAGTCCCTCGACCCCGCTGTTCCACGCGATGGAGTTCGCGATGGGAACGCTGAAGTCTGGGTTCTCGTTCCGCAGCTCGAAGGCCCGCTGATCGGGGTTGTACGTCTCCGACGAGCCGAAGATGCTGGTCTTGCCGGAACCATTGTTGCCCACGATCAGCCAGATCGTCGCCTGCGGAGCGCTGCTCATGTCGTCACGTGATCCTTTGAATCGCTCGACTCTCGGGAAGGCGTCGACCGGCCTTTGCGGGTCGTGTCAGCCTGCTGCTTCGCGAGTTGCGCTGCTCGCTGCGCGATCTGCTCTGTCGAGAGGGCGGCGAAGTCCTCGTACGCTCGTCTGACCGCCTCCGAGTTCTCCTCGACCTTCTGGGACAGCTCACGTAGCTGATCCATCAGGACAGCGTGCTCGTCGTACGACAGGGGCGGGACCTCGGCGTTGACGTTCTGGGCCACGCCCACCGGCTCCGAGTCTCCGACGTCAGGCATTACGAGCTCTCGCTCGGTTCTGGTTACAGGGTTCTGCAGGACGAACTGCCAGCCCGCGACTTGGTGATCGTGGAGGTAAGCCAGAAGCCACAGCGCGTAGGTCACCGTGTGTCCGAGCGTCTCGTGACGCACCCGGCCGAGATCACGCACGATCCGCGACATCTCGGGGGAGATGTGCACGGTCAGCCTCTCGCGCTCACGTGGAGGGATATCGACGACGGCCTCCTCTGCTTTTCCGCTCACTTTTGGGTCTCCTCAGATTTGGCGATGGCAATCCCACCGCCGGGGGTAGGTGTACCTCATGGAGGCACTATGGCACATGATATCCACATCGTATGTGACACAAAGGTGAAGATTCCTGCCATACCCGGTAGACTGTGTGGTGCGCGTGCGGAAAGTGAGCTGTGTGTCGACCTTTGACCCAAGGATGTGATGCCATGCGAAGCACAGGAAATACTGGCCACCTGGGGGCGGTGGTCAGGCGGGAGCGGCAGGTCGTGCCGTTTCCGGCGGGGATGGCTGATGGCTGCGATGTGGACAACGTGGTCACCGTGTCCTCCTGGAAACTCGTTGCCCGGGGGCGTACGAGGGAGCGTTCACGAGACCGAGTTCTCGCCGAAGGTGGGCGCTCGATCTGGACGATCCTGTTCGTGACCGAGGAGGTCGTTGACGTCGAGGCGCCGAGCCTCAATCAGGAAACGATCATCGCTGCGGCCGCCGGCGAGCGGGGCCCTCTCTACCTCTACTACACGATCGAGGGGCGAGAGCCCGGGGTCGGTTGTGTGCTGGGGATCCCGGATGGTTGGGAGAATCCGATTCGCGTTCGGATTCGGCGCGGATGTCCGTTGCACGTCGGTGTTGCTGCCGCGGCATAGGTAAGCGCTCCCGGTTACACACACGAAGAAGGGGGGTGACGCTGAGGGGTGTAGGGCCGCTTTCAAGCGGCCCTACACGTCGGGTCTGGCGCCCTACCGTCCCTGCGAGATGTCTCGAGGCGGCGTGCGTCGCACGGGGCGCGTTGGTGCCGGCACCCGCGGCCGGCGGCGCGAGGCCTGGAGGCCTTGCGCCGTTGTCTGCGCGTTGTTGCCGGCGACGATCCTCTGAGCGTGGGCTCCCTCGGACTCCGCCTCGTGGCCATACGAGCGGATCTGGGTCTCCGCGACCTTGAGGCGGGCCTCGACGTCGCGTGCCTTGCCCTCGCTGGTCATGTGCAGCAGCTCACCGCGGCTGATGCCGTACCGCTCACCGAGCTCGTCCTCCATGCGACGTGCAGCCCGCTCGACCGTGTCGTCCTGCTCGCGCCAGGCCGTGGCGTTTTGCCAGGCGAACCCGATGTCTGACGTCGAGGCGTTGTCCCACCAACGGTCCGTGTGGACGTCGGCCAGGGCGGCCTGCGCGATCGCGCGTTCACTCTCGAACCGCGCCTCGGGCACGAGCGATGACGGTTCGGATACTCAAGAGCGATCGGGTTGAACACAGGCAAGTGATTTGATTAGACTCGGCTAAACCTCGAATGAGGAAGAGCGCGAACTTGAAGATCAGTCGACGCAAACTTCTGCGTACGAGCGCCCTCGCAGCGGCGGCGGGGGCGGCTACGGCGTTCGTTCCGCGCACGGTGCCCGCGGCAACAGCGCAAGGTGGCCACGCCGCGATGGGCCACGGTGGTGGTGCTCACGGCGGCGGCGTGTCCGGACCGACGTTCCGAAAGGGCGACGTCGTCGACCACCAGGCCAACGGCTTCAACCCGACCGACATCCTGCGCGACTTCGACACGGGTAAGACGCGGCGCTTGGCCAGCGGCCGCACGTTGCGAGAGTGGGTGGTCGTCGCAGCGGACAAAGAGATCGAGATCGCACCGGGGATCGTATATCCCGCGTGGACCTACAACGGCCGCGTCCCTGGGCCGACACTGCGCGCCCGCGAGGGTGATCTGCTGCGGATCCGATTCGTCAACGGCTCAGAGCATCCACACACGATGCATTTCCACGGCATCCACACCGCCGAGATGGACGGCGTCCCCGGCATCGGCGACGGAGTAATCCAGCCCGGAGGAAGCACGGTCTACGAGTTCGACGCCGAGCCGTTCGGCATGCATCTCTACCACTGCCACGTCGGCCCGCTGGCCGAACACATCGCCCGTGGCATGTACGGCGCGTTCATCATCGACCCCAAGCAGGGCCGCGAGGATGCCGACGAGATGATGATGATGATGAACGGCTTCAACACCAACTTCGACGCCGAAGGCAACCAGATCTACGCTGTCAACTCGATCGGGTTCCATCATGTGAACGAGCCGATCAAGGTGAAGCGCAACCAACTCGTGCGCATCTACCTGGCGAACATCCTCGAGTACGACCCGATCAACTCATTCCACATCCACGGGAATTTCTTCCATCTCTACCCCACGGGTACCAGCCTGCAGCCGACCGAGTTCACCGACACTATCGGCATGGTCCAGGCACAGCGCGCAATCCTTGAGATGCGCTTCCCGTATCCCGGTCCGTTCATGTTCCACGCCCACAAGACCGAGTTCGCCGAACTCGGCTGGATGGGCTTCTTCGACGTGACGGACTGATGAGCGGCGAGACACGAACTTCGGAGCCGACCGACCCCGAGCAGCAGCGCAGTCGCTGGCTGCTCGGCCTTATTCCGCTCGCGCTGATCATCGCCACGCTTGTTGCGTTGCTGACTGTAGGTGGTAACACGCTTCCCGAACGGCTCGGGCCGCCCATCGAGGAGGTCGCTGTCGAGCGCACCGAGTTGCGTCCAGGCGAGATCGACCTGACCGTACGCAACACCGGCCCGGACACCATGTCGATCGCCCAGATATTCGTCAACGACGCCTACGTCGATTACACGACCACCGGAAACGAACTCAGGCCCAAGCGCGCCCATACCTTCACTCTCGACTACCCCTGGCAGCAGGACTACCCGTATCTCGTCACCTTCGTCAGTGCCACCGGAGTGACGATCGAACATGAGATCGCCGCCGCCGTGGAAACTCCGAGGGCGGGCTGGAGCTTCTACGGGCTCATGATCCTGCTCGGTGTCTACGTCGGCGTCATCCCCGTCCTGCTGGGCATGCTCTTCCTGCCGTTCCTCGCCCAAATCGGTGGCCACTGGGTCCGGTTCTTCCTGGCGATCACTGTCGGCCTGCTCGGCTTCCTCGCCATGGATGCGTACATCGAAGGCAGTGAGATTGGCGAAGCCAGCGGCGGCGCGTTCGGAGGGGTTGAACTGCTGTTCCTCGGAGCCGCCTTGGCCTACTTCGCGCTCGTCGCGCTCGACCGCTACATCGGTAATCGGCGTGAGACGGCTGAACAAGCTGGCGCATCGGGCATGCGCTTGGCGTTGATGGTTGCGATCGGGATCGGGCTGCACAACTTCGGTGAGGGCCTGGCGATCGGCTCGGCCTACGCGATCGGTGAACTCGCACTCGGCGCGTTCCTCGTCTTCGGCTTCGCGCTGCACAACACCACGGAGGGCCTCGCCATCGTCGCCCCGTTGAGTAAGGGCCAGCGGCGCCCAGAGCTGGTCAAGCTACTCGGCCTCGGGCTGACCGCTGGAGCGCCGGCGATTCTCGGAGCGTTTGTCGGCGCATCGGCATTCAACGCCGAGCTCGCGACACTGTTGCTCGGTGTCGGCATCGGCGCAATCATCCAGGTGATCGTCCAGCTCGTGCCCTCGATCAAAGATCGCGCCGGGCGCGCACTCTACCCGCTGAGCATCGGTGGCCTACTCATCGGTGTCGCGATCATGTACCTCACCAGCCTCGTGGTTACGGCGTGATGCGGTGCAAAGTAGTGTGATCTCAAAGTCGCCCCTAGTGAGTGGTGACCGCGTACGCCACCACCGCGCGACCTGCAAGTTCACCTGCCCACGGCTCCCCTCCTCGCCACTTCGTCCCGCTTTTCGTCGAGTAGTGTCATCGGGGATCTCCGTCCGCTGGCGTATTCGTTTCGCTACGTGCAGCGGGACCGGCTGATCCGACGCCGAGCACGACTCGTCTCATTCAGCCGGTTGGGCCCGATGGATTCAGGTGCTCTCACTCGTCAGGTCTCACAGGAGGCTGCTCCAGTAGTCCCACCAGCGTTGCGCGACCAGGGCGACGATGAGGAGAAACCAGCCTGTGAGTATCGCGCCGCGATACTCATCCAATACCGCAATGGGTTTCCGACTGGTTCCGAGGGAGCGGAGGTTTCGGATGGTGGGGTACCAGAAGATCGGGATCGTGACGGCCCACACGACGATGCAGTATGGGCAGAGGGCACCGATGACGTAGAGGCTCTGGTAGATCAGCCAGTGGACGAAGATGACCGCGAACGTCACCCCGACCTGCACGGCACCCCAAAACCAGGGTGCGTATGTCGCTCCGGCGAGCAACCCGGCACCGATGGTCGCTACAACGGCGAAGCCAGCGATGCCGATGATTGGGTTTGGTATGCCGAAAGCTTCGGCCTGTGGAGTGGTCATCACCGACCCACATGCCAGGATCGGGCTGATGTCGCAGGACGGGATGTAGTCGGGATTGGCGAGGAGAGCCATCTTCTCGAGCAGCAAGGCGACGGCCGCGATCACGCCAACGGTCCCGGCGATGGCCAGGACGATTCCGAGACCGAGCTCGTGCCGATCAGTGTCTGAACGGCCAGCGGCCTCGCGGGTCTCAGTCACTGAGAGCGGCATCGAATGCTTCCTCGAGGTCGGTGATGCTCTGCGGGCGGAGTTTCTCGCCGTCGAGGAAGAACGTCGGCGTACCGGTCACACCAAGTGCCTGCCCGTCTCGGCGGCTCTGCTCTATGCGTTCCAGCGTGGCGGGATCGTCATAGGCTGCGGTGAAGCGTTGCATGTTCAGGCCGAGCGCCTGTGCGTAGCCGAAGAACGTCTCGCGCTGTGAGGTCTCTTTGTGACCCCACTCCTCAGCGGTCTCGAACAGTCGCTGGTACATGACCTCGAACTTGCCTTGCTCGGCGGCTGCTTCCGCAGCCAGAGCGGCGTTGACGGAGTTGTTGTGCAGGGGCATGTGACGGACGACGAAGGTGACCCGGTCGCCGTAGCGTTCACGAAGATCTTCGATCGCTGGGTAAACGGCAATGCAGCCTTCGCATTCGAAGTCGAGGAACTCGACGAACACCGCCTGGTCGCCGTCGGAGAGGCGCGGACTGTCGTCTCGAACCAAGAGCGCCGTCGTGTCGCTGCCTGCGGGGTTCGCTTCCGGTTCGCTGTCGTCTCCGCCGGGGGCGATGACGAGGAATGCGACGAGGATCAGGACCACTGCGCCGATCATCGCCATGGAGAGTTTTACGTTGCGGCTCAACGGCTGCTCACTTTCACAGGGTTGGTCCAGAACGGCTTGCCACCGTTCGTGATGGTGGAGGGAATGGTGCGGCGTTTCGACCGTGCAGCTCTGATGCCGTTCAGGATCACGACCACCTCGGCGGCCTCGTGTACGAGGACGACCGCGGCGAGGCCGAGAATGCCGAACAGGGCAAGGGGGAACAGCACCACGATGATCGCGAGGGCAAGGGCGATGTTGCCGGTCATAATCCTCCGCCCGCGCCGGGCATGTAAGAGAGCGTCGGGAATCAGACGCAGATCGGTGCCGGTAAACGCAACGTCGGCTGACTCCACGGCCGCGGCGGAGCCGGTCACGCCCATCGCGATTCCGACGGTGGCCGACGCGAGGGCGGGTGCGTCGTTGATGCCGTCGCCGATCATCGCCGTTGGAACCTGCTGTGTGGACCGGCGGATGTAGTCGGCCTTGTCTTCAGGTAGCTGCTCCGCATGTATCTCGTCGATCCCCGCTCGGGCGGCGATCGCTTCGGCCGTCCGGGTGTTGTCGCCGGTGAGCATCACCGTGGCCACACCCTCCTCATTTAGCACGGCCACTGCCTCAGCCGCTTCCGGTCGGAGCTCGTCACGAATGCCGATCACCCCGGCCGCCTGATCGTCGACCTCGACCACGATGACGCTTATGCCCTGCCCGGCCAGTTCGCCGGCCTGCTCGGCAAGGTCCTGCGGATCGATCCAGCGGGGGCTGCCGACCCGAACCCTCCGGTCGTCGACGACACCGGTGAGGCCGTGCCCGGAGATCTCCTGCACCTCTGTTGCGTCCAGTCTGCCCGGTGCAGCAGTCGTGATCGCTTCGGCCAAGGGGTGCGTGCTGGTCGCCTCCAGCGCGGCGGCAAGGCAGAGCATCTCCTCGTGTATGTATCCGCGGCTGGTATGGAAGGTCACGACGCGGGGCTCGTTGCGAGTGAGGGTGCCGGTCTTGTCGAACGCGACTCGGCGGATGGTGCCGAGCTGCTCGAATGCGGCACCGGATTTGATGACCACCCCGAACTTCGATGCTGAACCGATCGCGGAGATCACCGTCACCGGCACCGCAATCGCCAGTGCGCACGGTGACGCCGCGACCAGTACAACGAGGGCGCGATCGATCCAGGTCGACGGCTCGCCGACCAAGAATCCGAAGGCGGCGATCAGCGCCGCAGCGATCAGAACAAGGGGCACCAAGGGGCGGGCGATCCGGTCGGCAAGGCGTGCGCGTTCACCCTTCTGCGCGTGCGCCTGCTCGACCAGGTGCACGATCTTGGTCAGCGAATTGTCGCGCCCGTCGGCGGTGGCCTGGACGTTCAGGGTGCCCGACCCATTGACCGACCCGGCCAGCACTTGATCGCCGGGGGATACCTCGACCGGGATCGACTCGCCTGTGATCGCCGAGGTGTCCAGCCACGACCGACCGGAGGTCACGATTCCGTCGGTGGCAACCCGTTCACCCGCGCCGACGATCAGCACATCGAGCGCGCGCACATCTACAGCGGGGATGACCTGTTCTCCGGACAGCTGGGAGACCCTGGCGGTCTCGGGGATGAGGGAAAGAAGGGCACGGAGCCCCTTCTGTGCGCGATCCATCGCGCGGTCCTCCAGTGTCTCGGCAATGGAGAACAGGAACGCCAGTGCCGCGGCCTCGCCGATATGCCCCAGCAGCACGGCTCCGGTGGCGGCGATCGTCATGAGCAGACCCACGCCCAACCTGCCGCGACCCCTGCTCGTGAACAGGCGCTTGAGCGCGCCCGGCACGAATGTCTGTGCCCCTGCTGCGAGGCCGAGCACAAACGCGACCAGTGCAGGAATGTCCCGCCCGTTCCATTCGAGAATCAGCCCGGTGACCCACAGCAGGCCCGAGGCGACAGGCAGCGCAAGGGCGCGGTCGCGCCACCACGGAGACAGATCTTCATGCCCCTCACCGCGCGGCTCGGTCGGGCCGCAGCAGGCGTCAACCGGCTCAGGGGTGACGGGCTCTTCGGGGCCGCAGCACTCCCGGCTCACCGCGCTACCTGCGGTGCGGTGCCGTCCCCGACACCGCACCAGGTCCGCAACACATCGGCAGATCGCACTCCGCGTCCGCGCGCGCCACCCCATCTTCGGCGGCCAGCACCACATCGACCAGCGCACCCAGCGCGCGCGTCAGGTTCGGGTCGGCGATCTCATACCGGGTCCTGCGACCCTCCGGCACCGCGACCACGATCCCACATCCCCGCAAACACGCCAGATGGTTCGACACGTTTGTCCGCGTCAGATCCAGATCGCGTGCGAGCTGCGCCGGATATCCCGGCTCGGTCAGCAACGACAGGAGGATGCGCGAGCGCGTCGCGTCGGCCATCGCGCGGCCCAGCCGGTTCATCACGTCGACCCGAGAAGCTATGGTCAGCATAAGATGACTATACAGTAGCTCCTGACTAATACTCGGGAGGGCAGTCATGACCGCGTTGCCGGTCGCCCATCGTCCTGCACGCGGGCTCGGGCAGATCCGTGAGCAGATCAGCACGATTTCGGTCCACGACCCCGCGAGCTGGGCGCATCTGGCGCGCAGCTCTCCGGATCTTTCGTCCGGTTTGGCCAGCGATGCGGTCACCAGTGGTGGCGACGATCGGGGCCGCTCACGGATACCCTCGACACCCCCGGCGGTTTGTGGTCATCGGCCGGCCGGTTCTGAGTACGATCCGCTGTCCATGTCCGCTCCTGACGTCGTTCAGCGATCAGCTGTGCCCTCCAGGCGCGGGCTCGGCGCTGCGGTGCTCGCGGTTGCGGCGATGCTTGCCGTGCCCGCGGTCGCGGCTGCTGCAAGCGATGTGGAGCGCATGGCTGAGGCGCGGAAGGTGCGCGAGGAGTGGATGCACGGATGGAATCCCGCATGGGCCGAGTTGGTCTTCGCGGTAGTCGCCGTTTCTCTCTACGCGGTGCGTGCGGGGCAACTGGGCGACCGGCTGCCCCGCTGGCGGGTCATCTGCTTCTTCTCCGGGATCTTCACGCTGACGTTCGCCGTCAGCTCGCCTATCGACCCCGTCGGTGAGAACGGCCTCTTCTTCGTCCACATGATCCAGCACATGCTCCTGGGCGATCTGGCCGGCCTCCTTCTGGTACTGGGCGTCAACGGTCCGATGCTTCGGCCACTGCTCCACATGCGGTGGGTACAGGCACTACGTCATCTGACCCACCCCGTAGTCGCCTTCATCCTGTGGGCGGCGGTTTTCGTCGGGTGGCACATCCCGTTCCTCTATGCCGCGTCGCTGGACAACGAGGTGGTGCACGCCGTGCAGCACGTGTCGTTCATCACGGCGGGGATCCTGATCTGGGCACCGGTGTTCGAGGTGTTCCCCGCACCGGAATGGTTCGGCTCCGGAGCCAAGGTCGTTTACCTGATCGGCGTCCGCAGCGTCGACATGGTCCTCAGCAACATCTTCTGGTGGTCCGGAACCGTCCTCTACCCGCGTTTCGAGGACACCGCTCCCCTCTGGGGGATCTCCGCGAAGGCCGACCAGGTGCACGCGGGGACGGTGATGATGGCGTGGACCGGGACGGTGACGATGGTGGTGGCGACGATCTTCTTCTTCCGGATGGCCAAGGAGAGCGCGGTGCGCCAAGCCCTCATCGAGGGTGGCGTCGACCCCGCCCGCGCACGTCGCGCGGTCCGGTACGGCCGCGGTGAGGTGCTCGCGAAGCGCTACGGCATCGAGATCACCGACAACCCGTAGATCCACAGCCAAGATCATCCTATGGGGGTGGTATCAGTCGGACCAGCCTTCGCCGACAGCCGGCTCCGTAGGGGGCGTTGCTCCCGGTCAGGAGGCGCCGCTCGTAGGTGCGCGACCCACGAGCGGCAGGTGTGCGACATGGGCGAGAACCTGCTCAAGCAGTTCGTTGACATGTTCATCGTGCAGCGCGTAGATCACGTGACGACCCTGACGTTCACTGGTAACCAGCGCGAGGTGTCGCAGTAGGCGCAGGTGGTTGGAGACGGCGTTCTGCTCGAGTCCAACCGCGTCGGCGAGGTCGCCAACCGAACACGGGGTGTGCCGGAGGCGATCAAGGATACGCACGCGGCTGGTCGACGAAAGCGCACGCATGATCTCGGCAGCCGCCTGCGCTGTCTCGAGCGGCACGATGTCCGTAGTCCCCTGTCCGCTGTTCGTTATACCCATTGACAGCAAGCCTACTCTCGAAGCCGACATCACAGAGTATCACTAGATCCTGATATGTTGATTCAATGTGACCGACAGTCGGCAAGGAAGGGATATGGGTGATGGCTGAGACCGTACGACTTGATCTTTCGGTGTTGTTGCCGGACGTACAGGACGTGGAGGATGGTTGTGTCGATCGTCTCGCGGCTGCGGTCGGCTCGCTTGGCGGCGTCGAGCGGGTCCATACCGTTCCTGCCGTCGACGGGGCGGCACCGCTGCTTTGCATCCACTACGACCGTGGACAGGTGGCACTAGGGGACCTGCAGAGGATTGCTCGCCGCGAGGGTGCGCGACTGACCGGCGAGATCGGGCATCTGCTTTGGACGGTCGACGGCATCGGGCACGAGCGACGTGCGCGGACCGTGGCGGAGACGTTGCGACGTCTCGCTGGTGTGCTGGAGGCGGAGGCAACCTCTGCCGGGGTGGTGCGCGTCGAATACGATCGCAGCCAGAGTGGCGAGGATGCGATCGCGGAGGCGTTGCGGTCCCTTGACGTCTATCCGCAGCCCTCTCAGCCGACGGTCGGCGACACCCACGACGACCGTGAGGCCGACCATGGCCACGAGCACGGCGGCATCTTTGGTGAGCGCACTGAACTGGTGTTCGCGTTGGGCGCCGGTGTCGCCTATCTGACCGGGGTACTCGTTGGGTGGCTGACCGACATGCCGGAAGAAGTGTCGATCGGCGCGTACCTCGTTGCCTACGTGCTGGGAGGCTTCTTCACCGTCCGCGAGGCGGCCGACTCGGTGCGTGCCGGCCGCTTCGAGGTCGACTTCCTGATGTTGATCGCCGCCGCAGGTGCCGCCGCGCTGGGCAAGTGGGCTGAGGGTGCGGTCCTGCTGTTTCTGTTCAGTCTGGGGCACGCGCTTGAGCACTACGCAATGGGCCGTGCGCGCCGCGCGATCGAGGCGTTGGCGGCGCTGGCCCCCAAGAGCGCTCTCGTACGCCGCGAAGGCAAGGAACGCGAGGTGCCCGTCGATGAGTTGCGGGTTGGCGACATCGTTCTGGTGCGTCCCAACGATCGGCTACCCGCGGACGGCGTCGTGATCGCGGGCCACAGCCCTGTTGATCAGGCTCCCGTCACAGGTGAGAGTATCCCCGTCGACAAGCGGCCTGTGGCCGATCGCGAGGAGGCGCTGGCCAACCCGGATCGCGTCGATGCCGATCACCGCGTGTTCGCCGGCACGATCAACGGTGCCGGTGCACTGGAGGTCGTCGTGACCCGCCGCGCCGAGGACAACACACTCGCGCGTGTGGTGAAGTTGGTCCAGGAGGCTGAGACGCAGCGCTCGCCCACGCAGCGTTTCACCGACCGCTTCGAGCGGACTTTCGTTCCCAGCGTCATCGGCCTGGTTGTGGTGCTGCTATTCGCGTGGGTCGTTGTCAACGAGTCGTTCTCCGACTCCTTCTATCGGGCGATGGCGGTTCTGGTCGCGGCGAGCCCTTGCGCACTCGCGATCTCAACCCCGTCCGCGGTGCTCAGCGGCGTAGCACGAGCGGCGCGCAGCGGCGTGCTCGTCAAGGGCGGTGGACCGCTGGAGAACCTGGGCACACTCACCGCGATCGCCTTCGACAAGACCGGGACGCTCACCGAGGGCCGTCCGAAGCTGAGCGACGTCGTCCCGACCGAGGGAACAGACGAGGGTGAGCTTCTGGCCGCGGCAGTCGCGGTTGAACGCCTCAGTGACCATCCGCTTGCGACCGCCGTCGTCCGTGATGGCGGCGCCCGCCTCGGCGGCGAGCCTCCGGCGGCCAGCGGGCTGCGTGCCATCACCGGCCGCGGTGTGCAGGCCGAGATCAGCGGCGAGAGCGTCCATGTCGGCAGCGCCGACCTGTTCGACGAGATCGACGGCCCACCGCTGCCGCCGGCTCTCGCCGACACCGCCCAGCGTCTCGCTGCCGCGGGCCGCACGACGATGATCGTCCGCAGCGGATCTCGATACCTCGGCGTCCTCGGTCTGATGGACACCCCCCGCCCCGAGGCCACCGAGGTCGTCGAGCGGCTACGTGCCCTTGGCATCCAGCGCACGATCATGATCTCCGGTGACAACCAACGTGTGGCGGACGCTGTAGCCGCCGAGGTCGGCGTCGACGAAGCCTGGGGTCAGCTGATGCCCGAGGACAAGGTCGTATCAATCCGTCGCCTAAGTGAGCAGGAAGGTCGCAGCGCGATGGTCGGCGACGGCGTCAACGACGCACCAGCCATGGCCAACGCCACCGTCGGAATCGCGATGGGAGCCGCTGGATCCGACGTCGCATTGGAAACCGCGGACGTCGCGCTGATGTCCGACGACCTCAGAAATCTCCCGTTCATCACCGCCCTCAGCCGCCGCACCAGCGCGATCATCAAACAGAACCTGTTCCTGAGTCTCGGCATCGTCGCGGTCCTGATCCCGGCCACCATCCTCGGCCTCGGTATCGGACCCGCCGTCGCCGTCCACGAAGGCTCCACCCTCATCGTGGTCTTCAACGCCCTACGACTACTCGGCTACCAAGAACCGGACCATGCTGACGACCGCTAAGACCTCGCGCGCGACGGACAGGACCTGTTATCCGTCAAGAGCCGACTCTAACGAGCGCTTCACAAGTTTTCGAGGAGCTCATGGTACCGTCGCCGCCATGAGAACTTCGGCAGGATCTGCGTGGCGAAGCCGTGGCGGCGGGTCTCGCCCCATTCGTTCACGCATCACGCTTCTTCTCGCGGCCCTCGGCATCGTGGCGCTCGCTCCCGTGGCCTCCGGACAGATTGATCCCCTTCCACCGCGCGCCCCGCACCTGACGCCGCGTCCTCCCACGCCGTCGCTCTCGTGGAACGCACGCGTGCTCGCCCCGGTCGTCGCCAAGGCCCAGCCGAACCACCGCGCCAAGCCGGTGATGACCGTCCAGCCCGTCGCACCGCTCGGCGGCGGACCCACCATCCTCCTCGTCCTCAGCCACCGCGTGATCGACGGGCAAGAGTGGACCAAGCTGCTTCTTCCGATCCGTCCCAATGGGACCAGCGGATGGGTGCCGTCCGACTACCTCCGCTTCCGCACGAACAATGTGCGAATCGTGGTTGACATCAGCGACCGCCGAACCTACGTGTACCGCAACAACCGGCTCGTGCTGCGCGAGAAGAACGCCGTCGGCGCCGCAAAGACACCCACGCCCCTCGGCCACTTCGCGATCGCCGAGAAGGTGCTCGGACCGCCGAGAGGATTCCTCGGACCCGTGATAATCCCGGCCACCGGGTACTCCAACGTCCTCAACGAATACGCCGGCGGCAACGGCCGCTTCGCACTGCACGGCACGAGCGTCCCGGACTCCATCGGGAAGCGGGCGAGCAACGGATGCGTGCGCCACTACAACGCCTCCATCCACCGCATCTCGCGTCTGGTCGCTCCAGGAACGCCACTGCTCATCCGACCCTAAGGTCTCGTCGATACCGCGACGCGAGAAACGTCACCTCGTCGATCTCCCCCTGGTCTCTTCGCGGGGGGGCATCGCATGCCGCGATGTCCACGACCCCCGGATGAGGTGAACGAGGTTCGGGTCATCTGTCCGAGGCGGCGGCAACTAGGATCGCCACCATGACCATCCGCGGCCTTGCAGTCGTTCTCAGTCTGTCCGCCCTGCTGCTGACAGGCTGCGGCACATCCCAGTCACAATCCGACACATCGGATACATCCACCACCGGCCACGACGAGCACATGTCACCGGCGGTCGTTGAGACGGATACGACCGCCGAAGACTCTGAGTTCCGAGGCAGACAGGTCGATCCGCGGACGGAAGCTCCCGCTCTTGGCCTGAAGTCGCACGAGGGTCGAATGGTGCGGGTGGAGGACCTCCGCGGCAAGGTCGTGATGGTGAGTTTTCTTTTCACGCAATGCCCCGACATCTGCCCTGTGATCGTGCAGAAGCTCCGCTACGCGCAGACGAAACTCGGAGCGCAGGCGAAAGACACCAGGATCGTCGTGGTCTCCGTCGATCCCAAAGGCGACACTCCCGACGCGGTCCGAACGTTCCTCGAGAAACGCCAAATGACGGGGCGCGTTGACTGGCTCCTGGGATCCGACGCGCAACTGCGAAGCGTCTGGAAGCAATGGGGAATAGCGGCAGAACCATCCGTCACCGATCCCAATGTCATCCAGCACAGCGGCGTCGTTTGGCTCGTCGACCCAACCGGCCGCCGCGCCGTCTACTACCCGCTGTCGTCCATCGATCCCGACAACATCGCCCAAGACGTCACGCGCCTACTCGAAACCGGCGCCAGGAACTAGGCCCACGCTCTCTCTGCTGTGAGGCAGGATGAACCACGCAGGTCGCGCCGAGCAGGACGGCGAGGACGGGGTCAGCTCACCTGACCGCGAGGGTGAGCAATTTGACGGGGTTGTCGTGTAGTTCGAGCTCGAACTTCCCGGGAATCTCGGCGACGAACGAGAACTCTTGTGTCTGACCGGCCACAAGCGGGTACTCAAGATCGTAGCCATGTAGATGGAGCTGATCGGCGACATCCGAGGTGACCGCGATCGTCACGCGCTCTCCGCGCGTCACCGACGGATTCGTGTCCCCGGTCACCTCACCACTGCGAAACGTCACCCTGAGAGTGCGGCCCGCAGTCGTGTCCGCGCCGGCCACTGTAGCCGGGACGCTGGCGACCGACGGCGTCGTCGTCACGACGCTCGTCTCGCCGACCGTCGTCTCCGCAGCGGACCCTCCGCAGCCGGTGAGGCCGCCGACAACAGCAATCGAGCAGAACAGGACGAGAAATGATGAGCGCGTCATGTGCGGGATCGTAGTCCGTCCTACCTGCGAACTCCGAGGGCCACCTGTCCCGAACAACCCAGAATCCCTTCTCCAACAGCTAGACCACCGGCCTTCTGAAGGGCGGGAGGGGGACAGCGTGCCGTCAGCGGGTTCCGCGGTAACAACTGGGTTGACTCGTTCAGCAAAGAACTGGCAAAGTGCCGCCGTTCCCAAACGCTTCCTCAGGAGCGTCCCGTGGGTTTCGGAGTTCTCCACGGGAACGACTTACAGCCGACGCCAATACGGCCATCGGCGGAAAAAAGGAGCCACGGATTTGAACGACCGACCGCGCGAGCATTCAACCGGCCGGACGCGGAAGTGCAGTTGGCTTGTCGCCGTGGGTGTCGCGACGGGTGTCATCGGAGTCTCCACCGCCGCCGCCCTCGACGTACCGCTTCCGACGACCTCGACTCTTCAGTCGGGTGCGGCCCCCCAGGCCAGTGCCACAGCGACGGCGTCCACCAGGACGGGGCAGCCCACCACGACGTCCCCCCGCGTCGACTGGAACGCCACCCTCGGTTCCCGTGACCTGCGGATGGGCATGGCGGGGTCCGACGTGAAGCACCTGCAGAACGTCCTTCGTCGCAAGGGGCAGCGCCTCACCCCGGACGGCGTGTTCGGTCGTCAGACGCGCGGCGCCGTCATCCGAGTGCAGCAGCGCTTCAAGATGAAGCGGACCGGCATCGCCAACGCGGCGTTCGTCAAGCGCCTCGGCGTCACCATCCGCGCCCCACGGAGCGCGGCCCCGGCACCGCCGGTCGACGCCACCGGCGGCTACCCGCTGGCCGGGCCGAACGCGGCTAAGGCGCGCTACCTGAAAGCGTTCCCGCTCGCGGGAAAACACACATACACAAACTCCTGGGGCGCACCACGTGGACAGGGCGGGCACGAGGGCACCGACATCATGGCCGCCCGCATTCCGGTGCGCGCCGTAACCGCCGGCACCATCACTCGCGCCAACCGGGTCGAGAAGGGCCTAGGTGGTGTCTACCTCTGGCTCGAGGACGACGCGGGCAACGACTACTACTACGCGCACATGACGTCGATCGCCCCCGGCATCAAGCCCGGAGTCCGGGTGAAGGTGGGGCAGGAGCTCGGCATCGTCGGCAACTCCGGGGATGCGCGCTACGGAGCAACACATCTCCATCTTGAGATCCGTCCGGCAGGCGGACGACCCATCAACCCATACACGGACCTGATCGCCGTCGACCCGGAACCGCCCACCCGCAAGTGACGTTGCAGGCCGTCGTCCCACCCGCAATTCACGGAGCAGGACGGCGCCCCGCAGTTCCGAACTCCGCATCGTGAACGTGCGCCGAACCGCAATCGCTGTCGCATCTGCCGCTGCCCTCGCAGCATCGGTGATGCTGGTCGCCGACCGACAGAGCGCCGACGCCGCCCCCAGCCTGTCTCAGGTCGAGTCGAAAGCCGCCGCCGCACGCGCCAAGGAGGCCGTGCTGACCTCTGAGGTCTCGAAGTACTCGGCACGCATCCGCGGGGTGGAGGCACGCCTCGCTCCGGTTCAAGCCCGTCTCGAGGAGCTGACAGCCGAGGTCACTCAGCTCGAGAGCCGCCGCAAGCAGCTGACCGAGGAGATCAACGCCGAGCAGGAGCGACTCGACACCCTCGTGAATCGGCTGCGCGCCCAACGCGACGCGTTGTCCGAGCGTCTGTCGAGCGCATACCGCCGCGGCGATCCCTCCGTCATCCAGATTCTGGTGCAGTCAGGATCGCTCAGCACGGCGATCTCCGCGCGCGAGAGTCTCGAACGCGCCACGGTCGGGGACGAGGAGCTCATCCAATCCACCCGGAAGGGCGCCAACGAGTCACTTCGCGCACGCAACGCGATCCAAGGAAAGCGCCGCGAGGTGTGGCAGAACGAGAAGCGGGCGAGAGAGGCCCGTGCGGAGCAGAAGATCACCTTTGACCGTGTCAGCGCCGAACGCTCGAATCTGGTGGCGGCCAGGCAGTCACGCACACAACTGCTGGCGAGAGTAAAGGGCGACCGCCGCCAGCTGGAGGCAGAGGCCAAAGACCTTCGGGCACGCTCACTTCGGCTTCAGACTGAAATCAACCAGGCCAACTCGTCGCTGCCAGCGACGGCGCCCGTCAGCGGAAACGGAACATTTGCGTGGCCCGTCCAAGGAACTCTTACATCCCCTTTCGGCCCGCGCTGGGGGCGCATGCACGAGGGTATCGACATCGCCGCTCCCGGCGGAACCCCCACAGGTGCGGCAGCGGATGGAACCGTGGTGGTAGCGGGCTGGAACGGCGGCTACGGCAACCTCGTCGTCGTCTCGCACGGCTCACTGTCGACGGCCTACGCCCACATGTCGCGCATCAACGTGTCCGTGGGTCAACGCGTAACGCGCGGCCAGACCCTCGGCGCCGTCGGCAGCACCGGAAACTCCAGCGGTAACCACTCCCACTTCGAGGTGCGCACAGGCAGTGGAGCCGTCAACCCGATCCCATACCTCTAGCCGCACCAATAGGAGTCGAGCAGGTAGGACGTCCAACACCAAGACGGGCGTTCACGACGACTGCGAGATGTGATCTGGGGAGGGGGCAACAGGGCTAAGTCAACGGCCCTGAGAGATGTCGCGCCGCGACGTGCGCCGCACGGACCGACTCGGTGCCTGCACTCGTGGCCGGCGGCGCGACGCCTGAAGGCCCTGCGACGTCGTCTGGGCGTTGTTGCCGGCGACGATCCGCTGTGCGTTCGCGGCCTCGGAGTCAGCTTCGTTCCCGTACGAGCGGATCTGTGTCTCCGCGACCTTGAGTCGGGCCTCGACGTCGCGTGCCTTGCCCTCGCTGGTCATATGCAGCAGCTCACCGCGGCTGATGCCGTACCGCTCACCGAGCTCGTCCTCCATGCGACGTGCAGCCCGCTCGACCGTGTCGTCCTGCTCGCGCCAGGCCGTGGCGTTTTGCCAGGCGAACCCGATGTCTGACGTCGAGGCGTTGTCCCACCAACGGTCCGTGTGGACGTCGGCCAGGGCGGCCTGCGCGATCGCGCGTTCACTCTCGAACCGCGCCTCGAGCTCCTTGGCCTCCTGGACCGCCAGGGCCTCGTGAACCCGCAGCTGCGCCTCACGCTGGCGCGCGTAGCTCGCGGCCATCTGGCTTGCCAGGGTGAGGGTGACCCGCAGACCAGTGTTGAAGGTCTCGGAGACGCCGTCGGAGTCGTCGTCATGGCTCATCGGGTATCGCTCCTTTCATCGCTCATGTCGGCCGTCGGGAACATAATCCTGGTTTGCGTGCGCCTCAGAATGCTGTGGTAGCGGCCTCGTAACGCCGGTGCCGGCCCAGGGTGACGCGTCATGACTCACGGGGCATCGTTGTCGAGGATCTCCCGGAGTGCCGGCCAGTCGGGGCCGGTCGTGTCAGCCGCGACCGGCGGCACGCCGGTGGCGTCCGAAGCGAGATCCGCACGAGGCGGTTCTGTGGGCAGCACCGGCAGCGCCGACCACACGTGCTCTCTGTGTCCGCCTTTGACCGAGCAGCGCCGGAACGGACCCTCTCGGTCCAGCAGGACACCCATGTGGTGGTCGACGTGGTCGCGGAACCAGACGCTCATCCCGAATGCTCCATCGAGGCGCAGCGTTTCCCACGCCCGCCACATGGCATCGACTCGTGCCAGGGCCTCCGGGTGCGCCCACCAGCGCGGACACCACGCACGATTCGGCGTGTCGACCACCCGGAGGTACTGCGGCGCCAGCTGCTCAGTGAAGAAGGTGATCGCATCCGAATACACCGGCTCAACCGGCTCGGCAGCCTCGTCGACGCCCTCGGGCACGCCGTCGTCGAACTCGGGGAAGTCGGTCATCGTCCTGTCTCCGTGTGCTGTTGAAACGATTGGCGGATACGGTCCGCCTCTGGGAGCTGCATCCACGGGATCAGCTCGATCAGCGTTGCCGGCACACCGGACGCGACCAGGACCGCGCGGCCGCGTGGAAGGCCCGCCAGCTCACTGACCTCGAGGACCCGGTCCCGCTGGGTCGAGGCGGTCACGCTGCGGTCGCGGCCTCGGGACACCGACACGGCGTCGCGGGTGAAGTCACCGATGACCGCCGAGAGGTCCTGGAGGAACTCGACCTCGCCGACACCACCGCCGTACAGGCGGACGGTCGACGCCGACCACAGCTTCTGCATTCCCTCACGGCTCCACGTATGCACACCCTGTGACCACGACTGGAGGATCGTCATGACCACGATCCCACGGGACCCATAGTGGCTGTAGAGGTTCGGGAGCTCCGGCCACTTGCAGACGTTCGCGGCCTCGTCGAGCACGACAACCATCGGCCGCTCGAGGCGGCCGCCAGGAGATCTGCTCGCCGCCAGCTCCGCGGCCTCGGTCACCGCCATCGTCAAGCCGGCGACGAGCGCCGACGCAGAGCCGCGGCCTTCCTTCGACAACGAGTACAGCGTCCCGGTGCCCAGGACGAAGTCCTCAGCCACAAACTCCCGCTTGCTCGCGCCGGGCGTGACCCACCGCAGCGTCTCGCGATTCGTGAGGAACGCGAGAATGCGTTCGGCGGTGCCGTACACGCCGCCGCGCTGCTTCTCCGGTGAGTTGATCTCACCCTGCACGCCCTCGGCGAGCAGATCGAAGCCGTGCTCAGATAGCAGGCCGACCGGCTCCTCGTCGGTTGGATCGGTGACCCACCGGTACACCTGGTCGATACTTCGCCGGGCGGCGGCTGCCGCGAGCAGCAGGCTCGCGACCAGCTTCGTCCCCTTCGGGTCGAAGAACGCATCGGTTCGTGCGTTCGGACCGGAGCTCGCCGCGGAGAACACGTCCGCGAGGTTCATCGCCCGGACCTCATCGGTCACGTACGACAGCGGGTTCCACCACCAGGTCGCCGGCTCGTCGACGATGCCCTGGGGATCGAACACCCACACATCGCCGGCGTCCTGCCGGATGAGGCGGGTCGCGTCGACGACGTCGCGCTTGTTCGACGTCGTCACGACCGCGCCCG
Source organism: uncultured Bifidobacteriaceae bacterium (assembly GCA_964531025.1). Taxonomy (GTDB): domain Bacteria; phylum Actinomycetota; class Thermoleophilia; order Miltoncostaeales; family Miltoncostaeaceae; genus CALMEC01. Next base: position 7,550 of record CAZHDY010000008.1, on the reverse strand, counting down.
GGGCCTGCATGATCGCCGGCACCACCAGGGCCGTCGTCTTTCCCGTTCGCGGACCCGCGATCGCCACCGACACGTCCTCCCACCCCTGATACACGTCGGTGCGGTCGACGACGGTGCGGCCCAGCCGCAAACCCGGTGAATCGCTGACACCGAGACGCGCGGCCGTCGCGGTCGCTCCACGCCGGCCGACGTGCTCCATCTGCCGTCCACGGCCCATGTACCGAGCCGCCGCGTCGACAGAGGACCGCCGCCGCCGGACCCGCCCAACGACCACGGACACGAGCACCCCGAGCCCGGCGACCAGGACGCCCGCGACGATCAGGCTGATCGTCGCGTACTCAGGCCACGGCGTGCGCCCTCGCGCGAGCCCCGAAACCAGTGTCACCGGATGCCACGACAGCTCTGGCCCGCCCTCTTCGAGGGCAGCCGCGGCATGTACCGCCAGCGTGAATGCCCCGACCAAAACGATCCCGGCGATCACGAGTACCCAGACGACCGTCTGGTCGGCTGTCGACGGTGCTCGCTGCCGACGGTCGCTGCTCACCGATTCTGCCCTTCGATCGCCGGAACCGGATCGGCGCCGTTCGACTCCTGGCCGAAGACGTCACGGGCGATCCGGCTCTGCTGGTGCCAGAGCTTGTTCGTGTCGTTCAAGCCGGCCTCGACCCCGGTCAGTTGCACACGCACCGGAATCCCAGGCCGCTCCCCGACCTTGATCAGAAACCGGCCACGGCCGGGTGGAGCCGACCGCTCTCCGTCGCTGCTCCAGGCCGGCGGGTCCTGCCAACTTACGACCATGCTCTGCTCCGCCCGCGTGAGCCCCGCGACCGGCCGCAACAGCTCCATCTCCGCCGACGGCAGACCACCGCACGCGACAATCGCGCAACGCTCAACGAAGCCGCGGGCCTTCATCCTGTCGTCGGCGTCCGGCAGAGCCTGGAGGTCGCTCATGGTGTGGCTCACCATCGCGACCCCGACACCAAAGGCGCGGTTCAACCTGGTGAGCGCGTCGACGCGATCGACCATGCCGCGCCCGCCGCGCAGCGCCCGCCAGAGCTCGTCGAGGATCACGAAGCGGTGCTGTCGCGGCTCGAGACCGGCATCCGCCAACGCGTTCGCAACCTCGATCGCGCCGAACCCCGTCGACCAACAGGCCATCAACGCGGCGCGCTGCAGAACTTCGTCGCCGTCGTTGATGGACGACACGTCGAACACCACCGCCCGATCACGCCGCATCGGTGTCGTCGTCTGCGACGCGAACATCTCACCGATCCGGCCCGGCGCGATCATCGCCCGGAGCGTCTTCACCAGGGGCTCGGTGTTGTCCGTGTAGCGGTCCATGTCACCACGGTCGAACGCGACCTGCCGCAAGACCTCTGGTCCGTCCTGGATCACTTGAGCGAGATCCGGGAGAACCGGCGGCAACCCATCTCCGTGCTTTTCGTCCAGAACCTCGATCGCGCGGGCGACGATCATCTCCTCATGATCCGACGGCGGCTGCCCACGCATCAACGTGATCAGCGTCGACACGATCGTATGACGCCGACCACGGATATCCGCGAGGAGCTCTCCGCGTGCATCACCGGTGAGCCGATGCGCGGCCTTGATCGCCTCATGCGCATCGAGAATGTTTAGTCGGCCGCGGCCGCGGCCCAGCTCGATGACCTGACCGTCCATCGCCTGAACGAGATCCACGTAATCCGGCTTGAGATCTCCGAGGACCATCGGCAGGACGCCGTAGCCGGCGAGGCCGAGCGCCAGACGTCTCACTAGGGAGGATTTGCCGATTCCGGGAATCCCCAACACGAACATCGACGGGTTGCTGATGAGGTCCTGCCGAAACCACGTGACCGGGTCGGCGCAGACGGTCGCGCCGGTCAGCTCGTGCATCCCGAGTGGAACACCGACCATCGGCGTGCCACTGCCAGCGGCGAACGGCCACAGGCCACATACCTGCACCGTGGTGCCACGCCACTCGTCGGGTGCATACACCATCGACGAGCGGCCGCCGCCGCGGCCGCGCCAGCCGCGACGGCCCGGCGCTGGCACCACGGGACCGCGCTTGTTCCGCTTGCGCGGGCTCGACGTCGGCTCACTCATAGCGACTCCCGGACTTCGTTCGGGACCTGGAGATGGCTGCGCATCACGAGCCCGAGCGGCAGCGCACCCAAGAATGCGCTGTCCTGTGATCCGTAGACCGGTCGCAGGATGATGCGCGCATGTGGCGCCAGATGTTCGACGGCGGCACGTGCTGCCTGGAGGCGGTCGCCGTCGCCTCTGGCGACCGTCGCCGTGACGAGCATCCCGAAGTTCACCAACCCCGCGCCGGTGGCCTCTTCGGAGGCCGTCGCGTGTGCTGCGCGCTGATCCATCAGCGCCCGCGCCGACGGTCGCGTCGCCGACTGCACACGAAAATCAGCATTGCGCTTGTCCTGCTCCACGATCCGCGCCGCTCGTGCGGAGCCGATCGGCCGGAACAGCAGCGTCACGCGCTTCCGATCGATGTCACGGTGCGGCACCAACAGACGGTGCAGGATTCCGGACTGCACCTCTCCGCGCGGTGCGGACGTCATCGCCCACGTGACGCTAACCGCGTCGTCGTGACGATAACAATCCCACTCGGCTTGATGCGCCGTCGGTCCGACATCGCTCCACGACAGCGGCACGTCAACTCCCTCGTTACGCGCCTGCTCGAACAAGACGCCGGCGGCCGGCTCATACGCTGTGCGGATCAGCTCGCACAGGTCTCGCGCGTTGACCGGCCGGGAGTTCCCCGCACCGGCTTGCTTTAACGTCTCCGACAACCACGGCAGCCGGGCAGCGAGATCCCGCGCCATCTCGTCAGCATCCCGCGACTTCGCATAGCCGCGCGGTGCTCCACGGAACGTCAGGGCGACGAGAGCCCGGATCGTCGCCGTTCCCGCCGGGTACGTCTCGGCGACCTCTCGCAGCATCTCTTGCGCCACCGCCGGGGCGTTGGGGTCGATGTTGCTTTCGATCTCCCGCCTCAGCCGGGAACCGGTATCGGGCGCGGTCTCGATCGTGACCGAGACCGCCTCGATCCCGGGCTCATCGCCGAGCTGGGCCAGCCATTCACCCCAATGCGCGACCCACAGGTCAACCTGCTCCTGATCGACGAGGGAAGCCCCATCAGGATCTGCGGTAAACACGACCGAGTAGTGGTTGGTCGCCGGAACATGCACGAGTGCGAACGGGCGTGACCGTGCGTCGTAGTGCTCACTCAAGCGGGAGGCCGCGGCGAGCCCCGGCAGCTGGAACGTCCCCCAATCTGTGCGTCCAAGTGGGCCGGACCGGTAAAGGTGCTGCCCGGCCGCGCGCGTTCGTATCCACCCGATCCGGGTCGACAGCACTTGCAGAAGACTCCGGTTGTGCTGCCCACGAAGAACAAGCAAGAGAAGACCCGTCCCACCCACGATGACCCACACGACCGCCGCGAGCAGTCCGAAGAACGCCATCAGGATCACCATGATGATCATTCCGAGCAGCATGGCCGCCGTTCCAAGCGCACCGAGGTTCCCCAAGCCCGCGGACTGCGGACGCCTCCAGTTGCCGTAGGTGCGCATCCGTCCTGATTCACTCTCGGCTGCCACGAGGACCCTCCTGCTCGCTGTCACTGTTCGCCCCACCCGTCAAGCCGTCCACACCACGACGCGCAGACTCGAATCCGGCAGCCGCGGCCGCGCCGCCCGCCGCTGCGGCACGACCACCCGACGGACCGCCCTGCCCCGACGAGGCACCCCCCGCCCCCGCCGCTACGTGGCCCGAGGCGCCTCCAGGTGCCGCCTGACCACCGGACGGGCCACCGCCACCGCTCCCCGCTGTCTGCGCCGCCCCTTCGGATTGACCTCCAGAGCCGCCCGAGACACTGCTTCCAGCACTCGGCGTTGCACCCGTCGCACGACTACCGGCAACCGACGTCGCTCCCGTTCCCGACCCTCCGCCACCACCAGCAAGACCGCCACCGGCAACACTTCCCGAGGCCCCTCCACCTCCACCGAAGCCACCACTCATCGCGCCGGCACCACCCATCATCCGACTACCGGCACCCAGCGCGATAGCACCCGTCGGCAAAGCCGCGGCCGCGACCGCCGCTCCGGCTCCGAACCCGCCACCGCCACCAGCCGTCGCGGCCGTCATCGGCGCCAAGAACCGCATCAGAGCAGGAAGCGCAAGAATCGACAGGGTCATCAACGAAACCGCTGCCAGGAGCTTCATCACCCCCTCCTCGCCGAAGCCCGCGTTGCCCATCAGCTGGAACATCGTCGCGTAGATGACGGCACACACCGGCTTGTAGAGAATGAACGCCAGGGTCCACGCGCAGAACCGCCGGAACCAGACCCGGCCGGCTTCGGTACTCGTGAAGGACGCCGCCAACGGCAGCGCGCCCGCCATCAACACCAAAAGGCCCCACCGAGCAGCCATCAACACGATCTGAATGATCGACACGAGGATCGCGAACAGGCCGATCACGATGACCAACATCGCTCCCATCGCCCCGTTCGACACGATCCCGATACCCATGATCGCCCCGAGCTTCTTGTCGAACTTCTCGTCCGCCAACGACGAGTCGATCAGGTACTTCGCGAACTCGTCCGCCGACTGCGTCGCCAACGCGATCACCGCAACACCACACGCCGACACCACCACCAGCGTGATCATGCCCTGAAGGAGATCCTTACCGGGCTGCGCCCGCCGCTCCCACGCCATTCGCGCACCACCGATGATCACCGCCAAAATCGCGCAAAACGTCATCAGCCACCACAACCGATCCTGAATGAACTGCACCGTCGGATCGAGGACCACCGGAGGCGAACTATTCGGAGACGACGGCCCAGCACCCTGCTGCGCAAGAACCGGAGTCGGCACACGCACCCACAACGTCCCGAGCGTCGTCAGAATCGACCCCAACGCCTCCGCCACCGCCTCCGCAAACGCACCAACAGCAGAATCGGCGACAGCTCCGACGGCCTTCTTGATGCCTCCTCCGATTGCGTCGAGCGGGTTCGGTATGGAGACCGCGACGATCGGCTGGAGAAATGAAGTCAGTGCCATCTCTCAGCCCTCTGCCCATGCGATAAACCCGCTCAAATTCGTCAGCGTGCCGCTGGTGAGAGGCGCGTCTGAAAGGTAGAGCTTCCAGTCACCGTCTCGCCACACCAGGGGGAAGGAGACATATCCCAGTCCGGTTCCGTCAGGTGTGCTGGCTTCCATAGCCAGCTCGATCGTGGCGTCCGCGTCCGTGTATCCGGTGATGCGATACCCGACGATCCGCCCCGACTGGTTCACGTTGTTCGGACTTGCCGCCGTATCTCGACGCGTCTGCTCCTCGACGGCACTCGATGAGAACGCCAGGTATGGCCGCATCGTCTTCCAGTCCGTGAAGCGGTTTGCCATCGCCGTGTAGTTCGCTGCGAACAGAAGCGCGCCTCGCGGGGAATGGGCGTAGCAGCGGCGTTGGCGCTCATCTTTGATGCCCGGTCCAACATCCTTCACCGTAGGTGCGTACATGCTTCCGAAGAGCTCCCAACTCGTCGACGGCGCGACCGCTGGGAGCGACTGGTCGCCGGCTGGGAGGCCACAGACGCTGTCGCTGGCCGTCGTGTCGGTGGTGGCGGTGGTTCCGGTGGGCGGTGGTGGCGGATTCGCCGACGAGTCGTCGTCACCACCGAAGATCAGAAGGGCAAGCGCAGCCATGACGATCACGCCGAGGAACAGGACGGAGACCACA
>CAZHDY010000008.1:0-1701 GCA_964531025.1 uncultured Bifidobacteriaceae bacterium | reverse complement strand
CAGAAGGGCAAGCGCAGCCATGACGATCACGCCGAGGAACAGGACGGAGACCACAAAGCCCGTGCTCGTCCACGGGCTGCGGTCCTCCTGGAGGATCGAGTCGTCGTCAGCCATTGCGGTCTCCTTCCGTCTGTCGTCTCTAGGTCAACGCAACGACGAAGCCCGATGCGGAGGCCATGACGAGGCAGCCGGCCATCACCCACCCAAGCGCGGCGCCATGCTCTCCCCCGCTCCCGCGACGAAAGTTGATCGTCATGATCGCGCCGACGACGATGAAGCCGAGAACTCCCACGGTGAGCCCGGTGTACTTCGCCCAGCCGAGGATGGTGTTCAAGCCATCGCGAACAGTTCCAGGAGGTGGCTTACCCCGTCCCGGGTCCGCCTGCGCGACCAGCCACTTAGCTCCGAGTCCTTGCAACATGCTCACGTCCCAACCTCCTGATGCCGTTCTGTATGTGACTTGCCGCTCTCATCGACCACGACGTGCTCGACAACCTTGTGGATCTCTCGTGTCATGCGCGGAGCGGTGTCCGAGGACACCGGCTCTCCCAGCCTCCATGCTTCGCACCAGGGGACATCCCACACACGTGGGAAGCCGCCCGCGACGAGCTTCGTGAGATCACGAAGCGGCCGCGGCCGCGCTCCTGGGGCATCAGCGATCACCACGAGCCCGACGACCGACGCGTTCACCTGGCCGCTCGACCATTGCAGGCCCGCTGCCTGAGCCGACTGGAGCCCGTGCGCCGACGAGCGGCATACGAGCAGCGCCGGTGCGGTCACCGTCGGGACCTCGCTCGGCCCACACGGCCAACAATGGCCGGCAGGCCGAGCGCCGAGATCCTCGAGGAGTACGGCGATCGTCGACTCCCCCGCTCCCCCATGTGCACCGATGCACCACAACCGCGGTGACGCCTCTCGGGTCATCGTGACAGGAAGCCGAGGCTCCGCGGGTTTCGGCACCCCGCCGGGCTGTGGCCCGACGAGAAGTTCATCCCGTGAATCCGCCGCGACCGTGAATTCCCTAACGGGTTCGGTCGGCGTAGTTTCCCCTCCACGCAGCCACGGGTTATTTACCAACCGGTCGCTGTCACCTCGCTGGATCCCTTTTGCTTTTCCCCGAAAGAATCGCACCGGAGTCCCTTCCATGTCCTCGCATTTCACGTATCGTATCGGTTATGACGCAGTCTCTACAAGGTGGAGAGGGCAGTGAGTGCGATCGACGAGGTATTCGCGCCCTACCCGGAACACCTAACTGCTCACCAAGTGGCCGAAGCCCTAGGAGTCGGGAGCTCCACCGTCTATGCGTGGCTTCGGACGGGACGTCTGCCGTCCTACCGCGTCGGCGGAATGTGGATCATCTTCCGCGACGAAGTGCTCGTGTGGGTCAAGGGCGGCCGCAAGTGCACGGAGTTCAGCGTCATCGACGACGTGCTTGGCCGATATCCCGACCGCATGAGTGTTCAGAACGTTGCCGAGGCTCTCGGTATCGCACCGAACACGGTGTACCGCTTTCTTGCAGACAAAACGCTTCCCGCGTTCCGTCGCGCAGGGACCTGGCTGATTCTCCGCGACGACCTCCTCGAGTGGATGAAGGAGGGCCGCACCCCGCTGCGCGGGGACGCCCAGGACTAGCCGTCTGCCAGGAGGCCGTGTCGTCGTGACATGGCCTCGCCGCATAGCCCTGTTCACCGGCGCCGCTGT
>CAZHDY010000007.1:0-37511 GCA_964531025.1 uncultured Bifidobacteriaceae bacterium | reverse complement strand
TCCTGAGCCAGGATCAAACTCTCCGTGAAGAGAACTTGCTGGCCACCGTCGCGGACCGAGGTCCCGACGGCAGACTTAAGTTGACGTTGCTCTCACTCCGAGGAGCAAGAGCGATGCCCCAGATCCCGAGGGATCCGAGGCGAACCCGGACGATTCCGATTTGGCTCACGCCAAGTCGAACCGCCCTGACGGGGTTCGTGAAAATAAGACCTGATCATCAGTTGGCCATCACCGAGGTGACGACCCGTAGATGCATGCTGTTTAGTTTTCAAGGTTCGCGCGACCGAAGTCGCACAGCTTTCGTGACCGGCTTGCCGACCACGGATTGGAGATCATACCGCATCTCCTCGCGTCGGTCAACCTCGCCGACACACCCACTGAGCCGCTTTCCGTTTCCGGAGCGCGGTTTGGGGAGGCTAGCAGATCTCCCCCGATGGATGCCGGGCCGAGGCTCGACGTCCACTCACACACACGCCTGCAGGGCGGCTGCCCCTCAAGCGCTGGGGCAAAGTAGCAGAGTGGTCGGGCGAATGTGGCGGTTCGGCGTCGATACGCCCCGGAGCAGCGGACTTTGCGGGGTTTTCGTCCCGCTCACGGGTCAGGAGCGCACGATGCGCGCGTACCGGCGCTTGCCGGCACGGAGGGTGCGACCGTCGAGATCCGCCGCCGGCACATCCAGATCCGTGAGGCGATCCCCGTCCAGGCTCACGCCCCCCTGGGCGATGAGACGACGTGCCTCTCCGCGGCTGGCGATTCCCAGACCCTCCACCAGCAACGCCGGCAGGTGCACCACCCCGTCCGCCACCACGACGTCGGGGATGTCGTCCGGCGCCTGCCGATCACGTGTGACGCGGTTGAAGTGGGCCTCCGCGCCCTCACCCACACCGGCCCCGTGGAAGCGCTCGACGATGAGCCGTCCGAGCCGGCGCTTCCGCTCGACCGCCGTCCCCTCCGCCGCGACATCCGGGAACAGGAGCTCGTAGAAGGTCGCCATGGCCTCGTCGGAGATGCTCATGACCTTCCCGAACTGCTCCTCCGCCGGCTCGCTCACCCCGATGTAGTTGCCCGTGGACTTGCTCATGCGCTTGACGCCGTCGGTCCCGGGCAGGATCGGCATCGTCATCGCGACCTGTGGCTCCTGGTCGAACGCCTGCTGGAGCTCGCGACCGAGCATCAGGTTGAAGAGCTGATCGGTGCCGCCGAGCTCGATGTCGGCTCGCACCTCCACCGAGTCGTAGGCCTGCATGAGCGGGTAGAAGAGCTCCAGCACCGAGATCGGCCGGTTCTCGCCGATGCGGTTCGCGAAGTCCTCGCGACGGAGCAGCTGGTTGACCGTGGTGGTGGCCGCCAGGCGGAAGACGCCGTCGAGGCCCATCGGCCCGAACCACTCGCCGTTCGAATGGATCTCGACGCGGTCCGGGTCGAGGATGCGGAAGGCCTGCTCGCGATAGGTGGTCGCGTTGTGGTCGATCTCGTCCGCGGTCAGCATCGGACGGGTGGACGTACGCCCGGACGGATCACCCACACGGGCGGTCCAGTCGCCGATGATGAGCACGGCGGTGTGCCCCGCGTCCTGGAACTCCCGGAGCTTCTGCAGCACCACGGTGTGCCCCAGATGGATGTCCGGGGCGGTCGGGTCGACGCCGAGCTTGACCCGAAGCGGACGACCGGTCGCCAGCTTGGCGGCGAGGCCGTCGGGGGGTACGACATCCACCGCGCGGGCGGCGAGTGCGTCGGCGCTACTCATCACTGACCTCCATCGGGAACGGACGTGAAAGATACGGGGATCCCGCCACGCCAAGCCTCCACGGCACCTCCGTTGCGACGGAGATCCCGATGCGGGGACCGACGACGATCTGCGCCGGAGGCTCGCCGCCCGCCGTGACACGCACCGGCCCGTCCTCCAGCGAGCTGCCGTTCATCGTCCCGTCGATCCCGAGGGCCTGACAGAGCTTTCCCGGACCGGAGCAGAGGTCACGGATCGCGGCGCGACCGCGTCGCGCCTCCATGACGGCCAGCCCGTCGACGGGCTCCAGCGCGCGGATCAGCACCGCGGCACCGCGCCCGGGTTCCTCGCAGACGACGTTCGCACACCAGTGGATCCCGTAGCTGCGGTACACGTAGAGGCGTGCCGGCTCACCGAACATCACACGGGCGCGCGGGGTCGGTCCGCGATGACTGTGCGATGCGGGGTCGTCCTGGTCGTAGATCTCGACCTCGACGATGCGACCCGCCGTGTCACCGCAGCGGATCTCACAGCCGAGGAGATCGCGTCCGACCTCGACGGACGGGCGGGCGTAGAAGGCGCGGCCGAGCGGGACCGCCACGTCAGAACAGCGAGGGCGGCGGCTCGATCTCGGGGAGCGTGTCCTGTGGCTCGTGATCGTCCGTCGCCGTCGCCGCGACACCGCGCACGGCACCGCCCAGGTCGCCGAGCAACGCGCTCTCGCTGCGGGCGGCGACGAGCGGCCGCTCGAGCCCCTCCACCCAGACGAGCGTACGATTCCCCGGACCGCGTTCCTCACCGGTGATCGGCTCGATCGCGAGCACGCGATCGGCACGCACGAAGCGCCCCAGCCCCAGCGCGAGGAAGCCGCTCCCTACCATGCGTCGACCATCCGCCGGGCCGCGGCCAGCTGATCGACCACGGCGACCCGTCCGGTCCCGCCCGCAGAGAGCTTGGCCTCCACGGATGCCTCCGGCGTGAGGCTCGGAAGCTCGATGTCGGCGAGACCCGCGGCGGCGATCTCGTCGGCCGTGGCGTCGTCCAGTCCGACACCGCGATCGACGACGGCACGGACGAGCGATCCCACGGCCTCGTGCGCGCGTCGGAACGGCCAGCCCAGCCGGACGAGATGGTCGGCCAGATCGGTCGCCGCCATGGCGCCGCCCTCACAGGCGGCGAGCATCCGCCCCGCGTCGAACTCGGCGCCCTCGATCATCCCGGTCATCGCCGGAAGGAGGAGCTCCACGGTGTCCGCGGCGTCGAAGAGGAAGCCCTTATCCTCCTGCAGATCCTTGTTGTAGGCGAGCGGCAGACCCGACAGGATCGACAGGATCCCGGAGAGGTCGCCCACCAGGCGGTGCGGTTTGGCGCGCGCCAGCTCGGCGGCGTCCGGGTTCTTCTTCTGCGGCAGCATGGACGAGCCCGAGGTGAATGCATCGGGCAGCCGCACGAAGCCGACCTCCTCGGACGACCACCACACGAGCTCCGCGCCCAGGCGCGAGAGGTGCACCCCCAGCTGGGTGGCGAAGTAGATGTAGTCGCCGAACGCATCGCGGCTCCCGACCGAGTCGAGGCTGTTGGCCGAGGGTGCCGAGAACCCGAGCTCCGTGGCGGTGAGCGTCCGGTCGATCGGGAAGCCGACCCCGGACAGGGCCCCCGAGCCGAGCGGGCAGGCCTCGGTAGCCGATTCGAGCGCGAACCTCAGGCGGCGCTCGTCGCGCCCGAGCATCCAGACATACGCGAGCAGGTGGTGGGCGAGCCGCACCGGCTGCGCGCGCTGCAGGTGGGTGTAACCGGGAAGGATCGTGTGGACGTGACGCTCCGCCTGCGTGAGGAGGGCGCGGGCGAACGCGACGAGGTCATCGCGTTGGGCCTCAAGCCGTCCCCGGATCCACAGCAGGGTGTCGGTCGCCACCTGGTCGTTGCGGCTGCGGCCGGTGTGCAGCCGGCGGCCGGCGTCACCGACCAGCTCGGTCAGCCGGCGCTCGACGGCGGTGTGGATGTCCTCGTCACCGGGGGCGAAGGCGAACGCCTCGGACGCGAACTCCGCCTCCACCTGGTCGAGTCCTCGGAGGATGTCCGCCACGTCGGCGGCGTCGAGGATTCCGCACTCCCCCAGCATCCGGGCGTGGGCACGCGATCCGCGGATGTCCTCGCGCCACATGCGCACGTCGACCGACAGCGACTCGTTGAGACGGTCGAACGCCTCGGCCGGGGTGCCCTGAAAGCGTCCGCCCCACATGCGTGACGACTCGCTCATGCGCCCCTCACCTCGTCGACGGCCGCGGCCAGTGCCGCGGTCACGGTGTCCACCTGATCGTCGGTCATCTCGGGGAAGAACGGCAGCGCGATGGTGGACGCGCTTATCGCCTCGGTGACGGGAAGGAGACCGGGCCGGTAGCCGTGGACCTCCTGGTAGAAGGGCTGCAGGTGGACGCACGGCAGGTACGGCTTGGCCGGGATCCCCCGCCGCTCGAGCGCGCCGATGACGGCATTGCGGTCGATGTCGGCGTCGAGCCGTGGCGCGTAGACGAACCACGAGCGCTCCTGCGGGCCCTCGTACATGGGCGTCACGCCCGCGATGTCCGCCACGGCATCCTGATAGCGGGCGGCCACACGGGCGCGGCCGGCCAGCATGTCGTCCAGCCGCTCGAGCTGTCCGATGCCGATCGCCGCGTGGACGTCCGACATCCGGTAGTTGAAGCCGAGCTGCGAGTGCACGAGCCATGCACCCGAGTCGGAGCGCCCCTGGTTGACCAGCGAGAGCGCCTGACGGGCGACCTCGTCGTCGTCGGTGAGGATGATCCCGCCCTCGGCCGTGGTCATCTGCTTGTTGGCGTAGAAGGCAAGGATGGCCGGGTGCCCCCACGACCCGTAGGGCTTGCCGTCGTAGCCCCCGCCGATGGCCTGGCAGGCGTCCTCGACGAGGACGAGGTCGTGGCGCCGGGCGATGTCGATGAGCGCGGGCAGCTCGGCCGGATAGCCGAAGATGTCGACGATCTCGATCGCCCGCGTGCGCGGGGTGATGGCCGCCTCGACCGCGGCGGGATCGAGGTTGAACGTCTGCGGGTCCACCTCGACGAAGACCGGGGTCGCACCGGTGAAGAGGATGGCGTTGGCCGACGCCACGAACGTGAACGACGGGAGGATGACCTCGTCGCCCGGGCCGATGCCGGCCTGGTGGAGCGCGACGTGCAGCCCCGCCGTGCCCGACGAGCAGGCGATGGCGTGCTTCACCCCCGCCCGCTCGGCCCACATCTGCTCGAACCGCCGCAGCACCGGACCGAGGGAGAGCTGCCCGGAGCGCAGGACCTCGGTGACGAGCTCGATCTCCCGGTCATCGATGACCGGCTTTGCAAGGGGGATCATCTCCGACATGGCTATGCCGCGGAGGTCGGGTGTTCGGCGCGCATGAGGGCGATACCGTGCTCGATGCTGTCGACGAGCGCCTCCCAGGCGGCCTCGATGACGTTCTCGCTCACACCGATGCTCCCCCAGGTGCGCTCGCCGTCCGTCGAATCGATGAGAACGCGCGTGACCGCCGCCGTCCCCTTGTGCTCGTCGAGGATGCGCACCTTGAAGTTGACCAGCTCGATCCGGTCGAGCCCCTCCACGCGTCCGTCGAGCGCGAGCCGCAGCGCCGCGTCGAGCGCGTTCACCGGCCCGTTCCCCTCGGCCACGGCGACGTGTCGCTGGCCCTCGTGGTGGAGCTTCACCGTCGCCTCGGTCGCGACGCGTCCGTCGGCGCGCTTCTCGGTGATGACGCGGAAGCTCTCCAGCTCGAACAGGGGCTCGTAGACACCCAGTTCGCGGCGTACCAGAAGTTCGAAGGACGCATCGGCGACCTCGAAGTGGTATCCGCGGTGTTCAAGGTCCTTCAGCTTCTCGAGGATGGCGGCCAACTGCTCGGCGTCGGGCTCGACCCCGTACTGCTCGGCCTTCGCCACGATCGTCCCACGCCCCGAGAGCTCGCTCACCGGCACGTGGCGTCCGTTGCCCACCAGATCCGGGTCGATGTGCTCGTACGTTCCCGGATCGTGGAGGATCGCCGACGCGTGCATGCCGCCCTTGTGGGCGAACGCGTTGTACCCGACGAACGGGGCCCACTGGTCCGGGGGGAGGTTCGCCGTCTCGGCGACGAAGTGGCTGAGACGTGTGATGTCGGACAGCTTGCCCTCGCCGCAGACCTCGTAGCCCATCTTCAGCGAGAGTGAGGGAACGATCGACACGAGGTTGGCGTTGCCGCAGCGCTCGCCGTAGCCGTTCATGGTGCCCTGCACCTGGCGGGCACCGGCCTCGACGGCGGCGAGCGAGTTGGCGACGCCGCACTCCGCGTCGTTGTGACAGTGGATCCCGACGGGTACCCCCGGGAGCGCCGCGACGACCTCCGAGACGACGGTCCGCAGACGGTCCGGGAGAGTCCCGCCGTTGGTGTCGCAGGGAACCACCCAGGATGCGCCGCCGGCGGCGGCGGCCTGAAGACACCGGATGGCGTACTCGGGGTGCGCCGCATACGCGTCGAAGAAGTGCTCGGAGTCGTAGACGACCTCCTTGCCCTGGGCGACGAGGAACGCCACCGAGTCCTCGATGATGCGCAGGTTCTCGTCGCGGGAGACGCGGAGGATCTTCTCGAGGTGAAGATCCCAGGTCTTGCCCACCACCGTCACCACCGGGGCGAAGCAGTCGGCCAGCTCGCGCAGGCCCGCGTCGGTGTCCGGCGTCGTGTCACGCCGCCGCGTCATGCCGAACGCGGTGACCTTGGTGGAGCCCATGTCCTCGCGCTCCAGGGCGGCGAAGAGCTCGCGCTCCTTGGGGTTGGACGACGGGAATCCGGCCTCCAGGTAGTCCACGCCGAAGCGCGCGAGCTCGACCGCGATGGCCATCTGCTCACCGACGGTGAGGCTCATCCCCTCGCGCTGCTGTCCGTCCCGCAGGGTGGTGTCGTAGATCGCGACGCGGGTCATGCGCGGGTGCCTCCGATCGGTGTGAGCCAGTCCCGGAACACGGGATCCTCCCCGCGGGTGATGGCGAAGAAGCGGTCCTGCAGACGCCGGGACACGGGCCCCGGCTCGCCGAGTTCGTGGTCATCGATGGCGTTGAGAGGACATACCTCCGCGGCCGTGCCGGTGACGAAGACCTCGTCGGCGAAGTAGAGCTCGGCACGGCTGACCGCCCGTTCGACGACGGGGATCCCCTCGTCCCGCGCGAGATCGATGATGGCGTTGCGGGTGATCCCCTCGAGGATCGCGGCCTGCACCGGAGGAGTGGCGATGACGCCGTCCTTCACGACGAAGATGTTCTCGCCCGAGCCGTCACACACGTCGCCCTGTTCGTTCAGGAGGATCGCCTCCTCATAGCCGCCCTTCTCGGCCTCGATCTTCGCGAGGATCGAGTTGAGGTACTGACCGCCTGCCTTCGCCTGACCGGGGATCGTGTTGTTCCCGATACGCCGCCAGGTCGAGATCTTGGCGCGGATGCCGTTCCGGAGTCCCTCCTCGCCCAGGTACGCCCCCCATTCCCAGGCGGCGACGGAGACGTCGACCGGCGAGTCGAGCGGATAGAGACCCATCGTGCCGTAGCCGCGGTATGCGAGGGGACGGATGTAGCAGGCGTCCAGCCCGTTCGCGGCGATCACGTCGGACACCGCGTCGCGGAGCGCGTCACGATCGTAGGGCAGGTCCATGTAGTACATCTCCGCCGAACGCCGGAATCGATCGAGATGTTCGTCCAGCTTGAAGACGGCCGGTCCGTCCGGGGTGGCGTAGGCACGGATGCCCTCGAAAACGGACGTTCCGTAGTGGAGTGCGTGGGTGAGGACGTGAACCGTCGCGTCCCCCCAGCCCACCAGCCGGCCGTTATGCCAGATCTTCTCGGATTCCTGCACCTGCGCGTGACCCTTTCCGTGACGTCAGGGCAGCATATCGCGCCCACGGGTCGTCCTTTCCCCTGCACAGGGACGCGTCACCGACCGGGCGAAGCAGCGGTGTCAGCCGCCCGCGGTGATGGTGCGCGAGTAGGCGCGCTCGTATTCGCGCACCTGCGACTCGCGCGAGCGCATGGGGCAGCCGGCGCACTTGCGGCGGCCGTCGAGCCAGCGGTAGGCAAGACAGCAGGAGTCCCCGCCGGTGACCAATATGGAACCGGCGACGGTCGCGATGGTGAACATGCACGGCGCGGCGCGTGCAAGCCGCATGTCCGTGGCCAGGATCTCCCCGGCGCGCCGCCGCACCTCACTCGGACGACCGGAATGGTTGGCCCATGTGGTGAGCGCACCCACAAGATGCCATGAGGTGACCCCCCACAGCGCGGAGACGGCCAGACCGGACGCCAGTGCCAGGCGCTCGAGGAACGGCTCGATGATGCGGTCGAGCAGCGCGGACACGGTGCGATCGACGAGCTCGTCGATCTCGACCATGCGGGCGTCGTCATGACGACAGGCCACGTCGTCGGGAAGACAGACGAAGGTCGGATCGAGGACCGCCACCGCACTCTGTCCCGTGGCACCGTCACGTGCCCGGACGAAGAGCGTGCTGTCGTCGATGCGCATGGGCGCCCGCCGCATGATGGCCAGGGCGTTGGTGACGGCCGAGAGGGGTGCCATCCAGCGATTGGCGATGATGACCGCCGCGGGACCGGGATGATCGCCGATGGTGGCGCAGGTCTCGCGGATCTCGGCCTCGACGTCGACCCACCCGAGTGGGACGACTCCGTGTGGCACGCAACCGACCGAGACGCTCGGGACGAGCTGCGCGCCACAGCGGAGCGCCGATCTCAGGGGGTGGACCGGCATGTCCCTCATCGGGAGTCGTCCGGCCGGTGGGCCGGTTTCACGCCGCCTCCCGCATGGCGGCGAAGCCGAGGCTCCACCGCTCGTCGATGAGCCGGACACGGTGCGTCGCCGGTGCCCGGTGAGTACCGGTCCGACCGCGAACGACGTCAGAAAATGGAAGCCGGTGTCGCGCGGGATCCCCCCGAAAGTGCTCGCGACGATCCGCCACGAGCAGGGCCCCGCTCACGCGACACCGACCATTCCCCCAGTGGATGCGCTCATCCCAGGGAGACCGCTGCGGTCCTCACGAGCTAGGGCCGCCGGAACCCGAAGCGAATGGATCCCGAAATCATTGAGTCGACGATCACCCGAGACACCCGCCCATCCTGCATATGCGAATGAGCGTCGCTGTCCACCGGAGGGGTGGGTGCCCGAGCAACCGTCAGCGGAGGAAGGGACGTCACCCCAGGGCGAAGTGACGTCCCACCGGTCATTGACGCCAGACGGCGAAGAGCCCGTCGCACTGCCGCAGTGCCACCCTCTCGCGCTGTGTCTAACGGTAATGACCGTTTCCATATTCGGGAACCCTAAACATTTGGATCGGCGTACGCAAGTGCCTCCGCGAGATTTTTTCGCAGAGAGCCCAGAACCCGCATGGCTGCGGGGTTCTGATGCGACGCGACTGCGGTGGACGCCGGGCCTCCGCCCATCCGCGACGTCTGCCGCCCGGGCTATCCCAGGCGTGCGAGCAGGAGGTCGCCGACCTCACGGGTGGTGAGCACCCCACCGAGATCCGGCGTGCGATGCCCCTCCTCGAGGAGACCCGCGACGGCGTCCTCGATCCGGTCGGCGCCCTCGGCGCAGTCCAGCGAGTACCGCAGCATCATCGCCGCCGACAGGCAGGTGGCGAGGGGGTTCGCGATGCCCTGGCCCGCGATGTCGGGGGCCGAGCCGTGCACGGGCTCGTAGAGGCCCGGTCCGTCGGCGCCCAGGCTGGCCGAGGGCAGCATTCCGATGGAGCCGGTGATCATCGCGGCCTCGTCGCTCAGGATGTCCCCGAACATGTTCTCGGTCACGATCACGTCGAAGTCCGACGGACGCGAGACGAGCTGCATGGCGGCGTTGTCGACCAGCATGTGGTCGAGTTCGACGTCCGGGTGGTCGGCCGCGACCTCCAGGACCGTCTCCCGCCACAGGCGTGAGCTCTCGAGGACGTTGGCCTTGTCGACCGACGTCACCCGTCCGCTCCGACCTTTCGCGGCACGGAAACCCCACTCGGCCACGCGACGCACCTCGTCCTTCGTATAGAGGCAGGTGTCGTACGCAGAGTCACCGTTGCGCTCGCGCTTGCCGAAGTAGATGCCGCCCGTGAGCTCGCGGATGACCAGGAGATCGGTGCCCTCGATGCGGTCGCGCCGCAGGGGGCTGGCGTCGTAGAGGGCCGGGAACGGCTTCACCGGCCGCAGGTTGGCGAAGAGGCCCAGACCGGCACGCAGCCCGAGAAGCCCCTGCTCGGGACGCGGGGCGTCGGGATCCGTGGTGTCCCACTTCGGCCCGCCGACGGCACCGAGGAGCACCGCGTCGGAGGCCTGGCATGCGGCCAGCACCTCGTCGGTGAGCGCCGTCCCGTGCGCGTCGATGGACACGCCGCCCATGAGGTGGTCCTGCCACGTGATCGAGAGTCCGTGCGCGGCCGCGACCACATCCACGATGCGCCGCGTCTCGTCCACGACCTCGGGGCCGATGCCGTCACCGGCGAGCGAAACCACCGTCTTCTCTGCCATCCCACGCTCCACGTCGAGTTTGTCCGGCGAGGGAGGCTACCGGCTCGCTCGACGGGACGGACGGGCGGGAGCGACGGTCGCTCCCCTCGGCCCGCTCAGCTCGCGTCGGACTCCGCGGCGACGACCGACTCGGCCCACTGCGCGAGGCCCGTGACGTTGTTGTCTGCCCAGAGCGTGAACTGCCAGCGCCGGCGGCCGGCGTCGTCCGACACGACGGCGTCCACCGGGAGGGTGCGCTGCATCTCCTCGCCGACGGCCTCCACCGATCCGCCGCTGCGCCAGCCGCGCAGCGCGGCCTCGGCCAGCGTCGTCTGACGCTCGGCGGCCACGGCGATCGCATCGGCGGCATCGTCGATGGCACCGAAGTGCGGCAGGAGCAGTCGCTCGGCATGCCGCTCGTCGAGGCGACGAAGTGTCGTGAGGGCCATGTCGAGGTTGAAGTCGGGCGGCGGCACCGTCGGGTACATCGCGGATCCCGGAAACCTCACGCCGAGCGCGTCGCCGGTGAAGAGCGAGCCCGAGTGGGTGTCGAGGAGCGCCATCTGGTGCCGGGCATGACCGGGGGCGTCCATGACCTCGAGCTCGCGACCCCCTCCCAACGGGATGCGTCCCCCCTCCTCCACGGCCTCGATGCGCTCGGCCTCCACGGGGCGCAGGTCGCCGTACAGCGGGGCGAGGTCGCCGTAGACGGCGAACGACGACTCGATCAGCCGGGCGGGCTCGGCGAGGTGACGTGCGCCGCGACGGTGCACGAAGAGCCGCGCCCGGGGAAACGTCCGCATGACATCACCGACCCCGCCACAGTGGTCGAGGTGGATGTGGGTCAGGACGATCTGATCCAGGTCCTCGGGAGACACGCCCAGGTCGCCGAGCGTCGCGATGAGCGAATCGGCCGACGTACGCGCCCCGGTCTCGACCAGCGTGAGCCGATCCGCCCGCACGAGGTAGGCGGCGGTGAGCCCGGATTCGCCCCCCAGCATGGTGTCGATGAGCGTGATGTCGGAGGTGATGGTGGTGGTGTCAGCGGCAGGCATAGGCGCTCCAGTCTCGCATAGCCTTAGGCGCCGTGAACGAGAACGACAGACAGGTATCCTGGAACGCGGCCGGGGCCGCAGCAGCAGCTCTGGTCGAGGACGGCATGCGTCTCGGGCTCGGCACCGGCCGGTCCGCCGCGGCGGGGATCCGGGCTGTCGGCCGACGTGTCCGCGACGGACTGCGCTGCACCGGTGTCCCGACCTCCGTCGCCAGCGACGAGCTGGCCGAGGCCGAGGGAATCACACGCATCGCGCTTGACGGGCCGCTCGACCTGGCCTTCGACGGCGCCGACGCTGTGACGGCGGACGGCCTGGTCGTGAAGGGCGCCGGCGGAGCCATGGTGCGCGAGCGCATCGTCGCCCTGGCCGCACAGCGCTTCGTCGTGCTCATCGACGACACCAAGTGCGTGGAGAGCCTCGACGAGTGGGGTCGCCTCCCCCTCGCGGCCCTGCCCTTCGCCGAGCTGTCGGTGACCGCCGCGCTCACCGGGATGAACCCGGTCCGACGGGAGGCGCTCTCCGACGACGGGCTCGTGCTCATCGACATCACGCCGCCCGCCGGATCCGACTGGCGGAGGATCGCGGACGATGTCGCCGCGCTGCCGGGCGTCGTCGATCACGGGCTGTTCGTGGTCGATCCGGACGACGTACTGGTGGGTCGCCCCGACGGGGCACACCCCATGCCCTCGGTCCGGTGACGCGGTGATCCACCCGGCAGAGGTCATCGCGCGTACGGCCGGTACGCTGTCACGGAAGCTGGGCCGCGGCGGCGGCACCAGCCTCCCCGGAAAGGTGCTCGTCAAGCTTCGTCCCACGGCGCTCTCGTCACTCAGACGAAAGCTGCCTCGCGGCAGCCTTGTGGTGTCGGCCACCAACGGCAAGACGACGACCTCGCGCCTCATCGTGGACGCGGTCCGGCAGGGCGGCGGTCCTCTGGTGACGAACCCAAGCGGCGCGAACCTCGTCTCGGGGGTCGCCACCGCACTGCTCGACGCCCCGTCCGATCAGGACGCCCTGGGCCTGTTCGAGGTCGACGAGGCCGCACTCCCGGCCATCGTCGATGCGCTCCGCCCGCGGGTGATCCTCCTGATGAACCTGTTCCGCGACCAGCTCGACCGGTACGGCGAGCTCGAGCACCTGATCGCCGGCTGGCGGCGCATGCTGGCCGACACGCCGGACGACGCCGTCGTCGTCCTGAACGCCGACGACCCCGGCGTCGCTCAGCTGGCTGACGCCCACCCGAACGTCACCTTCTTCGGGATCGACGCCACCGACCTCGCGCTGGCGGATCTCCCCCATGCGGCCGACTCCACACGCTGCCGCCGCTGTGGCGACCAGCTCGTCTACGACGCCGTCCTGCTGGGCCACCTCGGCCACTGGCGCTGCGACGCCTGTGGCTGGAGCCGCCCGACGCCCGATGTCGCGGCCACGGCCGTGACCCTCGACGGCTTCGACGGCCTCTCCGTCACCCTGCGAACGCCCGGCGGGACCGTGGAGATCCCCCGCCTCGCGCTGCCCGGTCTCCACAACGCCTACAACGCGACCGCCGCCGCCGCGGCGGCCCTCACACTCGGCATCCCGATCGCCGACATCGAGCGGGGCCTGTCGGAGAGCCGTGCTGCCTTCGGCCGCTCGGAACGCGTACGACTCAACGACCGCGATCTGGTGCTCCTGCTGGTCAAGAACCCGACCGGGGCGAACGAGATCGTCCGGACACTCCAGCTCGACCCCGAGCCCCTGGACCTGGTCCTCATCCTCAACGACCGCACGGCCGACGGCCGCGACGTGTCGTGGATCTGGGACATCGACTACGAGCCGATCCTCCCCCGCATCCGCCACCTGACCGTCGCCGGCGACCGCGCGTACGACCTCGCCCTGCGGTTCCGATACGCCGGGTTCGACATGGACCGTCTCGCCGTCGAACCGGGAGGGCTGGCGGCCGTGGAGTCCGCCTCGGCGCGGGCACCTGAGGGACGACCGGTATATGTCCTTCCGACATATACCGCGATGCTCGCCCTGCGACGCGGCCTGGAGAGTCGCGGAGCCGTGGAGGCGTTCTGGAATGAGCGCTGACGCCGTCCGCGTGGAGCGCACGACCGGGACACCGGCCGAGCGATTCGCCCTGGAGCACGCCCACTACGTGGAGGATCTCGACCACTGGCGATCGATCGCCCGCGACGCCGGAGGCGAGGTGCTCGACCTGGGTGCCGCGACCGGCCGTGTGGCGCTGACGCTCGCACGGGACGGCCACCATGTCACGGCGGTCGACCACGACCCCGAAATGATCGATCAGATCGTCCTCGCGACGACCGTCGAACGCGATCTGCCCGGACACGTCGACGCGGTCGTCGCCGACCTCCGTACGCTCGATCTGGGACGCCGTTTCCCGGCCGCCATCCTCCCGATGAACACGCTCCAGGCGTTCGTCGCATCGGAGGATCGCCGCGCCGTCCTGAGGAACGTACGCGCCCACCTGGAGCCCGGGGGCCTCTTCGCCTTCGACGTGATCATGGCCGACCTTCCCTCACTCGTTGGCCTGATCGGTCAGGTCATCCCGGGGGTCGTCCACCACGACCCGTCCGGGGTCACCCTGCATCACGCCGCACGGTTCGACGCGGTCGATCCCGAGACCGGAACGGTCCGGTTCACCATCCTGATCGACGACGGCGAGGCACGATACGAACGGGAGCACGAGGTGCACCTGTTCTCCCCGTCCGAGCTCGTGGAGCTCCTCGCCGACGCCGATCTCCACGTCCTCGCCGTCCACGGCGACTTCGAGGGAGCACCGCTGGACGAGATGTCCGAACGACAGATCTACCGCTGCGAGGCCGCATGACGCCCATCCGCCTGGTCCACCTGTACCCGCGCGAGCTCAACATCTACGCCGACCGCGGGAACCTGGCGGTCTTCGCCCAGCGCACGGCGTGGCGGGGTATCGATCTCGAGGTAATCGACGTCGGCCACGGCGATCCGCTTCCCGCGGACGGCCACATCTACTACCTGGGCGGCGGACAGGATCGCGATCAGGCCATGGTCGCCGAGGACCTGGCCCGGACGAAGGGACGCCAGCTCATCGCCCGGGTCGACGACGGCGCCGTGCTCTTCGCGGTCTGCGGCGGTTACCAGCTCGCCGGACACGGCTACACCGGGGTGACCGGCGAGCGCATGCCGGGCATCGGTCTGCTCGACGCCGACACCATCGCCGAGCCCACCCGCCTGATCGGCGACATCGTGATCGCCGCCGACGTGGACGGCGAGACCCACACGGTCGTGGGGTTCGAGAACCACGCGGGACGCACCCGCCTGGGCCCCGGCGCCCGCCCGTTCGGCACCGTGGTCACCGGCAACGGCAACAACGGCGAGGACGGTACCGAGGGAGCCGTGCGGGACCGTGCCATCGGCACCTACCTGCACGGGCCGCTTCTTCCCAAGAACCCGTGGCTGGCCGACCGGCTGATCGTGTGGGCGATCGAGTTCGCGACGGGCGACGCGCCGGATCTCCGGCCCCTGGACGACGATATGGAGACCGCCGCCCACACCGCGGCCATCGCCCGCGCGCGTCAGCCCAACCGTTCCTGACGCCCCGGCGCCGCCAGGGTCAGGACGCCGCCCACAGCGACGAGATCGGCACCGCCGCCACCCGCTCTGAGAGCGCGAACGCCGATGGGCCCGTGTGAAGCACCACGCCGCACACGAACCGGTCACCGAGCCGCTCACGCAACCACTCCAGATGCGCCGCATCCGAACGGGACGGCGCGGCCGAGGCCTTCACCTCGAACGCGATCACGCGGTCACCACCGAGTTCGGCGAGCATGTCGATCTCTCGCCGACCGTTCTTCTCGCGGAGGTGGAAGAGCTTGGGGCGTCGTGAACTCACGCTCATTTCCGGGCGGAGCTGAGCGGCGACGAACGTGTCGAGGACGCGTCCCAGAAGCACGCCGTCGCGCAGGATGCTGTCCGCGTCGAGGCGAAGGGCGGCCACGATGAGGGACGGGTCAGTGATGTACCTCTTCGGAGTCTTGATCAGGCGTGACAGTCGGTTCGTGAGCCAGGCCGGCACCACGTCCAGAACGAAGAGGTTTTGGAGCAACCGCTCATAGGCGTCGGCGGTCTTCCGGTCGATACCGGCTGCTTCGATGAGCGTCGAATCGGACACGATCCCGGCCGAGTTTAGGGCGAGCGCCTCGAAGTAGCTCGCGAGCCGGACAGGGTCGCGAGCGGAAACGCTCATGGCATCCCGAGTGATGAGGTGATCCACGTAGCTGGCCAACCAGCGTTCACGCGCCCTGTCATCCCCACGGACCGCCGCCTCTGGAAATCCTCCGCGAACGGCCAGGTCGATGTACTGCGGCAGGTCGAGTGGAGATCGCTCCACGGGAAGCGCGAGAGGATCACCCTCAGCGAGGACGTCGAGAGGGTTGGGCGCGGATATCGAACCCGTGATCTCGCGCTCATTGAGACCGAACATATCGAGGCGGATCACACGACCGGTGCCGGGCCACATGTCCGCGTCGAGATCTGCTCGGACACTGCCGGTCAGGACGAAACGACCCGGTCGACTGTCATCGTCGACCGCCCGTTTCACGGCTGCCAGGACACCCGGCACCTCCTGCCATTCGTCGAGGAGCAACGGCTCCGCCATGCGAGCCAGCGCGGCATCCGGGTCGGCCTCGAACTCGACTGCCTCGGCTGGACGGTCGAGGCGTACGACACTGGCAACGTGCTGCCGCGCGGTTGTCGTCTTGCCACAGGCCCTCGGCCCGACGATCAGGACGGCAGGGTGAGCAGCCAGTATTTCAGCGAGGGCATCATCAAGCAGACGGCGGACGTATAAAGCTGCCATGAAGTGAGACTACCAGCGCAGGTTGTCCATTCCTTATTTAGACCACCGATCTCTCCCGAATTGGACCGTGTATCTCTCCCGATTCAGACCCTTCGATGCCGTCATGCCCCGTTCAGGCGTTCGTTCACGTCTTTGACGGGATTCTCGCCTCCTCAGATCCTCACCTTGGCGGGGACCGACTGACACCATCGGCCTGCGCCAAGAGATCATGGACGAACCGCCGTGAGCGGCTAGCGAGTCGCCTACGGCAACTGCAACGCGTCGACTATCGTCCCGAGGAGCCGAATCCCTGGGTGCCGCGTCCGTCCGATTCGGGCAGCTCGTCGACCATCTCGACCGCCAGCACCGGGCACGGGACCACAACCAACTGGGCGATGCGGTCACCCGCGGCCAGGGTCACGATCTCGTCCCCGTGGTTCACGAGGACGACGATGATCTCGCCGCGGTAGCCCGAGTCGATGAGACCGGGTGCATTCGCCACGGTCACGCCGTTGCGACGCGCAAGCCCCGACCGCGGGACGACGAGGCCCGCCCATCCAGCCGGAATGGCGACGGCGAGGCCGGTGCCGACCGCGGTGCGCTCGGCCGGGGCGATCGTCGTGGTCTCGAGCGCCGAGAGGTCCAGGCCGGCGTCGCCGGGATGGGCACGGTGCAGCGGACGGGCGTCCGGATGCAGTCGCCGTACCGGGAGTCGCGGCTGGTCAGACAAGCTTGGAGATCCGCTCGGCGGCCTCGTTCAGGCGGTCGTCGTCGAGGGTGAGGCTCATGCGGACGAAACCCTCGCCGCTCGGCCCGTAGGCCGCGCCCGGCGAGATGACCACGGCGGCCTCCTCCAGGACGCGCTCGGCGAAGCCGGCGGAGGTCTGCCCTTCCGGCACACGCGCCCAGAGGTAGATGGCGCCCTTGGGCGGCCGGACGTCCACGCCGATCGCACGAAGGGCCGCCACCAGCGTGTCACGACGACGCGTGTAGATCGCGCACATCTCGGCGACCGACGACTGGTCGGACAGAAGGGCCGCGACACTGGCCTCCTGGACGGCCTCGAACATGCCGCTGTCCATGTTCGTCTTCAGCTGCCAGTAGTCGCTCACGAGGTCGGCGTTGCCCACGACGGCACCGGACCGCCAGCCGGTCATGTTGTAGGTCTTGGACAGCGAGAACACCTCGATGCCCACCTCCTTGGCACCCGGAGTCGCCAGGAACGACGGCGCCCGGTACCCGTCGTAGGTGATCTCGGAGTAGGCGTTGTCGTGGACGACGATGATGTCGTTCGCACGGGCGAACGCCACCAGGCGCGCGAAGAAGTCGTCCTCGATCACCGCACCCGTCGGGTTGTTCGGGTAGTTCACGTAGAGGAGCTTCGCGCGGCGCGCCACGTCCGCCGGAATGGCGTCGAGGTCGGGCTGGAAGCCGAGCTCGGGCACGAGGGGCATCGCCACCGGCTCGGCACCCGCGATGATCGGCCCGGCCGTGTACACGGGGTAGCCGGGGTCCGACGCGAGGACGATGTCGCCCGGGTCGAGGAACGCCAGGTTGAGGTTGGCGATGGCCTCCTTCGCACCAAGGGCGGGGATGATCTCGGTGGCCGGGTCCAGGTCGACGCCGAAACGCGTGTCGTAGAACGTGGCGATCGCGTCACGGAAGCTGTCGCGCCCGCGATTGGACGGGTACTGATGGGTGTTCGGGTTGCCGGCAGCCTCCACCAGCGCGTCGATCACGGGGCCCGGGGTCGGCAGGTCGGGGTCACCGATTCCGAGAGAGATGATGTCGACCCCCGCGGCCCGCTTCTCGGCGATCTTCCGCTCGAGCTGGGCGAACAGGTACGGGGGAAGCTGCCCCAGGCGGGCGGCGGCGTGCTTCGAACTCATAGGGCCTCCAGGCGGACGGAAAGGGCCGGGGACAGTACACCCTCGTAGAGAAGCTCGGCGGGGCCGGTCATCGTGACCTCGAGGTCGTCATCCACGGCGATCTCGAGATCACCGCCGGCCAGGTGGACCGTCACCGGGCTCTGGCGCTCCGCCAGCCGCACGGCGGCGACGGCGGATGCACACGCACCGGTGCCACAGGCCATCGTCTCGCCGACCCCCCGCTCCCACACCCGCATCGTGATCTCGGACGGGCCGTCGAGACGGATGAACTCGACGTTCGTGCGGTCGGGGAACCGGGGATGGACCTCGATCGCGGGTCCCGCGTCCCGCACGATCGCGTCGGGGTCGTCGTGGAGGATGACCGCATGGGGGTTGCCCGTCGTGACGTGGGCCAGATCGAACGCGCCGTCATCGGTCTCGAGGCGCTCGAACCCCTCACCGTCGGGGAACACGGCCTTCCCCATCGCCACGCGGACGCGATCGTCCGGGAGCACCCGCACCTGGACCGGACCGCCTCCCGTCAGGATGATCCCGTCCTGCGGCAGCTTGCTGCGCCGCACGAGGTGGCGCGTGACCATTCGGATGCCGTTGCCGCAGTTCTCCGCGATGCTTCCGTCCGGATTCCAGACCGTCATGCGCGGATGCCCGTGGTCATGGTCGACCTCGAGAATGCCGTCGCCGCCGACCCCGAAGTGAACATCACAGAGAAGGGCGGCGCGTTCTGGCGTCAACCGTATCTGCCACTCGTCACGACGGACGATCAGATAGTTGTTGCCGAGTCCCT
The DNA here is from genome assembly GCA_964531025.1 of uncultured Bifidobacteriaceae bacterium. Lineage (GTDB taxonomy): Bacteria > Actinomycetota > Thermoleophilia > Miltoncostaeales > Miltoncostaeaceae > CALMEC01. The sequence goes on along the minus strand of CAZHDY010000007.1, from coordinate 18,703 downwards.
GCCACTTCTCGAATTGCACGGCCGCAGGGTACTGCATCCACGGCACTTCGCGCCATACCGCGTGCCCGTATGGGTGCAGCCTGAACCGGGCATCCTCGTCGCACCGGCACAAAGCCGGACGCGACCTCAGCGGAGGTGCGCGAGCACCGTCTCCACATGGTTCTCCGGCGGATCGGTGCCGAGATCCACCGGGATGATCCCGGGGGTCTTCCGGATCCACGTGTCCTGGGCGCGGGCGAGCCTGCGGGTCCGCACGACGAGCCGCTCGCGAAGCTCGTCGGCGGTGATGTCGCCGCGGTTCAGCGCCTCCACCTCGCGCATCCCGATGATCTGCACCGCGGCACGCGAGAGGCCGGGATACGCCAATGCCCGCGTGAGCTCGTCCACGAGGCCGTCGTCCAGCTCGCGATCGACCCGACGCGCGATGAGGTCGTGCAGTACCTCTCGAGGCCGCACGAGGCCGATGATCGTGGCCGGACGGCGGGTGTCACCGGACCAGAGGCCGTCCGACGGGGGAACCTCCCGCCCCACCCGTGCGAGTGCCAGGGCGCGGGCCACCCGGCGTGGGTTGGCCGGGTCCACACGGGCGGCGGCCGCCGGTGATCGTTCGGCGAGCTCGTCGAGTGCCGCGGCGAGGTCCGCGTCCACGAGTTCCTCGGCGGCGGTGCGGACCTCGTCGGGAGGGTCCGGCGGGAAGTCCAGGTCGGCGAGTGCGGCGCGCACGTACAGGCCGCTCCCCCCGCTGACGATCACCGTGCCTCCCCCGTCCACGATGCCGTCAATGATCCGGTGGGCGTGACGGGAGTAGTCGGCCACGGTGCTCGTCTCGTCGAGGCGGAGATCGCCGACGAGGTGATGCGGGACGCCCGCCCGATCAGCCGTGCTCGGCGTGTCGGCCGCGATCTCCAGCCCGATGTAGCGCTGGAAGGGATCCGCGACGACGATCTCACCTCCCAGCGCCGTGGCGACCGCCTGCGTGACCGCTGTCTTACCGACCGCCGTCGGGCCCACGATGGCGACGACGCGACTCATGTCGGGCAGAGTCAGCCCGCGACGACGGGAACGTCGACCTCGCGTCCCGAGAGCGTCGTGGACGTGGAACCGGAGATCTCGACATGGACGTACTCGCCCGGTTTCGCGGTGCCCTGGAAGTTCACGGTGATGTTCTGGCGCAGCCGTCCACGAAGCCTGGTGGGATCGGTGCGCGACGGCCCCTCGACCAGGACCTCACGGATCGAGCCCACGAACCGCGCAGCGCGTTCGGCCGCCGTGCGCTGCACCACCTCGACCAGCGCCTGCATACGCTCACGCTTCACCTCGGCGGTGACGTCGTCCGTCATCACGTCATGGGCCTCGGTGCCCGGCCGCGGCGAGTAGAGGAACGTGTAAGCGCCGTCGAACCCGACCTCCTCGACAAGGGAAAGGGTGTCGGCGAAGTCCGCATCGGTCTCACCCGGGAACCCGACGATGAGGTCGGTGGTGAGCGAGAGATCCGGGATCGCGTCACGCAGACGCGCGACGAGGTCGAGGTACCGCCCGCGGTCGTAGGTGCGGCGCATGGCCTTGAGGATGCGCGTGGCCCCGGACTGCGCCGGCAGGTGCACGTGCTCGCAGACCGCGGGGACCTCGGCCATCGCCGCGATTACGTCGCGCTTCATGTCCTTGGGGTGCGGGCTCGTGTACCGCAGGCGCCGGATGCCCTCCACCTCGCCGACGGCACGCAGGAGCTCGGCGAAGTTCGTGCGGTCCTCGCCCTTCAGGTCGCGTCCGTACGAGTTGACGTTCTGCCCCAGGAGGGTGATCTCGGTGACGTCGTCGGCGGCGAGGGCATGGATCTCGCCGACCACGTCCGTCTGGAGGCGGCTGCGCTCCCGGCCGCGCACGCTCGGCACGATGCAGTACGAGCACACGGAGTTACATCCGACGCTGATCTGCACCCACGCCTGGTGGTCACGGGCGCGCCGCGCCGGCAGGGTGGCCGCGAAGTTGCCGTCGAAGCTGAAGGCACCGATCGAGTCGAGCCGCTCACGCGCCACCAGCTCGCCGAGACGCGTCACCTCACCGGGCCCGAAGGCGATGTCCACGAACGGGAACTGGGTGAACACCTCGTTCTTCTGGCTCTGTGCCCAGCAGCCGCCGACGGCGACGATGACGTCGGGCCGTTCGCGCTTGATGCGCCGCGCATCACCCAGGTTGCCGAAGAAGCGATCGTCGGCACTCGCCCGGATGGTGCAGGTGTTGAAGACCACGAGGTCGGCGTCGTCGCGCTCCTCCACCCGGTCGTAGCCGATCGACTCCAGGAGCCCGCGCATGCGCTCCGAATCGTGCTCGTTCATCTGGCACCCGAATGTGGTGAGGTGGTACTTCATGTGCGTAGTCTGCCAGGGGTGATGCGACGAACGACCAGCGAGCGGTGCCCGTGACGCAGACATCCGCACCCACCGAGTACGACTTCTCGGGCCTGCCCGAGTCGCAGACGACGCAGGACGACACACCTGCCCGCGGGACGCGGCTCCTCCTGCTTCTCGTCGCTCCGGTCCTCGGCCTGGTGGTGACGATCGCCGGCATCGTGCTGCGGGGTCTCGCCGAGCACGACATCGCCTCCACCCAGGCCGCGCCGGCGACACCGGCACCCCTCGACGACCTCACCTCCCTGGGCACGTCGACCGAGACCGCCAGCCAACTCGTCTACCTCGCCCGCGACACGGGGACCGCCGCGCTCCTCGCCGGGGCCGCGCTCATCGCCGTGGGCGTCGGTCTCATCATCTGGAACGCCATGCAACCGACGGCGACCCGCACACCCACGGTATAGGGGCCGTCCGCCCCGGCCGAAGAGGGTCGACCCACTGTTCCCGTCCAACCCGGGCTGTTTCACGACCGACCGGACGACTAAAGTGCAGCGGACACCATGACCACACACGTCGATACCGCAATCCCGGAGATCCCGCTGGTCCGCCATATCGCTCCCGACGGCGCCTGCGCGGGAGATCTCCCCGAGTCCACACCGGATGCGCACTCCGTCATCCCTCTGTACCGGGAGATGGTCCGTACCCGGACGTTCGACGCCCGCTGCATCGCGATGCACCGAACAGGCCGCCTGGGCACGTACTCACCCTGTCTGGGCCAGGAGGCCGTCGGCGTCGGGGTGGCGTCCGCCATGTCCGAGGACGACGTCCTGGTCCCCAGCTACCGCGATCAGGCGGCGCAGCTCGTACGCGGGGTCACCCCGGTCGAGCTCATGCTCTACTGGGGCGGGGACGAGCGCGGCAGCGACTTCTCCGTACCGCGTCGCGACTTCCCCATCTGCATCACCGTCGGCGAGCACGGCGTGCAGGCCGCGGGGGTGGCGCTCGGCATGAAGATCCGCAAGCGCCCCGAGGTCGCCGTCTGCATGATGGGCGACGGCGCCAGCAGCAAGGGCGCCTTCTACGAGGCCATCAACACCGCCGGGGCACTCAACCTGCCGCTGGTCATGATCCTCGTGAACAACGGCTGGGCGATCTCGGTGCCCCGCTCGGCGCAGTCCGCAGCACCCACGCTGGCGCAGAAGTCCGTCGCTGCGGGGATCCCTGGCATCCAGGTGGACGGCAACGACGTCGTGGCCGTGACGGACGTCTGCTCCCAGGCGATCGAACGCGCGCGCATGGGTGGGGGCCCCACCCTCGTCGAGGCCGTCACCTATCGCCTGTCGGACCACACCACCGTCGACGACGCACGCCGCTACCGCGACGACGCGGAGGTCAGCGAGCACTGGAAGCGGGAGCCCATCGCCCGCATCCGTACCTTCCTCGCCAACGAGGGTGTCTGGACCAAGGCGGACGAGGAGGCACTCCGCACGGAGTGCTCCGACGAGATCGACTCGGCCGCCGAGGAGTACCTCGCCACCGGATCGCAGCCCACCGAGGCCATGTTCGACCACGTGTGGGCGGAACTTCCCCCCGACGTGGAGCGCCAGCGCATCCAGGCCACGCTCGATTGGGGCAAGGATGGCTGAGACGACCTTCGTCCAGGCCATCGCGATGGCCCTGGCATGGGAGATGGCGGCCGACGAGAGCGTGGTGGTCCTCGGCGAGGACGTTGCACGCAGCGGTGGTGTGTTCCGGGCGACAGACGGCTTGATCGAGCGGTTCGGTGAGGACCGCGTCATCGACACTCCCCTGGCCGAGACCGTCATCGGCGGCCTCGGCGTGGGGCTGGCGGTGGACGGCATGCGCCCCGTGGTGGAGATCCAGTTCGCCGGCTTCATGTACTCGGCATTGGACCAGATCCTGAACCACGCGTCACGGATGCGGAACCGCACCCGGAGCCGGCTCTCGTGCCCCATGGTGCTGCGCACGCCCGTCGGTGGTGGCATCAAGCCTCCGGAGCACCACTCGGACAGTCCCGAGGCCATCCTGGCCCAGATCCCCGGCCTGACGACGGTGGTCCCGTCGTCTCCGTCCAAGGCATACGGGCTGCTCCTGGCGGCCATCCGCGACCCCGATCCCGTGGTGTTCCTGGAGCCGGCCCGCCTATACCGCTCCACGAAGGCCGAGATCCCGGACGACGGTAAGGCGATGCCGCTGGGCATGTCGTTCGTCGAGCGCACGGGAGCCGACGTGACCATCGTCGCCTGGGGCGGCATGGTGAGCGAGAGTCTGGCGGCGGCGGACGATCTCGCCGGCGACGGCATCGAGGCCACCGTCATCGATGTCGCCACGATCAGCCCCCTCGACATGCAGCCCATCCTGGAATCCGTCGAACGGACCGGCCGGTGCGTCATCGCGCACGAGGCGGCCCGTCAGAGCGGGTTCGGAGCCGAGATCGCGGCACGATTGGCAGAGGAGGGACTCACGTCGCTGCTCGCCCCGGTCGCCCGCGCCACGGGCTACGACACCATCTTCCCGCTTGCCCGACTGGAGAACCGCTACATGCCCAATCGCAGCCGGGTCGTCGCCGCCGTCCATCGCGTCCTGGAGTATGCGTGAGAACCTTCCTTCTCCCCGACCTCGGTGAGGGCCTCGAGCAGGCCGAGATCGTCACCTGGTACGTCGCCGTCGGCGACGTCGTCGTCGCCGATCAACCGCTCGTCGCGGTGGAGACCGACAAAGCCGTCATGGAGATCCCGGCACCGTGGGCCGGGCGCGTGGCGAAGCTCTACGGGGACGTCGGCGACATCATCGAGACCGACACTCCCCTCGTCGACTTCGACGAGGCCGGAGAGAGCACGTTCTCGGGAATCGTCGGAAGCCTGGACGGCGACGACGATACGGCCGAGAAGGCACCTGAACCCGCACCACCGCCGAAGAAGCGGCCGGTCGTGCCCGAAGGCGAGCGCATCGTCCAGGCCTCACCCGCCGTCCGCGCGTTGGCGAAGCGCCTCAGCGTCGATCTTGCGACGGTCGTCCCCACGGGCCCCCGCGGCCTGGCGACGGCAGCCGATGTCGAACGCGCCGCAGCACGTCCCTCGGAGGGGCAGGAGCCCGCGTTCACCCCGCTTCGCGGACCACGTCGTGCGATGTCGGAAGCCATGGCCCGGTCACACGCCGAGGTCGTGCCGGCGACGCTCATGGACGAGGCCGACGTCGATGCGTGGGCGCCCGGTACCGACGCCATGGTGCGCCTCGTGCGCGCCATCGCCGCGGCATGCGTCGCCGAGCCATCGCTCAACGCGTGGCTCCAATCCGGTGCCGAGGGCCGTCGCCTGCATTCGAACGTCGACCTCGGTGTCGCCGTGGACGCTCCCGACGGCCTGTTCGTCCCGGTCCTCCGGGGTGCCCAGTCACTTTCGCCCGACGAACTGCGCGAGCGGCTGAACGACCTCATCAAGCAGACGCGCGAGCGCACGATCGCCCCCGAGGATCTCCGCGGGGCGACGATCAGCCTCTCGAACTTCGGTTCTCTCGGCGGCCGTCATGCGATGCTCGTCGTCGTACCGCCCCAGGTGGCGATCCTCGGCGCCGGCCGGGCCATGCAGCGGGTGATCGCCGTCGATGGCGAACCCAGGGTACGTCGCGTGCTTCCGCTGTCGCTGACGGTGGACCACCGGGTGGTCTCCGGTGGCGAGGCCGCCCGTTTCCTGGCCGCGGCCATCAAGGACCTGGAGTCGCCCGAGTAGTACCTCCGGCCGGGTTGTCCCTGCCGACGGCACGGACGACCCGGGACGGTGCCGCTACGCCGCGTCGTCCTCCGGATCGCCCCAGTCGAGATCGACTCCCACTCCCGCGAGGTGTCGCCGTACGCGCTCGAGATCGGCGTCCGACGGGCGCTCGTCGGTGAGCCTCGTGATCAGTTCCTCGGCCTCCGCCCTCGTCGGGTCACCGGAGTCTGTGAGGATCCGGTCGACGACGGTACGGATCTGGTCGTCCGTCAGCCGCGGCCGCATGAGAGCGAGGAGCGCGAACCGGTCCTGTGCCGGGACTCCCTCCGGATACCCGGACGTGAGCCATTCGAGGATGACCGTGAGGATGTTCCCGCGGCGGGTGACGTCGTTGTCGGGTGTGTTCATGGCGCTCCTCAGCCGAGCCCGACAGCGGGCAGGACGGCGTCCGCGTTGATCAGGACCGCGAGACCGAACAGGATCGCGATGCCCACGACGGCGAAACAGATGTACGAGATGGCCTTCCCGGCCGCCGACGCGCGGATGACCTCGCCGTCGTGGCCGGTGTGGACGGCACCGTAGTGCACGCCCAGTGCGAAGAGTGCGGGGAGGCCGGCACCGAGGAGCAATCCCACGGCGAAGACCTTCCAGATCGGCTGGATGCTTTCCCAGATGTCCACGATTCGTCGTCCTTCCTACGCGTGAACGGGTGTGTGAGTGGGTGGGCCGTCGGAGCGGGACCCGGCGTCATCGGCCGGAACCAGCCCGCCCTCCCAATCGGCGTTGACGTTGGTCGGATCGATACGGGTCTTCCGGGACCGGATGTAGATGAAGAGGGCGAGGGCGACCAGGATGCCGAAGTCCAGCAGCACGCCGAGAAGACCGTCGGCCGGGCCCTTGAGCAGGTCGGCGAGTGCCCAGCAGACCGCCCCGACCACGGCCGCGAACGGCATCGTGATCAACCAGCCCGCCGCCATGCGACCGGCGACGCCCCAGCGAACCTCGGCTCCACGCTTGCCGACCCCGGAACCCAGGATGGACCCGGTGGCGACATGGGTGGTCGAGAGCGCCATTCCGAGGTGGCTGGACGAGAGGATGACGGCGGCGGAGGCGGACTCGGCGGCCATTCCCTGCGGTGAGGTGATCTCGACCAGTCCCTTGCCCAGCGTGCGGATGATGCGCCATCCGCCGAGGTAGGTGCCCAGGGCGATGGCGGACGCGCAGCAGAACTTGACCCAGAACGGGATGCCGTCGTCCGGGGTGACGCTGCCGTAGGCCACGAGAGCGAGGAAGATGACGCCCATCGTCTTCTGGGCGTCGCCGGTGCCATGGGCCAGCGACACGAGCGATGCGGAGCCGATCTGCCCCCAGCGGAAGCCCTTCTCCCGAGGGGTGTTCGGTGTGGTGCGTGTCAGCCGGTAGATCAGCCACGTGCCGCAGGCCGCGATGACCAGTGCGACGACCGGCGAGAGGATGGCGGGGATCAGGATGTGCGTGACGACCATCTGCCAGTCGACGCCGTCGGCGAACCCGAGCGACGCCACCGCCGCCCCGATGAGGCCGCCGAAGAGGGCGTGCGACGAGCTGGACGGAAGGCCCAGAAGCCAGGTGATGAGGTTCCAGAGGATGCCGCCGACCAGGCCGGCGAAGACGATGATGATCAGGGCGTGGCCCGTCAGACCGGGGATCGGGACGCCCTCGGCGTCCTGGATCTTGACGACCTTCGAGACGGTCTTCGCGACCTCTATCGAGAGGAAGGCGCCGATGAGGTTGCAGACGGCCGACAGTGCGACCGCCACCTTCGGCTTGAGGGCGCCGGTGGCGATCGACGTCGCCATGGCGTTCCCGGTGTCGTGGAAGCCGTTCGTGAAGTCGAACGCGAGCGCGGTCACGACCACGATGATCAGGATGATCAGTTCAGCCATGTGCGCAGTGTGTTCCCCGTGCGCCCCCGAGAACGCCGGGAAGCGAAGAATGTGACGCCGGAGCCTGCACAACCAGGTCCGCGGTCACCGCTGGTTTCCCGCTCGTTCACACCCGTCGATCATGAGGGTGGGGCGACGGCGGACGTTCCCATACAGGTCCACACCGCAAACCCTACGCCCCGGACGGCATCGGACACGCCATGCTCGCCCGAGACGTGACGAACGGCATCCGGTACCCGGGCCCGCGTCGCCACGGCGATCACGGGACGGATCGAAGGCCGCTGTCCCGGTTCCGCACCATCCACCGAGTATGGTGAACACGTTCGTCCAACGACTCTAGGAGAAAATGATGAGGGCCTTCGTGAAGTTCCTCGCCGTTCCACTGGCCATCGGCCTTCTCTTCGTCGCCGGCTGTGGAGGCGACGGCTCGGACACAACACCCTCGACACCAACTCAAACGCCGACCGAGATGTCCTCCACGGGCGCTACGGAGACCACCGGGACGGGTACCACGTTGGAGCTGGCGGCCGATCCCAACGGGGCTCTGGCCTACATCCCGACCGAGCTGACCGCGGCTCCGGGCAAAGTGACGATCAACCTCACCAACGAGTCACCGATGGCCCACGACGTGGTGGTCCAGGACGCCGATGGCACTGAGGTCGCTCGGACCGAGGTCTTCCAGGGTGGTACCCGGTCCACCGAGTTCACCGCGACGGCGGGAACCTACACGTACCACTGTTCCGTACCCGGCCACACCGCGATGAAGGGCACGCTCACCATCAAGTAACAGCGCATCCCCGCAGAACAGGTACCGCGACAGCCGGGGAGTTGTCTCCATACCCGGTGCGGACTCCGGGCGAGTCCGCACCGGGTGCGTGGCACATCGCGGCGCCGATTGCCCCGGCCGGGTCATCACCGGATAGGGAAACCCTCGTGGTCGTACCACGAACGGTCGTCCTCCACGCACGTCCAACGGATAGGGGCGATGCCGTACGTACAACGGCAGAGGGGCCGGATACACGCAGGTCGACCCGACCTCTCCCCTCACCGGGCTGAAGAAACAGCGTCGACCGCCTCGCGTCAGTTGGTGGACGCGAGCGCCTCTTCTTCGACCTCCCCGACGTCCTCCCCGTCCCCCTCGACGACGGTGAACGCCGCGGCACCGACACCGTGGTGGGCCCGGATCTTGGCGTCGATCTCGGCGGCGATGTCGGTGTGCTCCTTCAGGAACGCACGTGCCGCGTTCTTGCCCTGGCCGAGGCGCTCGTCGCCGTACGAGAAGTACGCCCCGCTCTTGGTGATGATCCCCGCGTCGACGCCCAAATCGATGAGGTTGCCCTCGTGGGAGATGCCCTCGCCATAGATGATGTCGAACTCCGCCTGGCGGAACGGCGGGGCCATCTTGTTCTTCACGACCTTGACGCGCGCCCGGTTTCCGACGGCCTCGGCACCGTCCTTCAGCGTCTCGATGCGGCGGATGTCGAGCCGGACCGATGCGTAGAACTTGAGCGCGCGACCACCCGGCGTGGTCTCGGGCGACCCGAACATGACGCCGATCTTCTCGCGGAGCTGGTTGGTGAAGATGCAGATGGTGCCGGCGCGGTTGAGCGTGCCCGCGAGCTTGCGGAGCGCCTGCGACATGAGGCGTGCCTGGAGGCCCACGTGCGTGTCGCCCATCTCGCCCTCGATCTCGGCCTTGGGCACGAGCGCCGCCACCGAGTCGATGGCCACGACGTCAAGGGCTCCGGAGCGGATCAGCAGGTCGGCGATCTCGAGCGCCTGCTCACCGTGGTCCGGCTGCGACACGAGGAGCTCGTCGACGTTGACCCCGATGCGGCGGGCGTAGGCGGGGTCCATGGCGTGCTCGGCGTCGATGAAGGCCGCCATGCCGCCCTTCTTCTGGGCCTGCGCGATGAGGTGGTAGAGCAGGGTGGTCTTACCGGAGCTCTCCGGTCCGTAGACCTCGACGATGCGTCCCCGCGGAAGTCCTCCGATCCCCAGCGCCACGTCGAGCGACAGGGCCCCGGTGGGGATGGACTGCGTGTCGACCTGTGCGCCCTCGTCCCCCATGCGCATGATCGAGCCCTTCCCGAACTGGCGCTCGATCTGTGAGAGCGCCGAGTCAAGTGCCTGTGTCTTATCCATCGGAAGTCTTCCTTTCGGGGCTCTGTACGAGGGGAACCGTCATGAGCGATCGGTAGGTCGGGGGACCGGATCCGCTGATCTCCGAATGATAGAGGGAGATCCGGTCGATGTCGAACACATGTTCGTGTTCCTGATGCGGGTACCTTCTCACAGGGGTCGGACGACTGAACCGGGCGACGGTGACATGTGGCCGGAACGGGTGCGTACGCCCCTGGGCGGCATACCGATCGACCACCGAGTCGATGCGCTCCGCATGGGCCTCCAACCACCCGCCCTCGTCGATGGCCTCGGCGACGACCAGACGTGCCCGTCCCGCGGCCGGACGCGCCATCCATCGGCCCAGCCGGATCCTGTGGACCGGGCCGGCGAGCGCGTCGAAGAGATCCGCCCACATCTCGGGCGTCGGGTCCGCGTCGAGCCGTCCGACGAAGCGGACGGTGACATGGAGGTTGTCACGGGGGACGATGCGTACCCGAGGAAGGTCACGCAGGACGACGGCGTCCCTCAACAGGAGGTCACGGGCCTCGTCCGGAAGGTCGAGCGCGACAAAGAGCCGGTCGGTGGGAAGCGCCGTCATCACCATGCACCGCACACCGTAGCCCGCGGACCTGAGTCCGCTTGTGCGATCGACGTGCCGACATCGCGACGACGCCATACCGTTCACACGACGCGCGACGCGTCGACCACCGGTCCTGCGCTACGCGCCCAGCCGGATCCGCAGCCGGTGGAGTGCGGCCGTCACCGCACGCCGCTGGATGACGTCCCGTTCGGTCGCCGGGAAATGGAAGTGCCGGGCGTCGGCACCGTCCGGACCGGCGACGCCGACCCAGACCGTGCCCACCGGCTTCTCGTCGGTCCCGCCGTCCGGTCCCGCGACCCCGGTGATGGAGACCCCCCAGTCCGCGACGCCGGCCGCCCGTGCACCCTCGGCCATCTGGACCGCGACGATCTCACTGACCGCGCCGTGCGTCTCGATGGCGGCGGGTTCGACGCCCAGGCAGGCCACCTTGACGTCGTTGGAGTAGGAGATCACGCCACCGGTGAACCAGTGGGATGCGCCGGGCCGGCCGACGATGCGCGCCCCCAGTGCACCACCGGTACACGACTCCGCGACCGCCAGGGTCTCGTCACGCCCGACGAGGGCGGTCGCCACGATCTCGTCGACATGGCGTCCGTCGACGGAGAAGAGCGCCTCCCCCAGCCGGGTCCGGAGCATCTCCTCGACCGTGTCGGCCACGTCCTCCGGCACCACGATCTCCAGTTCGCCGTGACGCGTGTAGGTGCCGATTCGGTCGACCACCTCTCGCGGGAGCCCGTCGAAGGCCACGATGAGCTCGGCCTCGGTCACCCACCACAGACGAAGTGTCCGGTGGTCGTCCCTCTGGATCGCGGTGAGAAGTCCGGTGATCGGTCCCGATCGGCAGAGATCCCGCCACATGGGCCGGAGCTCGGACGGCGGACCGGGGAGCACCACGATGTCGGCACCGCCGGTGCGAACGACGCAACCGGGTGCGGTGCCGACGGGAGGCAGCACGACCGCACCCCGCGGCAGGAGCGCCTGCTTCACCTGGGTGCGGTCGAAGTCGTCGTCGCTGAGCCGTACCCGGCCGCGCAGTCCACGTATCCGTTCCCGGACCATGGCGAGCGCTTCGTCATCACGTTCGAGCGGTACGCCCGCCACGGTGGCCACGGCCTCCATGGTCCGGTCGTCCGCCGTCGGACCGAGTCCGCCGGACACCACGATCAGGCGCATCCCGGCGTCGACCTGGGCGCGGATGACCGCAACGAGCCGCTCCATGGCATCGCCGACGATCACGATCCGCTGCACATCGCACCCGGCCTCCCCCAGATACGCCGAGATGAACGGGCCGTTCTCGTCCCTCACCCGCCCGGACAGCACCTCGTCTCCGGTGACCACGATCGCCGCCCGGACGGCATCGGACACCGCAGCCGTCACGGGTCGACTTCGATCCGGCCCTCGCCCACCACACGGAAGGCCGTGGCTCCCGTGGGGATGGTCACGGGAGCCTTGTTCACGGAGAGGGTGACGTGGTTGGGCATGCTCATCCGGATCCAGACGGGCGGGGCGACCGTCAGCTCCTCGGGCCGGTTCGGCACGAGACGGACCGGGTCGATGATGGGCGATCCGGTCTCCGACTCCTTGTGGACGTGCAGCTCGATGTCCTGCGACTGCGTCAGGAACCGCAGTTCGAGCGACGTGTGCTGGTTCTCGCTGGGCGTGGTCTCGCTCGCGGTCCCGGTACCGGTCGATGCCGTCACGATCCAGACGCCGACGGCACAGGTGAGGACAAGCACGGCGACGATGGCGAGTATGCGCCCCTCCCGGCTGCGCCGACGTGACCGGTTACGGCGGAGGTGTTCCTCGTGTGCGCTCTGCTCCCGGGGACGCTCGAACTGCGACTCGTACTGCTCGACGACCAGGCGACCGTCCAGACCGAGGTGGTCCGAGTACGTGCGCAGGAAGCCCCGGACGTACGTCGGTCCCGGCAGCATCTCGAAGTGCTCCTCCTCGAGGGCACGGAGATACTTGCCGCGGATCTTGGTCGCGGACTCGCAATCGATGATGTCGAGGTTGCGGCGCATGCGCGCCTCGCGAAGCGTGTTGCCGATCTCAAGCATGAAAGCGTGCCCCGCCCTCCGGTGTGAAGCGGACCGTCACGCTAGCGGATACCCGGCCCGCATCAGGCGACCTCGGGCACGGAGTCCTCGTCGTCGATGTCCGGTTCGGCGGGCGTACGGCGCAGCACGCGGTCGACGTCGCCCTCTCCGATCAGGACGGTCCGCGGCTTCGAGCCCTCGTGTCCGGAGATGACCCCCATGCGCTCCATCATGTCCACCAGGCGGCCGGCACGCGCGTATCCCACGCCCAGACGCCGCTGGAGAAGGGACACGGATGCGGTGCCCTGCGAGACGACGAGCTCCACGGCCTTGCCGATCAGCTCGTCGGCGTCCGGATCGAGCGGATCCTCCTCCGGAACCTCGGGACGCTCGAGGAGGTCGTCACGCATCTCCGGCTTACCCTGCTCGCGCCAGTGATCGGTGATCGCCAGGATCTCCTCCTCCGAGACGTAGGCGCCCTGGAGACGCTGCAGCCGCGAGGTCCCGATCGGCCGGAAGAGCATGTCACCGCTGCCCAGGAGGCTCTCGGCACCCGTGGCGTCGAGGATGACCCGGGAGTCGATCTGGGACGAGACCGCGAACGCGATGCGCGACGGGACGTTGGCCTTGATCATGCCGGTGATGACGTCGACCGACGGCCGCTGCGTGGCCAGGACAAGGTGGATGCCGACGGCGCGGCTCTTCTGCGCGAGACGGATGATGGCGTCCTCGACCTCGGCCGGCGCGACCATCATGAGGTCGGCGAGCTCGTCGATGAGCACGAGGATCATCGGGATCGGCTTGTCACCGCGGGCGGCGCGCGTCTGGTTCCAGTCGCGGATGTTGCGCGCGCGGTCCTGCCCCATGAGCTCGTACCGGCTCTCCATCTCACGGACCACGTTCTGAAGGACGGCCGACGCGTTCTTCATGTTCGTGACGACCGGCGTGAGGAGGTGCGGGATCCCCTCGTAGTGATTGAGCTCGACCTTCTTGGGATCGATCAGGATGATCCGGAGGTCGTCCGGGGTCGCGCGCAGCAGGATGGACGCGAGCACCACGTTCAGGCAGACACTCTTGCCGGTTCCGGTCGAGCCGGCGATGAGGATGTGCGGCATGCGGGCGAGGTCCAGGTAGACCGCACTGCCACCGATGTCGATGCCCAGCCAGGCCATGAGCGGACCGGCGTTCTCGGGGAAGTCCCGGAAGATGTCGCCGAGGGTCACCAGGTTCGCGTTGGGGTTGGCGACCTCGACCCCGACCGCCTGCTTGCCCGGGATGGGCGCCAGGATCCGGATCTCCTCCCGTGCCGCCAGCGCGTAGGCCAGGTCGTCACGGAGCGCGGTCACACGGCTGACCTTGGTACCGGGCGCAAGCTGGAGCTCGTAGCGGGTGACGCGGGGACCGCTGACGGCGTCGGTGACCTCGGCCTGCACCCCGAAGTGCCCGAGGGTCTCGACGAGCTGCTGGCTGGTCTCCTTGATGACCGACGCCGGCTGGGTGGTCTCGCCCTCGGATCGCGCCAGAAGACCCAGCGACGGAGCGCGGTAGCCGGGTCCGGCCGTCCGCGTCTTCGCCGTGGCCGGTCGGGACGACGGCGGGGCGGGCTGGGGGCGGACGGGTGCCGACTCCGACGTGGTCTCGTCCTCGGGCGCGACGGGGATCTCGGTCTGCCGTGGACGCGGCGCCACCGCGGACGGTCCCGCCGTCGGGGTCACGCCGTCGAACGCGGTCGCGTCGGCGCCGAGCGCCGGCGAGGGCGGAAGGGTGCCCGACACCGCGAAGATGTCCGGGAACTGATCGGCGCCGTCGAGAGGCTCCGCCGTCGCGTCGTCCTTCCCGCCGCGCGGGCGGGCGGGTGCCGACGGCGAATCGACCGCGCGGAGCTGCGGTGCATCCTGCTGGCGTTCCTCACGGAGCTGACGGACCTGTTCGCCCAGTCGCTGGCCGCCCTGTACGGCGCCCGCCGTGACCCTCTTCGCGCCACGACCCACGACACGGCCCGCGACGGCCGCCCGACGACCGGAGTTGCGCAGGACGAGGGACAGGGACGCGCCGGTCACGAGAATGGCTCCCGCGATGAGCGCCAGCACGACCAGGATCGTCGTGCCGATGTCGCCGACCGCGTTGCCGGTCACGTAGTACTGGATCTCGCCGAGGACACCGCCACGTCCCTGCATGACGGTCGAGTCGAACCAACCGGCGCGCGCGCGCCCTCCGAGCCCCAGGGAGCCCGCGGCGAGTGCCAGGGTCCCGGCGCACGTGAGGACGATGACCCCGGCCCGGAACGGCGCGCGGCGCAGGATCTCGTGGTCGAAGATGAGCGCGATCCCGATGGCGACCAGGACCAACGGAGCGAGGGCGACGCCGCGTCCCACGAAGAGGCGTACTGCCGTCTCGAGCCCCTCACCGACCGGGCCGACCGAGACCCCGACGAACAGGGTCATGGCGAGGAACGCACCGAGCCCGAGCAGTCCGAGTCCGATGATCTCGCGTCGTTGCATCGCGGCGCGTTCGTTGCCGCGTCGCGACCCCGTCTTCTTTCGTCTGCGTGCTGCCGTCGTGGTCGAAGCCATGGATCCTCGTGTGTCGAAAGCGGGCGAGCCCCCTCAGATGTTCAGCTTTGGCCATCGCCATGTGAAATCCTGCCCGGGCCACGCCGGAACGCACGGCAACGCCGGGAAATGGACATGACGGGGACGTCCGGATGCCGCATACGAGGTACTGGAGGATCATCGACGGCGAGGCCTCAAGAATCGGCTCAGGGATGACGATGATGGAACTGATGCGTTGCCTCCCTCTTCGCACAGCGGTCCGCCGCACGCTGCTGGCCGCCGTCCTCGTCCTGCTCGGCGCCACCGGTACGGCATCGGCGGCGACGGACCCCGCGACGGTCCGCCCGGACACGATTCCGGCGCTCCCGGCGAACACCACGGCGAGCGACCAGCCCGTGGACGTCCTTCCGGCCCGAAGCCGGGAGTCGGTGCAGGCGGGCATCATGAAGGCCGCGGTTCGCGACTTCACCTCCGGCGGGGTCACGATCGGCCGTGAGGTCATCGCAACCTTCGACGACCCGGCCTTCGGGCCGGAGATCCTGAACGGCTTCACCAGCGACCTCGGCGCCCCGGCCATCGAGGGCGACGGCTACGCGATCTGGCGCGGCCAGGTGTCGGCCGACGGGACGATGGCCCTGAACGGCATCGGCGTCACCGGCGGCGACGGCGTGGTCTACCTCGCTCTCGCCGCCACCGTGGACCTGACCGACGACCAGCTCCGCCGGATCGCCGAGACCTACCGCCCACGGCTGGCCGCCGCCCCAGGAGCGGCGACGTCCGACGGCCCCGGTGGTTCCGGTTCGGTGATCGTGAACATCCTCGTCATCCTGTTCGCGGCCGGCATGGCCACGGCCGTCTACCTGGCGTCGCGTCGTCCGTCGGCGGGCGATGACGGCTCCGGTCCCGCCGACGACGGGGACCAGGACACGTTCGAGGCACTCGCCACTCCCGGGCCGCCGGCCTCGGTCGCCTGACATCTGATCGTGCACGTCTCGCGTCTTTGCGGTCGCTCCGCGGATCTCATGCCCGGTGAGGGACACCTTCTCTCGCGCACCGATCCGGGCGAACGGAGCGGGGCAGCCCGCATCATCGCCTTCGTCGCCGTGCTCCTCGTATGGCTCACCCTTGTCCCAGCTCTCTCCGCCAGCGGTGAGATCCCCGATCCGATCGGGCTCAGGGCGACCGCTCTCAACGGGCTGCCCGCGTTCGAGAGCGTGGAGATCGACCCGTCGATGTTCGACGTCTCGAAGGCCGATCTCAGCGCGAGTGATTCACACATGTCGTTCCGAGATCTCCGGATCGACGGAGGGTCGGCGGCGGTCGAGATGATCTTCACGACCGGTACCGCGGGCTACGCGTCGCTGTTCGTCCAGGGCGTCGTCCAAGAGGGCGGAGTGGGCGACGCGGACGTGGAGGCGGGGACCCACCGCATCTGGCGCAGCGTCGGTCGTTCGGAGAGCGAGAAAAACGACCTGCTCATCGTGGAGGACGACCGGGCGGCCGTCATCCTGATGATCCATCCGAAATACCAGGTCTCGGATGCCGATCTGAGCATGATCGCCCGGGGATACCGGGACAGGATCTCCTCACCCGCGGCGCCCCCGGCGTCCGGGTATCGCCCGCGACGCTCGGGATCGCAGATCGCGAACGTCCTCGTGATCGCCCTGGCGGCCGGACTCGTCACGGCGGCCGGCGTCATGTCGCGGCGTCGGAGCGGCAGTCACCGCTGACGGCCGGGGCCGTGGTGACCACGGCCCCGCCGGCGGATCAGACCTCGACGACGACCGGAAGCACCAGCGGCCGCTGCCGCGCGCGTTTCCAGACCAGCGACGCCACCGCGTCGTGGAGCAGGCGGTTCAGCATGTCGGCCTCGGTCACCGAGGCGTTCAGGCTTCGCTCGGCCTCGTCACGGATCACCTCGACGAGTTCGTCGGTGGCCGCACCGAAACCGCGGGTGATGACGTCCACCTCACCGACGGGTGATCCGTCGCTTGACGAGATCGTGGCCACCACGAGGATGAGGCCGTCCTCCGACAGATGCCGCCGGTCACGCAGGATGCCGTCGGCGACATCGGCGATGCCCAGGCCGTCCACGTAGATCAGACCGATGTCGTGGTGATCGACGACGGCGGCCGAGTCCTTGGTCACCTCGAGTACGTCGCCATTGTCAAGGCGGAAGATGTCCGCCCCGTCGATGCCGACACTGCGGCCGAGGGCGGCATGTGCCTTCTGGTGGCGGGCTTCGCCGTGGATCGGCGCGAAGAAGCGCGGACGCGTGAGACGCAGCATGAGGCGCAGTTCGTCGGCCGCGCCGTGTCCGGAGACATGCACGGGCGCGGCGTCGGGGCTCACGACCTCTGCTCCGGAACGGATGAGACGGTTCATGGTCTCGTTGACCGCGATCTCGTTGCCCGGCACGATGCGCGAGCTGAAGATGACCGTGTCGGTGGGCTTGATGGTCACCTGGTGGTGGTCGCCGTATGCCATCCGCCGCAGTCCGGAGAGTGGCTCGCCCTGGCTACCCGTCGTCACGATGACGAGTTCGTCGTCGGGCCGCTGATCGATGTGCTTGATGTTTGTCAGCACGTCGCCCGGCACACGGATGATCCCGAGGTTCACGGCGATGTTGAAGTTCCGCAGCAGCGAGCGACCGACGAGCGCCACGTAGCGTCCGTCGTGGTGGGCGGCGTCGAGCACCTGCTGCACGCGGTGGATGTGCGACGAGAAGGCGGTGACGATGACGCGTCCCGGCGCCTGAGCGAACTGCCGGCGAAGCTCCGGTCCGACTCCGCGCTCCGGCGCGATGGTCCCGGGGACCTCCGCGTTGGTCGAGTCCGACAGGAGGAGCAGGATCCCCTCGTCGCCCAGCCGCGACAGCGCGGCCACGTCGGTGGGCTCGTTGTCGATGGGCGCCTGGTCGAACTTGAAGTCCCCGGTGTGGAGGACGTTGCCGACCGGGGTTCGGAGGGCGACCGCGACGCAATCCGGAATGCTGTGCGAGACCCGGATGAACTCGGCCTCGAACGGACCGAGCGTGCGGCGCTCCCCGGGAGTGATCTCGATGAGCTCGACGTCCCCCAGACGGTGCTCGTCGAGCTTGCTCTTGACCAGGGCGAGGGTGAACTTCGTGCCCAGGATCGGAACGCGGCCGACGGTCTTGATGAAGTACGGGACGGCCCCGATGTGGTCCTCGTGCCCGTGGGTGAGGACGAGTGCCTCGATGGCGTCGTGACGTCCCTCCAGGACCTCGAAGTCCGGAAGGACGAGGTCGACGCCCAGCTGGTCGTGCGTGGGGAACTTGACGCCGCAGTCGATGACGACGATGCGACCGTCGTGCTCGATCAGATAGTGGTTCTTGCCGATCTCCCCGACGCCGCCGACGG
>CAZHDY010000006.1:0-45867 GCA_964531025.1 uncultured Bifidobacteriaceae bacterium | reverse complement strand
ACACCGTGTTCGCGGCCCCGGCGCCGAAGGACATCTACAAGAAGTTCGAGAAGCGCTTCGGTGTGCAGTTCGTCGAGGGTTACGGCCTCACCGAGACCGGCATGGCCACGTACATGGACCCCACCCGCAAGCCGGTGATGGGCTCCATGGGCAAGGCCAACCCCGGCTACGAGGTCACGATCGTCGAGCCGGGCACCGACCGTCCGCTCAAGCCCGGTGCCCCCGGCGAGATCGTCGTCGACATGAAGATCCCGAACATCGTCATGCGCAAGTACTACGGCATGGACGAGAAGACCGCGGAGGACTTCCGCAACCTGAAGCTCCACACCGGCGACCTCGGCCGGATGGACAAGAACGGGTACTTCTACTTCATGGACCGCGTGAAGGACTACATCCGCCGCCGCGGCGAGAACATCTCCTCGCAGGAGGTGGAGCGCCAGGTCGCGAACCACCCGCAGATCAAGGAGGCCGCCTGCATCGGCGTGAAGGCCGACGAGGGCGCGTCCTCGGAGAACGAGGTCATGGTCGTCTGCATCCCGAACGGCACGGCCCCGGACCCGATCGAGCTGATCCGGTGGCTCGCCAACGAGATGCCGTACTTCATGATCCCCCGCTACATCCGCTTCGTGGACGAGCTCCCGAAGACCCCGACGGAGCGCGTTCAGAAGAACAAGCTCCGTGAGGAGGGCAACAACGGCGTCACCGCCGACACCTTCGACGCCGAGAAGTCCGGTGTCAAGGTGACGAAATCCGGCATCGAGGTCAAGGGCTAACAATGGCCAGCATCTCCGCATATGGGGCGTACGTTCCGACGCCCCGTGCACCGCTCGGTGAGATCCAGGCGTTCGAGGGCCGTCCCGGCCGCCCGCGCTCCAAGGCGCTCGCGACCCCGGCCCTCGACGAGGACGTCCTCACGATGGCCTGGGAGGCGGCCACCCGTGCCATCGCGGGACGCTCCGCCCCCGGAGCGCTCATCACCGTCACCCATTCGGCGCCGTCCGGGATGCGCAAGCTCTCCCGGACGCTCGCTCGCACGCTCGATTCCATCGAGGACCCCGAGGCCGTGGCCTGCTACGACCTGGCCGGTCACCCGGGGAGTCTCCTCGACGGCTTCCAGCTCGCCGCGTCGCTCGTCGGCGCAGGGGCCGGTGACGTCCTCGTCGTGGTCGCCGATCACGTCGTCTCCTACGAGGACCGCGTCTGCGACATGCTCTCGGCCGGTGGCGCCGCCGCCTTCGTCATCTCCGCGGAGGGCTTCGCGTCCCTCGGTGCCGTCGCGCGCGACAGCAAGGAGATCTACGACGTCTGGCGGCTCGGCACCGAACCCGAGGTGCGCTACCGGATGGAGGTGCTCTTCGACGGGTACCTCACCACTCAGAAGAACGCACTCGCGAAGCTCGAGAAGGCGACCGGCAACGCCGCATCGTCCTATGGACGGGTCGCGGTGAGCCAGCCGCACCCGCAGACCGTCCGCGGTCTCGGAAAGCTCGGCTTCACCGACGAGGCGCAGGCGGGCACCGTGTTCGTCGGGGATCTCGGCAACATGGGGGCCGCATCGCTCGGCGTGTCGCTCGCCCTGGCACTCGACGGGGCGCAGGCGGGCCAAACGGTGCTTGCATTCGGGTACGGCGCCGGCGAGGGCATCGCGCAGGAGATCACGGTCACCTCCGCACCGACCGCGAGCGGTATCGCGGATCTGATCGCCCAAGGGGCACCGATCAGCCTTGGCACCTACTACCGCTGGACCCGCGGGCGCCAGCAGAAGCCTCATTAGGGCAGGAGGGCGAATGCGCGTTGGTGTACTGGGGATCGGAAAGACCCCCCACAAGATTCAGCACGACAAGTCACTCCGTGACCTCGGCGTCGAGGCCGGTAACAAGGCCATCGCCGACGCCGGCATCGACCGGAAGGACATCCAGGCCCTCTACGTCGGCAACGTCGGGTCCGTCGGGTTCGCATACGAGAACTCGACCGGCCTGCAGATGGTCGACCACCTGGGCCTCGTCCCGTCTCCGGCCATCCGCGTCGAGGCGGCGTGCGGCACGGGAGCATGGGCGCTCCACCTGGGGATCACGAGCATCCTCGCCGGTTTGCACGACACGGTGATGGTCCTCGGCGTCGAGAAGATGAACGACCTCGCCACGGTCGAGGCCACATCCCTCATCGCCCAGGCCGCCGACTCCAAGGAGGAGTACTTCTCCGGTCTGACCTTCCCGTCGGGAACGGCCTTGACCGCACGCAAGTACATGCAGACCTACGGTGTGAGCGAGGAAGAGCTCGCGCACGTCGCGGTCAAGAACCACTACTACGGTGCACGCAACCCGTACGCGCACCTGCGCTTCGAGTGCACCGTGGAAGAGGTCATGAACAGCGCCACGGTCGCCGACCCCTTGAAGCTCTTCGAAGTCTGCCCCATGACCGACGCGGGCTCCGCCCTCATCATCTGCCGTGAGGACATCCTCCGGGCCCAGAAGGACAAGCCGCAGGTGTACGTCACGGCGACCTCCATGGCGTCGGGCACCTGGTACGCGGCCAGCGACGGACTCGACGAGTCGTTCGAGCTGCTCGCCCGTCCGGCGCAGAAGGCCTACGACATGGCGGGCATCACCGCCGCCGACGTCGACGTCGCCGAGATCTACAACTCCTTCGCCATCCAGGAGCCCCTCGGCATCGAGGCGCTCGGCTTCGCCGAACGCGGCGACGGATGGAAGGGCGCGGCCGACGGATCCACCTGGATCGACGGCAAGGTCGCCGTCAACATGTCCGGAGGGCTGCTCTGCAAGGGCCACCCGCTCGGTGCGACCGGCGCCACCCAGGCGATCGACGTCATCGAGCAGCTTCGCGGCACCGCACCGGAGGGCATCCAGCGCAAGGACGCCGAGATCGGCATCAGCGCCTGTCGTGGGGGCCCGGGCTCCGTCGGCGCCATCCACATCTACCAGCGGCTGGAGGACTAGAGATGACCGTCTCCGCAATCGAATTCAGTCGCCTCGGCCCACCCAAGCTGCGCCTCTACGCGATGCGCTGCACGAACTGCAAGACGCTGCACCCCTGGTGGGAGCAGAACGCCTGCGAGAAGTGCAAGCACACGGAGCTCGTGCGCGAGCCCATGGTCGGCAAGGGTGAGCTCACCAACTACACCGTGGTGTACTACCCGCCTCGCGACTTCTTGGGCCAGGAGCCGTACGTCGTCGGCCACATCAGGCTGGACGAGGGCGTCAGCATGCCCGCCCCGATCGTGGGTGTGGCGGAGGAGGACGTCGAGGTCGGAATGCGCGTCCGCAGTGTTCTCCGGCGGATGAAGCTGGGTCACGAGGGTGACATCTACTACTCGCAGAAGTTCGTCGTCGACGACGCCTCGTAGCGTCGCCGTGTGAATCCGTGCGGCCCGCTTTCGAAAGCGGGCCGCACCCATCACCTCCGAGGGGTGCGGACCCTCACCAGATGCTCATGCCGCCGTCCACCGGAAGGATCTGGCCGGTGACATAGCGGGCGGCGTCTGACGCGAGGAACGCGACCGCCCCCGCGAGATCCTCCGGCTCGCCGAGACGCCCCTGCGGAATCCGGGCGATCGTGCGCGCCCTGCGCTCGGGCGTCCCGATCATCGCCCGGTTCATGTCGGTCTGGAACACCCCCGGGGCCAGGGCGTTCACGCGGATGCCGTGCGGACCCCACTGGCGTGCGAGCTCGCGGGTGAGCTGCTCCACGGCGCCCTTCGACGCCGCGTAGGCGCTGACCCCCGCGGCCGTCGTGCCGGCACGACGGCCCAGGATCGAGGAGAGGAGGATCACCCATCCGGGGCGCTCCTGCGCGATCAGCCGGTCCGCGAGGGC
This sequence comes from uncultured Bifidobacteriaceae bacterium, assembly GCA_964531025.1. GTDB lineage: Bacteria > Actinomycetota > Thermoleophilia > Miltoncostaeales > Miltoncostaeaceae > CALMEC01. The sequence goes on along the minus strand of CAZHDY010000006.1, from coordinate 42,034 downwards.
GCCGGCGAGGGCGGCCCCGGCCGTCACGTTGACGCTCAGCACGTCGTCGAAGCGGGCCGAGTCGTGCTCGGCGGCGGGGAAGGAGTCGGCGACGCCGGCGTTCGCAATGACCCCGTCGATCCGGCCGAACCGGCGGACGCATTCCGCGACGAGGTCCTCGGCATGGGACGGGTCGCGCACGTCTGAGACCCGGTGGGCGACACGGCCGCCGGCCTCGGCGAGCTCCGCGGCGAGAGCGCGCATGGGTTCCTCCCGGCGGGCGGCGATGAGGACCGCGGCACCCTGCTCCACGAGGGCGCGGCACATGATGATCCCGAGCCCCGCGGATCCGCCGGTGATGACGGCCGCCTGACCGTCCAGACGGAGCGTCGGGACGCTCACCCGTCCTCGGGTGCGACGAGGTCGGCCAGACGGGCGAGCACCGGTTCGGAGTCCTCCCGTATGAGCACCGAGGCATAGCGGTCGTACTGGGTCGGGATGGTCCCGAGCATGATGAGCGGGACGTCGCGCGTGAGCGGGACCGACGGGAGAAGGCTCATGGGAACGGCGCGGAGATCCGAGTCGATCACGACGAAGCAGTCGCACTCGGTCGCCTCCTCCCAGGCGCGCTTGACCGCCGCCTCGATGAGCGGCTCGCCCCACAGCGTCGAGGAGGGGCGGAGCGGGTAGTCGCAGTCCGGGCTCGTGCACCGCGGGACGCGATCGTCGGACGCCGCGATGAGGGCCTCCACCTCTCCGAGCCCGTAGCGCTCGCCGCACCGGGTGCACACGGCGGTGAGGATGTTGCCGTGGACCTCGCTGACGTCCGTCGCACCCTCGTTCACGAGGAGGTGGTCCACGGACTGGCTGATGATGTGGGACACGATGTGCGCCCTCTGCAGCCGGGCGAGCGCGCGATGGGCCGGCGTGGCCCGGCGGGCGGCGATCTGCCGGGCGGCGGGGAGGGTGAACTCCCAGAACTCGCGGGGCTCGGTCAGGAGCATCTGGAGGCTCGCGCGTGAGGCCCATGCGTCGGAGGGGCCGTCCGGACGGTCGTCGTCGGGGCGGCCGAGGAAGCGTCCGGAGAGGACGACGACCCGCGTGGCACCGAGGAGTGCGGCGGCGACACGCTGGTGGGGCTCGGCCTGCGAGTAGGGCATCGCGGGAATTCTAGTGTCCCGCTCTCGGCGCGAGTCCATGGAGCGACCGGAGGCCCGAGAGGATCGTCCAGGTCGCGGCGAGCGCGGCGAGACACGTCATGATGACAAGAGCGGTGGTCAGGCCGATCACGTCGGCCAGTACACCCACGATGACGAGCGGGACCGAGAAACCGCCGAGGTAGCAGGCGACGTAGTAGCTCGAGATGAGCTTCCCGAGGTCCTGGGGCGGGGCGATCGCCGTCGCGAGGCCGATACCCCCCTTCATGACCAGGCCGCAGGCCCCGCCGGTCACCGCGACCGATGTCAGAAGGAGTGCGGCCGAGTGGAGCGGGGCGCCGCAGATCACTCCGACGAAGGCGATGCACGCCACGATGAGTCCCCATGTGATCGACCGGGTGGGCGACATACGGCGGAAGATCACCTGGCTGAGCGCGCCGGTCGTGAGCACGAGGAACCCGGACGCGCCGACGAGCGCGTAGTTCGTCACACCGAGCTCCCTCACCTGGAACACCGGCACGAGGGAGAGGCAGACCGCGTCGAACAGGGACAGGAGCATCCCCGACGGGACCAGCACCCGCCAGAACACCGAACGCTCCGCGGGGGGGACCTCGAGCCGGATCGTGAGCGGTCGGCGCGGCCCGGGGATCACCGTCTCGGGGAGGGTGATGACCAGCACGATGGCGGCCAGGAGTGCGACGAGGTGGACGAGGAACGGAAGGCGGAGCGGATTGGGCAGGTACTGGGCGAAGACCCCGCCGAGGCCCGGGCCGAGACCCAGGCCGGCGCGTACGGAGATGCTCGCCAGCACGGACATGGCGGCTCGCCGGTTCGTCGGGGCGAGCTCGACGAGGAAGGCGCTGCAGGTTCCGAAGAACGCTCCGGTCGCGAATCCCTGGAGGGCGCGGGCGACGAGGATCGCCCACAGCGGAGGCTGGGTCGCGAGCAGGATCTGTGCGGCGGCGATCACGACGAGCGCGGTGAGAAGCACCCCGCGCCTGCCGATGCGGTCCGAGAGCTGCCCCATCGTCAGCATCGACGGGACGAGCGCCGCCACGTACGCGACGAGGAAGAGGGTGACGACGGTGTCGTTGAAGCCGAGCTCGGCCTTGTAGATCGGGATGAGCGGGGTGATGAGGCTCGTGCCGATCGCAAAGAGGATGAGGACGGTGAACGCCCTCCAGACACGGCCCATCACGACGACCCGCCGTCCACGAGGACGTGGCACTCGTACCGGCCGCGGCGCATGACGCGCACGCGGCGAAGGCCCAGGCGACGGTACGGATCGAGCACCCGGTCACGATCGCGGGCCGTGAACCCGGACAGCACGGCCGCACGCGGCGCGCTCCCCTCGAGGCGGGTGGCGAGGACGTCGTGGGCCACGGGAGGGAGGTTCACGAGGAGGGTGCGACCCGTGAGGTCGGCGCCGGTGAGCGCCTCGATGCGCCCCGTCGTGAAGAGCGCCTCGCCGTCCAGGCCGTGGAGCGCGGCCGACCGCCGCGCGTGGGCGATCGCATGGGGGTCGGCGTCGAATCCGCTCGCGCGGCCGCGCTTCGCCTGGCACCACGCCAGGGTCAGGAGGCCGGCTCCGCACCCGATGTCGAGGGCGTCCGTGTCGGGCAGGTCCCAGATCGCCGCGAGGCACATCCCGGTGGTCGGATGGTCGGCCATCCCGAAGCCCTCGCCGGGCGGCTGGACGAGCTCCGGGAATCCGGCCGGCGCCGGTGCGTGCACGTCGCTGCGGTGGTACCAGCCGGCGAGCAGCCGGGCGGGGCGGTCGGCGACGAGCGCGGGACGGGGGACGGCCCGCATGGGCAGCGGGCAGTCCCAGACCGGCTCGGGGGCGAGATCCGGGGCGCAGACGAGGCCGCCGGCGGTCCACCGGACCGGTTGGAGCGGGATGAGGGCACCGAAGGATCGGACGAGGACGGGCGTCGGCGCGACCACCATTCGCCCGCGCGGGGTGCGGGTAGACTCAGGCGTCGTGACGACCCCGATACGTCCGGCCGAACTGGTGGACCAGGCGGCCCTCGCCCAGCCCGAGGTGGAGCGGCTCCCGCTGTCGCGTCGCCTCGAGCTGCTCGCCGACTCCCGGGATGCGCTGAGCGACAACGCACGCCTCATCGTCGACGAGGCGGTGCGCGAGACCGGACGGACCGTGCGCTTCGCCCGCCGTGAACTCGACTCGGCGCTCACGCTCATCGACGCCCTGCCCGACTTCTGCGAACGGATCCGTCCGGTCGAGGTGCCCGCCGTGTCCGGGATGACGACCCTGGAATGGGCCCCGTACGGGGTGGTGTTCGGCTGGCACGCGGCGAACTCGCCGATCTGGGTTCCGACGGTCGTCGTCGCGAGTGCGCTCGCCGGCGGCAACACGGTCATCTCCCGGCCCAGTCGGCGGACGCAGGCGACGAGCCGGCTCGTCGTCGAGACGATCGCGACGGGCTGGCCCGTCCACTCGGTACAGGTGTGCGACCTCCCGCCGCAGGAGGCGGAGACGCTCGTCGCCCACCCGGGGGTGAACGCGGTCGTGACGCACGGCTCCACCGCCACGTGCAAGCGGCAGATGGCGGCCATCGCGGCCGCCTACCTGGACGGCGCGCCGATGCGGCCGTACATCCCGGAGGCCTCCGGCAACGATCCCGCCATCGTCCTCGCCGGCGCCGACCTCGAGGCGGCGGCGGAGGCCATCGCCGTCGGTGCGTTCACCAACGCCGGGCAGCTGTGCATGGCGGCCAAGCGCCTCATCGTGGAATCCCGGATCTGGCCGGAGTTCCGGCCGCTTCTCACCGAGGCGGTCGAACGCCTCCGTGTCGGGGACCCGTCCCGCGAGGACACGGACGTCGCACCCATGAACGGCGGCCCCGGCCTCGGTCGCGCCCGCACGGCCCTCGCGGAGGCGCTCACGCTCGGAGGCGAGATCATCGCGGGCCGCGGCGAGCAGGGTCCCTTCTTCACGCCGACCGTGGTCCTGCTGCCGCGCGCCGCGGCCTCCACGATCCTCTGGAGCGAGGAGAGCTTCGCGCCGCTTCGCGGGCTGATGCTCGCCGCCGATGCCGAGGACGCCCTCGAGCTCGCCAACGGTGACGCACACGGCCTCGGTGCCAGCGTGTTCGGTGACGGCGAGGCGATCGTCTCGCGCCTGCGCGCCGGCCGGGTCATCGTGAACGACAACCCCCTCTACCAGGACCCGCACTTCGTGGTCGGCGGGGTGGGGGAGAGCGGGATGTTCGGCGCCCGCCCGAAGGTCGAGCAGCTGGTCTATGCCCGTCGGGTGCACCGGGCTACGAGAGCACCCGAAGGTGCTGATACCGCATGAAGGCCTCGAGCCCGGGACGGCCGAGCTCGGTGCCGAGTCCCGATCCGCGCCATCCCCCGTACGGGGCGTGCGGGACGACGACCCGCCATCCGTTGATGGCCACCGTCCCGGAGCGGAGCGCCGCCGCGGTCTCCATGAGCGTCCGGTGGTCGGTGCCGCAGAGGTAGTTCACGAGGCCGAAGTCCGGCCGGTTGGTCTCGGCGATCTGGGCCGCCCGGTCCGCGACCTCCATGATCGCCACCATGGGGGTGAAGGGCTCGTCGTCGGCGATCCGCGACCCGGGGCCCGCACCGGTGATGAGCGCCGGATGGACCCAGCGGCCGTCGGTGATCTCACCGCCCTCGACATGTGCGCCGTGGGCGCGGGCGTCATCGAGGAAGGCGAGGTGGCGGTCCCGTCCCCGGTCGGTGGTCATCACGCCGGCGGGCACCTGTGCGAAGCGCTCGCGGAAGCGCTCGAGGAACGGACCGTAGGTCGAGGGGGTCAGAAGGACGCGGTTGACGGAATAGCAGGCCTGCCCGGTGTTCACGTATCCCTGGACGGCCGCGACGTCGACCGCGACGTCGAGGTCCGCGTCGTCCAGCACCACGAGGGCGCCATGGCCGCCGAGTTCGAGGGTGAGATGCTTGAGACGGGGCGCCGTCCAGCCGGCGATGGTCTCCGCGACGCGACGTGACCCGGTGAACGCGACCTTCGCGACCTTCGGGTGGGTCGCGAGCGCCTCGCCGATGGCCGGGCCGTCACCGGTGACGATGTTGACCACCCCGGGGGGAAGACCGGCACGGCGGGCCGCGTCGACGACAAGCCAGGCCGCGAGCGGTGCCTCCTGGGCGGGCTTCACGACGACGGTGCATCCGGCGGCGAGCGCGGGCGCGAGCTTCCACATGACGAGGGCCACCGGGAAGTTCCACGGTGTGATGGCCGCGACCACGCCGACCGGCTCCGGGCGGACGGTGCTCCCCGTGGTGATGGAGTCGGCGGGAAGATGGTGATTCCAGATGCGCGCCGCCTCGGCGGCGAAGTAGTGGGTCACCTCGAAGGCGCGTGCGACCTCGGCCTCCGCCTCCGCGAGGGGCTTGCCGACCTCACCGGCCACGGCGGACGCGACCTCCGGGGCGATCCGGTCGAGCTCGAGTGCGTACCGCCGGATGAGCTCCGCGCGCTGAAGCGGCGGGGTCCGGCGCCAGTCCTCAAGCGCGCGGTGTGCGGCCTGCACCGCCCGGTCGACGTCCCCGGGGTCCGCGGAGTCCATCCGGGCGAGCAGGGCGTCGTCGCGTGGCGCGACGACGTCCATCGGCGCGTCGCCTCCGGCGGCGTCCTCACCGTCGATGATGAGGGGACAGGTGGAGGGCTCATTCATCGGCGTCGTCCGCGGCGTCGGGCGTGAACGGGGGCGACCTCGCGGATGCGCCAGGCCGGTACGTAGTCCGGGTTGGACTGGATCTCCTGCTGGGCGATACGCCGTGCGGCGTTCGCGTCCTCGGCCCACACATCGAGCTCGTGGACGTCGTGGCGGACGAACTCGTCCGCCTGGGCGACCCAGATCGCGAAGGTCACCCGGAAGAGCGCCGTGCCCGGGGCCTTGGGGGTGAGCGGACGCAGGACGCCGAGCGACCAGCGACCGGCCTCCTCCTCCGCACGGCTGGCGAGCTCCTCGAGCGCCTTGCGCTTCGCGTCGTCGGCGCTGGGCGCCTCGACGAGTATTCGCCCGGCGACGCGAGCCTTCCCAGCTCCGTCCGGTCTGCGAAGCACGGTGAACTCCCAGCTGTACGCCGCAGTCGACACATCCGGAACTCTAGTCGGCGCGGCGGCCGTTGTCCGGGGTCGATTCGCCTCCCGGGTGATTCACAGATTCGCCGCCCAGTGCGGTGAGAACCCGGCGCTTCACCGCGGCCACGTCGGCATCGAGGAGACGCAGCGCACCGCGGGGACGTCCGCCCGGCACCCCCACCGTGGCGACGGCGCGTCCCGGCCGGTGGGACAGGACAAGGATGCGGTCGGCGAGCCGGAGCGCATCGTCGATGTCATGGGTGACGAGGAGCAGCGTGCGCGGCTCCTCGGACAGGAGGTCACCGAACCAGGTGTGGAGATCCGCGCGGGTGATGGCGTCGAGGGCACCGAACGGCTCGTCGAGAAGGAGCACCCCGCGCCCGGTCAGGATCGTCCGGAGGAACGCCACGCGTTGGCGCATCCCCCCGGACAGCTCGGCGGGCCACGCGCGTTCGAAACCCGACAGCCCGAACCGTGAGAAGAGCTCCTCGGCGCGCCGCCGGGCGTCCCGGCGGTCGTCGCCGGCGATCTCGGCGCCGAGGGTCGCGTTGTCGAGGGCGCGTCTCCAGGGCAGGAGCGCGTCGGACTGCGGCATGTATGCGGCGTGCCCCGGTCGTCCCGCGACGTCGGTCCCGTCGATCGCGACGTGCCCGCTCGTCGGTGTCACGAGTCCGGCGAGCACCCGAAGAAGCGTCGACTTCCCGCATCCGGAGGGACCGACGACGGCGACGGCCTCGCGTGGCCCGACCTGAAGGTCGAGGTGCTCGAGGACGGGGAGATCACCGAAACGATGGGTGAGCCCGGTGACCGAGACCTCAGCGGTCATGGGCCATCCGGAAGGAGATCGTTCGTGTACACGGCGGTCACGTCATCGAGGTGGGGGAGATCCGACGTGGCGAGGAACGCGTTGAAGTCGGCCCAGACCGCGGGCTCCTGATAGCCCCAGCCGCCGCGTGAGTCGGTGAGGTAGTCCGCGAGGAACGCCGCCGACGGCTTGAGGAGCGCCGCGTCGGATTCGGGGACCGCGTCCGTGATGGCCGCGACCGCCGCGTCGGGGTCCTTCGCCGCGCGCTCGTAGCCCTCGGCCGTGGCGGCGAGGAACCGTTTGACGGTGTCGCGGTCGCCGGTGACCGCCCGGTCGGTGGTGGCGATGACGGGGGTGTACCAGTCCGGGATGCAGGACAGGTGATCGCGGAACGGGATCGTCGTGATCGGCATCTTCTCGACGTCGCGCATGCGGATGACGTCCCACCCGTCGTACACCCAGGTGAAGTCGAACTGCCGACGCCGGAAGCCGACGGCGTAGTCGACGTTGCCGACGTCCACGAACCGGATGGTCGACGGGTCGCCACCGTCGCAGCGCACGAGCGCCTCGACCAGGGGCCGTTCGATGGCCCCGCCGTAGGTGCCGTAGGTCTTTCCCTCGAGATCCCGCGGACGGCGGATGCCGCGATCGGCGGGCGCCACGAGCGAGCTCGTGTTCGTCCGCAGGACCGACGCGATCGAGACGACCCGGGACCCGTCGGCGCGGGCCGGGATCATCTGCTCCGCGTACGAGAACGCGAAGTCCGCGTTGCCCGCCGCGAGCTGCGCGATCGCCCCGGACGGATCCGGCTCCACGATCTCGACGTCGAGGCCGGCGTCGGCGTAGAGGCCCTCCTTCCGGGCGAGGTACACGCCGGAGTGGTTCGTGTTCGGCGTCCAGTCCAGCGCGACGACGATCCTGGTGGGCTCGTCCGAGGACGAGGATCCCCCGCCGCATCCGGTGAGGAGCGCACCGACGAGAAGGAGGACGAGGAGGGGGGCACGGCGGGCGAGGCGTGTCATGGATCTCCGGGGATCAGGCGATGGACGTCGAGGTCGGGGTGGGACGGCGGGTCCATGGCGTCGCCCAGGTGGCGAGGAGGCTCACGAGCCCGTACACGAGGATCGAGAGGACGGCGATCACGACGACCCCGGCGAGGACCTGGTCGGGGCGGAAGCTCCGTTGGGACCGCGAGATGAAGAGGCCGATGCCGGCCTTCGCGCCGCCGAACTGCTCGGCCACGGCGGCGGCCCCGACGGCGTACGCCGCACTGATGCGGAGTCCGTCGAAGATGGCGGGCACCGCCTCCGGCAATGTGACCGTGCGCAGCACGCGGGTGCGGGACGCGCCGAGGGAGCGGACGAGATCGATCCTGACCGGGTCGACGCCGCGGAGCGCACCCGCCGTCGCGATCGCCACGGGGAAGAACACGACCCCCACGACGACGACGATCCGCGGCGCCCACCCATATCCGAGCGCGAGCACGAGAAGGGGTGCGAGGACGACCGGCGGGATCGTCTGGAGCACGACGAGAAACGGCTCGACGGCGCGGCGCGCGAGGTCCCAGGCGGAGATGACGCAGGCGACGGCGATCCCGAGGACGGCGCCGATGAGAAGGCCGATGCCGGTCTCGGCCAGGGTCGTCCCGACGTGTCCCATGATCGTGGAGAACTGTGCGGTGAGCGCCCGGGCGACGGCCGACGCGCTCGGGAAGACGGCCGGGTCGACGTCGTAGGCCCGCACGAGGATCTCCCAGAGGGCGATGACACAGATGGCGAGGACGGCCGCCGGCCACACGGTGTGGAGCGCGCGTCCCGCTGCGTGGGCGGCGCGCGCCCCCGGCCGCCGGGACGCCTCGACGGGGACGGTCCTCACAGGGGTGTCCGGGGTGTTCACGCGCCCGTCGGGCGATGCGGGGCGGTCAGCGCCGTCATGGACGTGTCACCGTCGGGCTGCTCGTAGACCTTGATGAGCGTCATGACCCGGCGTGTCGTCTCGTCCTTCGTCGCGTCGTGGACGCGTCGGGCGAGGTCCCAGACGGCGTCGGCGGGACCCTCCACGGTCGTGCCGAGCGCCCCGACCTCATAGGTGAGCCCCGACCGGGCGATCTCCGCGATCGCCCGGTCGACGTACCGGTACGTGTCGTCCGGCGTCCCGACGGGGTCGGGCAGCACGTGAATCTGCATGATCAATTGAATCCCGCTTCCCTAGCGCTCGCATTACCGAGTTCAGGTTCTCGAGTGGTCCCGAAGTGGGATCTCAGCCGTGGTAGGCCCCCCGAGCAGGTTGTCGTGGCGGCGAGTCTACACCCGCCGGTGCACGGCTAGGCTGAACGCCGGCAGGGGACCCAACGAAAGGATCGGCATGAACGTCGACGAGGCCATTCGCAAGCGGCGGGCGGTACGCAACTACACGGACGCACCGGTGCCGGAGGACGTCCTCGACTCCGTGCTCCGGCTGGCGCTCGCCGCACCGACCGGAAGCGGTGCACAGGCCTGGAGCCTCCTCGTCATCCGCGACGCCGAGAAGCGGCGCGCGCTGGCCGATCTCGTGATCGCGGGCGCCGGCCGCTACTTCGCCACGATGCGCCCGCGGAAGGAGGGCACGAGCGACGAGGAGCACGCCGCCTGGGGACGCGACTACGCGAACGAAATCCTCGCGAGCTACCACCACGTCCCGGTGTGGGTGCTCGCGCTCATCGTCCCGCGGCGTCCCTACCCCGCCGGCATGGAGGAGGGAGGACACACCGACGACCTCCTCTCCGTGGCGTTCGCCACCCAGAACCTGATGCTCGCCGCCCGCAGTCACGGCCTCGGAACGTGTCCGACGACGGCGTTCTGGCGGTTCGAGCTGGAGACGCTGCGTGACCTGCTCGAGATCCCGGAGGAGGTCGAGCCCGTCGTCCTCACCCCGGTCGGATATCCCACGGAGTTCCCGAAGGGGCGTCCTCCGGCGCTCCGCAACTTCCGTCCGTGGCAGACGCTCGTGCACGACGACGCCTTCGGCTCGGTGCGCGAGAGCCCGGAGACGGCGGACTGACCGATGGGCATGGCGGACCGACATCGTCGTGACTGGGAGGAGCTCGCCGCCACCGATCCCCTCTGGGCGGTCCTGTCCGACCCGGCCCATCGGGGCGGCGGGTGGGAGGGGGAGACGGACGCCTTCTACGGATCCGGCGGACGGGAGCTCGCCGGGCTCGAGCGACTCCTACGGGAGGAGGACGTCCCGCTGACGCGGCGCCGGGCGCTCGACTTCGGCTGCGGTGTCGGGCGCATCACCCAGGCCATGGCCGCCGGCTTCGACACCGTCGTCGGCATGGACCACTCACCCGCGATGGTCGACCGTGCCCGCGACGCGACGCCGGACGACGGACAGGTGGAGTACCTCGTCGGCGACTCACCATCGCTCGCGCCGGGGCGGTTCGATCTGGTCTGGTCGTGCCTCGTCATCCAGCACCAGCCATCCCCGGCCGCGGCGCGGCGACTCATCGGTGAGCTCGCCGACACCGTCGCAGAGGGCGGCGTGCTGCACGTCCAGCTTCCGGTGGTCCTCGGCTGGCGCCGGAGGCTGCAACTTCGCCGCCGTGCCTATCGGGTCGGCCGATCCCTCGGTCTCCCCTCGGACACGCTCTACCGGCGGTTCGGGCTCAACCCGATCCGGATGGTGGCCGTCGCCGAGCCGGTCGTCCGGCGGATCCTCGCCGACCACGGCCTCGAGGTCGTCTCCATCCACCGGGATCACGTCGGCCCCGGGCAGATCGATGCCCGCGTCACCGCGCGTCGGCCAGGTGGAGACTCCGCCGGATAGCGATGTACATGCTCCGCACCACGAGCCCGTGGTGCGTGCGATCTCCGGCCAGGCTCGCCGCTGCGGGCCGCCGGATGTCCGCGACCGTGACCGGTGGCTGGCAGACTTGGCCCGCACACTGTCCCACAGGCACGGGGGTCTCGGAGATGGACATCACACGCGGCGACGGCGACACGACGCGGGCACCCGCGGACTACTTCACCGGAGACGTCCACGTCGACACGATCATCGTGCCGACCCCGCCGTCCCGGCTGCGGGCGGTCGTCGTGCACTTCGCGCCCGGCGCCCGGACCGCGTGGCACACCCATCCCCTCGGCCAGACGATCTACGTGACCGACGGTGTCTGCTGGTGCCAGCGGCGCGGCGGCGAGATCGAGGAGATCCGGGCCGGTGAGCGCGTCTACTTCGAACCGGGTGAGGAGCACTGGCACGGTGCGGCACCCACGCGCTTCATGAGCCACATCGCGATGCACGAGACCGACGACGCCGGAAGCCACGTCTCGTGGGGCGGGCTCGTGAGCGACGAGGAGTACGCGGCGGCGTCGGGGGACTGACGGCCCGGGGCACGCGGCCTCACGGGGCGTCGTCCCGGAGCAGGCCGTAGTCCTCTGCGGTCATCAGGGCCTCCACGCGATTGCGCGCGCCCAGCTTCATCAGCAGGGAGCGCCGGTGGGTCTTGACGGTGTTGGCGGAGATGCCCATGTGCTCGGCGATCCGCGGCGTGGTGAGCCCGCGCGCCACGAGCATGAGCACCTCGCGTTCCCTGGGTGACAGGACGTCGCCGTCCGGGACGGTGACGAGATGCCCGGCCATGCGGGGATCCACGACGGTCCGGCCCGTGGCCACCCGCAGAAGGAGCCCGAGCAGGTCGCGCTCGGCGACGTCCTTGATGAGACACGCGGCCGCACCCGCTCGGAGGCAGTTGCGAAGAGCCATCGCATCGGGCTGAGCGGTCCAGACGGCGATGATCGTCGACGGGGACACCTCGCGCACCCGCCGGCAGACGGCGGTGGCCGACAGGTCCGGGAGCCGGAGGTCGAGGAGGAGGATCCGCGGCCGCGTCGCCGCGCAGACCTCGACCGCGCCCGCCCCCGTCGCCGCCATCCCCACGAGCGCGAACCCCGATGTCGTCGCGAACAGCTGCCGTACGCCGGAGACGACGACCGGGTGGTCGTCCGCCACGACGACGGGGATCGGGGACGCGCCCTCCGGCTCGGACGGACGTTCACGCGAGGGCGACGGTCCTGGCATGCATGGATCCTCGATCAGGACCGGGACGAGGGGCAAACGCCGTCGAGCCCTCGTCCGGCGGGTCACGGGTGTCTCACGGCGGAAAGACCCGGGTGATTGCGGGCGATCGGCCGGTCCGTCCACTTACGTGGGGGTGCGATGGGCTCATCGCCCGTTCGGGTGAGCCCTCACTCCTTCGGGTGGTCTGGGGCGACGATGCCGCCGGAGATCGAAAATCGCCTGCAAAGCCCGTCGGTCCGTCGGTCCACCGGCCGCGGCGGCCGGGACGGGCGGACGATTTCGGAGCGCTCCCGCTTCGGGCCGCGGTGAGGATGCGACGAACCGCCACTATCGACGGCGGCACCTCATGAAGGGAGTGTGTAGATGGACGGTAAAGGTGATCCCCAACTTCTCGGTGTGCCGATCTTCGTCGTCGGCTCCATCGCGCTCGGACTGACGCTCGTGCGCTACGTCCCCGCCGCGGCCGGAGGTGCTGCACTTCCCATCCTCCTGGCCGCGACCGGGCTCGGCCTTCTCATCGCCACCATCTGGGCCGCACGCAACGGCGAGTCGTTCGTCGCGGCGGTGTTCGGGATCTTCCTCGGCTTCTGGTGGAGCTTCCCGGTGCTGGTCCTCGGCCTCACCCACGACTGGTTCGCGATTCCCGCCGACGACGTCAAGCGCACTGTCGCGCTCTTCCTCATTTCATGGACGGTCCTCATCTTCTTCCTGATGCTCGCGAGCGTCCGTCTTCCTTCGATCTACACGCTCCTCTTTCTCCTGGTCGTCATCGCGCTCATCTTCGAGACCATCGCGACGCTGAAGACCTCGGAGGGCATGCACAAAGCCGCCGGCGTCGTCGTGTTCGCATTCGCCGCGGTGGGCGTCTACATCTTCATGGCGGTCGCGTCGCTCTCCCTCGGAGGACGGGGACTCCCGTTCGGAAAGCCCCTCGCGCGCACGCAACAGTAGGCCGGCGCTTCTCGATTCGGTGAGGACTGGGACCCGTCCGGATCGGGATCGACGGGGGCGGCGGTGACTCCTCGCCGCCCCCGTCCGATGTCTCCCCGGTGTCCACGACCGCGTCATATGCACGCAAACCCGGATCTCATTTCCGGCGACCCGTCGTGGGCCGTGCTGTCCATCACTGATCGAGGAGTCTTCTGACGGCTGTTCATGGACACGAGTCCGACGGGTCTCTCGGCGGCCCACGAGATGACGCACACCGTGAGGTCGCCGTGAAGCGGGCGCAGGCCGAAGCCGTGCTTTAGGCGCGGGAGCTTCAGGCACGGTTTCAGACGGACTGGGCCGCCGCCCGTTGATCGGCGACTATCATGATCCCACCGTCACACCGGCGGCTCCGACGGAGAGGCGCTCACCATGACATCCGGATCAACGGAACACCCGACCGGGACCGGCGACCCCTATCCGCTCACGTTCTCGGTCGACCGTCCAGACCGCCCGCTCGACCGGCTCAGCACGGCGTTCCGGATCATCCTGATCATCCCGATCGCGATCCTCCTCGCCACACTCGAGGGCGGGAGCTTCGCCGTCGAGGCGGGTAACGAGAGCGCGAGATACGCCGCCGGAGGGATCGGTGTCCTTTTCCTTCCGGTCCTGCTCATGCTGCTCTTCCGCAGGAAGTACCCGCGCTGGTGGTACGACTGGAATCTGCAGCTCACCCGGTTCAGCAATCGCGTCACCGTCTACCTCGCGCTCATGGACGACCGCTATCCGTCGACCGACGAGGAGCAGGCGGTCCATCTCGACGTCCCGTATCCGGACGCGGAACGCGAACTCAGTCGCGGGATGCCACTCGTCAAGTGGCTCCTCGCGATCCCGCACTACATCATCCTGTTCTTCCTCGGCATCGGAGCGATCGTCGCCACGGTCATCGCGTGGTTCGCGATCCTGTTCACGGGCCGCTATCCACGCTCCCTCTTCACCTACGTCGAGGGTGTCCTCCGCTGGTCGAACCGCGTCGGCGCATACGCGTTCCTGCTCGTCACGGACCGCTATCCGCCGTTCCGGCTCGGTCCCTGAGCAGTGAGCCGGACACACCCGGCCGCGTAATCGCTCTGCACGCAAACCGTGGTTATGTTCATCCAGACCGGCTTAGAAGTGCCTAAGCAGACTTCCCCTGGCCGCCAGAGACTGCCATACTACGGTCGTCTCGTATGAACCGTTTCTCCTACAAGGGGGATTGTGATGAAGCGAGTAGAGAAGTCCCGCGGAAAGGGCCTGCCGCGTTTGTTCAGGCCAAGCCGCTGGACTCCACGTGTTATTGCGACAACTCTCGCGATAGCAGTTGCTGCCAGCGTGTCAATCGCTGCGACACCCCAGAACGGTGCGGCACCAAAGCCGGACACGACTCTTCGAGATCCATCTGCAGGTCGTGCTGGAACCCCTACGCCAGAGCTCGAGGTGCAGTACCTGGCTCAAGAGAGAGAGGCATACGCCCAGGGCGCAATCGAAGTAGGGCTGGACGGTGAAAGAACGCGTGTAGCCCTCTTCCCGAAGGGTGTCGATCCTGCCGGCGTCAGTGGCCTTAAGATCAAGATCTCTCCATACACCATTTCCGAATATGCCGCCGCCGAGGCGACTGTGAAGGACATTGGTATGTCGAGAACAGAAGGCTTTAGCTATTCTCAGCGCTACGATGTAGAAACTGGTCAGATTATCGTCACATCTGGTGCACCTGAGTCTAAGCTCGACCGCTTGCGTAAGGCGTCCACGGACATCATCCGAGTCGAGGGTGGACGTTCCGTTACGACGACTGCGCGCAACGCCGATCCTCAGCCACATTTGGGAGGTGCGGCCATCACTGTGGGGGCGGTTCCTTGTTCGTCCGGCCCTGTTGTAAAGCAGGGGAACGGCAACATGTTGCAGCTGACTGCTGGCCACTGCGGTGGAATTGGTGCTTCGGTATCTTACGGAGGATTTGGTCCGGCATCCATCGTTAACAGTGCGTATCCGACTTGGGATCAAGCTCTCATTGGTGGGACCACGTTCTCACCCCACATCTATTTTGGAAATCAGACGACAAGTACTGTTGTAAAGCAGGTGGGTGCTGGTGCATCCGCGGTGGGTCTTTACTACTATACGAGTGGCCGTACTACCGGCTCACAAGGACACTACGTAGTCAGCACGAACGTGACCTTTAATGACTGGGTCAACGGCTATTCTTGGGCGAACATCATATATCTTAGTACCCCGGCATCTCAGGGCGGTGATTCCGGAGGAACAGTTCACACGGTGTCCGGTTCTAATGCAGGAGTACGTGGAATGGTGCTCGGGACGGATGGGGTCGGCGTTTTCGCTGAGCCTTGGTCGCGGATTGCGTCTCGCTGGTCTGTCACGATCGCGACATAAGGAAGATCTCATCGGCGGGGGTGGTGGCCCGCTTCGAACTGGTCTCGTTCGCTTAGGCGTTGGTGAGTTCGGCGTTCGAAGCGAGCTGCGCCGCGAGCACCTGTTCGGAGCGGGCATCGGCGGCTTCGACGGTGGCAACGTCGACGCGGTAGCGCCCAGAGAACTCCGTTCCATTCGCTGGACGACCATGGCACTTCGTGGCCGCTGCAGATATCGCTCAAGCGGCCGCGCCGTATGGTGCCTAGGGGCCTACGGAGTCCCAGCCAAGCTTATGCAAGACGCAATTGTGTTCTGATTACGCTTGGGCTGTCGGTTCAGGGGGTGCTCGTCGTCGTCCGGGTCGTCGTCTCGCGGTCGGAGGGGCTGAGCGACTCGCGCACGTCGTCCGGGTCGTAGATGTCGATCGGGTCGCCCTTCACCGGTGTGTCGGGATGGCTGATCCAGGCGTCGTAGAGGCCTCGCCACGAGGCGCCGAGCTCCCGCACCCGCCAGCTCGTGCGGTCCCCGATGCCGAAGCGTCCGGTCGAGACGCCGACCACCCCGTCCACGGTGACCCCCGCGGCCCGGCAGGTCACGACGGTGCGTGCGGCGTGGAAGTCGCTCGACACGACGACCGCGTCGCGCACCCCGAAGACCTGGCGCGCGCGGTTGCAGGAGTCCCAGGTCCGGCGGCCGCCGTAGTCGACGGCGATCACGTCGGACGGGATGCCGCGGGTGAGCGAGGCCCGGCGCATCGCGCTCGGCTCGTTGTGCTCGACGACGGAGTTGTCACCGGTCATGAGCAGGCGGTCGACGACGCCGCGACGGTAGAGCTCCTCCCCCGCCTTCAGCCGGTCGTCGAGAAGCGGGGACGGGGTCCCGTCCGGCGAGAGGCCGGCGCCGAAGATGATCGCCACCCGGTGCTCGTCCGCGGTCAGGGCGGCGAGCCCCAGTCCGTTCGGCGTCCCGGCCGCCGCGACACGCAGGGCGAGACGCCCGCCGACGACCGCGAACACGAGGGCGGCGACACCGGCGATGATGATGAGGCCCCGACGACGACGCATCCGGTCCAGGCTAGGGATCGGCTCGGATCATTCCTGTCGCGATGGTCACCGGGAACCATCGCCGAAGCCGGCGGCGAGACGTTCGGCGAGGGCGATCACCGCGAGGTGGGTGTTGGCCGAGGGCACACGCGGTATGACGGACGCGTCGATCACCGACAACCCGTCCAGACCGAACACGCGGCCGGTGGCATCGACGACGGCGTCCGGATCGCCCTCACGGCCGATGCGGCAGGTCCCGACGACGTGGTGGAAGGTCTCCACGGTGCGCAGCGCATGGTCCGGGGAGTCCTGGTTGGGCCACGGGTGCACGACGTCCGCGACCGGCGCGGTGCGCGAGATCTCCATGAGCTCCCGGCCGGCCGCGACCGCGAGCTCCATGTCCCCGCCGTCCTCGAGCCATCCCATGGAGAGCACCGGCTGCGCCGTCGGATCGGCGCTTTGGAGCCGCACCGATCCGCTGCGCCCCCGCGCGTCGGCGACCTGGACGTTCCAGTCGCTGTAGCGGTGGCCGGAGTCGAGCACGCCGGCGTAGGGCATGACCTGGAAGAGGCGCTCCTCCCCGTCGACCTCCGCGGTCGCCGTCAGAAGGACCTGGATCCAGGGGTTGGGCCACGCCGGGGCGTCCGTGTCGATCCAGAACCGGTAGCTCACCTTCGGGTGGTCCTGCATCCCCCGGCCGACCGCGGGGAGCTCGTGGACCAGGGGGATCCCGTGGGGGCGGATCTCCTCCGCCGGGCCGATCCCGGAGCGCAGCAGACACGCCGGGCTCTGGTAGGTGCCGAGGGCGACGATGACCTCGTCGCCCTCGAAGCGCCGGCGCACACCCGACGAATCGAGCGCCTCGACGGCCACCGCACGACCGCCCTCGACCACGACGCGATCGACGACGAGGCCGCTCTCCACGTGGATCCTCTGCCCCGCCTCGAGGGCGCGGCCGAGATAGCGGTCGGCGGGGGTCTTTCGGACGCCGCCCTCCATGTTGAACGGCGTCGGCCCCACCCCGATCGCGCCCGGACGGTTGTGGTCGTCCACCCACCCGTGCCCGCGGGCGGCGGCCGCGTCCGCGAACCGGTCGAAGAGCTCGAACCACTCGTCGCGCGGGTAGCGGTTCACCGGGATCGGACCGTGGTCACCGTGATAGTCGGCGGCGCCGAACTGCAGATCGTTCTCGATCGCGCAGAACCACGGGAGCCAGGTGTCCCATCCGTATCCGTCGACATGACGATTCCACTCGTCGTAGTGCTCCGGAAGGCCGCGCAGGGCGATCGCGCCGTTCGTGATCGACGATCCCCCGACGACGCGGCCGCGCGGCACGTGCACGAGACGCGGTGACGCGCCCGCCTGGCCGAAGAAGCCCCAGTCGTGGGTCTCCTTGATGATCCGGTGCGCGTGGGAGAGCTCGGCCGGCCAGCCGCCGGGACGGTAGTGCGGTCCGGCCTCGAGCAGGACCGCCTCCACCCCCGGCCGCTCCGTGAGACGGGCCGCAAGGACACATCCGGCGGTCCCGCCGCCGGCGATCACGACGCGCATCGCTTCCTCCCCTTATGTCAGGCCGACGCCATACGGCCGCCGTCGACGAGAATGGTCTCCCCCGTGATGAACGCCGCCGCGTCGGTCAGGAGGAACACGATCGGCCAGGCCGCCTCATCGGGGACCCCGACCCGGCCGAGCGCCGTCTTCGCCACGAACTTCTCCCGCAGCGCGGGGTTCTGGGTCATGAGCTCGTCCACCATCTCCGTGGCGATCGTCCCCGGGGCGACCGAGTTGCACGTGACGCCCGACGGCCCGAGCTCGACCGCGAGCGTCCGGGTCATGGCGTTCATCGCCGCCTTGGTGGCGTTGTACGGCCCGATGTTCGGAAGGCCCGCCACGCTGGCCACCGAGCTCACGTTCACGATCCGCCCACCGCGACCGGCCGCCACGAGGCGCGACCCGACCGCGCGGGCGAACGCCGCCGCCCCCATGAGGTTCACGCGCAGGACCGGCTCCCACTCGTCCGCGGGCGTCTCCGTCAGCGGGTGGTATCCGGGCGCCGAGACGCCCGCGTTGTTCACGAGCCCCCACAGCTCACCGATCTCCCCGGCCTCGCGGACGGCCCGCTCGGCGACCTCCGGATCGGCGACGTCGCCCACGACGGCGCGGGCGTTCGGGACGTCCTCGAGCACCGCGCGCATGTCGTCGGCGGATCGTGCCACGCCGACGACGCCGGCCCCGAGTGCCGCCGCCGCACGGCACACCGCCGCACCGATACCGCGCGATGCACCGGTCACGATGACGACGCGTCCGTCGAGTCGCATGAGATCCGTCATGGCCGAAGACTATCCCGGTGCCCGCGGCATGAGAGAATCACTCGCCATAGACCCGAAAGCGACAACCTCAGGGGGGCCAGAGTGCTGAACTTCGAGTTCACCGACGAACAGAAAGAGATTCGCGCCATGGTGCGCGAGTTCGCCCAGAGCGAGATCCTTCCGCTCGTCGAAGAGGCCGAGAAGAACGAGAAGTTCCCGGTCGAGATCATGCCGAAGCTCGGTGAGCTGGGGCTCCTGGGCATCGTCTTCCCCGAGGAATACGGTGGAATCGGTGAGAACAAGATCACCGAGTGCATCTTCATCGAGGAGATGGCCAAGGTCTCCGCGGGGATCACGGCGAGCATCAACGCCCACGCCGACCTCTCCTGCTTCCCGATCCTGAAGTTCGGAACGGACGAGCAGAAGGAGAAGTACCTCCCCCGCGCCATCGCCGGCGAGATCATCGGCTCCTACGCCATCACCGAGCCCGGCACCGGCTCGGACGCCGCCAACCTCTCCTCGCGCGCCGAGAAGAAGGAGGGCGGGGGATGGATCCTGAACGGCCGCAAGAACTTCATCACCAACGGCACCATCTGCGACTTCTGCATCGTCGCCGCCTACACCGACAAGTCGAAGCGCGGATCCGGCATCAGCGTCTTCATCGTCGACCGTGACACACCCGGCTTCGAGGTGACCCGCAAGCTGGAGAAGATGGGCCACCGCTCCTCCGACACGGCGGAGCTCGTCTTCGAGGACTGCGAGGTCCCGGACGAGGCCCTTCTCGGCGGTAAGGAGGGTGCGTTCGGTGCCCTCATGTCCACGCTCATCACCGGTCGTGTCAGTCACGGCGTGAAGTCGGCCGCCATCGCCGAGGCCGCTCTCGAGGAGGCCATCAAGTACTCCAAGGATCGCGAGACCTTCGGCAAGCCGCTCGCGAAGCACCAGGCCATCCAGTTCAAGATCGCCACCATGGCCACCCAGATCGAGGCCGCCAAGGCGCTCGCCTACAAGGCCGCCTGGCTCTACACCACGGGCCAGCCCTGTGTGAAGGAGGCCTCGATGGCGAAGTACTTCTCCGCCGAGGTCGCCGACTACGTCACCCGGGAGGCCGTCCAGATCCACGGCGGCTACGGCTACGTCGTCGAGTACCCGGTCGAGCGCTACTACCGCGACGCCAAGCTCGCCTCGATCACCGAGGGCACAAGCGAGATCCAGCAGATGATCATCGCCCGCGAGCTCCTTCAGTAGGACCCGCCACCACACGGTCGCACGAATCGACGGGGCGCCTTCGGGCGCCCCGTCGGCATTTGGGCCGGGTGCCCGATAGCCGATCCATGTTTCACGAAGCGGCATGCGTATGTCGCCGACTCGCCCCACCCTGATCCGCGCAGTATCGTCCGTATGACCACGCATGCCGCGACAGGGAGAGCGTCCACATGAACCCCCCACCACAGCTCACACCTCACGAGCTCATCCAGGCAGCCCCCGAGGGGCTCACCGATGCGCTCCAGTATCCGTTCTTCCAGTCCGTCTTCGACCGCAAGAGCCGCCGCGTCGCACTGGGGATGACCGTCGGCTCCGACGTCATCGAGTTCGAGAGTGCCTACGAGCCGATCCCGCTCTCCGAGCTGGAGGAGGCGCTCCTGTGCATCGCGGGCACCGGGCTCACGGGACTCAACCTCGGTGATCTCGACCCGGTGCGCGGCATGAGCACGCTCGTGCAGTGGACGACGCGGACCTGGCCGTCCTCGTGCTCCAACCACGGCACCGAGCTCTTCTTCTCGAACGACGACGGCCTCCACATGCTCGACATGTACAACCTCATGCCCGAGCAGGGCGAGGTCATGACCCTCTCGGGCAAGGACGAGGCGGCACAGGCCGAGGCGATCGTCGAGATGTACCGGCGCGCGCGGAAGACCCTGAGCCCCGGCCGCGCACCGCTTCCCACCACCCTCCCGGGCCTCTTCGACTTCAACCAGTGGAACGCCAACAAGCCCGGCACCACGCTGTTCGTCCCGGTGACGAACACCACGATCGAGTACATCAACCTGCTCTTCATCTACCTGGCACGGAGCTACGGCTTCTCCATCGTGGACGAGCAGAACGGCGGCCGCTCCGCCGGCCTCGACGACGCCCTCGCATCCGGCCGCCTCGATCCGGTCCGCCAGATGGGGATGTTCGAGCTGGAGCAGCGCGTCCTGTCGATGCTCGTCGTCGAGCAGGCCTTCATCTGCCAGAACATGAACCTCGCGATGCAGGCGCTCGGTCTCGGCGGATGGACGTTCACCGGATACCTCGCCCGGTTCGTCATGGGCGGCGGCGACGTGGAGGGTCTCGGGTTCCGCTTCCAGGACACGAAGGACGGGCGCCCGTCGGTGCCGGTCGGCCGTGACGGCGTCTACGAGGCGTTCTGCCCGCCGTACTACGCCGACATGCACGAGGCCGTCGACGCCTTCATGGCCATGAAGTGGTCGGCGCTCGACGACGACGTGCCGAAGCCCTACCTCGAGCCCGACAAGGTCGTTCAGGCCATCCCGCGTCCCCACGAGGACACGGTGGAGCTCGTCAAGAAGTACTGCCAGTACTGCGTCGACACCTACGGCCGCTTCCCGGTGTACGTCGACCCGATGTACCAGCGGCTCACCTGCCAGGCGCAGCACGTCGACCCGGACTTCTACGCCGAGTACTACCCGCCGGGATCGCTCACCCACCAGCACCTGAACCACTTCACCTGCTGGCACCCGGAGATGGCCGACGAAAACGGGATGCCGCCCCGCCGCGCGTAGGGATCATCTCCCCACGTGAGGTGATGTCACCGGCGCCCACACGGGCGCCGAGCGTGACGCACCACCATCTCGCGAAATGACGAGGGGCGCTCCGCGGAGCGCCCCTCACCCAACCATCGTCCTGTCGCTCGGCGCTAGCTCTCGCGACGACGGATCAGCATGTTCCACTGACCCTTCTGAACGACCTTGTCGTCCTGGTTGAGGACCTCGATCTCGTAGATGCACCAGCCCTGGGCGGGGTTCTTGTGCTCGCTCTTCTCGCCGATGGTGCGCTTCACACGGATCGTGTCGCCGATGAAGACGGGGGCGCGGAACGCCCACTCCTTGAGACCGACGAACGCGGCCGTCGCGATCTTCGGCTCCATCTTCTCGACCTGGAGGCCGGTCGCGATGGAGGTCACCAGCATCCCGTGGGCGACGCGCTGGCCGAACACCGACTCCTTGGCCTTCACGTCGTCGATGTGGAACCAGTTGAAGTCACCCGACACGCCACAGAAGTTGACGACGTCAGCCTCGGTCACCGTGCGGTTCAGCGACTCGGCGCTGTCACCCGGGTTGAGGTCTTCCCACAGCAAACGCTCTTCTGCCACATCGTCTCCTTCGTCGTACGTACGAGTATTCGGGTCCTGCGTCGGCGAAGCCTACCGGCCGGTGACCGGCGCACCCAAATGCAGAGAGGGGCGCCCCGCATGGAACGCCCCTCCCGGATACCGCCGTTATGCGTCCGGTCCTAGAGGTTGCGAACAGCCTCCGCCATACGCTCCATACCCTCGTCGATGACGTCGTTCGGGGCGGCGTAGGTGATGCGGACGTGACCCTCTCCGCGGTCACCGAACGCGGATCCGGCGACGACGCCGACGCCGTAGTCCTCAATGAGGTAGTCGGCGAACTGCTGGGCGGTCATGCCGGTGCCGCGGATGTCCGGGAACACGTAGAACGATCCGTCGGGGGCCACACAGTCGATGCCGTCCATCGTGTTGAGGGCGGCGACCATGCGGTCACGCTTGGCCTGCAGGCGAGCCGTCGTCTCGATGACGTGCTCCTGCGGTCCGGTGATGGCGGCCAGGGCGGCCATCTGCACGAACGCCGGGACGTTCGTGACCGAGTTCTGCTGGAAGATGTCCATCGCGGTGATCATCTCCTCGCTGGCCACGCACCAGCCGACACGGAAGCCGGTCATGATGTAGGTCTTCGAGAAGGTGTCGACAAGGATCGACCGGTCGGCCATGCCCGGCTCGGCGGCGATCGTCGTGTGCACGGACGGCGCGTAGACCATGTGGCTGAAGATCTCGTCGGTCAGCACCATGACGTTGTTGCGCTTGCAGATCTCGGCGATCTCGGCGAGGTGTCCGACGGCCATGCCGTTCGGACGCTGCGGCGAGTTGATGATGAGGAGCTTGGTGCGCTCGTTCATCAGGCCCTCGAGGGCCTCGAGGTCGAATCCGAAGTTCGGCTCGACGAGCGGTGCGTAGACGACCTTGCCGCCGGCGTAGGTGATCCAGAACTCGTCCGGCGGGTAACCGGGGTTCGGGAAGATCACCTCGTCACCCTGGTCCACGAGGGTCAGGAGCGACTGGGTGAGGGCGTGCTTGGCGCCCATCGTTACGAGGACCTCTTCGCGCTTGGTCGGACGACCGCGCTTGGTGGCCTCCTCCGCGATCGCGTCGCGAAGCTCGGGGAGACCGGGGCCCGGGACGTAGCGCACATGTCCTTCGTGGACGGCATTGGCGGCCGCCTCGTAGATGTGCTTCGCGGGATAGAACTCATCGCCCTGGAAGTCACCCTTCTCAAAATGGATGACCTTCTTCCCCGTCTCCCTCTCCAGTGCCTCGGCTTTACGCATCGATGCCCACTGCTTGGGGAGAACGAAGTGCGATGTACGTGACGACAGCCGTGGCTGGTAGTCGCTCATTGGGGGTTCACCGTTCCTTCGGATTGTCGTGATTGAAACCGTGTTCTTGGGTTCGGACACGCAGCTCGGTGGGTGCGTACGCACCCGACTGACCTGCGCCCATCCGTCGTGACAGGCCTTCCGCGGCCTCCATGACAAGCGATCCGAGCTCGTCGACGCGCTCCGGCGTCACACGAGTCACCGGTCCGCCCATGCCGATGGCGGCAACGACCTGGCCGGTGTGTCCAACGATGGGAGCGCCGATGCACCTGAGGCCCTCCTCGTACTCCTCGTCGTCGACCGCATAGCCGCGGTCGCGAACCGAATGGAGCTCGACGCGAAGACGATCCGGATCGGTGATCGTGTTCGGTGCGAGCTTCGCGAGACCGCGTTCGGCGACGAGGTCGTCAACCGCGGAGGCATCCTCGAGATGCGCCAGGAGGACCTTGCCCAGGCTGGTTGCGTGGGCCGGGTATCCGCGTCCGATGGCGGACGGGATGCGAAGCGACCGTCGTGCCTCGACCTTCTCGATGTAGACGGCCTCCCCACCCGCGAACACCGCGAGGTGTCCGGTCTCGCCGCTTTCGGCGACGAGCCATTCCAGGTAGGGCAGCGCCTCCTCCCAGAGGTTCATCTGCTTGAGGACCAGACCGCCCAGCTCGAAGATACGAAGCCCAAGCCGATAGCGCGCGGTGGCACGTGCACGCTCGAGGAAGCCGGCCGCTTCGAGGTTCACGACGAAGCGGTGGACCGTGGACTTGTGAAGACCCAGCCGTGCGGCGAGATCGCTCACACCCAGTTCCGGCTCCTCGGCGCTGAACGCGCTGAGGATGGCGACGGCGCGCTCGATCGCCTGGATGCGGTACTTGCCCGCATCGGCTGACGAATCGTCGGTCGTGTCCATAGTCACTGGGGTCGTCATGGTGTTTCGCATCGTGGACTGGCGTCTTGTTCCGTTTGGAACAAATCAATTCGTACCACCTCGGTATTTGGAGTTGCAATAACCGGCCGCACGATGTGAGTCAGCGTTTCACATTGCAAAACGCTCAGGCATGTCGCCGCGGGGGCGGCATATGCGAAGATTGGTTCACGGGTCGAAGACGAACCGTTCACATCCGAGCGACGCTTGTGCGGTCACAAACGAAGGTGGGGTGCTATGGAGTTCGAAGATGTCCTCTACGACGTTGCCGACGGTCGCGCGACGATCACGATCAACCGGCCGGATCGCCTGAACGCCTTCCGGGTCCAGACGGTCGCGGAACTCGCCGAGGCCTTCGAGGCCGCCGCGGACGACGAGCGTGTGGGCGTCATCGTCTTCACCGGTGCGGGGGAAAAGGCGTTCTGCGTGGGCGGCGACGTCCGCGATCCCACGCGGACGATCCACGAGAAGCGCCACCTCCACCACCTCCACGACCGTCTGGCCGTGGCCATCCGCAACAACGGCAAGCCCATCATCCTCAAGGTCCGCGGCTACTGCATCGGCGGTGGCAACGAGCTGAACGTCCTCTGCGATCTCACCATCAGCGGTGAGTCCGGACGCTTCGGCCAGGCCGGCCCGAAGATCGGCTCCGCGCCGCTCTGGTGGGGCTGTCAGCTCATGCCCGCCGTCGTCGGCGAGAAGAAGGCCCGGGAGATCCTCTATCTCACCCGCCAGTACACGGCGCACGAGGCCGAGGCCATGGGCCTCGTCAACAAGGTCGTCCCGGACGACGAGCTCGACGCCGAGGTCGACCGCTGGTGCGAGCAGATCCTCCAGCGCTCCCCGGTCGGCCTGCGTCTCGCGAAGATCGCCATGAACACGGCCACCGACCAGCTCTACTCGGCCGTCCAGCACGGGATCGAGCTCGTCGCGCTCAACCACGCGTACGGCGAGGAGCCGAAGGAGGGCATCGCGTCCTTCCAGGAGAAGCGCAAGCCCGACTGGCGGAAGTTCCGCGGCGGAGAGGGGCCCGAGCCCGGGTGAGCACGGCACCGACATTCGCGCTCCAGGCGACCCGTCCCGCGCTTCGCGACGTGCTCGAGCGCGCGCTCGACGGTGAGCGCATCGAGCGTGCCGAGGCGGAGGTCCTCGCCGACGTGCGCGGGGCCGAACACCCGGCCCTGTGGGCCGTCGCGGCCGCGATCCGCGACCGTGGCCACGGGCCGTGGGTGACGTACTCGCCGAAGGTCTTCATCCCGCTGACGAACCTCTGCCGCGACGTGTGCAGCTACTGCACCTTCGCGCAGGACGAGGACGCCATCGCGGCCCACACCATGGGCCCCGACGAGGTCCTCGAGGTCTGCGCCGACGGAGCGAAGCAGGGCTGCAAGGAGGCGCTCTTCTGCCTCGGCGACCGGCCGGAGGCGCGCTGGCCCGGGTACCGGGCGCTCCTCAAGCGGTGGGGGTACTCCTCCACGCACGCATATCTCGTGGACATGTGCCGGCGGGTCATCGAGGAGACCGGACTGCTCCCCCACCCCAACGCCGGCGTCCTGTCGCGCCGAGAGCTCGCCGAGCTGCGCGAGGTGGCGCCGAGCCAGGGGATCATGCTCGAGACGACGGCGGCCCGGCTTTGCGGCCCGGGCGGTCCGCACGAGCACGCACCGGACAAGAAACCCGCGACGCGCCTCGCGATGATCCGCAAGGCCGGGGAGCTCCGGATCCCGTTCACGAGCGGCATCCTCATCGGCATCGGCGAGACCACGAGCGAGCGCATCGACGCGATCTTCGCACTGCGGGACCTCCACGATCGCTACGGGCACATCCAGGAGATCATCGTCCAGAACTTCCGCAGCAAGCCGGACACGCCCATGGCGGAGGCGGGCGAGCCGGGCCTCATCGACCTCATGAGCGCGTGCGCGATCACCCGCATCGTCATGGGACCGGAGATGAACATCCAGGCGCCGCCGAACCTGTCCGCCGACTACGGGCCGCTGCTCGTCGCCGGCATCAACGACTGGGGCGGCATCTCCCCCCTCACCCCGGACTTCATCAACCCGGAGGCGCCGTGGCCGGAGCTCGACCAGATCTCACAGCTGTGCGCCGACGCGGGCTATGAGCTTCGCGAGCGTCTCACGATCTATCCGGAGTACGTGCACCGCGACGAATGGGTGGCACCCGAGATCCGCGAGCGCGTGCGGACGATGACCGATGCCATGGGCTATCCCGTGGCCGGAGCCGCCGTATGAGCCGCACCGTCACCATCCTGCGCCGCGGCGCCGCGGCGCCCGCCACCTGCACGGAGGCCGCGGGCTTCACCGACGCCGACCTCGCCACCGTCCTCTCGGCCGGTCTCCTACCTGTCGAGACCGCCGCCGGTCCGACGTCGGTCGCCGTGACCGTGGTCGACGCCGCCGACGCACCGGGCCTTATCGCGGACGGCCGTGAGCCCTGGCGGATCGTGGTGCGCCACACCTCCTCCCGCGCCGACACCCTCGATGTCCTCTCGCGCACCGGCGTCGCATACCTGCGCACCGACATCACGCGCATCAGCGAGGCCGTGTCGCTCTGCTCGCTCCCCGCGTGCGAGACGCGCACCCAGATCGAGGTCGACGACGTCGCCGCCGCGGTCGACGCGATCGCCCTCGGGATCGACGACGTGGTCGTCACCGACTGGGACGACGCGGCCGTCGCGGAGCTCCGCGACCGGATCGTCCCCGACGTCCTCGTGGAGCGCGGGGCCCTGCCGCCGTTCCTCGACATCGACCTCGCGCGGGAGCGCCTCTCGCGTCCGGTGCTCAAGGTCTACCTGGACCAGATCGACGCGTCCGGGTTCCGCCGGCCGACGCACGGCTGGGCACCCGGTGTCGACATGGCCCCGCCGGTGCCGCCACGTCGGCTCTCGATCGCGTACTCCGACGCGGCGTGGGCCGACCGCCCGTTCGCCCCTCCCCCGCCGGACCTCGCCACGATCCTCGACCGCTCGCTCGACGGGATCCCCCCGACGCGCGACGAGGTCGAGCGCCTCTTCCGCGCACGCGGCGACGAGGTCGAGCACATCGCGAAGGTGGCCGACACGCTTCGGGAGCGGACCTGTGGCGACGAGGTCACCTATGTCATCAACCGCAACATCAACTACACGAACCTCTGCTACTTCCGTTGCGGGTTCTGCGGCTTCTCGAAGGGGCCGAAGAGCCTGAACCTGCGCGGCGCGCCCTACCTCGTCCCGATCGAGGAGGTCGTCGAGCGCGCCGTCGAGGCCGCCGACCGCGGCGCGACGGAGGTCTGCCTGCAGGGCGGAATCCACCCGGACTTCACCGGGGACTTCTACGTCTCGGTGTGCCAGGCCATCAAGGACCGTCTGCCGTCGATGCACGTGCACGGGTTCACCGCGC
Organism: uncultured Bifidobacteriaceae bacterium; assembly: GCA_964531025.1. Lineage (GTDB taxonomy): Bacteria > Actinomycetota > Thermoleophilia > Miltoncostaeales > Miltoncostaeaceae > CALMEC01. The sequence continues at coordinate 14,273 of CAZHDY010000006.1, read as the reverse complement.
TCGAGGTCTGGCAGGGCGCGCAAACGGCCGGGGTGTCGGTCCGTGATCTCCTGCTGCGGCTGCGCGACGCCGGTCTCGGCACGCTTCCGGGGACGGCCGCCGAGATCCTCGACGACCGCGTCCGCCTGTACCTGTGCCCGGACAAGATCCGCACCGCCGAGTGGGCGGAGGTCCACATCACGGCGCACGAGCTCGGCTTCCGCTCGAACAACACCCTCATGTTCGGCCACATCGACTCCCCGGCGGCCTGGGCCAACCACTTCGAGGTCGTCCGGCAGATCCAGCGGCGCACGGGCGGGTTCACCGAGTTCGTCCCCCTCCCCTTCGTGCACATGGGCGCGCCGATCTACCTCCAGGGACGCGCACGACCCGGGCCGACCTGGGACGAGGTCGTCCTCGCCCACGCGGTGGGGCGCATCGCCTTCGACGGGCTCATCCCAAACATCCAGGCCTCGTGGGTGAAGCTCGGCCTCGACGGCGGAGGACGCCTCCTGAACGCCGGCTGCAACGACCTGGGCGGCACGCTTATGGACGAGAACATCAGCCGCGCGGCGGGTGCGAACCACGGACAGCTCGCCACGCCGGAGGAGTTCCAGCAGATCATCCGTGATGCCGGACGCATACCCGTCCAGCGCACGACGACCTACGGACGTCTCGACACGCCGGCGCCGGTCGCCTGATCAAGGGAGGGCGCCGGGGTTCCCGGTCGCCCTTCCCCACATCTCAGTCGAGGATCGAGAGCATCGTCTCGACGTCGACGAACTTCCGGCGCGGCCGTCCCTCGGCGGTGCCGTGCGCGATCTCCGCCTCGTTGATGCGGATCCAGTCCTCCCAGCTGACCGGCCGCTTGACGCGACTGCGGTAGAGGGCGTCCGCCGCGTCGGGTGAGGGCTCGGGGGCCGGCTCGATGTGCCCGGCGGCGATGTCGTCGAGGAGGGTCCGCACGGTCTCCGCGGCACACGCCTTGTTGGTTCCGATGACCCCCTGGGGGCCGCGCTTGATCCATCCGGCCGTGTAGAGGCCGGCGACGGCGACGCCGTCCGGCGCGTCGAGGATGCGCCCGTCCTCGTGCGGGACGACCCCGGCGCGATCGTCGAATGCGATCCCCTGGAGCGGAGCCCCCCGGTAGCCGACGGCGCGAAGGACGAGTCCGGCGTCGAGGACCTCCGTGCGATCTGTCGGACGTGGACGCATGCTGTCGCCGTCGCGCACGAGCTCGTTCTCGACGATCGCGACGCCCTCCACGCGCTCGTCGCCGACGAGCGCGGTCGGTGACACGAGGAAGCGGAACTCCAGGACCCTGTCGCCGGGGGCCGGCGTGCGACCCACGAGCGGGGCGAGCGCGTCGATGTTGCGCCGCGCGTCCTCGTCGAGTCCGGCGGCGGTCTCGTCGTCGAGCTCGAGGGCCGCGGGGTCGACGACGAAGGTGACGCCGGCGAGCTCTCCGAGCTCACGGAGTTCCTTCGGGGTGAAGGCCGCCTGGGCCGGGCCGCGCCGGGCGAGCATGGTGACGTGGCGGACGCGGCTCTCGCGGAGGACCTCGAGGGCGTGGTCGGCGATGTCGGTCTTCGCGAGCTCGTCGGGGTCGGTGACGAGGATGCGGGCCACGTCGATGGCGACGTTGCCGGCGCCGACGACGACCACGGACTCCACGGAGAGGTCGACCGACAGATCGGCGTAGTCGGGGTGGCCGTTGTACCAGGCGACGAAGTCGGTGGCCGACAGGCTTCCGGCGAGATCCTCGCCCGGTATGCCCATCTTCCGGTCGTGCGGCGCCCCGACCGTGAACAGGATCACGTCATAGTGACGCTTGAGGTCGTCGAGGGTGACGTGGGTTCCGAACTCCACGAGCCCGTAGTAGCGGACGCCGGGTGCCGTCGCGATGCGCTCGTAGGCCTTCGTCACGGACTTGATCTTCTGGTGGTCGGGCGCGACGCCGCCGCGGACGAGTCCGTAGGGGGTCGCGAGCCGGTCGATGAGGTCCACCTCGACGTCGACGTGGGACTTCGTCAGGTGTTCGATGGCGTAGAACCCGGCGGGGCCGGCACCGACGACGGCGATGCGGAGCGGTCGGCCGAGGGTTGTCACGTCGGTCCCGCTCATACGCCGCGGAAGAGGTCGTGGGTCGCCGAGCGGAGGAGTGCTCCCACCCCGCCCGGGGCCGGGGAGGTCTCGACTCCGGAGATGATCACCACGGGGAGTCCCCCACCTTTGTCCATCAAGATTCCTCCTGCCGCCGCCAGTTCGTCGGCGAGCGCCTGCTCGGTTGCGATCAGCATACGACCTTCGCGGTCGAACCCACCCCGGTGGTCGACGACCGGACGGAAGCCCGCGACCCCGATGGCCACGTTGATGATCCCCCGCCGGAAGGCGCGGCCGTGAGTGTCCGTGACGACGACTCCGACGCGGCCGCCGACGCGCGCGGAGATCGCCGACTGGAGGTGGCGGGCGCTGCGATCGGGGTCGACCGGAAGCAGTACGACGTGGCCGTGCCGGACGTTCGACGCGTCGATGCCGGCGTTCGCGCAGATGAACCCGTGGCGGGTCTCGCAGATGAGCGTCGCGTTGCGGCGGCGGACGATGCGGCGGCTTTCGGAGAGGATGAGCTCGCACATGACGGGGTCGCGCCCGGTCTCCTCCGACAGGAGCTCCGCGGCCGGCCCGGGCCGGACGTCGGTCAGGCGCACGAGTCGTCCCTCGGCCTTACTGACGACCTTCTGGGCGACGACGACGATGTCGCCCGGTGCTCCGCCGGCCGCGGCGACGGCGTCGGCGAGCATGTCGGGAAGCGGGTCTCCGGGTGCGATCTCGGGAAGTCCCGGGACGACGGTGAGCCTCACCCCGCGGCCTCGGCGGCCAGGCGGTCCCGCAGGTCGAGCGCCTCGCAGATGCGGATGGTGTGGGAATCGGATCCCTGGGTGATGAGGTCCGTGAGATCGCGCGGCGTGTCGACGTCGAGGGCGAGACCCCCGATCACCCGCTCGACGCAGGCGACCCCCGCCCGGCTCGCGGCGGTGCGGTGACGCTCGAGGGAGCCCGGTCCGAATGCGGTCGGGATGGCCGATGGCGGTGTCAGGACCATGGCGTTCGTGCCCGTGCCGTCGGCCGAGCGGGCGATGGCGATGCCGACGCGCGGGGCCGCGGCCTCGAGTTCGGCGAGGTCCGCCCCGGTGGCCAGCGGCAGGTCGCCCATGACCACGATGACCCGCTCGGCCCCGGATGCGGCGATCCCCTGCGCGACGGCGGCGTCGATGCCGTCGGCGCACCGTTCGCGGACGACCTCGGCACCGTAGGCGGTGGCCAGCGCGGCGACGGTGGGATCGGAGGTGACCACCATCACCGTCCCCGTGAAATCACCGGCAGCGCAGAGGACGTCGATGAGCATCGCCTGCTGGATCGCCGTGCGAGCGGGGCCGTCGAGAACGCCGGAGAGTCGTGAGAGGGCCGATTCGAGTGGCTTCGCGGGAACGATGACGGTGGTCACGCCATCGACTCCAGCACCTCGCCCGCGAGGCGTGCCCGCTGCGCGCGGTCCGGCATGAGGATGTCCGTGACGACGGGGCGGATTCCGCGGGCGGCGATGGCGTCCCTGACCTCGGCGGTCTCGGAGCCGTGGATGACGAACGCGGAGGCCACGTCCGCGTACATCGTCGCCATGACGAGCGGGGAGCACTCGTTGACGCCGACGCCGGCGAGGAACCGGTCGGCCGGTCCCTCCACGGGGCGCTCGCCGATGATCGGGCTGACGGCGACGACACGGTCCCGGCGGGCGGCGACGGCGGCGCGGACACCGGGGACGTCGAGGATGGTCCCGATGGACACCACCGGGCTCGACGGGGCGATCACGATGGTGTCGGCCGCCGCGATCGCGTCGATCATCCCCTCGGGTGCGGTTGCGTTCTCGATGCCGTCGAGGCGGATGTCGGTGATCTGCTCGCGCGCACCGTCGCGCACCAGGTACTCCTGGAAGGTCTTGACGCCGGTCGGGGTGGTGATGACCGTGCGGACGGGCTCCTCGCACATCGGCCACAGCCGTGCCGCGACCCCGAGCCGGGAAGCGATGTCGGCGGTGACCTCCGACATGAGCTTCCCCTCCGCGAGGGAGAGCGTGCGGTGCATGTGGGTCGCGAGATCGCGGTCGCCCAGTCCGAACCAGGCGTCGCGGCCGTAGGTGGCGAGCCCCTCGACGAACCGGAACGTGTCGGCGACGAAGCCCCAGCCGCGTTCGTCGACGACCCCGGCGAGGGTGTACGTGCAGATGTCGAGGTCCGGGCAGACGCGCAGGCCGTAGAAGTCGCCGTCATCGCCGGTGTTGACGATCGCGTGCAGGTCGGGCTGGCCCACGACCTGGGCGAGTCCGTCGACCATCTTCGCTCCTCCGGTCCCGCCGGACAGGCAGACGATCACGCGGTCGGTGTCGGTCGGCTCGTACTCATGGCGGGCGGGCGGATCGTATCAATGAGGATCCGCCCGGGACCCGATCGGATCAGACGCCCGACGCCGCCCCGCGGTTGCGGATCACGTAGACCAGATAGGAGATCGCGACGGCGATGATCCCCGCCAGGACGACGAGCTTCATGACCGTCCCGGTGTGGTTCACGAGGATGAGGACGACGTTCGACGGCAGGTAGGTCACGAGCATGAGGACGAGGAAGCTGACCCCCAGCCACGGGAGGATCACGATGGAGAGGCGCTCCACCGGGACCTTGGAGAGACTCGACACGAGGAACAGCACGAGGCCGACAGGCGGGTGGATCAGCCCGAGCACCAGGTTGAACACCACGATGAGCCCGAAGTGCGTCGGATCGATGCCGAAGGAATCGGCGATCGGGGCGAGGAACGGCGCGAAGATGAAGAGCGCCGGCAGGGGCTCGACGAAGATCCCGATCAGAAGCAGGAGGATGTTGATCGCAAGCAGGAAGACGTACTTGTTGTCGGTCAGCCCCGTCAGGAAGTCGGTGAGGGTCTGTCCGAAACCGTTGTTCTGGAGTGTCTTGGCCAGGATCGAGGAGTCGCCGACGAGGAGCATCACGATGCCGGTCTCGATGCCGGCGAGGGTGATGATGCGGGGCATGTCCCGCGGCGAGATCGACGCGTACCAGAACATGGCGAGGATGAGGGCGACGGCCGCGGCCGCCGCGCCCGACTCGGACGGCGTGAAGACGCCACGCAGGATGCCTCCAAGGATGATCACCGGCACGAGGACGACCGGGAGGGCGGCGAGACCCGTGCGTCGCACGACCTTCATCCCGACGAACTTGCGCTTCCCGAGGACGCCGAGGCGCCGAACGACGACGTACACCGTGGCCGCCTGGAAGAGCAGGAGGAGCATCTCCGCCATGACGCCCGACAGGAGGAGGTCCGCGATGCCGACGTTGTACACGAGGGTCGCGTAGGCGATGAACATCACGGAGATCGGTCCGATGGGCCCCTTGATGGACGCGCCCGCGACGACGGCGGCGGCGACGTCCTTGGGATAGCCCTCCTTCTCCATGGCCGGGACGAGGAGCGGCGTCATGATCGCGGCGTCCGCCTGGGCGGAGCCGGAGATGCCGGAGACGAACGCGGACGTGATCTGGCAGACGTATGCCATGCCTCCGCGCAGGTGGCCGACCAGACTGGCGGCGAACGCGATGAGCCGGTCGCTCATGCCCGAGTGGTTCATGACCTCGGCGACGATGAGGAACATGAGAACGACGGTCAGCTCGCTGAAGCCGGCGAGCCCCATGGCGCTCTGCGTCGTGCGGAACGGGAAGAGGGCGTCCGGACTCGGATAGAACTCCAGCCCGAAGATGCCGTGGACGGCGATGATCCCGACGATCGACAGCATGAAGATGATCGGGTTCCCCGCCAGGGTGAGGGCGACGAAGATGATCCCCAGGGCGATGAGCGTGGACCCGCCGACGGCGAGCGTCCCCCAGACCGCCAGCCAGACGGCGGCGCCGATGGCGACCGCCCCGACCACGGCGGTCGCGATCTCGCGGGGCCAGGCGGGGTTGCGGTGCACGAGGCGGACGAACCCCTCGATGGCCTGCGTGACCAGGTGCAGGCTGATGAAGTAGTAGCCGACGGTCATGGACACGACGCCGTAGAACGCGGGGATGGACCGCAGGGCGGTCGTTCCGTTCACCGTCTCGCGGGCGACGGCGTACTTCGTCGACCACCAGATGCAGTAGGCGAACAGGACCGCCAGCGAGATCCCGGAGAACGTCGTCACCGCGAGCCGCCACCACCGCGGACCGCGGTCGCGCAGGACGGTGATGACGGTCACCTCCCTGCCGCGGACGGCGAGGCTCACACCGAGCCAGATCACCCAGAGGAAGGCGTACGAGGCGATCTCGTCCTGGCCGACGATGCTGAATCCGAGGACGTAGCGCGTGAAGACCGTCCCGGCCACGGTGCCGGCGCAGACGACGACGGCGATGAGAAGCAGGACACGGGTGATGTCGGCGACCGCGTCGGAGTAGCGGCGGAGCACACCGGCCGTTCTCTCGAGCCACCGGATCCAGCCCTGCCGGTCGCGGGCTGTGATGTGGCGGTCGAAGACGTCGCTCGTCATGGGTTCGGATCATGCCGGTGGCGCACGACGTCGTGCGCCACCGACGATGGAGAAGCGACTAGCTGGTCTTACATCCGGCGGGAAGCGCGGCGGGGGCCGGAGCCTCCGTCGAGGCCTTCAGGTCCTGGATCTGCTGGAGGAATCCCGCTTCCTCAGAGTCCTTCTTGAGCGCCTCGAGGGCGGGGCCTGCGGCGTTCGCGAGCGCGGTGCGGTTGGCCTCACCGGCCGATGCGAAGGTCATGCCCTCATCGCAGAGCACCTGGACGAAGTTCGTGGCGCCCGGAGCGGGGTTCGTGAAGGACTCGACCGAGTTCTTCGCGAGGTTCTTTCCGGCGTCCTGGAGGATCGTCTGCTGACCCTCGCTGAGCTTGTCCCACTGCGACTTGTTGATCACCACGACGGCCGGGAAGGGCCAGAGGGTGACGTCGGCGGTGACGTACTTCGCACCCTCGTAGAACTTCTGGGTGACGATCAGGCCGTAGTTGGCCTCGAGACCGTCGACCGTTCCGTTCTGGAGGGCCGGAGCGACATCGCCGAGCGGCATCGAGACGGGCTCGGCGCCGAGGGCCTTCAGGGTGTCGACCATGATCTTCGATGCAGGGGCGCGGATCTTCTTGCCCTTGAAGTTGGCCACGCTCGTGAGCGCGGTGTCCCGGCCGACGGGCTTGCGAAGACCGCCCTCCAGGATTCCGAGCCCGACGAGGCTGAGCTTGGAGACACCGTTGTCGCTGTCGAGCATCGCCTGCCCGATGTCGCCGCCGAGGACCTTCTCGGAGAGCGCGTAGTTGTCGATGACGAACGGCGCCATGAGCGGCTGGAAGACGTTCACATCCTTGTTGTCGAAGACGGCCGCGGAGACGCCGGCCATCTCGATGGATCCACCGGAGACGTCATCGAGGAGCGTGACGTCATTGCCCTGTGAGGCACCGGGAAGCGTGTTGATCGTGATGTTGCCCTCGGAGGCCGCTTCGACCTCCTCCTTGTACTTCTGGATCGCGAGGCCGTACGGGTGCTGCGGCGTGGTCACGTATCCGATGCGGAGTGTGACCGCGTCGCCGGTCGCCGTCGAGTCGCTGTCCGATCCACACGCGACGAGTGCCACTGAAGCCGCACACGCGGTGACCACGAGCGCGGCCGCTCGTACTACTCCTTTCACGAACCCCCCTTTGGTCGTGGTTTCCAGTCAAGCTTGCGGGTCCCCTCGAGGATCCGTATCGCGACCCTATGCGTGCGGCCAGAGGTTGTCAACATCCGCACGAGGTCGTGCGATCGGCGATTCCCCGCTCGGGCACGGGGATCCCGCCCCTCGCGGGGGCGTGACGGCTCCGGTTTGACGTGCGCAGGTACGTGACATATGCTGCGATTGCTGTCGCATTGCGGCGAGGACCGTTTCCCGCCGCAGTCGCTCGAGCTTGTTTGTTCATTTCGTGTGCGCCACCCTTCACTCCTGAAAGGGGGAATGCTGAGATATGGCAGATCAGTTTGCCGTAACGCAGATCCCGGGTGCTGAGACGGGAGAGATCCCGCCCTCGCCGGTAGACCGTGACGAGAAGACCGCGTTCATTTACTCGCTGGTCGACCCGATCTGGGACATCGACACCCTTCCGCTGACCTACACCAACTCGCGTTGGTCAGCCTTCTTCTACCGCAGCGACGAGAAGGCTCTTCGTCGCGTCGTCCCCGACTGCATGGACATCGAGGACGACATCGTCGAGTTCTGGTACGTGGACCACAACCACACCATGCTCGGCCCGTACGGCGAGTGGGGTGCCACCGTCGCCGCCAGCCACAAGGCTGGAGACGGTAACACCTACTACGCGGGGTACTACCCCTACATGTACCTGACCCAGGACTCCGCGATCGACGCCGGTCGTGTCCTCGGTTTCCCGAAGAAGGAAGCCTTCATCCGTGTTCTTGAGCACGGTGGAGCTCCCGACGACGGGTACGGACTGGACACCAAGCAGTACCAGTTCGACTACTTCTCGTTCCTGATGATCCGGAACGGGTACGTCATGCACTCCGCCACCGGTAAGTACGACGACGCCGAGCTTCCCGCGAAGCCCGCGTTCTACGGCAACACCGAGTACGGCCGCATGAACATGAAGGTCATCACCGCTCCGGACCTTTCGACCTCGCGGTGGGAGCTTGTCTACCTGCCCTCCCTGGTCACCAAGGACCTCGCGACGCTGATGGGCCGTCCCGACTCTGAGGGTTCGCACCGCTTCCAGGTGAAGCCCGAGTCGATTCGTACTGCAAGCGCCGGCAACATCAACTGGTTCATGCAGGCGACGCCGTACGACAACCTCGGCCACGAGCTTCCGCCGAAGGAGCTGCTCGGTCTCATGACCTTCAGCTTCGACCTCATCATCCCGGGCGGTCAGGTCCTCTGGACCGAGACCTACTCGCGTGACGCAACTTGGGCCGGCGCGGCCAAGCCGTACCGCTTCGGTCTCCGTCACCGCTTCCCGAAGCCCATCGGCCTCGGCGCATAACTCGAATCCAGAAAGGAGAAGTACAATGGGTCAGCAACTCAATGTGACGAGCATCCCCTGGGTCGAGTCCGGTGACGCACCGCCGCTTGCACTCGACCGTGACAAGCGCGACATCATCTCTCAGGGTGTCGCAGATCCGCTTGTCGACTACGACATCGTCCCGCTTACGTACACCAACTCCCGTTGGTCGGCGTTCTTCTACCGGGCCGATGAAAAGGACCTCAAGCACATCCTTCCGAAGTGCATTGAGCTCGAGGACGACGTTGTCGAGTTCTGGTACGTCGACCACCTCCACACGGGCCTCGGTCCGTACGGTGAGATGGGCGTAACGGTGGCCGCCTCCTGCAAGTCGGGCGACGGTAACACCTACTACGCGGGGTACTACCCCTACATGTACCTCACCCAGGACGCCGCCGTCTTCGCCGGCCGCGAGCCCTTCGGTTTCCCGAAGAAGATCGCGTACATCGTCTGCCAGGAGCACGGCGGTAAGGAAGACGACGGTTACGGTGGATTCGGCAACGACTACTTCAACTTCACGATGGAGCGTCGGGGCTACCTCATCCACACGGCCACGGGTAAGTACGACGACGCAGAGCTTCCGGCGAAGCCGAAGTTCTACGGCGACCCGAACTACGGCCGGATGAACCTCCGTCTGATCACGCAGCCGGACCTCAAGACCACGAAGTGGGACCTCACCTACCTCCCGTCGGAGGTCACCGAGGCGACCGCTCGTGCCATGGGCCGTCCGGAGACGCAGGGTCAGCACCGCTTCCAGCTCAAGCCCGAGTCGATTCGTACCGCTTCGGCGAACGCGATTCGCACCTGGGCGCTGCAGGCGACCCCGTTCGACAACCTCGGCGCGATGATGCCGGTCAAGGAACTCATCGGTCTGATGACGTTCAACTTCGACCTCATCATCCCCGGTGCGGACACCATCTGGACCCAGACCATCGAGCGTACGGACGAGGACATCGCGGACCTCTTCTTCTCGACCCCGTACCAGTACACGATGCGTCACCGCTTCCCGAAGCCCCCGGGCGTCTAGGCGCTCACGCTTCTTCGAAGCTTGGAAGGGGGTCGGAACTTCGGTTCCGGCCCCCTTTCGCATTTCCGGGTCCGTCCAGCGGTTCACCATCGAACCCTCTGACTCCCGGCCCACCCTCCCCCACCCCAAGTCCGCGGCTCGATCCGAGTCCCATCTCCACGGTGATTTCCGATGCTGCCGCGCGGACGCCGCGCTGGTTCTCCTCGACGGAGCCGCGGCGAATCCTGCTCCGGTGCGCGCCGATGCACCGGGGTATGTGACTCGCGCACCGATCCCACAGCCCGTCACCCGCGCCTCCGGTGTCAGACGCCGGGCCGTCCTCCCAGTCGGTGGACGCGTGTGCTCATCTCACAGCAGGACCCCCATACAGACGTCGATGAGAAGGGTCCGATCCGCGGTCCTGTCGTCCCACTGGGACGTCCACCCGTGTGAGATCGCGATCCGCCGGGCACCGCGCTCCAAGCGCTCATTTTCCGGCCTCGGCCGTCGCCAGGTCGACCACCCCTGATGCGAACAAGCGTCGTCCTCGTGAAAGCGAACGGGCGAGCCTATTCGCGCCGGCGCAGACGCCGAAGAGAGCGGCCGGGCGTGCCCCCCGCGTTCATGGAGTCGAATCGGGTGGGCGACGAGCCGGCCGTGATCAGCACACGCTGCACCGGAGCACGGCGATGCCCGCCCTCGGCCCGATCTCACGAGAATGCCCGGACCGTCGTCGTCGCGTCACCCGCCCGATCACGGCGCCTGCGCCCGTAGTCCTTCCGTCGGTGGCGTGAAATACCCGGGGTATCCGACTCGCGTCCTCGTGCATGAGTTCCGCGGCACACACCCGGGGTAGCCGACTCGCGCCCCGCCTCCAAAGCGTGCGATTTCGCTGCGGCGACCCCCGCTCGATTCACCGCATTCCCACTCTCGACAGCCAGCGCTGTACATGCAGCGTTGTACATACATCGGTTGATGTCTTCCCCCGCACCGACTACGTAGCCTGCCCATGGCTGGACCTCAAATCGTTCCCGTCCAGCGGTGCCTGTCCATGGTGATGAGTGCGCCGCTAGCCGGGCCACGGTGGACGCGCACCGATTGCCGTGCGGCGTGAGACATCCACGGAAGGAATTCCAGGGATGGAGGAGAAGAGGTACCGGTCCCATCGTGGAAGTGCATCCCAGGAGTGCCAGTGGACGTCATCGCCATCAGCAATCAGAAGGGCGGGGTGGGGAAGACCACCACCACCGTGAACCTCGCCGAGGCCGCACGGCGGCGCGGCCAACGTGTGCTCACGATCGACGCCAATCCGCAGGCCCACCTCTCACGGCACGTCGGCGTCGGACCCGACGCGCTCGGACTGTCGGCCCTTCTTCGCGCCGCGGCGAACCTTCGGCTGGACGAGAGCATGATCCGCGCCGTCCTCGACCAGCCGCGCAGCGGTGACATCGACTGCGGTGACGTCATCCCGGCCGAGGCGTCGCTCGACGACGACGCCGCGGTGCTTCTGAACGTCTCCGGCCGCGAACAGCTTCTGCGGGAGGTTCTCGCACCGCTTCAGGACGACTACGACGTCGCCGTCATCGACACCGCCCCGGGGTTCGACCTCATCGCCACGAACACCTGGGTCGCGGCGGATGCGATCCTCGTACCGTGTCCTCCGGAGGTGTACGCACTGGAGGGACTCGCGAAGCTGGCGCGTCACCTCACGGAGATCCGCCACCGGCTCAATCCCGCTCTCGAGGTCCGCGGAATCCTCCTGACACTCGCGGAGCTCCACACGATCGACGGACGCGCGACCGCGGACGCGCTCCGCGCGGGCGCCCCGTGGCCGGTGCTCGACACGGTGATTGCCAAACGCGTCGCCTATCGCCAGGCCGCCAGCGAGCGGGTCGGCGTCGCAACGATCGATCCGAAGCTCACGGAGGTCTGGGACCGCGTCGCCGACGAGGTCTTCATCGCAAGCACGGAGGTCGCCAATGTCGCCTGACACGCCGAGCGCACGGGACGGGGTCCTCAAAGCGCTTCAGGAGGAGGCCGCGCGCTTCTCCCAGCCGGCATCGGCCGGCACCCGGTCCGAGTCGCCGCGCCCGCCGCGACCCGCGGCGTCCAGCGGCCGCAGGGAGCCCGCCGCGGTCGTCGCCCCGATCCGCCCCCCGGAGCCGGTGGCCGACATGTCCGACCCGGCATCCTCGGCCGGCTACGTCCCGGTGGCCGTCGCTCCCGAGCGAGGGAACACCCGTCCCACCGTTCCGGTGGACGGTCGTCTTCACATGAGGGTCGCCCAGCCGACCCTCGACGCGCTCGACGCGGTGGTGGCCGAGTGGAAGAGCGACAACCCGGAGCGCCGCGACCTGGAACGGGCGACGTTGGTCCGGATCGGACTGGCGATGGTGCTCGCCGACATCCGGGAGCACGGGGAGGAGGGGGCCGTCGGCGAGGCGATCACCGCCGCACTCGATCCCGCCGTACGTCACATGGCGGTGCCGATGCCACCGCTCGAGCGGTGGATCACGCCTCCTGCGAGCTCCGGATAGCCGCCTTCCGCGCGGTCGCCCCACGGGGAACGTGACGCGGTCGGGGGCGCCGGCTCACGACGATCTGATTTGTCCAGCCACTGCGTGTGTCGAGCACCTTCTCGCGACTGAACTCGTAGCGGGGATCGAGGCTCGCGATCGCGTCGCAGGCCCGCATGACGGCGGCGACGTTGTCGCGATCCCGTTTACACGACGATCCCAGCGAGGTGAACAGCGGGGTCGCCAGGGTGTAGGTCTGCCACTCCCGCCCGTTCTCCCGGGTCAGGAAGCGATCGTTCTCGAGGAGACCGTAGAACTTGCGGGCGATCGGCGGGAGATCCCGGACGATGTCCCAGTCGAGCCACTCGCCGGCCTCGTTGCGCAGCTGCTCCAGGAACCAGCTTCCAAGGAAGATCGCACCGTGGCGCTCGACGCGGCCGTTGGCCGTGATCGGCCACATCACACGGTCGATGATCCCGAAGTGGTCCTCGTGCGTCTTCCGACCGGTGACCGCGTCGTTGACCTCACCCTCCCAGCGGGCCTCCTGAAGGTTCAGGAGTGTCCGGCGAAGTGCCTGGCGCGCGGGCTTTCCCGCGTCCTGCCAGCCGAAGTCGCGAAGGAGCCGGTACTGGGTGAACGGCACGGCCGTGTTGCCGGGAGCCTCCATCTGCAGCCAGCGTGATCCGAGCCAGACGATCAGCATGTAGCCGTTTCGCCCGATGGCGGGACCCTGCTTCTGACGGATCGTGCCCAGGCGGTCGGCGATGGCGAATCCCGCGGCGATCTCAAGTCCCTTGCGTGCCGTCGAACGATCGGCGAATCCGTGTCGGAGCGGCTGCTCGAGACGACGGAGATTCTGGGGCTCGATGAGCGCGAGCTGCTCCTGGAGACCGGGAAGGGCCGGCTCGTCGCGTGGGGGTGGGGGAGATGAGGACATTCGGTGTCGGCACGTTCGCACACGATGTCGTGAATTGCGCGGGGGAGCGAGTGAATTACCCCGGGTACCTCGATCGCGTCGGAATGTGTCCAGGAGGTCGGGAGCCCGTGCCGAACGGCCGGGCGCGGGATCCCGACCCTGTCATTTTCTGATCTTTTAACTGCATACTGACCTGGCGAACACGAAAACCGGGAGGGTGCAGGGAAAGTTGGGATGCGGACGCGAGTCTGTTCCCCCGGTGGGCGCGAGCGTCATACCCCGGGTTGTCTGCGAGCGAGATACCCGGGTCGGGAGAGGTCACACGACGTGGGCGCGAGCGTCATACCCCCGGTGATCGGTCCAATGTGACTGGGGGAGAGGTGGAGGAACTCGATGAACGGCGGCGATCCGGCCGGTGAGCGCGAGCGTCATACCCCGGTTGAGACGGGGAGAGGCGGCACGTCGGTCCGGATGGCGGGCATGGTGATCGGATCCCGCGAGTGAAATACCGGGGATCGCCGGATTCGGCGCGAGCCGGTTCCCCCGGCTGTGGAGAGAGACTGTGCTCCGGGACGGACCCGTCAGGTCGTCAGGCGGCGGTACAGCTGGGGAAGCTTCTGCGGAAGGGTGCGGACGTCGTCGATGATGACGAAGTTCGCGTCGCTGTACATGTCGGGCAGATAGTCGGCCGCCTCCTGGTCCACCGTCACGCAGAAGAGGTGGATCTTCTCGCGCTTGGCCTCACGGAGGGCCATCTTCGTGTCCT
>CAZHDY010000005.1:0-130840 GCA_964531025.1 uncultured Bifidobacteriaceae bacterium | reverse complement strand
GGAGGGACTGGCGGTTGGCCGGGGCGGGTGGGTGGATAGCCCTTCCGCCAGTCCCTGAATACGCCCGTAGGACCAACGGTTTCACCCATGTACGGCAGGACCGACCCTGCCCGCACCCAACAGGGTGCGAAGGATCATCACGAGAGGCCCGACGCAGGTGAGACTGGCGGTTGGCCGGGGCGGGCGGGTAATTGGGGTGCGGGGATACGCGTACCTGCCGTTGGTCCTTGGAATGCGGGCCCTGGGACTGGCGACGACGATCCTCCCGCCGGTCTATCCCCCCACCCGCCCCGACCAGCCGCCAGTCCCCGGGCTTCGCGCGGGGCCTCACATACGGCCGAGATCGTTTGAGCGTTGGGTGCGAACAACGCGCACCCTGCCGTTAGTCCTGTCGAGCGCATTCAGGAACCCACGGTTGGCCCGTGTACGGCAGGACCGACTGAGCCCGCACCCAACCACCTGCGAAAGATCACCACGAGAGGCCCGACGCAGGAGGGACTGGCGGTTGGACGGGGCGGGCGGGAGGATCATTGTCATCCGCCAGTCCCTGAATACGCAACCAGAGACCGACCATTCGCCCATGTACGGCAGGTACCGACGATGCCCGCACACCCAACGAAAAGCGATACGTCAGTCCGACATCGAAGTGAGGGCCGGCCCGATGGCGGACCGGCCGTCACTTCGACAGGAAGGGGTCAGCCCTCGGAACGTGCCATAAGCGCACCCGCGGCACCCACGATCGCCCCGATCAGACCGAGGAAGGCGCCGATCGCGCGTTCCCTGGCCTCGAAGAAATTCGACGCCGCCCAGGTGGCCGCGACGATTGCGAAGATGGCGGCGACATCGATGTTGAGCTGCGGCAACGGGAGGTCCATGTCGCGCGCCTCCATGACGAACACGATGAGCGCGATGGCCGCGGGGATCAGCCCGAAGAGCCACCACGCCGAGATGTCCGTTCCCTTGGCCGAGAAACCTCCGGCGGACATCCAGCTGAGGAAAAGGCTGATGATGATGAGTGCCATACCGCCGGCGGCGCCGTACAGCTTTTGCTCGCGGGTGATGCTGTTCATGGATCTCCGTTCCGTGGAGCGGTGCTATTTGAGGAGTGTGAGGAAGTCGTCGACGGGGATCGCCGTCAGCGTCTGGAAGTGGGCGGTGCCGCGGGCGGCGAGTTCGAGGGATACCCGGGCGATGATCCGCTCGTTCGGTGCCTCGACGATGCTTACGAAGTCATACGGTCCGAGGACGGCCCACTGGTGCGTGACCTTCACGCCTTCGGCCATCTTCTCGACCTCGTCGTTGACCTCCTTCAGACGCTCCGGATTCGCCCTGATGGTTCCGGCACCGTGAGGGCTGAGCGTGCAGAGCAGAATGTAGGTCGGCATTGGGTCTCCTGCAGGTTCCGAGAGGCTCCGAGCCTACCACGCAGGTTCCGCGATACGATGCGTGGATGCAGCGTTCTCAGCGTCCCGCGCTCATCGGCGCAGCCGAGCTTCCCGCCCTCTTCGCGGTGCTGTTCGCGGTGCTCGCCATCGTGGCCGTCTTCCTTCCGTGGTACCGGCCCAACCTCGGCGGGCCGCTCGAGCTGGATGCCGCGACCGGCTGGAATGCGACATCCATCGGTAAGGCCACCGCGGGCATCGCCGTGCTGTGGCTCGGAGCCGCGGCGCTCTCGCTCGTGGAGCAGGTGTCGCCGGGACGCCTTGACCGGGCGACCCTCCACCTGATGGGTTGGCTGGTCACCATCTGCGCACTGATCTGCACGGCACTCGCGACGTACCGGCTGCTGCGTCCACCGCCACCCGCGGACTTCCTCACCCGGGACTACGGTCTCTTCATCACGATCGCCGCCTGCGTGGCGGGTGTGGGAGCGGGGCTCGCGATGACCCACGGCCGCAGGCCGCGGACGCGCGCGTCCGCCAGACGGCGCGCGCTCCGCGGTACCTGACCGGCCGGGCTAGCGGATCCGGCGCTCCACCGAGAGCAGCCGGTCACCGGGACTGATCTTGGCCACGTCGAAGCCGAGGCCACCCCAGATGAACTCCTTGCCGGGCCCGCCGATGAGGATGTCACTGCCGGTGCCGCCGTAGAGACGGTTGGCGCCGGTGCCGCCGTAGATGCGGTCGTTGCCCGATCCACCGATGAGCAGGTCGTTGCCCGATCCGCCGTCGATGATGTCGTTGCCCTCGAGGCCACGGATCACATCGTTGCCGGCAAGGCCGCAGATGACATCGTCGCCCGGCGTGCCGTTGATGACATCGTCACCGGGTGTACCCACGATCGTGCACCGGTGACCGCCCTGCGTGACCGCGTAGGGGATGGCGCCGATCGTCAGGACGCTGACGTTGTTCGCGGCGACCCCGTCCTTGGCCGAGGTCGTCACACGGGCCGTGTTGGTGAGAGCGGTCTCCATGTTCGGCTGGACCGTGATGCGGGCCATGAGAGGAGCACCAACCGCGGGCTTGGACCATGTGCAGGTGACGGTTCCGGACAGACCGACGCGCGGACCTGTGCAGGACGCGCCGGTCGATCCGGCGACGCTCACGAACCCGGCGGACGCCGGGATGCGGTCGCGAAGGGTGACGGTCTTCGGAACCTGCGGCCCGTTGTTGACGGCGGTCACCTCGTAGTACATCGGCTGGCCGACACTTGCCACGACGTGGCTCGACACCTGGGTGACAGAGATGTCGGAGAGCACCGGCTTCGGCTTGGGCTTCGGCTTCTTCGCGGTGGCGGCGAACAAAGGGGTCGCAGCGACAGCAAGTCCACAGACGGCGGCCACGGCGGTGGCCCGGATTCGAGAGCGAGTCATGGAGGTCCTCCAGTTCGACGGACGCCCGAACGTTATGAGGGCCGCAGCGCCGGGATGTGCACGGCACGTACGGCTTTCGTGATGAAGTTGTGAGGGGGGAGGGCCCCACCTCGCGTCCGCCGACGAGCGAGGAGGTGACGGAGACCCCGGTCGGTTCAGCGGGTCATGCGGGCACCACCCGCTGCCTCAGCACCGACGCGCCGCTCAGGCCGTCCTCACGCCCATCACGCACGGCCTCCTCGACGTCCTGCCGCGAATGCTCACGCTCGTCGTAGAGCACCACGACGGAGTCATCGCCGAGCTTCAGGTACGTCGACTCACCCACCGCTGTGTACCGGGTCGCACCCAGACCGATGATCACTCGTGACGGCCGGCCGCAGGCCACCAGGTACTCCCCCACGTTCTCGATCGGGGTGTCCGGCGAATCCCTCTGTTCGCGGAAGCGGTCGACGATCCAGTCGATCAGACGCATCCCGTAGTAGGAATACTCGCGCACGGGACTATCGATGCCGTACTCGAAGATCTCGCCGTCACGCCTCAGGAACGAGGCGAGCCGTAGGTGCTCGGTCGGGCCCGGCACATCCAGGCTGTCGATCGCGAACAGACGCGCGGCGAGCCCCTTGGACGCGGGGCCCCAATTCTTCTTGTGGCTGATCTTGACGGCACCCTCACGCCGGATGGAGCAGTCGTTGAACGCACCGAGGTACCTCGGAGTGAGCGACTGCACGCGACCGTCGGCGTCGTAGACGACGTCGGCGACCATCGCGGCCTCCGGCTCGATTTGGAGGTTCACGGCGTCGCCCGGCGGCAGGGTGACGGTGTCGGACGCGAGCGGATACACCCGCAGGAACCCGGGGGTTTGGCCGCCACCCGGTGGGATGTACCAGGGGAACACGGCACGCGGCGCCTCGGGGGTGACCGGGGCGACACGAACGAAGTCCGCCGCCTCTCCCGCCTGCTCCAGGTGACCGGCGAAGTTACCGGCGACACCGCATCCGAATGCGGCCTCGAGGTCGAGGGTCGATGAATCGATCATGGGCGAAGCCTATTCAGCGCCGGATCGAGGGGACTCCGATTCACGATTACCCCGCTATTCACGACAGAATCACATGCGTTTCACAGATCGGTCATGTGTTTTCCGGCGACCGCGGGATGAGCGCGCGTCCGACTCGGCAAGTACTTTCGCCCGATGCAACGAACACACACACCCACACTCATGCGGCGGGCACTCGTCGTCGCGGCTGTCGTGGGCCTCGCCGGAGCATCCGGCGCGAGCGCCCAGACCGTCGCGGGCGGCCCCGCCGGAATCTCACCCCTCGCCGGCATCCAGGATGACCGCGCGATCCAGGTCAGCCCGGACGCCCGTTTCCGCACGATGGCACAGGCCGGTGCACGCGTCGCCCGCATCGACCTTCGATGGGACTACGTCGCAAAGGCGCGTCCGGCGAACGCCGCGAACCCAGACGACCCCGCCTACGACTGGAGCACCTACGACCAGGTCGTGCAGGCGGCCCGCAAGTACAAGGTGCAGGTCCTCTTCACCGTCTGGGGCACCCCTGGCTGGGCGGTCGACCAGACCCAGTTCGCCAACGGCGACCGCAAGTACGGCGACTACACCTTCCCGCCGGCCCAGATGGGCGACTTCCAGAACTTCGCGACCGCGGCGGCCAGCCGCTACACGAAGCTGGGCGTGCGGCACTGGGAGGGCTGGAACGAGCCCAACGTGCCCATGTTCCTGCAGCCGCAGTTCCGTAAGGTCGGCGCCAGCAACGTCCCGGCCTCACCGGCCATCTACTCGGACCTGCAGAAGGCCTTCTACAACGGCATCAAGAGTGTCAACCGCAGCGCACTGGTCGCTGGTGTCGTGACCTCACCCGCGGGTAGCGGCCCCAACGACAAGAACCCGATCCGTGTGACGCCCCAGAACTTCGTGAAGGCGCTGAACACCGCGGGACTCCGCCCCCCGATGGACTTCGTGGCGCACCACCCGTACCCGGTTCGTCAGCGCACGGACCGTCCGACCCCGCCGAACCGCTCGTACGCGGACCTCTACAACCTGGAGGACTTCACCCGGACGGTCGACCGGACGTACCTGAAGGGAAAGCGGCTCTGGCTCACGGAGTACGGCTTCTCGACGGCACGCACCCCGGAGTACACGACCATCGTGAGCCCGGTCGGGCAGGCCAACAACATCGGTGACGCCTACGCGCGCATGAAGCGCAACCCGCGCGTCGCGATGGCCATCTACTACCTGCTCCAGGACCACCAGGGATGGAAGTCGGGTCTGCTCACCATGAGCGGCGCCAAGAAGGTCGGCTACGGTGCCCACGCCCTGCCGCTCTGGACGCAGAAGGCCACCAGCAGCCGGACGCTCGTCGGTCAGGTCCGTCCCGCGGTCGGCACGACGAAGGTGACCGTCCAGACCCTCGCCCGCGGTAAGTGGCGTACCGCCCGAGTGGTGAACACGTCGCCGGACGGAAGCTTCCGCGTGACCGTGGCCAGCCGTACCCGTGTCCCCACGCGCGTCACGTGGCGGGGCAAGACCCGGGCCGGCACCAACGCCGCCCTCCTCAGCCGCGTCGTGAACGCCGGCGGTCGATAGGCATATGAGTTCCTGAGTCGCCCGACTCGGGAGCTCACCCTTCGGGGCGTCGACCACCCGTCGTGGTCGGCGCCTCCGCGGGACGAGTCGCCGGTGCCGATGCCGGCACGAAGTCCCGTGCGCGAGCCCGCACGGCGGCGATGGCCTCGGGACGACTGCGCGCAAGCGGCACCGTCTCACGGATCTCCTGGAGGATCACGCCGGTGTCGGGTTCGCGCTTCATGTGAAGAGCGCGCAGGATCCCGGATACGACCGCCTGCTCGATCTCGGCCCCGCTGAAGTCGACGCTCTCGTTCGCGAGGTGCGGGATCGAGTACCGCGCCGGATCCTGACGACGGAGCGCGAGCTGCGCGGCGAAGATGGCCGCCCGTTCCTCGAACGTGGGCAGGTCGACGAAGAAGACCTCGTCGAACCGCCCCTTCCGCTGGAGTTCGGGGGGAAGGATGGTCAGGTCGTTGCTCGTGGCGATCATGAACACGTCCGCCGTACGCTCCTGCATCCAGGTGAGCAGCGATCCCAGAAGACGGCGGCCGAGCGCTCCACCCGCATCGTCACCGCCGACCGAGATGCCCTTCTCGATCTCGTCGATCCAGAGGACCACGGGGGCGAGGGTCTCGGCCATGCGGAGGGCGGTACGCAGATTGCGTTCCGACTCGCCGATGTACTTGTCGTAGAGCGCCCCGGCGTCGAGCTTGAGCAACGGCCGCCCCCACCGCCGGGCGATGAACTTCGCGGCGAGCGACTTGCCGCATCCGGGGACGCCGGCCAGCAGGATTCCCCGAGGCGGGCGGATGTTGAACGCCTGGGCCTGCGGTGAGGCGGCGACGGCGGCGCGATCGAGCCAGGAGAGGAGGTTCGCCATGCCGGCCAGGCGAGCGATGTTGTCCGTCGGCGGGAAGTACTCAAGGAGACCGCCCTCTGAGATGGCGCGGACCTTGCGGTCCATGAGCCCCTGCGCGTCCTCCACCGAGAGGTGTCCGTCGACCATCGCGGCGGCCGCGGCCTGGCGCGCCTGGTTGAGCGTGAGCCCTGTGAGGCCGTCAAGGGCCACCCGTCGTGCCTCGTCGGCGATCATCACCCCGGTCGACTGGGCCAGCGCGTTCAGCATGGCGTCGAGCTCGGTACGACTGGGCAACGATACTGTCAGATGGACAGTCTCACCGTCGATCTCCGAGGGGAGCTCGATGGTGGTACCGACGATGACGAGCGTGGAACCCGTCTGCGCGAAGCGCGCGATGAGTTCGCGCACGAGGCGGCGCGCGACAGGGGTCTGCAGGTGCAGGGCCAGATCGAAGGCCAGGAACACGCCGCGCACCGTCATGGCCGAGGCATGCGCCAGCATCTTCTCGGCATCCGCGGTGAGCCCGTTGAACTGATGGCGGCTCTCCGACTGCCGCAGCCCCTGGGTCACCGACCACTCGAAGACCGGAAGACCCGATCGCTCGGCCGCCGACAGGACGATTCCCCGGACCCGATCCTCCTCGATGCTCTCCAGGGCGACGATGGGGTGCCGGGAGGCGATGAGCGTCATGACCTCGTGAATGGTTGTGCGCGCGCTCATCCGGCCGCCGATTCTACGCCCCGCCGCGGCATGCCGAGAACGATGAGCGATCCCGGCGCGAACGACTCTCCGACGACCTGGGAGAACCGGGTGTCACACGATCGGTTCCGCCGCCATGACTCGGACAGCGGGTACCCACCGAACGCCGTCTCCGTTGGCCATCCGGCCGATCCGGCGGCGGTGAATGCGGACAGACGGGACACCGTCGGATCACCGCATGGGCATAGGATGGAGCGATGGGAACCTCGAAGAAGAAATCCAAGCAGGGTCAGAAGCCGGCCAAGATGAATCGCGAGGTCTACGAGGCGGAGCTCCTGCGGCTGCAGGCGCAGCTCGTGGAGATGCAGGAATGGGTCCGCGCCGAAGGCAAGCGCATCGTCGTGGTCTTCGAGGGCCGTGACGCCGCCGGCAAGGGCGGAGCCATCAAGCGGGTCATGGAGTACCTCAGCCCGCGCGTCTGTTCGATCGTGGCGCTTCCGGTGCCGACCGAGCGCGAGAAGACGCAGTGGTACTTCCAGCGCTACATCAGCCACCTGCCCGCGGCGGGTGAGATGCGTCTCTTCGACCGGTCCTGGTACAACCGGGCCGGGGTCGAGCACGTCATGGGCTACTGCACTCCCGAGGAGTACAAGCGCTTCCTGCGCCAGTGCCCCATCTTCGAGCGCATGCTCATGGACGACGGCATCATCCTCCGCAAGTACTGGTTCTCGGTCAGCGACACCGAGCAGCAGCGGCGCTTCAAGTCCCGGCTCACGGACCCGATGCGGCGCTGGAAGCTGTCACCGACAGACCTCGAGTCGCTGAAGAAGTGGGAGGACTACTCGCGCGCCAAGGACGAGATGATGGTGCACACGGACACCCCCGAGGCCCGCTGGCACGTCGTCGAGAGCGACGACAAGAGACGTGCCCGGATCAACATGATCCACCACCTGCTGTCGTCGATCCCGTACACACGGGTCGAGGCCCCGACGCTCGAGCTGCCGAAACGCCCGCCCTCGACGGGCTACCACCGCACCGACCGGTCACTGCAGCTGGAGGTTCCGGACTATGCAGCCACTCTGTCCGGATCCGGGCTAACGCCCGAATACGACAGAGAGTCCGCATAGCTCCGGCGCTCGCGTGCGAGCCTAACGGCCCGCACACTCATCCCGACTCGCGGCCACCCTGTCGGGTTCGGGCCTTCGGCCCGACTACGACAGGGAGACCGCGTAACCAGGCGTGTCAACCCGACCCTCCGGGCCGGATCCCCAAATCCGGATCATGTCGTCCGACTAACCGTGTCCGACGTACCCGCCGAACACGGTCGCCTGACGCGATGACCGGCTCTCGGACACAGGCACAAGTGCCCATGCCCCAGAACCTGACTGGCAGCGACGCAGCCAGGTCCGGGCCTTCGACCCGACTACGACAGAGAATCCGCATAACTCCGGCGCTCGCACGCGAACTCAGAACCGCGGCGCGGGACCGGTGGGGGGACTCCTCCCGCCCACCGGCCGCTCATATCGCTACGACGTCACCCGCCCGAACGTCAGCACACCCTCGTCGTCGGCATCCACCTCGATGTGATCGCCGTCCTGGAACTCGCCCTTCAGCAGAAGCAGGGCCAGCTGATCCTGGACGCGCTTCTGGATGACCCGCTTCAGAGGGCGGGCGCCATAGGCGGGGTCGTAGCCCTCGTCGGCCAGGGCGGTCTTCGCCCGCGGCGTGAGGGTCACGGTGATGTTCCGGTCGGCCAGCAGACGCCGGTCCAGGCCCGCCAGCTGCAGATCGACGATGCGGTCGATGTCCTCACGGCCGAGCTTCGTGAACAGCACGATATCGTCGATGCGGTTCAGGAACTCGGGACGGAAGTGATCGCGCAACGCACCCATGACCCGTTCCTCGGCCAGGTTGGCGTCGATACCGTCGACCAGGAAGTTGCTGCCCACGTTCGACGTCATGATGACGACGGTATTGGTGAAGTCGACGATCCGCCCCTGACCGTCGGTCAGCCGACCGTCGTCCAGGAGCTGCAGCAGGATGTTGAAGACGTCGGGGTGCGCCTTCTCGATCTCGTCGAGCAGCACGACGGAGTACGGGCGGCGACGAACGGCCTCAGTGAGCTGTCCGCCCTCCTCGTACCCCACGTAGCCCGGAGGGGCGCCGATGAGCCGCGACACCGCGTGCTTCTCCATGTACTCGCTCATGTCGATGCGGACCATGGCGCGCTCGTCGTCGAACATGAACTCGGCGAGCGCCCGTGCCAGCTCGGTCTTCCCCACGCCCGTGGGCCCCAGGAAGATGAACGACCCGATCGGCCGGTTGGGATCGGACAGGCCGGCGCGTGACCGGCGGAGGGCGTTGGCCACGGCGACCACGGCGTCGTCCTGGCCGATGACGCGGTCGTGCAGCCGGTCCTCCATGTGGACCAGCTTCTCGACCTCACCCTCGATGAGACGGGCCACGGGCACGCCGGTCCAGCCGGCAACGACGTCGGCCACGTCGCCCTCGGTGACCTCCTCCGTCAGCATCTGGCGGTCGTTCTGCTTGGCGACGAGCTCGTCCTGGGCCTCGGCCAGCGAGCGCTCGAGCTCGGGGATGGTGCCGAACTTGAGGCGTGCGCCACCCTCCAGGTCGGCCTCACGCTCGGCACGCTCCAGCTCGACGCGTGCCTGCTCGAGGTCGGTCTTGGCCTGCTGGATCCGTGAGATGAACTCCTTCTCCTGATCCCAGTGGGCGCGCATCGCGTCGGCGTCCTCACGGAGGCCGGCGAGCTCCTCCTGCACCGCCTCACGCCGAGCCACCGAGTTGGGGTCGACCTCGGGCTTGAGCGCCTGCTCCTCGATCTCGAGCTGGATGATCCGCCGCTCGATCTGGTCGAGCTCCTCCGGCACCGAGTCGATCTCGATGCGCAGACGGCTGGCCGCCTCGTCGACGAGGTCGATCGCCTTGTCGGGAAGGAAACGCCCGGTGATGTAGCGGTCCGACAGCCGGGCCGCCGCGACGAGCGCGCCGTCCTGGATGCGCACACCGTGGTGCACCTCGTAGCGCTCCTTGAGGCCACGGAGGATGGCGATGGTGTCCTCCACGGACGGCTCGCCCACATAGACCGGCTGGAAGCGCCGCTCCAGCGCAGGGTCCTTCTCGATGTGGCTGCGGTACTCGTCGAGCGTCGTGGCGCCGACGGCCCGGAGCTCGCCACGGGCGAGCATCGGCTTCAGCAGGTTGGCCGCGTCGACGGCGCCCTCGGCGGCACCGGCGCCGACGATGGTGTGGAGCTCGTCGATGAAGAGGATGATCTCGCCCTCGGCGTCGGTGATCTCCTTGAGGACCGCCTTCAGCCGGTCCTCGAACTCGCCGCGGTACTTGGAGCCTGCGATGAGCGAGCCGATGTCGAGCGCGATGACCCGCTTGTCGCGAAGGCTCTCGGGGATGTCACCCGACACGATGCGCTGGGCGAGCCCCTCCACGATGGCGGTCTTCCCCACGCCGGGCTCACCGATGAGGACCGGGTTGTTCTTGGTACGACGTGCGAGGACCTGGATGACGCGGCGGACCTCGTTGTCACGGCCGATGACGGGGTCGAGCTTGCCCCGGCGCGCCGCGTCGGTGAGATCGCGCCCGTACTGCTCGAGCGCCTGGAACTTGCCCTCGGGATTGGGGTCGGTCACGCGGTGCGATCCGCGGACCGCCTGCAGCGCCTCCAGAAGCGACTCGCCGGTCACCCCGGCTGCCCGCAGCGCCTGCTCCACCGGCGAGGCGACCTCGAACAGGCCGAGGACCAGGTGCTCGGTGGAGATGTATTCGTCACCCAGACGCTCCGCCTCGCGTCCGGCGTGCTCGAGGACGGACCGCAGCGCCTGCCCGAGGTGCCGCTGGCTGGCGCCGTGCACCACCGGCAGCCGGTCGACCTCGGCCTGGACCGCTGCGCGAAGACCGGGAAGATCGGCCCCGGCCCGCTCGAGAAGCGGACCGACGATGCCCTCGCGTGCGTCCAGAAGCGCGAGCGCCAGGTGCGCCGCCTCGATGATCTGCTGGCCCTTCTCCTCAGCGGTGCGCTGGGCCTGGGCCAGGGCCTCCTGTGCTTTCACGGTGTACTGCTCGACTGCCATTAGTGGTTCCGCCTCCGAATGACGGGGTGAACGATGGGTGCGGGGAGTCCCGTGGGTCGCGCGGGCACGATGTCGGTGGAACGGGATTGGATGACCTCGTCGTGGACCGCCCGCGCCGTGCGAAGCAGCTGCGCCTCCAGCTCGCGAAGGCGCGTGAGCGCCTCGTCGAGTTCGCGCTCCAGCCGGAGGATGCGGTCGATGCCGATGAGGTTGAAGCCCTGCTCGGAGAGCTCCTGGATCTGGCGGAGACGTACGACGTCCGCGTAGCTGTAGAGACGCGTGCCGCCCGACGTACGCGTGGGCGTGATGAGCCCTCTCCGCTCGTACATACGGAGTGTCTGGGGGTGCATCCCGGCCATCTCGGCAGCGACACCGATCATGAAGAAGCGGGTGTCCGTCACGACGTGAACCCTTCACGCGGATCCGACGTGTCGAGCGCCGCGTATGCCTCGAGCGCCGCCCTCTGCTCGTCGGTCAGGTTCTTCGGCACGACGATCCGCAGCTTGGCGATGAGGTCGCCGTGACCGCTGCCCTTGACCTTCGGCGCGCCCTTGCCACGGACGCGGAGTGCCTTGCCGTCGACGCTGCCGGCAGGCACGGTGATCGCAACCTTCCCGGTGAGCGTCGGCACGGCCACCTTGGTGCCGAGGGCCGCCTCGGCGTAGGTCACCGGCACGTCGATCTCGAGATCGTCACCCTGACGCGTGTAGCGCCTGCTGGGCGTGACGTAGGTGGCCACGATGAGGTCGCCGGGCGTTCCGCCGTGGACGGCGTTGCCCTTGCCGCGCTTGCGGATCTTGGTGCCGGTCCTCACCCCGGGCGGGATCTTGACGTGCACCGTCGTCCGAACGCGCCGGATGGCGCGCCCGTTGCACTTGGGGCAGGGGACGTCGGAGACGGTGCCCACCCCGTCGCACTCGGGACAGGTACGGGTCATCACCTCGAAGCCGCCGAGATCACGGCCGACCACTCCGCGCCCACGGCACGTGGGACACAGCGACGATTTCGATCCCGGCGCGCCGCCGGTGCCGTGGCACTCGTCGCAGGCCTCGTCGATCTCGACGGCGACGGGAACCGTGGCACCGTGCATCGCCTGCTCGAACGACAGCGTCACGTCGACCTCGACATCGGCCCCCCGTGAGGGCTTCGGCGCAGTGCGCCCGAAGCCCTCACCCTGGCCTCCGCCTCCGCGCCCTCCGAACATCCCGCTGAACATGTCGCGCAGGTCGAAGTCGCCCATATCGAACCCGGGGCCTCCGGGACCGCCGCCCTGGGGACCCGCACCGTACATCGGACCGAGGTCGTACTGCTTGCGCTTCTCGGGATCCGACAGCACGTCGTGCGCGTGCGAGATCTCCTTGAAGCGCTCCTCGGCCGTCTCGTCCCCGGCGTTGTGGTCCGGGTGGTACTTGCGGGCGAGCTTCCGGTACGCCTTCTTGATGTCGTCCGCGGACGCATCCTTCGTGACGCCGAGGACCTCGTAGAGGTCACGATCCATCGTCAGCCATCCCCTCCCGGCGGCCTCGCGGCCACCACGACCTTCGCCGGACGGATGATCGTGTCACCGATCCGATATCCCCGCTCGAGGACGTGCATGACGGCACCCTCCTCGTGCTCGTGACTCGGGTGCTGGGTCACCGCGTCGTGCACCTCCGGGTCGAACGGCTTGCCCTCGGCCTCGATGGCCTCGACGCCGCGGCCCGTGAGGATCCCGCTGAGCTGCCCGCGCACCATCGCGACGCCCTCGACGATCTGGGCGACCTCGGCTCCGGGTGCGGCCTCCAGGGCACGCTCCAGGTTGTCGATGACGGGCAGCAGATCGACGACGAGCTCCTGCACGCCGGCGACGCGGACGGCCTCGCGATCGCGATCCACCCGCTTGCGGTAGTTGTCGAACTCGGCCTTCAACCGCTGGAGCGCCTCCAGGTACTGATCGCGCTCGGCCGTGACCTGTGCGACCGGATCGACCTCCACCGGCTCGGCGGCCGGTGCTGGCTCCTCCGGTGCAGGGGCCGACGCCGGCTCCTGAGCCGCGGCGGCGGGGGGCGCATCGGCCCCCCGCTCGACGTCCTGCGGCACCGCGTCGGGAGTGAGGTCCTCCCGCGGCTCCTGTGGTCCGCCGGTCATCACGCCGACTTCCCGGAGTCCGTCTCGTCCTCGTCGATGACCTCGTACTCGGCGTCCTCGACGGGCTCCTCGGCCGCTTCGGCACCCGCGTCGCCGGCCTGGGCCTGCGAGGCGGCCTGGTACAGCTGCTCGGAGAGCTTGTGCAGGAGACCGGTGAGGGCCTCCGTCTTGGCGGTGATGTCGTCGACGTCCTCACCACGGGCGGCATCCTTCGCCGCGGTCGCGGCGCCCTCGATGTCACGCTTCAGCTCGGCATCGACGGTCTCGCCGTGCTCCTTCAGCTGACGCTCGGCCTCGTGGGCACGTGCCTCCGCGTCGTTGCGGGCGTCGGCCAGCGCGCGGAGGCGCTTGTCGTCGTCCGCGTGGGACTCGGCGTCCTTCACCATGTTCTGGATCTCGTCGTCCGACAGGCCGCTGGACGCCTCGATCCGGATCTTCTGCTCGTTGCCGCTGGCCATGTCCTTCGCCGAGACGTTCACGATGCCGTTGGCGTCGATGTCGAAGGTGACCTCGATCTGCGGCATGCCCTGCGGCGCCGGCGGGATGCCGGTGAGCTGGAACTTCCCGAGCGTCTTGTTGTAGCTGGCCATCTCGCGCTCACCCTGCAGCACGTGGATCTCGACCTGCGACTGGTTGTCCTCCGCGGTGGAGAACACCTGGCTCTTCTTGGTCGGGATGGTGGTGTTGCGGTCGATGAGACGCGTGAACACGCCGCCCTTGGTCTCGATGCCGAGCGACAGCGGGGTCACGTCGAGCAGCAGGACGTCCTTGACGTCGCCCGAGAGCACGCCACCCTGGATCGCGGCGCCGATGGCGACGACCTCGTCCGGGTTGACGCCCTTGTGGGGCTCCTTGCCGGTCAGCTTCTTGACGCGCTCCTGGACCGCCGGCATGCGGGTCATGCCGCCGACGAGGACCACGTGGTCGATGCTGCCGTCCGCGCCCGAGTCGGCGATGGCGGCCTTGGTCGGACCGTCGAGGCGATCGAGCAGGTCGGCGACGAGCTCCTCGAGCTTGGCGCGCGAAAGGGTGACGTCGAGGTGCTTGGGCCCGCTGGCGTCGGCCGTGATGAACGGCAGGTTGATCTGCGCGGTGGCCGTGGTCGACAGCTCGATCTTCGCCTTCTCCGCGGCCTCGTAGAGACGCTGGAGCGCGGACTTGTCGGCCGAGAGGTCGATGCCGTTGTCCTTCTTGAACTCGGCGACCATCCAGTCGACGACGGCCTTGTCGAAGTTGTCGCCACCGAGGTGGTTGTCACCGGAGGTGGCCTTCACCTCGAAGACGCCGTCGGCGATCTCGAGCACGGAGACGTCGAACGTACCGCCACCGAGGTCGAACACGAGGATCGTCTGATCCGTGTCCTTCTCGAGGCCGTAGGCGAGCGCCGCCGCCGTGGGCTCGGGGATGATGCGCTTGACGTCGAGGCCGGCGATCTTGCCGGCGTCGCGGGTGGCCTGACGCTGGGCGTCGTTGAAGTAGGCCGGGATGGTGATGACGGCGTCGGTGACGGGCTCACCGAGGAACGCCTCCGCGTCGGCCTTCAGCTTCTGAAGGATCATCGCGCTGATCTCGGGTGGGGAGTACTCCTTGCCGTCCGCCTTCACGCGCACGTCGCCGTTGGGGCCGCGGACGACCTCGTACGGCACGATCGTCATCTCCTCGTCCACCTCGGCGAACTTGCGACCCATGAACCGCTTGATGCTGAAGACCGTGTTCTCCGGGTTGGTGACGGCCTGCCGCTTCGCGACCGCGCCCACCAGGCGCTCACCTGTCTTGCTGAACGCGACGACCGACGGCGTGGTGCGTCCGCCCTCCGCGTTCGGGAGCACCTCCGGCTCGCCTCCCGTCAATACCGCGACACACGAGTTGGTGGTCCCGAGGTCGATTCCGATGGTCTTTCCCATTGTCCTGTTGCGCCTCCTGAGTCGTGGCCGTAGCCACCCTGAACGTCGAATCCTGTTGCTGCATGATCTGATATGAGCGCACTCATGTCAAGTTGATCGCGGTTAACGCTGTGTTGTCGCTCAAGCCGTCATCGCTTCAGGGAGGCCGCTCCCTCGCCGATGTCTGAGGCAATGCACCTGTCGCTGCGTCTTCTTCTCCTCATGCTCGCCGCCGGTGCCTTCGGAGCGTTCCTCGTCCTCCAAATACGACGCGACGAACGCCACCCGTTCGTGATGGCCGCCCTGGCGTTCTTCCTGGTGGCGGGGGGTATGGCCGAGTACCGGGCCCAGAGCGCCGAGGCATTGTTCGGCAGGGCCGCGTCGAAGGTCGCACAGCGCGATGTCGCGGTTCGCTGTCAGGGGCTCCTCGGGAACATGGTGGACATCAGC
Organism: uncultured Bifidobacteriaceae bacterium; assembly: GCA_964531025.1. Taxonomy (GTDB): domain Bacteria; phylum Actinomycetota; class Thermoleophilia; order Miltoncostaeales; family Miltoncostaeaceae; genus CALMEC01. The sequence goes on along the minus strand of CAZHDY010000005.1, from coordinate 115,314 downwards.
CAGGAACTCGGATCGGTGTGGTTCGACGCCGACGGGACCCCGGCCGACAAGACCGATATCAAGCGTGATGCCTGCAACTGGGCGAAGGAGTATGCGAGCGGCAAACGGCGGATCACCATGGCCAACGCGGTTGCCGTCCAGGTGATCGCCCACGAGGCCGTCCACCTGAGCGGCGAGATGAACGAGGCCATCACCGAGTGCTACGGCATGCAGCACGCGGCGGAGGTGGCGCAGGAGCTGGGCGCGACACCCATGCAGGCGCAGCAGCTGGCCGAGTTCTACTGGGAGGCCGTCTACCCGGACATGCCCGACGAGTACCGCACGTCCGACTGTGTGAACGGCGGCCCGCTGGACCTGCGCCCGGACACCGACGTCTGGCCCTGATTCACCTGCGCCGACGCCACCGGGAAAGTCCCGTGTCTGACACAAAACTTTCCACGCGGCGAACGAAAACCACCGAATAGGCCTATTTGCAGGTTATTCGCTACACGGTACACCGTCCCGGAAAGCTCGGTGTCTGACACAGGACTTTCCGCTCACCCTCACGAAAGCGCCGTTGGGGATCCTCGCCACGTTGCCGATAAGCGGATCACCGCGGCGGCGTTCGGAGCGCACACCTCTCGACAACACCGCCACCATCCGATAGGAGCACGACCCAGTGGCACGACAGGCAAAGTTCACGGCCGTGGAGATCGGAGCACTCGTCGTTGTCGTCGTGGTCCTCGTCTATCTTCAGCATTCCGCCCGCAACGCGCGCCATGACGTGATGCGCGAAACCGCCGCGGATTCACTGAAAGACGACGCGCAGGATGCCAATGCCCGCTCCCTACTTCGAAGCGGGGCGATGGCGCTGGAGGTCCACTACTCCGTAGCCCGGAGCTTCAACGGCGCCAACCCGACCACCCTCGCGTCCCTCGAGCCAGCGATCACATGGACCACGGCAGCCCCTGACGCATCGGCGGTCGAGTCCCAGGTACACGTACAGGTGGGGACCCCGCCTGGGGGATACACGCTGACAACACGGAGCGGCTCAGGTCGCAGCTACGCATTCACCCGCAGTGAGACGGCCAGCGTGTCGAAAACCTGCGCAAAGGGCGACGCGGCGAAGGACTGTCTCAGCCCGACCTGGTGACGCCACCGGGCATCCGATTCCAACGGGGTGGATGGTGCTGGCACCACCCCCCCCTTTGGCAGGCATACATCTGACCGGAGCCCTTCTCCCTCGACGCCCCGCCCAATCGCCTCGCCGGCGTCAGCCCCGGAAGCGCTGGGCGGTCAGCGGGCACTCCCACGGGTCGCGCGCCGACAGTCCCACCCGGTTCAGGTAGGCGACGGTGATCGCGTACGACCGCATGAGTCCCACCTCGGTGTAGGGCACGTCGAACCGACGACAGTGCTCCTGCACGAGCGGACGGACACGGGCCAGGTTCGGACGTGGCATGCCGGGGAACAGGTGGTGCTCGATCTGGTAGTTGAGCCCGCCCATGAACGCCGTCATCAACTTCCCGCCACGGATGTTGCGCGACGATCGGACCTGCCGGGAGAAGAAGTCGATCGGGGTGTCCTCCTCGAAGATCACCATCCCCTTGTGGTTGGGCGCGAAGACCCCGCCCATGTAGAGGCCGAACACCGCGACCTCGACGGCGAGGAACGCGAATGCCATGCCGAGGGGGAGCATGAGAAAGACCGGGACGATCAGAACCGCGAACCGCAGCACGAGGAGGGCGATCTCGGTTCCACGGTGTTCCACCTTCCTCTGCGGCGACAGGACGTGCAGAACGCTCTGCGCATGGAGGTTGAGGCCCTCCAGGCACAGGAGCGGGAAGAGGAACCAGCCCTGGCGCTTGATGATGAACCGGAAGAATCCCTTCGAGCTGACCGCGTCCTCCGGCGTGAACGCCACCACGTTCGACTGGATGTCGGGGTCCTTGCCGACCTCGTTGGGATTGCTGTGGTGGCTCGTGTGCTTCTTGTTCCACCAGGAGTAGCTGACGCCGCACACCCCGTTCCCCGTGATCCGGGCCAGCACGGTGTTCGCCCGCATGTTCGTGAAGATCTGCCGGTGGGCGGCCTCGTGCGCGACCAGGGCGACCTGGGCGAAGAAGACGCCGAGCGCGGCGGCGATCAGCAGCTGGAACCAGCTGTCGCCGAGGAGGATGAAACCGGCGACGATGCCGGCGAGGGCGAGGACCTGGGCGATGCCGACGAACAGGTAGAAGCGGGGGGCTCGGACCAGTAGTCCCCGTTCGCGGACCGTATGTGCCAGCTCGGCATACGCACGCACGTGCGTGGGGAAGGTGACCGCGGCCGAATCGACATCCGCGACGACCTGCTGGGTGGGGACTGGCATGGGGGTGTCATCTCCTCCGGAAGCGACGATCCGCCTGAGCTGAGAACACGGTGGGTGCGCAGGCATATGCCAGTCGCGGAGCGCAGCTTACCTGGGTGAGTGGACTGCCCTCGTCGGGTGCGTTCGCGCGCAGTGACCGAACGACCCGCCACGGAAGGTCGATCGACCCGAACAGGCGGATGGCGTACCGCGGCGGCGAGCCAGACATGCGGTCGGGCCGACCGGCGACAGAGTCGCGACGATCGGTGCTAGCGTCGGTCGTTGTGAGCACTTCGGATCCGAACGACATGGCCGATCCGACCACCGAGAAGCTGGGCCCCGATGTGATCCGCATCGCCATGGTGGTGCTGATCGGCGCCTTCATGTCGATCCTTGACACCACGATCGTCAACGTGGCGCTCGACCGGCTCACGCTCGACCTCCACACGGACTTCGCGCACATCCAGTGGATCGTGACCGGCTACATGCTGGCCATGGCCGCCGTCATCCCCCTGTCCGGATGGGTCGCCACGCGGGTGGGACCGAAGCGGGTGTTCATCTTCTCGCTCGCCCTGTTCACGACGGCGAGCGCCCTGTGCGGGCTGGCCTGGAACCTCGAGTCACTGACCGCGTTCCGCGTCCTGCAGGGAGCCGGGGGCGGCCTATTGATGCCCGTCGGTCAGGCGATGCTCGCCCAGGCCGCGGGCCCGAAGCGCATGGGCCGCGTGATGAGCCTGGTCGCGATCCCGATGCTCATCGCCCCCGTCGTCGGCCCGGTCCTGGGAGGCCTGCTCGTCCAGACCGCCGGATGGGAGTGGGTGTTCTTCATCAATGTCCCCGTCGGGATCGTCGGAGTCATGCTCGCGATGCGGCTCCTCACCACCGACGCGACGCGCGAGCGCGTCGCGTGGCCGCTCGACATCGTCGGGCTCGTCCTCATGGCCGTCGGCATACCGCTGCTCACCTTCGGACTGGCCGAGACGGGGATCGTGGGACGGGTCACCACCCCGCGGGCATGGGTCCCGATCGTCGCCGGGGTCCTCCTGACCACGGTCTACGTGCTCTACGCGCTCCGGCGTCCCCGGCCGCTGATCAACGTCCGCCTGTTCCGGAACGGCGCGTTCGCGGCCGCCTCGGTGACCGCGTTCGCCCTGGGTGCCGTGCTGTTCGGCGGGATGATCCTCATGCCCCTCTACGAGCAGGGGCCACGTATGCACAGCGCACTCACGACGGGGCTGATCCTGGCCCCCATGGGGCTGGGCGCCGCCATCACCGCGCCGATCGCCGGTCGGATCGCGGATCGCATCGGGGGCGGCATCGTCGCCGTCACCGGCCTGACGATCCTGGCCGTCTCGACGATCCCCTTCGCTTTCCTGACGGCGACCACCCCGCAGTGGCTCATCATGGTCGGGCTCTTCTTCCGAGGCGTCGGTGTGAGCTCGTCCATCATGCCGGCCTTCGCCGCCGCATACGCGACCCTCAAGCGCGCCGAGATCCCCGACGCCACGTCGCAGTTCAACGTGGTCCAACGCGTCGGCGGATCGATCGGGAGCGCGATCCTCGCCGTCATCCTGGCGGGGCGACTGGGGGGCGACCACTCCTCGCCGCCTCCCGAAGGCACCGTGCTGCCGCAGCCGGTGCGCGAGCGCATGGCCGAGGCCTACGCGTGGACCCACTGGTGGGTCGTGGCCTTCACGATCGTCGCGCTCATCCCCGCACTGATCCTCGCGCGGGTCGAACGCCGGGCCCGACGCCGACCGAGGGACGGTGGATCATCCACCCGGCCGATCGCCGATCCACGCACCGGCGACACGACCGGCCCGCGGCAGGAGCCTCGGCCCAGCGTGACCTGAGTCGTGCCGGTGACCGGACCGCCCGGATTCGCACCGAAAGGGCGGTAGGGTCAGCGGCTGTGGTGAAGGGGGCACGCACAACCGTCGACCCGACGCCACCCGTGACGGGGGATGAGCCGTCGCCGGTGGCGGAACACCGTGCGGGCCGCCGCCTCGTCGCCGCGACACGCCGCTACGTGAGCGGTCTCGACCACTTCGGGCTCGTAGTGGCGACGCTGTTCGCCGTCCAGTCGCTCGCGCCGTCCCTCCTACCGCGCCACTGGGTGGTCCAGGGCGTCGTGTCAGGTCTGGGGCTCGCCGGCGGGTACGGGATCGGGGCAGCCATCAGCGCGATCCTGCGCGCGCTGAGGATCCCGTCGCCGCCGGACCGCATCCGCATCTGGATCTGGCGGGTCGTCGGCACGCTGTCGGCCATCACGTTCGTGGCCGTCCTCTGGCTGAGCTCGGGCTGGCAGGCCGAGATCCGCGAGGCCGTCGGCATGGACGACGGCGAACGCCACCACTACATCCGCGTGCTGGTCCTGGCCCTCGTGATCGCGATGGTGCTGCTCGCCATCGCGCGCGCCCTGCGCCGACTGTGGCATGTGCTGGACCGTTTGATCCGACACGTCCTGCCGCCGCCCCTCTCGGGCGCGATCGCCGCGCTGATCGTCGCCGCCCTCGTCCTCGGCGTCGCGACGGACATCATCGCGACCGGCGCACGGCGCGTGGCCGAGGTGTCGTTCGCGGCGACCGACGAGGGCACCGAGCCCGGCATCGTGCAGCCCCGGTCACCGAACCGATCCGGCAGCGACACGTCGCTGGTGGCATGGGACTCCCTGGGGCGTGACGGCCGCACGTTCGTCGCCGGCGCACCGTCGGCACGGGACATAACCGCCCTCACCGGGCGACCGGCCATCGAGCCCATCCGCGTGTACGTCGGCCGTGAGTCCGCGGACTCGGTGCAGGAGCAGGCGGACCTCGTCGTCGCCGAACTGCGCCGCACCCACGCCGATCGACGCGCCGTGATCGCCGTCGCGGGTACGACCGGGCGTGGATGGATACCGACGTCGTCGACGATCCCGCTCGAGTACACGAACGGCGGCAACACCGCGATCGCAGCGATGCAGTACTCGTACTTCCCGAGCTGGATGTCGTTCCTCGTCGACCGGACCGTGTCCGAGACGAGCGGCACGGTGCTCTTCGACACCGTGTACGCGTACTGGTCGTCACTGCCCCCTGCGACGCGTCCGAAGCTTGCGGTGTTCGGAACCAGCCTGGGGGCGTTCGCGACCATGTCGGCGTTCGACAGCATCGACGACATCCTTGATCGGACCGACGCAGCCCTGTTCGTCGGGCCGCCCCACAGCACCGACCTGTGGCGTGCCATCGTCGCCGAGCGGCGACCCGGCAGCCGCCAGGTCCTGCCGGTCGTCGGAGACGGAGAGACGGTGCGCTTCTTCGCGCGCGCGGCGGACCTCGTGGATCCGGACGGCGCGCTCGCCCGACCGCGAGTGGCCATCGCTCAGCACGGGTCCGATCCCATCGTATGGTGGTCCCCCGAGCTCATCTGGGAACGACCGGACTGGCTGCGCGAACCCCGTGCACCCGACGTCATCCCGCGGATGGGCTGGTTCCCATGGGTGACGTTCTGGCAGCTCACCACCGATCAGATCGCCTCGATGGAGGCCCCTCCTGGATACGGGCACGACTACGGCCCGGAGCTGATCACCGCGTGGCTCGCGCTCCTGCGTCCACCGGGCTGGACCACGCAGGACACCGCGCGGCTCACCCGGCTGATGCTGGCCGACTGAGATATCGCGACGGTCGGGCCTCGCATGGCCTCCGCCGGCGACCGGTACCCGACGCCGGTGCAGTCATCACCGATGACTTCCCGCCGCGAGGGCGGTCTGTACGACCAAACCCCGCACAAGGAGCCCACGGTGCACAACATGATCTTCGTCAACCTCCCCGTCCGCGACGTGAACGCCAGCCGGACGTTCTTCTCGTCACTCGGATACTCGTTCAACGAGGACTTCTGCGACGACAAGGCGCTCTGTCTCGTCCTCGGCGACAACCTCTACGCGATGCTCCTGCAGCGCGCGTTCTTCCAGACGTTCACCCCGCGCGAGGTCGCGGACGCCCAGATGACGACCCAGGTTCTGGTCGCGCTGTCGGTGGACAGCCGTGAGGCCGTCGACGAGCTGGTGAGCGAGGCCGTCACCGCCGGAGGGGCCGAGGCCCGCGAGCCGCAGGACCTGGGCTTCATGTACGGGCGGTCCTATTCCGACCTGGACGGCCACATCTGGGAGGTCCTCTGGACGGACCCGGCCGCCGGATGATCTCCGTTCGGCGTACCAGGCGCCGGAATGCGCCCCTGAGCGCACCGGCCGCGGCGGGCGGGTCAGCGCGACCCGACACGCCCCTCAGAACCATCGGCGCCCCTCGTCCCCCCGTCGCGCCCTATCATCCGGGACCCGCAGCGGCGGCGAGTGGACACGCATTCCCGAAATGAGGACGAATGACCACATCGACCAAAGAGCGTGAGTTCGAGATGCAGACCGGCCCCCTTCGCACCGAGCTCCTCGCACACTGTTACCGCATGCTGGGCTCGACCCAGGAGGCCGAGGACCAGGTCCAGGAGACATACCTGCGGGCATGGCGCGCGTTCCACCGCTTCGAGGGACGCTCATCGGTCCGCACGTGGATGTACCGCATCGCGACGAACACCTGTCTCTCGGCTCTGGGCAGCACCTCTCGCCGGCAGATGCCCACCGGTCTGGGGCAGGGACCGGCCGACCCCTCCGGTCAGCTGTCGACGCAAACCGAGATCCCCTGGCTGGAGCCCCTCCCGGACGCACTCGTCGGTGCCGCCGAACCGGAGCCGTCGCCCGAGGAGCGTGCCGCCACACGCAACGGCGTGCGCCTGGCACTCATCGCGGCGCTGCAGGATCTCCCTCCGCGACAGCGCGCCGTCCTCGTGCTGCGCGACGTTCTGGGTTTCTCGGCCGCCGAGACCGCCGACGTCCTCGACAGCACCGTGGCGTCGTGCAACAGCGCGCTACAGCGGGCACGCACGAGCATGGCCGACCGCGACGAGCTGGAACGCGCCCGCCTGGCCGACGAGCTGGACGACCACGAGCGGGAGCTCCTCGACAAGTACGCCGACGCGTTCGAGCGGTACGACATCGAGTCGCTGGTCGATCTGCTCGCAAAGGACGCCACGTGGGAGATGCCGCCGTTCGACGGCTGGTTCTCGGGTGTCGCGGCCATCATCGACCTGGTCCGGACCCAGTGTCCCGCGTCGGGTCCCGGCGACATGCGGATGATCCCCGCCTCGGCCAACGGGCAGCCCGCGTTCGCCATGTACATGCGCGAACAGGACGGCGTCCACCGGGCGTTCCAGTTCTCGGTCCTCGACATCGTCGACGGGCGCATCGCGCATGTGCGGGCCTTCTTCGACCGGCGGCTCTTCGCCACCGCAGGTCTTCCCGACGAGCTGGACGGCTGATCCCACGATCACGTGGCCCGGCGCGCGTCCTCGGCGGGGCGACAGTCCCCTGACAGACGTCTCGTCGAGGGCACCGTTACCGGTCCCGTTACCGACTCTTGGCCGCCCGCACGGCGTTCGTCCCATGTCGCCGACATCCCGGGCGAGTAAGGTGTGATCTCAGATGAACAGCGGTGCTGGGACGCCGTCGACGAACGCCGCCACTCGGTCGGCGCCGACCGCCGCCACACCGCACCTACTTATCGTTCTACGTTGGAGGCCACGTGGCACTACCGTCCGATGTCGAGATTGCGCCCGCCGAGGGCAAGCTGGGCGTCCTTCTTCCGGGGATGGGCGCTGTCGGCACAACCGTCATCGCCGGCGTCCTCGCGATCCGCAGAGGGCTCGCACAGCCGATCGGGAGCCTCACCCAGATGGGAACCATCCGGGTGGGCAAGCGCACCGACGACAACGTCCAGCTGATCCGGGACTATCTCCCGCTGGCCGATCTGAACGACATCGCGTTCGGTGGATGGGACGTCGTCCCGGACAACGCCTACGAGGCCGCCAAGAACGCAGGGGTCCTCGAGGCCGCGATGCTCGAGGAGCTGAAGGACGAGCTGTCGACGATCGCGCCGATGACCGCCGTCTTCGAGCAGGAGTACGTCCGCAATCTCCACGGCGACAACGTGAAGCCCCCGGCGTCGAAGTGGGATTGGGCACAGGCCCTCATCCAGGACATCACCCGCTTCAAGGAGGCCAACGGTTGCAGCCGCATCGTGGGCGTGTGGTGCGGTTCGACCGAGATCTACAAGGAGCCGACCGCCGTCCACCAGTCGCTCGAGGCGTTCGAGCAGGGTCTCCGTGACAGCGATCCGGACATCGCGCCGAGCCAGATCTACGCCTACGCCTTCCTCAGCCTGGGTCACCCGTACGCCAACGGCGCGCCGAACCTGTCGCTCGACTTCCCCGCGATGATGGAGCTCGCCCGCAAGAACCGGGTCGCCGTCGGCGGCAAGGACTTCAAGACGGGTCAGACCCTCATGAAGACGATCCTCGCCCCGGGCCTCAAGGCCCGCATGCTGGGCGTCCACGGCTGGTACTCGACCAACATCCTGGGGAACCGGGACGGCGAGGTGCTGGACGACCCCGACTCCTTCAAGACGAAGGAGGTCTCCAAGCTCGGCGTGCTCGACACGATCTTCGAGCCGAGCCGCAACCCGGAGCTCTACGGCGACATCCACCACGTGGTGCGCATCAACTACTACCCCCCGCGCGGTGACAACAAGGAGGGGTGGGACAACATCGACATCTTCGGGTGGCTGGGCTACCCGATGCAGATCAAGATCGACTTCCTGTGCCGCGACTCGATCCTGGCGGCGCCGATCGTCCTCGACCTGGCGCTCTTCTTCGACCTGGCGGCCCGTGCCGGCATGACCGGGGTGCAGGAGTGGCTCAGCTTCTACTGGAAGAGCCCCCAGCCGGTCCGCGACGACGTCTACCCGGAGCACGACCTGTTCATCCAGCTCACGAAGCTGAAGAACACGCTTCGGTACCTGAAGGGCGACGAGCCCATCACCCACCTGGGCGCCGAGTACTACGAGGAGTAGGTGGCGCACCGGCAGTGAGCAGCTGTACCCGTGGGGGCCGGACCGTCCCCCACGGGCATTTCGGAGGCGTCGCCGCGACCGGAAGTGGACATCGGGTACCAGTACCGCATGTTCACCACCGGGCGGCGAGTGCTGATCCGACGCCGAGCGCCGGCCCCACCGTACGGCCGGCCGAGCGATGGCGTGACGGGAGTGGGCCGCAGATGCGGGTCCCGGCCGAGTCAGTCCTCCGGTGAGTCCATCGACCAGTCATCACCCGCGCCGTTCGACGAACCCCTGCCGTCGTCCTCGCCCATGAGCTCGTCCACCTGGACGAGTTCCACGGCCTCCTCGACCAGCGCCAGGATGGTCGACATCCACACCGGGTCCTCCGACGGATCCTCCGGCAGCGGTCCACGGGCCATCGCGGAGAGCGCCGCACCGGACGTCGTCGGTGAGCCGTCGGTGATCCAGGCCAGCTCGCTTCGCGCCCACTCGCGCATCTCGTCGTCACCCGTCGAGCGGGCCAGCTCGCGACGTGATGCATCGCTCTCACCACCCTGCACGAAGGCGGCGATCTCGTCCTCGTAGTCCTCGACGTCGAGGTCGAGCAGGTCCGAGACGATGTCCCCGACGGTCCGCGAGACGTCGTCGCCCGCCGTGTCCTCCTCCAGACGCTGATCGAGCACCGTGAGGCGCTCGTTGCTTCGGACGATCACGGCGGCCAGCTGCCGCACGGCATCGTCGATCACCGCCTGCGCGAACGGATTGCCCGGGTCCTCGTCGTCGGTCAGCGCCATGGCCTCGTCGAGCGCCGCGTCCTCGATGCCGTTCTCCCGAGCCCGCCGGAGGGCCGCCCCGATGGCGCCGCGCAGGGCCGGCCAATGGAGCTCGGCGGCCGCGGTGCGCAGCTCCGCGAACGGCGCGTCACCGCCGGTGGCAACGGCCCGCGCCAGATCACGTGCCTCACCGCCCAGGATGCCGCGGGGTATCCCCACGCCGGATCGCGTGAGAAGTACAGCGAAACGGTCGGGGTCGCTCATGGATGTGCCTCGGTGGTGATCAACGGACCGACGTTAGCGACCACCACCACGGGGTGCCCGCACGAGGATCAGCCGCCGATCACGGCATGTTCGATGGAGCCGAGACCGTCGATGGCGATGCGCACCGTATCGCCATCGCGCAGGAAGCGCGGTGGGGTACGCGCAACCCCGACCCCCGCCGGTGTTCCTGTCGCAATGACGTCTCCCGCCTCCAACGTGACCGACTGCGAGGCGAACGCGATCAGCTCGGCAACCGGGTAGAACATCTCCGCCGTGGACGCGTCCTGCATGAGTTCACCCGACACCCAGGAGCGGATACGGAGATCCTGCGGGTCGGGGATCTCGTCGGCCGTGGTGATCCAGGGGCCCCACGGCCCGAACGTGTCGGCCCCCTTCGCGCGCACCCACTGCGGCTCCACGGCCTGGATGTCACGGGCGCTGACGTCGTTCATGATCGCGTAGCCGTAGACCACGTCGAGGGCGTCGTCCACCGGGACATCGCAGGCGTCACGTCCGATGACAACGGCGAGCTCACCCTCGAAGTCGACCTTCGTCGAGTACCCCGGCAGACGGACGGGACCGTCCGGGTCCGTGATCGACGTGGTGAGCTTCCCGAAGAGGATCGGCCGCTCGGGAACCTCCATGCCCGTCTCGGCCGCATGCTTCGGATAGTTGAGCCCGATTCCGATGACCTTGCCCGGACGGAAAGGTGCGAGGACACGGAGCTCGGCGAGGACGCGGGGCGCGCCCACCGCGACGACCGAGGCGCCGCGCACCACATCGAGAATCGACGCCGCCGTGATCGGCTGGACGTGTTCCCCGTCGCGGACGCCCACTGCGGGTCCGTCGGGTCCGAGGTAGGTGAGTATCTGCATCGGTCGCTATTCTACGGTCGTTCTCTCCCCTGACGAGGACACCCGCAAAGCGCCGCACCATCGCCGCGACCGACGACGAGGTGCCCTCACCAGGCAGCCGCCCATCTCCCAGCCCGCCCAGACACCTCCACCGTCGACCGTTCGCGATCGCATATCGGGGGGTGCGCGTGCCGTGGCCGGCCCGGTCGTCCGCGGGCTCGTGCGCATCGGGGCGACCCCGAACTGGGTCACGACCATCGGTTTCCTCCTGGTGGCGGCGTCCGTGCCGTTCATCGTCAAGGAGTGGTGGATGGGCGCGTTCTGGTTCTTCACGATCGGTTCGCTCTCCGACCTGCTCGACGGATCCGTTGCACGCCTCTCCGGGAAATCATCGCGATTCGGCGCGTTCCTCGACTCCACTCTCGACCGTTTCGCCGAGGGCATCGTGCTCGGCGCCGTGGGCATCGTGTTCGCCCGCGACGAGCAGTGGTGGGCGGTGGCGGCGGCGTTCGCGGCATTGACGGCGTCGTTCCTCATCTCGTACACGCGTGCGCGCGCCGAGGGCCTGGGTATCGATTCGAACCGTGGCGGGTTGATGAGCCGGCCCGAGCGCCTGTTCCTCCTGGGATCGGGCTTCTTCTTCCAGACCTGGATCGACAACTTCCTGGCCGTCGTCGTCGTGATCCTGGCCGCACTCTCGCTCCTGACGGTCATCCAGCGGGTCTTCCACGTGTGGTCCGTCGTCCGCGAGGACGGCCGGACCGACTGACGCGCGACGACAGCGGCGACACGGCCGAGATGTCGGCATGTACCGCGGTCATGACGTGCAGGGCCACCGCGCGAGTCGTTCGCGGTAGTCTCGCCAGACGCCGTCGGCTCGTCCGGCGACGGTCCACCATATGACCGGTTCTCGCACCATCGCCCTCGTCTCGCCCCTCGCCTGGCCGCCGTCGGACGAGGTCACCTGGCGTATCGCGGCCGAGGCCGCGGCCCTCGCGGCACGCGGCAACCGCGTCAGCATCCTCACCCCCGCCCGCGGCACCGATCTCCTGTCGCAGGGGCGGCGCATCCTGGCGGATGTGCGATCGGGTGACGCCGACGCCGTGCTGGCGGCACCCGGCGCGGTCCGGGTCGTGCCGCTGGGGCGCGCCGCGCTGCCCACCGGTGCGCACCGGCGCATCGGCGGACCCATCGACCTGTCGGTGGCGCTGGAAGACATCCTTTCCCGCGTGCCGTTCGACGTTGTCCATGTGCACGAGCCGCTGTCGCCGACACCCGTCCTGCGTGCCCTGCGCAACGCCCGCGGAGTGACGGCGGCGACGCTGCACCGCATCGAACCGGTCACGGGTGTGGCGTTCCTGCGTCCGATCGTCGAGCGGGCGATGGACCGCGTGGATGTCTGGGTCGCGGCCACAGAACCCGCACGCCGCGCGGTCGCCGAGCACTTCGACCGCGACGCCATCATCATCCCTCCGGGCGTCGACACGGGGCTCTTCTCGCCGGTGTCCGAGCCGTTGTCCCCGCCACCCCTCGTGATCATGGCCCGCGGCCAGGACCGCGAGGGCGTCCGATTCGGCCTCTCGGTGCTGCGGGCCGCCGCGGACACCGAGGGCATCGGGCCGATCACCCTTCTCACCAATCCCCATGCACCACGACGGACCGCGGTCGCGATCCCCAAGGCCCTGCGTGCGGACATCCGTGTGGTCCCGGACACCGGTCCGGCATCCCGTGCCGAGGTTTTCGGCCACGGTGGCGTCGCGCTCTTCACCACCGAGGACGACGTGGCCGGATCGGCCGTGGTCGAAGCCATGGCCGCGGGTATGGCCGTGATGGCGCCTCGGTCGGCGGAGGTGGACACCGTCCTCTCCCATGGGGTCTCCGGCTTCGCCCTCGCCCCGTTCTCACGCGATGAGTGGGCCGCGACGCTCGATGAACTCGTGGCGTCGGACGAGCGGCGCCTGACCGTGGCGGATGCCGCCGCCACGCGTGCCGTCGACCAGGGATGGGATCGGGTGGCCGCCATCCTGGAGGCCGCGTACGACGAGGCGGCACGGGCGTTGCCCCAGATCCGCAGCTCGCGGACGCGGATCATTGCGGACCTCCGCGTGCACCCGTCGTCCACGCTGCCTCCACGCGAGCTCGTCGCCGCCTGCGCTGCCCGCGGGGTGGGCGCCGTGGCCGTGATCTGCGAGGGCGACGTGGCCGATGCACTGGAGGCGGCCCGGCTGGCCCCGGACGGGCTGCGGGTGGTGGTGGGGCAGCAGGTGCGCACGGCGGAGGGCGACGTGGTCGGACTCTTCATCAGACGCACGCTGCCCGAGGGGATGGGCCTGGTGGAGACCGTCGTGGAGATCGAGGCCCAGGGGGGGCTCGTGATGATTCCCCATCCGGTGTGGGGGGTGGGGCCGCCACCCCACCGAATCCGCGAGTTGGGCGAGCGTGTGGCCTGCGGAGAGGCCCTCTCGGGTCCGGCCTCGGTGATGCGCTCGACCATGGGTATCGAGGACGCACGGCTCATGCAGACGTTCGGCCTGCGGGTGGCGGCCGGCAGCGGGGCGACACAGCCGCAGCAGATCGGTGCGGCCCACCTGCGGATGGCACCGTTCGACGACGCACCCAGCTTTTTGAGGGCTCTGGACGAGGCCGAGGCCGTCCAACAGCGTCGTGGTCTTCGCCCGACCACCGGCCGGGAGCGCCGGCGTATGGGCACCACCGCCACCTGAAACGCGTTTCAAGCAGGAGTCGTCACCGTGAGGGACAAGTAGGGGTCGGCAATGACCTCTGAGCCATCCGGAAACGAGCCCACCCGCGGGCCGCAGGACCCCACCCGTGGGGGGAGCCCGACTGTGAGTTCGATCACGGGCCCCTCGCAGATCGCGGACGCCTACCTGAAGCGGTCCGTTGCCGAGATCGAGGGCCTGAACCAGCGCATCCTCGAATACGCGCGGTCACGCGGCGGCGATGAGCTCCCGGTCCTCGCCTCGGGATCGCCCCAGGCCGAGATCATGCTGGTGAAGTGGTCCGCCTCGCTGACCGAGCGGCAGGAGGGCGTGGCCTTCTTCGGCCGTGCCGGCGGCGCGATCCTGGCCAGCCTGGAGCGCCTGGGCATCGACCCCGTCACGATCTACGGAACCCTTGTCGCCAAGTGCCCGCAGGCCCTCGAAGGCGGCCGGACGGCCGAGTGGCTGGCCGAAGAGATCACGATCATCGATCCGAAGATCGTCGTGGTCATGGGCGATCGCGCGCGGAGGGCGGTGAACGACCTCGGATACCCGCTGGCGGAGCCCATCGGACCGGACCTCGGCGAGATCCAGCACTGGACGCCCACCATCGAGGCGCTGTTCGTGCCGGACATCGACGACTCGCTGGACGAGCAGAGCGCGAAGCGGGCCTTCTGGTCGGCCTTCCGCGGCCTGGGCGACTGGCACGAGGAACAGCCTCCCTACTAGCCCCCCGTCGGGTTTGGCCGAAGACACCGTGTCGTGTCCGGTGCCTGGCACCGAACACGACACGACACAAACTCACTCGAGCGGAACAGCCGCATTAGCAGGAACTTCGTTTCTCGTGCGGTTTGCCACGGACTTGTTAAGTGGCTGGCACCAGCGGTGCTGGACCTCCGTGGTTGACGGATTCGATGTACCGATTCCGCCACAGGAGACCCACAGGAGCGCCACAGCGTCCGGCGAAGATGCGCACCTAGAGTCATCCCCATGACGAACACAGGTGAACGGGCAACGACGCGGCGACCGAGGCAACGGGTTGCGGCGTGGATCGCGACGGCGGGAGTGGTGGCCGGCCTCGTCCTCAGCGGATGCGGTGCGCAGGCCACCGATACGACGACGTCTGCCACCACCGCCGTCACATCGACGTCGACCGTCACGACGGGCACCGGGAGCACCTCGTCCTCCACCGCGACGACCGCGACAACCACCGCGGCCACCATCGACGACACCGCGGCGGCGGCCCAGGCGTTCCTCGCCACGCTCTCGAGCGAGCAGCGCTCGCAGGTGGTCTACGACTACGACGACACGACCAAGACGACATCCTGGTCGAACTTCCCCGTCACTTTCGTCGATCGCGCGGGCCTGAACCTCTCCGATCTCAGCGAGACCCAACGGGCCGCCGCCATGAAGGTTCTGGAGGCACTGCTCAGCGACGAGGGGTACGCGACGGCGACCGGGATCATCGGAGGAGACGAATTCCTCCTGGAGAAGAGCAGCAGCACCGAGAGCTCGCTCAGCCAGTACTACATCGCGTTCTTCGGTGAGCCGTCCGACTCAGGGGCCTGGCAGCTTCAGTTCGGCGGCCATCACCTCGGGATCAACGCCACCCTGGACGGGGCCGCGGACACGATCACGTTCGCCCCGACCCACCTGGGAGCCCAGCCCGCCGTGTACACGGACGATGACGGCAACGAGGTGCAGCCTCTGGCCGGCATGTACACGACGGCATTCGCGTTCTACGACAGTCTGACCGACGAACAACGCTCCCAGCTGTACCAGGGCTCAGAGGTGTCGAACCTCACCTGCGCTCCGGGCGATACCTGCTCCTATCCGACGGGCACCGGCATCGCCGGCTCGGACCTGACCGCCGCGCAGAGGAAGCTCCTGCTGGACGTCATCGCCAACTGGGTGGGCCTGTCCGACGAGGAGACGACCACGGCGGCACTGGCGAAGATCGAGGCCACACTCGACACCACCTACGTGAGCTGGTCCGGTGCAACGACCTACGACACGAGTCAGGGCGACGGCATCTACTTCCGGATCTCGGGCCCGAACGTCTTCATCGAGTTCTCCAACCAGCAGGGATCCGCAGGGGCCGACGTCAGCGGCTACATCACGGCGGGCTGGGGACACATCCACACGATCTATCGCGATCCCGCCAACGACTACGCCGGCAGCGTCACGCAGCAGGCGGCGTCCGGAAACGGTGGCCCGGGAGGCGGCGGCCCCGCCGGATGACAGCAGGAGGTACCACGTGTCGAGCCGACGGTCGAACAACGGGCCACTGACGAAAGCAGCACCCCCTCCGACGCTCCGGCCGATGGTCATCCGGATGCGCCGGTGTCGCTTCGGGTGCCAGGCACCCGAAGCGACAGCAGGCACCGAGCGCTCCGATAAATCTGCCTGTCAGCAGGTCTTTCCAGTTCGTGCCGGTTGCCGCGGAAATGTTAAGTGCCTGGCACCAGCGTTGACACCACCCGCGCCGGGCAGGCGATCCCTCCGGGTGGTCAGTCGCGGACGTCCGGGGCCGGCGGCACCCAGTCCGGATCCCGGGTGAAACGGGCCACCGCCTCGATGTGCGGCGTCTGCGGGAACATGTCGACCGGCTGCACGTACTCGAGCCGGTAGCCGCCGTCCACGAAACGGCGGGCGTTGTCGGCGAAGGTCGTCGGCTGACACGAGATGTAGACGAGGACCGGCGGAGCGAGTTCCAGGATGCGCCGAACCGCCCCACCGGACAGGCCTCCCCGCGGCGGGTCGACGATGGCGACATCCGGAACCGGCAGCTGGCCGCGGCGCTCGCGGAGCACCACGCGGACGTCGCCGGCGATGGCGCGGTAGGCGGTGAAGCCGTTGGCCTCCGCGTTGGCCTCGGCGTCGCGCGCCGCTTCCTCGACGATCTCGATCGCCACGACCTCCTTCGCCTTCGGAGCGAGGATCAACCCCACGCTTCCGGCTCCGGCGTAGAGGTCGTAGAGCACCTCGTCGCCGGTGAGCCCGGCGGCCTCTGCGGCCCGCTCGTAGAGCCGCTCGGACATGCGCGTGTTGGTCTGGAAGAAGGCTCCGGCCGAGAGGCGCAGGCGGACACCGAGGACGGTCTCCTCGATGTGGTCCCGCCCCCAGACGACACGCGAGGGGAGCCCGGCCGTGACCTCGGCAACCCCGTCGTTGACCGAGTGGACGATGCCCACGAGCTCGGGGTGCTGAGCGGGAAGGATCTCGGCCAGCCGATCGACCGCGGTCTCGGCACCCGGTGCCGTGACGATGTTGACCAATGCCTGATCGGTGTTCACACCGACGCGGACCACGACGTGCCGCAGGACCCCGCTCTGCGCCCGCTGGTCGTACGGCGGCACGCGCTCGTCCTCGGCCCAGCGGCGCACCGACTCGCGGATGACGTCGCCCACCGGATGGACGATGTGGCAGTGGTCGATGTCGACGATGCGGTCCCAGCGGCCGCGTTCGTGGAAGCCGAGCGCCATGCCTCCGCCCTCGCGCGGCCCCGCCGAGTACTCGACCTTGTTGCGGTATCCGAAAAGCTCGACGGCGCTGTCCGGAGGGCGGACGTCGACGTCGGTCAGATGGGCGATCCGGGCCAGATGCTCGACGATCTGGTCGCGCTTGGCCGAGATGACGCGCTTGGGGTCCACGTGTTGCAGACGGCAGCCGCCGCAACGCGGGACGCGGTCGCACACCGGCTCGATGCGATCCGGGCCGGGTTCGAGAACCTGTTCCAGTCGCGCCTCCCCGAACCGTCGCCGGGCCTTGCGCAGGCGCACCCTCGCACGATCCCCGGGTGCCGTGTCGTCACAGAAGACGACGAACCCGTCCACGCGCGCGACGCCCTGCCCTCCGAAGGCAAGGTCGTCGACGACGACCTCGAGGACGTCATCGCGTTTGGGTCGCTGGGTCTTCTGCTGCACGACCGTGGATCATAGGGGCATGGCCCTCGATCGCGGCCAGACGGAGAGAGCCGGGAACCGCTACCCGACAGGAATGGCGTTGCCGGTGCCCGTGACGGGCTCCGGTTCCTCCCGTTCCTGTCCGATGAGCACCGCGCCCGATGCCATGGGCGCCTGCCCGCGCGACGTGGCGGCCGCCGTGTACGCCTTCGGAACGTCCGTTCCGCGCTGCCACGCCTGCAGGAACGGGTACGGGTTGACAGCGTCCCCATCACCGGGGTGGATCTCGAAGTGCAGGTGCGGCGGCGTCGTGATGGCCTGTCCGGTGTTTCCCACATAGGCGATGATCTCGCCGGCGCGAACACGGACGCCGTCCTTCACCTGCGACGTGTACCCGGAGAGGTGCGCGTAGTAGTACGTGTTGCCGAGACCATCGCGCAGCCACAGGCGGTTGCCACCGAGTGTGTTGACCCCGACCTTGTAGAGCTCGCCGTCCGCCACGGCCAGAACCGGTGTCCCGGTGGGGGCGAAGATGTCGTTCCCGTGGTGGGTTCCCGTTCCGGCGCGGGGGGCGCCCCAGTCGTCGGTGTACGAGGCCGCCGATCCGAAGACCGGGAACACGTATCTCTCGGTGCTGCTGCGCCCCGACTGTCCCGGTGCTGGTGCGGCGACGTCCGGCACCGTCACCACGGGAGGAAGGGAGACATCCGAAGAGCCCCCGGGAAGCGGGCTCTGGGCACGGGCCCCGGCGGGCAATGCCACCACGGCTGCAACAGCGACGGGCAGGAGTCGGGCGAGGCGGCGCACGGGCCCATTGTGAACCGCCACCCGTACGAAAGGCAAGACGGTCGGCTCCCGCGCGCCCGAAGAAATGCCGGGTATACCGCAACAAATATTTCAGAAGATCCGGAATTGCTGGGCTAACCTGGCTCGTCTCCTGTGCTGTGGCTCCTGGTGCGAGCCCGCGCGCATCCCGGACGGAAGGCTCGCTCTGCCACGTCGCACCCGCATCACGTTGCTCCTCGCCTGTGCCGCGATCGCCGCGTTCTCGCTCGGGACCGGCCGTCCGGGCGAAGGTGCCCCCATCGATGAGCTCCGTTCCGAGGTCGCCCGCATCCAGGCCGAGGTCGCCTCGATCGACGCCCAGGTCGGGCTCGCCGCCGAGGCCTACAACGGTGCCGTCTACAACCTGGAACAGGTGAACGGCCGCATCACCGAGAACCAGCGGCAGCTGAAGCGCTCCAACATCCGGCTGCGCCAGACGCAGAGTGCGCTGGCCGTCCGTCTGCGTGCCGCCTACATCCAGCCGCGTCCGTCGCGCATCCAGCTCCTTCTGACCCGCACCAGCACGTCCGAGCTGATGTCGGCCTCGGCCGTCCTCGCACGCGCGGCCGATCAGGACCGCCGCATCGTCACCGCAGTACGCGATCTTCGCGACCAGCGCATCGCCGCCCGCAAGCAGCTCATCAAGGACAGGGCCGCCGCCAAGTCGCAGGTGGAGGAGCGCAAGCGGCAGCAGCAGGTCGTGACCGAACTGCTGTCACGTCGCCAGGCCGTGCTCAGCAGCGCCAAGGGCCGGCTGGCCCAGGAGCTCGAGGCCGAGCGCCGCCGGGAGGCCGCACGTCGCGAGATCGCCAATCGCCGCGCCCAGGCCATGATGCGGGCACGCGCCGCCAGCCGTGACCAGGCGAACGCGACACGATCCGGATCCGGTTCGTCGCAGGACGATCCGCGGAGCGCCGCCCCGTCGACGTCCTCCCCGGAACCCTCCACGCCGGCACCCAGCAGCTCAGGTGGAAGCTCACGCAACGCCCGGGCCGCCCAGGTCGCCATGCAGTATCTCGGCGTGCCGTACCGATGGGGCGGTTCCTCGCCGTCCGGATTCGACTGTTCCGGCCTCGCCATGTACGCATACGGCCAGGTGGGCGTCTCGATGGCCCACTACACCGGCGCCATCTGGTCCGCGTTCCCGCGCGTGCAGGGCGACCTGCAGCCCGGCGACCTCGTCTTCTTCAGCGGCCTGGGCCACATGGGCATCTACATCGGCGGTGGTCAGATGGTGCACGCACCGCATACCGGTGACGTGGTGCGCGTCGCGTCGATCAACCGCAGCGGGTACGTGGGAGCCGTTCGCCCGTAGAGGACCGGGTGTGACCGGCCGTCCGGCCGGTCACGGCAGCCGGAGTTCCCCGGTTACCCCTGACAATCGGGCCACCTCGTTGCCATCGGCGTCGCGACCGATCATCGTCGTGGCCGACGGCGGACGCCCCTCACCGAGCGTGTCAACGATGAACCAGCCGTTGGCGACGACCGCCGACCGTGACCCGCCGTCCCACTCCGCGTCAACCCGGACGATCGCCGGATCGTCCACGCGCCCGACAAACGGATCATCGGCATGTGCGCGGGTCATGCACAGGGTCATCCGCGGTGGGCCGGCGTCCGACGAGCACGCGTTGCCACCCGAGCCGTCGTTCCGGCCCACGTAGACCAGGTCGTCCCCGTCCGGCGTACGTGCCGCGTACACATCCTGGTGAACACCATCACGTGTCGCTCGCACCACCCTCAGCACGGACTGAGGCGCGATGTCCAGACGATCCCTCGTTTCACCGCGCGGATCCCACTGGGTCGTCCGCAGCGCCTCGATGTCGGCGGGAAGTGGCGACACCCGCTCTCCTTCCAGCGTCGGCCGATGCCCGTACGGCTGTGCCGAAACGACCGCGATCGCCCCCGGGATGTTCGGCACGGCGTCGTGTACCGATACCGGAACCACACCGTCGGGCGAGCCGGACGCCACCAGCGTCTCGCCATCCACCGACACGGGCCCGGCGAGACTGCCGGTGTAGCCCGGTGCGGAGAACACAGCGACGGCCGACGACCCGGACGCTGCCAGGGCACGGAGCGTCCGTTCACGCGCCTCCGGAACCACTGTCATGGTCACGCCGTTGTTTTCCTGCAGGCTGTCGATGTCGCGGGACGGGACGATCGGGTCGTCGCGGAGCAGGTCGACCCCCGGTCCCTGACCTCGTGCGACGACGCGAACCCCTCCGGGAACCTCGGCCACCGTCCACCGCGCCATCGCGCGTTTGGTCGCAACGACGTTGGCCGAGGTTCCGCTCTGCTTCTCCTCGTAGGCAGCCATCGCACGGTTGAGTTCGCGCAGCTTCGCATCGGCCTCGGCGCGCGTCGTCACGACCTCAAGCATTCCGACGGGTGACCCCGGGGCCTGCGAGAGCAGGACGTAGCCCTGCGGCGCACCCTTCTGCCGAGTCAGCGCGGCGGTCAGTTCGTCCATCCGACGATATGTCCCGATGAGCGCGCGACGGCGATCATAGACCGCGACGGAGGCGAACCTCGAGAGCATCGTCATCTGTTGACGGTGGTAGACGCCCGGCACCCGGATCTCGAGATCACCGTTGCCGACCCGCCGTACCGCCAGACCGGGGATGTCGTCAGCCTCACCGCGGACGGTGAGCGCTGCCTCCATCCGTGACAGCGCCGTCTCGAGATCGCTTCCGGGATCGGGGGTCACGCGCAGGACGGCGGTCATCCCCCAGTCCACACGCCCGGCGACCGCCGTATCGGTGCCCTCTCGATCGAACATGGCCGCCCCTGCGACCAGCGCCACCGCCATCCCTCCGACGACGGGGACGACGACGGACCACCGTACCCGACGACCGTGACGACGGGATGCGTCACGGCGCGTCACGGCGCGGACGACGCGCTCGCACGCCGCGTCGGGAAGATCGGGGGTCCCGTCCAGGAACGTTCGGAACAGGTGGTCGACGTCGTTCATGTCTCGGTCACCTCGGTTTCGGTGGTGGGACGGCGCGGCACGATCCCGTGCCGCGCGAGTTCTTTCGTCGCGGTTGCCCGAGCACGGTTCACCCACGAGCGAACCGTCCCGATGGGCACTTTGAGCGCTTCGGCGATCTCCTCGTACGACAGGTCCCCCAGCGTGTGCAGGAGCAGGGCGTCGCGATGTTCGGCACGCATCGCGGCCAATGCCGCGGCGAGCGCGGGACCGAGATCGTCGTCGTGATGCGATATGTCCGGAAGGCCGGGATGAACGCCCGTCCGCGCGTAGGCACGAAGCATGCGGACCTCCTGGCGGCGGTGGTTGCGGATCACGTTCGTCGCGATCCCGTACAGCCACGGAAGCCCGTTCCGCCGCCGGCGGTCGTAGCGGTGCCGCTGGGAGTACGCGACGGCAAACACCTCGCTCACGAGGTCCTCGGCATCCCGGGCACCGACGCGTCGGGCGACGTACCGCGAGATCACCCGGAAATGGCGCCTCACGAACTCCTCGAACAACGAGGGTTCGCCGTCGGCATCGAGAAGGTCGGCATCGAACTGGCTCATCACACGGTCTTTGTCCGCAGCCCCGGAGAAAGTTGCGGGCACCGGGATCATGGCCCACCGCCCTGCGCCGGTGCGCAACGGCCGTCCGGCGCTCGGCACCACGTAGAACCGGGACGTCCGTGCCTAAAGGTCACACCCCACTCGGCCGATGGCATTCGCACAATGCATGGACGCCCCACAAAGATGGCAGGACGCCGTCTCCCCATCCGCCGCGCTCTCGCCGCGGCCGTCGCTCTCTCCGCCCTCGGTGCCGGTCCCGCCGTCGCCCAGGATTGGATCGCCGTCCCGACCCCGGGAGTCAGCCAGCCCGCCACGGGCACCGGGAGCACGGGTCCGCAGAGCACGTCGTCCGGTGACGTCTGGCAGATCACGCCCGGCGACGCGTCGGCATCGGCCCCGTCGGACACAGCGGGTCAGCCCGCGGTCAACCCGGCCGACATCCTGAACAACTTCGCAGCTGTCGCCCAGAAGAGCGTGGCGGCGCCCCCCGCCCCGCCGACGGCAGTCGCGGAACCGCAGGCGGCCCCCGAAGTGCAGCTCGACGCCGACCACCCCGCGCTGGTCGCGTTGCGCAAGGCCGAGGACGAGCTGAACACCGTCGCCGGCGCCCTGGCGGAGATCCGCGCCAAGATCGACGAGGCCGGCCCGTCGGCCGCCGAGGACCTGACCGCTCAGGCCGCATCACTCGAGGCCCGTCAGAGCGTGCTCCAGGGCAAGGTGGACGCCGCGCAGGCGAAGGTGGACGCGGCCCTCAAGGAAAAGCGCGAGCAGATCGCCGCACAGGCCGCCGCCGCACAGGCCCCCGGGCTCGCCTCCGGGACGGCGTCCCCAACCGTCACCGGCACGGTCCCCAGTATCAACCCGGGCCTCGCGAGCCAGCTCGACGACTACCTACGTTCGAAGGGCAGCCCGCTCGCCGGTCTCGGCAACGCGTTCGTCTACTACGGCGGCCAGTCCGGCGTGGATCCACGCTTCCTGGTGGCGATCTCGGGCGCCGAGACCAGCTTCGGCACCTACGGACCGTCGCAGCGGATCCACAACCCGTTCGGAATGGGTCCGGGCATCGTCTACGCCTCGTGGGAAGATGCGATCGCGGGCGCCGCCCGCAACCTCGGCGGCAGCCTCTACAAGGGTTCCGACCTCATCACGATCAGCCAGATCCAGAAGCGCTGGGCGCCCAACGGCGCAGCCAACGATCCGACGAACCTGAACAGCCACTGGTTCAAGAACGTCAGCATGTACTACCGCGAGCTCGGCGGAGACCCCAACGGAAGCGTCTTCATCGGCAAGGCCGCGCAGCCCACGGCGATCCCGGTCGCCCCAGGCGTCGCACCGGGCATCCAGGGCACCGTCGCCGCCCCGTCGGCATACGGCACCGCTGTCCCGGTCCCGGGCGGTGGACGCAACACCGGCCCCGCCGCGCTGGCTCTCGCACAGTCCTTCCTGGGTGTCCCGTACCTCTGGGGTGGAACGTCACCTCGAGGCTTCGACTGCTCGGGTCTCGTCCAGTACGTGTATGCGAAGCAGGGAGTCACCATCCCTCGAGTGGCGGAGGACCAGGCCAAGGTGGGAACACCCATCGCCCCCGAGAACCTGCAGCCGGGCGACGCCGTGTTCTTCGCGGACCGCAAGGGCTACATCCACCACGAGGGCATGTACGTCGGAGACGGTCACTTCATCCACGCGCCGCGCACCGGCGACGTGGTGAAGATCAGCTCCCTCCAGGAGCCGTACTACGCGACGAGCTACGCGGGAGCCCGCCGCTACTAGCGGGACCAAGTTCACAACAATCTGCCCGCGGCGGAGGAGGCGAAGACCTCCACCGCGGCAGATACCCTCCCCCGTCTTCTCGTCCGTACGACATCACTGCGGCGCGGCAGGCGGGGGCGACGACCGTCCCGCACCCCCCGATGTGTGACGGTCGTCGGCGGATGTGATTCCGGGCGGGAGCGGACTGAGTCCGTTCCCGCCCGGAGAGACCCGCTCAGGCGGGTGTGCCACAGGCGCGACAGAACCGATCTCCCTCGCGCAGCTCGGCCCCGCACGAGCGACAGATGGGGATCGGAGGCGGCACAGCCGCACCGCAGCTGCTGCAGAACTTCGCACCCGCGTCCACAGAGGCACCACACGACGGGCACGACGTCCTCTCCTGTGACGAGAGCGCACGCGTGGCACCCTCGTCGGAGGGCACCACGGGACGTGTCGCGCCTTCACGAACAGCCGTCGGATACGGAGACTCCGCACGTGCCGGCGATGGCGGAGGCGGAGGCGGAGGAGGCGAGCTGAGAAGCGGCTCACGCGACGGCGTCGTAGGCCATGCCGAGACGTGGCCGTCACCGATGGGCACAGGGGGTTTCCCCGGGATCACCAATGCGACGAGGGTGAGGACCAGGGCCAGGATCCACGCGACGATCCCGCCCAGTACCAGGTAGAACGCGACCGACAGGCTGAGATCGAACCCGAGTGCATCCCGTTCGGTGATGAACGCGATCAAGATGATCGTCGCGAGGGTTGCCGCAGCGAGGAGGACGACGAGACCCACCGCCAGGACCGGGCGGATCTTGCGGCGCCGGACGATGGCGACGCCCAGCGGGACGAGCGCGAGCACACCCAGGGAGGCCGCGACCAGCAGCACGATCCACCCGTTGGTCACCAAGCCGCCGAAGCGCCCGTTGTCACCCAGGCCGTACGGCGTGGCGCTCCCACCGTTCTCGGCCGAGTAGACGGTGGTCCAGATGCCCGTCGCGACAAGCGCCGTCCCGACGAGAGTCAGGATCGCCGCCACGACGGGAAGAGGATCGGTTCGACCCGAAACCGGCTGGGTGCTCACCGGGTACCTCCCACCGGGGTGCCACACGCCCCGCAGAATCGCGAGTCGGGTTCGACCGTGGCACCGCAGCTCACGCAGACGGACGGCGCCGGTGGCTGCGGGGCGGTGTCCTCGATCTTGGCTCCGCACCCCGAACAGAAGGCGGCGTCGGCGTCGACCTCACGTCCACATGCGGCACAGGTGCGCGTCGGCGGCTCGGGCTCCGGCTCGGGAACCGCCATACCGCAGGACGAGCAGAAGGCATCCCCCTCCTGCAACGTCGCGCCGCAGCCGGTGCAGACGAGCGAACCGGGTGTCGGGCGCGAGAACGGACGCGACCCTGCCACTGCCGCATCGGCGCCCGCCTGCCCGGTCGCCTGAACCAGTGATCCCAGCGAGATGGGTCGCTCGCCGAAGAAGACACGGGCGTCCGAGACCAGCCACAGGACGAAGGGCAGAAGCAGTGTGACCGACAACAGGAACACGATGAGGAAATACCGCGGCCCGAGGATGAGGGACGTGATGAACACGGCCAGGGCAAGAAACGACAGCGCGAGACGTAGCTCCATGCGACGCGTCGGAAGGAACTGCGCGATGGCGCCGACGGCGAGCCCGGCGACGATCAGGATGATGCCGTTGGCCGTTTCCCTCCCCGACTCGCCGACCGCGGCGACGAGCAGGAACACACCCTGGATCAGGGTCAGCAGGGAGACGGCGAACAGGGCCAGCCGGGTCGCCGAGATCCCCGCCGAGGGCGCCGCGGGATGTTGCGAGAAGGCGGCGTGCGCCCCCGGCAGGAAGGTCAGGGCGGCACCGAGGAGGACGGCGATCAAACCCAGGATCAGGGACAGAGCCGTCCCCATGTCCTCGAAGGCCACCGGGACGAAGAAACGGTACGCCGACGCGATCATGGCGATGGCCCACGCGAGCCCGACGATGACGGCGAGGACGCGTCCCCGGGGATCCGCGTTCGCGAGCAGCCAGGCGATCGCGAGGAGGCCGACGCTCACGGCCACGAACGAGATGACGCTGAAGAGAAAGAAGAGACCGGGGCGCGTTCCACCCGTCAGGTCGAAGAAGTCGAAGACGTCGCCGAGTTTCAGGAGGACGTCCACGAGGAGGTAGACACCCGCGCCGAGGAAGAGGACGGCCGCGACGACGAGTTCCGCCGGTCGACCTCCGATCTGCCCCAGGCCCACCGGTGCCCCCGGCGGCTGACCGCCGTGCTGTTGCTGTTGCGGTGTGCCGAGCGTCATGACGTCTCCTCGGTTTCGTTGCCGTGCCGGCGACAGCCCTGCGCTCCGCGCTGCGGCGTACGGATCCCGGTGGGAGCCGAGATGCGGACGCCCGCCGAACGCGTGCTACCGCCGATTGTCGTGCCCCTGGCACCCTACCGAGCAGCTCCGGTGGGGCCGTGAACCCCGGGCGTCGTTTGTCAAACCTTCACTGGATCGTCATTGCTGAGCAGCCGGCACACGACCGTATCCGCACGGACGCCGCGGAACGCGCGCCGGGAGACAAGTCGTGACGGGCTTCCACGATGAGAACCACCGCCCGGTCGAGGTCACCGCTTCGCAGACGCCCAATGGTCGCGCATCCCATGGGCGTGACCGAAGCCGATATTCTCCATCTGTCATTGGAAATATCGCTCATCCCTCAGGACACGGCACCGAACCGGAGGCGCAAATGGCATCGACAGATCGAGATGACGACTACTACAGCGTCGGTGACGCCGCGCGGACCCTGGGCATCAGCCTCGATACGCTTCGACGCTGGGACCGGCGGGGGCGCATCGCCACCAGGCGCGATTCGGCCAATCGTCGAATCGTTCCCGCTTCGGAGATCGATCGTCTCCGTACGGAGCGTGGCGACACCCCTGGGTCGGACAATCACCTACCGGGGGTCGTGAGCTCCGTCGACATCGACGGTCTCCTCGCCCGGGTCGAGATCCAGGTGACCGAGCCCGCTCGCATCGTGGCCACGATCACGCGCGAGGCACTGGAGGAACTCGGCCTGCGCCGCGGAGACACTGCAACGGGAGTCATCGAATCGACGTCCGTCATGGTTGAGAGCTGACGGGTACAGCGCAGACCCCACGGTCGCCCGACTTCTCGGAGCCCGAGTCCCACATCTAGACACCCACCGAGTCGACCCATGGAACGCACCCCGTAGGATCGACCGGATGACGTCGCCCCCGCTCACGAGCGCGCACCTGTGATCCCCGTACCCGGATCGGCGGACGCCCTCACCGCGTCGCTCGGCGACTTCTTCACCGCGCCCTACCTGACGCGGGCACTGCTCATCGTCCTCATCCTCGCCATCCCGGCGGGCATCCTGGGCACGTGGATCGTCCTGCGACGGATGGCCTTCTTCACCCACGCCGTCGGTCAGGTCACGTTCCCGGCCATGGTGTTCGCGACGATCGTCGGATGGAGCCTGCTGTGGACGTCCATCGGCGCCGCCGCCCTCGCTGCGGTCCTGCTGCCCGTCTCGTCGCGACGCCGGTCCGAGGCTGACGGAGCGGCCGTCGGCGTGATGCTCGCCTGCGCGCTGGCGCTGGGAGCGTTTCTCGTCAGTGACGTCGCCGATCCCGGGGTCAGCGTGAACGCACTCCTGTTCGGAAGCCTTCTCAGCACGACCGACGCGGACGTGTGGGCGGCGGCCGGACTGGCCGCGCTCACCCTCGTCACGGTGTTCGCCCTACGACGCACCATGGTTCTCGCGACCTTCGACCCCCAGATGTCGCGGGCCGAGGGACGACTGCGCACCCGGGTCACCGAACTGGTGGTCCTGGTGCTCCTGGCATCAGCGGTGGCGATCTCGGTGCGGATGGTGGGAAGCCTGCTGGTGGCGGGCCTCTTCCTCATCCCCGCCGCCACGGCACGGCTGGTGACACACCGCGTGGTGCCGCTCATGACGGCCGCTGTCGGCATCACGGCCCTCACCGGAGTCCTCGGACTCGTCCTGGCCGACGCCACCGCGTGGCCGCCCGGCGCCACCATCGCCGCCGTGTCGGCCTCGCTCTTCGTCGTCGTCCTCACGCTGTCGGCGGTCGCACACCGCACCGGCTCACTGACGCGAATCTTTCCCACTTGACACTGATTCTCATTTAGTGCGACAATCGCCGGATGAAGAAAACCTCTCGTGCGCTCACACTCCTCGCCGGCATCGCCGTGCTCCTGACAGCCGTTGGATGCGGTTCGTCCTCCAGCTCCGACACAACGGGCGGTGATGGCCCCACCGTTGTCGCCACCACGACCCAGCTCGCCGACTTCGCACGCAACGTCGTCGGTGAGAACGGCCGCGTGGTCCAGATCCTGGACGCCAACGCCGACGCGCACGACTTCGAACCGACGTCCGACCATCTGAAAGCGGTCACGGACGCGGACGTCATCGTCGCCAACGGCCTGCACCTGGACGACTGGATCAACGAGCTGCGGAAGAGCTCCGGCACCGATGCCCCGCTCGTCATCGCCTCCACCGGGATCACCCCGCTGGAAGCCGATGAAGACGAACACGCGCATGAGGACGTGCACGCCGCGGACGAGGCCGGCCACGACCATGGCGCCGAGGACCCCCACGTCTGGATGGACCCCGCCAACGCCAAGATCATGGTGACCAACATCGAGAAGGGTGTCGCTGCCGCCGCACCGGACAATGCGGCGACGTACGCCGCCAACGCCGAGGCGTACCGCACCAAGCTCACCGAACTCGAGACGACGCTCGACACGATGATCGCCCAGGTGCCGCTCGCGCAGCGGCGCATCGTCACCGACCACGATGCCTTCGGCTACCTGACCGCCCGCTACAAGATCCAGACCGTGGGCACGATCCTCCCCTCCCTCAGCACCTCCGCCGAGCCGAACGCCAAGGAGCTGGCCCAGCTGGCCACCGAGGTCAAGAAGGCGAACGTTCGCGTTATCTTTCCGGAGGCCGCCATCAGCCCCAAGCTGTCGGAGGCACTGGCCAAGGAGACCGGAGCCACGATCGGCACCGTGCTCTACGCCGACTCACTGGGCCCGGAGGGCAGCGGCGCGGATACCTACATCGACATGATGACGAGCAACATGACCGCACTCGTCGAGGGCATGAAGGGGTGAGCACCGCGGCGGTGACGCTGACGGACGTCGCCGTGCGCTTCGGCGCACGGTGGGCGCTCCGCGAGGTCACCGCCACGTTCGAACACGGGTCGGTGATCGGCGTCCTCGGCCCGAACGCGGCGGGGAAGTCGACGCTCTTCTCCGCCATTCTCGGTCTCGTCCCGCACGAGGGAACCATCACCCGGACCGGGCCGATCGCCTTCGTACCGCAGGGCGAGCACTACCACCGCGATTTCCCCGCCACCCCCTTCGACGTGGCCCTCATGGGTCGCTACGGGGACCGGCGATGGTGGCAGCGGCTCACGGCCGACGACCGCAACCGCGCGACCGACGCCCTCGCCCAGATGGGGATGGACGAGCACGCCTCCTGCCGGTTCGCGGAGCTCTCGGGCGGACAGCGTCAGCGCACCATCATCGCCCGAGCCCTGGCGCAGAACCGCCACACCATCCTTCTCGACGAGCCGTTCACCGGCGTCGATCCCACGAGTGCCCACGTGATCGAGGAAGCGGTCACGCGATTGGCCGGCGAGGGTCGTTGCATCGTCATATCGACGCATGACATCCCCGGGGCCGCCCGCATGTGCGACCGGGTTATCCTTCTGAACGAGACCATCCGTGCCGACGGACCGCCCGAGGACGTGATCACTCCCGAGACGCTTCGCCGCGCGTACGGGTCCAGCCTCGTGACGCTGGGATCCGATTCGATGCCGCTCGAGATGATCGACGACGCCCACGCATGCGAACACGAGCACGGCCCCGACCCCGCACACGATCACGGCCACGAGCATGAGCACGCGGAACATCACGGGGTGAGTGGCAACCGGTGATCGAATGGCTCGCGGATCCCTGGAGCACCGGGATCGTGGCCCGGGCCGGCATCGCCCTCCTCATCGCCGGCGTGGTGGGTGGCGCAGTGGGCGTGCTGGTGCTGCTCCGCGGCCTGGCGTTCACGACCGACGCCTACGCGCACACGGTGTTCCCCGGTGTGGTGCTGGCCGCGGCGGCGGGGACATCGTTCATGGCAGGCGGTCTGGTGGCGGCCATCGTCGCCGGCCTGGGCATCGCGATGATCGCCCGGCAGTCCTCGACCACTCACGAGACGGCCATCGCGGTCGTCTACACCGGCCTGTTCGCCTGTGGCGCCATCCTGTACTCCGAGCTGGGCCCGTTCGACCGCAGTATCAGCTCCATCCTGTTCGGATCGGTGCTGGGCACGTCCGACCGTGATCTGTGGGTCCTCTCCGCGACGGCGGTCGTCTGCATGGCCGTGCTGTTCGTCATGCGACGGCCGCTCATAACGACCACCTTCGACCGGGTCCTGGCCGGTGCGGAGGGAATCCGACGGGGAGCCGTGGACGCCGTGCTCCTGGTCGTCCTGGCGGTGGTCGTGGTGATCCTGACCCAGGCCATCGGCAACATGCTGGTGATCGCCCTTCTGGTGGCACCGGCGATGACGGCACGCAACCTCACACGGCGGCTGCGTGATTGCCTCGTGGTCGCCATGGTGACCGGCGCGGTGGCCGCGATCGGCGGGCTCTACCTCTCGTACCACGCGACGATGGCCACCGGGCCCAGCGTGGTCTTCGTGGCGACGGGCCTCATGGTGCTCTCGTGGACCGCAACGCATCTCTGGACCCTCGGCCGGGCGCCATCAGACCCGCCTAACCGCATATTCTCACCCTCAACCCAAGGGTTAGATAACTAGCGGATCGCGCTGCAGTTGCGGCACAGACCGTTGAACGTCAGCGAGTGACCGGTCACGGTGAAGCCGTGCTCGGCGGCGATGGCGTCGTGACTGTACTCCAGGTCACAGTTGCCCAGCTCGATGACCGTTCGGCACCGGTCGCACACGAGGTGGTGATGATGATCACCGCTACAGAGCCGGTACGTCGACTCGCCGTCGTACTGCCCGATCTCATCGACCACCCCGGCATCCACGAAACGGATGAGCGTGCGGTAGACCGTCGAGAGGCCGAGGTCCGGGCAGGCATCGAGCGCCGCCTGGTGGACCTCGTGGGCCGACATCGCCTTTCCACCGTCCATCGCCTCCAACACGGCGACGCGCTGCGGGGTCACGCGGAGCCCATGGGATCGGAGATCGCCGCGAAGGTCCATGTGACGGATGATAGCCCGAACCCCTGAGCCGGCTACTACGATCCCGGGCACCGCGGGCTCCCTCGCGGCGACCCGTCACCACTCGGCATCACGACCGGAGGCAGCAGTGCGGCCTGAGCTGTTCAGCATCGGACCCTTCACCCTCTACAGCTTCGGCCTCATGGTCGCCATCGCGTTGATCGTCCCCGCGTGGCTGGCCAGCCGCGATCTGCGCGAGCGGGGATACGACCCGAACATCGGCTGGGAGATCATCCTCGGTGCCGGCGTCGGCGGCTTCATCGGTGCCCGACTGGACTACCTGATCCAGAACGACTTCGAGGGCGGCGTTTTCAGTGCGACGGGCCTCGTCTGGTACGGCGGGGTCATCGGCGGTGCGCTCGGCGTCATCATCGTGTCACGGATCCGCAAGGTGCCCCTCGGCACCATCGCCAACGTCGCGGCCCCCGGCCTCGCACTCGGATACGCCATCGGACGTATCGGATGCCAGCTCTCCGGTGACGGGGACTACGGGCGGCCGTCGTCGGTGCCCTGGGCGATGTCCTACCCCGACGGGACCGTGCCGACCGACGAAAAGGTGCACCCCACGCCGGTGTACGAGACGCTCACGATGTTCGTCGTCTTCGTCGTCCTCTGGAAGCTCCGCCACCGCCTGCGCAGCGGGTGGCAGCTCTTCGGCCTGTGGTGCGTGCTGCAGTCGGTCGAGCGTTTCCTGGTCGAGTTCCTCCGCCGCAACGACGAGGTCGCGGCCGGCCTGACACTCCCGCAGTGGGTGTCGATCGGGATCGCCCTGGTAGGTGTCGCGATCCTGTGGGCCACACGCAAGGGCGCGACCCCGTCGACGGCGGTCGCAACCGTCTGGGCCGCCCTCGTGATCGGAGCCGCCCCGGCGATGATGATCCACAGCCACGATCACGGCCACGGATCAGAGGCGGCCACACCGACGATCACCACGACCGAGTACACGGCCACCACGTCGGTGACGGCACCGGCGTGGGCGCGCTCGATCAGCCCCGGTGGCTTCTCGGGACGAGCGGAGCCGGACGACTCCTAGAACAGGAGCACCGTTGAGGCGCCGGCACCGCCCCGTCGCGGTCGTCCGCCGGCGTTCAGCTGACGGTGTTCATCGCGCTGAGACACCGGTCGACACCCCTGCGCCCACTGGGTTCTTGCTCGGCATACAACACAGCACCAAGAGCACTATCCCGCCGACATACGGGATGAAGCCGAGGAAGATGAGCGCACCGTGGAGTCCCGCATCCTGAAGCCGCCGTACCGTCACGGTGATGCTCGGCACGAGGACCAAGATCGCGCCGATCAAGGCGACGATGACCACTGCCGTCGCAGTGTCCTCCGACGCGCCGGACTGCCCGTCCACGAAGCCGGCACCGATGGCGAAGAGGAAGACGGAAAGGAAGAGCGCGAGGTTCCAGTACCAGTACTCCGGACGTCCGGCACGGCCCCGCAGATCGGAGTACCGCTCGAAGACGGTCCGGATGGCGCTCCCCATGCCGGTCACGTTCGGGTGGTCGTAGGTCGGAGTCGCGGTGCCATACCCCTGCTGAGGTGCGTACACGGGTAGCGCACCGAGCCCGGACGACGAGGATGCCCCGGCTGACGCCGGTGGCACGCGTGTGTGCGACGACCATTCCATACCGGTCCACCAGCGCTGTTCATGCTCGTTGTTCGGATCGGTGTACCAGCCGGCGGGTGGCGGCGTGTCGGGCGTCACGAGATGCTCCTCGTTTCGTTGGTGTCGATCCTTGTATCGGCACCGCCGAAGTTCTCATGAAGCACCTGAAGCACCCGCGGCTATTCCCGGGAGCACCGCCCTCTCTCACGGATCCGCAGATCCGCCACGGGGCCGGTCGCTCGCCCCGCCGGGAGCCCTAACGCTTCGGCGTCGCGAACGACCCGACGACGATTCCCGCCGTCCGGCCTCGCGCACCGATCTGCGCCGCGGTCACGCGACAGCTCACCGGGTCGTACGCCGACTCGTGCGCCCGCCGCAGCTGTGCGCCGCCGCGCAGCGACATCCGGCCACCCGGAGCGAAACGCCGGTCCGGCCGTCCCGTCCTCGTGTACACCTGGATGGTCGACGTCTCGACGGCCCACACACCGCCGTTGCACGTGGCGCCCAGCCGCGAGGTCTGGTTGAGGGTGGACAGGCGCAGCCAGCCACGGTTGACGAAGCTCCCGTTTCGCAAGCCGCGTGCCGTGCGCTTCCAGACGACAGTCTTCGAATCACCGGCGGGGATACCGCTGACAGAGATGTTCCCGAAGATGGGCTCGATGCTGAGGCCCTGGCCGTAGTAGCCGCTTGACGCACCGACGACCGGCCGCACGGGACCGAACACGTCGACCCCGCCGCTGCCGAACGTGGGATCGAGAGCACCCATGCGATCCAGTCGCGCCAGGAAGCCCAGGCTCCCGGTGGCCGGCGATGTGTATGTCGTATTCATCGTTCCCGAGAGCACGACCTGACCGGCCCGGGTCACATCCACCGAGGACGGGTGGACCACCACAGCCGCCGGGTCCATTCCCAGACGCGAGGCGGCGCCACCGACAGGAACCGTGATCGTCGCCGTTCCCCGCGGTCCAAACGCCGTGTCCAGCACACCGTTCCGCGCGATTCGGGTCATCGAAACAGTGTCGCCGGCCCTGTAGTCGACGAGTCTCGTCCCCACCACCCAGGCCCGCCCGGCCTCGTCGACGGCGATGGCGTTGCTCTGGGCGTTGAAGACCGTCGAACCAGACTCACCGTAGCTGCGGTCGACCCGGCCGTCGACTCCGATTCGCGTCACGCGAGATGCGGCTGAAGCATCCGTCGGGTGGCTGAGAACGAGCCAGCCACCGCGACGATCGCTCACAACGTCGTACACGACCGTCGGGCCCAGTCCGAGCGTCCCTACACCGGTTCGCACGGCGCCCGTTCCGCTGCGGCGGAACGTCGCCACCGCGAAGCGCACACCTCCCGCGCGGTGGGTGTCCAGGATCACGATCCCCCGGTCCGCGCGCACGTCGAAGGTGGCGATCCGCGGCATGTCGGCGCCCGTGGCGACAGGGATCCACGACGAGCCGTCCGATACGGGCGCGCCAACCGCGGGTACCGCGACGAGAAGACCGAGGGCGACGGCGCCCATCCCCAGCGCACGATGATGCTTCAGTGATGCGCCCGACTGCCTGACGGCGCGATTCACGTGCTCCGCTCGCCCCATGCCACGCCCCCTGTCCGACGTCGTCGCCCCCGCACGAAACGCCCGGGTACCGCCGCCGCGTGATTGCAACGATGGTGACGCTACCACCCGTCACCCGGGATCCCCGACAGCACGGGCGTCCGTTCGGCATGCTGGAGACCGTGAACACGACACCGCCCACCACGCGTCCCGCGCGCATCATCGTCGACGACGTTCAGCCGGCCGTGTCCGGCGGCAGCCCGAAGACCGTCGCCGGTGACCCCATCACGATCAGCGCCACGATCATCCGCGACGGGCACGAGACCCTGCGCGCCGTCGTGCGCCACCGGTTCGACGGCGGGAAGTGGGCCGAGGTCGTCATGGAGGAGGCTCCCGGCACCGACCGCTGGTACGCGACCCTGATCTGCGACGAGGTCGGCGACCACCAGTTCCAGGTGGAGGCGTGGACCGATCTGTTCGCGTCGTGGCGCCACGAGATGTCGCGGCGGATCGAGGGCGGCCAGAAGGACCTGACCAGCGAGCTGCTCGAGGGCCTGGCGATCCTGGACGCGGCGGGCGTCAAGAAGTCGAAGGACCCGCAGGTTACGGAGGCGCTTGCGACGCTCCGGTCAGATGCCCCGCAGGACGAGCGCGTCGCCGCCGCTCTCTCGGAGGCCGTCGCGGTCGCGCACACGAAGCTGGGGAGCCGCACCGAGCGCGTACGCACCGCCTCGTTCCCGATCATCGCCGACCGGGAGCGCGCGGCGTTCGGCACCTGGTACGAGCTGTTCCCGCGCTCATGGGGAGGGTTCGCCGGGATCACCGAACGGCTGGACCGGTTCGCGGAGCTCGGCGTGGATGTGCTCTATCTGCCGCCGATCCACCCCATCGGCATCACGCACCGCAAGGGCCGCAACAACACGCTCACGGCGCAGCCGAGTGATCCCGGCAGCCCCTGGGCGATCGGCGACGCGACCGGCGGGCACACCGCCATCCACCCCGACCTCGGCACCGCGAAGGAGTTCCGTGCGATGGTGGCCGCCGCCCGCAAGCGCGGCATCGACATCGCCCTCGACTTCGCCCTCCAGTGCTCGCCGGACCACCCCTGGCTGACCGAGCACCCGGACTGGTTCTCGCGCCGTCCCGACGGCACATTGAAGTACGCGGAGAACCCGCCCAAGAAGTACCAGGACATCTACAACGTGGACTTCGACTGCGAGGACTGGCGCGGCCTGTGGAAGGCCCTCGCCGACGTGGTGGTCCACTGGATCGACCAGGGCGTGCGCATCTTCCGCGTCGACAACCCCCACACGAAACCCATCCGGTTCTGGCAGTGGCTCCTCGGTCTGGTGCGTGCCGAGTACCCGGACGTGGTCTTCCTGGCCGAGGCGTTCACGAAGCCGGCGGTCATGTACGAGCTCGGCAAGATCGGCTTCCAGCAGTCGTACACGTACTTCACCTGGCGCAACGGCTCGCGGGAACTGGGCGACTACATCCAGGAGCTGGCCAGCCCGCCGGTCAGCCTGTTCTTCCGACCGAACTTCTTCGCCAACACCCCGGACATCCTTCACGAGTACCTCCAGGACGGCGGCGAGCCGGCCTTCCGCACGCGCCTCGTCCTGGCGGCCACACTGTCGCCCAGCTACGGCATCTACTCCGGGTTCGAGAACCTGGAGAACACTCCTGTGCGCGCCGGAAGCGAGGAGTACGACGACTCGGAGAAATACGCCATACGCCGGCGTGACCTCGACGGCCCTCTGCTGCCGCTGTTCGCCCGGTTGAACGCCATACGCCGGCGCTTTCCGGCATTGCGACGCATCGCCCCGACACGGATCCTTGCGACGCAGAACGAGGCGCTCATGGCCTACGCACGCGGAGTGGGATCGGACGCGATCGTCGTGGTGGTGAACCTCGACACCTCCGCCCGCCAGGTCGGTCTCGTCGAACTGACACATGAGGTGGGGATGCCCGACACCTTCCAGGTGACCGATCACCTCACGGGCGGAATCTACGACTGGCGGACCGGCGGCAACTACGTGGCACTGGAGCCCGGCCAGGCCCACGTGCTGGGCGTGCGCCGATGAAGGCGCCGGATCCGGTGACCGGCACCGGCTGGTTCGAATCCGAGCCCAACTGGTTCAAGACGGCGGTCTTCTACGAGGTCTACGTGCGCGGGTTCAACGACGCGAACGGCGACGGGCACGGCGACATCCGCGGCGTCATCGACAAGCTGGACTACCTCGAGTGGCTGGGCATCGACTGTATCTGGATGCTCCCCATGTATCCCTCGCCGATGCGCGACGGCGGATACGACATCGCCGACTTCTTCGGCGTGAACCCCGACTACGGCACCGTGGGCGACGTGCGGGAGCTGATCGAGTCCGCCCACCAGCGGGGCATCCGCGTCATCGCCGACCTCGTCATGAACCACACCTCCAGCGATCACCCGTGGTTCCAGGAGGCGCGTTCATCGCCCGACAACCCGAAGCGCGACTGGTACGTGTGGTCGGACACGAAGCACCGGTACGAAGACGTCCGCATCATCTTCATCGACACGGAGGAGTCCAACTGGACCTGGGACGAGACCGCCGGCGCCTACTACTGGCACCGCTTCTTCCGCCACCAGCCCGACCTGAACTACGACAACCCCGAGGTCCAGGAGGCCATGCTGGAGGTGCTGCGTTTCTGGCTGGACATGGGGCTCGACGGGTTCCGGCTGGACGCGGTCCCGTACCTGTTCGAACGTGAAGGCACCAACTGCGAGAACCTCCCCGAGACGCACGCCTACCTCAAACGGGTGCGTCGTGAGATCGACGAGCGGTACCCCGACCGCGTCCTTCTGGCCGAGGCCAACCAGTGGCCGGCCGACGTCGTCGACTACTTCGGGGACGGTGACGAGTGCCACATGGCGTTCCACTTCCCGCTCATGCCGCGGCTCTTCATGGCGATCCGCAAGGAGAACGCACAGCCCATCGTCGACATCCTGGACCAGACGCCCGCCATCCCCGCGTCGTGCCAGTGGGGTCTCTTCCTGCGCAACCACGACGAGCTGACACTGGAGATGGTGACCGACGACGAGCGCGACTACATGTACTCCGAGTACGCGCGTGATCCGCGTGCCAAGCTCAACCTCGGCATCCGCCGTCGTCTCGCCCCGCTGCTCGACAACGGCCGCGACGAGATCGAGCTCATGATCGCTGTGCTGTTCTCGCTGCCCGGTGCTCCCGTCCTCTACTACGGGGACGAGATCGGCATGGGCGACAACATCTACCTGGGCGACCGTGACGGCGTACGCACACCCATGCACTGGACCAGCGACCGGAACGGCGGCTTCTCGCGCGCCGACTTCGCGCAGCTGTACCTGCCACCGCTCATGGACCCCGTGCATGGTTTCGCCGCCGTGAACGTGGAGGCCCAGCTGCGCTCGCCCACATCGCTCCTGCGCTGGACGCAGCGCTTCATCGCACTGCGCAAGCAGCGGCCCGTGTTCGGCCTGGGCGAGTACGAGGCACTGACCACGTCCAACCCCACCATCTTCGCGCACGTGCGCACCTGGGAGGACGACACCGTCCTGTGCGTCCACAACCTCGCACGGTCGGCCCAGGCCGTCGAGCTGGACCTGTCGCGCTATCGTGATTGGAGGCCGATCGAGCTGCTCGGGGGGTCCGAGTTCCCGCTCATCGGTGAGCTTCCGTACCTCCTCACCCTCGCTCCGCGCGGGTACTTCTGGTTCCACCTGGAGCGACCGTCATGAACTCCCTTGCCAACGATGTGCAGGATCGCGTCCGCCGCATCGCCCCGGATGCGCTCCGTGATTTCCTCGGCCGGCAGAGCTGGACCGGGGGTGATCCCATCATGGGCGCGACGGTCGCCAGCGTCCATGTGGTGGGTGAGGATCCCGTGATCGCCATCGCACTGGTGGAGGCGTACGTGGCGCTCGGCACCCACACGGTGCACCAGCTCCTCCTCGGCGTGCGAAGCCCTCAGGGTGGCGACGACGCCATCGCCACCGTCGACGATGTCGAGGTCTACGAGCTCGGCCATAGCGGCGGCCCACTCGTCCAGATCGTGCGGGCCATGCGCGACGGACACACGGTCACCTCCGACGATCAGTCCGTCGTCTTCGTCTCCTCCGAGGCCGAGTCCGTGGAGCCGTCGCCCCACGAGGCCCAGCTCATCGCCGGGACGCAGTCCAACACATCGGTCATCGTCGACGGCCGGCTCATGCTGAAGTGCTACCGGCGACTCGAGCCGGGGCTCCATCCGGAACTCGAGATGCTCTCGGCGCTCCGTGACCACGGCCGCGACATCGTGCCCGGCCTGCTCGGCTGGTACGAGCATCGCGGCGGCCTCATGGACACCACCCTCGGCATCCTGCAGCCGTTCCGCGCCGAAGCCATCGATGGCTGGGAGCTCGTGCTGTCGGCGCTCCGCGAAGACCGGGCGCCGTCACTTCTGCCGGTGATCGAGGACCTGGGTGTGACCACAGGACGGCTGCACGCTGCGCTTGCGATGCACCCGGATCCCGCCTTCATCCCCGAGGAGGTCGACTCGCAGTCGGTGGCGCTTCAGGCCGCGACCATGGACGAGCACATCCTCGAGATGTTCACCCAGTTCCCGGCCGACGATCCCATCCTCGGCCCGCTGCGCCACCGCTGTGACGACGTGCGCTCGCTCGCCGGTCGCCTTTCGACGGCGGCCGGGCTGGGCCGCCGCATCCGTGTGCACGGCGACCTGCACCTGGGACAGGCGCTCTGGGTGGGCGACCACTGGGAGATCGTCGACTTCGAGGGCGAACCGGACCGGTCGCTGGCGGAACGGCGTCGCAAGCACTCGCCCCTGCGCGACCTGGCCGGGATGCTGCGTTCCATCGACTACGCCGCCGGCGCCGCACGCCTGGAGGGCGCAACGCTCCCGGACGGCTGGACGGCGGCGGCACGCGATGCGCTCACACGCGGCTACGTCGACACCGTCGAGGCGACCGGGCTCCTTCCCCCGACCGAGTCGGTGCGACAGGAGCTCATCGCGCTCTTCGAGCTGGAGAAGGTGCTCTATGAGATCAGCTACGAGCGCGCCCATCGCCCCGACTGGGTGTCCATACCGGTGGAGGGCCTCGACCGCATGATCGGACGCGGCTAGATGACTACTTCCACGGTCTCGCGGCGTGGTGCACGCCCCCGGCGGCGCGGATGCGCCACCGGGCGACGCGAACAGGCAACCAGCATGCCCCTCGGCGACCGGCGACACCCCGCATCCCGCGGTGACGCACCCCACATCCACGATCCCATGGAATCAACCATTGAGATGATCGATTCCATGGCCTCGCGGCGTGGTGCGTGCCCCCGGTGGCGCGGATGCGCCACCGGACACCTCGGAAAGGACACCACCCTGACCGTCGGTGTCCGGCGGCGCCCCGCATCCACCGGTGACGCGCCCCACATCCACGATCCCATGGAATCGATCATCTAGTGGACCTCACCGCCGACATCGACCTCCTGGAGCGTCGCCAGCACCACGACCCGCACCGTGTGCTGGGCTTCCACCGCGAGGGCATGCGAAGTACGGTACGCGTGTGGCGTCCACATGCCACGGATGTCGTCATAACGACGGAATCCGGCTCGGTGATCCCGATGGCCCGCTACGAGAGTGCGCTCTTCGTCGCGTACACCGACCACCCTCCCGTCGAGATCGCGACCACCTACCCCGACGGGGCCTCGCACCGCGGTGCCGATCCGTACACGTTCGCGCCGACGCTGGGCGAGCTGGACCTCCACCTCATCGGTGAAGGTCGCCACCGGGATCTCTGGCGCGTGCTCGGGGCGAACCCCCGCACGATCGACGGGGTGACCGGCGTGGGCTTCTCGGTATGGGCACCGTCCGCCCGGGGCGTGAGCGTGGTGGGCAACTGGAACGGCTGGGACGACGAGACCCACCCCATGCGGTCGCTCGGCGCGGCCGGCGTGTGGGAGCTGTTCATCCCCGGCGTCGGGCCGGGTGCCGAGTACAAGTTCGCCGTGAACGGCGCGGACGGGATCATGCGCTACAAGGCCGATCCGCTGGCCCGCCAGTCGGAGGTACCCCCCAGGACGGCGTCCATCGTCGAGGAGACCTCGTTCCGTTGGACCGACGACCGGTGGATGTCGGAGCGGGCCGAACGGCGCCCGTGGGACGAACCATTGTCGGTCTACGAGGTGCACCTGGGATCGTGGCGTCGCAACCCGGACGATGACGACCGCTCGCTCTCGTACGAGGAGCAGGCGGTCGAGCTGGTGGAGTACGTGACCGAGATGGGGTTCACGCACGTCGAGCTGTTGCCCGTCACCGAGCACCCGTTCGGAGGATCGTGGGGCTACCAGTGCACCGGATACTTCGCGCCGACGGGACGCTACGGTCATCCGGACGGATTCCGCACGCTGGTGAACGCATGTCACAACGCCGGTATCGGCATCATCCTCGACTGGGTGCCGGCCCACTTCCCGCGCGATGACTTCGCCCTGGCCCACTTCGACGGGACCGCGCTGTACGAGCACGCGGATCCCCGTCGGGGATCGCACCCCGACTGGGGCACGCTCATCTTCAACTTCGGCCGCAACGAGGTGCGCAACTTCCTCATCGCGAGCGCCCTCTACTGGCTGCGCGAGATGCACGTGGACGGGCTGCGCGTTGACGCCGTGGCCTCCATGCTCTACCTGGACTACTCGCGTGAGGCCGGGGAGTGGGTCCCGAACGCCGAGGGCGGACGAGAGGATCTGGAGGCCATCGGCTTCCTCCGCGACCTGAACGAGGTGACCCACGCCGAGGTGCCCGGGGCACTGATGTGCGCCGAGGAGTCCACCGCCTGGCCGGGGGTCTCGCGTCCCACGACCCACGGCGGGCTCGGCTTCGATTTCAAGTGGAACATGGGATGGATGCACGACACGCTTCGCTACGTGGCGCGCGACCCGATCTACCGTTCCCACCACCACGACGACCTGACGTTCGGCATGGTCTACGCGTTCAGCGAGCAGTTCATCCTTCCGCTCTCGCACGATGAGGTCGTCCACGGCAAGGGGTCGCTCCTGAGCCGCATGCCCGGCGACCGCTGGCAGCAGCTGGCCAATCTCCGTGCGCTCTACGGTTGGATGTGGGCGCATCCGGGCAAGAAGCTCCTGTTCATGGGCGGCGAGATGGCACAGCCCGGTGAATGGGACCATGATTCGAGCCTTCCGTGGCACCTGTTGCAGTACGCCGAGCACGCCGGCGTGCAGCGGCTCGTGCGCGACCTGAACGGCGCCTACCGCGGGACGCCCGCCGCCTGGTGGCGCGATGCCACACCCGAGGGATTCTCGTGGATCGAGGGCGGCGACGCGGCGGCCAACGTGTTCGCGTTCATGCGACACGGTGACGGGGCCCCACCGCTGGTCTGTGTGGCCAACATGTCACCGATCGTCCGTGAGGACTACCGTGTCGGCGTTCCGCACGGAGGACGCTGGGAGGAGATCCTCAACACGGACGCCGCGCTCTACGGCGGGTCGAACGTCGGTAACGAGGGCGGTGTGACCGCCGACAACGTTCCGTGGCACGGACGCGAACGCTCACTGGAGCTGACGCTTCCGCCGTTGGGCGTCCTCTGGCTCAGTCCCGTACCCGCTACGTCAGCCTGACGCATCGTGAAGACCCGCAACCGAAGCGTCGATGTGACGTCGGCGACGATTGCCTCATGAACGCGGATCCCGCCCCGCCACCGTGTCCGTTGCCCGGACGCCCCCTCCCTCTCGGTGCGACCTGGGATGGCCGGGGCACGAACTTCTCCGTCTTCTCCGAACATGCGGAGGCCGTGGATCTCTGCCTCGTGGACGAGACGGGGATCGAAACACGGGTCCCGCTCGTGGAGTGCGACAACCACATCTGGCACGGATACCTACCGGAGATCGGACCCGGGCAGCGCTACGGCTACCGGGTGCGCGGCCCCTGGGAACCCGATGAGGGGCACCTGTTCAATCCGGCGAAGTTCCTGATCGATCCATCCGCCCGCGCCATCTCGGGAGTGGTCGAGACCGATGCTCCGGCTCTCCGTGCCGCAAACGCCGACGGCTCACCGTCGTCGCGCGATTCGCGCCTCCACACCGCCGTCGGTGTCGTGACCGACCCGGAGTTCGACTGGCGGGATGACCGGCCACCGCGGACCCCCTGGGCGGATACCGTCATCTACGAGGCGCACGTCGGCGGGCTCACCATGCGCCATCCTGGGATCCCTCCCCACCTGCGCGGTACCTACGCCGGACTGGCTCAGCCGTCGATGATGGAACACCTCACCTCGCTCGGGATCACGGCGGTGGAGCTCCTTCCCATCCACCATTCGGCCGACGAACCACTCGTCCGCCAGCGTGGCCTGCGCAACTACTGGGGCTACAGCTCGATCGGCTACTTCGCGCCCAACGGGGCGTACGCGGCGTCCGGAACCCTCGGCGAGCAGGTCACCGAGTTCCGCGAGATGGTGCGCGCGCTGCATGCGGCGGGCATCGAGGTGCTCCTCGACGTCGTCTACAACCACACCGTCGAGGGTGGGATCGAGGGCCCGACCATCGCGTTCCGAGGCCTCGACAACCGCGCCTACTACCGAACGACTCCCGACGCGCCGGGGCACTACGCCGACGTGACCGGCACCGGCAACACGCTCGACACGACGCATCCCGCGGTACTTCGCATGGT
The DNA here is from genome assembly GCA_964531025.1 of uncultured Bifidobacteriaceae bacterium. Taxonomy (GTDB): domain Bacteria; phylum Actinomycetota; class Thermoleophilia; order Miltoncostaeales; family Miltoncostaeaceae; genus CALMEC01. Next base: position 72,305 of record CAZHDY010000005.1, on the reverse strand, counting down.
GATGGACAGCCTCCGGTACTGGGTGACCGAGATGCACGTCGACGGCTTCCGCTTCGACCTGGCCGCCACACTCGGACGCGATCCCTGGGACTTCGATCCCCGGGCCCGGCTGCTCACGGCCATCGGCCAGGATCCCGTTCTCTCGCAGGTGAAGCTCATCGCCGAGCCCTGGGATCTGGGGATGGGCGGCTTCCAGGTGGGCGGCTTCCCCCCGCCGTGGAGTGAGTGGAACGGCCGCTATCGCGACGCCGTGCGGGACTTCTGGCGCAGTCACGCAACAGTGGGTGAGTTCTCGCGACGGCTTGCCGGATCCAGTGACATCTACGGACACGCAAGCAGGCGGCCGTCGGCATCCATCAACTTCGTGACCGCCCACGACGGGTTCACCCTGAGGGATCTTGTCTCGTACGAGCACAAGCACAACGAGGCGAACGGCGAGGACAACCGCGACGGTACCGACGACAACCGCAGTTGGAACTGCGGAGCTGAGGGCCCCACCCACGATCCGGCCGTACGCGCGCTCCGTCGCCGCCAGATGGCGAACTTCGTCGGAACCCTGGCCCTTTCACAGGGCGTGCCCATGATCTCGGGCGGCGACGAGATCTCGCGGACCCAGCACGGCAACAACAACGCCTACTGCCAGGATTCGGTCGTGTCGTGGCACGACTGGAATCTGACGCCGGGTTCACGTGAGTTCCTCGAGACCACGCGGCGGTGGATCGCACTGCGTCGCCAGCATCCCGTCCTGCGACGCGTGTCGTTCCTGACGGGCAACGGCGTGTCCGGAGACGGCGATCCGGATGTCGGCTGGTTCGGCGCTGATGGCCACCCCATTGACGCGGAGCACTGGGACGACCCGGGCATACGCCTCCTCGGTGTCCATCTGAACGGAGACGGTATCCCGGACCGCGACCCGGCCACAGGCGAGCGCATCGTCGATGACTCGCTCTACATCGTCGCCAACTCGGGGCCCGAGCCGCGCGAGATCGTCCCACCCGACGCCGTCGCGGCACGCGGGCTCGTTTGCCTGGAGAGCACCGGTCCGCGACCGGAGCAGGATCTCGCGACAAGCACGTGGACCGTGGAGGCGCACTCGCTCACCGTCTGGCGCATCCTGCCGGAGGACGGTTCAGCCGACGTCTGAGAACAGCCCTGCGGCACCCGTGGCGGAGAGTCGTGTCATCCCTGGTGCCACTCGTTAACAAACGTGTGGCAATCCGCACCTGATCAAATGACCTGCTATCAGACAGTTTTACTTGTGGGCGGGTATCCGGGTGTCGTACCGGGTGCCAGGCACCCGGTACGACACAAGCCTTCTTGGACGGACGCCGAGCCGACCATCGACGGGCGCCCTCGGGGGCTTACTCCCGCTCGCCTCCCGGCACCCAGAGCACGTCGTCCGCGCCGCGGTTGTTCGCATGGCGCGCCAGGATGAACAGCAGATCCGAGAGGCGGTTGAGGTAGGCCGCGGCGGTCGGATTGATCGTCTCCTCCTCCCCCAGGGCGATCACGGTACGCTCGGCACGCCGGCACACCGACCGGGCGAGGTGAAGGGCGGCGGCGACCGGCGTCCCGCCCGGGAGGATGAAGCTCGTGAGGTCGGCGAGCTCCGCATTCGCCGCGTCACAGTGCTCTTCGAGGCGACCGACCTGCTCCGGGATGACGCGAAGTCGGTCACGGTCCTCACCGCCCATCGGGACCGCGAGATCGGCACCCAGATCGAACAGGTCGTTCTGGATGCGCGTCAGCCAGCCGGCGTGCTCGAGCCGCGGACCGGCCGCGACCGCGACACCGAGGGCGGCGTTCAGCTCGTCCACGTCGCCGATGGCGGCGATGCGGCGACCGGTCTTGGACACGCGGCTCATGTCGCCGAGGTGTGTCTCGCCGTCGTCGCCGAGGCGCGTGTAGATCTTCGTCAGTCGAACCATGGTGAACCTCCGTTCATCCGGCCGGAAGGGTGTCGATCCTCACTCGGACCAGACGCTCGGCCTGAGCCCGGGTCGTCACGCGGCCGATGACCTGATCCTCCCGCAGGGCATCGACGATCTCACGGACCCACGGCCCCGCGGGACGGCCGGCCATGGCGATGATCGCGTTGCCGTCCAGGAGCGGTACGGGCTCGCCACGTTCGGCAACCGGGCGGATGGCGTGCGCGACCTGGCGCACCACGTCGAGGTGCCGCGAGATCTGCGGAGGGGTCGTACGCGGACCGTCGGTGGCCATCCGATCGGCGGCGGAAATGACAAGAAGCTCGACGTCGGCGGGCGAGGTGGCCCACCAGTAGCGCACGATCCGCCGAAGGCTGAGGGGCTGGCGGTGCACCATGAAACCCAGTCGAAGGTGCTCACGCACACACTGCACGACGACCTCCCGGAAACGGGTGGACGCACCGAACCGCCGGCACCAGGCATCGACGATCTCGGCCCCCACGCGGTCGTGCCCCATGAACGTGATCCGCCCCTCCGGCGTGGTGCCAAAGGTCTGGGCCTTTCCGACGTCGTGGAAGAGCGCCCCGAACACGAGCCCCTCCCCGCGGGTGAGCCCGTCCGCAAGTGGTTCATCGAGTGCCGAACGGACGAAGTCGGCGTCACCGCGGAAGAGGCCCTCCGGCTCGCGCCGGATCTCGCAGGCGTGGCGGACCACCTCGAGCGTGTGGCCGAGCACGTCCAGGTGGTGATAGGGCGTCTGCTCGAGGCCGCGGGCTTCCTCGAGGTCCGGAACAATGACACCGAGTCCCCCCAGCTCGTCCAGGATCTCGATGCCACGCCATGCCTCGTCGTGCCGGGCGATGAGCCGCATCTCGGCCAGGACGCGCTCCCCCGCGGTTCGCGCAACCAGCGCCGCATCCATCCGGGCACGAAGGTGCGTGTCGGGTTCGATGGTGAACCCCGTCTGGCAGGCGAGCCGGGCAAGCCGAACCATGCGTACCGGATCATCCGCGAACGCCGTAGGCCCGACCATGCGCAGAACGCGGTCCTCGAGGTCGCGCCGTCCGCCGTGCGGGTCGATCACATCGCCACCGGCCACAGGGATGGCCATGGCGTTGACCGTGAGGTCGCGCCGGGCGAGATCCGCCGCGATGTCGTCTCCCTGAAGGGGCGTCAGGTCGACCTGGAACGGAAGCCTTCCCCCGGTCACCCGCCATGCGCCGAAGGCGTCCGACAGGGGGAATGTCGTCGCGTCGTACTCCGCGGCGACGGCTCGGGCGAGCGGCTTCGCGTCGCCGGCGACGGCAAGGTCGGCGTCGATCACCGCCCGTCCCGTCAGGGTGTCGCGGACGGCGCCCCCCACGATCCATGCGGGGACGCCCTCTCGCGTGAGGATCGCGCCGACATCGGCCAGACGGGTGCCGGCGATCATTCCCCGGTCTCGCGCCGCATGCGTTCACCGACCGCGCAGACGACCTCGTAGTTGATCGAGTCGCGCCAGCGGCCGAGATCCTCAGCGGTGATGGACTCGTCGCCCTGCGTTCCCATGAGCACCACGGGGTCACCCACCCGATCGGTCGACTCCGGGCCCAGATCAACGGTGATCTGATCCATCGAGACCATCCCGACGACGGGCACGCGCCGTCCACCCACGAGGACCTCCGCACGGTTCGCGTAACTCCGACAGTAACCGTCGGCATACCCGACGGGGATCGCGCCGATGGTGGTGCCGCGCGCCGCGCGCCACAGCCTCCCGTATCCGACGCTCTCGCGACCGAGAATCGGCTTGACCGATGCCAGGTACGACTCGAGCGCCATTGCCGGGCGCAGATCGTGATCGGCCGGGTCGGTCATGAACGGCGAGCAGCCGTAGATCGCGATGCCGCACCGGACCATGTCCAGGTGGGTGTCGGGGTTGCGCAGCACCGCGGCCGAGTTCGCGGCGTGAAGGATGGCCTCGGGGAAGCGTGAGCGAAGCGGGGTGGCCATCGAGCGGAAACGCGCCAGCTGCTCCACCATGAAGGCAGCGTTCGGACCCTCCGTCTCGTCCGCCGTGGCGAAGTGCGTCATGAGACCCACCACCGTGAACGCCGGATCGTCCGCCGCGTCCGCGAGGGCCGGCAGGGACTCCGGACGCACCCCCATGCGGCCCATGCCGCTGTCTAGCTTCAGGTGGACGCGCCGGACACCGACCGCGGCGGCCGCATGGCATCCCTCGGGTGTCCACAGGGCGACCTCACAGTCGGCGGCGGCAGCACGGCCCCACTCGTCGCCGATCATCGGACCCCACATCAGGATGGGCGCCGTGATACCCGCCCGGCGCAGATCCTCGGCCTCGGTCACCGCGGCCACGCCGAGCCGGGATGCCCCGGCCTCGAGCGCCGCCTTCGCCACCGCGATGTCGCCGTGGCCGTAGCCATTGGCCTTGACGACGACGAGTAGCTCGCTCCGGGGCGCCGTTCTCGCCAGGTGGCGCACATTGTGGCGCACCGCGTCCAGGTCGATGCGCGCGACACCACGTTCACGCGGGCTCACGCGGCGATGACCTCCGGGAGCGCCTCGATGACGTCGCCGGCCATCGTCCCGCTGCCCTTGCCGCTGGCATTGCCCGCCCGGGAATGCAGGGTGACGGCGGTACCCGCGGCGACGGCGGGATCGATCCCCTTGGCGAGCAGGGCCGCGACGATGCCGGTGAGGACGTCACCACTTCCGGCGGTCGCAAGGGCCGACGTGCCGATGCCGTCGACCATCGCCGTCCCATCCGGCGTGGCGATGATGGCACCCGGCCCCTTGAGGATCGTGACCGCCCCGGTGATGTCGGCCAGCGATCGCGCCGACGCCAGACGGTTCGAGTCGATGTCGCGCCGTTCACGTCCCAGTAGACGCGCGGCTTCGCCGGCATGCGGAGTGATGATCGTGGCGGCCCGGCGCTCGCGCAACCATGCCGGCCGGCGCCCCAGGTGGAAGAGTCCGTCCGCGTCGATGACGGCCGGGAGATCCACGGCGTCGAGGACCGCGCGCACGAACGGGTTGGTGCGCTGGTCGCGTCCGAGTCCGGGCCCGATGGCGATGGCACCGACCCGTCCGGCCTGCTCGACGACCGGCTCCACCGACTCGGCGGTGAAGTACCCGTCGGAGTCCGGGATGGGCGCCGCCATGACCTCGACGAGCGCCGTCGCGTAGACGGACTGCACCGACGCCGGCACCGCCGCGACGGTGAGCCCCGCCCCGGCCCGCAGCGTGGCGCGCGACGTGAGGATGCCTGCCCCGGTCAGTCCCGGCGACCCGGCGATCACCAGCACCGCGCCCGAGCTGTACTTGTCGGACGTGACGTCGCGGTGTGAGCCCGCGTGGGTCCCCTCGGAGAGAAGCCACGCGGCAGGCGCGGAACGAACCGGCGTGGGGATGCCGATGTCGACGACCTCCACCGCCCCCGCACACATGCGGCCGGGTTCGATATGGAGCCCTGGCTTGTCGCCGTGGAAGGTGGTGGTGAGGTCGGCTCGGATGGCCACGCCCTCCACCCGACCGGTGTCCGGATCGACCCCCGAGGGGACGTCCATGGCCACCACGGGCAGACCGGATCGCGTGATGTGCTCGATGGTCGCCGCGATCTGGTCACGCGGTGCGCCCCGACTTCCCGTCCCGAGCAGCGCATCGATGACGATGCGATCGCCCTCCAGCATGGAGGCGGTGAACGGACGCGGGCGCAGGCCCAGCGAACGCGCGGCCGTGGCCATGGTCATCGCGTCGGGTGTGCGCGCCTGATGGCCGCGCGGCGTGGCGATCTCGACATCCCACCCCGCGTCCAGCAGGTGCCGTGCGACCGTGTACCCGTCGCCCCCGTTGTTGCCGCGACCGCACACGATGAGGCAAGAGCGGTGATCCGGGTACCGATGCTGGATGATGTCGGCGGCGCCGAGTCCCGCGCGTTCCATGAGGATGACGGACGGCAACCGGTGACGGGTGACCGCACGACGGTCGGCCGTGGAAAGAGCCGACGCCGAGTACAGCGGCATCGCCCCCGGGATGGGCGGTTCGGAGGAAGGCTGGGCACGCATATCCCCATCCTACGGACCACCGCAGTGGGAGCCGAAACCGATGAGGGCGCCGATTGGAGTGCGCGCGACGCCGAAATCGATCCGCGATGTCCTCGGCATCAGGTGTTGGCCGGAACGCGGACGAGCCCCGTCCGTCCGCAACCGGTACGGAGAACGAGGCGACACATCACGACGGGCGCGGCGCCCGAGACGGTTTACTCCGCGGACTCGTCCGTCTAGAGGATCGCGGCGATCTTCTGGGCGGCGTCGCGGGCTTCGAGGTGGAGCAGACCGAGGTTGGCGTCCGGCTGGGTGATGACGGCCAGCACGCCCTTCGGACCGGTGGCATAGATGTACGCGTTGCCCTCACGTCCCGACACGGAGGTCTCCATGAACTCACCGGCGCCGAGGGTGTCGGCGATCCGCTTGCCGAGACTGAAGGCGGTGGCGGACATGGCGGCGACGCGCTGGAAGTCGGTGTCGTCCGAGAACGAACGGGCGATCGCAAGTCCGTCGGCGGTCGCGATGAGAGCGCCCTTGACGTCCGGCATCGCACCTCGGAGGCCGTCCAGAATCGCCTGGGTCTGCTCCTGCTTGCTCATTGAAAATCCTCCAACAGAAAAAATGGGGGGCGTGTTGGAACGGCGGAGGAACGCCATGACCGGCGACCTGGACCACCCGGCGACTGACGTCGACCGTGGCCGACCGATCGTGACGCGTCGATGAATCGACGCACCGGGACCGGCGACATCAGTCCTATCGACGGGTTGTGCTCCGGGGATAACCCCATGTTTGCCGGCCTGAATCAGGATTTCGCAGTTTTCGGCCGGGTTTTTGTGTCCGTCCGGGCCCTGCGAGCGATCACGAGGCACCGCAGCGCGGTTCACGACGGTCCCGGACCCCGCTTCCGGAGCCCTCGAGACGACGCCGTACCGCCGCACCGCTCAGCCGTCGGTGGACGCCCGCCCCTCCGCGATCGCGGTTGCAGCCGCCATCCCCCTGCTGTGCGTCAGTGTCAGGACGATGTTCACGACGCCCCGTTCCTCCGCCCACTCGCGATAGTGACCGTGAAGGCGCACGGTGGGTGCCCCGCGCCCGCGGACGACCTCCACCTCACGCCAGCGCGTCATGCCCCGGCCGAGCGCCTTGCCCACGGCCTCCTTCGCGGCGAAACGCGCGGCATAGTGCTGTGCCGGGAAGGGCTTGGCCGAGCAGTACGCGATCTCGTCCGGCGTGAAGCACCGTTCGGCAAACCGTGGACGCCGCTCCAACGCCTGCCGTATCCGGTCGATCTCGATGAGATCGAGGCCGACACCCACGATCACGACTCACCCTCCGTCCGGCGTCGGCGTGCCCTGCCGAAAAGGTCACCGAGGAGCGCCAGATCGTGAACCGGTGCCACGTCGTCGTCGAGCGGGGCGGCGTCACCGAACCACCGCGCGAGTGACCGCCCGCGCAGCACCTGCCAGGGTGCGTCGTCATGTGCGGCCCGGCGCTCGATGATCTCCGCACGCATGGGCGCGTCACTCGCGGCGATCACGAGGTTTCCCGACGATGCGCCGGAGATGGTCGAAGGATCCGCGATCACGATGGCCTCACCGTACGCCGACGCTTGGGTGGCGGCAACCGCATGGGCGAACCCCAGCGGCGGGATGTCGATCAGGTTGGTGATGTGGAGCCCGCCGGGTCGAAGGGCCCGCCGGGCGATATCGGCGAACTGACGCGTCACCAGCGGGTGCGGGACGACGAGCCCGAGGAAGGCGTCCACGATGACCACGTCCAGCGACTCGGGTGCGACCTCGGCGAGAAGCGTTCGACCGTCACCCACGCGGGGGACGATCCTGGGATGGGCGTCCAGGCCCAGGTGCGTCCTCGCGACCTCGATGACGCCGGCGTCGATCTCGGCGACGGTCGCCGTGAAGTCACGGCGCGTGACGTCGAGGTATCGCGGGACCGCACAGGGGCCTCCGCCGATCTGGAAGAGGTCGAGCGCCCGTTTCTTCGGGTGCACCACATCGACGACCGACGCCAGATGCCGCTGGTACTCGAACCCGAGCCGGTCCGGTCGCGCGATGTCGACGTAACTCGACTCGACACCGTCCTGCAGGACCAGGCGTCCGGCCGGGTTGGACGGGTCCGCCACGATCTCGATCACCACCTGGTCCACCGGGATCGGGTGGATCGGAAGCGGCGGCAGGCCGGCGGCGCGTGTCATCGGGTCTCGTCCGCATCGGTACGCGGCGCCGCGGCGCGACGCACGACGGAGGTCACGACGTCGGCACCGAGCTCATTCGGAGAGGAGATCGTGGACCCGCCCCTTGGGCCGGCCGACGATCACGCGGTCACCGCGCACCACGATCGGGCGCTGCAGGAGCATCTTGTGGTCCAGGAGTGCCTGGATGATCTGTTCCTTGGTGGCCACGTCGTCATCCGTGAACTCCAGCTTCTTGAAGAGGCTGTCCCGGCGTACCAGCGCGGTGGGCTCGTCCTCCAGGTGGTCGATCAACCAGGAGAGCGTGTCGCGGTCCGGCGGGGTCTTGCGGTAGATGATGATCTCGGGTTCGATACCGAGTTCCTCGGCGATCGTCACCGCGTTCACCGACGAGTTGCAGTACGGATTGTGGTAGATCGTCACCTTGTCCATGCGGCCGAGCATATCGGTACCCGCCGCACCGCACCCCACGGCGCGCTATTCGACGGTGACGGTCTTGGCCAGGTTGCGCGGCTGGTCGACGTTCAGGCCGCGGGCACGCGCCACTGCGTACGCGAACAGCTGCAGCGGGACGTTCGCCGTGATCGGTGTGAGGATCGGCGGTGTGCGCGGGCACCACAGCACATCGTCGGCGTGGTTCTCGATGGTGCGGTTGCCCTGCGTGGCCACGGCGATCACGCGCGCCCCGCGGGCCCGGACCTCCTCGATGTTCGACACGACCTTGTCGAACACGTGCCCGTCGGTGGCGACGACCACGACCGGTGATCCCTCGGCCAGAAGGGCGATCGGGCCGTGCTTCATCTCACCGGCCGGGTACGCCTCGGTCGGGATGTAGCTGATCTCCTTCAGCTTCAGCGCGCCCTCGAACGACACCGGTACGCCGACGTGACGGCCGAGGTAGAGGAAGAACGGCTGGTCGTAGTAGCGGGCCGCGATCTCGGTGACCTGCGCGGGCGCCGGTGACTCGAGGTATCCACGGACGATGCCGGGCAGGGACCGCAGGTCGTGGGCCAGCTCGACGGCGCCGGCCGAGGTGAGGGCCCAGCGGAGTCGCCCCAGCTTCAGGGCGAGGAGGGCGAGCGCCATGATCTGCGCGGTGTGGGTCTTGGTGGCGGCGACGCTGATCTCGAGGCCGGCGCGCGTGAAGATGACGCCGTCCGAGTCGCGGGTGGCCTGCGAGCCCATGATGTTCGTGAGGGCCACCACATGGGCGCCGCGCTCACGTGCGACGCGCATGGCGGCGAGGGTGTCGGCACTCTCACCGCTCTGGGTGATGCCGATGACCAGGTCGCCCGGTCCGGCGAGGCAGGTGCGGTAGCGATACTCGCTCGCCACCTCGATGTGGACGGGGACACGGGCCCAGTCCTCGATCAGGTAGCGGCCGACGAGGCCGGCGTGGTACGACGTGCCGCAGGCGACGATCTGGATGCGCTCGACGCGGGCCAGTTGCGCATCGTCCAGACCGAGTTCCGCCAGATCGACGGAGCCGTCCTCCTTGAGACGGTCGCCGAGGGTGTCCCACAGGGCGTCCGGCTGCTCGTAGATCTCCTTGAGCATGAACGTCTCGTGCCCGCCTTTCTCGGCGGCATCCTCGTCCATCTCGACCTCGGTGACGGCGCGCTCGACCGGAGTGGGGCCACCGTTCAGGATGGTGGTCGAACCGGCTTCCAGGACGACGATCTCGCCGTCCTCCACCAGCTGGATCTCACGCGTCTCACGCAGGAACGCGGGGATGGCCGAGCCGAAGAAGCGCTCACCGTCGCCGACGCCGACGATGAGGGGGCACTCCTTGCGTACGCCGACCAGGCGACCGGGCTCGTCGGCGTGCATGGCGACGAACGCGTAGTGGCCCTCCAGCCGGGGAAGGATGGCGCGGACGGCCTCGACCATGTCGCCGTTGTAGGCCTGTGCCAGGAGGTGCGGGATGACCTCGGTGTCCGTCTCGCTGGAGAACGCGATGCCCTGGCCCGCGAGCTCCGAGCGGAGCTCGACGTAGTTCTCGATGATGCCGTTCATCACGACCGCGAGCCGGCCGCTGGAGTCGGTGTGCGGGTGCGCGTTGCTCTGGGTGACCTTACCGTGGGTCGCCCAGCGCGTGTGTCCGAGACCCGTGGTGGCCGTGGAGGCGTGATCGTCGGACGCGTCCCGGAGGGCCTTGAGGTTCCCCACGGCGCGCACCATGGCGACGTCGCCCTCTCCGTCGAGCAGCGCCATGCCGGCGCTGTCGTAGCCGCGGTACTCGAGGCGCTCAAGGCCGCCGAGGATCAGATCCTTGCAGGACCGTGAGCCCACGTACCCGATGATTCCGCACATTCTTAGGACCTCCCGTCACCGACGACCAAAGGATGATGCCGCACAACCACCGGAATGTGTCCTGCGACCCGGTACGAACGCCGACGTGAGGATGTCGGTCGGAGCGCTCCGGCCGGGATCAGGAGCCGAGGGCGGACGTCACGGCGGAACCGATCTCGTCGCACCAGCGGTCGCATTCGTCCGCCGTCGGCGCCTCGACCATCACACGCACGAGCGGCTCGGTCCCTGAGGGACGGACCACCACGCGACCGTCCTCACCGAGCGCCGCCTCACAGCGGGCAACAGCGTCCCAGACCTCGCTCGCCTCGGACAGCAGGGTCTTGTCGGCGACCCGGTAGTTGACGAGCTTCTGGGGCAGGCGCTCCATCACGGACGCCAGCTCCGCGAGAGTCGTACCCGAATCGGCGACCGCGTGAAGGACCTGGAGGCCGGCGGCGAGGCCGTCACCCGTCGGTCCGGACGCAAGATTGATCAGATGCCCGCTCTGCTCACCGCCGATGGTGAAACCCCCCGAGCGCATCTCGGCGACCACGTACCGGTCGCCGACATCGGTCCAGCGAACCTCGACGCCGCGATCGCGCATGGCGCGACGGAAACCCAGGTTGGTCATCGTGGTGGTGACCACGGTGTCGTGTGCCAGCTCACCGCGATCCTTGAGGCGGAGAGCGAGGATGGCGAGGATCTGGTCACCGTCGACCACGGTCCCCGAGGCGTCCACCGCCAGCACGCGATCACCGTCACCATCGAAGGCGAGGCCCAGGTCGGCACCGGTCTCGACCACGGCGGCCGAAAGCGCGGCAAGGCTGGTCGATCCGCACTCGACGTTGATGTTGTCGCCCGTCGGATCCGCTCCGATCGTGGCGAGGACGCGGGCGCCGGCACGGGCGACGACGTCTGCGGCCGTGGCGACGGTGGCGCCGTGGGCACAGTCCAGGACCACCGAGAGGCCCGAGAGATCGCCATCGAAGCGAGCGACCATCGCGTCGCGGTATGTCGTCAGGCCCTCCGGCCAGTCCACGATGGTGCCGATTTCGCCGGCGGTGGGCCGACGGCCGTCCCCGTCGGACATGGCGGCCTCGATGTCCGCCTCCTGATCGTCAGGGAGCTTGAACCCGTCCGGGCCGAACAGCTTGATGCCGTTGTCCGGGAACGGGTTGTGACTGGCGCTGATGACCACACCGGCGGCCTGGTCCCCACGTGCGACGAGTTCGGCCACGGCCGGGGTGGGCAGGATGCCGCCCAGCTCGACGTGCACGCCCGCGCTGGCGAGTCCCGCGGCGACGGCGGCCTCGAGAAGTGAACCGCTGCGGCGGGTGTCACGGCCGATGAGGACCGTGCTGCCCGCCTCCAGGCCGACGCCCAGGCCACGGCCGATCGCCAACGCGAGCTCGGGTGTGAGCTCCGCATTGGCCACGCCGCGGACGCCGTCGGTGCCGAACAGCCGGCGTACCGGTACCGCCTCCGTCGCCATGGGGGTCAGCGCTTCGAGAACTGCGGACGCTTACGCGCTCCGCGAAGACCGGCCTTCTTGCGCTCCTTGATGCGCGAGTCGCGGGCCAGGAGCCCCTCACGCTTGAGATCGGGACGAAGTCCCTCGTCCAGGTCGACGAGGGCACGGGCGATGCCGTGGCGCAGCGCGCTGGCCTGACCGGTGACGCCGCCGCCGTTGAGACGGGCGGTGACCGACACATCGTTCTCGAGACCCGTCACCGTGAGCGGCGAGCGGGCGGCCGTGATGAGGGCCTTGCGCGGGAAGTACTCGTCGATGGGGCGGCCGTTGCACGTGATGGTGCCGTCGCCGCCACGAGTGACGATGACGCGGGCGATGGCCGTCTTGCGCTTGCCGGTGGCCTGCGGACGCTCGACACCGGGCTTGGGCGTTGCGACGGGGGCCGGGGCGGCCTCCTCGACGACGACCTCCACGGTCACCGATTCCTCGACCGGGGTCTCGTTCGTCTCGTCCGTCGTCATACCTCAGCCTTTCGTGTCAGTCGCAGCGGTTCCGGCTTCTGGGCGCCGTGGGGGTGCTCTTCACCCGCGTAGATCTTGAGCTTACGAAGCTGGGCGCGGCCCAGCCGGTTCTTGGGGAGCATGCCGCGAACCGCCATGCGCAGCACCTCCTCGGGGCCCCGCTGCAGCTGCTCGGCGAGCGTGCGCTCGCGGAGGCCGCCGGGGTAGCCGCTGTGGCGGTAGTACTTCTTCTGCGTGAGCTTGTTGCCGGTGACCGCCACCTTCTCGGCGTTCACGACGACGACGAAGTCGCCCGTGTCACGGTGCCGCGTGTACCACGGTGACCGCTTGCCGGAGAGGGTCTCGGCGATCACGGTGGCCAGGCGACCCAGATTCTGTCCGTCTGCGTCGACGATCCACCAGCTCCGGTCGACCGTTCCCAACTTGGCGCTCTGCGTCGTCACTTCACTTCCTTCGGTTTCAGCCCGATCCACGGCGCGCGCGTACTCGCGCACCGATCTGCGGCCCGCGAATGCTAGTGATGGGGCCCTGAAATCGCAATGCCGGCACGTGCTCGGGCACGGACCGGGAGGGGAACCATAGCGAGGTACCCCTCTCCGGCGTCCGCTAATTGCGACCGGCCCGGATGATGCCGTCTGGGGTATCGGGTATAACAGTCCCATGTCAGGCAGGTACGAAGGTCACGCACCGCCCGGATCGGACGCCTGAGTCGTGGCCGGGAGCCCCGTACGCCGATGCGTCGCGGTGGCATCCCACGGTCGCCGATGCCAGCAGAGCCCCTTCCGAGGCAGCCCCTACTGCTGGCACCACCTGCAGAGCCGCAAGGTTCCGGCCCCCAGCCGTCCGGTCGAACCGGCGCCACGTCTGTCGCCGGTCGAGGAGCACCCCGACGTGACACCCGTGGTGAGCGTCGACCGCACGGCCATCGCGGTCAGGCTGGCCAACCTGCTCGACACCGAGGTCCTCACCCGTCTGGTGGCGTTCGCGGAGTCACAGCGTGACGGCGACCTGATGCTGACACGGGACGACGGTGCCATCGAGATCTCGCAGCACGACCGCCCGCGGCGGCGGTCCGCCGCGAACTGAGCGGCCATAGCCGGCACGCGGCCGTCCCGCGACATCAGACCGCGGAGATCACTCCCACTCGATGGTTCCCGGCGGTTTGGACGTCACGTCCAGGACCACGCGGTTCACGCCGTCCACCTCGCCGATGATGCGCCGCGAGATCGATTCGATCAGGTCGTACGGCAACCGGGCCCAGTCCGCCGTCATGGCGTCATCCGAGGTGACCGCGCGGATCACGATCGGGTAGGCATAGGTGCGGCTGTCGCCCTGCACGCCCACGCTTCGAACGGCGGGCAGCACGGCGAAGCTCTGCCACAGGTCGCGGTACATACCGGCCCGGCGGACCTCCTCCTGCAGCACGAAGTCGGCCTTGCGGAGGATGTCGAGACGCTCCTCGGTGACCTCGCCGATAATGCGGATCGCGAGTCCCGGACCGGGGAACGGCTGACGCCACACCATGCGCTCCGGGAGACCCAGCTCCTCACCGACGGCACGGACCTCGTCCTTGAACAGGTGCCGCAGCGGCTCGACGAGATCGACGGACATGTCCTCGGGGAGCCCGCCCACGTTGTGGTGGCTCTTGATGGTGGCCGCGCCGTCACGACCGCCCGACTCGATCACGTCCGAGTACAGGGTGCCCTGAACGAGGAAGCGCACATCACCGAGCTTGTCGGCCTCCTCCTCGAAGATCCGGATGAACTCCTCGCCGATGGCCTTGCGCTTGGCCTCCGGGTCGCTGACGCCCTTCAGCTTCGCGAGGAAGCGGTCCTTGGCGTGGACCGAGACGAGCGGCACGTGGAAGTGCCCGCCGAAGGCCTGGTCGACCTGCTCGGCCTCGTTCTGGCGCATGAAGCCGTGATCGACAAACACACAGGTGAGCCGGTCACCGACCGCCTTGTGCACCAGCAGGGCAGCCACGGCGCTGTCGACGCCACCCGAGAGGGCGCACAACACCTTCTCGTCGCCCACCTGCTCGCGGATGCGCTCGACCTGCTCGTCGATGACGTGCGCGGCGGTCCACGTGGGGGACGCGTCGCAGACATCGAAGAGGAACGCCTTCAGGAGGTCCGTCCCGAACGGGGTGTGAACCACCTCGGGGTGGAACTGGACCGCGTACATGCGCCGTTCGGCGTTCTCCATGGCCGCCACCGGGGCCCCGTCGGTGGACGCCGTGACGTGGAAGCCGTCGGGCGGACGGGTGACCGCGTCGCGGTGGCTCATCCAGCATGTGTCGCCCGCGATGTCGTGGAAGAGGCCGTCACGCGACTCGATGCTGAGCGCGGTGCGTCCGAACTCGCCGCCGCCGGTGTGCGACACCTCGCCGCCCAGGGCGTTGGCCATGGCCTGCATGCCGTAACAGATGCCCAGCACCGGCACGCCGACCGCGAGCAGCTCGGCGCGCAGCTCCGGTGCGCCGGGCTCGTAGACGGAGGCGGGCCCGCCCGAAAGGACCAGGCCGGCCGGAGCCAGCCGCGCGATCTCCTCCACCGAGATGTCCGAGGGGACGACGGCGGAGAAGACGCGGCACTCGCGGATGCGGCGCGCGATCAGCTGGCTGTACTGCGCTCCGAAATCGATGACGAGGACTCCGCCCGACGCCTCCTCGGCGAGGAACGGGTCGAGTGTCCGAGCCTCGGCCATCTCAGCCCATCCCCACGGACTGGGTGCTCTGCAACTTCTTCCCCTCTGTCTTGATCGACGGTGCCACCATGACCTCCACCTTCTGGAAGCTCTGCACCGAGTCGTAACCGCAGGTGGACATGGCGTTCCGTAGCCCTCCCATGAGATTGAGCGATCCGTCGTTCTCCATGGCGGGCCCGACGAGGATCTCCTCCAGGGTGCCGATGGTCTGCGTCGCGACCCGCGCGCCGCGCGGCAGGTCCGGGTGGAAGGTGGCCATGCCCCAGTGGAAACCATGACCCGGGGCCTCGGCGGCCTTTGCCAGCGGCGAACCGATCATGCAGGCGTCGGCGCCGCAGGCGATCGCCTTGGCCAGATCGCCTCCGTATGCCATGCCGCCGTCGGCGATGACGTTGACATAGGTGCCGGTTTCGAGCAGGTGCTGCATACGGGCTCCGGCGGCGTCGGCGATGGCCGTGGCCTGCGGGACACCCACGCCGATCACCTGACGGGTGGTGCACGCGGCGCCGGGGCCGACCCCGACGAGGACGCCGACGGCGCCGGTCCGCATGAGGTGGAGCGCGGTCGAGTACGACGCGCACCCGCCGACGATGACGGGCACGGGGACCTCGGCGATGAAGCGCTTCAGGTCGAGGGGCTCCTCGCGCGACGAGACGTGCTCCGCCGAGACGACCGTGCCCTGGATGACCAGGATGTCCAGACCGGCTTCGAGGACGACGTCGATGTACTCGCGGACACGCTGTGGCGTGAGGGACCCGGCCACGACGACGCCCTGGTCCTTGATCTCCTTGATCCTCTGCGCCATGAGCTCGGCCTTGACCGGCTCGCGGTAGATCTCCTGCAGACCGCGCGTGGCCTCGGCGACGGGGAAGTCGGCGATCTCGGCCAGCTTGGCGTCGGCGTCCTCGTACCGGACCTGGATGCCCTCGAGGTTGATGACCCCGAGGCCACCGATCTTTCCGATGATCCCCGCCGTCGCGGGATTCACGACCCCGTCCATGGCAGAGGCGAGAAGCGGATAGTCGAACGTCCGGTCCCCGAGTGTCCACGTCAAGTCGACGTCCTCGGGGTCACGTGTGCGACGGCTGGGCACGATCGCGATCTCGTCGAACCCGTAGGCGCGCCGACCGCGTTTGCCCATCCCGATCTCGATCTCCAAGGGCCTACCTCCCCGATCCGGCGAATGTCGGTGTGCGGCGTGCGGACACGAAAAAACCCAGGCGCGTTCTTGCCGACCTGGGCTTCTGAAGGAAAGTGGTGGAGATCATGGGGTCCGTCACGTGCGTCAGGGGCCCAAGCTACCAGCCATGGACGATGCCGTGCGATCCCCCGGCCCCGCGGCGAACAGCACCCCCGCGTGTAGCGGCTATTCGTCCCAGGAGGCCGGGTCGATCTCCTCGATGATGACGCGTCGCGCAAAGGCGCTGACGTCCTCGATCGAGAAGACACCGGCGCCGAGTTGCAGGGCGTTGGCCGCACCGCTCGCCACCCCGGTGCGCAGCGCCGCCTCCGCGTCGCGGTTCGGAAGCCACGCCGAGATGAAGCCGCCGAGGAAGGCGTCACCGGATCCGACCGTGGCCGCCACCTCGGGCATCCGCGGCAACGACGCCCGAAGGGTTCGCGCGCCCCGGCCGTGCGGCACGCGGGCCACGGCACCGTCGGCGTCGTGGATGAGCACGACCTCGGCCCCCATCTGGGCGATGCGCTCGGCCGCACCGGCGATGTCGGCGTCGTCCTGGAACTCGTACCCGACGAGCTCCTCGGCCTCGCGGCGGTTGGGGCTGGTGATACCGGGCTCGCCCTGCAGGCTGGCCCGGAGGGTGCCACCGAATGCATCAACCGCGGTCTCCAGACCCGAGGCGCGGAACTCGCGGAGGATCGTGGCGTAGAGATCGGGAGGGGTGCCCGGTGGCAGCGACCCGGCGAGGACCAGGCAGTCGGCGCCCTTGGAGAGGTACTTCAACTTGCTGAACAGCAGGTCCACCTCGTCCGCGCCGATCGAGGGTCCGACCTCGTTCACCTCAGTCTGACTTCCCACCATGGGGTCGACGACCGCCGTGGAGACACGGGACTCCTCGCGCACGCGCACGAAATCGTTGAGGATCCCCTCCTCGGTGAGCTGCTCCACGATGGTGGTCCCGGTGCGGCCCCCGGCGAAGCCCGTGGTGATGACCGGCACACCCAGCCGCTTCAGGGACCGGGCGATGTTGACGCCCTTACCACCGGGAAGAGCGATGGCCTGCGTGGCACGGTGACGGTGACCGCTCGCGAAGTTCGGGACGGTCAGCGTGCGGTCCAGAGCCGCGTTGACGGTGACGGTGAGAATCACAGGACTCGACTGACTCCTGATCGGATGCGCTCCATGACGGACGGCGCCGCCACATCCTGATCCACGATCAGCTTACGCGTCCCGATGATGCGGTCGCCGGCGATGATGCGCACCTCCCCCACCTCCGTACCCGCCGCGACGGATCCACGGAGCTCCGCGGGCATCACGACGGTGCGTGAAAGCGGCGTGTTGATGCGGACCGTCGCCGCGAAGGGGGCCTTGGTCACCAGCGGGACGACCACCCCGGGACGGTCACGCACCTTCACGTCGACCACCACCTGCTTGCCGGTCAGGGGTACGACGCGCGCGTACTGGGCGTGCCCCCAGCGCAACAGACGCTTGGCATCGGCGGCACGTTGCGCCCGGGACGGCGATCCGATCAACGCGACGTACAGCTCGGTCTTGGTGGACGCGCGATACGACCGCGCCACCAGCGAGTAGCCGGCACCGCCGGTGTGACCGGTCTTGATCCCGGTGGCCTCCGAATCGATGCTCAGCAGGTCGTTCTCGGACTCCAGGTTCCGGGTACCCACACCGTTCGGCCCGGGGATCGTCGCCGTCCGCTTCGAGACCACCTTCTCCAAGAACTCGTCCTCCATGGCCCGCTGCCCCATCTGGATCAGGTCGCGCACCGACGAGTAGTGACCCTGGGCGTCGAGCCCGTGGGGGTTCGCGAAGTGTGTGTTCTTGAGGCCCATCGACTGGGCTTCGGCATTCATGTAACCGACGAACCGGCTCTCGGACCCGCCTCCGACGGCGTCGGCGATTGCGATGGACGCGTCGTTGCCGCTGCCGACCATGAGCCCGGTGAGGGCGGTGCGCATGGTGATGCGCTCACCCGGACGGAGCTCCGCCGACGACCCTCCGGGAAGGTTGGACGGCACCGTGAGGGTGGCGTTCAGGTTGGAGCGCTCGAGGGCCACGATCGCCGTCATCAGCTTCGTGGTGCTCGCCATCGGCAGTTGCTTGTCGGGATCCTTGGACGCCAGCACCTCACCCGTCGCCGGGTTGACGAGCAGCCACGCCTGCGCCTGGATGGTCGGCGGCTGGGCGACCGCGGGCGTCGCGCACGCGAGGACGCCGACGGCTGCGAGGAGGGCTCGGATCAGACGGCGTCGCATCGGTGACACGTTAGCGACGGCCGCGGCGGTTCCTTCCCGCCACGGGCCCGATTCAGACGCCCTCCCAGGCCCCCCAGACGGCGGAACGAAGCTCGTCGGCGGCACGCGCCGGGTCCTCGGCGTAGATGATCGACCGGCTTGCCGACACGAGCGCCCCTGCGGCGCGCCCGCCGAAGGCCGGCCCCAGGGCCTCGGGCGTCCCTCCCTGGGCACCGACCCCGGGAAGCAGGAACACCTGGTCGGGCATGCGTCGACGCAGGTCGGCGAGACGCTCCGGGACCGTCGCCCCAACCACCGCGCCGATCGCCGAGAGCCCCGACCCGTCACGGTGCGGCGCGCCGACATCGGCGACCAGGTCGGCGACCGCCTCGTGCCACAGACGTCCGTCCTCCAGACGGAGGTCCTCCAGATCCCGAGCACCCGGGTTGGACGTGCGCACCAGGACGAACAATCCCCGTCCCTCCGCGGTGGCGCGGGTCACGAACGGCTCGAGCGCATCGCGGCCCAGCATGGGGTTCACGGTGAGCGCGTCGACGGGGTCGCGCAGGAACGCGTCGGCGTAGGCACGGGCCGTGGCATCGATGTCACCCCGCTTGGCGTCGGCGATGACGACGAGCCCCTGGGACGCCGCGTACGCGATGACGCTCTCGAACACCTCCCAGCCCTCCGTGCCGAAGCGCTCGAAGCACGCGAGCTGCGGCTTCACGGCCACGCACGACGGGCCGGCGGTGCGGATGACCTCGTGGCAGAAGCGCTCGGCGCCGGCCGCGCCGTCCGGAACGCGCGCGGGGTCCGGGTCGAGGCCCAGCACGACCTGCGACCGGCGCTCCTCCACCGCCCGTGTGAGGCGTTCGCCGAAGCCGCTCACAGGACCGCCCGAAGGACGGGGAGGACGACGGGCGCGAGCAATGCCGTCACCACGACGGATCCGGCGATGACATCGGTGTTCAAGCGGTACCACCCTCCGATCACGAGCGACATCATGGCGGTCGGCATCGCCGCCATGAGGACAACGGTACGCAATACGTCGCCGTCGAGGCCGAGAGCGACGGCGATCCCGAGGGCCACGAGCGGGCTGACACCCAGCCGGATCACGGTGGCCGCCGTCACCGCCCGCCAGGCACGTCGGACGCCGTCCCACTCGATGACGAGCCCGGCGTAGATCAGGACGAGCGGGAGGACCGCCCCACCCAGCAGCTCCAGGGGGCGGATGACCTCGTCCGACAGGTCGATGTCCAGGGCGTTCACGATGAGCCCGGCGGCCATGGCCCAGGTGGGCGGCAGGAGCAGGTTCCTCCAGACGGGCCCCGTGGCGGGCCCGCTCTGCCCGCGCTCGCCGTAGCGGGCGCTGATCCAGAAGGTGGAGGTCCAGGTGAGGATGCCGGTGCAGAACGTGTCGAACATGACCGCGGCCGGCAACGACAGGTTCGCCCCCGAGGCCGCGATGAGTGGCACGCCGAAGAAGCCCGTGTTCCCGACGGCGCAGGCGATGATGACCGCACCGGTCGTCGCCCGTGACGCACCGACGACGCGGCACACGGCGAACGC
This sequence comes from uncultured Bifidobacteriaceae bacterium, assembly GCA_964531025.1. GTDB lineage: Bacteria > Actinomycetota > Thermoleophilia > Miltoncostaeales > Miltoncostaeaceae > CALMEC01. The sequence goes on along the minus strand of CAZHDY010000005.1, from coordinate 52,137 downwards.
CACACCGACCAGCACCACGTGCGTGGCCATCCCGACCACCGGGACCAGCAGAAGGCTCGATTGCAGCTCGCTGGTCGCCATGATGCGGAACACCAGCGCCGGCAGCGTCAGGTAGAGGACGATCTGGATGAGGATCGGGGCGGCGTCCTTGCGGAAGACCCCGGCCGCCTTCAGCCCCCACGACGCGAGGATGATGAGGAGGGCGGCGATCGCGGTGGCGGTCACCCGCCCATGCTGCCGAATACGCGGGACGAGGGGCCGCACGATGATGACAAGAAAGCGGAACGCTCCGGCAAGGTTTCCCGTCCCGCGGTGTCCGACCGCCGAGTACCCGGTCCGGCAGCGGCGCCGTCAATACGCGGTCACCGCAATACGTGGCGGTCTCGGGCTCCGGTCGGTGCACACCACCGGCAACGACGCAGCCTGTTCGGAATCGAAAGCGGTGACGACGCCATCCGACAAGGCCCTCTCCTGATCCGGATGGAGGAAGCCGAGCCGTCGACCCACATCATCGACCGGGAGGTGACGTAAGCTTGGGCACCCTGGAGGTACACGCCCGTGGCATCCCTCGATCCACTCAGCCCATTTGCGCTCGTGACCGGCGCCGCCCGCGGAATCGGCCGGGCGACGACCTTGGCTCTGGCGTCCGCCGGCTGGCGGGTGTTCGCCGGTGTACGCGATCCTGATCAGCTCGAACCGTTCGGCGTCGAGCGCATCGATGTCCTTCGCATGGATGTGACGGACGCCGACTCGATAAGAGCCGCCGTATCGCAGGCCGAGACCGCCGCAGGCGGCGCACTGGGATGCGTGGTCAACAACGCCGGCTGGCCCCTGTTCGGTGCGGTGGAGGACGTCGATCTCGACATCGCGCGCCGGCAGTTCGAAACGAACCTCTTCGGCCCCGCGGCGGTGCTTCAGGCCGCGCTCCCCGGGATGCGCCGCGCCGGACGGGGCGTCGTGGTCAACGTCTCGACGCTCTCCGGGCGGATCCCGCTGCCGTTGTTCGGCATGTACAGCGCCAGCAAGCTCGCACTGGCCGCCGTATCCGACGCGCTGGCCCTCGAGCTCGCGCCAGCCGGGATACGGGTGGTGCTCGTCGAGGCCGGCGTGGTGCGCACCGAACTCGCTCGCTCGACCGTGATCAGCGGATCCGCGGCCGAAGCCGAGTCACCGTACGCAGAGACACGGGACCGGGTGCTCGGCACCCTCCGCGCCATCCGCGAGGACGCCGGCCTGGAGGCGGACGAGGTGGCGGCAGCGATCGTTCACGCCGCCGAGGATCCCACGACGCCCTTCCGTCTCGTGCTGGCCGACGAGGGGCTCCTTCCCCTGGCGGACGCGGTCGGGGGGCCCGGTCCCTCAGCTCACGCACTGGTCCGGGACGTCCTCGGACTCGACGGCCCGGAAACACCGATGGACGGCGTCACCTGAGGCGATGAGTGAGCGGCCGAGCCGTCCGGGCCGGCATTTTCCTGAGCCGGAATCGACTCCAGGGGGTGACGCTCACCTCCCTGCGTGACGTCTTCACCCGTCCGTTCCACAAGGACCGTGAGCTCCATGTGGGTGCGTTCCGACGTACGAATGGACCAGACCGAGCGGGTGCCCCCGCCATACCACGTAGTCTTTGGGAGTGGCCACCTGGTTCGAGCAGCCCCCGGAGACCCCGGGCGCCTCATCGTTTCGCGCCCTTCTTCAGCGTGGGGCCATCGCCGCGCTGTCGGTTGCCGTGCTCGGCGGTGCCACCACCGCCGTCGTGCTCCGGTCCGCTGATGACCGGGCCGACTCTCTCGTGGCCTCCGCTCCGGTGACACCGGGCGTTACGTCCGCAGCTTCGTCACCGACGTTGGGTGCGCGCTCCGACGGATCGGCTGGTTCCGTCCCACCGTCCTCGGCATCGGATGCAAGCGGTGGGACGCCGCAGTCGATGTTCGGTGTCGCTCCCTCTCCGGGCACGTCACCGACGCGCTTCGTATCGATCGCAACGGGACCGACGCCGACCCAGGGCGTACCGGGTACTCCCACCACCCTGATCGGCAGCCCCACACCCACGCGCGTTGGGTCCCAGCCGATACCGACGCGTCCGAATCCCGGTACGCCGGTGATCGGAACACCCCCGGGAGACACGACGTCCCCTGTGCCGACCGCGCCTGCGGGCGACACCTCCACGGCCCAGCCGGCGACACCCGGCCCGTCCCAGCCGACGACACCCGGCCCGGGTTCATCAGCGACGACGCCCGACTCGGGTTCATCAGCGACGACGCCCGGTTCCTCACGTCCCACAACGCCGAGCTCGAACTCATCACCGACGACCAATGCGCCCGCGGCGCCGACGAGTCCGGCGCCCGAGGTACCGGGGTTCGCGTCACGCCCGTCGCGAACGCCGGCCGAGACGCCCGCGCGCCCCACGGCCCCGAGGCCGTCGACCCCGCCGATCGTCGACGACAAGCCCGCGGCGCCGGAGCCGCCACCCACGCTCACTCCACCGAAGCGACCGAATGCGGAGCCTGCTCCGCCACCTGTCGAGAAGCCCGTTCCTGAGCCACCGCCGGTCGCGCACCCGCGGGATCCGGAGCCGTGCGCACCCGATCATGGCCACGGCAAGCGCGACGACAGGGGAAGCGGACAGGACGAGGAGCACGGCAAGGGTCACGACACGACCTCGGGCGGCAAGCACAGGCACTGAGGCGTTCTCCCCCGGCCCATCATGAGGCAAGGTGCCGTCGCCAGATGATTCCCCGCCGGCGACGCCAGAAGGGTGTCGTTGCCAGATGAAGGAGTTGTCCCGAAATGACTGAGGGGGCCGCCTCCACCCCTCAGCAGACCACGATGGTCCGGAACTCCCTGCCGGCGACGCCCGAAGGGTGCCGTCGCCAGAAGAAGCGGTCGTCACGAGGGGACCGAGGGAGGCCGCAAGCGGCCCCCCTCAGCAAACACTCCGCGTCCGGAACTCCTGCCGATGGCGCCCGAAGGGTGCCGTTGCCAGAACCAGGGATTGTCCCGAAATGACGGAGGGGAGCCGCTTGCGGCTCCCCTCCGTACATTCGGGATGATCCCTGGTTACATCATCCCCCCGCCGGGCATCCCGCCGCCGGGCATTCCGCCCATGCCGCCCATCGGGTCGTCACCGTCGTCGACGACGAGCGCCTCGGTGGTGATGATGTTCTTGGCGATCGACGCGGCGTTCTGGAGCGCGGAGCGCGTCACCATGGCCGGGTCGATGATGCCGGTCTTCACCAGGTCGACGTACTCGCCGGTGTCGACGTTGAGGCCCATGCCCTTCTTCTGCTCACGGACCTTGTCGATCACGACCGAGCCCTCGAGGCCCGCGTTGTCGGCCAGCTGACGAAGCGGCTCCTCGAGCGCGCGACGCACGATCGAAACGCCGGTTCCCTCGTCACCCTCGAGCTCGAGCTTGTCGAGCGACGGAAGCGCGTTGATGAGGGCCACACCGCCACCCGGCACGATGCCCTCTTCGAGGGCGGCACGGGTCGCCTGGAGGGCGTCCTCCACACGGTGCTTCTTCTCCTTCATCTCCGTCTCGGTGGCGGCACCCACCTTCACCACGGCCACACCACCGGCCAGCTTCGCGAGACGCTCCTGGAGCTTCTCACGGTCGTAGTCGGAGTCGGTGTTGTCGATCTCGCCCTTGATGGTCTTGATGCGACCCTTGATCTCGTCGGGGTTGCCCGAGCCGTCGATGATCGTGGTGTTGTCCTTGCCCACGACGATGCGGCGGGCCTGGCCGAGCTGCGAGACCTGTGTGTTCTCGAGCTTGAGGCCCATCTCCTCGGAGATGACCTCGCCGCCGGTGAGGATGGCGATGTCCTCGAGCATGCGCTTGCGGCGGTCACCGAAGCCGGGGGCCTTCACGACGATACCGGTGAAGGTGCCACGCAACTTGTTGACGATAAAGGTGGCGAGCGCCTCACCCTCCACGTCCTCGGCGAGAACGAGGAGCGGCTTGCCGGTCTGGATGACCTGCTCCAGTACCGGGAGGATGTCCTTGACGACCTGGATCTTGCCCGAGAAGAGAAGGATGTACGGGTCGTCGAGGACGGCCTCCATCCGGTCGGGGTCGGTGACCATGTACGGCGACATGTAACCGCGGTCGAACTGCATGCCCTCGGTGAACTCGAGGTCCATACCGAAGGTCTGGCCCTCCTCGACGTTCACGACGCCGTCCTTGCCGACCTTCTCGATCGCGTCGGCGATGATGTCACCGATCTCACGATCACGGGCGGAGATCGTCGCGACGCGAGCGATGTCCTCCTTGCCCTTCACCGGGGTGGCGGCCTCGAGCACAGCCTCGGCCACCGTGTTGGCGGCGGCTTCGATGCCGCGCTTCAGGCCCATCGGGTTGGCGCCGGCGGCCACGTTCTTGAGGCCCTCGCGCACGATGGCCTGCGCAAGCAGGGTCGCGGTGGTGGTTCCGTCACCGGCGACGTCGTTAGTCGCGGTGGCGACCTCGCGCACGAGCTGCGCGCCCTGATTCTCGAACGGGTCCTCGACCTCGATCTCGCGGGCGATGGTCACACCGTCGTTGGTGACGGTGGGAGCGCCGAACTTGCGGTCGATCACCACGTAGCGGCCCTTGGGGCCGAGAGTCACCTTGACGGCGTCCGCCAGGGTGTTGACACCACGCTCAAGCGCGCGACGCGCCTCTTCGTGGAACTTGATTTCCTTGCCCATACTGGGTTCTGTCCCTTTCGTCCGTTCTCTGTCGCTTACTTGGTGACCCGGGTCAGTCGACCTTGGCCAGGATGTCGTTCTCGTTGAGGATCAGGAGCTCGTCGTCGCCGACGGTCACCTCGGTGCCGCCGTACTTCGAGTAGATGACCTCGTCGCCCTCGGAGACACCCAGCGGTACCCGCTTGCCGTCCTCCCAGCGTCCTTCACCGACCGCGAGGACCTTGCCACGCTGCGGCTTCTCCTGTGCGGTGTCCGGCAGCACGATGCCGCTCGCGGTGACCTCTTCCGCGCCAATGCCCTTCACGATCACGCGATCGCCGAGTGGCTTCAGGTTCACGCTCTCTCCTCCCTACGTTTCCGCCCGAGCGCCCGATTGGCACTCATCAGACCAGAGTGCCAACAATCTAGCGAAGCGACGCGCCACGCGCCACCTCCGGCGCCCTCGTGCACCGTGATTGCAACGGGAGGTTCACCGGTACCCCGCCTGAGGCACGTACGGGACCGGCAGGAAGCTGAAACGCCACCGAGGAGAGTGCGGGTCGCCTCGACCGTCTGTCAGAACGGTCGCCCGCAAGGTCGACACGATCCGCCCATCTCTGTTGTGCCCGAGCACGCAACCGAAAACCGGCTAGCTGCGCCTGTCACCTCCGTCTGCGGCCGCCAGCTTCGCAGCCAGCTCCGAGCGGGAGCGGACGCCCATCTTCCGATAGACCTGCCGCAGGTGATGCTCCACGGTCCGCCGCGAGAGGAAGAGGCTGGCCGCGACCTCGGCATTGGTCGCCCCTCGCACCACAAGCCCGCAGACCTCCTGTTCACGCACCGTCAAAGAGTCGATGAGGGGAATGGCCGCACCGCCGTCGGTACCCGGTGGCCGCCCTCCCGCCGCCGCCAGCTCTGCATCCGCGCGATCGGCCCAGCGCCACGCGCCCACCGAACGGAACGTGAGGGCGGCCGGCTCCAGAAGGGCGCGGGCATCGCTGCGTCGTCGTGCCCGCCGCAGGCGCTCGCCGAAGACGAGCTGGGTCCGCGCGCGCTCGAAGCTCATCGACAGCCGTTCGTGCGCCGCCATCGCGACGGCGAGATGTCCGTCGATCTCGTCGTCCCTCCCCAGCAGCGCCGCGCATCGCGCGCTCGCCACGGCGGCCCAGGTCCCGCCGGTCAGCCGCGCGCCTTCACGGAGCTGCGCCAGAACACGTCGGGCGTCGTCGAAGCGCCCGGTGCGGGCATACGCCTCGACCAGGTCACCCTCGTAGTCGAGATATCCGGGGTCGCGCGTCCCGAAGCTCCGGCACGCATCGCCGGCGCGCTCGAACTGCACGATGGCCATGTCGAGGTCACCACGCGACAGTGCCAGGAGCCCCAGCGCGTGCTCGGCCACGGCAGACTGGGCGTGGATCCCGAGCCGCTCGCTGACAGCACGTGCTCGCGCGGCAGCGGCGGTGCAGGCCGCATCGTCTCCCAGTATCGCCGCGACGAACGCGCGGGCATTCAGCACGAGCCCCTGGAGGAACGCACCGATGGCCTCCTCCCCCAGCATCTCCGCTTCACGTGCCAGTTCGTCCGCGGCGCGAAAGTCCCCTCGCCGGCCGTGGACCGCCACGAGGACGACCAGTGGGAAGGCGAGCGGCGTCACGGCGCCGTGTTCGCGGAGCGTCCGTACCACGGGAGCCATCAGGGCGACGGCCTCGTCAAGCTCCTCCAGCCAATGGAGACAGAGACCGGCGAGGCCGATGATCTGGTGTTCCGGCGAGGACAGGTCGAGCGAGCGGAGCTCGTCGAGGCGGCCCAGAAGCACCTCACGGGCGAACGCATGGTCCCCACCCGCCGCGCGGGCCGCGGCCTCGAGGACCGCCGGGACCAGGTCGGCGCCCGGAGGCGCAAGGCGACGCGCCTGTGCCGCCGTCTCGGCCACCACGTCCACCGGCCCGCAGCCCATGGTGCAGACCGCCGCCTGGGTGAAGAGCGCGGCGGCGCGACCGGGATCGTCCGCTTCGACACGGACGGCCTCGGCCCGGAGCAGTGCCTGCGCCTCAGCGGGCCGACCGGCCTGGGCCATGGCCTCACCGACAAGGCTCTGCGTGTCCGCCCGGCCGGACGGATCAGTGGAGGGCGGAAGGTCCTCGGCGATCGCGAGGGCCGTTTCCGGACGGCCGATGAAGAGCGCCAGATGGCCGGCGGCAAGGGCGCGTTCACGACGGGTGGCGGGCTCCGGAGTGAGCGCAACCGCACGTCGCATCACCTGAAGCGCGGTGGCCGGGGCCCCCTGCGACGCCGCCTCGGAGGCCAGTCGCCCCAGCGCGGCGGCGACATCCTCGTCCGGCCGGTCTGCGGCGACCGCCAGATGCCACGCGCCATGATCGTCCGGGAGCACGGCGGCCAGCGCGCGGTGGGCAGCACGGCGCTGGCTGGGCGTCGCGGCGTGATACACCGCCGCCCGGACCTCCGGATGGCGGAAACGCACCACATTCCCGTCGAGCACCACCAGGTCGGCATCCTCCGCCGGACCGAGGGCGTCCAGTCCGGCGTCACCGATGGCGACGGCCAGGGGTGCGGCGGCGCCGTCGCTGCTGGAGGCCGCCAGCAGGAGGGCTCGACCGGTCTCGGGAGGCAACGTGTCCAGGCGGGCCCGGTAGGCCCGAGTGATGCGTTCGCCGACCGACGGCATATCCGGGAGGGCGTCACGGCCCGATCGCTGACCCGGCGTGAGTGCAGCCGGCGCTTCGATCAGCGCCAGAGGGTTCCCACCCACCGCAGTGGCCAACGCCTCCGCGACCCCCACGGCCAGATCGGTGCGTCGCAGAAGCCGGAGTGCATCCGGGGGAGCCAGCTCGTCGACCGCCATCGTCGGAAGGTCCGGCCACCCGTCCATCGGCTCGCCGCGCAGCGCGTGGACGACGACCACCGAGATCCCCAGCCGCTCGGCACGGCGAGCGACGAACGCAACGGCGTCGCGCGACGACGCATCGAGCCACTGCACATCGTCGACGGCGATCACGACCGGCGCGAGTGCCGTGACGAGACCGGCGAACGCGTGGAGAACCGTCCCGGGATCGAGGCCCTCGGTCTCCTCGAGCGCCAGCGCCGCGCGGAGCGCATGTCGCTGAGCCGGGGGCAGATCATCGACGTCGGCGAGAACGGGCTCGACCAGATCACGTAGCGCGGCGAACGGCAGCGCGATCTCGCTCTGAACGCCGGTGGTACTGAGCATCCGTGGCGCGTCCCGGACGGCCTCGGCGAGGAGTGCGCTCTTGCCTACCCCGGGGCGCCCGGCGATGATGAGCGTGCCGCCCGCACCACCGATGAGAGCCCGCAGTCGCGCGAGCTCCGCGTCCCGTCCGATCAGATTCACCGACCGGGAATGTTAGCCGGCGACCTTTCTCGTCCTGATCACAGGCCGCGCAACGTCAGGTCATCGAAGTGCGACACCCCCTGCGATCGTCGTCTCCACCACGTGCTTCGTCGGGGCGCGGCGGACCGTGAGAGGCAGGTTGCGGGTGATGCGCACGCCGGCCATCCCACCACCGCCTCGTGGAGTCCGCATCCGTGAAACTCCACGTATGTGCCCCGCCGAGGCGGCAGCGTCAGCCCGCGTGCCGCGCCTCGTCATCGGCCGGATAGTGCACCCCGACGAGTGTCAGGGGGAACGCAGGCGCCGTGGGTCCCGCCTCGGAACGCCCGGCCCCGTCCAGAAGCGCAGCGAAGCGATCCACCGTCCACGCACCCAGACCGACCCGCACCATGCTGCCGACGAGGACGCGCACCATGTTCCGCAGAAAGGCGTCGGCCTCGACCAGGAACACGATCTCGTCATCACGCTCCTGCCACTCGCACCGTGTCACGGTGCGGTCGAAGAACACGTGCTCCGTCTTGGTGGGCGTGAACGCCCGGAAGTCGTGCTGCCCGACGGCGTGCGCGGCGGCAGCGTTCATGGCGTCGAGGTCGAGATGACGTGCCGACCACAGCACCCGGTGCCGGCGCAGCGGTGAGCGCACGCCGGTGAGCACCCGGTACTCGTAGGCACGGGCTAGGGCGTCACGCCGCGCGTCGAAGCCGGGGCGCGCGAGCGTGGCACGGCGGATCGCGACATCGTCGGGCAGCACGCCGTTGACGCCGCGCAGCAGCCGCTCGGGATCGATGTCCGCGTCAGTGTGCACGGAGACGACCTGGCCGGTGGCGCTGACGCCGGTGTCGGTGCGTCCGGCGACCTGGAGATCATCGGGTTCGCCGCGCAGCACGACGGCGAGCGCCCGGCGGATCTCACCTTCGACGGTGCGCCGGTCGGGTTGCGCCGCCCAGCCGGAGAACCGGCGACCGTCGTATTCGACGTCGAGGCGGAGCGTGATCATGCCGTCGACACCCCGGCGGGGTCGACGAGCCGGCGCGGCGAGCGATGACGCGCTCGCCGCGGCCGGCCGACGGGATCAGTCGTCGGAGTCGGGGACCTCACGGGTGAGCTCGAGCACGACCATGGGCGCCGCGTCACCCGGACGGGGGCCCAGCTTGGTGATGCGGGTGTAACCACCGGGGACGTCCTCGAACACCGGGGCGATGTCGTTGAACAGGCGGTAGCTGACCGGCTTGTTCCGCAGCAGGGCGATGGCCTGACGACGGGCGTGCAGGCTGCCGTCCTTGCCGAGGGTGATGGCGCGCTCGGCGACGCTGCGGGCGAGCTTGGCCTTGGCCTCGGTCGTCTGGATCCGTCCATGCTCCAGAAGCGCGGAGGCGAGGTTGGCACCAAGGGCCGTGCGGTGAGCACTGGTGCGGCTGAGCTTTGGTCCCTGTCGGCGGTGGCGCATTTCGGAGATTCCCCTCGGTTCTTCGGGTGGAGCGTGGGTGGGTTGGTCAGTCGTCGGCACGGAGGCCGAGACCCTGGGATGCCAGGACCTCCTTGACCTCTTCGATGCTCTTGCGACCGAAGTTCGGGATGGCCCCGAGCTCGCCCTCCGTCTTGGAGAGCAGGTCGCCGATGGTCTCGATGCCGACGCGACGGAGGCAGTTGAAGGCGCGGACGCCCAGCTCGAGCTCCTCGATCTCCACGTCGAACAGCTCGCTCTGCGGCGACTCCTCGTCGACGACCTCGACCTCCTGAGCGGTGACCGGGTTGGCGAACATGGAGAGGCGGGAGATGAGCGTCTCGGCCGCGTGGGCCATGGCGTCACGCGGGATGACCGAGCCGTTGGTCTCGATCTCGATGGAGAGCTTGTCGTAGTCGGTGCGCTGGCCGACACGGGCCGGACTGACCTCGTAGCGCACGCGGCGGACCGGGGAGAAAGCCGAGTCCACCGGGATGACGCCGATGGTGGAACCGGGGCCCTTGTTCTGCTCGGCGCGCACGTAGCCGACGCCGCGCGAGATGGTGATCATCATCTCGAGTCCGGCGCCCTTGTTCAGGTTGGCGATCTCGAGCTCCGGGTTCAGGATCTCGAGGTCGGCCGGGCACTGGATGTCGGCGGCCGTGACCGTACCGGGTCCACGCTTCGTGATCTCGACCTCGACGTCCTCGGCGTCGCCGTGGATGCGGCACACGAGGCCGCGGAGGTTGAGGATGATGTCGGTGACGTCCTCGCGCACGCCCTCGATGGTCGAGAACTCGTGCTGCACCCCGTCGATACGGATGGAGGTGACGGCCGCGCCCTCGAGCGACGAGAGAAGCACGCGTCGCAGCGAGTTGCCGAATGTGTGACCGAACCCGCGGTCGAGCGGCTCCACCTCAAAGGTGCCGAGCGTCTCCGAAACCTCGTTGTAGGTCATTCGGGGGGCGAGAGTGTCGAGCAATGTCTGCCTCTTTCTTCCGGCCGGACCGGAAACAGGGATGAACGCGACAAACCGGATCCCCGCCTCGGCTCACCACCCCCGCGTCAGGGGTCGGAGCCATCGCAACGGGATCCGGCGTTGGAACGGGTCTAACTCACGTGCAAGCGCTACACCCGGCGCCGCTTACGCGGGCGGCACCCGTTGTGGGCGACGGGAGACACGTCGGTCACCGAGGCGACCTCGAGACCGGCGGCCTGGAGGGAACGGATCGCCGTCTCGCGTCCGGAGCCGGGGCCCTTGACGTAGACGTCGACCTTCTGGAGTCCGTGCTCCATCCCCTTGCGGGCGGCGGCGTCGGCGGTGATCTGCGCGGCGTACGGGGTCGACTTGCGCGAGCCCTTGAAACCGGCGGAGCCGGCGGTCTCCCACGCGATGACGTTGCCCTCACGGTCCGTCAGCGTGACGATCGTGTTGTTGAACGACGTCTTGATGTGGGCGTGACCGATCGCAACGTTCTTCTTGGCGCGACGGCGAGTGCGGCCGCGCGTGGCCTTCTGTCGTGACACAGGCTTCCTCGGGTCCCTTCTACTTCTTACGCTTGCCGACGGTCTTACGCGGGCCCTTGCGGGTGCGCGCATTGGTCTTGGTCCGCTGACCGCGGACCGGGAGTCCGCGGCGATGGCGCAGGCCCCTGTAGCACCCGATCTCGGACAGGCGCTTCACGTTGTTGGAACGCTCGCGGCGAAGGTCTCCCTCGACCTCGAGCTCCTTCTCGATCACATCGCGGAGGCGGGTGACCTCTTCCTCCGTCAGGTCCCGCACGTACGTGTCGCGGGGGATGCCGACCTGCTCGAGCACCTTGTTGGACGTGGAACGTCCGATGCCAAAGATGTAGGTCAGACCGATCTCGACCCGCTTCTCGCGGGGGACGTTGACTCCGGCGATTCGTGCCACTTACCGATCCTTCCGGTGACGATCAGCGATGAGAGTACGCACCATCACCCCTGCGTCTGCTTGTGGCGGGGGTTCTGGCAGATGACCATGATCTTGCCGTGCCGCTTGATGACGCGGCACTTCTCGCACATGGGCTTCACTGAAGCACGGACTTTCATCGAATTCCTTCTACTTGAAACGGTAGGTGATGCGACCGCGGGTGAGGTCGTACGGGGACAACTCGACCTTGACCCGGTCTCCGGGGAGGATCCGGATGTAGTGCTGACGCATCTTTCCCGAGATGTGGGCGAGCACGTCGTGGTCGTTGTCGAGCTTGACGCGAAACATTGTGTTGGGCAGAGCTTCGGTCACCTCACCCTCAAGCTCGATTGCCTCTTCCTTCTGGGCCACAGACTCCTCTCGTGCCCCGAAGGGCGTCGCCCGCTGCATGCGAATCCGAACGCGGCGTGACCGCGCAGGGCCCCGCACCTTAGCACGTCGGGCGTCACGCGGTGGACGTCAGGATCCGCGGACCGCTCTCCGTCACGGCGACCGTGTGTTCCCAGTGCGCCGACAGCGAACCGTCCTTCGTGCGGATGGCCCACATGTCCTCGTCCAGGGTCACGTCGTAGCCGCCGGCGTTGACCATCGGCTCGATGGCGATGACGACACCCGGTTCGAGGGTGAGCCCCTGTCCCGGCTGCCCGTAGTTCGGCACCTGCGGGTCCTCGTGCATCGAGCGGCCGACACCGTGACCGACGAGGCTGCGCACGACGCTGAACCCGGCCGCCTCGACCTCGGCCTGCACCGCGTGGCCGATATCGCCAACGGTGTTACCCGGGCGCGCAGCCTGGATGCCGCGCTGCAGAGCCGTCTTCGTGACGGAGATCAGCTCCGCCGCCTGAACGGTCACGCCGTCCACGGCGACGGTGCGCGCGGAGTCCGATACCCACCCGTCGAGGATGACGCCGCAGTCGACGGCGAGGACGTCACCGTCCTCCAGCTTCACCGGGGACGGGATCCCGTGGACGACCACGTCGTTGAGTGACGAGCAGATCGACCCAGGGAAGTCGACCGCCCCGGGAGGTCCGGGGTAGCCGAGGAACGCCGGCGTGCCGCCGTGCTCACGGATGAACGTCTCGGCCATCTCGTCCAGCTCGAGCAGCGTGACGCCGGGCGCCACCGCAGCGCAGACCATGTCGAGGCACTCCGACAGGACGGCGCCGGACGCCGCCATCGCGTCAAGCTCGCCCGGGCTCTTCAGGATCGGACCCGACGGGCCCCGGTTCTTACGGCGCTTCGACATCAAATGTCTTCTTCTAGACCGCGGAGCGGATGCGCGCGTAGACCTCGTCGAGGGTACCGGTGCCGTCGACCTCGCGAAGGAGGCCGGCCGACGTGTAGTACTCCGCGACGGGCGCGGTCTGCGTGGCGTAGGTCTCGAGACGGGCGGCCACGGCCTCGGGCTTGTCGTCGTCGCGCTGGTAGAGATCGCAGGGCTCGGTGCCGTCGCCCTCGGGACACGGCGAGCCGTCGTAGGGGTTCGACGTCTCGTGGAACGACCGGCCGCAGCGGCGGCAGATCCAGCGTCCGCCGAGACGACGGGTGAGCTCGTCGTTCGGGACGGCGAGCGAGATAACGGCCTCAAGGGGTGCGTCGAGCTCATCCAGCATGGCACCGAGCGCCTCGGCCTGGGCGACGGTACGGGGGAAACCGTCGAGGAGGAATCCGTCCGACTGTGAGCTGAGCGCCTCGCGGATCATCCCGATGACGACCTCGTCGGGGACGAGCCCGCCCGCATCCATGTGCTTCTTCGCCTCGAGCCCGAGCGACGTGCCCGCCGCGACCTGGGCGCGGAGCAGGTCGCCGGTCGCGAGGTGGAGGAGGTTGAGGTCCTCCCTGAGCCGCTCGGCCTGGGTGCCCTTGCCGGCGCCGGGGGGTCCGAAGAGAGCGAGTCGTGCCATGGCCTAGAGAAATCCTTCGTACTGACGTTGGATGAGCTGCGCTTCGAGCTGCCGCATGGTGTCGATCGCGACGCCGACGACGATCAGCAGCGACGTGCCGCCGATGGTGAAGTTCACGCCCGGCAGGTACTTGAAGACGATGGACGGCATGCTGGCGACGGCCGCGAGGTAGACGGCGCCGGGAAGCGTGAGGCGTGTCATCACTCGGTCGAGGAACACCGCCGTCGGACGGCCGGGACGGACACCCGGGATGAACCCGCCGTACTTCTTCAGGTTCTCCGCCTGGTCGACCGGGTTGAACTGGACCGCGGTGTAGAAGTACGTGAACAGGATGATCAGAACGGCCTGGAAGATGATGAAGAACCAGGAGTTCGTACCCAGGAGCTCACCCAGCCGCTTGAAGAACGATCCGCCGATCAGCGTCGCCATGAGCGACGGGAGGATCACGATGGACGACGCGAAGATGACCGGGATGACACCCGCCATGTTGACGCGAAGCGGCATGTAGGTGGTCCCGCCCTGCGTCATCTTCCGTCCCACCACACGCTTGGCGTACTGGATCGGGATGCGACGCTGCCCCTCGTTCACGAACACCACACCGATGACCACCGCGACGGCGATGACGCCGATGACGATCATGGTGACCGGCTCGAGCTGCCACCAGTGGCGGACCCCGTCCGGGATCGAGGCCACGATGCTGGCGAAGATCATGAGCGAGATCCCGTTGCCGATGCCACGTTGGGTGATGAGCTCACCCAGCCACATGACGAGCACGGTTCCCGCGGTCAACGAGATGACGATCAGGTAGAAGCGACCGGCGTTGATGTCCGTCAGGCCACCGACCGAGCGGAAGAACAGCACGTAGGCGAAGGACTGGAGGAACGCCAGCACCACCGTGAGATACCGGGTGTACTGGGTGATCTTGGCGTGCCCCGCCTCACCCTCCTTCTGGAGGGCCTCGAGACTCGGTATCACCACCGTCATCAGCTGGATGACGATGCTCGCCGTGATGTACGGCATGATGCCCAGCGCGAAGACCGAGAAGCGTGTGAGCGCGCCTCCCGAGAACAGGTTCAGGAACTGGAGGACGTTGGCCGCCCCCTGGCTTCCGATCGCACCCTCGATGTCGTGGGAGGTGGCGCCCGGGATCGGCACGAAGGTACCGAAACGGTAGACCGCGAGGATCGCGAACGTGAACAGGAGCTTCTTACGAAGCTCCGGTGAACGAAACGCGTTCAGCACGGCCTTCAGCACGGGCCGACTCCTTCGGTCATCATGCCTTTCGCTTCCGGATCAGGCGTCGTCCGCGACCGCACGCAGCGGGACGACCTCGGCCGTGCCTCCGGCCGCTTCGATCTTCTGCCGCGCCCCCTCGGAGAAGGCGTGTGCCCGGACGGTGAGCGCGCGGTCCAGATCGCCCTTGGCGAGGATCTTGACGGGGTAGCCGCGGTTGGTGTTGCCCTTCACGAGACCACGCTCCTCGAGCGCGGCGACGTCGACGACGCTCCCCGCCTCGAAGATGTCGAGGTGACCGACGTTGACCGGGACCGTGTGGGTCCGGAACGGGCCGAACGGCATCGACTTCTTGTGGTTGGGGCCGCGGAGCTTCCCCTTCTGCATGTGGATGGGCACCTGACCACCCTGGAAGGTGGAGATGGGGCCGCTACCCGACCGAGCACCCTGACCCTTCTGCCCACGGCCCGACGTCTTGCCGGTTCCGGAGCCGGGGCCCCGTCCGATGCGCTTGCGCGCCTTCCGGGAGCCGGGGAGCGGAGCGAGGGTCTCGAGCCGAACGTCGTTCGGGTCGATGGTCGTCTCGTCGGTCATTTGGAGGTCTCCTCAACCCGAATGAGGTGGGCGACCTTCCGGAGACGCCCCTCGAGCTCGGGGGTTTCTTTGTGTTCACGGCTCTGGCCGATGCGGCCCAGGCCGAGCGCCCGCAGCGTGCCGCGGTGCTCCTGCTTGGAACCGATTGCCGAACGGATCTGCGTGACCCGGATCACGAGGCATCACTCCCCTCATCGGCGGTCTCGGCGACGGCCACCGCCACCGGCTCGGTCTCGGCGGGCGCGGCGTCCGCGTCGATGGTGCGCTCACGGGCGTTGTCGGCCAGGCCGAACATCTGGGCGATCGTCTTCCCGCGCCGCTCGGCGACGTCCTCCGGACGGCGGAGTCCCTTGAGGGCCTCGACGGTCGCGGGCAGGAGGTTCATCGGGTTGCTGCTGCCCAGCGACTTGCTGAGGATGTCGTGGATGCCGGCGAGCTCCAGCACGGCACGCACCGGACCACCCGCGATGACCCCGGTACCCGGCGAGGCCGGCTTCAGGAGCACGCGGCCGGCGCCGTGGCGCCCCAGGATCTGGTGGGTGATCGTGTTGTTGTGCTTCGGGACCCGGAAGAGGTTCTTCTTCGCGTCCTCGATGGCCTTCTGGATGGCGAGCGGAACCTCACGCGCCTTGCCGTGACCGATGCCGACGACATCGTTCATGTCACCGACGACCACCAGCGCGGAGAACGAGAAGCGCCGTCCACCCTTGACGACCTTCGCGACGCGATTGACCTCCACAACACGCTCGGCCAGCTCAAGGCTGTTGGCGTTGATGCGCTCTCGACGTACGTCAGACAACTCGTTCCTCTCGATCCTTAGAACTCGAGGCCGCCATCGCGGGCCCCGTCGGCGAGCGCCTTCACACGCCCATGGTAAAGGTAGCCACCGCGGTCGAACACGACCTTGGTGACGCCGGCCGCCTTGGCCCGCTCGGCGAGGAGCTGACCGACCTTGGTGGCGGCGTCCGTCTTGGACGCGTCACGCAGCGACGGCTCGATCGAGCCGGCCGCGGCGAGCGTACGTCCGTCGACGTCGTTGATGACCTGCGCGTAGATGCGTGCGTTCGAGCGGAACACCGAGAGCCGCGGGCGCTCGGAGGTGCCGTGCACCTTGCCGCGGATGCGCTTGCGTCGACGCTCGCGACCCGGCGCCGATGGTGTGATGTGACGACTCATGCCCGCTTTCCGACCTTCCTGCGAATCTGTTCGTCCGCGTACTTGATGCCCTTGCCCTTGTACGGCTCGGGCGGACGTACCTTGCGGATGTCGGCCGCGACCTGTCCGACGGCCTGCTTGTCGATGCCCGTGACCACGATCTCCGTGGGCTGGGGCGTCTCGAAGGTGATGCCCTCCGGCGGCGAGATGACCACCGGGTGGGAGAACCCGGCCGAGATCTCAAGATCCTTGCCCTTCATCTGGGCGCGGTAACCGACACCGACCAGCTCGAGGCGCTTCTCGAAACCGGACGTGACACCCTCGACCATGTTGGCGACGAGCGTGCGCGAGAGTCCGTGGAGGGAACGGTGCGGTGCACGGTCCGTGGGCCGCGTCACCGTCAGGGTACCGTCCTCCTGCGCCACGGTGATCGGGGCGCTGATGGTCTCGGCAAGCTCGCCCTTGGGGCCCTTGACCGTGACCTTCTGACCTGTGATGTCGACCGTCACACCGTCGGGAACGGGGATCGGGGCTCGTCCAATTCTGCTCATACTCGTATCGCTTTCGTTACCAGACTTCGCAGAGGACCTCGCCGCCGATACCGCGGCGACGGGCCTCCTGACCGGAGAGAAGTCCCTGCGAGGTGGAGATCACCGCGACGCCCATCCCACCGAGGACCTTGGGGACCTCCCCGCGGCCGACGTACACGCGGCGGCCGGGCTTGCTCACGCGCCGGAGACCGGAGATCACCTGGCGGCGGTTCTTGTCGTACTTCAGGTTGACCGTGAGCTTGTGATCGCGTCCCTCACCCTCGGCGCTCCAGCCGGAGATGTACCCCTCGGCCTCGAGAAGCTTGGCGAACTCGATCTTGAGCTTGCTCGCCGGAAGGGTCGCGTGGTCGTGCATGGCCAGCGCCGCGTTGCGGATGCGGGTCAGCATGTCCGCGAAAGGATCGGTCATCATCGTGCGCTCACCCCCCTTACCAGGACGACTTCGTCATGCCGGGGATCACGCCCGCGTGTGCCTCTTCGCGCAGGCAGATGCGGCACAGGCCGAACTTGCGGTAGTACGCGCGGGAGCGACCGCAGCGGTGACAGCGGGAGTACTCCCGCGTCTTGTACTTGGATGGGCGCGCCGCCTTGACGCGCAGACTCGTCTTCGCCACTTTGCTCCTTAACGCTTCTTCGAACGGCTACGGGACCGGGAGCGCTGCTTGCGTCGACGACGCGCGGCCCGTTCCTCAGCGGTGTATCCATCGGCACGGAACGGCATGCCGAGGTGGCGCAGGAGTGCGCGTCCCTCGTCGTCCGTCTCGGCGGTGGTGGTGATGATCACGTCCAGTCCCCGAACCTGGTCGATGCGGTCGTAGTCGATCTCGGGGAAGATCGTCTGCTCGCGGATGCCCAGCGCGTAGTTGCCACGTCCGTCGAAGCTGTCGGGGTTGACCCCGCGGAAGTCACGGATACGGGGGAGCGCCACCGACGTGAGCCGGTCGTAGAACTCCCACATACGGGCCCCGCGAAGGGTGACCTTGCAGCCGATGGGCATGCCCTCACGCAGCTTGAACTGGGCGATGGACTTGCGTGCCCGGGTCATGACGGGCCGCTGCCCGGCGATGATGGCCAGCTGCTCGAGCGCCTGGTCCAGGAGCTTGGAGTTGGTCTTCGCCTCGCCGACACCCATGTTGAGAACGATCTTCTCGATCTTGGGGTGCTGCATGGCCGACGTGTAGCCGAACTCCTCCTGGAGCTTCGGCCGGACCTCGTCCTGGTAGCGCTCGAGGAGCCGCGGCGGCGCCGCGGCCTCGATGGTCTGGGTTGTGTTCTCGTCAGTCAAGCTTCTCTCCGCTTCGCGCGGCGACCCGCACCTTCTTATCGTCCTCCTCGACGAAGCGCACCCGCGTGGGCAGGTGGAGCTTGGGGTCGATGAGGGACACGTTGGACCAGTGGAGCGGCGCCGGCTTCTCGATGACGCCACCCGGCTCGCTCGGCGGGCGGGGACGCGTGTGCCGCTTCACGAGGTTGAGCCCCTCGATCACGACGCGCTCCTCAGCCGGGAGGACCTCAAGAACCGTACCGGTCTTGCCCTTGTCCTTGCCCGCGATGATGACGACCTCGTCGCCCTTCTTGATACGTGCCGCCATACCTAAAGCACCTCGGGTGCCAGTGAGATGATCTTCATGAAGTTCTTCTCGCGCAGTTCACGGGCGACCGGCCCGAAGATGCGCGTACCACGTGGGTTCATACCGCCGTCGATGATCACGGCCGCGTTCTCGTCGAAGGCGATGAACGTACCGTCGTCGCGCGGGTGCGACTTGCGCGTACGCACGACCACGGCCTTGACGACGTCGCCCTTCTTGACCGCGCCGTTCGGAGTCGCCTGCTTGACCGTGCCGACGATGACATCGCCGACGTGCGCGTAGCGGCGCTTGTGACCGCCCACGACACGGATGCAGAGGATCTCACGGGCGCCGGTGTTGTCGGCGACGCGAAGTCGGGACTCCTGCTGGATCACTTTGCACGCTCCAGGATCTCGACGAGCCGCCAGCGCTTCTGCGCGGACAGCGGCCGACACTCGACGACGCGCACCGTGTCACCGACGCGGGCCTCGTTGGCCTCGTCGTGCACGTGCAGCTTCGACGAACGCCGCACCGTCTTGCCGTACACGCGGTGCGGACGAGCGCTGTCGATACGGACCGTGATGGTCTTCTCGCGCGCGTCGCTCGTGACGACACCCTGCCGGCTCTTGCGACCGGCGACCGATTCTTGCGGTGTCTTCTGCTCAGGCACCGGCAACCTCCCGCTCACGCTCTTGGATCACTGTCAGAAGCCGAGCGATCTCACGCCGGCGGAGGCCGATCTCGGAGGTCTCCTCCAGAGAGCCGGACGCATGCTGGAAGCGCAGGTTGAAGAGAGCCTCACGCGCCTCGACGAGGAGGGCGGAGAGACGCTCGTCGTTGAGCTCCCGCAATTCTTTTGCACTACGTTGTGCCACTAGAAGTCATCCCTCGTCACGAACTTGCACTTGATCGGGAGCTTCATGGCGGCGAGGCGCATGGCCTCCTTCGCGAGCTCCTCGGGAACACCGGACAGTTCGAACATCACCTCGCCGGGCTTGACCACGGCGACCCACGCCTCCGGCGAGCCCTTTCCGGAACCCATGCGGGTCTCGGCCGGCTTCTTCGTCACCGGGAGGTGCGGGAAGATGTTGATCCAGACCTTTCCGCCACGCTTGATGCGACGGGTGATCGCGATACGCGCGGACTCGATCTGACGGTTGGTGATCCAGGCGGGCTCCAGCGCCTTGAGGCCGAACTGGCCGAAGGCGAGCTGGTGGTGGCCCTTCGAGAAACCACGCCGGCGACCGCGGTGACTCTTGCGGTGCTTGACGCGCTTCGGCATCAGCATTAGGACGCACCTCCCTGACCCTGACCGCCGCCCTGGCCACCCTGACGCGGGCCACGACCTCCGCCGCCGCCCTGGCCACGGGGACCGCGACCGCCTCCGCCCTGACCGCCACGGCCACGGCCGCCACGGCCACCGGGCCGGTCACCACGGTCACGACGCTGACGGCGCTGGGGCTGCGGGGCCTCGAAGTCGACACGGCCGCGGGCGTCGGTGACACCCTCCGGCAGAACCTCGCCGCGGTTGATCCAGACCTTCACGCCGATGCGGCCGAAGGTCGTCTTGGCCTCGTAGAAGCCGTAGTCGATGTCGGCGCGCAGCGTGTGCAGCGGGACACGGCCCTCCGCGTAGTGCTCGGAACGCGACATCTCGGTACCGCCGAGGCGGCCGCTGCACTGGACCTTGACGCCCTGGGCACCGGAACGCATGGCCGACGTCAGCGCGCGCTTCATGGCGCGACGGAAGCTGACCCGGTTCTGGAGCTGCTCGGCGATCGACTGGGCGACGAGGGTGGCATCCAGCTCGGGGCGCTTCACCTCGTTGATGTTGATCTGGATCTGCTTGTTGGTGAGGCTGTGCAGATCACGACGAAGCGCATCGACCTCCTGGCCGCTCTTCCCGATCACGATGCCGGGGCGCGCGGTGAAGATGTCGACCGTCAGCTTGGCCGGGTCCTTGCGGACGTGGATGTCCGACAGGCTGGCGTGCGCAAGCTTGGCGTAGATGTGATCGCGGATGGCACGGTCCTCGTCGAGCGCGGCTGCGAAGTCACGCTGGGCGAACCAGTTGCTCTTCCAGTCGGAGATGACTCCGAGCCGGAATCCGCCGGGGTGGACTTTCTGACCCAAACCTAGCGCCCCTTCCGTTCTGAGCCCGCGCCGGGCTCAGCCAAACCGATGGTGATGTGACTCGTGCGTTTGAGGATGGGCGACGCCGATCCTCGGGCCCGCGGCCGGAACCGCTTGATGGTCGGGCCCGGGTCGACCGTGACGTGGGTCAACACGAGCTCGTCCGACTTGAGGCCGTGGTTGTGATCCGCGTTGGCGGCGGCGGACTCGAGCACCTTGCGCACGGGGACCGCCGCGTCACGTGTCGCGAACGCCAGGATGGCGCGCGCCTCGGTGACCGACTTGCCGCGCACCAGGTCGGCGACGAGCCGCGCCTTGCGGGGCGACACGCGCACGTACTTGGCCGTCGCGCTGACGAGATCTCGGGTGGCTGCGTTGTTCATCGCATCTTCGCCGTTCGGTCGGAGCCCGCGTGTCCGCGGTAGGTGCGGGTGGGCGCGAACTCGCCCAGCTTGTGACCGACCATGCTCTCGCTGATGAACACGGGCACGTGCTTGCGGCCGTCGTGCACCGCGATCGTGTGACCGACCATCTCGGGGAAGATCGTCGACGAGCGCGACCACGTGCGGATCATGCGCTTCTCATTCGCCGAGTTCATCTCCTCGATGCGGCGCATGAGCTTCTCGGCCACGAATGGCCCCTTCTTCAGGCTACGACCCACCTAGTTTCCCCCCGCGTGCTTCCCGCGCTTGCGTGCGCGGACGATCATCTTCTGACTGGCCTTCTTGGTGTTGCGCGTGCGGGCACCCTTCGTGGGCTTACCCCACGGGGTGACCGGGTGACGGCCCGAGTTGCTCTTGCCCTCACCACCACCGTGCGGGTGGTCGACCGGGTTCATGGCCGAACCACGGACCCGGGGGCGGACGCCCTTCCAGCGCGACCGTCCGGCCTTGCCGCCCGAGAGGTTCTCGTGCGTCGAGTTGCCGACCTGACCGATGGTGGCACGGCACTCGAGGTGCACCATGCGCATCTCGGTGGACGGCAGGCGAACGGTGGCGTAGTCGCCCTCCTTCGCCATGAGCTGGGCGGAGACGCCGGCGGACCGGACGATCTGGCCGCCGCGCCCGGCCGAGAGCTCGATGTTGTGGATCGTCGTACCGGTCGGGATGTCGCGAAGTGCGAGCGAGTTGCCCGGCTTGATGTCGGCTCCAGGACCGCTCATCACCGTGTCGCCGACCTTGAGGCGCTGCGGCGCCAGGATGTAGGCCTTCTCGCCGTCCGCGTAGTGGAGCAGCGCGATCCGTGCCGACCGGTTGGGGTCGTACTCGATCGTGGCGACCTTGGCGGGGATCCCGTCCTTGCGACGCTTGAAGTCGATGATCCGGTAGCGGCGCTTGTGCCCACCGCCCTTGTGGCGGCTGGTGATGCGGCCGTTGTTGTTCCGCCCACCGGACTTCTTGACCTTGTCGAGAAGCGACTTCTCGGGGGTCGTCGAGGTGACCTCCTCAAAGTCCGAGGTGGTGACGAACCGGCGACCCGGCGATGTCGGCTTGTACTTCTTGATACCCATGGGCGCGATCAGACCCCTTCGAACAGTTCGATGCGATCTTCGGGCGCCAGCTCGACGATCGCCTTCTTGAACCCCGGGCGGCGGCCACGCGTGTAACCACGGCGCTTGGGCTTGCTCTGAACCTTGACGATCCGCACGTCCGTCACCAGCACGTCGAAGATGTCCTCGACGGCCTGACGGATCTGGATCTTGTGCGCGTCGGCCAGCACCTCGAACGTGTACTGGTTGTGACGCTGAGCCAGCTGGAACGCCTTCTCGGAGATGACCGGTCGGACCACGACCTTGCGGATGTCCTCACGCTCGCTGCTCATGCGTCCTTCTCCTCGTCGGTCTCGGCGTCATCCGACTCGTCGGCCTCATCGACCTCGACCTCGGCGACAGCCTCCTCGGCCTCCTCCTCAGCCTCGACGGCGATCTCGGCGTCGTCGGCGGCGGGGGCGTCGTAGGACTCGGCGGGATCCGCCTCGACGTCGGGCTCGACCTCGACCTCGGCCTCAGCGGGGGCGGCCTCGTCGTCGGCCTTCTTGCGACCGCGCTTGGGCTTGTCCTTCTCGGCCGACTTGCGGCTGATCTTGGTGGGCTCCGGCGGAGCCGTGCGCTCGGGCGCGGCCTTCGCGGTGGCGTCCTGATCGGCGACCGACAGCTCAGCGCCGACCCAACGCTCCCATGCGGAACGCTGAACCAGGATGCTGCGGGCGGCCATGATGTCGACCACCTCGATCTCGATCGATGCGAGGACGTACACGTCACGCAGGTTGCGGAACGAGAGCCCCTCGGGTCCCTCGGGATCCTCCAGGATCACGAGAAGCGGGCGGGCCTCGATGCCCTCCGGTGCCTGGTACAGGTACTCGGCGGCGCGCTTGGTGGACGGCGTGTCCCAACCCGTCGGGTCCATGACCGCGACGCTGCCACGCTCGGCGTGGGCGCGAAGCGCGGCCCGGAACGCCTGGGCGCGGACCTTCCGGTTGACCTTGCCGCCGTGCGTGCGGGGCGTGGGGCCGAAGACGACACCACCACCGCGCCACTGGGGCGAGCGGATGGAACCCTGACGGGCACGACCGGTGCCCTTCTGGCGCCACGGCTTGCGACCACCACCGGCGACGTCGGAGCGTGTCTTCGTCGCGTGGGTCCCCGCGCGACGAGCAGCCAGTTCGGCCGTGACCGTCTCGTGGATCAGGTGGGGCTTGATCTCCTGCTCGGCGACGCGACCGGTGAAGTCGGCGGAACCGGTGGGGAGCCCCTCGGCGTTCAGGACGGGGATGCTCATTCGGGCCTCACGATCACGATTCCGTTGACGCCACCGGGAACCGAACCCTGGACCAGCAGCAGGTTGCGCTCGGGATCGGCGTCGATGATCTGAAGTCCGCGCTGGGTCACGCGGGCGTTGCCCATGCGACCGCTCATGCGGACGCCCTTCATGACGCGGGCGGGGTATGCCGCCGCGCCGATGGAACCGGGCCGGCGCACGTTGTGCGAGCCGTGGCTCTTGGGGCCGCTGGCGAAGTTGTGCCGCTTGATCGTTCCCTGGTAGCCCTTACCCTTGGACGTGCCGGTAACGCGGACGTACTCACCCGACGAGAAGGCGTCGACGGTGACGACATCGCCCACGGCGACCTCACCACCGAGCTCCTCGGGGGCGAACTCGGCGAGGTGCTTGTGGGCACCGGCGCCGGCGCGCGTCAGGTGGCCACGCTCCGGTCCCGAGATCTTGTCGGGGCGGACCTGGCCGAAGGCGAGCTGGACGGCCGAGTAGCCGTCGTTCTCCGGGGTCTTGACCTGGACGACGGGGCATGGACCGGCCTCGATGACCGTGACCGTGACGCGCTTTCCGTCCTCGGCGAAGATCTGAGTCATGCCGAGCTTCTTGCCGATGATCGCTGCCACTACCCCACCTACGCCTTGATCTCGATGTCGACACCGGCGGGCAGGTCGAGACGCATGAGCGAGTCGACGGTGCGCGGGGTGGGCGAGTAGATGTCGATCAGACGCTTGTGCGTGCGGATCTCGAAGTGCTCGCGCGAGTCCTTGTCCTTGAACGGGCCCTTGATGACGCAGTACACGTTCTTTTCGGTCGGCAGCGGAACGGGTCCGGAGATCGTCGCTCCAGAGCGCTGCGCGGTCTCGACGATCGACGCGGCGCTCTTGTCGATGAGCTCGTGATCGTAGGCCTTGAGTCTGATGCGGATCTTGTTCTGCTGCACCTGTACGTCCTGAGAATGAAAAGCCCGCCGCCTCCCGGCTGGGGGGCGACGGGCGGGGAACCCTTCCGGGTCGGTCTAAGCGATGATCTTGTCGACGACGCCGGCGCCGACGGTGCGGCCGCCCTCGCGGATGGCGAAGCGGAGGCCTTCCTCCATGGCGATCGGCTGGATCAGCTCGACCTCCATCACGGCGTTGTCACCCGGCATGATCATCTCGACTCCCTCCTGGAGCGTGATGGTGCCGGTGACGTCGGTGGTCCGGAAGTAGAACTGCGGACGGTAGTTGGCGAAGAACGGCGTGTGCCGGCCGCCCTCGTCCTTGGACAGGACGTACACGTTCGCGGTGAACTTGGTGTGCGGGGTGATGGAGCCGGGGGCCGCGAGCACCTGGCCGCGCTGGATCTCCTCACGCTTGAGACCACGGAGCAGGGCACCGATGTTGTCACCCGCGCGACCCTCGTCGAGGAGCTTGCGGAACATCTCGACGCCGGTGACGACGGTCTGCTCGATCTCGGGCTTCATGCCGACGATGTCGATGGTCTCGCCGACCTTGATGACCCCACGCTCGACACGGCCGGTGGCGACGGTGCCACGACCGGTGATCGAGAAGACGTCCTCGACCGGCATCAGGAACGGCTTGTCGACGTCGCGCTCCGGGACCGGGACGTAGTCGTCGACGGCCTGCATGAGCTCGAGGATCCCGTTGACCGCGTCGGCGTCGCCGTTGAGGGCGTTGAGGGCCGACACGCGGACGACCGGGATGTCGTCGCCGGGGAACTCGTAGCTGGAGAGAAGCTCGCGGACCTCCATCTCGACGAGCTCGAGGAGCTCCTCGTCGTCCACGGTGTCCGACTTGTTGAGCGCGACGACGATGTACGGCACGCCGACCTGACGGGCGAGCAGGATGTGCTCACGCGTCTGCGGCATGGGACCGTCGGCGGCGGATACCACGAGGATGGCGCCGTCCATCTGCGCCGCACCCGTGATCATGTTCTTGATGTAGTCGGCGTGACCCGGACAGTCGACGTGCGCGTAGTGGCGGTTGTCGGTCTGGTACTCGACGTGCGAGGTGGCGATGGTGATACCGCGCTCCCGCTCCTCCGGAGCGTTGTCGATCGAGTCGAACGAGCGGACCTCTCCACCCTGAGCCTCGGCGAGAACCTTGGTGATGGCGGCCGTGAGCGTTGTCTTGCCGTGATCGACGTGGCCGATGGTGCCGACGTTCACGTGTGGCTTCGACCTGTCGAACTTCTCTTTGGACATGCTCAATGACTCCTCTTCGAGACGCTTTCCAACCGACGCCGTCAGGGGTCGGTCGTAGAGTTGCGGGAACATCGGTGACAGGCAGCGTTAAGGCGCACCCGCCATGCGCAGACGTGTGACCGTCTGCAAAGCCCGCGGAGGATAACACAACCGCGGGGTGCTGCAACCCGCCGGGGGAACGCGATCGGAGCATCGCGGATACCGTCGGGAACGGGGTGGGAAAGCGCCCCGCACCGGGAGTCCTTCGAGACCTTCCGAGGAACTTCCGGTCGCGGGACACTAGCATCGGAGGATGGATCAGGTCGGACTCCGTCGGGAGCTCCTTCGGACGGCCGGAGAGGCCGCCCGATCGAGGGTCGCCGACCGTGAGCTGTACGCCGTCGATGCCAGCCTCTACCGGCGGCTACCGGCCGCGGTCCTGCGGGCGCGGAGCGTCGACGATCTGCCGCTGGCGGTCGACCTCTGCCGCGAGTTCGGCACGCCCCTCACCATGCGCGGAGCGGGCACGAGCCTGGCCGGCCAGACCGTCGGCGAAGGCCTCGTGGTGGACACCTCGGCCCTCCGGGCCGTGACGATCGACCCGGACGCCCGGCTCGCGGTGGTCGAGCCCGGCGTCGTGCTCGACGACCTGAACCGTGCCGCGGCCCCGCACGGCCTCCTGTTCGGACCCGACGTCGCGACGGCGAACCGGGCGACGATCGGCGGGATGATCGCCAACAACTCGGCCGGCGCCCGGTCGATCGCCTACGGCATGACCTCCGACAACGTGGTCGCACTGGACGTCGTCCTCGCCGACGGGACCGAGGCGCGCCTGCACGCGGACGCACCTCCCCCGCCCGCGCTCGCCGACGCGCGTCACCTGGCGGAGGGTTTCAGCCCGCCGGGCCTCCTGCGACGGGTCAGCGGCTACCGGCTCGACGCGCTCAGCGGTGACGCGCCGCGCTGGCACGAGGTCGTCTGTGGGTCCGAGGGCACGCTCGCCGTCGTGGTGCGCGCCCATCTGCGCCTGGTGGCGCTGCCCGAACGGCGTGGGCTGGTTCTCCGCACCTATCCGGACACCGATGCGGCACTGGATGCGGTGCCCGAGATCCTGGAGAGCGGTCCGTCGGCGGTCGAACTGCTGGACCGGGCGATGCTCGATCCTCAGAGTCGCGTGGGAATCGGCGCGACGGTGGAGCGGCTCGGCCTGGGTGGCCGGGCGCTTCTCATCATCGAGTACCAGGGTGACGCCGATGCGGTCGAGGTTCGCCTCTCCCGCGAGCGCTACGGCAGGGTGGTGCGTGACGCGGCGGAGCAGGAGGCGGTATGGGCACTCCGGCGGGCCGGTATCGCCCGCGCCGTCGGTGCCGGACGCGGCCGACAGAAGCCGATCCCGTTCGTCGAGGACCCCGCCGTCCCACCAGAGCGGTTGACCGCGTTCGCTCGCGGCTTCCGCAAGGTGCTTGACGATGAGCAAGTTGATGCCGCCTGGTACGGACATGCCAGCGTGGGCTGCCTGCACGTGCGCCCCTTCATCGATCTCCGTGCCCGCGGCGCTCGGACCCAGGTGCGGCGTATCGCCGAGGCGACGGCCGACCTGGTGGCCGCGAACGGCGGCTCGCTGTCCGGCGAGCACGGCGACGGCCGCGCCCGCAGCGAGTTCCTGCCACGCATGTATCCGGAAGCGACGATCCGGGCGTTCGCCGCGCTGAAGCGGCGCCTCGACCCCGACGGCATCCTGAACCCCGGCGTCATCGTCGACCCCGATCGCATGGACGAGGGCATGCGCATCGATGCCTCCCCCGCCACCCCCGCCTCACACACGTCGGTGAGCTTCGCCCGGGAGGGCGGACTCGCTCCGGCGCTGGAGGCCTGCAACGCGAACGGCGCCTGCCGCAAGCGCACCGTCGCCATGTGCCCCTCGTACCAGGCGACCGGGCGGGAGGAGCATTCCACCCGGGGCCGGGCGACGCTGCTGCGAGCGGCGTTCGAGGGCCGGCTGGAGGGCGGGCTCGCCGACGAGGATCTCCACCGTGCCCTCGACATGTGCCTGGGCTGCAAGGCGTGCACCGCGGAGTGCCCGGCCGGCGTGGACATGGCGCGACTGAAGGTGGAGGCACTCGCCCACCGGAACACGGCGCAGGGCGTGCCGTTGATGGCCCGCATCGTCAGCCGGACACACCTCCTGCTGCGACTCGGTTCGGTGGCGCCATGGGCGGCGAACCTGGCCGCTCGTGCGGCGCAGCCCGTCCTGGGTTTCCGGCCGCCGCGGGTCCGGTCGGCATGGCGTCCGCACCCGACCGCCATGGGTGGACGCGAGGTCGTCGTGGTGTCGGACACCTTCACGCGGTTCCTGCATCCGGAGTCGGGGGACGCCGCCGTCGCGGTGCTGGAGGCGTGCGGTGCCCGGGTGACGGTCGTCGACGCGGGCGACTGCGGACGGCCCGCACACGCCGAGGGACGCGTCGACCTGGCGCGCCGGCAGCTGACACGCTCGCTGGAGCGCCTGGCGCCCCACGTCCGCCGCGGGGTCCCCATCGTCGTCCTCGAGCCGTCCATCTGGTCGATGCTCGTCGACGACGCGGCCACGATCACCGACGACGACCGCGTCGCGCTCGTGGCGGAGCACGTCACGACCTTCGAACGAGCGGTGCTGGATCTCGGAGTGCCCGACGCCCTCGTCCGGCCCGATCGCGGGACCGTCGTCGTGCAGCCCCACTGTCATCAACGGGCGCTGGGCTCCGCCGACGCCGTGACCGAGGTGCTGACCGCCGTCGGCTACACGACGGTCGACAGCGGTTCGGGCTGCTGTGGCGGCGCCGGGTCGTTCATGTACCGGCACGATCTGCCCGAGCTTCGCCGCTTCGCCGGTGAGACCACGGGTCCGATCGCGGCACCCGGGATCTCGTGTCGCATGAGCCTGGCCCGGTCGGCGGACCCGTCGCAGATCCTGACGACGGCGGAACTGATGATGGCTCGTCGTACCCGTTCCTGCTGATGATCCTGGGTTGCGCAGCGGGGGACTGGCGGAAGGGCATCCACCCACCCGCCCCGGCCAACCGCCAGTCCCCGGGCTTCGCGCGGGGCCTCACGTGCGACCGGGGAGGTTTCTGGTTGGGTGCGGGCACACGCGTCTTGCCGTTGATCCTTGATCACGCATTCAGGGACCAACGGTTCGTCCATGTACGGCAAGACCGACTGTGCCCGCACCCAACGGAAGACGAAGGATCATCACGAGAGGCCCGACGCAGGAGGGACTGGCGGTTGGCCGGGGCGGGCGGGGGGATTAGCCCACCGCCAGTCCCTGAATACGCAACCAGGGACCAACGCTTCTCCATGTACGGCAGGACCGACTAAGCCCGCACCCAACGGGGTGCGAATGATCGTCACGAGAGGCCCGACGCAGGAGGGACTGGCGGCTGGACGGGGCGGGCGGGAGGATCATTGGTCATCCGCCAGTCCCCGACAGCGCAACCAGGGACCAATCGCCGTCCCGGGTGGCTGGCGTCTCAGGGCCGCCAGAAATGACGAAGGGCGGCCCGTCGGGCCGCCCTTCGAGAACCAACCGGCAGGAACCCGCTTACTTCGCCTTGATCTCCTCGGCGATGCTCTGCGGCACGGGCTCGTAGCGCTCGAACTGCATGGTGAACACCGCGCGACCCTGGGTCGCGGAACGCAGCGAGGTGGCGTATCCGAACATCTCCGAGAGCGGCACCAGCGCGGACACGACCTCGACGGTGTCACGCGGCTCGATCCCCTGGATCTGACCGCGACGACGTGAGATGTCACCGCTGACCGGGCCGGTGTAGTCGCTCGGCGTCTCGACCACGACGTTCATCATGGGCTCGAGCAGCACCGGGCTGGCCTTCTGCGCGGCGGCCTTCGCGGCCATCGAACCGGCGATCTTGAACGCCATCTCGGACGAGTCGACGTCGTGGTACGAGCCGTCGACGAGCTGCACCTTCACGTCCACCATCGGGAACCCGGCGATCACACCGCCCTCGAGCGCCTCCTTGATCCCCTGGTCGACGGCCGGGATGTACTCCTTCGGAATGGCACCACCGACGATCTTGTTCTCGAACTCGTAGCCCTTGGCCGGCTCGTTCGGCTCCATCGCGATGTAGACGTGCCCGAACTGACCACGACCACCGGTCTGGCGGACGAACTTGCCCTCCACCTTCTCGACGCGCTTGCGGATGGTCTCGCGGTAGGCGACCTGCGGCTTGCCGACGTTGGCCTCGACACCGAACTCACGGGTGAGGCGGTCGACGATGATCTCGAGGTGGAGTTCGCCCATACCGGCGATCAGGGTCTGGCCCGTCTCCTCGTCACTCGAGACGCGGAACGTGGGGTCCTCTTCGGCGAGGCGCTGGAGTCCCGTGGAAAGCTTGTCCTGGTCGGCCTTGGTCTTCGGCTCGATCGCGACCTCGATCACCGGCTCCGGGAAGGTCATCTGCTCCAGGATCACCGGGTCGTTGGGGGTGCACAGGGTGTCGCCCGTCGTCGTGCTCTTGAGGCCCACGGCCGCGACGATGTCACCGGCCGACGTCGTGGTGATGTCCTCACGCGAGTTCGCGTGCATCCGCAGCAGACGTCCGGCCCGCTCCTTGCGGTCCTTGGTCGCGTTGATGATGTTGTCGCCCGCGTTGAGGGTTCCGGAGTACACGCGCAGGTAGGTGAGCCGCCCGACGTACGGGTCGCTCATCACCTTGAACGCGAGCGCGGCGAACGGCGCCGACGCGTCCGACTCGCGGACGACGGGCTCCTCGGAGCGCGGCTCGATGCCCTCGGCCGGAGGGACGTCGAGCGGCGACGGCAGGTAGTCGACCACGGCGTCGAGGAGGCGCTGGACGCCCTTGTTCTTGAACGACGAACCGCAGAGCACCGGCGTGATCGCGATGGCCAGCACCGCCGTCCGGAGCGCCTTGCGCAGGATCTCCTCGGTGACCTCGCCGCCCTCGAGGTAGAGCTCGGCGAGCTCATCATCGGAGTCGGCGAGTGCCTCGACCAGGGCCTCGCGTCCCGCCTCGGCGTCGGCGGCCAGGTCGGCGGGGATCTCACCCTCGGTGACCTCGGTGCCGAGGTCGTCGTGGTAGGTGATCGCCGTCATGGTGACGAGATCGACCATGCCGGCGAAGTCACCCTCGGACCCGATTGGGATCTGCACGGGGACGGCGTTGGCACCGAGCCGGTTGCGCATGGTCTCGACGGCGCGTTCGAAGTTGGCGCCCATGCGGTCCATCTTGTTGACGTACGCGATGCGGGGCACGCCGTAGCGGTCGGCCTGACGCCAGACGGTCTCGCTCTGCGGCTCGACGCCGGCAACCGAGTCGAAGACGGCGACCGCGCCGTCGAGCACGCGCAGCGAGCGCTCGACCTCGACGGTGAAGTCGACGTGGCCGGGGGTGTCGATGATGTTGATCCGGTGGTCACGCCACTCGCAGGTGGTGGCGGCACTCGTGATCGTGATGCCGCGCTCCTGCTCCTGTGCCATCCAGTCCATCGTGGCCGCGCCCTCGTGAACCTCACCGATCTTGTGGGTGCGCCCGGTGTAGTAGAGGATCCGCTCGGTCGTCGTGGTCTTACCGGCGTCGATGTGGGCCATGATCCCGATGTTCCGGGTGACCTCGAGAGAGATGGCCTTTTGGGTTGACACGGATGCTCCTTACGAACGGTCGACAGGTGAATGCACGCGCAGCGACGGGCGGCGCGTGCAGACAAACCTCAGATGGATGTACCTACCAGCGGTAGTGAGCGAACGCCCGGTTGGCCTGAGCCATGCGGTAGACGTCGTCCTTGCGCTTGAACGCGCCGCCCTGCGAGCCGAGCGCGTCGAGAAGCTCGTTGGCCAGCCGCTCGCTCATCTGCTTCTCGCGGCGCTCCCGGGAGAAGCGGACGATCCAGCGGATGGCGAGGGTGCGGCCCCGGCGTGCGGGGACCTCCATCGGCACCTGGTACGTGGCACCACCGACGCGTCGCGACTTGACCTCGAGCACGGGGGTGACGTTGCGGATGGCCTCCTCCATGACCTGCACGGGGTCACGCCCGGTGCGGTCGCGGATGGCCTCGAGTGCGTCGTAGACGATGGACTCGGCCGTGGACTTCTTGCCGTCGCGGAGCACGCGGTTGACGAGCTGGGAGACGACGACGTTGTTGTAGATGGGGTCGGGAATGACCTCACGGATGCTGGCTGCGTTGCGACGTGGCATTACTTCGGAGCCTTTGCGCCGTACTTGGAACGCGCCTGGCGACGGTCACCCACACCTGCGGCGTCGAGCGCGGCGCGGATGATCTTGTACCGGACACCGGGGAGATCCTTCACTCGCCCGCCACGCACGAGGACCACAGAGTGCTCCTGCAGGTTGTGGCCCTCACCGGGGATGTAGCTCGTGACCTCCATCCCGTTGGTGAGCTTGACACGGGCGACCTTGCGAAGCGCCGAGTTCGGCTTCTTCGGGGTCGTCGTGTAGACACGCGTGCAGACCCCGCGCTTCTGGGGGGCTCCACGGAGTGCAGGCGTCGAGTTCTTCGACGGCTTGGGCTTGCGGCCCTTGCGGACCATCTGGTTAATCGTCGGCACGCTGGTGTTTTGCCTCTCCTCGTGGCACGTTGCTACGTCCAGCTCACCCTGGGTGAGCGGCGGGCTAGCGTATCACGTCGTCAGCATCGGCGTGGACAGGGTCATGTCGCAGGCGCGAGGTCGACGACATCGGACGTGATCTGCGAGCGGTAGCCGAAGGCACCGCCGATGTCCACATCCAATTCGGATCGGACGACCAGCCGGTGCGCCGGCGACCACCAGAGGGTCTCGCTCCGTGTCCCGGCGAGCGCGCCCGTGGTCGTGGTGACGCTTCGGATGACCACCGTGTCCACCTTCTCACCGCCGACGGTGATCCGCTCGCGACGGAGGACCCGGTTCTCGACGACGTTGGTGAGACTCCCGGTCATGTAGCGGTCCGTCCACACGGCGTCGGGTGCCGGATCGACCCGCGGGACCAGACGCGCCATACCGTCGATGTCGCGCCGGTCGTCGCGGCCGATGCCGGCGAAGCTCACATCCACACGGCGCCAGGTCATGCGCACCGCCTCGCCATGGAGACGGTATCGGGCGGCCTCGATGTGCTGTCGACTGTAGGTGGTGAGCACCTCCCATCCGTCGGCGGTCCCCGACACGGCCACGGTCCCCTCCCGGGGGAGATCACGGTGGACGCGGATGGGCCCCGCGCCCCCGTCCTCCTTCCCGCTCACACGGATGCGGTACACCCCCGGCCGCGGTCCTCCGTCGGTCGCACCCAGTCCGTCCCGGCGGAGGTCGTCGATCACCTCGGACTCGGGGACCGGATCACTCGTTCCGGCCTCGCGCCACATCACCGCACCCACCGCGACGAGGACGATCACGACGGTCGCGAGAATCGCCCAGCGGCGTCGGATGACCGGTCGTCTGCGCCCCATCGGGAGGAGGCTAGATGAGTAGTTCCACGGAGGCGTGGATGTGGGGCGCGTCACCGATGAGCTGCCTGGGACGGAGGATCAGAGGGCGTATCCGCCGCTGCGGGGGGCGTACGTGGCCCCGCGATTTTCTGTGGGATCACCGATCCCATGGTCGTGCGCACCGACGGCGAGGCCGCCGGTCCTGCTCGGGCCCGTTGCCGACCGCGTTTCACGGTCGCGGACCCGTTTCACGCCCGTGAACAACTCCGGAGCGCGCCCTTGCGCCGATCCTGGGTGCGTCGTCCTGCCGCCGCGTCTGCGATGGCACGGAGAGGTCGAATCCCTCAACGCGTGTTGCACCACCGACCGCAATGGTGATTTCTCCGGAATTACCTGCACAGCGCTACATTCCTGGGGTGCGTCACTCCGCCCGCAGACAAGCGCTCGCCTGCTGCCCCGCATGCGCCGCGTCGGTTCGCCGTCGCGACCGCCGGAGGGGGCCGCGACCACGTGCGTGGATGCTGCTCTTCGCGGTGGTGGCGGCGACGATCCCCGTTGCCGCACTCGACGACCGCGGCAGTACCAGCGCGTCCGCAGCGACCGACGCTCCGGCTGCCGCCCCCGCGCCGGCACCGACCCCGCGCCCCAAGCCGAAGCCCAAGCCGGCGCCTCCGCCCCCCATCGAGACGCGCATCCGGTGGCAGAAGAGCATCTCGCACGGCACCGCCAACAGCGGATGGCTGGAGCGCGGGGTCCTGCTTCCCAAGGAGGGCCCGGGCTTCTACACGTACAACCCGAACACGCAGGTCTTCCCCAACGACGTCCGGCGCCGCTGGGGGACGGACCGGCTGGTCCGCGACCTCGCCGACCTCACTGAGTGGTGGAACGTCCAGCATCCGAAGGGCCCGCGACTGGGTATCGGGGACATGTCGTGGGAACACGGCGGCCCGCTCGACAACCACGCGTCGCATCAGGCCGGCGTGGACGTCGACATCCGACTGCCGCGCCGCGACGGCGTGGAGGGGGCGGCCGATCCGTCGAACTACGACCGCGCCATGACGCAGTCGATCATCGACTGGTGGACCGCACGCGGCACCATCGACTACATCTTCTACGGCCCCAACCTTCAGCTGACGGGGAATGCGCACGTGATGGTGTGGCCGAACCACGACGACCACCTGCACGTCCGCGTCCGTCCCTGACAGCGCGTACGCGGCGTCCCCGTCCGTCGCGGGACCACAACGACGATCCGGACGTACCTGACGGCCCGCCCCCAGCGGTCGGCCGGGGCAACCGATGATTTCCGCCGAGGGCCACGGTCGGTAACGGTGAACGCGCCGAAGGGCGTATCACCGACGAAAGGCACGACCATGGCCCGCACGATCACCGCCCACCTGTTCCATTCCGTCAACGGGGTCGTCGAAGACCCTCATCTCTGGCAGTTCGACTGCTTCGGTCCCGAGGAGGGCGAGGCCATGGGAGCCGCCATCGCGCCGGTGACCGACGTGGTCATCGGACGCAAGCTCTGGGAGGAGTGGAAGGACTACTGGCCTGCCGCCGGGGCCGACGATCCCTTCGCCGGATGGATCAACGCCGTTCCCAAGCACGTCGTCTCGTCCACCCTGTCCGGGGATCTGCCTTGGAACAGCACCGCGATCTCGGGCGACCCGCTGGACCACATCCGGGACATGCGGGAGTCGGCGGGAGGCGATATCTCGGTCGCCGGCGGTATCGACACGATCCGATCGCTCTTCCTCGCGGGGCTCGTGGACCAGCTGACGCTGACCACCCATCCGGTCGCCGCGACGGGTCGCCGCCTGTTCGACGAGAACGTCCCGACCACCCGGCTGACGCTCGTGAACGCCACGACCACGAGCGTCGGCAACGTGATGCTCACGTACTCCCTCCGGACCGAGGACTGACCGGAATCGGGTCGCCGGATGGGGGCGGAGGGTTCCCGCGCCCCCATCCGTGTCCGCGGAATCACTCCCGACGCTTCGCGCGACCGGCCTCCCGGGCCTCCCGCGCGATCGTCCCCCACCGCCGCCGCTCGAGGGTGGACGCCCGTCGGTCGAGGCGACGCTCGAGACGGGCGAGCTCACGCTGGAGCTTCCGGTAGCTCTCCCACCGGCCGGGATCGAGCTCGCCGCGTTCGAGCGCCGTCCTGACCGCACAGTCGGGTTCGCTCTCGTGGGCGCAGTCCGAGAAGCGACAGTGTTCGGCGAGCTCCGAGATGTCCCGGAACGCATCGTCGAGACCGTCGTCGGCGGCCCACAGCTGCAGCTCGCGCATCCCCGGCGTGTCGATGACGAGACCGCCGTCGGGCAGGAGCACCAGCTGGCGACGGGTGGTCGTGTGACGACCACGGCCGTCGTCCTCCCGGATGTCACCGGTCGCGAGGATCTCGCGTCCCACGAGCGCGTTGACGAGAGTCGATTTGCCGACACCCGACGAGCCCAGAAGGGCCCCGGTCATCCCGGGTCCAAGGTGTCCGCGGATCTGATCGAGACCGTCCCCGGTCGGCGCCGCGACGGCGACGACGTCAGCACCGAACGTGATCGCTTCGATCTCGGCCACGACGGTCGGCACGTCGTCGCGGAGATCGGACTTCGTGAGCACGACCACCGGCCGGGCGCCGCTCTCCCACGCGAGCGTGAGGTACCGCTCGAGCCGGCGGGGATTCAGGTCCTCGTTCAGAGATGTGACGACGAAGACGACGTCGATGTTCGCCGCGACGACCTGCTCGTCCGACGTCGGGCCGGCGACCTTCCGTGAGAATTTGGTGCGACGCGACAGCACCGCCTGGACGGTGCCCGCCCTCTCGATGGGACGCGCGGCGACGGCGAGCCAGTCGCCGACGGTCGGGCGATCCCCCGGAGGGAGTGTGTCGCGCAGGCGACCGGCGAGGTCGCAGCGAAGCGGGCCCGCGGCGGTGAGGACGTCCCAGGCGCCGCGGTACTGCAGGGCGACGCGACCCGGAGTCAGGCCGTCGCGGATATGGGTTTGGAACTCCTCGGTTCGCTGGTCGTCCCAGCCGAGGGTGGTGAGGTCGAGCACGATGATGGGTTTCCTCTCATGGCGAAGTGCGGTACGCGGTGCGGCGCGTCCGTCGCGAGAGGCCCGTCAGTCGGTATGCGAAGCGCGGTCGCCGACGGGCCACGCGGGGCGCGGCCAGGAGGAAGCGATCTCGGTCATCGTGCAACCCTCCGTCGTCGGGGACATACCTGAGTATGCAGGACCGCGCGCCCTGTTTCGACCCCCGCCCGCCGTCCACACCTCGTCGTCCGGCCATGGCAGCATGGGCCGCATGACCGGCCACGGTGGAACACCTCCTGACGTCGCTCCCCTCGAACCGGGCGTGCGCGGCGCCAACCTGCTGCTGATGTTCGTGCTGGAGATGGCCGTCTACGTCGGGGCGATCGTGCTGGCGATGTCGTTCTCGCTCGGCCTGGCCGCCCGCATCGGCCTCGCCGTGGTGTTCTTCGTCGTGCTGGCCATGATCTGGGGCCTCCTCGGAGCGCCGCGGGCGATGGCCCCGGCCCACGGCTGGTCACGTGTCGTCCTGGAGCTGCTGTGGTTCGGAGCGGGGGTCGCCGCGTTCGCTCTCGCGGGCCAGCCCCGGCTCGGGGTCGCCCTCGCCGTCCTCTTCGTGGTCAACCTGACGCTGCGCTGGCGATGGCGCCAGACCCCGACGCTCCCGTAGTTCCTCGCTGGACACGACACGAGGTGCCCGGTCGAGCGACGGATCGACACCCGGCCAGTGCCAACGGGTTGATGGTGCTTGGCACCACCCACCCCGTGCGACGCCAGGCACTGGCCCAGCATCCGTCGTCCGGATCCACATCAGGCATACCAGGACGGTTCCGGATACTCACGGAGAAGGGCGTAGCGACCGACCTCGGCCCGCTTGTGGTCGACGGGGTCGTGCAGGCTGTGCGTGCGGATGTTGCGCCAGTGGATGTCGAGTCCCACCGCGTTCGCCGTGGCGCGGGCACCGGTGACGTCGTAGACCCGCTGGCCGATCTCGAGTCCGACGTCGATCGCGAACTGCTTGGCCGCCGCGATCGCCACAGCCGCCTCTCCACGCTCGTCGGGGGTCACGTCGTCCGGGTGCGCGTTGATCTGCTCGATGAGGAGGGCCGCCCGCTCGGCGAGCGCCTCGGCGGCCCAGAGCTTCGTCAGGAGTTCGCCATACGTCTGCTGGACATAGAACTCGTCGACGGCTCGCCCCTTGACGTCGGCGGCGTACGGCCATGGACGCGTGACGTCTCGCGTGTACCGGGCCGCGGCGGCGAGCGCGCCCTGCGCGATCCCGATGTAGAAGTTCACGAAGCCGATCTGCAGGAGTGGCACGTTCAACGTGTTGTAGACGCGCGGTACGTACTCGTAGCTGCCGTCGGCCTGCTGGACGTACCCCGCGGCGGCAGCCCACGGAACCCGAACGCCCACGATCTCGACGGCTCCGCTCTCGGTGAGCCGCTGCCCCAGATTGTCCCAGTCGCCGGCGAAACGCAGACCGGGCTGATCCGTCGGCACGATGGCGAACACGTGTCTGTCGGTCCCCTCGATCACACCCTCGAGCACCGTCACGTCGGAGACCCGTCCACCCGTCGAGAAGGACTTGTGGCCGTTGAAGACGAGCTCGTCGCCGTCGACGGTGATCACAAGATCATCGTCACGGGGATTGACGGCACCGCCGAAGAACCAGCCGTTCTCCGTCGCCTGCTGCTCCACGGCCGCGATCTGCTCCGGGGTGGCCACGAGTCGTGCCGCCCACGCCCACAGGTAGTGATAGCTGAGGAGCTGCCCGATCGAGCCGTCGCCCGCGGACACCGCGCGCACGACGCGGAGCGCAGTGGTCCAGGACTCCCCGCCGCCCCCGAACTCGCGAGGCCCGAGGAGCGTCACCAGACCGCTGTCCTTCAGCAGCTGCACCTCCTGGAACGGAGTCAGGTTCGCCCGGTCACGCTCGACGGCATCCGCCGCGAGGATCGTCGCGACGCTCTGCGCGCGTTCGATCCACCCCTCCGACGTCGTGGGATGGGGGCTCCAGGTTCGGTCCTCGACGACGCCGGTTGCGGACGGACTCGCGACTGTGGACATGACGGCTCCTTGACGTGGCTCGAATAATCTTATTTCTCTACAGGGTTACTTGGATTTAGCGAACGGTCAAGGGCACCGGCGACAGGATTCCCAGGGCCGGTGTTCGGAGGGACCTGCCGCATCCGGCGACGCGCGTGCCATAATCTCTATTATTCCCACAGGATTACTTGATAACTCACGCGGAGACGCCCCATGAGCACAGCCACGCCGGACGCACCGTCCCGACCCGTCGTCGATCCAGACTCCCCGGAGTTCGACGCCCTCCTCGAGCGCATCGCCGAAGGCGCAAGCCGCCGTGAACGGGAGCACGAGGCTCCTTTCGAGGTCATCGGATGGATCCGCGAGGCCGGGCTGGGTCGCCTCCGCATCCCCGTGGACGAGGGCGGCGCGGGCCGGACCATCCCCCAGTTCTTCCGGACATTGATCCGTCTGGCGCGGGCCGACTCGAACGCGGCGCACATCCTTCGCACCCACTACTGGTTCGTCGAACAGCAGCTCCAGTCGAACGACCCCGAGGCGCGGGCGCGCGGTCTCGCCATGGTGAACGCCGATGCACTTGTGGGGAACGGCTTCAGCGAGCAGTCGTCGCGCGCCGTCGGCCTGGAGTTCGATACGGCGTTCACCCCCGACGGCGACGGGTATCGCCTGAACGGCGAGAAGTTCTATTCGACGGGGACGATCTACTCCGACTACACCCAGATCTGGGCAGCCGCCCCGGACGGCCGCATCGCCGGTGCGGTCATCCCGATCGACCGGGACGGTGTCACCGTGGAGGACGACTGGGACGGGTTCGGTCAGCGTCTCACCGGCACCGGCACCACCCGCCTGGTCGACGTCCGTGTCGAACCACACGAGTACTTCGATCTGGGAGCGCCGTACGGGGAGCCGTCGCCGAACTATCAGGGCGCGTTCCTCCAGCTCTACCTGCAGGCCGTCACCGCCGGTGTGCTCCACAGCGTGGCGGACGACGCGGTCGCGCTGGTGAACCGGCGCGTGCGGAACTTCAGTCACGCCACCGCACCCACGGGCGACGACGGCCCAGCCGTCGTCCTCCCGACACGTGATCCCCAGGTGCTCCAGGTGATCGGCGAGATCGCAGCCGACGCCTTCGCCGCGGAAGCGATCGTCATCGCGGCCGCCGAAGCCATCCAGGTCGCCTACGAATCGGTGACGGACGGGCTGCCCACGAAGGAGGCCGCTGACGCCGCTCAGCTCGCCGCAGCCCAGGCCAAGGTGGCAACGGATCGATTCGCGTATGCCACCGCGGCGAAGCTGCTGGACGTGGGTGGCGCCTCGGCGACACAGTCGAAGTACAACCTCGACCGGCACTGGCGCAACGTCCGCACGATCTCGACGCACAATCCGACGTTCCTCAAGGCGTCGGCGGTGGGCGACCACATCGTGAACGGCACCGGCTTCCCCGCGAACGCGTACTTCTAGCACCGCGACGAGAACGGGACGGGACGGACCGATGCGAATCGAACAGCTTCAGTACTTCGCCGCCGTGCCGCGGTACGGGTCGCTCCGACGTGCGAGCGAACCCCTTCACGTGTCGGTGCCCGCGCTCAGCGAGGGCATCACCAAGCTCGAACGCGAGCTGGGGCTGACGCTTCTGGACCGTCAGCGATCGGGCGCGCGGATCAGTGCACAGGGCCGCGAGATCCTGCCTGCCGTCATGGATGTCCTCGACGCCGTCGACCGACTCCGGGCCGCGGTGGACCATCAATCGAAAGAACACCGCCTGCTGCGCGTCGGTAGTGCCCACCCCACCGCCCCCGGCGTGATCGCCGACACGGTACACGCACTCCAGTCGGAGGGAGACGGGTTCTCCGTCGAGTCCTACGCACTGTCGGACGAAGGGACGCTGACCGGGGTGAGAGAGGGCCGACTGGATGTCGGCCTCCTCCTCCGGCGCGGTGACGACGACACCCCCTCGGATCTCGCGGCGACGCCCGTGGCCGACGGATATCCCGTCGTCGTCCTGGCACGATCACATCCGCTCGCCCGACGGGAGGTGATCGGAGCCGAGGATCTCCGAGGCGAGTCACTTGTCGAGGTGGGCCCGTCCGATGCTCTCCGCCGGGTCACGCGGGAGATCCTGGACGGTCACCGACCGTCCCGTGTCATCACCGTCGATGTCACCGAGAACGGGATCGCACTCGTCGCCGACCACGTGGGAGTCGCGCTCCTCCCCGACTTCAGCGTCGTCGACGGGACGTTCCATCGGTCGGGTGCGATCGCCGTCCGTCCGCTGGCGGCGGCGGCTGCCGTGCGTCTGGTCGCGGTCCACCGACGTCGGCCCACGCTTCCGATCGCGTTGCAGACGTTCCTGCGATCCGCCCGCCGACTGACAGAGGCGCATCGGCAACCGCATATCGCGTCGTATCGACATGAACGGGACGGCAGCACGTCGAGCGCCGTCCCGGCACCCGACCTCCCGTCGGCTTCCCCGCTCACCTGATCCGGACGGGCCTCCGCGACGAACCGGTCATGGCGGAACGATGGTGGATCGAAGCCTCGGGAATCGACTCGTCTGAGGTCACTGCGTATTGTGCGCGAGGTGAGCGGTCACTCCCACACCGCGGCCGCCCTCAGCATGGAGGGTGTGACCAAGCGGTACTCGGCGTCCGGACCGGCCGCCGTGGACGACCTCTCCCTCCGCGTGGAACCGGGCGAGGTCTGCGTGATCATCGGGCCGTCGGGGTGCGGCAAGACCACCGCTCTGCGGATGATCAACCGCCTCATCGAGCCGACCGAGGGACGGATCACCATCGACGGCACACCCGTGACGTCGCTGTCACCCCCCGAGCTGCGGCGGCGGATCGGGTACGTCATCCAGCAGGTCGGTCTCCTCCCCCATCTGACCGTCGCCTCGAACGTCGCCACGGTCCCCCGCCTGCTGGGCTGGGACTCCGCCGTCAGAAGCGCACGCGTGGACGAGATGCTCACCCTCATCGGCCTCCCGCCCGACGAGTTCGCGCACCGATACCCCTCCGAGCTCTCCGGCGGCCAGCAGCAGCGCGTCGGCCTCGCGCGGGCTCTCGCGGCGGATCCGCCCGTGATGCTGATGGACGAACCGTTCTCGGCCGTCGACCCGGTCACGCGCCTGCGTCTCCAGGCCGACTTCCTCGAGCTCCACCGTCGGGTCGCGAAGACCGTCGTCTTCGTCACACACGACATCGACGAGGCGCTGCGGATGGCGGATCACATCGCCATTCTGCGCGAGGGCCGACTGGTGCAGTTCGCAACCCCCTCGGACCTCCTGACGGACCCCGCCGACGAGTTCGTCGCCGACTTCGTGGGACGCGATCGCGCCCTGAAGCGTCTGTCGCTGATCACCGTGGGCGATCTGCGTTCCGACGGACGACCCAGCGGGAACGGGCTCCCCGTCGTGTCCGCCGACACATCGGTC
This sequence comes from uncultured Bifidobacteriaceae bacterium, assembly GCA_964531025.1. Lineage (GTDB taxonomy): Bacteria > Actinomycetota > Thermoleophilia > Miltoncostaeales > Miltoncostaeaceae > CALMEC01. The sequence goes on along the minus strand of CAZHDY010000005.1, from coordinate 10,664 downwards.
CGTGACGCGCTCTCGCTCATGTTGGAGACCGGTGCCCCCGGGGTGACGATCGCACCGGCCGACGGGGGCGGCGGCGTGTCACTCGAAGCCGTCCTCGGATCGGTCACCGACACCAAGGACATCGGCGATGCCTGAGATCCGCTGGTCCTGGATCGATCGTCATCTCGACGACATCTGGGCCGCGACCCTGGAACACCTCGTGCTCGTGGGCATGTCGGTGGGATTGGCGACGGCGGTCGCCGTCCCCCTGGCGGTGCTCGTCCGCAACAACCGGCTCGGCGCGACGGTCTCGGTGGGGGTCACGACGATCGTCTACACCATCCCCAGCCTGGCTCTGCTGGCCATCCTGGTGAGCATGGTGGGCATCGGTCGGTTCACCGCCGTCATCGGCCTGGCGGCCTATGCGACCGGTGTCCTCCTGCGGAGCGCCCTGACCGGGCTGCGACAGGTGCCGCCCATGACGATCGACGCGGCCCGGGGCATGGGGATGACCCGGCGGCAGCTTCTGTGGGGGGTCGAACTCCCGTTGGCGCTGCCGGGGATCCTCACGGGATTGCGCCTGGCGACCATCGAGACGGTCGCCATCGGGACCGTCGCCGTGTTCGTGGCCGGCGGGGGGCTCGGCACATTGATCTACAGCGATGGCATCCAGCGCGACCTCTACTTCACGCCGATCGTGACCGGGACGGTCATCGCCATCGTCGTGGCCGTCGTCCTGGACGCGCTGCTCCTCGTCCTCCAGCGGCTGGCCACGCGGTGGCAGCGGGCGGGAGGCGCGTGAGCCTCGCACACGACACCTGGACCGCGTTCACCGACAACGACGGCTGGGGACGCGTCGTCCAGCATCTGAAGCTGTCGTTCGTCCCGCTGGCGATCGCGACCGGGATCGGGGTGGTCCTCGGCGTGGCGGCGGCAAAGGCCTCGCGCATCGGTACCTTCGGCATCCAGACCGCGGCGTTCGTGGGGCGCATGATCCCCACGTTCGCCGCGATGGCGCTCATCATGTCGGCCACGTCCGTGGGGTTCGGCCCCGCGGCCACGGGCCTTGTACTCCTGGCCGTACCCACGGTGCTTCTCAGCACCGCGACGGGCATCCGCCAGGCCGACACGTCGGTGGTCGACGCGGCACGGGGAATGGGCTTCACACCCACCCAGGTCCTGGGCCGGGTCGAGCTGCCACTCGCGCTGCCGTACATCATGACCGGGGTCCGAGCCGCATCGGTCATGGTGATCGCCACGGCCGCGCTCGCAGGCGCCATCGGATCGGGTGGCCTGGGCGTCACCATCATCGCCGGATTCTCCAACAACCAGACGGATGTGCTCCTGGCCGGGGCCATCCCCGTTACGCTCTTGGCTCTGGCCGCCGAGGGGGGACTGCTCCTCGTCGAGCGGATCCTTACTCCGACCGGCCTGCGCCGCCAGGTTCCAACGAAAGGGGAACACCAATGACGGGAAAGCGCGTACTCACCATCGGATTGGCCGCCTGCCTTGCAGGCGGGATGGTCGCGGGATGCGGAAGTGACGACAGCTCGTCGACCACGCCCAAACCCTCCGTGACGATCGCCAACAAGGGGTTCACGGAGAGCAACGCCATCACCGAGGCGTACAAGCAGGCGCTCGAGGCCAAGGGTTTCCCGGTCACGTTGAAGCCGCTGGCGTCGACAGCCGTGGCGGACGGCGCCATCCGCAAGGGTGACATCGACATGTACCCGGACTACACGACGACGCTCCTCACCGACGTCCTCAAGGTGAAGGATCCCCCGACGGACATCGACGCGCAGGTCACGCAGATCCGTGAGGGCCAGGCGGCCCGCGGGCTCTCGGTGTTGGACGTCGCCCCGTTCAACAACGACAACGAAGTCGCCTGCACCAAGGATGCGGTGGACAAGTACTCGCTGACGAACCTGAGCAGCCTCGGGGCCGCGTCGCCGGAACTCGTCTACTCGGCGAACCCGGAGCACACCACCCGGGCGGACGGTCTCCCGCTCCTCCAGAAGGAGTACGGCGTCAAGTTCAAGCGCGTCATCACGGTGGACATCAGCCTGCGGTACCGCCCCGTCGAGGACGGCGACGCCGACTGCGTCTACGCCTTCGGCACCGACCCGAAGATCGCGGCGAACGACCTCGTCGTGCTGGAGGACGACAAGGGCAAATTCGGTGGCGCCCCCTACCAGGGCATCCCGGTCGTCTCCACCAAGTTCCTGGACGCGGCACCGCCGGAGTTCGCGGAGACCGTGAACTCCGTGAGCGAGAAGCTCACGGGCGACGAGGTGCGGAAGATGAACGCCGCCATCGATCTCGACAAGGAGGATCCGGACGTGGTTGCCGGAGAGTTCCTGGAGAGGGCGGGACTGAAGTAGGACGAAGGGCGCGGGGGTGGGTGATCGCCCGCCCCCGCACGGACCGACGACGCGGGGAGTGCGATGGCTGGGGAGGGCGAGGACGACCGGATGGATGCCGATCGCATCGGTCGTCTCCGGATGCACATGGTGGGCCGCGGGCTCGCCCGTCGCATCGGTAGGTACCTCAACGTCCGTGGCGAGGACGCACGACGGACGGCCATCGGGGATGTCGTGACGTGGATGCGCCTGCTCGGCCAGATCGGCTACCCCGGTGATCCACTCCCGAGCGTCTCGGTCCTCGGCCGGATCGAACGCACGACCACCATCGAGGCCGACGAGGACGAGGGCGCTGACCTCGTGGGCGCCGCGGACCTGTGCCTCGACGAGGTGATCAACGCACGCCGCAGCCGTTCACCCGAGCACCTGGTCTCGTCCTTCCTCTTCGGATCCTCGGGACTACCGATCGGCATGACCCGCGCACCCGGCATGGATTTCATGCTCCCGGACCCGCTGGCGGCACGCATCGCGAGCATCGACGCGGGCCTGTCCGGGCTCACGTCGATCGAGGTCTCGTGGGCGCTCCGCGTGGGACTCGTCCTCAACGCCGACCAGGCGCTCGAGGCCGCGCTGTCGCGTCTGGAGGACAACGCGCCCGACAACGGAGATCCCGAGACAGCCCTGCGCTACATCCACGCCGACGTCCTCACCATCTCGTCCGCCCTTCTCGCAGCGGCGCTGTGGCGACCGGCGGTTCCGACGGTCCTGGTCCACCTGATGATCGTGCATATCATCGATACCTGGATGCATCACGAGACGCACGTCTTCGCGGAGGGCGACGAGTTCGAGCTGGCCGTCGAACAGGCCGAGCGCGCCATGGAGGAGCGGGAGGCGACCCTTCGCTGGCTGGACCGCCTGGAGGAGTGGGTCACCCGGACCCCGGGCCTCTCCTCCCCTGGCTGATCGCACAACTCACCACCGCCACGTCCGAAAGGATGATCCCGCGGCGTCGTGAGGTGTCCCGACGATGGGGATACCACCACCTCGGCCGGCGGCGGCGATATCTCTCAGCGTGGGGCACCACCTGCGTCCACATCCATCTAGCGGAGGCGGAGGTTCTTGGTGGTCGTCTTTCCCCGGAAGATCACCTGCACGCGAACCGTGCGGTTCGTCATCTTCGCGACCCGGGCGCGCCATTTTGCGCCGGGACGGACGACGACCTTCGTCGCGACGCCCTTCCTCACATTCGTCGCTACGGTGCCCACCACGACCGGGGCCTTCGATCGGCGTCCCAGGAGGTTTCCGGGAACGAGCAATCGCACCGTGGCGCGACCCGGAGCCGACATCGGGCGGAGCGTGACCGTGACGCCCTTCGAGGAGACGTTCTTGGCCAGAGCACGGACGGGTGAGGTGACGGTGATGCGCGCCAGCTGCGCGGGCGTCGTGGGTGTGACCGGTGAACCGGGTCCCCCCGTTCCTCCAGGACCTCCCGGGGCACCCGCTGTGGGAACGGGGAACCCGCCGAGATCCGGCTGCGAGCCGGTGGCCGAGATCACCACGGTCGCACCGGCCATCACGCAGGGCTGCCCAGGTGTCCCCACGGAGGGCATCGGAGCGACCTTCAGCCCACCGTCGTCGTGCCAGCTGATGTACCCGCCGTCGGCCGAGATCGACGGGGTCGTCCGGGCGATGCCCTGCAGGGGCAGGTAACAGCTGGTGACCCCGCTCTGGTTTCCGAGCCCGTTCGTGAAGATGACGTCGATGGCGCTGTTCACGACGTCGGACGACCCGGCGTCCCGCTTGGTCAGCCACGCCGCCACGCGACGACCGTCGGCCGACGTGGCCACGCCGTCGAGGTCCCAGGTCGAATCACCGGTGTCGCTGGTGTCGATCCACGGGGTGTAGTCGGAGGCCTCGTTGCTGTAGGGAGCCGACGGGATATCGTTCTGGCTGTAGATCGTGCGACCGCCCACGGCCACCAGGCGGCGCCCGGCGAGCGCCGGGTACTTCATGTCGTAGATCCGCAGCGGCTCGAGCGGCGATCCGACGGGCGCGAAGTACGTGCCCCGGGACAGGGTGCTGGTCGGGAACGAGTAGTAGAGGGCCGAGTAGCCCCAGACCATCGTCGCCCCGCCGGGCACCAGGTCGATGTTGAGCGGCGCGGCCAGACTCCAGCCCACGTGCGCGTTCGGGAGGATCGACGTCTTCTCGATGTTGCCCGCCGCATCCCACATCGTGTGGAACGCCAGCTGGGAGATCTTGCCGGACTCCAGCTTGACGCCGAGAACCTTGCCATCGCTGGAATGCGCCACGTCACGCCATTCGTTCTCACCGGCGGACAGACGCTTCTTGTGCGCTCCGTCGAGCGTCGAGACCCAGACCTCGTTGCCGTCGATGTAGGCCACGGACTCGGCGGACGCCATCGACGGGACCGCCACGACGGCAGTGGCCGCAATCCTCGTTATCCAGACGCGCGCGGATCGCATCTTCAACATCGGTCCTCCCCGGTGAGACGAGCGCACCGCGGACGCGGTACGCGTGGACGGCCGACCGTCGAAGGAATCACGACGGCGACATCGTGGCCGCAGCTACCTCAGCATCCCGGACCGCGTGCCCGCATCGGTGAAATCACGGGCCTTCCAGCGATCGGACCGTGCCGGTGAACTCACCGGGACCGGAGGAGGGCCTGCTCTCGGTGGCTATCGCGCGTCGCGCACCGGTGCGATCAGCCCGGCCGGCGCATCGGCGCCGATCACGGGCGGAGGCGCATCGTCCGCGCTCATGGCCGTGAGCGCCACGACGACAGCGGCGATGACGGCGACGAGGAGCGTCCGCGCGGTGATCGGTGAGGTGAAACGGTCCGGCATCCTGCACTCCTCCTCGGTCGGGGTCGAAGGAAGCCACGGGCTCCGCCTGACGACACCGTCATGATGACGCGACGCCATGCGGGGCACACTCCCCCGGAGGGAGAGATCCGACCTCCCCGAAGGTCCAGTCCGTGTCGGCGCGTTGCGCATGACGGCCTTCCCTTCGCGGGACGTATCGGACGATCCGGTTCCGACCTCGAGAGCTCGACCGACATTCCGGAGGAAGGTGTCCGACCGCGTGCCTAGCACCGGGTACGACACCCCCAGGCGAGAACGACGCGAACCCGGTCAATCCGCTGGGACGATTCGGACGCGCCCACCGGGACCGTCCCGCCGTTTGCCGGGCACCGGGGAGGACACCCTCGGTGGACGGGCGCGCAACACACCCCGAAATCATCTGAGGCCCGGTCTCCCGGGCCCCAGATCATCACGAGAGACGGACGTGACGTCAGTCGTCCATCTCGCCCTCGTCGTCCGAGGCGCTCAGACCGAAGTCCGGCTCGAACGTGTAGGTGCCGCTGTCCCCGTCGGGGATGAGGTACCCGTCGTCGTCTCCGTCGTCGACCATCGAGAACGGTGTGTCGAGGTCGAACTCCAGGAGGGCGGGAGCCCGACGAACCGGCTCGATCTCCAGCTGGCGGTAGCGACGCAGACCCGTCGCGGCCGGGATCAGCTTTCCGATGATGACGTTCTCCTTGAGGCCACGGAGATGGTCGACCTTGCCCTCGAGCGCCGCATCCGTGAGCACCTTGGTGGTCTCCTGGAAGGAGGCCGCCGACAGGAACGACTCGGTTGCGAGCGACGCCTTGGTGATACCGAGGAGAAGCGGCTCGAACTGGGCCTGGGCCCGCTCGATCTCCGCCTCCAGCTCGGGCTCCGAACCCGAGAAGCCGTCGGCGAGAAGGCTCTCGCGCTTCTCGAGGCCGACGCGTGCGTTCTCACGGTAGAGGACGGGCTTGTCGACGAGCTGGCCGGGGAGGAAGTGGGTGTCACCGGCTTCGGTGATCCGGACCTTGCGGAGCATCTGACGCACGATCAGCTCGATGTGCTTGTCGTTGATGTCCACACCCTGGCTGCGGTACACGTCCTGCACGCCGGACACGAGGTAGAGCTCGGTCTTGGTGGAGCGCTCCCGCTTGATGCCGACCGGGAAGATCGGGTTGTCCGGGTGGACGTCCATCCCGGCGACGGGGAGCCAGGCCGCGCGGCCCACGGGGATGTGGACCCACTTGGTCTCCTTGCCGTCCGGGGTCTCGAGGTCGACCTTGTACCAGCCCTCGTTGCCCTTCTCGGCGGTCACCTTCTTGACGCGACCCTCTGCGCGCAGGAACACGCCCGAGGTGGCCTCGAGGATGTCCGGCGGGAAGGCCGAACCGATGGTGAGCAGATCGCCGGCCTCGACCCACTGGCCGTTGGTCACGGTGATCTGGGTGCGCTTGACGTGGTCGTACGCGTGCTCGCCCACCGACGCGCGCTGCTTGCCGGTACCGGCGTCGTCGGACTCGACGAACACCGGCTCGACCAGCACGATGCGAGCCGTACCCGGACGCGTCTCGTCGTCCTCGATGCGGATCCAGCCGTCGACCTTCGCCACCTGGGCGAGGGCCTTCGGGCGGCGGGCCTCGAAGAGCTCCACGACGCGGGGCAGACCCTGCGTGATGTCGGCTCCCGCCACACCACCGGTGTGGAAGGTACGCATCGTCAGCTGGGTTCCGGGCTCGCCGATCGACTGTGCGGCGATGGTCCCGAGCGCGTCACCGGGCTCGGACATCTCGCCCGATCCGAGGTTGCGGCCGTAGCAGTGTGCGCAGATGCCGACGGCGCTGCGGCACTTGAGCGGTGAGCGAACCGAGATCTCACCCTTGGGGTGCAGGTCGGCGAGACGCTGGAGCTCGTCCAGGTCGTCCGTGCCGAGCATGCGCGAGCGCCAGGCGTCCACCGCATCGGCGTCGTCCTCGTCCGGCTTCGGGCCGCGGAGGTCCGCGACGATCTCACCGGTCTCGGTGTCGACGATCGGACCGGACAGCACACGTCCGGAAAGGTTGGGGTTGAGCGCACCGTCGTCACGGACGAGCGGCAGCTCGATGCCCTCCTCGGTACCGCAGTCGCGCTCGCGGACGATGACGTCCTGCGAGACGTCGACCAGACGCCGGGTGAGGTAACCCGAGTCGGCGGTCTTGAGGGCGGTGTCGGCGAGACCCTTGCGGGCACCGTGGGTCGAGATGAAGTACTCGAGGACCGAGAGCCCCTCCATGAAGTTGCTCTTGATCGGCCGCTCGATGGTCTCACCCTTCGGGTTCGTCATGCAGCCACGCATACCGGCGAGCTGACGAATCTGCTTGAAGGAGCCACGTGCACCCGAGTTGGCCATCATGTAGATCGGGTTGAGTCGGAAGAGGTGCTCGCGCATGGCGTCGGCCACCTCGTCGGTCGCCTGCTCCCACAGGTCGACGACGGCCTGCTTGCGCTCCTCCTCGCTCATCTCGCCGCGATCGAAGAAGCCCTGGATCTCCTCGACCTGATCCTCGTATCGCGCGATGATCGCCTCCTTGGTGGGAGGGATGACCACGTCGTTCTTCGAGATCGTGATGCCGGAACGGCTGGCGAACCGGAACCCGAGCGCCTTGAACGCGTCGAGGGCCGACGAGACCGACGTCGCACCGTAGAGGTGGACCAGGTGCTCGATGAAGTCACCGAGGTCGCGCTTGACGAAGACGCGGTTCTGGTACGGGAACGGGCGCAGCTCGAACTCCTCGGCGTCGACCGCCTCGGCGAGCGCCTCGCGAATGGTCGCGTTGAAGATGATCCGGCCCGGGGTGGTGACGATCGGCTCGTCGAAACCACGGTATTCGATGATCTCCTGCAGCCGGACGGCGCCGCCGTCGAGGGCTGCCTCGACCTCGATCTGGTTGCCGAACACGCGCGGGGGAGCGGTCAGACCGAGTTCCTTGAACGGGTCCTTCGTCCAGTCGTCGTGACCCTCGATGTGCGCCTCGGTGCCCTTGCCCAGGGTCCACTTGCGCGTCTCGCGGTCGAACAGCTCGGAGACCTCGACCTCGCGGGGCTTCCCGTCCTTGCCCTCACGTACGTCGAGCGTACGCGCGTAGGTCAGGTAGTAGAGCCCCAGCACCATGTCCTGGCTGGGCACCGCGATCGGGCGACCGTGGGCCGGTGACAGGATGTTGTTGGACGACAGCATCAGGATGCGCGCCTCGGACTGCGCCTCCACCGACAGCGGGAGGTGGACGGCCATCTGGTCACCGTCGAAGTCGGCGTTGAACGCCGTGCAGACGAGCGGGTGGATCTGGATGGCCTTGCCCTCGACGAGGATCGGCTCGAAGGCCTGGATGCCGAGGCGGTGGAGCGTCGGCGCGCGGTTGAGCAGCACCGGGTGCTCGGAGATGACCTCCTCGAGCACGTCCCAGACCTCGGGGATCATGCTGTCGACGAGCTTCTTGGCCGCCTTGATGTTCTGGACCTGGTTGCGCTCGACCAGGCGGCTCATGATGAACGGCTTGAACAGCTCGAGCGCCATCAGCTTCGGCAGACCGCACTGGTGCAGGCGCAGCTCCGGTCCGGCGACGATCACCGAACGGCCGGAGTAGTCCACGCGCTTACCGAGCAGGTTCTGACGGAAGCGGCCCTGCTTGCCCTTGAGCATGTCCGACAGGGACTTGAGCGGGCGGTTGCCCGGGCCCGTGACGGCACGGCCGCGGCGGCCGTTGTCGAGCAAGGCGTCGACGGCCTCCTGGAGCATGCGCTTCTCGTTGTTCACGATGATCTCGGGGGCCCCGAGGTCGAGAAGCCGCTTCAGGCGGTTGTTGCGGTTGATCACACGGCGGTACAGGTCGTTCAGGTCGCTCGTGGCGAACCGGCCACCGTCGAGCTGCACCATCGGGCGGAGCTCCGGCGGGATGACCGGGACGACCTCGAGGATCATCCAGGACGGCTTGTTCTCGCTGCGGATGAACGCGGACACCACGCGCAGGCGCTTGAGTGCCTTCGCGTGACGCTGCCCCTTGGAGGTGGCGATGGTCTCGCGAAGCGCCTCAGCCTCGGCCTCGAGCTTGGTCTTGCGGCGGCCGGGCTTGGCCCCGTCCTCCGCGGCGGTCTCGCCGTCGGCGTCCGACTCGTCGACCTCGTTGTTGAGGTCCTCGAGGAGGTCACGGATCGCCGATGCGCCCATGCCGCCCCGGAAGTACTCGCCGAAGCCGTACTGCGAGCCGAACCGCTCACGCATCTCACGGAAGAGCTGCTCGTCGCCGATGACCTGACGGACCTGGATGGTGCGGAACGTGTCCCATGCGTCGCGCAGACGCTGCGCGGCCTCTTCGGCGTACCGCTCGACGTCCTTCACGGCCATGTCGGTCTCCTTGCGGAGGTCCGTCTCGGCCTGCTTCTTGTCGGCGTCGGTCAGGGTGCGCTTGCGGGCGCCGCCCTCGGCGGCGCGGTCACGCTCCAGCTCCTCGAGCCAGAAGATGTCCTCGTCGTCGAAGCCCTCGGTGGTGCCCTCGCGAAGCCAGGCGACGCGACGCTCGAGGCGCTCGGCGAGGTCCGCGAGGCGCTCCTCACGGTCCTGCTGGTACTGCTCGACGGCCTCGTCGACCTGCTCCTGCAGGCGATCGTGGTCCTCGTCGCGCCGCTTCACGTCGACGTCCGTGATGATGGACGCGGCGAAGTACAGGACCTTCTCGAGTTCCTTGGGCGCGAGGTCGAGGATGTAACCGATGCGGCTGGGGACGCCCTTGAAGAACCAGATGTGGCTGACGGGCGCGGCCAGGTCGATGTGGCCCATGCGCTCGCGGCGCACCTTGGCACGGGTCACCTCGACGCCGCAGCGCTCACAGATGATGCCCTTGTACCGGACGCGCTTGTACTTGCCGCAGTAGCACTCCCAGTCCTTCGTCGGACCGAAGATCTTCTCGCAGAAGAGCCCGTCCTTCTCCGGCTTGAGGGTTCGGTAGTTGATGGTCTCGGGCTTGGTGACCTCGCCCGAGGACCACTGACGGATCTGGCGGGGACTCGCCAGCCCGATGCGGATGGACTCGAAGTTGTTGATGTCGATCACGCGTTAATCGCCTTTCGGATGTAGCGCCGGACTCGGAAATCGATCGGAACGCCCCGTGCCGCCCGGCACGGGGCCACCGAAGTCAGTCCTCGACCTCGCCTGCCTCATCGGCGCCGGTGGCCACCGGTGCCTCCTCACCCTCTACCGCACCCTCCGCGGCCTCCTCGCCGCGTCCGACGCCCAGACCGCCGGACAGGTCGATACCGAGCTCCTCCGCGGCGCGGATGAGGTCGTCGTCGTCCTCGTGCCGGATGTCGCCGCCGGTGTCACCCTCGATCTTCACGTCGAGACCGAGGCTCTGCATCTCCTTGACGAGGACCTTGAAGCTCTCCGGAATGGACGGCTCCTGGATGTTCTCGCCCTTGACGATCGCCTCGTAGGCCTTGACGC
>CAZHDY010000004.1:0-137017 GCA_964531025.1 uncultured Bifidobacteriaceae bacterium | reverse complement strand
CGCTGCAGCTGCCGGCCGAGATGTTCACCGTCCTGTTCGCCATCGGCCGCATGCCGGGCTGGCTGGCGCAGTGGAACGAGATGATGGACGACAAGGACCAGAAGATCGCCCGTCCCCGCCAGATCTACCTCGGTGAGGGCGAGCGCGACTACGTCGCCATGGACAAGCGCTAGTCACTTCCGAACTCGCGCGTGATGCATCGGGCGGCCGTCGGCCGCCCGATCTCATTTCGGGGTCCGGCGCCGCGCTTCACGGGTGGTCGGGCGGGCCGTCGTCCTTCCCCCCGATCGTCATGCGAAATCGCGACGAGACGGTAACCTACGGCCCATGACTGACCCCCTGGAGTCGAAACCCGCCGACGAGCACGACGACACGCGATCGGCATCCTCCGATGACCTGAAGCAGACGCTTCGCGAGGTCGGCCTCGAGTTCAAGAAGCTTCTCGAACAGGCCGGCTTCTTTGCGAAGGACGCCGCGAAGGACGCGGGAGACTGGTCGCGTCGCGTGGTCTCCTCCGCACCCGGATCACGTGAATCCGATGCGTTCGATCAGATCGAGCGTCTGGGTGAACTCCGTGACAAGGGGCTGTTGACCGACGCCGAGTTCCAGGCGAAAAAGACCGAATTGCTGGAGAAGATCGTATGAGTGAGGTTGATGCGTGGGCGTCGTTCGTTGACGAGATCACGCCGCACGTGTCACCCGAGTGGCTACGTCAGGCGCGTGATCACGGCGAGCAGGGTTGGATCCGGCTGATCGCCCTGGTGGACGTCCAGAACACGCTCTGCAGCCCGCAGATCGTGGAGAAGGTGGCCGTCACCATGGCCGACCTCGCCGACGGCCGTTCGGGGGACGCGGAGGGCTGGGTGGCCATCCAGCGCGGCGCGCTCGACAAGCGGATCGAGCTCCTGCACCGCATCGATGAGCTCAGCTCGTCGTTGCTCTCAGCTGAGTTGCACCAGCTGTACCTGCGGTCGGCCCAGCCGATCCCGCAGCCCATGTGATCCCATCCGGCACGAACGAAGGAACCTATGTCTCAGAAGAGTGGGCCCGACACCAAGACCTGGATGTACATCGGTGGCGCCGTCCTCGCTGTCCTCGTCGCCGTCCTGGTCGCCATCTCGGTGTCCGGGGGCAGCAGTGACGAGCTCACCGGTGGCTCCGAGATCGATTCCATGCTCAAGGACATTCCGTCGGAGGGTTTCGTCCTGGGCAAGGCGGATGCCCAGGTGACGATCATCGAGTACGTCGACCCGCAGTGCCCGCACTGCGCGGAGGCCTCGAAGTCGATCATCCCGGACCTCGTCGAACGGCACGTCAAGACGGGTAACGTCAAGCTTCAGATGGCTCCGCTGGCGATGACCGGCGTTCCGGAGAACGGCACCAAGGCCAACCGCGCTGTCTGGGCGGCCGGGCAGCAGGGCAAGGCCTGGAACCTGATGGAGATGCTGCTCTACAACCAGGGTGCGCAGGGAACGGGCTGGCTGGACGACGACATGATCACCCAGGCCGCCGAGGCCGTCGGGCTCGACATGGGCAAGTTCGACACGGACCGCAAGTCGGCCGAGTCGGACAGGGCTGTGCAGGAGTCCCAGCAGCTCGCCCAGGTCAACAACGTCGGCGGCACGCCGACCTTCTCGGCACGGCATTCGACCCAGCCGCTTCAGGTCACGGTCGAGAACACGACGCCGGCCGGATTCGACGCCGCGATCTCGGCTGTCAACCCCGGCTAGTTTCCCTGAGTCGGTGGTTCGTTGTCGGTGTGGCGAGCGAAATCCCGTCGGGACGAGGACGAGGAGGTGCCCATATCGGTTCATATGGGTGCCGACGATGACAACGCTGCAGGGCGTGAGCGTCGAGGGTGCGTGGTCTCATCCCGGCATGGGTTGCAGCCGCCAGACCGCAACGAACTTCCGACTCAGGGGTATCAGGCCTCTCTGAGGGTGCGGCCGGCACTGCCGACGGCACCCTCCTCTACGGCGACGACGCGAAAACGTTCTGTGTCGGTGGACACCGCGGGGCACACCTGACGTAGCTCGCGCGGTGGGATCGAACGGCATCGCGGGTAGGGCCCGCGCTCGACGCTCGGGTCGGGAGGCCGGTCCGGTAGACCGGCCGAACCATGGGTCAAGGGGTCGGGCCACCCTGGGCGACCTCGACCGCCCGTTCGACGGCGTCCGCATCGAACCCCTCCACGAGCACATCGCGGCCGGTCGGGTTGTAACGCACAATGAATGTCGGCGTGCTGTCGACGCTCAGCTTTTGGGCCTCCGCCTGGGACCTGACCAACGAGTCGCGGGCGGCGGCGGAGCTACGGTCGCGCTCGAAGCGGGCCTCGTTCAGCCCGAGGTCCCGGGCGATACCCTGGAGAAGCTCGTTGTCGACCCAATCGGTTCCCTCGCGGCCCTGTCGCTCGTAGAGGACGTGGACGTACGGCCAGGCACGGCCCTGCTCGCCCGCAGCGAAGATCGCGCGGTTCGCCGCTTCGGACCCGCTGATCGGGCTGAGGAAGCTCATCGGCACCATCTGGAACGTGGCCCGGCCGGACTGGAGGTAGTGCTCCACCAGCTGGGGCATCGTCGACTTCGACGCTTGGGCGCAGTAGGGGCACTGCGGCTCGAGGACCTCGATGATGGTGATGTCGGCGTCCTTCTTGCCGATCGTCAGCCCGGTTGACGGGAACCCGTCGTACATCGTGGTGACCGTCGCGACTGCACCGGTCGATCCGGTATCCGTGGAGGTCGCACCCGTGGCCGTGCCGTCGGTGGCCGTGGTGTCGGTCGAGGTCGCATCCGTCGACGTGGTGTCGGTGAGCGTGGTCGTGGTCGCGTTCTGCCCGCTCTCGTCGTCATCACCACCGAAGAACGAGACGGCCAGCAGTACGGCGACGATGACGGCGATTCCCACGATTCCGGCATACAGCCAGTTCTTGGAGATCGGTTTGGGGGTCTGACCGTCGGTCATTGGATCCTCGATGGTGGGATGACGGGCGACGTGCGCGTGAATCGTCGGTGAGGCGCGTCACGAAGAGAGGTCTGTTGCTCGGACAATGTACGCCGCGGTTCCGCCGATCGTCACGGATCGTGGCACGGCTCGGTGCCGTCGGCGTCCATCCGGTGACGTCGAAACGCACCGGGCGGTGCTCAGTCGATGTCGGAGCCGTTACCGACGGTCCCACCCAGCCGGCGGAGGAACTGGGGTGGGCAGTGTGCCCGCAGGGTTCCGCCGCGGGGTCGCATGTCGGCCAAATCGATGATCGCGAGGGCGCCCTTCTTGAACTCGACGTCGCCGCCTCCGATGAGGTCGGCCACCAGCTGCGACATGTCGGGCTGGTGACCGCAGATCAGCAGGCCCCGCGCCTCGGGATACTCCAGGAGGACGTCGAAGAGCCCGTCCACCTCGAGTCCTGGGCGCAGACGCTCGTCGGTGCGGATCTCCCACCCGCAGGCGTCCGCCACGATCTGACCGGTCTCCTCACAGCGCACCAGGGGACTCGTGAGGACGCGGTCGATCTCGAGGCCGAGGTGCCGGATGCCGCGCGCCTCGCGCATGATCCGACGGCGCCCCTCGTCGGTCAGCCGGCGGGGCTCGTCGCGGTGACCGGTGCGCTCGCCGGCGTCCTCCGCAATTCCGTGGCGTAGCAGGCCGAGGATCATCTCTGCGGGGGAGGTGGTGACGTCACCCCCTGAGACTCGCGTGCCGGACAGCCGCTGTCAAGCCACCTGCCGTAGCGGCCGTCGGCCAGTACGGGTAACGTGACGGCCGATGGCGAAGACGACGGCGGGGCGCAACCCATCCAAGGTGGTGGCACTCAGCTTCGCTGGCGCGATCCTCACCGGCACCGTCCTGCTGATGACGCCCGGCGCCACTGCGGGCCACCGGAGCGCTTCCTTCCTGGATGCGCTGTTCACGGCGACCTCAGCGGTCTGCGTCACGGGGCTTGCGGTCGTGGACACGGCCACCTACTGGAGCCCGTTCGGGCAGGCCGTGATCCTGTTGCTCATCCAGGTGGGTGGGATCGGCATCATGACCGGGGCGTCTCTGCTTCTTCTCGTGGTGTCCCGGAGGTTGGGGCTCAAGAACCGGATACTGGCCAGCCATGAGGGCGGTACCCTGAACATGGGGGATGTGCGACACGTACTGCTCGCGGTCCTCGGTTTCACGATCGCGTTCGAGGTCGTGGGCGCGGTGGCGCTCACCCTGCGCTTCTGGGCCGACGACGGCACGGGGTTCCTCGAGGCGCTGTGGCACGGTGTCTTCCACTCCGTGTCCGCCTTCAACAACGCGGGCCTCGCCCTCTTCAGCGACAGCATGATGGGCTACAGCGGCGATGCCATGATGGCGTTCATCCTCGGTGTGCTCGTCATGTTCGGTGGGCTGGGTTTTCCTGTCTGGCTGGACCTGCGACGACGCTGGCGCACCCCCAGCCGCTGGAGCCTGCACGCCAAGCTCACCATCCTCGTCAGTGGTTGTGTCTTCGTCGCCGGATGGATCGTCGTGACGGCGCTGGAATGGAGCAATGAGCGGACGCTCGGTGCCATGAACTTCGGGGAGAAGCTGACCGCGGGTTTCTTCGCCGCCGCCGTCTCGCGCACCGCCGGGTTCAACTCCATCGACTACGGCGACGTGCAGGACGAGACCCTGATGGCGACCAACGTCTTCATGTTCCTCGGCGGTGGCAGCGGTTCGACGGCCGGCGGCATCAAGTTCACGACCTTCGCGGTCCTGATCCTGATGGGCGTGGCCGAGATGCGCGGTCAGACCGACGTGACGGCCTTCGGACGGCGCATCGGCCAGGGCGTCCAGCGCCAGGCGGTGACGGTGGCCGCGGCGGCCATCACGCTCGTGGTGGTCGGTGCCATCGCGCTGATGATGGTGAGTCCCGCGGGGTTCGATCACGCGCTGTTCGAGGCGGTCTCGGCGGTCGCGACCGTCGGCTTGGCCCCCGAACCCACGAGCAGCGTCGGTACGGGCGACCAGATCGTCCTCACCATCCTGATGTACCTTGGACGCATCGGACCGCTGACGCTCGCCGTCGCATTGGTCCTGCGGCAGCGTCCGCGTCGTTACCACTTCCCGGAAGAGAGGCCAATCGTTGGATAGAGGTGAGGTCCTCGTCATCGGACTCGGCCGGTTCGGCCGGTCTCTCGCAAAGGAACTGGTCGAGCTCGGGCACGATGTGCTCGCGGTGGATTCCGACCACGAGAAGGTGCAGGCCGCGTCGCGCACGCTGCAGCACGTCGTTCAGGTGGATGCCACCGACATCGACGCCATGCGTGACATCGGCGCAGCCGACTTCGAGACCGGTGTGGTGTCGATCGGTTCCTCGGATACCGAGTCCAGCATCATCGCGACCTACGTTCTCGTCGACCTGCGCATCCCGCGGATCTGGGCGAAGGCGATCACCACGTCGCATGGAGCGATCCTGGAGCGGGTCGGTGCTCACCGGATCATCTTCCCCGAGCGGGACATGGGCGTCCGGATGGCGCACACCCTGTCGGGCCAGACCATCGACTACCTGGAGCTCGACGAGAACTTCGCGCTCGTCGAGACGACGGCACCCCGTGAGGTGGTCGGCAAGCCGTTGGCGAAAGCCGAGATCCGTAAGCGATTCGACTGCACGGTGGTCGCGGTCAAGCAGGAGGGCGGTATGTTCACCTACGCGACGCCGGAGACGGTGCTGGAGGCGGGGGACATCCTGGTGGTCGCCGGTGAGCCGCGCAAGGCGGAGCAGTTCGCCGCGCTCGACTAGATATCGCGGCGGCGGGAAACGTACGTTCAACGAGGCAGGTGGCACGGGTGGGACTTCTTGACGGTAAGACGGCGCTGATCGTCGGCGTGGCGAACAAGCGGAGCATCGCGTGGGCGATCGCGAAGGAACTGTCCGCCCAGGGTGCGCGCTGTGCGTTCACCTACCAGAACGAGCGGGTGGGGGCGGAGGTGCAGAAGCTGGCCGACACGCTCCCCGATCCGGGGCCGGTCCTACCGCTCGATGTTCAGGACGACGGACAGCTGGACGACGCGGTCGCCGGTGCAGCCGAGGGGCTGGGCGGTCTCGACATCCTGGTGCACGCCGTGGCCTTCGCCCGCGCGGATGACCTCGGCGGGCGCTTCGTCGATACCGACCGCGAGGGCTTCGAGCTCGCCGCGGACATCTCCGCCTACTCGCTGTCGGCGCTCGCGCGTCGTGCCGAGCCGTTCATGAAGGCGCGCGGCGGCGGTTCGATCATGGCGCTGTCGTACGTGGCCGCCGAGCGTGCGGTGCCCGGGTACAACGTCATGGGGGTGGCGAAGTCGACGCTGGAGTCGATCGTGCGCTACCTCGCCTGGGATCTCGGCGAGAGCGGCATCCGGGTGAACGCCATCTCGGCGGGCCCCGTCCGCACCCTGGCGGCGCGATCCATCCCCGGCTTCCTCGAGATGGCGGACAAGGCGGCCGAGCGCTCGCCGCTGCGTCGGTCCATCACCCAGGAGGAGGTGGGCGGCAGTGCCGTGTTCCTCGCGTCCGATCTCTCCAGCGGTGTGAGCGGGCACGTGCTGTACGTCGATGCCGGCTTCCACGCGATGGGCCTCTGACACGAGCGGCCCCGTGACGATCATCACCCGCCCGCTTCGGCGGGGTTGGGGTGGTGTGGAATCCTGCCGAAGCACTGCAGGACGCCCGGCATTCCGTTCGGCGCGCGTTCGGATGTGATCCAGCCCTCCCCAGGATGACCCAATGACCGATCTCGGTATCTCGTTCTTCGCGTCGCTCGGCGTGGCCGCCCAGGTTCTGTGCCTGGCTCTCATCGCCGGGCTCGTCGCCGCGGCGGTGAGCCGCTCGGCGCGGACGACGCTGGCCGCCCCCTTCGAGGTGATCGGGCGTACCGGAGGGTGGTTGGCGTGGGGTGTCGCGACGGTCGCGACGTTCGGCAGCCTCTTCATGTCCGAGATCGCCGACTTCGTGCCCTGTCGCCTGTGCTGGCAGGAGCGCGGCTTCATGTACCCGCTGATCTTCGTCCTCGTGGCCGTCGCGATCCTCAAGTACTGGTGGCTGACCTGGGCGGCCATGATCGTCCCGATCATCGGGGCCGGCATCTCGGCACATCATGTCTGGGTCGAGATCCACCCCGAGTCGGAGTCCGCGCAGTGCAAGGCGGGTATCCCGTGCTCGTTCAAGTGGATCGAGGAGTTCGGCTACGTGACGATCCCGGTCCTGGCGCTCACAGCGTTCGTGCTGATCGTCCTGCTCCTGGGGATTACCGGGCTCTACCAGTTCCGCAATCGCCGGGGCCGCCGCTCGAATGGTCTCGACGCGTACTACGTGGCGGAGGACGCCTCGCCGGCAGCCTGACGTCGGGCTCGGGCAGCGTCGACGCCCTCCGCCCGGGGCGGCGGAACCGTCCGCGGAGCATGACGGTGGCATGTCGTTGTCACGCAAATGATTTACACCCACCGAACGTCGGGCTCACCCATTGAGGGTGCACCGCTGGCAGGGTCCCGTCTGTCTTAGAAGCACTTGAACGGAGGGGACCGATGGGAACGCGTGGACGATTCGCGATGGGCATCGCCTGTCTTGCGGCTTCGGCATCGATGGCGACCGCCGCTGTCGTCAACGGAACGGATGACGGCGACGCTCTGTTCGGCACGGCACATGCCGATCAGATCCAAGCTCTCGCCGGCAACGACGTCGTGGGCGCCGGGAAGGGCAACGATCTCGTGTCGGGAGGCGCCGGCAACGATCTGCTGAACGGTGGTCCGGGCCGCGACCGCATCCAGGGCAACGAGGGTGACGACGTCATCAACGGTGGACTCGGTCACGACGTCCTCTGGGGTCAGCAGGGCGCCGACGTGGTCAACGGTGGTTACGGCAACGACATCATCGTCGGCGGCAGTGGCGACGACCGCCTCTTCGGATCGTGGGGCAACGACCGCATCTGGGCGGGTGGCGGCGCCGACATGGTCTTCGGGGGACGTGGGAACGACCTGATCATGGCCGTGGCCGACGACGGTGCGGTCGATCGCATCCACTGCGGTCGCGGGTGGGACGTCACGTTCATCCGTGCCAACGACATCGCGGACCGATCGTGTGAGCGCGCGATCGTGGTCAACGGCCCGGTGACACCGGCCGTGGCCGAGGACGCCGCGACGATTCCGGCAACGCCGCCCCTCCCGCCGGCTGCCCGCAAGAGCTGGAAGAAGGGCAACCCCAACGCCGGCGCACCGACCCCCGCCGAGGCGGTCGACTCCGAGCAGTAACCACGGGTGTGTGGACCTCGACGTCGGGATGCCGACGTCGAGGTCCGCGAGCCGCCACGACTGGGGGCTCGGTGTCTCGTCAGCCGACTTCGTCCTGCGGTTCGAGGACGATCATCGGAGTGTCGGTCGATCGCCGGGCCGCATGGGCCTCGAACGTCGGATCGACGGCCACCCAGCGTTGCCAGAGCCGGTCCCGCTCCTCACCGACGGCCCGGCGCGCGCGTACGCGACGCGGCCCCTGACGTGCCAGCCGGATGACGGCGTCCGGGTTCGCCTCCAGGTTTCGCCACCAGGCGGGATGTCCCTCGCCCCAGCCGTTCATCGCGATCGCGATGAGGTTCGGGCCGTCGTCGAGGTAGGCGATGATCACGCTGCGCTGTCGGCCGGACGTCCGTCCCACCACCGTCAGGCGGAGCGCTCCCCACCCGCGCTTGTCGGACGGGGCCCAGAGGAATCGTCCACCACTCACCCGGTACAGGGCGCGATGGACGCGCCACGCCGTGTGGATGAACCACGGCGGAGGGAGCCGGGGCGCCCGAGGTGTTGCGTCGCTCATGGGTGATACCTCCCTGACCGGGACGGTACACGGGGCGGTGTCGACCTCGGGCGAGGGTCGGCAACGGTGCCCCGGTGTTCAACTCCGTGGGGTGTTCCTCATATGGGTACGCGCCGGTGAGGCCGGGCCCGGCTCACCCCAGGTCGATCGTGTGGTCCAGGAGTTCCTGCCGGCCGTGCTGGATCTCGCGCCAGATCTGTCCGTCCTCCGCCGCGCGGTACTGGCCCACCTGGATCAGCGGCGGGGAGTACGCGTGGATGGTCACGGCCGGCGAGCCCTCGTGGTGGCCCACGGCGTGGATGTAGCCGCCGCGACCGGTGTGGACGGGGCCGGGGGTGAGGATCCGCCGCGTGGGCTCGTCCCCGATGACGAGGTGTCGCTCGATGACGCTTCCCTGGGCTGCGGTCAGCGCCACCGCCGATGTTCCGTGATCGTGCAGTCCCGTGGCCTGGCCGGGCATCCAGCTGAGCACCCACAGGTCGAGGCGCTCGTCCTCGTAGACCAGCCGGTAGCGGCGTCGGTCGGGATCGACCACGACCAGCGGTTCCCAGGCCAGTCGGTCGGCGGTCACGTCGGCCACCAACTGTGCGAGCGCGTCGGTGTCGAGCACGCCCGAAGGATGGTCGCGCAGATGATGCTTCGCCCGCTCGACGATGTGGTCGGGTGGTGACACCACATCGCGCCACGACTGCGGCAGTCGGGCGGCGTCAACCTGCTGGTGCGCGGTGCTCATGCCGTCACGTCCTCTCCTCGTACGGTGGATTCGATCGTCCGATCGGCGTCGCGCAGTGCGTCGCGGTCAAGCGCCGCGCGCTGCGGGACCAGGACTCGCGCAGCATCGAGATCGTCGGACCGGCCCACTGTCAGCAGCCCTACCAGGACGTCGTCCTCATCCAGGTATGCGATGCTCATTTCGTCGCCGTCCAATGATCCGCGGGGGATGGCGGTACCGACGCCGACCCCGACGTACTCCAGGAACGCCCACTTGCCCAGGGTTCCGAAGAAGTACGGAAGCTCCCGGTAGTCGCGGTGTTCGCCATCGGCGATCTGCTCGGCGATGTGCTCACCGTGGGTGCGTGCGACATCCCAGTGCTCGATGCGCACGCGTCGTCCGTGCAGGACGCTGTCGTACGCGCAGACGTCGCCGGCTGCGTAGACACCGTCGGCGCTCGTCCGCAGCGATCGGTCGGTGGCGATGCCGCCCTCGGCCAGCTCCAGACCGGCCTGCTGCGCGAGGCCGACGTTGGGTGCCACCCCGATCCCGACACAGACCTGGTCGACGGTGAGATCGGTCCCGCTTGTCAACCGGACGCGAAGCGCGTCGCCCTCCGGTTCGACGCTCTCAACGCCGTCACCCGCATGGACGGTAACGCCCTGATCACGCAGCCGCCGGTCGAACCACCGGGCCGCGGTGTCTCCGAACGGCGCCAGGAGGATGTGCTTCTCGGGCATGACGAGATGCACGTCACTGCCCGTCAGACGTGCGCTTGCGGCGAACTCCGCACCGATGAACCCGCCCCCGATGACCAGCCAACTGTTCCCCTCGCCCAGATGCGGTCGCACGCCCTGCGCATCCGCGAACGAGCGGATGACGTGGACGCGCTCGGCGACGCTCGCATCGAACGGCAGCGAGCGGGGCTCGGCTCCCGTTGCCAGCACGAGGTTCCCGTAGGCGATCGAACGGCCCGCCACCCGAACCTGTCGTCCGCGCGTGTCGAGGTCGGTGGCGGCCGCTCCGATGAGGACCTCGATCCCGTGTTCCGCGTACCACTCCGGCTTCTTCCACAGGGCGGCGTGCTCGGGCTTCTCACCACGCAGCACGTTCTTGGTGAGGCCCGGTCGTGTGTACGGCGCGTAGGGCTCGGCGCAGGCCACCGCGATGGTGCCCTCGAAGCCCTTCTCGCGAAGCGTCGACGCGCAGGCTCCGGCGGCCACTCCGCCGCCGACGATGACGACGTCGAATCGGTCCGTTGTGCTCATGCCGCCTCTCCTTCTCTCACAAGTGTGTACAGGGATTCGTACTCCTCTTGGCAGACCGGACACCCGGTCAGGTGTGCTCGCATCCGTGGATGAAGGCTCGGGGCATCCTCGCCGGCGACCATCAGGTCGACGTACTCGTCGATCAGGTCGAAGCACGCATCGCAGTCGAGTTCCGGTTCGCGGGGGCCGAGCAACGCGGAGATCACGGGTCCGTGTGCGGTCATGGGGTCACCTCGCTCTCGTCGAGGACGGCGCGGAGTCGGCGCCGCGCATCGTGGAGGGTCTTGTACAGCGCGTTTCGGTTGGTGGAGAGGCGTTCGGCCAGCACGTCGATCGGCACCCCGTCGACGGCGAGGAGTACCAGGACTCGGCGCTGGTGTTCGGTCAGATGGGTCATCGCATCGCGGATCCGGCGGAGCGCGTCGCGTTCCTCGGAGCGCGCGGCCGGGTCGTGGGTCATGTCGGTGAGGCGGTCCAGCGCCTCGGCCGGCGCGCGCATCTGCCGATCGGCCCAGGCGTGACGTCGCACGGCCACGCCGGCGATGTTGACCGCGAACTTGTACGCCCATGTCGTGAACCGGCTGCGGCCCTCGAACGTGCTGAGCTTTGCGAGCACGGTGACGAGCGCGTCGTCCGCGGACTGGGTCGCGATGTCGTTCAGCTCGCCGTCATGTGCGCATGCCATGGCCGCTGCCCGTCGTCGGACCTCGGTGTGTGCCGCTCTCAGCAGGAGCGCGTGCAGGTCGCGCACCGCCTGCTCGTGATCGGAGCCCGATCCCGCAAGGGGGACGAGCCACCGATCGCGGTCGGCCACCGCGGCCGCCTGGTCGTCGTGCGTCGTCGGACCCGTACTGGTCGTGTGCTCTCTGCTCATGCTGCCGCCGACCCGTCGTGCACGAGTCGCAACGCGAGATGGACGGGGCAGCCGCGTTCGACCAGCGACACGAGCGCGTGCACGTCGATCCCGGTGTGCCCGGCGATCGCGTCCGCGGCTTGGGGCGCGACCCCCGCGGCAGTGAGCACCGAGGCTCGCCAGGCCGCGTCGTCACGTGGTCCGTGTGGCGTGGCGACGGTCGATGCTCGTCGTTCCTTCATCCCATGATGGTGGGCCACCGTCTGTCCTTTGCTCGCCTCTCGTCACCCTGTGAGTGGCAGCGGGCGCCGATTCCTTACCCCGATTGTCGCGTGTCGGGATGGGCAGGGTGCGGAAACGACGAACCCCGCCGGAGCGGGGTTCGTGAGAAACGGGAGTGACGGGACTCGAACCCGCGGCCTCTGGATTGACAGTCCAGTGCTCTAACCAAGCTGAGCTACACCCCCAGGGATGGCACGTGACATGGGCGGTGACAGATTTGAACTGCCGGCCCCCTGCTTGTAAGGCAGGTGCTCTACCGCTGAGCTAACCGCCCTCGCGCGCCGGGGGATGATAGCAGCCGTCCCTCGAAATGCGACCAGCCCGACAGCCGTTGTTTCGGGCGGGCCTCCTCCGGTCGATCAGGACCCCGCGGCGTCCAGCAACTCGACCTCGTCGGAGCTCAGATCGAGCCGGGCCGCCTCCGCCAGTGCAACCACCTGCTCCACGCTCGTAGCGCTGGCGATCGGAGAGACGACACCGGGTTTGGCGCGGAGCCAGGCCAGGGCCACGGCGGTGTTGGTGACGCCATGGGCCGATGCCACCACGTCCTGCCCGCGCACCACGCTCCAGCCTCTGTCGTTGAAGTACAGGTCGCTGATGGCCACCGCGCGTGGGGTCTCGGGCAGCGGGTCGTCGGGACGGTACTTGCCGGTGAGAAAGCCGCGGGCGAGAGCGTAGTACGGTGCCACCGAAAGGTCGTTCGCCGCACAGACCTCCGAGAGCCCGTTCTCGTAGTCGCGTTCCACCAGGCTGTAGAGCGGCTGCAGGATCTCGTAGCGGGCGAGCCCCTCGGCGGCGCTGACGTCGAGGGCCGCCTGCAGACGGTCTGCAGTGAAGTTGGATGCCCCGAGCACGCGCACCTTCCCCTCGCGGACGAGCTCGTCGAACGCCTGTGCCGTTTCCTCCAGCGGAGTGTCCGGGTCGTCCTCGTGCGAGTAGTAGAGGTCGATGTGGTCTGTCTGCAGTCGCTGCAGCGAACCTTCCACCCCGTCACGGATCTGCTGGCGAGAGAGCCCCTGCGTGAACGGTCCGCCTTCCTTGCCGACCTTGGTGGCGATGACGACGTCGTCGCGTCGGCCGCGCTTGGCGAGCCAGCGACCGATGATCGTCTCCGACTCGCCACCCGAGAGGCCGGGCACCCACGCCGAGTAGATGTTGGCGCTGTCGATGAAGTTGCCGCCCATCTCGATGTACGCGTCGAGGATGGCGTGCGAGGTGGCCTCGTCGGCGGTCCAGCCGAAGACGTTGGCGCCGAGGCAGATGGGTGAGACGGCCAGGTCCGTGCGGCCGATGGGGGATCGTGAGGTGAGCATGGATCTCACACTACGCACCGAAGGACCGTTAGACCTGTGATTCCGCGGATATCGCGGGGTGGCGCGTGCCCCCTGCTGGCGTGGATGCGTTCCTCAGCAACGCGGCCATGGGATCGACCATCTAGCGCGCCACGAACGTCCTCGTCGTGGTCGTCTTGCTCTTACTGGCGGTCACCACGACCTTCAGCGTGAGGCGTGTGCCGTCGAGCTTCTCGGGCACCCTGAGGTTGTAACAGCTCCATTTGGCGGCCGCGGACGGCGTCGCCAGGAAACTGTTGCCGGCCGTCGCCGTGATCCTCTTCGTCCCCTTGAACACCGAGCAGGTGTAGCGGTAGGCACCCGCGTTCGTCGCGACCCGCCCGAAGGCATTCATGTAGGGCTGCTTGGGGGACTGGTAGATCGCCGTGGTCTTGGGCGCGCGGAGCTGCACCGGGATGGTGAAGGACTGCGGCTCGGTGTAGAACGGGATCTCGATGTCGTACCGGGGGTTCTTCGAACCCGGCTGACCGGCGGTCAGTCCGCATGACCACGACAGCCCGGACGGGACGATGTTCCAGTAGCTGATCTGGAAGTAGTACTTGCCTGCGGTGAAGGCCGGTCCAGGCGCGGTGAAGTCGAAAACGCTTCCCGGCTTGCTCTGGTCCGAGTTGAACCCGGTCGAGCGTCCTCCCCTGCTCTCCGAGGTGTTCTCCAGCCACGTCACGAACGTGAGGCCGTTCTCCACCTGGGTGGCGCGGGTCGACGTCTTCGAGATGTAGAACCAGTTGGCCTGGGTCCCGGCATTGCAGACGCCGGTGTTCGTGATCGTGAAGACGGGGCGGTTCTTCGCCAGTGACTCGGGCGTCGGTGCGCTTATCGACGCCCCGACCGCGTATGGGCTCGCGATCAGCAGGACGGCCGCCCCGCCGGCGAGCATGCCGGACAGCCGCGCACCCCTGCTGCGATGGTTCCGAGGGGTGGTGGAGTCCGGTTCTGTGTTCATGGCGGAGGATCGTACCAGCGGCCGGCGGACCGAAACAGCATGTTTCTGTCAGAGAGCCGATTGCGGTGCGTATGCCCCGTCGGTTCCCACATCGTCGCTCCCGTCGCCGTTGCGCGGCGCATCCGGGCAGGCTGCCACCGTTGACGCGAGACTTCACCGTCGATGTCGGGTACCGTCTCGTCCGCCGCGGCGCCACCCTCCGATCGGTGGTCCGTGGGGTCCGGGATGACCCGTGGAGCGAGCTCATCCCGACACCGACCGACGCCGACACCGAGGAGCACCACACATGGGAACCGTCACCGCTACCACCGAAGCCACGATTCCTGCCGCTCCGGACGAGGTGCTGGCCGCGCTCGCGGACTATGCGACCGTCCGTCCGGCAATCCTGCCGGCCGAGTACACCGACTACGCGGTACAGGAGGGTGGCGTCGGTACCGGGACCGTGGTCGTCTGGCAGCTTCACGCCACCAAGAAGCGCGTTCGCCACGTCCTCGCCGATGTCACCACCACCTCCGACAGCGTGGTCGAGAAGGACCGGAACTCGTCGATGGTGACGACCTTTCACGTGGCGCCAAACGGTGCGGTGAGTTCGGTCACCGTGACCACGACGTGGACGGGTGCCGGCGGGATCGGTGGCTTCTTCGAGCGCACCTTCGCCCCGAAGGGACTGGGGCGCATCCACACCGAGCTGATGAGTAACTTGGCTGCCCGCTTCTCTGGTTGAGTCGAGGCTGGGGAGAGCACGATCGACCGGTCACAGGCCACGCTCTCGCCACCGGATACCAGGCGGTGCTGTTGGCAGTGAACGACGTGCTTCTGGTCAAGGCCGCAGGGCTGCCGCCATGGCGGTCCGCGACGTCACGCCGAGCTTGAGCATCGACCTGCTGACATGCGTCTCGACGGTGCGTTCGGAGAGGAACAGCCTCTCGGCGATCTGGGCGTTGGTCATGCCGGTACCGACCAGATCGGCGATCTCGGACTCCCGCGGGGTCAACGGGCCGACGGGGGTAACGGCTTCGAGGGCGTCAAGCTCCTCGGCCAACGGATTGAGCCCGAGACTCCCGGCGAGTCGGCGAGCCTCGCGAATGGCGTCGGCGCGGGCGCGTGTTCTGAGTCCCTCGACCTTCGCCAGTTCGACGAGGGCGAAGGCCTCGTACGCCGGGACGTGGATCGATCGGCAGGTGGCTACCGCGCGCCGCAGGTGCCCTCGAGCGACGTCGACCCGACCGAGCACGCGCGCGAGTCGCCCGAGCGCCAGCTCGACAGGACCTCCGTAGGGTCCGGTCGCATGGCCGACAGCGTGGAGGTGGGCGTGGGGTGTGAGGCGGTTGTAGACGCGCTCCGCCGTCTGTCGGTCATCGAGCCATGCGCACAACTCCGCATGGTCGACACCGGCGACCAGGAACTCGGCGGCCTCCTGCGGAACCTCGTCAACGTGTGAGGCGAGGGCCTCCCACAGCCTGGCGCACTCGACTCGCTCGCCAGCCGACTTCAGCATCAGGGCGAGCCAGGTCCTGGCTGCGAAGGGAAGTCTCTCGACCGCTTCTCGGACGATCGGAATCATCGCCTCGACCCCTGATCCGGTCATACGAGAGACCGCCGATCGAAAGACCGGAGCGAGATAGAAGGCGTCGCTGCCTGGGGAGCCGAGGGCGAGGGCCAGGTCGACGTGCTCCAGAGCGGTGTCGAACCGTCCGTCCATGAACGCCTGAGCGGCCACCAACAGGTGGAGGCGCGATCTGTCGAGAGCGCCGGAGGCCTCACAGGACAGGGCGGCGATCGCATCGAGTGCAGCTGCCCGGTCCCCGGTGACCGCGAGCTCGTCCATCCGCGACGACGACAGTGCACCCGTCGGTCGAAAGTGGTCGACGGTATCGTCGAGTCGGAGCCCGATCCTCTTCTTGAGCGCGGGCGATCGCACGCGATCGGCCGCCTGCGCGATGGCCAGATGCAGACGTCCCCGAGCCACCGGATCGACCGGCCGCGGCACCAGCTCGGCGACGAGGACGAGCACCTCCTCGTCGTCGGTCTCTCCGGCGATGGCTGCCACGAGGGTGATGGCCTCGTCCACTCGCCCGGCGGCGCACAACTCGCGTGCCTGCACCACCCATTCGTCCATGCCGGAATCATAAGGCAGTGGAATTACGTGTTTCCACGGACGACAAGCACCGCGAATCCCGGTGAGGATGGCGCCATGACACGTACTACACGTATCTCGTGGTGGCTTATCGTCGGCTTGTCCGCGCTGTTGGCGGTGAACCACGCGGTCCTGATCTTCGTGCTCGACGACCCGGTCCTCTTCTGTGGCTTCGCCGGCATGAACGCGATCGCGGTGCTCGTCCTGATCAACGGCTATCCCCAGCGACTCACGTGGGCGTGGTGGGCGGTCTGGATCGAGGTCGCGACGATCGCCTCCGTGGCCGCTGTCGGTGACGGTTCTGATGACACCGGTCTGCGTGTCTCGTACGGTGTCGTGGCCGTCGTCATAGCGGTCGCCCAACTGAGAACCCGGCGCTGGTTCAGGGGATAGGCCATGCGCATCCGCACAGCCGGCTGGGCGACCGCCGTTGCCGGTGTCCTCGGCGCCGCTTCTGGCATCGCCATCATCGTGTGGTCGCCCGAGGTGGCGGACACCCATTACAGCTACCCGTTCGGGGGGACGTCCTATGCCGTGGCGCAGTCGTGGTTCGCGGTCCAGCACCTCGGCTTGATCGCCGGTATGTATGTGCTGACCCATCTCGCCTGGCCGACGTCGAGCAGATTCTCTCGGGCCGGCTTGGTGCTTGGTCTCGTCGGTATGGCCGGGTTGACGGTGTGCGAGCTGTTTGCGATCACCGCGCGCAACGCGCTCGTCGGGAGCGATATCGCAGACGCGGTCGACATGTCGTACGGCCTCCCGGTCATCGCGATCGGACTGGGATGGATCGTCGCCGGGGTCGGCCTCGCGCGAGACCGACTACTGCCCGGCGCTGGCCGGTGGCTTCCGTTGGCCATCGGCGCCTACGTTTTCGTGGCCCTGGTCCCGTCGCTCATGGGATCCATGGAGGCAGGCCGCGTCGGGATCGGCGTCTGGATGATTCTGTTCGCCTGGTTCGGCCTGGCACTCGTCGCGATCGACGACGACCCACCGCAGTGACGTGGTGGCCGTATTCCGAGAGAGTTGAGTCGACCGGACCACGCTGCTCCAAAGGCGAAAGGAACGCCGTTGGCCGTCAACTCACTCTCAGTCTGAGAAACCTTCTCGCTCCACTCGGTGAGCGTGGCGCCACAGAGCGGCGTGAGTGAGGAGCCGGTCCCCGAGGGTGCGGCCTCGACGACGGTCAGCTGGTCGGATCCTCCAGAGTCTCGGCGATCTCGGCGAGGAGGGCTGTGGCATCCGTCGTGCGCTCGGATGTCCAGCCCGCGCGCAGATCGTGGGTGAGGCGCTCCAGACGCCGAATAAAGCTCGATGCGAGGGCGTATCCCTCGTCGGTGAGCGCGACCCGGCTGACTCGACCGTCTTCGTTGTCGGGTTCCCGTCGGAGTAGGTCACGTGCGGTAGCCCGGTCGACGAGGTGGCTCACATTCGAGCGATCACAGTGCAGTAGCCCGGCCAGCTCGCCGATCGATCGCGGCGCGAACAGAAAACACAGGAGCTCGGCCTGTTGCGGAGTGAGTCCGACTTCGCGGCTGGCGCGGGAGAAGCTCGCGTTGAGTGCGATCCGCAGGCGTCCCAGCACCTGAGGAACTGTCGGCATCTCCGATATCGGCTCCTCGCTCATCGACCCACCCTAGCGTGCGCTTGTTGACATCATCACCTAAGTGTGTGACGATGTCACATAAATAGGTGATGGTGTCAACAAAAAGGGAGCGGATGATGAACGACGATCACACCGGCGACCTACGGATCCTGTGCCTCGTCGGGAGTCTTCGGCGTGACTCGGTCAACCGGCGGCTCATGGACGTCGCCCGCGAGGTGCTGGGATCTCGGTGCGTGGCCGATTCGTTCGAGCGACTGAAGCAGATCCCGCCGTTCGACGAGGACGACGAGGTGACGGCCGGCCACGCGGTGCGAGATCTGAGAGCACGCATCGCGGGTGCGAACGCCGTACTGGTGGCGACGCCCGAATACAACGGGTCGGTTCCCGGACAGTTGAAGAACGCAATCGACTGGGCGTCGCGCCCGCGGGCCACGAGTGTCTTACGAGGAAAGAGTGTCGCCGTCATCGGCGCCAGCCCGGGTCCGGGTGGTGCGCGGGGCGCGATCGCGGATGCTCAGCGCATCCTCGAGCGTGCAGGTGCCGTGGTCGTCGATGAGACGATCTCCGTATCGCGGGTCCATGATCGCTTTGACGACGACGGAACCCTGAGCGACTCTTGGGTGCGGGATGGCGTAGAGAACGTGGCGGCTGCTCTTATCGCCCACAGGTCGGTGTAGCGATCTGCCCTTCGCGATTCCGGACCGGTCTTGGCCCTCGACCGGCGGGTTGCCGGGTCGAGGCCCGCATCTGGGGTGCGTCAGGTACACCTGGCTGAGTTCAAGTTGAAGTTGAACGACCCCAAGAAGTAAGACGGAATTCGGGGGAGTCAGAGTCGTCGGCTGGCGGTTCACTTGGCTGCCTGGGCGCCGTGCAATCTGGCAGGCTCCTCGCGTGGACGCGGAGTGGATCACGGCGATCGCGGGTGCGGGAGGTGCGATTGTAGGCGGAGTTGCCAGCGCCTACGTCGGTCAGTGCATGGCGCGGCGACAACAGAGTGAGGATGGCTTTGCGGCCGCGAAGATCATCGTCGTCGAACTGGAGCGGAACCAGATCGCGCTTCAGGCGAGGATCGAAATGGCTCCTTCGAGCGGAAAGCGTATCCCTTCGGCCTACGATCCGATTTTTGGGTCTTGGGATGCGCATCGCCATGATCTGACGCGGTTTGTGGACAATGTTGCCTTCCTTCAGACGGCAAGCGCCTATCACCAGATGGAGTTCGCAGTCGCTGATGGTGCGACAGATAGAAGTCGCGACTTAGCGCTCGCGGCTATCAACCAAGCTTCGAATGCTCTGCAAGACGCGATTCATCGATGGGAAGCCCGGGAGGTTCATCTCCTGTCGAACCTTCATCTGGAGGAGAGACCAAGGCCGCAGTCGGACGACGATCAAGAGGCTATGGATCCGAACTTCGATGGAGAAGCTGATGGGTTGCCCGTCGGCGTGGTCCGCCTGATTAGCGGGCATCTAGGAGAGTTTAGGATCGGCCGCTCAAAGCTCGGGACCGAGCAACGTGTGGAACTCAGTGCTGCGGCAGTGATCGAAACGACGATCCATGAGATCAAGACCGACGACCCATCAGGCGTCGAGGCCTACTGGCGCAAGCGTTTCGCCCGTAAGCGGGTGGATGGAGAATGGTTCCGCCTCTCGCTCTCTGACGTCGAGGCATTTAAACGGTGGCAAGAAATCTCCTAGGTATCCTAGGCCCAGCCTGATGCCGCGAAGCCGTGTTCGGCGAGCGTAGAGCGTAATGTTCGTCGCAGTGGCTGGTCTAGTGAAATGAAATGGTGAACGACGCTCGCGGAGCTTTCAGGCAGGCCCGCATTCACGCCGTACGGCACATGGACGCGAGCGAGAGGGCCTCTCTGCGTTGGAGTGAGGAGACCGTTTCGGAGATCGTCATCGCCAAGGCGGCCGACGCTGTCACCGTCGTGCCCTTCACTCGGCACGCTGAGGCTCTCAGTGGGGCTGATTGGATCTGGTGGTGGAGCGACAGCAGCGCCGCCTATGGGATGCTCGTGCAGGCCAAGCGGATGAGTGTGCGTGGCGACCGCTGGGAGTTCAACTTCGACTATCCAGGGCGGACAGGCCGCCAGCGAGCAACTCTCTTAGGGGTAGCTCAGCATCTGGGATTACTCCCCGTGTATGCGCTCTATCTTGGGGCCAGTCGCTATCGCGGTCGGACGCCATGCCCTGAACACCAACGTGGCCGTTGCCTCTCCTGTGTCAAGCGCTCCGTATCGCTCATGCCTGCACTGCTTGCTGATCGGTTGCTCGGGGACCCACTGGAATCGGTCTACGACCGCTCTATTGCGCTTGAGGATGCGATGAACGCCTCCGACGCGGTTGCGCCGCTTCTCGGGCCGCTGAAGCAGCAAATGTCCCCCGAGCTCACGGACTTTCTCACGACGACACAAACAGGGGTTCGGGCAGTTACCCGAAAGATGATCGACAAGGTATTGGCCATCCGTCTGGGGCAGTTTCAGACGGTCGCCGATCCTCCGATGGACCTGCAGCAGGTTGATGAAGACCAGTCGGGGCCAATCTTCGATCGTGTGCCCGCCGATCGTGGACACTGGAATGTGCCGTACTTTGAGCATGTGCTCGCCCCACTTCGTCGGGCCCTTCCCAGCTACGTTGAGCCGATGACCTTACTCGGTCCTGACCTCGAAGGTCTCATGCCAGGCGCCTTCGATGGGCTCGGAGGCCTGGTTCTCATTCGTCTGGATGACCAAACCGAAACTGACTAGACCGTGACGGACAAACGCATGATCGACCCTACTCGAACAGAACGAGCCTGGAACGTTGAATCAGGCTGGAAGTCTCGCCCTGCGGATCAAAGGTCAAGCAGCCAGAGGCGTATCACAAGATGAGTTTGCCGGCCTGGGACACAGGGGGCCGTGTCAGCGCGTGGTCGATGATGACGACGGCCGAGTCAGCAGATCTTGTGCATGGCATCGATACGATGGCGTGATGGAATCGACAACAGACCAGATCCTCCAATGGGCAGAGGAACACGCCACGGCTCTTGAACAGGAAATGCACTGGGAGAGGGGCGACTTCGGCGCAGGCTGGTGGACGGCCGACGAGGTTGATGGAAAAGCGCGGATTCGTGCCCGTGCAATCGCTGCCTTGGCGTTCCTCGAACGCTTTGCGGGTAGCGGTTCTCGTTGGGTCACAGGCGCACAGGCTGTGTTCGATTCGAAGGGCGAACGCCAGTCGATGGAGAGCGGTGCCCGCGCCATTGGCGATGTCTTGCGCGAGTGGATCGGTCAGGTTAAGTCCGGCCAAGTTCGGCCGCGTATCGCCGAGACGGCTGGCGTGCGTGAGGTCGCATCCACTGATCTCATGGGGCAAGTCAGAGCGCTCAACGATGACAAACGCGTGCATCCCGCTGCGCCGATTGTGCTGGCCGGGGCGGCCTTGGAGATCGCTCTGCGCTCCGCGGTCGAAGAACTGGGGCTAAAGGTCAATGGTCGGCCTGGCATCAACAACTATGCGAAAGCCCTCAGGACCGCCGACTGGCTAACTCCGCAGGACATGAAGGAGGTTGAACAGATGGCTGGGTTGAGGAATGACGCGGCGCACGGTAAGCACGAGTCTTTGAGTACCGAACGGGCGGGACTGATGGAGCAACAGGTCAACCTCTTTTTGCGGGATCTGACAGATCGCCTGTCAACCGAGACCTCGACCGAGCAGCCCGAAGGCGCTTGAGTCTTGGTGCGGCTTGTGCGGTGCCTATAGCTTTGGCTCAAGTGCGTCGCGGAGGCGGCTGAGGCGGGGGTCGTCGTATGAGAGGAACTGGCCGAGCCAGTGTTCGATGTATGGGCGGTCGATGTTGTCGTGTTTGTTGGCGGCGACGGCTTCGATGTCGATCCAGTCCTTTGGCCGATTGAAGAGGGCTTTGCAGACGAGGAGATCCTCGATCGAGAGCACGGGAATGGCCGTATCGTCGAACTGCTCGTAGACGACTCGCTGCGCCATGGAGGCGTGGAAATCCGTGTTGGCGAAGAACAGATCGACGTGGGTTCGGCCCCACTGCGTGCGGGTCTGGCCGCGCTCAGAGAGTCTCGCGTCAATGGCGCCGCTATCGGAGAGGGCGTAGAGGCGATCGAGCGCGCTGACGACGGTGTCGTGGTCCTCGGGCGCGAGGAAGATGTTGATGTCGATGTCCACGGTCGACCGTGGATCGCGGTGGTAGTTGAGGGCGATGGCCCCACCAAACGCGAAAGGGACGCCTTGAGCGGTCAGTTCGCTGCTCAGCCGGATGACCTTCTCGCCCCACGTTGGCTCACGTGGTGCCTCAGCAGCGGGCGCGCTGTCTTCACCCATGGCCTAGCGGCTACCGCCACCCCTCATGGCTGCAAGGTTCGGGAACATCTCATCGGTGTCCTTGTGGAGGCCGGTCTGCTCCGCCATCCGCTCGGCGTAGTTCGCGAGATCGATCATGGCTGCGGCATGCTCGGCGGATGAGGCTGATCGCCAGTAGGCAACCAGCTCAGCGTCATCCTCTTCCACGCTCCCAAGAAAAGCCCGCAGCCGCTCTGCCTTTACTTCGGCTTCTGTCGGCTGTGATCCAAGCTCGTGGCTGATGGATTCATGGCTACGCATATCTTGATTTTACCACGGCATCTATTTCTGCGCTATTAGCAGGCAGTTTTCAGGAGGCTGAAACAGGGACACTGGACGGGCTGGCTACCACGCGGGTAAGCCGGCGACGAGGGCGCTGGGATCCTCGTCAAGCGCGGCGGCGAGACGGGTGATGTTGCGGAGGGAGAGGTTGCGTTCGCCGCGTTCGACCTGACCGACATAGGTCCAGTGCACCTTGGCGCGCGCAGCCAGTTCCTCTCGGTTCAGGCCAAGCTCCTGGCGCCGCGTGCGGACGCGCTCGCCGAGCTGGATCGTCGCCGCTGAGAGCTTCTCGGCCATCGCGCTCAAGTCTGCGACCGCGATGACGATCAGTACAGAGACTATGAGTATCATTCGGGGTATGGATCCCGACCGCGGAGAGGAGGTGATCCCCATGGGTGGAGGCAACGGCTGATCGTCTGATCCAAGCAGGTCTAGCTGCTCGTACACAGTGAGCAGCTAGAGCCTCCGAGCGGTGGCGTCTCCCGGTTAGACGGTGGCGAGGCGCCGCCTCGGTATCAGCGGCGCGAAGCGGCGGAAGGAGCTGTTGGGGGGGGTAGCGGAGACTTCGCCACCTCGGATGCAAGTGTCCAGACAAAAGCGACGCCCGAACGCGGGAATGTCCAGCCGTCAATCTCGACGCGAACGCCCTTCGGCAGCACCTCGTCGGGTGTGTGTTCGATGCGGGTCGGTCGGATAGATGGAACGAGATCCAGCGCGCTGATGCGCTCGATGCCGCAGCCCGTGTAATCCAGATCGAAGGAGAGATCGCGTGTCGGTTGCTCGACCTCAAAGAACAAGACGTGGCCGGTTGTCCGCGTGACCGTCCGCAGTGTGTAGGAGACGGTGACTGGTTCGTCACCGTATTCCTCGCCGATGGTGACCGTGTACGCCTGGCAGTCCTTGCGGCTGGAACGTCGAATCGGCCGCTCTTGGCCGTCGACGGTGAACTGAACCAGCTCGAAGGCGTCGCGATCGCTGGCTGAGAATCGGTCGTCTGGTTTGAAGAACCACGCCGAGGCGCCGGAGCGAGCCTGCGCAAGCTCCGCATACTCCGTCCGATCGGACAAGCAGACGAACTGCCGCTGTGCATGCGCCGGCGTAGTGGTGTACTCCCACCGAGTCGTGACCGAGAAGAACTCCGGAGCCGACGGCATCGGTGCGAGATCGATCGAGACCGAGGCATCGAACCAGCGCTCTGTGGCGAGCACAGCTTGATGATGGATGGAGGAGAACACCTCGTTGGCGAACTGTTCGTCCCCGAGGCGGAGAGCGAGTGTGTTCTCGGCGATCTGATCAAGCGTCTCAGGGGTCGCAACGCGGATCAGGTCTTCCCGGTTGGCCGCAAACGCGTCAAGCACGGCATCCCGCATGGCGGGAGCCTCATCACGCAGGATCGTGCGGAGCTGGAGGTCGCGGCTGGCCTGCTCTTCGCGGCGAAAGTACTGGTCGAGCCAGATCCCGAGGACGCCGGCGCCAATTAGGATGGAGCCAAGCTCCTGCCACGGCAGCCAAGACGCCCACCCCTCTCCAAGAGAGCCCCGACCGAGGGCAATCAGAACACCGCCAGCGGTGGTAAGCACCAAGCTGGCGAGGATGGTCTTCAGCCGGTGGAGCCGCGAAATGAGATCCTGCATACTTGTAACGATTGTAACATGCGGGATGCGCGGAACCATCCGTCCGAAAATTTTTCGACGTCATCCGAGAGGGGTGCTACCCTCCGGCGCATGGATTCTTCTGACCACGCATTCGTAGAGGTCTCCGGCGGCAGCGCCATTGAGCATCTGGCCGGCCTCGGTCTCGTCCCGTCGCAGTTGCAGGAGCCCCTTGCCCTTGCCGCGGCGCAGGCCATGGAGCTTGACGACGATCACCCTCTGGGGTCAATGGGGCAGTTGATGTACATGTGGGTGGTTGCTGGTGTACGCCACCAGACGAGGTCGAATGGGTGGTATGCCGAGCGTGAGAGGAACATGGAGTGGACTGTCTCGCCGAACGGGCTCTGGCGGATCAACGTCATGGCGGGCGACGAGGCCACTGGCATTCCCGATGTGATGCCCCACTCGCGCTACCCGCGTGGCGGCGAAGGGCTTCGGCAGGCAAGGCAGGACATCGTCCAGCCGCAGCTGGTCATTCCCGAGCTGCGAGGTGCGATGCCGGCGCAGGTGGTCGGGCCCGTCAACTATGCGCTGCTCCACTTCTTTGACAAGGCGAAGGGTGTCGTCAGGGCTGAATTATCCATTCCGTCTGGGCACGACCAAAGTCGGCGGATCACGGAGTGGTACAAGCGCATCCTCCTTCCTGACACGGACATCACGGGTGGCGGCAGTATTACCGCCGTTCCGGTCCCCACGCCGACGCCCGCCATTCACGTGCGCCGCCGAAAGTCATGACGACGAATGAGTTCGCTCCATCACGTCTAGGCGTTGCCCGCGCTCGCCGCCGAATGACACTCAAGGAACTCGCCGAGCGCGTGGGCTCGTCTGCCACTCGCATCTCGCAGTTCCAGTCGGGGAAAGAGACGCCGACCGGCGAGATGGTGAGCGCCATCGCTCGTGCGCTCCGGTTTCCGGAGGACTTCTTCTACTTGCCGGACCTAGAACCGGTCGAGCCCGATGCGGTCAGCTTCCGCTCTTTGAGTCGTCTCCGCGCCCGTGATCGGGACGCCGCGTTAGCGGCGGCATCGGTGGCGAGGATGCTGTCTCGGTGGATGGAGAAGGAGTACGAACTCCCCGTACCAGTCATTCCCGAACACACGGGCGCCTCACCCGAGCAAGCTGCCGAAGCTGTCCGTCGAGCGTGGGGGCTGGGACAAGGACCGATCCTCAACATGGTCCAGTTGCTGGAAGCTCATGGTGTTCGTGTGTTCTCCCTCGTCGAGGAGTGCACCGAGATGGATGCGTTCTGCATGTGGGATGGAGCGGTTCCGTTCGTCTTCCTGAACACCATCAAGAGCGGAGAACGCAGCCGCTTCGATGCCGCCCACGAACTCGGTCACCTCGTCCTTCACCGGCGCGAGCAGCTCTCACGGAACAAGGATGCGGAACGCGAAGCCAACGACTTCGCTTCGGCGTTCCTCATGCCCGCCAATGCAACGGTGGCGGCTGTATCTGGTCCGGTGACCCTCAGCACAGCCTTGGCCATCAAGAAGCAGTGGGGAGTGTCGATCGCCGCAGCGGCAGTGCGCCTCCACCGCCTGGGTCTTCTTTCGGACTGGAACTACCGCTTGATCTTCCAGCAGCTGGGGGCTCGGGGCTGGCGCACGCAGGAACCCGACAGACTGCCTCGTGAAAGCTCCCGTCTTCTCGAACTTGTGCTCGCCGACCTGGCCGAGACTGGCACTGAGCTGAAGGCAATCGCCGAGGTGCTCTCCGTGCCCGTCAGCGAGATTCGGTCGCTGACTTTCGGTCTCGCACAGCTTCCGAGTGGAGACACAGGACGCCCGGCTGGTACTCCCGTTCCACCAAGCCTGCGCTTAGTTGAGTAGGTGCGTATGCCTAGTCGGTTCAGACTGTGTCAGGTGACAGATCGGAGCCGATCCGTGCCTCGAGTAGGGCGGCGCACTTCTGTCGATACCACGCCCAGCAGCATCCCTACTGCTCGTGCTTATCCCGCGGCTTTGCCCCTTGCCTTAGGCGCTCCTCTCGAATCTCATCCGCAAGTTCGTCCAGAACACCGAGTATGTCGGCCTGCTTATGATCATCTTCACTATCAGACAGGTACAAGATCCTGCGTACAGCCTGAAGATCGGGATTCGGAACAGGTCCGCGGGCGCCTCGGATGAGATACGGTCCAAGCGTTTCACTCATCGGAGGCTCCTCCATAGCCGAGTTGTTGGCTTCCATGCCATGTCTCCCATTACGACCTTCATTGTAGCACTCGATCGACGGATTGTGTCAAGAACGACTGACGAAGCAAGCTCGCAGCACACGCATCAACCAATGCTCTGCAAGCGTCGAGATCAAGATGGTCGGTGCATCTCACTCCGAGCGTCAGCGCAGCGACGGGAAGCCGGCCTCCATCGGTTGCAATATCTAGCGGGACTGCCACCGCATAGTGCCAGCGCGTCTTAGAGCCAGGGTCATATGCCTTCTCGTGTCGGCGGTTCGCGCGCCTTGCCAAGAGGGCTGGGGGCTGATGGCCGCCGTGGAAAGGAAAATTGTCCATTGTGCTCGGATCGACCTGAAAGCGATCGCTCATTACGGCGCGTCTCATTCGCTTGCCATCGCTAGTGCATATCCACACCGATAAGGCGCGCGCATCCAAACTGAAGTTAGCGTAGCGCTGAGCTATGTCGTCTTCGCACTGCTTCAGAACCTTCCTTAGATCCCGGCTCAGCGATCCTTGAAGGCGGAGAAAGCCGTCGTCAACCTTGTCGAGTCCGAGAACTTCCCTATCAAATGCTTCGATCCACTGCGCAGAGCGCTCAAACAAGCTCACGTAGGGAGTCTGTCTATCACCGCCTGGCTGTGCGCGTGCAAAGGCGAGCTCACGGAGAAAGATGGACACATCGCCAAAATAGTCAAGGAAGAACGCGTCGACGCCCTGCGAGACCCAGCGATCGCGTAGTCGATCCTCGAACTTCCTGCGAGCAGAATCGGATATCTTAAGGCTGTCTTCGCGTACGAAGATGACTGCTGGCCGTGGGCCGTTGCGCTTGTCCGAGCGAGCAAGAAATCCGCGAACGTCTTGGTCTAGAAGGCTGGTCCCGAGGAACAGACACGTGCTATCGGACAGCGCTTCGTCAAAGTAGGCTGTCTGCCAAGATGATGGTCGACTACTCTCGTGGTAGTGGGCATCCGTAGAGAGGGGATGGGCTGGGTCTTCCTTGCCGTCTTCGCTTACGTAGCCGTGGAGATGGCAGACAGAGAGGCCATCGGGGCGCTTCTGGCTGTAACCATACTGAGCGTAGGGTGCCAGTGTGATCCGATCGTCTTCGACCAAGGCCTTCTCAATCAAGAGGTCATAGTTTGTAGTTGCGATTCTGAGAGAAGTGCCATAGACATATGCTAGTTCCGCGACTGCCCGCAGGATGGGGCCAGGCACTTTCGAGCAAGTGAGGCGGTCCGGGCCATAAATCCAGTCGGGGAGTAATGCGTCGTAGGCATCCTGTAGCACCGAACTGGCCACACTCAAAGCCCCTGGGAGCGTTTCCGTCCTGAGTACAGCGTCTCGCCATTCGCCTGCAGAAATAGCGTCATCTGCGAATAGGTGCTGGGATGCTGTCGACAGCGCCTGCGTAACTAGTCCATTCCAGTCCGGAAGGCCAGCCTCAACCGAGGCCCCCGCACCGAGAACTACAGTGACCTTTTCGGCAGAAGCAATCCGCCCGACAAGGTCGTATACCTGCTTTCGGTGCCCCTGTCGATGGAGGGCGAAGCTCATAGGGACAGTCGACGACGATCGGCAGTGTCCCCGAATGAGCCAGACATAGAGATGCACAATCCTCCGACGAAATGGCGTGCGCAGATGCGTAGGCGCGGAATGAATGACTGAGCAGAGGGAATGGTAGGCATGTCGCTTCGAACCTTGAAGTGCAAGGCGACCCATCTTAGAGCATGGAGGCCGCTGAACCGGGCGGAGGCCGGAAGCAAGTCTGGATCCGCCGGTACCAATCCGCCACCCGATACCAATCCTCATCGATCAGCCGGATGAACTCGTCCGCCGCTGCCTCCCACCGGTGCCGGTCGCATCGCGGCTCGTCGGCTGACCGGCAGTCGCACTCGGATGCCCACCGCACCCAGCACCCCATCAGCTCGCGTCGTCGTTCGCCTGCCTCGATCAGGAGGTCGCTGAACGGCTCTAGCTCGTGGTTCGTGGCTTCGGCGAGGAGCTGGCGGAGCCATGAGATGTCCATCGCACCGAGCGGTGCGAGCGTGACGAGCCGGTAGACGGCGTCAGCTGCGGCGATCTCTGTCTCCATATCGGCGAGCAGCCAGAGTCCGCCTTGTTCCTCTACGAACTGCTCCAGCGCGGTGCTGAACCGTGCGTAGTGCCACGAGATGCTGCAGAGCCGGTCACAGATCTCGTCGTAGTACTGGTCTTCGTCCTGCAGGTACTCGACGAGGAACGGTAGGTCGTTGCGGACGCCCGTGATGGGCGTCCAGATTCGGCGGTAGCTCTGGTGCTGGGCGCGCCAGTCGATGCCGAGTCGTGAGTCAATCGGCTCCCGCTGTCGTTCCGTCCGGTGACGATGCCGAAGGCGGTAGGCGCTATCGGCGGCGTAGATCTCGTCGGCCACTGCTTCGAGGAGCAGTTCCTCCCGATTCTTCCTGAAGTGTTCGTCCGACACATTGAGTGCGTTGGCTGCTTGCCGTCGTCTGTCTTTGAGGAGGCTTCCGCGTGTGCCTTGGGCGAGTGCGAGCACAACGGCGGCGGGTCCGTGCTGCTGTTCGTCGACGCTGGCGCAGGCCTCTCGGAGCACGATGCTCGCGGCCACGGCGAGGTCAGCGTTGTCAGTGCTCGCGGACTTCGCGGCGACGAGTTGGAGCGACAGCAGCGCGGGACAGTCGCGGAGTGCTTCCGTGGTGGCGCCGCTGCGTGTGAGTCCCGCCAACTCGGCGGCTAGGGCTCGGGGGTCGGGTTTGGCCGGCTCGGTCAACTACCCCAGTCTGGCACCCGTTTCTCCCCACTGGCACCACAGATCCTCCTTCTCAAGCAATCAGGGGCATGGGCGGCGTGTTGCAGTTGCCGGTGTCCCGGAGAGATCGGAGGAATAGATGACGGACCACACGAGGCGGTCGATCGAGCGTTCAGACGCTCGGTACGTCCGCGATCGGGGCTGGGCGATTGAACTGGATCGCTGGGCGGATGACGGCGGAGCGGTCCCACTGGAGGAGTCGCCCTTGTCCGTGCAGCGTGCTCGGCGCCGTAACACTGGGATGTTCGGAAAGGAGGCGGCCTGATGTCGAAGTCTCTTGTCCCTGCCGGCGGCACCCTGCTGCCGACGCGTGTCGAGCGGATGCTCGCTCGTGAGGTTGCGTCGGCGCGAGCAGCTGGCGCCGTCATCGCGGCTCGTGAACTGGCCAAGGTCGACGCGGTCAGCACCATCACGCAGGGCGCGCTGATGGAGGTCTCACAGATCTCGGAGATCGAGGCACTGCTGTTCGCGCGCAGCCCGCAGTCCGGCGAGCGGTTGAAGCAGATCGCCGACTGCGGCGTGGCGTCAATAGCCGAAGTGGTGCTGCGGTCAGGAAGGAGTGTGGGATCGTGATCTTCCTGCTCGGCGTTTTCGTGGGTGCTCTGCTGGTCTGTCTGCCGCTGGTCGCGATCGTCTTCACCGCGCGGTCAACGGACGACGAGCTGGCGATCTTGGCGATGGCGGACACGCGGATCAAGTCCATCA
Source organism: uncultured Bifidobacteriaceae bacterium (assembly GCA_964531025.1). Lineage (GTDB taxonomy): Bacteria > Actinomycetota > Thermoleophilia > Miltoncostaeales > Miltoncostaeaceae > CALMEC01. Next base: position 107,108 of record CAZHDY010000004.1, on the reverse strand, counting down.
AGCGGGAGACCATCAGCCAGATGGTCGAGTACGCGAACACCGCGCGGTTTCGGGAGTTGCCGTACCCCGGGGCATCCGACGAGATCGTGGAGCCGTAGTGCTGCACGACGTCACCAAAGCTGCGGTCACGGTGCTGGTTGTGGCCGCAGCAGCACGGTTGGCGTGGGAGCTGCTTCGTCCGGTCGTGTTGCCGCTGGTCATCTGCACGCTCCTCGGGGCGCTGGTGCTCCATGTTGTGAGCGGACGTCGGGGACCGTGGTGAACGCCACGGCCTTTGTCGTTCATTCCACAACGAGCCGGGTATTGACGCGCCCGTCAAAACTCGGCATAAGGACAAGTAGGGGCATGCGTCAGAACGCGCCGAACTGGGGAGCGCCAGCGGACGGTGCGAAGCGTGCCAATCAGAGAAAAACCAAGGAGGGACTACGGTGAGCAGACGAGACATTCGGCTGCGGCCGGTCTGGCGCGAATCGATCGATCTGCGTCGCTTTGCAGCGGCGATCGTAGCGCTGGCGGCCGAGGCCCAGCGCGCGGACGAGGAGGAAGGCCGGGACCAACAGGAGCGAGCGGCGTGAGCGTCGTGATCCTGTTGACCACCGGCATGGTCTTCGTCGCGGGCGTCGTGGTTGCCGCCCGCCTCTGCGAGGCGCACGTATGGCGACATGACCTGGTGACGGCGCGTCTGCGGTTCCCGCGGGGCGTGACCGTCGACCAGGTCGCTGCGTGGTTGGCTGGGTTGCCGTCACGCACCCGCGGCGTCCTCGACCGGTCGGCGTTACTGCTGGACGTCATGGCGGACGCGAGCGGCGTCGAACACCTACTGAGTGTTCGTGCCAATGAACTGGAGGCGGTAACGGCGCAGCTGCAGGCGGCGATGCCGGGGATTCGACTGGAGCGGGTCGACAACGGGTCGACGAACTCGTTCTTCGGCCGGGCGGTCGAGCTGAGGACGACGAGTCACATGTTGCCCCTCGCCGACGAGCGGGCGGAGACCTCTGGTGTGGCGCTGCTGGCCAGTCTGCAGCCGCTTGCGGCAGGTGAGCGTATTCACCTGCAGTGGTTGTTCACAGGCGCGATGGTCTCCGCGCCGAGATCGCGGCGTACGACGGATGCCGGTGCTGCGAGGGATGCGCAGCGTGGTCGCCGGCACAAGCTCGGCGCACCGATGTTGTCGGTCTGCGGGCGGGTTGGTGTGACGGCTGGACGGGCCGAGCGACGTACGCACCTACTCAGTCGCGTTCTCGCCGCTATGAGCGTCATGGACACGCCAGATGCGCAGGTCCGCCCGTCATGGCTGCCGTCATACGTTGCGCGACAGCGGCTGCACCGACGCACGCTTCCGGTGATCGCCTGGCCGATGACGCTAAACGCGAAGGAGTTGCCGGGGCTGTTCGCCGTTCCGGTCGGGGAACACGACCTCCCCGGAGTCGAGGTGGGCACGGCCCGACAGTTGCCGATCAGGAACTTGAGTGATGCGGCTACCGATGGCGTACTGCTCGGGCTGAGCGACCACCCCGCGACACTCGGACGGCCACTACACCTCGCCACTGAGGATCGCCTGCGGCATTTGCATGTCATCGGCCCGACAGGCACCGGCAAGTCGACGTTGCTCACACAGATGGTGGTTGACGACCTCTGGGCTGGTCGTGGCGTTGTCGTCGTTGATCCGAAGCGGGATCTGGTGGAGGCGATTCTCGCGCGTGTTCCCGAACATCGTAGTGACGACGTCGTTGTCCTCGATCCAACCGACACGGCACGGCCGGTCGGCCTCAATGTTCTCGCTCAGCACGGTCGCTCGGAGGCCGAACGCGAACTGGTGGTGGAGCATCTCCTCGGGGTCTTCCAGAACCTCTGGAAGGCCTCGTGGGGTCCCCGCTCGGACGACATCCTGCGGGCGAGCCTGCTCACGCTGTCGTCAGCGCGTGCGGCCGACGGCTCGGCGTTCACCCTCGTCGAGCTGCCGGAGCTGCTGACTAACAAGACGTTCCGGACGTTCGTGCTCAATCAGGAAGCGGTGCCGGAGCATGTCAGGGGCTTCTGGAAGTGGTTCCAGGGCGTCAGTCCCGGTGAGCGAGCGCAGGCCATGGCCCCGGTGCTCAACAAGGTACGGGCCTTCACGATGCGGACGCCGGTGCGTCTCATGCTCGGCCAGAGTGAGGGCATCGACTTGCACCGGTTCACGGAGCGTCATGCGGTCGTACTCGTGCCGCTGAGTGCCGGCGAACTCGGTCAGCCGGCCACCGAGCTGCTCGGTTCTCTCGTCGTGGCGGCGACCTGGCAGACGGTCCGAGCCCGTACACGCATCGAGGGCGCGAAGCGGGAGCCCGTGATGGTGTATCTCGACGAGTTCCAGGACGTCCTGCGGCTGCCACTCGACTTGGCCGACCTGCTGGCGCAGGCCCGCGGCCTCGGTGCCGGTCTGACACTGGCTCACCAGCACCTGTCGCAGTTGTCAACCGACGTGCGCAACGCGATCCTCGCGACCGCCCGATCACAGGTGGTGTTCCAGGTCGCGAACGATGACGCCCGGGTGCTGGCGCGGGGCTTCGAGCCCTCGCTGGCCGCGGACGACCTCATGGGGCTCGACAGCTTTCACTTCGCACTGCGGCCTGTCGTTGACGGACGGGTGACGCGGCCCGTGACCGGGCACAGCCTTCCGCTCGACGAAGGCGGCGACGGCGACGCGGTGCGGGCAGCCAGTCGCGAGCGGTTCGGTCTTGATCGCGCTGCGGTCGAGGTCGGCATGCGCGACCGCGTGAGTGGGACTGCATCGACACCGATCGGACGGCGTACGAGGAGTGCATCGTGAATGGCTCGCGGCGGTCCGATCGCCCGTCCGATCGCGTCGAGTGCGACCAGCGGATTTTCGCGGAACGGCGGCGCTCAGGAGGAACTAAGGCCAACGACTACTCCCGCGCATATCTGCGCGGAAGTCGACTCAGTCGTCGCAGGCTCGAAGAGCTGCGCAACAGTCTCTCCGAGCGCGATCTCTCCGTCCTTGCGGCACTCCGATCCGTCCGTGTCCTCACTGGCCTTCAGCTGGAACGACTGTTGTTTGCGGAAATCGTGGCGACGGCGCGAGGGCGGATTCGCCGGCGCGTCCTGGGACGGTTGGCGCAGTTCAGGTTGGTCGAGACGTTGGCGCGGCGGGTCGGTGGGGTGCGTGCCGGTTCGGCTGGTCTGGTCTACGCTTTGACGGCAGCTGGCCAACGACTGCTCGACCTCCTCGGAGAGGATGAAGGAGTACTCGTTCGGCGACGGCGTGCCGCGTACACCCCGAGCAGCTTGTTCCTCGCGCACATGTTGGCGGTGAGTGAAGTCTATGTCGGCCTGTCCGAGCTGGCGGCGAATGACCAGGATTGGGACCTGGCGGAGTTCGCGGTCGAGGCAGATGCGCGTTGGCAGACCGAGGGCACGGAGATCCTGCGGCCCGATGCGCTGGTCGTGCTCGCGACCGAGGAAGTCGAGGACGTCTGGTGGCTGGAGGTTGACCGCGGCACCGAGAGCCTGCCGCGACTGCGCACGATGCTTGAGCGCTACCTCGGCTTCGCTGGTTCCGGTGACGCCGGGCCGCGCGGTGTCGTGCCCCGCGTCGTGATCAGCGTGATGAGTGACGAGCGGCTGGTGCAACTGCGCGGCCTCGTCAAGCGGCTGCCATCACCGGCCGGCGAGCTGTTCGTCACCTGCCGTGATGAGGACGCGGTCGACGTGCTGGTAAACGCCATCCGCTCGACGCTGCCGCGAGAGCCGCCGTAGGCCCGTACGACGCGGGCCGCTGCGGTGGCTGACCGCACCAATACGAAAGCAGTAAGGAGGACAACGATATGCATGAACAAGGAGGTGAACACCAAGAGCACGGCACACCGGAGATCGAGCACGAACCGCTCGCACCGCGCGTCTACGTCGCCAGTCTCAGCGACTACAACGACGGACGGCTGCACGGCGAGTGGATCGATGCCACGCTGCCGGACGAGGAGCTGTACGAACGCGTCCAATTGATGCTCGCCCGCTCGCCGATGCCCGACGCGGAGGAGTGGGCGATCCATGACTTCGACGACTTCGGCGGCATCCGCCTCGGCGAATACGAGCTACTGGAGACAGTGGCCGCGATCGGGCGCGGCATCAAGGAGCACGGGCTGGCCTTCGCGGCCTACCTGAGTCTGTTCGGTACGACCGAGGTACCGGACGAACGACGCTTCGAGGATGCCTACCTCGGCCAGTTCGAGTCAATGGTGGACTTCGCCCGCCATGTCGCCGATGACCTCGGCTTCGAGGAACGGCTCGATTAGGTGGCGGCCGATCTGCGGCCGTATGTCTCGATCGACTACGAGCTGTTCGCGCGGGATCTCGGGCAGGACGTCGGCGACGAACCGGCACCCGATGGCGGCGTCTTCGTCTTCGACATGCGCGACTGACACGGAGGAAATCTGTTGTCGAAATGACGAAAAAATGGCTTGACAGGCCAACTAATCCGCGGGGGACAATGGGACATCAACCCGACGCGCGTAGGCGCGATGCGGCATCTCTTCACCCCTCGTCTTGTTCATCAACCAATCACGAAAGGAGGTCAACCATGACCAGAAATATCAAGGTACCGAGCGGACTGCTCAGCTCGCTGCGAGCGCTCAATCCGGCACGGGCACTCGAACCGCAGGAGGCGCTCAGCGTTGCTGAACGGCAGGCGTTCAAGCTGCTCGACATCCTCGACCAGCATCAACCTGCCGTCAACGTCGCGGCCATCGCCGAGCTGTCGCGTATCGAGGTACGGGTAGAGCCGAACCTGCCGGTGTCCGGCTTCAGTCAATGGAGCCGAGGACGCTGGCTCATCGGGGTCAACCAAGACGACGCACCGGTGCGCCGACGCTTCACCCTCGCGCACGAGATGAAGCACGTTCTCGACCACCCGTTCATCGATTCGTTGTATCCCGATCGGAACGGCGAGCCGTCCGAGGAACGCGCCGAGACCATCTGCGACTACTTCGCCGCGTGCCTGCTCATGCCGCGGCCGTGGGTCAAGCAGGCCTACACAGGTGGCATACAAGATCAGCGAGCCTTGGCACGGCTGTTCGGTGTGTCCGAGGCAGCGATGGCCGTGCGGCTGCGCCAGCTCGGCATCACGCCCGAGCGGCGACGCTGGCAGAGCCTGGGCAACGGCGGCCACGGTGGAGTTAGCCGGTACTTCCGACGTGGTGCGCTGGCGATTCCGTCGGACTACGTTACAGTCGGCAGCCCGCTGTTGGCCAGCGGGATGAGCTTGGAGCGCCCCGCATGGAGTTGAACCGGATCACCCCAACGGTCTACGTGCCGCGTGTTGGCCTTCGTGGCAGACACCTCCCGCCTCCTGGCGAAGGGAGCACTGGCAAACGTGCTCTCCTCTACATCCGCGTCTCGACGAAGATGCAGATCGACAAGGACGTCTCCGAGGAAGGGTTCTCGCTTCCCGCGCAGCGGGATGCCTGTGTTCGAACCGCTGAGCTGCTCGGTGCGGAGGTTGTCGACGAGTACGTCGAACGCGGCGAGACTGCTCGCACCGCCAATCGGCCGGAGCTGCAGCGCCTTCTCGCACGGTTGAAGCACGAACGCGATGCCGACTACGTCATCGTTCACAAGCTCGATCGGCTGATTCGTTCACGCGACGATGATTCCGATGTGGTTCGAGCGATTCGAGCTGCTGGTGCCACGCTGGTGTCGGCGACCGAGGCGATTGACGACAGGACGCCGAACGGGCGACTGCTGCACGGCATCATGGCGACTCTCGCCGAGTTCTACTCGCAGAATCTGGCCACCGAGGTCCTCAAAGGGATGACCCAGAAGGCCAGGCTCGGCGGAACGCCGGGAAAGGCGCCCGTTGGCTACCGCAACATCATCGAACGGGTCGAAGGCAAAGATGTACGCACGGTTATCGTCGATCCAGAACGTGCGCCCCATGTTCGATGGGCGTTCGAGGCCTATGCGACGGGTGACTACCTCATCCGTGAGTTGGCCGAAGATCTCGCCGACCGTGGCTTGACGACCGTCAAGACCGGCAAGAAGGGTGGCCGCCCCATGAGCGTATCGGCCGTCGAGCTGATGCTGGCCAACCCCTACTACATCGGCATCGTGACCTTCCGGGGGGCGCAGTACACCGGACGGCACGAACCGCTGATCGATATCAAGCTGTGGGACGAGGTACAGGCACTCAAAGAAGCACGGCGCCACTCCAAGGCCAAGCCGTACAAGCATCCGCACTATCTCAAGGGCAGCCTTTTCTGCCGCTGTGGCTCTCGTCTCGGCGTGACCAAGGTTCGCAAGCCGCACGGTGTGGAGTACGACTACTTCTACTGCCTTGGTCGGCAGAAGCGGCAGAACGGCTGCCAGCAGAAGTACGTGTCGATGGAGAGCGTCGAGCGGGGCGTCGAGCGCATCTGGCGATCGGTCCAGCTTCCCGACGATGTCATCTTGGCCATTCGCGACGCGGTGACCGACTTCGTCGAGTCTCAAGCACAGCACCAGGTCGAGCTGTTGGAATCGCATACAGCGCGGATCACCGCACTGGAAGCCGAGCGTTTGAAGCTCATGAACGCGTACTACATCGATGCGATCGGTGTCGACGTGCTCAAGGCTGAGCAGGAGCGGATCGCTGCCCAGATACGCGAATCGCGGGCCATCCTAGATGGTGCGAGAACGGATCGCGATGCTGTCTTTGCTGGTCTCGAACGCTTTCTATCCGTACTCGGTGACTGCGGCTACCTCTACGAGATCGCTCCGCAGCACATCCGCCGACAGTTCAACCAAGCAGCTTTCGAGCGCATCGTGATCGATGACGGCGAGGTGGATGGGTTCTATCTACGCAGCCCATTCACAGAGCTGTTCGGTCCGATCATCGAAGCAGAGGTACCGAAGGAAGAGATCGAGGAGATCGAAGGTTTCGAGGGGCGGCGTTACCACCGTGAGCCGGCTGGTCCCGTCTCGGCGGCAGATGCCGGAAACTCGCTGCGCGTCGTCTTCGAAAACGAAAGCGGGGCAACCGTAACGACCGGTAGCCCCGCTGAACCCGTGTTGACGTTTTCGAGTTTGAACGTCGCGATTTTGGTACCCCCAACGGGATTCGAACCCGTGCCGCCGGCGTGAAAGGCCGGTGTCCTAGGCCGCTAGACGATGGGGGCGCGGCAGCCGCTGATGATAGACGCTCAGGCGTCCCGGCGGACGGAGAAGGCGGTGGCACCCTCGGGGTCGGTGTCGACGACGGCGACATCGGTCACCACCGCTGCAGACGGACCCACGCGGCAGTGGTCGACGAGTGCCTCCACGGCGGCGGCGTCACCCTCGGCGTGCGCCTCTACGCGACCGTCGTCCAGGTTGCGCACCCATCCGGTCACGCCCAGCCGCTCGGCGGCGCGAACCGCCGATTCGCGGAACCCGACCCCCTGGACTCTTCCGGTCACGAGGATGCGCCGGGCGATCCGGGTCATGCCGTCATCGTGACGGGCGCGACCTGGCTGCGGATGTGGGCGTTCACCGTCGCGGCCATCTCCTGGACGGCCGGGGTGGTGATGTCGAACGTCGCGATCCCCTGGACCGTGTGGACCGGGACGAACTCCTGGTAGCTCGACATGAGGAATGCGCCGTCGGCCGAGGCGAGATCGTCGATCACCATTTCCTTCGTGGCGCTCGGGACCGCCTCCATCGCGAGGCGTCGGGTGATCGAGTCGAGCACACCGGTCTCCAGCGGAGGGAAGAAGAGGGTGTCTCCCTCCAACCAGCCGAACGCGGTGGTCGGTCCCTCGAGGATCACGCGGTCGTCCACCCGGAAGCAGAGGGCGTCGTCAGCACCGGCTGCCTTGGCCATCCGGATGGCGCGCATGTTGGGCGCGTAGGACAGCGTCTTCACTCCGACGAGGAGCGGGGTCACGCGGTTGGGGACCGGGTGCAGTGACTGCCCGTCGGGATAGACGGCGAACGGCTCCTCGCGCCAGATGACGTGTCCACCGCGGGTGAGGATCAGGCGCACGCCGCACGTGGGGTTGGTGGTGGCGTCGGCGAAGGCCGCCATCTCGCGTCGCAGGCGGTCCACGTCCACCGGGATCCCGACGCCCTCGCCGGACTTGGTGAGGCGCGCCAGGTGAAGCTCGGGTGTGCGCGGCACACGGTCGTAGAAGCGAAGGCCCTCGAAGACGCCGTCTCCACGGACGAGGCCGTCGTCCAGTGGAACGGGAACGCCTGCTCCGTCGCGGAGGAGGGTTCCATTGAGCATCACGGCGAGTGGTTCGGTCATACGGCGAACGGTATCAGCGGAAAGGCCTGCACATACGCTGATTCACCCTCCGTCCACCGGTGGCGGTGGATGCAGGTCAGTCGTGATTCGCCCGGTTGAACTGGAGGGTGGTCGCGATCCAGAAGGCCAGGTCCGGGTCGTCGGCGATGCCATGGGCATCGACGCGCAGCCAACTCGGGCCCATTGAGCGGTCACCCATGACGGCCTGCTGCGCACCCGGCCTCGCGAGGAGTTCGGCACTGCGGTCGGGATCCACCCGGGCCAGCAGCCCTCCGCCCTTTTCGGCGGCGACGAGGAGGGCGTCGTCGACCATGAAGGCGAGCACGCCGAACATCCGCTTCTCCTGAACGGTGATACCGGGTTCGTCATCGAGCGCGGTTCGGATCCGTTCGATCAAGCGGAGCTGTTGTTCGTCTGGCGGAACTCGGCCCATGGGGGAGAGCGTACGGAGTCGGCGTACTTCAGAGGGATGTGGCGGGCACGCTGCTCGTGCTCGTCACCACGCGTCTGAGCGAGGAGCTCCGCGACACCATCCTGGGGACAGGAATGGTCGACGGCATGGAGGCCGGCTACGCGCGCATGGAGTCGCTCGTGCTGGTGTGATCGAGCGGGGATCGACCGGGGCGACCCGCGTGAGTCGCCCCGGGATCTTCAACCGCGACTACGAGTGCGAGGCGTACTCCGAGCCCGGCTCGGCGGGGCTGTGGGCCACGCCGTTGGGTGACACGCTCGCCGGGTTCGTGGCGGTCGGCTCGCCCTCGGGTGCACGGCCCTTCAGGAACTTCACCGCGACGAAGGCGGCTCCGCCCAGAGCACCGACCCAAAGCAGGAAGCGGCGGAAGCGGTGCCTCTTCGGGGTGCGCGCCTGGTCGACGGTGTCGGCCGCATTACGGACGAGTTCGCCCAGGTCCTCCTGGAATCGTCTGTCGCGCGCGAGTCGGCTTCCCAGCTTGGCGGACGAGTCACGGCGCGCGTCGTCGTAGAGCGCGCGTGCCTGGACGGCGGTCGCAGTGAGCGCCTTGCGGACCTCGGGATCCTTGAGCGCACGCTGGGCGACCGGAGCGACGGCCCGTCCGAACTCGACAGCCTGGTCCAGGCTCTTGGCAAGCGGTGTCGGTGTCATGTGCATCCTCCAATCTCTGGCCGAGGACGGACCCGGTGGACGATGCGGCGAACCACTGTCCCGTGGGCTGCCTGAGCCGATGTGTGCGCCCGTCACGGCGAGTCGTGCGCGCGCCTCACGGCAACGATGTCACACTCCCCGCCCTCTGTTCCACCCGAGGGGTCCCTTCGACACGTCGCCCCGTTCCGCTACAGCTCCGGGGGCTGCACGTCGGCATCCGGGGGCGTCCACGGTGGGATGCCCCAAGGGCGATGGGTCGCGCCTGAGGTGTCCCGTGGTGGATCCGGACGACACAGCAGTGCGGCGATCCGCGCCACCGGATCGATCGCCGCCCCATCTGTGCGCTCAGGCGGTGTCCACGGCCCCACATGTACCTCGAGACCGCCCGGAAGCACGGCCACGCCCGGTCGGACGACGCCTCCGGTCATGCCGGCGAGAACGGTGTCCACGACCGCGATGCACTCGCGGATGTCGTCCACGGACAGATCCGCTCGGGCGCCCATCGCCGCCACGACGCGGGGAAGGATCGCCTGTGCGACAGACGGTGACGCCATCTCGAATCGCATCCGGATCACGGGGCGTCGTCGATCCGTGCGGCGTGGAACCTCATCGTGAGTTCGGTCGGGCCGCCCGGCGGGGACGAGATCGCAAGATCGTCGGACAGGGTCAGCATGAGCATCACGCCAAGTCCCTCCCTCGCCTGGTCGTCACGGGCGTCCACGGACGGGAACCCGTCTCCGTCGTCGGCGACGCGGACCACGATGTCGTCATCGTCGACGTAGACACCGATGGAGACGGTTCCCGGATTCCCGTGCGGGAAGCCGTGCAGGACGGCGTTCTCGCATGCCTCCGTGACGGCGACGTTCACATCCGTCAGGAACACGGGATCCCAGTCGTCGATGGTGGCGACACCCGCCATGGCGTGCCGGACCACCGAGATGGACTCGGCGTCGGCGGGGATGTTCATGAGGACCAGCGGGGCCTCCATGAGAGACGACCTCTCGGTGCGATCGGAGGGGCGGACGGTGTGGACGACCGCTTCGTGGCGGACCCACCGCCGTCTGGTCGGGGGCTACCCCCATTCGTGCGGCCTCAAACCCCCGGTTGTGTTCCCACGCCGCCGATCGTCCGGTAGCGTCCGGTGAGGACGTTCGATCGGGCGGTGCGATGCACACGGCTCACCATGACCCTGGGGTATCCGATCGTGGGTCCGCCGGAGGTTCGGCGGACGCTTCGAGCCGTGATGAGCGCATCGTCGCCCACATGGGCCTCGTCAAGAGCCTGGCCCGGCGCTATGCCGACCGCGGCGAGACGCTCGACGACCTCATCCAGGTCGGGATGATCGGGCTGATCAAGGCCGTCGACCGTTTCGATCCCGGTCGTGGTGTCGCGTTCCCCAGCTTCGCCACGCCGACGATCATCGGGGAGATCCGGCGGCACTTCCGGGATCGCATGTGGGCGGTGCGTGTTCCGCGGGGACTTCAGGAGGCGAACGCCGAGGTGACGCGCGCCGTTGACGATCTGACCGCGACCCTCCATCGCAGCCCCTCGGTGGCGGAGCTCACCGAGCGCTGCGGGCTCAGCGAGAGCGAGGTGCTCGAGGCGCTCGCCGTGGGCGGCGCATATCGGGCTGCGCCTCTCGTGACGGAGGATCCGGACGGAGAGGACATCGTGGCGGACGTGCTGTTCGAGGAGCCGGGATTCGCATCGGCGGAGGGACGTGCTCTGCTCGGGGATGCGTTGGCACGTCTGCCGGTCCGTGAACGTCGGATCCTGATCCTGCGTTTCTCGATGGGGTTGTCCCAATCGGAGATCGGCGTCCGCCTGGGGATCTCGCAGATGCATGTGTCGCGCCTGCTGACGAAGACGCTGCGTCTACTCCGATCTCAGATCGGCGCGCCTGACGCGGCGGCTGCGGCAGGCGCCGGCCTCGCGCTCCACTGATCCGCGTCGGCGACACTCCTACCGGCGGAATCGCCGGATGGCGCGAGAGATTGCGCGCATGATCGCCCGGTTACCGGCGATGGCGTCGATGGTGGGGAGTACCGCCTTCACCCGTTGTCGCCCGAGCCCCTGACGCCGCAGCACCCGTCGCAGGATGAACCGTCGCAGCGGACCGGGGATGCGGGGGGATAGCCATGCGGCGAGACGCAGCTTCACGGTCGGCTCCTCAGGGTCGTGGATGCTGCGCAAACGATAGCCGTGGTGTCGGCCCGGTCAACAGACGGCGGGCCTCGAGGACCGGTTTCGGGCAGGGCATCGCCGCGCGTTTGTTCGTTGCGGGATGGGGCGTCCGCACCCCGATCATGGAGAAATCCTCATCGAATTGCCTACTTTGCCGATCGGGTTTGACCGTCAGAAGACGCTGATAAGCAGGTATTTCTTGCTCGGTGTCAGTCATATCCGACGGGGAATTCGGACTATGCCGACAAACACAGTGGAGAATGCGCTATGGTGCGCGAGTCAAATCCAGTTATTCGAAGTGGGAATGAGGTGTTTGCCGATGAAAAGGGTTTCACTGCTGGGGCTTACCGCGGTCGCCGCCGCGCTGATGATGGCGGGCTGCGGTGGGGCCTCCGACGACACCGAGGGAGCCCGGACGTCGGCCGACGGCTCCGGAGGCAGCGTCTCCCTCGTCGCGTACTCGACCCCGCAGGTGGTCTACGACGAGATCATCCCGGCGTTCAACACGACCGACGATGGGAAGGGTGTCTCCGTCAGCACGTCCTTCGGAGCATCCGGCGACCAGAGTCGCGCCGTGGCGGCGGGTCTCAAGGCCGACGTGGTCAGTTTCTCGATCGAGCCGGACATGACGCGCCTGGTGAAGGCGGATCTTCTCGACGCCGCCTGGCAGGACAACCCCAACAAGGGGCAGGTCACGACGTCGGTGGTCTCGTTCATCGTCCGTGAGGGCAACCCCAAGAACATCACGACATGGGACGACCTCCTGAAGCCGGGGGTCGAGGTGCTCACGCCGAACCCGTTCACCTCGGGTGCTGCCAAGTGGAACCTGCTGGGCGCATACTCGTACGGCGGTCTTGACTACGTCGAGAAGCTCATCCACGATCACGTCAAGGTCCAGCCGAAGTCGGGTCGCGAGGCGCTTCAGACGTTCACCTCGGGCAAGGGCGACGTGCTGCTCTCGTACGAGTACGAGGCCATCACGGCACAGAAGAAGGGCGAGAAGGTCGAGTACGTGATCCCGGACAAGACCATCCGCATCGACATCAACATCGCGGCCACGAAGGCGGCGTCCGAGTCGGCCCAGAAGTTCATCGACTTCGTCCTGGGCGACGAGGCGCAGCAGCTCTTCGCCAACTGGGGCTACCGTCCCGTCAACGAGACGGTCCTGAAGGCGAACGCGGACAAGTTCCCGACGCCGTCCGAGCTCCTCACCATCGGTGACCTCGGGGGCTGGGAGAAGGTCGACAAGGATCTGTTCGATCCGAAGGACGGTTCGATCGCCAAGATCGAAGAGCGCGCGGGGGTCTCGACCGCCAAATGACGCTCGCCTCGTCTGAGTCACGTCGTCGGCGGCGGGTGCGACCCGCCGCCGACTTCGGTGCCGGCCCGCTCGGGCTGGGTATCACCACGCTGTGGCTGTCGATCATCGTCCTCCTCCCGCTGGCCGCCGTGGTCGTGAAGGCCTTCGGTGGCGGTTTCGGCGAGTTCTTCGACGCGGCCTTCTCGCGTCAGGGGCGGTCGGCGCTCATCTTCACCATCTGGATCTCCCTGGTGGTCACGGCCATCAACGCCGTGATGGGCACCATGACCGCATGGGTCATGGTGCGCGACGACTTCCCTGGCAAGAGGATCCTGAACGCGCTGCTCGATCTGCCGTTCGCCCTCCCCACGATCGTGGCCGGTATCACGATGCTCGCGCTCTACGGCGATGCGGTGGCCTACACCAAGTGGGCCGTGCTGCTGGCGCTCGTCTTCGTCACCCTGCCGTTCTGCGTGCGCGCCGTCCAGCCGGTGCTCCTCGAGCTCGACCGTGAGGTGGAGGAGGCGGCTTCGTCGCTCGGCGCCGGGCCGTTCACCACCTTCCGGCGGGTGATCCTGCCGAGCCTCGTGCCCGCCATCATCTCGGGTAGCGCCCTTACGTTCGCCCGGGCGGTGGGAGAGTTCGGTTCGCTGATCCTGATCTCCGGGAACATCCCGTTCGACACCCAGGTGGCGTCGGTCTTCATCTTCAAGCAGATCGAATCCGACAACCCCATGGGTGCGGCCTCGGTATCCGTTGTCCTGCTCGTCCTGTCGCTTGTGGTCCTCGTCGGCATGAGGTTCATCGAGAAGCGGGTCGTCGGAAACGCGGAGGACCACGAATGAAGCACGCGCTCCGATGGATGGTGCTCGTCTATGTCGCTGTCGTGCTCCTGGTTCCGGTCGGCTTCATCTTCTTCAAGACCTTCGAGCCGGGTCCGACGGAGGTCTGGAAGAGCATCACCACGCCGGCGGCCGTCCACGCCTTCTGGCTCACCATCCTGGTGGCCGCGATCGCCGTGCCCCTCAACGCCATCTTCGGGGTTCTCACCGCCCTCATGCTGGTGCGCGGACGGGTGCCGGGGAAGAAGCTCATCGAGGGCATCATCGACCTGCCCTTCGCCATATCGCCGGTCGTGGTGGGCCTAGCCCTTGTATTGGTCTACGGGGAGGACGGGTGGTTCGGCGATACGCTCGCCACATTCGGCATCCAGGTGATCTTCTCGTTCCCGGGGATCGTGCTCGCGACGATCTTCGTGTGTGTCCCCTTCGTGGTGCGTGAGGTGGTGCCGGTGCTGCGCGAGGTCGGTACGGATCAGGAGCAGGCGGCCTCCACGCTGGGAGCGTCGCGCTTGCAGTCGTTCCGTCGCATCACGCTTCCCTCCATCCGCTGGGGGCTCACCTACGGAATCGTGCTCGCCACCGCCCGTGCCATCGGCGAGTTCGGCGCGGTCAGCGTCGTGAGCGGCAAGGTCAGCGGACAGACCGAGACGCTGACGGTCCTCGTCGAGAATCGGTACACCAACTTCAACTACGCCGGGGCATACGCGGCCTCCGCACTTCTCGCCGCGATCGCCCTCGCTGTTCTCCTCACAATGACACTGTTGCAGCGACGAAGGGAGTCCTCGTGATCGAGGTCGAGTCCGTCTCGAAGAACTACGGAGACTTCGCCGCCCTCACGGACGTCTCGCTGTCGGTGGACTCCGGCTCGCTGACAGCGCTTCTGGGGCCGTCCGGTTCGGGGAAGTCCACGCTTCTGAGGGTGATCGCCGGTCTTGAGACCCCGGATCAGGGCATCGTGCGCCTGGCCGGCGTCGACGTGACGAACCACCCGCCCAGTTCGCGCGGGGTCGGGTTCGTCTTCCAGCACTACGCCGCCTTCAAGCACATGACCGTGCGCGACAACGTCGCTTTCGGCCTGACCGTGCGAAAGCGTCCGAAGGACGAGATCAGGGAGACGGTGGACCGCCTGCTGGAGGTAGTCGGCCTGGCCGGCTTCCACAAGCGCTACCCGTCGCAGCTCTCCGGTGGCCAGCGGCAGCGCATGGCGCTGGCACGCGCCCTGGCGGTCGAACCGTCGGTGCTCCTGTTGGACGAACCCTTCGGCGCACTGGACCGCAACGTCCGCACCGAGCTTCGTGCCTGGCTGCGGCGGCTGCACGACGAAGTGCATGTCACCACCGTCCTCGTGACCCATGACCAGGAGGAGGCGATGGAGCTGGCCGACAAGATCGTCCTCCTGAACAACGGTCAGATCGAGCAGGTGGGCGGTCCACGCGACCTCTACGAGCGTCCCGAGTCCAGCTTCGTCATGGGCTTTCTCGGACCCGTCGCCGAGATCAACGGTGGTTTCGTCCGGCCGCACGATCTGACCATCGTGACCCAGCCCGAGTCCGATGCGACGGAGGCACAGGTGTCACGGCTCATACACCTGGGCTTCGAGGTGCGGGTGGAGCTGATCCAGGCCGACGGCACTCCCGTCACCGTCCAGCTGGCGCGGCACGAGGCGGAGCACCTGGAGATCGGTGAGGGCGACATCGTCTACCTCCGCGCGCCGGAGGTCACGGAGTTCATCGGTGGCGGGATCTGAGCCTGCTGTGATGACCGTCGTGCGGGAGTCCTGACCCCCAGACCCGAGAATCGCCTGGACCTTTGTGGATCCAGGCGATTCTCGATGGGCGGTCTATTCCGTCACTGGAGTGGTGATGAAACAGATGCGGCAGCCGCTACCGTCCCTTGGAGTGGTGCCGGTGGTCGTGGTCGCGACCCGAGGTGCGGGTCGTGCTGAGCACGGGGAAGATGTCCGTCTGGTCGATGGTGCCCTGGACCTCCGCGGCGCGGGGCCCGGATGCCCAGACCGGAACCTGTGCTCCCGTGTGCGCATACGATCCGCCGTGCGTGGCGGTGCCGTAGACGACGCGGATCGGTGCTCCGTCGACCGTCTTCAGCGTGGCGTAGGCCGCGCCGGGTGCCGGCTTCTGGTTGGCGTTGATGATCTGCGACGTGTGCGCGTGGTCGGCGGTGACGATGACCAGCGTGTCGGGGTTCTTCTTCTGGAAGTCGAGTGCGACGCCGAGGGCGTCGTCCATGGCGACGGTCTCACCGATCTGTCCGCAGACGTCACCGGCGTGGTCGCGCTTGTCGATCGAGGCGCCCTCGACCTGGAGGACGAAGCCCTTGCGGTTGTCGTCGAGAAGGTCGATCGCCTTCTTCGTCAGGTCGGAGAGCGAGGGCTCGTTGGCCGGACGGTTGGTCGTCACGCACTCGGTGTCGGGGCTACCGGCGCCCTCCGGCGTGGCGTTCAGCGGTGCGTACTCGGTGGTCATGTTGCTGTCGTGGAAGAGACCGAGGACCTTGCCGCCGCGGAGGGAACGCACCTTGGCGAGCTCGGCGGCCGTGGTCGGCTGCTGGCGGTAGCCCTTCGTCCGTGCCACGTCGAGGACGTTGGTGTCGGATCCTTCGGTGACCTTCTGGGTGTACCGGGCGCGTCCGCCTCCGAGGTAGACATCGAAGCCCTGATCGACCTGCTGCTCGGCGATCGAGCCCAGGCCGCCTGCCTCCTTGGTCTCGGTGGGGCATGTCTTCCGTGCGTCCTCAGGGCCGTGGCATCCGCGCTGCGAGATGTGGGCGCTGGGACCGGCCGGAGTGGCATCGGTGATCTCGGCCGTCGAGACGTTGCCGGTGCCCTTGCCCTGGCGGTGGGCGATCTCCATGAAGGTCGTGTAGCCGCTGTTCGAGCCAGGGATGTTCACGGCCTCGGACGGACCCTGCGACACGCGTCCGTCGATGGTCCGCTTGCCCGTGGACCATGCGGTCGCCGTGGGAGCGGAGTCACCCGTGTAGTTGGGGGCGTAGTTCGGCCCGGCACCCGGGGAGAGCACGTAATGGATGGAGCTGCCGCGGAACGGGAGTCGATCCATGTTCAGTCGTCCGTCGGCGCCCTTGGCGTAGTAGCGGGCGAGGGTGACCTCTGAGTCGCCCATCCCGTCACCGATCAGGATGATGACGTTCTTCGGAACCTTCGAGTCGATCTTCGACTTGAGTTCTGCCGACTTGTCGCGGTCCATGTAGCGGCCGGCGACGGCGACGGATCCGCCGACCGTGAGCACGGCGGCGCCGGCGATGAGCACGGCACGTGAGCGTGGGAGACGCAAGGCATCCTCCTCTGAGGGGTGAGTTGCTGTGCCTCGGACCCTTTGTCAAACGCCCACCGCCGTGGTGGTCGTTCGTGTCACGGGTGGGTTTCGATCCTGTGTCGTGGCTTGAAAATGGCCTGCAGATGTAGGAATGACTCCCAGATGCGAAGCGTTCCCGTGGTGTCAACGGGGTGGCCGGTGCCAGGCGCCATCCACCCCGTCGGAACGCGCCTGCCGACACGTGTCATCAGCTTCCGGCGCGACGAACCGCGATGAACCTCAGACGATGGCGGTCAGCGGGTCGTCCAGGACTCCGGCTCGTCGGCCAGCTTCCGGATCCCCGCCGGCAACTTGTCCGCGGCGATATCGGCGATCGTCACGACCTCGACCACCCGCCGCAGGCTGGTGCGGAGCGCGATCCAGACCCGCTGGAGAGGCTCGGCCGGTCCCGAGTAGGTGGTCACCTCGGGCGGCTCCCCGCGCACGGACGCCAGTGGTCCTTCCACCGCGCGGATGACGTCGGCCACCGAGATCTCGTTGGCCGGCCGTGCCAGCCAGTAGCCGCCCTCCTGCCCCCGTCGGCTGCCGACGAGCCCGGCGTGGCGGAGGTCCGCGAGGATGTTCTCCAGGAACTTCAGGGGGATCCCCTGCGCCGTCGCGACGACGTCGCCCTTGCGTGGCGAGGTCGGGTCCGTACCGACCAGTTGGACCATGGCGCGAACGGCGTAGTCGGCTTTGGCGGAGACGCGCACGCAGGGAAGGTTGCCAGAAGCGCCGGATGGTGGGACGCCGGGCGCATGTGGGAGTACCCTTAGGCGACTCGGAATGGGACGCGTGGGTCCGTCCCCCGCGCCACGTCCGTCGACCCCCGGAGGTCTCGTCTGAGCACATCGCCCCACCAGCAGGAGCCCGAACCGTTCCTTGAGTTCGAGGACGATCTCACGTGGGAGGGGCGGCCGGGCGAGAGGGAGCCGGACACGGGGAGCGAACTCACTCCACCCATGGACGATCGCCCCGCGAAACCCGTGCCCGAGGAGGAAGCGGTCCCGACCCCGGTGCCCACCTCCCGCATCGACGAGTTCTCACGGAGGGCCGTGGCGTTCCTCGCGGACTGTGTGCTGGTGTTCGTGGTGAACGTGATCGCCTGGGCGGTCGCCGGTGACCTGGCCTCGCAGATCGCCGGTCTCGCGGCGTCGGCCGCGTACTTCACCTACTTCGAGGGGCGTCCGGGTGGGCAGACACTGGGCAAACGGTGGATGGGGCTGCACGTCGTCGACCTCGGCGGACGCGACAGCATCGGCTACCCCCGCGCCCTTTTGCGATGGGTCGGACGAATCCTGGCGATCGTTCCCGCCGGTCTGGGGTGCGCGTGGATGCTGTGGGACCGCGGCCGTCAGACCTGGCAGGACAAAATGTCGGGCACTGTCGTGGCCCGGATCGACCCTCCATTGTGATCGTGATCGGCGCCCTCCGATTGCGGGGGCGTCTCGTCTCGTGCTCCTGACGGTCTCCATCGCGCAGGCCGTTGCTCGCGGTGACGTTACCGTCGCCTACCGGAGGTGGGCGCGGTCGCGGGTCTCGCCCGGATCCATCTTCCGCTCCGTCGCCGGGGTCATTCGCGTCGACTCGGTGGATGACGTCACCGGTACGTCCCTCACCGACGAGGACGCGCGGGCGGCGGGGTACCCCGACCGTACCGCCCTCATCGCCACGTTCCGCGGCGCTCGCGGCGATCCGGTCTATCGCATCGGGCTGTCGTGGGCAGGTCCCGACGAGCGACACCGGCTGGCCGACGACGACGCGCTGGCTGCCGACGAGATCGCCCGGATCGATGCCCGGCTCGCTTCGTTGGATCGCCGTACGCCGTGGACCCGGCCGGTCCTCGCGGCCATCGCGCGCCGTCCCGGGGTGGTGTCGGGCGAACTCGCCGCGGAGCTCTCCATGACGAAGGACTCCCTCAAGAGGCGTATTCGCCACTTGAAGGAACTCGGTCTCACCACGAGTCTTCCGACGGGCTACGAGTTGTCTCGGCGCGGAAAGGCCTATGTCGCCACCGGGGCGAGGGTGGTCGCCGAGAACGATGGGGCATGAGTCGATCCGAAGGGTCGACGACGACGAAAGGGAACCGTGGCAGCAAGGACGTCAGGCGTTGGTCGGCTTTTCGCGGTGGTGGCGGTGTTCGAGGCACTCACCTGGTTGGGGCTCCTCACCGGCATGTTCCTGAAGTACGTCACCGACACCACGGAAGCCGGTGTCAAGATCTTCGGTCCCATTCACGGTGGGGCGTTCCTGCTCTACATCGCCGTCACGTTCCTCGCGGCGAAGAAGCTCCGCTGGGACGGTGGCGCCACCATCATCGCCCTGGCCGCCGCGGTGCCCCCACTCGTGACCATCGTCGTCGAGCGCGTCTGGGCGAAGCGCGGCTGGCTGGACGGATCGCGCGCCCAGGCGGCCGAGGAGAACCCCGCTACCTCGTAGCCGAGGGTCCGTGGCTTCCGAGGAAGCCGCTGCTGGTCGGTGTTTTCGGTGCCGTCGCTTCACGCGGGTACCATCGTCGACATGCTCAGGGTCCCGCCTCCCGCTGTTGCCTTCCGCTGCTCGCACGGTGAGCGTTGCCTCGGATCCGTTGCGGGTGGGGTGACGTCATCGCGCTGATCGAGGAGGGCGGCCGCTTCGTCCTCAGCCCGAGCGACCTCGTCGCATCGGCGGGATGTGCATACGGCTGGCTACGGTCGATCGACATCCGGCTGGGTTGGGCACCCCCGGTGGAGGTCGACGAGGACCCGCTCGCCGAGACCATCGCGCGGCTCGGTGACGACCACGAAGCACGGGAGGCCAGGCGTCTCACGGAGGAGGGGCGACAGCTCGTCACCGTGGCGCGTCCCACGCCGTACACCCGCGCCGGGCTCTCCGAGGCCGCGGAGGCGACTCGGAGCCTTCTGACCGAAGCGGATGCGCCGAAT
Organism: uncultured Bifidobacteriaceae bacterium; assembly: GCA_964531025.1. Taxonomy (GTDB): domain Bacteria; phylum Actinomycetota; class Thermoleophilia; order Miltoncostaeales; family Miltoncostaeaceae; genus CALMEC01. The sequence goes on along the minus strand of CAZHDY010000004.1, from coordinate 87,149 downwards.
GTGGTGGGGCAGGCGGCATTCTTCGACGGCTCGTTCGGTGGCTTCGCCGACTTCATCGTCCTCGAGGGCGACGCGTACGCGGTGTGGGATGTGAAGCTCGCTCGCAGCGCGCGCGTCGAGGCCCTTCTTCAGATCGCCGCATACGCCGACGGCCTGGACACGATCGGGGTCCCACGCACACGCCACGGGTACCTGCGATTGGGCGACCGGTCTGTCCACACGCAGATGCTCGACGACGTCATCCCCGTCTACCGGCGCCGTCGCAGCGCGTTGGAGAGGGCTCTCAACGACCACCTCGACGGGGGAACCGCCGTGGCGTGGGGTGATGAGCGTCATTCGATCTGCGGCGCGTGCGCGCACTGTGAGGTCGCGATCGCCGAACATGACGATGTGCTGCAGGTGGCCGGTCTCGGTCGTCCCCATCGGCTGCTCCTGCGACAGGCCGGCATCGTCACGCTCCCCGAGCTCGCGGCCGCGTCGGAGCCGGTTCCGGGAGTATCGCTGCGCATGTGGTCCCGCCTGCAGGCACAGGCCGAGATCCAGGACAGAGGACGCCGCGCAGGTGACGGAACGATTCCGCACGAGGTGTTCGACCCGGCCACCATCCGGGCTCTTCCAGCCCCCGATCCCGGTGACGTGTTCTTCGACTTCGAGGGCGACCCGCTCTGGGCGACTCCCGACGGCGTGGCCGACGGTCTCGAGTACCTGTTCGGCATCGTCGACCTCGACGCGCCGGATGGCCGGTTCATCCCCTTCTGGGCGCACGATCGCGCGGAGGAGAAGGAGGCGCTGCGGAGGTTCCTCGACTACGTGGACGAGCGCCGCGTCGCTCATCCCGGCCTGCACATCTATCACTACGCACCGTACGAGACGTCGGCGCTGAAGCGCCTCACGGTGCGGCACGGCCTCGGCGAGGATCAGCTGGACGACCTCCTGCGCGCGGGCGTGTTCGTCGACCTCTACGCGACCGTGCGCCAGTCGATCCGGGTGGCCCAGCCGTCGTACAGCATCAAGAAGCTCGAGCCCCTCTACATGGGAGACGAGCTGAGGTCGGCGGAGGGCGTGACGGACGGGCTCGACTCCGTGGTCCAGTACCACCGCTTCTGCGCGGCGCGCGAGGCGGGAGACGATGCGGACGCCGCGCGTCTTCTCGACGATATCGGTGACTACAACCGGTACGACTGTGTATCGACGTGGCGTCTGCGCGACTGGCTGCTGTCACAGGTGGATGTGGAGTTGGAGCGGGCGTTCGATACGACCCCGACCGACGCCGTCACCGGATCGGACGAGACGGACAACCCGTCGAAGCTGAGCGAGCTCCAGGGCGTCGCCGACGATCTGCTCGTCGGCATCCCCGAGGAACGCGGCGAACGGTCGGCGGAGGAACAGGGGGTTGCGCTGCTGGCGGCCGCACTCGGTTTCTACCGGCGCGAGGACAAGCCGATGTGGTGGGAGTACTTCGACCGCTGCGTATCCCCGGTGGACGAGTGGCTGGGCTCGCGGGGGACCCTCGTCGCGGCGGAGCCGGTGGAGGTCGTGGAGGACTGGGCGAAGGCCACGCCGCGGGCGCGCACATTCACACGCACCATCCGGTTCGTCGGTGAGCTCGACGTCGGAACGAATCTGAAACCGGGCGTCAAGTGCAAGTGCATCTACGAGGATGTCCCGCCCTTCATCGAGCGGGGCCCGGGAGAGCTGAGGGTCATCGGCCACAACGCCGTCATCACCGCCATCTCCCTGCGGGACGACGGCCGATCGTTGGTGGACGTCGAGGAGAAGACGGCCACCGGATGGGAGGCATTCCCGCAATGTCCGATGGCAGTGTTCGAGTACAGCTACTTCGGGACGAAACCGCTGGAGGATGCGGTCGGCGAGTTGGCCGAACAGGTTCGCGTCGCGATGCCCCGGGTTCTTCCGCGTGACGCGGCCTGCGACATCCTGGCCCGTCGGCCGTCACGTCTGAAGGACGGTGTCTTCGATGCGTCGTCCGTCGAAAATGTCGATGAGACGATTCTGGTTGAGGCCCTGGAGGCCCTCGACGATTCGTACGTCGCGGTGCAGGGACCACCGGGAACGGGGAAGACGCACGTCGGCTCGCGTGCCGTCGCCCGGCTTGTGGAGCGCGGATGGAAGGTCGGCGTCGTCGGACAGTCCCACTCGGTCGCCGAGAACTTCCTCGATTCGGTCGTCAAGGCCGGCGTCTCACCTGACCGCGTAGGGAAGAAGCCGAAGGACGCCGCCGCCGATACGGCCTGGACATCGATCGACGACCCGGCCCCGTTCGTGGCCGAGGATGGTGGCCGGGTCCTCGGCGGTACCGCCTGGACCTTTGCGAGCCCCAAGGTACGAGGGCTCGATCTTCTTGTCATCGACGAGGCCGGTCAGTTCTCGTTGGCCCACACGATCGCGGCCTCGCGTGCGGCCTCCCGGCTGCTCCTTCTCGGCGATCCCCAGCAGCTGCCGCAGGTGAGCAAGGGGAGCCATCCCGAGCCCGTCGGGACCTCGGCGCTCGAGTGGCTCGTTCAGGGCCATCACACGATGCCGCCCGATCTCGGCTACTTCCTCAGCCGTTCGTGGCGGATGCACAGCCACCTCACCCGGCATGTGTCCGACCTGGCGTATGACGGGCGCCTGTTCGCGAAACAGGACGTCACCGACGTCCGGTCGCTGGTGGGCATCAAGCCGGGGCTGCACCCGTTCGTCGTCGACCACGCGGGCAACAGCGTCGTCTCGGAGGAAGAGGCTGCGACGGTCGTCGACATCGTGCGCTGCGCCCTGGATTCGACGTGGGCCGACGATTCGGACGCCGATCCTCGTCCCGTCGCCCCCGACGACCTCATCGTGGTCGCCCCCTACAACGCCCAGGTCGCCGAGATTCGACGCCGGCTGGACGAGGCCGGCTTCACCGACACGCAGGTCGGGACCGTGGACCGCTTCCAGGGGCGCGAAGCGCCCATCGCCGTGATGTCGATGACGGCATCCAGTGCGCAGGACGTGCCGCGGGGGATCGACTTCCTGCTCGACCGTCAGCGTCTCAACGTGGCGATCTCGCGCGCGCAGTGGGCGACGTTCGTGGTCCACAGCCCCGCGCTTCTGGACAGCATGCCCACGAGCATCGGCGGGCTGGAGCGACTGGGCGCGTTCCTGCGGCTGGTGGAGGATTCTGCGTCGCTCTAGCGCGGGTCACTGTTCAACGCGAGGACCCTTGCTCGACAAACGCTAGCGCAATGCTAGCATTATGCGACATGAAGACACTCTATCTGCGAAATGTCCCGGACGACGTGTCAGAGAGGCTCGAGCGGTTGGCTGCACGAGAAGGGATGTCAGTCTCGGCATTCGCGACACGCGAACTCTCGTCCCTCTCGCGTCGTGCCGACAACGCCGCGATCCTGGCCAGTCTGCCCTCTGCCGGAGTGACAGCTGATTCGATCGTTCGGGCTCTCGACGAGGGCCGAGCCGAGCGGTGATCGTCGTCGATGCTTCAGCGGCGGTTCTCGCGCTGTTGGAGGACGGAGATGCGCGAGCCATGCTCAGTCAGGAGACGCTCGTCTGTCCTCACCTCATCGATGCCGAGATCATGCACTCGCTACGGAGACAGGTCCAGCGAAATGAGATCGATGTCGCCCTCGCCGCGCGGGCCATCACGGCATGGGGACATATGGGGGTCGAGCGTATCGGTGTCACGGATCTTCTCGGTCGTATCTGGGAACTGCGCGAAAACGTGACGGCCTATGACGCCACATACGTAGCGCTTGCCGAGGTCATGGGCGCGCCACTCGTCACGTCGGATGCCCGCCTTGCGCAGGCGCCGGGCCCGAACTGCACCATGGTAGTCGTGCGTCGCTGAACGCACGTGGGTGCACCTCCTTGGCTGTATCGGCTCGTCGGCCAGGCCCGACCTCGGGACGACCCGGGTTTGCCCCAGCACTAAATAGTCCCGGCCCTCTCGCGCATCCTATGGTCGATGGAGTCAGTGACCCGAGACGACCATGAGCCGGCCATGGCTCCCAGCGAGCCCGATCTGCGGGCGTCGCTCCGTGCTGTCTACGCGGATCGGTTCACCCGGATGGCCCGCTTCGCCGCCGCCCGGTTGGGGGATGGGGCGGCCGGTGAGGACGCCGTCAACGACGCGTTCGTGATCGCGTTGCAGCGGCTCGACTCCGTGCGTGATGCCCAGGCCCTGGAGAGCTGGGTCTGGTCGATTCTCATCAACGAGACGCGACGCGAGCACCGGCGGCGATCGCGTCGGCGGCTGCTGCGACTCCCCGATGAGCCGGGTATCGCGGCTCCTGCGGCTCCCGAGATCGACCCCGACATGCGAGCACGGGTCCGACGATTGCCAGAGCGGCAGCGGACGGTGCTCTTTCTGAAGTACTACGGCGATCTGACGAACGCGCAGATCGCGGAGCTCCTGGACATCGCGCCGGGTACCGTGGGCGCCACCCTCCACCAGGCGCAGGCCGCCCTTCGCGAGGCCCTCGACAACGACGGTGATCGAGATGGATGACACGACACGAGACCCGATGATCGGTGAGGCCCTGGACCGCTACGTCCCACGAGATGGATGGGCGGGCGACTGGCGGGCGGTTGTTGCCCGATCGACGCCACGACCGCGCCGGATCTGGGTCGTTGGAGCCGCCGTCGTGACCGTGGCCGGGGCTGTGTTCGCCCTCGTCGCGGGTTCGATCCTGCGATCGTCAAGCACCGCCGAACGGCCACGTCCTGCGGATGATCCTGCACGGATCCTTGAAGACCCCTCACCTCCGCCCCAGCCACCGGAGACGCTCGTCGCCATTGTGGACGACGACGGTCGCATCTCTGTCGCCACAGTGGTTGCCATTCGAGAGACGGAGCTCACATCCGCTGTCGAACGCTGTATGGCGAAGTACGGGGCGCCGGTGGATGCCCGCACCTATGGGAGCAACTCGGGGTTTGACGATCCAGAGCTTCGTGCACAGGCGAACTGCCGTGACGAGTTGACGGCTGCCGCGGACTTCGCGGGATCCGGCGACTATCGCCGTGCGAAAAGGAGCGAAGCTGCGGCGGTCAACGCGATGCGGGGCTGCGTCGCTCGTCAGATGGGAGGTGGAGGTCCCAAGGTTGTGTGGGGCGACGCTGTTGATGCCCCACCGGCCGTTGTCACGACCTGTGTGGCTGAGGCGCGGATGAACGCGGCGGAGGAACTGGCACCCGCGACGAGCGTCTCGAGGGGAGTCACGCCGTCCACTCCGAACACCGTTGACGTCGTGGTCGAGGGACAGCGGTTGACGCTCCCGAAGACGGTGACCGGGGGGATGGATTTCGACAGGAGTCAGGTTCTTGGCCGGATCAGGGGCGAACGGTTCGTCTCCGCGACGCAACGTGCGACCGGGGATTCGTGCTACGTCTCCTTCACGGCCTCCGGTGGCGGGACGGTGGGCTGTGGCCCGAGGGTTCACCTTGTCGAGTCGGGAGGTTGGATGATCAGTCGCCGTGGCGTCGGCGGGAGCCGCGAGGGGCTCATCATCGTGCCGACCCAGGACGGAGACCTCCGGTTCACGACCACACCGTTCTTCCAGGTGAAGGCGGGGAGCAGACTGACCGTTCCCGGGCCCGACGGGTCGCCCAGGGCCTACACCGTCTGGTGACCTCGTCCGCCTGTCGAGGCCGGCCGTGTCATGACGAGCGCGTCATTCGGATCTCCCGCACCCCGTGGTCGGTCTGGGTGGATCCGTCTTCGACGAATCCGTTCTTTCGGTAGAAGGCCTGCGCCCTGGGGTTCGGATCCGCCACCCAGAGAGCGACGGACTCCTGCGGATCGACCACCATCTCCATCAGCGCCAGGCCGGCGCCCGTGCCGTGTTCGGCGGCAAGTACGTAGAGCACGTACAGCTGTCGCGTCCAGGTGGCGTCGTCATCCAGAGGCGGTCCCGACATGGCGATCCCGATCAGCTTGCCGGTGCGTTCGGCGACCGCCACGCGGTTGTCCCGGTAGCGCTCGTCGGTCAGCGCCATGCTCCAGAAGCGCTCACGGGCCGTCAGAAAGCCCGGGTCGTCGAGCCGTGCGTCGGGCATGAGCCCTCGGTAGGTCTCCCGCCAGCTCTGCACGTTCACATGGGCAATGGCGCTGGCATCGTCGGGGCGCGCCGACCGGATGGTGAACGCCCGACCCATCAGTGCTCCTGTTTGCGGGGACCTCGCCGGAACGGATCCCGCGGGCCCGGAACCGGATATCCGCCGTCGGCGGTGACAGCTGCGGCACCTCGCTCGATCCGGGCCGCTTCACGGATCGAAAGACCGTCAGTCGTACGTCTGATCCGACGTCTGAAATCCATGGCCGGAGCCTACCGCCGGTCACCGTTCGACCGGTATGGGTGGCGTACCATTGCGTCATGCCCCCGGACACCGACGAACTGCGCCGGCTCTGTCGGGCGCGTGACCGGATGGATCGCGAGTTCGCGCGGCCTCTCGATGTCCCGGCCCTGGCGAAGACGGCGCTCATGTCGACGGCGCATTTCAGCCGTCGCTTCCGTGAGGTGTACTCCGAGACGCCGTACTCGTACCTCATGACACGGCGAATCGAACGGGCGCAGGCGCTGCTCCGGCGTGGAGACATGACCGTGACCGACGCGTGCTTCGCGGTGGGCTGCACCAGCCTCGGATCGTTCTCGTCACGCTTCACGCAGATCGTGGGTGAGGCACCGAGCGCCTATCGGGCACGGGTACACGACGGACTTCGTGCCATCGCGCCGTGTCAGGCGATGGTCGTCACGCGGCCGCGTCGCACGGGCGTCCGTGCCGAGGCAAGCAGAATCGAAGAAGCGACACGCCACTGATCCGGCCTACGGTGTTCTCGCGTCATGAGATCAACCACGATCACGAAATGAGGACATCATGGGAGTTGCACTGAGCACGGTCCACATCCTGGTGGACGACCCGGAGGCGGCGCTCGCCTTCTATCGCGATGCGCTGGGCCTCACGGTTCAGAACGAGGTCCAGCAGGGCGACTATCGCTGGATCACGCTGGCGACCGAGAGCCAGCCCGAGGTCGCGATCGTCCTGTCACACCCGCGCGTGGGGCGCTCGGAAGCTGACGGCGACGCCATGGCGGCGATGCTGGCGAAGGGCGAGCTGCGTCCCGTCCACCTCAGCTCCGACGATCTGGAGGCGACCTTCGCACGCGTCGCCGAGACCCCGGGCGCCGACGTGCTGCAGGAGCCCGCGGACCAGCCGTGGGGCGTTCGCGACGGCGCCGTCCGCGACCCTGCAGGCAACATGATCCGCATCCAGCAGGCATAGGTACCCGGGACCACACATAGGAGACGGTTGATGGCGACGGCCAAGAAGGGGGCGAAGGCTGCCACGGGATCGAACGGCATCCACCCCGCCGACGCGCACGATCTGATCCGGGTGCAGGGTGCGCGCGTCAACAACCTGAAGGACGTGAGTCTCGAGATCCCGAAGCGTCGGCTGACGGTGTTCACCGGGGTCTCGGGTTCGGGAAAGAGCTCCCTCGTGTTCGGCACCATCGCCGCCGAATCGCAGCGACTCATCAACGAGACCTACAGTGCCTTCCTCCAGGGCTTCATGCCCTCCACGGCGCGGCCGGACGTCGATGTCCTGGACGGGATCACCACGGCCATCCTCGTGGACCAGGAGCGCATCGGGGCCAACGCACGATCGACGGTCGGCACCGTGACGGACGTCAACGCGATGCTGCGCATCCTGTTCAGCCGACTGGGCGAACCGCACATCGGTGGACCCAACGCCTTCTCGTTCAACATCGCCACGGCGCACGGCGCCGGTGCCCTCACCGTCGAACGCGCCTCGAAGAAGAAGGCGGAGAAGAAGAGCTTCACGATCCTTGGTGGCATGTGCCCCCGTTGCGAGGGCATGGGCACCGTCAGCGACATCGACCTGGGCGAGCTGTACGACCCCTCCAAGTCACTGAACGAGGGGCCCTTCACCATCCCCGGCTACAAGGCCGGCGGCTGGGAGGTGCGGATGTTCAGCGAGTCGGGTCTCTTCGACCCCGACAAGCCGATCGGGAAGTACACCAAGAAGGAGCTGGCGAACTTCCTGGACCATGAGCCCACCAAGATCAAGGTCTCGGGCGTCAACATCACGTTCGAGGGGCTCCTTCCACGCATCCAGCGCTCGTTCCTCTCGAAGGACGTCGACTCGCTGCAGCCGCACATCCGCGCGTTCGTCGAGCGCATCGCCACCTTCGCACCGTGTCCCGACTGCGACGGAACCCGGTTGAACGAGCCGGCGCGATCCTCGCGCATCGACGGCGCCAACATCGCCGAGCTGTGCGCCATGCAGATCAGCGACCTGGCGGAATGGGTGCGCGCCCTCGACGCGCCTTCCATGGCCCCGCTCCTCGAGAAGCTCGGTCACACCCTCGATGCGTTCGTCGAGATCGGTCTGGGCTACCTCAGCCTGGACCGATCGTCCGGCACCCTCTCGGGCGGTGAGGCGCAGCGGACAAAGATGGTGCGGCACCTCGGGTCGTCGCTCACCGACGTGACCTATGTGTTCGACGAGCCCAGCATCGGGCTCCATCCCCACGACATCCGGCGTATGAACGAGCTCCTGGTACGGCTCCGTGACAAGGGCAACACGGTTCTCGTGGTGGAGCACAAGCCCGAGGTCATCGCGATCGCCGACCACGTGGTCGACATCGGACCGGGTGCCGGATCGGACGGTGGGACCATCTGCTTCGAGGGTAGCGTCGACGAGCTTCGCGGGACGTCCACGCTCACCGGTCACCACCTGGACGACCGCGCCGGGCTACGGGTGAATGTGCGTGAGGCGACGGGTGCTCTAGAGGTGCGCGGGGCGAACACGAACAACCTGCAGGACGTCGACGTCGACATCCCCCTCGGGGTTCTTGTCGTGCTGACGGGCGTCGCCGGGTCGGGCAAGAGCTCCCTCATCCGGAGTTCGGTCGCCGGGCGCGACGACGTCGTCGTGGTCGACCAGGCGCCGATTCGCGGGTCGCGTCGCAGCAATCCGGCCACCTACACCGGCCTGCTCGATCACATCCGCAAGGCGTTCGCCAAGGCCAACGACGTGAAGCCGGCGCTCTTCAGCGCCAACTCGGAGGGCGCGTGCCCCACCTGTAACGGCAACGGCGTCATCTATGCGGATCTCGGCATCATGGCCGGCGTCGCCGCCCCATGCGAGGACTGTGAGGGACGGCGCTTCCAGGCGGAGGTGCTCGAGTACCGGTTGGGTGGACGGAACATCAGCGAGGTGCTCGCGATGTCGGTGGCCGAGGCCCGCGACTTCTTCGGCGATGGTGATGCACGCATCCCCGCCGCGCACACGACCCTGGGGCATCTCGCCGGTGTCGGTCTCGGATACCTGAAGGTGGGACAGCCCCTCACGACGCTGTCGGGCGGTGAGCGCCAGCGTCTGAAGCTCGCCACGCACATGTCGGAAAAGGGCGGCGTCTATGTCCTGGACGAGCCGACCACCGGTTTGCACCTCGCGGACGTCGAGAACCTGCTGGCCCTGCTCGACCGGCTCGTCGACTCGGGCAAGTCGGTGATCGTCATCGAGCATCACCAGGCGGTTATGGCTCACGCCGACTGGATCATCGATCTGGGACCCGGCGCCGGCCACGACGGAGGACGGATCGTGTTCGAAGGGACTCCGGCCGATCTCGTGGATGCTCGGTCGACGGTCACCGGTGAGCACCTGGCGGAGTACGTGGGCGCCGCGTAGAGGCACGGTCCTGCGGGCGCGTGCGAGTTTGGTGCCTGGCACCGGACTTGCGCGCGCCCAGGACGACGCCCCGAAGCACTCCTCGGGAAACGGAATCCGCGTCAGGCGGCGCGCGCCTCGCGCAGCACAGTGGCCCACCAGACGAGGTCGTCGAACATGGCGTCGACGGACGGCTGGATGGCCTCCGCGATGTCGTCGATCGCCCCGTTGCCGCCCATCGGGTGGACCTTGAACAGGTCGCTGCCACCGATGTGCGCCGCGAACCGGGAGGGCACCATCTGGAGCTCCACGCCGATCCCGCGCAGGTGCTCGACGGCGCGCGCTGCGCCGACGCTGCCATACCCGAGAGCCGAGAACGGCTTGCGCACCCACTCGGTGTACGCCTGATCCAACGCGTTCTTGAGCGCGCCCGTGATCGAGTGGTTGTACTCGGCGACAACGAAGATGTAGCCGTCGTAGGGACGGATCGCGTCCTGCCAGGCGACGGCCCTCTCGTCGATGCTCGGCACCCATGCGTTCGATGACGCCTCGGCGAAGAACGGGAGGTCGAAATCGCGGAGATCCACCCGTTCCAGCGTGAGGTCGCTGCGTTTCGCGGCCTGCTCCATCAGCCAGTCGGCGGGCTTGTCGGCGAACCGCTGCGGGCGGGTGGACCCGATGATCATTGCGAGGCGGGGCGGCGTAGGCATGCGCGTCTTCCTTAGGTTGCAACTGGCAAGTACGTTTCAACTGGTAACCTTAGGGAAGTCGGTACCGTGTCCGCAAGAGGGCACGTTGTCGTCACCAGGTCACCTCGGGGTGACCGATCTGGAAAGGGGCACCAGTGGTCGACAGTCGAACCTGCGCAGAACGACGCGACGATCCGGACGTCTGCGGGGCGATCTCCGACATGCTCGCGCGCATCGGCCACAAGTGGTCGCTGCTCATCGTCCGGACGCTGGGTGAGGGGCCGTCGCGGTTCAACGAGCTGCGCCGCAACATCGGCGACATCAGTCAGAAGATGCTCTCGTCCACGCTGAAGGTCCTCGAGCGGGACGGCCTGGTGGAACGCACCGTCACGCCGACCGTTCCGCCTCAGGTCACCTACGAGCTCAGCGATCTCGGCCGTGACCTCCTTCCACCGGTCATGGCGCTCGCCGAGTGGACGGCGTCGAACACTCCGCGGATTCTGGCCGCCCGCGCCGAGTACGACGCTCGGACGGAATAGCCACGCGACAACCGGGAGGCAGCGGGCACCGCGTCGCTAGAGCTCTGTCGCGGTCAACCACTCCTGAAACATCGTGGTGGCGGCTTCGGTCAGTGCGGGACCGAAGCGCTCGGCGTCCGCCCGGATCTCCCGGACGTCGAAGCCCGCCGTCTCCAGCTCGTGGGCGTGCCCGATGAGCCAGCGCTCGATGTGTCGCCAGTCCGCTTCGATGTGGAACTGAAGTCCGAGCGACGCGCCCTGCTGAAAGGCTTGGTTCGGGTAGTCGGGGGTCGAGGCCAGCGAGGGGGCGCCGGCAGGGAGGATGAACGTGTCGCCGTGCCAGTGGAGGACCGGCACGTCGACCAGGTGTCGCAGTGCGCTGCCCATCCCGGCGTCGGTGATCGTCAGCGGCACGAAGCCGATCTCCTTCGACGGGCCGCGCGTGACCGTGCCCCCGATCGCAGCGGCCATGAGCTGCGCGCCCAGACAGATGCCGATGGTCGGCATAGCGTCGTCGTGACGCTTCCGGATGACATCCATCTCGTCGGCAAGGAACGGATAGTGCTCGGGATCGTCCGCCGAGATCGGTGCGCCAAGCACGACGAGCAGATCCGCGGCTGCTGCGGTGTCCGGTTCGACATCGGGCGCATCCAGGTAGTGCACCGTGAACCCTCGTACCTCCAGGAACGGTTCGAGGATCCCCAGATCCTCGAACGCCACATGTCGGATGGCCACAGCCGTGCGTGATGTCGTGCGTGTCGTCACTGTCGCGGTCCTTTCTCGGGGGCGGTTCTCGAGGATGACAGGTTGCGCCGATCGATCTCTCGCACTGCCGGCGCGTGGCGCATCGAGCTGACTCGTTCACGGTGTCCGGGGCGGCCCTTGCGGGCGCGCGAAGGCGCCTACGGCGGCGAACGTCCGTGTTTCTACCGATGCCGCGTCGGCGTTGCGATGGTGAGATCACGGGATGCACCGACTCATCACCGTCCCGTTCATCGCGCTCGTCGCCCTCCTCGGAGCGAGCACCGCCAACGCTGCGAGCCTCGTCTTCAAGGACAAGGACAGCGACGTGGCGGTCGCACGACCGGACGGGAGTCTGGTCAAAAAGGTGACGCACGCGTCGAGCCCGGAGAACGGCTTCAAAGCCATCTCCGTGGCCGACGACGGCGGCATCACGGCCTTCCTGAACCAGAGGGACAGCAACGGCAACTCCATCCTCGTCGTGCTGAACCAGGACGGCGCGGTCCTGCACGGTCCGTACCTGTTCGAGAAGTACGGGATCTGCGGTGGCCTCAGCCCCTACCGCTCCGCCACGTCACCGGACGGCACCTTTGTCGCGGTGGAGTACTGGAAGGGCTCCAGCAACTGCCTCGGCGGCACGCCGACCCTGTCGACGCGGATCATCAACCGGAACTCCCCGACGATCGGGACGAGCACCTACCCTTCGTACGACTATCAGGGTGAGCCCCGCTGGACGCGTCATCCCGACGAGCGCCTCGCCGGGATCAACGGCGGGACGGTGTCGGTCTGGCAGAACGACGCGACGAAGATGGACTCGTGGATCGCACTTCCGGTGGGTAGCCCGTACGAGCTCAGCAGTTTCGACTTCCATCCGTCCGAGACCCGGTTCCTGCTCGAATACGGACCCGCGAACGCCACAGGGGTTCAGCCCCACGGGCTCGAGCTGTACTCCTACACGGAGTTCTCGACCGGATCCGCACCTCCCACGTCGCCCCAGCCGCAGCTCCTGTGCGAATTGCCCGGCTACACCTCGAACGAGACGGGCGGCGGCCGTCCCGTGTGGTCGCCCGACGGAACCCAGATCGCATGGAACGCCCCGGACGGCATCTACGTCTCGCCCGCTCCCGTGGTGAACGGTGGCACCTGCGTCCTGCAGCTGAGGCTCGTCGTGCCCGGCGGGTCCGACGTGCACTGGGCGGCGTTCGATGTCACCACACCGGTGGGGCCGGCCGGTCCGACCGGGCCGTCCGCGTCGACGCCTCCCGCTGTTGCGCCGAAACCGAAGACGCCTCCCGCCCTCACCCTCGCGAAGGCTCTTCCGGCGAAGAAGGCATTTGTCCTTCGGCTGACGTTCCGACGGCCGGCGATCGTGAAGGTCACCGTGACCCGCAAGGGGGCGAAGAAGCCCCTCGGCACCGTCACCTACACCGTGAAGAAGAAGGGGGTCAACAACCGCAGGGTCACGAAGATCCGCGGGAAGGCCCTGAAACCCGGCGTCTATCGGGTGGTCGTGAAGGTCGGGGCGAGTACCAAGACGCTGACGGTGCGCGTGAAGTAGGCCGGGCTCTGGCTCTGGCGCTGCGCGCCGGTCTACCGGGTCGCCGGCTCGTCGGTCTCCGCGCTCGACACCCATGCGCGGGGTGATCGTCCGAGCCGCTGGGTGAACGCCCGACTGAAGGCCGACGGGCTCGAATAGCCGAGCTCCGACGCCGTGGTCGCCACCGGTGCTCCCTGGCGTAGTCGTTCCTGGGCCACGGTCAGACGCCAGTCGGTGACGTACTCGGCGGGAGGCTGTCCGACCACCGCGCGGAATCGCGCGGCGAAGGCGCTGCGCGACATCGTGGCGTGGTGGGCCATGGTCGGGAGTGTCCATTCGGCTCCCGGGTCCTCATGGATCGCGATGAGCGTCGGTGCCAGGCGTTCGTCGGCCAGGCCGGGCAGGAGCCCGGCGGGAAGGCCAAGGTCCGTGGTGTGGTCGACCATCCACCGGAAGAGCTGGATCAGCACCACCTCGAAGAGTCGGTCAGCGATGACCCGGCGTCCGCAGCGCACGTTGTCGATCTCGCCGAACAGGAGGTCGAGGGCCGGCCCCAGTGTCGCGACGGCATCGAGCGGCAGGATGACGACCGGCGGCAGGGTGCGTACCAGGGGGTGGGTGGATCCGCCTTCGAAGTCCAGGGTGGCGCAGGCGAAGTCGGAGTCCTCGATCGGCGCATTGTGGAACGCGTGCTCCAGCGGGCGCGGGTAGAGGAGCAGGCTGGGCTCGTCGACGGCCACATGCTCCATCCGGCCCGTTGTGCCCACATGTGTCACCGTCATCTCGCCCTCGCGCAGGACGTGGAGGAAGCCCCGGCCCGGTTCGGCGGCCAGGGTGGTCACGCCGCAGAGTGGGCCCGAATGGAACAGGCGCGTGCGTACGCGGAAGCGTTCCAGGAGTGGCGAGATGCGGTCGAGCGGTGGCATGGACGGAAGAATGTCAGACGATTTGGCAAGTAGTCAAGACGATGTGCATCAATACGTCCAGAAATGCGCGGCAGCATGGAGACATGCCAAACGGTCACTTCTCTGGCCGGTGATGTGTCAATCAAACGCAAAGGAGCATCCCATGCCTCATGTTTCGCTCGTCGATCCCGCCGCCTCCTCGGGCACCGTCAAGAACCAGCTGGACCAGATCAACGGCGCGTTCGGCGTTGTGCCCGCGATGTTCCGGGCCGTGGCCAACTCGCCCGCCGCCCTAAGCAGCATGTGGGGTTCGTTCGGGGCGCTCGGCGGTGGCACCATCGGCGCCGCTCTGGGTGAGCAGATCGCCGTCGCCATCGCCAACCGCAACGAGTGCACCTACTGCCTTTCGGCCCACACCGTGCTCGGCCAGAAGGCCGGTGTCAGTGCCGACGCCATGCGCGCCGCGCAGACGGGTGAGTCCGACGACCCGCGGACCGCTGCCGTGCTGACCTTCGCACTCAAGGTCGTGGAGGAGCGCGGACAGGTGACCGGTGACGACGTGAAGGCGCTTCGCGATCAGGGTCTGAACGACCAGGAGATCGTCGAGATCATCGCCCACGTCGCCCTCAACCTCTTCACCAACTACATCAACGTCGCGCTTGACGTGCCGGTCGACTTCCCGGTGATCGCGTTCCGGGAGCGGGCAGCGGCCTGACAAGACCGCGCCGCCCGCATGGTGCGGGTGACCCGTGGGGTGAGGGGTGGGACGTCTGGGTATTCGAGGCCGGGTGTCTCACCCCCACGCCCTCATTCACGTCCGGGTACCGAGGGTCGGGTGAGGCAGTCTCAGCCGAGCTTGCGGTGGTGGGTGTTTCAATCCGCTCCCGAGACCGGAGCCTCGGGAGCGGCGACCCCGACCGCATGCGACACGTGGCAATCGTTTCAATCCGCTCCCGAGACCGGAGCCTCGGGAGGGCTCGGCTCGGCGTCCGTAGCGTCCGGCGATGTAGTTTCAATCCGCTCCCGAGACCGGAGCCTCGGGAGGGCCCGTCGCCGGGCGCCGTCGGACGCACGCCGGGTGGGGGTTTCAATCCGCTCCCGAGACCGGAGCCTCGGGAGGGGTACGGCGCCGATCGCTCGGCGACAGGTAGCGAGGTTTCAATCCGCTCCCGAGACCGGAGCCTCGGGAGGGTTCAGGCCGTGCACCGGATCCACCGGTTCGGCCAGTTTCAATCCGCTCCCGAGACCGGAGCCTCGGGAGGGTCCCTCGACCCATGGTTGACCTTGCGATGGGGCGTTTCAATCCGCTCCCGAGACCGGAGCCTCGGGAGGGCTCCAGCATGCGGAGGCACTGCTCGGTCTGGGTGGCGTTTCAATCCGCTCCCGAGACCGGAGCCTCGGGAGGGTTCGGCCTCCGTGGCGGGTTCAAGGCCCTCATGTTCGATGAGTTTCAATCCGCTCCCGAGACCGGAGCCTCGGGAGGGGAGTTGATCTTGCGGACCTGAAGCGGTGCCTCCGGGTTTCAATCCGCTCCCGAGACCGGAGCCTCGGGAGGGCGCATGTCCGCGCGGATCGCCTGCTTTCCTTCGGTGTTTCAATCCGCTCCCGAGACCGGAGCCTCGGGAGGGCTTCGGCGGTCTTCGCCTTCTGCGACGCGTCGGAGTTTCAATCCGCTCCCGAGACCGGAGCCTCGGGAGGGCACCTCTAGTCGCGTCTCGACTTGTGAGATGGGTTTCAATCCGCTCCCGAGACCGGAGCCTCGGGAGGGGCTGACCATGGCTCCAGGTTATGGCGCATCGGGTTTCAATCCGCTCCCGAGACCGGAGCCTCGGGAGGGACTACCGCGCCGTCATGATCGAAGGTGAATCCGGTTTCAATCCGCTCCCGAGACCGGAGCCTCGGGAGGGACGTTCGCACCGGCCTCGCCGGCGGCGTATCGAGGGTTTCAATCCGCTCCCGAGACCGGAGCCTCGGGAGGGGTGTTACCTTTCCGCCCCGTATGGCGAGCCTGATTCATGTTTCAATCCGCTCCCGAGACCGGAGCCTCGGGAGGGAACCGGCTCACTCGGAAAGAGGCCGATATGCAGGGTTTCAATCCGCTCCCGAGACCGGAGCCTCGGGAGGGCATGGCGGAGGCCCGGGACATGGCCTACGAGTCGTTTCAATCCGCTCCCGAGACCGGAGCCTCGGGAGGGGTCGGCGCAAAGCCTTCGCAGCTGGACTCACCAGTTTCAATCCGCTCCCGAGACCGGAGCCTCGGGAGGGCACCGCAGCAACCCGGACACGGAGAGGGTCTCCACGTTTCAATCCGCTCCCGAGACCGGAGCCTCGGGAGGGTCCGCAAGGCCATAGACCAGCGACAGGCTGAAGTTGTTTCAATCCGCTCCCGAGACCGGAGCCTCGGGAGGGTTCAGGCCGTGCACCGGATCCACCGGTTCGGCCAGTTTCAATCCGCTCCCGAGACCGGAGCCTCGGGAGGGCAGGAGGCAGTCCCAGCCGAGCTTGCGGTGCTGAGCGTTTCAATCCGCTCCCGAGACCGGAGCCTCGGGAGGGTTACGGGGTCGACGACCCACATAAGCCAGGCGCCGTTTCAATCCGCTCCCGAGACCGGAGCCTCGGGAGGGGCGTTGACATCGAGGACGTTCACGAGGCTGCGCTGTTTCAATCCGCTCCCGAGACCGGAGCCTCGGGAGGGTTCCACACGGAGCGGGAAGCCCGGGACGCAGCGTTTCAATCCGCTCCCGAGACCGGAGCCTCGGGAGGGGTCGGGGTCTAGAACCGAGTCGATCCAGCCTCGGTTTCAATCCGCTCCCGAGACCGGAGCCTCGGGAGGGCGGGCAGGAACAGGCGGCTACACCGGCACGACAGGTGTTTCAATCCGCTCCCGAGACCGGAGCCTCGGGAGGGCTCGCCTCACGGGGGTGCTGAACTCGTGAGCACCGTTTCAATCCGCTCCCGAGACCGGAGCCTCGGGAGGGAGCGCGTAACCGTCGATTACATGTGGGAAGGATCAGAGATGTTTCAATCCGCTCCCGAGACCGGAGCCTCGGGAGGGGGCCGCTAGGACGGCACTCCCTGACGCGAGTAGGAGATTTCAATCCGCTCCCGAGACCGGAGCCTCGGGAGGGATCGTCGGAAACTGATTGAGCACCCAGGCGAGGTTTCAATCCGCTCCCGAGACCGGAGCCTCGGGAGGGCGGTGGAGGACGTGCTGTGGGCTGCGGGTGAGCGGTTTCAATCCGCTCCCGAGACCGGAGCCTCGGGAGGGGTCCAGAAGGATGGCTTGACGCGGAGGGCAACGAGTTTCAATCCGCTCCCGAGACCGGAGCCTCGGGAGGGGGGTGAGTACCCCGATCCGGTCACGGCTAACCGGTTTCAATCCGCTCCCGAGACCGGAGCCTCGGGAGGGCACGGCGTGTGCTGTCGTCGTCGACTCCCAGGGAGTTTCAATCCGCTCCCGAGACCGGAGCCTCGGGAGGGCTGTGGTGGCCGACCCACCAGGTGTTACACGCGAAGTTTCAATCCGCTCCCGAGACCGGAGCCTCGGGAGGGCGTGCCGGCCAGGGCCAGGACGACGACCGCTAAGAGTTTCAATCCGCTCCCGAGACCGGAGCCTCGGGAGGGATACACCCACCGCCCCGTCGGTGATCTCCGTCGTGTTTCAATCCGCTCCCGAGACCGGAGCCTCGGGAGGGGAGGGCACCAACCTCATCCTCGGCTGGGCGAAAGGTTTCAATCCGCTCCCGAGACCGGAGCCTCGGGAGGGAAGGCGTCCCGCGGTTCAAGGTCGCCGACCAGACGTTTCAATCCGCTCCCGAGACCGGAGCCTCGGGAGGGTTCTCCGGCGGCCAGTTCGACGACGCGAGCCTCGGGTTTCAATCCGCTCCCGAGACCGGAGCCTCGGGAGGGCGGACTTCACGACCCTCAAGGTCAGGCTCAGCACGTTTCAATCCGCTCCCGAGACCGGAGCCTCGGGAGGGCCGAGTACGCAGAGGGTGTAGACGCTGTTGTCGAGGTTTCAATCCGCTCCCGAGACCGGAGCCTCGGGAGGGCAAGCTCGCGCGTCACCCGTCAATGGACGCAAAGTTTCAATCCGCTCCCGAGACCGGAGCCTCGGGAGGGGCTGCTTCACTCCCGCGCCGAACAAGCAGTTGCGGTTTCAATCCGCTCCCGAGACCGGAGCCTCGGGAGGGCTCCTCCAGGGTGCGGATCTGTTCCTCCTTCAGGTTTCAATCCGCTCCCGAGACCGGAGCCTCGGGAGGGGACTCCCAATACGACACGGCACGCGGACCACACGTTTCAATCCGCTCCCGAGACCGGAGCCTCGGGAGGGAGCCTCATACCGTGACCCCAATGCTGCAGGAGGTTTCAATCCGCTCCCGAGACCGGAGCCTCGGGAGGGGTTGAAGATCGTCGCCAATCAGGTGCAGCTCCTGTTTCAATCCGCTCCCGAGACCGGAGCCTCGGGAGGGCTGGCGTCCCAGGGACTGGGACCTGATCGTGAAGTTTCAATCCGCTCCCGAGACCGGAGCCTCGGGAGGGGCCGTCCCGAACGTCTTGTCCTCGATGCCGACGTTTCAATCCGCTCCCGAGACCGGAGCCTCGGGAGGGTTGTCGACGGTCGTGACCCATTCGTTCGGGAGGTAGTTTCAATCCGCTCCCGAGACCGGAGCCTCGGGAGGGGCGTGAATGGGCACCCCATCAGTCGACCTCGTCGGGGTTTCAATCCGCTCCCGAGACCGGAGCCTCGGGAGGGCGGCGAGGCATGTACTGCACGCCCCCGGCATCTCAAGGTTTCAATCCGCTCCCGAGACCGGAGCCTCGGGAGGGGTGGACTAGGCGGCCTGCAGAAGAACGCCGAACGGGTTTCAATCCGCTCCCGAGACCGGAGCCTCGGGAGGGGGCCTGGAGGCTGTTGAGGTCGGCGGGGTGTGAGTTTCAATCCGCTCCCGAGACCGGAGCCTCGGGAGGGTTGGGGTACGCGTCGAGGAGGAGGTGGACGGTGAGTTTCAATCCGCTCCCGAGACCGGAGCCTCGGGAGGGGCGATCGCCGCGGCTTTCGCGCTGCCTTCATCGTTGTTTCAATCCGCTCCCGAGACCGGAGCCTCGGGAGGGTCGCTGAAGAGCGTCAGCTCGCCGCCGCATGGGAGGAGTTTCAATCCGCTCCCGAGACCGGAGCCTCGGGAGGGGTACCGCGTGGAGTTCCCCCGCTGGTGCAGCCTGTTTCAATCCGCTCCCGAGACCGGAGCCTCGGGAGGGTTCCCGATCGGGGTGGTTCGCCACGTCGACGGGATGTTTCAATCCGCTCCCGAGACCGGAGCCTCGGGAGGGGACCACGGCCTCGTCTTCGAGTACCGGTGGATGGTTTCAATCCGCTCCCGAGACCGGAGCCTCGGGAGGGGCCATTGTAAAGGCCTGTTGGCTTCAATGCGTCGTTCTCCCTGCAAACGAGCGTATGCGTCCGACAGAGACAAACGTCGCAACGTAGCCATACAAAGGATTCTAGAGTTTTCAAGGTGCATCTGCGGCCTGCGTGCTTGGGGTTCGCGCAGGGATATCCGCGCTGGTCACAGGATCAGTAAGTCATCCGTCGATGGTGGCGTGGCTCTTCCGAGGGCGACGATATCGGCAGGCCCCGGACGCAGCCGATAGATCCTCACCGTGTCCGTATCGGCATCGATCAACTCGTTCAGAGCAGCGACGAGCCGAGCGAGTTCATGGGCTGGCACGACGACTTCGAAGACGCTCTTCTGTACGCGGGTTCCAAAGCCGCAGCACAATCGCCCGATTCGACCAAGCCGCTTTCGCCCTTCGTCCGTCGTGGTGTCGATGTCATATACGAGGAGTCGACGATCGTTCGAACTCATCTCTAGGCCCTCCACATGAACGGCGGGTACATATCGAGGTCCCCGCGAATCGTCCTGGCCAGAAGGAGAGCCTGAAGATGGATGGCGACGGCGAGTGTGATCGGCTCCGCCGCAAACTCATGCTCGATACGCGTGTCGCGCCGCTCGTGATACGCCGCGACAACCTTGCGCCGCGCATCATCAACCATGGTCACGGCACCACCCGGACGTGTGGTGAAGTCGTTCGGGGTTAGCTCGCGTCGACGAAGTAGTGTCAATGCGACACGATCAGCAACCGGGGCACGGAACTCTTCCATCAAGTCCAGGGCAAGGGACGGCCGACCTGGACGGACGGCGTGGAGGAACCCCAGGTCGGGATCCAACCCAGCCGCTTCGAGTGCCGAAACGCACTCGACGCGAAGGAGCGTGTAGAGATAGCCGAGCAGCGCATTGGTGGGATCACGGGGTGGACGTCGAGTACGTCCGACAGGAGCAAGGGTGCTCTGATCTGCGGGAAGCAGAAGGTGGAACGCGGAGAAGTAGCGGCGGGCCGCGACACCCTCGTGGCCGCGCAGTGCGTCGAGAGTCGCGACTCCGTCTGTATCGACCGCAGACACAGCGAGTTCATCGGCACAGGCCTTTACCGCAGGCTGGTGAGACGGATCGCCGTCGCGCGCTGCTCTGCGCAACAGGGCGGCGCTGTTGGCGATCTTCCCGCTGACGATCGCGCGCGCGATCGAGACCGTCCGCTCGTTGTTTCGTGCCGCATCATGATGGGCGAGCCGGAGGAGGATCCCGCCCTCCGTGGATCCGGCCAGCCTGGCCGTGAAACGGCCATGTCGATCAAGCCACACGATCAAGCGTCGGTCCCGGCCGCATCTCTCGATGAGCCCCGTTGATACGAGTACGGCCCCGGCGACGACGATTCGGCCGATTGCCGTCAACGGGAAGCGGTGCATGGGCTCCTCGTCGCGATCCACTCGGACGGCGTCGTGGTCCAGGGAGAGTCGTGATCCGGGCGTCATCACGTACAGGGTGTTCGCGACGATCATCGGACCGTTGATCCCTGGTAGTGAGACGGGGCGAAAGGCTGACAGTTCTGCTCCAGCGAACAGCCGTTGCAGCGTCGATCCGCGCGCGGCGGGATCAGCACGGGCTGGTTGAGCCACGCTCGAACCTGGTTGAGTTGCACGAGTGCGGTCGCCCGTGCGGACTCATTGATCGCGATCTCAGCGCGACGTCTCCGCGTTGTCGAGAAGACCCCTGCCATGGGAATGTCGACGCCGAGCATCTCCTCCAGGCACAGGCTGATGAGTGTCAGTTGGGTCGCCGCGACCTCGTCTGGGCGCTTGGTTCGCTTGAACTCGACCGGCAACGGTGGCTCACCGTCAGCGAACACGACGAGGTCGGCCACTCCGTGGATGCCGTAGACGTCAGACCCGACAGGTAGACCGCGCTCCCATGTCGCGCCGTCACGTCGCTCGCGGACGGCTTGATGACTACGCGCATGGTCCAGGGTGCCGCGCGTCGTGTGCCAATTATCGAGCCAACCTGCTTCACCGGTGATGATCTGGAGCTTTCGTGGGCAGTAGGTCCAATGAGCGACCTGACTGATAGGAATGGACTCGACGTGCACAGTTGCGTCATCCCTGGTTCAGGCGATGCGCGTCATTATGACTCCCCGGGGAAGGTCCTCCGGATACGTGATCTCGTAGTCCTCGATCGATCGTGCGGGTCGTTCGTCCGAGGACGCACGACGCAACACTCGGACTCCGTCGAGCAACGTATGCGCCGGCGCGTTACCGAGGGGCTCGTCATGGGTGAACACCACGAGCGTGCGTGTCGTCACGGTCCCCCGGCTCGCTGAGCGGTCCTCGTCCCACATCATTGCGAGCGCGTTCCAGAGGAGTTCGAGGTCACGTGAGGTCGAACGTGTTCGGGCTGCCCGGAACGGAGACCAGTAGACGCTTGATCGGTAGAGGCCATACGGGGTGATGGCCTTGCGGCCCATGGTCTGTCCCTTGTCCTTGTCCTTCTTGTTCGTCACGGCCATGCGCGTGATGGAGATATCCAACTGCTGAATCGGATCAATCGACCGGGCGAATGTCACCTGGGCGGCTCCCCGAGCGGTTCCGAGACCGATGTCCTCCTTGTCCCCTGTGCTCATGACGGCACCGAAAAGCCGAACATCGAAGAAGTTGTCGCACATCCACTCGAACGCGGTACCGCCGTCGGCGTTCTTTGAGGCCTTGCGGGCTTCATCATGGGAATCATTGAGCACCTCGCCGCGCTGGATGTATGTGCGGTATCCGTCCGTGGGTGCCGCGTCCGGATCATCGATGCGTGCGGAATTGGTGGCCAGCGCAATCCAGTCGCGTACTCGGCGTTTGATCGCGACATCGGTAACGATGCCCTGACTTGTTTCGGGGTCGATTCGAGGGAGGTTTCCTGCGTCGGGGTCACCGTTCGGATTGCCGTCGACAACGTCGAACAGGAGAAGAGCGTCATGGCGGCGCCGTGGATCGAGGTGCGGCTGGTCGGGCATTTCAGGACTCCTTCTGTGCGGATTCGAATGATTCTGAGGCGGCGTCATCTCGTGGGCTTCGGAGGTGGTTCCGCTCATGGAAGTACCCCAATGCGAATCTCGCCTGCTCTCTCAGAGTCAGTGTGGCCGGGATCTCGTCAATGAGGTTCAGCGTCGCTCCGAGCCGCTGATCGAGTCGGACCAGTCGTCCGCTTTCGGGATTCGCGAGGTGTACGTGTGCACCTTGGATCAGAGTGGAAAACACGCTGGCAGGACGGGTGGACGCAGATCCGTAGTAGCGAGTGCCTACGCGTTCGACGCCCAGAGCGGCCCACTGGACTTGGCCACACAGAGCGAGTATTCGGCCCAGGACATATGGCGTGTCTGTACGGGTTTCGTCAAGCATGGCGTACTCCTCCGATGAGGCGGGTTCGAGGACAAGACGCAGCAGCGCTGCCTGCGGTCGCGTGACGTGATAGCGGGTGTCATCCTGTGCCATGCCGACGCGACATCGTTGGAGGCAACGGCTGAGAACGCCGGCGGGTAGCGGGCGTCGGAGAAGCGCCGCGCGGAGTAAGGCACTGACGTCGGTTCCGCGGATGTCCTCGCCGGGAGCGAGCAGGGACTGGGCGAGTACGCGGATACCAATGGGATCGACTCTGTCGTCCACCTGGGTCCGTGCACTCCACTTCTGGGCGGCATCAAGGACGTCAGCAAGGGGTACGTCGATCCAGTCGACGACGGTCAGGCGTCCGGCGTTGCCTCCGAGGGTCACAGAATGAAAGCGGGCGATGTTGACGCCGCTGCTTCGGGCTCCCTCACGAAGCCGGCGGAGCTCGGCGTTGATGTCGGACACCGCATCGTTGTCGCCGGTGGGATCCATCAGCCGTTTCAGGACTGTTGGCTGCTCGTCAACACCCTCAGCCCAGAAGAGCAGTACTCCCTTGCCCACGTTGAACCGATGATCGGCGCTTCGGACAAGCGTGTTGAGGCCCCGCGTGTAGGCGGCTGAGCAGGATTGGCAGATGGGTGCGACGTCGCCCTGCTTCCGGCCGAACCATTCGAAGGCGGGTTGGTTGATGCTGACTAAAGCGGCCCCGGCTGTATTGGCTCCGGGGACTGGCCGGATCTTCTCCGGCTCAATACGCGCTACCGGACCGGAACGACCGCAGACCAGGCAGGGTCGTGGTTCACCGCCTCCTACAGTTCCTTCGCTGACGTATCGTGCCCACCAGTCCGCCACCTCTGGATTGGCCCAGGGTTCTCGGCCGTCGACGAGGAAGAGGAACGTCTGAGCCCAGGGATCTTCTTCAACCGGTGTATCCGGCGCTTGGAGGTGGTCGATCCCCCCGCTCTCATAGAAGAGGATCACTGCCTTGACCAAGGGGTCGGCGGTTTCGGCGACGCATGTGTCGAGTAATTCTCGGTAGGCGGCGTGGCGTCGTGCTGCCTTGTCCGGATCTCGTCCGAGGCCGAGGGTGTAGTCGCCGCTGTCGGCGAAAAGGATTGGAGCATCGGCACGGGTTCGAGTACGCGCGGGAGCGATCTGCTGGCGACCGCGTTTCTTCCGGGTCGTGACCTTTCCCTTCGCACCGGTTCGCGTCTCGACGGTGAAGAGCGGCTCGGGCTTGGGGGTCTGTAGCGTGCCCTCCGCGCTGATCTGGATGATTGAGTGAATCAACCTCCGGTCGAAGCCCGCGGTCGCGTTGAGACTGCTTCCGAACTGACTGAGTGCATGGAGAAGGGTCACGTCACCTCCATTTCTCTGGGTACCCGAACCATTCCCATATCTACTGTTGCCGGGAAGAAGCGTGGTTCCGGCTTCCCATGACGCGGGTAGTCGACGGCACCGAGCATGAGTCCTAGTGGCTCTGTCCAGGCAGTCGGTATCTCTGTGGGATCCGCGGGGCCAAACGAAGCCACGAATTCACGGCAACCGAGGAAGGGCTGCTCCACGCATTGCCCCTTGGCCACGCGGCGCTCGAACATCCCGAGGTACTTTCTGACGTCCTCTGCCGGATCACGAACAACGATCTCGGCGTGAATCACATAGGCGACGTCTCGCAGCAGCATCGTCGCGCGCTGCTGGCGGACATCCTTCGTGGTGTCGACACTGAACTGTCCTGGTCGATCGGCGACGGCTGCACGCATCTCGCTGGCATTCGGCGCCCGACCGATCTCGTTTCGCTTCACCATGAGGAAGTGGCCTCGTCGGAGCACGTCGATCTGGGTGATGCGCCACCGCATCTGCGGTTTCCAAAGGATCGTCTCCAGGACACCTCGGGCGGCGGTTGGCGTTATCAGAGGATATGAGACGCGTTCGGTGCGGAGTTCAGGGCGCGTGAAGCAAGCGAAGTCGCCCCATACGCGGAGGTGTACCCCCTGGGTCGGCCAGCGATCGGATGTGTCGGATGCGCTCATCGGGGCCTCATTCGTTCGTTCATGCGAAAAGTGCCGAGGACGTCGATACTGCGATGTCGATGTCGAGTCCGGTTTGAGGGTCGTACTCGCCGAGCCATCGGAACGTGCCGCCGGCGAGTGGTTTCGCGCGTCCATCGGCCGCGTGCCTCTCTGCCTCGGTGCGGTGGAGGGTGACTGCGAAAGGCGCCGCCAGGCGTGCAACCCATCGTGGGAGGGCTTCCGCGATGTTCTGTCGTTCCCAGAGGGAGAGTGCGCGCGTTGCTTGGGCGACTTCCCCGGCGGCGTCATCGACGACGAACACGTCGACAGTGTCGTCTTCGATCAGTCGATAGGTCGAGGCGACCGCGGGGAAATCGAGCCGTGCATCGAGCTCAGAGACCGTGTGACCGCGTCCGTCGACGCGCTCCTGCGACAAAGCGAGAAGGCGGGTGAACCATTGCCGCATCGTCTTGGGATCATCGAGGTCGACCGGCGCCATGTTACGGGCAACATCGATCGCCTGTCGATACGACCCACCGGGTGATCCGGCGTCGGGCGTGTCGGCCACGATGACCAGCCCACGCTTCCGCCGGCCTTCGCGATTGCATCGTCCCGCAGCTTGAACGAGTGAATCAAGGGGAGCGAGCACCCGAATGACCAGAGGGAAGTCGAGGTCGACTCCCGCCTCGACAAGTTGTGTGGACACGACACGGCATGTCTCTTCGGCATCGAGGCGACGGCGAATCTCCGTAAGCGTCGTCTGCCGGTGGGTTCGTGTCATCAGCGTCGACAGATGAAGGCAGGTCGGGTCCTTCTCTCGGACGGCCTCGTAAAGGGCTCGGGCATCGCGGCGTGTGTTAACGATGGCAAGTGCTGAATGCGCGTCGGCGATCCTGTCGGCGAGGGCGTCCCAGGTTGCGTCCGTCCCGGACACGTAGTCGTAGTCCACTCGCTTGAGTCGGCGGAAGGTTGTAGCGGGATCTGGCGCGATCTCACGTATCTCGGCGTCGGCGAACTCCGGTAGGTGATCGAAGGCTGGTTGTGTCGCCGTGCAGAGGACAACCGACGCGCCATAGTGATCGCACAGCATCGTGAGTGCTCGCATGGTCGGTGCTGCCAGGTCTCGTGGAATGGTCTGGGCTTCGTCGATCACGATTACTGAACGGGCGAGCCGGTGGAGTCGTCGCAGCCCTGACGTTGACGCGGCAAACAGGCTCTCAAGGAGTCGGACTGTTGTCGTCACGATGACGGATGCATCCCAGTTCTCTGTGGCGAGTCGTGCCCAGACGGTCGTTTCGTCATCAGATGTGGCCGAATGATGCTCGAGGACCGTGTCTGGACCGAGAGCGCTGCGAAGCGCACCAGCGGTCTGCTCGGTCACTGTGATGAATGGGACCGCCACCACTAAGCGACGTAGGTCGTGGTGTGCCGCGTGGGTCAGTCCAAATAATGCGGATGCAAGTGTCTTGCCACCTCCTGTCGGAACCGTGAGGCGGAAGAGGCCGGGCGATCGGGTGGCGGCCAAGCGGCAAGCTTCAGCGACCTCGCGGCGCACATCAGCCACGTCTCCTGCAGGTGCAATTTTCGACAGGTCGGCCACCGTGGAGTCGATGCGACTCGCAAGCACCGCCATGGAAGGGATCGACCGTGACCGGCTTCGGCCGGTTGCGGCATCGAAGTGTGCTTCGGTGTCCAACCGGTCGGCGTCAACAAGTGCACTTAGGAGCATTCGTGCTCGGAGTGCAGTCGCGTGTACGTCTTCGATGGGGCAGCTCTCAATCGAGTCGGCGAAAAACGTCGGTGCGATGCGACGGACGATGTCTGTGTCGATGCGGCGATTCTCATGATCCATCCGGCGCATCCACTCGCGGTGCTTCTCGAGTGTTGGTAGACCTCCGTGGTGAGCCTGGATCACCATCGGTGCGAGCAGGTCGCCACCCCTGGCCTGTTCGTCTCGGGCGAAGAGTGCACCGGCTGCCTTGTGATCGATCGACGGTCCCTCGCTTCGCAGGTAAGCCTGAAATGCCGGACTTGCCTTGCCCAAGTCGTGCAGCCATCCGATTCTTTCGGCGACGGCGGCCGAATCGAACGCCGCGGCGAACTCGCCCGAAATTCGGGCGACAGCGGCCAGATGCTCAGTGAGCGGCTGTTCTATCCCGTAGTCGTTCTTTGAGTGGGCGAGGTATTCGTTGCTCATTGGCGCCGCGCCTCAACTCCGGGAGTCCGCGCAATGATGCTGGCGGATGCACGGTAGTTTCAGCATCTCACGAGTCGACCGATTGTCGTCATAAGTCGTCCCTCGTCTGCGAGGTGGTCGTTGTGACGTTCGGGACCAATTGAATCACCCTGCTCGGATACCACAACTAGGTCGTGGCCAGAGGTGTCCTGGGTGGTGGTCTGCCGGGCCTCGTTCGGCCCGGCAGACCGCCGGATGTCAGCGCTTCTTTGCGCCCCGCTTCACAACCGGCTTCTTGGCGACCTTCTTGGTCGCGGCCGACAGCGACGGGGTCGCGGCGAAGCCGACCTTGGTCCCGGTGACCCTGACGGTGATCTTCTTACCTTGCTGGTACTTGGTCAGCTTGAAGGTCCGCTTGGTGGCCTTCGCGATCACCTTGCCGTTTGCGAGCCACTGGTACTTCACCCTCACCTTGGTCTGGGCGAACTGGGGGAGCTGTGCCGTGAGCGTGGAACCGACACGGACGACGCCGGTGATCTTCGGCTTCTTCTTCACGGTCAGGCGCGGCAGCTTCTTGACCGGCGGTTTCGTGACCGGTGGCTGCGTGCTTCCGGCCGGTGTGACGAGGACGGAGGCGGTCGCGACCGTCACCGGCGGTGCGCCGAGGCCGTAGGCCGTCACCGTGGCATGGATCCGGGCACCCAGGTAGGCCGGTCCCAGGTTCTGCGTGAGGCCGGTGGAACGGATCGGCTGGCCGTTGCTGTACCACTGGTACGTGTACCACTGCGGTGACATGGTCCAGCTGCCGGGCTGGATCGTCAGCACGGTGTTGACAACGCCGGTCCCGCTGAGCGACGGGGCCACCGTCGGGGCGCGCACCGGGTCGGGGGCGTTCATGTCGATGACGTTGAGCTGAGCCCCGGAGGGATTCGCGGGGTGGTTCGACGCGAAGATGACCCTGCTTCCGAGGACGCCTATCGTGCTGGTCATCGCGCCGTTGGAAGGTGCCGCGTCGTAGGCGCCGGCCGTCAGAGGGAAGGTTCCGCCCGGCGTGCCGTCGCTGCGCCAGACGATGTTGCCCCAGGTCGACCCGGCCCGGAAGTAGAACCGTCCGCCGGCGGCCAGCGGCTCGCCTGCCGTGTAGCCCGCGTACGGCAGGTCCGCCAGCTTCTGCGTGCCCGCGTCGGTGCCGTCCGTGACCCAGGACTCGCCCGGAAGGAAGAAGAAGACCTTGCCGCCCACCGAGGTGAGGCCGTAAGGGGCCGATCCCTGGCTGCCGGGGACGATGTCCTTCACGACATGGGTTCCCGCGATGGTCCCGTCACTGACCCAGACCTCCCGGCCCGTGGCCGAGTCCGAGGCGACGTAGTAGAGCTTGTCGCCGTGCGCCGTGAAGTCCCGGATATTGACGTCTCCGGTTCCCGTGATGTGGTTACTCACCCGGAACGTGCCGGCGTCGGTGCCGTCGGTGCGCCACAGCTCCCGGCGGTTGACGGGGTTCACCGCGGTGAAGAAGACCAGGTTGCCCACGGTGATGAAGCCGTCCGGGCTGCTCGCCCCGGGGGACAGGATGTCCTTCACCAGCTGCGTGCTGGTGCCGTTGGTCCGGTAGAGCTCGGAGCCGAGCGCGGACGTGGCGCCCCAGAAGTAGGCGTATCCACCCATGGTCGCGGCGGGGCTCTGGCCGGTGTTGCCGACGTCGATGCCAAGGCTGGCGTTGGTCACATTGGTTGTGCCGGGGGCGACGGCGGCCATGTAGAAGGACCCGCCCTGCGTGCCGGTGCCGGTGTAGCCGCGGTAGAGCAGGCGGTCGTTGACGGTCCCCAGGATTCCGCCGGAGAGATCGCTACCCGGCGGGGGAACCGGAACGGGTGTTCCGGATCCGTTGTAGACGTAGATCCCGCCCAGGTCACCACCGGTCGTCCTCACGTTGAAGAAAAGTCGATTGTTCGTCACCGTGAGGCGCATCGGATTCGTCTTCCCCGTATTCGGATCCGTGCTGAGGTCGGCCACCATGGAGGTACCCGCGGCGGTGCCGTCGGTCCGCCACAGCTCGTTGCCGTGGGTGCCGTCATCGGCGGCGAAGTAGAGGTACCCGTTGTAGGGGACCATCTCGTTGCCGACGGACGTGAAGGTATGGCCTCCGATCGTGGTCGCGACGTCGGCGCGGGCCGACTGGGTGAGGGTCACGGCGCTGAGAATCATGGCCAGCACGAGGGCGGCGAGCGCGATGTGACGTTGGGTGAGGTGGGCGTAGGATCGCATGGCGGCGACGGTATCAGCATCTGCACGAAACCACAAAAAACTGATAACGGAAGACAGACGTGTTCTCCCGCATGGTGCGGTCATTACCGGTGGTGTTTCCGGCCCGATAGGGCCTGGCATGACAGAACGTCATACGTATGGCAGCATCGGCCAGGGCGTGAGAGGACGATCGGTGTGGTCTGCGATGCGATGTGAGGGACCGTCGTGAGTACCGCGCCGTCTTCCGGCTTTGCGGTCTGTGTTGCTTGACCCGGGTGAACGGCGATGCCGCATTACGGTGCGATCGCGGTCGTTCAGGTTGGTGTCAGCTATTCGTCGGCACCCTATGTGCGATGAACTCTGTTCTGGTCGCCAGCGCCCACGGCGTCGTGTCTGTCACCGGAGTCTGAGATGCGGATCCTCGTCGTCGACGACGAGCCGCGCATGGCAGAGCTGATACGCCGTGGGCTGGTCGCCGACGGTATGACGGTCGATGTCGCGCCGGATGGCGCGGAGGCGTTGTGGCGTGCCGCATCGCGTCGATATGACGCGATCGTGATGGACGTCATGATGCCCGACGTCGATGGAATCGAGACCTGCCGGCGTCTGCGTACGTCCGACGTCTGGGCGCCGGTGTTGTTGCTGACGGCGCGCGACGATATCGAAGACCGCGTCGCCGGTCTTGATGCCGGCGCCGACGACTACCTCATCAAGCCGTTCGCCTTTCCCGAGCTGTCGGCACGTCTGCGTGCTTTGATGCGCCGTGGCCGAGAGGCCCGTCCCACCGTCCTGCGCGCCGGTGGCCTCGAACTCGACCCGGCCGCCCACCGGGTTCGGCGCGGTGAGGTTCCGATCGACCTTTCGCCGAAGGAGTACTCGCTTCTCTACGCACTGATGTCGAGCGCCGATGAGGTACTCGATCGCTATGAGCTGCTCGAACGTGCATGGGGGGACGAGTACGAGAACCGATCGAACATCGTCGAGGTGTACATCAGCTATCTACGTCAGAAGGTCGACAAGCCGTTCGGGACGAACTCGATCCAGACCGTGCGCGGAGCCGGGTACCGTTTGCTCAGCCGGCTTCCCGGTACCGAATAGCGGTGCTCCGGCGCCTGCCGATCCGTCTCCGTGTGACGCTCGCCTCCGCGGCGGCGATGGCACTCCTGTTGACGTTGCTCTCGGTGTTCCTCGTCCTGCGACTCGGTGTGCAGCTCGACGCGGCAATCGATCAAGGGCTCCGATCGCGGGCGGCTGATATCGCGGAGCTCGTACGGACCGAAGGCGGGGGAATGCCTGTCCGTCCGCGGGGTTCGCTCGATGATGACGACAGCCGCATCACGCAGCTCCTTGGTCGCGGGGGACAGATCATCGATGCGACGCCGCGGTCCCTGCATCGCCCGCTTCTCTCGCCGGCGCAGTTCGCACGAGCACGTCAGAAACCGTTGACGTTCGATGCCGCGATCGGGAGCGAACACTCCATGACACGTCTGTTCGCAACGGTCACGAGCCGTCCCGATGTCGTCGTGGTGGTCGGTCAGGGCCGTGAGACCCGCGACGAGGCGGTCCAGCAGCTCAAGAACCAGCTCGGGGTCGGGGTTCCGATCGCGCTCATCGTCGCCTGTCTCGTCGGGTACCTCGCGACTGCACGAGCGCTAGCGCCGGTGCGGGCGATGACCCGCCAGACACGCGCCATCGAGACGTCGTCCGACAGTACCGGCATGCGGCTGACGGTACCGTCCGGCAATGACGAGATCGCCGACCTGGGAAGGACGCTGAACGCGATGCTCGACCGGCTGGCCGCCTCTCTGAGGCGTGAGCGTGCGTTTGTCGCCGACGCCAGCCATGAGCTGCGCACACCGTTGGCGATCATGAGCGCGGAAATCCAGGTGGCGCTCGATGTGGCGCGTGACGCGTCCGTGTATCGAGATGCCCTCACCTCGCTCGATGCTCAGAGCGCCCGTGTGGTGCGGCTGGCGGACGACCTGTTGATACTTGCG
The DNA here is from genome assembly GCA_964531025.1 of uncultured Bifidobacteriaceae bacterium. Classification (GTDB taxonomy): domain Bacteria; phylum Actinomycetota; class Thermoleophilia; order Miltoncostaeales; family Miltoncostaeaceae; genus CALMEC01. The sequence goes on along the minus strand of CAZHDY010000004.1, from coordinate 55,882 downwards.
CGCGCCGATCAGGGGCGGCTTCCGGTGCGACTCGAGCCGTTGGATGTCGCGACTGCCGTCGCCGACTCCGCCACGCGCTTCGACGCCCGCATCGCGCAGGCCGAACTGCACATGGATGTCACCACAGATGCCGATCTGTTCGTCGCCGCGGACGAGCTCCGGTTCGGCCAGTTGCTCGACAATCTCGTCGAGAACGCGTTGCGTCATGCCCGGACCACGATCTCGGTCTCGGCGCGACGGATGGACGGAACGATCGTCGTGCGCATCGCCGACGACGGCCCCGGGTTTCCTCCGCAGTTCGTCGCACGCGCATTCGATCGCTTTGCTGTCGCGGACGAATCCCGTACCGACGGCCATTCCGGTCTGGGGTTGTCGATCGTGCGGGTGATCGCCGACGCTCACCATGCGACGGTGGCCATCGTCGCGTCCGACGCGGGCGCCGTCATCGAGTTGTGCATCCCGGAGCTCGTCTATTAGAGGGTGCTCAGCACGACTAAGAGTCGTCCAATACCCCGTCTCTAGCTTCGGTGCTACCTCCTCCCAACAACCAAGGAGCACCATGAGCAGCAAGCTGATGAAGATCAAGACCGGAGCCGTCGTACTCGGACTGGCCGCGGGCGGTTTCGCGCTGGCGAACGCGCAGGGGGGCAGCACCAGCACCCCTCCGCCGCATGTGGCCGTGACGTCGGCGGCGCAGCAGTCGACGACTGCGCCGGAAGCCGTGGATCGGCCAGAGCCGGGCGACACCCCGGACCGGCCAGGTGAGGTGAACGAATCACAGGACTCGGGTGAGCAGGTCACCGGAGCGGATGCCGAGAAGGCCAAGAAGGCGGCACTGTCGGCGGTCGGGAACGGCAAGGTCACCGACATCTCCCGCGAGGGTCACGATGACGCGAGCGGCAAGGCCGACACGCCCGAGTCCGGTGACACGCCCGATCCCGGATACGACTCCAAGGTCGCCTACGACGTCGAGGTGACCAAGGCCGACGGGACGGCCGTCGACGTGCACCTCGACAAGGCCTTCGTCGTTCTCGGCACGCAGCAGGCCGACCAGGGCGACTGAACCGTCACCCTTCTCTCGGGAACGACGGATCGGCGATGTGCGGGGCCCCGGTCTCCTTGACCGGGGCCCGCTCGGCGTTCTTGCTCGGTGACACGTCGAACGGCCCGGCCCCCGTCCAAGGAACGACTACTCGCCGGCGGAGGGAACCTCCGACTCCTCGTCGCGGCCTGGCAACCCGAGTCGCACCGCGACGGCACCGACGAGGATCACGCCGATGCCGATCAGGAAGGCGACCAGCGAACCGTCGGTGAGGCTCTGCACCGCCGCCGCCTCGATCTCGTCCGCGTACCGCGGATGGTCCTCGGCGACGAGCATCGCCGACGCGAATGACGACTGCAGTGCGTGCGTGATCTTGTCGGTGACGACGCCGCCGTCCGGGCTCGCCGCGATCCTCCCTGCGAAGGCCGCGGCGAATCCGCTTGCGAGCACCGCACCGAGCAGGGCCTGCATCACGGCGCCACCGAGGTCGTTCTGCAGGTCGGAGGTCGCCGAGGCCATGCCGGCCCGCCGCACCGGGGTGCTGCTGGTGATCGCTCGGCGCGATGCCGTCATCACGAACGTCACCGCGGCGCCGATCACGAAGAAGCCGAAGCCGATCAGTGGGTACGGCGAGTGCTCGCGCCAGAAGAGCATGCTGATCAGAGCGACGATCAGCAGTGCGTAGCCGATCAACATGGTCGATCGCGTGCCGATCGCTCCCACCGCCTTCGCCGAGAGCGGAGCCGCCAGGAGCAGGCTGATCGCGGCCGGGATCACTGCGAGTCCGGCCTCAAGCGCGCTGTAGCCCATGACGCTCTGCGTGAACTGCTCGGCCACGAAGATGGCGCCGCCGAGTGTGCCGACGGCCAGCAGGCCACCGACGGCGGGGAGCCAGAACATGCGTTGCCGTGCGATTCGAAGGTCGAAGAGGGGCTGCGCGGCCTTTGCCTGGCGCCAGCCGAAGAGTCCGAGAAGGACAACCGAGAGCACCAGCAGCCCGATGCCGTTCCAGGCCCGTTCCGGAGCGAACGTGATGCTGACCCCGAGTACCAGGGCGCCCAAGGCCGTGGCCGAAAGCGCACCGCCCACGTGGTCGACCGGTTCGCGGGACTCCGCGACGTGGGAGGGGATGAACGCCGCCACAAGCACGAAGGCGGTCACCGCGAAGGGCACGCTGAGAAGGAACACCCACTCCCATGATGCGACCTCCAGAACAGCGCCGGCGAGGATGGCTCCGGCGATGGCCGCCATGCTTGAGACGCTTGACCAGATGGCGATCACGCCGGTGCGCCGGGGCCCCTCCGCCCACAGCGCGGTGATGAGGGAGAGGGTCGTCGGGAAGGCCATGCCTCCCGCCAGTCCCACGAACACCTGGGCCGCAATGAGGGCTTCGACCGACCACGAGAGGCTCGACAGGGCGCTTCCGATGATCGTGAGCCCCACACCGGCCAGGAGCATCTGCTTGCGGCCGTAGCGGTCCGCGAGTGCTCCCAGGTAGAGCACCGAGATCGAGAGCCCGAGACCGGTGGCCAGGGCGACCAGGTTGAGCGCCGTCTGCGGGGCATCGAAGTCCCGGCCGATGGACGGTACCGCGAGGCCTGCGACGACCGTGTTGATGTTGCACACCACGGCGGAGAAGAGCAGCGCGGTGAGCACCAGCCCGGCACGGTGCGGGACGGAAGGCGCGGATTCGGAGGGGGTGGGTGAGGGAGTGGTCTCGGGCACAGGTGGCGGACGGATTTCGGGAGCGTGCGAATCTATCGCGGGCACGGTGGTCATGTCCGCCATGGGCGGTGTCTTCGGCGATGCCGACCGTCGCCGTAGAGTGGTGGCATGTGGTTCATCTCCGCACCGGTCACCCCGTCCGTTGACTCCTGTGCGAGGTACGTCGGATGAGTCGGCGCATCGTGCTGATCCGTGCGGTGAACGTCGGCGGAGGCGGCAAGCTGCCGATGGCGGAGTGGCGTGAGATGGCCGAGTCACTGGGTGCCACCGAAGTGGCGACGTACATCGCCTCGGGGAACATGCTCTGCACCCCGCCGGGCGACCCGGAGGCGTTCGACCGGGAGATGGCGCGGGCGATCGAGGATCGATACGGGTTCTTCCGCGAGATCATCAGCCGCTCGCGCGACGAGGCGATCGCGGCGCTCGATGCGCACCCGTTCGAGGTGATCGAGCCGAAGTACTCCTATGTCTCCTTCCTGAACGACAGTCCGACTCCGGAGGCCATCGCGAAGGCGCGAACCTTCGCGACCGGCGACGACCGCTGGGAGGTCATCGGCCGTGAGATGCACATCCGCTACACCAATGGTGCGGGGAGGCCGCAGATGAAAGATGCCTCGATCGGTCGGGCGCTCGGCGTGGCCGCGACGGCGCGCAATCTGAACACGGTGCGCAAGCTGATCGATCTCGCCGGCTGAGCAGGAGCGGGCGGACGCGCAGCTTCACGGCGCGCTTGTCAGCGAAGCGGCCGGTCTCACCCCTCGTCAGGGGGCTCCGGCTCAAGCTGTGCCAGCAGGTCCGTCAGGCTGTCGGCGACCCAAGTGCGCGCACCGGGGCTGTCGCCGGGCTCGTCGGGGTTGATGAAGACGACGGGCGGGTTCAGCGCGTCGTCGCCGAAGTCGTAGGCCAACCACGCTCCGCCGCGCTTGACGATGGGCACGATGGTCCGGGGGTGGTCCTCGTGCAATGCGGTGGCCTGGAACGCGATCGCGTAGGCGCGCCGCCGTGGTTCGCCGGCCTGCACCAGCAGCAGCGGTCCGACGATCTGAGGGTGACGGAACGAGGCCTTCAGCCAGCTGGGCTCGGGCAGCTTGCCCTGGTGCTCCATCAGCAGCGCGCGGCCGTCGGGCGGAAAACGCTGGTCGAGCACGGCTTCCAGTTGATCCATGGCGGCCTCGTCGGCGGGACCGGCGTGCAGGTACTCCACCCACTTGATGTGGTCCACGGCCATCGTCACCTCCAGGGCGGTTTCCCGCGGTCAGCAGGAGATCCCCGATGGGCCGTCTGGGACTCGAACCCAGGACCTTGGGATTAAAAGTCCCCTGCTCTACCAGCTGAGCTAACGGCCCGGAGTCGAGAGCTTACCCCCACCGGGCGGGTCTCCCGCCCGATCTGGCGAGAACGGATCAGGCCAGGCTTGCGTCGGTCAAGCAGCGATGGCGTCCACCGACTCCTGCTCGTCCGCAACGGCGAAGTCGATGGAGTCCTGTCGCACGTATTCAGACGAGCGACGGAGCTGACGCTTCGTCATCCGGATCATCACGAGGCGGGAGTCGTGGTCGACGTCCTGGATGAAGCGGGCCGGGATCTCGTGGGGACGGTGGAAGAAACGACCGGTCTCCACGACGACGCTCGAGAGCGGTGTCTCGACGGTGCTCCGGTGTACCCGGCCTGCGTAACCGTCGGTCGCCTCGACCCGGTAGCCGACGAGGTCATTCGTGTTGATGTCCTGCGGGCGGAGGTCGAGAGCCATGAGGATGTCCCTGTCGCGTTGGGGAGGATCGTGGGGCGTGTCGGGCGGCGTGTGCCGATCCCCTCACTATGTAAGTGTCTCCAGACGCCGGAATTGTTGCGCAGCCGACGACCTCTTTGCCGTTTCTTAACACAGTCGACGTACGCGAGCGGGGTGGCGGCGACGGACGTGTCGACTCCGGCGGCGGCACCGCAGGTTCGGCAGGCTGTGGTGAACGAGAGCGAAACCCGCGTCCCCGAGGTCGTCCGTGCTCGAACGCTTCATGATCCGTCAGGTCCTCTTCCGACTCGATCCCGAGCGGGCCCACACACTGACCATGCGCGGTCTGCGTGTCCTGTCGCGGATGCCCGGTGCCGATCGTGCCCGGGCCCGACGGGTGGTGGACGATCCCCGCCTCTCACAGGAGATCCTGGGGCTGCGCTTCTCCAACCCCGTCGGCCTTGCAGCCGGACTGGACAAGCAGGCTGAGGCCATTCCCGTCTGGGCGCGACTGGGGTTCGGGTTCACCGAGGTCGGCACCGTCACCGCCGAGTCGCAGCCGGGCAATCCGAAGCCGCGCGTCTTTCGCCTGCGTGAGGACGAGGCCCTCATCAACCGCTTCGGCTTCAACAGCGACGGGTCCGAGGAGGTCGCCCGTCGGCTGGCCCGCGTGGAGATGTCGGGGCGGGCGCACGGCATCCCGCTGGGCATCAACATCGGCAAGAGCAAGCTCGCCGAGGACGCCGAGGCCGACTACCTCACCACATTCGGCCGCGTGGCGCCGTACGCCGACTACGTCACCGTCAACGTCAGCTCGCCCAATACGCCAGGCCTTCGCGACCTGCAGGAGCGGTCGGCGCTCGAGGGGCTCCTGTCGCGGCTGGCCGCGGTTAACCGGACGCAGCGAGCACCCCGCCCTATTCTGGTGAAGGTCGCCCCTGACCTTGACGACGACGCGCTCGACGCGATCGTGGACCTGGCCGCCGAGCACGTGCAGGGCATCATCATCTCGAACACCACGCTCTCACGTGACGGCCTGCGATCACGCCATCGCGACGAGACCGGTGGGCTCTCCGGCCGGCCGGTCTACCGACGCTCCACGGACCTGATCCGCCGGGCCCACGCGCGCGCTCCCCGGTTCCCCATCATCGGTGTGGGCGGCATCTTCTCGGGCGCCGATGCGTGGGAGAAGATCACCGCCGGCGCGTGCCTGGTGCAGGTCTACACGGGATTCGTCTACCAGGGGCCGAAGCTCATCACCGACAGCAACCGCGAGCTGGTGCGCTTCATGGAGCGCGAGGGGATCACAACGCTTGCGGACGCAGTCGGGATCGCCGTCGACGGCTCCTGAGATGTCGATCAGACGATAAGCGGGCCGTTCGGCTGGTCACGTTGGTCTCGTGGTGTTCGACAAAGATGCGGTTAGAGGGGCCGTCCGGAGGTCGAAATCGCGCGGCGGTCTCGGGTAGCGTCGCCGATGTCATGAACGGCTCGCCACGTGCGGGTCAGAAGGGCTGAAACGATGGACCGACAGAACGATCCGTGGGCCGATCACACCGCCTCCTGGCCACAGGAGCAGGCGACCGAGGTGTTCGACGAGCCACCTGCGCCGGTTCGCAGCGTGCGTGTCACAACCGCTCGTCTCGTCACCTTCTGCGTGCTGGCGCTCCTCCTTCTGACCGTCGCCGTCGGTAGTTCGATCCTGGCATTCGTGAACAATGACCGCGCCACGTCCTGGCGTGACCGCAGCGACTCACTGCAGGCGCTCGTCGCCGACCGGACCAAGTCACTCAACGATCAGACGAAGCGGTTGAACACCGCGGCCGACTCGCTCAAGAAGAGCCAGACGGCGCTCACCCGGAGCGAGAAGGACGTCATCGGGCTCCAACGGCGTCAGACGGAGCTCGCCAACGAGAAGGCCCAGCTGGCCGACGAGCGGGCGTTCCTCAAGCGGGCCACGACCCTGCTGCGGACCTGCAACGAAGGCCTGACGCAGGTGCTCTCGGAGGCGACAGCGGGTCGGGATCCATCCATGACCCTGAACATCGAGCAGATCAGCCGGACCTGTCAGAGCGCCGGTGAAGCCATTCCGAGCTCGGTGGAGTGACATCGTGCGCCGTGCCCTCATCACCCTGTGCCTCGTGCCCCTGGTTGCGGCCGGGTGCGGCGGTGTGCTGGCAGACGCACCGCCGGGCGAGTCACCGGAGGAAATGGCGCCCACGCTGGTCGCCGAGAACGCTGCGGCGAAGTCGGTCACCAGCATCACCATTCCGACGCTCACCCAGGACGGGTTCGAGCGGCGCGCCAACCTCATCTCGATGCGAGTCCGGAACCTCTCGTGCCAGGGCGTGTCCACCGGCTCGGGCTGGGCGCTGGATGAACACACCCTCGTGACCAACCGGCACGTCGTCGCCGGTGCGGACGAGCTGGAGGTCGAGGCGGGCGACGGTCGCTCGTACACGGTGCGCGCGGCGAAGGCCGGTGTGCTCGGCGACATCGCGTTCGTCGAGGTGGCCGAGACCCTCCCGGTCGTCGCGGACCTCGATCGCACCGTCGGTGACGGCGACGAGGTCGCCGCCGTCGGCTACCCACAGGGCGGTCCGTTCACCATCGCGCACGGTGTCGTTGTGGACGCGGTCGACGGCACCCCCTTCGGTGTCCCGGATCAGGTCCTACGTGTGTCGGCGAAGGTGCAGCCCGGCAACTCCGGTGGCCCCCTCCTCGACTCCCGCGGCCGCGTTGTCGGAGTGGTCTATGCCATCGAGATCGCCACCGGTCTCGGGCTGGCCATGCCGATGACCACCGTGGACAACCTGGTGACGAGTGGCTTCGAGGGCGTACCGGCCTGCGGGTCCGAATAACGCGGCGTCCCTCGAAGTAATGGCATCGTGCGGGCCTTCGCCGGCGTCGGGCGACACCCCGGGTGCCGGGCACGCGGGGTGTCGACGCGCCGACTCCGGGCGAACGTGACGCCGTCGCTGCAGTCGCTACCATCGCCCGGTCCCCGTCGAAAGGCCACCCGCGTGACGCGCGCCCGCATCGCCATCCTCACATTGCTCCTGCCGGCGATCCTCGTCGGTTGCGGTGGTGGGGACGACGAGCCCCCCTATCAGCCGCCGCAGCTGGTGCACGTTCTGGCCGATGAGGCGATCCGCCAGCCCATGGTCTACCTCGGTCAGAGGTGGCGGACGACGCGCGACGACCGGGCGGTGTTCGTCTTCGGCCCTTCGGTGGACATGGTCGAACGCGTCCGGTCGCAGGAGGCGGCAGACGTACTCGTGACCGATGACGAGACCCTGATGGATCAGGCGAAGGCGGACGGCCTTCTTGCCGCCGATCCCGTGGCGCTCGCGACGAACCGGATCGTGCTCGGTGTCCCGACGGCGAGCACCATCACCGATCTCGGCGGTCTCGACGGCACCCGATGGATCGAGTGCACGGCCGACACGACCTGCGGGCGGGTCACCGACGCCCTTCAGACGGCCAATGACTTCACGGCTGAGCCGTACCAGCGCGTCGACCCGATGGAGATCCTCGGACGGTTGACCTCGGGGCGCGCCGCAGCGGGATTCATGTGGGCGAGCGAGGCGCAGGAGGCGGCCGCGAGCTCACTGGTGCGCATGGTCGAGATCCCGGGTGCGGAGTCACAGCTGGTGACGTACTCGATCGCGCCGTTGGCGAAGTCGGCGCGGCCCGAGGCGGCACGCGCGTTCGTCGCGCTGGCGACCTCAGAGGAGGGCAGCCGCCTGATCCGCCAGGGGAAGTTCGAACTGCCCTAGATGGTTGATTCCGCGGGGTCGTGGATGTGGGGTGCGTCACTGGTGGATGCGGGGCGGTGCCGGGCGCCGAAGGGCATGCTGGTTCGCCTGTTCGAGTCGCCCGGTGGCGCATCCGCGCCGCCGGGGACACGCACCACGCCGCGAGATCGTGGAATCAACCATCTAATGGCTGCACGCGGGGTCGAGCCGACGGGGTAGCTGGGGCCAGGCACCGGTCACCCCGTCGGGATCGGTGGGATGAATATCCGCACATGACGCCCTTCTCGTTGTCCGATGGCTCTGGGCGCTGGGTCGCCGTTTGCGCAGGCGCACCTTCCAACGGGGTGGGTGGTGACGGGCACCACCCACCCCGTTGTGTTCTGTGAGCGCACGCGCGACGAATCCGAAACTCGAAAAACTCTAAGTACGCCACGTGGAGAATCCGGAGGATTCGCCTTTGGCCTCAGGGCGCACTCCGGGCGGCGGGGGGTCCATTACAACTCCTCGTATCGCCGGACCGGGCCTCAGCCCGGCCGGCAGATACCCGGATCGCCCATCGGTGGGAACGCCGGCAACGGAGGAGGCACGCATGCCATTCCACGGTCGACCGTCTTCGCCCACCTTGGATCGACGTGCCGGTACCGACACGGTCCGTCGGGGAATGTCATCGGCCATCGGCTTCGGCGGCACGTTGTGACACCGCCGGCGCACTCCGTCGCCGAGGCGCCCGAGCGCGTCTCCACCCGAGCCGACATCGCCGTGCTCGGTGTTCGGAGCGACGCTCCGGTCCGCAGGACCGGAGGTGCCGGGCCGAGCGACGACGGCCACTTCGTCATCGACGGCGACGGTGCCGCGATCCCGATCAACCCGGACAGCCCCTACGTGGTCACCTCCAGAGGACGTTTGACGCTCGACGGCACCGATCTGGGTGTCGCGGTTTCACCGGTGACCCGCCCACGGTTCTACGACCTGCACACCGACGATGGGATCCCCTACGACGCGATCGCGAAGCTGCACGGCAGGGATGTGCTCGCGACAACCGTCGTTCAGACATGTGTGCGGTACGCCGAGAGCGAGCGCTGCCGGTTCTGCGCCATCCAGGCATCGCTCGAGTCGGGCGCGACCATTGCCGTCAAGACACCGGCGATGCTGGCTGAGGTCGCCGAGGCGGCGGTCCGGCTGGACGGTGTGACGCAGATGGTCATGACCACCGGCACGTCGAACGGTCAGGACCGCGGCGCGCGGCATCTGGCCCGTTGCGTCCGTGCGGTGCTGGAGGTCGTGCCGAGCCTGGATATCCAGGTGCAGTGCGAGCCGCCCGGGGATCTGCGCGCTATCGGTGACCTCTACGACGCCGGTGCGCGTTCGATCGGCATCCATGTCGAATCGATGGACGACGAGGTACGACGGCGCTGGATGCCGGGGAAGTCACGCGTCAGCCTCGACGAGTACCGGGCCGCATGGCGCGAGGCCGTGCGGGTCTTCGGCTGGAATCAGGTGTCCACCTATCTGATCGTCGGCATGGGCGAGGATCCGGACGAGTTGGTCGAGGGAGCCCGCGAACTGATCCAGATGGGCGTTTATCCCTTCGTCGTTCCGTTCCGTCCCCTCCGGGGAACCCTGGCGACCGATGTCGATCGGGTGCCGGCCCCGGACGGGAAGGTGCTCGATGCCGTCACCGCTCGGGTCGCCGCCCTCTTACGGGCCGCCGGAATGCACGGTGAGGACCAACGCGCCGGCTGTGCGGCGTGTGGTGCATGCAGTGTGCTGAAGACGGCGGGGGCCTGACGTGTTCGACGTGCCGACGCTGACAGGGGTCCGACCGGGTGCCGAACGGGTGGAGTGGCAGATCGTGCGCGCCGACCAGGCGATGCTGTCCGCGTACCGACAGATCCGCCGCGAGGTATTCGTCCGTGAACAGAACATCTTCGACGGAAGCGATCACGACGACGTGGACGACGACCCGCGCACGATCGTACTCGTCGCCGTCGCGAGTGACGGCGAGGTCCTCGGTGGTGTCCGACTGGCACCCGCCGAGCGGGGTCGTGACATCGGGTGGTGGACCGGCAGTCGCCTCGTGGTCCGCCGGGACGCGCGTCGCGCCGGTCGCATCGGCCCCGCGCTCGTGCGCGAGGCGTGCGCCACGGCGGTGGCGTCGGGAGTCCTGCGGTTCGAGGCGACCGTGCAGATGCCGAACGTCCCCCTCTTTCGCCGCCTGGGCTGGTTGCGGTGGGGTGAGGCGACGGTGGAGGGCGTGGAGCACGCGCGGATGCGGTGGCCGATCGATCGCATCGAGAACCTGATCACCGCCACGAAGCGGCCCTTGGGCGAGGTGCTCGACGGGAGCAGGCTCGACGACCCCAACGCACTCGGTGGCGGTGCGTTCATCGGTGACGACGGGGCACCCGTGCCCGCGACCGATGTCGTGGCCGTGTGCGACGCGATCCTGCCGAGCATGGTCGAGCGCGATCCCGAGTGGGCCGGCTGGTGCGGTGTCCTGGTCAATGCGAACGATCTCTCTGCCATGGGCGCCCGTCCGTCAGGCCTTCTCGACGCGGTCGGTGCACCCACCGCCTCCTTCGCCCGACGCGTGCTGGGTGGCGTGCGAAGCGCCTCGCTCGCGTGGGGCATCCCGATCCTCGGTGGTCACACGCAGCTGGGTGTCACTCCGTCTCTCGCGGTAACGGCCCTCGGGCGCACCGCAGCCCCGGTCGCCGGTGGTGGGGGGCGAGCGGGGGATCCGCTCCGGCTCACCGTCGACGTCACCGGCCGGTGGCGACGCGGCTACGAGGGACGACAGTGGGACTCGACCTCCACGCGCCCGGCCTCGGAGCTGCGCCACCTCGCTGATCTTGTGCGGCAGACACACCCGGCTGCGGCCAAGGACGTCGGTATGGCCGGCATCGTCGGCACGGCGGCTCTGCTCGCCGAGGCGTCGGGGACCGGCGCCACCATCGACGTCGCGAACATCCCCGCTCCCGACGCGGTCGCCTTCGGCGACTGGCTCACCTGCTTCCCCGGGTTCGGGATGCTGACCGCTGACCGGCCGGGCGCATCCCCCATCGCGTCCCCGCTGGCCGAGACCGCCGACATCGGTGCGCTCTGCACCGGTCACGGGGTGCGGCTGCGCTGGCCGGACGGCGTCGAGACACCGGTCGGTGGCGAGTCACCGACCGGGCTCGGTGCGACGGTCGAACGATCCCCCGCGGGAATGACATCGCCCTCCGAATGATGTCACTACGACAGAAACATCCGACTCCGCTTCGCCCCAACCCCACACTCCGTCACCCGAAAGGCACACCATGACCGATATCGACGCCCAGATCGCCGAGAACATCGCGAAGTCCCTTGCCGAGATCAGCCATCCGTCCCTGCCCAAGGGCACGAACATGTACGGCTCGACCAAGCTCTTCCCCGAGTTCACAGCCGAGGAGGGGGAGATCTACTTCACCCTCGTCCACGGCATCCCGCACGAGTCGTCCGTGAGCTTCGTCGCGATCCTGCAGGCCACACGTGCCCTGCGGAACGGATTCGAGTCCGCGATCTACTTCTATGGCCCCGGGACCTTGGCCTGTACGGCCAACCGCGGCTTTCCGACGACCGGCGACGCCGGTTTCCCCGGCGAGCTGAACATGAACGGCTCGCTTGAGACGTTCATCAAGGAGGGCGGCACGGTCTACTGCTGTCGCTTCGGGCTCGGCCTCCACGGGATCCGCGAGGAGGACCTCATCGAGGGCGTGATCCCCGCACATCCGCTGGATGTCCAGGACGCGCTCATCTACTACGCCCGCAAGGGCGCCATCATCAACTCCACCTACAACCTGTAGGGAGGCCCGGGATGTCCCTCAGAGTCGCAGCTGTCTCGGCGAACTTCACCCGTGACCTTGAGCAGAACTATGCGCTCATCGACCGGCTGCTCCGTGAGGCGCGGGAGCACGGGGTGGGCCTGGTCGCCTTCCCCGAGGCGGCGATCGGTGGCTATCTGTCGTCGCTGGGCAATCACGGCGACAGCGTCAGGACGACGGCGCGCTCGCTCCCTCCCGCGATCCGACTGGACGGACCCGAGATCGCGCGCGTGCAGGAGCTGGCCGGTGACACCGTCCTCACGATCGGGTTCTGTGAACTCGACGACGACGGGGAGACCCGCTACAACGCCGCGGTCTGCCTGGACGGCGGCACGGTCTACGGGTCATATCGCAAGGTCCACCAGCCGCTCGCCGAGAACATGTCGTACTCGGCCGGTGCCGAGTACCGCGCGTTCGACACCCCGGTCGGCCGCATGGGCATGCAGATCTGTTACGACAAGGCGTTCCCCGAGGCCGCACGGATGCTGGCACTCGACGGTGCCGAGATCGTCGTGAGCATGTCGGCCTGGCCCGCGGCCCGTACGGCCACCGCGGAGAACCTCCAGGAGGACCGCTGGACCTACCGGTTCAACCAGTTCGACATCGCTCGGGCGCTCGACAACCAGGTGTACTGGATGGCGTCGAACCAGTCGGGCACGTTCGGGTCGCTGCGGTACGTCGGGAACGCCAAGGTCGTCGATCCGGGCGGGAACATCCTCGCGACGACCCTGCTCGGCTCGGGTCTGGCGGTCGCCGACATCGACGTCGACGAGACGTTCCGGACGATGCGTGCCGGAATGTTCCACCTGCGCGATCGTCGCCCCGACGTCTACGGTCCGATCGCCGCATCCGGCGTGGAACACGTCGAGGGGTGGAGGGAACTGGCTCATGCCTGAGATGACCTTCGAGGTGCGCTGGCCGGACGGGCGCGAGACCTCGTACTACTCACCGAGCCTCGTCATGCACGACTTCCTCGAGGAGGGTGCCCGCTACCCGGTGTCCGACTTCGTGGCGCGCACCGGCGAGGCACTCGCCATCGCGAGCGAGCGGGTACGCGCCAGGTACGGCATCGCATGCACGTCCGCGATGCACTCCCGGGAGACGATCAGCGCTCATGCCACGGGGTTCATCGCCGGTGAGGTCGAGGTGCTTCGCATGGAGCCCCCGCTGGACGGGGTGGCGGCATGATCCCGGTCTCCATTCGGGACGGCGACGACTACGAGGCGGTCGTCGTCGGGGGCGGACAGGCCGGGCTCGCCCTGAGCTGGCACCTGGAGCGATCCGGTGTGCGTCACGTCGTCATCGAACGCGACTCGGTGGTGCACGAGTGGCGCGACGGTCGCTGGGACAACTTCACCCTCGTCACGCCCAATTGGCACTGCCGGCTTCCGGGATACCGGTACGAGGGGTCCGAGCCCGACGGTTTCATGACACGCGACGAGGTGTACGCATGGGCACGGGCCTACGCCGACACCTTTGACGCCCCGGTCGCCGAGGGTGTCTCCGTCCACCGTGTGACCGCGCTCCCGCAGGGCGGATTCTCGGTCACCACGTCTGCGGGCACGATCACCGCCGACACCGTCACGAGCGCCACCGGCGGTTACCACCGACCTGTCGTCCCCGAGTGGGCCGGCCGTCTGCCCGCGCGGATCAGGCAGGTGCACTCCCACCACTACCGCAACGCGGATCAGCTGCCCGACGGGCCGGTCCTCGTCGTCGGTTCGGGGCAGTCGGGAACACAGATCGCCGAGGATCTCTTCCTCGAGGGACGCCCCGTCCACCTGGCCCTCGGCCGCGCACCGCGTGTCGCACGGTTCTACCGCGGCAGGGATTGCATGACATGGCTCGCCGAGATGGGCGTCTACGACGTCCCCGTCTCCACCACAGGACTCGCGAAACGTGAATCGACCAATCACTACGTCACCGGACGCGACGGCGGCCGCGACATCGACCTGCGCGAGTTCGCCGTCCGAGGCATGGGATTGCACGGACGTGCCGTGGGCTTCGACGGCACCTCGGTGCTGTTCGACAACTCCCTGGCCGGTAGCCTCGACTACGCCGACTCCGTCGCCGAGTCGATCAAGAACGACATCGATGCCTACATCGAACGGGAGGGCATCGACGCACCCACCGAGGAACGGTACGTCCCGGTCTGGCGTCCGCCGACCGGGGCCACGAGCCTCCCCGTCGACGCGTTTACGAGCATCGTGTGGTCGGTCGGATTCCGCGCCGACTGGGACTGGCTCGCCGGACTCGGCGTCCTCAACGAGGGTGGTCACCCCGTCCACGAACGCGGCAGGAGCAGCGTCCCCGGGTTCCAGTTCCTCGGCCTCCCGTGGATGCACACATGGGGGTCGGGCCGCTTCCATGCCATCGCGCGTGATGCCGAACACGTCGCCGACCTGATCTGCGGCCGGCTCTCCGAGGTCGCTCAGGCGGCATGACCGAACGGCGATACGCGATCAGGGTGCGTACGCGCGAAGTCTCCTCGGTCGGCTCGGTTCATGTCGGAACGACACGACAGGATGATCGTCATGCGGTATCTCCGTTCACCGTCGGGCACCGGATGCGTGCCGTCGCGGTGACGGTCTCCGATGCCGCTCGGCGAATATGAAGGTCGCGCTCTTCACCTACTCGACCAAGCCGCGTGGCGGCGTCGTCCACACCCTGGCCCTGGCCGAAGTGCTCGTGCGGTGCGGGCACGACGTGGAGGTGTGGACGCTGGGCCGCGACGGCGACACGGGGTTCTTCCGCCAAGTCGACCCCGCGGTCGTCGTGCACGTCATCCCTTTCGCCGCTCATGGCGGCGAGACGGTCGGCGATCGCATCGAGCGGTCGATCACGACGATGGCGCAGGAGCTTGCGACCGACGCCGACATCATCCACGCCCAGGACTGCATCTCGGCGAACGCCGTCATCGCCGCGGGCAGACGCTGCATCCGCACGGTCCATCATCTCGACGCATTCACGACGCCACGACTGGTCGAATGCCACGATCGGGCGATCACCGAACCCGACGCGCTCGTTTGTGTCTCGCGTGCGGTGGCGACGGAGGTCGAGGTGGCCTATGGTCGGTCGGCGACGGTGATCCCGAACGGCGTCGATGCCGATCGGTTCGCCGCCGCCGCGGATCCCGCCAACGGGTCGCGCCGCGCTCTTTGGCGTCGCTGCCTCGGCGACTACGTCCTGGCGCTCGGAGGGATCGAACCCCGCAAGGGTTCGATCGATCTGCTGGAAGCGTATGCCCTGGCCCGCGATCGTCACCCCGGTCTGCGGCTCGTGTTCGGTGGGGGCGAGACCCTGTTCGACTACCGCGACTATCGGGCACGGTTCGAGCGACGGGCCGCCGGGCTCGGGATCGAGCCCATCGTTCTGGGCACGCTTGCGGATGAGGACGTGCCGGATCTCGTCGCCGCGGCACGCATGCTCGGATTCGCGTCGGTGAAGGAGGGCTTCGGGTTGGCGGCCATGGAGGCGCTCGCCGCGGGGGTACCCGTGGTCGCACGCGACCTTCCGGTGACACGCGAGGTCTTCGGCGACGCCGTCCTGTACGCGGACGGTGTGGACGGTATCCGCCGTGGCATCGATGCGGCGATGGACGGCGGCGCTCCCCCTCCCGAACGTGGGCGCGCACTCGCCGCCCGGCACACATGGCCGGCGGCCGCGGCCGAGCACGAGAGGTTCTACGCGGCAGTGCTCGACAGGGCGGGCGGTGACCGTGCGACGGTCGATCTCGCGCATCTTCGCTGACCGCGCGGCTCATGCGTCGGATGAGATCGTCGTCGTTACCGAGGACGGCGTGCTCACTGCGGCTCGGCTGGACGTCGCGGCTTCTGTCATCGCCCGTCAACTGATCGACGGCGGGGTCGACGTCGATGACCTGGTCACGGTCACCCTGCCGAATGGCATTCCTTTCGTCGTCGCATGTGCCGCCGTCTGGCGGGCCGGTGCGACACCCCAGCCGGCGTCCGGCGGACTCACGCCGGACGAACGCGCAACGCTCGAAACCGTCGCGCGGCCCGCCGCAGCGATCGGACAGAGGCCCCAGACGTCCGGCATCGCCTGGATATCCGAGTCCCGGATCGCCGCCGCCCTGCTCAGTGACAAGCGGCCCCCGGTGCCCGATCTCGCGGCATCGTCCTGGAAGGCGCCGGCGACGTCCGGGTCCACGGGGACGCCGAAGGTGGTGCGTGCCACGGCACCCGCCCTCCTCGATCCCACCCGTCCGGTGGCTGCGTTCATCCCCTTCCGGGCCG
Source organism: uncultured Bifidobacteriaceae bacterium (assembly GCA_964531025.1). Lineage (GTDB taxonomy): Bacteria > Actinomycetota > Thermoleophilia > Miltoncostaeales > Miltoncostaeaceae > CALMEC01. The sequence continues at coordinate 39,527 of CAZHDY010000004.1, read as the reverse complement.
TGCAGCTCGTCGCCGGGCCGCTCACGCACTCCGCGGTGTTCACGTATGCGTTTCGCGGGCTCATGACCGGCCATCGCCTCGTCATCATGCCGCGATTCGACGAGTGTGCGTGGCTCGATGCGGTCGAACGCCATGGAGTGACCTGGGGGCTCCTCGTTCCGACGATGATGCACCGGCTGTTGCGGGTGCCGGACTCGGTGCGCAGCCCGGACCGGGTCCGAACCGTCGAGTCGCTCCTGCACATGGGGGCTCCCTGCGATCCGGATCTGAAGCGTGCCTTCCTCGACTGGATCGGTGCGGAGCGTGTCGTCGAGGTGTATGCCGGGAGCGAGTCGAACGGTCTCACGATGATCCGGGGTGACGAGTGGCGGACACACCCAGGAAGCGTCGGGCGTCCCATCGGCGGGACCGAGATCGCCATCCGTCACGCGGATGGGACCGCCGCCGCCATCGGTGAGGTCGGCGTCGTCTGGATGCGTCGAGGTGACACACCGACCTACGAGTACCTGGGCGCGTCAAGCCGTCGGGATCCGGACGGATGGGACACGCTGAACGATCTCGGCCGCCTGGACGAGCACGGATACCTCCACCTCGTGGACCGCGCCGACGACGTCATCAACCGCGGCGGCGAGAAGATCCACCCCGCCGAGATCGAAAGGGTCCTCGAGCGACACCCCGACATCAGGAGTGCGATCGCCTTCGGTATACCCGACGCCGAGATGGGAGCGCGCGTCGCCGCCGCCGTCGACATCGCCGACCGAGAGATCACCGCGGCCGAGCTCATCGCATGGGTTCGTCCGCGGCTCGGGTCGCGCGCGCCGGAGCGGTTCATCGTCGTCCACGAGCCCGTGCGCGACGATGCCGGAAAGGCCCGGCGGCATCTCTGGCGTGAGCACTACGACGATGTCGAGGCAACGCGTCGTTGATTCCACGATCCCGCCGAACCGGCCATCCGAGAGTTAACCGTCCGTGCATCCCGCCGGCCGTCGCGGGGACGGGATGAGTGGTGCCACGGCGATCGCGGCGTGGTGCGTGCCCCCGGCGGCGCGGATGCGCCACCGGATGCCTCGGAAAGGACACCACCCTGACCGTCGACATGCGACGGCACCGCACATCCAGCGGCGGCGCGGACCACATCCACGCCGCCGTGGCACCACTCATCTAGTGTCGTGGCAATTCGACGGACGGGAGCGCGATCATGCGACGGAAACCCACGATCACCATCCTCCTGGTGGGCGCGATGCTCATGGTGATGGCCGCATCGGCGCACGGGGCCTCCATCTCACGCACGGCAGCCGGGGTGACGGCCGATCTCTCCTACACCGTCGAGCGATCCGTCGTCGGCAGCATCGTCGAGGTCAACGACCTCGTCCTCACCGTCACCGGACCGGGACGGACCCCGCAGACCTTCGACACGGGGTCGCTGCGCTATCAGTTCCCCGACAACCACGTGGACACGCGTACCGCACTCACCATCCGTGACGTCAACGGTGACGGTGAGCCGGAGGTGTTCCTCGATACGTACACGGGTGGTGCGCACTGCTGTTACGAGGTACGTGTGGCGTGGTGGTCACCGGACCAGGGCCGGTACCTTCTCACCGACCAGTTCTGGGGCAACGGCCTGCCACGGCTGCAGAACCTGAACCGTGACGGCGTTCTCGAGTTCGTCGGGTGGGACGATCGGTTCGCCTACGCGTTCAATGCGTCCTACGCGGGGAGCACGTTTCCCGCCCGGGCCTGGCAGTTCCGAAACGGCCGATTCGTGGTGGTCACCCGTCAGTTCCCCGCCGTCGGCGTGCGAGGCATGAACCGCGCCTGGTCGAAGTACGTGATGTTGAAGCGCGAGTATCCCCGTGATCGCGTCAACGCGCTCGCGGCCTACCTGGCCGGCGCATCCACGGCCGGTCCGCGCTATCGGAGGATCGCGTGGCGTCGTGTGGTGACGGCCGAACGGAAAAACCCGGCGATCCTGCGGGGCCTGAAGCGCGGCGTCATCCGCCTGGGATACGCCGTCGGATAGCAGCACGTGTTCCGGACCGACCGGTCCGGAACACGTGCCGCCTCTACTTCTGCTCGAGTAGCTGCTGCAGCTCGCCGCTCTCGTACATCTCGGTGGTGATGTCGCAGCCGCCGACCAGCTTGCCGTCGACGAAGAGCTGCGGGCTCGTGGGCCAGTCCGACCACGAGGTGAGGATGTCGCGGATGCGGGGGTCGGCGAGGATGTCGCGCGCGCCGAACTCCGTTCCGGTCAGCCGAAGGATCTGCACCACCCGGTTGCTGAAGCCGCAGCGCGGCATGTCCGGGGTGCCCTTCATGTAGACGAAGACGCGGTTCTCGGCGACCTCCTTCTTGATCTGCTCAAGGATCTCGTCGTCGGTCATCGTGAGTGTGTCGCTCATCAGTCCTCCGGTGTGCGGGTCTTGAGGGCAAGGGCGTGGATCGTCCCGTCGTCCATGTACTGCTTGACGGCGGCGTACACGAGCTTGTGCTGCTCGATCCGGGAGAGACCCGCGAACTGGGGGGCCACCACCTCGGCTGCCAGGTGATCTCCGCCGCCGTGGTCTTCCACGACGGCCGTCGATCCCGGCAGCGCCGCCTCGATCATTGCTTGGTACTCAGTGACATCCGGCATACGGACAAGGATGCCACGCCCGTGCATCACGTGTCCGGGGTGAGGTCCCCGTGCGGGTTCGGCGGTCGTGTCGGTACCCTTCGAGTGTGTCCGAAGTCGTCTGCAGCGCCGGGATCGTGCCGGTCCATATCTCGCCGGAGGGGCTTGCCTCCGTGTTCGCCGCGCACATGGGCGGCCCGTTCTGGGCGCACAAGGATCCCGGTGCCTGGTCGATCGCCAAGGGGCAGTACGACCCCGCCGAGGAGGATCCCCTGGCGGCCGCCGATCGTGAGTTCGAGGAGGAGATCGGGATGCCGTGTCCTGAGGGTGCGCGCATCGACCTCGGGGAGTTTCGCCAGCGCTACGGCAAGCTGGTGCGCGCCTATGCGGTGGTCATCGAGGAACGGGAATCGGTTCGCTTCATCCAGAGCAACACGTTCGAGATGGAGTGGCCGCGGGGTTCGGGTCGTATCCAGGAGTTCCCGGAGATGGACCGCGCGGAGTGGATGTCGATGTCGGTGGCGCGGGTGAAGCTCCTGTCCGGGCAGATCGCGATCGTCGATGCGGTGGAGAGGATGTTCGCCGCCGGCCGATAGCGCCGTGTCGTCGGGTCAGGAACCGTGATCCGGCGTCTTGGGAGCTGACGCCGCCAAGCCGCACAGGATCCCGGTGAGGATCGCCCGTCCCGTCGTCTTCCCGAGCCCGGTCAGATCGCGCAGGGGTTCCGCCAGCTCGGTGCCGTCGCCGTTCAGGATCCGCTCCAGGAGCCGTTCGGCCGATGCGTAGGTCGACCCGTCGTCGGCGGCCCGGTGAAGGAGCGAGCGCGACGGCTCGCCGGTCCGGTCGAGTGCCGCGATGACGTGGTCCCCGTCACGGCGCGCCTCCGCGGGACGGGTCGCGAAGCGGGCGGCCAGGTAGCCGCAGACGGCGTCGTCGCAGGCCGGGGTGAGACCGGGTCCGTTCCCGATCAGTCGCGGTGCCAGATCAGCGAGTGGTTCGTGCCCGAGGGCGAGCGTGTGGGGATCGTTCCACCGATGCGGCCGTAGCAGCGACGCCAGGGCCAGGACGTCGTCCCAGGACGCGGATCGGGCGATCGGTTGGCGTGGCCGGGGCGTCGCGCCGGCGAGGTCGACCGTGACCACCGTGCCGAGGTCCAGAGCGGGTACCTGATCGACGACGAGGGTACGCGGGCTGCGCGGTCCACACGGACCGGTGAGGTGAAACGCGCCGTGTTCGCCCGCGATCCACAGCCAGCCGGGTCCGTCGACCTTCACGCGACCACGCGTCGTCGCGTCGGTCACCCCGTGCGGGCATTCGAGGGCGACGATGCGGTGTGGCGGCATTCTCCGTCCTGGGTCGCGGGGCGCTCCGGCGTGGACCGAGGAGTGAAGGCGGCCATGCGTAGAGTGCGGAACGTGGACGACCTTACCCCGCTCGTGACCCGCATCCGCACCGAGCCTGCCCTGCGCGCCAAGCTCGAGCTGGACGCGGTGGCCGACGTCATCGGCGGTGACGGGGACGATGCCGGGCTCATCAGCATCGTCGACCGGTGGGCCGGGGTGCTGAGCTGTCACCGGGTGAACGATGCCGACCTGGCACGCGACCCCGCGCGTGCGGCGTTCCGGGGTGTCGCCGCCGTCCTGGCGAACATGGCGGCTTCCGGGTCCCGGGCCATGGGCCTCGTGAACACGCTCTCGGGCCCGCCCGAGATGCACCGCACGGTATTGGAGGGGGTGCGCGCGGCCTCCACGGCGTTCGACGTGCCCGTCCTTGGTGGGGACACGTCGGTGCAGGGCGATCCATCGCTGTCGGTGTTCGCCGTGGGCTGGACGAGCCGGCCGCTGTCGTCCGCGCATCTGCGCTCCGGCGATGAGCTCGTCATGGTGACATGCCCGGACGTCGTGCTGGAGCGCACGGCGGAGGGGCTTGTTCTCGACCACCTGGACGGCGCGCGTGGATCGCGTGCCGCCGCCGACCTGGACCTCATCCCCAGCCTCGCGGACATCGGGGCGGCCTGGGCGGCTCGTGACATCGCGCGCGCCGGATTAGTGGGCAGCGTCATCCAGCTGCTGGAGTCGGCGGGGAGCCTGGGCGTCTCCGTCGACATCGAGGCGCTCGCACCGCCTGAGGGTGTGTCGCTCGACGACTACCTCGTCGCGGCGCAGACGTTCGGGTTCATCCTCTCGGGTGAGAGTGAGCGCATCCGGTCCGAGGCGGAGGCCGTCGGTCTGGACTGCCGGTCACTGGGCCCGGTCGACGACTCCGGCGTCGTCCGGCTGCGCCGTGGGGACGCCGAGGTCCCGGTGTGGGACCTGACCCGCGAACGCCTGACTGGGCTGCGGGCGGCGCCGATGGAATGATGTGTCGGGACGATGGACACGAAGGTCGACTTCAAGCGGACGGTTCCGAGCTACCGCGCCCCGCGGAATCGGTTCCAGGTCGTCGACGTACCGGACATGCACTTCCTCATGATCGACGGACACGGTGACCCCAACACCGCGCCGCAGTTCGGGGAGGCGGTCGAGGCGCTCTATCCGGTGGCGTACGCGCTGAAGTTCGCCAGCAAGCGCGATCTCGGCTGTGACTACGTCGTCCCTCCGCTTGAGGGGCTGTGGTGGGCCGACGACATGGAGGCCTTCACCGCCGCACGCGACAAGTCCCGCTGGGACTGGACGCTTCTGATGATGACCCCGGGATGGATCGACGTCGCGATGGTCGAGACGGCGATCGCGGCGGTCCGTGACAAGGATGACCGGCCCCGCCTGGACTACCTGCGCTTCGACGCGCTGTCGGAGGGGCGGTGCGTGCAGACGCTGCACGTCGGATCCTTCGACGACGAGGCGGAGGTCCTCGCCCGCATGCATCACGAGTTCATCCCGGAGAACGGCCTGCGCATGACGGGGACACACCACGAGATCTACCTCAGCGACCCGCGTCGCACGGCGCCGGAGCGTCTGCGGACCATCCTCCGCCAGCCGGTGGTCGAGGCCGGCTAAGAGGTCTCGGTCGAGAGCAGTGTTTCGTAGTCGCGACCGCCGTAGTAGACGCCGAGGATCTGAACACGTTTCTCGGATGGTGCGAAGGCGACGACGAGGCGGCGTCGGAAGCCGATCGTCCTGATCCCCGGGCTGATGTCGTCTCTCAGCACACCGGAGAATGGGGCGTCCGCCAAGCCGTCGCAGTAGTCGATCACAGAGGAGACGAACCTGTCCGCGCGGTCGGTGAGCCGGATTCGTCGGCGATCCAGTGGTGGAGGGCGACAAGGTGCTGGCAGGCTCGGGGTGAGTAGACGACGACACGGCTCACGAGTTGCCGGCGGCCTGTTCCCGTGAGAGCTGGGTGAGGTGGGCACGTATGTCGGCGGAACTTATCGCCTGCGACAGATCCGACTGCAGCTCGTCGTACGCCGCAGCCACCTCGCTGCGCAGCCATGTCTCGACGGCCTCATCGCGGGCGAAGAGCGTGCGCAGACCATCGCGGATCACCTCGCTTTCACTCGCATACGCGCCGGACGCCACACGTTCTTTCAGTGCATCCGCCATGTCATTCGGGAGCGTGATGCTGAGCTGCTTCGTCGTACGCACTTCTGAGGCCTCTTCTCGGAGTAGGATTCAATCCTACCCTGAGCGCTGCTGTTTCTGGAATCAACGCGTTGCCGACGGGTGGCTCATCGGGTGATGGGTGTGCCCGCGGCGATCAGATGGGGATGCGCAGAGTGGCCGTGTAGCCGGATGACGCGGATCCCGTCACGGTGGCCATCTGCAGCGAATAGCCGTCGCTGAACACGTTGTCCTGCGCGAGCGGTGTCTGCTGGAGGTTCCGCGCACTCTGCGGATAGACCGACGTGTCGGCATAGACGGCGGTGCAGGCGTCCTCGGGAAGGGCGAGCTGTGATGTACGGAGCTTGTTGCTCGCCGTCGTCGCGTCGTTCAGGCTCGGGTACACCTCGAAGTGGATGTGCGGCCAGCGTCCGGAGTAGGCACCGGGGAAGACAGAGGTGAACGAGACCTTTCCGTCCGCGTCGGTCTCCTGCACGCCGCGCAGGTAGTTCTCGTTGACCGCGGCCTCGCTGTACATCGAGTAGTCGCCGTTCGCGTCGCACTGCCAGATGTAGATGGCGGCGCCGGCGACAGCCGATCCGACATCCGACGCGCTGCTGACGTCGACCAGCTGCAGGTCCACTTTGAGCGGGAGGCCCGGCGCCGTTCCGGACGCCGAGCCGAAGCTCGTGCGGATGTCGCTTCGGACGACACCCGACTCGGTCAGGATGTTGACGTTGTTCGTGCCGTCGGCCGGGTAGGGGCCGTTCGTCTCCTCGGGGATCTCCCCGTCGCCGACGGTGACGCTCGAACCACCTGGTGCTCCGCCGCCGCTCGGGGGACCGCCGCCTGACGGACCGCCCATCGTGGGGGTCTCGGCGGTGGTCGATCCTCCGGACCCGGCGGCGCCGCATGCCGCCAAGACGACGGCGGCGCTCGCGCCGCCGAGGATGCCGAGGGCGCTTCGCCGGTTGAACAGGCGGGGGAGGTCGTGCTCCAGTCCGCCGTCGATGTGGTCGTGCTCTTCGCTCATAGGGGGATCATGCGCGACGAACCTGGGAGCCCGCTGTGCCCGATCCGGGGAGCAGCTGTGCGGACGGGCGACGACCCTTCTGGTCGCGGAGGCTCAGCCCGGGTTGCCGGCCATCGCCGCCCGGAGCGCCTCGACGTCGGTCACCGGTGCCTGACAAGTGGTGCCGTGACAGACGTAGGCGGCGGGCTTCCCGTCGACGGTGCCGCGATCGGTGAAGAGCGGTGACGCGGCCACGGCCTCCGCATCGGAGGGATCCACTGTCAGCACGAGCGCCAGCGGGTCCGCGGTCCGGGCCGCACGGGCCAATACCGTGATCGACGGATCGTCGGCCGGGCCTGCGACGATCACCTGGGTCGGGGGCTCGTCGGTCATCGCGTCGATGGCGATGAGCGCGGTGCCGAAGGCGTGCGGGTAGCGGACCGCGTCGTGCGACACGAGCTCGAGTGCCCGCTGCGCCTGCACCTCGTATGCGCGCTTGCCGGTCAGGAGGGACAGACGCCACAGGACCCAGGCGGCCTGCGAGTTGCCGCTGGGGGTGGGGTGGTCCTCCACCTCGCGGGTGCGTGCGATCAGCTGCTCGCCGTCGGATCCGGCGAAGAAGAACCCGGCCCCGCCCGCGTCGGCGAAGAGCGCCAGCATGTCCCCGGCCAGCTCGTCGGCCGTCGTCAGCCAGCGCGTCTCGGACGTGGCCGCGTGGAGGTCGAGCAGGCCGTCGATGAGGTTGGCGTAGTCGTCGAGGCAGCCCAGGTGATGCGCCGCGCCGTCCATCCACGTGCGTCGTAGTCGGCCGTCCACACGGACGTTGTCCAGGATGAACTCGGCGATCTCGCCGGCCCGGACGATGTAGTCGGGGCGGTCCATCCAGACTCCGGCCGTGGCCAGTGCGCCGATGGCGAGACCGTTCCACGACACGATCATCTTGTCGTCACGATCCGGCGCCGGACGCGTCGCCCGGGCTTCCATCAGCTTCGGGAGTGCCGACGCGATGAGCGACTGCGCCTCGGGGCCGACGCGCTCGGCCACCTCGCTCATCGGGCGCGCCACGTGGAGGATGTTCGCGCCCTCGAAGTTCCCCTCGGGACGCATGCCGTAGCGCAGCACGATCGAGACACCCTCGTCGTAGGTGAGGACGGTCTCCATCTGCTCGGCCGTCCAGGTGAAGTACGAGCCCTCGCCGCCGGGTGAGTCGGCGTCCTGCGCCGAGGCGTAGCCGCCGTCGGGCGCGGCCATCTCGCGCTCGAGGTAGGCGATGGTGGTCTCGGCGACCTCACGCCAGCGACCCTCGCCGGTCACGGCGTACGCCAGTGCGTAGACGCGCGCCAGGAGGGCGTTGTCGTAGAGCATCTTCTCGAAGTGGGGTACCAGCCAGATCGCGTCGGTGCTGTAGCGGTGGAAGCCGCCACCGACCTGGTCGTGGATGCCGCCGTCGGCCATTCCGGTGAGCGTCGTCTCGACCATGCGTCGGACGTGGATGTCGGAGGGGCGGCGCGCCAGGCGGCGGAGCAGGAACTCCAGGGTGAGGTGCGGCGGGAACTTCGGCGCGCCGCTGAACCCGCCGGTGTGGGGATCGAACACGACGCCGAGTCCGGTCATGGCGTCACCCACCGCGACGTCCGCCAACGGCTTCTGCGCCGTCCCGCCGACACGGCTCGCCAGCCGCTCACGCACCTGGGCCCCTGTCTGTGAAACGTCACCACGACGATTTCGATAGGCCTCGTCCACGAAGCGCAGTACGTCCGGGAAGCCCGGCTGACCCTGCCGCGATTCGGGTGGGAAGTAGGTCCCGGCGAAGAACGGCTCGGCGTCCGGTGTCAGGAAGACCGTCATCGGCCAGCCGCCCTGACCGGACAGGGCGAGCGTCGCCTGCATGTACAGCGCGTCCACGTCGGGGCGCTCCTCACGGTCCACCTTGATGCAGACGAACAGGCGGTTCATCTCGGCGGCGATCTCGTCGTTCTCGAACGACTCGTGTGCCATGACGTGGCACCAATGGCACGACGAGTACCCGATCGACAGCAGCACCGGCTTGTCGTCCTCGCGTGCCCGGGCGAACCCCTCGTCCCCCCACGGGTACCAGTCGACCGGGTTGTCGGCGTGCTGACGCAGGTAGAGGCTGGCGGATTCGGAGAGGCGATTGGGCATAGGGCGAGCATAGGGGACGGTCTTCCAGTCGCCGGTCAGCCGAGACATCGGGGCTCGCATGCTCTCGCCGTGCGCCGGAGTACCACGGATAGAGTCCGTGTTGTACCGGCGACGCGGGTGGCGCGATGTTCTTCGCGGAGTGTCGATGGGCCGACCTCCTCACCGACCGCGACGGCCACAGCGATCTACTGAAAAAATGTTACAGTAGATCCATGCATCCGGGATACGTCGATCAGGTGCTTGCCCTTTCGGCGGATGAGGCGGTCGAGCGATTGGTCGATCTCGACGAGAACCAGTGGTTTGAGCGCAAGTCCGGTCGTGTCACCGCCAGGGATCTTGCGGTCCCGCTGGTGGCGATGGCGAACGCCGAGGGCGGCTACGTCGTCGTGGGACTGCACGACGGCTCAGTCGACGGAGTTCGCGCCGATCGTCTCAACGTGCTGCGACAGGCTCCGCATGATTTCACCGCGCCGGTGGTGCGGTGCAGCGCGACCGAACTCATCACGAGTGACGACCGCGTCGTACTCGTGTTCCGAGTCGATCCTGGCGAGCGTGTTCACGAGACAAGGAAGGGGGATGTCTACCTCCGTGTGGGCGATGCATCTCGCCGGCTTGGCTATGCGCAGCGTCGGGAACTCGAGTTCGATCGAGGGAGCGCGCCGTTCGATGGCACTGAGGTCGATGCCGATCCATCGGATCTCGATCCGGATCAGGTCAGCGCGTATCGGCGGGCGATCGGGGCTCGGACTGCCGAAGGAATGCTCTCCGCCAGAGACCTCCTCACCCGTAACGGGCGACTCACGGTCGCGGGATGGCTGCTGTTCGCGGCACGGCCGCAGTCGCTCTTTCCGAGTTCGGTGGTACGCGTGCTGCGCTACGCGGACGTCGAGCGCGGTATCGGTGCGGAGATGTCTCTGTACGACGGGGGCGACATCCGATGTGAAGGCTCGATCCCCGACCAGATCGCAGTGGCCGCGCAGACGATCGAGGAATGGGTTCCCAAGGTGCGAGCCCTTGCTCCAAGTGGTCGATTCGAGCCACGTCCGATCATCCCACGCGATGTCTGGCTCGAAGGACTCGTCAACGCCGTGCTTCACCGGTCGTACTCCATGGCCGGAGATCACGTGCGGGTAGAGGTCTTTCCCAACCGGGTCGAGATCGAGAATCCGGGCCGTTTCCCCGGTCTCGCGGATCCTTCCAGGCCGCTGTCGATTACTCGCTATGCGCGTAATCCGCGCATCGTCCGGGTGTGTTCCGATCTGGGGATCGCCCGGGAACTCGGTGAGGGCATCAAACGCATCTTTGCCGAGACGCGCAGGCTGGGACTTACCGATCCCATCTACTCGCAGACCGGTGGATCTGTCCGTCTCGTCCTCTCGTCGTCTGACGCACTCCCCGACGATGTTCGCTCCAGCCTTCCCAAAGGCGCCCGGAACATACTCGACGTTCTGCGGCTGGAGGGCCGACCACTGAGCACCGGCCAGATTGCTGAGTTGGCTGGGGTCGCGCGTCCGACGGCCTCTCGGCACCTGCAGGCTCTGCGTGAGCACGACCTTGTCGTCTGGGATGGACAGAGTCCGAAGGACCCGCGCGCCTCGTGGAGATTGCGCTGAGCTACTGAAAAGATCTACTGCAATATGGTTTTACAGTAGAACGTTCCAGTAGCCGCACTGCGCAGACAGCCGATGAGCGGCTGATGCCGACATATCGCGAGGTCACCGACGACGGAAAGCTGACTCCTCCGGCGATGGGTCGCGATCCGGTGCGACCCCGCTACCGTTTCTCCCGTGAAGGACTTCGTGACCAAGGCGGGCTCGGTGCCCGCGCGCTCGACCGCCGATCGCTGGCAGCAGGCGGCTCTGCTCGGCATGGCTGCGGCCATTGCGGGCGACGACGACGCGCGCGTCGGCCTCGGTGCGGCGCTCTGTGCCCTGGATCACCCGGTGGAGGCCGGCCACGTGCTGGCTTCGGTGGCCCCCGAACACCCGTGGGGGCGCTGGTGGTCGGTGATGGCCGTCGGCCAGACCGGCGACCGTGAGGCCCTGGATCCCGCCATTCATGCGGCACGCGCGGACGTTCGACCCAAGGGTGCCGACGGCCGGGACGTCTCACGGATGCTCGCGGATATTTCGGCGGAGTTGGCCGATCTGGCGGGAGAGGGCGAGGGCACCGCGCGGTTCACGGTCCTCGGGCATCGCGCCCGACCCAGCCGTCGCGCGCTCATCGGCGGGCGGTCGTCCGCCGTCTACGTGGTGGACCCGTCGTGGGAGGCGCTCTCCGTCGTCCGCCTGGGGCCGTCCGATGGACCCTCCTCGCGCAACGGCGCGCACCTCGGCGTCGACGAGATCATCGAGCTCGTCCGTCGCGGGGACGCGGGCGCCGGTCGCTCCGTTCCGGGTGACGTGGCTGAGGGTATGGACCCCGGCCACATGCTCGACGCGCTGCACGACGATCCCGCCACGCGGGACGCCCAGCTCCTACGCCTGGCCGAGGAAGTCCGGGCCGAACGGAAGGAACTCCGTGCCCAGCGTGAGCGCCTGGCCGAGGAATGGTCCGCGGTCGACGCCGAGAAGCTTCGCGCGCGGCGGGCCCGCGAACGCGCGGAGGCCACGGCGGCCGAGACGTCCCGTCAGGTGTTCGATGTCCCCACCACGGCGGGGGAGGCCGCAGCCCTGCTCGGCGTCGCGCCCGGTGCCAGCCGGTCGACGATCCAGCGTCACTGGCGTGACCTGCTCGGGACGTGCCATCCGGACCGTGTGGCGGATCTCCATCCGCTTCTGGCCGAGCGCGCGGAGGAGCTCGCGGTCGCGCTCAACCGGGCGCGGGAGATCCTGCTGCCACCGGCGAAGCGACGGTAGCGGCCGGCGGCGTGAGAGTCTCCCGTCACGCGAACGGAGGTCGATCGGATGGCATTCGTGGTTCTCATCGGGGCGGCCGGCGTCGGGAAGACGACGATCGCCGACGCCGTGGCGGCGGACGAGCCGGACGTGCAGGTGGCGCGGTTCGACGCGCTCGGTGCACCGCCGGACGATGCGGCGGAGCGTGAGGAGTGGAGACGTGCGACGTCGCGGGAGTGGATGCGTCGCCTGGGCCCGGCGGCCGCGTCGGGGACGCCCGTGGTCCTGGAGGGCCGCATGGAGTTCGCCGACCTCGAGGAGGCGGCCGCCGAGGCCGGAGGGGTGGCGTACACGCCGATACTCATCGACTGCGACGACGACGTGCGACGTGATCGCGCCGTGGGCGTCGAGATCACGGACGACGACGTGGCCGCGCGGTTGCGGGACGCCGCCGCCGAGCGTGGCGCCCGCGTCATCGACACGACCATGCGTGGCGTGAACGCCTGTATGGACGAGGTGATCCGGCTGGTACGGCGCTAAGGACGCGGGCCCGCGTCCCGCGGGCTCAGGGCTCGATCTCGCCCTCGTCCCAGTCGCGTTCGCGGGCCAGGGAGGCGTACGCACGCCACTCACGGAGCATCTTCTTCACGTCGCGCTTCGCGATTTCGGGGTGGCGCTCCTTGATGAGCGCGATCGCGAGCCCGTCGGACGCCGGAGCCGGTGGGTCCTGCAGCTCCATGACGACGGCCCAGACCTCGTCCTCCCAGAGCTTCGGGCGCTCGGCCAGGATGTAGTCGACGGCCTCGCCGAGATCCGGTTCGCGCTCGCTCACCGTGGCAGGCTGGGTCCGGAGACCTCGCGGTCGTACGTACCGGCGGGGAGCCCCTCGTCGCGGAGTTCCACCTTGCGGACGCGGGCGGTCGGGGTCTTGGGCAACTCGCTGAGCACACGGATGTACCGGGGCACGGCGAAGTACGGCATGCGCTCGATGCAGTGCTCGAGGACGTCCTGGTAGTCGACCTCGGTGATGCCGTCGCGGGCCACCACACAGACGAGGATCTCGTCCTCGGCGCCCGCCCCGTCGGCACTCTTCACGCCGATGGCCGCGGCCTCGAGGATGTGGGGGTGGGACGCGACGACGGCCTCGATCTCCATGGACGAGACGTTCTCGCCGCGGCGTCGGATGTAGTCCTTCACGCGGTCGAGGAAGTAGACGTAGCCCTCCTCGTCGATCTTCCCCAGATCGCCGGTGTGGAGCTTCAGGTTGCGGAAGTCCTCCGCCGTCTTCTCGGGCATGTTCGCGTACGTCCGCATGACGATATTGGGGAGCTTCATGTCCACCACGATCTCGCCCGGGGTGTCGGGCGGCAGCGGCATGTCCGTCTCGGGATCGACCACCGTGACGTCGAAGCCGGGTGTCGGCAGACCGCACGATCCGGGACGCATCGGCTTTCCGGGCGGGTGATAGGTGACCATGCCGGTCTCGGTGAGCCCGTACCCCTCGGTGAAGCGGATGCCGAAGCGCTCCTGGAACTCGTAGAAGATGTCCTTCGGCGCCGGCATCGCCATGATCCGCGTCACCCCGTGGGCGCGGTCCAGGTCACTTTCCGGCGTGTTCCAGATGAAGTAGTTGATGGCGCTCACGGTGTTCAGGATCGTCGCCTCGGCGTCGATCACCTGGCTCCAGAAGTGTGAGGAGGAGTAGCGCTCGACGAACGCGATGCGCGCGCCGGCGATCATGGCCGGATAGGCACCGAGCACCTGGGCGTTCGAGTGGAAGAGCGGCAGGCACGAGAAGAACGTGTCGTCCTCTGTGACCTCGCACACGTTGTTGTACGTGCGCCCCGAGAAGTAGTCGGATCCGTGCTGCTTGATGACGCCCTTGCTGCGGCCGGTGGTCCCCGACGTGAACATCACGCGCGCGTCATGGGTCCACTTCACCTCGATCTCCGGAGGCTCGGGTGACGAATCGAACAGCACCGACAGCGGCTCCCAGCTCACCGAGGGATCCGGCCCGTCACGGCGTCCGGACTCCCAGACGAAGACGTGTTCCAGGTAGGGGAGCTCGTCCTGGATCAGTGCGAGCCGTGTGAGGTATTCGTCGCTGATGACGAGGAACCGCGACTTCGGCAGGTTGATCACCCAGGTGAGGAAATCGCCCAGGTACGCGGTGTTGATGGGGCTCTGCACGCCTCCCGCGCGGAGTACGCCGAACCACACGGGCAACGACTCCTCACAGTTGGGAAGGAGCACCGACACGCAGTCACCCTGTCCCAGTCCGCGCACCAGCAGGCTGTTGGCGACGCGGCTCGTCTGCTCGTCCATCCATGAGTAGGACCGCCACGGACCCGAGCCGAACCGGAAGTAGTCACGGTCCGGGGTCGCCTCGGCCCGCGCCCGCAGGATCGTCGGGAGCACCCAGTCGCGCGGGTCCTCGTGGCGGTACCAGTCGCTCCACTCGGTCATGCCGGGACGCTATCTCACGGGTGGAGCGGTGGCGAGAGGGCGACGGGACCGGGGAGTCGTCACACCGGCGTTCGCGTGTAGTTTCGTGGGGTGCGCATCGCCACCTGGAACGTCAACTCGATCCGGTCCCGCATCGATCGCGTCGAGGCCTTCCTCGCGCGTCAGGACGTCGACGTTCTCGCCGTGCAGGAGACCAAGGCGAAGCACGAGCAGATCCCGGTCCTGGGGATCGAGGCGCTCGGATACGAGATCGCGGCGGTCGGCCACGACCAGTGGAACGGCGTCGCGTTGATCTCACGCGTCGGTCTCCAGGATGTCGAGATCGGTTTCGACGGGATGCCGCACTTCAACGGTACTCCCGAGGCACGCGCCATCTCGGCGGTGTGCGGTGGTGTGCGGGTGATGAGCCTGTACGTGCCTAACGGCCGCAAGCCCGACGACCCGCACTACGCCTACAAGCTGGAGTGGCTCGCGCGGTTGCGCGATGCGGCGCAGGCGTGGCGCGAGACCCCCGCCGCGCTGATGGGCGACTGGAACGTCTGCCCGTTCGACGAGGACTGCTTCGATCCGTCGCAGTTCGTGAAGAAGACGCATCTGACCCCGCCCGAGCGCGAGGCGTTCTTCGCCATCGAGGCCGACTATCGCGACGTGACGCGGTCGTTCCTCCCTGGGCCGGGCGTGTACACCTACTGGGACTACTACCGTCAGCGCTTCGAGCGCAACCGCGGGCTTCGCATCGACTTCGTCCTCGGATCGCCGGCCCTCGCCGACCGCGTGACCGGTGCGTTCGTCGACACCGACGAACGCGATCCCGCGCAGGGTGAGGGCAGCCCCTCCGACCATGCGCCGGTCATCGTGGATCTGAGTGACGTGTGATGACCCCGCCCAACCCACTGGTGTATGCTGATCTGCATGCAGACGACCAGTGTGCGCATCGATGTTCAGACACACAGTGAGTTGAAGCGATTGGCCGACTCCCTCGGCACCACGGTCGGGAAGACCGTGAGTCTGGCCGTAAAGAGCTTGACTCAGCGTCAGATCGGCCGTGAACTCGCGTCGCAGCCTCTTCGACCGGACGAGATCGCCTGGCTCGATGCTGACCTCGGGTGATGTTGTTCTTCTCAACTTCGGTGTGCCGGAGGGACATGAGGTCGGTTTTCCACGTCCGGCGGTGATCGTCACCGCGACCGACATCCTCGCGGAGGGCGCGCGGGTGGTCCAGGTCGTTCCGTTGACCTCCACCATTCGTGACTACTCGACGGAGGTCGTCGTTCCTGTGGATCCATCGAACGGACTCGAAGTCGACTCGGCTGCCCAATGCCAGCAGATCCGATCCGTGTCGGTCATGCGCATCGGAACGACGATCGGGTCGATCTCATCCGTGCAACTCCGTCAGATCCGCGAGGTCCTCGCCCTCCTGTTCGACCTGTGACCGACGCGTCCAGTCGACGATCGCTGGGTGGCGCCGCCTGACGGCGGTTTATTCGCCGGCGAACTAGTCTCCGCCCGTGACCGTTCCCGTCGTCGAGATGGCCGGAGTCTCGCTGCGCCGCGGTGATCGCGCCGTGCTGCACGACATCGACCTCGCGATCCCTCCGACCGGGATCACGGTCCTCGTCGGGCCGTCGGGGTCGGGCAAGTCGTCGCTGCTGCGGCTCATGAACCGGCTGGAGGCGCCCGAGGCCGGCGTCATCCGCATCCTGGGCGAGGACGCCGCGACGCGTGACCCCCTCGTGCTGCGCCGGCAGGTCGGGATGGTGTTCCAGCGTCCCATCCCGTTCGCGGGAACGGTGCGTGACAACCTCCGGGTCGGTGCCGCCGGTGCCGGTGACGACGTCCTCGTCGATGCCCTTCAGCGCGCAGGTCTGGACGGAGGGTTCCTCGATCGTGAGGCCACCGGCCTGTCGGGTGGCGAGGCGCAGCGCATGTGCCTGGCGCGTGCCCTCGTGGTGGGGCCGTCGGTGCTCCTCATGGACGAACCGACCTCGGCGCTCGACGCGGACGCCGGGGCCGTCGTCGAGCGCACCGGCCGTGCCCTCGCCGACGCCGGGGTGCCCCTCGTCTGGGTGACCCACGATCGGGAGCAGGCTCTGCGGATCGCCGACCACGTCGTGCGTCTCGATGCCGGCCGCGTCGTCGGCTCGGGTGAACCCGACATGATGCTGAACGGCGACCCGGGGGCCGGTGGCGATGGAGGGTAACGTCGGCTGGTGGGGCCTCGCGGCCTCGCTGCTCCTCGTCGTCATCGCCATCGCGATCTCGCGCCGGTACCGTCTGGGGCTCGAGCTCTCGATGGTCGGCGCCACCCTGCGCGCGATCGTGCAGCTGGTCATCGTCGGCGCGGCACTCGGGCTCGTCATCGACGAGGACCGCCCCATCATCCTGTCGTGGCTGTGGGTGGCCGGGATCGTGCTCGTGGCGTCGTGGGTCGTCCGTCGACGCGCGCCCGAGCTTCCCGGTGTCTTCACGGTGGCGCTGATCGCCAACGTCGTGACGGCTGCGGTATCGGCGGCGCTGATCTTCGGGCTCGACATCTTCCCGCTCGAGGCCCGGACTCTGATCCCCGTGATGGGCATGACGCTCGGTAACGCCCTCACCTCCACCGTGGTCGCGGCGACCCTCCTGGTCCGCGAGGTGGCCGACCGGCGCGACGACATCGAGGCGCGCCTCGCGCTCGGCCTTCCGTGGCAGACGGCGATGCGACCGCACCAGCGCGACATCCTGCGCGCCGCCATCGGCCCGCAGGTCGAGCGGACGCGCCACGTCGGCACCGTCTTCCTCCCTGGAGCGATGGTCGGTCTCGTGATGGCGGGTGTCGATCCGCTCGACGCCGTACTGGTGCAGGGCGCGCTGATGTTCGTGATCCTCGGAGGGGTCGCCACCAGCACTGCTGCCATCACGCTGGGAGCGTCGCGGCGGCTCTTCACCTCGGACCATCGCCTGCGTCCGCTTGCGCGGACCACGGGCACCGCGCCGGAGGACATGTTCCTCGAACGGGTGCTCGGCGTTCTACGCGGCGGCAGGAAGGGCGACACCGGTTCCTGACACCTGTCCGGCGGGCGCACAACCTGCTGGTCAACGGTGGTTGACCAGCAGTGGTCAGATGGCTACACTTTCCACCCATGGACGTCGTGAAGGTGCAGTACGCCAAGACGAACCTCTCGTCGCTCCTGGTGGAGGTCGAGAGGGGTAAGGAGTTCGTGATCGCGCGCGGTGACCATCCGGTCGCCCGGCTGGTGCCGATCGACGGTGCCGGCGAGCGGGAGCTCGGGTTCGCCAACTACGAGTTGCCGGACACGTTCTTCGATCCGCTGCCGGACGACGAGATCGCCGCGTGGGAATGACGGGGTGACGTATCTGCTCGACACGCACACCCTGATTTGGGCACTGACGGAGCCGTCGCGCCTCGGTCGTAAGGGCCGGGCGATCCTCAAAGACCGTGGATCCGATCTCGTCGTGTCGGCGGCATCCGCGTGGGAGATTGCGACGAAGCACCGGATCGGCAGGCTCCCCAACTGGGCGGTGTTCAGCGGCGGGTATCCGCGGAACCTGGATCGGCTCGGCGTCGGCCGCCTCTCGGTGACCGAGGAGCACGGCCTCGTCAGCGGGGCGCTCGACTGGGACCACCGTGACCCGTTCGACCGGATGCTCGCGGCGCAGGCGATGATCGAGTCGATGACCCTGATCACGAACGATGCGGTCTTCGAGGACCTTCCCGGGCTGCGCACGATGTGGTGAGCGGGCCGACGGAACCGACCATGCACGATCCGCCCGCCCATCCGGGTCGGTCGTCGGTCAACGGTCGGTAAAGCGACGGACCAGTTCGGGTAAAGGCCCGAAATGACCCGTAGCGGTCGTGTGACGTGCGAGGCATTGTCGCCGTATGAACGGCATGAGCACCGACATCGACTCCTCCACCACGCAGACACCGACGCGGGCGATCCTCCTGATCAGCGTCGGTCTCCTCGTCGTCAGCCTCGCCCTTCGGCTGATGTCCGCCGCCGAGGCGGTCGGCCGGGGCCTCCTGGCCGGCGTCATCGGAATCGGCCGTGCCGTTCGATTCGTGCTGGGCGCCACCGTTCATGGCCTGGGCCAGGGCATGCGGGTCGTGAGCCGCTACCGCACCGTCGCGGCCTGCGTCGTCGCGACTCCCGTCGTCGGTGGCCTTGCGGTCACCGCCTACGCCGCCATCGGCTGAGGTCGTCCGTTCGATCCGCCGCGAAGTCGTCGGCCGCGAGAGACTGTCGCCATGAACGAGCCTGATCCGCACACCGAGAGTCCTCAGGTCGAGCCGCCACATCGTCGCTCATCGGCTGTGCGCTCGTTTCTGGGGATGTCGTGGACGCGCGGTCAGATCGTGGTCGCGGTCGTGACGTTCGCGTTCCTTGTCGCTGCCGCCGTCGTCGCGTTGATGGGTGGCTCCGATGCCTGTGGTACCGACCGTCGCCGAGGGTTGGTTTCCGTGGCCTTCGTGCTGTCGCTCCTCGGAGGCCTCTCCGGTCTGATTCTCGTTGCGCTCAGGCGCTGGTTCCTCGGGCTGATCGCGGTCGCGGCGAGCGTCGGTCTGGCCTACCTGCTCCTGATCACCTGCAGCGCCTGATCGGGTAGCCCCGCCCGGGACGGGTCAGTCGGTGGGAAGTGTCGCCAGGACGTCCGCCGTCGGGCCCTTCGGGTCGAACTCCAGACCCACCGCTCCCTCATAGCCGATCTCGTCCAGTACCTCCAGGATCGCGGCAAGGTCCACGTCGCCGGTTCCGGGTGCTCCGCGCCCGGGGCAGTCGGCGTACTGGACATGACCGATCCGGTCGGCGTGGCGCCGGATGGTGGCGACCGGGTCGTCACCGGACATGGCGCAGTGGTAGACGTCGAAGAGCATGCGGACGCCCGAATGGTCGATCAGGTCCAGGAGCCGGGCGACATCGTCGGCGCGGGGCGTGAGGTAGCGGGGGACGTCCACGGCGTTGATGGGCTCGATCACCACCACGGCGTCGTGGATGACGGCGAGGTCGCCCAGTTGGCGGTACACCCGGGTCGCCTGCTCAAGCTGCGCTTCGAACGATCGATCGTCGACGCGCAGTCCGGGGAGGATGTTCACGCGAGGCGCGTCCAATCGTGCGGTGACGGCGAAGGCGTCCATCCCGGCCCGTACCGCGTCGTCCTCACGTTCGGCGAGGTTGCAGAAGCCGCGCTCGCCGCGGGCGATGTCGCCGCCGTCGGCGTTCAGGCAGCTGACCGCCACCCCGGTATCGGTGACGGCGTCCACCCACCGGTCGATGTCGGGCGCCGGCGGCCACCAGGACTCGATGTGCGTGAAGCCCGCGTCGGCCGCGGCACGGGGACGATCGATCTCGGGAAGCTCGGTGAAGAGCATCGAGAGGTGGGCGGAGAGGACGCTCATTCGTCGGTGGAGGAGAGCTCGGACCTCCGCCGCGTGATCTCGCGACCGTAGGCGAGGGCGTCACCGCGGAGGGCGGCCACGGCGTCGGTGTTCGATCGTGTCCACGCCTGGAGCGGCTCGCCGGCCGCGGCGGGCCCGGTGATGGATGCCGGGGCGGACGACGCCGTCGCGAGGTGAGGGAAGAGGCCGTCGCAGATGCGGGCGAAGGTCGCGAGCCCGCCCAGATCCGCCGTCGCGAGGGGGCCGGCCGCCATCCAGCGCGGGGCCAGGCCGTCGGCGACCGCAGCGTCGATGTCCTCGGCGCTCGCCACACCCTCGTCCAGCATGTGGAGGCACTCGCGGAGCATGGCGAACTGCAGTCGGTTCCAGATGAAGCCCGGCACGTCGCGCTGTGCCACAAGCGGCGCCTTGCCCATCGCCGCCGCGGTCTCACGGAGGAACGCCACCGTGGTCTCGGTGGTGTCGGGACCGGGGATGATCTCGACCACGCCGGTCTGGTGGGCGGGCTTCAGGAAGTGGAGCCCGGCGAAGCGCTCGGGGCGCCCGAACCCCTCCGCCAGCGCCGCGATGGTCAGGCTCGACGTGTTGGTCGTGATGACGGCCTTGGGATGGCACCAGGGCTCGATCTTCTGGAACAGCTGGAGTTTGGTGGGGAGGTCCTCCACGATCGTCTCGACCACGAGGTCGGCCTCCGCGAACGCGGCCTCATTGATGGGTGACGGCGGGATGGGCGACCCAGCCAGCTCGCTGGCGCGTGCGGCACCCGCGTCACGGTTGAGGGGGATGCGGCCCGCCAGGCGGACGTCCCATCCCGCCCCACTGAGGGCGGCGGCGATCTCGGGACCCATGGCCCCGGTCCCCACGACGACCGCGTTCACGAGGCGCGTGCGAGCCGCAACTCCAGAACCCTCTGAAGGAGCTTCACCACCGTCGGGTCACCCGACACGCGGACGATGCCGCGCTCGTGGGCCGCCACCCAGTCACCGAGCTTCGCCTTTTCCGCGAGCTGGTTGAACGCCTTCCGGTCCATCTCGATGTCGAGCTTCGCGCCGGGTGGTGTCTCCCGCTTGGCCTCCAGCGCCGGCAGTGACAGCGTCCAGACGGCGGTGCCCCCACGCTCACGCAGATGGACGGCGACGGTGATCGCCAGCTTCTTGAGTGCGGGAACCTGCGCGAGGAACCGGGCCGCCGCGCCCTCGAGCATGGTCTTCGTATCCGTGGTCGCCATGGATGGATACTCGCAGACGGGCGGGGGCGTGTGCTCACGGGTGTGCCCGTGCGACGTGACCTACGGTCGCATCCGTCACGGGGCATCGACGTGCCCCGGGCACGCGACGGCGCCGTCCACCCGGATGGCGCGGCACGCCCGTCGTCCTCGCGTGAGCAGGGTCTGCGGGTGCGTCCGTGGGTGGGAGTCGGACCCCGTCGCCGGGACTGTGTCGAGGGGGGTGGGCTTTGACGGGTGATCTGGTAATGTCCATCGGCCCGTCACCGGACTGGAGGAGCGACGCTTGGGCAAGACCGGCCAGCGAATCGCCGTCACGCTTGCATGTCAGGACTGCAAGCGACGGAACTATCAAAGCAATAAGAGCCGACGGAACACGCCCGACCGCGTCGAGCTCTCGAAGTACTGCCGTTGGTGCGGAAAGCACACGGCGCACAAGGAAACGAGATAGGACGACTCACGAAGGGTCGTAGCTCAACTGGTAGAGCACCGGTCTCCAAAACCGGGGGTTGGGGGTTCGAGTCCCTCCGGCCCTGCCTCGTTTGACATCTGGATCACATGGCACGTAACCGCGATAAGAACACAGGGGACGAGGGAGCACGCAGCTCCTCGTCGGGTAAGGCCAAGGGCTCGTCGCGCCCTCCGGCCAAGTCGTCGCGCGTTCGTCCGACCCCCGGCGGCAAGAGCCAGAAGACCGGGTCCTACACCAAGGATGTCCAGCAGGGACGGTCACGGCGCTTCGTCACCGAGGTCGTCTCGGAGATGAAGAAGGTCAGCTGGCCGAATCGCGTCGAGCTGCTCCAGGCCACGCTCGTCGTCCTGGTCGCGGTCGCGATCATGGCGGTGTTCCTCGGGGGCGCCGACGTGGTCTCCGAGTACATCACCGACCAGATCTTCCCCAACTAAGAACCCCGGCTAGTCGAAGGGCTCATTCCGCTTTGTTCCACTGGTACGTCATCAACACCTATTCCGGCCATGAGGCCAAGGTGAAGCACAATCTGCAGCACCGCATCGTGTCCGCCGGACAGGGACACATGGTGCGCCAGATCGTGATCCCGACCGAGCAGGTCGTCGAGACGAAGGACGGCCAGAAGGTGCAGTCCGAGCGTCGCGTCCTTCCGGGATACGTGCTCGTGCAGATGCAGATGACCGACGACTCCTGGTCGCTCGTCAAGAACACACCCGGCGTCACCGGCTTCGTCGGCGCCGCCAACACACCCGCTCCGCTCACGCGTGAGGAGGTCGACCACCTCCTGCGCACACCGACCGAGCAGAAGACCCGTGTCCGCACGGACTTCGAGATCGGCGAGACCGTGAAGGTCATCGGCGGACCCCTCTCCGACTTCGAAGGTGAGATCGCCGAGATCTCCCCGGAGCAGGGCCGCCTCAAGGTGCTCGTCAGCATCTTCGGGCGCGAGACACCGGCCGAACTCAACTTCGACCAGGTCAAGAAGCTGTCGTAACAACCGTGCCCCGTGTCCGGGGCGCTCGATCGAGGAACACGAATGGCCAAGAAGGTCGCGCAAATCGTCAAGCTGCAGATCCCCGGAGGGGCCGCCACCCCGGCGCCGCCGGTCGGTCCTGCGCTGGGTGGCGCGGGCATCAACATCCCGGAGTTCTGCAAGGCGTTCAACGAGCGCACGCAGTCGAACGCCGGAACCATCATCCCGGTCGAGATCTCGGTCTTCGAGGATCGCTCCTTCACCTTCATCACGAAGACCCCGCCGGCCGCGGTCCTCATCAAGCAGGCGCTCGGGATCGACAAGGGCTCCGCGGAGCCGCACAAGGTCAAGGTCGCCGAGCTCAGTCAGGATCAGCTCCGTCAGATCGCCGAGACGAAGCTCCCGGACCTGAACGCCAACGACATCGACGCCGCGATGCGGATCATCGCCGGTACCGCCCGCAGCATGGGCATCACCGTCGCAGCACAGTAAGAACGAGGAACTCAGAGAGAATGCCCAAGCACGGAAAGAAGTACCGCCAGGCCGCCGAGGCCATCGAGCCCGGTGTGGCCTACAGCTCGCGTGATGCCGTCCGTCTTCTCAAGGCGCACGAGCTGACGCGCTTCGACGCCACCGTCGAGGTCCACTTCCGCCTCGGTGTCAACGTCCGTCACGCGGACCAGCAGCTGCGCGGCACCATCGCGCTTCCCCACGGAACCGGCCGCAGCGTCACCGTCGCGGTCTTCGCCGAGGGCGAGAAGGCCCGTGAGGCCGAGGCCGCCGGTGCCGAGGTGGTCGGCGGCGCCGACCTCGCCAAGCGCATCCAGGAGGGTTTCCTGGACTTCGACATCGTCATCGCCACGCCCGACATGATGGGCGAGGTCGGAAAGCTGGGCCGCGTGCTCGGCCCCGCCGGCAAGATGCCGAACCCCAAGACCGGTACCGTGACCTTCGACATCGCCAAGGCCGTCGAGGACGTCAAGGGCGGAAAGGTCGAGTACCGCACGGACCGTACCGGCATCGTGCACCTCGGCATCGGAAAGTTCTCGTTCTCCGAGGAGCAGCTGGTCGACAACTACCAGGCTGTTCTCGACGAGATCATGCGCGCCAAGCCGGCCGCCGCGAAGGGCCGCTACCTGCGGTCGATCACCCTCACCCAGACCATGGGCCCGGGCATCCCGATCGACACCACGCAGACGGCCGAGGGAGTCGCGGCCTAGCGCCCGGCGTATCACCAGATAACGGGTCGATCGAAGACCCACGGGGACGGCTCACCATGAGTCGTCTGAAACCGGCCGAACGGCCACCCGTGCGAGATCGACGATGTTGCTCCTTTCGGGGAGCCATGTCGTCGCTTGTCGCGGGGCAACGACATGAGGAGGTGAACAACTGAACCGCGAAGAGAAAGCACAGGTCATCGCCGACGTGGTCGAGCGCATGGAGCGCACCGGCACCGTCGTGGCGGCGGACTTCCGTGGTCTCAGCGTCGCCGATATCTCCGAACTTCGAACGAAGTTGCGGGATGCGGACGCCGAGATGACGGTCGTCAAGAACACGCTGTCGCGCCGCGCCGCCGACCAGGTGGGAGGCCGTGAGGCCCTCACCCCGTACCTCACCGGTCCCACGGGCCTGGTGTGGGTCAACGGTGACCCGGCCGCAGCCGCCAAGGTGCTCGACGAGTTCGCCAAGGAACACGAGGAGACGTTCTCCGTCCGTGGAGGAATCCTGGACGGCGACGACCTTCCCGTCTCGGCACTCAAGCAGCTGGCGAGTCTGCCGACCCGCGACGTGCTGCTCGCAAAGCTGGCCGGTGGCATCGCCGCGCCGCTCACCGGCCTGGCCGGTGGCCTCCAGTCGCTGATCTCGACCTTCGCCCGCACGCTCGGAGCCGTCCAGGCTTCCGGACAGCTGGCAGAGGGCTCCGCCCCGGCGGAGTCGGCACCGGCCGACGAGGCACCCGCAGCCGAAACCACGGACGAGGCACCCGCGGCCGAGGCGGCCGACGAGGCGCCTGCCGCTGAGACCACCGACGAGGCTCCCGCAGCCGAGTCGACCGACGAGACACCCGCCGAGCCCGAGGCATCCGCCGACGGCGAGGCAGCCCCCGACGCCGAGGCGTCAGGCGAAACCCCCGAAAGCTGAAACGACGTAACAGGAGCGACAACACAGAATGGCTATTACGACTGAAGAGTGGATCGAGGAGCTCAAGGGGATTTCCGTCCTGGAGCTGTCTGAGCGCATCAAGGCCATCGAGGAGGCCTTCGGCGTGACCGCCGCCGCCCCCGTGGCCGTGGCCGCCGCCCCCGGTGGTGGTGGAGACGCCGGTGGTGACGCCGGTGGAGCCGAGCAGACCTCGTTCACCGTGGTCCTCGAGAGCGCCGGCGACAAGAAGATCCCGGTCATCAAGGTGGTCCGTCAGATCACCGGTCTCGGTCTCAAGGAGGCCAAGGACCTGGTGGACGGCGCGCCCGGCAACCTCAAGGAGGGTGTCGACAAGGACGAGGCCGAGAAGATGAAGGCGGACCTCGAAGAGGCCGGCGCCAGCGTCTCCCTCAAATAGGTTCCACAGCGGTTCGATGTACCGGCGCCCCGTACACCACCTGTGTGCACGGGGCGCCGTGCATTTCGGAGAGCGTTCACGCACCCCGGGAGGGAGACGTGCGCCGGGCCTCGGGCAACGGCCATATCGCTACGCCACGAACTCGCCCGACGGACCGACCTCCTCGCCGAAGCGGGGCAGGTACTGGTCGAAGTACACGCGTGAGATGAGCTCGCGTCGACTTCGCACGCCGGCCTTGTCGAAGACGGCCTTCAGGTGGTCCTGCACCGTGTAGGCGGAGACGTGCATCGCGGCCGCGATGGCCTTTGTCCCGACGCCGCGGAGGACCATGCTGGTGACCTCACGCTCGCGCACCGTGAGCCCGAAGGCGGCGACCACCAGGTCCAGGATCTCGGCAGGGCGCGCCTCCTCGATCGTCACCACGACGTCACCGACCGACCCGTCGCGGCACGCCAGGGGTGATGCATGGAGGACGAGCCAGGTGCCGGAGGCCGTCCGCGCGCGGGCGCGTGGGAGCTTCGCATCCTTCTGATGCGTCATCGCCCGCGCGGCCTGCACGAGGCCGAGGACGATGCCCACCGGATCCGTGCGGTTGGACGCGGTGTTCAGATCCGCGAGGCGTTCCTCCGCGCCGATGCTCATGCGCACGACCTCGTCCTGAGCATCGAACATGACGACGGCGGGACCGCTGCTCACCGTGTCGACCACGGGCGAATCCACCAGGCGGGCCATGATCCCGGACCGGATCCCGCGCGCGAACGCATCGGACAACGACGCCATGTAGGCGACATCGGCGGGGGTGAAGACGGGCGCCGACGATTCCCGCATCAGCGCCAGGCTGCCCCAGACGCCGGCCCCGTCGCGCAGCAGGACACGGAGTTCGTCCGTGAACCCGTAGAGCGGGCAGAGAAGGCGGTCCATGCGCGGTGACCGTCTCACGTCGCCATCCGTGAGGGTGTGCATGCTGACCGCGCCGAGAGGATCCTTCGCCAAGGACCGGAATGACGACGGTTCGTCACCGGAGTACTCGATCTGCGCGAACAGGTCGTCGTGCGTGTCGATCTCCGCCAGCGCCCCGTACTTGCGGCCGCTGGTGAGGATCACCGACGCGGGATCGTGCGTTCCGACGCAGGCCCCGGTCCACGGGACCACCCGCTGGACGGCACTGACGGCTTCCTCCAAGAACTCGTCGAGTGTGAGTCCGCCCCGCGAGAGGACGTCGAGGTCGCCACGGACACGGGCTTCGGTGAGTCGGCTGCTCATGGTCGCTCCATTATGCGCCCGGACGACGCGAACGCCCACCCCAGCTTTCTGGGGGTCGTTCGGGCAGGGGACCTGGGAGGCATGTCTCCCCGGTGCTCTGGGATGGCGCACGGCTCCCGGCGGGCGGACCATGCGACTCGTGACCATCACCATCACGACAACACCGGTCGACGACGACGGGCTGCTGCTTCACGCGGACGACGCCATCGCACAGGCGTGCCTTGCCGTCGTGCGTCTCACGTCGACCCTCGCCGAACGGGGCATCGCATCGACGGCGATCCTCGCCGTGCGACTGGGTGTCATCGAACCGGCAGATGCCGGCGACCTCGTCGAGGTCGTGGCGGAGGAGCTCGTCCGGCTGGACGTCACCGTTCCCCTCCGCGTCGTCGCTGCCGGATCCTCTCTTGAACCGGGCATGCTCGTCCGGCTCTCGGTCGACGTGCGGGTCACGGACATCCCCACTCGGATCTGAAGGAGAGACCATGACCCCGAACACACGCGACATGACTTCGCTCTACGAGCTCGACGCCGTCCTCGGCCCCGATGACGCGGCCTATGAGTCGGCGTGCCAGGCCTGGAACCTGGCCGTCCTCCAACGTCCGGCCGCCGTCGGCGTCCCCGAGACGGTCGACGACGTCGCCCGTATTGCGCGGGTCGCGTCCGAGCTGGGTCTTCGCGTGGCACCGCAGAGCACCGGTCATGGTGCGGGTGCCCTGGGGGACGTCGTCTTCGACGACGTCGTGCTCCTGCGCATGAACCGGCTCACCGGCGTCCAGATCGACTCCGAGGCGCGCACCGCTCGGATCCTCGGCGGCACGCACTGGCGTGAAGTCATTGAGGCGGCCGCGCCCTGCGGCCTGACCGCCCTGCACGGAAGCGCGGGGGACGTCGCGGTGGTCGGCTACCTCCTGGGCGGCGGGCTCTCGTTCTACGGCCGCGCGCACGGACTCGCCGCCGGTTCCCTGCGCGCCGTCGAACTCGTCACACCGACGGGCGACCGCATTCGCGCGGACGTGCACGAGAACACCGACCTGCTCTGGGCCGTCCGCGGCGGTGGCGGGAACTTCGGCGTCGTCGTCGCCGTCGAGATCGACCTCCTCCCGATTTCCGACGTGGTCGCCGGCATGATGCTGTGGGACATGGAGCACGCTCCCACGGTGCTGCGGACGTGGACCGAGTGGACGGCGACGGCGCCCGAATCGGCCACCACCAGCCTTCGGCTGATGCGGTTCCCGCCCCTCCCTGAGCTGCCGCCGTTCCTCAGCGGCCGGAGCCTGGTCGTCATCGACGGCGCCGTCCTGGAGGACGACGTCCGCGCGGCCGAGATACTGCAGCCGCTGCGGGCCCTCTCGCCCGAGATGGACACCTTCACGCGCGTTCCGGCCGAGAAGGTGCTCGACATCCACATGGACCCGCCCGACCCGATGCCCGGCGTCAGCGATCACGCCATGATCGCCACTCTGCCCGAGGACGCCCTCGCCGCGCTGCTCGCCGTGGCCGGGCCCGGTGTCGACACACCCCTGCTCTTTCTCGAGCTACGCCACATCGGCGGGGCACTCGGCCGTTCGCACGACGGAGCCGTCGCAGGTCTTGACGGCGAGTACGCCCTTCTTGCCATGTGCGTCGTGCCCGTTCCCGAGATACTCGCCCCCTGCGAGGGCGTGGTCCGGCACGTCGTCGAAGCCATGCGTCCGTGGGCGACGGAGCGCCTGTTCGGGAACTTCTGCGATAGGCCCTCTGACGCACGGGCCATGTTCGATGCACCTGACTGGGAACGTCTGAACCGGATCCGCGATCGCCACGACGGCGAGCGCCGTTGGGTGGCCGCACACGCGGTGGGCGGTCGCTGAGGCCATGGGGGACCGGCGCGTCGCGTATCGGTGCGATGCGCCATTCTCCCTGCGTAGTCTGTGCGTCCGCATCGCGATCTGCGTTCCGCCGACGACTCGACACTCGGGAAGCCCACATGTACGGATACATCGCGCTCGGCATCGTGCTGGGCATCCTGATCACGGTGGCGTTCCGCCGACGGACGGGCTCCCGTCGCTACGAGGCGCCGCGCCTCCCACCGCCTGTTCAAGTGTCGCCGTCGGCGTTCGATGGTGAGTCGGATGGTTTCGGCGGGTGGTCGGACGTCGTTCTCGAGTCGGCCGGTGAGAACAAGATCGCTGTGATCAAGGCCGTCCGCGCCCGATTGGGTGTCGGTCTGAGAGAGGCCAAGCATCTGGTGGGTGGCGCGCCGTGCACCCTTGCCACCGGGCTGCCCCGGGATCAGGCGGAGCGGTTCGTGAATGAACTCCGAGATCGGGGAGCATCCGCAGTCCTGCGATAGACGTCGCGACCCTGATCGTCGCGATGAATGTCGGAGTGACAGGATGCCGACGGACGCGAGCGTTGTGGGAGCGGCGGTCCGCCGGTCTCAACAGGGGGTACGCATGGAGGTCCGTGGGAGGGACCACGGTATGGGGTGCGAATGAGTTCGGATTACCCGGCCCCTTGTGGCTCCCGACTCCCAGTGATCTCGCATGCCGACAATTCTCATCGCGGACGACGATCCGGATATCCGCGACCTCGTCGCAACCAAGCTGCGCCGTGCGAACTACGAGGTGCTCGCGGCGGTCGACGGTGCCGAGGCGCTCACTCTTCTTGAACGTCGCCATGTCGATCTCGCCGTCATCGACGTCATGATGCCGGGGCTCTCCGGTCTCGACGTCGTCCGGGAGGTCCGGGCCCGCGATGGTCTTGCGGATCTGCCGATCATCCTCCTCACCGCCCGAGCGGACGAGCACGACGTGGAGCGCGGATTCGCCGCCGGCGCGACGGACTACGTCGCGAAGCCGTTCAGTCCGCGTGCTCTGCTGGCACGTATCAGCTCACGGCTTGGGTCGAGATGATCGGTTCCACCGTCTCGCGGCCCGGTGCGTGCTTTCGGCGGCACGGATGCGCCCCGAATCCATCCACCCACCCCCGGCCGACCATCGGTCGATCCACCGACCTGACCGGGCTGACCGCCGGTGACGCCCCCCACATCCACGACTTCGTGGAACCAACCGTCTAGCGATGCTGGATCGCGTGACCGGGGCGGCTCTCCCGTGGGCACTCGCCATCGCCTCCGTCGCGTGCGTCGTGCTTCTCGCCGTACTCGTGGTGACCCACGTGGGCCGGGGGATCCGCGGTCGGCGGCGCAATCCGCGGATCGAAGAGCTGCGCGTGCGGGTGATCGGCCTGCTCTCCAGCGAGACGGGCGACGAGATCGATGCGATCTATGACGAGATCTACGATCTCCAGGGGTGGCAATGGGACGTCACGGTTGACGAGATGTTCCGCATGATCCCGAAGTTCGAGGGCAGGGCCGTCTCGCGCCTGACGGCGCTGCTTGCCGAGGAGGGAGCCATGGACGCGCGTATCGCGCAGCTCTCCGAGGGGCGGGCCCACGCTCGCGCCGCTGCGGCGCGGGATCTCGGGAACGCCGGGTGGGTTCCGGCGGCCGTGCCGATCGCGGAACTCCTGCGCCACCACCATCCCGACGTCCGGAACGTCGCCGTCCGGGCCCTCGGGCAGATCGGGGATCCGGAGACGATCGACGCCGTGCTCGACGCTGTCGGTGAAGGGCGTATCCACACCGGACCCGCGATCGAGGCCCTCGATGCGATGGGAGGGAGCGACGAGGTCACGGAGCGGATCCTCGCGGCGATGCACGTGCCCGTCCCCGACGTCCGGTGCGTCGCCGTCGCGGTGGCCGGTAGCCGTCGGATGGCGAGGGCGGCCCCGGCGCTGCACACCCTCGTCGTCGTGGACGAGGACCGGGACGTGCGCCGCCTCGCGGCGCTGGCTCTGGGACGCATCGGTGACGACGCGTCGGTGCGGTCACTGGTCGCCGCCACCACGGCGGATCCGTCACTCTCGGTGGCGCTCGCGGCCATCACCGCACTGGGGGAGATCGCCACGGAGGAGGCGCTCGACGTGTTGCGATCCTTCGCTCAATCGGATGATCCCGCCGTCAACATGGCGGCGGCCGACGCAATCGCCGGTATCCCGTATCTGGGCCTGCCCGTCCTTCGGGAGCTGCGGACGACGGCTCCACGGAACGTCGCCGTCGCCGCGGCGTTCCAGCGGTGCCTTCTCGCATCCCGGGTGGATGACCCGGAGGACGATCCGCAATGGGCGATGAGCGCATGACGATCCACCCCGCGATCTCGACGGCAGAGATCCTCGACGTGCTGCGCGATTTCCTCTCGACCGCGCTCGGCATCCTCGCCTGGCCGGTGATCGTCTACTTCATCCTCATCAACACCTCGTACCTCGTCCTCATCACGCTCGCCTGGATGACCTCTCATCGCCATCGGCGGTGGGAGCGCCTCGAAGGCGTGGATCATCTCCTCTCGTCCGAGAGGGCGGGCGGCATCAGCCTCATCGTCCCCGCCTACAACGAGGAGGTCGGCATCGTGGAGTCGGTGCGGTCACTTCTCGCGCTGGCGTATCCGGACGTCGAGGTGGTGGTCGTGAACGACGGGAGCACCGACGGCACCCTCGAGCTGATGATCGACCGGTTCTCACTCATCGAGGTGGCCTCGCAGGCGGAGGGTTCGATCCCCACGCGGGCGGCGCCGACCGGCACGTACATCCCTCGGAGCGGCAGGGGCGGACTGGTCGTCGTCGACAAGCCCAACAGCGGACGGTCGGACGCCATCAACGTGGGCATCAACCATGCGTCGAAGGACCTGGTCGCGATCGTCGACGCCGACTCGGTCCTCGAGGCGAGCGCCCTGCTCCGGGTCACCCAGCCATTCCTCAACGATCCCCTGCGGTGCATAGGGAGCGGCGGGAGCATCCGGCCCATCAACCACTGCGTCGTGGATCGCGGTCGGGTGCTCGAGGTCCGCATGTCACCCCGCTATCTGCCCCGGATCCAGGCCGTCGAGTACATCCGGGCGTTCATCCTCGGCCGCCAGGGATGGGCACGTGCACGCGCGCTGCTCCTCATCTCCGGAGCGTTCGGCGTCTTTCGCCGTGACGTCGTCCTCGGCGTCGACGGTCTCGATCCGGACTCGATCGGAGAGGATCTCGAGCTCGTCACCCGTCTTCACGGCACCTACCGGCGATCGGGCACCCCGTACTCGGTCGGGTTCGTCGCCGAGCCCACCAACTGGACGGAGGTTCCGCCCACGATACCCGTGCTGGCACGTCAGCGGCGACGCTGGCACCGGGGCCTCTGGGAGGTGCTCTGGAAGCACCGCCGGATGTGCCTCAACCCGCGATACGGCCGGATCGGGATGGTCGCGATCCCGTACTACTGGCTGTTCGAGCTGATCGCGCCGCTGCTCGAGGTCATCGGGATCGTCGCCGTACCACTCGGAGTCGCCCTGGGCGTCGTGCACTGGCAGTTCGCTCTGCTGTTCGTCCTGGTGGCGTACGTCTACGGGTTCCTCGTGTCGCTCGCCGCGATCGTCGTGGACACCGTCTACTTCAACCGCTACCCACGTGGCAAGGACATCCGCCGGGCCGTCGTCGCGACCGTCGCCGAGAACTTCGGGTACCGGCAGATGACGGCCGTCTGGCGTCTCCAGGGATGGTGGGCGGCGTTGCGCGGCAAGAAGGCCGTCTGGGGCGTCATGTCGCGTGAGGGATTCGGAGGATCCAACTCGTCGAAATGACATGCCCGCGCGCAGATCGCACGATGTGCGGCGCCCCGGTCGGCGGATCGTGCGCCCATCCAAGGGTGGCCGGCGACGTCGGGCGAGGAGGCCGGTGATGGGCTGGGTGGTCGTCGTCCTGATGATCATCGTTGTGGCCGTCGCCATGGCCGCCGGACTCGTGGATCGACGGCGGAGGGAACGCATCCGGCGTGACTCCACCCTTCTCGTCGACGTCATGGCATCCCACATGCGCGGTGAACACGATGCCCGTGTGGCGACGGAGCATGTCGGGGTGCTCGGGGAGGTGGCCGAGGCCCTGAACGACCTGGCCGACTGGGGACAGGGTGTGCTGGAACGCGACGACGAGAGGCAGCGGCTGGACGGTGTCCTGCTCTCCATCGACCGTCAGGTGCGCGCAGAACTCGACTTCGACGCCATCGCACTCGGTACCGCGCTGACGGTCCAGGACGATCTGTCCGTCGACCGCGTCTGGCTGCGTGTGTTCTCCGACGCCCTGAACGTCGACGGTTTCGTCGTCTCCGTGCCCGAGATCACGGGGCATGAGTTCCCGCCGTCCGTCGCGGCGCTCTTCCAGCGGGTGGCACTCGCGTCCTGGGTGGAGGGACGGCCGGTGCTTCTCCCGGTTCCCGAAGGGGTACATCCGCACATCTCCCGCGACGAGGAGCTGGACATATGGCTGGAACTCGCACCGCTGGGCATCGACGCGGTCCTCGTGGTGCCCCTCGGGGTCGGGGACGAGGTCCTCGGTTACATGATCCTGGGTCGCGGTCCTGCCTCTCTCCGGTGGCGGGACGCCGAGGTCGATGTGGCCGGCGAGGTCGGCGTCGCGGTGGGCCAGGCGCTCGCGAACGTCCGGATCGTCGCCCGCGAGTATCGCGTCGCCGTCGAGATGCGCGAGATCGATCGTCAGAAGACCGAGCTCGTCTCCAACGTCAGCCACGAGCTTCGTACCCCTCTCACGTCGATCTCGGGATACGTCGAGATGCTCCGCGACGGCGAGTACGGTGAACTGCCCCCCGATGTCGATGCGACGCTCGCGATCGTGGAGCGCAGCACCGGTCGGCTCCGCGAGCTCATCGAGAACCTTCTCGTGGCCTCACGGCTGGAGCTCACGTCGACCGAACACGTGCGCGACACGGTCGACCTCCGTTCCGTCGTCGACGCCGCGACCACGATGCTCGGCCCGGAGGCCCTGGCACGTTCGGTCACGCTCCGTGCGGACCTCGGGACGGCGGACGTGACGGTGGTCGGCGACCCCTCCGCGCTCGAGCGGGTGGTTCTGAACGTCGTGAACAACGCCGTCAAGTTCACTCCCGCCGGCGGCGACGTCGCGGTGACGCTCACCGTCCGAGGCGAGATGGCCGTGGTCACCGTGGTCGACACGGGGATCGGCATCGCCGCCGACGAGAGGAACCGTGTGTTCGATCGCTTCTTCCGCGGGTCCAACGCGGCGCACGGCGGCATCCGCGGTACCGGATTGGGCCTCGCCATCAGCCGTTCGATCATCGAGGACCACGGTGGTGCGATAACGCTCCGATCGGCGGAGGGACAGGGCACCACGGTCGAGATCACGCTCCGCCGTGCGTCGGGTCGCGCACGTCCGGTGTCCGGCGCTTGACCCGGGCGGATCAAAGCGCACGTACGAGGAGCCCCCGCTATTCGACGATTTCTGTCGGTGAGCGGTGGTGGTGACGCGACTCTCGTGCCCGGCGCCACGGTTACGTACATCCCCGAGCGGGTGGCGGGTCAGGTGACACGTTGGTTAGCCTCCCTCCTCGTGACAGGTTCCCTTCTCCGTCGCCTTCTTCCGGTGGCCGCCTGTGGTCTGCTCCTTCCGGCGATGCTCGACGCGAAACCGCGTGCGGCTGCGAAACCCCGACCCGTGTCGGTCGTGGTCGCGGCGGCACCGGGGCAGGACGCGACAGTCCGCTCCGAGCTCGTGCGACGGGGCATCAAGCCCAACCGTCGCACGCCCACCGGCCTTCAGGTGGTCGCACGCACCCCGGCCGTCCAGCGCGCGCTGCGTTCCATGCCCGGGGTCGCATCCGTTGCCGCCGGGCCCTCCGCCTATTCGGATGCGGTGGTCGGTCAGGGCGTCGAGCGCACCGGTGCGGCCGCCCTGGCGGATGTGAGTCGGGAGGGTACGGGACTCCGCATCGCCATCCTCGATCTCGGGTTCGGTACCGAGATCGGCCCTCTGCAGGCAGCCGGAGAGTTGCCGCCGGCGGCGCGGCTGCAACTGCAGTCGTTCGACCCGGCCAACGGGATCGCGGGTACCACCGCGTACGGCGGACCCACGGACCACGGGATGCTCGTCGCGCAGACGGTGTACGACTTCGCCCCGCGTGCGCAGTACACGTTCGTGAGCTACCACACCCCTGAGGACTTCGTGGCGGCGACGAACTGGATCGCGGCGCAGCGCTTCGACATCGCGGTGCACTCGAACAACTTCCTCGAGGGTCCGTTCGACGGTACATCCGCGCTGGCCCAGGCCGTCGACCGTGCGGCGGATGCCGGGGTTCTGTGGTTCAACTCCGCCGGCAACTACGGACAGAAGCGGTGGGGTGGGGAGTGGAACGACCCCGACGGTGACGGTGAGATGGACTGGCCCACGCCGACGCCGTGGATCATCACCCGTACCGACTTCACCGCACTCACCTATCACGTGAGCTGGCGGAACTCTCCCGGCTCCGAACCTGCGGACATCGACCTGGTGCTCGAACGGGAGACCCCTGACGGCTGGCAGGCCGTGGCCTCGTCGCGTGACCGGCAGTCCGCGGGGGCCGCGTCGGCTGAGCGCATCAACGGGCTGCGGCCGTCCGCTCCGGGCCGCTATCGGCTGCGTGCCCATCTGGTCTCCGGCCCGCCGCCCGAGTCCATCGACCTCTACTCCCGTGAGGACGAGATCTCGGCGCTCTTCGGGTACGGCGACGCGTCTCCTTCCTCTGTCCCTACCCCGGCTGACAGCAGTGGATCCATCTCGGTCGGGGCGGTCGACTGGCGCAGCAACACGCTGGTGCGCTACTCGTCACGCGGCATGACCCCGGATGGCCGGTTGAAGCCCGATCTCGTCGCCCCGACCGGTACGGCCATCGGACAGGTGACGGGTGGCCCCCGCACCGTGGGGGGCACGTCCATCGCCGCGCCGAACGCCGCCGGTGCTACCGCCGCGTTGCTCTCGTCGTTGCGGGCGGAGGGCCTTCGCCCCCAGGCGCAGGAGATCCGCGCCATGCTGGAGCGCGACGCCCTGGACGTGGGCGATCCCGGCCCGGACCCGGTCTTCGGTGTCGGTCGCATCCGCGTCGAGCAGGAGCCTCCCGAGCTCGGGCGCATGAGCCCTGCGATCACGGGGCCCGTTCGTGGGGCGCGTCGCGTGGAGTCGGTGGGTACGGATCCCTCCGGGCTGGCCACGTACGGCGTCTACGTGGACGGCTGGCTGATCCGATCCGGGCGGATGGGCCGGGAGAACGTGGTCGCGTCGATCCCGACGCGCCGTTTCCCGGACGGTCCGCACCGGGTCGAGATCGAGATGGTGGACGGGGTCGGCAACCGTGGGCGCCGGGCCGCGCGGATGGTCTTCGACAACACCCCGCCGCAGATCACGGCGACGTTCCGTCCCGTGCCCCGGGTGTACCGGAGGACCTACGGACCGGTCGGCCAGCGCCGAATGCGACGTCTCGCCGTCCGGGTGGGTGCCATCGACGCGCAGTCCAAGAATCTCAAGACGCGGGTCCTCGTGATGCGCGGTGCCCGGAAGTACTCGGACACGACCACTGCGATGACATCGGGCCGCGCGCGCGTGGTCCTGACGTCGCCGGTACCGCGCGGACCGGTGCGCGTGTTCGTCTTCGTCACCGATCAGGCCGGCAACATGAGCCGCTTCGTGCGTACCGGCATGGTCGTCGTCTGAAACGAGTTTCGTGCATGGGCTTTACTCCGGCCCGCCGATCGCGCAAGATACCGGGGACAATCATCCGTCATCCAGGAGGAGCGCAAATGCCCCTTGACCCCGATGTGAAGAGCAAGCTGCGCGATCGTATTTCGACCGCCAACAAGGCGAACGTCGATGAGATCATCGCGGAAGTCGAGAAGGTCCGAGCAGGCCTTCCAGAGGACGACAAGGACTACGCACGGGCCGGTGGTTGGCTC
This sequence comes from uncultured Bifidobacteriaceae bacterium, assembly GCA_964531025.1. Taxonomy (GTDB): domain Bacteria; phylum Actinomycetota; class Thermoleophilia; order Miltoncostaeales; family Miltoncostaeaceae; genus CALMEC01. Next base: position 3,205 of record CAZHDY010000004.1, on the reverse strand, counting down.
GAGGACCTGGCCATGGTCAAGGGCGGCGGCGTCCCCGGCAAGTTCAGCTAGATGGTTGGTTCCGCGGGGTCGTGGATGTGGGGCGCGTTCCTGGTGGATGCGGGGTGCCGCCGGGTGTCGAAGGGCATGCTGGTTCGCCTGTTCGAGTCGTCCGGTGGCGCATCCGCGCCGCCGGGGACATGCACCACGCCGCGAGATCGTGGAATCAACCATCTAGACGAGTAGTGCCACGGAGACGAGTGGTGCCACGGGTCCCGTGGCACCACTCGTTTTGCCGTTGATTTCTCGGTTGCGTGCCTGGGGACTGGCGGATGACAATGATCCTCCCGCCCGCCCCGTCCAGCCGCCAGTCCCTCCTGCGTCGGGCCTCTCGTGATGATCTTTCGCGGGTGGTTGGGTGCGGGCACAGTCGGTACCTGTCGTGCATGGGGCGACCGTTGGTCCTACGGGCGCAGCCCTGGGACTGGCGGATGACAATGATTCTCCCGCCCGCCCCGTCCAGCCGCCAGTCCCTCCTGCGTCGGGCCTCTCGTGGTGATCTTTCGCACCCTGTTGGGTGCGGGCACAGTCGGTCCTGCTGTACACGGGCGAACCGTTGGTCCTTGGTAGCGCTACCGAGGATCAACGGCAGGTGCGCGCTATTCGCACCCAACCACCCACGACGCCGGCCCAAATGTGAGGCCCCGCGCGAAGCCCGGGGACTGGCGGTTGGCCGGGGCGGGTGGGTGGATTAGCCCACCGCCAGTCCCCGGCAGCGTGATCTGAGACGGCAGCCCTACCGTCGGCGCGTCGGTGGCCGGCCCCAGGCGGTGCCCAGGAGCCGCTGAAGACGGCGGGTCTCGGCGATCGCGTTGATCGGCCGGGGGTCGGTCGTGACCGATCGTGTGCGGCGCAGCCGACTGGCCCGCCCCTCGCGTACCTCGACCCAGCGCTCGTAGTCGTTGATCAGCGACACGAGCAGGTTGGCCGTCTCGAGCGCCGCCGGACTGTCGTCGAACGGCTTGCCGTTGAAGAGCAGCGCGCTGTCCTCGTCGCGGAAGATGAGCTCACCCAGTTCGCGGTGTGTCGCCCGGATCCGGTTGGGTCCGACGCGCACGGTGATCTGGTGCCAGTCGCGCTTCAGCACCCCCTCCTTCTGTGCGGAGGGGCGGAATCCGTAAGCGCGCATGCGCCGTCGCTCGCCCGGTTGCCGCCATACGTCGTATGCGACCCGGGTGATCGGGACGATCTGCTCGGTCCATGTCAGGTCCGATTCGGGCTCATCCGTCGGCGACGGTAGGCGATTGGCCATCGCTGGATTATGCACCGTGCGGCGGTCACGGTGCGAGGACGCCGCCGGATGTGGTAGCGTTTCGCGTTGCGCTTTGAGCCGCCGCCCCTTCTTCGCCCGTCTATCAAAAGCTCAGTCAGGAGGTTAAAGACTTGAGCACAAAGAGTCCTGCCCGCGTTCGCCGGTCCTTTTCGCGTCTGGACAAGGTCCTGGATGTCCCACATCTCATCGACATCCAGCGCAAATCGTTCGAGTGGTTTCTGAACGAGGGCCTTCGGGAGACGATCGACGACATAACGCCGATCATGGACTTCACCGGGACCCTCGCCGTCGACTTCGGGATCTACACCGTCGGCGGATGGCAGCCCGGGGAGCCGCTGGACTACATCCAGCCGAACAACCCCATCAAGGAGTGCCGTGAGAAGGATCTCACCTACGCGGCGCCCCTCACGATGGAGGTCAGCTTCATCAACCAGGAGACCGGCGAGATCCGTCGTCAGAAGGTCTTCATGGGTGACCTGCCGCTCATGACCGAGCGCGGTACCTTCATCATCAACGGCACCGAGCGCGTCATCGTCACGCAGCTCGTCCGCTCGCCCGGCGCCTACATCATGGAGCCCAAGGACCGCGAGAAGCAGGTCTTCGTGGCGAACCTGATGCCGGCCCGCGGATCGTGGCTCGAGCTGGAGGTGGACAAGAAGGGTCTGGTCAACGTCCGCATCGACCGTAAGCGCAAGCTTCCGGTGACCACCCTCCTGTTCGCGATCGGGTACACCCGCGACGACATCCTGAACCTCTTCCCGCACCCGCTCGACGCGAAGCGCGTGAACCCCTTCATCGAGGCCACACTCGAGAAGGACCCCATCGAGGGCGAGCCGGCCACGGGCGACAAGAAGAGCCTCAAGCAGATCGAGGCGACCACCAAGGAGATGGAGGCGCTCCACGAGCAGATGCTCGCATCGCACGCCGACGAGCGCGCCCGCCTCGCCACCGAGATCGAGAAGCTGGAGAAGAAGCTCGAGCAGCGTGCCGGCGAGACCATGCAACAGGCGCTCATCGAGGTGTTCAAGAAGCAGCGTCCCGGCGAGCCGCCGACGGTCGACACGTCGCGCTCCCTCGTGCGCTCCCTCTTCTACGACCCCAAGCGCTACGACCTCACCAAGGTCGGCCGCTACAAGCTGAACGCGCGCCTCGGGTCGGACCTCCCGACCTCCGTGCGGACGCTCACCAACCCGCGCTTCACCGGCGGGGTCTCGGGCATGGACGACGACCTCGTCCGCCTGATCCGCGAGCTGGTCGACCTCCCGCTCAAGCACGGTGTCCCCGAGGACAGCAAGGACTTCGCGGCGGACGGCGCGCTCATCCCGCGCGACGACCTCGTCCACGACCTGGACGAGTACGAGCACTTCGGCAACCGCCGCCTGCGCACCGTGGGCGAGCTGGTGCAGGAGGCGTTCCGCGTCGGTCTCTACCGCATGGAGCGCGTCGTCCGCGAGCGCATGAGCACCGAGGACCCGGACACCATCACCCCGCAGACGATCATCAACATCCGTCCGGTGGTGGCCGCGCTGAAGGAGTTCTTCGGCTCCTCGCAGCTCTCGCAGTTCATGGACCAGACCAACTCGCTGTCGGGCCTCACCCACCGTCGCCGCCTGTCGGCGCTCGGTGCCGGAGGGCTCACCCGCGAGCGCGCCCCCATCGAGGTGCGTGACGTCCACACCACCCACTACGGGCGCATGTGCCCCATCGAGACCCCCGAAGGACCGAACATCGGTCTCATGGGCTCGCTGGCCTCGTACGCCACCATCAACGAGTACGGCTTCATCCAGACCCCGTACCGCGTCGTGAAGAAGGGCGTGGTCACCGAGGAGGTCGTGCGACTCGACGCGACCCAGGAGGAGCTCAAGGTCATCGCCCAGGCGAACGCCGAGGTGG
>CAZHDY010000003.1:0-260929 GCA_964531025.1 uncultured Bifidobacteriaceae bacterium | reverse complement strand
GGACTGGCGGAAGGGCTATCCACCCACCCGCCCCGGCCAACCGCCAGTCCCTCCTGCGTCGGGCCTCTCGTGATGATCTTTCGCACCCTGTTGGGTGCGGGCTCAGTCGGTCCTGCCGTACATGGACGAACCGTTGGTCCTTGAATGCGTGATTAAGGACCAACAGCAGGAACGCGTTGTTCGCAGCCAACCACCAGCAACACCGGCCGAATGTGAGGCCCCGCGCGAAGCCCGGGGACTGGCGGCTGGACGGGGTGGGCGGGAGGATCATTGTCATCCGCCAGTCCCAGGGCTGCGCCCCACAGGACCAACGGCAGGGATGCGTAATCCCACAAGCAAGCGTCACATCCCCACTGAATCCCCCACGTCCCCGATCCTTGACTGGGAGTACCATCACGGTGACCTCACCCCAAGGAGACTGTGATGGGATTTCTCGACAAGGCGAAGGAGACGGCCAAGAAGGTCGCCGATTCGGCTCAGGATGCGGTGGGCGACGCCAAGGAGAAGGGGCAGGAGCTTCTCCTGAAGCGGAAGATCAACGGCTGGGCCGAGGAGATCGGTCATCTTGTGTTGCGCCAGAAGGCGGGCGAGTCGGGTCTCGACGACGAGATCGACAAGCTGGTCTCGGAGGTACGTGCCGCCGAGGCCGAGATCGACGCTCTCGACGAATAGCCGTGCACGATGTGGCCGGACGTCGTCCGGCCGCATCGTTAACCAAGGTCGTCGACCGCTACTTCTTCTTGGCGGGTGGCTTCAGTGCCGTGAAGCTCTTCGTCAGCATGTTCGGCTGGCGGTAGCCGGTACGCAATACCACTCGCACCGTGTACGAGCCGGCAGGGATCGGACGGCTGCCCTGTTTCATGTTCCACGACAGGTTCTGCCATCCCCGTCGCATGGTCCGGTTGCGGGCCAGAACACGTACGACCTTGCCCTTGGCGTTGACCGCCTGCACCGTCACGCGGGCGTTGTGGCGAAGGCGGAAGCGCACGTTCAGCCGCTGGTCGGCGCGGGAACCGGTCCGGCGTGCCGTGAGTGAGCCCAGCGTGTCGTCGATGACGAGGCGGCGGCGGTGCTCCGTGGGGGCCGAACCGTCGGCCGGGGTGAACTTCGCCGAGATCTCGTAGACGCCGGGCGCGAGCGCTGCTCCGACGCCGATGCGGAAGGACGCCCCGCTGGGGCCGAGCGGCCCTCGGTAGAGAAGACGCGCGGCCTTCTTGCCGGGACGCCGAAGCACGATGTTGGCGGTGCCGTTCTTGGCCGAGCGGGCGACGACCGTCGTCGTGTCGTCGATTCCGTCGCCGTTCGGCGAGACGAGAGGGGCGGGCTCGGTCAGCTGTACGCCGGCGTACGACACGATGAGCCCGTTCGCGATGGCGCGCTCGCCGTAACGGACGGAGTTCATCATGCGTCCGCGGACCACCATGCCGGACGATCCGCCGCTGTCCATGGCGATGGCTGTCTGCGCGCCCAGGGACGCCAGGAGCTCGGCCTGTTCGTTGGCCGTCATTCCGACGCGGCCCTCGAGCGGACCCTCGGTCACGACCAGAAGGAGCTGCCCGGTCCGCGTCTGGCCGATGGCGGTGCGCGCCGAACGACCCTTCACCTGGCTGGACGAGAATCCGTTGGCGTCACCGTTCACGACCGCCTGGCCGTTCGCGACGAGTACCGGCCCGCCGCCCATCGCGGAGTACGCGGTGTCGGGTATGCCCGGAAGGACCGCGTTGAGCGTGATCCGCCTGCCCGGCGTCAGCGTCGATACCGTGGCGGCCCGGGTTCCGGTTCCGGTGATGAGTGCGAATCCCGGGGGGATGCCACTTCCCCCGCCGGACTGGATGCTGTGCACCGTGCCGGTGACGGGCCGGTTCGGAATGACCAGGCCAGGCGCGTCCAGCCGGATGAGGGCCTCCGTCCGCGCGCCGCGTGGGGTGAGGTCACGGTAGTCGGACGTGTAGAGGATGGTGCGGTTGTCGGTGTCGCGGTCGGCGGGGCGGTTTGCGTTCACGAAGCCGTACTGGCGCGGCGTCGGGTCCTGGGCCGTCGGGTCGGCGATCCAGGTGCCCTCGACGCGCGTCTGGATGGCGGCCATCCAGCCGTCGTTCGAGAAGACCAGCGCGGACCGTGACGCCTCCGGTTCGTTCACGAGCCGCCCCTCGTCCAGGAAGAGGCCCGACGGGATGCCGGTGTCCCAGTTGAAGAAGTCGCCGTTCACGCCCACCACGGCACCGGATCCCGTCCGTTCCTTCACGGCTGTGGTGAGGAGGCCCCGCGGACTTCCCACGGTGGTCGGGCGTGTTGTGATGAGGGGGCTCCGGTTGACCCGGGTGATGTGGATCACCTGGCCGGAGCGCGCGACGCGCTCGTAGGTCACACCCGGTACGACCTCCTGCCGTTGGGCGACGGCCGGTGTCGCGGCCGCGGCCAGGACGGAAAGAGCGGCGATGGCGATGGATGTGGATCGACGCACGAGCACCCTCGGAAGATCGGAGTTCACGGACGGGACGCATCCGGGCGTCCCACTGACCGTGGGTACCCGATCAGACCGGGAACTCCTGCAACAAACGGAAATGTCCGTGCGCGACAGGCGACGTAAACAATCCATGAGGCCCGTCACCCACCGATGCCGGATCGGCCGTTGCTAATCTCCCGCGTCGTGCTGTCGGACGAGGGAGTCGGAACTTGAGCGTGCCGTTGATGGACATCCAGGCCCAGTACCAGCCGCTTCGCGCGGAGATCGATGCCGCCATCGGAGCGGTGCTCGATACCGGGCGGTTCATCCTGGGGCCCGAGGTGTCGGCGCTCGAATCGGACGTGTCGCAGCGGCTTCAGGGACGGCCGTGCGTGGGCGTGGGCAACGGGACCGATGCCCTCGTCATCGCCCTCCAGGCCCTGGACGTCGGACCCGGTGACGAGGTCATCACGACCCCGTACACCTTCTACGCGACGGCGGAGGCCATCGCGCGCCTGGGCGCCACACCGGTGTTCGTCGACATCGATCCGCAGACGGCGACCATCGATCCCGACGCGATCGAGGACGCGATCACCGAGCGGACGAAGGCGATCATCCCCGTCGACATCTTCGGCCATCCGGCCGACATGACGCCGATCGTCACACTGGCCGCCGAGAACGGCCTGTCGGTCATCGAGGACGCGGCGCAGTCCTTCGGCGCCGCCGATGCCGAGTGGCCCGTCGGGACCGTGGGCGACATCGTCACCTTCAGCTTCTTCCCGACCAAGAACTTCCCCGGTATCGGGGACGGCGGCATGGTCGTGGCGCGTGACGACACCTTGGCCGACCGGGTCCGCCGCCTGCGCTTCCACGGCTCGAAGGACAAGGTCACCTTCGAGGAGGTGGGCTACAACTCGCGCCTCGACGAGCTTCAGGCGACGGTCATCCGCATCTTCCTGCCGCATCTCGACCGCTGGAACGACGGACGTCGACACGCCGCCGACCGCTATCGCGAGGCCGGACTCGGTGAGCACATGACCCTTCCGGTCGAGCGTCCCGGCACGCGCCACGTCTACCACCTCTACGTCGCCCGGCATCCCGAGCGCGACGCGATCCGTGAGCACCTGAACGGGAAGGGCATCGGCGCCGCCGTCTATTACGGCATCCCGATGCATCTCCAGCCGGTGTTCGCCCACCTCGGCTACAAGAAGGGGCAGCTCCCCGTCGCCGAGGAGCACGCCGACACCGGCCTCGCCCTGCCGATGCACCCGCACCTGACCGACGATCAGGTGGACGAGGTCGTGCAGGCGGTAGGGGAGGCGGTCACGGCGATCGGCTGAGAGGGGATCCGCGATGAGGATCTGGATCGACGTCACCAACTCGCCGCACGTCGTCATCTTCCGGCCCCTCATCGCGCGCCTTCAGGCGCGGGGTCACGAGGTCACGGTCACCTCGCGTGAGTTCGCGCAGACGATCGGCCTGCTCGAGCGGTTCGGCATCCCCCACACGGTGGTGGGTGCGCACGGCGGCGGCGGGCTCCTGGGTAAGGGTCGCGCCGCCGTCGGACGCACCGCGGCCCTCACCCGTTTCGCCCGACGGCAGCGCTTCGACCTGGCCGTCGCCCACGGATCCACGGATCAACCGGTGGCCGCGCGGGTGGCCGGTACGCCGCAGGTCACGATGTTCGACTACGAGTTCGCCACGGTCATGCACCACTGGAACGGCCGCTGGGCACGTCGCGTGCTGGTGCCGGACGCCATCGGTGAGGACGCGCTCCGGCGATACGGGATGCGGCCTCCCGCGCTGCAGCGCTACCCCGGTCTGAAGGAGGAGTACTACCTCGCGGACCACGTGACCGACCCGTCGGTGTCCTCCGAACTCGGTCTGCGTGACGACGCCGTCGTTGCGGTGCTCCGTCCGGCCCCCGAGGTCACCCTGTACCACCGTGGGCGCTCGACAGAGCTCTTCAGCGGGGTTCTCGAACGGATGTCTAACGCTGAAGTTGATGTTCAGACTGTGGTCCTGCCTCGAACCGAGGAGCAGCGGAAATCCCTGGAAGGGACGGACTTCATCGTCCCCGAGCGTCCGGTCGACGGGCCTTCGCTGATCGAGCGGGCCGACTTCGTGGTGAGCGCAGGTGGAACCATGAATCGTGAGGCTGTCGCTCTCGGCGTACCCGCCTACACCCCCTTCGCCGGCACCCTGGGGGCCGTCGACAGGCGTTTGATCGACGAGGGGCGGCTCACGCGGATCCACAGTGCGAACGAGGTCGCCGTAACCCGCCGTGACCGGACCGCGCCGCCTCCGTTGCGTGATCCCGAGTTCCTCATCGACCTGATCCTGGACGCCTGACTCACGGGGACGGGTGCACCGGATCGACCCGTCCGTCGCGGGACGTGGCCGTTTCGCCGGGTAGACTCGTCCGAGTGAGTGTCCTTCCCGGTTCAAGCGGCCTGCGCCGCAACACGCACCGGCTCATCCAGATCGCGGCGGACGCCCTCTTGGTCGTCCTCGCCTGGTGGCTCGCCTTCGCCTTCCGCTTCGACGGCGGGTTGCAGGGCGTCTACCGCGAGATGTTCTTCGCCACCCTGGGGGTCGTCGTCGCCATCAAGGTGGTGGTGTTCGTCGCCGCGCGCTTCTACACCAAGTGGTGGCGCTTCACGAGCATCCGCGACCTTCAGGCGATCGTTGTCGCCGTCGTCGTGTCGAGCGTGCTCATCACCACGGTGCTCTCGTTCTGGCAGCCGGTGCACCGCGACAGCGGCCGTGCCGTACCGGTGCCGCGAGGCGTGCTCGTCCTCGACTTCTTCATGACGCTCTCGCTCATCGGCGGCGCGCGCTTCCTCGTGCGCAGCCTGATGGAGCGGCCCTCGCGCGGCGACCTGGTCGCCCATCGCGGTCGGCGGGTGCTCATCTGCGGAGCGGGCGACGCGGGCAACATCATGCTCCGCGAGATGCAGCGCAACCGCGGTCTGGGCTACGTCCCGGTGGGCATCGTCGACGACGACAACCGGAAGGCCGGCCTGCGCGTCCAGGGCGTCCGCGTACTCGGAACGCGCGCCGACCTGCCCTCCATCCTGCGTGACACGGCGGTCGACGAGGTCATCATCGCGATGCCGTCGGCACCTGGCGCGGTGCGCCGCGAGATCACCGACGCCTGCCGCGTCGCAGGGGTGCCCTGCAAGACGCTGCCCGGTCTGCCCGAGCTGATCTCGGGCGAGGTCACCGTCCGCATGCTGCGTGACGTGAGCGTCGAGGACCTCCTGGGACGCGCCCCGGTGCGGATCGAGTTCGAGCGGGTCTCGCGGTACCTCAACGGGAAGTCGGTGCTCATCACCGGCGCCGGCGGATCCATCGGTTCCGAGCTCTGCCGCCAGGTGCTGCGGGCCGGGCCGGCGAAGCTCGTCATGGTCGACCACGCCGAGAACAACCTGTTCGAGATCGACCGTCAGGTCTCGTCACGCGGACGCGTCGTCCCGATCATCGCCGACGTGCGCGACGAGGCCGTCATGGAGCGGATCATCGAGGAGCACCGCCCGTCGGTCATCTTCCACGCCGCGGCGTACAAGCACGTGCCCATGATGGAGCTGAACCCGCTCGAGGCCATCGCGAACAACGCCATCGCCACCGCCCGGCTCTCGGCGCTCGCGGACCGCCTCGGCGTGCAGCGCTTCTGCCTCATCTCCACCGACAAGGCCGTCGAGCCGAAGACGGTGATGGGGGCGACCAAGGCCTTCGGTGAGCGCATCATCGAGTCGCGCGGGGCGGGGTCGAAGACCAAGTTCGCGGCCGTGCGGTTCGGCAACGTCCTGGGAAGCTCCGGGTCGGTCGTCCCGATCTTCCGCCAGCAGATCGCCGCCGGCGGTCCCGTGACCGTCACCGACCGCGAGATGACGCGGTACTTCATGACGATCCCCGAGGCGGTGCAGCTCGTGATCGAGGCCACCGGCATCGCCGACGGGGGCGACATCTTCGTCCTCGACATGGGTGAGCCGGTCCGCATCATGGATCTGGCCGAGAACATGATCCGTCTCTCGGGACACGAGCCGGGGCGCGACATCGCCATCGATGTGGTCGGGATCCGTCCGGGGGAGAAGCTCCACGAGGAACTCTTCAACCTCGATGAGGACGTCCAGACCACGCGATTCGGCGGCATCCAGCGCGCGACACGGCCGTTCCTCGATCCCGACACCCTGAACGCGGGACTGGAGAGGCTCGAGTCGCTCGTCGAGACCGGCAACGCGGAGCGCGCGGCGGTCGTCCTGTGGGAGACCCTCGGGTCCGGCAGGGTTCCCGAGCCCGGGATCGAAACCGACAGAAAAGCACGAACCTCTGACAAGGATGGCAGCAGTGACGACGGCACTCGTAGTTGACGAACCGGTGATCTCCCACCTCGTCCCCGTCATCGAGGACGGAATCCTCTCCCACGTGACGCGTGCGTGTTCCGAGCACGGCGGTGAATGCCGTTGCGTCGGCAACGCGGACGAGGGCGGTGAGCTGGTCTTCTGGTGTTCGACCGGGAAACACGCGATCAGCTTCCGCTAGGTGGTTGCTTCCACGGGAGCGTGGATGCGGGGTGCGTCACCGGTGGATGCGGGGCGGTGTCGGGCGCCGAAGGGCAAGGTGGTGTCCTTTCCGAGTCGCCCGGTGGCGCATCCGCGCCATCGGGGACACGTACCACGCCGCGAGACGTTGGAATCAACCATCTGGATGACGACGCGGAGTCTGTGGGGCGTGTGGTCGCCCGCCGCACTCGGCTGATTCCGAACGACGCACTCGGCTATATCCAAGAAACCGAAGCGGCTACTTCCGAAAATTTTCTTCGGCTATATCCGAATGAAGTGGAGGATCGCCTTCACTCCCTTCCGATCGAGCGCCTCTGGACCTGATCCACGGTACGCCCGGGGCCCGACGCGTCCCACCGCGACCGATCGTGCGTCCGTGTGGGCTCCCCCGGGTGCCGCCGGGTATCGTCTGGACACAATCGGCCAGCGCTTGGAGGAACACGGATGGACGTTGACGTCGCAGTACTGGGTGGTGGACCGGGTGGATACCCCGCCGCGATCCGCGCCGCACAGCTCGGGCTGTCGGTGGCGGTCATCGAGAAGGGCGAACTCGGCGGCACCTGCCTGAACGTCGGCTGCGTCCCCACCAAGGCCTGGGTCCAGAGCGCGCACGCGCTGAAGGACGCCCACGAGGCCTTTCCGAAGCTGGGCGTCACGGTCGGCTCACCCGAACTCGACTTCGACCAGGTCCAGGCCAACAAGGGCGAGATCGTGAAGACGATGGTCGGCGGGGTCGGGATGCTCCTGAAGTCCAACGGCGTCACCGTCGTGAACGGCGAGGGCCGCTTCACCGGACCCAACCAGATCGAGGTCGAGGGCGCCGAGCCCGTCAACTTCAAGCACGCCGTCATCGCCACGGGCTCCCGTCCGCTTCGTCCGCCGGTCGAGGGCATCGACGGCGAGCGATGCGTCGACAGCACCGGCCTTCTGGCCACAGAGGAGGTCCCCAAGCGCCTCATCGTGCTGGGCGGCGGCGTCATCGGCGTCGAGTTCGCCTCGATCTTCAACCACTTCGGCTCCCAGGTCACGGTCGTCGAGATGCTCGACTCGCTCATCCCGATGATGGATCAGGACGCCGTCACCGCGCTCGAGCGCGCCTTCAAGAAGTCGGACATCGCCGTCCACACCGGTGCCCGCGCCACCAAGGTCGAGAGCACCGCCGACGGCGTCACGCTCCACTTCGAGAAGGACGGCGAGACCACGACGATCGAGGGTGACCTGCTGCTGGTCGCCACGGGCCGCGGCGCCAACGTCGACGGGATCGGCCTCGAGGCCGCCGGCGTCACATATGACCGCACCGGCATCACCACCGACGCGACGCGGCGGACCAACGTGCCGAACATCTATGCCGTCGGGGACGTGGCCGGCCACTGGCAGCTGGCCCACACGGCGTTCCGCGAGGGCGAGGTCGCCGCCGAGAACATCGCGGGTCACCCCGCCGAGGTCACCGGCGCGGTGCCGTCGTGCATCTACACCGACCCGGAGGTCGCGGGCGTCGGCCTGACCGAGAAGGAGGCCGTCGAGAAGTACAGCGCCGACAACATCATCACGGGCCAGTTCCCGTACGCCGCCATCGCGCGCGCGGCGATGTTCGCCGACAAGACCGGCTTCTTCAAGATGATCGCCCACGCCACCACCGGCGAGCTCCTCGGAGTCGTGGTCGTCGGCCTCCAGGCCACCGACCTCATCAACGCGGGGGTCATCGCGCTCGACTCGGAGGCCGTCATCGAGACGGTCGGCGACTCCATCGCTGCGCACCCGACCCTGTCGGAGGGCTTCAAGGAGGCCGGTCTGGTCGCCCTGGGACGCCCCATCCACGTGCCGCCGAAGAAGCGTCGCAAGTAGGCAACGGTGTCCGACGTACCGCAGGTGCGTGCATCCGATGCGGACCGCGAGGACGCGGTCACGCGCCTGCGCGCGGCGTGCGTCGAGGGTCGTCTCGACCTCGAGGAGTTCACGGAGCGGCTCGATCTCGCGTATCGGGCCGTCACCCGTGATGAACTCGTCATCCTGACGCGCGATTTGCGGGAGCCGATCCAGCCGCCCGGGCCGGGCCGGAGATGGTTCGTCAGCCTGTTCGGCGGAAGCACCGTGAAGGGCCGTTGGACCGTCGGTCCCCACATGACGGTGGTCGACATCTTCGGTGGCACCACCCTTCACATGGGGAGCGCCCTCGTCACCTCGGACGAGGTCCGCATCACGGTGTTCGCCATGTTCGGCGGTGCCGACGTCATCGTCCCCGAGGGCGCCGACGTTCACATGACGGGCGGAGCCATCTTCGGTGGCAACGACTTCAACGTCCGGTCCCGGCCGGTTCCGGGCAGCCCGCGCATCATCGTGCGCGCGTTCACCCTCTTCGGTGGGACCGACGTGAAGGACCGTCCGCGTCGTTCTCTCCGTGAGGTTCTCGGCCTGGGACGCGGTTCCGAAACGTCAGGCTGACGGAGTGGTGTGATTCCACGATCTCGTGGAATCACCCTCAGACCGGGATCGTCTCCGGCCGCCCGATGAGGCGTCCCGACAGCAGGTCGTCCACGTCGACCTCCTCCATCGACTCCAGCACCAACGGAGTGTCGAGCACCACGCCGGGGGTCGAGGGGATGCCGATGACGCGCATGCCGGCGCGCATCGCCGCCGTCGCCCCGGGCATCGAGTCCTCGAACGCCACAGCGTCTTGCGGATCCACGCCCAGCGCCGCACAGGCCGCCAGGTACATGTCGGGCTCGGGCTTGGCCGCGAGGCCGTCACCCGCGCAGCGGAACGCCTCGAACACGTCGGGCAGCGTGCTGCGACCGATGGTGCGCCGGGTCTCCCGCTCGGCGTTGTTCGACGCCACGGCCATCGGGATGCGTCCGGCCAGGCGATCGAGCAGTTCGGGGACCCCGGGCAGGGGATCCACGCCGTGCTCGTCGACGGCGCGCCGGAACGCCACCAGGAGCTCGTCGGCGAAGCGCGGTGCCTCCTCCGGTGGGCGACCGCACCATTCGGCCAGGATGACGCCCGCGCGGGGGATGCTCGACCCGAGCATCCGGCGTTTCAGATCCATGGTGAACTCGGCGTCGTTGTCGGCACAGACGATCTCCTCGGCGATCGTCCAGCGCGTCTCGGTCTCGAGCAGCAGGCCGTCGCAGTCGAAGACGATGCCGGCGATGGGGGTGGGTGCGGTCATCTCCGGGAGGTTAGCCAGCGCACCTCGTGTTCAGCCCACAGCGGATGTGCGTCGTGACACCCGTCCGTTCGGCGCGTTTCCGGTCAGACGACGCGCGTGCCCTTGAGTTCCGGATCCAGCTCGGGCCAGGTGAGCTTCAGCGATCGCAGCGTCTCGACCAGGATCTCGCTCACGACGAAGTTACGGACCCACTTGCGGTCGGCCGGCACCACGTACCAGGGCGCCCACGAGGTCGACGTGCGGTTCAGCATCGCCTCGTACGCCTCCATGTACTCGTCCCACTGCTCGCGCTTGTGCAGGTCGTCGTGGTTGTACTTCCAGTTCTTGGTCGGGTCGTCGAGGCGCTCCTGCAGCTGCACCGCCTGCTCGTCCTTGCTCATGTTGAGGAAGAACTTGACGATGACCGTGCCCTCGTCGGCCAGGTTCTTCTCGAAGGCGTTGATGGCGTCGTAGCGCTTCTCCCAGCGGCTCTTCGGCACCAGCTCGTCGACGCGGACGATGAGGACGTCTTCGTACTGCGAGCGGTTGAACACGGCGAACTCACCCTTGGGCGGACAGACCTGATGGATCCGCCACAGGAAGTCCTGGGCGAGCTCGCGCGATGTCGGCGCCTTGAACGAGGTCACGCGGACCGCGGACGGGTTGAGCGGGCCGATGCATTGCCGGACGGTGCCGTCCTTGCCGGATGCATCCATGCCCTGGACGATCACGAGGACCGAGTGCGAACGGTTCGCCGCGAGGAGCGCTCCCAGCTCGGCGAGTTCCTCACCCAGCGCGGCCGTTGCGACGCGGGCCTCGTCCTTGTCGGGGAGCCCGAGCTTTGCCCCGGGGTCGAACGACGCGAGCTTCACCTTCGAGCCCGGCTTCACCACGACCTCTTTGTGCACGGATCCTCCTCAACGATCGGTGAGGAGCGAAGCCTACCCGTCGCTTTGCCCGCCTCTGCGTCGCCGACGGATGAGGACGCCCGCGAGGGCACCGATGAGGACGACAGCCACAGCGCCTCCGACGATCGCGAGTACCGGGGCGTCGCTGTCGTCGCCCGCGTTTTCTGAGGCCGCGGTCTCGGTTTCGGACGCCGTTTCGCCCTCGGGGGTCGGTGCCCCGACGATGGTGTGCGTCGGATCAGGATCCGACGCGGCTCCACCGATCGTGACGACAGGGGCCGGGAACTCGGTGCCGGGCGCTTCGATCCAGCGGACGACCTGTCCGTCGTCGTAGGTCTGGGTTGCGGGAATCGGGTAGCTCCCCGCCGCCGGCGTGACGGCGTGGAAGCTGTGCTCCACGTGGTCCGTACCGGTGATCCGTCCGCCGCTCCAGGTCAGCACGGTGGCATCGCCGTCCTGGGACTGCGCAATCTTCCACCCCTCGGTCGACACCGGCTCGACCTGCTGGAACGCGGCCGGAACGCGGAGCGAGACCCGCACGGTCGCCGCGTCCGGTCGCTCGTTCGGCACTCCGACCGTGAACTCGGCGCGCTCGCCGGCCTTCGTGGCCGGGGCGGTGACATGGACGTGGGCTGATGCGGACGAGGCCGCGACGAGTGCGGTTGCGACGACGGCGACGAGGCGGAGCGCTGGATTCATCGGCTCATCGTGGCACAGCCCTGGCGGGTGCGCTGCGCCCTGTCTGCGATACGGTGCTTTCGTCCTGCGAGAGGTGGAGGTCGTGTGTCGTGTGACGACGACCCTGCGAGGGGGGTGGTGCGTCCTGAGGATCCGGCTGGCCGTCTACACGACGATTCCCCGAGGGGATGTTGTGCATGCGATCTCGCTCGCGGAAGCGCTTTCCGAGATCGGCCACGACGTCGAGCTGTGGGCGCTCAGCCATCGCGGACAGGACTTCTTCCGGCCGGTCGGCGTGCCGACCGTGCTGGTGCCGACCACGCACACGACGGGCGATCCCATCTCCCGGTGGTTCCCCCTGGGAGCCGACGCCCTGGCCACGGCCATGGGCTCGGCACCGCCGGTGGACATCTGCCATGCCGAGGATGCCCTTGCGGCGCGCGCGCTGCTCCACCTGCGCGACCAGGGCTCCGTGAAGAACGTCATCCGGACGATTCACCACGTGAATGCCTATACGGACGCCGCCCTGCTTGAGTATCAGCGCGCCTCCATCGTCGACGTCGACGCACGGATCTGCGTGTCGGCGCACTGGGCGGAGAGGGTCGAGCAGGAGTTCGCCGTCACAGCCGAGGTCGTCCGCAATGGGATCGACTACGCCCGCTACGCAGACCCGTCGGTGATCCGGGAGGACGCCCGTGCGCGCTTCGGGTGGGGCGATCGGTCCGTGGTGCTCGCCGTCGGCGGCATCGAACCCCGCAAGGGCAGTCGCCTCCTTGTCGAGGCGTTCGGCCGTGCCCGGGGTCGCCTGGGTCCGGGCGCACTCCTCGTCGTCGCCGGGAAGGGCGGTACGACGCCGGACATCGAGGAGTACCGGGAGGCCTGGTACTCGGATGCCGAGCGCCTCGGGCTCGTGGTGCAGCACGGGCACGAGCCGCCGGATGAGGCCACCGACGTGATGGTGCTGGGGGCGGTGCCCGACACCGACATGCCGTCGCTCTACCGTGGCGCCGATGCCCTGGCGTTTCCCTCCACTCGCGAGGGGTTCGGTCTCGTGGTCCTCGAGGCGCTCGCGTCGGGACTGCCCGCCGTCGTCTCCGATCTCCCGGTCCTTCGCGAATACCTGCGCGACGGATACGACTGTCTCATGGTCCCGCCCGGTGACTCGGCACCGCTGTCGGACGCCATCGTCGGTGCGGTCCGCGATGCCGATCTTCGCGGACGTCTTCGGTCCGGGGGACGTGAGACCGCGAGGCGCTTCACATGGGAGCGGTCGGCCCGCGACCACGAGGCCGTCTACCGGAGGGTTCTGGCCGCTTCCGGATAGGCAGGGACGACTGCGGGAACGCGTGCTCCGCTCACGCAGGCGTTCCTCGGGGAGCCCATGTTCCAGCCGACAGCCGTGCGGCGCGGCAGCGTCGCGTCGGCGATGGCGAGCGGGACACGACGCGTCGCGTGCGGGAGCGCGCGGAGGCGCGAGACGACCCAGTGGACAGCGGCGACCAGGAGACCGATCAGCGGCATGACGGCCAGCCCGACCCAGAGCGGCACCGACAGGTGCGCGCCGACCACCGCGTAGACCATGGCGTGGGGCAACGATCCGATCGCGGTGCCGAGGACGAACGTGGAGAAGCGGACGCGGGTGAGGCCGCCCATGTAGGAGAAGGCATCGAAGGGCATTCCCGGCAGCAGTCGTGCGATGACGATGGCCGGGAGACCATGCTTCTCAAGCGCCCGATTCGCCGCTTCGAGGGTACGGGACCGGCCACACATGCGCTCGGCGAACCGCCGTCCGACGGTGCGGGCGATCGTGAAGCAGACGGCCGCTGCGGCCACCCCGCCCACCCAGGTGACGATGGTCCCCCAGAAGGTCCCGAAGACGACTCCGTTCACGAACGGGATCACGAATCCGGGGACGGGCGCGATCACGCCCTGCAGGACGTTCAGGCCGATGGACGCAAGGGGCGCGAAGGGGCCGAGGCCCGCGAGTGCGGCGCGCACCTGATCGGGATCGGCGGTGAGGAGACCGACGGCACTGCCCAGCGGGCCCAGGATCCAGAGTGCCGCGACGAGGATCAGGGCGCCGACGACGGAGAGCGGAAGAGTGGCGGGATGGTGCGTCGACGTCGTTGAGGCGGTGCGGACCATGGTCGCTCTATCGGCACTCGTGGCCGATCCTTCAACCGTGGTGTCGCATCGCCGGGGTCGTCGGCCGTCCGGCGATCAGACCCAGGGCGGGTGCGCGATCTTCTCCGGGTTGCGGTGTACCCAGGTCGTCCGGATCCTTCCGTCCGTCACATGGACCTGCTGCACCGACGGTCCCACGATGGCGGACGGTGAAGCAGTGTGACATCGGTCGATCGGCCCGTGGCCGCTGCCGGCGACTCCACTGAACTTCGATCCTGTCCCGTCGGTCACCGGATGGTTGATTCCATGGAATCAACCATCCAGGTCGCACACCACATCACGCCCTCGCGGCCGTCATACCGGGAGGGCGGCTCCTCCGGGAGAACCGGTGGTCCTAGTCGTCATCGTCCGGGTCGGGAGGCCGGCTGGCGGAGTCCTGGGTGGGCTCCCAACCGTTGTTCAGCGCGCGTCGGCGACACAGGGTGCAGACGGATCGCCGGTACTGACGGCGTCCCCGGTTGTCCATCACGTGGTAGGTCTCGCCGGTGAGCATGCGTCGACCGCAGATCTCGCAGGTTCGTCCCTCGGCGTTTCGGCGGATCATCTTCATCATGTCCCGCTCAGAGTAACCGCCCCGGCACTCCATGGGGAGCACGTGTTGTAGATCACGGTCCGTCTGAACGACGCGTTGCCGAAATGGCCGGCCGGAGGCACCACTCATCTAGCATGCGTCCGTGTCCTGGATCGGTGACCACATCATCCTCCTGTCGTTCATCCTGCTCGCGCTGTTGATCGTCGCCGGCATCGTCGTGCTGGTCGTCCGGGGTCTCGGCCTCTACCGGACGGTCCGGTCGAGCACCGCCACCGTCGATCCCCACGTGGCGACCCTGAACCAGGGGATCGGGCAGGCCCAGACGCGTCTCGACGGCATCACCGCGGGGCAGGGGGAGTTGATGGGGACCATCGATCGGGTCACGACGAAGACCGACGAGCTCGGCCGCCTGGTCGGTGCGGCGAGCGCCGCCATGAAGGTTCTGCGCGCTCCCCTCAAGTACTTCGGACGCTAGGTCTGGCCCCATGCGCGTCGCCGTCATCGATATCGGCTCCAACTCGCTCCGGCTCTTCCTCTGCACGGGCCTCGAGGACGGCATGCCGGCGGGCGAGCGCATGACGACGGTCACCGCGCTCCGTCGCGGTGCAGCCGACGACGGGACGGTCACGGATGCCGCGCTGGAGCGCCTCGACGGCTGCCTGCGCGACTACGGTGAGCGCCTGCGCACGTTTGCTCCGGATGCCGTCACCGCGGTCGGGACGAGCGCGGTGCGCGACGCTCCAAACCGGGACGAGGTCCGTCGCCGTGTCCGTGAGCACCTGGGGACGGACCTCGTGGTCCTCACCGGACCGCAGGAGGCCGAGATGTCGTACGTGGGCGCCCGTCTGGCGGTCGACGGCGACGATGACGTCATGGTGCTCGACATCGGGGGAGGATCCACTGAGATCGTACGCGGTGACGCGTCCGGGCCCCGGACCGCTGTCAGCCTCGACATCGGCTCCGTCCGGTGTACCGACGCGTACCTGCACGCTGATCCGCCCACCCGTGCGGAGCGCGCCTCACTGGTCGACGCGGCGGCGGAGACCGCGGGAGCCGTGTTCGACGCGGTCGGTCGTGGCGTCCCCATGGTCGGGGTGGCCGGCACGATCACGACACTCGCGGCCATCGCGATCGGCGAGTACGATCCGGATCGCGTGCACGGTGCGCGGATCACGCGGCCCATGGTCGGCGAGATGGCCGACCGGCTCGGTGACATGTCGCTCGAGCAGCGCCGCTCCGTCCCGGGCCTCCATCCGGATCGCGCACCCGCCGTCGTCGCCGGAGCGTGCATCGCCGCGGGTGTCATGGACGCCGCCGGGATCGCCGACCTGACGGTGAGCGAACGGGATCTCCTGGACGGAGTCGCCCTTCGCCTCACGCCGCTCGCGCGGTAGGATTCCCGTCCATGGCAGAAGATCCGACATCCACGAACGGGAACTCGTCCGAGCACGTGTCGGACGCCGACGCGGTGAACGTCGTGGCCGGCCTTGCGGAGGCGGTGAAAGGCACCGCTCCCCAGGATGAGCGGCGGATGATCTTCGCGAAGGGCGAGAACTACCGGCACATCCGGCATGCCGAGATCATGGACCGCTGGCCGGTCATCGCCGAGCCCTGGGCACGCCGCATCGAGATGCGGCGCGTGGCCGTCGACCGCACCCCCGGCACGGCGACGTTCGGGCGCTGAGTCGCGATCCGATGGGCGCCGTACGCCGATTAACCTGACCGTCCACCGGCCGGAGTGGCGGAACTGGTAGACGCGGGGGACTTAAACTCCTCTCCCTTCGGGGGTCCGGGTTCAAACCCCGGCTCCGGCATCATCATCGCGGCGGACGGGTCCCGTCCGTCACGTCGTCACACCCGTGCCATCGGTCCTACGGCCCTTCTGTGAGACCTTTCACCGCGTCGGTGGAGGCCCGATGCCGTCTCCGTATAGTCGGGACGAACCCATGATCCATGTCCGCAATCTCACACGTCGGTTCGGCGATCTCACCGCCGTCGATGACGTCTCCTTCTCGGTGCCGGACGGGGTCATCACCGGCTTTGTCGGTGGCAACGGGGCCGGTAAGACCACGACCATGCGGATGATCATGGGGCTGCTCGCCATCGACGCTGGCGAGGTCCGATGGGGCGACGCGCCGATCACGACGGAACAGCAGCGGACCATCGGGTACATGCCCGAGGAGCGCGGCCTCTACCCGAAACAATCCATCCTGGACCAACTCGTGTACTTCGGCGTGCTGTCGGGGATGTCGTCCACCGACGCGAAGCGCAGTGTCATGGAGTATCTGGAGCGTTTCGGGCTCGCGGACCGCGCGGACGACCGGGTCGAGAAGCTCAGCCTGGGGAATCAGCAGCGCGTACAGATCATCGCCGCCCTTGTGCATCGTCCTCAGGCCCTCGTCCTCGACGAGCCCTTCTCCGGTCTCGACCCGGTCGCCGTTGATCAGATGGTGGAGTTGCTGCGCGGGCAGACCGCGCGCGGCGTCCCCGTCCTCTTCTCCAGCCATCAGCTCGACCTGGTCGAGCGGCTCTCCGATCGGGTCGTCATCCTGGCCCGCGGGAGGGTGGTGGCGGACGGTGAGGTCATGGAGCTCCGCGAGCGTGGCGGGGTTCGTCATCACCTGGTCACCGATGCCGACGTGGGCTGGCTTGCGTCGTCGGCCGACGTGGCGTCGTTCGACCGCTCCGACGACGGGGCGATCGTCCGGCTTGGCGGGGATCAGGGTGCCGATCAGCGTCTTCTCGCAGAGGCTGTCTCGCGCGGACCGGTACATCAGTTCGTACGCGTGGTCCCGAACCTGACCGACATCTACCGTGAGGTGTCCGAATGAGGGGCTCGTGGCGCACCGTCGCGCGGCGTGAGATCCACGTGAGGATCACGGACCGCGCGTTCGTCATCGGCACCGTCGCCATGACGGTTCTCATCATCGGGTTCATCGTTCTGCAGGCGCTCCTGGGAGGACGGACGTCCACCTACGATGTGGTGGCGTCCGATGCACGAGCCGCACAGATGACCGAGGCCATCAGGGATCTGGCGCCCTCGCTCACCGACAACGTCAAGGTGAAGGCGATGACCGCCGACACCGACGACGCCGCACGGCAGGTCGTGGAGGACGGGCGTGCCGATGCCTGGCTGACGCCGACCTCGGACGGGTGGAGGCTGCTCTCGAAGGACGAGGTTCCCTCGCGGCTCGAACGCGTGGCCGAGGACGCCATCCGCTACGAGGTCCTCAAGCAGAACGCCTCCCGCGCGGGCACGTCCGTTGAGGAACTCTCCCGGGGGACGGCGGTCACGACCGACGTGCTGCACGGTGACCTGAAGGAACGTCAGCTCACCACGGCGCTCGCGTTCGTCTTCGCGATCCTCTTCTACATGTCGTCGATCATGTTCGGCATGACCCTCGGAGGTAGCGTCGTCGAGGAGAAGCAGTCCCGGATCGTCGAGATCATTGCGACCAAGATCCCCATCCGCCATCTGCTTGCGGGGAAGATCCTCGGCAACACGGTGTTGGCTCTCGGGCAGACGCTGCTCTACGTGATCGTCGGCATCATCGGGCTCCAGTTCACCGACTACGGATCGTTCCTGGGTGACGTCACTGGGGGCATTGTGTGGTTCCTCGCCTTCTTCCTGGTCGGGTTCCTGCTTCTCGCGTGCCTGTGGGCGGTCGTCGGCGCGCTGTCGCCGCGGACCGAGGACATGCAGAACGCCGCCACTCCGCTCACCATCCTGCTCGTCGTGATGTTCTTCGTCGCACTTATCGTCAGTGGGACATGGGCGACGATCCTGTCCTACGTCCCACCGTTCTCCGCGATCCTCATGCCCATGCGGGCGGTACGTGGCACGGCGGAGTGGTGGGAACCCGTCCTTTCGCTCGGCATCCTCGCCGTGTCGGCCGTCGTGGTGGTCGCCATCGCGGAGCGTCTTTACCGGCGTGCGCTGTTGCAGAACCAGGGGCGCATCTCGTGGCGCCAGGCCTGGACCACGCGGGAGTAGCAGGGCGAGATCCAGGGAGTCGTCACCTCTGCGGACGGTCCTGGCCGAACGGACCGACCGGACGCAGATCGCGACGTCGAAGGGCTCCGATCACGCTCTCGATGTTAGGGTGCCCTAATGTCAAACGGCGACGGCGTGTCGCTGGAGGGCACCATCGCGTCCCGGCGGAAGGAGCGGACGATGAAGCTGTGCATGGCGACGATCTCTCTGGGTGGCACCCTGGTGGAGAAGATCGAAGCGGTCTCGGGAGCCGGATTCGAGGGGATCGAGCTCTTCGACGAGGACGTTCGCCGGTCCGGTCTCTCCGCCGCCGAGATCGGCCTGCGGTGCCAGGATGCCGGTCTGGACGTCGAGTCCTACCAGCCGTTCCGGCAGGCCGAGGGAGTGCCCGATGACGAGTTCGCCGATGTCGTCGCCCGCTTCCGGGACGAGCTGACCGTTGCACGCGATCTGGGAACCGACACCATCGTGATCGTGTCGAACACCGACCCCGACGCCATCGCGGATCGTGATCGTTCGGCGGGGCAGCTGGCGGTTCTCGCGGCGATCGCAGCGGAGTGCGACATGGGCCTCATGTTCGAGGCCCTGTCATGGGGGACCCACATCAGCCACCTCACCGACACCTGGGATGTCCTCGATCGCGCGGGACTCCGCCGCGGCGCGCTGGTGCTGGACACCTTCCATCACCTTGCGCTGGGTGACGGTGTGGCGGACCTCGCGGCCATTCCGGCGGAGGCGGTGGGCCTCGTCCAGGTCGCCGATGCCCCGCGCCTCGACATGGACCTCCTTCAGTGGAGCCGAAACCACCGCTGCTTCCCGGGGGAGGGTGAGCTGGAGCCGCAGGGATTGACTGCGGCGGCGCTCGAGGCCGGATACGACGACGTGGTGTCCCTGGAGATCTTCAACCCGCGCTATCGGGAGCTTCCGCCGGGACAGGTTGCTCAGCATGGAGCAGACTCGTTGCGCGGACTGCTGGCGGAGCTCGAACGAACCGAGTCGGCCTCCGTCTAGCGGAGGCGTCCCGGCCGGTCCGGAACAGCCGCTCCGAGCGGCTCAACGGATCATGCGGGGAACGACCCGGGTGAGCACGACCATCCCGGCGAGCTCGACCAGGGTTTGCGTCACCACGACAGCTGCGGCCAGCGACAGCGCGTCGGGCAGCGCCAGGGCGAGTGGCAGCACCACCAGTGAGTTCCGGGTCGCACCCGAGAACGCAAGCGCCCGACGTCCCGGCGTCTCCTGCCGTGCGAGCCGGCCCACGAGACCTCCGAGGACGGGCATCACGGCGAGGAACACCACGTAGAGCGGGATGACGGTGACCAACCGGTCCGCGTGGTCGGTGACCTCGTTGATCTGCGAGGCGGTGATCACGAAGAGCGTGATCATCATGAGCGGGACCATGAGGCCGTCCATCACGGTCACCACCCGCCGGGCCGGTGCCGCACGCCTCGCGGCGTTCTGGGTCAGGAGGGAGAGTCCCAGCGGGACGGCGATGAGAAGGACGAAGGCCTGGGCGAACGGCGTCCAGTCGATCACGTCCACCACGTCGCCCCCGGCGAACGCGATCAGGAGTACCGGCAGCAGGAGGATTTGGACGAGCATCAGCAGTGGCGTCGCCGCCAAGAGTCGTGGTGCGTCTCCGCCGGCAATGCGCGTGAACGCGATGACGTAGTCGATGCATGGGGTCAGGAGGACCAGCAGGACGCCCACGAGGAGGGCTTCGTCGGACGCCACGAACCGGCTGAGTCCCAGCACCACGAGCGGGACGACCGCGAAGTTGAGGAGGAGGATGGCGGCCATGAACCGTCGGTCCCCGGCGGCGCTGCGGATCCGGGTGAACGGCACGGCCAGGAACGTCGTATAGAGGAGCAGTATGAGCGACGGGGTGATGGCCCTGTCGATGCCGTTCGCGTCGTCCGTGACGAGGAGCCCGACGAGCGCCCCGAGCACGACGGCGCCGAGGTACAGCGGTACCTGCCATCGTTCCGCCCCGTGCACCAGCCTCAGGAGGCCGACAGGTGGTCGGGAGGTGTCGGGATCGGTCGTCACGGCCCCGAGATGGTAGGCGGTGGACGGCGGTCGGATCATGATGCGGTGACGGGGGATCGATGGGACGGCGGTTCCGTTTCGGCGATGGATCGGTGGCGGTCGTCGCGATCTTCCGGTCGGTCGGCCGATTTCCGCGGTTCGCTACCCTGGGGGCCATGTCGCGTCTGAAGAGCATCGGCGTTCCGTTCGAGGTCCTCGCGATCGCGCTGATCATCGTGGGTGGCATGACCGATCGGACCACGCTCGTGGTGGTCGGAATCCTCATCGCCATCCCTGCGGTGGCGGTTCAGATCCTGGCGTTCCTCCCGAGGGGACGCCAGGCCGCGAAGGCACACCGGGAGTCCGGCGGCCCGGACGTGCTGAGTGAGGCCGCTGCGGCGTCCGAGGAATACGCGGCCACCGTGATGAGCATCGAGAACACGGACAAGGTGATCGGGGCCGACCGTTTCGGAACCGAGATGGTGGTCGACGTCGAGCGCGACGGATCCATCGCTCGGGGGCTCGTCCGTGACTATCTGACCCCGGCACAGATCGCGTCGCTGCCACCGGGTACGAGCATCCGGGTCAAGGCGGTCCCGATGCGCACCGGCCGGTACGTCCTGGTGCCGGACGACGATCGGAGTATGTGACACGGGAGCCCGCGGATCTCGTCTGAGAGCCGTCGGCCGTATTCTCACCCCTCCGGGCCGCGCTGCACGACCGGTGGCCACTCCACAGCAGCACCCGCGGGCGTCGGTGTCGGCTGCACGTCGACCCACGGTGCCACGGCACCCAGAAGTGCGGCTCTGGCCAGGAGTGCCGCTGGCAGATCGTCGGGATCCGGTTCCGGGCACCTCTCCGCGCGTCGTTCGGGCAACGGCGCGCACTCGGTCGACGTGACCCCCTCGATCCGCGCGGCGGAGATCTGCTGGGCCGCGAGCTCCGCGTACAGGCCACCCTGTCCCATGAGTTCCGCATGCGTTCCGCGTTCCACGATCCGTCCGGCGTCGATCACGTAGATGACGTCCGAGTCCACGATAGTCGAGAGTCGGTGCGCCACGGTGATGGTGGTACGCCCGTGTGCGACTTCGTCGATGGCCTCCTGCACCACGTGCTCGGACACCGTGTCGAGCGCGGAGGTGGCCTCGTCCAGGAGCAGCACCGGTGGGTCCTTCAGGAGGACGCGTGCGATGGCGATACGCTGCTTTTCACCACCGGACAGTCGGTAGCCCCGCTCGCCCACGAGCGTGTCGTAGCCGTCCTCGAACCCCTCGATGATGTGGTGGATGTTGGCCGCCCGGCAGACCTCGACCAGCTCGTCGTCGGTCGCGTCCGGTTTGGCGTAGCGGAGGTTCTCGGCAATGGTCGCGTGGAAGAGGTAGGTCTCCTGCGACACGATGCCGACGTCGTCGATGATGGAGGCGGCGCTGAGGTGGCGTACGTCCTCGCCGGCGAAGCGAACGGTGCCCGACGACGCCTCGTACAGGCGCGGCGCCAGGTACAGGATCGTCGACTTGCCGGAGCCGGACGGTCCCACCAGCGCCACGTGTTGTCCGGGTTCGACCGTGAACGTGATCCGGTCCAGAGTGGGGCGCGAGTCCGGCGACGCGTCGGGGTAGCGGAACGTGATGTCCTCGAACGCGACGGCGCCGCGCGGACCGGGAGCATCCGCGACGTCGACGGCGTCGGGAGCGTCCTGAATGGCCGGCACGAGATCGAGGTACTCGAAGATGCGGGCGAAGAGCGCCCGTGACGTCTGAACGTCGAGGGCGACGCGCATCAGCCCGACCAGCGGGTTCAGCAGGCGCGCCTGGACGGTGGTGAACGCCACGATGGCACCGGCGGTGATCCCCGCCGATCCGCCGATGACGAGCCAGCCGGCGATCAGGTAGATGGCGGCGGGCACCGAGGACATGAGCACCTGGACCACCGCGAAGAAGCCCTGGCCGCTCATCGCCCGCTTCACCTGGAGCCGGACCTGGTTGGTGTTCTCCGCCCGGTACCGGTCGGACTCCGTCCGCTGGCGGTTGAAGGACTTCGAGAGCAGGATGCCCGAGACACTCAGGGTCTCCTGGGTGATGGCGGTGAGCTCCGAGAGCGACTCCTGCGTCTGCCCGGCGATTCGCGCGCGAACCTGACCCACGCGCCGCTGGACGATGACCAGGACGGGCATGACGACCACCGCCACCAGAGTCAATCTCCAGTCGATGAGGACCATCGCCACCAGCGAGGCGATGACGGTGACCGTGTTGCCGAGGATGGAGGTGACCGTCGACGTGAGCACGCCCGAGACGCCACCGACGTCGTTCTGGAGGCGCGACTGGATGACGCCGGTCTTGGTGCGGGTGAAGAAACCGAGCTCCATGGCCTGTAGGTGCTCGAAGAGCCGGACCCGCAGGTCGCCGGTGACCGCGTTGCCGATCGTCGAGGTCAGCCACGTCTGCACGACGTTCAGTGCGGCGGCCAGCAGGTAGAGCCCGATCATGGCGCCGACCAGCCAGCCCAGGAGCGACATCGACGGGTCGCCGTCGATCGGGAAGAGGGCATCGTCGAAGACCCGCTGCACCAGGAGCGGCGGGATCACGCCGATCGCGGCGGAGACGACCACGATCAGGCACGTGATGATGACCCGGCCCCGATAGGGCGCGAAGAGGGCGACGGCACGCCGCCCGAGATTCGGGATCTCGGGTGCCTCCGCGTTCAGCCGGCGCTGGGCGTCCTCGTCGATGCCGCGCATGCCGCCGCGGCCCATGGCGTTGGTGCTCATGCTGAAGAGGATACGGCGGCGGGTAAGGGGCTTATTCCCCCTAGGCGTTTGGGTCGGCGGATGGCAAGTAGTTGTCCTGGTACGTCCGCCTCGGAGCAGGAGACTCTGATCTGGGGCCATAGCCTAGTTGGCCGACGCAATGGGGATCCAGCCGGCCGGTCTCCGGCCATACTTGATGATTCGGGTCGATCAGTATGCGACCGTGTCTATACGTCCTGCGAGAAAAACGGTTCGTCGGCGAACTCTTCGGGAATACCGTCGATCACGGTCGAAACCGGGCGCGGATCCGGTAGTGGATGTGGCACGAAACGTTCGTCAGCGGGATGATGGTAGAGCCTCAGACTTGCCGAGCCGGTCGTGCTTAGGTTGAACAGCTTTTCGATGCGTGGGATCTTCGCCCCTTGGATGTCAAGTCTCCCGGCAGTGATTTCGTCGATACTCGGGTCTGGGCCGTTAGAGTGCGCAGGATCCTTTATGAGCAGGCCGAGGCGCCGGGCTAGCGGAAACGTGATGCCCCAAGCTGTGGCAAAACCCACCCCTGACCAAGAGGGCCTATCCTTGCCTGGCAACAGGCCGACAGGGTTGTCACAAGTGATCAGAGAATCTTGCTCGAGGCGGAACAGGGTCCATGGACGACCCCAGAGCAGCGGTGCGATCATCGTCATCTGCCTGACCATGTGTTCGATATGGATGATTGGTTCGACGGGAATCGTGGGTCCTTCTGGCTGCGTCGCCTGCCTCCAGACCTCCTCGACTTCCTCGGGGGTTACGGACTGACCATAGGTTTCCCGTATCCAATCGACCATCCGTGCTCGACCTCCGAGTCCGATATTAAGGCGCGCGAACTCGGTGGTGATGTGCTCTAGATTGCGACGGTGCGCCGGTCCTCGGACGGCTTGAAGCGCGATGAATGATGCGAGGATCGGACGGTCTTCCTCTCCTAGCGGCCATACATCGTGTTCAAGTTTCTGGAAGACGCTGGCTGCGGCACTCTCCACTGACGAGAGCGCCTTTTCGAATGCGTCTGGGCCCTCCTTGTGACCGGGGACCGCGTAGAAGTCGTTCTCGGTGGCCGTCTTGCGAATGGACTGCTGGTACCGTTTACCGTCGGTAAGTTCGACCGTGGTGATCAAGTCGTTTTGGCTGAATCCACGCAGGTAGAATTGCGGTAACGTGTGATGTCGCCGTGCAATCGACACGAAGCGACTCTAGCCCTTCATAGGACGCAACGAGTTCGTTGGGTGGTAGCTGGGACCGAACGGTTGGGGAAAGTAGGGGCTTCTCCTGGGTCCGATGCGCTACACGTTGAAGCGGAACTCCACCACGTCGCCGTCGGCCATCACGTAGTCCTTGCCCTCCAAGCGCAGACGACCCTTCGCCTTCGCGGCGGCCATCGAGCCCATCTCGTCCAGGTCGGCGAACGACACGACCTCGGCCTTGATGAAGCCCTTCTGGAAGTCCGTGTGGATCACTCCCGCGGCCTGCGGCGCCGTCCACCCCTTGCGGATGGTCCAGGCGCGGGCCTCCTTCGGTCCGGCGGTGAGGTAGGACTGGAGGCCGAGGGTGTCGAAGCCGACACGCGCCAGCTGGTCCATCCCGGACTCGGTGATCCCGGCGGCCTCCAGCATCTCGGCGGCCTCGTCGTCCGACAGCTCGGTCAGCTCCATCTCGAACTTGGCGTCGAGGATGATCGCCTCGGCGGGCGCGACCATGGCCTGCAGCTCCGAGCGGAGCGCCTCGTCGGTGAGTGACCCCTCGTCCACGTTGAAGACGTAGATGAACGGCTTGGTCGTGAGGAGCTGCAGCTCGCGAGCGGCGTCCATGTCGATCCCAGCTGCCTCACCGGCGGCGAACAGGGTGTCGCCGGCGTTCAGGACCTCGACGACCTTGTGCGCGTTGTCGAGGGCCGGCTGGTTCTCCTTGCTGGTCCGCGCCTCGCGTTCCAGACGTGGGATCACCTTCTCCATGGTCTGGAGGTCCGCGAGGATCAGTTCGGTGTTGATGGTCTCGATGTCGGCACCGGGGTCCACCCGGCCCTCCACGTGCACCACGTTGTCGTCCTGGAAGGCACGTGTCACCTGGCAGATGGCGTCCGCCTCGCGGATGTTGGCCAGGAACTTGTTGCCGAGGCCCTCGCCCTCGGATGCGCCCTTCACGATGCCGGCGATATCGACGAACGACACCGTTGCCGGGAGGATGCGCTCGCTCTCGAAGATCTCCGCCAGACGGGTCAGACGGGGGTCCGGGAGGGGGACGACACCCACGTTGGGCTCGATCGTCGCGAACGGATAGTTCGCGGCGAGAACACCGGCGCGGGTGAGCGCGTTGAAGAGGGTGGACTTCCCGACGTTCGGGAGCCCCACGATTCCGATGGTGAGTGCCACGGGAAGGGAGCTTAGCCACCCACTCGGAGCCGTCGCCCCGCGGCCCCTCGCCGCAGGAGAGGAGCTAGCCCGCGAAGAGAATCGCGGCGATGAAACCGATCACGGCGAAGATGGCCACCGTCGACAGGATGACCTCACGCGATGAATGATTCTTCACGATTCACTGCCCTTTCAAACCAGATGACGGGAAGAGTTCATCAACCGGATGGACACACTACCTCTCCGATCGGTCGGCGTCACGGCCGGGGTTCGAAGCCGGTGTTCGCGGGAGAGCCGTCGCCGCCCCCAGCCGGTACGCTTCCGGCATGGAGTTGCACGAGAACGAGCATCTGATTTGGCGCGGACACCCCGCTGCCCGGGCCTTCGTCGTCTGGTACATCAAGTGGGCCTTCATCCTTCTCATCCCACTGATCATCGTGACGATCCTCCGGTGGCGCGATGCCGGGACCGGGATGGCGTACTGGAAGTGGGTCGTGCTCACCATCGTCGCTCTCGTGCTTCTCGTCGGGCTCGACTTCCTGCGGCGCGCGTCCATCGACTACGTCGTGACCACCCGCCGGCTCCGGATCCGGCGCGGGCTCCTCTCGCGCCACGAGCAGTCCACCGTGATCGAGAAGGTCCAGAACATCAACACCAGCCAGTCTCTTCTTGATCGCGTCTTCGGTGTGGGTGCCGTCGACTTCGACACGGCGGGCGCGGACGTACATCAGGCGGACTTCGTCTTCTGGGGTATCGCCGACCCGCATGGGCTCGTGAGTCGCCTCGAGGCGCATCGCATCGGTCTGGGCGGAGCGACCGAAACAGGTTCGTCGGTCTGATGTCGTCCCCCGATCCGCAGTCGACGACTCCGGAGGCTGCCCTCGCCCGACTGTTGGAGGGCAACCGTCGCTTCCTGGCCGGTGAGCACTCGCAGGGCGATGTCTCGGCGGCGCGACGCCTTGAACTCGCCCGGGAGCAGCACCCCTTCGCCACCCTGGTCGGTTGTTCCGACAGCCGTGTGGGGCCCGAGTTCCTCTTCGGTACCGGGTTGGGCGACCTGTTCATCGTCCGTTCTGCGGGTGCGCTCCTCGATGACGTCGGACTCGGATCCGTTGTGTTCGCGGTGGCGAATCTCCAGGTGCCGCTCATCGTCGTGCTCGGGCACGAGAGATGCGGTGCCGTCGCGGCCGCTCTCGACGCCGTCGAGAGCGGGACCCGGGTCGACGGGGCCATGGGGCCGTTGGTCGACGCCATCATCCCTGCCGTCCATGAGGCCTCGGTCGCGCCGGACGACGGTGACCTGGCCCGTCGCGCCGGGCATGCGTCCATACGTCGCACCGTCCGCGCGTTGCGCGATTCCCGTGAGACGTCACTTCGACGAGCACTCGATGCGGGCGAGGTCGGCGTTGTGGGGGCCTACTACAGCCTGTCGACCGGTGTCGTCGAGATCGTGGATCCGCTGGATGGGTGATTCCGCGGCCGTCGTGGCGTGGTGCGTGTACCCGGTGGCGCGGATGCGCGATTCATCCACCCGCCCGCCTCAGCCGGTCACCGGTGCGGCGGCCCCATATCCACTCGTCCATGAGGTCGACCATCTCGACGCATCGTGAGTGACGACGTCCTCGTCGGCGAGGACGGCCGGGCACGCTGCGGATGGGTCGGTGCCGCGCCCGACTACGAGCGTTACCACGACACCGAGTGGGCGCGGCCCGTCAGCGATGAGACCGGTCTGTTCGAGCGCATGTCGCTGGAGGGCTTCCAGTCGGGGCTCTCGTGGATCACGATTCTGCGCAAGCGGGAGGGCTTCCGTGCGGCGTTCGCCGGGTTCGACGTCCCGACCGTGGCCGCGTTCACCGACGACGAGGTGGAGCGCCTCGTCGCCGACGCGGGCATCGTCCGCCACCGCGGGAAGATCACCGCGGTCATCGGGAACGCCCGGCTCATCCGGGATATGCACGACCGGGGCGAGACCCTCGGCGCGCTGCTGTGGTCGTTCGCTCCCGATGTCGGTCCGACGCCCGCGGGTCTGGGCGACATCTCCGCGGTCACCGACGCGTCGACGCGTATGTCGAAGGAACTGCGTCGTCGTGGCTTCCGCTTCGTGGGACCCACCACTGCCTATGCGCTCATGCAGGCCGTCGGGATGGTCAACGACCACGTCGCCGGGTGCTGGGTGCGGGACGAGGTAGCCGCGGCGATCGCGGTTCACGCACGTCCGAGCGCCGAGAACCGATTAAAGAGCGCTTAACAGTGGGCCCCGTGGTTGCGGGGATCCTGTGGTCATGTCAGCGCCGGTGCCAGGCACCCGAGGCGTCCCTTTGCCGGGCGTTAACATCTCCTTAAAGTCGGCTCAGGGTGTCAGCGACGCACGCCGATGGCGTGACGCGCCGCCATGAGGCCGCTTCGCACGGCACTCTCCATGGTGGCCGGCCACTCCGTGTCGGTCCACGTGCCGGCCAGCGTGATGCCCGCGACGTCCGACACGGGTCCCGGGCGTTTCGCCGCCTGCCCCGGTGCCACGCCGAACGTCGCGTCCGGTTCCTTGATGCAGATCGCCCGGATGAGCTCCGCGTCCCGTGCGTCGGGCAGCGCCGTGCGCAACTCGTCCACGACCATGGAGATGAGGTCGTCCTTCGACCGGCCGACCTCGGCGTGGGCGCCGGAGATCGACGCGACGACATGGTGGTGGCCGGAGGATGCGGGAGCGGCCAGGTCCATCCCCGAACGGTTGAAGATCCACTGCGCCGGGCTGTCGACGATCGCGGCGAAGGGCTCGGACATGACCGGGCGGTCGAACCACGCATGGACGTTCACGATGGGCGACGTCCCGAGGTGCGGGTCGCGCACCGCATCCGGTGCCACGGCGATCGCCCGGTCGGGAGGAAGGGCCAGGATGACGCCGTCGGCGGGGACCACCTCACCGTCCGTTAGGGTCACCTCGTCGGGTTCCACCCGGACGATGCCGTGCCCGGTCCGCACCTCGCCGCCGTGACGGGCCAGGAAGGCGCGGAAGGGACCGTCGACCAGTGCCGAGAGACCCACACGTGACCACCCGATGGCTGACCCGGTGCGGTTCTTCAGGATCCCCTCGCGGTAGACGAATGCGCCGATGGCCGCACTCACCCGGTCACTGCGATCGTTGCATGTCGGAAGGATGATCAGATCCCAGAAGCGGTCGATCGCCTGCGGCCCCTGGTCGTGCTCGCGGAGCCAGTCGCCGAAGCTCATGTCGTCCAGGCTTCGACGGCCGTTCTCCGACATGGCGCGCAGTGCGAGCAGTGTCCGTACGATGCCCGACTTCTCACGCTTCGAGAGGAACGGGTACCGGGAGAACGACGGCAGCAGATGCAGCGGTGCCGGGAAGCGGGCGGCCTCCAGGCGGCCGACCTCCCCGTCGCGCAGGCGGACCTCGACCGAGAGGCCCGGTTGCAAGACGACGTTGTGCTCGGCGCCGATCAGACGGATGAAGGCGCGATAGGCCGTGCAGCAACCGAGGAACACGTGCTGTCCGTTGTCGATGTCGATCCCGAACTCGTCGCGATAGCTGAAGGCCCGTCCTCCGAGGAAGGGCCGTCGCTCGATCAGCGTCACCTTGGCACCCAGAAGCGCTGCCTCCGCGGCTGCCGCCATGCCCGCCAGCCCACCGCCGCACACCACCACGCGGTCGTTCACGAGGTCCACCCGGCGACGACGGATCCGGACATGAGGCGCAACTTCCGCGGGGTGGACAGACGTGCGCGCGAACGGAAGACGTCGAAGCCGGCCCTCTCGATCTCATCGAGAATCGCCCGGTAGGTGGTGCCCAGCATGGTCACGCAACTCCGCGCGCGTCGATCGAGGAGACCACCCAGTGGCTGCGCCGTGGCGAAGGCCTGGCGGGCCGTGGCGGCGTGGGCCTCGAAGACGCGACGTAGCTCCGTCGTGAGCCGGCCGCCGAGCACGTCCTCCTCGGTGGCGCCGTGTGCGGCGAGCGCCTCACGGGGGATGTAGATGCGATCCCGCTCGGCATCCTCTGCCACGTCACGCAACACGTTCACCAGCTGCATGGCGATGCCCAGCTCACGCGCCAGCCGGGGGGCGTCGGGATCCGAGAATCCGAAGATGTGGAGGCTCGCCAGGCCCGGAGCGGCGGCCACGCGGTCGCAGTAGAGCTCGAGGTCGGCGTAGGTGTCGTATCGCGTCGTCGCGATGTCCATCTCCATTCCGTCCAGCAGATCGTCGAGGTGTTCCCGAGGAATGGCGAAACGGCGGACGGCGTCGGCGAGTGCGACCAGTACCGGATCCTGTCCGGGTTCGCCCCCATAGATGGCGGCGATCTCTGCCCGGCGGTCGTTCAGGTCGTGCTCCGCGCGCTCCGGATCGGGTGCATCGTCGACCGAGTCGTCGGCGCGTCGCGCGAATGCGTACAGCGCATAGATGGCCGACCGCCGCGGCTCGGGGAGGAGCACGAACGCGTAGTAGAAGTTGCGCGCGGCCGCACGCGTGGTCTCGCGGCAGATGCGGTAGGCGTCGTCCGTGTTCACGGTCTCCTCCCGACGAGGTGGGTGAGGACGCGGCCGGCGATCCTGATACGTCCCCGTCGACCGGGTGCGGGGCGGTGTGCCAGCGTGTCGAAGTCCTGTGCCGCGATCGCGTCGCAGAGGGCGAGACCGGCCGCGGTGAACATCCGGATGTCGAGGCGCGCCCGCCGCGGTACCCGCCGGACGAGCCGGGCTCCGGCCTCCAGGTGGGTGCGCGCACGATCGACCTGTAGGGCGATCAGATCCCTGACCGGACGCGACGCCGATGGCGCGGCGATGTCGGCGTCGGTCACACCGAAGATGCGCATGTCGTTCTGCGGGATGTAGATACGTCCGTTGTCGTCGTGGTCACGGCGGACGTCCTGCCAGAAGTTCACCAGCTGGAGGCCGATGCAGGTCTCGTCGGACAGGGCCACCGATGTGTCGTCCCGGACACCGAGCACTGCGAGCAC
Organism: uncultured Bifidobacteriaceae bacterium; assembly: GCA_964531025.1. Lineage (GTDB taxonomy): Bacteria > Actinomycetota > Thermoleophilia > Miltoncostaeales > Miltoncostaeaceae > CALMEC01. The sequence goes on along the minus strand of CAZHDY010000003.1, from coordinate 230,344 downwards.
GAGCTCACCCACGGGGGTGGCGGAGTGACGGCAGTAGTCGATCAGATCCGAGTACTCCTCCCAGCGGCGGCGCTCCTGGTCCATGCGGTTCGCCGTGATGAGCCGGTGGAAGGGATCGGCGGGCAGGTCGACGGAGTGAACCGTCTCGGCCAGCGCCACGAGGACCGGATGGTCGGGTGTACCGGTGCGCACGAAACACCGCTCCATGTCCGCCTCGAACGCGTCCAAGGCGGCGCGGCGTGCCGTGGTGTCGTCGGGCCCCGCGTCGCCGATGTCGTCGATGGTCCGACAGACCGCGTAGATGATGCGCATGTGACGGCGCTGCTCGCGCGGCAGCAGTGCGAAGAGCACCGGAAAGTTCTCGTCGTGGCGACGCGTCATGATCTCGGCGTCGCGAACCGCGCCGTCCACGGGGGATGAGACGCGACTCATGCGTCTCCGCGTGTGAGGAGCGTCGTGGCCTGGAGCGCGGGGATGTCCCGGGCGCCCGCCAGGAGCATCGCGATGCGGAGCGATTCCATCGTGGCACGGAGCCGGTCCTCGACCGCGTGCCGCGAGACCTGTGCCGCGCGGGCCAGGGGGATCCCGATGCCGGCGGCGTCGGCACCGAGAGCGATGGACGTGGCCACGTCCACTCCTCCGCGGAGCCCTCCGGATGCGACGACGAGGCCGTCCGGAAAGCCCTCGCGGGACTGGATGATGCTCTCGGCCGTGGAGAGCCCCCAGTCGGAGAACTCGGCGATGACACGGTCCAGGACCGGGTCGTCGGTCCGCTGGTTCGTCTCGCGCGGACGTCCGCCCCGTCCGGCGGTGTCGATGCCGGCGACGCCCGTGGCGGCGAGCGCTGTGGCTGTCCGGCGACCGATGCCGTGGCCACTCTCGCCCACGAGCACCGGGATGTCCAGGGCGGTGACGACGCCCGCGATGATCTCTCGCGTACCGGCGAAGCGCGCTCTGTTCCCCAGCGTGAGCACATCGGCCGTGGGATCCGCACGGATGACGAGCGCATCGGCGGCCACAACCGACGCCGCATCGCGGCAGACGTCGACCGCATCCGAGCCGCGGAGCTGCGAAAGGGGAATACTGACGATAAGGGGGATGTCCCGCGCGATGTCGCGCAGTCCGGCTGTCGCCTCGCGGTCGTCCTTCCCCTCGGGGACGGTGCCGATATCGATGGCCACCCGAGCGGCCTCCGCGGCGCCCACGAGAGTGCGCGCGGCCAGGGGGCTACGCGAACGTCCCTCGGATGCCAGGGCGATGACGATGGGTGCCGACAGACGCCGACCGAAGAGGGTGACCTCCGTCGAGATGTCCGCGAGATCCGTCTCGGGCAGTGCCCGGTGCTCGAACCGGTATGCACCGAGGCCGCTGGCCATCCATGCGGTGTGCTCGTCCTCCCGGAGGAAGTCTGTCTGTGGTGCGTCACTCATGGATGGTCAGTTGCTTCGCGCGTAGATCATGTCGGTGAGTGCCGAGAGGTCCGCCGTGGATCCCGGAACCTCGTCCAGGAAGGCGCGCGCACGGCGGTGACAGGCGGTCGCCAGGCTCTGGGCCTCGTCGAGGCCGTGCACGCTGACGTAGGTCACCTTGCCCTGCCGCTCGTCGGACCCGGTGGACTTGCCGAGGACGGTGGTGTCGCCCGCCACGTCCAGGATGTCATCGACGATCTGGAAGAGAAGCCCGATCTCGCGCGCGTAGCCGTCCAGGGCAGCGGCGACGTCGGCGGCCGGCCTGCCGGCCTCGACCGCGCAACGCACGGACGCCGCGATCAGGCGGCCCGTCTTCAGCAGGTGCACCTGGCGGAGCGCATCGGCCGAGGTCGCACCGTGATCACGCAGGTCCAGATACTGACCACCGACCATTCCGGCCACTCCGGACGCCCGGGCCAGCTCCGACACGATGCTCAGACGGATCTCGGGGGGTGACGTCTGGTGGTCACACACGAGCCGCATGGCCTCCGCGAAGAGCGCATCGCCGGCCAGGATAGCGATGTCCTCACCGAAGACCCGGTGGCAGGTGGGTCGCCCGCGGCGCAGGTCGTCGTCGTCCATGGCGGGGAGGTCGTCGTGGATGAGCGAATAGGTGTGGATCAGCTCGAGGGCCGCCGCCGTGGGCAGCAGCCCGCGGGGATCGAGGTCCAGTGCCTCCGCCGTTGCGAGGCAGAGCACCGGGCGCACGCGCTTTCCGCCGGCCAGCAGCGAGTACCGCATGGCCTCGATGAGGCCCTGTACTCCGTCGGTGTCCTCGCCAAGCCATCGATCGCCGGAGAGGAAGTCGATGGCGGGGAGGTACGCGTCCACCATCTCCTGCAGATGAACCGGGAATCCCGGTTGGGTCGTCGCCATTACTCGCATCCTAATTGCATTGGGAGTCTGGCGGTTGGCCACGGCGGGTGCGCGTACACCCGCACCCATCCACCAACGACACCGGCCGTATGTGAGGCCCCGCGCGAAGCCCGGGGACTGGCGGTTGGCCGGGGCGGGTGGGTGGATAGCCCACCGCCCCCTACGGCAGCGTTGACGGTTCAGGGAATCCAACCGCGTACACCCGCACCCAAGGTCCCCGGTAGGCACGGAGGAATCAACGGCAGGTAACGCGCAATCCGACCGAGCACCCACCTGCTACGTTCAGCCCGTGCGCGCCCTCCGACTCCACGGCCCCGGCGACGTGCGCCTCGAGGAGGTTCCGGACCCGCATCCGGCACCCGGGGAGGTCATCATCGCCACGGAATTCGCGATGACATGTGCGACCGACGCGAAGATCATGCGCAGCGGGCGCCACCCCGCCATCGGTCCGTGTCCCACGCCGATCGGGCACGAGGTGACCGGCCGCGTCATCGAGATCGGGGAGGGGGCGGATGTGGTCGACGTCGGCGACGCCGTCGTGGTCGCGAACTCGGCGCCCTGTGGCGAGTGCTTCTGGTGCGGGCGCGACGAGTTCAGCCTGTGCGACGACCTCGTCTACCTCTGGGGCGCATTTGCCGAGCGGGTGCGTGTTCCTGCGCGCATCGTGGCCGTCAACATGATTCCGCGTCCCGTGGATCTGGATCCCCGGTTGGCTCCGATGATCGAGCCGCTCGCCTGTGCCGTGCACGGCGCGGACCGGTCGCAGGCATCGACCGGGGACACCGTCGTGGTGCTCGGTGGTGGTGTCCAGGGGCAGCTGCTCACGGCCCGGCTGTCGCAGCGCGGCTGTGCGGTGGTCGTCTGCGACCCCCATCCGGAGCGACGGGAACGTGCGCTGCGTTTCGGTGCGACGGCTGTTGCCGACGCGCCGCGGGACGCTGAGGGGATCGGTCGTGTACGTGATCTCACGCCGGGGTGTCGGGGTGCCGACGTTGTGATCGAGGCCATCGGTCGGCCTGAGACCTGGCGGATCGCTGTACAGATCGCCCGGCGCGGCGGTGAGGTTGTGTTCTACGGAGGGTGCCCCGTCGGAAGTGATGTGTCACTGCCGACGGAACCCCTTCACTACGGCGCGCTTCGGATCACCGGGACGTACCATCACACTCCGGCAGCGGTCCGGGAGGCTCTCGCTCTGCTGACGTGCCCGCCGGTACCGGTCGCGGAACTCGTCGGTCCACCCGTCGGTCTGGCGGACGTCACCGATGTGCTGTCGCGATCCGGAGTGAAGCGCCCCGTGGACCCCGCTATTTGAGTCGTCGGGCGAGACGACGGATCTCGTCCAGCCCGGAACTCTCCTCGCGGAGCTTCTTGATCTCGGCGTCCTGCTTACGGATGGCCCGCGCCAGTTCGTCGACGGCCTGCGTCACGCGTGCGAGTGCCGCCTGTACGTCTCCGCCTCCGGATACGCGTCCGGTTTCACCACGCCGCCGTCGGGGACGGAGGTCCGCACCGCGCTGACGCGCGACACGGTAGTAGTTGGCCGCGACGGTTCCGGATTCACGTCCGGTCCGCTCGGATATTTCATTAAAAGCCTGGGACTTATTCATCCCTCCGGCGACAAGGCGCTCGACCTCTTCGAAGATCTCGTTGCCGATGCTTCCCCGTGCTGGCTTTTCGTTTGCCATCGTCCATCCTCGATTCTGAAATTGCAGTGGCGGGGACGTCCATTCCCCCCGTCTCTGTCGTCGATCCACCGTCCCGGAGATACCATCATGGCACGATGCGGACACAACTATAGTGATTTTGTTCGCAGGCTACCGGTGCCGTCACCTGTGTATGTCAGTCCGGTTGGACGAACACCAACAATGAAGCCGTGAAACCGTGCAGGAACGTCTCGCCCGACACGGGACCGATCTCACCGTTCGCGAACATGCCCGCGAACGGCGCGCCGAAGGCGGCCGAAACGGCCTCGGCATCGTGATCGGACGAGCCGAAGAGGCGCCGGCCCCGACCGTTGCAGGTGAACAGCAGGCCTCCCGCCACCCGACGTGTTCCGACGGCGTCCTGTGCGGACCGGAGGGCGAGGGCAAGATCCTCGTCCGCGGCCTCACCGCTCAGGGAATGCAGACGAACCGTCTGTCCGACGCGAATGTGTTCGCCGACGTGAATCGCACCGGTCGCCGGATCATGACCTTGAAGGGAACGCACGAGGAAGTCGTCACGTGTGTACTCGGGGACGTTCTCATTGATGACGATGCCGAGCATCGGCGCACCGGTGAACGGTGTGTCGTCGCTACCCATCTCATCCAGGATCATCATGAGTCGGTCATATGCGCGAACTCCTGCCAACTCCTCGATGACCGTACCCCCTCCCGCAGTGATCACCATGTCGGGCCCCACCGGCGTCGCTCCCTGTGCCACGAACGGGATCGTGGCCAGGCCGGAGACCGCGACTCCGACGGCGCCGTCGAAGTGGATGTCGTCGTCGAGGAAGAGCACGTGTTCTCCACCGCGCGTTCCACCCGATGCCTGTCCACCCACGATGGGAGGCAACGCGGCGTGTCGGTGCTCGGCCAGCAGCACGTCGATGGGGAACGTGAACGGATCCGACAGGACGATGAGCGTCGCGTCCGGCTCGTCCGAGATCCACTCCGGCCAGAACCCGACGAAGGTCGGTGTGGCGTCAGGATCGCTGACGAATCGCGCGACCTCCACCTCCGCGCCGGGGAGGTGCGCCGCCCATACGACGATCCCGGGGGTTCCCTCGAGTTCGCGATCGTCGGCGATGACCGCGTCGGTCACGGTACCCGCCAGGTGTTCGGGATGAAGGAGCCGCTGCACCTCCTCGAGGAGCGTCCACGGATCTCCGGCGAGATCATGCGAGACGAAGACCAGGGCGAGGCTGACGGGCCGGCCGTCCATCGCCTCCACGATCTCCTCGCACGCCGTGCGCATGGCGGTGACCGCATCGGGGCTCGTCGAGAGGGCGGTCGTGATGTGCAGGGTGGCGCTCATCGCCTCATTGTCGCGGATTCGCATCGGGCATTGCAGATGACTTGCGATTCGATACCGCGACCTGCCATGCTGGTCGGGCACACACCGCTCGAGCAGGGCGGCAGCATCTGCTCACGTCAGAGCCACCCTCGGGTGGCTCGACGCGTATTTGGTGCCTTTCCCGAGGACGGTCGACCGCGACGTTGTGAGGTGCCGGTCACACCTCCGGGCTGTCATCCGTCGCGGGCTCCAGGACCTCGCGGGCCGTCTCGAGATCTCCGCGCGGGACCAGGATGTCGCGTGCTCCCGCGCCCATGAAGTCGGGGACGTCGGCGCGGGCGGCCCGTCGATGGAAGGCGGGGATGTCGTGTGCACGCAGGAGGTTCACCATCAGGTCAGCCTGAGGCTGGTGGGGTGCCCAGGTCAGGTAGGTCCAGTCGACGTCGGTCGGTTCGGTCACGGTTCGCCTTCGTGGGATGTGCCGTCGGGTCCGGCCGTTCGTGTGTGCGGACGATCCGTTGCCCGATGGTGACGGTGTGATGACCGCCATGCTGCCTGTCGTCGTTCGTCCGCGACGCCCGCCACGGGACGACCGGTTCGACATGCACCCGCGAACGCCCGGCCGCGGAGGTCGGTCATGGTGTCCAGGTAACGGGCGTTCCCCGCGGTGGTCGTGGTGTCCGACGGCCGATCAGGAACGGACGTATCAGGAGGAACCCGGTGATGAAGCCCACGATGTGGGCGCCGTAGGCCACGCCTCCGCCGTCCCCGCTCTGTTCGTTCGAGATGAACAGGAACTGGAAGGCCATGTAGGCCGTGAGCACGAGCCACGCGGGCAGCCGCAGCGGGATCACGGTCACCAGCGTCAACACCCGCGCACGGGGGAAGAGCAGCAGGTACGCGCCCAGGATCCCGCTGATCGCTCCGGACGCGCCGATGAGGGCGCTCCCGGATCCGGGGTCCATGAACGCCTGGCCGATCGCCGCGATCATCCCGCAGAGGAGATAGAAGGGCAGGAAGCGCAGTCGTCCCAGGCGGTCCTCCACGTTGTTGCCGAACACCCAGAGGAAGATGAGGTTGCCCACGAGATGGAGCAGGTCCGAATGGACGAACTGGTGGGTCACCAGCGTGGCCACGCGGGGTCGCTCCGCGTTCGCCTCGGCGCAGAGCCGGAAGGCCAGTTCGTCCTGATCGATCGTGCCGTCGAGGAGGCGGTCCGGTACGACGCCGTTGCGGCAGATCATCCCCGACTCCGTCTTCGAGAACTCGGCCACCGGGATCAGATCCGGGCTCGGCTTTGTCGTCTGATAGACGAATATGCCGATGTTCATCACGATCAGCAGGATCGTGAGGATCGGGATCCTGCGCGTCGGGTTGTCGTCGTGGATCGGGATCATGATCTGGCCCCGCATCGTGGCACGGGATCACTCATCATGTCGAAGAAACGGAAACGCCAGACCCTCGGCTGTGTAGACACTCAACGACGGGTGCGCGTAAGTCGCACCCAACGTTCCACGATTCAAGCCGCACGTGAGGCCCCGCGCGAAGCCTGGGGACTGGCGGATGACAATGATCCTCCCGCCCGCCCCGTCCAGCCGCCAGTCCCTCCTGCGTCGGGCCTCTCGTGACGATCATTCGCACCCCGTTGGGTGCGGGCTTAGTCGGTCCTGCCGTACATGGAGAAGCGTTGGTCCCTGGTTGCGTATTCAGGGACTGGCGGTGGGCTAATCCCCCCGCCCGCCCCGGCCAACCGCCAGTCCCTCCTGCGTCGGGCCTCTCGTGCTGATCTTTCGCAGGTGGTTGGGTGCGGGCTCAGCCGGTACCTGCCGTACACGGGCTGAGTGTCGGTCCTCGGATGCGTTGTGAAGGATCAACGGCAGGTGCGCGTGGGCCCGCACCCATCCACCCAACCTCCCCCGGCCGAATGTGAGGCCCCGCGCGAAGCCCGGGGACTGGCGGTTGGCCGGGGTGGGTGGGGGGATAGACCGGTGGGTGGATAGCCCTTCCGCCAGTCCCAGGGCTGCGCCCCGGAGGACCAACGGCAGGGGCGCGCTACCACCCTTCACCCCCTCCCAGACCCCGCGCCTACTCCGCCAGCACGTAGCTCAGAAGCGCCGCCTGGGTGTAGAGCCGGTTGTGCCCTTCCTGCCACACCGCCGACCGCGGTCCGTGAAGCACGTCGTACGAGATCTCGACGTCGTGGTGGGCGGGGAGGGGGTGCATGACGATCGCATCGGACGCGGCGTGTCCCATGAGGGTCTCGTCGACCTTGTAGGCGCCGAGCGCCCGGACCCTCTCGGCCTCCTGCTCCTCGTCTCCCATCGAGACCCAGGTGTCGGTGTAGACGGCGCGCGCATCCCGCACGGCCTCCACCGGGTCGCGCATCACGGTGACCGATCCGCCGTGGGCACGTGCGTCGGCGTCCGCCGCTGCGACGAGATCCGGATCCGGGTCGTATCCCTCGGGGCACGCGCAGGTGACGTCCATGCCGAGCTTGGCGCCGACGATGGCCAGCGAGATGAAGCAGTTGTTGCCGTCGCCCACGTATGCGACCCGCAGGCCGCGGAGGTCCCCGAAGTGCTCGCGGAGCGTGAGCGCGTCGGCCAGACCCTGGCACGGGTGGTGGTCGTAGGTGAGCGCGTTGATGACCGGGATGGATCCGTAGCGGTCCAGGTCCACCAGCTTCTGGTGCGGTCCCGTGCGAAGCACGACGGCGTCGACCAGCCCGGACAGGATGAGAGCGGTGTCCTCAAGGGCCTCTCCGCGGCCCAGCTGTGTGTCACCTGAGGACAGGTAGATCGCGTGTCCTCCGAGGAGCGTGGTCGCCGTCTCGAAGGCCACACGGGTGCGTGTCGAGTTGCGCTCGAAGATCATGGCGACGGTCCGCTTGGCCAGCCAGTCCGGCCAGTCGCGGCGCGGTGTGGCCTTGAGCTCGGCCGACAGGGTGAGCACGGCCTCGACGGCCTCGGCGGAGTGGTTGCGGAGGGTGAGAACGGACCGGCCGGTCAGCTCGGGGTGCGGGGAGGGACGGGTCATGTGGGTTCCAGGTCGCGGGCGGGGTGATGCCGGCCACGGAGCGTGCCGGCATCACCGATGATGCATCAGGAGGCGATGAAAGGCGTGCCCGATGCGATCCGGTCGAGCAGGATCTGGCGCGGTGCGAACTCCCCGCCGAGCGCCTCGAGGCGGGTCTTGATCGACTCCAGGCCCTCGCCGTCGGCCCACGCGAGCGGTCCGACGCTCCACCCGGTTCCGAGCACCATGGCCAGGTCGATGTCCGAGATCTCGGCCACGTTCTCCTCGGCGCAGCGGCACGCCTCGTCGAAGGCACCCAGGTAGTAGCGCTCTGCGACGGCTGCACCGTGCTCGTCGGCCGGGGCCTCGGGCTTGCCGACGACGAACCCGGTGCCGGACTTCTGACCGAGCTCGCCGCGCTCGACCGTCGCACCCAGCGATGTTCCGGCCTCGAAACGGTTCCCGTACTCGCGCAGCAGGTCCTGCTGGATGTGGTGCATCGTGTCGAGCCCGATGAGGTCACCGAGGGTGTACGGACCCATCGGTGCCGGGCCGTCGGCAACCGCGGCGTCGGCGGACGTCGCTCCCGCTCCCACCTCGTCCGCGTAGCGGTAGGCCTCGGACAGCGCCCGAAGGAGGACGCGGTTCACGAGGAAGCCGGGGCACTCCGCCACCCGGACGGGCGTCTTGCCCAGCGAGGAGATCAGCTCGACGGCCCGGTCGAAGACGCCTTCGTCGGTCCCCTCGCCGCGGATGACCTCGACGAGCTTCATCACGCTGGCCGGGTTGAAGAAATGGATGCCCAGTACATTGCCCGGCCGCGTGGTCAGTGCCGCCATGGAACTGATGGAAAGACCGGAGGTGTTGGAGGCGAGGATTGCATCCCTCGGGGCGTTGGCCTCGATGCCGGCCCACACGGCCTCCTTGATCGCCATGACCTCAGGGACGGCCTCGACGACGATCTGACACGAGGCGAGGGCTTCGGCGGACGGGGAACCGGTGACCCTGGCCGTGATCGCGTCCGCGGTCTCCTGGTCCATCTTGCCGCGCTTCACGCGACGGGCACAGATCCCCGCGACATGGGCGATGCCTCGTTCGAGTCCGGCGGGGTCGACATCGATGAGCGACACCTCGTGGCCGGCTGCGGCGAAGACCTGGGCGATCTCACTGCCCATGACTCCGGCGCCGACGACGCCGACGGGGATTCTGTCCATGCGTTTCTTCCTCCGTTGTGGGATGGGCCCGGAGTGTAGAGGGGTAGGGGGCCCGACGCGGAATGTTGACATATAAGTGCTGTTCGCACCTGTCCGTCGTGACTCGGATCCGGTGTCAGGGGGATATGGGACGGGATTCGTCGGCAGGAGTCACCACGTTTTCCGTGGAAGGTGACCGTATTCTTCGGAGATCCTTCGGGGACGGGTGCCCGGTACGCGACGAGGTTCAGCTCTTGAGACGACATACCACCACAGGGATGGCATCGGGATCGCGCCCGCGGATCGCGTTCGTCGCGCTCATCGCGGCGTCCGTCGGGCTGCTCCTGGTGGCGCCCGCCCTGTGGGTGATCATCGCGGTCCCGATGGTCCTGGCGGTCCCCGTCGCCGGCTGGTGGGGGATGGGCGTGGCGCTGGTCGCCGGTGTGGGCGTCGGCGTCCACCTGGCGATCGAGGGAACCGTGTCGCTTCTGGGTGTGGTGGCCGGACTCGCCGGGTTCGCGCTCGCGGGGATCTTCGTCGGTGCCCGGTACATGAAGGTCGCCCGCACCCTGGACCGGGTGTCAGGGGAGTCACTGAGGGACCGGCTGACCGGTCTCTACAACTTCGCCTACTTCTCGGATGCCCTGGCGCGGGAGTATTCACGCACCGTGCGCTACGGGGGTTCGCTGTCTCTGGTCCTGATCGACCTGGACCACTTCAAGTCGTTCAACGACACGCACGGTCACGCCGCCGGCAACGAACTTCTCGCGGCTGTCGGTGACGTGCTCGCACAGGAGCGTCGTTCCACGGACATCGTGGCGCGCTTCGGCGGTGAGGAGTTCGCACTCCTCATCCCGGGAGCCACCGACATGGGGGTCGAGGTGGCCGAACGCGTGCGCCGCGCCGTCCAGCGACTGGACGTCGAGGTCGGAGGCGGACGCCGCGACGGACGCACCGTCTCCGTGGGCGTCGCGTCGTTGCGGACCGGTGACGGCCCCGAGGATCTCGTGGAACGCGCCGACCGCGCGCTCTACCTGTCCAAGGGGCGCGGACGCAATCGCGTGAGCGTCGCCGCGGAGGGCGTCCACGAACGCTCCGACCACCGGCAGGCCGGCTGACCCGTCACCCGGAGAGGCCTCGCGCTGCGGTGCCGGCGGATGCGTGAGGCATAATCGGGCGCGTGACGCGGCTCGGGGCACTGGACCGAAAGGTCGGAAACCACATTCGCAGTACGGTCGCCGGTCGTGCGGAGCCCGCTCGCGCGCTCGCGCTGGCGGCGCGCGCACTCAGCCCGGTCTTCCGGGGCGTCGTCGCGCTCCTCGTGATCCTTCCGCGTGAGCGGCGGATCGGCGTGCGCGCCGGTTTCGCCGCCACGGTCGCGGCGCTCCTTGCCGGGCGTCTGCGGAGGCTCATCGGGCGACCACGCCCCGTGGATGGCGCCCCCGGATTCCCGAGTCGGCACGCCGCGGCGTCGGCGGCGATCGTCACCACGGTCGCACGTGCGCGACCCGGGCTGGGTGCGATCCTCGGTGTCGTGGCACTGGTCGGCGTGACCGGTCGCATCACATCCGGTCGTCACGATCCGGCGGACATCGCGTCGGGCGCCGTCCTCGGATATGCCACCGCGGTCACCGTCCGTCGTCTGACGGAGGATGGCGCCGCATGATGACGTCGCTTCCTCGCCGTGCCCTCGTCGGATGGGTTCGCTGGGCCGGCGGCGCCCTGTTCGTCGCCGGGATGCTGGGCCTCTTCCGCGGGCACTTCACGGATTTCGTCGGTCACGAGGGTGTTCCGGTCTTCGGGTTCACCGGGAGCCCGCTCACGCACCTCCTTCACTTCGTTGCGGGGCTCGTGCTCATCGCCGTGCTCGGATCGCTCACGGCCACCCGGTCGGCCGCGTTCCTCGGAGGGATCGGATTCACGGTGTTCGGCCTCCTCGAATTCGTGCTGGGCGACGGATCCGCCGACATCTTCGGGCGCAATGACCGGATGGGGGCTTTCGACCTCGCCATCGGTGTCCTCGGCCTGCTCGCGTGGTTCTGGGAGCGGTCGGAGCGCTCCCGGTCTACGCCGACCGGGTGAGCGCCTCCAGGCCGGCGCGACAGGCGTCCATCGCGGCCGCCTGACGTTCGCGGACGCCGACCCACCCGCTGTCGGGGCCCACGAGCGTGTTCGACACCGCCAGGACGCACCCCGCCCGCGCCCCGTGGCGCGCAGCGACGCTCGCGATGACCGCGGCCTCCATCTCGACGGCGAGGAGCCCGCGTGCCTCCCAGGCCTCGTTGCGTCCCGGCTCAAGATCGTAGAACAGGTCCGTCGACACCACCGGGCCCCGGTGCGTGCGGCGTCCGGTGGTGCGGGCCACCTCGTCCAAGGTTGACGTCACCTCACCGTCGAGTGACTGCGGAACGGTCCCGGCCATCGCGAGCCCGGCACCGTCGTCGGCGACCACCGTTTCAGCGACGACCAGGTCTCCGGATCGCAGATGGCGCTGGAGGCCCCCGGCCGTGCCCGCTCGGATCAGGACGCGGGCGCCCAGTTCGATGAGCTCGTTCACGACGATGCCGGTGCTGCCCCCTCCCATCCCGGTCGCCTGGACCGTGACGCGGACGCCGTCGAACAGCCCGGTGACACCCACGAGGCCGCGGGCCTCCGTCACGACCTCCGCCCCGTCCAGGAGATCGCGGGCGACCAGCCGTACCCGGTCCGGGTCGCCGGGGCAGAGGACGAGGGGTGCCTGTTTCGCCCGTGCGGTCTCGAGGTGGAGTGGCATCGATGCGAGACACTACTTCGGCTCGCGGAGGATCAACCGTCCGCCTCGGAGGGGCGATCGAAGCCCGTCGTCTGCCTCTGGATCTCGTGCGTGGCGATCACCTGGTCGATCAGCCCGTACTCGGCGGCCTCCTGGGCGGTGAAGAAGCGGTCGCGGTCCATGTCGTCGTGAACCCGCTCGGTGGTCTGTCCCGTGTGGTGGGCGTAGATGGCGTCGATCCGCGAACGGAGGTCCAGGGTCTCACGGGCGTGGATGGCGATGTCGCTGGCCTGGCCCTGGAAACCTCCCGAGGGCTGATGGATGAGGATCCGGCTGTTGGGGAGCGCCATGCGTTTTCCCGGAGCCCCGCCGGCAAGGAGCAGCGAGCCCATGCTCATGGCGACGCCGAAGCAGATGGTGCGGACGTCGGGACGCACGAAGCACATGGTGTCGTAGATCGCCAGGCCCGAGTAGACCACCCCGCCCGGCGAGTTGATGTAGAGCGAGATGTCCTTCTCGGGATCCTCGCTCTCGAGGTGGAGCATCTGCGCCACGATCAGGTTGGCGACCTGGTCGTCGACGGCCTGGCCGAGGACGACGATGCGCTCGTTGAGCAGCCGGGAGTAGATGTCGAGGGCGCGTTCGCCGTGCGCGCTCTGCTCGATCACCGTGGGGACGAGGGACATTGCTATCCTTTCGACAACTAGAAGGTTGTCAACGACAATAGCAACCAAGTGGTTGTCAAAGGAGGCATCATGTCGGTACGTCGGGAGATCGAGGTGGAGGCCTCCCCGGACGAGGTCTGGGAGGCGATCGCCACATCGGAGGGGCGCGATCGGTGGCTGGACGAGGCGGCGCACTCCATCGTGGTCGAGAGCGCCGAACGTCCGCACCGGCTCGTCTGGTGGTGGTGGGACGACGACGCCGCGGCATCGGAGCCCACACGCGTCGAGTTCCTCGTGGTCGCCGCCCCGGCCGGGAGCCGGGTCGTCGTGATCGAGAGCCGACCCGTGGTGCCGACCGCGCGTCTGGCGATGGCCCTCACACCGGCTCTCGCATGACCCGCACATCGTGGACGGCGTGCGTGGCCCGGGGCGAGGAGATGGCGTGAGCGACATCGGTCCGGTGTTCGCCGCTCTGGCCGACCCCACGCGCCGGGGCATGGTGGAGACGCTCCTGCGGCAGGGGAGCATCAGCGTGCCCGAGCTGGCCGGGGCCCTTCCGATCAGTCGCCAGGCGGTGGCGAAGCACCTGTCGATCCTCGACGACGCGGGGATCGTCGAGCGGTTGCCCGGGAGCGGGCGGACCGTCTCATGGCGTCTGCGTGACGGGGCGCTCGACGAGGCTGCCACATGGGTGCGCGAGGCCGAACGGGCCTGGGACCGCCGCCTCGGACGTCTCAAGCGCGTCGTGGAGGGGTGATCGTCGGGCTCACGTCGTGCGTCCGGCACACTACGACCATGGCCCTGCCCATCGAGGAGCGGATCTCCCGGTTCATCGCCGAGCGTGACCTCATCCGTCCGTCGGATGCGCTCCTTCTCATGGTGTCGGGTGGCGCCGACTCGATGTGCCTGCTCCATGTGATGACCCGGATCCACAGCGGGCGCATCGGGGTCCTGACGTTCGACCACGGTCTGCGCCCCGACGCGTTCCACGAGGTCGAGTTGGTGCGCGCCGCCGGTGACGCGCTCGGCGTCCCCGTCATCACACGCCGCCTGGGGCTCGCACCCGGTGCCGCGGTGCAGCAACGCGCCCGCGACGCGCGGCGCGACGAGGCTCGCCGCGTGGCCGCGGCCGAGGGGTTCGACCGCATCGTGACCGGGCACACGGCGACCGACCAGGCCGAGACCGTGCTCTTCCGGATCGCGCGCGGCACCGGACGCGACGGTGCCGTCGGCATGCGGGCACAGGGCGCCGTGACGCGGCCGCTGCTCGCCGTCAGCCGGGACGAGACGCGTGCGTGGTGTGCGGCGAACGGTGTGGTGTACGTGGACGATCCGTCGAACGACGACACCCGTTTTGCCCGTGTGCGGGTCCGCAGCGGACTCCTTCCCGCCCTTCTCGACGTACACCCCGGGGCCGATCGTGCGGTCACCCGGTTCGCCGAGCTGCTCGACGACGAGGGTGCTCTGATCGGCGCACTCGTCGATGCGGCGTCGGCACGCTGCGCCACGGCCACCGGTCTGGACCTGGAGCGTCTTCGCCACGAGGATGTCCCGCTGCAGCGCCTCCTTGTGCGCCGTCTGCTCGCCGACGCGGGCATCGCGGCCGACGCGGTCTGGGTGCGTGAGGCGCTTGCGCTCGCACGGCGGGGGAACGGTTCCCGGGACGTCGAGGGCGGGCGAATCACCGTCTGGCGCGGTGAGCTGGTCGCGGAGGCGGTCGCCTCCCCGCCACCGGATCCCGTTCGACTGGGGGTTCCCGGCGAGGTCCGATACGGCGATCGGATCATCCGTGCCTCGCGCTCGGTGGCCGAGGCCCCCGACCCCGACCGGGTCGATCTGCAGATCGACGGCGCGCTCACCGTGCGCGGTCCACGCCCGGGCGACCGCATCGCCCTTGCGGGGGGCGGGCGCCAGGCCGTCGGACGGCTGCTTGCGGCCGCCGGCGTCCCCGCCGACCGCCGGCCATCGGTGCCCGTCGTCGCGTGCGGAGGTCATGTGGTGTGGGTGAGCGGGTACCGTGCCGGGGTCGATGTGCTCGCCCCGCCCGGCACCCCCGCGACGCGACTGGAGCTCTTGTGAAGGATCCACGAATCGGAGATGTGCTCATCCCGGAGGACACCCTCCAGGCGCGCGTCGCCGAGCTGGCGGCCGAGATCTCGCGCGACTACGAGGGACGGGAGGTCCTCGTGGTCGGCGTCCTCAAGGGTGCCCTGCCGTTCATCGCGGACCTGGTGCGACGTCTGGACGTCCCCTGTCACCTCGACTTCATGGCGGTCTCGTCATACGGGGCATCCGTGCACTCGTCCGGCGTCGTGCGCATCCTGAAGGATCTCGACACGTCCATCGCGGGGCGTCATGTCCTGCTCGTCGAGGACATCATCGACTCGGGCCTCACGCTCTCGTACCTCATCAAGAACCTGAACTCACGTGATCCCGAATCGCTGGAGCTCGCGACGCTCATGGTGAAACCGGGACGTCGATCGCTTCCCGTCGAGCCCCGGTACGTCGGCTTCGAGGTCCCCGACCGGTTCGTCATCGGGTACGGCCTCGACTTCGACGAGGACTTCCGTCAGTTGCCCTACATCGCGTTGTTCAACGCACCCGAATGAAGGGACTACGGGGGCGCTGCTATCCTCGCCGTTACCGTCGATACTCCTAAGGACTCCTCCTGAATCGCTTTCTCAAGAGCGCCGCGTTTCCCATCCTGATGGTCCTGCTGCTGGTCTTCGTGGCATCGAAGATCTTCAGCGGGAACGATGCGAACAAACCGAAGACGGGGTACTCCGACTTCGCCACGGCACTTGCCTCCGATCGGGTGACGGCGGTGGAGATCAACCTCGACCGCAACAAGCTCACCTACACGGTCGACGGTCAGGACAAGTCCAAGGAGACCGGGTTCCTCGACAACCAGGGCGACGCCCTCATCAAGTCGATCCAGGACGCCAAGGTCCCGAACGTCGACATCAAGCCGCGGTCGGGCTCCACCTGGTGGGGCGTTCTGCTCACGCTCGCGCCGTTCGTCCTCATCATCCTGATCTGGGTCTTCCTCATCAACCAGATGCAGGGCGGCGGAAGCAAGGTCATGAGCTTCGGCAAGGCCAAGGCGAAGCGCATGACGGCCGACTCGCCCAAGATCACGTTCCGTGATGTGGCCGGTGCCGACGAGGCCGTCGAAGAGCTCCACGAGATCAAGGAGTTCCTCGAGAACCCGAAGAAGTTCCAGGCGCTCGGCGCCCGCATCCCGAAGGGCGTCCTGCTGTTCGGACCGCCCGGCACCGGGAAGACGCTCCTGGCCCGGGCCGTCGCCGGTGAGGCCGGTGTGCCCTTCTTCTCCATCTCCGGCTCCGACTTCGTCGAGATGTTCGTCGGTGTCGGCGCCTCCCGCGTCCGGGATCTGTTCGAGCAGGCCAAGGCCTCCTCGCCCTGCATCATCTTCATGGACGAGATCGACGCCGTCGGACGTCACCGTGGCGCCGGCCTCGGCGGCGGTCACGACGAGCGCGAGCAGACCTTGAACCAGCTGCTCGTCGAGATGGACGGCTTCGAGGCGAAGGACAACATCATCCTCATCGCCGCGACGAACCGTCCGGACATCCTTGACCCCGCGCTCCTCCGCCCGGGCCGCTTCGACCGTCAGGTCGTCGTCGACCGCCCGGATCGCGCCGGCCGTGCGGCCATCCTCCGGGTGCACACCAAGGGCAAGCCGATCGTCAAGGACATCGACCTCGACGCGCTCGCCGGTCAGACCCCCGGCTTCACGGGAGCCGACCTCGCCAACCTCGTCAACGAGGCCGCACTGCTCGCCGCCCGGCGCAGCAAGCGCGTCATCGGTCACGACGAGCTGGAGGAAGGGATCATGCGGGTCATCGCCGGGCCCGAGAAGAAGTCCCGTCTGCTCAGCGAGCAGGAGCGCCGGGTCACGGCGTTCCACGAGGTCGGTCACGCGCTGGTCGGGCACTATCTCCCGAACGCGGATCCGGTCCACAAGATCTCGGTCATCGCACGCGGACAGGCACTCGGCGTGACGGTGTCGATGCCTCAGGAGGACCGTTTCCTCACGACGAAGGCCGAGCTCGAAGACACCATGGCGATGGCCCTGGGAGGCCGCACCGCCGAGGAGATCGTGTTCGGCGAGATCACCACCGGCGCGTCCAGCGATCTGGAGCGCGTCACCTCGATCGCCAAGTCCATGACGATGCGCTACGGCATGTCGGACAAGCTCGGCCCGCGCGTGCTGGGACACGCCCAGGGCGCGCCGTTCCTCGGCCGTGAGATCTCGCACGAGTCCGATTACTCGGACGAGATCGCCCGCGAGATCGACACCGAGATCCGTCGCATCATCGAGTCCGCGCACGATCGCGCCCGGTCGATCCTGACCGAGCACCGCGACAAGCTGGACCTTCTCTCCGAGATCCTGCTTCGACGCGAGACCATCGAGCGCGAGGAGTTCCTCGGGCTGCTCGACGGACGCACCGAGGACGAGGTGTTCCGCGCGCGCGACGAGAAGGACGCCCAGCAGCGCGCCGAGGCCGAGCGTGCGCTCGCCGAGGCGGAGCGCGAGGCCGAGCGCCGGGCGGCGACCCCGCCCACCACGGGTCCCGCAGTCCCCGAGTCCTGAGTCCGAGGGTGCCGGCCGTTCTGACGGTCGGCACCCGGCTCCTCGTCGCTCGGGCCCGCACCCACCTCTCACGCGGAGACCGGTCGACCCACGAGATCCGGGTGTCGGCGATGGCCCCCGATCGTCCCCGCCGTGCCTCGTCGGTTCCCGCCGGTTAGATTGCCGTCTCTATGGACGATGTGATCGGCAGCTGGCTCTCGTCCCCGTGCGTCATGGGGATACTGAACATCACGCCGGATTCGTTCTCGGACGGAGGGCGGCATCTCGAGCCGGACCCAGCCCGTGAACGTGTCGCGCAAATCGCCCACGAGGGTGCGGCGATCTGTGACGTGGGGGCCGAGAGCACGCGTCCCGGTGCGCAGCCGGTACCGGTGGACGAGCAACTCCGTCGCCTTGCGCCGGTCTTCGAGGCGATGGCGGCCGATCCGCACATCCCGATCTCGATCGACACGTCGTCGTCCGTCGTCGCGTCCCAGGCGATCGACCGCGGTGCTGTGCTCGTGAACGACGTGACCGCGGGGCGAGGGGATCCGGCGATGCTGGAACTGGTCGCCGACCGCGGATGCGGGATATGTCTGATGCACATGAAGGGCGATCCCCGGACCATGCAGATCGCTCCGTCCTACGACGATGTCGTCGCCGAGGTCCGCACGTTCCTTGCCGAGCGCATCGAGGCGGCCGTCCGCGCGGGGGTGGACGAGTCGGCGATCCTGATCGACCCCGGCATCGGCTTCGGGAAACGACTGCCGGACAACCTGGCGCTGCTGGCGAACACCGACGCGTTGCGGTCCCTCGGCCCGCGTCTCGTCGTCGGCGTGTCGCGTAAGCGCATGTTCGGGGATCTGCTCGACCGTGATGTGGATGAGCGCTTGCCGGCGTCGTTGGCTGCCGGGCTGGCGGCGATCCGGGCCGGCGCCGACGTGCTGCGTGTGCACGACGTCCGTGAGACCGTCGATGCGATCCGCGTGTGGGCGGCCGTCGAGGAGGCCGCAGGATGACCGACCGCATCACCATCCGCCTGGCCGGGATGACCGGCACCGGTTTCCACGGGGTGCTGCCCGAGGAACGACGCGACGGTCAGCGGTTCGTCGTCGCCGTCGAACTCGACCTGCGGGCGCCCACGGCGGCGTCGACCGACGACCTGGCCGACACCATCGACTACCGGCGCGTGGCCGCGATCGTCCGGGACGTGATCGAGGGCCCGCCCGTCGATCTGCTCGAACGCCTCGGGGCCATGATCGCCGAACGTATCCTCGAGGACGACCAGGTCTCGTCCGCGACCGTCACCATCGAGAAACCCGAGCTCCGGCTGCCCCTCGGAGCCCTCGCATCGGTCACCGTTCGGAGATCGCGATGATCTACTGGCTCGGGCTCGGTGGCAACCTCGGTAACCCCGTCGCCGCGATCCGGACCGCCCTCGACGAGCTCGATCTCCGCGGCGTGACCGTCGACGGGGTCAGCCGCGTCTATCGCACGGCACCGCTCGGAGGGGTGGACCAGCCCGAGTTCGTGAACGCGGCCTGCGCCGTGCGGTTCGATGGCGATCCGCCGGGTCTTCTGACGATCCTCAAGGCGATCGAGCGTGATCTCGGGCGGCGCCCCCAGGTGCGCTGGGGACCGCGGATCATCGACATCGACATCCTCCTGTGGGAGGGCGGTCGATGGAGCGACGCGAGCGTCGTGGTCCCTCACCCGTCGCTTCGTGACCGGCGGTTCGCGCTCGAGCCGCTGCTGGATCTCGACCCCGACCTGCGGATGCCGGACGGTGTTTCGCTCACCCGTCTGGTGGAACCGCTGCGGCGTGATCCCGGGCATCGGGTCGACCCGATGCTGGATGTCAGTCTGAGATAGGTCGTCCGGCGTGGCCGGGGTGGGAGAAGGAGACTAAGGTATGGGTATGTCACGCCACCATTCATATGACGAATATCTCGAGACCATCTACTTCCTGTCGTTCCCGGTCGGAGAGTACGGACCGGTCGTACGTGACTCGCCCGCACTCGCCGCCCGCATCGCGGAGATGCTGGGTGTGTCGGCTCCCAGCGTGGCCGAGATGCTGAAGCGCCTCGAGGCCGACGGCATGATCGAGCGCGGGCGTCGACGCGCGACGGTCCTCACCGAGAAGGGGCGGGCCAAGGCCGAGCATCACGTGCGCAACCACCGCATCATCGAGCGCTTCCTGGTCGACTTCATGGGCTACGCGCCCGGCGACTGCCACGAGCAGGCGGAGATTCTCGGCGACACGTTCACCGACGACATGGTGGCCCGTCTCGGCGAGAAGCTCGGCAATCCGGAACGCTGTCCGCACGGGTGGCCGGTGGACCCCGCGACGGAGCAGAAGGAGAACCAGGAGCTCGTCGCCCTCGCCGACATCGCCGACGGACTGACGGCGACCATCGTCCGGCTTGCCGAGCACGATCTGGACCTGCTCAAGTGGTTCTACGACGAGGGCTACGTGCCCGGGACCGAGGTGACGGCCGTCCGGGTCGACGGTGACCAGCACGTCATCGTCGTCGATGACGTCGAGCGCGCGGTGCCGATCACCGCGACCGAGGGGCTCTTCGTGCGCGCCCCCGTGGCGGAGCCCGCCGCTGTCTGACCCGTCGTGCTGACGCTATTAGGAGGCGAGATGGGTGATTCCACGACTTCCGCGGAATCACCCATCGAGGCGCGCGGCGAGCGCCTGGTACATCGCGCCCATGCGGGGTGTCTCCGGCTCGACGTCGACCGCGATCTCCTCGTCGGCGAGGGCCCCGGTCGTCACGTGACCGACCGACACGACCAGTACGCCGTCGGCGATCGGGCGGTCGATCTGTGCGCGTTCGGCGAGTGCCATGAAGCCGTGGACCGCATGCGCGCTCGTGAATGTGACGGCCCGCAGGTCACCGGCGGCACTGGCACGGATGAGCTCGAGGCCGGGGAGGTCGTCGGGGGGCAGGGCGATGGCGTACGGATGGGCGTCGATCACCGTCGCACCCGCCTCGCGCAGCGGTTCCGAGATGGCGTCGGGCTCGGGACCCGAGCACTGCACCAGGACACGCGACCCCGCCACCGGGCCGTCCAGGAGTTCGGCGACGACCGATGCGCCGTCGGCGGGATTGGCCATCCAGTCGGGCTCGAGGCCCAGGCTGCGGAGCGCGCGGCGGGCCTTGGGACCGCGCGCGATGGTGCGTGAGCCCCCGATCAGCGTGCGGAACGGTGCCTCGACCTCCGCGCGCTCGGCCACGCCCATCAGGTGACGGGCGCCGATCCCGGTGGTGAAGACGACGACGTCACAGGGAGCCGCGAGTGCCTCATGCAGGGAGGGCAGGACGTCCGCGTCGTCCACCGGGCGGTCCACGTCGATGCACGGACCGACGACGGGTTCTCCGCCCAGCGCGCTGACGAGCGCGGCCTGCTCGGTCGCACGGCGCGCGGCCGTGATGCCGATACGTGCTCCGTTCAGTGCGTGACCTCCACGGACTGCAGGATGGCAGCTTCCGTGGTCGGGGTGTCCGTTTCGTGGGGGAGGAGTGCCAGGGCGCGGATCGCGAGCGCGAGGGACAGGCGGACGTCGGGATCATCGACGTCGCGCCGCAGGATCTCGCGGGCACGTTGGATGCGCGCGAGAACCGTCTGTCCCGTCACGTCCATCTGGCGCGCGGTCTCACGAAGACTCCAGCTCGTCCGGGTGAGCGTGACGAGGGTTCCCAGGATCTCGTTCGTCTCAGGGTCCGGTCCGGCCGCGATCACCGGGCCGATCCACTCGTCGACGAAGGCGGAGAGCGCCGAGCCGGGTGACACCGACAGGAGCAGTCGCTCGGCGCCCAGTCGTCGGTGGGCGCTGACGGATCGGGTGCGTCCCAGCTGTCGTCCCACGCGGTGGGCGAGCCGTGCCTCGTCGGCCCGTGCGGCCAGATCGATCGGTGTGCCCGCGCGTCCGCTGACACCGGCCGAGAACCCTCCGCCGCTCGTCTCGGACACCGCCTCCGCGACCAGCTGGGCCACGCTCTCCACGTGGTCGGGTGCGGCTGGTTCGACGACGAGGCAGATGATCTCGGTCGCCTGGGGCACCACGATGGAACCGGGGTGGCGTGTATCGACGATCGACGAGGCACTTCGCCGGATGGTCTCGCTGCGCTCGGGATCCCGCAGCGCCTCCCGCCCCGCGTCGTCGTCCGGGATGAGCACGACGACCCACATGTTGCGCCGGAGGCGATATCCGAGGCGGGCACCGCGGTCGATGATCCGTTCGGCCTCCTGCGCGGTGAGGGCCGGGGTCAGGAGCTCCTCCACGAAGTCGCCCCGCAGTCGTTCCTCCGTCTCGGCGGCCGCGCGTCGACGGCTCAGCTCCAACGCGAGCACCGTCACGCCGTGCTCGAGCGCGGTCATGCCGTCTCGGCGGGCGTCGGCGTCGCGGTCGGACCGCGGACAGGTGGCCATCCAGCCCAGATCGTGACCGCCCGCGCCGATGGGGGTGATGCGGAAGGGCGTGTCGCCCGGCAGTTCGCTCGGCAGGACGTCCGGGAAGCGGTCGTCGTC
Organism: uncultured Bifidobacteriaceae bacterium; assembly: GCA_964531025.1. Classification (GTDB taxonomy): domain Bacteria; phylum Actinomycetota; class Thermoleophilia; order Miltoncostaeales; family Miltoncostaeaceae; genus CALMEC01. Next base: position 208,244 of record CAZHDY010000003.1, on the reverse strand, counting down.
CGACGGTGTGAGGCGCGCACCGGAACCGTCGTAGACGGCGACGTGCAGGCCGGTGTGGGCCGCGATCTCCTCACAGATCTGATCGAGGCCCGGGGCCTCCAGCGCGAGGGCCGTGAATCGCCGGTGGATCTCCTGCGCGCGATGCAGCCCGGCGATCTGCGCCTCCAGCTGCCCCTGGAGGGCCGTCCGTTCGAACACCCCGGCCACCTGCGCCGCGATCGACATGAGGAAGTCGACCTCGGAGATCGTGAAGTGGCGTGTCTCGTCCGTCTGGACGTTCAGCACGCCGATGAGGCGGTCCGCTGCCAGGATCGGCACCGAGCACATCGAGACGAAGCGCGCCTGGTCGACGCCGACCATCCAGCGGAAGCGGCGGTCCTCACGTACGTCGGGTACGAGGACGGGTTTGCGTGTCGACGCGGCGCTTCCCGTGATGCCCTCGCCGATGTGGAGCACCACGTGCCCAACCCCGGCCTGCGAAAGCCCGTTGGTGGCGGTCAGACGGAGGGAGACACCGTCGGGCTCGAGCAGGTAGACGGAGCAGACGTCCACCCGCACGGCGTCCGTCGTCTCGCGGATGACGAGCTCGACCATCGACGGTGCGTCGAGGGTCTCGGCGGCCGCTCGTGCGAGCCGTTGCAGGAACTCGAGTTCTCGGTCGGAGGGCATGACGGCGACGCTACGGCCTGTCGCAGCCTCCGTGCATGGGCCGCGTGCACAGGACGGGGCGGTGCGTGTTTCGCCCGGTGTGGAGGGAGACTCGGACCGAGGTGAGGATCCTGGGCTCGTCCGCCGAAGAACATCGGGAGGATGTTCAATCGCCCTCGCGGACGCTAGAATCGGATTTCCCGTCCGAGACCCGCTGTGGGCCGATCGCATCCGCGAATCCAGGAGTGCCGTTTGTCGAGGTCCGATTCATTGGACGATGGGTGTTCTGAGTGCGATTCCCACGCCGGTCCAGTCGACGGGCCCGATTCGTGTTCCCCCGTTCCGGGTGGTGAGCCGCGATGATGCTCCTCGCGATCGACGTCGGTAACACGCAGACGGCCGCCGGGGTCTTCTCCGATGATGTCCTCCTGCACCAGTGGCGTCTCTCGACGGTGCGTACGGCGACGCTCGACGAGCTGGCGGCGCAGCACGACGCGATGCTCCATCTGCGGGGAGCCAGTCTCTCGGATGTCGATGCCCTCGTCGTCTCGTCGGTCGTGCCGTCGTTGACCGCGTCCTATCGGGGTCTCTCGGAGCGCTATCTGGACCGGCCCGCCCTCATCATCGGTCCGGGCGTGCGTACCGGCATGCCCATCGCCATCGACAACCCGCACGAGGTCGGTGCGGACCGCATCGTGAACGCCGTGGCCGCCTACGCCCGTTTCGGGGGGCCGTGCATCGTGGTGGACTTCGGCACCGCCACCAACTTCGACTGCGTCTCGGCCGACGGCCGGTATCTCGGTGGTGCGATCACCCCGGGCATCGAGGTCTCGATGGAGGCGCTCACCAGCCGGGCGGCGCGTCTTCTGCGTATCGAGCTGATCGAGCCGCCGTCAGCGATCGGACGTTCGACCGTGGCCGCACTGCAGTCGGGCATCCTGTACGGTGCCGTCGCGATGGTGGATGGTCTCACCGCTCGGCTAAAGTCCGAACTCGGCAATGACGCCGTCGTCATCGCCACGGGCGGTTTGTCGCAGCTGATCGAGAGCCTCTCGGACCAGATCGACGAACACGAGCCCATTCTTACCCTGGAGGGACTTCGCATCGTGTACGAGCGGAATGTGCACACAAGTGAGACCGGCGGCAGTCGAAGGGGGCAGTCCGCATGAGGAAGAGGATGAACCGTACGGCCGCGGTGCTCGACGTCGAGCTTCCCGTACTCGACGGGGCATGGCCGCTGGCCGAGCCCTTCGCCATCGGGTCCGTGATGCTCGGAAACCGCGTCGTGCAGCCGCCGCTGGCGGGCATCGCCAACTGGGCGTTCCGCGAGCAGTCGCGTCGCTTCGGCGTTGGGCTGGCCGTTTCGGAGATGATCTCCGCCTATGGCGTCCGCTACAGCAACGAGCGCACCCACGCCATGCTCGCGACCGATCGTGACGGCGGTCCCGTGGCGATGCAGCTGTTCGGCTCCGACCCCGAGGTTATGGCGGAGGCCGCACGGGTCGCCGTCGACGAGGGTGCCGACATGCTCGACATAAACATGGGGTGTCCCGTCCGCAAGGTTCTGAAGACGGGTGCCGGCGCGGCGCTTCTGGAGGATCCGCGGGCCGGTGCCCGGGTGCTGGAGGCCGTCGTCGGGGCGGTCAACATCCCCGTGATGGTGAAGATGCGTCGTGGGCTTACGCCGCAGACGGCGGATCCGGTCCGGGCCGCGCGGGTCTTCGCGGCGTCCGGGGCCTCGGCCATCACCTTCCATCCGCGTACGGCCTCCGAGGAGTACGAGGGCCGCGCCGACCACGCCCACACGGCTGAGCTTGTGGCGGCGGTGGACATCCCCGTCATCGCGAGCGGTGACATCGACTCGCCCGCGGAGGCCGCCCGCGTCCTGGCGGACACCGGTGCGACGGCCGTCGCCATCGGCCGTCCGGCACTCGGGAACCCGTGGCTCTACGAGGACGTGCTCGAGGCCCGTCCGCCGCATCTACGCCCGCTCGACGTGATCGTCGAGGAGGTGCTGCGGTTCGCGGACGACGTCCGGGCGGCGCTCGGTGAGAACCGCGCATGCACCTACATGCGCAAGTTCTACCCCTGGTACCTCGCCGGTCACGATGTCCCCGTCGAGGAGCGAGCACAGCTTCTGGTCGAGCCCACCCTGGATTCGGCACTGGAGCACCTGGCGCGCCTCGCACGCGTCCATTAGATGAGTGGTGCCACGGAAGAGTGGATGTGGGGCGCGTCACCGGTGGATGCGGGGCGTCGCCGGGCGCCGAAGGGCATGCTGGTTCGCCTGTTCGAGTCGTCCGGTGGCGTATCCGCGCCGCCGGGGGCACGAACCACGCCGCGATTTCCGCGGCACTACTCATCTAGCGGCGCCCAACCAGTTGTAAACGTACGAGCAAGTGGACTACGGTACGCCGTTCTCAGGTGTCCGTCGGATCTGTGAAAGGTGCATATGGAGCGCGAAGTCGTCCTAACCGAAGAGGGCTACCACAAGCTCAAGGAGGAGATCGATCATCTCTCCACCGTGAAGCGTCGTGAGGTCGCCGCCCGTATCAAGGAGGCGCGTGAGTTCGGGGACATCTCCGAGAACTCCGAGTACGACGACGCCAAGAACGAGCAGGCGCAGCTTGAGGCCCGCATCCTCGGCCTGGAACAGCAGCTCCGCAACGCCCGCGTGGTCGACGCCGAGCACGTCTCCACCGAGACGGTGTCCATCGGGGCGCGCGTCACGCTGAAGGACCTCGCCACCAAGAAGAACACCGAGTACTCGGTCGTCGGATCGGCCGAGGCCGACCCGCGTGCGCACAAGCTCTCGTCGGAGAGCCCGCTGGGCAAGGCGGTCCTCGGCAAGAAGAAGGGCGACAAGCTCTCCGTCACCACCCCGCGCGGCGCGCTGGAGTACCAGGTGATGAAGATCCAGACCGGCGGACACTGAGCTCCTCACCGGGCACGGGTGACTATGAGTGACCTCCGCGAAGTCGCGATGGCGAGCCGCGCCTGGCCGTTCGTCGAGGCTCGCAAGCTGGTCGACCGCGTGGCCGCGGCCGACACGCCTCCCGAGGAGGTCTTGTTCGAGACCGGCTACGGGCCGAGCGGGCTGCCGCACATCGGGACGTTCCAGGAGGTTGCGCGCACGACCATGGTGCGCCGTGCGTTCCAGGCCCTCTCGGACGTCCCCACCCGGCTCCTGTGCTTCTCGGACGACATGGACGGCCTGCGCAAGGTGCCGGAGAACGTCCCCAACCAGGAACTCCTCCGGGAGAACCTCGGCCGGCCGCTGACCCGTGTGCCGGACCCCTTCGGCCGCTACGAGAGCTTCGCCGCGCACAACAACGCGAAGCTGAGGGAGTTCCTCGACGGCTACGGCTTCGAGTACGAGTTCGCGTCGTCCACTGAGTACTACACCTCCGGACGCTTCGACCCGGCGCTGCTCCGCATGCTGGAGTGCTTCGACGAGGTGATGGCGGTCATGCTGCCGTCCCTGCGGGAGGAGCGTGCATCCACCTATTCGCCGTTCCTCCCGATCCATCCCGTGACGGACGTGGTCATGCAGGTGCCGATCGACGAGGTCCGTGTGGACGACGCCACACTCGTCTGGACCGATCCCGACAGCGGTGAGCGCTTCGAGACCCCGGTCACCGGTGGCCACTGCAAGCTGCAGTGGAAGCCGGACTGGGCGATGCGCTGGTACGCCCTGGGCGTCGACTACGAGATGTCGGGGAAGGACCTCACCGACTCGGTTCGCCTGGCCGGCGACATCGTGCGCATCCTGGGCGGCCGTCCTCCGGAGGGCTTCATCTACGAACTCTTCCTCGACGAGCAGGGGCAGAAGATCTCGAAGTCACGGGGAAACGGCCTCTCCATCGACGAGTGGCTGCGCTACGCGAGTCCTGAAAGTCTGCAGCTCTTCCTCTACGGCAAGCCGCGTGAGGCCAAGCGACTGCACTTCGGCGTCATTCCTCGTCATGTCGACGAATACCTGGCGCATCTGGAGGGATACGGGCGGCTCGACCCGCAGAAGCAGCTCGCGAGCCCCGTGTGGCACATCCATGGCGGCGCGCCGCCCGAACCCGAGCCGCTCGGCGGCGGTGGTCGCACGCCGGTCACGTTCGCCCTCCTCCTGAACCTCGTGTCGGTGGCGAACACCGACGACCGTGACGTCCTGTGGGGATTCCTCCAGCGGTATGCGCCGGGGGTCTCTCCCGAGACGCACCCGCGGCTGGACGCGCTCATCGGCTACGCGCTCCGCTACTACGAGGACTTCGTGAAGCCCGAGCGCGTGTTCCGGGTACCGGACGAGGTGGAACGCGACGCCCTCCGCTCGCTCGATGCGGTCCTCGCCGATCTTCCGGTCGATGCCACGGGAGACGAGATCCAGACGGCGGTCTACGACGTGGGCCGGTCCATCCCGCGCTACCAGGACCTCGACGCCAAGGGCGCGACCCCGGAGCGGCCGGGTGTGTCACGAGCATGGTTCAACATGCTCTACCAGGTGCTCCTGGGAGCCGAGCGAGGCCCGCGCTTCGGACCGCTGGTGGCGCTGTTCGGTCTGGACGAGACGCGTGCGCTGATCGCGCGCGCCTTGGACGGCACCCTGGCGGGGGACGCGACCGGCGCCACGGACTGAACGTCCGATCCGTCTCCCGCCCAGGGGCGGGGATCCGATCATGGACGAGCGCGGCATCCTGAGGCCGCCGGTGTTCAGGACGAGACGGCCTCTGTCGATGGTGACCACAGGTACGTGATCCGAGCGGCTCCCGCGGGGCCGTACGGACGCCTCCGCCAAGCCATGTGAGGGAGAGATATGCCGAAGTACTCGGTGACACAGTCGGCGGTTGAACAGCTGCTAGCGGATGTCAAAGGCGACAAGATCGCGATCCCCGAACTCCAGCGACCGTTCGTCTGGGACAGCGTGAAGGTCCGCGACCTGATGGACTCGCTCTACAAGGGCTATCCGGTGGGCTACCTCATCACCTGGCAGTCCGTGGGCGCCAACCTCAAGGGTGGCCAGGTCGCCGCACACCAGCAGATTCTGATCGACGGCCAGCAACGGATCACCGCGCTTCGGGCTGCCGTCGCAGGCCTGCCCGTGGTCGACAAGAGATACAGATCGGTTCGGATCGTAATCGCCTTCAACCCCCTCACCGAGGAGTTCGCGACACGCACTCCGGTCATCGCCAAGAACCCTCAGTGGATCGGCGACATCAGTGAGTACTTCAACACGGAGTCGCCCTTGTCGTTCGCCGCGGAGTACCTGCAGCGGAATCCGGATGCGGATCGCGGGCTCTTCGAGGTCAACCTGACCAAGCTCGGCAGGATCAAGAATGCTCAGATCGGCATCATCGGGCTGGCTGACGACCTTGACGTGGAGACCGTCGCCGAGATCTTCATCCGGATCAACTCGAAGGGCGTGGCGCTCAACAGCGCCGACTTCGCGATGAGCAAGATCGCGACCTACGGTGAGCGCGGCCGGAACCTCCGGAAGCTCATCGACTACTTCTGTCATCTCGCCGTCGCCCCCCACGCATACGCAGACATCGACGAGAACGATCAGGGGTTCGTGGAGTCCGGTCACCTGCCCAAGATCGCCTGGCTGAAGGACGTCGCCGAGGATCTGTACGACCCGGCCTACGGTGACGTGATCCGCGTCGCGGGTCTGGTCGGATTCAACCGGGGCAAGGCGTCGAGCATCGTGAGTGAGTTGTCGGGGCGCGATCCCGATACGCGAAAGGTCGACGAGGCACGGATCCCCGTTGCCTACGACCGTCTCGAAGGCGCTCTCGACGAGATCGTCAAGAAGTACCGCTTCGAGAGCTTCCTGATGCTGATCAAGTCTGCCGGTTTCATCCGAGCGTCCATGGTGAACTCGAAGAACACTCTGAACTTCGCCTATGCGCTCTACCTACGTCTCTGCGCCGACGCATCGCTGAGCGAGGGAGATCGGAAGCAGATCGTGAAGCGCTGGTTCGTGATGTCGACCCTCACGGGCCGGTCCACGGCCAGCTTCGAGTCGACCTGGGAACAGGACATCCGGAGGATCTCCGAGCTCGGCGCGGCCGACTATCTCCGGCAGATCGAGGAGTCCGAACTGTCCGACGCGTTCTGGATGGTGACGCTGCCCAACGCATTGGAGACGACGAGCACCATCAGCCCGTTCTTCCAGACGTTCCTTGCCGCGCAGGTCGCCGGCCTTGCACGCGGCTTCCTCTCCAAAGCCATCACTGTCGCGGCCATGCACCAGCAGTTCGGTGACATCCACCACATCGTGCCGAAGGATTACCTACAGAAGAACGGGTTCCCCGATCGGGGCGACTACAACCAGGTCGCCAACTATGCCCTTACGGAGACGTCGATCAACATCAGCATCAGCAACAAGCCACCGGGCGAATACATGGCCCAGGTCGGTGAGCAGATCTCCTCAGGGACCCTGACCCTGGGCGAGATCGTCGATGCCGACGACCTGGTGCGCAATCTGGCCGAGAACGCCGTGCCCGCGGATATCGCGTCCGTCGACGCCAGCTCCTACCGGGAATTCCTCGCCGAGCGGCGCAAGCTGATGGCCGCGACGATTCGCGATTACTACCGGTCGCTCTGATCTGCCGGGTCGCAGCGAAGGGAACGGGGAGCGTTCGCTGATCGCCGACGCTCAGGCCGGATAACGAGACGTCCCGCCTCAGGCGGTGAGGCGGCGCAGTTCGGCGATGGTCTCGCCCACCAGCGCGATGCTGGGGCCGGCCAGGTCGAACGACGAGAGCGGCGTCATGTTGACCACCTGGATGTGACGCGCTCCGGCGTCGGCCATCTCGGCGAGGCGCCGCGCGACGGTGTCGGGCGCTCCGGCGATGACGGTCTCGCAGACGACCTCCGGGGGTACCCGGTCGGCCAGGCCGAGGGCCTCCTCGCGGGAGAGCCCGGTCGGCAGGAAGTGGGTGATCCCGTTGGAACCGGCTCCCAGCGGATGTTCGGCGCCGTGGCGTTCGTAGGCCTCGGCCGGAGCGGTGATCGTGATGAAGCGCAGAAGTCGTGACGAGCCTGCCGCCCGGATCGCGGCGTCGTCGGTCTCGGTCACCACGACGCGCGCGTAGAGGGCCGGCGTGACCGCGTCGTCGCGCCCCGCCTCACGGGCGGCGGACCGCACGGCGTCCCACATCCGGCGGTAGTCGTCGGGGCGCGTGCACACGGGGAACCATCCGTCGCCGAACTCACCGGCCGTGCGAAGCCCGCGGGGTCCGTGGGCGGCGACCCAGACGGGCGGCGGGGCGTCCCCGAACGGTTCGAGTCCCACGGCCGCGCCGCGAAGGGTCACGTGCTCGCCGTCGTAGTCGACCTCGTCGGTGGTCGAGAACAGCAGCCGCATCGCCTCCAGCGCCTCCCGGAGGCGGCTGAGCGCCGGACGGTTCTCCATGCCCATCGGCGTGAGGTTGAGGGCCTCACCGGCACCGACGCCGAGGATGAACCGTCCCTGGGTGAGGTGATCCAGGGTGAGTGCCGTCTGCGCGAGCGCCGCGGGGTGACGCCGCACGGTGTCGGTGACGCCGATGCCGAAGCGGATGTCGGGGACGTGCTGCGCCGTCGCCGCGACAAGGGCGAACGGGTCGCACCACGTGTGCGGGCTGGGCTGCGTGGCGGCCGCGGGGACGATGTCCGGTGTCCAGATGGACTGGGGGAACCAGTGGAGCAGGTGGTCCGCCCACCAGACGGCGGCGGCGCCCTGCTCGCGCTGGCGTGCCACGGTGTCGAACACGGCCTGCAGGGGCGGACGGAGCGGGGCGGAGGCGGCGATCTCGAGTGCGGACATGGGGCGAGCATAGAACGGGCACCCCGCGGTCGGGTCTGTCACCTCTGCAGGGCCGTCCGTGCTTTCTCCTCCGGCGGTCGGCTGAGGTCGTCGTCTAGCGGGTCAGCGCGATCACCAGGCAGGTCGCCGAGGCGATGTGCAGCACGGTGCGAACGGCGTTGGCCCGTACCCATGGACGTTCGAAATGGACCCGGGCATGCGGGTCGCCGCTGTTGCGGTCGGCATCGAGCCGGTTGTTGAGCGGCACGTTGACCAGGACCGTGAGCCACGTGGCGACCACCGCGAGCACGGCCCCGGTGATGAGCCACGGACGACCGACGTCATCGAACACGGCGGCGAGCACCGCGGCGACGGGCGCACCGAAGAAGAGGATGAGGAACAGCGGGTTCAGGATGGCCGTATTCACCGAGGTCATGGTCGCGGTGAACGTCGCGTCCGTCGTCCTCCGAAGCCCGGGCATCACCGCCACCGCGAACGCGACGTAGAGGCCCGCGAGCAGCGCGCCGAGGACGGCTGCGACCACCGTGATGACGGTTCCCGTGTCCATCGGGGTCATCAAACCACACCGTGTCGTGACGGAAGGAAGCTCGGTCCGCGCCCGGCCGGCGGCCGCCCGAGGGTCGGCCGTCGAGGCATCTCACGCGGCGTTCTCGCCTGACGCCCTCGGATTCGCTACTATCACCGGCCGGTTTCGAATTCGAGGAGCGTATGGGTAGGCAGAAGCAGGATCCACGTAAGGGCGGCAAGCGTCCGGCGCCGCCGGCACCGCGTAAGCGGCGGCCGCAGCTCGCGGCGGAGGAGATCGACTGGAAGAACTTCCCGTCGCTTCGTCGTTTCCTGTCCGAGCGTGGGAAGATCCGCTCCCGTCGCATCACCGGTCTGTCACGGCGCCAGCAGTCCCAGCTCGCCCGCGCGGTGAAGCGCGCGCGCACGATGGGGCTTTTCCCGTACCCCGACCAGGAGCGCAAGCAGCGCGAGCGTGGTGCCGTCGGCGCCGCATCCGCCGCGGGTTCGCCGCCTCCGCGTCGCGACCGTCCGCGCACCGACGACGTGCCGTCGGGTGAGGTCCTCGAGGAGACGGAGACCGAGACGATCCTCATCGAGGAGACCGCGGAGGTCTGACCTCGGGCATGCGGTGCGCCTCGGCGGAACCGCATGGAACCAACGCTGTGAGACCCGCGCGTGTTCGGTGGTCCGAACGCGCGTGGGATACTCCTATGGATGGGACTTTGCCCGGCATGTGACGGAGAGCTGGCATGGCGCCACAACGGCGTGTGGTGCGACCGTTGCCACCGCAAGGTGGAGACCTGCTGCGAGGGCGCCCCGCAATCCGCTGGGGCATGCGCTACCCAGGGCCAGGTGCCGGTGGGCTCAGGGAACGACACCCGTGCTAATTTTCCTGCTTAGTTTCTTCTCGCACAAGAAGCGGACTTCCCGGCCTCCCGCGTTGGGTTCTCCGCGTCCTGTGCCGATGCCATGAGCATCCGCACGTAAGGAGCGCCAGTCCATGTTCGAACGCTTCACAGAACGCGCCCGCCAGGTGGTCGTCCTCGCCCAGGAGGAGGCCCGCACCCTCAAGCACAACTACATCGGCACCGAGCACATCCTGCTCGGCCTTCTCCGTGAGGAGGAGGGCCTCGCCGCACGTGTGCTCGAAGGGCTCGAGATTACTGTCGACGAGGTGCGTGGCCAGGTCGTCCGCATCGTCGGTGCCGGCGAGGAGGTCACCTCCGGCCAGATCCCGTTCACACCACGGGCGAAGAAGGTGCTGGAGCTCGCGCTGCGCGAGGCGCTCTCACTGGGACACAACTACATCGGGACGGAGCACATCCTCCTCGGGCTCGTGCGCGAGAACGAGGGCGTGGCCGCCCGCATCCTCGCCGACTTCGACGCCGACTCCGAGAAGATCCGCAACGAGATCATCCGGATGCTCTCCGGTCCCAGTGGTCGCTCCCGTCAGGGCGCCACGGCCGGTGGCAGCGGTGCCGCGGGTTCGGGCGAGAAGAAGTCGAGCAAGCTTCTCGACCAGTTCGGCCGCAACCTCACCAAGATGGCGTCGGACGGAAAGCTCGACCCGGTGGTCGGCCGTCAGACCGAGATCGAACGGGTCATGCAGATCCTCTCGCGTCGAACCAAGAACAACCCGGTTCTCATAGGCGAGCCCGGCGTTGGGAAGACCGCGGTCGTCGAGGGACTCGCCCAGCGCATCTCGGGCGGCACCGTCCCGGACCTCCTCCGCGGCAAGCAGATCTACACCCTCGACCTCGCCGCCCTGGTGGCCGGGTCGAAGTACCGCGGTGAGTTCGAGGAGCGCCTCAAGAAGGTGATGAAGGAGATCACCCAGCGCGGCGACATCATCCTGTTCATCGACGAGCTCCACAACCTCGTCGGCGCCGGTGCCGCCGAGGGCGCGATCGACGCCGCCTCCATCCTGAAGCCGGCGCTCGCCCGCGGTGAGCTCCAGACCATCGGCGCCACGACGCTTGACGAGTTCCGGAAGTACCTCGAGCGTGACCCCGCTCTTGAGCGTCGCTTCCAGAAGATCCAGGTGGACGAGCCCTCCATCGACGAGACCGAGCAGATCCTCCGTGGCCTGCGCGATCGGTACGAGGCCCACCACCGCGTCGAGATCACCGACGAGTCCCTGGCGGCGGCGGCCACCCTGGCCGACCGCTACATCTCGGACCGTTTCCTTCCCGACAAGGCCATCGACCTCATCGACGAGGCGGCGTCGCGGATGCGCATCAAGACGATGACCGCTCCGCCGTCGTTCCGCGAGCTCGAGGACGAGATCGAGACCACGCGTCGCGACAAGGAAGCCGCCATCGAGAACCAGGAGTTCGAGAAGGCGGCCAACCTCCGCGACAAGGAACGCCGTCTCACCAACAAGAAGCGTGACCTCGAGGAGGCCTGGAGGTCGGACGACGACGGTCCGCGTCCGGCGATCGGCGAGGATGAGATCGCGGAGATCGTGTCCATGTGGACCGGTATCCCCGTCGTCAAGCTCACCGAGGCCGAGACCCAGAAGCTCCTTCGCATGGAGGAGGAACTGCACAAGCGCGTCATCGGGCAGGAGGCGGCGATCACCGCCGTGTCCCGCGCCATCCGGCGTGCGCGTGCCGGGATCAAGGACCCCAAGCGTCCGGCCGGTTCGTTCATCTTCCTCGGCCCGTCCGGTGTCGGTAAGACCGAGCTTGCCCGTACTCTCGCCGAGTTCCTCTTCGGCGACGAGTCGGCCCTCATCCAGATCGACATGTCCGAGTACATGGAGAAGCACTCCGTGTCGCGTCTCGTCGGATCGCCCCCTGGCTACATCGGCTACGACGAGGGCGGACAGCTCACCGAGATGGTGCGGCGCAAGCCGTACTCGGTGGTCCTGCTGGACGAGATCGAGAAGGCCCACCCCGAGGTGTTCAACATCCTCCTGCAGGTGCTGGAGGACGGACGTCTCACGGACTCGCAGGGCCGGTCGGTCGACTTCCGCAACGCGATCGTCATCATGACGTCCAACATCGGTGCGGCCACCATCTCCCGCAACACGCCGCTGGGCTTCTCGGTCCTCGACGAGACGGGTATGAGCTACGACGACATGAAGTCGCAGATCATGGGCGAGCTCCGGCGCGTGTTCCGTCCCGAGCTCATCAACCGCATCGACGAGGTCATCGTCTTCCACAAGCTCACCAAGGATGAGATCACCGAGGTGGTCGATCTGCTCCTGGTCCGGCTGCAGAACCAGTTGGGCGAGCGCGGCCTGTCGCTCCAGCTCACGGAGGCGGCCAAGGACCTCCTGGTGGAAGAGGGCTACGACCCGACCATGGGTGCCCGTCCGCTCCGCCGGGCGATCCAGCGCCTCATCGAGGACCCACTGGCCGACCAGGTGCTGGGCGGCGACCTCGCCGAGGGTACCGTCGTCCACGTCGATCGCGAGGGTGGCGAGATGAAGATCACGCTGAAGGAGGGCGAGCCGCCCGCTGTGGCAGCCGCCGCCTCCTCAGAGGGGGACGCAGAGGCAGCGTCCGCAGAGTGATGTTCGTCGAGAGCGTGTGAGGTTCGAGGGGCCCGGATGACCGGGTCCCTCGTCATTTGGGCCGTGTTCGTCGCATATTCGGCACGGAGTCGACACGGTCATGTGACCGAGTGCCCTGTCACAATCCCCCATGATGCCGCCCTCCCGCCAGAAGACCACCTTCCACTGCACCGCGTGCGGCCAGGAGGCACCGAAGTGGCTGGGCCGCTGCCCGGGCTGCGGGGAGTGGGGGACGATGGCCGAGGTGGCCACCATCAGAAGTGGCGCCGGGAGCGCATCGGCGGTTCCGGTGTCCGCGCCCGTGCGGTTGCGCGACGTGGAGGGTGGTTCCGAGGCCCGTGTGGCGACCGGAGTCGGCGAGTTCGATCGTGTCCTGGGCGGTGGGCTCGTCCCGGGCTCGCTCGTCCTCGTCGGTGGCGAGCCCGGCATCGGCAAGAGCACCCTCGTCATGCAGGTGCTGGGTCATCTGTCGACCGATGCGCGTGTGCTCCTCGTGACCGGTGAGGAGTCGGCGAAGCAGGTACAGGGACGTGCAGCGCGGCTCACGGTCGACTGCGGCGGCGTCGAGGTCCTCGCCGAGACGCGCCTCGAGTCCGTCGTGGCCCTGGTTCAGGCGGCCGATCATTCCGTCGTCGCCGTCGACTCCGTGCAGACGCTCTCGTCCGATGCGCTCGACGGAGCGCCGGGCAGCGTTCAGCAGGTGCGGCAGGCCGCCGCGGAGCTCATGCGTGCCGCGAAGTCCAGTGGCGTCACCGTCCTGGTGGTGGGGCAGGTGACGAAGGACGGAGCGCTGGCCGGTCCACGCCTCCTGGAACACCTCGTCGACTGCGTCATCGCCTTCGACGGCGAGGAGGGACGCGTGCACCGTGTTCTGCGCGCCACCAAGAACCGCTTCGGCTCGACCAACGAGGTCGGTGTCCTCGAGATGCGCGCCAACGGGCTCGTGTCGGTGGAGGATCCCACCGCGATCTGGCTGGCCGAGGCGGGGCAGCGGGTGGGTTCGTGCGTCCTCCCGGTCCTGGAGGGCTCACGCGCCGTCCTGGTCGAGGTCCAGGCCCTGGTCGGGTACACGGAGATCGTGCCGCCACGTCGCGTGGCCGTCGGTGTGGACCGGACGCGCCTGGCGCAGATCCTGGCCATCCTCAGCCGTCACGCCGGACTGCGGCTGGGGGATCAGGACGTCTTCGTGAGCGTCGCCGCCGGTGCTCGCGCCGCCGAGCCGGCCGCCGATCTCGCCGTCGCCCTCGCCGTGACGAGCGCGTTCCGCAACCGTCCGCTGGGTGGCTCGGTGTTCGCCTTCGGTGAGCTCGGCCTGACGGGCGTCGTCCGGCCCGTGGGTGGAGCAGAGCGGCGGTTGGCCGCCGGCGCGGCGCGGAAGCTGGAGCACGCCGTCATCCCCGCCGGTGACGAGGAGTCGTCCGCCGCCGGTCTGACCGTCGATCGGGTGGACACCGTGACGGCCGCGCTGGAGGCCGCCTTCCGTTCGTAGCGTCATGGGGCCGCGGTCACGGACCCGGGCCCAGCCGCGCTAGGACGCGCGTTCCTCCACGGCCTTCGGCCCGGTGGTCGCCGCCTTCGTGAAGATCATCTTCCCGGAGGACGACTGCAGGACGCTCGTCACCTCGACGGTGACCTGACGGCCGACGAGACCCTTCCCACCCTCCACGACGACCATGGTCCCGTCGGCCAGGTAGGCGACGCCCTGGTCGTACTCCCGGCCCTCGCGGATGATCTTGACCGACAGGGGCTCACCGGGGAGGACGGCGGGCTTCAGCGCGTTGGCGAGGTCGTTCAGGTTGAGGACCGTCACGCCCTGGATCTGGGCGACCTTGTTCAGGTTGAAGTCCGTGGTGACGATCGCGGCGCCGAGCTCGTTGGCCAGGCGTACCAGCTTGGAGTCGACACCGTCGAGGTCCGGGTAGTCGCCGTCGTGGACGACGAAACCGCTGATGGACCCGTCCTTCATCTCCTCGACGAGCTCGAGGCCGCGTCGGCCCCGGGCCCGCTTGAGGTGGTCGTTGGAGTCGGCGACACGCTGCAGTTCCTCCAGCACGAAGGTCGGCACGACGATCTGGCCGGAGAGAAATCCGGTCCTGAGGACGTCCACGAGGCGTCCGTCGATGATCGCGCTGGTGTCGACCACGCGCGGTGGGACCGGAGGGAGTTGCTGACGTGGGCGGATGCCCATCACCCGCAGGATGTCGACGTGCTTCCGGGCGCCGATCCGGCTGAACACGTACGCGACGACCAGGGCGACGACCACCGCGAGGTAGACGCCGACCTTCGGCAGCTGTGACACCAGAAGTCCGGCCAGCGCAGCCACGACCAAACCGACCACGAGGCTGAGCGATCCGACGATGAGCTCGGCTGCCGGCCGGCGGTCGGCAGCGCGATCGAGTGCCTTCAGACGGTTACCGAGCCACTTGCCGGCGATCCCGCCGACGAGGTAGCCGATCCCGATGCCGATGACGACGACGCCCACCCAGGCGCTCCAGCGCGGGACACCGCTCCAGCTGTCCGGCAAGAAGCTGGCGCCACCCTGCCATGCCGCGAGCCCGAGCAGGGCGGCGAGCACGATGCGGGAGACGATCACCATCGGTTGTCCTGGGGGTGTGAGTCGGTCATCGAGACACAATTGACGTGAGCGCCACGATGGCGCTCACATTCATTCACAACAGGTTACTCCGGTCGGCCCGGATTCCTCCGTGGCCCCGGTGAAGTACGTGTGAATCGGACGACCCCGATTCACGTTTACCTCGTGATCAATCGACGAGCGCCGGATCCCGATCGCCCTTCTCGAGGCGCGCCTTGGCGATGTCGTCGAGGAGGTTGTCGAGGAACTCGGTGGCCTCCTCCTCGCCCATGTCGCGGGCGTACATCAGCTCGCTGGCGAGGATCTTCTTCGCGCGGCCGAACATCTGCTTCTCACCGGTCGAGAGGCCCTTGTCGAGCTCGCGGATCGACAGGTTGCGCACCACCTCGGCAAGCTCGAAGACGTCGCCCGTCTTGATCTTGTCGCGGTTGTGCTTGAAGCGTCGGTTCCAGTTCTTGGGCATCTGGGAACCGTCGTCATGGAGGACGGCGATGACCTCGACCACCGTCTCCTCCTCGATCACCCGACGGAGTCCTGCGCGGTCGGCGCTCTCGGTCGGAACCTCGACGGTCATCTCGTTGTAGAGGATCTGAATGGTGAGGTACTCGCGCAGCTGCCCGAGAACCTCCTTCTTCTCCTTACGTACGATTTTCCCAGCCCCGTGATGCGGATAGACGACCTTGTCTCCGACCTTGTACGCGGCCAAATCGCACCCCCCTGGAGGTGTGTAGTGGGTTCGGCTGAGGCGACGTCGATGCCACCTCGGTCCGCGCTGACGCAGCCGGTGAAAAAGGCCGCATACACGCGCTCATCTAAAGGGATTATCGCACATTTCGGGCCGAATTCCGAATCTCTCATGTATGCCGGTCGTGTGGACGGACTGGAGACGGTGAGCGTGGGCTCGCGAAGGGTGCGGTCAAGAGAGCGGGCCGGGAGGCCGATGAATTGGTCGGCGGTGGTCACGGATGACGCCCGTCACCGGTGGGACGCGGCGCTTCGCCATGCCGTCACACCGATCCCCTGAACGCAAGGTCAAGACGTGAGAGAGCACTCCGCGAAAGAGGCGATCGCCGAGCTTCTGGCGCCGCACCACGACGCCCTGGAGGCGACGCGTCGTCCGGTTGTCCGCATCGGTCTCGAGCCCATGACCGATGACGAACCGCTCGCCAGCAAGGTGGGCGGCTCGGCGTACTGGCCCGAAGGCGTCCAGTACCCGTCGGGCGACGACGAGCACCCGCTCCACCTGCTTGCGCAGGTCGCCCTTGAAGAGGCCGCTCATCCGGATCTCCCCCCGGCAGGCCTCCTGCAGTTCTTCGTCCACGCCGACGACGTCCACGGTGCCAACTTCGACGGGCGTGGCATAGCGGGGCTCTCCACGCAACTCGGCTTCCGCGTGGTCCACTGGCCGGCACCGCTACCGCCCGGCGGTCCGGTCATGCTGGACCGCCCGGCTTCGGGTGATCTGCCATTCCACCCGAGGCGCCCACGTCGCATGGTGTTCGCGGCGGACACCGAGACGATCAGCATCGTGGACGTCGGGTTCGCGGAGGTCGTCGGTGACGTGACCCGTGCCGGCGTGTTCGAGGTGCTCGACGAGCTCGATGGCGACTTCCTGCGGGAGGTCGTGGGTGCCGGCGGACACAAGTTGGGTGGATATCCGTGGTTCACCCAGGACGACCCCCGCCGGTCGTCGGACCCCCATCGGCTCCTCCTTCAGCTCGATTCGGACGAGGGGATCACGTGGGGCGACGGCGGTGTCGCCGGCTTCTTCATCACGCCGGACGACCTCGTCGAATGGAACTTCAGTCGGGTTGCCTACACCTGGGACTGCCACTGAGCGACACCGATCCGTCCGGCGGGTACGAGATCGGACGATCCTGATGATCGCCTCAGCCGGCGGTCGATCGTACGGATGGATCTGTGAAGCCGTCGCCGGGCCTCGGGTTCCCTGAGAGGCGACGGGAATGGCGCTCGTCCCTGGCAGACTGGACCCATGTCCCAGGATCTCGTCATCCGGTCCCTCGTCGGTCAGGACTTCGATCGCGCGCGCGCCGTCGCCGACGACTGGTTCGGCCATCCCGTGGGTCTGACGATGCACCGCCTGTTCTTCGATCAGCTCGGTCCCGGAGGCGTGTTCGCCGCCGTGCCCGAGGATCCGGAGCGGATGGTCGGCGTGCTCCTCGGCCTGCGAAGCCTGGCGGAACCGGACCTCGCCTATGTGCACTTCCACATGGTCGATCCAGACCGCCGCGGCCGGGGGATCGGTGGCGCCCTCTACCGTGCATTCGGGCAACGGATGGCCGTCGCAGGCTGCACACGGATCCGCGCGCTCGCCGCGCCGCAGCGGACGGGCTCGGTCGCGTTCCACCGCTCACTCGGGTTCGACGGACCAGTCGTCCCGGACTACCTGGGGCCGGGGCAGGCCCGCATCGTGTTCGAACGCGGCCTGCCGTTCGACGAGGCCTGACGGCGTCGGAGGGAGCTTGTGCCGAGCGTCCTGTGGTGAGCGGCTCGCCGTTCACCACAGGATTCACGTCGCGATGCGATCAGCGCCCTCGGCGGTCGATCTTCCCCGCGCGGCGATCCACTTTGCCGGCTCGGCCGGCACGCGCCGCCCGGCCCTTGGCGATGGTTACCGACTTGGCGGCGGCCCTCCCGTTCTTGGGAGTGATTCGCGCGGCGGCCGACAACGTCGTCCGTACCGTGGCCAGACGGTCACGACCGGCCTTGGTCGGGGTGAGACGGAACTGCGTCGTCTTGCGTGCTCCGACGACGTAGACGCGTGAGGCGAGGACCGTCTTCCCCGACTTGATCTGCAGCGTTCCGCGACAGGCGGTGGTCGCAGGACAGCGGAGAGAGATCGTGATCTTGCCGCCCGCGTACGGAAGTCGTGAGCCGACGACGATTGCCCGCGGCGACGGCTTGGGCTTCTTCGCCTTCTTCGCCGGGGCAGCGGTCGTGCCGGCGGTACGCTTCCCGCCCCATTGCGGGTAGGTGCCGGTGGCGACGAGGCGCTCCTTCTTCGTCGCGATGTCGATCACGTAGATCTTGCCCTGACGCTCGACGGCAAGTGCCTTCCCGTCCATGGAGAACGACATCATCCCGTTGCTGGGATTCGCGGAGACGACCTCTGCCGAACCGTTCTTCCCCACCGCGGCGACCATCAGTTGGCCCGTGGGGTTGCCGGGCGCCGAACCCGGCGTCACCCGGATGAATGCGATCCGGAGTCCGTCGCGCGTGATGGCCGGGTACGCCATCTCGGCGTCGTCCTGGTACAGCAGGTCGCCACAGATGTAGGTCGACGTGAAGCTGACGTTGCAGAGGGACTGCTTCCCCTGGAAGGGCAGGGTGGCCATGGGCGCCCAGTTACCGGCCCCATGGGTTGAGGTCGCCCCGAGCGTGATGATGGGTGCCGTCCCACCGTTCACGTAGTCGCCGACCTTGTTGCCGATCGCGTTGCGGTCGTCGTAGGTGAAGGCCTTCATCGCCCGGCCGGTGACGTTTCCCGCGGCGTCGGTGACGGGATCGCTGTAGACGATCTTGTAACCCCAGGCGTTGCGCATGAGCGGGCGATCGCCGATGGGCTGGGCCGGGGTGATGGAGCCGCGCTTCCATTTCCCGTCGTCTCCGGCGGTCACGACCGCTCCGGTCGGGGTGATCCAGGCCATCCTCTCACCCTCAGGTGTGATTCCGGCGGATCGCCCGGCGCCGAGCGTCGTCGGCTTCGCTCCGATGACGTCCGGGTCGATCATGCAGACCGAGGTACCGCAGTTGTAGACGATCGTCGATGCACTGACGGTGGCCGGCACCACCGCGCAGGCCGCGGCGACTCCGACTGTCGCGGCAACACACCGGCGTATGCGTCGTCCTGGTGATTCTGAGGCTCCCAAAGCGCCCTCCCTGCGTCTTGGTATTTTCTGGAGTTTCCATCTCCAGTTCGCCGGAGTATAGGTCGGGCATTTCGGGAATCCAACGATCGTTAACTAACGAATGAAATGTCGGCGTGACATGCGCGGAACGCACGTGGAATGCGACGCTGGTGCGTGTTCTGTGACCGGGGACGCACCCTGCAGACGCATTGCCGCGCGGGCCGGGCCCCCTGCACCGTGGGTGTGTTCATGCCCCCCTTCACTTCGGTGGCCGAAACGGGACTCAGTGGCTTCGGATGCCGGTCACAGGGACGTCACAGGTGTGCAGACGATTCTCGTCCCATGGCCACTCTCACTCCGCTTTCGCCCACCGATCGGATCGCGCAGCCCACCGACCGATACGCCGTCGACGTCGTCGTACCCGTCCACAACGAGGCCCACGTCCTCGAGACGAGCGTACGTCGTCTGCGGACGTTCCTGGACACCGAGTTCGTGTTCGGCTCGGTCGTCACGATCGTCGACAACGGGAGCACGGACGGCACCGCTGACCTCGCGCGGTCCCTGGCCGACGCGCTGCCCGGCGTGCGGGCCATCTGCCTGACCGAGAAGGGACGCGGTCGTGCGTTGCGGCGTGCCTGGCTCGAGAGCGACGCGACGGTCGTCGCCTATATGGACGTCGATCTCTCCACGGACCTGCGCGCGCTCCTGCCACTGGTGGCGCCACTGTTGTCCGACCACAGCGACGTGTCGATCGGATCGCGCCTCACCCGTGGCAGCCGTGTCGTGCGCGGGACCAAGCGCGAGGTGATCTCGCGGGGCTACAACCTGATCCTGCGGACCGTGATGCGGTCCCGGTTCTCGGACGCGCAATGTGGGTTCAAGGCCATCCGGCGCGACCGTGCGCTGGAGATCATCCCCCTGGTGCGCGACGAGGAATGGTTCTTCGACACCGAGCTTTTGATCCTCGCCGAGCGCGCCGACCTTCGTATCCACGAGGTCGCGGTCGACTGGGTCGACGATCTGGACTCACGGGTCGACATCACGAGCACAGCGCTCGCAGATCTGCGCGGCATCGCCCGACTGGCGGGGGCGCTGGCCCGTCGGAAGGTCCCCCTGTCGGCCACACGGCCACGGACCATGCCGGAGGTACCGACCCCACAGGTCGGGCTTGCCCGGCAGCTTCTTCGCTTCGGCTTCATCGGGGTTCTGAGCACGGTGCTGTTCGCCGCGCTCTTCCTGGCTCTCCGCATGGCGGGGCTGGGACCCCAGACGGCGAACGCGAGCGCCCTCGTCCTCTCGACGATCGTCAACACACAGGCGAATCGCCGGCTCACGTTCGGTGTGAGCGGTCGGCGTCGTGCGGTTCAGCACCAGGCGCAGGGATTCGTGATCCTCGGTCTGGCCCTCGCCCTCACGGCCGGAGGGCTTGCGGCGCTCCACCACTGGGTGCCCGATCCGTCGCATACCGCCGAGATCCTCACCCTCACCGTCGCCAACGTGATGGCGACCCTCGTCAAGTTCCTGCTCTTCCGCGGATGGGTGTTCCGTGGCTCGCGCACGTCCACCGAAACCACGGAGATGTCATCGTGACGACAAACGATCATGGTTCCTCGCTGCCGCCTCTCGCCGGACGGCCGTCCACCCGCGGCCCGGCTCCTTCTCTTGCAGCGCCCGTCGCCGACGCACCGGCCGCTCGCGCCGTGGAGGTGGTGCGTGACGCACCCTGGTGGTGGATCGGCTTCGCGACGCTTCTCGGTACGACCGCACTCCTCTACCTGTGGGGACTCGGTGCTTCCGGATGGGCCAACGACTTCTACTCGGCCGCGGCGCAGGCGGGCTCGCAGAGCTGGAAGGCCTTCTTCTTCGGGTCGTCCGATGCGGCCAACGCCATCACCGTCGACAAGCCCCCGGCCTCGCTCTGGCTGATGGGGCTCTCGGTCCGCGTGTTCGGGCTGAGCTCATGGAGCATCCTCATCCCACAGGCGCTCCTCGGCGTGGGATCCGTCGCCATGCTCGCGCTCACGGTGCGCCGCTGGTTCGGATCGGGGGCCGCTCTCCTGTCGGGCGCCGTCCTCGCCCTCACCCCGGTGGCGGTCCTCATGTTCCGCTTCAACAACCCGGATGCGCTCCTCGTCTTCCTGCTGGTGGTCGGTGCGTACGCCATGACGCGTGCGGTCGAGCGGGCGAGCATGTGGTGGGTCGTGGCGGCGGGGTCGGCGGTCGGCTTCGCGTTCCTCACGAAGATGCTCCAGGCGCTCCTGGTGCTTCCGGCGTTCGCGCTCGTGTACCTGATCGCCGCGCCGACGACCCTGCGCCGTCGCATCGGCCACGTGCTGGCCGGCGGTGCCGCCATGGTGGTGAGCGCCGGATGGTGGGTCGCGATCGTCGAGCTGTGGCCCGCCTCGTCACGTCCCTACATCGGCGGGTCGCAGAACAACAGCGTCCTGGAGCTCATCTTCGGGTACAACGGCTTCGGCCGCCTGACCGGCAACCAGGTGGGAAGCGTCGGTGGCGGCGGCGGGGGTGGCGGCGGCCGATGGGGGGAGACCGGCTGGGACCGCATGTTCCAGGCCTCGTGGTCGGGGCAGATCGCGTGGCTCATCCCGGCGGCGCTCCTCGCGATCGTGGCGGCGTTCGTCCTCACCCGTCGCGTGGGCCGCACCGACCGGCTGCGTGCGGCCACGATCCTCTGGGGCGGCTGGTTCGTCGTCACCATGCTCACCTTCAGCTTCGGTCAGGGCATCATCCACGAGTACTACTCGGTGGCGCTGGCCCCGGCCATCGGCGCGCTCGTGGGGATCGTCGGTCGCGAGCTCTGGAATCGTCGTGATGACATCATCGCGCGTGTCACGCTGGCCGGCGGAGTCCTCGTCACCGCGTTCATGGCCCGCTCGATCCTCGGCAATGCCTCCGACTGGAAGCCGTGGCTGTCGTCGCTGGTCGTCGCCGTCGGTATCGGTGCGGCGGTTCTCCTCGTCGCCGGTGACCGGTGGCATGCCCGGGCCCGCCTGGCGGCCGTCGGAACCGCCGTCGTCGCCCTTCTCCTGGCGCCGTCGGCCTACGCGCTGCAGACGGCGTCCACGGCCCACTCCGGCGCCATCCCCACGGCGGGACCCCAGGTCGACCGCGGGTTCGGCGGCATGGGCGGCCGCGGCGGTCCGCGCACGGGGCAGGGCGGTCCCCCGACGGGCTTCGGCAACTCCACCGGTACACAGGGCAATCAGAGCAACGGCATGTCGCCCTTCGGGGGCTCGTCCAACGGAGTCCCGGGCGCATCCTCCAACGGCACGCAGAACGGAGCGACGGTTCCCGGTGGCGCCGGCCAGGACCCCTTCTCCGCGGCACAGGGAGGGTTCGGACCTCCCGGCGCTTCCAGCACCCAGAGTCAGAGCGGCTCGGGTTCCCGGTGGGGACAGCGTGGTTCGGCATCGAACGCCGGACCGGGCGCGGGCGGCGGAGGCGCCGGCGGGCTGCTGCGGGCGGGAACCCCGTCGACCGAGGTCGTGAGCGCACTGACGCGGAACGCCGACGACTACACGTGGGTGGCCGCCACCGTCGGATCCAATTCGGCCGCCGGCTTCCAGCTGGCCAGCCAGCAGCCGGTCATGGCGATCGGCGGGTTCAACGGCAGTGATCCCTCGCCGACGCTCGACGAGTTCGTCGCTCTCGTGCAGGAGGGGAAGATCCACTGGTTCATCGGCGGCGGGCGCATGGGCGGCAACCAGATGGGTGGCAGCCGCGCATCGTCCGAGATCGCCGCATGGGTCGCCGAGAACTTCGAGGCCCAGGAGATCGGGAACACGACCATGTACGACCTCACCCAACCAGTCGACGGATCGTGATCCGCCGGATCGCATCCCTCCGGGAGCGCTGCCCCTTGCAGTGCTCCCGTCCGTCAGGCGGCGGTGGTCTCCAGCGCCGCCCGCAGGGCGGGGTGAGCGGCCAGCAGGTCGAGGGCCTTGGCCAGGAGCCCGATGCCGGGTTCGGTTCGGTGCCATGTCGATGCGCCACTGGGGTGGGGGAGGGCGATGACGTCCACCGATCGACCGAAGTACTCCGTCGTTCTCGTCTGTCCGATGATATCGACGAGCTTGCCGCGGAAGTCCAGGACCTCGGCGATCGCCAGACCACCCACGGGGATCACGAGGTCCGGCCGGAGGATGGCGGTCTCCTCCTCCAGGTAGCCCTTGCAGTTGGCGATCTCGAGCGGGGAGGGCTTGCGGTCGCCACCGCCCTTGGCCTTGCCCGGGAAGCACCGGGCGACCGCGGCGAAGTAGACGCCGGCCCGTACGCGGTCCTCATCCGCACCGGTGGCGCCGGCGAACCACTTGAACAGGGTGCGTCCCGCGGTCCATGCGAACGGCCGGCCGAACGATCCCTCCCGCGGTCCCGGGGCCTGTCCCACCAGGAGCACGCGGGTGTCGATGGCGGCGGGATGCACGACCGGGCGGATCATCTCGGGGCAGACCGTGCACCGCTCCATCCGGGCGTGGAGCGTCTCCAGTCGCGTGATCACCTCGCTCATTCCGCGGATCCGTTCGACAGCGTCTCGACCATCCATGCGGCCAGTCCGACGCCGGCGTGCGGATCGCCGGCGGGGATGCCCTTGTGGCGTCCGAAGAGGTAGGTGGGGCGCGTCGCGGCGGATTCTCGGGCGGTATCGATCCACGCCCGTCGGGACTCGTCGTCGTAGTGCTCACCGCGAAGGCGCACATAGGCCAGTGGACCGTTCGGAAGGATGTCGAGACGTGTGCCCTGCGTCTCGTTGACGCTGATGGTGTGGCCGTGCTCGGCCAGTGCGGTGATCACGTCCCGGTCGAACCATGAGGAATCGCGGAAGTCGAACACGAGCCGCGGGGCGTCGGGCTCCCATGCGTCGAGGACCGTCCGCAGCCGATCGTCGTCGCGTGCGACACCGTCCGGGTATCGCAGCAGGACCACCGCCAGCCGCTCTCCGAGCGGCGTGAGCGCATCCAGCAACTGGTCGCGGGTGCGGAGCGTGGCATCGGTCCATCGGACCTGGCCCTGTGCCATCGCCCGTGGCGCCTTGATGGAGAAGCGGAAGTCCTCGGGCGTGGCGTCCGCCCAGCGCCGCACGGTGTCGGCAGACGGCAGCCGGTAGAAGGTGCCGTTCACCTCGCACGCGGTGAAGCGCGTGGCGTAGTACGCCAGGAACTTGGCCTGGACGACATCGGCGGGGTAGAACGCCGGCTTCCATTCGGGGTACGACCAGCCGGAGGTTCCGATGAAGAGGTTCACGGGTCCATTCTGGCGATCCCACGTCTGGTGCGTCTCCGCGGACGTATCCTTCGCGGCGTGACCCACGCCATCATCGTTGCGGCAGGCTCGGGATCCCGTTTGGGAGCCGATCGGCCCAAGGCGCTCGTCGACGTGGCCGGAGCGCCGCTCGTTGCCTGGAGCGCCCGCGCCTTCGCCGGGTGCGCGTCCATCGTGATCGCCGCACCTCCCGGGTACGAGGGCGACGTCGCCGATGCCCTGGAGGGGCTGGAGTTGCCGCCGACCATGGTCGTGACCGGTGGTGCGACGCGTCAGCACTCCGTGAAGATCGCGCTGGCACGCGTCCCGGCGGACGCCCAGCGTGTCCTGGTGCACGACGCCGCGCGACCTCTGGTGACACCCCGCCTCGTGCGCGCGGTGAGCGACGCGCTCGAGGTCGACGACGGGGCCGTGGCGGCCTCGCGCGTCGCCGACACGCTGAAGCGCGCAACGGACGACGATCACATCGCCCGGACCGTGGATCGCGCCCACCTCTGGAGGGCGGAGACGCCACAGGGATTCCGGGCGGACGTCATGCGGCGGGTGTTCGAAGCGGCAGACGACGAGGCGCTGGCCGCCACCACCGACTGTGCGTCCATGATGGAGCGTGCCGGCCATCGCATCCGCCTCGTCGACTCGGTGACCCCGAACATGAAGGTGACGACGGCGGCTGACGCCGTGGTGGTCGCTGCGCTGCTGCGCATCGCCCCGGACGGGGATCGCTGACCGGCTTCTCCTGACCGAACACATGTTCTATGCTGCGGCACGCGTCCCGTCCGCCAAGGAGCATCCATGGAACCCCGCGTCTCACTTGTCACCCTCGGCGTCGCCGATCTCGACCGGGCGCGCCGCTTCTACGAGGCCCTCGGCTGGAGGGACGAGAGCACGGACGACGGTGTGGTCTTCTTCCAGTGCGGCGGGATGGTGGTCGGACTGTGGGATCGGGAGGCGCTCGCGAAGGACAGCGTGGCGGACGACGCGGGCGGCTGGGGCGGCATCACGCTGGCGTACAACGTCCGCGAGCCGGCCCAGGTGGACGCCGTCGTCGCCGAGTTCACGGCCGCCGGTGGCACGGTGCACCGTGCTCCCCAGGAGACCTTCTGGGGCGGCTACTCGGCACTCGTCGCCGATCCGGACGGCCACCGCTGGGAGATCGCCCACAATCCCTACTGGCACATCACGGACGACGGGCAGACGAGGCTCTCTGCTTAG
This sequence comes from uncultured Bifidobacteriaceae bacterium, assembly GCA_964531025.1. GTDB lineage: Bacteria > Actinomycetota > Thermoleophilia > Miltoncostaeales > Miltoncostaeaceae > CALMEC01. The sequence continues at coordinate 182,820 of CAZHDY010000003.1, read as the reverse complement.
CCGGTGTGCAGCGTCCCGAGGTCGCCAGGTCTCGTGCATCGTCACCCGGCCGCCCGTTTGCGGTGAACCCGGTACTGGACCCTGTCAGGCGCTCGTGTCGGGGGGTATCGCGATTGCTTCCATCGGTAGTGTCACGGGGTGCTCACCGACTACCACATGCACCTGCAGCCGGACGGCCCCTCGGCGCGTGAGCGCGACGAACGCCGGTGGGAGGCCCACGGCGGTCCGCGTTCCTTCGGATGGATCGGCCGCTACGTGCAGCAGGCGAAGGCGCGCGCCATCGGTGAGATCGCCATCACCGAGCACTGTCACCGCTTCACGGTGATGGCCGACTGGCACGATCACGCGTGGTGGAGGGGCGAGGCCACGGAGGATCTCGTCGAGCACTGCGCGGCGGTCCTGCATGCCAAGGAGGCCGGCTTCCCCGTGCTCCTGGGCATCGAGATGGACTGGCTGCCGGATCGCGTCGACGACATCCGGGCGGTGCTGGACGACCAGCCCTTCGACATCGTGCTCGGCTCGGTGCACTGGCTGGATACGCTCGGCATCGATGATCCCGCCGATCCTGCGGCCGTGCATCTCGGTGAGGAGGTCGTCTGGGAGCGCTATCTGGACGAGTGGGTTCGCGCCGCCTCTTCAGGTCTCTATGACGTTATGTCGCATCCGGATCTGCCGAAGGTCTTCGGGTCGCGTCTCCCGGACCGCCTCCGCGACCGCGTGGGCGAGGCCATCGCCGCGGTGGCCGATGCCGGCGTCGCGATGGAGTGCTCGTCGGCCGGCTTGCGGAAGCCCGTCCAGGAGATGTATCCCGACCCCGACTGGCTCGCCCAGATGAAGGAGCTCGACGTGCCCGTGACCCTTGCCAGCGACGCCCACACGCCGGAGGACGTGGGCCGGGACTATCCGACCCTGGTGGCGGCGCTGCGGCAGGCCGGATACACGACGATCACCCGCTTCTCGGAGCGTGCACCGCGCCAGGAACCCATCGCATGACGACACGGGTCGGTCTGGGCATCGACGCGCATCAGCTGGGTGAGGGGATCCCTCTCATGCTGGGCACGCTCCACATCCCGCACGATCGTGGCCTCATCGGTCACAGCGACGGCGACGTCGTCGCGCACGCCCTCTGCGACGCGCTGCTCTCGGCCACCGGCGGTCCGGACATCGGTGCGCTCTTCCCCTCGGACGACGAGGCCTTCCGTGGGATCTCCGGGGCCTCGCTCATCGCCGTGGTGCGCGAGCTCATCGAGAGCGAGGGGTGGAGTGTCGTCAACGCACACGCCGTGGTGGTCTGCCAGGAGCCGCGTCTCAGCCCGCACCGTGAGGCTATGTGCGCCGCCCTCACGGATCACGTGGGCGCCCCGGTGACGGTGCACGCGACCACCACGGACAGGATGGGCTTCCCCGGTCGAGGCGAGGGCATCGCCTGCCAGGTCGTCGCCCTGGTTCAACGCGACACGTGAGGGAAGGACCTGCATGACCGACGGAGCGATCCGCTTCTATTCGACGCTGACCAAACGCAAGGAGCCGCTGGAGCCCCGGCCGGACGGCACGGTGCGCATCTATGCGTGTGGTCCCACGGTCTACTCGCGCGTGCACATCGGCAACGCCCGGCCCTTCGTGGTGTTCTCGGTCCTCAAGCGGTACCTCGACCGGCGTGGTTTCCGTGCGGTCTTCGTCTGCAACATCACCGACATCAACGACAAGATCTACGTCACGGCGGAGAGGGAGGGACTGCCCAGCGACGAGGTCGCCCGCAAGTACGCCGACCTGTACCGGGCCGACACCGACCGCCTGGAACTCGGTCGCCCCACGCACGAGCCGCTGGTCACCGAGACGATCCCCGAGATCATCGCGCTCATCTCCGATCTCATCGATCGTGGTCTCGCCTATCCGTCCGACGGCGACGTCTACTTCCGTGTGGAGCGCTTCGATGGGTACGGCAAGCTCTCCGGTCGCAGGCTGGAGGACATGCGAAGCGAGGAACCCGGCACCGGCAAGGAGAACCCCCTCGACTTCGCCCTCTGGAAGGGGCACAAGCCCGGTGAGGACACCTCGTGGGATTCACCCTGGGGCCCGGGCCGGCCCGGGTGGCACATCGAGTGTTCCGCCATGGCCGAGGCCAACCTCGGTATGGAGTTCGACATCCACGGCGGCGGCATCGATCTGGCGTTCCCACATCACGAGAACGAGATCGCGCAGTCCGAAGGTGCGCGGGGGGTGCCGTTCGCGAAGATCTGGATGCACAACGAGATGCTGGAGCTCTCGGGCGAGAAGATGGCCAAGAGCGTCGGCAACATCCAGTCGCTCGCCGAGGTGCTGGACCGCTGGCCGCGCGACACCGTCATCGCCTACTTCCTGACGAGCCACTACCGCTCCAAGCTCCCCTTCTCGGACGAGCGCCTGGAGGAGGCCGGACGGCGGGTCGAGCGGCTTCGCAACACGCTGCGGGCGATCGACGCGGCCGTCGACGCGCCGGGCGAGGGGACGAACACCGAGCTGGCGGGCGCGCTGGTGACGGGGAGAAGTGCCTTCTTCGACGCGCTCGACGACGACTTCAACACCCCCGAGGCCTTCGCGGCGCTCGACACCGTGAGCCGCGCGATCAACCACGCGCTCGACGCCGACCGTCCCGGTGCGGCGCAGCTGCGCGAGATCCGCCATCAGCTGATCGAGCTCCTCGACGTCTTCGCGCTCGGCGGCATCGATCGTGACGTGGGCGTGCCGGCCGAGGTGCTCGATCTTCTGGAGCAGCGGCAGGCGGCGAGGGCGGCGAAGGACTTCGCCGAGGCCGACCGCCTCCGTGACGAGATCACCGCCAAGGGTTTCGAGATCCGCGACGGCGCCGACGGCGCGACCGTCGTGCCGAGGGGGTAGTGCCGGGGGTCTCGTTGTCCTCGCGTCGACGGTGATGGACGACATGGCCGTCGGGCGGTCGCCTGCTCGATCTCCTTCGGGGAAAGCCGGGTGTCAGACACCTGGCTTTCCACGTGCCCGGCCGAATCGGAGAATCGGCTGGAAATTCGCCATTTTCCTGGCGTCCACCCGGTCGCGTGGAAAGTTTTGTGTCAGACACCGGGCTTTCCGGCTCGACGGGTGCACGTTGCCGGCGAACCGGCACGCGCTTGTCCGTCCGGCGTCGGTGTCAGGGTGGCGCGATGCAGTCTCAGGCGCAACCTTCGGTTGAGAGTTTCCGTTCAGCGGTGGTTCAGGGTGAGGGTCCGGGGCCGGTCGCCGGCCGTCCGGCCGGGGGTACCGCCGGATGAGCACCGTGGTGTACGGCAAGAACCCCGTACGTGAGCTGGTCCGCGCCGGACGCCGTCGTGTGCACCGGGTCGTCGCCCTTTCCGACGTGGCACGCGAGCCCTGGCTCGACGGGGTGCCGACCACGATCGCCGACAAGGCGGAACTGGGTCGTGAGGCGGGCACCTCGGACCACCAGGGCATCGTCGCGTTCACCGACCCCTATCCGTACGTCGGCTTCGACGAGGTCCTGTCGCGGCCGGGGCCGGTCCTCTGTCTCGATCGCCTGCAGGATCCGCGCAACCTGGGTGCTGTCGCACGCGTGGTGGAGGCCGTGGGAGCCGCCGGCATCGTACTGCCCGATCGCGGCTCACCGGATGTCACCGGGGCCGTCTGCAAGTCGTCCGCGGGCGCCATCGAACACGTGCATGTGGCACGCATCGAGAACGTCGCATCCTTCCTCCACGACGCCCGTGGCGCCGAACGCTGGGTGTATGGCGCAGACCTCACGGATGACGCCGAGGACTTTCGTGAAGCCGGTCTCGACGTGAACAGCATCGTGGTGGTCGGAGCGGAGGGCGAGGGCCTTCGTCGTCGGGTGGCCTCGATGTGTGACCGGATCGTGCGGATCCCGATGATGGGGCGCGTCCAAAGCCTCAACCTGTCGGTCTCTGCTGCGCTACTCCTCTACGAATCGGTGAGGTCGCAATAAGTTCTCGCTATTTGCGGGAAACTGGGGTTTGACTTTGTGGCGTTTCATGCGCAATATGGCCCGAAGGAGCAAGTCGAAAGTTCTACTTGAGACTCAAGCTTTGAGCCGGACGCATCAAATAACCTGCAAAGAACGGATAACCCAATGAGCGGTTCACTAGCTGCCCGTCACATGACCAGCGAACGGATCCAGGCTCGAGCCTTTATCGAGACTCGAGATCGTGCACTTGTTGCACGGGCCCGCGAGGGTGATTCGGCCGCGATGAACCAGATCATCGAGCGCTATCGCGGGTTCGTCCGCCTGAAGGCCAGCTCGTACTTCCTTGCCGGTGGCGAGGTCGACGATCTGATCCAGGAGGGGCTCATCGGCCTCTTCAAGGCGGTGCGTGACTACCGCGTCGACCGCGAGGCCTCGTTCCGTTCGTTCGCCGAGCTCTGCGTGACGCGCCAGATCATCACGGCGATCAAGACGGCCGCCCGTAACAAGCACGCTCCGCTCAACACATACGTCTCGTTCAGCCACTCCCGCGCCGGTTCCGGTGATCAGGAGGCCACGTTGGCCGAGGTGCTCGCCGGCGACCCGGTCTCGGATCCCATGACGCAGGCCATCTCCACCGAGGAGCTCCGCGCCCTCCTCGATTGCCTGGGCTCCACGCTGTCCGAGCTGGAGAGCGCCGTGCTCGCCATGTACCTCGAGGGACGCAGCTACGAGGAGATCGCGCAGATCCAGGGTTGTACCCCGAAGACCGTCGACAACGCGCTCCAGCGCGTGAAGCGCAAGGTCTCGACCCACCTGAAGCGCCGCGAGGTCATCGACCTGCGCTGAGGCGAGGAAGCCGCCCGCGCACGCGGGCACACGTTCAGCGAACGGCCCGCCGCGGACATCCCCGGCGGGCCGTCGTCATTTGGGCGGCCATCGCAGAGGACGGTGGTCACGGCGCCCTTTGTCGCTGCGCGTTACCCCGACCTGTCGATTCCGGCACTCCCCGTCCGTCAACATGGTGCCGGGCCGATCGGTTCGGTGGCAACGACCACGGAGGAAGTCATGAAGTACGCACTGCTCTTGATGGGGCACATCGACGACCCGCGCTGCGGGGAGGACGGGGGCGCGAGCCCGGAGGAGTTCTTCGCCTTCGACAAGGAGATCACCGACGCCGGGGTGGTGGTCTCGTCGTTCGCGCTCGAGGACCCCGAGCACGGGGCGATCGTCGAGACCGACGACGGTGGTGAGCGGGTCGTCTCGGCCGCTCCGCTCGCCGAGGTCCGCGAGTTCGTGGGCGGCACCTACATCATCGACGTCGCGAACCTCGACGAGGCCATCGCCTGGGCGAAGAAGAGCCCCGCGTCCGCGCCGGGCGGGCACGTGGAGATCCGCCCGGTCGCCCCGTACTGATCGGATGGGGCCCGACTCCCGCAGTGGGGACGGGCGATCCGCACCCGTGGAGCGTGCGGCGGCGGTGCAGCGGGCCGTCGCCGCCGTCGGCCGGGATTCACGGACGCGCATCGTCGCGACGCTCGCCCGCCGGTTCGGCGATCTCGACCTGGCCGAGGACGTCCTCCAGGACGCCTTCGCCGAGGCGCTCCGGGTATGGCCCGAGCAGGGGGTGCCCGCCTCCCCGGAGGCCTGGCTCACGACGACCGCCAGGCGGAAGGCGCTGGACGTCGTGCGTCGCGAGGGCATCCTTGCCCAGAAGGTCGCCCGCCTCCGGATCGAGGAGGAACGATCGCCGCTGCCCGTCGGGTTCGGGGATCCGGCCGAGCAGCCCGCCTCGGACGGGGATCCGGTCCCCGACGAGCGCCTCGGACTGTTCTTCGCATGCGCGCATCCCGCGCTCGCCCCCCAGGACCGGATCGCGCTCACGCTCCGCTTCCTCGCGGGACTCTCGACACCCGAGGTCGCGAACGCGCTTCTCGTCCCGGTACCGACGATGCAGCAGCGCATCGTGCGGGCGAAGAAGCGCATCCGCACCATGGGGGTGCCGTTCGAGGTACCGCGTCGCGATGACCTGCCGGGCCGCCTGGCCGGTGTGCAGCGCGTCATCCTCCTGCTCTACGCGGAGGGTTTCGCGCGTACCACCGGGGCGACGCATGTCCGGGACGACCTCACGGCCGAGGCCGTACGGCTGGCACGGGTGCTCCGCGGGCTGATGCCGGATGTCGCCGAGGTCACCGGCCTTCTCGCGCTCCTCGTCCTCAGCGAGGCCCGTCGTCCTGCGCGCACGGACGAGGAGGGGCGGCCCGTGCCGCTGGCCCGTCAGGACCGCGGGCGCTGGGATCGTTCGCTTATCGTCGAAGGGACGCGACTGGCGGAGATCGCCGCCGGCACGGCGGGGGCGGGCACCTACGCGATCCAGGCGGCGATCGCCGCGGTGCATGCGGAGGCCGAGAGCTTCGCGACGACCGACTGGGCCCAGATCGTCGTCCTCTACCGCCTTCTGGAGCGTCACGAGCCCGGGCCAGTCGTGCGTCTGGGGCACGCGGTCGCCGTGGGACGGGCCGTGGGCCTGCGGGAGGGCCTCCGCCGCCTCGATGCCCTCGCCGACGACCCGCTGCTCGATCGGTTTCGGGCGTACCACGTGGCCCGCGCGGTGACGCTGGACGAGCTCGGCGAGCGATCGGCCGCCGCCGACGCCTATCGACGTGCCCTCGAGCTCCCCGGCAACGAGGCCGAGGCGGATCACCTGGCGGCGTCGCTCGCCGGCCTGGACGGACCCGCCGCCTGATCGGTGGGCCGGTTAGAACGTCACGTCCAGGGTGATCCGGTGGGTGCCATCCGGCTCGACGGTCATCGAGCCCGTTCCGTCGATGCCGGTCAGCTCATCTGTGCCGCTTCCCGGGACGACGAAGAAGTGCTCGTTCGTTCGATCCGACCCGGTGGTCGAGGCCGTGTGCACGAAGTTGAAGGCCCCACGCGCACCGAGGAGCGTCCCCTCGAACGACTCCATGGCGGAGTAGGTGCCCCGTCCCGCGCTCTGGTCGAACGCCGCGGTGAACAGGGTGATCGCGCGGCCCTGGATGTCGCCGTCGAACAGCTTGGCCATGATTGCGATGCCGACGGGAAATCCGGTGGCCACCGGTTCGTCGACGGAGAGTTCGACCGGTGTCATCGACGCCACGGTGAACGTGCCCTCAGCGTGTTGCGTTGCCATCGGTTGCCCCCTGGTCGCGTGCCGGTGAGGTGACGCTACTCCGCGGGGGAAACGGGTACTCCTTCCCCGGTCATTTCGTGATGGTGCTGGCGCGGACCGTCGGCCGGGGTGAGTTCCCCAGATAGAAGATCCCGGGGATGGTCTCGAAGCCGAGGCTCGGGTTGCGCCGCAGCGTCGAGCCCTGGATCGTCGCCTGTCCCGACCGGTCGTTGCTCACGAAGAAGATGGCCCCGCCGCCCTCGGGCGCGACGTTGTTCTCCATGGTGACGCGGTCGAGGAGGAGCGTGAACCGGTTGCCGTCCAGGTAGATGCCGGCGCCGCTTCCCCCGCCGGGCGTCCCGCCGCGGGCCGGGTTCGCGCCGCGTCCGGTGGCCCGGTTGTTGCGGAAGGTGCTCGTCCGGATCTGCCACGAGACGCCGATGCTCGAGACGCCTGCGCCGTTGGAGCACCGCCCGCCCTCGAACGAACTTCCTGTGACAACGACAGGAAGGTCGCGGAACTGATCCAGGACGCGGATGGCCGCACCGCCCAGGTCAGGCCCGTTCACGTCACAGCGATTGGCGGTGAAGCGGACGTTCTGCACCTGCAGTCGGCCGCCGCGGACGAACACGGCACCGCCGCCGCCTCCGTCCATCCGCTGACCCGTGGAGTTGCCCCCGTGGAGGTTGATGTTGCGGATGATGAGTCGTGGCGTGGCCTGGTCATTGCAGTGCGAGGTCGTCCAGACCAGCGACCGGTCGCAGGTGTTCTGGTAGAGGATCCGCCGCTTCCCCTGGCCGCTCAGCGTGACCTTGCCGCCTCCGTCGATCACCACGGTCGGGCTCGTGTTGCGCACCTTGGCCGTGGCCGCCATGCGGATGACGACCGGATTGGGACCGCAGTTGAACGTGATGAGTCCCCCGCGGGCGACCGCGGTGACGACCCTGGCCGACGTGCAACTCGCCGGTGTGCCGTTGCCGATCACCTGCCTCTTCTGCGCCTGAGCGGTGGCGGGGATGACGAGGGCGGCGGCCATGAGGGCGAGGGAGGGGAGTCGGATGCGACGAGTCATGGCGGGCACGCTACCGACCGCCCGCGTCCGACGGGTGCGCCTGGGTCACGGCCGGTAAGCTGGGTCGGCCGCCGGAATAGCTCAGCTGGTAGAGCAGCCGCCTTGTAAGCGGCAGGTCAGGGGTTCGAGTCCCCTTTCCGGCTCTCGTTCCTGTGCGTGCACATGACGACGCGCCGTGGGTGTGGGAACCCGGCTGATGCGCGTGCCGCATGTTGTGACGCCCGAATCGTCACCGTGCGGGGGTCCGAGGTTGGGACTCCCCGCACGAGCCGGTCGTGTTACCGCCCGCCGCCGTTCACCGATGGGAGCGCCGGTGCCGGCTTGAGGACGATGGTGCCGGGCGGGTTCTTCTTCGGCTTGGGTGGCTTGACCGTCTTCTTGGGGGTGACCTTCTTCTTCGCCGCTGCGGGGATGACGTAGGTCTTGGTCGCTTTGGTCACCTCCATCTGGGAGCCGGCCGCGTCGGTCGCCCACAGCGTGGTGGTCACGCGGACCTTCGTGATGCGCTCACCCGCCTTGAGGGGACCGCGCAAGCCGGGGCGTCCGAGCCCGTAGGTGATGGGGCGGATCGGCGTTCGAACGCGCATCAACGTCGTCCATCCCGACCTCTTCGTCGCGAGGATCTCCACCTTGGTCTCGACGCGTCGTCCATCTCGGACGGTGGGCGTCACAACGCCGGGAGCCACGCGGATCCACCCCGCGTTGCACCCGTCGACGAGTCGGATGGTCGGGCGGAAGGACCAGGTGAACGGTGTCTGCCCCTCGATGCCCGGATCCCAGGTCGTGGAGGTGGCGGGGTGGGTCTTGGTGAACGTCGGCGTACGGCACGTGTCGGCGGCCACCGCCGTCGAGGATCCGACGACCATCACCGCGAAACCCGCACCCAGCGTCACGAGCATCCGTGATCTCTTCATCGCTCTTCCCCTCCGTCAGACTGACACAATTAGGAAATGCAGTTTAGGGCTGCCTGAAGAGGCTGACAACCTGGCCGAAGGTTCAGTCGTTATGCGTCTGAGAGCGGGTGGGGCGCGGTATGGGAATCCGGGTTGAGTTCGTGGGGGACCGTCTTGTCGACGGACCTCGCGGCTCTCGATCCGGCGAGCTGATCCCGTGACTCCCGGCGTCCCTATCGGCTGTGGCGGTTCCAGCGATCGAGTTCGGCCAGATGCTTCGCGAGGTGCGCGTTGTCCTGCAACATCGCCCAGGCGAGGTCGTCCGAGTCGAGCGTCGCGGAACGCCCGGCGCCGATGTCCACGGACTCGAACGGGATGTCCTCGTAGGACGGGACGTCCATGGTCGGGCCGGTGCCCGGTTCCATGCGGGGCATCTGCCGCGCCGTCGGCCGCTGCCGCGGCGTGGACCCCTGGCCCGACTTCTTCTCCTGCTTCTTCTGGGCCTCCTCGGCCTTCTTGCTGAAGAGGGTGCTGAGGATCAGAAGGATGATGAAGCCGATGAACGGACCGAACTCGCGCATGGGAGAAGTATCGCACCCTGCGCTCGGCGCTTGAGCCCTGCTCGAGGCTCCGATCGCGGATCGGTGCTGCGGTCTCGTGGCAAAGGACGCGGTGTCGATGAATGGCGGAACCGATGGTCGTGCCGGGCCTGTGCAGGTCAAGTCCTGCCGTGGGAGGCCGATGTAGGGGGCGATGCTGAGCGTGGTACGCAATCTGGACCGACGGGTGGTCGGGATCGGGGCCTTCGTCCTGGTCCTGATGGCCGTCATCGTGAGCCAGGGCTTCGGACAGCCGGGTGTGACCCTGAGCGGCACGGCGGGGGAGGCCGGGGGTGGCGCCTGGGAGGCCGATCTCACCGGGTCCGCGGCCCCTCCTGTCGCGCAAGACGCCGGTGCCGGTGCGGACCCCGTGGACATCCTTCAGGAGTTCTCGTCCAAGGCCCCCGCGGCGAGCTCGTCAGCCGGCACGTCGCAGACGACCACCCCGGGCGGTGGGACGACGTCGACGGCTGCTGCGGCCGGTCACGAAGATCACGACGATCACGAGCACGCCGAGGAGGTCACCCGTCCTCTGCCGGCGAGCTATGTCGCCGGTGCACCACCGTCGTCGGACCTCGCGGCGACCCTCCGCAAGTCGCAGGAGCGGTTCAACGCGACCCAGCTCCCGACGGCCGCCAACGCGGCGATCGCCGTCGCCACCAGTCCGAAGATCACCTTCACCCGGCAGTCGCAGATCGACGACCTGAAGAGCGGCGGTGTGGACCCGCGCGTCGTCGACATCCTCGCCTGGATCATCAACCGGCGCCAGTCCATCACGATCACGGCGATGAAGACCGACCACAGCAAGTGCGTGGCGGGCAGCAATCCCTGTCGTGTCAGCGCCCACCACATGGGACGTGCCGTCGACATCGCGGCCGTCGACGGGCAGTCGTGTAGCGGTTCGACCAGCGACAATTGCGCCGTCCTCTATCGCGAGATCGTGAACACCCTGCGCGGCACGCAGTACCAGCCGTCACAGATCATCCACGGCTTCGACGACTGGCCGAACGAATCGTGGAACTTCGCGATGAGCAATCATCGCCACCACATCCACATCGGCTACTGACGTTCGGCGCGTGGCCGGGACGATGCGCCCCGGTTACCGGGCCGGTCGTGCCCACGGATCCGGGGTGTGATCGCCGTCCTGCGAGGTGTCCTCGTGGTGGAGGACATCGCCCTCGACGCGGAGAGCCGAACGGCACACGCCGCAGCTGAGCGATCCGACCGTCGTCCAGTCCGGTACGGGCGGATGATCGGCGTCGCGGTCGCAGGCGGCGACGACGCCGTCGTTGCGATGGATCAACCGTCGCGAGGCGGGATGAGGACCGACACGTGCACCGCAGAGGCGGCAGGTCAGCGCATCGAGCCCGGTGCTCATCCGAGGGGAATCCATGGACGGACCCACACTCCGCGTTCAGGTGACCGGTCACGGTCGTTCATCACCGTCGCGGGTGGCGTCCTACTCCGACGAGGAGCGTGAGGAGCCCGTCTGGGCGGTCGCGGGTTCACGCTGCGCGGTGTTCCTCTTCAGCGCGCCCTCGAAGATGCGGACGCCGCGCAGAAGGGTCTCGATGTCGTCGTCGTCGAGATCGCCGATGATGTCCGCGAAACGGGCGACCAACTGGCGGGAGCGCGCGTCGGTGGACTTGCGCCCGGATCTTGTCAGAGTGACATAACGACGGCGTCGGTCGGCGTCGGGTGCCGGCGCATCCTCGATCAGCCCGTGCCGGGAGAGCCCCTGGAGCATCCGCGTCGCGGTGCTCGCGCTCACGCCGGTGCGATCGGCGATCTCGCCCACCGACAGCGGGCCCTCGATGAGGACGCTCAGCGTCAGATGCTGGGGTGCCGACAGCGGAGGATGCTCACCCTCGGGCACCGGCTGATCACTCCGGCGCATGAAGTGGACGACGATCTCGGCCCGAAGGTCGAGGAAGGCGCGCGTCGCCTCGATCAGCGTGTCGGAGGGTGAGGTCACTCCGGGATACTCTCCGACGGCACCGGCGATGTCATCACCACGTGGGTCCGCGCCGGCGATCGTCCGATGCGCAGGCAGCCGATCACGGCTAGCAGCGCGGCCGTGCCGGACAGGGCGAACATCGCCGTGTAGCCGGCCTCACGTGGAACCGCGGTGCCGCTGATCGTGAGGCTCGCCATGACGGCGGCACCGACCTGCCCTCCGATCACCCCTCCGATCGTCCGCATGACGGTGTTCATGCCCATCGCGACCCCGGTGACCGACTGGTCCACGTTGTCCACGATGAGCTTGGCCAACATCGAGTAGGACATGCCGACACCCATCCCGATCAGGGTCATGGCGACGATGATCCCGGGGATGGTCGAGTGGAGGCCCACGAGGGCGAAGCCGCCGAGGGCGAGGATGAAGAGGCCCGAACCCAGGATCCGGCGCGCATCCAGACGTCGTTCCAGGATTCCGGCAACCGGGCCGACCACGAGCATCATCAGGGATGCCGGGAGGAGCAGGAGCCCGGCCTCCGTGACCGTCGTTCCGAATCCGAAGTCGATCCGATCGGCGATCTGGGCGGGGAGCTCGGGGGTCGGCATCTGCACCAGCGTGGGGACGAGCAGGAACGTCCCGAACATGGCGAATCCCGTGATGAGGCCGACGATGTTCGTCCAGAAGACGTTACGATCACGCATCAGCCGGATGTCGACCAGGGGCTCGTCCATCGCGAGCTCGACGACGATCCAGGTGACCAGGAGCACGAGGGAGAGCGCGAACGTTCCGAGGGTCGCCGCGGACAGCCATCCCCAGCGCTCACCTTCGCTGAGTGCGACGAGGAGTGCGGCGAGACCCGTGCCGAGGAGGATCGCACCCCACCAGTCGATCACCGCCCGCGTCCGCACCGGGGACTCGGGTACCAGGATGACGAGCAGCACGAGCGCCACGGCGACGGGGATCGCTCCGACCCAGAACAGCCACTGCCACGATGCGATGTCCAGGATGACGCCCGAGAGGACGAGTCCGGCTCCGCCGCCCACGCCGAAGGTCGCCGACAGGAGTCCCAGACCCACACCCACGCGATCGGGCGGGAGTTCGTCGCGCACGATGCCGAAAGCGAGGGGGAAGACGGCTCCGCCGACGCCCTGTACCGCCCGTGCGGTGATGAGAAGCTCGATGGAGTTCGCGAGCGCGGCGACGACCGTCCCGACGCCGAACGCGAGGAGGGCGACCACCATCAACCGCTTCTTGCCGTAGATGTCGCCGAGCTTGCCCACGATGGGCGTCGACACCGCCGATGTGAGGAGGAAGCCCGTGAACACCCAGGTGGCCCAGGTGCGGGTCGTTCCAAGGTCGGTCTGGATCACCGTGAGCGCCGGCACGACCAGGGTCTGCTGCAGCACGTAGGAGATGGCGACGACCATGAGGATCGTGAGCGTCATGGTCGGGGAGGTACGTCGTTGCATCAGCGTCTCGGGAGCGTTCGCGAGGAGAACAGTTGCATCATACAATCATTAGCTCACTTATGACATTCGGGGCCCGAGGCGGGTGGTCCATACGGCGTCGGCGGAGCGTTCTCGGCCTTCGGGGTGACATTCGGCCCAGGAGGCCTGGTGCTAACATCCCTCCATGTCTGAATCCCGCCGAGTTCTTGTTCTCGCAAACGAGACCGTGGCTGGACGCGCCATCCTCGATGAGGTCCGGTATCGCGGTGGCCCCCAGGCGCAGGTCCGCATCGTTTCCCCGGTTCTCGTTCCCTCGCGGTTGAGTCACTTCCTGGGTACGTCCCAGGACGAGGCGCTCAACCAGGCGCGCGCCCGCCTCGAGGAGTCCGTGGCCGCGATGCGCGCGGAGGGCTTCGATGCCGACGGCAAACTCAGTGACTCCGCTCCCCTCCAGGCACTCGACGACGGCATCCGGGTCTTCGAGCCGGACGAGGTGATCATCTCGACGCATCCTCCGGCGCGGTCGACCTGGCTCGAGAAGAAGGTCGTCGAACAGGCCCGTGAGCAGTACTCGCTCCCGATCCATCATGTCGTGGTCGACACCGTCCACGAGGCCGAGACGATCCATCGTGACCCGACCGCCCGCGGCCCACGGGCACCGAAGCGGAAGCTGACGCTCTACCGGGCATCGGAATACCAGGAGGCGGTGACCGTTCATTCCGGTGGCTTCGAGAACGCCAATACGCTGGGGCGGTCAGGGGTCGCGTTCACCACCGCCGAGCCCACCGCCGCAGACGAGAGCATCGTCTTCATGGTCGAGATCCCGGAGGATCTCGCCGAGCCGTACGAGGTGACCGCCGAGGGCTCTGACCGGGTCTTCATCATCCCCGCGGACCTCGTGAACCGGCACATCCCTCGCGCCGTCAGCGGCGACTTCTCCGAGTAGTCGCACACCGGGCGACGTCCGGCGGGCGTGTCGGATCCTCGGGGCCTGAGCCTGTGTGAGGGTGTCCACCGCGGCGCTCGACGGCAGATGTGTCCCGGTGGTGGCGGGCGCGATCCGAGGAGGGGAGACGTTCATGCGTCGTTCGCGATGCACCCGATGTCCGCTCAAGGTGCGCCGGACGACGTGGTTTTCGTTTGCGTGCGGCACCGTCCCCGCAAAAACATGGTTTCCCCACTATATTAACGGGAATAACGGTCGTCTGAGGCAAGGCTTCGCATCGCGGGACCGGCGGTTCCGACCTGCGAACCGGTATAACCCGAAGGCATCCACCGCTTCTCACGACGGCTTGGCGCAACCGATCGATCCAAAGGGAGACCCATGAGCGAACAACGTCCAGAGACCCTCGCGCTGCACGCCGGGCAGGTGCCGGATCCGACCACCAACAGTCGGGCGGTGCCGATCTACCAGACAACCTCGTACGTCTTCGACGACGCCGACCACGCGGCGGACCTGTTCGCCCTGAAGACCCCGGGCAACATCTACACGCGGATCATGAACCCGACATGGGACGTGCTGGAGCAGCGCGTCGCCGCGCTCGACGGTGGTATCGCCGGTCTCGTGCTGGCCTCCGGCCAGGCGGCCATCACCTACTCGGTCCTGAACATCGCCCAGGCCGGTGACAACATCATCGCGCTCTCGACCCTCTACGGCGGCACGTACAACCTGTTCGCGCACACGCTGCCGCAGTACGGCATCGAGGTGCGGTTCGTCGATCCGGACGACCCCGGTGCGGTGGCCGCGAAGGCCGACGACAAGACCAAGCTCGTCTTCGCCGAGACCATCGGAAACCCGCGGCTCAACGTCGTCGACATCGCCGCCTGGGCGGATGCCGCGCACGCCGCCGGCGTACCCCTGATCGTCGACAACACCGTCGCGAGCCCGGTCGGAAGCCCGGTGATCTCCCTGGGCGCCGACATCGTGATCCACTCGCTCACGAAGTTCATCGGTGGCCACGGGACCTCGATCGGCGGAATCATCGTCGACTCCGGGAAGTTCGACTGGACGGCCCACCCGGACAAGTACCCGCTCCTCACCGGACCCGACCCCAGCTACCACGGTGTCGTGTGGAGCGACGCGCTCGGACCGGCGGCGTACATCGGTCGTGTGCGGACGGTGCTCCTGCGCAACACCGGTGCCGCGCTGTCGCCGTTCAACGCGTTCCTCATCCTTCAGGGTGTGGAGACCCTGCCGCTTCGCATGGAGCGTCACAACGCGAACGCGCTGGCCGTCGCCCGCCACCTCAAGGACCACCCGTCGGTCACCTGGGTGAACTACCCGGGCCTCGAGGACGACAAGTACCACGAGGTCGCGAAGCGCACGCTCACGAACGGCTTCGGTTCGCTGCTCACCTTCGGCATCAAGGGTGGTCGCGAGGCCGGCCGGAAGTTCATCGAGTCGCTGGAGCTCTTCAGCCACCTCGCGAACATCGGTGACGCGAAGTCGCTCGCCATCCACCCGGCGACGACCACGCACTCGCAGCTGAACGACGAGGAGCTCGAGTCCGCCGGGGTCACGCAGGACACCGTGCGTCTGGCCGTCGGCATCGAGAACATCGACGACATCCTTGCGGACGTCGATCAGGCCCTCGCCAAGGCGGCGGGCTGAGCACCGCCCGTCAGCACGTACCCGGCTGTTCCGTCGGCCGCGTCGAGACCCGGCGGGCGGTCCTCTTCACGGAGGACCGCCCGCTGGTCCTCGAGTCGGGCGAGTCGTTGGGACCGGTCGAAGTCGCCTACGAGACGTACGGGACGCTCAACGACGACGCCTCCAACGCGGTCTACATCTGTCATGCGCTGACCGGTGACGCCCACGCCGCCGGCTATCACGAGGATCCCGAGCGACCCGGATGGTGGGACAACATCATCGGTCCGGGACGCCCTGTCGATACCGACCGCTTCTTCGTCATCTGCAGCAACCTCCTCGGAGGGTGTCAGGGCACCACGGGACCCGGCTCGACGAACCCCGCGACCGGTCGCCCCTACGGCCTGCGCTTCCCGTCCTTCACCGTCGGGGACCTCGTGACCGTTCACCGGGCGGTCATCCGCCATCTGGGCGTCACGCGCCTGGCCGCCGCGATCGGGGGCAGCGTGGGCGGAATGCAGGTGCTGCAATGGGCGCTGGATCATCCTGACGACCTGCACGCCGCGGTTCTCGTCTGTTCGACAAGTCGCCTCACACCCCAGAACATCGCCTTCTCGGCCGTTGCCCGCGAGGCCATCCTGCGTGATCCCGCCTTCAACGACGGCGACTACTACGACACCGATCAGAAGCCCGATACCGGGCTTGCGCTCGCCCGCATGATCGCGCACATCACATACCTCTCCGAGGAGTCCATGCGCCAGAAGTTCGGGCGGCGCATCCAGGGGGCGTCCAGCCCGCGCGGAGGGTTCGGCGTCGACTTCGAGGTCGAGAGCTACCTTCAGCATCAGGGTGCCAGCTTCCTCAAGCGCTTCGACGCCAACAGCTACCTGTACCTAACGCGCGTGATGGACTACTTCGATCCCTTCGGGGAGGACCCCGCGATCGTCGCGGAGCGCCTGAAGCGCGTCAGGACACGATTCCTGGTGCTGTCGTTCGACAGCGACTGGCGTTTCGACACCGCGCACTCCCGTGAGATGGTGAGGACTCTGGCGGCACACCGCGTGCCGGTCACCTTCGAGGAGATCTCGTCCCCGTGGGGGCACGACTCGTTTCTCCTCGTCGTCCCCGAGTACCACCACACCGTCCAGTCGTTCCTCCAGCGGGTCCACCGCGAGGTGGTGGAGGGAGTCGTCGACGTGAACGGGAACGGAGCCGTCGATGCGTCCTGATCTCGCGTTGCTCGCCGGTATGACGCCACGCGGTAGCCGGGTGCTCGACCTCGGATGCGGTGACGGCGCCCTCCTCCAGCACCTCATCCAGGAACGCGCCTGCGAGGGCCAGGGCGTCGAGATCTCGTCCGAGGGCTTCCACGCCTGCATCGACCGCGGGGTACCGGTCATGCGGGGCGACATCGACGACGGCCTGGAGGACTTCGAGGACGACTCGTTCGACGTCGTCATCCTTTCCCAGACCCTGCAGGCGACCCGGCGGCCCGCCTTCGTCCTCTCGGAGATGTTCCGCATCGGCAGTACGGCCATCGTGTCGTTCCCGAATTTCGGGCACTGGGGCATTCGGTCGCGGTTGGCACTTCGCGGAGCGATGCCGGTCTCGCGGGCGCTGCCCTACCGGTGGTACGACACCCCCAACATCCATCTCTGCACGATCCACGACTTCGAGCGGTTGGCCGCCGATGTCGGCCTCCGCCCGCTGCGGTTCGTCCCCCTCAACTCGCGGGGGGGAGAGGCGGGCGTCGTCGCTCGCCGTCGACCCAACCTCTTCGCCACGGGCGCCGTCTACCTCCTCGAGCGCGGCGACGGCGGCACGGAGTCCGCGGCGACCTCCTGATCAGGATGTCGCGTCGGTCTCCGGCCGGAATGTGCATGTCGGGCGGTGAACGCCCGCGTCGCTCGGTATCGTGCCGGGGTCCGGAGCGCCCCCGTGGCGCTCGTCTCCTGCCAGGCCGCGCGTGGGGAGCGTATGTCCAGTAAACAGACGATGGTCGTTCTCGATCTCGAGGGTGTGCTCGTGCCCGAGATCTGGATCGCCGTTGCCGAGCGCACCGGCATCGAGGGACTCCGCCGGACCACGCGTGACGAGCCGGACTACGACGTCCTCATGCGGTACCGCCTCGACCTGCTGAAGGCGAACGGTCTGACCATGTCGGCGATCCAGGACGTCATCGCCACGCTGTCACCGCTGGAGGGCGCCAAGGATTTCCTCGATGCGCTCCGCGACCGCACGCAGGTGGTGATCCTCTCGGACACCTTCGAGCAGTTCGGTGCACCCCTCATGCGGCAGCTGGGGCAGCCGACGATCCTCTGCCACCGACTGGTGGTGGAGGGTGACGCGATCGTCGACTATCGCCTGCGGATGCCCGACCAGAAGCGCCACGCCGTGAACGCATTCCGGTCGCTCAACTACCGGGTCGTGGCCGCCGGCGACAGCTACAACGACGCCACGATGCTCGGTGCGGCGGACGCGGGTTTCTGGTTCCACTCGCCCGACAACGTCCGCGCCGACTTCCCCGGGTTCCCTGCGGCCGACACCTACGACGAACTGTCGGCGCTCATCGACGGAGCGCTCGCGGGATGACGGGATCGCCCGCGCGTCTCGCCTGTGACGGCCACGATCGCGCACGACGGCCGCCGGTCCGGCATCATGCCGGTATCACCTGTGGAGGAGGACGAGTTGGCGGGTAATCGACGGATCGATCGCATCAAGTCAGAGGGGTACGTCACCGAGCTGGACGGACTCGACATCGACGAGCTCCGGAAGCGTCGTGATGAGTGTCGCGACGAGCTGGATCACCTCTCCATGCTGCGGCGCTACCTCCAGAGCAGGGCGGGTGTCCTGACCGCTGAGGCCGGTCGGCGCGGCGGTGGTGACGCGACCCCCCTCGTCGACCAACTCGCCGAGATCCTGGCGGGAGAGAACACCGCCGGGCCGCGCCGGTCGCTGGGCACCGCCGTACGTCTGCGCGAACCGGATGAGGAGATGCTCCTGGCCCGTCGCCGCGTCGAGAAGCTCGTCGTCAACGCGGGTGTCGTCGATCCGAGCACCCTGTCGGAGGACGAGCTGACGTCCGCCGTGAAGGAGCTCCGGGAGGAGGAGACGGTGATCTCCGCCGACCGGACCGTTGTCATGGGCGTCCTCACCGTCCTCCAGGACGAGCTCAAGCGCCGGTTCAAAGAGGATCCGAGCGCCGCCATCAAGGAGTGACCCGCGTCCGGGCGGTTCCCGTCGTCGGCGATCTCGCCGCGACGTCCACGCCGTGCCCCGTATGACGGTGCCGATTGCACGGCGTACCGCCGACCGGATACCGTCCCCGGGTGCGTCCTAGACCCCTCAGTGCCCTCTGCGGAATCGTTCTCGCCGCCGCGGGCTCCGTCCCGGCCACCGCGGCCATCGCCGGCCTCCAACTGGCGAGCCGCGCCGACTCGGGGGTGAATCCTTCCGCGATCGCGAATACCGGCGGTGTGGCCGGCGACGGGTCACGCGTCGCGTTCACGAGCGCGGATGCACTGGCCGGTCTGCCCGTCGGCGGTCTGCGTCAGGTCTACGTGCGCGAACCGGTGTCCGGACGCACGATCCTCGTCAGCCGTACCCGTGCCGGGCAGCCGGCCGACGCCGCCGTGGACGGCTCGTCGGCGACCACACGCGGTCCCGCCGTCTCCGCGGACGGTCGCTTCGTCGCATTCTCGTCCAGCGCGTCCAACCTGGTCGTCGGGGATGACGACGGCGGGCGGCGCGACGTCTTCCGTGCGGATCTCGTGACCGGATCCATCCGCCTCGTGAGCGATGCGGCGCAGGGCCCCAGCGTGTACGACGTCGATGAGGGTGTCGACATCTCGGCTGACGGCACCCGCGTCGTCTACGGCCGCATCCTGCCCGGCGGGGCGCGCGAGCTGGTGGTGCGTGACCTCCTGCTCGGTGGAGAGTCGGTGGTCAGTGTGGGGCCGGACGGGTCCGCGCTCGGTGGTCCGTTCGGACAGCCGGACATCAGTGCGGACGGGCGCGTGGTCGCCTTTTCGTCATCTGGACAGGTCTATGTGCGTGATCTCGGTTCGGGGACCACGCGTCACGTCGGTGCGGGTCTGGTGCCGAGCCTCTCCGGCGACGGGTCGGCCGTCGTCCTCTCCGCCGGTTCGGTCGTCCGCCACGTGGTGGTTGCGACCGGGGTCGCCACGGTGGTGAGCGCCAACGGTGCGGATCCCGGGGTGAGCGCCGACGGACGACGTGTGGTCTGGACGGACATGGCGGATGCGCTGCCGGATGACACGAACGGTCTCCCCGACGTCTACGTCGGCTTTGTCGGTGGTGTCGCAACCCGTGCCAGCGAACGTGCCGCCGCCCCTGTCCAGATCGCCCGCACCGCCACTGCGCCGGCGCTCTCCGCCGACGGCGGGCGCCTGGCCTTCGAACTGGACGACGGACCCGCTCCCAGCACGTCGCTCGTGGCGAACGATTCGGACCTCGCCCGCGACGTCCTCACGGGGACCATGACCCCGACCGACGCCGTGGGACCGCAGATCGTGGCGGGCGTGGATGCCACGTCCACTACGGGTACCGCGGTCACCGTGAGCGGCCGTGTGACCGATCCGTCCGGCGTCGCGTACGTCGTGGTGCGGGGCACGCGGGCACGTGTGGACGGTGGCGGCGGGTTCGCGGTCACCCTGAACCTGGTGGGCGGCGCGAATGCCATCTCCGTTCGCGCGATGGACGGGGCGGGCAACGTCTCGCAGGTTCCGCTCGTGGTTTCGCGGACCCTTCTGACACGTGCGGGTGTGAACGGTGTGCCGCGCGCCACGGGCCTCTCCGTCGTGCAGTCCGGGAAGCGGATGCTCGTCCGATTCCGTCTGGATCGCCGGGCCACGCGTGTCTCGGTGCGTCTTGCGCGTCGGCAGACCGCAGGCGGCGTCACCCGCTTCGTGCCCGTCGGCGCCGCGCGCCGTCTGAGCGGCGTGGCCGGTGCACGTGGTGGTCTGCTGGCGACGAAGCCCCTCGACCGCGGTATCTATCAGGTGCGCATCACGGTCATCGCGCCGACGGGGACTCGCGTGGTGGCCCATCGCTTCGTGATCACGAAGCCGCCTCCGCCCGCGAAGAAACGCCGCAGGTAGTAACGCCCGGCAGCGCTGTCGGGCGGGTGGTGACCGCCTGCCACCGGGCCGGGGACGTACACCGCCACCACCGGATCCGGTCTAGTATTCGTCGCGACTCGCGAACCTGCGAAAGGACCGTCGAATGGGCCTCATGCGCCGATTCATGCTGATCATCAAATCGAAGGTGAACGCTCTGCTGGGCCGGGCGGAGAACCCCCACGAGCAGCTGGACTACTCGTACGAGAAACAGCTGGAGCTGCTTCAGCAGGTGCGTCGCGGTGTGGTCGACGTCACCACCAGCAAGAAGCGTCTCGAACTGCAAGCCGAGAAGCTCGAGGCGAGCGTCGCCAAGCTCGACCAGCAGGCCCGGGCCGCCGTGCAGGCCGGTCGTGAGGATCTCGCCCGTACCGCATTGGAACGCAAGCAGGTCGTACAGACGCAGCTCCAGGGGCTGGACGCTCAGCGTCAGCAGCTCGAGAACGAGCAGGCGAAGCTGGTGTCGGCCGAACAGAAGCTGACGGCCAAGGTCGAGACCTTCCGCACACAGAAGGAGACCATCAAGGCCCAGTACTCGGCGGCCGAGGCCCAGGTCAAGATCAACGAGGCCTTCACCGGGATCTCGGAGGAGATGGCCGATGTCGGTCTCGCCATCCAGCGCGCCGAGGACAAGACCGAGCAGATGCGCGCCCGGTCGGGAGCCCTGGACGAGCTCCTCGAGTCCGGTGCCCTAGACGACATGACCCAGACCGGCGACGCCATCGATCGTGAGCTCGCCAAGATCGGGGCCAAGTCCGAGGTGGACAGCGCGCTCGAGGCCCTCAAGGCGGAGCTCGGCACGGGGTCGACCTCACCGGGGCAGACCGCCGCCCTCGGTGACGGCGGCGAATCGGACGGGAGCGGGATCCAATGATCGTTCGCATTCTGGGTGAGGGGCAGTACCGCATCCCCGACGACCGCGTCGCCGCGCTCCAGGAGGTCGACGAGGGTCTGGAGCGTGCCGTGGAGGCCGGTGACGAGGCCGCGTTCGCGACGGAGCTCGCGAAGCTGGTCGCCACGGTGCGTGACCTCGGAGAGCCTCTTCCGGTTGAAGAGCTGGTGCCGAGCGACGCGGTCGTCCCGGATGCGGACAC
Organism: uncultured Bifidobacteriaceae bacterium; assembly: GCA_964531025.1. GTDB lineage: Bacteria > Actinomycetota > Thermoleophilia > Miltoncostaeales > Miltoncostaeaceae > CALMEC01. The sequence goes on along the minus strand of CAZHDY010000003.1, from coordinate 160,950 downwards.
CACGCTCGAGGAGGCACAGTCGCTTCTTTCGGACGAGGGATTGATCCCCGACTGACGATCCCCCACGGAATCACCCATCTGAACACACCGTCGTCCAAGGTCGACCGCGCCAAGCAGGTCGAGCGAGATCACTTCTACATGGGTTTGGCCCGGGCGGTCCGCGAGGGGGCGGACTGTCTGGGCAGCCATGTGGGCGCCGTTCTCGTTCTCGGCAACCGCGTGATCTCGACCGGTTTCAACGGCACGCCGGAGGGGTTCCGCAACTGCTCCGACAGCGGGTGCGTCCGCTGTCGCGACAGCGCCCTTCACCGCGAGGGGAAGGCGGATCTGGCCCACGATCCCGAGCACATCCCGGGCCGCGGGCTCGACCGCTGCATCTGCGTCCACGCCGAGCAGAACGCCATCATCACCGCCGCGCGATTCGGCATCCGGGTGGACGGCGCCACCCTCTACACCACGCTCTCCCCGTGTTTCGGCTGTCTGAAGGAGGCGGTGCAGGCGGGGATCGTGCGCGTGGTCTACGACGACGAGTACCACGCGCCGATGAGCGAGGTCGTCCGTCGTCAGTACGACGATTTGGCGGCGCACCTGGCGCGCGGCGACCGTGCGGCGTTCGAGCGTCTGTCCGCTCCGGTGGATGCGGCGGCCTCGCAGGGCTGAGCGGCGCTCACACGGGATCGTCGTCCTCGGCGCCCACCCGGACGAAGTGTTCGAAGAACGCGGACAGCTGTGCCACGACGTGTTCCCTCACCAGCAGGTGGTCTCGAGGTCGGCCTCCGGCCGGCTGGCCGTCTCGGAGGGGAACGGCTGACCTCTCCGCCGCCTCGGGACGACCCGCTCCGGCCTCGTTGACATCCTCGTCCCCTGAAACGCCGGACAGGGGGATCCCGGCGCCGTCAGATCTCCTGTTCGCGGTGGCGCATCACGATCTCGTTGATGCCCACGTACTGCGGCTGGGTGACCGCGAACATCACCGTCCGTGCGACGTCGTCCGCGGTCAACGCGACCTGGGGCGGGTTGTCGAAGAACGGGGTCTCCACGTTGCCGGGCGAGATCATGGTCACACGGATACCTCGGGGAAGCAGATCCTTGCGTGCCGACTCGCCGAATGCGACGACGGCGTGTTTGGTGGCCGAATAGAGCGATCCCGGGATCTCCACGTGCCCCGCGACCGAGCCGGTGATGACGACATGTCCGCTCGTCTCCTCGAGCGCGGGGAGCGCGGCGCGGATCAGCAGGGCGGGACCGAGGACGTTCGTGAGGACCATCGACCGCCAATGCTCGGGGGTCTCGTTGAGCAGGCCACGGACCGCGCCGAAACCGGCGTTCGCGAAGACGACGTCCAGACGGCCGAAACGGTCGAGCGTCGCCGCCACGGTGGCCTCGACCTCGTCCCACTCGGTGACGTCACAGGTGAGCGCCAGGGCCACGTCGGCACCGCCCAGCTCGGACTCCAGCTCTTCCAGCGCATCGCGGCGACGTGCGGCCAGTGCCACCCGGTAGCCGGCTTCCACGGCGCGGCGTGCGGTCTGGGCGCCGATGCCGCTCGAGGCGCCGGTGATCAACATAACGGGGCGGTCGTTCATCGTGCTCACCTCTCGGTGGGTGGAGTGTCCTTCGGTCGGTGCGGGCGGGTGTATGTATACCCGTCCGCCGGCCCCGCGCGGCCGACGTTCCACAGGTGCCCCGCCAGGGGGACGCTCGGCATGGGACACTGATGGCCATGGAACGTCGCTTTCCTCTCAGCCGGAACAGGGCGGGTCGGATGCTGTGGCCCATGGTCCGGGGCACGCAGTACGCGGTGGTGACCGATCACGAGGTCCGCATACGGCTGGGAATCCTCGGTAGCGCCACCATCGCGTGCCGGGACATCATCCGTCTGAGCACGGTCGACTGGCCGTGGTGGGCCGGGTTCGGTGTCCGATTCGGACGGAAGATGGTCGCGTTCACCACATCCCACGGGCGTCTTGCACTCATCGAGCTCCGTGAACCCATCATGGTGCGCACCCCGCTGCCGTGGCGCACTCCTCGAATCGCCATCAGCGTCGAGGACGTCGACGGATTCCTTCGGGCGGTCGCTCACTCGAACGGTCAGGGCATCCAGGTGATCGATACGCCGGGCTGAGAAAACGCCGGTGGGGTTCCCGGTGTAGCCGGAACCGGGATGCGGACGGTCCGGTCAGCCGGCCCAGAGGTCGAAGTCGGCGGCCGATCGTGCGTCCACCGGACCGATCCAGGTCCGATCCGGGTTCTCGGGGTCGGACGGGTCGATGAGCACCGCCACCCGGTCACCCCTCGACGGGACCTCCGATCGCGCGATCCACACCGGGCGTGTCGCCGATCGCGTCACACCGTCGGGGGCGATATAGGCCACGGTCAGGTCTGCTCGCACCGCCTCGGCGTCTGCGGCCGCCGGCGCCGGGAGCTCCTCGGTGACCTCACCGGGCGCGATGCACCCGCTCACGACCGCGTCGGAGAAGGACCGTTGCTCGGCGCACCGTCGGCGCATGCGCCTCAGCCCGACGACCAGCGTCAGCGTGAAGAGTGCCGTCAGCGTGATCGCGATGGGCAGCGTGATCCGGCGATCGGCGTCGGATGCGAGGTCCAGCCACCAGGAGCCGACCGCCGCACCGGCGAGCACGAACGTCCCTGGTCCGAGCATCGCCGGGCGACGGAGTCTCTCGCCGCGCCGGATCGTCAGGCGCGCGTACGCGATCACGCCGCCGAGGATGCCGACCAGTCCCACGGCCAGCATCGGAAGGGTGTCGCCGAAGCCGTCCTCGGTGAAGAGCCGGCCGATCCCCGGGACGAGGATCGTCGCGCCGGCGGCGATCATGAGACCCCAGGCCACCAGCTGCGCCCGCAAGGAGGGCAGACCCACCGATTGGCGCCCGTCGGTCCGCGCCGCCTGCGAGACGGGTGTCGTCATCGGCGCAGGGCCAGCGATCCGGCCGCGTGGATCCGCACGTGGCCGGACGCGAGCACGGGAGCCTAGGCCGTGGCCTGCATGGCGATGAGGCGGTTTCCGTCCGGGTCGTAGAACTCGAGCAGCTTCGAGTGGCCGAGGTCTTCGACGTCGCGCTTCGATGCGCCGTTGGCGTCGAGCGCGGCCTCGAGCGCGTCGATGTCCTCCGTCTGGAACACGACGGTCGCGCCACCCTGGTGCGGACGGGTGGCCAGCTCGCCTTCGAGGGCGATCTCGGTGTTCCCGATCGTGAACTCGGCCCAGTCGTTACCGGCACGGTTCTTGAGCGTGAGGCCCAGGACGCCCTCGTAGAACGCCACCGCGGCGTTCATGTTGCAGATACGGTAGTAGACCGTTTCAATTCCGCTGATCAGCGCCACGATTCCTCCGTGAGATGTGAATGATGGGTCATGGAACCACGCCACCTTTGGGGGTTCCCGGGTCTGCGTCACACTACTGCACCAGGCGGGGCTGAGGGCGGTGTTTGCAGGCCATTGTCGAAGGTGACGAGACGGTCATTTTTCTGTGAGAACCTGCGGTATCCCACGAGTCCGCACCTACACTGGAGGCCAAGCGTGCCGAAGTCACAATCGCATTCGAAATACCGAGGTCTCATGCTGGCCGCCGGTGCCGTCCTGGCTCTCGTGGTTGCCGGATGTGGCGGCTCGGATGCGGATACCACCGACACGTCGGCCCGGAACCCACCTGTCACGACCCCGACCGAGGTCAGCACCGGAAGTGACACAACGCAGAACCCCACCGATACCGCAGCGCCCGGTTCACAGACCGTGACCGTGTACTTCATGAACGACGCGGCCACCGCGCTCATCGCGGAGGAGCGGACCGTCGAGGCGAGCAGCGCCCTTCGCGCGGCGATGGTCGCTCTCGCGGATGGGCCCGTCGGCGCCGACGGCATGCGTGCGCTCCCCACGGGGACCGAGATCATCGGCACGGACGTGCGTGGCGACGCCGCCTACGTGAACCTCAGCGCGGTGTTCGCCGACGGCTACCCGACCGGCGGGTCCTCCGCCGAGGCGGCGGTACTCGCTCCCCTCGTCTACACGGCCACGCAGGCCGCGGACGTGGACCGGGTGTACGTGACCATCGACGGAGTGACCACCGTGCCGGCCGGTTCCCAGTTCGACTGGGCAGGGGGTTTCACCCGTGCCGACTTCCACAATTTCTCGATCTCCGGAGGCTGATCCGTGGTTCGACGTTTCCTCATCGCGCTCGCGCTCCTGGGTTTCATCCCCGCCGTTTCCAACGGTGCCCTGGTCGCCATCGACCCCGGTCACGGCGGAGGTGACACCGGAGCCCGAGGGGTGCTGCCGCCCGGCACCGACACGGGCATGGCCCCCCGCTTCGATGCGGACGGACGGACGCTCCTGTTCGAGAAGGACATCAACCTCGACGTCGCCTTTCGCGTGAACCAGTACCTCACGGCGCGTGGGTACAGCACCCTCCTCACGCGGAACACGGACAACGCGGGTGGGGACGTGCCCTACACGACGGTCGGCGCCGATCTCGAGGCGCGGGTGCGGATCGCCAACGATGCGAACGCGGACCTGTTCGTCTCGATCCACCACAACGCGCTCGCGGCCACGACCACGGGCACCGAGACCTACCACTACTACTACTCCAGTGCGCAGTCGAAGGCACTCGCGCAGATCCTCCACCGTCACATGCTCGCGACGCTGGGCCTGCCGGACCGCGGCGTTCGCACCGCCGGCTTCTACGTCCTGAAGCACACGAGGATGCCGGCCGTCCTGCTCGAGGGCGCCTACCTCAGCAACCCGCAGGAGGCGCTCGTCCTGGCCGACCCCAATGTCCGTCAGCGTATGGCTGAGGCCATCGGTGCGGGCATCGAGGAGTACATCGCCGCCGGGTACACCAATCCGGCGCATGCTTCCGGTGCGACGCCCGTGCCCACCTATCAGGTGAACGCGGGTTCCTTCCGGCGTCTCAAGGACGCGCGGGCCCGGCTGGTGCTCACCCGTAAGCGCGGCTTCAAGAAGACCATCGTGCGCAACGAGTGGAACGCATCGCAGCGGCGCTACATGTTCGTCGTCCGGGCCGGCATCTTCACCGAGCTCGACAACGCGAAGAAGCTGCGCGGCACGCTGATCGCCAAGAGGATTCCCGCGACGATCGGTGGCATCCCCAAGGTCAGCCGCGCCGTCCGCGTGTAGGTCGTCGTACCCGGACGGGTGGCCGCCTGTGGAGAGGTCGAGCCACCCGTCGTGACGGACGATCCCTCGGAAACCGTCTACGCGACGGCGCCGCCGATGATGACCACCACGTTGGCGGCGCTCGGTGCGTCAGGGATGTCCCCGGCCTCGGAGAGCGGACGGACGGACCCGTCGATCTCCAGGTCCTGCGCCACTCGCGCGGCTGCGGCCTCGGACCCCGGAGCGGCGTACACGGCGGTCGGTTCGGAACGCTCGGTGGCGTTGCCGGCGGCGACGGCGCGGTAGCCGCGATCCTCGGCCGTCTGGGCCAGACGCGCCGCGGCGCCCTGCTGGTTGCCGCCGTTCAGCACCGCCAACCAGACGGATGCGCGGTCGGCGTCATCGGCCAGGGCCACGGGTGACCCGTCGGGCTTCGACGGTCGCACGACGACGTCGAACCAGGTGTCCGGGAGATCGAGTCGGGCGCGAATCTGGGCTCCGGTCAGGATGACGCCCCCGAAGGGGACGACGTCGACACGGGCGCGGAACACGCGCGGCGACGACCCCCGTTCGAGGATCTCGATCCCACGTATCGGGACGACGGTCCGCAGTTTCTCGGACAGCTCGTCGGGGGTGAACACGGGGGGTGATCCCCACCGGTGCAGGGGAGCGGATTCGTCGTAGGGATCGGGCACCCCGCGCAGATACGGCTGCGGTTTGTCGGCCGGGAAGACGCGGTCGCCGTCCTCGGTGTGCCCGCCCGACGACGCCGAGTAGTAGGCGGTGATGAGCTCTCCGCCGGCGGTGACCACCTGGCCGCGCGTCGCCGTCACGGCGGCGTCGCTTCGCGGATCCTCGTCGGTCACTCCTCCGTAGACCTGCGAGCGTTGGTCGTCCATCACGTCGAAGTCGCGACTCGGGGTGCGGTTGGCGAGCGCGTAGGTCCGGGCCACGATGGCCTGTGCCCGGAGCGCCTCGGCGGCGTCCTCGGCCCATTCCGGGGACATCTCGCGCGACACGACGCTGCGCACGTACTGCTCGACGGGCACGGTGTTCACGATGTCGAGGCCCGTGGACGTGGGGAGGACACGGATCGTTCCCCGATAGGACCGGCCGTCCACGCCGATCGGCGCGCCCGCCGCCCGGAACTCCAGGGCATTCTCCGATCGGATGCTCGCGCTCTGCGTCGTCGGGGTGGCCACGATCGCATTTCCCTCACGGGTGACGCGGTAGGTGGGTGCGCGGGTCACCGTGACGGTTCCGTCGTGCGTGATGTGCCACGGGCCGTCGTGGTGCAGCGCGACCTCCGCCACGTCCTCCACGAGCTTCACCCGGATGTCGGAGGCCGGGCGGCTCGTGATGTCGACTCCCGAGTAGTAGTGCTTGAGGATCGCTTCGGCCGACAGGCCTTCCTGCGCTGCCTGCCGGGCGCCCCACTGGCTGAGGCCGACGCCATGCCCGAAGCCACGCCCTGAGAAGATGAACACGCGGTCGGGGTCGGGCGATTCCTCGCTCGCCTCCTCGGCGACGACGGCGCCGACACCCGCCAGGACCATGGCCGCGACCAGGATGCCGACGCGCGCGCGGCGGCGTGGAGGTGTGTCGGACGGACGGGGCATCTGCGGCGCACCGTAGCGCTCCGTCCGGTAAGCCGTCCGCAGTGCCGGTCTACCATCGGCATCCGTGTCGTCCGATGCCGCGCAGCTCTCACTGTCGCTCCCGGTCACCCAACCGGGGCGTCGGGGCATGCCGACGCTGGCGGACCGCCTGTGCGACTTCCTGACGCGCTGGGGGCGGCCCATGGAGATCGCCCACGTCGTCTCGGAGATCCTCAATGTGCGCGGGTGCCCGCCGCCGCTTCAGCGGACGCTCGTCGCCGACATCGTGGACGCCGACCCGCGCCTCACGTGGTGCGAGCGCGACCGGATCGGGCTAGCCCCCTCGCGCTGGACTGCCGCCCGCATCGACGAGGTCTCGTACGTCGTCGTCGACCTGGAGACCACCGGCGGCGTCCCGGGCAGGTCGAAGATCACCGAGATCGGAGCCGTCCGCCTCTGCGCCGGTTCCATCGTCGATCAGTTCTCCACGCTGATCGACCCGGGCCAGGAGATCCCGCCGATCATCCAGCAGATCACAGGGATCGAGCCGGCGATGCTGGTGGGCAAGCCGACCATCGACGAGACGATCGAGGCCTTCGCCGAGTTCGTGCACGACGACGTCATGGTCGCCCACAACGCGGCCTTCGATCTCTCGTTCCTCAACTACGAGCGCCATCGGGTGACAGGTCGCAACTTCACCCAACCGTGGCTCGACACCCTGGTGCTTGCGCGTCGTCTCCTGCACCAGCGGGTCGAGCGGTTCAACCTCCGTGCGCTCGCCGAATGGGCGGGGTCGGCCGTCCGCCCGGTGCATCGTGCGCTGGCGGATGCCGAGGCGACCGCGGCGGTGCTCGTGCGGCTTCTCGACCTTCTGATGGAGTCCGGGGTCACGACAATCGATCGGGCCGTGGAGCTCGCTCGCGGAGGGGTCGTGAGCGGGCGGGCGAGCGATCAGCGGGACCGGCTGCCCAGCGTCGCGCCTCCGTCGGGGATCACGCACAGCGCCGTATAGGCAACGGGCGGGCCGACACCCCGACTCGGGCCACCCGGGCATGTCGTCGGCCACTCGGTGGAGAATGGACAGACCATCACGTCGCCAATGCCACCGCACGAACCACCGACACCTCAGTCCGACCGCGCCGTCCACGACCTGATCGCCTGGTACGCGACGTCCGGCGCCGACCTGCCCTGGCGCGCGACCCGTGACCGCTACGCGGTCCTCGTGTCCGAGACGATGCTCCAGGCCACCCCGGTCGGCCGGGTGATCCCGTACTACACGGCGTGGATGGACCGCTGGCCGACCGCCCGTGACCTCGCCTCGGCGTCGCTCGGAGACGTCCTGTCGGCATGGCACGGGCTCGGGTACCCCCGCCGGGCCCGGAACCTCCATGCCGCCGCCGGGGTCGTCTCCGAGTCGGGGTGGCCGGCCGACCTGAGGGAGCTTCCCGGGGTGGGTCCGTACACGGCCGCCGCCATCGCCTGCTTCGCGGACGGTGAGGCGGTGTTGCCGGTCGACACGAACGTGAGCCGGATACTCGCCCGGCGGTTTCCCGACGGCTGGCCGGGGACGCCGGAGGGACAGGGCTGGACGGTGGGGCAGGCACTCATGGACTTCGGTCGCGACGTGTGCTCGGCGCGTGGACCGATCTGCGAGACGGGCTGTCCGCTGCGGGATGGTTGTCCGGCGGCGGACAACGGGACCGTGGTCGAGGTGACCCCGAAACGCCGTCCTCAGGGGCGCTACGACGGATCCCTCCGGCAACGGCGGGGACGACTGCTCGGCGAGATCGCCGCGGCGGGGCGGGTCCCGCTCGACCGTGATCCGGACGCCGCGGCCAGTCTGGTGCGCGACGGGCTTGCCCGTGCGGGCCGCCGGTATCTCCTGCCCATGCGGTAAGACGATCGACTCCGCGATCCCGTGGGACCGACCCTCCAGGTCGCCGGGAACGATAGAATCACCGTTCTCACACGGAGGTCCAGATGGCAAAGTCAAAGCGGGAACGCCGGAGCAGCATCCGACACATGCAGGAGACGGATGACACGTTGCGCATCCTCGAGGCGCTGGAGCGCGCCGAGAGGGAGACGCCGTTGTCACATGCTTCGGAGGAGACGGACGCCGAGGACCTCGACGACGAACATCACGAGGCGTCCACCCGCTGAGACCCCATGGCCGGCCCAATGAGGGCCGCGAGACCGGCGCGGACGGGCTTCGACGTCCGCCCGCACCGACTGCCGCTCAGATGAGTGGTGCCACGGCGGCGTGGCTGTGGTCCGCGCCGCCGCTGGATGTGCGGTGCCGTCGCATGTCGATGGTCGGGGTGGTGTCCTTTCCGAGGCATCCGGTGGCGCATCCGCGCCGCCGGGGGCACGCAGTACACGCCGCGATCGCCGTGGCACCACTCATCTCAGTAAGGCGGAGGGAGCCGCCTGCCCGCCAGGGCGACGACGGCATCGTTCGTCGCGATCAGTCGGCTCTCGCGAATCGTTCCGGTGAACCGGAAGCCACCGTCCTTCTCCTGGAGGCCGCGGAGTTCGCGCAGGGTGTTGGCGGGTGGTCGTCGGCCCATGGCGCGCAGCGCACGGATTGCCAGTGCCGTGGAGTTCGCCTCGGTGGTCGTCCCGGCACCCTGGATACCGTAGCCGCCCCGAGAGTTGCGCTGGGCGAGCATCCATTGGGTCGCGCCGACCAGCATCGGATCGCGCGGCGAGACCCCGGCGGCCCGTGACGCCTCGATGACGAGCGCCGTCGCAGAGACGTCGTCGCGGATCCGCGGGTTCAGGTCGTATCCCCAGCCGCCGGCACCTCGCGTTTGCCGGAGGGCGGCGATCGCGGCGGCCGGTACGCGCTCTCCGGCGCTGCGAAGCGCCAGCATCCCGTAGGCCTGGTCGTAGGTGTTCTCGCCGAACCGGCCTCCGGCGTACTGCGACTTCAAGCGGGCGACGTAGTTGACCCCGCCGAGTGAGCGCGGGTTCATCTTCGCGGCCCGGGTGGCGAGGATGACCTTGCCGGTCGCGCCGGCGGATCGAGCGTAGTCCGGCGCACCGGAGCGCATCGCCTGGACGTGGCGGATGAGGGTGACCCGTGGAACCCCGGCGCTCGCCATGGCCACCACACGGTCGGCCTGCTGGCCGACCGTGCCGATGCGCTGTTTGTGGAGCCACGTCGCCCCCGACCGAGCCGCCTGGATGTCGGTGGCGGCGACCGCGGGTACTCCTCCGGCGAGGAGGAGCGTTCCCACGGCGGCGGTGGCGACGTGGCGGAGCCTCACGACCGGGCGGCCTTGACCTTCGCGACCACGGGCGGCACGACGGTGAATGACACCGTGTTGATCGCGTTCAGGGTCCGGGACTCACGGTTGCCCGCACCGTCGATCGCGCGCGACATGACCAGGTACCGGCCGGGGACGAACGGTGCCTTGCGGCCGATCATCCACTGGGTTCCGCTTGTGCGCGCCGTCAGGAAGACCGGACGGTTGCAGGGACGGGTGTTGCCGAACACGCCGCGCCGGTTGAGGTACCGGCAGCGTGTGCCGATACGGCGCGCGACGGCGACCTCCACGCTGCGGATGTCGGAACGATCGGGGCTCGCGGTGCCCTGGATCTGGTTGATGCGGGTGTACTTGCGACCCGAGACGACCGACCGGATCACGCTGCCCGGGGCCACGGTGTCAGCGTTGGTGTCGGACGCCGTCGGCGACGGTGCTGTCACTCCGGGTCCGGGGGGCGTCGCCGGGAGTGCGCAGACGGACGGGTCGGACGTGTACGAGCAGACCGAGCGAGCCGGGCTTCGCACCTCGTCGGCCCGGGTGGCGCGCACCTGCTGGACCCCCTCGCCGACGGCGCGGAACGTGACCTGACCGTTGGCGTTGGCCGTCTCGGTCTGGCCGCCGTAGGTCACGATCGCACCCGCAGCGGGAGCCGCGACGAGGGGCTGCCCCTCCGGCGTCGACGGGTCGGTGCTCGTGACCCGTGCGGTGAACGACTGGCCCTGCTGGAATCGGTCACCCGACACGGTGATGTCGAGCTCGCGCGCGGTGAAGTCGGAGGTGAAGGCCCAGACCACGCGGTCGTTGGGCTGGAGGATGGTCAGGTCGGCACCGGAGTTGGCGCTTCGTCCGTTGACCGTGAGGCGCCAGGAGGGGGAGAAGGAAACCGGCATCGTGTCCGGTCCGACCCGCGTCAGGAAGGTTCCGAACGAGTAGATCGTGAAGCCGAGGGGCAGCCCGTACTGGTTGCCGGCGGTCACGGTCTGGGCCGTCACGCTGCCCGCGGAGACCGTGGCGCTCGACGGACTGTTCGCATCCGCGGGTGTACCCGTTACCGTCACCGTGGCACCCGGCGTGTCGTCCACAGAGACCGGGACCTCCGGGATCAGGTTGGCGGATCCACCCTCCACCCGGATCGTGGTCGGCACGGCGGCGATCGCCGGTGCGCACAGGATGCCGGTGGCCAGGGCGACGCCCAGGACGTGGCGTTTCTTCATTTCTCGATCTCCTCTGTCGCGGAGGTGCGGCTCTGAGTGACGGCGGTCGGAAGGAGATCTCCTGGCTTCCCGGTCGCGGCGACATCCACGCCTTCCCATGACCTCGGGCCACAGTGGCCGGCTCCTCGCCCGGTGGATGCGCTCACGGGTCACAGTGGCGCGACCGCGCCGGATTCACACCGGCTTCCCTCGCACCGACCAATGGCGTACGGGCGAGTCTATCCGCCGTGCCGGGCCGGCGTCGAACGTCCCGATTTCGCATGGGCGGGGCCGCGACCGGCCCGTCCACGAGTACGATCAGCAGTCGATGCCCGCCTCCGTGCCCGTCCTACGACCCGCCGTGCCCCCGGGGCGGTTCGCGTTCGTGATGCTCCTCGTCGCGATCGTGGGTCTCGGCCTCGACCACTTCGTGACACTGCGGTGGCAGTACGTGTTGTCGGCCGTCGCATGGGCCATTCTCATCGTCGTCTGCATTCCGCTCACAACCGATGAGCGTTCGCGGGTCGCCGTCGTCGTGGTGGTGGCGACGATCGGTGAGATCATCGCGTCGGTCATCTGGGGGATCTACACCTATCGCCACGACAACCTGCCGCTGTTCGTCCCACCCGGTCACGGCATGGTCTATCTGGCGGGGCTCCGGATCAGCCAGATGCGCTGGCCTGCGGCCAACCCGCGCCGCTTCATCTGGGTTGCGGCGATCGCGCTGTGGACCTGGGGAGTCATCGGGCTCTCGGGTGTCCTCGGCCGCCACGACGTGGCGGGGGCCATGGGGTGCCTGGTGCTGACGGCGTTCTTCATCTGGGGACGGGGTCGGCGGGTCTATGCGGGCGTGTTCTTCGCGGTCGCGGTCCTCGAGATCTACGGCACGGCGATCGGAACCTGGTACTGGAAACCGGAGATCCCGGGCACGGGCATCGCCAACGGCAATCCGCCGAGCGGCATCGCCAGTGGATACGCGCTGTTCGACATCGCGGCGCTCACCTTCGGTGCGGCCCTGGCCACGTTCGCCGGCCGGTTTCGCCGGGGCTCACGTGCCGGGCGGCTCGCGGAGAGCGAAGAGCCGGTATGAGGCCTCTGCTTCGCGCGGGTGCGGTGCTGCTCGTCCTTCCGGGCGTCGCGGCGGCGGCCGGTGACGCCGAGCGTATGGCCGAGGCCCGTAGGGTGCGCGAGGACTGGATCCGAGGCTGGAACCCGGCCTGGCTCGAGCTCGCGTTCGCACTCTTCGTGATCGTGCTCTACGCCGTGCGCGCCGGGCAGATCGGTGACCGGCTTCCGCGCTGGCGGATCGTCTGCTTCTTCTCGGGAATCTTCGTCATGACGTTCGCGGTCAGCTCACCGCTCGATCCCGTGGGGGAGAAGGGGCTCTTCTTCGTCCACATGGCCCAGCACATGCTGTTGGGCGATCTCGCCGGGCTTCTCCTCGTGCTGGGTGTCAACGGCCCGATGCTGCGTCCGCTGCTCCACAAGCGGTGGGTGCAGGCGCTGCGGCATCTCACGCATCCGGTGGTCGCGTTCGTCGTCTGGACGGTGCTGTTCGTCGGATGGCACATGCCGATCCTCTACGACACGTCACTCGACAATCCGTACGTGCACGCGGTCCAGCACATGTCGTTCATCACCGCGGGCATCCTCATCTGGGCGCCCGTGTTCGAGGTGTTCCCGGCCCCGGAGTGGTTCGGGTCGGGGGCGAAGGTGGTCTACCTGTTCGGCGTCCGCTCCATCGACATGGTCCTGAGCAACGTCTTCTGGTGGTCGGGAACCGTCTTCTATTCCCGGTACGAGGAAACCGCGCCCCTCTGGGGCATCTCGGCTCAGGCCGACCAGGTGCACGCGGGGACGGTGATGATGGCGTGGACCGGCACCATCACCATGGTGGTGGCGACGGTCTTCTTCTTCCGGATGGCGAAGGAGAGCGCCGTCCGGCAGGCCCTCATCGAAGGAGGGGTGGACCCGGCGTCGGCACGCCGCGCGGTGCGCTACGGCCGCGGCGAGGTGCTGGCGAAGCGCTACGGGATCGAGATCACCGACAACCCCTGAGGGACTGTCGTCTCGGGTGCCAGGCATTAACAAAGACGTGACGAACGTCACGATCACGAAATGCCTGCTATCGGACGTATTCTTGACAAGGGCCGACCGGGCCTGTCTCGCTCGGTGCCAGGCACCCGGGAAGACACCGGGTCTGCGAGGAGGTTCCTGAGCGTGCGGTCAGCGGGAGCCGGCGTGGGCCAGCGCGTCGGCCGGAGCGGCCGGCGGCTCCGCCGGGGCGGGGGTCCCGTTCACGATGGGGATCTCGGGTGCGCGCGAGCCGCGCGAGTGGAGCGCGCCGGCGTCGAACAGCGCGATCAGCGCCGCGATCGAACGGGGGCACCACTGCGATCCGGCCCCGGAGCGCAGCGTCTCGATGACCTGGAGCTCGTTCAGGGCGGAACGGTAGGACCGGTCCGCGGTCATGGCGTCCCAGGAGTCGGCGACCGCGATGATCCGGGCACCGAGCGGGATGTCGTCGCCGGAGATCCCGTCCGGGTAGCCGGCGCCGTCGATGCGCTCGTGATGGTGACGCACCCAGGAGGTCTGCTCCTCGGTGAGCACGTCGGCCACGATCTGCGCACCGAGCGCTGCGTGTGACCGCATGATCGCGAACTCCTCGTCGGTCAGACCGCCGGGCTTGCGGAGCACCGAGTCGGGGACGCCGATCTTGCCGACGTCGTGGACGAGCGCGGCCTCGTGGATCGCCGTGCGAAGGTGGCTGTCGAGTCCGAGATGATCGGCGATCATGGCCGACACGGTGGCCACGTGCTCGGAGTGCGCCTGGGTGGTCGGATCCTTCGCGTCGACCGCGCGGGCGAGCGCCGTGATGGCGGACAGCGTGCGGTGGCGCTCGGCCATCTCGGCACGCTCCTGGGCGGACAGGACGCGCACCACATCGGGCACGTAGCGCTCGACGCGGTTCTTGCCGTGGGTCTTCGCCCAGTAGAGGGCGCCCTCGGCCAGGCGGATCATCTCGCTGGTGTCGGCGGCGGCAACGCGGTCGCAGACGCCGGAGGAGACAGTGATGCGGCCGACGCCCGGAATCTCGAGTCGCTCGATGGAGATACGGGCGCGCTCGGCGGCGTGCCACGACGACTCGAGGTCGGTCGACGGAAGGATCACGCCGAACTCCTCGCCGCCCACACGGGCGAGCAGGTCCTCGTTGCGCAGCGTGCTGGCGATGGCGCGGCCGACCTGGGCGATGACCCGGTCACCGACCTCGTGGCCGAAGTCCTCGTTGATCTGACGGAACCCGTCGATGTCGAACATGGCGACGGCGAGATGGCGGCGATGCCGGACGGCATGGCTCATCTCGCGGTCGAGTGCCTCGAAGAAGGAACGATGGTTGTGAAGGCCCGTGAGCGCATCGACGGATGCCCGTGCGACCTCGTCGCGAAGCTCGGTGGCGATGGCCATGTTCTCGCGGAAGGTGAGGGCCGTCCGGACCATGACGAGAACAAGCGTCACACCCGCGAGACCGAGGCCGAGGGAGCCGAGCTCGGCGAAGTTGCCGTAGGCCACGAGCGCGACGGTGAGCCATCCGAAGAGCGTGGGACCGACGAGGAGGCCCCAGCCCTCCATACGGATCTGGGTGGCGAGGCGCGTGGGAGCCCAGGCCGCGAATCCGACGAGGGCCATCCCCATTGCGGTGAGGAGGGTGACGAGCTGCGCCTCGGGCGAGCCGGCGTCCGGCATGCTGATGGCCCAGGCGTGACCGATGGCCAGGAAACCGAGTCCGGCACCGATGACGACCCAGGCGCGGCCGGGGCGCCAGCTGTTGAGGGCCATCACGCCGGCGACGAACGCGATGAGCAGCATGTCGCCGAGCGGGAGGATCAGGGACAGGACCAGGCGCGGAAGATCATTGTCCGCTGTGTCGAGTGCCGGCTGCAGCACGACGCCGGTACCGACGGCACCGACCGCGGCGGCTCCGATGAGCCCGTCCAACCAGAGAGCCGAGGCGAACCGGGTGATGCGACCCCGGACGAGCTGCACGAGACCCAGGTAGGCGAGCGGATAGAAGGCCACACGACACACGTCGCCGAAGGTCGTGGTCGTCTCGACACCGAGCCCGGCGGCGTCGACCGCGGCCCCTATTCCCCAGATGGAGATCGCCAGCGCCCACATGGACCAGGCCTGCCGGGCCTCACGGTCCACCCCGGCGCGTAGCGCACAGGAGAGGGCGGCGGCGAAGATGACGGCGATCGGGATCCACCGGATCCCGGGTCGGGACTCCTGTGCCAGCACCCCGGCCGCGAAGGCGATGAGGAGCGTGGTCGAAGTCGCCCACAGCGTGAGGTGGGCGATCTGACTGGCAAGGGGGGAGGCGTTGCCGCGCGAAATCTGTTGGGTCGGAGTCGTCAGTTTCAATCGATCCGGTGTTGACTTGGGAGGAGGTCACGATCACATCGGCGCGAGAACGCCGCAGCTTGAGCAATTCGTGATGGAAAAATCACCGTGACCGGTCCTGAGTCGCTTCCGACCTTTCGGCACGCCTTACCGATTCGCGTTTCCGCGCTCGGATCGGGTTGGTACCGTGGCGCCCATGACGAGCTCCCAGCCAGGATCCGCGAGGACTCCATCCCGCCTGCCGGTCGTGATCTCCGCCGTCTGCGGCGTCCTCGTCGGCATGGCCGTATTCCTTCCATGGGTCGAGTTGCCGGCACTTTCCGCGGCGACCGGGGTCGACTCGGTGAGGCACGGCATCGAGACGGGCGACGGCAAGTACATCCTTGCGCTCGCTGCGATCGGTCTGGTGGTGCTCTTCATCGCGCGGGGACGCCGGTGGGGCTCCATCGTCCAGCTCGTGATGGCGGTCCTCATCGCCGCGATCGCGTTCGCCGATATCTCGGACCCGGTCTCCGGCAATGACGTCTTCGCGGAGTTCGTCAGGGACAACATGAAGATCCTCGCCGGGCTCTGGATCATCGCGTTCGCCGCGATCATCTGGGGCGTCATGTCCGTCATCACCATCGTTCGCCCGGTCAGAGGGTCCGCATCGCCACCTGTCGAGCCCGTACCGGACGCCTGACGGTGGATCGCGTTCGTATCGACAAGTGGCTCTGGGCCGCTCGTTTCTTCAAGACGCGCAGCCTGGCGACGGAAGCGGTGGCGGGAGGTCGCGTCCATCTGAACGGGGTCCGGGCGAAGCCGGCCAAGGATGTTCAGGTCGGCGATCGCATCGAGCTCACCGTCGGCCAGATGCCGTGGCATGTCGAGGTGATCGGGATCGCCGATCGGCGCGGATCGGCGAAGGTCGCCGCCACCCTCTACACCGAGACACCGGAGTCGGTCGAGCGGCGTCGCGTCCTGTCGGATCAGCGGCGCGTGGCTCCGCCGATCGGCTCGGACATGGGCGAGCGGCCGACCAAGCGCGATCGTCGGCGTCTGGACGATCTCACCGGGCGCAGACGCTCCAAGTAGGCCGGGAAAGAGAGTGGTGGCCGACACCGTTCACAGGTATCGGCCACCGCATCCAGATGGGGTAGTGCCACGGACATCGTGGCGTGGTGCGTGTCCTCGCCGGCGCCCCGCGTCCACCGGTAACGCGCCCCACATCCACGTCTCCGTGGCACCACTCCTCTTCTAGTTCAGTCGGCTGATGTCCCGGACGGCGCCGTCCGAGGCGGAGGTCGCCAGCTTGGCGTAGGCCTTCAGGGCTGCGCTGACGATGCGGTCACGGTCGACCGGGGTCCAAGGCTCGGGACGCGACTCCATCTCCTTGCGCCGTTCGGCCAGCACGTTGTCCGGAACATTGAGATGCAACGTGCGCGCGTGTGCATCGATCTGGATCTCGTCGCCGTCCTGCACCAGCCCGATCATTCCGCCCGAGGCGGCCTCCGGCGACACGTGGCCGATCGAGAGGCCGGACGTTCCGCCGCTGAAGCGGCCGTCCGTGATCAGCGCGCACTTCTTGCCGAGACCGGACCCCTTCAGGAAGGCCGTGGGGTAGAGCATCTCCTGCATGCCGGGACCGCCGGCCGGGCCCTCGTAGCGGATGACGATCACGTCGCCGGCCTGGACCTTCTTGTTGAGGATCACGTCGATGGCGTCCTCCTGGCTCTCGACGACCCGTGCCGGGCCGCTGAAGCGGAAGAGCTCCTCGTCGATTCCGGCCGTCTTGATGACGCAGCCCTCCTCGGCGAGGTTGCCCCGCAGGACGTGCAGGCCGCCCTCCGCCGTGTAGGCGTGCGCGACGTCGCGGATGCAGCCACCCTCGGCGTCGGTGTCGAGCGACTCCCACCGGTTGGTGGTGGAGAACGGCTCGATCGTGCGCACGCCGCCGGGTGCTGCGTGGAAGAGCTCGAGCGCTCGCTCCGTGGGCTCCTCGGACCGCACATCCCACTCGGAGAGCCAGTCGTCCAACGAGTTCGCGTGGACGGAATGCACGTCGCGCTCCAGCAGGCCGCCACGGTCGAGCTCGCCGAGGATGGCGGGGATGCCGCCCGCCCGGTGGACGTCCTCCATGTGGTAGTCGCTGTTGGGCGCGACCTTCGAGAGGCAGGGCACGCGGCGACTGACCGCGTCGATGTCATCGATCGAGAAGTCGACCTCGGCCTCCCGCGCCGCGGCGAGGATGTGCAGGACGGTGTTGGTCGACCCGCCCATGGCCATGTCGAGCGCCATCGCGTTGCGGAAGGCCGCCGGCGTGGCGATGTTCCGCGGCAGGACCGACGCGTCGTCCTCGTCGTAGTAGCGGCGGGCCAGATCGACGATCACGGTACCGGCGCGCTGGAAGAGATCGCGGCGCGCGGCGTGCGTGGCGAGCGTGGACCCGTTGCCGGGTAGCGACAGGCCGAGCGCTTCGGTGAGGCAGTTCATCGAGTTCGCGGTGAACATGCCGGAGCAGGATCCGCAGGTGGGGCAGGCCGACCGCTCCACCTCGCTGAGGCCCGACTCGCTGACCGCGTCGGACGCCGACGCCGAGATGGCGGTGATGAGGTCCGTGGGTGCCTGGGCGACGCCGTCGACGATGACGGCCTTGCCGGCCTCCATCGGCCCGCCGGACACGAACACGGCCGGGATGTTCAGCCGCAGCGCGGCGTTCAACATGCCCGGGGTGATCTTGTCGCAGTTCGAGATGCACACGAGGGCGTCCGCGCAGTGCGCGTTGGCCATGTACTCGACCGAGTCGGCGATGATCTCGCGGCTGGGGAGGCTGTAAAGCATCCCGCCGTGGCCCATGGCGATGCCGTCGTCCACCGCGATCGTGTGGAACTCGCGCGGGACACCGCCGGCGGCGCGTACCGTTTCGGCGACCACGTCTCCCATGTGCTTCAGGTGCACATGGCCGGGGACGAACTCGGTGAAGCTGTTCGCGATCGCGATGATCGGCTTTCCGAAGTCGTCGTCGGTCATTCCCGTCGCGCGCCAGAGCGCCCGGGCCCCGGCCATGTTGCGGCCGTGGGTGGTGGTGCGTGATCGAAGTGGTGGCATTCGCACAGCGTAGCGCGGACGCCGGTCCCGCACTCCACTGTCTACTGGTAGCGTCGCCCCATGAGAGTGGTCGTCGCCGGGGGTGGGATCGTCGGTCTGACGCTCGCCGGTCTCCTCCGTCGTCGCGGGGTCGAGCCGGTCGTCGTCGAGCGCATGCCCGCCGGCGTCTACGTGAAGCGTGGCTTCATGCTGGGCCATCATGCCAACGAGGCCCTCGCGGATCTCGGGGTCCTGGACGCGGTGCGGTCCCAAGGGCGTGGGATGGGCGTCATGCCGGACGGCAGTGCCGCCGCAATCGCCATCGAGGTGGGGCGTGTGATCTCCGCCGTGAGTGAGGGTGTGACCGTTCTCCACGAGCACTCCGTCGTTGATCTGGATCGCGCGCCGGACGGGCGCGTGACCGGGGCCGTCGTCGAGGGGCCGGACGGGACCCGCGTCATCGCGAGCGACCTGGTGGTCGCGTGCGACGGGATGCACTCCAGGGTGCGTGAGATGGCGGGTCTCGAGGCGGAGTTCGCACCCTTGGAGGAGGGGAAGGTCGAGTGGATGAGCCCGGTCCCGGTGGCCGAGCCGTTCGCCATGCGCTACCTCTCGAACGGCTCGCACATCGGGATGCTCAGCTGGCCGGAGGGATCCTTCGGCTGGCGGTCCATGGATCGCGTGGGGCGCGAGGCGGCCGTCGCTCCGGGCCTTGAGGCCTTCGCCCGTGCATGGATCGCGCTTCTTCCCGAGGTCGCCGACGGTGCCCGGGGCCTCACGTCCACCGACGAGCTCCTCTACAGCGAGCCGGAGTTGCTCTCGTGCCCGTGCTGGTGGGTTCCGGGCGTCGTCATCATCGGTGACGCCGCCCACTTCTTCGGCCCCGAGACCGGTGCGAGTGCCGGAATCGGGATCGCCGACGCCTTCGCGCTCGCCCAGGCCATCGCGGGCCACCCCGATGACGCGGACGCCGCCTGCAGCGCCTATGTGGCGGCCCGTGAACCCGAGGCCCGCTATCTGGAGATGACCGACCCCGGTCGATATCGCCTGCGCGGCGCCCGACTGGGCGAACCCCTCGACCACGAGCGCTGGCCACCGCCCGTCACGACACCCGAATAGCTTGTAACTAAATATCAAGTTGAGGGTCAGCATTGTGGGTTCGCGAGCTGGTGGCTGCGGGCGACGTGATCGAGGGTGTCCTAGATGGTGCCAGGCACGGAGTAGGACACGATCCGGAGGAAAGAGCTCGCTTGCAGGTGCTTTTCTCTGCTCGTCTCTGCCGGTGTCGCTACTGGTGCCAGGCACCACTAGCGACACCAGTGGTTTCGGTGGTCGGTATGAGCAGTGACGACGACCGGTTGTCGACGCCGGGTTGTCCACCGATTAAGTGGGGTATTGACATGGTGGTAGGAGCGCGGTACTGTCCCCTTCGGTCAAGAGCGCCAGCGCCAAGTCCCGGCTCGCTGGCCGGCAACCCTCCTCCGCGGCGGGGTGCCCCGGGAGACGACCAGGCCGCACAGGCCGCCTCGCGCGGTTCTGTGGCAAGCGCGGACCCGCATCCGGTGGGTCCACTGACCCGATGAGGTGCCCAATGTCTGTCACCCAGCTTCGTCCTGCGACGTCGGCGACCGCCGTTCGCCGTACCCCCGACCCGATCCGTCGGTCCCCGCACAGCCCGACTCGGCGCACGCCGGATCACGGGGCCGACACCGGTCCCGCCACGACCCCGCTGCTGCCCGTCGTCGGTTGTGACGAACGCGTCTCAGTTGCCGACGGACGCGAGGTCCGGCACGTCGGCCTGGATCTCGCCGCCACCGCGCCCGCGCTCGTCAGCGTCGCCGAACGCGTCGTGACCGCGCTGCCGACCTACGCGAGCGTCCACCGCGGCGCCGGCCCGCTCTCCGCGCTCTCCACCGAGCGGTACGAGGGGGCGCGCGCCACTGTCGCCGCGTTCTCCGGCGCACGGCCGGATGACGTCTGCGTCATCGTCCGCAACACGACCGACGCGCTCAACCTGCTCGCCTCGGCGGTTCCGGAGGGCGCGGGCGACGTGCTCTTCCTCGACTGCGAGCACCACGCGAACCTGCTGCCGTGGACCACGCGTCCGCACCGACAGATCGCGCACGCCGACACCATCGAGGAGACGCTCGACCGGATCGAGCACGCCCTCGCCACCCGCCGGGCAGCGCTCCTCGCGATCACCGGGGCGTCGAACGTCACCGGGGAGACGCTCCCGATCGCCCGTCTCGCGGCTCTCGCGCATGCCCATGGCGCCCGCCTCGCCGTCGATGCGGCCCAGCTCGCACCGCATCGTCCGCTCGATCTGGCCGGCTGGGACGCCGACTACGTGGCGTTCTCCGGCCACAAGGCGTACGCGCCGTTCGGTGCCGGAGCGCTGGTCGGCCGGCGCGACTGGCTCGACGCAGCTCCGCCCCACCTCCATGGAGGTGGGGCGGTCGAGGACGTCCGTGCCGACGGCGTCGACTGGCGCACCGCGCCGGAACGTCATGAGGGCGGCACACCGAACCTCCTCGGCACGGTCGCGCTGGCCGCTGCCTGCGAGGCGCTCTCCGACCTGCCCGCCGGCGCGCTCGCCGACCACGAGGACACGCTGCGTACCCGTCTGGTCGACGGGCTCGAGCGCCTACCCGGTGTGCGGACACTGCGCATCTGGCGTGACTCGGTCGATGCGGTCGGCGTCGTGTCCTTCACCGTCGCCGGTCGGACCCCCGCCGAGGTGAGCTCCGCGCTCGCCGCCGATCACGGCATCGGTCTGCGTGCCGGCCGCTTCTGCGCGCACCCGCTGCTCGTCCGGCTCGGCCTGCCCGACGGTGCGCTCCGTGCCAGCTTCGGCGTGCCCACGACGATCGCCGACATCGACCGCCTCCTGGGAGTGCTGGCGTCGCTCACCGCCTGATCGGAGTGTGACCGTCGGTGGCCGGGGAGAGGATGCCACTCCCCGGCGGCGCATCGCGCGGCGGTGTCCCGCTCCCTCGCCCCCGTGGTTCGTCGGCGCGCCGGGGTCGGCGGGAACGGCTCTCGGTCCGGTGGGTGCTGCATGCCGACCTCCGACGGACTACAGTCCTGATCGCGCCGTCGTGACGATCACGGTCCGGCCGACGGCCGACCTGACCCGTTTCCTCCGCAGCACCCTCGATGGGAGGTCTCATGTCCACCGATCTGCTCGCCCGGCTCACCGCCGTCCACGAACGCGTGGCCGATGCCAGGGAACGTGGAGAGCTGGCTCCAGCCGCGCCGGTGGCGCTCCCCGCCGATGCCGTCGTCCGGATGATCGACCACACGCTGCTGAAGCCCGTTGCGACCGCCGAGCAGGTCCGCGCCCTGTGCGTCGAGGCGCGTGAGCACGGTTTTGCGGCGGTCTGCGTCAATCCCGTCTGGGTCGAGTCGTGCGCGAGGGAACTGAGGGACGACCCCGTCGACGTCTGCAGCGTCGTCGGCTTCCCACTGGGTGCGATGCCGCCCGAGCTCATCGCTCACGAGACGCGCGAGGTCATCGCCCGCGGGGCGACCGAGGTGGACATGGTCCTGAACCTCGGCGCGCTGAAGGGACGCGACCTCGCCCTGGCGAGTGACGGCGTCGCCGCTGTGGCTGAGGCGTGCGATCCCACCGGTGTCGTGCTGAAGGTGATCATCGAGACCGCTCTTCTCACCGAGGAGGAGAAGGTCATCGCCTGTGTCATCGGTCAGCTCGCCGGAGCCGACTTCATGAAGACGTCGACCGGCTTCGGCGGAGGCGGTGCCACGGTGGACGATGTGGCGCTGATGCGCCTTGTGGTCGGGCCCGGCATGGGGGTCAAGGCGGCGGGCGGCATCCGGACCGGTGAGGACGCGCTCGCCATGATCGCGGCCGGTGCCGATCGGCTCGGAACGTCGAGCGGTGTGGGGATCTCGCGCCACCTGCGGGAGAGTCGACCCGCGACGGGTGATCAGTAGCCGTACGGCGGACGGCTGCGGCGCACGTTCTTGGTGAGCCCGCCGGTCTGGAGCCCCCAGAGCATCCAGCCCGCACGCCCCATGAGCGACCCCCGCACACCTCCGGGCGGTAGGTCACGTGCGCGACGCACGTCGGGCGCCGAGAGGATCTCGATGACGGTGGCCGGACCCGCCTGAGGGGCCTGCGCGTCGAATCGCCGGGCGACGCGCGTCGCGATGATCTCTCCGATCTGGACGGCACTCGCCATCCACACGGCCGTGTTGTCACGGGAACGGGTGCCGACGGGTCCCAGCACGTAGGCCTCGACCTGGATGTCGTGGCCCGCCTCCTCGGCCGCGAGCACCTGGGCCATCATCAGCTCGCCCGCGGCCACGGCCGACACCGCTCCCGAGCCCGGCACGGGGTAACGCGCCGCGGCGCCGTTGATCATCACGTAGCTGGCGCCCGGCACGCTTCGCAGGAGCGGGATGAACGCGTGGACGGCCAGCTGATGGCTGCGCAGGCCGTCGGCGACGGTGCGGTCCCAGTCGTCCATCGGCATGTCGGCGAGCGGGGGTCCGGCGTCCCATCCACCGAGCGCGGCGACCACGAGGTGGGGTGCTCCCACGCGTCCGACGATCTCCTGCGCCAGAGCACGCGCGCCTGCGCCTCCGTCGGCTGACAGATCACCGGTGACGGGGACGAACCCCTCGGTGGAGAAGTCGCTGTCACGAAGTGACGTCGCGAGCGCATCCAGGCGTTCACGTCGCCGTGACGGGACGACCACACGGGCACCGGCGGAGAGGAGCCCGGCGACGATTCCCTCGCCGACCTCACCGGCACCGCCGAGCACGACGGCCACACGACCTCTGAGGGGTTGGTCACTCATTGGGGGAACGGTACCGCGGCGTTCGGTCAAACGTCACCGAATGCGTCGTGGTCCGCAGCGTCACCTTCCGACCGGATGACGGTGTCCATCTGGCAGGCGGATGACAGCCTGGCGATCCAGGAGGAGGAGGCCGGCCTCGGCGCACCCCTCCGGATGCCGGAGGGGCTTCACAGCCGAGGTGACGACGGATGCCTCAGGGGAAAGACACCCGGATGGAGCGGGCTTGGCTGCAGGGCTTCGCCTATGGATACGCCATCGATACGGCCGGCGGGTCGTCTCACGGGCGGTTGATGCCGGGGGAGCATCTGGGGACGCTGTGCGACGACCCGGTCGGTCCCTGTCATTTCGTGGCGTCTCACCATCGGTTGACACGGTAGCGCCCTTAATGCCGCTTTGTCAACTGATTTTATGGAGAAATGACTCGGGGTGCCTGACGCGCTCCCTCGGCCCGGGCCCGACCGGGTCTACCTCCGGCGAGAACGTCGCTGGCGGAGTTCCTCCAGCTGGTCCCGCTCGTCGTCGGTGAGCGACGCGAGGCCACCCTCCGAGATCTTGTCGAGCAGCGCGTCCATCGCGAGCTCGTCCTCCGTCTCGGAGGGGGTGGTGTCGGCGGGCGGCAGGTCGGCCTCCTTACGCTGAAACGGTTCCGGCTCCCGAGGGGGCGGAGGCGCATCGGGTACCGCCGCCAGGTGGGATTTCCGGCGGCGCTTCTTGGCGCGCTTCTCGCTGCGGCTCCGCTTCGGCTTCTCGCGGCGGGCGGGCAGGCCGATGCGCGGGATGAAGTCGTACATGGTGAAGAGCCCCAGCGACCGGGCGAGCAGCGCGATCAGCGCGAGCCCGACGACCATTCCCGCCAGATCGTCCCACTCGCGCGCCGCCAGGTCGATGATCACCCGGTAGACCAGGAACGCGAGGCCCAGCATCCATGCCCGGATCGAGAAGAGAATCGGACGGTCGGGGTGCTCGGCGCAGTAGAGGAGCAGCATGGTGAACGCTAGGAGGTGGAACCCGGCGAGTCCGTCCTGGACGTCGAAGAGGCGGGCGGCTCCGTAGTAGGCGGCGCCCAGGATCAGGATCGTTCCGATGAGCAGGACCAGGAAGTCGCGGCGACCGATCTCTCGTTCCAGGTCGGATGCCGAGAAGAGGAACACCCAGGCGGAGATGATCAGCCAGAGGCTGAAGTCGGTAGCGAAGGGCCAGGTGACGAGGCGCCAGACCTCTCCGGTGGACACATCCCAGGTCCACAGCGCCAGGGCGGACGTGACGGGCCGGCCCGGGCCCTCCGCCACCCAGACGAGGACGCTCGCCGCAAGGAGGAGCAGGACGAAGACCGTGGTGCTCACCTCGAGGCGGCCGATCCGGAACCACGGATCCCGCGAGCCCATGATTCCGAACGCAGTCACGTGGCTCAGTCTAGTCCTGGTGGGGCCCTCGGTTCGGGTATGCGTCACGTGTGAACGGACACGACGACCCGAATCGGGCGATGTTAGGAGCTCCTTGTTTAGGCTGCCCTACCGATGGCCAAGGAGAAGACGGCGAAGCTGCCGAAGACGAAGTGCTGCAAGTCCTCGCCCCGGTGCCGGCGTTGTCCGGTCCGGTGCCTCAAGGAGGGCACCCTTCCGGAGGGGTACACCGTGCGCAAGAAGCGGCTGGTGAAGATCTAGTTGTAGTGCCCCTGAGTCGGTCGTTCGTTGTTGTCTGGCGGCTGCAACCCATGCCGGGATGAGACCACGCGTCCTTCGATGGCAACGCTCCGCAGCGTTGTCATCGTCGGCACCCATATGAACCGATATGGGCACCTCCTCGTCCTCGTCCCGACGGGGTTTCGCCCGCCATACCGAAAACGAACCACCGACTCAGGGACACGAGACGTACAGCGGGAAGCGCGCGTCGGGCGCACGCAGATGCCACACTCGATGACCGCCCGGGTCGTCGCCCGTATCGTCCCCGTCATGACGCACGGGGTCTGGTACGCCGCATACGGATCGAACCTCAGCCCGCAGCGCTTCGCGTACTACCTCTACGGTGGTCGCCCACCCGGCGCGGCACGGGCCTATCCGGGATGCCGCACGCCGCCGGACGAGATGCCCGTCCCGCGCCCGCTGAAAGTGCCCGGGGGTGTGCACTTCGCCGGTACATCACGCGTGTGGGGCGGCGGGATGGCGTTCTTCGATCCGGCGCTGCCCGAGGCCGCGCTGATGTCGGCGTATCCGCTGACGGTCGACTGCTTCGTCGATGTGGCCGCCCAGGAGATGTACCTCGACCCGGATGAGGCGTCGGCACTGGCGACCGACGATCTGATTCCGGGTCGCACCCTCCGCCTGCGCCCGGGGCGATACGGTGCGATCGAGGTCCTCGGGCTCATTGGGGGTGATCCGGTGGTCACGGTGTCCAACGGGGACGAGCCGGTGGGTGCGGCCACCCCTCCGGTGCCTCGCTATCTGGACTGGATCATCCGCGGGCTGTCCACCGTCCATCGGCTGAACGCTGCGGTGATCACCCGGTATCTGGCGGGTCTCACCGGCGTCGGGCGCGATGAGGCCGCGTTGGCTGCGGCGGTGCGGGCGGTTGCCGGTGGACCTATGCCCTGGGCAGCTGGAACAGGATGCGCCGGTTGTCGGAGAGGGCCCAGACCTGGCGGCGGGTGAGCGCCATCGTGGTCGACAGTCGCGCGCCGGCCTTCGCCGTGCCGCGCACGCGGGCGGTGACCGGATGGAGGTTCACGATCGTCCGTCGATCACGACGGACGGCCCAGAGCTGGTCGTCCCGTCCGACGATGGCGGTGAGGCCCCGCTGTCTGACGGCGACGCGTCCCGCAACGTCCACCTGAAGCATGCTGCCGCTTTGGTCCAGTACCCATGCTCCGCGCAGGCCTGCCACCACGGCCACGGCCGGCCGTGGGAGTCCGGTGGAGTGGAGGAGCTGGCCCGTGACCGGGTGGCGGCGGTCCAGGCGGGAACGGCCGGCCGGGTCGACCGCGGCCACCCAGAGTGCCTGCTTCCCGACGGCGATGTGCTCGATCGTCCCCGATGTGAGCGGGACGACGGTCTCGCCGTCGGTGGCACCCTTTCGGATGGGAATGACGCGGAGATGCTGACCCGTCGGGCATCCCGCGGCGTCTGCGACGTCGCAGGGTGACACCGTCCAGAGCCGCTGATCGTCGCCCGCCAGCAGGGTGCTGCCGCCGGCATCTCGCACATTGCTGCGGCCCCGATCGGGCGGTACGGGGGTGACGCGATCGAGCGTCCCGACATCGGAGTTGCGTAGCCACGCGACGCCGGTGCCGTCCATCAGAACCGTGCCGTCGGTCAGGGGCCTGGGACCCGGGAGGGCATGTCCGTTGCGGTCGCTGCGTCCGGACAGGCGCCCGCCTCCGGCCACCCACAGAGTGTTCTCGTCGCCGGCGATGGCGTCGGTCCGCGCGCTCAGACGATGGCTGTCGATGCGCGTCTTCACGGGGCGCCCGTCCACCGACGTGCCCAGCTCCGCCAGGACCGACAGCACCTCCGTGCGCAGGAGCGCCGAAAGGCCTGCCGTGCCGGCGCCGTTCAGATGGACCTGATCCGATGCGAACCAACCGCCATGTCCGGCGCTGTAGCGGTTCCAGTCGGCCACGCGTACCAGCGGCTGATCACCGCGCTTCGCCGCCCGCCGGGCCGCGCCACGGATCCTGGCGTTGACGGCCCGATAGGGGGGACGCACCTCACGCAGCGTCACCCACACCACCGCGCGGACACCGGCACGGCGGAACGCGGCCATCGCGGCATCCACGTTGTAGCTGCCCGCGGTGTCGTTGTAACCCACGTTCACGATCACCACGTCGCCTGCTCGCGGCCCGAGGTCCTGGACCAGTGCCACCGCGGACTCCGGCGTGCCGCTGAGACACCCCGCCGACGAGAGCCGTCGGCAGACGCGGGCTTCCATCCGCAGCGACAGGCCACGGCCCAGGGAACGGCGCGCCTGCGGTGCGAACATGAACGACGCCTGCACCGAGTCGCCGATGACCGTCACGCGTGGTGGGGCAGTCGCCGCCTGCCCGGGTGCCGGGATGGCGAGCGCCACGACGAGACCCGACAGGATCAGCATCGCGCGACGCCATATGACGGCGGGACGCGAGCCCATCCAGATGGGATCACCCATCTAGGCGAAGCGGACGGTGATGGACACCACCTTGTCCCGCTTGGTGGTGAACACCGTCTCCGTGGCGCGCTGGCGAAACCGTCCGCGCAGCGTGCACTCGTAGGTGTCCGGCCCTGTGACCTTGCGTTTGCACGGAGCCTGGGGGTACTTCGTCCGCAGCGCCGCGCGCGTGGAGCCCACCCGGATACCTGACTTGGTGGCCTGCGGCCCGCGCAGCACCGTGATCTCGAGCACCTTCCGGTTCACGTAGTAGACGCCCAGTCCGTGCTTGCGGATGTACAGCGCGTTGAACGGGGTGCTCCCCGCCTGAGGAGATCCCAGCACCTTGGTCACCGTGGCGGAGCTGTCACCCAGCGACACGCCCGCCACGCTGCGACCCGGCACGATGACTCCCTGCGCCACTGCGGGCAGCGCCGCCAGGGCGGCCGCCGCGGCCATCGCTGCCACCGGTCTCATGTTGTTCGCTTTCATGAGTCTCCTCTCGTCACTGCCGGTCGGCGCCGGCTGGTTGCGGCAGCGCGTCCAGCGCGGCCGTCAGGGTCTCGATATACAGGTGGATGCCACGTTCGTTCATATGTGCCCCGTCCACCAGCAGTCCGTTCCCGCCCGAAAGCGCGAACCAATCTACTACCTCGACATTGGGGTGCTTTTCGGGCATCCGGCGTACCGTCTGGTTCACTGAGTCCTGCCACGGTAGGGGTGCGCGCACCGTCAGCAGGAGCACCCTGGGACGCATGTCCAGCTCGTTCAGGAGCGCGTCGAGGTCCGCCGGATCGATGAACGAGTTGTTGCCCAGGTGGATGACGGTGACGGTCTCGGCCGGCATCTGTCGCAGGTGCCCTCGTACCACCGCCGCGCCCTCCGGGAACGTGCGTCCGGCCTCGGCGTCGATCACCGCCTGGTCGCCGAAGGTCGCCTGAAGATCGTTGCGCGCGCCCAGCATCACCGAGTCGCCCACGAACAGCAGCGGTCCGGCAGTGGCGGGTGGTGTGGCCGGCCCCGGATGCGCCGACGTGTCCTCCGTGAGGCCCGGAATCGCGGTGGCACCGCGCGGGATCACCGCCACCGTCACCGCCAAGGCGGCGAGGGCCACGCCCACGCCCGACATGGCCGCCACGCGAACGGGTCGGCTGACGGCCGCGTCCCAACGACGCAGCGCGTCACGTACTCCGCGGATGCCGTGGCGGCGGAAGGGCACCTCGACGAACCGGTACGAGAGTGCGGCCAGGGCCAGCATCAGAACCACGCGCAGCACCAGCAGAGCGGGACCGTCCAGCGGGATGTCGTCATGCGGACGGATGAGCACGATGACCGGCCAGTGCCAGAGATAGATGGAGTAGCTGCGCAGGCCCAGCCACACCAGCGGTGCCAGTGCGAACGCGCGGCCGAACGGGGACGTGGCGTCGGCAACCGCCGCGATCAGCGCTGCTGTGGCCACCGCCACGAGCAGGAATCCGCCGCGATAGAGGCGCTCGTCGAGGTCGCCCAGGGTGAACATCGCCACCAGCACACCGGCGAGCCCCACAGCACCCACCGCCTGCAGCGCCCAGCGCACCGTCGTACGTTGTGGCACCGGACCGCGCACCGCCACGAGGGCGAGCATGACACCCACCAACAGCGCCACCGCACGCGTGTCGGTGCCGTAGTAGATGCGGGACGGATCCGTGTACGGCTTCCACAGAATCCAGGCCGCCACCGTGGATGCGATGGCCCCGACCGCCGCCAGCGTCAGAAGTGCGCGGCGCCGCCAGGCGGCCACGCCCAGCACGCCGGCCATCACCAGCGGCCACACAAGGTAGAACTGCTCCTCGACGGCCAGTGACCACAGGTGCAGGAACACCGACGGTCGTCCGAACTGGTCGAAGTACGCCACGTCCGCGAAGACGAAGTACCAGTTGGTGACGTAGGCCAGTGCCGCCACCACCTGCCCGCGCAGGCGTGCCACCTCGCCGGGGTGGAGCGCCAGCATCACCACCAGCACCACCGTGATCATCAGGAGCACCGCGGGCAGAAGCCGTCGCGCACGCCGCAACCAGAACCGGCGTAGGTCGATACGCCCGTTGTTCCGGTGCTCGGCCATCAGGAGCGAGGTGATGAGGAATCCGCTGATCACCAGGAACACGTCCACGCCCAGGTACCCGCCGGGCAGCCAGCCGGCGCCAAGGTGATAGATCACCACCGCCGCCACCGCCAGCGTCCGCAGACCATCCACGCCGGGCATGTACGCGATGCGCTGGGGGCGGTCGGACGGTTGGCGGGCCGGCACCCGCGCATCTTGGCAGCGGGGGGCGGTGGTCCGCAACGCCAGGAGGAGGGCCCTCCGTCGCAGGCGTTGAAGCCGATCCCGCTCGTCATCTCTGGCGACGCCTGTCCCACGCGATGTTCAGCGTCGGTGGGCCGACGCCGCCCGCGGCGTCACCTTCGCCCGAACCACCGGCGGACGTACGATGCGTAGTCGTCGAACTCCTCGCCGAAGAGATCCCGTAGTGCGCGTTCCTCGGGGAGGATCTGGAATCGGATGACGTACGCGCAGAAGAGCGGCACGACCACGGCCGCCAGGACGTTGACCTCCCATACGGCCACGCCCGTGAGCGAGACGGCGAGTCCCAGGTACATCGGGTTGCGCGACACACGGTAGACGCCGTCGCGCACAAGGACGGCCGCGGTATGCGGCCGAAGCGGGTTGATCGTGGTCCGTGCGCGGCGGAACGCGATCAGGCCGGCCAGATCGATCGTCACGCCGACGAGGACGATCGCCACGGCGACGATCCGGCTTCCGGGGAGTGGGAATCCGGCGCCGGGGACCAGGACCATGAGCGCGACCATGACGGCCGCGGCGACCAGGCCGACGACGGGTGGGGGAATCCGGTGTTCGAGATGGTGCAGGGCGTTCTCCGGGGCGGGTCGATCGCGGACAGCATCGCAGCACGGACGCATTCCGGCGGACCGGTCATCGGCTGTCGCGTCGTGCCATCATCGGGGTGCCCAGGGCAGGGACACGATGAGATGCGGCGGCGAAGCCGCACTCTCGGAGGAGGCATCACAAGTGCAGATCGCGGTCATCGGTGCAGGCATCGGGGGACTCGTCACGGCCATCGGGCTCCAGCGGGACGGGCACGAGGTCACCCTGTTCGAACGCCGGGAGGACGCCGGCGGCGTGGGGGCGGGCATCTCCCTGTTCGGAAACTCGTTCACGGCGCTGGACGCCGTCGGCCTCGGCGATGTCGTGCGCTCGGTGAGCACCGACGACATCGCCTGGATCCGCACGGGCCACCGGCGACCGGACGGGAAGTGGCTGTCGCGGATCCCCCATGACGCGGTCGAGTCGCTTCGCACCATGCACCGAGCGGATCTTCACCGCGCGCTGGTGGCGGAACTCGCCGAGGGCACCCTCCGCGTCGGCAGCGACGCCGTGGTCAGTGACGGGGGCGCCCCCTGGGTGACCGTCAACGGCCGGATGGAGGACTACGACCTCATCGTCGCCGCGGACGGGCTCCACAGCCCCAATCGGGCCCGGCTCGGACTCGATCCCGGCCTGCGCTACGCCGGCTACGTCGCCTGGCGCGGCGTCACGTCCGAAACCGTCGACCTGAGAGGTGCCGCCGGCGTCACCTGGGGTCGGGGCCGGCATTTCGGGATGGCTCCGCTGCCGGATGACCGCGTGTACTGGTTCGCCACGCTCAACACCCCGCCTGGCGGCGGTGACGAGGGAGAGAGCGAGCATGCGATCGTGGCTCGGCTCTTCGCCGGCTGGCACGAGCCCATCGCCGATCTTCTGAAGGCGACGAAACCCGACGCGGTGCTCCGCCACGACATCCAGGATCTGGCACAGCCGCTGCCGACGTTCGTCCGGGAGCGCGCCGTACTCCTCGGCGACGCGGCACACGGCATGACCCCGGATCTGGGACAGGGCGCCGGTCAGGTGATCGAGGATGCGGCCACGCTGGTCCTCCTCATGCGCGAGGCGCGCGGAAGCGCGGACGTCCCCGGTGCTCTGGCGCGCTACGACAGCCTTCGCGTCCCGCGTACCCGGCGCATGCTGTTGCGCTCACGGCGCGCCGGCAAGCTGTCCCGGATGGACGGGCCTGTGGTGACCACGGTCCGGAATGCGGTCATGCGCGCGACTCCCGGGGTCGCCGTGGGACGGATTCTGGGCTCGCTGACGGCGTGGGTCCCGCCGGAGCCGTCGGCGGGGGGCTGACGAGCGCTGCTGGGGACTGGCGGGAGACAATGATCCTCCCGGCCAGCCGCCAGTCCCTCCTGCGTCGGGCCTCTCGTGACGATCCTTCGCAGGTGGTTGGGTGCGGGCGTAGTCGGTCCTGCCGTACATGGGCAGCCGTGGGTTCCTGGTTGCGCTGCCGGGACTGGCGGATGACAATGATCCTCCCGCCCGCCCCGTCCAGCCGCCAGTCCCTCCTGCGTCGGGCCTCTCGTGACGATCTTTCGCATCCCGTTGGGTGCGGGCACAGTCGGTCCTGCTGCACACGGGCAAACC
Source organism: uncultured Bifidobacteriaceae bacterium (assembly GCA_964531025.1). Classification (GTDB taxonomy): domain Bacteria; phylum Actinomycetota; class Thermoleophilia; order Miltoncostaeales; family Miltoncostaeaceae; genus CALMEC01. The sequence continues at coordinate 128,835 of CAZHDY010000003.1, read as the reverse complement.
GTTGGTCCTTGGTAGCGCTACCGAGGATCAACGGCAGGTGCGCGTGTGCCCGCACCCAACGTTCTGCTATCCCGGCCAAATGTGAGGCCCCGAGCGCAGCCCGGGGACTGGCGGTTGGCCGGGGCGGGCGGGGGGATAGACCGGTGGGTGGATGCCCCTCCGCCAGTCCCAGGGCTGCGCTCGGAGGATCAACGGCAGGGCCGCGTGACCCTCCAACGCTCCCGACGCATCCTCAGGGTAGGTACGCGTGTGCCCGCACCCGACGCTCCACGCGTCCAGACGCGCCCTGCGCCGAGACGGCTGACGGTGAGGACCGACGCGATAATGTCGCAACGACATATTAGCCGCCTGTCCAAGGACCGCAGCTCGAATCTTCGTCTTCCGGTCGGGTTCGCACGACGACGGACGGTGACAGACTCCCACCTCAGCGAACGGGAGGCTTGTGCATGGGCGACACCGCGCACGTGGGGATCCGGGATCGTGCCGTCGGTGCGCTGGTCGGCCTTGCCGCCGGTGATGCCGTCGGCGCCGCACTCGAGTTCCGACGGCCGGGGACCTTCACCCCCATCACCGACATGGTCGGTGGAGGGCCCTTCGGCCTCCAGCCCGGTGAGTGGACCGACGACACGTCCATGGCCATGTGCCTCGCCGAGTCCATCCTCGACACCGGTGGGCTCGATCCGACGGACCAGCTGCACCGCTACGTCATGTGGTGGCGTGAGGGCTACTGGTCGTCGACCGGGACCTGCTTCGACATCGGGAACACCACGGTTGCGGCGCTGAAGCGCTTCGCGATGACCGGCGCGGTCACGGACGGTCACATCGATCAGGAGTCCGCGGCCAACGGCTCCGCGATGCGTCTGGCCGCCGTCCCGATCCGCTGGCATGCCGACCTCGCCGAGTCCGCCGAACGGTCTGCGGAATCCAGCCGCCCCACCCACGCCGCGGACCGGCCGGTGGACGTCTGCCGTCTGCTCGGGGCCATGACCGCCGCCCTCATCCGCGGTGACGACGCCGACGACGTGCTGGACCCCGGTTTCTGGAACCTGGGTGCGCTCCATCCGGAGGTGGAGGCCGTCGCGCGCGGTTCGTGGCGCACCAGGGAACCCCCGGAGATCCGCGGGACCGGTTACTGCGTCCACGCGATCGAGGCCGCCCTGTGGGCCGTGGGCGGTGCCGCGGACTTCCGCGAGGCGGTGCTGCGGGCGGCGAACCTCGGTGATGACGCGGATACGACCGCCGCCGTCGCGGGACAGATCGCCGGAGCCCGCTGGGGGTGGACCGGCATTCCCGCGGAGTGGCGCGAACGGATCACCGAGGTCGACCGCATACGGGCGATCGCCACCCGGCTGGTGGCCGCGGGGCGCGACGGTGATCCGGTCCCCGCGTGGGATCACGACGACGTCCACCACGCGTTCTGGGCCCGTCCCGGCGCCATACTCGCCGGGGAACTGCCCGGCCACCGCTACGACGAGGCCGAGACGGTCCGCCGGGTCAACCTCCTCATCGATCACGGCGTGCGGACGTTCATCGACCTCACCGAGGCGACCGAGGGCCTGGCGCCCTACAAGCACGTCGTGGACACGGCCCTCCGAACCCGGGGTCTGGACCTCCGGTACCGGCGTTTCGGCATCCCCGACATGAAGGTGCGGGAGGACGCCGACTACGACCGGGTGCTGGCCATGATCGACGAGGGCATGTCGCGTGGCGTCGTCTACGTGCACTGCTGGGGTGGCGTCGGCCGCACCGGCACGGTCATCGGATGCCGCTACGTCGATGACGGCCTGTCGGGAGACGAGGCCCTCGCTGCGTTGGCAGAGGCCCGGAGGGGAACGCGGAAGGCCCACCGTCCGGCGCCGGAGAACGCCCTCCAGGAGGGCGTCATCCATCGTCGCGCCAACCGCGCCTGACCCATGGCGGTATGGCGACTTTCCCTTCTGTCCCACGCGAACGCCGGGCGGGCGGCGGCGGAGGCGGCGTTATACTCACCGCGACCTCCGGTGGGGCGTAGCCAAGCGGTAAGGCAGCGGGTTTTGGTCCCGCGATCGGGGGTTCGAATCCTCCCGCCCCAACGGCCCTTCCCCGACCTGAGAGGATCCTGGAACGCATGGGAGTCGGAGCAGTGGTGATGGCCGCCGGCAAGGGGACGCGCATGCGCTCCAAGCTGCCGAAGGTCCTTCATCCGATCGCGGGACGCCCGCTCGTCGGGTGGGTACTCGACGCGCTCGCCGGGGCGCGGATCCAGCACACGGTCGTGGTCGTCGGTCACGGCGCGAAGGAGGTGGAGTCGGCCCTTCCGAAGGGTGCCTCCACGGCGGTGCAGCGCCAGCAGAACGGGACAGGGCACGCCACGCAGGTGGGTTTGCGCGCCCTCGACGCGGGCTGTGACACGGTCATCGTGCTGTCGGGTGACACGCCCCTCCTCGAGCGTGACCTCATCCGCGACGTGCTCCGTGTCCACCGCCGTTCCGGACGTCAGGCCACGCTCGTGAGCACGGTGCTGCCGGATGCGGGTGCATACGGCCGTGTCATCCGGGGCGAGGGGCGGGTACGGGTGGTCGAGGCGCGTGACGCCACGCCGGAGGAGCTCGCGGTCAACGAGATCAACGCCGGCCTCTATGTGTTCGACCGCGCCGAGCTGACGAAGGCCCTCCGCAAGGTGAAGCGTGACAACGCGCAGGGCGAGGCCTACCTCCCCGACGCGCTGTCACACATCTCGGGAGGCGTCGGCGTGTACCGCTCCGACGACCCCAACGTGGTGCTCGGGGTCAACAGCCGGGTCGAGCTCGCCGAGTGCGAGCGCATCGTCCAGGACCGTCTGCGCCACGACATGCTGCTCTCCGGTGTCTCGATGCCCGATCCGGAAAGGGTCTACCTGGACGCGGACGTCACCGTCGGCCAGGACAGCATCGTCCATCCGGGGACGCACCTGCGCGCGGGCACCAGGATCGGCGAGGACTGCGTCATCGGTCCGGACGTGATCATCTCGGGGTGCACCATCGGCGATCGCACCGCCGTCGTCTCCGCCCACCTGAACGACTCCACGGTCGGATCCGACTGCAGTGTCGGACCCTTCGCATACCTGCGGCCGGAGGTCGTCATGGAGGACGGCTCCAAGGTCGGCACCTACGTCGAGCTCAAGAAGTCGACGCTCGGGCCGGGCGGCAAGGTGCCGCACCTCTCGTACGTCGGCGACGCCACCATCGGCGCGAAGACCAACATCGGCGCCGGGAACATCACCGCGAACTACGACGGTTTCCGCAAACACCGCACGATCATCGGCTCCGGTGTCAAGACCGGGTCGGACTGTGTCTTCGTCGCTCCGGTTAGGATTGGTGACGAAGCCATGACAGCGGCCGGATCCATCATCACCCACGACGTTCCGGCAGGCGCACTCGGCGTCGCTCGCGCGCGTCAGGAGAACCGCGAGGGCTTCACCAAGCGGGCCGAGGCGAAGGCACGGAAAGCGGCAAAGGCACAGGGCACCAAGGGGGCGCGGTGACAACCGAGGCGGCGGAACGAGTGGACACGCACGTCGAGCGCGAGTATGCGCGGCGGATGATGGTTTTCGCGGGGCGTTCGAGCCTCGATCTGGGGCGCGACATCGCCGAGCGGCTCGGGCTCGATCCGGGCGAGGTGCTGCTGAAGTCGTTCGCCAACGGCGAGATCTACGCCCGCTTCGGCGAGAGTGTCCGCGGTGCCGACGTCTTCCTCGTCCAGTCGACCTGCAGCGTGGCCAACGGCCACGTCCAGTCGTGCAACGACAGCCTGGTCGAGCTTCTGATCATGGTGAACGCCGCCAAGCTGGCCAGCGCCCGCCGGGTGACCGCCGTCCTGCCGTGGTACGGCTACTCGCGTCAGGACAAGAAGTCCGCGCCGCGTGAGCCCATCACCGCCAAGATGATCGCCGACATGCTCCAGACGGTCGGGGTGGACCGCGTCCTCACCATGGACCTCCACGCCGGTCAGGTGCAGGGGTTCTTCAACATCCCGGTCGACCACATGACGGCCGTGCCGATCCTGGTGCAGTACTTCCGCGACGCGCCCGAACTGCGCGACAAGCAGATCGTCGTGGTCTCGCCGGACGCCGGCCGCGCGAAGCTCGCCACCCACTTCGCCGAGAAGCTCGGCGCGCAGGTCGCAGTGCTCACCAAGCAGCGGCCCGAGCACAGCCAGGTCGAGATGACGATGCTCATCGGAGATGTGCGGGGCAAGACGGCCATCATGATCGACGACATGATCGACACCGCCGGCACTCTGGTCGAGGGCGCCAAGAAGGTGCGCGAGATGGGCGCGACGGAGATCTACTGCGCCGCCACGCACGGGCTCTTCTCCGAGCCGGCCTTCGAGCGTCTCGCCAAGAGTGAGGACATCAAGCGCATCGTCGTCACGGACACGGTGCCCCTCCGCGCGGGTGCTCCCGAGCTCATCACCCAGCTTCCGTCGGGCCAGGTCCTCGCCGACTGCATCCGCAACGTCTTCAACGACGAGTCGGTCTCCGAGGTCTTCGAGGGAGACAACCAGCTGTTCTAGCCGTTCGCGACAGGGGGTCGAACAGCGGGACGGGACGACCTCCGGTTGGTCCATCCGCTATTCTGCGCGGTCGCGAATCAGATTCCAGGAGCCACACCGAATGTCGTCCGATCACGTCACACTCACCGCCGCCCGGCGAACCGAGTTCGGTTCTGCCGTCACCCGCCGTCTGCGAAAGACCGGCCAGGTACCCGGCGTGCTCTACACCGAGGGTGGCGAGACCGTCTCGTTCCACATCTCGCACCACGATCTCTACAAGGCCATCCAGGGCGCGGCCGCGAAGACCGCCGTGTTCGAGGTCGCCGTCGGTGATGACGGTTCGGTTCCGGCGCTCCTCAAGGACTGGCAGCTGAACCCGGTCCGCAACGAGATCCTCCACGTCGACTTCCAGCAGGTCGACCTCAAGGTGGCCGTGCAGGCCGCCGTGCCGATCATCCTCACCGGTATGGCCGAGGGAGTGAAAGAGGGCGGCGTGCTCGACCAGTCCCTGCACGAGGTGATGGTCGAGGCCCTTCCGGACCTCATCCCCGAGGGCATCGAGATCGACGTCAGCGACCTCGAGGTCGGTGGCGTGCGCCTCTTCTCCGAGCTCCAGGCCCCCGAGGGCGTCACGCTCCTGGGTGAGGACGAGACCGTCGTGGCCTCGGTCACCGTGCCGTCCGCCGTCGAGGCCCCCGAGGGCGAGGGCGAGGAGGGCGCCGAGCCCGAGCTGGTCGGCGAGTCGCAGGACGACAAGGACGACTCGGAGTAATTGGGACCGGAGGACCCGCCGATTCGGCTGGTCGTCGGTCTCGGCAACCCCGGCGCCCGCTACGCCCGCACCCGGCACAACGTCGGACAACGTGTGGTCGAACGGCTGGCGGAGCGTCTCGGCGTGTCACGCTTCGCCACGAAGTACGCCGGCTCCTTCGCCGAGGCGAACGGGCCGTCGGGCCCGGTCGCGTTGCTCATCCCGAGTACGTACATGAACCTGTCGGGAGACTCGGTCGGACCCGCCGCCGGTGCGCTGCGCCTTCAGCGGTCCCAGGTACTCGTCGTCCACGATGAGCTGGATCTGCCCTTCGGCGCGGTCCGCGGCAAGGTCGGCGGGGGACCCGGCGGGCACAACGGTCTGCGTTCGATCATCGCCCGCGCCGGAGGCAACGACTTCGCCCGTGTGCGGCTCGGCATCGGCCGTCCCCCCGCGGAGTACCGGGGTACCCAGGCCGATTGGGTGCTGGGCCGGTTCGCCGAGCCGGACGCCGAGGTCGAGGCCATGATCACCCGTGGGCTCGAGATGACCGAGGTCGCGATCGCCGAGGGAATGGACGCGGCGATCGCCCGCTTCCACGCGGCACCGCCCGGCCATCGCGCCGCCCGCCGCCGCGAACGGCGTGACGACGAGGCCACGCACGACGGCGCCATCGACGAGGACCGCAGCGCCCCGGGCGAGGGGGAGGACGGATGAACGCCCTCACGGAGATCCTGCGTCAGGTTGGCGATGTCCAGGCGGCGACCGATCGCCTCACGGGAACGGGACCGGTCTCGGAGCTCGTCGTCTCGCAGGCCATCTGGCCGTTCCTCATCTCGGCGTTGGTCGACGAGGTCGAACCCGCCGTGCTGGTCGTCGCCGCGACGGACGCCGAGGCACGCGACCTCTCCATCGAGATCGGGGCGATCCTCGGCCGCGAGCGCATCAGCCTGTGGCCCTCCCGCGGCACCGTCGCCCAGGGGCGCGTGGGGCCGTCGCCGCATCTCATCGGCCTGCGTTCCGAGGCGCGTGACCGTCTCATCGACAACCAGGGGGTCGTCGTCGCGTCCGTCGGCTCACTGCTCGAACGCGTCCCACGTCGTCCTGCGGCGCCGCTCGATCTGCGCGTGGGCGGCCGCGTGGACGGCGAGCTCGTCGACATCCTGGTCGAGCGCGGATACGAGCGTGTCCATCAGGTCGAAGAACGCGGGGAGGTGGCCATCCGCGGCGGGATCGTCGACGTGTATCCCACGACGGCCGACCAGCCGGTGCGGATCGACATGTTCGACGACGAGGTCGACGGGCTGCGGGTCTTCTCGCCCTTCACCCAGGTGACCATCCGCTCGATCACCGAGGTCCGCATCCAGCCGGCCTCCGAGCCCACCGACGACCTGGTCGACACCTTCGACCTGGTGCGCGCGACGCCGGTCATCACGATCGCGCCCCGCACCTTCGCCGCGGCCGTCACGGAGACGCTCGAAGTGGCCGAGGAGGAGGCCGAGGCCGGTGCCCTGGGCGATCCGGACGACCTGCGGTCCGCCATCGCCGAGGCGGCGGCGGTCGAGATCGCCCCGCCCACGGGTGACGCCACCGGTTTCGTCGATGCGCGCGAGGCCCGTTTCGCGACGCGTGGCATCAGCGAGGCACAGGCCGAGCTGACCCGGCTTTCGGGAGGAACGCTCCGCACGCTTGTGGCGTTCACACGGCGGGGCGACATGGAGCGTGCCGCCTCCCAGCTGACCCGCATCACCCCGCAGGTCGTGAACCTCGCGACCGACGCGCCCCGCGAGGGTGTCGTCTCGTTCACGGTGATGCCCGTCCACCGCGGGTTCATCTCGTCCGATCTCGGTCTCGCCGTGATCCCCGAGAACGAGATCCTCCGCCGTCGGCGGGCGAGCGATCGCGCACCGGTGGGACGGCGACTGCGCTCGTTCCTCGAGCTCCGCGTCGGGGACTACGTGGTGCACGAGGATCACGGCATCGGGCGTCTCGTGGCGTTCGAGACCCAGACGGTGGCCAACGTCACCCGCGACTACCTGGCCCTCGCGTTCGCCGGTGAGGACCGCGTCTGGGTGCCCCAGGACCACCTGGACAAGGTCACCCGGTACATCGGCTCGGACGGCTCTCCGCCACCCCTCAGCAAACTCGGTGGGAAGGCCTGGGAACGTCTCAAGGCGCGGGTACGTGCCGCGGTCCACGAGATGGCGGGCGAACTCTTCACGCTCTACGAGAGCCGCGGGAGGGCCAAGGGCCACGCCTATCCAGAGTACGAGGAGGAGACGTCGGCGTTCGCCCGCCGTTTCCGCCACCGCGAGACGCCGGACCAGGAGCGGGCGATCGACGAGGTCCTCTCCGACATGGAGCGCGACCAGCCCATGGACCGCCTGATCTGCGGTGACGTCGGCTTCGGCAAGACCGAGGTCGCCATGCGCGCCGCCCACCGCGCCACCATGGACGGACGGCAGGTGCTCGTGCTCGTCCCGACCACTCTCCTCGCGCAGCAGCACCTGGGGACGTTCCGCGAGCGCTTCGCCGACACCGCGGTCGAGATCGACATGGTCAGTCGCCTGCGGTCCTCGGCCGAGACCAAGGATGTGCTCGCCCGTTTCCGCTCGGGTGCCCTCGACATCCTCGTCGGAACCCACCGGGTGCTCGGCATGGACGTCCAGCCCAAGAACCTCGGGCTCGTGGTGCTGGACGAGGAGCAGCGCTTCGGTGTGGCCCAGAAGGAGGCGCTGCGCAAGCTCCGTCTCGAGGTGGACGTCCTGTCGCTGTCGGCGACGCCGATCCCACGGACGCTCCAGATGTCGCTGTCCGGCATGCGTGACATCAGCGTGATCGAGACGCCGCCCGCCGGGCGCCGTGCCATCGCCACCCATGTGGGTGAGTTCGACGAGAACCTCGTACGTGAGGCCCTCACCCACGAGAAGGAGCGCGGCGGGCAGAGCTTCTGGTTGCACAACCGGGTCGAGACGATCCACGAGGCGGCTGACGCGGTGCGTGCGCTCGTCCCCGACCAGCGGGTGGTGGTCGCCCACGGGCAGATGGGGGAGAGCGAGATCGAGAACGTCATGGTGACGTTCATGCGCGGTGACGCCGACATCCTCGTCTCGACGACCATCATCGAGGCCGGGCTGGACATCCCCAACGCCAACACACTGGTCGTCGAACGCGCCGACCTGCTCGGTCTCTCGCAGCTGTACCAGCTACGGGGCCGGGTGGGACGCTCGGAGGCCGCGGCGCACGCCTACCTCTTCTATCCGAGCGACCAGGACCTCACCCGGGACGCGGCAGCCCGTCTGCGCGCCGTCTCGGACTACACCGAGCTGGGGAGCGGTCTTCGTATCGCGATGCGGGATCTCGAGATCCGTGGTGCCGGCAACCTTCTGGGCGACGAGCAGAGCGGTCACGTCGCCGCCATCGGATTCGAGCTCTACATGCAGATGCTCCAGGATGCGATCGCGGCGCGGCGGGGCGACACGGCCGTCGAGCCGGAGGTCCGGGTCGAGATACCCGTCTCGGCGCACATCCCGAGCGACTACATCGGCTTCGAGGCCGCCAAGATCGATCTGCACCGCCGGATCGCGACGGCCGACGAGGAGGCCCTGGCACGTCTGACCGACGAGATCACCGACCGCTTCGGTGAACCGCCCGAGGCGGTACAGGCACTGCTCCAGGTGCAGCGGCTCAAGCGGAAGACGATGCGGGTAGGGGGCAATCACCTCGCGGTGCGGTCGGGCAAGGTCGTCGTGGCCCCCGTCGGCCTCACCAGTGCGGGCATGCGCGCGCTTCGGGAGTCCGTGCCGCGGGCCATGTACTCCTCGGCCGAGCGCACGGTTTCGGTCCCGGCGCCCAGTGCGCCGGGCGAGCGTCTCGACGCGGCCGAGGGAGCTCTTGACGCTCTGATCGAAGCCGTCGCCGCGGCGTAACCCGGCGCGGTTCCCTTCCGCCGAGGGGCGACCCTCAATCCGAGGGCCCGTGCTACGATCGCCCGCCGTGAGCATCAGAACGCTTTACGCCGTCCTCGGCGCCGGGATCCTGTCGATCGGAGTCGCTGCCTGTGGAGGCGGGGATGCCAGCCTCGGAGCGGACGACGCCGTGGCCGTAACGATCGGCAAGGTATCGATCACCAACGGCGAGATCGAGCACCGAGCCGATTCACTGGCCAAGGCCCAGGCCAACCAGTCCGAGCAGGCCGGACAGTCGGCCGATCTCCCTGCCAAGGACAGCTCCGAGTACGCCGACCTGCGGCGCACCGCGGCCGAGCAGCTCCGCGACGAGCAGGTCTTCGAGATCCTCGCGAAGCGCTGCGGCGCTCCGTGCAACGTCACGAAGAAGGACGTCAACACTCAGATCGCGTCGATCATCTCGCAGAGCTTCAACGGATCACGCGCCGAGTTCGACAAGGCCCTCGAGGCACAGGGCATGACGATGGCGGATCTGCAGGACGCCTTCCGCGCCTCCCTTCAGGAGGAGAAGCTCACCAGTCGTGTGACGGCGAATATCAGCTACACGGAAGCCCAGGCGCGCGCCTACTACACCAAGAACATCGCGACCTACCGCACCCCGGCCGAGACGCGGGTGTCGCACATCCTCGTCGGGACGAAGAAGGTCGCCGACGACCTCCGCCCGCAGCTGAACGCGTCCAACTTCGCGGAGATGGCCAAGACGCGGTCGCTGGACCCCGCCGCCAAGACCACCGGCGGCGATCTCGGATCGGTCTCCGGGTCGGGGCTCTTCCCCGAGATGCAGGCGGTCGTCCAGAAGCTGAAGCCCGGGCAGATCTCACAGCCCGTCCAGACCCAGTTCGGCTGGAGCATCCTGACGGTCCGCCGCATCCCGGCCACCACGAAGTCGTTCGCCGATGTGAAGGGCTCGATCATGTCCGAGCAGCTCCAGGTCGCGCAGTCCACCGCCGTCGAGAGCTGGCGAAACACCGTCGTCAAGAAGGTCCAGGACTCGGCCAAGTACACCAATGACAAGGTGAAGCCGGCCGCCGACGAGGCCACGGCGGCAACCGAGACGGCCGTCCAGACCGTCGACGCAACCCCGTAACCGTCGGTCGATGCAGGGCGGCCCGCGCCACCGGAGTGATCCGTGCCACGGCTGATCGTGGCTCTGGGCTCCGGTGACGTGGTCGACCTCCCGGCCGTCGCCGTGCAGGCGGTGCGGGAGTCCGCGGACGTCGTCCACGCACTCGACATCGCGGACGATGTCGTCGCGCTCCTCGGGGTCGAAACGCGCACGTTCGATGCCGCATCGTGTCCGGATGACGCCGTCGTGGTTGCGCCCGATGTCGCTGCCTTCGCCATCTCCCGCGTCTATCCCGACACGCCCACGGTGCCCGACCGAGAACGACTGCGCGCCCGGGCGATCGGTGCCGGCGTGGCCCGGCTGGCGCAGGTGGGGGCGGAGCTTCGCCTCCTGTGCCCCTGGGACCGCGAGCAGGTGCCCGAGACGATCGTCCCCCACACGATCGAAGAGGCGTTCGAGGTCGCGGAGGCCTTTCACGGCGACGATCCGGAACGTCAGATCGACGAGATCGGTGATCTCCTGTTCCAGTCCGTGTTCCTGGCGCGGTTCCTGGAGGAGGACGGAGTGGCGGATCTCGGGTCGGTCGCCGAGGCCCAGGCCGACAAGCTGATCTCGCGTCACCCGCACGTCTACGGCGACGAGGCCGCGGCCGACGCAGGCGCGGTGCGGGGACTCTGGGAGCGGCAGAAGAGAGCGTCACGGGGCGGCGAGATCTTCCACGAGGTGCCGGCGGGGCTGTCGGCGCTGGCATTCAGCTCCAAGATCCAGAAGAGGGCCGCGGCGGTGGGCTTCGTGTTCCCCGGACGGGAGGAGGCCTTGGGCAAGCTCTCGGAGGAGCTGGACGAGCTCCGTGCGGCACCGGACGGCGAGGAGGTCGGCGACGTGCTCTTCGCCGCCATCGCCGTCGCGCGCGCCCTCGGTGTGGATCCCGAGCTCGCCGTTCGCCTCTCGGCCACGAAGTTCCGGGATCGGGTGGATCGGGCGGCGGCATTGGCGTCCGATGACGGACGGGTCTTCGAGGAACTCGACCTGGACACGCAGTTCGCGTACTACCTGCGGGCGAAGGCGGAGCTCACCGGCTGAGCCTCTGTTCCGCACAGACGGTGCTCCGGACGACGGTCGTGGGCACGCTCCATCGGGTTTGTCGGGCATCATCCCGGCATGAAGAAGAACCGAATCCTCACGCTCGTCGCGGCGCTGGGGCTCGGGGTCTCCGCGCCGGCGGCATTCGGTGCGGACACCGTCGGGCCCCCGCTCTCCGCGCCGACGACCACCAATCTCTGCGGAGCCGGTGCCCTCTGCACCTACATCGCGGGAACCCCGACGGCGCCCCTGTACCCGATCCCGGCCGACGGTGTCGTCACCGGGTGGCGCGTCCAGAGCGGCAGCGCCGGGGGCGAGGTCACCATCCGCGTCCTTCGTCTCCAGGAGGGCAGGCGGCGCGTCGTGTCCGTCAGCGAGCCGCAGACGACCGTCGCCGGCATCGGCGAGTACACCACGCGCCTCGCCGTGAAGAAGGGCGACATCATCGGCCTCGCGAACGCGAACAGCTCGCTCATCATGGGGCCGGTGGGCGGTCCCACGTCCACCTACGCGCACAACGTTCCCGACATGTCGATGCACGATGACCCCGTGCAGCCGCTCGTCGGCTCGCAGACCGTCGTGCCGCTCGTGCAGGTCGTGGTCGAGCCGGACGCCGACGGCGACGGCTACGGCGACGAGACGCAGGATGCATGTCTGGGTGACGCCACGAAGCAGGTGGCTCCCTGCCGGGCGCCCTTCACCATGGGTCCGCTCACCCGTCCGGCGCGGTTGACCCTCCGCCAGGCGCGCAAGCCGGTCCAGGTGAGCACGCGGATCAGCCGCAGCGCGACGGTCACCGTCACGGTCACGGCGCTGCGTCCGGGTCGGCGCGTCGGGAAGGTCTGCGCACCGCGTGAGATCCAGATGATCGGTGCCTCGTGTCAGGCATCCGTCGTCGTCCGCCAGACGACGCGGAACGTCGCCGCCGGACTGGCACGGATCCCCGTCAACCTCGGCGGTCTCGCGGCCGGTCGGTACTCGCTGAGGATCGAGGCCACGGATCGTGAGGGTTCGGGCATCACGCGCGCCCGCGCGGCGATCGTCCAGATCCGCACCCGCTGATCTGAATGCCCGAGGGGAGGTGCGGGAGGGCGATTGTCCCTCTCGCACGACCCCGACGGTGATCACGGGCGCGGTAGACTCGGTCACCCCTTTCCCGTGACCGCTCCCTGGAGGCCCTCGTTGTCGAAGATCGCCCGTGTCCATGCCCGTCAGATCCTTGATTCGCGGGGGCAGCCGACCGTCGAGGTGGACGTCGAGCTTGAATCGGGTGTCATCGGGACGGCGGCGGTGCCCTCCGGTGCCAGCACCGGGGCACACGAGGCGCTCGAGCTCCGCGACGGCGACGCGACGACCTATGGCGGCAAGGGGGTCCTGAAGGCGGTCGCCAACGTCCAACACGAGCTCGCACACGCGCTCGTCGGACGCGAGGCATCCGAGCAGGCCACACTCGACCGTCTCATGATCGAGATGGACGGTACCCCCACCAAGTCGCGCTTCGGTGCGAACGCCATCCTCGGCTGTTCGCTCGCCATCGCGCGGGCCGCCGCGACAGATGCGGGCATGCCCCTCTACCGCTACATCGGCGGCGCCCAGGCACACCGGCTCCCCGTCCCGATGATGAACATCCTGAACGGTGGCGCCCACGCCGACAACAACGTCGACCTCCAGGAGTTCATGGTCGCGCCGGTCGGTGCGAGCTCGTTCGCCGAGGCCCTCCAGACCGGCTCCGAGGTCTACCAGGCGCTCAAGGGCGTGCTGCGCGCCGAGAAGCTCGGGACGGGTGTCGGGGACGAGGGCGGTTTCGCCCCCAACCTCGGCAGCAACCGCGAGGCGCTGGACGTCATCGCCACCGCGGTCGACAAGGCCGGATACCGGCTCGGCGAGGACATCGCGCTCGCGCTCGACCCGGCGTCCACCGAGTTCTACCGGGACGGTGCCTACCACCTGGAGGGCGACGGCAGCGTGCTCAGCCCCTCCGAGATGGTCGACTACTGGGAGAAGCTCGTCACCGACTTCCCGATCGTGTCGATCGAGGACGGTATGGCAGAGGACGACTGGGACGGCTGGAAGGAGCTCACCGACCGCATCGGCGATCGCGTGCAGCTCGTGGGCGACGACCTCTTCGTGACGAACCCCGCACGTCTTCGCGAGGGCATCGAGAAGGGCGTCGGCAACGCCATCCTCATCAAGCTCAACCAGATCGGGTCACTCACCGAGACGCTCGAGGCCATCGAGCTCGCCTCATCGGCCGGCTACGCGTCGATGATCTCCCACCGCTCCGGTGAGACCGAGGACACCACCATCGCGGACCTCGCGGTCGCGACCGGTGCGGGGCAGATCAAGACGGGCGCCCCGGCGCGCAGCGAGCGCGTAGCGAAGTACAACCAGCTGCTTCGGATCGAGGAGCGTCTCGGCCCGGCGGCCACCTACCCGGGGCGGCGTGCATTCCGCGGATAGCGTGCAACAGCTTTTGGCAGGAGTGGGGAGGTCGATGGCGTACGCGGTGAGGAACACGCGCCCCGACCTCGACCCGAAGGGAATCCACCCTGCGCATCCGCGCTGTCAAACGCATCTTCATCGCCGCTGTCCTGATCGCTCTGGTCGCGTCCTACGTCGGCCCGGTGCGCGGATACCGGGAGCGTCAGGCCGAGCTTCGCTCGCAGGAGGTGGCGCTGAAGGAGCTCATCGCGCAGCGCGATCGCGCCCGTGTGCGCATCCGCTCGATCGACAACCCCGCGGTGCTCGAGGCACGTGCCCGTCAGCTCGGCTACATGAAGCCGGGAGAGATCCCGTTCCGGGTGACCGGCCTTGAATCCGCCTCCGGCACGACCGGCATCTGGGACTGGATCACCAACCCCCCGGGATCGTGAGGCGGTCCGTCGGCTGCTCGGCCGTGAGCCGTTCACCGACTACCGGATCGCGGTGCGCTGCCCCTCCGGTGAGCCGGCCGTCCTTGAGAACGACCCGGTCGATCTCAAGGGCCGGCCGTTCCCCACGCGGTACTGGTTGGTCTGCCGGATTTTGCACCGGGCGGTGAGCCGCCTGGAGGCCGACGGTGGCGTCCGAGCGATCGAGGATGATGCCGGGATGCGCGAACACGTGAACGCCGCTCACGCGGCGCACCAGGCCCTTCATGAGGGCTACCGCGTGGGCGGGGTCGGTGATCCCGATCGTGTGAAGTGCCTGCACGCGCAGTTGGCGTTCGCCCTCGCGACCGGTGGCAACCCCGTCGGCGACTGGATCTCCGAGCGCATCGACGTCGACATCGCCACGCATGCGTGTTCGGTCGAGGGGATCGAGTGACGGTGAGCGCACGAGCCCGCGCCGCGGTGTTCGACTGGCAGCAGGGACCGCAACGACTCGCGGAACTCAGCTCGGATCGTCGCGCGGCCTGCCTTCGAGTGGTCGACGCCATCCAGGTGGAGCTCCGCCGTCGGCTGGGTCGTGATTTCACGATCGACGAGCTGGCCGAGCTCTACTCCACCGCGGGCGATTGGGCCCTGCCGCTCTCGGTAGAGGTCGCCCCGCGGGTGCCCGAGGCCCACGACGGGGCGATCACGACGGATGCGGCGTTTGCCCGGTTCATGCGAAATGCGAAGGATGTCGCCCTCCTATGAGCCCGAATGACGACTACACCCCACCGCGTGGACGACCGCCGGTTCGGCGCCCGGCACGGGGCAGACGTCGCGTCACCCTCGGCCTGGCCGTCGCGATGTGCCTGGCAGCTCTCGTCGTGGGAATCGCCCTCGGCTACGCGAGCCGGGGCGGTCCGGGCGATGCGGAGATGGTCACGACCCACCAGGAGATCCCGGTCGTGACGGTGCTTCAGGCGCCGCCCCCGTAGGAGTCAGGCGGCCGTCGCGCGGAGATGGACTGCACCCCGGGTACCGGGCACTCTGCGTGCACATCCTATTGGTGGCGGCGATGATCTACCTGGAAATCCAGGGAATGCCGTCGCGGATGCGAATCCATTCGACACCTGTGGTGCGTGACAACTCCCCGTTTACTCTCGATGTCTACCTGAGGCTGAGTGCGGTGGGGAATCGGCCGAACGGCGGCGGCCGGTCATCACGAAAGGCCGCGGTCTGCGTCGCCGCGTCTACGGCGCGCGCAGGTCGACGCGGACGGTGGATCGTGCTCCCACCGCCTGCTCGAGATCCCTTCGGACGAAGGTGACGCCCTCGATCGCGGTCAGTTCGTCCACCAGTGCGGTGGCGTCGGCCCGGGTGAGCGACGCCGTCACGCTCCGTGTCGCGCCGTCATCGGTCCGGGCGATCACGTTTCCGCCCGCCAGCGTGATCGCGGTGACCACCGCGCTCTGCGCCCGATCCAGCGATATGTCCTGCACGACTCCGTCCAGGACCACGGGGGTCGCCGTGGTGGGCGCGGGCTCCATGGCCTCTCCGCGACCGAGTCCGCCTGTCTGGTCCTGCGGGGGTACCGGCATCGCACTGTTCGGTGCCGGCGTGTCCTTCGAGCGGTCGCCGTCAGCGGGAGCACTGGGAGCGGAGTCGCTGGCCAGGTCCGACAGCGACACGTTGCCGTCGGGGGAGTCGGTCACCTGCGGGATGACCGTCACGGCCACCAGGACGACGATGACGGCCGCCATGGTGGGTGCCAGGACCCGCCAGCGGATCCGGCTCAACCAGCCGCCCGTCGACCGCCGTGTCAAATCGGGCTCACCAAGTTCGGCGATGTGCTCACGAAGATGGTCGGGTGCGGTCGGCGCCGCGGCGCGAAGCTCCGCCGCCAGATGCAGCAGATCGCGCTCGGCGTCCGTCTCCGCGGCGGCGTGACCGTCGAAGAGCTCGTCCAGCCGGTCGGGGCGGATCTCGTCAGTCACGTGTCAACGCTTTCCGGAGCTTCGTCATGGCGCGGTGGAGATGGGTGGAACATGCCGAGGGTGACACACCCACCAGGTCCGCCGTTGTCGCGCCGTCCACGTCGAGCAGTACGCGCAGTGCCACGATCTCCCGCTCCACGTCCGAGAGCGTCTCCATGGCCTCCGCCATCTCGGGTGGGATCGCCCCGTCCGGGGACGGCCGATCCTCCGTCACGAGGGGCGTCATGGCGTTGTAGCGATCCTCGCGCCCGCGGCGTCGCTTCTCGCTGCGGAAATGGTCGAGCGCGATACGCCGGGCGATCGTCAGCAGCCAGGGAAGGGGAGGACCCTGCCTCGGGTCGTACGAGGACCACTGGCGAAAAGCACGCTCGAACGTCTCGGAGGTCAGATCGTCCGCCAGGTGCGGGTCCCGCGCCATCTGCATGAGATACCGGTAGACGCCGTCCAGGTGCTGCTGGGCGGTCTCCGTGAAGCTCGGTCCGGTGGCGTCGTGGCGGGGCATCGATCGTGGCGAGGCACTGCATACCGGTTCTACGTCGCCGAACCGGCGTCGGTCACATCCCGGGCAACAATAGTGGCGTCAGCGGAGGGGAACCGTCCAAAGGGTCGCCAGGCCCGGATCGCGCGTCTCGCCGTAGGAGATGAACGCGTGGATGTCGGCCAGCGCTTCGCGGCGCAGGTAGACGTGCCGCTGTCCGACACTCGGTTTCTCGCCCAGGAACCCGGCCCGGATGAGCGCCTCGCCCACGGCGTATGCGTCGGCGCGGTCCGCGGGCGAGACGCCGTGCGCCAGGTGGTCGAACGCCGTGTGGTAGCCGGAGCCGATCTTTCCCTTGTGCAGGAGCCGTCGCACCAGTCGACGCGCGATGCGGCGCAGACGGTCGGGATCGTCGTCGATCGCATAGCTCGGTTCGTCGACGGGTACCGGTGGCCCCTCGAACCCGCGGTGGCGGAGCGCCTCCACCATGTCCTCCGGATAGGACTCTTCCTCCAGGCTCCATCCTTGCTCCCACAGGACGTGGATGAACCGGAGCGGGTGCATGCGCAGGGTGCGCGACAGCTCTCCCAGCCCGGAGGCGGCCGGAGCCCGTGGAGCGGCCAGCCGCAGGGGCAGGCCGGTGTCGATCGCCACCTCGTCGGGTACGGCCGCGCAGTCCGCCCGGGCGGGTTCCGGATGCGCTTCCGTCCATGCCAGGGAGAAGATCGACGTGTCCATCCCCGGGGCGCGCAGGCCGACCAGGCCGTTCCACTCGAAGGGCCTCATGTCGTCGACCGACGCCCCGACGTCCACCGCGGCCGCGATCGACCGCATGAGGATCCGCATCGGCCCCGCCGGTGCGAACCGCTCCGCATCGTCGACGGAGACGGGCAGGAGGACGAGCGGCACGCCGTCGATGTCCTGGGCGGTCCAGGCCCACGCCGTGTAGGCGCGTGCGTACGCGCCGGCTGCCGAAAGCCCGAGGGTGGCGAGGATCGCCTCGTCCGGATCACCGCGCTCCCACTCGATGCGACCGGTCGCCACGTCCTGGAGCGGACGGGTGAGATCGGCGACGGTCAGCGGTGGGCTCATCGGGGCACGTTACCCCGACGGCGGCCGCTAGGTCCGTTTTCCACCGGTTTTCACACTCAAGTCTGCATGTGAGCGAACCGATGACAGTGGAGATTCACTCACCGGGTGGGATCATCGTGCTCGGGACCTGGGATTGCCGGAGGGGCGCTTGCTCAACGTTGTTGAAGGACCGTGGAGGCGGGTCGGTACCACAATCGATTCCCCTCTTCTCGGCCGCGTGACGGTCGATCACGAGCAGGTCCTCGACTTCGTCGATGCGATCGCGGGTTTTCCCGGATGCCGTCGTTATGCGTTGCTCCCGTATCGGCAGGCGGGTCGCGTCGATCCGGACATGCACTGGTTGCAGGCGCTCGAGGCTCCCTTCCACACCTTCCTGGTGACCGACGCGTGGAGCGCGGACCCGGAGTACGAGCCCGAGATCGAGGATGCTGATGTCGAGGCCCTCGGCATCTCGTCGTTCGATGGCGCGTCGCTCTACGTGATCGTCACCGTCTCGCGCACCAGCAACGAGCTGACCGCGAACCTCCGCGCACCGCTCCTCGTCAGCGTGTTCTCCCCCGTTGCACGACAGGTCGTGCTGCGGAACAACGCGCTCTACGGTACGCGCCACCGCATCTGCGACCTGCCTTAGGTCGTGACGACCGACTCCAGCGGGACCGACGGCGGGAGCGACGCAAACCCCCGGGTGGTCGGCCCGGCGATCGGCCTCGGACGGGTGGGCGGATAGCCACCGTCGTCCACGGCGGTGCCAGGTAGGACGGACGGCTTCCGGATCGACGGGAGGTGTCACGTTGATCCGGGTCGTCAGCCCCGGCGGTTGGTCGGAGCGGGTGGGTGGATACCCGTCCGCCGGTTGAACACTCACCCACTCAGGACCAACGGCAGGAACCCACGTCCACCGGTCAGTCAGCCCCAGAAGACCGTGGTCGGGGTGAGCTCGCCCACCCCGACCGAACGAGCTCAGTCGTCCTCTTCCTCGTCCTCGTCGTCACCCTCGTCCAGCTCGCTGAGCGAGACCTCGACCGGCTCTCCGTCCTCTGCGACGTCCGCTTCGACCTCGGCAGTCGCCTCCTCGCTTTCCTTCTCGAGGACCTCCGCAAGCGCCGGGGTGGTGACCGCGTCGACCTCTCCGCTGAGGTCGACGTCGTCATCGTCGTCGTCGCCCTCCAGACCCTCAAGGAGAAGGGGATCGGTCTCGAGCGACTCGAGGATCTCGGGCTCGTCACCCTGACCGTCGGGATCCCAGCGGACGATGACCTCGCCGTCGAGGATCTCGCTCTCGGCGAGGGCCACCGGATCACGGGTGATGGTCTCACCGGCGACCGGCGGTGGCGCCGCCTCGGCCCGGAGCTCGGCGGGGTCCGCCGTCAACCACAGCGTGATCTGACGGGCGCGCTTCGACACCGCGTGAACCAGCGCGTAGCGCGAACCGTTGACATGTGAGAGCGCGTGGTCAAGACGACGACCGTGCAGCATGTAGGATCCTCTCGTTCGGATGACGCAGGAAATCGACTGCGCATTGTACAATGACGATGCAGGTGCGTACGCACCGCCATTTTTGGGGCAAGGAGGCGGGACCATGCTGGTCCTCACCAGGAAGGCAAATCAGAGCATCATGATCGGGGACAGCATCGAGGTCTCCGTCCTCTCCGTGATGGGGGAGAAGGTCCGTCTCGGCATCCAGGCTCCTCGGGACGTGCCCGTTTACCGCAAGGAAGTGTTCGTCGAGATCCAGGCGCAGAACGTCGAGGCCGCCGAGTCCACCAAGGAAGCGCTGGACAAGCCTCTGTGGGCCATGCGTCGCGCCGAGTAGCGCGCCGCCAGATCGCCTTTCATGGTGTGACGCCGCCACCGCGGTGTCACGCATCCCGTTTCCGGTCGTTCGAGAACGGGTGACTATGCGCCGAGTTGTGGTTCGTGGGTCATCTCCACGCGCACCGTGGTGCCGGTGGAGGTAGAGGCGACGGTCATGTGGTCCATCAGCTGACGGACGATCCAGAGGCCACGGCCGCGGTCGTGGACCCGCGGCGGAGGTCGATGCGGGATGTTCCGCGGATCGAAGCCCGCACCGACGTCGGACACCGCCAGGACCAGTCGGCCGTCGTACCACGCCACGACCGTGATCGGCGGCTTGCCGTGTTCACGGGCGTTGGCCACGAGCTCGTCGAGCGCGAGGACCAGATCCTTCGCCCGGTCTTCGAACCCGTACACCGATGCCATGTGTGTGATCGCGTTGCGAAGGGGTGCGATCTCCGACGGGTCGCCGGTGAGGACGGCACCGTAACGGCCGCTCTCCTGGGGGTGCGCGGTTGAGCGCTGGTGTGGGTCGGTGTCCTCGGCCATGGAGGTGTCCTGTAAGTCAAGCATTTCCCTCGGTCGTCACACCTCGACCCCGTCGGTGCAGGGGAACACGGGCCACCGGGGAATGACGTCACCCGTCGCTATCATCGCGCCGCGCTTCGATCCGTTCAGGGGGGAACTCACACAATGCGATTCGTTTCACGTTTGACCGTCGGATGTCTCGGCCTTCTCTGCGCGGCCGCTGTCGCCCAGGCCCAGACATCGGAGCCACCCGTATCGCCGCTTCCGGCCCCGCTTCCGGCGGGGGTGTTCGCGGAGGGAGTATCGATCGACGGGATCCCGGTCGGCGGTGCGACCGCCGCCCAGGCGCGTGCGACGCTCCTGAAGGAGCGGGTTGCTCCCCGCCTCCTGCCGTTCCGCGTCACGCTGCAGAAGCGTTCGGCGAGCATCTCACCTCAGGCCGCCGGCTACAGCGCCAACCTGAACGGAACGATCAACCAGGCCCTGCGCTACGGGCGGGCGGAGCCCATTACCGGTCCCGTCGACGTGCCGCTCATCCAGACGGTCGACGCGAAGAAGTTGCGCAACGCGCTCGTCAACCGGTCCCGCACGCTGAACGTGCCGGCCGTGAGCGCGCGGCTCACATACGCGGGCGCCAAGCCTCGCGTCAGCAAGGCCCGACTCGGCATCGCCGTCAACATGGACGTCGCCGTGCCGGCCATCTCGAAGGCGCTCATCAGCCGGACGGCCGATCAGAGCAGCCTGCCGTTCCGCCGTGTGCGTCCGGCGGCCACCACCATCGGCGCGAACATCGTCATCAGCCGCGCCAACCGCACCCTGACGCTCTACCGGGGCGCGCGCGTCTGGCGCACCTTCCGCATCGCCGTCGGCACGTCGTCACACCCCACACCGCGCGGCAAGTTCCGGATCATCTCGAAGCAGCGCAACCCCACCTGGATCCCGCCGGACTCCCCGTGGGCGCGTGGTCTCGGTCCGGTCCCCCCGGGACTGGGCAATCCGCTCGGTACGCGCTGGATCGGGATCAACGCACCCGCCATCGGCATCCACGGCACGCCTGCGTCCGGGTCGATCGGGACCGCGGCATCCCACGGCTGCATCCGGATGTACATCAACCAGTCCGAGTGGATCTTCGAGCGCGTCAGCATCGACACGCCGGTGCTGATCGTCTGATCGACGTGCGGGCGCGCACCGCGACCGCCCGACCGATTGAGAAGCGGGCCCGACGCAACGGCGTCGGGCCCGCTCTCGTTCTCGGCTCCCGGGTGGAGCCTCGTCAGCCCCGGTCCAGGAGGGCGGAGCGGATGCGCTGCGCGTGGCTGGGCGGGACGAGCGCCCGGATGCGGGTTCCGTCCTCACCGGCCTCCTGGGTGATGTCGCGTCCCACGTCGAAGATCGACGAGACGAGCCCGCCCTGCGTGTAGGGGATCACGACGTCGATGCGGGTGAGGAGAGAACGACCGAACGTCGCCAGCGCCGTACGCAGGTCGTCGAGTCCCTCCCCGGTATGGGCCGATACCTGAACGGCGTCGGGAAGGCGATGCCGAAGTGCATCGCGCTCGTCGTCCGGGACGCGGTCGATCTTGTTCAGCACGAGGATGCGCGGGACCTCGGTCGCGCCGATCTCGTCGAGGACGGTGTCGACGGCCTGGGCGCGGGCCTCGCGGCGGTCGTCCGGCTGGCTGGCGTCGGCCACATGGAGGATGAGGTTCGCGTCGCGTGCCTCGTCGAGCGTCGACCGGAAGGCCTCGACCAGCTCGTGCGGCAGGTCGCGGATG
Source organism: uncultured Bifidobacteriaceae bacterium (assembly GCA_964531025.1). GTDB lineage: Bacteria > Actinomycetota > Thermoleophilia > Miltoncostaeales > Miltoncostaeaceae > CALMEC01. Next base: position 106,942 of record CAZHDY010000003.1, on the reverse strand, counting down.
AACCCCACGGTGTCGGACAGGATGAACGCGCCGCCCTCGATCTCGAACGTGCGCGTCGTCGGGTCGAGCGTCTCGAACAGGGCGTCGTTCACGTTGACGTCGGCGTCCGTGAGCGCGTTCATCAGGCTGGACTTGCCGGCGTTCGTGTACCCGGTGAGTGCCACCCGCGGGACCGGGGAGGCCAGGCGGTTCTCCCGCATGACCGACCGCGACCTCTCCAGGTCACGTAGGCGTTGCCGCAGCTTCGCCATGCGCGATCGGAGCATGCGGCGGTCGGATTCGAGCTGCGTCTCACCCGGTCCACGCGTGCCGACGCCACCGCCCAGGCGCTCGAGGTGCTGCCAGAGCCCCTCCTGGCGGGCGTAGTTGTATTCCAGCTGTGCCAGCTCCACCTGCAGCTTGCCCTCGGCCGTGTGGGCGTGGAGGGCGAAGATGTCGAGGATGAGGCCCGTGCGCGCGACCACGCGCTTGTTCAGCCGGTCCTCCAGGATGCGCTGCTGGCTGGCCGAGAGCTCGCCCTCCACCGCCACCAGGTTCGGCTTCGTCCGCTTCACCAGCGCCATGAGGTCCTCGAAGCGCCCCTTGCCGAGGAAGGTCCGGGGATGCGGGGCCTCTCGCCTCTGCACGACGGTCTCGACGACCTCCGCGCCCGCCGTCCGCAGAAGCTCGGTGAACTCCTCCAGGCGATCCTCACGCTCGTCGTCGGAGCAGTCCATCGAGGCCACGACCACGGCGCGCTCGACGGGCAGCGCGGTGGGGTACGGACGCTCCTCGCGCTCCCGCTCCAGCTCGGCCTTTCCGCGATACGTGCGCTGAAGCTCACCCATTCCCGAGGAGACTACAAGTCGGCCTGTGATCCGGACGAGCGCTTCCGAGGATCAACGGCAGGGTGAAGCGCATGCCGGGTAGTCGGCCGGGTCGGCCAGTGGTCTCGGCTCCACCGCCGATCCGAGATGAGTGGTGCCACGGAAGAGTGGATGTGGGGCGCGCCACCGGTGGATGCGGGGCGTCGCCGGGCGTCGAAGGGCATGCTGGTTCGCCTGTTCGTGCCCCCGGTGGCGCATCCGCGCCGCCGGGGGCACGAACCACGCCGCGATTTCCGCGGCACTACTCATCTAGGAGTCGCGCGCCTGCCTCAGTGGCTCGGCGACGAGCTGCATCGTCCGGACGACGGTGCGCTCGCTCACGGGCCCGGATGTCTCCACGTAGACGCCCACGTTCTCGACCGCGTAGCTCAGCGAGTAGCGAGGCGGGTTCCCCGTCGTGCGCGCCCCGCGCGATCCACGCAGCTCGTCGGGAGTCCACGGTACGGCACCGTTCTGGATGGGCACGACCTCGGCCACACCGCCGCCGGTGTTCACCGCGACCATCCGGTCACGCCAACGCGACAGTGCGACGGTCATCTTCGCCCCGTCCGGTCCCTCCCAGCGCCGGATGGCCGCGTTCCGGAACCCGAGGCTCTCGTACTGCTTGCGGACCGCGGTAGCGTCGTCCCCCGGTGCGTAGAGCCCGGCGAGGGTGTCCAGGTCGGCCTCGGTGGCCGAGTCCGTGAACGTGAACTCGCTCTGCGTCGGAAGGATGTGCAGGAGTCGGACGAGATCCAGCGAGTCGGTCTTGTACGTCGGCTCGCGTCCGCATCCCGTCATGAGGAGGATGGCGCCGACGAGGAGGATGGCGAAGCCGGATCTCACCCGGAGAAGGGTAGCGAGTGACCGGTTAACAGATCGACAACCCGGCGGACATGCGTCACCCACCGGGCGGCGTTACACTTCTCCCACAAAAGCTGCAGTCTCTCCGATGAGAAAGGGATCGGACCGAATGAACCCCACCGGCCGCAAAGGCCACAATGGAATGAAGACCTTCGTGCTGATGGCGGCGCTCACCGCGCTCTTGGTGGTGATCGGTCAGTTCGTCGGCGGTGCCAGCGGCATGATCTTCTTCGCCGGCTTTGCAGTGGTCATGAACCTGGCCATGTTCTGGTTCAGCGCACCGATGGCGCTGAAGATGAGCAAGGCACGCGAGGTCAGCGAGGCCGAGGCGCCCGAGCTCCACCACATGGTGGCCAGCATCGCGCAGCGTGCCGGGGTTCCGAAGCCGAAGGTCTACATCACCCCGTCTCCCCAGCCCAACGCGTTCGCGACGGGCCGCAACCCGAAGAACGCGGCCATCGCCTGCACCGAGGGCATCATGCACGCGCTGTCGCCACGTGAACTCGAGGGTGTGCTCGCCCACGAGATGGCCCACATCAAGAACCGGGACATCCTCATCGCGAGCATGGCGGCAATGATCGCCGGTGTCATCTCCGGTATCGCCAACTTCCTCCAGTTCTCGATGCTGTTCGGGGGTGACAATCGCGACAATCCGCTGGGCATCGTCGGCGCGATCGCGACGATCATCCTGGCTCCGCTCGCGGCGGCCATCATCCAGATGGCGATCTCCCGCCAGCGGGAGTTCCAGGCCGACGCCACGGGAGCCGGATTCCTTCACGACGGAAACGCGCTGGCGGATGCGCTCGAAACGCTGGAGCGCGGTGCGAACGCCGTGCCGATGCAGACCAACCCGGCCGCCGCTCCGCTCTACATCGTGAACCCGCTGTCCGCGCTCAAGGGGCGCGGCATGTCGAGCCTTTTCTCCAGTCACCCGCCCACGCAGGAGCGTGTGCGTCGCCTGCGTGAGATGTCCGGATCCTTCGCTCTTCGTGCGGACGGCGTCTTCGCCTGAGGACCTCGAGCGGGTCACCATGGTTCGTTCGGTGAACGACGGCCTCCCTCGGGAGGCCGTCGCCATTTCGGGTGTCCTGCGTGAGCCGGGGCCGGGCGTGCCACGACGACCGCGGGGGTGGTGCAGGCGGGATGCCCGGCGCACCGGGGACGTCGGGCATCCCGCTACTGTCCCGGCAATGGCACTCCCGGAACCTCCGACACGTCGTTCCACCGTGGCGCAGCCCGGCGCGGTGACCTGCGATCGCTGCGCTCTGTCATGACGCGGTTCATCAAGGAGAACGAGAGCATCATCCTGTTCGCGCAGGGGCTCGTGTTCATGGCGCTCGGGTTCGCGGTCTGGCTGCAGCGACGTCGTTCGACCCGGCTGCGGTTGACCCAGTCGCTCGGCTGGCTCGCCGCGTTCGCCGTCGCGGAGGCCCTCGCCGCGTGGGGCCACGTCTTCATCCCGATCCAGGAGCGTTACGTCCGTGAGGGGATCATCGACGTATTGCTCGTGGTCCGCGGGCTGCTCCAGGTCACCGCCTTCTTCTTCCTGTTCCAGTTCGGTGTGCGTCTCCTCGTCGATTCACGGCGATCCAAGCTCATCTGGCGTGCCGCGAGCGCGGGCGTCGTCCTGGCCGTGGTCGTCGTCGTCACGCTGTTGGCGCTGGCCGGAGACTGGACCCCAGTTCAGTGGGAGCAATCCGTCGAGTCGCTCGGCCGGATCGTGCTCATGATCCCCGCGGTTGCGGCCGCCGCCTGGGGCATGTGGCGCCAGCGGCGCGAACTGGGAGACGCCGGCTTCTCGGGTATCCGGCGATTCGCGGCCGCCATGGCCGTGGCCATCGTGGCATACGGCATCGTCGCCCTACCCCTGGTGGGAGGTCCGTTCTGGGATCCCACCGACGTGGCGTCCGACGGGGAGCGTCTGACCAGCTCGGCCATCAACATCGCTGTGCTGCGCGGGATCATCGGCCTTGCCCTGTGTGTCTTCGCCATCCGGCTGCTCGAGATCTTCAACGTCGAGGAGAAGGAGCAGCTGGAGGCCATCGATCGCGCCCGCGCGGTCGCCGAGGAGCGTGAGCGCTTCGGCCGTGATCTTCACGACGGGACCATCCAGTCGCTTTACGCCGCAGGCCTTCACCTCGAGTCGGTCTCGATGCGCGCGTGCGACAGCATCCGCGAGGAGGTGCGCGAGGTCATCGAGGGGCTGAACGAGACCATCGGCGGTATCCGCGAGTACATCTCCGACCTCCGCCAGACCGAGAGCGGTCCCATGCTCCTGGCGGCGAGCCTCCAGGATGTGGCCCGGACGTTCGAGGACACGACCGGGGTCTCCGTCCGGTGCGCCGTCAGCGGTCTCAACGAGTCCGGCGAGTTACCGGCCGAGGTGAACCACCACCTGGAACAGGTTCTGCGGGAGGCGCTCTCCAATGCCGCGCGGCACGGCCAGGCGAAGGAGATCAGCGTCGAGATCCGCTTCGCACCGGACGAACTGGACCTCGTCATCGTGGACGACGGGTACGGCATTCCCGCCGAACCCCGTCACTCGGGCGAAGGGCTCCGTAACATGCAGGAACGAGCTCGACGGCTCGGAGGACGTGCGGTCATCGGTCGCGCAGGTCCCACAGGTACACGGGTGGCACTGGAGATCCCACTCGACTTCGACGCACCCGAGGAATTCGAATCGCCGGACCAGGAGGTTGTCAGGTGAGCGCAACGGACATCATCAGGGTCTTGGTCGTGGACGATCACGCGGTCGTCCGCATCGGCCTGCGGTCCCTTCTCGCCCATACGAGCGGTTTTCGCGTGGTCGGGGAGGCGGGCACCGTCGCCGAGGCCATCTCCGCTGCCGATCAGGCACGTCCCGACGTGGTGCTCATGGATGTGCGGCTCCCCGACGGAAGCGGGGTTGACGCCTGCCGTGAGATCAAGAAATCCCACCCGGACATCCGCGTCGTGATGCTCACCTCGTACTCGGACGAGGAGGCCATCGTCGGAGCGGTTATGGCGGGTGCGAACGGCTATCTGCTGAAGCAGGCCGACTCGGACCAGCTCACCCGGGCCATCCGGGAGGCCGCTGAGGGTGCCTCCTCCCTGGACCCGCGCGCCGCCGGTGCGCTCCTCAACCAGTTCCGCGAGCTGTCGGCCAAACAGGCCGAGGCCGAGCTAGCCGGCCTCACGGACCGCGAGCGCCGCATGCTGACGCTCATCGCCGAGGGGTACACCAACCGCGCGATCGGTGACGTGCTCCACCTGTCCGAGAAGACGGTGCGCAACCACGTCAGCCAGCTTCTGCGCAAGCTCGGGTTCCAGCGTCGCTCGCAGGCGGCCGCCTGGGCCGGGCAGCGTCGTCTGGAGCTCCCGCCCGAGTGAGCAACGAGACCGGCACCCCGCCCGTACGACCCGAGGTCCACTCCACGGCCGATACCGGGGGGCGCGCCGTCCTCTGGGGGCTCGCCACCGAGGACCTCAACGTCAACCTGGTGAGATGGCCGGCTGGCGAGGGGGTCGACGCGCACACCAACGGCGAGCGTGACGTCCTCATCGTCGTTCTGGACGGCGGGGGGACCATCACCGTCGACGGTGACGACATCGAGGTCTCCGCCGACCAGTGCCTGGTCATCCCGCGCGGAACCGAGCGTGTCATCCGTGCCGGCGCCGACGGCATCCGCTATCTGAGTGCGCACCGCCGAAGGCCGCCGCTCACGCTGGGGTGACGGGGACACGAGGGAAGGAATCCTCCCGCCGCCGTAGAATTCGCAGACGCCAAACTCTCGCCAGGGGTGCGTCCATGTCTCGACCGGCACGTGTGCTGGTGCTCGCAAATCAAAAGGGGGGCGTCGCGAAGACGACGACCACGCTCAACCTGGGCGTCGCCCTGAAGGAGCGTGGGGCGCGGGTTCTCGCGCTCGACCTCGATCCGCAGAGCAACCTCTCGATGAGCCAGGGGATCGCGGTCGACACCCTTCAGACGACCATGTACGACGTGCTCGTCCGCGGAACATCGCTCTCCGAGATCATCGAGGCCCGTGAGATCGACATCGCGCCGGCGGGGATCGAGCTCGCGGGTGCGGAACTCGCACTCTCGGCGATGATCGGCCGCGAACGTCAACTTGAACGTGCCGTCAAGCCGTTCCTGGACCTCTACGACTACATCCTGGTCGACACGCCGCCGTCGCTCGGGCTCCTCACCGTCAACGCGATGGTCGCCGCCGATGGCGTCATCGTCCCCGTGCAGTGCGAGTACCTCTCCCTGCGCGGTCTGGGGCTGCTCCAGCAGACGCTCGCACAGATCCGCGAGCATCTGAATCCGCGCGTCGAGATCGCCGGCATCATCCCGACCATGTACGACGGCCGGACCGTCCACGGGCGCGAGGCGGTCATGCTGCTCGAGGAGGGGTTCGGGGATATCGTCTTCCAGACGCGAATCGGGAAGACCATCAAGTTCGCGGAGGCCCCGGTTTCGGGAAAGAGCGTTATCGCCTACGATCGTCAGAGCCAGGCATCGCGCTGGTACCGCCGACTGGCCGACGAGGTCCTCGCGCGTGACCCGCGCAACGAGGTGATGAGGGCAGCATGAGCGAGAAGAAATCGAGCATGCGGGAGGGGCCGCTCAGCGACCTGTTCCGCCCGACCGATCACGAGACGGAACGGCCGGCCCCCGAGGCCGAGCCGCCGGCCTGGGGCCGTGAGACGCCCGGGTTCGGCGAGCGGTCCAACTACCTCGCCGTCATCAAGTGCGTCGGCGTCGGTGGAGCCGGTGTCAACGCCATCAACCGCATGATCGAGGCGGGTATCCGCGGCGTCGAGTTCATCGCCGTCAACACGGACCGGCAGTCGCTCGACGCGACCGATGCGGACATCCGGATCCCGGTGGGCATCGAGCTGACCCGTGGCCGCGGCACGGGTGGCGATGCCGCTCTGGGTGAACAGGCACTCCGCGAGAGCGAGGAGCAGCTTCGTCGCGCACTCCGCGGCGCCGACCTCGTGTTCATCGCGACCGGTGAGGGAGGGGGCACCGGCACGGGTGGCGCACCCGTGGTCGCCAAGCTCGCCCGTGAGATGGGCGCCCTCACCATCGCCGTGGTCACCCGGCCGTTCGGCTTCGAGGGCTCCCGGCGCGGATCGATGGCCGACCGCGGCATCGAGCTCCTGCGTGAACAGGCCGACACGATCATCGTGGTACCCAATGACCGTCTCCTCGCCGTGCTGGAGCGCGGCGTCTCGATGGTGGATGCCTTCCGGGTCTGTGACGACCTCCTCCGGCAGGGCGTGCAGGGGATCACCGACCTGATCACCCTTCCGGGTCTCATCAACCTCGACTTCGCCGACGTTCGGACGGTCGTCCGCGGTGCCGGTACCGCCCTCCTCGGCATCGGGTACGCGACCGGTGGGAACCGGGCGGAGGACGCGGCCATGGCGGCCATCAACTCGCCCCTCCTCGAGACGCCGATCGACGGTGCGCGCGGAATCCTCCTGGGTATCACCGGTGGACCGGACCTCTCACTGGCCGAGATCAGCCGGGCGGCCAAGGTCGTCTCGGACGCCGCCGACCCGGACGCCAACATCATCTTCGGTGCGACGGTCGATCCTGAGCTCGAGGGCAAGGTCTGGGTCACCGTCGTCGCCGCGGGTTTCTCGGGACGACGCACCGCGCAGGCGCGTCCGGCCGTCGAGGAGCGTCCCTCCGCACCCGAACGGCCGCGCATCGCCCCGGTCGAGTCGGTGTCCACGAACGCGCCGTCAAGTGCACCGATCTTTCCGCCCATCGCGCCCTCGGCTCCTGCGTCGCAGCCGACCTCGGCGCCACCGGAGCCGCCGCCATCCTCCGAGCCGGTGCCGGCCGGCAGTTCGTTCACCGATGTCGGGGCTCCCGGCACTCCGGACGAACCACCGGAGCCGCCGGATCTGACCGCCCTCACGGACGAGGAGAGGATCGAGTCGCAGAACGAGCAACAGCAGCTCGACCCGGCGGAGACCGCGCTCTTCGGTGAGGCCGGGGACGTGGACCCGCCCACACTGCTCCAACGTCCGGAGCCCGAGGGACGGCTCTTCTCGGAGCCGGCCGAACGTGAGCCCGAGCCGGAGCCCGAACCCGAGCCGGCACCGGAACCCGAGCCTCAGGCGAAGGACGACGACGCGTCGGCTGATGTCGACGATGTCCCCGCCCGCGCGGAGGAGAAGGGCGATTCGTCCGGTGGCAACCCGGTGACGCAACTCTTCAAGTCGCTCAGGCGCGACAGGGACGACGAGCCGCCCTCGTCGGGCTGATGTCCGGGGGGATCGTCGCCGCCGGCCATCGTGAGTCGGCGCGGGCCGGTGCGGCGATCCTGGCCCGTGGAGGGAACGCCGTCGACGCCGCCGCGGCGGCGGCATGCGCGGCCTCCATGGCCGAGAACCCCCTGACGGGGCCGGGCGCCGGCGGCTTCCTCCTCTTCCGTCCGCCGAAGGGCGCGCCGAAGCTCATCGACTTCTTCGTCCAGGTACCCGGACTGGGACCCGACGGACGCCGGCTGGACGAGGACATGCTGGACTCGTTCACGGTCCCGTTCGGCGGGGCGGACCAGGTGTTCCACATCGGGGCGGCGTCGGTCGCCGTGCCGGGCTTCCTCCACGGCATCGCCCACGCCGTCGAGAACCACGGCCGGCTGTCTCTGGCGGAGATCGTCGAGCCGGTGTGCCGCCTGGCGCGTGACGGGGTGCGCCTGACGGCCGAGATCGACTACCTCTACCGCATCCTCGGGGCGATGCTGGTCTTCACCCCCGAGTCGCAGGCCGTCTATGCACCCGGCGGGACGCTGCTGGCCGAGGGGGACGTGCTCCGGATCCCCGAGCTCGCGGAGACCTTCGAGACCTTCGCCGCCGAGGGCGCGCGCGCCATGAGTCATGGTTCGATCGGCCAGGCGATCCTGCGGCACCTGGGCGACGCGGGCCTTGTCACCGAGACCGATCTTCACGAGTACCACGTCATCGAACGTGAACCGCTCCACCTGCGCCGAGCGGACTACGAGGTCATCACCAATGCGCCTCCGTCTGCGGGTGGCATCCTCATCCTGGCGGCGCTCGCGACGATCGATCCGGCCACCGTCGCCACGGACGAGGGCTTCTACCGGGCGGTGGCGGACGGGGGCGTGGCCGCGAACGAGTTGCGGGACGACGCCTTCCTCGACGCGCTCCGTGAGCCCGGTGTCATCGAGCGCATTCTCGGTGCCATCACGCGCAAGCCGACCGGCACCACCAACGTGAGCGTGATCGACGCCGATGGCGGGATGGCGACGCTGTCGTCGTCTCTCGGCTCGGGCGGCGGTGTCGTCGTTCCGGGCACCGGGATCCTCCTGAACAACATGTCCGGTGAGCAGGACCTGAACCCGGCAGGTTTCGGCCTCATCGAGCCGGGCCTTCGGATGACGTCGATGATGTCGCCGACGCTCGTGATCCGTGACTCCGAACCGGCGCTCGCCCTCGGATCGGCGGGGTCGAATAGGCTTCGATCAGCGATCCTCCAGACGCTCGTGAGCGTCATGGACGGCGGTCTGGATGTCGCATCGGCCGTCGACCGTGCGCGTGTACACCCGGAGGACGGCCGCGTTGACGTCGAGTTCGGGGTTCCCGAGGAGGTTTGTGCCGCTTTGGAGAGGGATGGACATGTTCTTCGCCGGTGGGATCACCGGAATCTGTTCTTCGGCGGCGTCTCGGCCGTCACGCGTCGCGACGGTGTCCTGTCGGGTGCCGGCGATCCCCGCCGGGGCGGGGCTGCGGCGATCGTCACCGCTGACGGCGAGGTGAGGGACCTGTGACGGACGACGAGTTCATCTATCCGGTCACGGTGGACGGCGTCGAGTACGTGATCGTTCCTCAGCCGATCCGCACGAGCCTGACCGACTCGCCGGCCGCGATGTGGGGCTTCCAGGTCCATGTCCTGCGTGACGGGGAGCTTCTCGGCATCAAGACGTGCTTCGTGGGTCGTGTCCGCGTCCACTCCATCAATCCGGACGTGGTCGACGGGCCGATGGCGCAACTCGCGCCCATCGTCTACGAGGTGGCCGTCGGCAAGATCACCGAGCGCCTGGAGGAAGGCGCGCCGGAGGACGAGATCCTGTTCGCATGAGGTGGCGTCACCGCCTTCTCGTCGCACTTACATGTGTGGCCGCGATCACGGCTGCACCGGTGGCGTTCGCCCAGGACGAGGTGGTGGGGACCGAGACCGATGCACAGGTCGACGGGCCGTCCATCCTGCACATCCGCGAGGGAGCCGCCGACGCCGAGACGGCGGCGCGGATCACCGCGGTCAACGAGCAGTGGATGAGCGAGAACCCGGGCCGGACCCCGGCCCTTCGGGAGGAGTACCGACCCAAGGGCTCCGCACTCCTGTGGCGTTTCTATCGCAACCAGGGCTTCTTCCCCAATTGGGTCACCGCTGCACGCGACGTGCTGCGCCGGCAGCGGGCCGGGGAGGCCGGGCGGGCCCGTGCCTCGGTGAACGAGATCGTCTCGTACAGCGCGCGTCGCGTCGCACCGGACGGCACCGCCTTCCGCATGAACGACAGCGTCTACCTGTCGACCGACAGCACGGCGCCGCCGTGGCGTGACGCGATGGGACAGGGCCTTATCCTGAGCACGCTGATCCCGACGCTGGACGAGAATTCCACGGAGCGCGAGCGCGGGCGCATCCTGACGCTCTCCACCGAGTACCTGAACTCGTTCGCCGTGGACTGGCGTGACGGTGGTGTCGCCACCGACGGCAAGGCCGGCGGCATGTGGTTCCTGGAGTACGCCACGCCTCGCGGTGACCAGTCGCGCATCCTGAACGGGTTCGCCCAGTCCATCGTGAGCCTCGATCGCTTCGCCACCCAGGCGGACGCACTCGCGGCGCAGGACCCGCGCTGGGGCGAACTGCGCGATCGCGCCCGCGGGTACGTCTACCAGGCCGCTCTCGAGGTCGATGCCCATCTCGACGTCTACGACCTGCACAACGGGCTGTCGCGCTACAGCCTGAAGAGCATGGACCCGGCGCCCGAGACCTACCAGGTCTACCACCGCCAGCTGCTGCAGCTCCTCCAGAACATCGAGTACCTGCCGAAGGAGTGGCGTGACCACTTCGACCGCGTGCGCGTCGCGTGGGGCGGGGAGAAGCTCGGCGACTCAGGTCGGCCGTGGTGGCACTGGGCGGTGCTCGCCGCGATCGTCATCGCCGTCGTGCTGATCGTGTTGCGCATCCGCGCCCAGCGTCGCAGGGCGCGTCGTCGTCGCCGACAGATCATCGATCACGGGGTACCACCGCCGACGTAGGCACGGCGGTTTGCCGTCGCCACGACCTGCCCGTGCTCGCTTTGGGCTGGGCGTGCGGGTGGTCTCTCAGCCGTCGCCGGCGAGGGGCGGTAGCTCCGCCAAGCGGTCCAGCCCGTCCAGGAGGCCCGTCAGCCACCACGCGTAGTCGTGGCCACCGGGATACTCGCGTTCGATCACATCGGCCGATGCGGCCCGGCAGGCCTCGGCGAACCGCCGGCTGAGGGGGCCGAGCACCTGCTCCTGGTTGCCGTACTGGATGACGAGTCGACGGCCGGTCAGGGACATCTGCTCGACCTGCTTCATGATCGCGCCGCCCTCGCTCCGCGGCGTGCCCTCCGGTGAACCGTGCCAGTACGAGCCCGACTGGGCGATCGCGGTCCGGACGAGATGGGGGGCGGAGACGACGCACGATGCGGCGGCCAGGCCACCCAGGCTCTGGCCGCACACGATCACCCTCTCCCGGGCGGTGATGTCGCGAAGCCCCGCGTCTCGGCATGCGGCGAGTACGTCTTCGAGCGCCCGGGAGACCCGTCCGACGTCGGGAAGAAGGTCCACCCGGTCGGGACGCGGCCCGGATCCGACGAGGACGGCCGCCGTCGCGGGGCCGTCCAGGCGGCGGAGGGCCTCCTCGATGGGCAGCCCGTCCCACGCTTCGCCGTCGAACAGCACAAGGAGGCGTTGGGCGTCCTTTTCCGGCACGAGGAGGCGTGCCCACGCCGCGGGGGATGTCGCCCGCAGTTCCAGGTCCCGGGAGCGATAGTCGCGCCGCGGTGGTGTGTCGACGAGCTCGGCAGCGTTGTGCTGGCTTCGGGGCATGCGGAGGACAGAGCTCGTCGTTCCCAACGGATTGGGAATCCGCTCGGGGTTCCGGGGGTCGGGCTCTCCGGCCTCGTGGACGGCGCGCCACCCCTCACGGGTCGCACCGGCGTGCTGGGGGATCTCGGGCATCCAGACGATCCGGTAGCTCGCGACCAGGTCGTCCGGCAGGAGGTACCCCACCGCCGCGACACCCGTGTCGCCGATCCACTCCATGCGCGCCGGGCCGATGTCCTCGCGGTGGGCGTCGGTGATCGAGTTCAGGTGGACCATCACCTCGCCCTCACGGTAGGCGGGATCGTCCGGTTGCCATGCGAACGTCACCTCGCACAGTCCGGGCAGGTGCGAGGGCACGATCTCGGGGAGGCGACGGGGAAGCCGCATGCCCCGGCGGATCCTGCCGATGAGGTCCGTCTCGACGCGCTCGGGCGGGACCTTCATCGATCACACCCCGTCGGCGAACGGTGCGTGGCGTCGCGGGAACGCATCGATGCGACGATAACGGACGGGCCCGGGTTCACCGGCCGTCCGCGCTGAAGTGCTGGTAGTCCTTGACGCTGCTCCATCGGCCGCCCCAGCCCCACCCTTCCGACGTGAACGCACGCACGAGCGCTCCGCCCTCGACGGCCATGCCCGGTCGCGGGCGTCGGTTGACGTACGGGATGCTGCGCCGATGCGATGTGCGGCCGCGCGAGATGTACGGGTTCTCGATCGGGTTGATGTCGATGGCCCGACCGTACGCATGCTGCGACCAGCGCCGGGTTCCGTCGACGTACCGGCAGTTGAACGCGCTGGTGTTGTCGGCCTCGATGGACGCGAAGTCGCTGCCACCGAATCGCTCGATGGGAACCATCCACCGGATCGGGACGCGCGCGGTGTACAGGCGGCGCATGATGCGGACGACCGGGGCGGCCACGTCGCGATGGACCACCAGGCGACCCGTGCGCGTCTTTCCGTCGAAGCTCATGTGCGTGACCCGCACGACGCGCAGATCGTTCAACCCGACGGGGCAGCCCGGACGCCAGACCGACGGGGTCATGGCGCGTCGCTCTGCGGCGCTCAGCGGTTTGACGGACGACGTGAACGGGGTGGCCGCCGCTGCGGTCGATGCGACCCCGCCCGTGACGATCGTGGCGGCCAGGAAGGGGACGAACCATCGCATCAGCGCCATCCGTTCGCGGCTCGGCGCGTCCGCGCGGGAGATCTCCGGGCGACGGCGTCGGCCGACGCGTGGCGGCGTTCTCGTGCCAGTGGGTGCCCCATCAGGTGCTTCGACGCGAGGCCGGCCCACGGGTCGTAGCGGGCGAGAAGCTCGGCCGAGTCCTCGGCGGTGGCCGGGCGCCCCAGGAGGTTGGCGGTCAGCCGGATGAGGTTGAGGTCGCCCACCAGACCCACGTCGTAGCGGCCGAGACCGGTCAGCGCGATCACGCCCACCGACCACGGACCGATCATGCGCTCGCGTCCGAGGCGGCCGTGCAGCCCGTCACGGTTCTCGCTGCGCAGGGCTTCGAGGTCCACATGGCGGACCAGGCGGGCCAGGGCGGACGCGCGCTTCGGGTGGAGGCCACATGCCACGTACTCGGCGGGTGAGAGCGACGCCAGCGCGTCCTGGTCGGGAGGCACGGCGAGCCCCGCGTGGTGGCGGCCGATGCGTTGCAGCACCCGGCGCTCGATGCGAAGTGCCTCCTGTGCGGTGATCAGCTGTCCCGCGAAGGCCTTGAGCACGGCATGGGCCACCGTCGCCGTGCGCAGGGGGCGGGTACCGCGCGAATGGGGCACGCGCGAGCCCAGCAGCGGGTCGTCTCGGACGGACTCGGTGAACTCCGATGTGTCGTCGTCCACCGCCAGTACGAACCGCAGGTGGGCGAGCGAGGTCTCGACGTCGGCGGCCTCCACGGTGGCGATGACCTCGCCGCTCGGACGCTGCCCGATCCGCGCCCGGGTGAGGTTCTCGCCGGTTTCGAACACGAGCTCGATGCCGCCGCCCGGAAGGGATCGGCGGGTGGTGTCGGCGAACCGTCCGACGGTGGATGCGAGCGAGTACGGGCCCCGGGGTGTGATGACGGCGGTGACGATCCACTCACCTTAGCGTTGCGCGCCGGACCACCCCGGCACCCGCGACAGCCGTCAGCCGGCCGGGGTCGCCTCGGCGACGAAGGGCAGCGTCACGATTCGCGCGGGTACGTCCAGGCCCTCCACGATGACCTCGCTGCCGTCCTCCGCCTCCTTGCGCACGGTGGCCAGCGCGATGGGCCCCAGCGACGGGTGCGTCGCGACGCTCGTCACCGCCCCCACGCTCTTCTCGCCGTTCGTTACCGTCGTTCCAACTGAAACGGGTGCCGGGAGTCGCAGGCCCACCAGTCGCTTGTTGACCCCGCCGCGGTATTCCACACGGGCGACGGTCTCCTGCCCGAGGTAGCAGCCCTTGTCGAACGACACCGAACGGCGCTGGAGCCCGGCCTCGTGGACCAGGGTGCGCTCGGTCATGTCGACCCCGAAGCGGGGGACGCCCGCGGCGATGCGGAGGGCCTCCACCTCCTCGTCGTCGACGGGGATGGTTGCGTTGGCGTCCACGATGGTGGCGGCGTCGCCGATCGCGTCCACCGACGCCGGGATCCTGCCCGGGATGACGATGTCCGCTCCGGAGACGAACGGATCGGTCCTCTCCAGGAAGGTCACCACGTCCACCGGCTCGGGGCCGAGGATCTCGACGTCCTCCGAGAAGTGGTACTCGTCGAGGAGCTCGGTGAGGCGGTCCCCGCTGTCCGCATCGGTGAGCAGTGTGAACGATTCCGGCTCGGTGCGGATCACGCGCAGATCGACGCGGACGTGCCCGGTCTTGTCCAACAGCAGGGCATCACGGGCCTCCCCGTCGGTCATGGAGGTGATCTCCTGTGACAGGAGCCCGTGCAGGAAGGACTCGGCGTCGGACCCGTCGACCCAGACGGTCGCCATGGGGCGGGATGAGATGCGATTGGTCATTCGGATACCGTCGTGTCGCCGTTGGAATCCGAGCGCCGTTCGGCGACGTCGGATCGGTCGACCTGCTGCAGGGCCCGGCCGAGGATCTCGTCGACGACCGCCAGACGGGTGTTCTCGGACCGCTCCTGCAGCAGGGTCTGCTTGAGCGTCGCCTCCAGCTGGATCTGCCCGGCGATGGCGTAGGAACGGGGCACGTCCGTCTCCATGGGGTTCGACCGTCCCCCCGCCACCTGCGCGACCAGGTGATCGAAGCGCCCGGTGACGTGGTACTCGAGCGCCAGGTCGAGATCCTCGTCCTCATCGGGGAGATCCTCGACCATGCCCGTCAGGTACGGCCGTTCCTCGGCCGCCGCCGTGATGCGCACGCGACGGGTTCCGGCCACGATCACGTTCATGCGTCCGTCGGCGAAGCGGCGGATGAGGCTCTCGACCCGCGCGGCACACGCTACCTCGGTGATGGCCTCGCCCTGCACCAACGGCAGGACGAACTCCGTCGCGGTGAGCACGCAGTCCGCCACGAGGGCGCGGTAGCGTGGCTCGAAGATGTGGAGCGGGACCCGCTCACCCGGCAGGAGCACCAGATCGAGCGGGAAGAGCCCATGGATGTCCGTGGCGGGTTCGGTCATGGCGACAAGTCTTTTCCACTATACGATCCCGCCTGATGACAGACCCAACGTTCCCGTCGCGCCTGATCCGCCCGGCGCTCGATGCCGTCGATCCCTACCAGCCCGGCCGTCCCGCCGGTGACCTCGCCCGTGAGATCGGCGTCACCGACATCGTGAAGCTCGCCTCGAACGAAGGCCCGCTGCCTCCGGCCGAGGCTGCGCAGCGTGCCCTGGCGGAGGCGGTGCAGGATCTGCGTGTCTACCCGGATCCCGGGGCATGGGACCTGCGCGGTGCCCTCGAGCGCCACCTCGGCGTCCCGGCCGACCGGATCCTGGTGGGCAACGGGGTGGACAGCCTGATCAAGCTGATCTGTCTGGCGGTCCTGGACGCCGGCGACGAGCTGGTCATGGGCTGGCCGTCGTTCCCCTCGTGGCGTCAGGGCGCGCTGATGATGGGTGCGACCCCGACGCTTGTCCCGCTCGGCGAGGACGGCGCGTACGACCTGCCGGCGATGCGCGCGGCCGTCACGGACGCAACCAAGCTGATCGTCATCGTGAGCCCCAACAACCCCACCGGGGGCGCAGTCGACGCCGACGACCTCATGGCCTTCCTGGACGACCTTCCGTCGCACGTCCTTCCGGTCATCGACGAGGCGTACTTCGAGTTCATGGACGACGGCGGACACGACGCCGTCGGTCTGGCACGTCGTGCGCGCCCGCTGGCGGTCACCCGGACCTTCTCGAAGATCTACGGCCTGGCGGGGCTGCGTGTGGGCTACCTGGTCGCGCCTCCCGAGCTGATCGAGGCCATCGGGCGGGTGCGCAACGTGTTCGACGTGAACCACATGGCGCTTCTGGCCGCCACCGCGTCATTGGCCGAGGCCGAGACCATCGTGGGCGAGCGGGCGGCGGCCAACCGGGCCGAGCGCGAACGGCTGGCCGAGGGGCTTCGCGCCCGCGGTCACACTCCTCTGCCGTCGCAGGGCAACTTCCTGTTCTTCGACGTCGGCAGTGCCGAACGCGCGGCGCGCCTCAATGACCAGCTGCTGCAGCGCGGCATGATCATCCGCCCCACCGGCGGGTTCGGCGCGCCGTCGGGAATCCGCGTGACGGTGGGACACCCGCACGAGAACGATCGCTTCCTCGCCCTGCTGGACGAGCTCGCCGGTGAGGACTGACGCAGCCCGACGCAGGGTGCACGGGCCGCGTGGCCGGGGGACGACCGTGCCGCGGCGTGCGGGTGTGGTCCTGGTCCTGTCGGGCCTCATGTGCTGTGCCGGCTGCGGTGATGCCGGGTCGCCGACCGGTGGCACGATCGACCATGACCGGCTCATCGGCGAGCTGACCCGGCCGGGTCGTGTGCTCGTGATCAGAGGTGGCGACGACGGTCGCGCGTGGGAGGGACGCGATCTCGGCGGATCGCTGCGCTTTGCGAACCGCGGCCGGTATGCGAGCCCGGATGGGCGCGGAGTCACGCAGCAGGTCACCCGTGTCACGGGTGAGGACGCCGGGCGTCCCGTCGGCGTGATCGCCCGCTACCACGCCGCGACGCGAACGTGGCGAAGGAGTCCCATATCCCGCGGGAGGGACTGGGAATCGTTGAGCAGCATGGTCCTCGTCCTGCAGGTCGTGACCAACGTCGATGTCCCGGTCGACCTGGTCGACGGACGCCATGTCGCCGTCGTCGATCGGGTCGATGGGCACGGAGGGCTGCGCCTCAGCTACGGCAGCGGACCGGATCCATTCCCCATCGAGGTTCGGTATGACGTCCCCGTCGCGGTTCCCGATGCGCCTCGGGAGACCCGATACCGGACGGAGGTCATCACGGTCGAGCTGTGCTCGTGCGACCGCCGCATCTTCTTCCCGGCGGGCTCATGACGGGATGTGGGACCGGTTGACCGACGCGTATAAGTATGCGGCGGCCGATCGATGCATATCATCGTGCCCACGCAGGTGAGGGTGTCCCTCGTGGCGGTGAGCAGGACGATCGCATATGCGCCTCGATGTGGCCGGACTGCCCGACGACGGTATAACCATGTAATCCGGTCGGTCGTGAAGACAGCGATCTCTCTTCCCGAGTCGACGTTCGCCCGCGTGATCGACGCCGCCCTTGATGACCGGATCGGCGCTCTGCCGCAGTGGCTCATGGCACAGGTCGACGCCGGGTTGCAACGGGCACTCGGATTACCGCGACGCTGATCTCTTCCGCTCCAAGGAGGTCCCACGAGCGGTGCCGTCCCGGGGCTCCCGCGTCACGCGGGAGCCCCGGGACGGCTCACTTGGAGGCGGTCAGATCCTCGGCGACCTGGAGCGCCATGCGCACTCCGAAGCCGGTTCCCGCGCCGTTGATCATCCCGGTGCCGGCAATGTCGACGTGGCAGAAGGGCAGACCGTCCGTGAACTCCCGCAGGAACATGCCGGCGTAGATCGATCCGGCCTGACGCTTCTTTGCGGCGTTCGAGAGGTCCGCGACGTTACTCTCGATGAGGGGACGGTACCGCTCGTGAAGCGGCATCGGCCACGCCAGGTCGCCGGTGCGCTCACCCGCGTCCTGCACGGCGTCGGTCCACTCCTGCTCGGAGCCGAACAGACCCGCGTACACCTCGCCGAGCGAGACGACGATGGCCCCGGTCAGGGTCGAGAACTCGATGATGCGGGTCGCACCGTTACGGGCCGCGTAGGTGAGACCGTCAGCCAGGATCAGCCGGCCCTCGGCGTCGGTGTTGATGACCTCGATGGTCTTCCCGTTCATCGCGGTGATGACGTCGCCCGGCTTGACGGCGCTGCCGTCAGGCATGTTCTCCGCCGACGGGACGACCGCGATGACCTCGACCGGGAGACCGAGCTCCGCGATGGCAGTGATGGCCTCGATGGTGGCGGCACCGCCGCTCATGTCCATCTTCATCTCCTCCATGCCCCCCGCGGGCTTGATGGAGATGCCACCGGTGTCGAAGGTGACGGCCTTGCCCACGATGCCCAGGACCTCGTCCGTGGCCTTCTCGGCCGGCGTGTAGTGCAGGACGATGAGCTGCGGGTCGTGGATGGACCCCTTACCGACGTTCAGGATGCCGCCGGCACCGAGCTTCTGCAGTTCCTTCGGTCCCATGACCGTGCACTTCAGCCGGTCGGTCGCCTTGGCCCGGTCGGACGCGTACCGCGCCAGATCCGGCGGGGTGAGGTCGTTGGCCGGCGTGTTCGACAGGTCGCGGGCGGCGTTGACGTGGCCCATAACGGTGTCGATGCGGGTGAGGTCGTCGCGCGTGAGCGGGCCGCCGGAGACGCTGACGTCGGTGAGGGACACCGGCTCGGGTGCGTCCTCGGCACGCGTCCGGTAGCGGTCGAACCGGTAGGCACCGTAGGCGACGGCCTCGAGGAGCGCGCGTGCCCCGGCGGGATCCGCGTCGTCCGCCAGGACCACGGTCGCCTTGGACGCCTTCACGCGTCCGGCGAGCTGCGCGACGGCGCGACCGGCGGCCTCCCAGTCATCCCGGATCTCGCCGCTGCCGACGCCGACGGCCGCGACACGCGCCGCGCCCTTCGAATCCGGCAGGTGGAAGAGTGCCGTGGCTCCGGGCTTCGATGACAGCTCACCGGAGCGCTGCGCCCGGCGGATGGCGCCGGAGAGCTTCTCGTCGGCCTCGGCCAGGACCGGTGGCAGCTTCTTGTCGCCGGTGGAAACGATCACGGCGACAAGCGGGGACCGGCCGGTCAGCGGATTGGAACGGGAGAGCTTTGTGGTCATCGTCGTCTCGGGGGAGATGGGGCGAAGAGCGGTGCCGGGACGACGCGGGGTGTGTCCGTCCGTGGCACCCTTCCTGTGAGGGAAGTGTGAGGGAGCATACGTGGAAACCCAGGGAAACCGTGTGCTGAGGACCCATTGCGCCCGCGTCCGGCGCGGATCTGAGACGGCCGAAGAACGCCTCGACGAAGGAGGCCGCCCCGGACCGAACCCCGGTGGCAGGTCGATTGCAACCCCGGATCCGGGAGGTTCGGCCCGTCCTCGGCTCCCGTGCAGCCCCGATCCCGCGCGATCCCACTACCATGCGGGCCGCGGCCTTCCGCCGACCGCATCTCGCATTCCCGACGACGCGAAAGAGATCCCATGCCAGTTCAGCGTGAAGACCGTGGTTCCGTGTGCGTGCTCTCCATTGACAACCCCAAGAAGATGAACGCCCTCTCGATCGAGATCCTGACGGAACTCGAGGCCCTCCTGGCCGTGATCGAGACCGACTCGGCCATTCGCGCGGTGGTCGTCACCGGCGCCGAGGGTGGCAAGTTCGCGTTCGCCGCCGGCGCCGACATCGGGTTCATGAAGGATGCCGAGCTGGATGCCGTGCGCGACTTCGCCGAGCTCGGGCACCGGGTCATGGCACTTCTCGAGTCGCTGTCCAAGCCGGTGATCGCCGCGATCCGCGGGTTCGCTCTGGGCGGCGGGTGCGAGCTCGCCCTCGCGTGCGACATCCGGCTCGCGGCCGACACGGCACGGCTCGGTCAGCCCGAGGTCAACCTCGGGATCATCCCCGGCTGGGGTGGCACGCAGCGTCTTGCGTGGATCACGAATCCCGGTTTCGCCAAGGAGTTGATCTTCTCAGCACGCCACGTGAAGGCGGATGAGGCATACGCCCGTGGCCTCGTGGACCACGTCTACCCGGACGACGAGGTGGTCGACAAGGCCGTCGAGCTCGCCGAGCTCATCGCCACCAAGGCCCCGCTTGCCGTGGCCCGCGCGAAGGACCTCATCAACGCGACCGCCGGTGGCGACACCGCGGAGCGCCTCGGTGCCGAGCGTGACGCCTTCGTCGCCCTGTTCGAGACGGAGGACCGCGCCGAGGGCATGGGCGCCTTCTTCGAGAAGCGCACCGCCACCTTCCAGGGGAAGTAGTCCCCGTTCCCACCGCCGTGCGACAGTGAGCCGACGCACGCTCGGCGTCCTCTTCTGTGTGATCTCGGCCGTCGGCTACGGGTCGGCCGGGATCTTCGGGAAGATGGCCTACGACGAGGGCCTCACGGTCTCGACGCTGCTGTCGGCACGGTTCATCATCGCGGCCGCCCTGATGTGGACGATCGTCATCGCGATGGGCGGCCCGGTCCGCCCGTCGCGCCGTGGGATCGCCATCGGCGTGGTCCTCTGCGCCGTGACGTACGCGGCACAGGCCGGCGCCTACTTCGCGGCGCTCACGCGCATCGACGCGGCGCTCACCATCCTGCTCGCCCACACGGCGCCGGTGTTCGTGGCCATCGGCGCGGTCGTCTTCGGGCGCGAGCGGCTCTCGCGGATGACCCTCGTGTCGCTGCCCATCGCCATCACCGGCACCGGGCTGATCGCCATGGGATCGCTGTCCGGACCGGTTCGCGCCGACGGGGTCGGGATTCTTCTGGCCCTCATCTGCGCGTTGACCTACGCCGTGTACATGCTGCTCTCACATGCCGTCGTGGGGGAGGTGAGCCCCATCACGCTCACCGCCTGGATCTGCACCGGCGTCGCCATCACGTTCAGTGTGAGCGCAGGGGTGCAGGGGGATCTTCCTCGCACGACGGGCACCGGGTGGCTGATCATCATCGCTCTGGCGCTGTTCTCGACGGTGATCGCGATCACGTTTCTCGCGGCCGGGACGGCCGTTGTCGGCCCGTCCGTCGCCGTGCTGCTTTCGACCCTCGAGCCCGTCACGGCCACGGGCCTCGCACTCGTGGTCTTGGGCGAGCACCTCAGCCTCGTGCAATGGGTGGGCGCCGTACTCGTGGTGGCGTCGGTCGTGGTGCTGGCCGGACCATGGGCGGGGAGGCGCGAGGTGACCGCTGAGGCGTCGTAGCCGTCCCATCCCCCGACCGTGACCCGTCGATCGGATGCCATGAGGGTGCTTGCATGGTAGGTTGCTCCCGTTCGGACGGCGGGTCGACATCACACGAGGAATCGTGATCGGCCCCGTCGCAAAGGGGACGATAAGGAGCCTGCACGCTCGTGAAGATCGCAGTCTGCGTGAAAGAGGTGCCGGACACGACGGTGGAGAAGCGGATCGATCCTTCCTCGCTTCGCCTCGCACGTGACGCCGGTGACCGTACGCTCAATCAGTTCGACCTCAACGCCATCGAACAGGCGCTCCGCATCAAGGACGCCACCGGTGACGGCGAGGTTGTTCTCGTATCCATGGGTCCGGCGCGTGCCGTCGAGTCCATCCGCAAGGGTCTCGCCATGGGCGCCGATCGCGCCGTGCTCGTCTCGGACGACGCCGCGGCGGGCTCGGACCTGGTCGCGACGAGTTACGTGCTCGCCAAGGCCCTCGAGCGTGAGAGCCCTGACCTCGTCCTCTTCGGGCAGCAGGCCAGCGACGGCGACGGCGCCGTCATGTGGTCGTCGATCGCCGAGCGGCTGCGCCTCCCGGTGGTCTCGCAGATCTCCGAGCTGGAGGTCACGACGAGCGAGGCCAAGGCCACCCGCCAGACCGAGTTCGGATACGACACCATCACCACCGCCCTGCCGGCGATCCTGGCGGTGTCGGATGCCATCAACGAACCGCGGTACCCGTCGCTCAAGGGCATCATGGGCGCCAAGAAGAAGCCGCAGGACGTCGTGTCGCTGGCCGACATCGGCGTCGAGGGCGACCGTGCCGGTGAGGCCGGTTCCCGCACCGTCGTCAAGGGCCTGTCCGATCCCCCGTCGCGCGGTGAGACGCGCACCGTGGAGGACGAAGGCGGCTCATCCGCAGAAGAGATCGTGGCGTTCCTCGTTGAAAGGAAGCTGATTTGAGCACCCTCGTCTTCCTCGAGCACAAGGACTCGAACATCCAGAAGGGTTCGCTCGGCGTGCTGGGCAAGGCCGCGTCGAATGACCCGGACACCTCCGCCGTCATCATCGGCAGCGGTGTCGCCGCGCTCGCCGAGACGGCCGCGAAGTACGGCGCCGCCAAGGTGTACATCGTCGATGACGCCGCCTTCGCCGCGCCGCTCCCGCAGCCGCGTGTGGACGCGATCGCCCAGATCGTGACCGAGAACGGCATCGACACCGTCCTGTTCGGTGCGTCGGTGCTCGCCGCCGACATCGCCGGCGGGCTCTCGGCCCGTCTGGACGCCGGCCTGAACTGGGACATGAACGACATCTCCGGCAGCGGTGACTCGCTGGTCGGCAAGCGCACCGCGCTCGGCGACAGCGTCGTGGTCGACGTCGCGTGGACGTCCGCTCCCCGTCTGGGTCTCTTCCGCGCGGGTTCGTTCGACCCCGTCGAAACCGCCGGTGCAGGTGAGGTCGTCAACGTCTCGCCGAGCACCGAGGACTTCTCCGGCACCGCCACACTCGTCGGGCAGACCAGCCCCGAGCAGACCGGCCCGGCCATCGAGGATGCGGACATCCTCGTCACCGGCGGTCGCGGGCTGGGAAGCGCAGACGCCTTCAACATCGTCGAGGCCCTCGCCGCCGCCATCGGTGGCGCGGTGGCATCGACCCGCGCGGTCGTGGACTCCGGCTGGTACCCCTACGCCACGCAGATCGGTCAGACCGGCAAGGTCGTCTCGCCGAAGCTCTACATCGGCTGCGGCGTCTCGGGAGCCATCCAGCACAAGGTCGGCATGCAGTCGTCCCAGACGATCGTCGCGATCAATAAGGACGCCAATGCCCCGATCTTCGACTTCTCCGACATGGCCGTGGTCGGTGACGTCCACCAGGTCGTGCCGGCCCTCACCGACAAGGTGAAGGAGCGCAAGGGCTGAGCCCGGACGCATCCTGAGCGGTATCGCTGCGGGGCGCCTACGGCGCCCCGCAGTGCATTTTCGGACATTCCATCCACGAGGGGATACCTGGTGACATCCCGCGTATGGCAGGTGTGCCTGCGCCTCCCGCGGCGCCCGACGGCTCGCGGAAACGTGGACATGGATGGACGGACCGGTCGTGTCGGTCTCGTCGGCCGGGTTCGTCCGGCTCGGAATCGTGCACGCTGCGCCGCCGGGGAGTAACGTCAAGGAGCGGATACGCCCGGTCGCCGGCTTCGATGATGTTCCCTATTTGCACAGGGCGACCATCGGTTGACACCCGGGGGATATCGAGAGGACCCTTCTGGGTTGTTAGGGTGTCCTAAGCAATTCGCCCGCTCTGTGCAGACACCGGAGCGGCGCTGGAACAACGGACCACGGATACCGCGTGCTCAGTAACTATCTGATCGGTTTGCGGGAGGGGCTGGAGGCCGCGCTGATCGTGGCCATCCTCGTTGCGTACCTCAACCGTTCGGGGCGCCGACACCTCCTGCCCAAAGTGTGGATGGGCGTGGCCCTGGCGGCCGCCCTCTCCGTCGGTTTCGGTGCGCTTCTCACATTCGGTCCGCGCAGCCTGACCTTCGAGGCCCAGGAGACCATCGGGGGTTGCCTTTCCATCGTCGCCGTCGGGTTCGTCACCTGGATGATCTTCTGGATGGCGAAGAACGCCCGCAGTCTGAGCACGGACCTCCGCGGGCAGATCGACTCGGCGGTCGAGGACGGCCGGCGCGGGCTTGTGATCATCGCCTTCCTGGCCGTCGCCCGCGAGGGACTCGAGACGGCGCTCTTCCTGTGGGCGGCGACCCAGGCGACCACGTCGGAGGGGCAGTCCAACTGGGAACCGCTCACCGCTGCCCTGCTCGGCATCGCGACCGCCGTCGCACTCGGCTACGCCTTCTACCGTGGTGCCCTGCGGATCAACCTGACCAAGTTCTTCGCCTGGACCGGTGGCCTGCTCGTCCTCGTTGCCGGCGGTGTTCTGGCCTACGGCATCCACGATCTGCAGGAGGCCGGCGTGCTGCCCGGCCTCCACAACCTCGCCTTCGACGTCAGCGAGACGATTCGACCCGACTCCTGGGTGGGAACGCTGCTCAAGGGCACCTTCAACTTCTCTCCCGCCACGACATGGCTCGAAGCCCTGGCGTGGATCGTCTACGTCGTTCCCACGATGTGGCTGTTCATCCGAACCATCCGACGGAAGCCGGAACCGGTCGAGGCCTCTCGAACCCGGGCGCTTCCTCAGGAATAATCACCCTGACGAGAAAGTGAACACGTCAATGCGCAAAACACTCACTGCGGCCCTGGGTCTGACCGCCGCGGCGCTGACCCTCGCCGGTTGCGGCCTCACCCAGTCCAACGACAGCGACGGCAAGGTCTCCGTCACGTCGTCGGACGACTCGTGCGACGTCAGCACGTCCGAGGCGCCGTCCGGGAACCTGTCGTTCTCGGTGAAGAACGACGGCTCCAAGGTCACCGAGTTCTACCTCTACGGCTCCGACGGCCTCCGCATCGTGGGCGAGGTCGAGAACATCGGTCCGGGCCTCAGCCGCGATCTGGTGGTTCGTGCTGTGCCGGGTGACTACGTCACATCGTGTCGCCCTGGCATGAAGGGTGAGGGGATCCGCGCGGACTTCAAGGTGAACGACTCGGGCGAGGATGTCCAGATCACGGGTGTCGACCAGGCCACGATCGACCAGGCGACCAAGAGCTACGCCAGCTACGTGCGTGACCAGACCAGCCAGCTCGTCGACCAGACGACCGAGTTCGTCACCCTCTACACGCAGGGCAAGGATGACGAGGCGCGGGCCCTGTTCCCGCTGGCCCGTCGCCACTGGGAGCGCATCGAGCCGGTCGCCGAGTCGTTCGGTGACCTCGACCCGAAGCTCGACCTCCGCGAGGCGGACCTCGAGCCCGGTCAGAAGTGGACCGGCTGGCACCGGATCGAGAAGGACCTGTGGCCGCCGGCTTCGGGGTACACGGCACTCACTCCCGCGCAGCGGAAGGTGTTCGCGAACGACCTGCTCGCCAACACCAAGGTCCTCGACACCCGCGTCCAGAAGCTCGACCTGACCGTCGACCAGATCGGCAACGGCTCGAAGGGGCTGCTCGACGAGGTGGCGAAGGGCAAGATCACCGGTGAGGAGGACATCTGGTCCCACACCGACCTGTACGACTTCCAGGCGAACGTCGACGGCGCACGCGTGGCGTACGAGGACGTGAAGCCGCTCCTCGACATCAAGGACAAGGCCCTCTCCGACGAGATCGCCAAGCGCTTCGAGGAGCTCCAGACCCTGCTCGACAAGTACAAGCAGGGCGACGAGGGCTTCGTGTTCTACGACACGGTGACCGAGCCGCAGCGGAAGGAGCTCTCGGACGCGGTCAACGCCCTGTCGGAGCCGCTCTCGAAGATCACGGGGGCCATCACCCTGTGATCCGTTTCGCATCCACCGCGTCGCAGGATCGGACGCCATGGATGGGGTGACCCGCCGCAGCCTCCTCGGGGGCGCGGCGGGTGCGCTGGTCGCGGGATCGTTCATCGCCGGGCGCTCGCTCGGCGATGGGGGATCCGGCTCCGGCTCCACGGACGCCGATGCCGCGGCGTCCTATGCGTTCCACGGGGAGCATCAGGCGGGGATCGTCACGCCGGCGCAGGACCGGCTGCACTTCGCGGCGTTCGACGTGACGACCGGCTCACGTGACGACCTGCAGGCGCTGTTCCGGGCATGGACCGCCGCCGCGGTCGAGATGACCGAGGGGCGACTGGTGGGCGACGGAGCTCCCCAGCCGTACGATGCGCCACCCGCCGACACCGGTGAGTCCCAGGATCTTCCGGCGTCGGGACTGACCATCACCTTCGGCTTCGGGCCGACCCTCTTCCGGAAGGACGGAAAGGACCGGTTCGGATTGGACTCCGGGCGGCCCGCGAACCTGAAGCGGCTGCCGCACTTCCCGGCCGACAACCTGGATCCGGATCGCAGCGATGGCGATCTCTGCGTCCAGGCCTGCGCCAACGACCCTCAGGTCGCCGTGCACGCCATCCGCAACCTGGCCCGCATCGGGTTCGGGACCGTGGCCATGCGCTGGGCGCAGCTCGGCTTCGGCCGGACCTCCTCCACCACCCGCAGCCAGGACACCCCCCGGAACCTCTTCGGGTTCAAGGACGGCACCGCCAACATCCGGTCCGACGAGACCGATGCCCTCGATGAGTTCGTTTGGGTGCCGAAGGGGGACGCCCCGGACTGGTTCGTCGGTGGTTCCTTTCTCATCGCCCGGCGCATCAACATGTCCATCGAGCCGTGGGACCGCACCAGCCTGCGGGAGCAGGAGGGGCTCATCGGCCGTACCCGGGTGGACGGTGCCCCGCTCTCGGGAGGGGGCGAGTTCACCGAGCTCGATCTCGCCATGCAGGGTCGCGACGGACCGATCATCCCGGTCGACGCCCACGTCCGGCTCGCACATCCCACTGTGAACAGCGGCAGCCGTATTTTGCGGCGCGGCTACAACTTCACCGACGGCGCCGACCGCCTGGGACGCATGAACGCGGGGCTCTTCTTCATCGCGTTCGTGAACGACCCGGACAAGCACTACATCCCGATGCAGACACGCCTGTCCCGTGACGACGGGCTGATGGAGTACCTCCAGCACACCGGTTCGGGGATCTGGGCGGTGCCACCCGGGCTCTCCGAGGGCGAGTGGTTGGGGCAGTCGCTGTTCTCCTGAGCGCAGCCGGTGCCACATACTGCGCGACCTTCGTCACGGCCCGTGCGACCAGGTGTCACGAAACCGTGAGTTTCACGTGAAACATCAGCCGTGCGGAGAGGGCGAGTGCACCCTGGGTGCCTGGCACCCGGGGCGCATCGGTACGAGTTGTGCGCGGAAATCCGCGTCTTCTGCGACGGTGTTCGCGTCTTCCGCGATGTCGGATTCGCCACATGTGACGCGCCGGCGAGAGGATTCAAGGCCTCGTTCCGGAACACCGATGGAATGGACATGATGGGCAAGAGCGCGAATCCGGCTTTCGGGGCGCTGCAACGCGGGCGGGTACGTAGCCGGGTCTCCGAGGCCCCGGCCGACCAGGCGAGCGCGTTTTCGCTCTGTCGCTGGATGTGGCTCGGGCGCCACGTCCTGCTCGCCGTCATCCTCGCCGTCGGCCTCGTCGACGGACGCGCGGACCGGGCGGACGCCCTTGTCATGGTCGCCCTCGCCGTGGGCGCGGTCGCCCACGTCGTCAGCGCGGTGCGACCGCGGCACGCCGGTGTCGTGACGATGGTCGACATCGTGCTGCTGTCGGTATTCGCCGTTGTGGGGCTGCCGGCCGCGGCGCTCCTCACCATCGGCGTCGTCATGCTGGCGTGGGGTGCCACCTTCCGCCCGAAGGTCGCCGCCATCACATATCTCGGCGTGACGGTCGCCGTCATCCTCATGTACACGGTCGGCGATCGCCCGCCGCTCTGGCTGTTGGTCGCGGCCTTCTGCACCGCGACGGCCGTCCTCACCTTCCGCGCCGTCCGCCTGAACATCGGCGCTCGGACGATCGGTGAGCACGAGCGTCTCATCTCGCGGTACATCGATGCGATCCTCTGGGAGGAGATCCCGGGCCGCGGTCTGCGCGTGGCCTCGTCGGCCGAACGTCTCTTCGGCTATCCCGCGGAACGCTGGAAGGACCGTGCGTTCCTGGCCTCGATCCGTCACCCCGACGACCCCTGCCTGCTCACGGACATCGACTCGTGTGATCCGGCGCCGGTGCTCACGTTCCGGTTGCGTCACGCCGACGGCGCCTGGCGCTCGTGCGAGGCACACGTCTCGGCCATCACCGACTCCTTCGGCCGCCACGTCGTCTACGCCGGCGTCCTGCTCGATCGCACCCATCAGGTCGCCATGGAGAGCGAGGTCGCCACCCTGGGACACGTGGTGATGACCTCTCCCATCCCGCAGATCCTCCTCACCCGTTCGGAGGGCGGCGAGTGGACCGTCACCTCGGTCAACGCCGCCGCGGACACGATGTTCGAGGGTGCCGACGTCGTCGGAGCCTCGCTCGCGGCCACGGCGCCGGACCACACGGTGCTCACGGCGGTGGCCGGGATCCTGGAGCGGCCGTTTGAGGCCGGGGCCGTCCGGTCTGCCGAGGTCACCCGGCCGGACGGGCGGGTCATCGAGATCAGCGCCCGGGTCGTCGACGCCGCCAATTGCACCGTCGACTTCATGGACATCACCGACCGCGTCGAGGCGGCCCGCCTCCTCTACGACCAGGCGCGTCGCGACGACCTGACCGGGCTGCCGAACCGCCGGGCGCTGGTCGAGCACCTCACCGAGATACTCGACTCCCCGGACTCCGGTTGCGTGGGGCTGCTGTCGATCGATCTCGATGCCTTCAAGGAGATCAACGACGCGCTCGGCCACGAGACCGGCGACATGCTCCTGCGCGAGCTTGCCAATCGCATCGTCAACTGCCGTCCGTCCGGATACGGCTATGCCTGCCGCACCGGCGGGGATGAGTTCGCCGTGGTCGTGACCGGATCCGCCGGCGAGCACGTGCGTACCACCGCCAGCGAGATCAGCGACGCCATCAGCCAGCCGGTCCACCTCGGGGAGCTGCGGTTGCGCGTTCGTACCAGCATCGGCATCGCGACCGCCCCTGCCGATGCGGACACGGTCGACGAACTCATCCGCCGGGCCGACGTCGCCATGCACCGGGCCAAGGACAACGGTGGCGGTGTCGAGGTCTACGAACCGCACATCGATCCGTTCGCCTCGGGCAAGCTCGCCCTCATCGGCGATCTGGAGGCGGCGCTCGCCACCGACGGCCTGGAGCTGCACCACCAGCCGGTGGTGGACGTGGCCACCGGTCGCATCGTCGGCACCGAAGCACTCACGCGCTGGGTCCATCCGACCGCCGGCGTGATCCCGCCCGCGGTCTTCGTCGGACTTGCCGAGAACTCGGACCAGATCCGCGCCCTGACCCGCTGGGTCATCCGGCGCGCGTTGCAGGACCTGCGCGAGATCGGGCGACGGAGGCCGGACTTCACGGTCTCGGTCAACCTGTCGGTGCGGAACCTCTACGAGGCGGATCTTGTGCGATGGATCGGCGATGCCCTCACCGAGTACGGCGTCGGCCCCGGACGACTCATCGTCGAGATCACCGAGGACTCCATCATGGAGGACCACGCCGCCGCCATCGAGGCACTCGAGGGTCTGCGCGCCATCGGCGTCGGGTCATGGATCGATGACTTCGGCACCGGCCACTCGTCGTTCGCGCGCCTGCGACACCTTCCCGTGGACGGGGTGAAGATCGACCGTTCCTTCGTGGCCGAGGCCATCACGGAGCGTGAGCGCGTGGTGCTTCGCAGCATGATCGAGCTGGTGCAGTCGCTGGGCCTCGAGGTCATCGTGGAGGGCGTCGAGACCGCGGGATCACTGTCCACGCTGACGACCTTCGGCGCCGATCGCGTGCAGGGCTACCATCTGGGACGCCCGGAGACCCTCGCGGATCTGGAGCTGCGCATGGCCGGGCAGGTGTCGCTGCACTCCTGATCGGGAGCGGACGCCGATGGTCGTCCGACACGCGACGGGTGAGAGCGCTAGACTACGCGGTCGGTCGTCGTCACCCATGAGAGAGGCACCATGAAAACGGACATCCACCCCGAGTACGTCAACGCCGTCGTCAGCTGCACCTGCGGCAACACGTTCACCACGCGTTCGACGAAGACCGAGATCCGCGTGGAGATCTGCAGCAACTGCCACCCGTTCTACACCGGCCGGCAGAAGCTGGTCGACACCGGTGGACGCGTGGAGCGCTTCCAGCGCAAGCTGGCCCGTCGTCAGCAGCAGTCGTAGTCGCACACCGGATCCCGGGCCCCTCGGGGCCCAGTCGTGCTGACGGAGGTGATCTGAGGTGAGCGACGAGGTCGTCGACAAGCTCGTCGATCAGGTGGAGGCGACCCGCGGCGAGCTGGAGGCGGCGATGGCCGATCCGGCTCTGGTGAGCGATCGTGCGCGGTACGCCGAGGTGAACCGGCGGTGGAGCGGTCTCAATGAGGCCTTCGAGCTCGCCGCCCGGTACCGCGACGCCCGGGACCAAGCGGCCGAGGCTGCGGAACTCCTGGATGCGGGCGAGGATGACGACGACATCCGCACCATTCTCCGCGAGGCGGAGGACGAGCTGGCGGAACTCGGTCCCGCGCTGCGCGAGGCCATGGTCGAGCCCGACCCGAACGATGCCCGCGACGTGATCGTCGAGATCCGCGCGGCCGCCGGCGGGGAGGAGGCAGCGCTCTTCGCACGCGATCTCTTGGACATCTACTCGAAGTACGCCTCCACGCGCGGTTTCCGCACCGAGCTGATGGGGTCGAGCCCCGCGGACGCGGGCGGCTTCAAGGACGTGAGCCTTGCGATCAAGGGCGCCGGCGCCTACTCCGTGTTCAAGCACGAGGGCGGCGTGCACCGGGTGCAGCGCATCCCCGCCACCGAGAGCCAGGGCCGCATCCACACATCGACGGCCACGGTCGCGGTCATGCCCGAGGTCGACGATGTCGAGATCACCATCGACCCGAACGACCTCAAGGTCGACGTCTACCGGTCGAGCGGGCCCGGCGGACAGAGCGTCAACACCACCGACTCCGCCGTCCGCATCACGCACCTTCCCACCGGCCTGGTCGTGGCGATCCAGGACGAGAAGAGCCAGCTCCAGAACAAGGAGAAGGCCATGCGCGTGCTGCGTGCACGCCTGTACGAGCGTGCGATCGCCGAGCAGATGGCCGAGCTCTCCGCCAGCCGCCGGGGGCAGCTGGGATCCGGCGACCGGTCCGAGAAGGTCCGCACCTACAACTACCCTCAGGACCGCGTGACCGACCACCGGGTGAACGTCAGCATCGCGCTACGCGGGCAGGTGCTGGAGGGGCAGCTCGACAAGGTGACCGAGGCACTGCAGGCCGAGGAGCGGCGACTGCGCCTGGCCGACATGGCAGACTCACCAGCGTGAACCCCGACCTGCTGCGTTCCGAGTTCCTCGGCGTGACCATCCGGTACGACGCCGTCGACCTTCCGCGCGGCGAACTCGCATCGTTCTTCACCGACATCAGCGCGCCGTACGACGTACCGCGGCTGGAGTTCCTGGACGAGGGTGGCGCCACCATGTCGAATCCGGATGGCGCTGAGCTGGTGCTGCGACCCACGCAGGTCGCGTGTGGTGGTGTGACCCGCCTGGGCTACCAGGAGGGACGGGAGCGGGTCGACGGGCTTGTGGGCGAGGCCATCGAGCGCTTCGGCATGGGGCCGCTGTGGCTGGAGGACATCACCCTCGTCGCCACCTGGGACCTCGAGGTCGAGGGGGCCGGACGTGCCGTCATCATCGACGACATCGTGCGCTTCGACACCGAGCGTCTGGCCATGCTGGGTGAGGAGGACGACGACGTCTCGCTGGGGCTGCGCATCTGGCGATCGCTCGGTGAGGGCAGCATCGACTGTTCCATCGAGCCCATGCACGCCGACGCCTCGTGGATCTATCTGCGCGTCGTGTACTCGCAGCGCGAGATCGACATGGACTTCGCCGGGATCCTCGCGACCATGGACGAGGTCAACGAGTACCTGCGTGGCCCGCTGCGCTCGTTCGTCGTGGCGGTCGCCCGTCAGTAACGGGGGAGCACCGCTCGCCATCGGCGAGATCCTCACGCGTGCCACCGGCCTCTTCACGGAGAGAGGGATCGACACGCCGCGTCTTGATGCGGAGCTCCTTCTGGCAGACGCTCTCGGGTGCGAGCGCATCGACCTCTACACCGAGCTGTTGCGTCCCCTGAACCGTGACGAGATCACCCGCTATCGCGAGCTCGTGCGCCGCCGGGCGGGCCGTGAGCCGGTGGCCTATATCCGGGGCCGGCGGGGCTTCCGTCATCTCGATCTCGCGGTCACGCCGTCCGTCCTCATCCCCCGTCCCGAGACGGAGATGCTGGTCGAGCTGGCGATCGATCGTGCCGCCGACGGCGCCCGGGTCCTGGACTGGGGCACCGGGAGCGGCGCGATCGCGCTGGCGCTCGCAACCGAGCGCTCCGACCTCGTCGTCACGGCCGTGGATCGCAGTGAGGAGGCACTGGAGGTCTCCCGTCGCAACGATCCCGACTCTCGTGTCGAGTGGATCCACTCCGACGGCGCGACGGCCGTCGCTGATCGTCAGTTCGACATGATCGTGGCGAACCCGCCCTATCTGCGCGACGACGAGATGGACGGTCTCCAGCCCGAACTGGCCTTCGAGCCACGCGGGGCGCTCGCCTCAGGCCCCACGGGTCTCGAGAGCCACGAACGCGTCGTGGCCGACGCTCTCCGGGTCCTGGTGCCCGGTGGCTGGGTCCTCATCGAGATCGGCGAGGGGCAGCACGAGGCGGTCCGCGAGATGCTGACGGGCGCGGGGTTCGCCGAGGTGGACGGCCGGTGTGACCTGGCGGGCATCGAGCGCGTGGTGGGGGGACGACGGGCATGAGCGCACCGGACACCGAGCGACTGAACGAGGTGCTGCGCGGAGGCGGTGTGGCCCTGGTCCCCACGGACACCGTCTACGGACTGGCCTGTGCCCTCGACGTGGAGGGGGCCGTCGAGCGGCTCTACGAGGTGAAGGGCCGCGACCGGGGGAAGCCCTGTCAGATCCTCGTCTACCGGCCGGACCTGGTCGAGGACGCCATCGCCGCGACGGACGAGGCGGCCCGGTCGGTGATCCGCGCCGTCGTCCCCGGTACCGTCACCTGCATCATCGGCGATCCCTCCGGCAGGTTCGCCGCGGCTTCCGGTGACGCGGCGGGTTCGGTCGGTCTGAGGGTCCCGAGCATGGACCATGCTTTCGACAGCGTCGACCAGATCCTGGTCGCCACCAGCGCGAACGCGCCGGGCGGAGCCTCGCCGGCAACCGTGGCCGACGTACCGACCGACATCCGCGATCGCGTCGATCTGGTGGTGGACGTGGGGCCGCTCCCGGGAACGGCCTCCACGGTCCTCGATCTCACGAGGATGTCGAAGGGCGTTCGGATCGTCCGTACGGGCCCCGACATGGACAGCCTGTTCGACGTCCTGGACGGTCTGGGAGTCCGCATCCGCCGCTGAGTCGCGAAGGTTACCGGCCGATGACAGCCCGAACTGCGGCCTCCCACCCGAAGGCGCATGGATACTCGAGTGAACGTCATCTTAACCCGGAGATCTGGTCGAGGCAGCCTTCATA
The DNA here is from genome assembly GCA_964531025.1 of uncultured Bifidobacteriaceae bacterium. Lineage (GTDB taxonomy): Bacteria > Actinomycetota > Thermoleophilia > Miltoncostaeales > Miltoncostaeaceae > CALMEC01. Next base: position 73,607 of record CAZHDY010000003.1, on the reverse strand, counting down.
TTCTTGACTTTGGTTGAGCGATGACTCGGCTGGTGTACCCGGCTGCAAAGACGACACCTAGGATCCAGCCGGCTGCGATGGTCAGGGTATGGAGAGACTGCATCCACCAGTAGCCGTCAGCGATCTGTACAGTGTCATCATATCCTAGGTTGATAACCGGGATGAGAGAATCGATGCTCCAAGCTACGACCCTCCCCATCGATGGTTCTCCGAAGAAGAGTCCAGGGTCGCCGTCTGCCTGTGAGAGCAGGCCTCCTCCCTGTTGCGTCCAGCCAGCTAGGGAAACTGTCGCCAGGGTGGTGACTAAAGCAGTCGCGAGAAGCCAGACTATCGCGCGCGTGAATCTATAACCGTACCCAGTCGTCGCACCGACTAGTCCCCGCCACGCGCGGCGTGTTTTGCTGGGTGTGGCATCGCTGTCTGCTGTGATCAACTCCTCTCGCCGAAGTCGAATACGAGCTGCGGCATCACTTAAGCCTCTAGCTTCGAAGAGATCGGCGACATGTTCGAATAAATGCGCAGGAACGTGTCCTTCGAAAATCTTCTCGAGCCATTTAAGGCGACTAGTTAGTTCCCAGCCATCATCGTTCGAAGCTAGCGTTCTTGGGCCAAATCCGCCGATACTCAGCCCGTTCGATGAGATGGGTCGAAAGGTGTAGTCATCGCGGAGTGCTCCAACGATCCGCAAACCATCTGCTACGAGCATACTTACATTACCGCTCCAGTAGAGGTCTCCAGTGATCGTTACGCCGACCAGCATGACGTGGCCTTCTGCAGTAGACGATTCGCTGAAAATGGCATTGCCAGTTACTACGGCACCATCCATAGCAAGGGCCATCCCATCTGGGTTTCGTAGAAGCGCGTTGCTGAGGTTCAGTTGCCCGCCGATCGACGCGCCAACCAGCCGTACCTCGCCTTCCGTTTTCAACGAGTCGTTGAAGTGCGCATCGGCGAGGATCCGTGCCCCGTCTGCGGACAGGGCACGGCCACTCGGGTTTTGTAGTGTCGCGTTGGCGAGGTTGAACTGTCCGTCGATCAAGGCACCGACGAACCGTACTTCGCCTTCCGCGTTGAAGGACTCGCTGAGATGGGCCGATCCTGTGATTCTCACCCCGTCGGCACAGAGTGCGTTGCCGCTTCTGTTTCGCAGAGCGGCACCCTCTAGGCTAAGCGACCCGCCAATCGCCGCGCCTGCAAGCCGTACTTCGCCTTCCGCGTTGAAGGTTCCGTTGAGGAACGCCCCACCAGTGATCTTTGCCGCGTCTGCGGAGAGGGCAATGCTGTTTTCGTTTCGTAGCGTTCCGTCCTTTAGGTTGAGCTGTCCGCCGATCGACGCGCCGAGGAACCGCACTTCCCCCTCCGCGGTGAAATCTCCGTTGAGGAATGCGCCGCCGGAGAGTTTCGCCCGATCAGCGAAGAGGGCGTCACCATTCACGTTTCGTAGGGTCGCGTCGGTAAGGCCCAACGGACCGGTGATGGTTACGTCGATTAACCGCACCCCACCTTCCGCGTTGAAGGGGCCGCTCAGAAGCGCCGATCCGGTGATTGTCGCGCCATCAGCAGACAAGGCATTCCCGCCCTTGTTTCGTAGAGTCGCGCCCACCATATTCAGTTGTCTGCCGATTGACGCGCCGAGGAGCCGCACTTCTCCCTCCGCGGTAAACGAGCCGTTGAGAAATGCGCCTCCCGCTATTGTTGCGCCGTCGGCGGAGAGAGCGTCGTCGTTCGTGTTTCGCAGGGCCGCGTCTTCCAAGTTAAGCTGCCCGCCGATCGATGCGCCGAGGAGCCGCACTTCTCCCTCCGCAGTGAACGATCTATTGAAGAGTGCGTCGCCGGTGATGGTTGCGTGGTCGGCGGAGAGGGCGGTGCCATTACCGTTTCGGAGAGTTGCATTTGCCATGTTGAGTTGCCCGCCGATCGATGCGCCGACGAGCCGAACTTCACCTTTAGCCTTGACGTCGAGGCTGAAGTCGTGATCGATGCAGGCGCCGTCGGCCATGACAGCAGCCTGTTCAGGGTCTGTTGCGGTTACCGCACATCCTTCGTCGAACACGAGATGGTGAAAGTGGGCGCGTGCGATGGAGATGCCTTGGCGGAAGTCCACCGCACTGAAAGTCACTGGGTACGGGACTCGAAGATCGTCCAACACGAGCCGTTCTTCGACCGCGCAATTCGCAAGACGGAATCGAACCCCGTTAGTAGGATCACAGAGAGACAGAGCGAGAAGGGTTTCACGGAGGATTGACGAGGAGATGACTGTTCCCGCTGGGGCCATCACATCGCCGCCTCCAGAAGCAGCCGTCTCTCTGAGCTGCTTCTCAAGATCTGGCGCATCCATAGCTGGATTCTCGCATCCGATCTAGGACCCCTGCATTCCCGCTCCGTACGGGCTCCTTCCGGCGACCGGCATAGACTGGCCCGGTCCGTCCCAGATGACGGATCCCGCTCATGACTCGCGCCCCGATTCCAGCCGCACCCGCCCCACTGTGGGGCAGCGGCCACCGTTCGCCGTCCGTACCTCGGGACCGCCTGAGATGACGGTTCCCCCGCCCGGGCTCGCCGTCGTCACCGGGGCGTCCTCCGGTATCGGCCGCGCCTTCGCCGAGCACTACGCCCGTGAGGGGCACCCGCTCCTTCTCATCGCGCGGCGGGAGGACCGGCTCCGCGACCTAGCCGTCGATCTGGCCGGCCGCCACGGGGTGGAGGTGGGGTTCGCCGTCGCCGACCTCGCGACCGTCGAGGGACGCCGGGTGGCGCGCGACGCCGTCGACGCCGTCCGTGCCCTCGAGATCGTCGTCCTGAACGCCGGTTTCGGCGGCGTGGGCACCGTCGCCGAGCTTCCTCGCCAGTGGCAGGCCGACATGGTCGCCGTCAACTGCGAGGCCGTGGTCGACCTCGCCGTGCACGTCCTGCCGCGGCTCATCGCCCAGCGCAACGGCACGATCATCGTGGTCGCATCCGCCGCCGCATGGCAGCCGATCCCTCATACGGCCACCTACGCCGCAACCAAGGCCTTCGACCTGCACTTCGCCGAGGCGCTCGCCAACGAACTGCGTGGCACGGGGGTGCGATGCATCGCGTCGTGTCCCGGACCCACCCGCACCGAGTTCGGCCGCGTGGCAGGCGGGGTGTCGGCGCCCTCCTGGACCCCGTCTCACTCTCCGGAACAGGCGGTACGCGAGACCATCCGGGGGCTGGAGCGCGGCCGGGTCCGCGTCGCGACGGGCATCGTGGCCAAGACGACGACGGTTCTGGCGTCCCTTCTTCCACGCCGCCTGGTGGTCGCGGTCGCCGGGATGATCCATCGACGCCAGCACGACCACCGAGAGCGCTGAGAGGATGACGAGGCGAGCCGTAGAATGGGTCTCGTGCACCCACTCCCGGGTGCGGAGGCGTCTGTGACCAACACGCTTGTACCCGTCATCTGTGCGGTGGTTGCACTTCTCGCGGCGGTCGTCCTGACGCCGCTTGCGGCCCAGCTCGCGCGCCGTCTGGGCGCGGTCAGTGAACCCGCCGGACGGAACATCCACTCCGTCCCGACACCGCTTCTCGGTGGGCTCGCCATGCTGGCCGGCTTCCTGATCCCGGTGATCTACTACCTGCCGCTCTTCGACACTCCGTCGAAGGGGCTCATCGGTGGCGCCATCGTCATCTGCCTGATCGGCGCGTTGGACGACATCTTCGATCTCAACCCCGCCGTGAAGCTCGCGGGGCAGATCGGGGCGGCCATCATCCCCGTGGCGGCGGGCCTCACGATCGACCACATCACGCTGCCGTTCCTCGGCGTGGGGGACCTCGGTCCGGCGCAGTACCCCATCACGATTCTCTGGTTCGTGGCGCTCACGAACATGATCAACTTCATCGACGGCATGGACGGCCTCGCATCCGGTGTCTCGGCCATCGGGTTGAGCACCTTCGCCATCATCGCCGCGTCCCTCGACCGCGCGGTTCCGGCGATCATCGCCGCCTCCCTTGCCGGCGCCGCCATCGGCTTCCTCGCGCACAACTTCCATCCGGCGAAGATCTTCATGGGCGACGCCGGGTCGCTCCTGCTGGGCTTCATCGTGGCCGGTGTGGCGGTCAGCGGGGTCATGAAGAGCGCGGCCGCGCTTGCCATCGTGCTGCCGATGATCATCATGGCCATCCCGATCCTCGACACGTCGTTCGTCGTGCTGAAGCGACTGAAGCACGGTCTGCCCGTCTACTCCGCCGACCGAAGCCACTTCCACCACCGCTTCTTCACCATCGGATGGGGTCAGCGGCGTACGGTGCTCGCGATGTACCTGTGGTGCGCCATCATGAGCGGGGTCGCCATCGTGATGAGCTTCCGCTTCGGCGGATGGATCGGCATGTCGATCGCGGGTGCCGTGGCCGTGGCCGCCGGCATCTATCTGGTCTATCTGCTCGAGATCCTCAAGTGGAACGGGACCCCGCTGGTCGAGATCGTGCGCCGTCGCCGTGTGGAGGCGTCGCACTCCAAGACGACGCATCCGATGTCGGGACGCTGACCGGCGTCACCCGGTGGGGAGGCCCTCGTCGGCCGGGGCCACGGACTCGGCCTCCCTCGGATCCGTCGGGGTGGATTCGTATGACGGCGACGTCATCGGCACGCGCCGGTCGCCGAACGGCTCGGCGGGATCCTGCACCAGGGCGGCCAGCGCCTCGACGACCCGGGGCGAGAACTGGGTTCCGGCCATCGTCTCGCAGGCCTCGAGCGCCTCGCTCGTCGTGCGCTTCGGGCTCTGGATCCCGACCTCCGTCATCGAGTCCCATGCGTCGGCGACCGCCAGGATCTGTGCACCGAGCGGGATCTGTGCACCGTTCAGGCGGTCCGGGTATCCCGTGCCGTCCCAGCGCTCGTGGTGGTTGCGCACCCAGGTCACCTGGCGTTCGGTGAGGATGTCCGAGACGATCTCGCTGCCCAGGACGACGTGCTGCTCCATCTGACGGCGGTCGTCCTCCGAGAGCCCGTCCTGAAGCAGGAGGCGATCGGGGATGCCGATCTTGCCGACGTCGTGGACGAGTGCCGCCTCGTGCAGGGCCGAGACATCGGTCGGGTTCCACCCGATCTTCCGCGCGAGCGCGGCGCACATCGCCGCCACACGCTCGCTGTGGCGCACGGTGCCGGGGTGCTTCGCGTCGACGGCCCGTCCCAGGGCGCGCAATGCACCGATGGCCTGCTGCCGCGTCATGCGCTCGCTGCGGCGCTGAGGTGAGAGCTCCTCGACAACGGTGGGCGAGAAGGTCATGGTTCGATTGCGTCCGTTGGCTTTGGCCCAGTACAGGGCACTGTCGGCGAGGCGCAGCAGCCGGTCGGGGGTGGACGCGGACGTGAGGTCCGCGATGCCGATGGACACGGTCTGCGACGCGAGTCCGTCCGGCTGCGCCCGGGTCTCGTAGTCGTGGCGGATGCCCTCGGCGATGCGTCGTGCCTCCGCGGCGTCGCAGCCCGGCAGGATCGCGGCGAACTCCTCGCCGCCGGTGCGGGCGACCGTCTGTCCGGGGCGGACACGTGCCGACAGGAGCCGGGCGAACGACCGCAGCACGTGGTCGCCGGTCTGGTGCCCGTTGGAGTCGTTGACGTCCTTGAAGTGGTCGAGATCGAAGATCATCACCGCGAGCGGCGAGTCCGTCTCCTGCGCACGGGTCACCTCGTCCGCAAGGCGCTCGTTGAAGGTGCGGTGGTTGGGAAGACCGGTCAGGGGATCGGTGGTGGCTCGCAGCGCCAGCCGCACACGGACATCGGCGTTGGCGATGGCGAGGCCCACCAGCTCGGCGAAACGCGCGAGGCGCTCCTCCGACCGCAGCGGCAGTACTTCGGGATCGCCGGCGACGGTGAGCGCGCCCCAGTTCATCGTGCCCACGCGGATGGGCGCCGACGCGCTGACCGCGTATCCCGCCGCTGCCAGCGGATCGCGGGCCTCGCCGGTGTCCTCCACGCGCGCCGGGCGACCGCTGCGGCTCGTGAGACTCGCGGCCGACGAGCTGTCCAGAGGGATGGACTGGGGGAGGGGTGCGGAGCCCTCCTCTCGTCTCCAGCCGCCGACGGTGGTCGCACGTCCTGCGTCGCGGTCGAAGCGACTCACCATGCCGGCGTCGGCGCCGAGCAGATCCGCGATCTCCTTGGCCACCAGGGCGAAGACCCGTTGGGGGTCGGATTCCGCGGCGACCGACGTGGCCACACGTCCGAGTGCCGCCTGTTGGCGCACCAGGCCCGCCAGCTCGCGTTCGTGGTCACGCCAGCTCGTCACGTCCTTGAGGATGTGCACCCGTCCGCCGTCACCCGACGGTGAGTCGTCAAGCACGGCCGAGCTCAGGGCGACGGGGACCGTGCGACCGTCATCCCCGTGGACCTCCACGTCGCGCTCCCCGGTGAAGTCCGGACCGATCCCGGCGTCGGCGAGGTAGCCCGCCGGCTGTCCGAGAGCGCGGTCGTCGATGCCCAGGATCTCCCGCGCGCGGCGGTTCGCGTCGCGGATCCGTCCCTGAGCGTCGATCACGGTCACACCGTCGCCGACGCTCGAGAGCACGGCGGTGTGTTCGGCCACCTCGCGGCTCAGGGTACGCACGAAGCGTGAGCGGCCGCGCTCGAGGAACATCCAGATGACGATCGCGACCAACCCCATGAGGACCGCCACGACCACCAGGACGAGGACCAGGTTGCGCGTCATCTCCCGGGACGCCGCGCTTCGCTCCTCTCCGAGCGCGGTGGCGGCGGCGGCCCAGCGCATCACGGCGGCGTCGAGCTCGTTGATGATGACCCGCCCCTCCTGCACACGCGCGTTCCCCTCGGGGCTACCGAGCACGACATCGACGCCATCCGACATCACGAGCCCGGCCAGCTGGCCCAGGAGGCGCTCCGTTTCGCGGATGGGCTCCCGCATGGTGGGTTCGTCACCGGAGGCGGCGACCTGGCGGCCGACCTCGACCACACCGTTCTGGAGGCTCTCGCGCACCCTGTCGTCGACCCCACGCCCGCCGTCGAAGCGGTTCTCCCAGAAGAGGATGTAGCCCTGCCGCATCTGGCCGCGCAGCTCGTGCAGCTCACGCGCCTGGCGGAGGGCCCGTTCGGAATCGTCCTGCGCCGTGGTGATGCGCGCCCCGAGGAACGCCGCGGCGGCCGCCATGATGAGCGCGAGCACGATGAGCGTGCTGGCCTGCGCGATCTGGAGACGGCGAGCGCGGCCGAGATCGTCTGTCAGTCGACGGTCGGAGGTCGGAGGCAAATCAGGAGATCCTGACGTGGTTGGGAGGCGGACACGTACGTATCCACGTGGTCTATCGGCAGGATGGCCCACCGCCCTTGAGTGAACTGGGATCCCGGGTGTGCACCGGTCTCGGATGGTGGGACCCGGATGCGGTGGGCCGGGGCACGCACCGCATCCGGGTCGTCCGCACTACCCGAGGGGCAGCCACTCCCCGTCGTCCAGGCGCTCCAGGCTTCGGGAGACCAGGCCGTCGTCCGACAGGGTGTAGAGCCGGTCCCCGATCACGAGCGATCGCGTGATCGTGCTCTCCCGTCCGTCCGTGCCCGGGCCCTGGGTGAGGGTGCGGGGATTGTCGATGGATGACTCCGTCACCGTCAGGGCGACGGCCGATCCCCGCTCCCGGACATCCCGGTCCCACTGTGCCGACAGCGGGATCACGGCGGTCCGGGTGGGCTTCCACCACAGGAAGGCATGGTGGTCCCATTCGACGCCCGACGAGGTACCCGGGGCGGACCACTGGGCGATGCGCTTCGGCGAGGCCGGGTCACTGACGTCGAACAGCGAGACCTGCGCACCGAACCGCTGACCCATCTCGGTCGCGTCCTGGCCGACTCCGAGGACGTGGTTCTCGTCGATGGGATGGAGGTAGGCGGAGTATCCGTTGATCTTCAGCTCGCCGGTCATCCTCGGTGCGTCCGGGTCGGACAGGTCGATCGTGTAGAGCGGATCGGTCTGGCGGAAGGTGACCACATATCCGCGGTCGCCCATGAACCGCACCGCGTAGATGCGCTCGCCGCGCCCGAGGCCCTCGACGCGACCGATCGGCGTCAGACGTCGGCCCTGCACGCGCAGGGTGGTCACGATGCTGTCACCTCCACGCGAACCCGGTGCGGCGGTGTCCTCGAGGACGAATCCGCCGTCACCGCGTGTGGTGGCGACCCGCAGGACGCCGTCGTGTTCGTCCATGGAGAACTGGTTGAGCAGGGAGCCCTCCACCGATCCGCTGGCCCGGTACTCGGTGGTACGGGGCCGGCTCACGTCGAATACGTGGATCCGCGTCGTCGAGCGCAGGTCGTCGCCGGGCGCGTACGAGGTGACGTACAGGTTGTCCGCCGACATCATGACCTCGTCGGACGCGCCGATCACGGTGTCCTGATCCACCGGCGTGACCCCGCGTGCCGGATCGATCGTGAGGACCGTGACGGTACCCACCCCGGTCGGCGGTCCAATCGGCCGGCTGACCGCGTCGCAGGGGGCGATCACCGCGTCGCCGGTGACCGAGCCGTCACCGTTCTCGATGCGGTACGACGGCAACCATGACGACACGTCCATGGCCTTCAGCTCACGGACGGCAAGGGCACGTTCGAAGGCGCCGGAGAAGCCGGTCCGGTAGGACAACGGATAGCGCGGCCGCGGACCGGTCAGGACGAGGCGGACGCTTCCGTCACGTAGGCGCGCGGACGAGTAGCCGGCGTCGGTGGAGAGCCGGTCGATGATCCGCATCCGCTCCGGGTCCGTGACGTCGACGGCGGCGATCACGGTGCGCGTGGTGCCGCCGAGCTCGGTCCCCCGGGGAACCGTCATGCTCGATGACGAGACCGTCCCGTCGTCCGCGCTCACCCCGGGAGCCGGCGCCGGCAGCGGCGCATCGGGCATCGCGGTGAAGGCGGTCCCGACGACGAGGACGCGATCGCCCGCCAGGAGCAGGTCGCTCGGCGTGAACCGGTTGCCGAGGCCCAACGACCCGAGCAGCCTCGGACGGGCACCGGAGGGATCCACCGCATGGATCTTGCCGTTCGCGATGGCGAAGATGCGCTTGCCGTCGGTCTTCACGATGTCCGGCTCGTCGATGCCGGCGTTCTGGACGTTGGTGGTCGAGTAGTCCTGTCCGGCGATCGGGGCCGGGCTCGCGCTGCGCTCGCCCGAGGTGCCGGCCGTGGCGTCCGCGACGGACGGCATTGGGATGTCGAACGCCCGCACCTGGCGCTCCACGTCGGCGATGGCGGCGTTGCTCGCGTACTCGGTCAGCGCACCGCAGGTGGGAAACCGCTCCAGCTCCCCCTCTGCTCCGTGGGCCTCGTCCCCGAGGCCGAACGCCAGGGGGATCGCCACGGCGGCGCCCAGGGCGGCGACGGTGATGGCGGGGCGGGCCCAGCTCTTGCGGTGTGTGCTCATGACGATCTCCTCGTGCCGGATGTCGAGGTGTCTACGTCGCCGGTGCCGAGGTCGTCACAGCGGACCCCTTGCGGGATCACGTCACGGTGCGGGTGTAACCTCCCAGGGTGACCCAAACCCCGGGCCTTCGCATCGCGATGGTGACCGAGTACGCCTACCCGATCCTGGGTGGCATCTCGGAGCACGTCCACTTCCTCTCGCGCGAACTCGTGGCGTTGGGCCACGACGTGACCGTCATCACCGGTCGTTCCGAGAAGCGTGACGTGCTGCGCGAGATCGACAATCGTGCCTACGGTGACCACGGCTATCGCACCCTTCGTCTGGGCTGGGCGATCCCCATCCCGCAGAACGGCTCCGTGGCACGGCAGACGCCGGTCGCGCCCTGGCGCATGGCCAACGTGCTCGAGGGCGCGGACGTGGTGCATGTCCAGGGGCTGGTGGGCGCGCTGAACGCGCGACAGGCCATCAACCGAAGCAGCTCCCCGGTGACGGTGGGCACCTTCCACACCTACACCGAGGGGGGCCATCACTGGTCCTACCGGTGGGTGGGAGGACGCCTCAACCGCACGCTCGGCAAGCTGGACCGCCGGATCGCCGTGTCGCAGGCGTGCATCGACTCGCTGGAGAAGACGTTCGGCGGCGGCTTCGACATCATCCCCAACGGCGTGGACTGCGACCGTTTCCGTCCCCTTGCCGCCGACGAGCCGTCGCCCGAGGGGCCGGCCCGCATCCTCTTCGTTGCGCGCCTCGAGACGCGCAACCAGCTGGACCACCTGCTGGAGGCCCTGGCCATCCTGCGCAGGCGGGGACGTGACGTGATCGTGCAGGTCGCCGGTACGGGACCCACCCGTCGGCGCGACGAGGCCCTCGCCCAGAAGCTGGGTGTGGCCGACCGCGTGGAGTGGCTGGGCCTCATCCACGACGACCTTCCGCGCCGCTATCGCGAGGCGACCGTGCTGGCCGCCCCCTGCACCCTGGCGTCGTTCGGCGTGATCCTGATCGAGGCCGCCGCCAGCGGCATCCCGATCGTCTGCGCCGACAACGTCGGTTTCCGTCAGGTGATCCGCGACGGCATGCCGGGGCGCTTCGTCCCGATGAACGATCCGGCGGCGCTGGCCGACGGGTTGGACGAGGTGCTGCGCGATCCCGGCCTGCGCGCCGACTGGGGTCGCCGTGGACGTGCGCTCACCGTCGAGCGCTATGCGTGGGCGGGCGTCGCACAGCAGGTCAGCGACCTCTACCACGAGACGCTGCTCGCGAAGCGCAGGGTCCGCGGATCGGCCCTCGGGCGGCCGGCCGAGCGCGCAATTCGCGGCTGATCTCTCGCCCGCGGGCCTGGTTCGGAGGCCGAAGGGCCCGAAACATCGAGCAGGGCTTTTGCGTCTGACTACGTAGTCACGACGGGTGTTTTCACGTCGAAAACCACCGTTGTTAATACCGATTGAGGGTCCTTGCGGGTCGGCCTAGTTTCGACAGGGAGAAACGCGCCGAACAACAAATACCGCGAGGTGATCGATGTCTGCTGACAACGGCAAGAGCCCGACCACCGCTCCTCCGCGCCCGGCTTCGGACCGCGTCGAGGAGATCATCCGCAAGCGACTTGAGGATGAGCGCGCCAAGCTGATGGACGAGATGGGCGTCGCGCTTCCCGAGCGCGAGCACTTCGCCCGTCCCGTGGAGCACGACTTCACGGGCGATCAGCGCGCGCACACCACGATTCTCTTCGGAGGGCTCACCTGGAAGCACGAACAGCTCATCCGAGGAGCGCTCGCCGGGCTCGGTTACTCGGTCGAGCCGCTGCCCGTCCCCGACGTGCGCGCCTTCCAGCTGGGCAAGGAGTACGGCAACAACGGCCAGTGCAACCCCACCTACTTCACCGTCGGCAACCTCGTGCAGTACCTGCAGAAGCTCGAGGAGGACGGCAAGTCCCGCCAGGAGATCCTCGACAACTACGTGTTCATCACGGCGGGCGCCTGCGGCCCCTGTCGTTTCGGCATGTACGAGGCCGAGTACCGCCTGGCGCTTCGCAACTCGGGCTTCGATGGTTTCCGCGTGATGCTCTTCCAGCAGTCCGGTGGTCTCAGCCAGTCCGAGGCCGGCGCCGGGCTCGAGATGAACACCGACTTCTTCCTCGCGATCCTGAACGCCATGAACATGGGCGACCTCATCAACGACGTGGGCTACCAGACCCGCCCGTTCGAGATCGAGGAGGGGTCGACCAACACCGCGGTCAACTCCGCGACGGACGACCTCGAGGAGATCTTCCGCACCAAGCAGACCTACGAGCTGGACGGCGCCAGCGGCAGCCTCCTCAAGTTCATGCTTCGCGGCAAGGCGGACATGGTCGGCAAGTTCCTGGACCAGCTGTACGGAAAGGACTACGCGGAGGCGTTCACCGACCTCGGCGAGAAGATCGACACTTCGGTGCAGGTGGACCGCACCCTGGTGAAACCGATCGTCAAGATCACCGGTGAGTTCTGGGCCCAGACCACCGAGGGCGACGGCAACTTCAACATGTTCCCGTTCCTGGAGCGCGAGGGCGCCCAGGTTCTCGTCGAACCGGTGGGAACCTGGATCATGTACATGATCCACCAGGCCAAGCAGATGAACAAGGACCGCTCCGGCGTCACCGACGACGAGGCCATGCCGTCGGCGTGGCGCATCGACAAGCGGATGGCGAACTCGTGGACGGCCAACAAGAAGAACGCCAAGCTGACCGCCGCCGAGATGATCTTCAAGCGCGAGTGGAATCGTCTTCGTGACGCATTGGGCGGCATCCCGCACGAGCTCACCGACCAGTACGAGCTGCAGCGCCTGGGTCACCCGCTCTACAACTCGCGTGCGGGCGGCGGCGAGGGCCACCTCGAGGTCGCGAAGAACATCTACTACTCCAACAAGGACATGTGCCACATGGTGCTGTCCCTGAAGCCCTTCGGCTGCATGCCCTCCACGCAGTCCGACGGCGTGCAGTCCGCGGTGGTGAACCTCTACAAGGACATCATCTACCTGCCCGTCGAGACCTCCGGCGAGGGCGAGATCAACGCCCACAGCCGCGTGCAGATGGCGCTCGGCGAGGCCAAGGTCAAGGCCAAGCAGGAGATCGAGAAGGTCATCGAGGAGACCGGCGTCACGCTGGAGGAGGCCCGCGCCTACGCCGACGAGCACCCGGACCTCAAGCGTCCGCTCTACAAGGTGCCCCACTACACGGGCACGGTGGGTACCGCCGCCAACTTCCTGCGTCACGTGGCCGCGCTCAAGAGCGGTGAGGAGAAGCTGACCAGCACCAAGCTCGAAATGGCGGGGGCCCGCTGATGGCGGATCCACGCCTCTACGTGGGGCTGGACGTCGGCTCGACCACGGTGAAGGCCGTGGTGGTGGATCACGTCAAGGACGAGATCCTCTGGCAGGACTACCAGCGCCACGAGACCAAACAGCCCGAGAAGTGCCTCGAGTTCCTCACGATGATCGAGTCGGACTTCCCGGTGCCGTACGACGAGATGCGGGTGTTCATCACCGGCTCGGGCGGATCGGGCATCGCGCCCCGTATCGGAGCGAAGTTCGTGCAGGAGGTCAACGCGGTCTCGCTGGCGGTCGAGAAGCTCTACCCGGCGTGCGGCTCGGTGATCGAGCTCGGCGGCCAGGACGCGAAGATCATCATCTTCAAGGAAGACCCCGAGACCGGTAAGAAAAAGAAAATCCCGTCGATGAACGACAAGTGCGCCGGCGGTACCGGCGCCGTCATCGACAAGATCAACGCCAAGCTCCACATCCCGCCGGATCAGCTGTCCGAGATGGCCTACAGCGGCATCAAGCTGCACCCCGTGGCCGGCAAGTGCGGCGTGTTCGCCGAGACCGACATCAACTCCCTCCAGAAGATGGGGGTGCCCAACGACCAGCTGATGGCGTCGCTGTTCGACGCGATCATCGGGCAGAACCTGTCGGTGCTCACCCGCGGCAACACCCTCCTCCCCGAGGTACTGCTGCTCGGCGGTCCGAACACCTACATCCGCGGAATGGTGGAGGCCTGGAAGGACAACATACCGCCGATCTGGGAGGAGCGGGGCACACCGCTTCCCGAGGGCGTCGACCCCCGTGACCTCATCAAGGTCCCGGACAACGCCCAGTACTTCGCGGCGCTCGGCGCCGTCGAGTTCGGCCTCAGCGAGGGCCCGGACGTCGGCGTCTACCGCGGCACCCATCTTCTTCGCCACTACATCGACGTCGGCCGCCTCGAGGAGAAGGCCGCGTCGGGGAGCAAGGGGCTGTCCGACTCCACAGAGGAGCTCGAGGAGTTCAAGGAGCGCTACAAGGTCCACAAGTTCGAACCGGTGACCTTCGAGAAGGGCGAGGTCGTCGAGGCGTTCGTCGGTCTTGACGGTGGCTCCACCTCCACCAAGGCCGTCCTTCTCGACAAGGACCGCAACGTCCTCGTGAAGAGCTACCAGCTCTCGAAGGGCAACCCGATCGTCGACACCCAGGAGGTGCTCGGCGAGCTCGAGAAGTACGTCAACGACCAGGGCGCCGAGCTGAAGGTGATGGGCATCGGCACCACCGGCTACGCCAAGGACATCCTCAAGGACACCCTGCGCGCGGACGTGGCGCTGGTCGAGACGGTGGCGCATACCGAGTCGGCGCTGCAGTTCTACGACGACGTGGACGTGCTCGTCGATGTCGGTGGCCAGGACATCAAGCTGATCATCCTGAAGAACCGCCGCGTCGTCGACTTCAAGCTGAACACGCAGTGCTCGGCCGGCAACGGCTACTTCCTGCAGTCGACGGCGGAGGGCTTCGGCTACAGCGTCTACGACTACGCCGACATCGCGTTCGAGGCGCAGACGATGCCCACCTTCGGGTACGGCTGCGCGGTGTTCATGCAGTCCGACATCGTCGACTTCCAGCGCCAGGGGTGGAAGCCCGAGGAGATCATGGCCGGTCTCGCGGCCGTGCTCCCCAAGAACATCTGGCTCTACGTGTCGCAGATCCCGAACATCGCCGGCCTGGGCACCAATTTCGTCCTCCAGGGTGGCACCCAGCACAACCTGGCGGCGGTGAAGGCGCAGGTCGACTTCATCGAGTCGCGCTTCAAGGGCAAGGAGACCCAGCCACGGGTCATCGTGCACCAGCACTGCGGTGAGAGCGGCGCCATCGGAGCCGGCATCGAGGCCGTCCGCCTGTGGGAGAACGGCCGCGAGACCGAGTTCATCGGCATGGACAAGGTGCGCGACATCTCGTTCATCACCCACCGCAACGAGGACACGCGCTGCTACTTCTGCAAGAACAAGTGTCTGCGCACGTTCATCGACGTGACGGTGGAGGGCTCCGACGTGGACGAGTCGGACCGGCCGTCCAAGATCCCGATCCCCGTCGGGGTCAAGCGCCTCATCGTCGGCAACTCCTGCGAGCGCGGCCTCGTGGAGGACGTCGAGTCGATGAAGGTGATCAAGAAGGGCATGGACTCGACCGCCAAGGTCAACCCCAACTTCTGCGAGCTGGTCGGTGAGGCCGTCTGGCGCAGCCAGAACCCGCCCATGGTGGCCGACCCGCCGCACAAGCGGGCGATCACCGCGGCCCAGAAGCGGCGCAACGAGCTGGTGGCGAAGCGCGAGGAGCTCCGCATCGGCATCCCGCGCGTGCTGAACCAGTACTCGATCAACCCGATGATCTCGGCGTACTTCGAGAGCCTGGGCGTCCAGCCGAAGAACCTCGTCTACTCCAGCTTCACCAACGAGGAGATGTACAAGCAGGGCGCCAAGCGCGGTGCCATCGACCCGTGCTTCCCATCCAAGGTCGGCATCCCGCACGTGCACAACCTGCTGAACGTGGTGCACAAGAAGAAGCCGCTCGACGTGATCTTCTTCCCGATGATCGACGCGCTCCAGAGCCACCTGTCGTGCACGCAGTCGAACCGGGCGTGCCCCACGGTGACCGCCACTCCCGAGGCCGTGAAGGCGGCCTTCACGAAGGAGGGCGACCTCTTCGCGGAGCTCGGCATCAAGTACGTCAACACGTTCGTGAACATCGACGAGCCCAAGCTCTTCGAGAAGCAGATGTGGGACGAGTGGAAGGACATCCTGGGGCTGAGCCAGGGCGAGCACACCCGTGCCGTCGAGGCGGCCTACCAGGCCCAGCGCGACTTCGACGCCGGCGTCCGGTCGAATGCCCGTGAGGTGCTCGACAAGCTCGCTGCCGAGGATCGTCTCGGCGTGGTCGTGCTCGGACGTCCGTATCACAACGACCCGGGCGTCAACCACGAGATCCTGGCCGAGTTCCAGAAGATCGGCTACCCGGTCTTCACCCAGGACTCGCTGCCGATCGACGACGACCTCATGGAGGAGCTCTTCGGCGAGGACATCGCCGCCGGGCGCATCCAGGACGCCTTCGACATCACCGACGTCTGGAAGAACAGCTACTCCGAGAACACCTCCCGCAAGGTCTGGGCCGCCAAGTACGTGGCACGGCATCCCAACCTGGTGGCGCTGGAGCTCTCGTCGTTCAAGTGCGGTCACGACGCCCCGATCTACACGGTGGTGGAGGAGACCGTCCAGGCCAACGGCACGCCGTACTTCTGCTTCAAGGACATCGACGAGAACAAGGCGTCCGGATCGATCAAGATCCGCGTCGAGACCATCGGCTACTTCCTGCAGCGGTACCGCGAGGACATGATCAAGCACAACAGGACCATGTCGACCATTGACGAGCGGCTGGCCGAGCTCGAGCGTCAGCTCCGTGAGGAGCTGGGTGCCGAGCCGCGGGTGCCGATGGTGGCCGGAGGTGAGGATTGACCGCGTGTGCCCGTGACGGTCACGGGCCGTCGGGCGCGGCGAGGTTGGCGCCACGGGGTGGGGTAACCTGCCCCGTACGCGCCGTCATTTCTGACCGTTTGTCGTCGATGAGAGGTGGGTTCACCGGATGAGCACGCAGGCGATCCGCGCGGCGGACAAGGTCATGTTCGAGATCTACCGCGAGGCGCACTACAACCGCACCTACCGCGTGGTCTATTACACCGAGCTGAACGACCACAACCGCGACACCGAGTTCAACCGGGCGCTGGCGGGCGACAACGTCTTCGACGGCTTCCTCGCCGGTCAGACGAAGGAACGCGCCAAGGAGATCATCAAGGATCTCCTGTCACGGATGAACGGCGGCGAGGATCTGTCGCCGGACGCGATCCGGGCGGAACTGGCCGAACACCTGGTGTAGAGGCGATGCGTCGGTGGTCTGGTGGCTGCGGAGACAGGGCCGCTGGACGTTCATTCGCTGCTGGGTGACGCTCCTGCGATGGCCGAGCGGGGCAATGGTGCCTGGCGCCTTTACCCCGTCGGCCCGGGCCGAGGGACGCCCCGGACCTCGCTGACCCGCCACGACACAGTTTGGACACACAACGATTGCTGGAGTTTCCAGGGTCTTCACCCGCTCGCAGTCAACGGGATTTCGGAGCCGGCACCTTTGCCCCGTTGCAGGCCCATCGCTCACCGCATCCTCGCAGCTTGGCACCAGGTAGGACACCCATCCCCCCCGGGCGCACGCCGGGGTTCGATGCGGGGGCGTCGAGATGCAAAGTAGAAGCGCGTCGAAATGTAAAGCAGAACGCGACGTCCGTCATCTCAACTGGCTGCACGCGCAGATCGGTGATCGGCTGGTCGACCGCGTCGTCATCACGACGGGCGACCACGCCTATCGTCGCGCGGACGGAGTCGCCGTGGTGCCTTTGGCCCTCACGGGCCCGTGAGGGCCGTTCGGTCCGATCAGGCCGGAAGCCGCATCCCCGTGTACCACTCCAACGAACGGACCACGGCGTCCTGGAAGTCGGGGTCTGTCGCGGCGGGGTGCATCTCGCTCGGCTCCATGTGGAACCAGAAGCCGCCGGTGCGCGGCTCGATCTCTCGCTCGTCGGCGGTCGCGAGCCAGCGCTGGGTGCGGTGCCCCTCTGCCAGGTCGTCGGGTGCGTGCGGGCCACCCATGCGGGTGGGCACCCAACCGGGGCAGAGGGCGTGCGCCATCACGTCCGGCCACCGTCGCGCCAGGGCCATGGTGAACGCGGTCACGTAGAGCTTGCTGGTGTTGTAGGCGACAGGCCCGATCGGGAGCCGGCCGTCGTTCGCGTGTGAGGAGCCCGACCGGTGCACGGCGCTGCTCACCACGATGATCCGGGACGGGCGCGGCATGACGACGGCCATCGTGAACGGCGCGTCGACGTTGACCGACCACGTGCGGTCCGCGTCCGTCGTCCCGGCGTTGTGGATGACGGCGTCGAAGTGTCCGAAGGCGCTGGCCCGGCTGGCCACATCCATCGTCCCGTAGGGGCGCGACAGATCGCCGTAGACCACGCCGTGCATGCGCTCGGGAATCGACGGGTCGTCGAAGCGGTCGGGGCCACGCGCATGCACCACCACATCGTGGCCCTCTGTCGCGAGTGCCTCGGCCGTTGCGAGCCCCAGCCCGGTGGAGGCCCCGGTGACGAAGATGAGGGCCATGTCAGGTGGTCGCGCCCACGGTTGTGCGGAACGCGCCGTGCTCCGTGTGGATCCGCCACAGGCGCTCGGCAAGGGCGTCGGTCGCGAACAGCGGGTCGTCGCCTCCGATGACGCCGGGGACGATGAGCTGCCCCACGTGGATGCCCTCGGGCGCGAGCGCATCGTGCAGCATCGATCCGTAGGCCGACTCGCCGGCGAAGGCCACCGACGTGCCCGCGTAGGTGGCGTTCGGCGTGACGGCGCTGTTGCCGTTCACCAACAGGACGGTGCCGCGCCCCAGCTCCTCCATACCCGGCAGCACCTGTTGCACCGCCGTGCTGAGACCGACGATCGAGAAGGCGGTGGCGGCCGCCAGGTTGTCGGGGGTCGTCTCCACCACGGGCCGCAGGTAGTCCATCTGCGGGATGGGGCTGAACTGCAGCACCTCGATCGGGCCGAGCTCGTCGGCCGCGGCCTGCAGGGCCCCGGTCAGCGAGTCACGGTCCAGGATGTCGCCGACGTATCCCTGGGCGTCGATGCCGTCGGCCTTCAGCTCGTCGGTAAGCCGCTCCAGCTTCTCGCCGGTGCGTGCGATCAGGGCGACGCGGAAGCCCTCGCGTCCGAAGCGGCGGGCGGACGCCAACCCCAGTCCCGGCCCGGCTCCGACGATGGCGATGACCGACATGAACGTGCTCCTTGGATGACCGTCGAGGACGTCCCGTCCCGTGTGGCGGGACCCACGATCTCAAGCTACTCGCACGACGTCGCCGGACGTCGCCTCGGTCGCTCGCCGGGGCACACGGGAACCGTCTGCCAACGGAGGGGTGTCCTACTGCGTGCCTGGCACCCGGCAGGACACGTTCCTCCGGACGTCGTACTCACTGGGCCTCTACGAAGACGTCGGCTCCGTGGCCTCCGGGCGGTTCGCCGCCGCGGCGCGGGTCGCATCCTCCAGGCGGCGGGCCAGGTGCCAGCTGTTCTGGCCCGAGGGGATGCGCTCGCCCTGCAGGAAGTACACCGGTCCCGTGTCCTCGGGATCGTCACCCAGGTCGAGCGTGTCGTCATTCACCTGGGCCTCATCGACAGCCTGCTCCACGCGGCGTCGGAACGACTCGACGTCCAATCCGATCCGGCGAGCGATGTCCAGTGCGGAGTCCATGTCCGGGTCGCCTCCGGCCTTCAGGAGCGCGTCATGCATCATCCCGAACCGGCCCTGCCGGGCGGCCGCCTCCAGGCAGAGGCCGCCGAAGACCTCCTCCGGGGTGCGGGCGTAGTGCCGGAAGACCACGCACATCCGTCCGTCGCGGGCACGGTCCTCGGACGCCATCCGAAGCGATTCCGCCGGACCGTGCCGGTAGGCGTCATTGATCGCGGCGTAGGCGACAAGGGTGACGGGTGCGTCCGGGTCGCCGAAGATGTGGTCCGACTCGACATCGACCGGTCGGGGCAGGCGCTGGGCGGCGGGTTTCTCGAGTGGCGCGAAGCGATCACCCAGCCGGAAGATGACGAACGCCGCGCCCAGGGCGACGATCGACGCCATCAGCACACCGATTCGCGCCTCGGCCTGCTGAAGCGGATCGTCGAGAGCCAGCCCCACCACCAGGAGCGAGATCGTGAAGCCCATCCCGGTCAGGGCGCCGATGCCGGCGATCCGCGGGAAGTCCAGACCGGGCAGCCGCGACTTCGGGACGAACCTCATGACCAGCAGCGATGTACCGGTGATGCCGACGAGCTTGCCGAGCACCAGGCCCACGATGATCCCCCACGTGAGAGGCGACTCCAGCGCGCCCTCGACCGCGCCCGACGAGAGGATGATGCCCGCGTTCGCCAGCGCGAAGAGGGGCACGACGAGGAAGCTCACATACGGTTGAAGTGCCGTCGTCAGCCGTTGGTTCAGCGGGATGGCGTGCACCAGCGAGTCGCGCATCACCTGCGCGGCGATGGGCGACGGCGACTGCCGGAACAGCCTGAAGAGCTCTGACGCGAGACCGACGTCCCGGCGACGTGTGTCGTACACCGGCATGAGCAGCGCGATGAGCACGCCGGCCAGGGTGGCGTGGACGCCCGATTCGTGGACGGCGTACCAGACCACCAGACCGACGACGAGGTAGGGGGGAACGCGCCAGACGCCGGCGCGCTGCAGCAGGAAGATGCAGAGGAGGCCGATCACCGCCACTCCGAGCGCCACCACGTTGAGGTCGGCGGTGTAGAAGACCGCGATGACGAGCAGGGCGCCGATGTCGTCGACCACCGCGATTGCCAGCAGGAAGAGGCGCAGTCGTGGGGCGTTGCGCGGGCCGATCAGTGCCAGCATGCCCAGGGCGAAGGCCGTATCCGTCGATATGACGGTTCCCCACGCGTCGGCCTCCGGCGTGCCCTGCGTGAACAGCAGGAAGACCGCGGCCGGAACGATGAGCCCGCCGATGGCCGCCGCCACGGGCAGGATCGCGCGTCCCGGCACCCGCAGATCGCCGATGCTGAGCTCGCGCCGCACGTCGAGGCCGATGACGAAGAAGAACAGCGTCATGAGGAACTCGTCGACCCATGCGTGGAGCGTCAGCTCGAACTCGGTGAACCCGAAGTCGAAGCCGGCGACGGTCTCCCAGAAGTGCTCGTAGTCGGGGCCGAAGTTCGCCCAGAGCAGGGCGACGACGGTCGCCAGCACCAGCACCAGCGCGGCGATGGTCTCGTTGGAGAAGATCCGGAACCGACGCCGGCGTCGTTCGAGGAACGCGTTGACCTCCGGCGACAGGCTCATGCGGAGCCCCTGATCGGTATTCCGGCGGCGGACATCGCGGAGAGCGAGGTCACCCGGGACCGCTGTTCTTCCACGCGACGCACCGAGGAAGAGCCTATCCGCCGGGCGGGCACGGGGCAGACACCGAGCCCGATGCCGGATCGTCCCTCACTGTGAGGGAGTGTCGTCAACCGGCGGTACACGGCGCAGATCGCGGATCGACACGCACAAAATCACGGAAATCCTCCACCTGAGCCGGCCTCTGGACATCGGGCCAAGCACGTCACCGCTCGGTTTGTCTGCGGGTACGTGCAACGGGAATCGATTCCCGATCAGGGTTTCGCCATGGGTAAGCAAGGTCCCAAAAGTCATCCCTCCGCCGCTCACTGGATTGACGGATGTCGGGTCGTGGTGGTCTCGACGGGTCGGGCAGCGGAGGGATGGACAGGTCTCCCGATGGCGTTTCCCCCGCGCCATCCGGAGCCTGACGCGGACGGCCGGGCCGCCCGACCCGGTGCGTCGTTGAACCTGAGCAGATGGCAACGGAAGGAACACACAATGCCCTCCACATATCAAGGAGTGTTCGTCGAGCGTGCGCTGGCCTGGGTGCGCTCCGCCTACCCCGACGGTGTTCCAAACACCGATCGACCCGGCCTCATGTGCGTACTCGGAGAGCGGCTCACAGCCGAGGAGATGGGCTCTCTGATGACGGCGATGCCCGAGATGGCGACCGATATGTCGCCACCCGACGAGGTGATGCTCACGATCGTGACCGAGTCACCACCCGACAACGTGGCCTCCATCGACCGATACCGCGTCGCCGGACGTCTCGCGTCGGCCGGCTGGCCACTGGCGGAGGTGGCGTGATGACCCGGGTCGCGCATTCCCTGATGATGTGGCGGGCGGAACGCCCCCGCGACGCGCCTGCACGAGGCGCCCGTCGTGGCAGCGTGGGCTCTGGCGCCCCGATCGCCTCCCGCGCCGAGCCACACGACCTGGCCCCGGTGAGATCCGGACCGCACAGCGGATCCGGCACGGAACCCTAGGCCCCGAGATCCCGACGTGAGACGCCGACCTGCCTTAGTCCTGCGGTGTCGGCACTCACGACGGGCGTCCCGCCATGCAAGGGAGGCGGGACGCGAATCGCCGTGGCGATGGCGCCCTGGGTCAAAAACGCCATCGCCCCGGCGGTCCGATGTGCGCGTGGGGTGCCGCGGCGTTCGATCCGTCGATGCGGGTCCGACCCGGCGGCACCCTCCAGCTCCGCCGCCGTCGTCAGAGTGACATGACCGGCAGCCCGGCCGCGATCCAGGCCGCGAAGCCGCCCTTTATGCCGTGGACATCCTCGACGCCGATGTCCACCAGCGAGGCCACCGCGAGGCGGGACGAGTAGCCCTCCTGGCAGAAGACCACGATGGGCCCCTCGTGGACGGCGACATCCGGGTGCGTCCACTCGCCGGTGGGGTCGAGGCGCCACTCGAGGTGGTTGCGCTCGATGGCCCCGTGAGCGTCACGCTGGCTCTGGGGGCCGGGCGCGGCCAGGGCGCGGTCGATGGCCGACGTCAGGCCGCGGCGGGGAAGAGCTTGCGCAGGAGGTCCGCGAGGGTGACCACGCCGCGGTAGTGGCCGGCCTGATCGGTCACCACCGCCAGGTGCTGGCGCTTGCCGCGCATCTGTTCGAGCCCGGACGAGATCGGGGTGGTGGTGATGAGGTGGAAGGGCCGTCGGGCCTGTGCGGTCACCGGTGCGTCGTCGTCGGCCAAGAGCACGTCCCTCACGTGGACCACGCCCGAGATCTCGTTGGGTGCGCCCGGCTCGTGGAGCAGGATGCGCATGTGGCCCGACCGCTTGGCCAGCGCCCGCACGTCGCCGGCGGTGGCGTCGGTGGGAAGCGCCGCGGGGGGCGAGCCGGGGCGCAGCAGGTCGCCGATGGTGGCGCTCTCGAGGTCGAGGGCGTCCGACAGCCAGCGCGAGTAGCCGGCGTCGAGCGCGCCCACGTTGGCCGAGTGCTCCACCAGATGTCGCAGCGCGTCGCGGTCCTGGCCGGATGCCGCCTCGTCCACCGGCGTGATGCCGACCTTCCGCACGCACCAGTTGGCGGCCTCGTTCAGCCAGTTGAGAATGGGCCGGAACACCCACATGAACGCCCGCATGGGCGCCGCCAGCATGATGGCCGACCGCTCGGGGTGGGCGATGGCCCACGACTTCGGCGCCATCTCGCCGATCACGAGGTGCAGGAAGGTGACGATGGCGAGCGCCAGCAGGAACGACGACGCGTCGGCGACCCATGTCGGCATGCCCAGGTCGTCGAGCGGCCCCTGCAGCCAGTGGTGCACGGCGGGTTTGGTGATGGCACCGAGCGCCAGCGTGCAGGCGGTGATGCCCAGCTGGGATCCGGCCAGCACGACGGTGAGCTCGGCCGAGTTGCGCACCGCGGCGCGCGCCGAGCGGCTGGTGAGGGCGGCCTCCTCCAACCGGTGGCGGCGTGCCGCGATCAGTGAGAATTCGACGGCCACGAACACGGCCGACAGGGCGATGATGGCGATGGTGGCGATGACCACGACGACGGGGCTCATTCGTCCTCACCGCCCTCGGCGAACTCGGCGGGGCGGCGAACCGTGGTGCCGTCGGGGCCGCGCAGATCCTCGGGGATGCCGGCCTCCTCGACGGGCAGCACCCGCACGCGCACCAGCGAGGGCACGTGGCGCTCGACCTTCAGCACCTGCAGCACCAGGACGTCTCCCGTGATCTCGTCGGCCAGGGCGAAGTCGGCGGGGTCACCTTCAAGGAGCAGCCGCACCTCCTGCCCGACGCGGGGCAGGCTGCCGAAGCGGGCGATGACCACGCCGGCGAGGGTCTCGTAGTCGCCCTCGGGGAGCTCGACATCCAGGATGCGTTCGACCTCGTCGTAGGGCATGTCACCGGGAAGGAGCCACGACCCGTCCAGGCGGCGCTGGTAGGGATCGACCTGCGGCTCGGGGTCGTGCTCGTCGGTGATCTCGCCGACGATCTCCTCGGCAAGGTCCTCGCGGGCCAGCACCCCGGCGAAGCCCCCGTACTCGTCGATGACGCACGCCAGCCGGCGCGTGCGGCCGGCCAGGGTCACGAGCGCGTCGGGAAGGCGCATGGTGGTGGGGATGAGGAGCGGTGCGCTCATGACGTCGGTCACCGGGCGGTCCAGAACCGCGTCGTCGGTGACGTCCAGGAGGTCGGTGAGGGCCACCATACCGATGACGTCGTCCTCATCCACGACCGGGTAGCGCGTGTGCCCGGTGGCCATGAGCTCGCGCACCTCGCGGATGGTGGTCTCGGGGTCGACGACGCCGGCCCGCGCACGCGGGATCATGGCGTGCTCCACGGTCTGGTCGGGGAAGTCGAGGATGCGGTCCAGAAGCAGCGACAGCTCGGGCCGGATGTCGCCGCTCTCACGCGAGTCGGCGACGATGTGCTCCAGGTCGCCGCGGGTGGCCGAGTACTCGACGTCGTGCACCGGATCGATCCGCAGCGCCCGAAGCAGCAGGTTGGAGGCTCCGTCGAACACCTTCACGATGGGCCCGAAGATGAGCAGGTACCAGCGCGTGGAGGGCGCCAGCGACGTGGCGATCGGCTGAGGGTTCGAGATGGAGAGGTTCTTCGGGAAGAGCTCGCCGAAGAGCATCTGGATGAACGTCGACAGGATCAGGGCCAGCACGGTGCCCACGGCGATGCCCACGCCGCGCGGCACGTCCACGCCGCCCAGTGCGTCGCCGATGGCCGATCCGATGAGCGGTTCGGCTACGTAGCCGACGAGCAGGCCGGTGACGGTGATGCCGAGCTGCGCGCCCGACAGCAGGAACGACGTGCGCCGGGTGATGGTGAGGGCGCGCGCCGCCCCGGCGTCACCGTTGGTGGCGGCCGCGGTCAGTGCGGCACGGTCCACCGACATGTAGGCGAACTCCTGCGCCACGAAGTATGCGGTGGCCGCGGTGATCACGAGGATGATCACGAGGCCCAGGAGGATCGAGAGGATCCAGATCACTTAGCTGCACACCTCGCCATCGCGGTAACGGCGTCGAGGTGTGTCGGTACTTCGGGGTTCCATACGCTCCTTGATCGGTCCGCGTGCGGAGGGAGTAAAGCGCGTTTGACACCGGCAAGGTACCGCGTTCTGAGGACGCATGCATGGGAAGGAGGCGGAACCCCGTGATACCGCCATTCCTCGGCACGGGAACCCTGTGCCGGACAGTCTGCGGACGCGCCGACGACGCATCGTGACTTTGGAGCGAACTCGTTGGAGAAGCGATACATCTCGAGGCAGTCACGAAGGACGTTGCGGCATACCGTCACGGGAGTGGCCAACAAGGACGTCAGGAAGCTGATCCGGCAGGCGGAGCGGCAAGGGTGGAGGGTGACGTACCTGAAGGGCGGCCACGTCATGCTCTGTGCATCTGATGGAGAGGCTGATGAGTGGTGCCATGGGATCGTGGATGTGGGGCGCGTCATCGGTGGATGCGGGGCGCCGCCGGACACCGACGGTCAGGGTGGTGTCCTTTCCGAGGTGTCCGGTGGCGCATCCGCGCCACCGGGGGCACGCACCACGCCGCGAA
Source organism: uncultured Bifidobacteriaceae bacterium (assembly GCA_964531025.1). Taxonomy (GTDB): domain Bacteria; phylum Actinomycetota; class Thermoleophilia; order Miltoncostaeales; family Miltoncostaeaceae; genus CALMEC01. Next base: position 48,448 of record CAZHDY010000003.1, on the reverse strand, counting down.
TCCGTGGCACCACTCATCTCGGTAACGTTGGCATCGACACCGAGCAGCCCCCGCTGGAGGCGGGATGCGGTGGCCCGGATGCGCAAGCATGGATTCGAAGACAGGTGATCGGCGTGGAGTTCGAGATTTCCATCGACAGGGCATGGCCGGGGGTCGTTCCCGCGGATGCGCTGGATGAGATCCATGTGGCGATGGTGAACGCCCCGGGAGTGATCGATCCCGTCTGCTCTGGCGGCAGGAATGAAGTGGGCGTGTCGGTGGGCGTACAGGCAGATACCTATGACCAGGCCTACACGACGGTTTCGACCGCGTTGGACGCCGCGATCGCGTCCGCGTTAGCCCGCGCCGCCGCGTAGAACCGGGCGCCACTACTGATCATGATCCGCGATGTATTCGTTCTCGTCCCGGCCCCCGGGCCTGTCGACGACGATACGCTCGTCCGTATCCACATCGAGGTTTCTCGTGACGGTCGCTTCCTGGATCCGGCGATCGGTAGGGGAGATGACGGACTCACGATGGCCGCTGGGATCGAGGCCGACATCAGCGCCGCCAAGGCCCAGGAGATCGCGCGTGCCGCGCTCATCGACGCCGCCGCTACCTGCGTGAACAACGCCGCCGCATAAAGCCGCACCGGGTATCGCCGATGTCCGGCCGATCATCGCGAGTGCGCTGATCGCTTCAGGTGTTTGTTGAAGTCGGCGGCTCTGTCATGCGGTGTGGCGGTGGCGTTCGAGTACACAAGGGTCTCCACCCATCCAGGGCAGTGCACAGCACGTTTCGCCCGAGCGCCTGCACGTCGGCTTCGTGACGAACCGGGCACGATGGCTCGGTTGTTTCTCGAACGGCGCCGTTTCTCGCAACGAGAAACGGCGCCGTTCGAGAAACACCGATCGATACCGGGGACACGTCTGGACCAGGCCAGTTGCGGATTTCCTGGGCTCTTCCTTGCGTCTCGCTGGGGCGTGACAATTCTTTGTACGAGTACAATCATTGTATGTCCACAAGGAAAACGTCCGCGAGTTCCGCCGAAGCGCCCACGGCCGCCGAGGTCTGGTTCACCATGAACAGCCTCGTCCGCGACCACGCCGCCGAGTCGCGTGCGCGGATCAGCCGGGTGATCGACATCCCGTTCAGCCGCTTCCGTGCTCTGCGCCGCGTGGCCATCGCCGACGTGACCCAGCGCGACCTGGCCGCCCGGATGGGGGTCGACGCCTCGGCGATGACGGGGATCATCAACGACCTCGAGGCGCTCGCTCTGGTGGAGCGACGTCCCCACCACTCCGATGGCCGCATCAAGTACGTCACCATCACCGAGGAGGGCGTCCGTGCCGTGCGCGCCGTGACCGACGACCCCACGGTGGCACCGCCGGCGTTCTCCGCCCTGGACGACGATCAGCTGGCCCAGCTGGCCGACCTGCTCGAGATCCTCCGCGTGGCGGCCGAGGCATGACCCCGGCCTCCACCCAAAGTCGCCCCCGATCGGTCGACGACCTGACCGCCCCGCAGCGCAACGTGGTGCTGGCGTCGTGCTGCCTCAGCCTCTTCATCGTCGGCGTCGACATCTTCGCGGTCAACGTGGCGCTGCCCTCGATCCGCACCGACCTGGGTGCGTCGCCCTCGCAGCTGCAGTGGGTCATCGACGCCTACACGCTGGTGGTGGCGAGCCTCCTCATGCTGGGCGGATCGCTGGGCGATCGCCTGGGCAGGCGGCGCGTCTTCCAGACCGGCCTGCTCACCTTCGGCGTGGGGTCCGTGCTCTGCTCGCTGGCGCCGACGCCCGAGGCCCTCATCGCCGCGCGCATGCTGCAGGCGGTCGGCGGCGCGATGCTGAACCCGGTGGCGCTCTCGATCATCAGCAACGTCTTCACCCAGCCGAAGGAACGTGCCCGCGCCATCGGCCTGTGGGGCATCGCGATGGGGGTGAGCATGGCGATGGGCCCGGTGGTCGGTGGTCTGAGTGTGGCGACGATCGGGTGGGAGGCGATCTTCTGGCTGAACGTCCCCGTGTGCCTCCTGGCCATCGTGCTCACCGCGCGCTTCGTCCCCGAGACGCGTGACGAGCGACCTCGGCGCGTCGACCCAGGCGCCCAGCTGTTCATCTTCGTCTTTCTCGCCACACTGACGCTCGGGCTCATCGAGGGGCGCGGCTGGGGCTGGGATTCGGGTCGCACGATCGGCTGCTTCGCGATCTCGGCCTGTGCGTTCGTTCTGCTCATCGTCTGGGAGGCACGGCGGCGCGAGCCCATGATCGACCTGCGCTTCTTCCGCAGCGCCCCGTTCTCGGGCGCCATCGTCTCGGCCATCGTGGTGTTCGGCGCCACCGCCGGGTTCCTGTTCCTGAACACGCTCTACCTCCAGCAGGTGCGCCACATGACGGCGCTGGAGGCCGGGCTCATGACCCTGCCACTGGCCATAGTCGTGGCGGTGTCGGCACCGATCGCCGGACGCATGGTGGCCGCGCGCGGCACGCGTCTCCCGATGACGATCGGCGGCCTCGCCATGGCCGTGAGCGGCCTCATGCTCGTCGGCGCCGGCGACCACACCAGTCTCTGGATCCTCGGGCTGGTCTACGGGATCCTCGGGATCGGCTGGGGGCTTCTCAACGTGCCGATCACCAACGCCGCGGTGGCGGGGATGCCGCGCACCCAGGCCGGCCTCGCATCGGCCATGACCTCCACCGGACGCCAGATCGGCACCGCCCTGGGCGTGGCGATCTTCGGAACGGTCGCCTTCGCAGGTATGCGCGGGTCGATCGAGGAGGGCCTGTCCGACGCCGCGCGACCGGCGTGGGTGATCCTCGCGATCTGCGGGGTGCTGGTCGTCGCTGTGACCTTCATCGCCACGACCGGCTGGGCCCACCGAACCGCGGCCCGAACCCGCGAGCGCATCGTGGGCGACGATGCGGAATGGTGATCGTCACGTCAGAGCCAGGGTAATCGCCACTCCGGCAGTCAAGACCGGTGTGCATATGACACGGGCTCGTGCGTGGAACGACACACTGTCGCACGTCGCAAATCATCTCAGGACCTACGGTCATGCGAGTGGCTTCGAAGACGTCCGTATCGACCGAGATCTCGGGCGACGAGGCTGAAAGGCAGCGCATGCGGAGTAATCAGTGGCCAACAAGGACGTCAAGAAGCTGATTCGGAAGGCCGAGCGTCAAGATGGCGCGTCGACTACCGCAAAGGCGGCCACATCATGTTGTTTGCCCCCGATGGGAAGGGCCGAGTACTGTTGGCGTCGACGCCCAGTGGCCACCCGGTGGAGGAAGGACGCCGTGGCTCGTATGCGCCAGCACGGATTCGACGACAGGTGACCACCATGGAATACGACATCGAAATCGATCGGCCGTGGCCCGGAGTCCCGTCACCGGAAGCTCTCGACGAAATCTTCGTCGCGATGACGAAGGTCGACGGTGCCTGTGATCCGGTGGGCCATGGTGGCGAGAACACGGTCGGGGTGTCCATGGGAGTCCAGGCCGACTCCTACGACGAGGCGTTCGCGCGTGTGGCAACGGCCTTCGACGCGGCCATTGCGTCGGCCCTGGCCCGGAGCGCCGCATAGGACGAGCACGCTCACCCGGGCGAGTTCTAAAAGAATCTAAAGGATCTAAACGAATATAACGGCGGTTCGTTGATCGTTCCCGCCGGCCTCGGACAGGTCGACTTCGCCGTTCCGTATCTCCGCGAATATCTCCGGGAACAGTCGGACGGCCAGTAGGTGTGTTCCACATGCTTGGGCCTTACGGGCGCGAACGCCTTATCCCGGCCGCCCGTCCTTCCGCGGCCGCAGGTAGATCGCCAGTGAGCGCACCACCCATGGCAGGAAGGCCACGATCCATCCGACCGCGGCGATGCGCACCATCGTGACGTAGGGGAACGCGTCGATGTCGGCCGCGATGCGTAGCAGCGCGACCGCCTGCATCGCCACGAACGCGAACACCGCCGTCGGCACCAGCACGAGCGGCCGACCGGAGTGCCCCTGCGTGACGCGGGTGGCCATCGCCACCAGGAGGCTGCCGAACATGCCGATCGCCAGCGTGTGCAGCGGCGCGTAGCCCAGCACTCGGTCGTCGGCGATGAACAGGTTCAGGCTCTGTACGACGTAGAGCGCGAGGCCCACCGGCAGCCACGCGTATCCGATGAACAGCACCCGCGTGAGGCCGGGGCCGGGCACGCGCGGCCACCACTGCCACACGCAGATCAGCGCCAGGACGAGCAGCGGGATGTCGGCCAGCCACAGCCAGCGGAGGTGGTCGGTGACCTCCAGGACCATGTGGAGGATCCAGAACGGCCACTGCGCCGCGAGGATCCACATCGGCTGCCACGCCCGGTAGCCGGGGATGCGGGCGGCGAAGAACGGGAACATGCGGTGCGCGACCGTCGCGTAGATCGGAAGCAGCACCCCGAACATGCCCGCCCGGATCGCGAACCGGCCCACCGTGAAGTCCTCGTCGTAGAGGTAGTAGGCGAAGGTCAGAAGTGCGACCCAGCCCACCAGCAGCGCACCCCAGCAGCTGATCGCGTGCCAGGTGCGGAAGCGGCCGCGCACGATGATGGGCGCCAGAACGCACAGCCCGTAGCCCCATCCCGCGATCGTCAGCGCGACCCCCAGGTACAACAGCGGAGCCCATCCGGAGAACGCCGCGATCAGGCACAGGATCTGCCCCGCGAACATGCCTGCGCCGATAGGCACATAGTGCCGGCGCGCGAGCGCCGGCTGGTTCATCCAGCGCGGGAACGTGGTGAGCAGGAAGCCGAACATGAAGCTCGGCAACATCTGGTACTGGACGATGAACCCGTGCAGCCAGCCGGCGGGGACATGCGCCACTGGCACCGGCGTCCGGTCAAAGACCCAGAGATACGCCCACCACGTCATGGCGGCCAGCACGTTCGTCGCACCGACGAAGAACATGAGGCGGTGTGGCGCCGCCGTGAGGATGGCGGGGAGCGAGCCCTTCGGCGGGGTCGGAGCCGTGGTGGTCATCCCCTGACTCTGCTCCGGGTTGGGGACGGGTCGCTACGTGTCATCTGGCCCGACACGCTTTTGGTCTCACGGTTCGAGACCTCGCGAGCGCTCCCGGTGATTCGCAAACGGCTCGGGGCGTTCCACATCTCTCCGCCTGTTGGGTTGCCCAGCAGGCGGGTGGTGGGGCTCCTACGCCACGGGGTCCCATGGGTTGAGGCATGTAACGCCGAGGGGTTCGAGGTGTCGGGTATTTCGCGTGACGACGGTCATGCCTTCCGCCTGGGCGACGGCGGCGATGAGTGCATCATCAAGGGGTGCGCGTTCGGGCACGGGATAGGCGGCCAGGATGCGTGCTGCGGAAAGGTCGAAGGGAAGAATGCGGCCGGCGAAGGTCGGCAGTACAGCGGTCTCGAGCCACCGGCGCAGGATGTCTCCCTGGTACGGATCGGATCGCTCCAGGTTGACGACACCATGCTCGATCTCCGCAACGGTCGTCGCGGTGACGAACTGGTCGACGATGGGAACCGACCTCGTCCAGGCCTCGACCGACGGGTTACGTCCCCGGATGCGAAGCGCCGAGATCACGTTTGTGTCCAGGACGTATCGCATCCCGTGGCTCACAGATCCGGGGTGCGCAGGCTCAGACCGAGACGTTCGGGTTCGAACACAATGTCAGCGCCTTCGTCCGCGCTGAGCAGGTCGACGAGTGTGAGCGGTTCGCCCTGCAGTGAGTCGACCAGGATCTGGCGTGCTTCGGCTTCGACCGACCGGCCATGCCGCTCGGCGCGTCTCTTGAGCGCCATCTTGGTTCCCGGGGGAAGGTTGCGAATCAGTATTTGTTCCACGACGTCACCTCCGATATCAGTGCCATGATAGCGCAGTCGGAGTTCCAGGCGATCACGCCACAGATGACGAAGCCGATGGCCTGCCAGGAGGGGCGCCAGTGCGGCTCGAATGCGTGTGCCGCGTCCCGCCTGACGAGGACTTTGAGCGACATGGTGCTGTTCTCGTGCCATCACTTGATCGTGGCAGCGGAACACATTCACGTTGCGCGACGGACCGTGTCGTCTTTCAAACAGATGGGACGCCACACAACTCACGACGGGGGGCGATGACCCTCGACGGCACAACACAGCCCAGGCGGACTCGGCAACTCAGCGGGCCATGTTCCACCCGATCAGCGCCCGGTCACCCTTGTAGAAGCCCAGCTCACAGACAGCAGCCGTATCGAGTGGAAACTGGTCGCCCAGTGCGAAGTCGAGCCCCAGCCAACAGAGCGTCAGCGACCGCAGCGAGTGCCCGTGGGCGAACACCGCGATCCGCTGGATCCCCTCGTCCTTCGCCCGCCGCAGCGTCTGGTCGATGAACCGTGTCAGCCGGTCCCGAACCTGCACGGCGGTCTCACCGCCGGGCGGGTCGCCGGTCCAGATGGTCCAGCCGGGGTTCTCCTCACGAATGTCGGCGCTGGTGCGTCCCTCGTACTCGCCATAGTCCCACTCGACGAGCTCCTCCGCGATCTCGTAGTCCTCGAACCCCGCCAGGTCCGCGGTGCGCCGCGCTCGCAGGCGCGGGCTGACGAGTACGAGCCCGAAGTCCGTGGGATCGAAACGTGTGCGCAGCGCCTTGGCCGCCTCGACGCCGATGGGGGTGAGGTCGAGATCCGTGGTGGACGTGTGCCGTCCGTTGCGGCTCCATTCGGTCTCGCCGTGACGGATGAGGGTGAGTGATGGCGGCATCGGGGCACCTGCCTCTGCGGTCGAGCCGATGGGTGCTCCGGGTGTTGTCACCGTGCCGAACCGCTCAGGTGACGAACGATGTGGTGGCGGAGACGCCCAACGGTGTGAACGATCGAACCCGAGCGTACCCCAGGGGTGCCGCCACTGCAGCGTGGCGCAGCGGTGCGAAACCCAAAGGAACCGCAATCATCTCCGCACGGTAAAGGCGTCACCAAGGCCGCGAGTTCGGGTGGCTGGCTTTACCGGCCCTTGAAGTAGCGCCGCCGACCGGGGCATAAGTTCCTGGCCGTGACGACCCGCCGCCAACCAGATCCAAGGAGCATCCCGATGGTCCCCGCCCGCCTCTCACGCCGCGCACGCACCCTGATCGCCGGAGCCGTAGTGGCCCTCACTCTCCCGGCTGCCGCCTCCGCTGCCACCTCTGTGGCGGTGACCGCGACCCCGGTAACGAAGGAACTCACGACCTCCTATGCGACGAGCACCGTCACCGTCCGCAACGTCACGAAGCGACGGTTGACCGGTCTCACGCTGTCGGTGCCCGCACCGAAGGGTGTTCAGGTGGTGATCGTCGGGGCGAAGCGCGGTGCCAAGGTACGGGCGCTCCCCGCACTCAAAGTGAAGGGGACCACGAAGGTCGTCGTCCGCGTGCGGCGCACCGCGAAGGGCCCGAAGGCGGCGGTCCTGTCACCGAAGGTGACCCTGAATCGCAAGGTGGTGGGTAGCGGCAAGCTCGTGGCCCGCAAGGTGCTCGTCCCCCTCACCGGACGGTACTTCTGGGGATCTCAGTACACGATCAACGGCATCAACCAGTACCCGCTCTACTTCACGAGCAAGAACTTCGTCTCCACCGCTGACCCCGAGTTGGCGTGGCCGGTCTGCACGGCGGTGACCGAGGACTGCAAGCCGTACACCTACGACCCGAAGACGAACCGTCTCACGATCGACGGTAAGCCAGCGACTCTGAAGGGTAACGAGCTTGAGTGGGACGGCCAGGGCTACGTGGAGCTGGGCCGCCCGAAGGCCGGCTCGCGTTGGGATGTGGTGCTGACCCACTCCAACTCCAGCGGCATCTGCCCGCTGTACTGCAACTACTTCACGGAGCACCTGACGTTCCTGCCCGACGGCAACTTCATGCGTGATGCCGTGGCGTCGGGCACCGGGCCGGTGGTCGACTGGGGGGTTGTGCCTCCGAACCGCAAGGGCAGCTACGAGATCCGCGCGGACGGCACCCTGCGCCTGGCATTCGCGGACGGAACGGAGAGGATCGAGACCGTCGGTCTCTACCCCGAGAAGGACGGGTCGTACGCGGCCAACGGCTCCGGTGGCGCCGTGCTCGGCGGGGACGGGTATTTCGATATCAGGGACTGAGGTAGTTTCAGGATTCGGGATGCAATGGTTTGCTCTGCACACCTCGCCCTCACCTACACTCGCAGCGTGACCCAAGTCGCACCGAGCCGTGCAGCAGACCTCCGATCCAGTCAGACGAGCCAGGAACCCTCCTTCCACGATAGGCGGACCTCAGGATGGGAATATTCGATCGCATCTCCCGCCGTCTCGGGTCCAATAGCCCGGACGCTGCCCGAGTGGAGCCGATACTTCGCGTCGGCGTGGAGCTCCCCGGCACGGTCGAGCAGCCGCTCGTCAAGCTCTCTGGGACGACGACCTTCGGGAAGCAGGCGGTTGCCGCACTCGCTCAACGTCATGGCGTCGGCGACGGTGGCTATCTCGAACTCGTCGCGGCACTCCATCGTGAACCGGACAACTCGGTGGACCCGCGTGCTGTAGCCGTTCACGTCGAGGGGGAGCGGATCGGATACCTGCCTGGGTATATAGCGCGAGCCATCAGGCTTCCGGGCAAGAGCGCACGCTCGGTCCCGGTACAGATCTTCACCGACGTTGTGCCGAAGGGGCTTCGTGCCGAGGCATGGGCGTGGCTCGGGCAAGGATCACCGCAGTGGGAATGGTCGCGCGAGCATCGTCCGCCGATGTCTCCCCAGGCGAAAGCACAAACACAACATCGGGACACAACCGAGCGGGTGGCCAAAGCCCTCGCTGAGGGTGGATATCGCGCGGCGGAAATCCGAGCAGGCATGGTGGATGGGGTCCACTTCCTCGAACTTGTCGAACCGATCAAACAACTCAAGCGCGAAGGACGCCTCGACGAGGCGCTAGAGCTCTGCTACATCGCCATCCAGGGCGTCGAAGGATCTCCGAGTTACGGCGTAGCGCCTCCCACGTGGTACACGGAGCAGGCAGCGATTATCCACCGGAAGCTCAAGCAGCGCGATCAGGAGATCGCCGTGCTTGAGCGCTGGGTACGGATCTGCCCTCCCGAGCGACGCGCTGGCAGCACGATCCAGCAGCGTCTCGACAAGTTGGTGTCCTGACCGCGCTACGACGAGCCGAACTGAGGTGAATCGTCCTTGGTTCTGTAGAGGGTGTTTGTGCTAGCCGCGGGTGCGGTGAGGTTGGCATTTCGACCCGGGTTGGTGGACAGTTCGTTCTTGTTGGTCATGCCGGCGCGGCTAGGTCGCTTCGGGTTCCGTTCGCTGGTGCGGTTCAGGCCGGACGCCCGGTTCCACCGCCGCCTGTCACGCAGCCGGGTCGGCGTACTCGACGAAAGCGCAGAGAGTCGCGATCAGGTGCATGTCCTCGACGGTCTTCGCCCGGCTGTTGAGTAGTTGCTCCGTGCACACCAGGTAGGCGAGGCACTGGGCTCGGCTGATGGCCACGTTCAGCCGATTCTTCGAGAAGAGGAACTCGGTGCCGCGAGGCATGTCATCGGCGCTCGGGCTGGTCATGGTGAACAGCACGACAGGTGCCTGGCGGCCCTGGAACTTGTCGACCGTCCCCACGACACGCCGCGGGTGTCGGAGTCCGTGTTGAGGTGGTCGCGAAGCAGACGGACCTGGTCGTTGTACGGGGCGACGACCATGATGTCGTCGACACCAATGGCGTGCTTCTCGCCGGTCTTGTCGGTCCACCTACGGCTGAGGAGTTCGCGGATCTGCGCCGCGACTGCGACGTGGCTCCGGGTCCCAGACGCTGTGGAGACCGCTCACGATCCGACTGGTCAGAGACTTGACGGTGCCCTTCGGTTGCCTGGTACTCGCACCACGACGGCGTACCGTTCCCGGTCCCCTGGGTTCGGGCCGTCCAGCTTCGCTACCCACGCGTTGTCCCGAATATTCGCGGCGCCGGTCGGCTTGTTCGTGAGGTCGAGGACCACGAGCATCCCGAGGGTCACGTTGGTGGACTCGTATGAGGCTAGTTGCGGCAGGTAGTTTGCGGCGAGGCCAGCGGGGGTGACATCGGTCTTCTCGCGTTTGAGTTCGAGGGTGACGGAGAATCCGTCGAACTGGACGATGAGATCAGTGCGGCCGCCGGCAACCTGCTGTACTTCGCAGTTGATGATGCCCGCGACGTTGCCGGTGATGAATTCGCGGAGGTCGAGCCCCATGAGGTCTTCCTGGGCGTTCGGGTCGTACAGGTACGCGAAGCGTTTCCCGAAGGTGTTCTCCTGCGCGTTCATCCGAGTGTGAAGGAATCGGATCACCTGGTCGACGACGATGGTGAAGTAGTACCGGACCTCACCCGTGAAGTCGGGGCATGCGGTGAGCCCGTCGTACAGGCTCGCCAGTAGCTCGGTGACCACACGCTCGGTGCGGGCGATCTTGTCGGCGTCCACGTCTTCGAGGACGTGTTCAACCTGGGCAACGAACTGGGGGCCGACGTCGTCAGGAATCGACCCGAGGTACTTGATCACCGCCGGGTAGTCGCCGGCGGCTGGTGCTTTTCCCCGGTTCGCCCCCTCTAGGACGCGACTGGTAACCGCGCTCCGGAAGGCGGCGGCTTCTGGATGCTCGGTCTCGTCGAGCCATCGGTCCAGGTAGGCGAGAGGAACGATGTCGTCGAGGAACGGAGAGGCGATGCGCGGGATCACCGTATCGACAATGCCCCTGCAGGCTCCTTGGGGCGGCAGGTAGGAGCGGGTCGGGGTGAGGGTGTGAGCGGCGACGTAGGCGTCAGCGAGCCCGTCGATGAGCTGTGGTGCTCCGAACCAGGCGTCGCGGTCTTCGGCTTCAGTCGCTGCCTGGAGCCGTTGAATCAGCTCGATCCAGCGCGCCTCTGCGTCGTACCGGGGCCGCATCCACTCGGGCAGCTCCGGCAGACCGATTCCGTCGATCAGATATTGGTGGCAGGCCATGGTCGCTTTTTCGAGGTGTTCGGCGAGACGAGCCTTGTCGGTGCCAGCGGTGTAGTCGGTGATGAACCGGACCGTAGCCCCGTACAGCACGGCGTCGGCTCGGTCTTCGCCCATCGCCGCGGCGCGGTCGAAGTGTTCGAGTGTGCCTCGCATCGCTGTGCGGATGCTGTCAATGTCGCCGAGTTCGAGCGCGTTGACGAGCAGCGTCTGGCCGAACCAGAACGAGGCGTCCGCTTCACCGTCGCCGGTCGCGAGCCGCTCCAAGCACTCGGACGCGGCGGGTTCGCGCCATCGGTCGAAGGTCACGCCTGCAACCCACGAGGCAGCGGTGGCGAACACCTCGTGCTCGGGGTCGGCCCCGATGGTCCCGAGGGCGTCGAATAGCAGGAACCGGGCGCCGTCTTCGAGCAGGGAGAGATGGCAGAGTGCCTCGAGCGCGATGGAGGCCAACGCCGAGTGGGGCTCGTCTCCACGGTCGTCGACGCGTTGGCGGAGGGCGACCTTGAGGTCGCCGGTGGCGCCGAGCGCTCGGGCGGCGGGCACCACCAGATCGGTCAGCAAACGGAAGGCGAGGCCGCTGGACAACGCGCCCATGGCTTCGCACAACAACCGGACCGCGCGCTGTTGGTCGTCCTGCTCGAGGCTCGTGAAGGCGGCCACGATCGCTTCGGCGACGTCCGGGATCAGCGGGGAGGTGACGGCGTCGGCGGGGATGGCGGGTACTCCGCCGAGCGCGTCGAGGTCGACCGTGCCGCTGCTGGACAACTGGGTAGCGACGGCTTGTTCCCACGGGGTCATGATGTTCACCACAGAGGATCCGTACCCGTCACGACGACGGCGTGGTCGTCTGGGACGTGGGCCAGGATGGGATCCTCGCCGGTGGTGGTGTCACGAGCGGATGCGGTGATGGTTTCGATTCCGAGTTCTTCGGTGACCTCGGCGAGAGCTCGCATGAACTGGCTTAGGTTCCCAGCCTCGGTTTCCTCGGCGCCGAGCGAGTCGATCATGATCAGCCCGGGGTGCCGCCCGACTTGGTGCTGGTCAGCGACGCGAAGCATGGCGATCAGGACGGCGAGGCGAAGCCGGAGGCGTTCACCCGGAGTGCATTTCCCGTAGGTCGTATCGGCGTCGCCCTTGCGGATCTTCAGGTGGGTGGCGCGGTTGATCTCCACGCTCTGCAATGCGTCGATCCCGAACCGTTGGCCCAGCGCCAGTATCTCGGCGTTCAGGTCCGTGACGATGGCCGCGAATCCGTCCTTGACCCGCTGGTCGGCTTCGGCGAGAGCCGCGGCGATGATGGCCGGAGCGTTGTCGGCCTCATCGTCCTCGGCCGCAGCTCCGACTGGCACGGCGGTGAGTTCACGGAGCTGCTCGGCGCGGGCTTGTAGTTGCACGAGCAGAAGTTCGAGCGCCACGCGGTCCTGCCCGCATGCCGCCTGCTCACGCAGACTCTCGAGTGCTGTTTCGGCGTCGTCCCGCTGTTGGCGAACTTCGGTGAGCTGGCCCGAGAGATCGTCAACCCGCTGTTCGGCTTCGGCGGCCAACCCCTCCATGAGGGACGCTCGGGCGTCGAGCGCGTCGCGGTCTTCCGGCTCTTCGTCAGCGTCCTCGTCACTCTCGTCGACGTCATCCTCATCGAGGTCCGGTTCGATCTCTTCCAGTTCGAGGTCGCGGGTGCAGACTGAGCAGGCGTCATGGTCCTTCTCGCCCTTGATGCGGTCTTCGTCGATCACGGTCGAGCAACGCGGGCATACCGTCGGCGCCATGCCGTGGAACAGCCGCTGTGCCCGACGGGCTTCGTTGACGTCCTGCGCCTTCTTCCGTTCGTCCTTCGCGTCCTTCTTCGCCCGTCGTGCTTCGCTTTGAGCATCCGAAAGCTTGCGTTCCAACGACGAGTACGCGGCCAGCAAGGCCGAGAACGCCGTCGTGGCGGAGTGCATGTCGGCGATCACTTGTGACGCGTCCGGTATTCGAGACAACTGCTCGGTGGCGTCCGCGATCTGGTCTTCGACGTCGCGCAGTGCTGCGTCAGCCGCCAAACGGACCGTGTCGTCGGCGGCTCGTTGCTTCGTTGTGGACTCGCCCAGCTGTTTTTCCGCAGTCTGACACGCTAGGTACGTCTCGGACCACGGCACACCCACAAAGAGCAGTAACAGCCGCCCGGCCAGGCCACCGTGCACAGCAGTACCGATCACCGCCGATAGGGAGTCCCGCGGAAAGTACAGTGTAGTGGTGTAGGTATTCCAGCCCTGCGTCACCCGACCCACGTCGGACTGCCAGCCCTGGAACGTGTCGAGGCCGAGCCGGTCCATCATAAAGTCGGACATGTGCTCCTGGAACTCGTGGTCCCCGGCGAAGTCGACGTGCCAAGTGCCGGATTGCAGGGTGCCCGTCGGATGGCCGTCCACCAAGTCGAACTCGACGTTGAAGCCCTGGCCGTCGATCGTGCCGTCGAGTTCCACACGGGCGATCCACTGGTGCACGTCTTCTTGCAAGCCGCCAGGCCGGGGCTCGCCGCGCAGCGCCCACACGATGATCTCCATCACGCTGGACTTGCCAGCTTCGTTTCGTTCTGACAGGAGCGCCCACACCCCGTCGCCGAAGGTTCGCTCGAACTTGAACGGACCCGGAGTGGTGACACCCGTCTTCGTGCCCTCGAACATTAGTCTCGTGACACGGAGCCGGTGCGGTGTTGCCGGGATATGGTTCAGCGGGATGTTGAAACTCGTCAACACCCGCGTAACCTCGTCAGGAGCCTGGTGGCATCGTTCAGCCACGGCGTCCACGAACTTGGCGGAGCTCAAGAGCTTGCCTTCATCGCGGCGAGCCGTTCACGGACCACGTTGGTGATCGGGGAGAACCGGGTGCCGATCTGCGTCGCGGCGTACTCTGAGTGCGCGTACTGACGCTTCTTCAACTGCGTACCGGCGTCGGTGCCAGCAACGCGAGCCACCAACTCGGCGCGGTTCCGGTACCAGTCGAGATCGGGGTCGTCAGAGATAATCTTCAGGGCGGTGTCTGACCCGGCTTGCAGCAGATAGAAGTAGCTCGACTTCCGGCCGTTCGGTTTGCCGGTACGCCTCCGCGTCGCCAGACCGGGAGTCACTAGTAGAGAAAACACATCGTCGATCGGTTCAAACGCGCCGAATAGATAACGCACCATCGGGTACCGGCGTAGGTCGGGTTCGTCACCGGTCAGGAGCCCCTCCGCGATGGTCAGGTCATCGGCCGCGAAGGTATTCGCCTCGACCAACACTAGGATCTCCGCCGCCAGGTAGTCGGGGTTGCGCATCCAGAAGTCCATGGCCTGTAGGCGCTTCTCCGATCGCACCACCTTTACCGCGTTCGGTGGGACGTTCATACCGGTCCCCACAGGAACCCCGGCGGCATCGAGCAGGAACAGCAGGCGTAGCGCTCCCTGAAAGGCGGCGACGTCCACTACGTCGCCGATCCTTGACGTTGAGGCTCGTTTCCTGGTTCTGACACGCTGCGCTCCCGGGTCACCAAAGCACCGGCGGGAACAGTACCTGGGCACGTAGACGAAGGGCGGGTGAGCGCCCCAGCGACGCAGCTGCCTCGCGCCGCTCGGTAGGCATCCTCGGTAGGCAGCAGTCGTGGCGGCTGACGGACGACTCTCAGTCGGCCTCGGTCGAGTGGACCTTCGTCGGCTTGTCAATGAAGGTGCGTACCAACTGAGCTCAGACTTGCCCGGACGTAGGCTGCGACATGTCGTCTTGAGCTGGAACAGGTCGTGCGCCTGCAACGCGCGCCGCTCATCGACAAGGATCGGCTGCCCCTTCGTGCCGGCTGACCATCCGGCCACCTGGACTTGGTCAACCGAGTGGCGCGCGTCGAAACCCATCAAAAGAGCTCTCCCGGGAGTTCCGTGCCCGGACTCTGCCCGGGCGCCTGCTCCCCGCCCCGGGTGCCCTTGACGGCCATCCATGTCACGAGCCTCACCTCGTGCGGTTCGATGTCCGGCAGCGGCTCACGCGGTGGCGGTGCGGTAATGCCGGCCTCATCGAGAACCTCAGTGATGAGGCCGATTCGCTGCTCGTCCGTCGCACCCTGGTTGAGTGCCCCACGCACCTGCCGAGCAACCTTGGCAGACGGCACGCTTCGCAGCCGGTTGGCCAGAGCGACTTGCATGTCCTTGCCGAGGTAGCCACCCTTGCCCAGCACGATCGAGTATGCATCTCGGAAGGACAAGGGAAGGTCGGGCTGGAAGGCATTGGGGTCCGTCAGGTCCTTCCACGCGGAATAGACGCTTTCGCGCGCCACCTCCCACGCATCGAAGGCACGGTCGTAGACATCCTCTGGTAGCCAGCGTTCGGTGCCGGAGTTCTGCGGGTCTGCCATGCGGAGCGCGATGAGCGTGTCGGGCGCGACGATCGGCTCGCCCTCCCCCGTGACCCGGAGTGTCCAGTCGTCGTTGACTGGGACGTACCTGAACCACGGTTTCGCGCTCTTCCCGATCTTGACGCAGAAGACGTAGCCATTGCCATGGACGAGGGAGCTCACGAAACCGCTGCCCGAACCGTATGGAAGGGATAAGACGTCTGACTTCAGGTCCGGTTCGAGGTTGAAGGCCTCGAAGAGTCGGCGCCGGTACTCCTCGCCGGAGAGCGAGGCACTTGATCCGCCAGCGTCGAGAAGCTTCTCGAACTCGTCGATGACTTGGTCGTCAGCGAGGTTGACTTCATGACCCGGTCCACGGCCTGGCAGAACCTCTCCAGCACCAACCGCTGCATCAGCAAGAGCAAGCTTCGCTTCTAGGCGCGACTCGAGATCCAGGAGGGCGTCGAGTCGTTCAGCCGGGAAGAACAGCCCGAGGTTGACGTAGTCGTGCTTGGAGCCGATGCGGTCGATACGACCGTGACGCTGCACGATACGCATGGGGTTCCACGGGAGGTCGTAGTTGATCATCTGGCCTGCCTGCTGAAGGTTCACACCTTCGGCAAGTACGTCGGTGGTGAAGAGGAGGTCGAACTCGTCCTTGGCCGTTGGCTGGCCGGCTGCGTTACGAGGTCCGGCTGTCGCAGGGGCGAACCCCGCAATCGTCGATGCGCGACCACCCTGGTCAACGCCGCCAGTTGCGCCGCGTTCGTGGGTTTTGGCATACGAGCCCATGATCGGGGGCGCGACGCGACCGCCGTAGTCCGCCAGCGGCGAATCGGCCGGGGCATCCTCTATCGCCTCCATCACAGCTTCGTGGACCGGGAGGATCGTATCTGTGAACGCTGAGAAGACGATGACCTTCCGCCGATCAGCGTGAGATAGCCCCCGCGGGTCGACGCGCCGAGCATCGGCAGCGATCTCGGTCAGTTCTTCGATGAGTCGCTCGATCTTGGGCTCATTGCTTTCGATGACGACTTCCGCGTGCTCACGAAGCTCATGTAGCAACTCGATGTCGGAATCGATGTCTGTCCTCAGCTCAGCGACGTGGTATCCATCGGCCGGTTCGATCTGGTCGTCCGCGTCGAACTCCGCCACGAACTCATCGAGGTCGTCGGAGTCCGACGAAACCCATTCGTTGAGCGCGTCGCCTTTGAGGACATAGCCCTTGTCGAGTGCATCGAGGAAGGACTCGTGGGAGGCAATCATCTTTCCAAGAGATGAGTGCAGGGCTTGCGGACTGGACTCCAATCGCTTCAGAAGACCCGAGCGGAGAAGGCCAGCGTTGCTGATCTGGTATTCCTGCAGGTCGTTGTCGATCGTGTACCTGCTGGAGAGGTAGCGCGTCAGCATGAGGCGCTTAGGATCGTGGCTCCGATTCTCTCGCGCTCGGGGTGCGTGCGGATCGGTGGGATCGTCGAGCGCATAGACCATCGCATCGATCAGTGCGAGTCCATCGACGTCCAGTTCGTAGTCGATTCGACGGACCTTCGGTTGTGGGAACTTCAGCGTGGTGGGCTTGCCGTCGGGACCGATGACGAGTTCGTTGGCGTAGTGTTCCTTGACGAATTTGCGGGTGCGGCGGACAGCCACCTGGTCCATCAGGTCAAAGAGGTGCTCGGGGGTAAGGTTGGCAGGATCGATGGCTCGGGCCTGCTTGATGTAGTCATGAATACTCGGGATGCCGAGCGGCGCGAACCTGGCGTCGTCACGGATGAAATACTTGACCAGCGTCTCCAGGTCGGTCAGGGAGTTGTTGACGGGGGTCGCGGTGAGCAGCACGACCCGTTTTGGGCTCCCAGCGGTGATGACGCGATCGACCGCACCGGACCGCTGTGCTCCAGAGTTGCGGAGGTTGTGGGCCTCGTCGATGACAATGAGCGAATAGTCCTCGACTTCTTGGAGGAAAGCATCGATGGGGCCCTTGTCGGGGTCGAGTCGGTTGCGGACCTCTTCGTACGAGTAGACCCTCACCCACCGGCTGAAGTCGTGAGCCTCCAGGAACGGCTCCCACATGGAGGACTTCAGCGCAGCGGGAGCGACGATCAGCACTCGCTGACGGTTGACGTTCGCGGTTCGGTAGATGACCTCACCTGCCAGGAAGGTCTTGCCGAGGCCAACCTCGTCCGCGACGAGCACACCACCGTGCTCGTCCAGGAGACGCTCCATGCGGGCCACTCCGTCGGCCTGAAACCGAGTGAGGTTCAGGCCGGTATGAGCATTGGGGTTCTCATCGGTGTCGAGGTGCTCGCCGTAGAGTTCCCACAGCATGCGGAGGTAGATCGACCAGGGCGTGTGCGGGTCCCACAAACGGCCGTAAAGATCGGCAAGGTCGTATGGGTCGCTGACGCTCCAGAAATGCTCGAACCACTCACGTACCTTTCCCGCAGAGCTAGTGCCACCTCCAGTGCCTAGGTTCAATTCGGCATTGTGGGCGAGGCCAGCGTACGTCATGTTCGATGAGCCGGCCATTGCAGCCTGCGCGGCGCTGTCTTCAACGAGGTAGGTCTTCCCGTGGAGAAAGCCACTGGTGTAGCGACGGACCTCGACCTTCGCGGTTCCATCGGGGGCGACGCTTTGCAGCCACTCGACCATTCGTCTTGCCTCGGAGGTGGGTATGCGGGCGAAGCCCATCGTGTCGCGTCCTGCCTCAAGCCACGCCTGGTGGTGAGCAAGCGCGGCGTCTCGGCGGGTGTCCTGATCGGAGTCTCCCGATGTGATCGCCCGCACCGAATCCTCTTCCGGTTCCGCGCCCAGCAGTAAGCGCACGTGTGGCGCGGTTTCTAGCTCGTCGGCGAGCAGGGCGAACCCCGCCGGGTTGATGTACGCCGTAGCGATGGCGATCGGCGGGGCCGTCACCTTGTTTTGTCGCAGGAGCCGGAACAGCTCGTTGAGCTTGTCGGCGACAGTTGATGCAGCGTCGCTGGGCGCATGGTTGGTGGCGAAGTCGGGAAGCTGCGTCATGCCTCGCCCTTCCAGCCTCGGTAGTGCTTCAACACGGCATCGAGACGCGCGACGTAGTCGGGGTTGGTCTCGTCCCAACTACGGTGGAACGTTGCGAAGACATGTTCAACTTGGTCTTCGGTGAGTCCATAAAGCAGGCTAACAAGAGCGTCCAATTCGGCGATTAAGTTATCCTTTATTGAAGGCGTGTTGACCGAGCCGACCGAGATTCCAGCGATCGCGGCCCAGTCTTCATACCTTGCATCGACCGCCGCGAGTTTCGCGGCGTCCTCGACGACGCGGTCACACCACGCGTGGCCTTCTATAAATTTTGGTATCGGGAATTCTCGAGTCAACTCAATTGATATCTTCATTTCGACCCACCGTCGTGAGTACCAATCGAATATAACGGAGGAGAGGATTCCAAGCAGATAAGCATCGGTTCGAGCACTGCCGTCAATGCGGAAGAAGTATGGTGCTTTCTCGACAACAAAAGTACCTGGCGGTAGAAGGGCTGCAATCATCGTGCGACTGTCGGTCGCACGAGCGACATCGCGGAAGGCGATGCGCGCAGCTTGCCACGGTCGCGGTTCAAGGTTGTCGCGCTTCAGGCCGTAGAAGGCGGACGACCTGAGGTTGAGTTGCCGAGTGAGGCGCTCTTCCAGGAGTTCCTCGACGTCCTCTCGCACCGAGTATGCATACGGCTTCCCGTGATCTGGAGACCAGACGTTGAAGGTGGCGCCCGTTGCGACTGGCGCCCCAGCCTTATTGTCGAGGTCGAAATCGTACAGGTTCTTGTTGTTGGCCGTGTCCAGCTCCCTGACTACTCGGTAACGGAACCCTTCGAGCTCTTTTCCGAGCAACGGGTGGGACTTCATTTGGCGGAGGATCTCGCCCGCTACAGGGTCGGGGATCAGCGGGAACGCTGCCATCGAGGACAACGACAGGAACGTCTCGACTTCGGCGTGGGCAAGGTTTGCTCTCCGAGTTACCAACTCCCGTTCGCTGATGAACGGACCCGCCCAGAAGGAGCCGCCATCGCCACCCCGGCCGAATACAACGAGACCGATTGTGTACCGCGCCTCCATGTCGAATGCCCAGCGCGCGACGTTCTCAATGAAGCACACATCACTGAAGGTGCCGTTCTTCAGGATCTCCTTGCGCCAAGCGGTAAGTCCAGTGCCCGACATCGCGCTTCGAGGCAGTACCATCCCGGTCCTGCCGCCTCGTCTAATGAGTTGCCAATTGCGCCACGCGAACGCCTGGTATACATCGGTGTCACCCGAACCGAGATCGAACGGCCCACTCTTGATGACCTCGTTGAAGGCCGTGACCCTCTTCTGCTCAGCCGCGAACTCCGCTTCGAGGTCAGGACGCGACTCACGGAAAGTCTTGAGGGCCGCGTTCTTCTGCTTCTGCGGCATGCTACGTAAGCCAGGAAGGCGGAGACCCCACCACTGGTCGGTCTCGACCTTGACCTTCTCCCACGGCGGGTTGCCGAGAAGAACGTCGAAGCCACCGTCGTCACGGAGGAACACCTCGGGGAACAGGTACGGCATGTGTGCGGGGAGCAGCTCCTGCGCCGTCTCTTCGATCGCCGGCTGGTCAAGGAAGGTGTAGAGATCCTCTTCGGCGAAGATGACGCTCGGCTCGACCCGACCCAACCGTGCCGCAACTGCAGCGTTAAAGATGCGCCGCGCCGTCTCGCCTGCCTCCGTCGCCTCGGCGAGCATCCGGGCACTCTCTTCAACCTCGGCCTTGGTCGCCTCGGACGCACTCGCGATGTCGACAAGGCGAGACTTGGCGCTCGTCAACGCGTCGTCGATAAAGAGCTTGGCGATCGGGTCGGTGCTTCCTGCACCCCCGGGAACCAAAGCGTCGAGGGCCTCACTGATCGTGCCAATGCCAGTGAGGCTGTTGGCGTTCACCAACCCGTGGTCGAGGTTGCTCATCGGCAAGCCCGGGACGAATGTGTGAATCCAGAGGGCGAGGCGGGCGAGCTCGACGGCCATCGGGTTGATGTCCAAGCCGTAGATGCAGCGGCGCGCGACCTGTCGACGAAGCAGCCCGACCTGATCGACCTCGCTCTTGGCGACGTCATCAGTGCCGAGAGCGTCACGGGCAACTTCCGCAAGACGTAGCAACTCCTCCGTCACCCCGGGTACTGCGTGCTCGGTGAGGAACGTGCGCATGAGCGCTTCAATCTTGTCGACTGCAGCGACGAGGAAGTGCCCCGAGCCCATCGCGAGGTCGGCGACGCGGAAGTCAAAGAACTCGCGGGCGGCAGCCGAGGTGTCGCCACTGTTGAGGTACGCGGCGATCTTCTCTAGGTGTGCGGTCAGCGCAGGCACTATGGATCGTTCGATGAGGTGGTCGACGACAACCTTGGGCGTGAAGTACGAACCTGTCGCTTTCCGCTCACCGGACGCGGTGTGAAAGTAGACGGAACCAGACGCGGCGTAGACGTCGTCACCCGCCTTGGCTGGAACCCACGCACCGCTGCTGTCGACGGTCAGGTCTTCTTCGGCAAGCGAGAGTGAGCTTTCGAGTAGACCCTCGTAGATGGTGCCGAACTCCCGGACACTCAAGGAGCGGAAGTCGACCGGACCGAGCACTCCGTCGCCGGTGATATCGATGAGTAGGCTCTTAAGCGCGGGTCCGAGAACGCTGTCGGGCAACTCGATCTTCTTGATAAGTGCGCCCTCGGGCGAACGACTGGGGTCGGTCGAGAAGAGGCCGCCGTTGTAGGAGGGGATCTGCCACTGTGGGTTGCCCTGGTCAACGGCATTCCAGACTTGGACGAGGTCGAACCAGATGGTCGCCGAGTCGCCGAAGGCGTCAGAGTCTGAGTCGATGAGACGGCGGGCGTTGGTCTTAAGGCTGTTGGCATCGAAGCCCTCGTTCCGACCGGATGGCAGGAGCCCTCGATCTTCGGCGTACGCCTGGAACAGAAGCCGGAACAGAATACGGAGCGTCACCCGGTAGGCGAGTGACAGGCCTTCTGCGTCGAGTGCGACGGCAGCGTGCTTGGCAAGCCGCTGAGCTACCTCCACGGCGACGGGCGGGACGATCTCGTCGTAGATACGCTCGCGGAGACGGGCACCGAGTTCGGTGGCGTAGCGAGCGCTGTCGCGCAGAAGTTCGTCTGTCATGCCGTCGGCTGCGAGAGCATCGGCGGAGAAGATCAATGGCAGGAGCGCCGCATACTCAGAGTCGATGGTTGAAAGGTCGACTTCGAAGAATGTCTCGGCTTGACCTTTCGATCCGACGCCGACCCCGTCTCGACCCGGGTACAGGCGGATCTGGTCCTTACGGAGAACGACGAGCCACGGGACCTCCTGCTTGGATGCAACGGCAAGACCGAAGGCGACCGGCGAGAGTTGGAAGCGCTGTGTCTTGGCGTCGAACTGTTCGGAGTCATCGAGCAGTACGGCGATGGCACGCGGTGGGTGCTCCCCAATGGAGAGGAGCATCGTGCCGTTCGGTCCCGGCTGGGTCTGGAACCCGAGCGCCTCGATGAGCTGCTTCCCCCGCTTGCTCAGCAAACCGCCGGCTCTATTGCCGAGAGATTCCCAGTCCGAACGCTTCGGCACGTTGCTGGTGATGTGGTACGACGCAAACAGACCGCTGTTGGTGAATCCGGCAACCCCGGTTGAGTCGTTGGCCTTACGGAAACCGGCGAACCGCTCGGTTGCCGCGAGCACGTCTGGTTCGGCAAGGACCGACTGGAGTTGGCGCTCGGCCTGCCCCTGCGGGAGTTCGATGGGTTGGGCCTGAGGGTCCGGGCCGAAGAGGTGAACGATGCCGTCATGAACCACTGCGACGACGAGTTGGATCTGCATCTTGCCCTTGCGGGCCGTGAACAGGTTACGGAGTCCCTGACGAGAGGGCACTGAGGTTGCCTTGGCGACCGCTACTTGGAATCCGCCGAGGCCAAACGGGTCAGGCCCGAGGTAGACCTTGTCCGGCGAGACACCGGCAGGCACGGACGGGCTAGTCCACGACACAACCTTGTCGGCGGTCAATCGCACGACGGCACTCCTTGGGGCTCGGATCGAGGGCCGCGATCCCGCAACCCGTTCAGAAACCCTATCGACGACGGATGACACTGGACTTTTCATACTGTCCACCAATCTAGGCCAGGGGCCAGTGCCCTACGACGTGGGCACTCTCGCGGAGAGTCAGATCTCAAGCGAACCGCTGCTGATCTGTCACGCGCCGCTTGGTCTGGTCCACACGCCGAGGCCCGGATGCACCACGCTAGCGTTAGAAGCGCCACCGATGTGAAGAGCGTTCTCCACCGTCGAGCCCGCCGTGCTCGGTGGGCCGAGGCTAGCCTGGCGCGCACAACATGAGCGTCACGATATCAGCGGCCCGACTATCATCAGCCGATCAACGAGAGCGACCTTATAATCTCGAGCACGACGTTCGCCGATTCACCGTACGATCGGACGGTCTCCGCAAGCCTCCGGCCGAAGCCGTTCACTCGCTCGAAGAAGGATGAATCGTCAGAACCTTCGCCCAGCAGCTCCTCTAGTTCCGCTGAAATGCGCTCGCTATCCTCGTTGGGTAGAGGAACGGCTGAAAGAGCTGCGGGCAACTCCTGGAGACGGGCACGAACCCGAACCTCTAAATTATTTGTGAACTTCGCGTGCTGCTCAACGGTAGAAATCATCTCGTTGGCGTTGTTTACAACGATGCCAGAGGGAGCCAAAGCCCCCCGCAAGTTTGCGTATACCTCACCAAGTTCCATTTTGACTTGGCGAAGCTCATCGAAATGAGATCGCTCTCGATCAAGCGTCCGTTTAAAGGCCACAGACCAGGAATAGCCTTGGTTCAGCATTCGTTCTTGTATGATGGCTGATACCGGAATCCGGGCTAGCAAGCAGGCGCAACTCGCTTCCTCATATAGATCGCCTACTTTGCGAACCATCAGCGCCGCCTGATCGAAGTCGCCCTCCTCGAGGGCCGCATAGGCCTGTGCTTGGCAGGCGTTCGCCCTAGCTTCAAGAGCGGCCGCTCTCTTTATGGCGACCATCGTGTGCGAGCCTGGAACGCCGGAGGACTCAAGTAGTTGGGCAGACTGGGAGAGCGCCTCCGACCCTGCTAACGCCACCTCGATAGCACCCACGTAATCACTGCTTCCAAGCCGCTGTTGGTACTGTGCCATCTTGCTTTGCGCTACCGCATCAACTCTCATGACTTCGATTTCTGGTTGGGCAGCGAAACCCTCTGCCTCAGAAAGGCGGAGGATCGTATCGACGAGGGTGCTCGCACGATCGAATGCGGCGCGAGCACCTGCAAAATCAAGTACCGATCTGCGGATCGTGCCCGTAAGTACCTCGATAATCGCCTCTAGGAGACTGGCAAAAAAACCATCTATACTTGTGTCGTTGGCCAGCAAGGTGCGGGATTGCTCAAGCCGCCGCAGTGCGTCCTCGGCTTTCCCGTTCTGGTACGACAGTTGCGCATCAACCATCGCGCTAAGCCCATCGATTAGCTTTAACCGTGACTCGCCAGAGTTGTATAGCGAATCAAAGTGCTCGCTTAGTGGGTGGCTATCGAGAAGGCGTGCGTCGCCGACGAGGGTTAAGTACGTTACGCGTACTTTCCTTGCGCTATGAAGCGACCTCGCGGCGCTATCGATGTCGAGCGACATCAAGGCTGTCATCGCCTGATTTATTCTCTGCTGTTCTAGAGTGCCCACCGCTCGATCGTAGTCGAGCGATACTTCGCTCGGCTGGCGAACTGACGTGACGAGTGCGAGAATCTCCTCCGTACCTATGGTCTCGCCGTCGATCTCACCGCCAGCTGGGTCCGATTCGTGTTCTGTCACTCGATCACCCTCCGTCTGAGCATGCGGTCCCATGAAGAGGACTCGGAAAGTGCGGCTACTATACACTAGTTCGTCTTTTCGGCCGCCAATCTGCGATAGAGTGACATTGAAATTGCGGAGCGTCCGAGTGCGTCGTTCTCGTTATTTGGTGCTTACGATTGGGTTGGGAGTGTGATCGGCGAGAGTCTCGTCGCACCATGTCGCCGAGTGCCTATGCGAAGGCCCTTGCCCGCGTCTCACTCACTCTGAGTATCGGGAACCGGGGTATCGTCTGGCTCGACTTCTGCGGACCAGATCTCGGTTCGAGTGACGGCGGAGCATAACGGTCGCACGCCTGTCACGTACGATAAGACAAGAGAAGGAAAGTCCTGCCGCATGTCGAGTAGCTGACAAAATACCTGTCCTATTATGGAGTGTCGTCACTCTAGCCGTACTGAATATCTCAGCACGCGTCACCTGAGGTGAGGTAGTGATCGGGCCTATTCTGCGCATGAAGGAGCAGCTACTTGTCGCACGTCTTGCAGCTCGCGAACCGGTATCGCAAATCTCGGAGTCGAGTGCGGAGTGTGAGCCGATGACTTCGGATCTTAGATATGATGTCAACTTATCGGCACGGCGCCTGTTATTCTATATAGCATCACTAACGCAAGACATAAGACCGACTTCGTCACCCGAACAGTTAGGGAAGTGGTCCGGACTCGCTTGATCGCCGGCTTCGTCCCTGGTCTGCGTGGTTGGCGCTAGTGCGACTCGTCGGGGTTGCCACAGGCGGATGGCCAGGATGGGTGGGGATCGTGGGCACCGTGCGATCTTTGGTCTCCTGCAGTAGCGGCAGTGCGCGGACGATCAGGCGCGCGCACATCAAGCCCAGGCCCCCGACACCCGATACGACTGCCATGAATCCGTCCTCTCACGCCGACCACGCGTCGGCG
Organism: uncultured Bifidobacteriaceae bacterium; assembly: GCA_964531025.1. Lineage (GTDB taxonomy): Bacteria > Actinomycetota > Thermoleophilia > Miltoncostaeales > Miltoncostaeaceae > CALMEC01. The sequence continues at coordinate 23,431 of CAZHDY010000003.1, read as the reverse complement.
CGCATCACCGTGCTCGTCGTGGCCGGCACGCGGCCTGAGGCCATCAAGCTTCTGCCGGTCATCCGCGCCCTCGACGCCAGCGCCTACTACGAGCCGGTCGTCGTCTCCACCGGGCAGCACCAGCAGATGGTGCAGGACATACTCGACCTCGCCGGCTTCGTCCCCGGGGTCACGCTGTGGTCCGGGTCCCGGCAGGCCAATCTCAACGCGCGGGTGGCCTCGGTGATGGAGCGGTTCGAGGACTTCTGCGCCGAGCGCTTCGACATCCGGCCCGGGCACACGGTCACCGACGAGGACGTCCTGCAGGGGCGCTTCCCGGCGGCGGTGCTCGTGCACGGCGACACCAGCTCGGCGATGGCGGCGGCGCTCTCGGCGTTCCACATGGGGATCCCGGTCATGCACGTCGAGGCGGGGCTCCGCACCGGCGACATCCGCTCGCCGTTCCCGGAGGAGCTCAACCGGCAGGTCATCGGGCGCACGGCGGCGCTGCACTTCGCGCCCACTGCGACCAACCTGCAGAACCTGGTGCGCGAGAACATCCCCGTCGAGCAGATCTACGTCACCGGCAACACCGGCATCGATGCGCTCATGTGGGCATCCGGGCTCGACATGACGTTCAACGACAGTCGGCTGCAGGCGCTCTGCGAGACGGATCGGCGGATCGTGGTCGTGACGGCGCACCGCCGCGAGAACTGGGGCGCCGGCCTCGATGGCATCGCCGAGGGCGTCGCCGGGCTGGCCGCCGTTGATCCCGACGTTCACTACGTCCTTCCCGTGCACCCCAACCCATCGGTGCGTGAGGTGCTGGGCCGTCGGCTGGCGGACCTGGAGAACGTACTTCTGGTCGAGCCGCTGGGCTACGCGACGTTCGCGAAGCTGCTGGGACGCTGCCACCTGGTCCTCACCGACTCGGGCGGGATCCAGGAGGAGGCCCCCTCGCTGGGCAAGCCGGTTCTGGTGCTGCGCGAGATCACCGAGCGCACCGAGGGCGTCTCGGCCGGCACGCTGCGCCTCGTCGGGACCGACCCGGCGCTCATCATCGAGGAGGGGCGACGTCTTCTGGAGGACCCGGTCGCCTACGCGGGCATGTCGCAGGCGGACAACCCCTACGGTGACGGGCGGGCATCCGAGCGCATTGTTGCCGCGCTGGAGCACCTGCTCCTCGGCGGTGCGGCACCCGCGCCATTCGGCTCGGGATACGACCGCGCCGTCGTGGGCCGGGCCGCCGGACCCCAGTTCGCATCGCTCACGAGCGCGTGGCATGCCGCCTCCGTGTCGGTCGACGACGCCGCGGCGGTGGCAATCGACGCCGCGGGCTGATGTTCCTCTTCGACGGGCTGGCTCTCGGCTGGCAGATCTACTTCACCGTCGCGCTGGTCGTGGTGTTGGTCATGCTGGCGTGGACGGCCGTGCTGTTCGTGCGCTCGGCCCGGCCGCTGGCGCTCGCCCGGTACGCCGACAGCGACGACTTCATCTGGATCTTCCTCGTCCCGGCCCTGAATGAGGAGGTGACCATCGCCGACAGTGTGTCGCGGCTCCTGGCGCTTCCGGTGCCCGACCGCCGGGTGATCGTCATCGACGACGGCTCGGATGATGGCACCCCCGACGTGCTGGCCGGCATCGACCACCCCGACCTGCGGGTCATCCGCCGTGACCTGCCCGACGCCCGGCGCGGTAAGGCCGCCGCCCTCAACCAGGCCTACCGGCTGCTGGCCGAGAACCCGGAGGAGCTCGACCGCGACCGCGCGATCATCGCCGTCGTCGACGCCGACGGCCGCCTGGGTCCCGAGGCACCGGCGTATGCGGCTGTGCACTTCGCCGACCCCCGCGTGGGCGGGGTGCAGTCGCAGGTGCGCATCTACAACCGTTCGCGGATCCTCACCTGGATGCAGGACATCGAGTTCGGCGTCTACGGGCGGCTGTTCCAGGTGGGGCGAAACGGCTGGGGCACCGCGGGCATGGGCGGCAACGGGCAGTTCAACCGGCTGATCGCGCTGGACGACGTCGCCGACGAGGAGGGGCCCTGGAAGGACCGGCTCACCGAGGACCAGGACCTGGGCCTGCGCCTTCTGGCCAAGGGCTGGCACGGCCGCCAGGAGCTGGTGGGCGCGGTCGACCAGCAGGGCCTTCCACGACTTCGGCCCCTGCTGCGGCAGCGCACCCGCTGGTCGCAGGGCAACCTGCAGGCCATGGACCTGCTGGGCACGGTCATGCGCGCGCCGTTCCCGCTCTCGGCCCGCATGGAGCTCTTCGCCTACCTGCTCATGCCGGTGTGGCAGGGCATCGTCGGCGTGGCGTTCATCTCGGCCATCGTCCTGGCCGCCTTCGGGGGCGTGCCGCTGTGGGCGGGCGGGCTCACCTGGGAACTTCTGGCCGTCTATCTGCTGGGCTTCGGCGGAACGCTGATGGGCACCATCGCGGCGCGGCGCGGCCGGGGATGGCTGGGGCCGATCCGCGGTTTCCTGGTGGGGCACCTCTACGCGCTCTACTCGCTTCTTCTGTGGCCCGTGCTCCTGCGGTCGCTCGTGCGGCAGCTGATGGGCCGCGACAGCTGGGCGAAGACCGCGCGCGAGCCCATCGAGTGGGAGGCACCGCCGGCCGGCTGAGCGGTCGTCGGTGCATCGGACCGAGCACGTGTAGCCGCGTCCCCCGCGCGGCCGGCCGAAGGGCAGTCATTCCTGGCCGGCGATGAGAAACAGAGCTGCTAGATCAACAGCCATGCTGCTAAAATCGCAGCATGGCTGTTTCGATCACCGTCCGCGACGTTCCCAACGAGGTACGTGACGAACTCGCCGCGAGGGCGGCCCGTTCGGGCAAGTCGCTACAGGAGTTCCTGCGCACCTTGTTGATCGAGCGAGCCTCGCGTCCCAGCGTCGAGGATCTGATCGCGCGGGCTCGGGCCCGAGTGGACGCCACCGGGACCCGGCTTGACGCGGCCACCATCCTCGACGCACGGGATGCGGATCGCCGGTGAGCCAGAAGGTCGTCGACAGCTCGGCTGTCGTCGCGATGCTCACCGATGCCGGCCACGATGGACGATGGGCAACGGCTGAACTGCGTGACGCAACCGAGCTGATGGCGCCGGCGCTGATGCCGTTCGAGGTCGACAACATCCTGCGACGCCATGAACTCGCCGGGCTGCTCAGCCGGGACCAGGCCGCACAGGCCCACGCCGACCTGGTGGCGTTCGATGTCGTCGTGTGGCCTCACGAGGTGGTTGCCGACCGCATATGGGGACTCCGGTCGAACCTCACCGCATACGACGCCTCGTACGTGGCCCTGGGAGAGCTGTTGGATGCGCCGCTGGTCACCCTGGACGACCGGATCGGCCGTGCGTCCGGGCATCGCTGCGAGGTGCGTACTCCGGCGGGCGGCTGACGGCTCGACGGGTTTGCCTTCGGTCGTGTCGCTGGCTGGTGCTGAACAGAGCCCGCATCGCCACATGTCGTCAGGCTCGGATTCGCGGTCCCGAAGAAAAGCCCGTGGAGCAATAGACGTGGTTGGCGTTGTCCTCGTTGTGTGGAGCGTGTGAACAGCCGGGGCGCGTCCGGTAGCGAAGCCACGAACCGTCTTGCGTTCCTCGCAGGGCCTGCGTCACCCTCGTGGCGGAGAGGAATATCGAAGCGAACGGAAGGAACGGCCGTATGACCACCACGTCGTCCGAAGCGTTTGTCCAGCGCGCCATCGCATGGGTGCGATCCGCGTATCCCGACGGGGTTCCGACGTCCGACCGCATGGGGCTCATCCGCGTCCTGAACGAACGCCTCACCCCACAGGAGATGGACACCCTGGTGCGGGCGCTGCCGGACGTCAACGGATACGGGAATGTCAAAGAGACACGAAAGGCGAAGAACCTCCGCAAGCGGTTCGCCGCGAGCGTCACGCCGATCGACCGCTACCGCGTCGCCGCGCGCTTGGCCGCCGGCGGATGGCCGCTCGCCGACACGGTGTAGGCGGCCCTCCGGCTGATGCGCGGTGACATCCCCGTGCTTCGCGTGGTGGATGCCATCCGGATCCCGGTGCTGCGGCGCCGCGGATCACTGCGGAGACCCCGACGCTCGCTATCGATGCCCCTGGTGAACAACGGGCGCACGGGTGGTGTCGGAGTACCGCGCGCCCTTGCGCCCGGCCGCGCGCCTGCGCAACCCTCGGTACGTATCGATTCTGAAACGAACGAGAGGAACGACAGCATGGCAACGATGTCTCCCGGAGTGTTCGTCGAGCGCACTGTCGCATGGGTCCGGTCCGCCTACCCGGAGGGTGTGCCCTCCACCGACCGGCTCGGCCTGATCGAGGTCCTCGGCGAGCGGCTGACCTTCGACGAGCTGAACGTGGTTGTGCGACTCATCCCCGAGCTCCTCGGTGATGGACAGGTGGCCGACAGCAACGCCGTACGCGCGCTCCGTGACGGTGAGGTCGACGCGGTCACGTCACTGGATCGCTATCGCGTTGCCGGACGGCTCGCGGCGGGCGGGTGGCCCCTGGCGGAGGTCGCCTGAGAGACGGGCGGGGTCGTCGGGCCTCAGCGCGCCCGTAGCTCCCACAGCGCCAGCGCTGCGGCGGAGGCGACGTTGAGCGAACTCACCCCCGAGGCCATCGGGATCCGCACGCGAACGTCGGCCAGATCCTTCGTGGTCTGGCCGAGGCCGTCGCCCTCGGTGCCGAGGATGAGGGCGAGGCGGTCGGGCAGGTCGGCGGCGAATGCGTCGATCGGGACGGAGTCCGCGGTCGGCTCCAGCGCCACCATGGTGAAGCCCGCGTCGCGGAGCGTCTGCACGCCCTTTGGCCATGGCGTGATCCGGGTCCACGGCACCTGGAATACGGTGCCCATCGACACCCGGATGGAACGGCGGTAGAGCGGGTCGGCGCAGTACGGGGTCACGAGCACCGCGTCGGCTCCGAGGGCGGCCACCGACCGGATGATCGCGCCCACGTTGGTGTGGCCGGTGAGGTCCTCCAGGATCACCAGGCGGCGGGCGTCGGCGATGACGTCGGCGAGGGCGGGGAGGGCAGGGCGGTTCATGCTCGCGATCGCGCCGCGGTGCACGTCGTAGCCGGTGATCTGCTCCATGAGCGCGTCGGGTGCGACGTAGAGGGGCGCGTCGCCGATGGGAAGGGTGCGGCAGTCGGGAAGGCGTGACTCGCTCACCAGCATGGCGCGCGGGATGTTCCCGGCCGCGAGAGCGCGCTCGATGACCATGGCACCCTCGGCCAGGTAGAGGCCGCGCTCGGTCTCCAGCTTCTTGCGGAGGTTCAGGTCCTTCAGCCGGATGAAGTCGTCCAGGCGCGGGTCCGCGGGGTCGTCGACGGGGACGATTCGGGGGTCGGGCATGACAGGATCGTACGAGGTGCGCCGATGCCAGGGCCGCTCGTTTCAACGGCGCATCAGGGCTCTGTACGTTCGGCATTGTCCGTGGTCTGGCCGCCGGCGGAGCCACGGTCAGGGTTCGGTTACGTCTGGTGGTGAAGGTGCGTTCCACCGCCGACGGGTGCGTAGGGTGACCGCATGTTCGGGAAGAAGAAGCGCAAGCAGGATCCGCGTGAACGGTTCGTCGCCGTCGCCGCTGCCATCATCGGTGGGCGCGACGATGTCGACCGGGTGGAGCGCGTCGGCGACATGGACCTGGTCGGCGAGCGCGACGGCACCGAGATCGTCCGCGCGTCGCTCAGCAACCTCTGGCTGGAGGTTCAGGACCGGACCGAGCAGGAGCAGGACGACGTGCTCGTACAGGTGCTGAGGGTGTCTCCGGCCGATCAGCCCGGTACCTGGGACGAGGTCGCGCCCACGCTGATACCGGCGGTGCGCAGTGCCGCGTTCGTCGCCGGCATGTCGGGCGTCGCCCGGCCGCTGGCACCGCTGCTGTTCGAGGCCCTGGTGGAGGACCAGCCGGATCAGGTGGCCTTCGTGTCAGACGAACGCATCGCTGCTCTCGGCGCGAACGTCGACGAGGCCTTCGACCGGGCCCATGCCAACCTCATCGAGCAGGGTATCGACGTCGAACCGCTGGACGGTGACCTGGAGGGGTGCATGGGCATCACCGGGCCACCTCACCACGAGTCGGCGTGGCTCGCCATCCCCGAGGCCCTGGCTCAGGTCGCAGGCGTCGCCGAGGGGCGGATGCTCGTGCTCGCACCCACGACGGTCAACGCGGTGCTGGTGCCGGTCGACGACGGCGGCGCGGTGGTCAGGGCGCTTGAGTGGGCACGCGTGACCTATCTGGGCGGGCCCCGGCCGCTGTCACCGGTGCCCTATGTCGTGGTGGACGGGGTACTGCAACCGTGGTCGGCGCCCGTGGATCATCCGGCAGCAGCTGCGGTCGCACTCGCTCGCGCGCAGTTCACGTCGTCCGAATACGCCGAGCAGACCGAGCAGCTCCAGAACGCGCTCACCGAGTCGGGGGTCGACATCTACGTGGCGGCGGTCACCGCCGTTCAGGATGCCGCGGGCAACGCATTCACCTTCGCGGCGTGGCCCGAGAACGTGACCGATGAGCTGCTCCCGCAGGTGGATCGCCTGGCGCTGATGGACGAGAACCAGGGCATCTTCATGGTCCCGTGGGATGACGTCGTCGAGCTGGTGGGCGACCACATGGAACCGGGCGAGTGGAACCCGCTGCGCTGGCGCGTGCGGGGCTGGCCGACACCGGACGTCGTTGAGGCGTTGAGGGCACGCGCCGTGGAGTGAGAGCGTCGGTGCGGCCCGTGAGGCGTCGCGCATTCGGTGCAGTTACGACACACATTCGTGACGGGTTTCCTCCTACCGTGGGTGGTGGTTGAACACCGGGAGGAGGCGATGGGTGTGGACGGTGCGGCGGGCGGGTGCGGGCGGCGTGGATCGGGAGTCCGCCGGGAGCGATGGGTGAGGAGGCGGTGGGCTGGGACCGTCACCCGGAGGGCGCGATCGACGAACGCCTTTCTGTTCCGACCTCATTCGATCGGCGCATGCACTTCCGGTGGCGCTATGACCGTGACGGGCGGCTCGTCGACTACGCGATCGTCCTCACGGGACGTCACGGTGACGAACTCATCCGCGCCGACATGGCCCATGGGACACCGGAGATCCACCACCGAGGTGGCGTTGCCCGACCGACCGGAGATCCGATCCGGACATTCGGCGACGTGCGCAGGGCGTTCGATCGTGATTCGGGCGTTGTGGCGGAGTACGCTGACCGCATCTGTCGATGAGCAGGAGCGCGTGGATTCGGGACGTGTGATGCAAGGAGGATGAGGTGGTGGTGAACAGCCGAAACGACGTCCAGCGGGCTGTCCGGTTCTTTGATGAGCCGTGGTTCCGCAACAGCCTCGCGGCGCGCAACCCTGACGGCGAGCGTGTCCTCATCGCAGCGGGGATGAGTACGCCGCTCGGTGAGGTGCTGGATGCGCTCGAACGTGAAGGAGGAGCCGGCAATCTGGTGGTGTTCCACGAAGAGACGGTGATCATGCTGGTGATCGAGACGGTCGATGCGGCATCGGTTTCGGCGGAGGCCGAAGGACCCGCCGTTGGTCGGGCGACGACGGTTGCGGAGCTACTGGACGTGTACCGGGGAACGGCGAACCACGATACCGCTGCATTCGCGATCCTTGACGACTCCCGACGCGTGATCCGAGCAACCGGCCTTCACCGTGAGGCCATCGCCGCCTGAGAAGCGCGTGCGGGATCGGGCTCGGCGGATCCCTGTACATGGTCCGACCGACCTGATCCGTGACCTCGTACCGTCACGTCATCTCCAAAGCGTGATCCAACGCGCGCGCCACCGCGGGGCGGATCGAATCGACGTGCGCGAGGACGGCAGAGAGGGCGATGGCGGGCTCGCGCAGCGGGCGCGCGACCAGTGACGGCAGCACGGCCGCGCGCGACCAGGCGTGGGCGATGATGGCCACTCCCTGCTGCGCCTCGAGGGCAGCGGCCAGCGAGCCCGGCTGGGGGTCCACCTCGACGATGGTGGGGATGATGTTCAGGCGGTCGAAGGCGATGGCGAGCGCATCGCCGAGGCCCGGGTGGCTGTCGGACTGCCAGGTGAGCAGAGGCTGGGCACCGAGTTGCGTCAGAGTGACGTGATCGGCGGTGGCAAGAGGGTGGTCGCGATGCATCAGGACGTCGGGTGTGTCCATGAAGAGGGGGCGGGCGACCACGCCGTCGCCGTAGACCGGCGTGTAGATCACTGCGGCGTCGACGGTGCCGTCGCGGAGCTTCTCCACGGCCTCGGCTCCCAGCATCGGGAAGACGTCGACCTGCCAGCCGGGGAGCGCCTCGCGCAGACGCTCCATGAGCGCACGGATGGGGGGATGACGCAACATCTGGAGCCGCGGAACGGCCAGGCGGACGGTGCGGTCCTCGCTTGCGACGCGGATGTCACGGACGGCATCGTCGACCGATCGCAGGGCCGGTGCGACACGGTCGACCAGTTCGGTTCCGGCGGGCGTCAGGCGGATGGGGCGGACACTGCGGTCGACGAGGGTGACCCCCAGGTCGGACTCCAGCCGCGCGATCTGCTGGCTGAGGCTGGGCTGGGTGATCCCCAGACGCCCGGCGGCACGGCCGAAGTGGTGCTCGTCGGCCAGGACGACCAGCATCGACAGGCGGGTCAGCTCCGACACGACCCGAAACGGCCGAAAGACAGCGTCATAGGCAGAGCCTATCGAATGGTCGGTGTGGCCTATTGGACGTGACGTGCCGCCACGCGCATGATCCTCCCACTCTCACCTTTTCCACCGGAGGCCCCATGTCCACACAAGCGTTCGATCTGACCGGCAAGACCGCCGTCGTCACCGGCGCATCCGCCGGGCTCGGCGTCGCATTCGTCGAGGCCCTTTCACAGGCGGGCGCCAACGTCGTCCTCGCCGCCCGTCGTGTCGAGCCGATGGAGGAGACCGCCGGGCGGATCCGCAAGGCCGGCGGCAAGGTTCTCGTCCAGCAGTGCGACATCACCGACGAGGCGCAGGTCAACGCGGTGGTCGCCGCCACGGTCGCCGAGTTCGGCGGTCTGGACATCATGGTCGCCAACGCCGGGTCCATTCCCGAGGGCCTTGCCCAGCCCGAGAAGATGCCCGCGGACCTCTTCCGTCAGTCGATCGACATCAACCTGACGGGAACCTTCATCACGGCCGCCGCGGCCGCGCGCCACATGCTGGCCAACGGTGGCGGATCCATCATCCTGCTCTCATCCGTGGCCGGCCTCGCGGGTCACCACAACATCCCGCTCCCGTACGCCACCGCGAAGGCATCCACCACGCACATGGCCAAGTACCTGGCACTCGTGTGGGCCGACCGCGGCGTGCGCGTCAACGCCATCGGCCCCGGCTGGTTCCCCAGCGAGATGACCGACCAGGCCCTCGCCGTGCCGTCCTTCCGCGAGCGCATCGAGGACCAGACACCGCTCGGACGTCTCGGTGACCCGAAGGAGCTCCTCGGTGCCCTGCTTCTTCTCTCGTCGGACGCCGGCAGCTACATCACCGGCCAGACCATCATGGTGGACGGCGGAATGTCCGCATCCATCGGTGCCGCGCCGTACCCGGACGACCTCCACGGTCTGACCGCACAGATCATGCCCCACGGCCTGGGCGAGAGGATCACGCCCGCCGGCTGATCCGTCAGTGGTTCGCAAGGTCCCCGGACCGGGCCGTGCTGCAGGCGCACGCGGGCGGTCCGCCGGGGTGGTGCCGTCGTCCCGTGAGCGCACTCACCCCCTGGTGTGCTCGCGGGTGCGACCCGCGTTCGGCTCAATGGAGAGCCTGAGGGGCCCCGTGCCGGGGCCCCTCGTCATTTCGTGGGGTGCGCGAGGTGTGACGGACACGACGGCTGGGAGATCGCAGTCGTCGACGGCCTGTCTCGGCGCTGAGGCGGCTCGGACCGCAGGCCGGATCCTTCGGACCCGGCACCGCGCTCACGCCGGCGTCAGCTGGAACACGGGGTGGTCGCGGTCGTCGGGCAGCTGGTCGAAGAGCGACTTCACCGCGCGCCCGGCCTTCACCCGGTAGACGGCGATGATCGGGGCCCGCTCGGCCACCGGGATCTCCTCGGCGGTGTACGTCGGCTGCGGCTTCCCGTGGCGGCCCAGCCTGCAGGTGGGGGTGGCACGCAGGTTCTTCACCCAGTCGGTCTCGCCGCGGGGGCAGACGAGGTAGCTCGTGCCGTCCACCTCGACCGGGATGACGGGGACCGTCTGCTCGGTGCGTGACCGACGACGGGTGACCGTGAGGCGCTCGCTTCCTCCGATGCCGAATCGCATGGCGATCGGGTTGAACACCTGACGGACGAAAAGTGGGGGGCGCAGGTACGGCATAGGGGATTCCTAGGCGGGGAGGTGTGCGATGGAGTCTGGGCAGGATCCTAGGACACGGCATCTCGGGGGCTGGGTTCCCCCTGCAAATCAACATATTCATCCCGCAAATGAAACGGTCTTTCGGAAAGACATGTAATCCAGTGGACTTCATGGTATTTTTTCACACCCCGAAACCGATCCACGACGGGAGCACCGTTTGAGCGCGCAGGACTGGAAAGCCCGGCTTCTCGATGAGATGCCGACCGACTTGGCAAATGAGGTCGACCTCTTCGAGGCACAGATCGAGCTGCGCAAGCAGGGCAAGATCGACGAGCGCGTCTTCGCCGAGACACGTCTGCGGCGCGGCGCCTACGGTCAGCGGTACGACAACGGCCACCGCCACGACGGCGAGGTGGACCGCGAGATCGAGTACCCGACCGACCTGACCAAGGGCCCCGATACCGAGTGGGACGCCCCGGGCATGCTCCGCATCAAGATCCCGTTCGGCGGGTGCACCCCCGAGCAGCTGGAGGTCATGGCCGACCTCGCGGAGGAGTACAGCGACGAGATCCTGCACGTCACCACGCGCCAGGACATCCAGCTGCACTTCATCCACATCGAGGACACGCCCACCATCATGCGGCGCCTCGCGGCGGTCAACATCACTACGCGTGAGGCCTGCGGCAACAGCGTCCGCAACGTGACCGCCTGCCATCTGGCGGGCGTCTGCCGCACGGAGACCTTCGATGTGACGCCCTACGCCGACGCGCTCATGCGGTTCTTGCTCGGCCACCCGGACACCGGTGACTTCGGCCGCAAGTTCAAGCCGGCCTTCTCGGGCTGCGCCGGCGAGGCGTGCGGTCTGGTCCGCATGCACGACTTCGGCGCCATCGCCAAGGTCAAGGACGGCAAGCGCGGCTTCGAGGTGTTCGTCGGCGGCGGCCTCGGCACCAGCCCCTACCAGGCACACGTGCTCCACGAATTCTGCCCGGAGGAGGAGCTGCTTCCCACGGTGCAGGCCGTGGCCCGCGTCTTCGGCCGCCTGGGCGAGAAGGCCAACCGCAACCGCGCCCGCATCAAGTTCCTCATCGCCAAGCTCGGCATCGACGAGTTCAAGCGCCTCGTCGCCGAGGAGCGCGAGATCCTCCCGCACGACGACCGCTGGACCGCCTACCTGAGCGACATCGACAAGTTCGAGGAGGAGCCCAAGGACCGCACCGAGATCGGCGAGACGCCGGCACCGGTCGACGGACTGGACGAGTTCGCCCGCAACAACGTCCACCCGCAGCGCCAGGAGGAGTACCGCGTCGTCGAGATCGCGCTCCCCCTCGGCGACATGACCTCGTGGCAGGCCCGCCGGCTGGCCGACATCTGCCGCAAGTACGTCGGCGACAGCATGCGGTTCACCGTCGAGCAGAACGTCGTTCTGCGCTGGGTGCACCAGGACGACGTCCCGGCCGTCCACGCCGAGCTCGACGCCATCGGCCTCAGCGCCCCCGGCGCCGGGACCATCCTCGACGTGGCCGCGTGCCCCGGCACCGACACCTGCAAGCTCGGCATCTCCGCCTCGCGTGGCCTGGCCGGCGAGCTTCGCGAGCGCCTCGCCGCCACCGCCTACGAGCTCGACGAGGCCATTCGCGGCCTGCGCATCAAGGTGAGCGGCTGCTTCAACTCGTGCGGCCAGCACCACGTGGCCGACATCGGCTTCTTCGGCAACAGCCGCAAGATCGGCGGCCACGCGGTGCCGCACTTCCAGGTCGTGCTCGGCGGAAAGTGGACCGACAACGCGGGCGCGTACGGGCTTGCCATCGGGTCGGTCCCGTCACGCCGCGTACCGGATGTGGTGGACCGCATCACCACGAGCTACATCACCGACCGCGAGGGGCAGGAGAGCTTCCAGGACTTCTGCGCCCGCATCGGCAAGAAGGCTCTGGCAGAGATGCTCATCGCCGAGTTCAAGGCGGTGCCCGCCTACGAGGAGGACGCGAGCTACTACTCCGACTGGGGCGACCCGCGCGAGTTCTCGATGGGCGACTACGGTGTCGGTGAGTGTGCCGGCGAGGTCATCTCGCGTACCGACATGGATCTGTCGGCCGCCGAGTCGACCGTTTTCGACGCGACGGTCGCGTTGGAGGACGGAGACCTGGTCCGTGCGGACGAACGCGCATACGTGGGTATGTTGTCTGCAGCGCGCGGCATCACCGCACTGGAGGTTCCCAACCCGCCGCCGGCCGATGCCGAGATGGTGGAGGTGTTCAAGGAGCGCTTCATCGACACGGAACTCTTCTTCGACCGCTTCATGGGAGCGAAGTTCGCCCGTCCGTTCTTCATCCGTCACGAGAACGGGCCCGTGAAGGAGCCGCAGGAGGTCCGCGAGCTCGTCGAGGACGCCCAGCTCTTCATCGACGCCGCGCATCAGTGTCAGATTCGAATCGCCGAGGCACGCCGTCAGGCCGCCGCCTTGGCCGAGGCAGAGGCGAAGGTGAGCGCATGAGGCTCCAGAGAATCTCCGTGGTCGTCCCCCTCGAGGACTCCTCCGTCTCGGTGGAGGCGGTCGTCCCGGTGTTCCACAAATGGATCAAGGAACGACGCCTGGAGGGCCTTCCCATCGATGTCGCCCGCTACGGCCACGTGCCGAACGGGCCGGGCGTCATCCTCATCGGCTTCGAGGGCGATCTCGCGCTCGAGGAGACCACCGGCGCCCCCGCGCTTCGCTACACGCTGAAGCGGGCCGAGGACGGCGACGCCGCCCAGCACATCGTGCTGGCGCTGGGGCGCCTGCTGGAGGCCGCCGGTGAGCTCGAGAAGGACGCCGGCATCCGCGTGGATCGTTCCTCGGTCACCGTTCGTATCGCCGACAAGCTGAACGCGCCCAACACGGACGAGAACCGCCAGGCACTCCAGGGTGAGGTCGTGAGCGCGGTCACCTCGACGCTCGGGTTCAACGCCCCCGACGTCATCGGCGGGTCCACCGATCCGCGTGATGCGCTCAGTTGGACCGTGCGTGGCGGCACGGCATCCCTGGCGGCGTAGCAGGTCATCCCATCTGGTGGCGATCCGTCGCGGTCGCCACCTCTTCGCCGGACCGGTCACCCGTCTGATCGATCATGTCAATGTGAAAAGAACCGGGTCGTTCCCGCGCCGGTGAGGACCGAGGGGCGAGCGTGGCGACGCGGGTACCCGACGACCGCAGGCATCTCCGGCACCGGGCGCTCGACAGGTCTGTGGCAACCGCACGGATAGAAAGCCCTGCTCGCTGGCGTCTTCTCGCTGCGGCAACCGGGATCGTCGTCAGCAGGTGATTCTGGCTTCGCCGCTGCAGGTGTCGGCACCCGTACCGCCGATGAGTCGGTCCCGGCCCGCGTTACCGACGAGCCGGTCGGCACCCGGCCCGCCGACGAGGAGATCGTTGCCCCTGCCACCGAAGACGCGGTCGTTGCCGGGGCCGCCGTACGCACGGTCGTTGCCGTCACCGCCGGTGAGCGTGTCGTCGCCGGCGTCGCCGTACAAGAGGTCGTTGCCTGCTCCGCCGATGACCCCGTCGTGTCCCGCGTCGCCGTGGATCGTGTCGCGGCCCGCTCCGCCGTCGAGGTGGTCATGTCCGGAACCTCCCAGGATCCGGTCGTTGCCGGCACCGCCGAAGATGCGGTCGTTGCCGGATCCGCCGATCGCGGTGTCGTTGCCGGCGCCCAGGCAGATGCGGTCGTCGCCTCCCAGGCCGTGGACGATGTCGTTCCCGCCGAGTGCGACGATCACGTCCGGTCCGTCGGTGCCGGTGATGACGTCGTTCCTTGGGGTTCCCACGATCGTCGCGATGCGCCCATCACAACGGTAGATCTGCGGGGCCGGATTCGGAGAGGGCGAGGGATTCTGCGATGGCGGGTTCTGCACCGGTGGATCCGGTGTCGGGTTCCGCACCGGTGGGTCCGGTGTCGGATCCGGCGTGCGGGGCGGATCGTTCGGATCGAGGTCGACGATCTCGCGGATCGTTCCCGTGGAGTAGTCGGTGTAGGCGATGTTGCCGTTCGGGGCGGCACGCATGTCGGTCGGGTTCCCGAAGCCGTCCGGGGTGCCGAACTCCGTCACGGTGCCGTCGGGGGTGCGAGTGAGGAAGACGCCGCTGACGTAGTTCGCGAAGAAGAGTCGTCCGACATAGGTCGACGGGTAGTCGGCACCCCGGTAGACGGGGCCAGCCAGCACGGCATGCCCGCCCGCGATGTCACGGTGGGCCCAGGCGAAGATCGGCGGCGTCGCTCCCGGACCTGTGCCGCCCTCCGCCGGGGAGTAGAGGGCGTTGCAGGCGTCGCGTGTCGGGGCGGCGGTCGAGTAGTCCGGCTGCTTCACGTTGACGCCGTTCCCGCCCTCGTAACAGGGCCATCCGTAGTTGGCCTGGGTCTGGCTCGGGGAGGCCGGGATACGGTTGATCTCCTCGTAGTCGGCGTTGCCGACGTCGCCCACCCAGATGTCGCCGGTGGGTGCGTCGATACTGAACCGGTACGGATTGCGCAGACCGAGCGCGAGCACCTGCGAGCGCGTGGAGGTCGGATCGGCCTCGTTGTAGTACGGGTTGCGGGGATCGCCCGCGCGCGTGTCGGGGTTGAAGCGGAGAACCTTGCCGATGGGCGAGTCCGGGTTGAGGACGTCGAGGGTGCACGTGTCGACGAAGCCCGGGTAGTAGCAGCTGTCGTCTCCCAGGCCGACCAGCAGGTTGCGACGGTCGTCGAAGGTGAGCTGGCCGATCGTGTGCCACGGCCCGGCCTGCGGCATGCCGGACAGGACCGTCTGGCCGGTCGTCCCGTCGGCGACGTTCGGGTTCGCCGCCGATGCCCGGATCCGGATGATGTGGTTCGTCGCGGGAACGTCGCGGTCCGGTTGGGCCTCGTCGGGTTCGAGGACGAAGCCCACGTAGACCCAGCCGTTGGTGGCGAAGTCCGGGTCGAGTGCGATGCCCAGCAGTCCGCGGTCGCTGAAGGCGTTCGTCTCATCCTGGATGTCCAGGAAGGTCGTGAGCTGCCCGTTGCTCCAGACTTTCACGAGGCCCGACTTCTCGGCGATGAAGATGCGTCCATCGGGTGCGTAGGCGAAGGCGATGGGTTCGTTGAGGCCGGTGACGACCGTGCGGATCTCGAAGCCGTCCGGCGGGCCGGCCTTCGCGGCGGTTACTCCCGCCAGCAGCGCGAGGACGGTAGCGAGGGACACGACGATGAGCGTCGCGCGCCTCCATACGCGTCCCCTCGTGGTCCCACCATTCATGCATGCGCCCACCGGCAGCCTCCTCCGATCCGTCGCACCCGACGGCGACGGTGCGCGCGGCACCCTATCAGGCGGTTGTTAGGAGACCCTAAGTTCCGCGACGATGGCGCTGGGAGGCGAGCGAATCCCGTCTCTTGTGGCGGCGCGGATGTCGGTCTCCAGCGTGCTCCACCGGCATGAGCGGAACGGGGCCCACGAATGCCCGGGCCATCCCGGTGGCCGGCCACTACGGAGGGCACGTTCCCGGTCCGACGTCGGGAGTGGGGCAGGACCGTGCAGGGTGGCCCGGCACCTTCTCGCCGCGGGTCGATACCGATGAGGGATCATCGTCCGCCTGGCGCGGTGAGGGTCGTCCCATCCGATCGGGGAGGTCGCCCGCCTCGTACGTTAAGTGTCTGTGAACGTCGATGCGGCGGCGATGTGTGTCGGGCAGGTGTCGGTGAGGCGGGCACGAGTCGTGCACACGCGTCGTGGCGGCGAGCAAATTCCCTGCTCTTCTGGTTCTTTGTTCGAGCGTCCGGATGCGGCGTTCGCGCGTCGGGCATACGGCGTCGTGAATGTTGGGTGAAGGGCGTGGAAATTCGCCGTTGGACGGGCACCTATACGGGCGGGGAGTCTTTGTCCACGACCTCGAAAGAACCGCCAAAACGTTCTATCTTCCTGTGGCCGGACTGAGCAAAACCTACGGACGGGATCACGGGTCATGGACCGCACACAGAACGTACTCGGGGGGTGCCCACGTTGACGACACCTGCCATGGTTCAGGAGACAACGCACGGCAGTGCAGAGCCCTTCGTCGGGACGCTGGACCTTCCCGAAACGGGTATGTCGGCGATGCGGCTTAGCGTCGTCGGGCTCGATGCCATCGCCCTCGGTCTGGCCGCGCTCTTCGCGGTCTTCGTCGAGCGGGTGTTCGGTTCGGGAGACGTGCGCAGCCTGTCGTCGTTCCTCGCCATGCTGGCCGTCGTCTGCGCAGGCGGGGTGGCCACCCTCGCCGTCGTCTGCCGCTACGGGTCGGCCAACATCCGTCGGTCGGCTCCGTTCCTGCCGGCTGCCTTCGGTCTCACGGTGTTCACCCTCGCTCTGTCGCTCGGATCCTCCTCACGGTCCGGTGCCCTCAATTTCTCGGGGCGCGAGATCGTGGTCTTCTGGCTGACGGCGATCGTCGGCGTCGCACTGTCGGGTGCGTTCGCCCGTAGCGCGGTGCTGCCCCGGGTGGCGCGTCCGCAGCGCACGCTCATCGTGGGCGCCGGTGAGGTCGGTCAGACACTGGCGCGCAAGATGCGCGGCGACGGACGGATCGACATCATCGGGTTCATCGACAACGACCCTCCGTTCATCGACGAATCGGTCGGGGAGATCCCGCTCCTGGGATCCGAGGACGAGCTGGTCGACCTCGTGCGTATCCATCGTGCGGACCGCCTGGTCATCGGATTCTCACGCGTTCCTGCCGAGCGCATCGTCAACACGATCCGCTCGCACGGACTGCACCAGCTGGACATCGCCATCGTCCCCCGGTACTTCGACATCACGCCGGTCGACGCGACGTTCGACGACATCAACGGGGTTCCGGTGCTGGAGCTCTCGGCCGGCCGGCTGTCCAAGCGGGCGGTCGCGGTCAAGAGGACGATCGACCTGGCGCTGACCCTCGCGTTCATGCCGATCCTCCTGCCGGTCATGGCGCTCGTCGCGCTCGCCATCAAGCTGGACAGCAGGGGTCCCGTCTTCTTCAAGCAGAAGCGGATGGGTCGGGACGATCGTGAGTTCCAGATCATCAAGTTCCGCACCATGTCCGTCGACGCCGAGAGCCGGCGTGACGAGCTCCTCGATCAGAACGAGGCCACCGGCCCGCTGTTCAAGCTGAAGAGTGATCCGCGCGTCACGCGCATCGGAAGCTTCCTCCGCTCGACCAGCCTGGACGAGCTGCCGCAGCTCATCAACGTTCTCCGCGGCGAGATGGCACTGGTGGGACCACGTCCCTTCGTCACCCACGAGGACGCCGAGATCACGGGCTGGGCACGTCAGCGCCTCGACGTCACGCCGGGCCTCACCGGCCTCTGGCAGATCGGTGGTCGCTCCGACATGAGCTTCGACGAGATGCTGCGTCTGGACCACCTCTACGTCACCCGGTGGTCGCTGGGATGGGACATCCGCATCCTCCTCAAGACCATTCCCGCGGTGCTTCGCCGCAAGGGTGCCTACTGAGGAGGCGGTAGCGCCTCCGGATCGGTCACATATTCGAGAACGGGTGCCGATGGAAGCCCGTTCTTGCCGGCCCCCGTATCCCCCCGATGCGGGGGCCTCTTTTTTGTGTTCCGTCCCGGGGGGGGGGGCTTTCGCGGCCATGCCTCACGCTGCGGGGCCGCACCGACGGTCGACGACCAGTCCGCGCATCGGGATCTCTGCTCCATACGCGGAGTCCGCGTCTTCGAGCGAGCCGCGCGGAGCACGATCGACAGGCATGCGGGGTCGCACACTCGCCGATGCCTGAGCCGTCGCGCGGGTAGTCTGCCGCCCGTGACCACGACCGACGAAACCCTCGCCGCCGACATCGACGCCGTGTGCCGCCTGACGGGTGAGTTCACGCTCCGTTCCGGCCAGGTGAGCACCGAATACTTTGACAAGTATCTCTTCGAGGCCGATCCCGCGCTTCTGCAGAGGGTCGCGCGCCAGATGGCCGCGCTCCTGCCCGATGACACCGAGCTTCTTGCGGGGCTCGAGCTGGGGGGCGTGCCCATCGCGACGACCGTGGCCGCCATCACCGGCATCCCGACCGTCTTCGTGCGCAAGGAGGCCAAGAAGTACGGAACCGCCAAGCTTGCCGAGGGCCCGCCCTTCGACGGGCGGCGCGTCGTCATGATCGAGGATGTCATCACCACCGGCGGGGCCGTGCGTGACGCCACGCACGCACTGCGCGACGGCGGTGCGAACGTGGATCTCGTCATCTGTGCCATCGACCGCTCTCCCGATGACCTCGTCCCGCTGGCCGACATCGGCGTCGCCATCCGCGCGGTGCTCACCAAAGCAGACCTGGACGCGGCGCGCGCGACAGCCTGACCGGGGGCGTCGCCGGCGACACGCGTCACGCGACCGTGGAACCACCCTCTAGGGTTGCGACGTGGCCGCAGCGCACCCCGATCCCTTCTCGCTCACCCTCGCCGAGCTCCGCGGGCGCACCAGCCAGAAATGGCGGTACTACCCACCGGACGTGATCCCGGCGTGGATCGCCGAGATGGACGCCGAGCTCGCCGCGCCGGTGGTGGACGCGGTCACTCGGGCGATGGCCATGGGCGACACCGGCTACTCGATGAGCGAGGGCTATCGCGAGGCCATGGCGGAGTTCGCCCACGACCGGTGGGGCTGGGCGTTCGAGCCGTCGGAGGCCTCGGGCGTCGCCGACGTCATGACCGGCATCGGTGCCCTCCTCCGCGCGCTCACCCGGCCGGGCGACCCCGTCGTGGTCAGCCCGCCGGTGTATCCGCCGTTCTTCGAGGTGGTCACCACCATGGGGCGCCGGGTGGTCGAGGCACCGCTCGCCGACGACGGCCGACTCGACCCGGATGCGCTGGAGGCGGCCTTCCGGACCGGTGCACGCGTGTACCTGCTGTGCAATCCGCACAACCCGACCGGCGTCGTGCATCGGCGGGACGAGCTCACAGACCTCGCCGAGCTTGCCGCGGCGCACGGGGTCCATGTGCTCTCCGACGAGATCCATGCCCCCCTCGTCCATCACGGTGTGGAGTTCGTCCCGTACCTGACCGTGCCCGGGACCGAGTCGGCGTTCAGCCTCCTGTCGGCGTCCAAGGGCTGGAACCTGGCGGGGCTCAAGGGGGCGATCGTCGTCCCCGGCGACGAGGGCCGGCGCATCGTCCGCGGATGGCCGCACCTCGTCACCGACGGTGCGACCCACCTCGGCGTGATCGGGCAGACCGCCGCCCTGCGCGACGGGCGCGACTGGCTGGACGCGGCCGTCGCCGCCATCGCCCGGCGCGCGACCGAGCTGGCCGGCCTCGTCGCCGAGCGCCTGCCGGGGATCGGCTACCAGGTACCCGAGGCCACCTTCCTCGCATGGCTCGACTTCCGAGGACGGGGGCTCGGGGACGACCCGGCCGCCGTCATCCTGGAGCGGGGGAGGGTGGCGCTCACGTCGGGATCGTGGTTCGGTGACGCGGGGCGCGGCTTCGCCCGCCTCAACATGGGCACCTCGTCCGAGCTGCTGGGCGCGATCGTCGACGGAATCCGCCGCGCCGTCGCGGACTGAGCGGCCCGGGCCCTCCCCGGAACGTTCGCAACCTGCCCTTCTTTCCTGTCAAACGTCCCGATCGGCACTCGAGAGGGTGCCCTGCCACCACGGCGTCGGGTGCATAGCTATACTCCCGCTCCGGTGCGGAGGGTGTCGTCCTGCGATACGCCGCCCAAACTGCTCGACTGGAGTACTCGCCATCACGGAGGACCCTGACCGCTTGGAGATTTCTGCCACCGCGGCCAATCAAGACATGCTGGGCGGTTCCGCCTCGCAGCAACCGTCATATCGGGCACCTCGGCCGATCGAGTTCACGTTCGCGATCCTCGGTTTCATCGTGGTCGCGCTCGCGCTCCCCGTGGTGGTCCTCGCGGGCGGGTCGTTCGACGGATGGCTTCTGGGCGCTGCGCTCTTCACGTTCAGCTGGTTCGTCCAAATCGGCATCGCCAAGGTCGCCGAGGGACTCGAACCCACCATGGCCGTCGGGCTCATCGGCATTTCATCGATCGGACGCGCCGTCGTCGTGGTCCTGCTCCTCTTCCTCTTCGCCGGCAAGGTGGATCGGGTGATGGGGCTCATCGGTGCCGGCGTTTTCGCCGCGGCGTTCACATTCGACCTGACCGGGCGTTCGGTACTGCACGCCCTCCGGGAGAAGGCGAAGAAGGAGGAAAAGGTTGGAGGCAGCGCATGAGTGACGCGGTCAGCGTCGAGACTCCTCCCCAGGACGCGCCCGAGAAGAAGGGCGGGGGACCCGTCAAGTACTACGCGCTCGGGTTCCTGCTGCTCATCATCGCCTGGACCGTGATCGTGGCCCTTCTCGGCCACCGGTCCCCGGCGGAGGACGCGCAGGGCGAGTCACTGTTCAAGCCGCAGAACGAGTTCGGGCTGCCGGCGTGGATCGACCTGGACTTCGGCTTCATCGACATGTCGATCAACAAGGCCGTCGCGTACATGATGCTCTCGTCGCTGATCTGCATCCTCTTCGGCGTCCTCGTGGTCCGCGGCGGCCTCCGCATGCGTCCCACGCGCGCGCAGAACGTGCTCGAGCTTGTCTACGACTTCGCCGACCGTCAGATCGCCCGCGCGACCCTCAGCGGAAAGATGCTCCCGCGCTACTTCCCGTTCGTGGCGACGATGTTCCTGTTCATCCTCGTGAACAACCTGATCAGCTTCATCCCGCTTCCCAGCGGTGAGCACTCCAGCCACTGGGGCGTTCCGGACCTCGCCCTCTACGCGGCGACCGGCAACATCAACGTGACCGTCGCCCTGGCGGCCATCGCGTTCGTCATCTTCAACTACGAGGGCATCCGCCACCACGGCTTCGGCGGCTACCTGAAGTCCTATGTGCCCAGCGGCGACATCAACCCCGTCATGAAGGGGTTCGTCTTCGTGCTGGAGATGCTCTCGACGGTTCTCCGTCTCGTCAGCCTGTCCGTCCGGCTCTTCGCCAACATGCTCGCGGGACACCTCCTCATCATCATGGCGAGCGGCTTCGTGCTGCTTCTCGGCAGCTACGTGGGTGCCGTCGCCATTCCGTTCGGCCTGTTCTTCTATCTGTTCGAGCTGCTCCTGATCGCAGGCCTGCAGGCGTTCATCTTCGCGATGCTCAGCGGTATCTACATCGGCTTCGCGACCGCTGACTCGCACTGACCAGATCCACCACGACCACCATTACGAAGGGATACGCAAGTGGCACTTGAAGGGAACATTACGGATGCAGCGAAGGCGATCTCGCTCGGTCTGGCGACCGGTTTCGGCGCGATCGGTCCGGGTATCGGCGTGGGTTACCTGATGGGTAAGACCATCGAGTCGGTCGCCCGTCAGCCCGAGCTCCGCGGTGACCTCATGGGAATCATGTTCCTGGGTCTGGCGCTCACCGAGGCCATCACCTTCTACGCCCTCCTGATGGGCTTCGTGGCCTTCTTCCTGGCCTAGTCATATGGAGTCTTTCCTGACAGGCGTCACGGTCGTCGCCGCCACCGAGGGAGAGGGCGACAACCCGCTTCTCTCTCCGAGCCCGGGGTTGATGATCTGGACGGTCATCATCTTCTTCATCACGCTCTTCATCCTGAGGAAGTTCGTGTTCGGGCCGGTGGGCGAGATGATCGAGAAGCGCCGAGCAAAGATCCAAGCCGACCTCGACGAGGCCGAGAAGAGTCGCGACGACGCCGTCGCCATGCTGGAGGACTACAAGGTCCAGCTGGCCGACGCGCGCCGTGAGGCCGATGAACTGCGCGATCGCGGACGCCGTGAGGGCGAGCGCGAGCGGGCGACCATCGTCACCGCCGCCGAGGGGCAGCGGGAGCGCATCCTCAACGATGCGAGCCAGCAGGCCGACGCACAGGGCAAGGCCGCCCTCGCATCGGTGCGCGACGACGTCGCCAGCCTCGCTCTGGCTGCGGCGGAGAAGGTCACCAAGAAGTCGCTCAGCGACGCCGACCACCGTCGGCTCGTCGAAGAGGCCCTCAAGGACCTCGAGCTTCAGGGCGAGGGAGCGACAACCGCGTGAGCGCCGCGACCACCTACGCCGAGGCCCTCTTCGAGGCGGCCGACCAGGCCGGTGCCGTTGACGTCGTGCGCAACGACCTCAACGCCCTCCGCGAGGTCATCGACAGCCAGACGGACGTCGGACGTGTGCTTCTGAATCCGGAGATCGATTCGGACGTCAAGAAGAACGCGCTCGGCGCGCTCGAGGGAACCAGCAACCACCTCACGGTCAACCTGCTCCGCGTGCTGGTCGACCGGGGACGGTTGGAGGAGCTCCCCGAGATCGCGGACGCATTCGCGGACCGTGTCGACCGGGCATCGGGCCAGATCGTCGTGGAGGTCACCAGTGCGGTGCCCCTCACCGACGACCTGCGTTCGCAGGTGGTTGCACGCGTGACCGAGCAGACCGGCCGCACCGCCAAGATCACCGAGACGGTCGACCCCGACATTCTCGGGGGGCTGGTCCTTCGCATCGGCGGTGTCGTCACCGACGCCTCCGTCCGCGGTCGCCTCCGCGGTCTTCGCAAAAGTATTACCGGCATCCATTCGTAGAAACACTCACCGAGGAAACCAGGACACACGCCGATGGAGCTTCGACCCGACGAGATCACAAAGGTCCTTCGCCAGCAGATCGAGCAGTACACAGGGGACATCGACACCGAGGAGGTGGGAACCGTCCTCCAGGTGGGTGACGGTATCGCCCGCGTCCACGGTCTCGAGAATTGCGTCGCCCTCGAGATGCTCGAGCTGCCGCATGGCGTCACGGGACTGGCCCTCAACCTCGAGGAGGACAACGTCGGTGTTGTGCTTCTCGGTGAGGACACCCTCATCAAGGAGGGTGACCCGGTGCGCCGCACCGGCAAGGTCATCCAGGTCCCCGTCGGCGAGGCCCTCCTCGGCCGCGTGGTCGACCCCCTGGGCAACCCGATCGACGATCGCGGCCCCATCGACACGGATCAGTACCGTCCGGTCGAGTTCAAGGCGCCGGGCGTCGTCCAGCGTCAGCCGGTCACCGAGCCGCTGCAGACGGGCATCAAGGCGATCGACGCCCTGATCCCGATCGGTCGTGGTCAGCGCGAGCTCATCATCGGCGACCGTGGAACGGGCAAGACGACGATCGCCATCGACGCCATCATCAACCAGAAGGGCAAGGACGTCGTCTGCGTCTACGTCGCCATCGGTCAGA
>CAZHDY010000002.1:0-277858 GCA_964531025.1 uncultured Bifidobacteriaceae bacterium | reverse complement strand
TCGACCAGCTCGACCCGACGGAGCAGGTCTTCGAGACCGGCATCAAGGTCGTCGATCTCCTCGCCCCGTACGTGAAGGGTGGAAAGATCGGCCTCTTCGGTGGAGCCGGCGTCGGCAAGACGGTGCTCATCCAGGAGCTCATCGCGAACCTGGCGAAGGAGCACGGCGGTCTGTCCGTGTTCGCCGGCGTGGGTGAGCGTACGCGTGAGGGCAACGACCTCTGGCTCGAGATGACCGAGTCGGGCGTCATCGACAAGACCGCGCTGGTCTACGGTCAGATGAACGAGCCCCCCGGATCACGTCTTCGCGTCGCTCTGACGGGTCTCACCATGGCCGAGTACTTCCGTGACGAGGGTGGTCAGGACGTCCTCCTGTTCATCGACAACATCTTCCGGTTCGTGCAGGCCGGCTCCGAGGTCTCCGCGCTTCTCGGCCGCATGCCGTCCGCCGTGGGTTACCAGCCGACGCTGGCCACCGAGATGGGTGACCTGCAGGAGCGGATCACCTCGACCCGCAAGGGTTCGGTCACCTCGGTGCAAGCCATCTACGTGCCCGCGGACGACCTGACCGACCCGGCTCCGGCCGCCAGCTTCGCGCACCTCGACGCCACCACGGTGCTGAACCGCGCCATCTCCGAGAAGGGCATCTACCCGGCCGTCGACCCGCTCGACTCCACCAGCCGCGCCCTGTCACCCCAGGTCGTGGGTGAGGAGCACTACGAGGTCGCCACCCAGGTGCAGGAGATCCTCCAGACCTACAAGGACCTGCAGGACATCATCGCCATCCTCGGTGTGGACGAGCTCACCGACGAGCAGAAGGTCATCGTGTCCCGCGCACGTAAAATCGAGCGCTTCCTGTCGCAGCCGTTCCACGTCGCCGAGGCCTTCACCGGCATGTCCGGTAAGTACGTCTCGCTCGCCGACACCGTTCGCAGCTTCAAGGAGGTCGTCGAGGGCAAGCACGACGACATCCCGGAGGCCGCGTTCTACATGGTCGGCGGCATCGACGACGTCCTCGCCAAGGCGGAGACGCTGAAGGCGGAGGCGACCGCGTGAGCACCGCTGTCTCAGCGGATGTCCGCACCCTCGCGGTGCGGATACTCACCCCGGTGGGGTCGGTGTACGAGGGTAACGTCCGCATGGTCGTCGCTCCGAGCGTCGGCGGCGAGGTCGGCATCATGCCGCGCCACGCTCCGCTCATCGCGCAGCTTCGCACCGGCGACATCCGGCTCAAGGTCGACGACGAGACCACGGTGGTCTTCGCCACGACGGAGGGCTACCTCTCGGTCGAGACCGACCACGTCCTCATCATGGTCGCCCAGGCCGAGAACGTGGGCGACATCGACCGTGCCCGCGCCGAGACCGGTGTGCAGGCCGCTGAAGCGGCTCTCGCCGAGGCCGGCGATGACACCGCGCTGCGCATCGCCGCCGAAAACCGTGTCCGCCGCAACAAGAACCGCCTGCGCGTGATCGAGAAGTACGGCGCCAAGTAGTTCGTGCTGAACGGATAGCCGTTTAATCGAGGGGCCGCTCACGCGGCCCCTCGTCATTTCCGGGCGACCGATGGATGGGTGCGCGGTCAGGAGCGGTGGATGTTGTGCGTCGGGAGGCGACGGACGGCGTAGGCATCCTCGGGAAAGCCCCGTGTCAGACACCGGACGTGACGGTGACGTCCGAATGGCGACGAATCACCTGGTATCCACAAGGTTTCTCGCGTTGCGGAGAGAAGCCCGGAAAGTTTTGTGTCAGACACCAGGCTTTCCACCGGGCGGATCCGTCCTGGGCAGACCGGCCGGACAGCCGGGCGCGGTAGGGTGGGTGCGTCGTCAGAAAGGGCCGACATGAACGCAGGGAGAACCCCATTCTGGACAAGGGTGGTGGCCGACGCGGCCTTCGCCGAGGCCGTGATCGACGATCCGCTCCGGGCGCTCAGCGACGCCCCGGATGTCGATGTGTCGACGGAACAGGTGCGTCAGCTGGAGGAGATGTCACGGGACGAGCGGACGGAGTTCGTCCGCGGAATCGTCCGGGAGGCCTTCATCCAGGGGGCGTCGTCGCGCTACGGCGAGCTCGCCGAAAGCGGTCTCCTCGGTGCCGGGGGAGAACTGCCTCCGGAACTTCGCCGGGATCCCGAGGACGAGGAGGACGGCTCCGACGCCGACTGACGTGTCGGCCGGCATCGGGGCGTCGCCGTCAGGAGAGCCAGACGCGCGTCGGTTGGGCGCTGCGAATCCTCCCTGTGAAGCGACCTGATCCTCCGCGATGCGTTCCCCGTCGGGTACCGGGCACGCGGGTGGGGGACGGCTTGCCGTCGGGGACCTCCTGTACGGACACCATTCGGGGATGCGGACGCCGCGGTAGGGTGCGTGTATCACCGAAACGGGGACCGATGGACGGTCAGAAAACGCGGTTCTGGACCCGGGTGGTGGCGGACGAGCGGTTCCGCGACGCCGTCATCGACGATCCTCTGCGCGCACTGAGTGACGTGACCGACGTGGAGGTATCGGCGGAGCAGGTGTGCCAGCTGGAGGAGATGTCACGGGACGAACGCGCCGAGCTGGTTCGCGAGATCATCCGTGAGACGTTCCTCATGAACGCCATCGCACGGTACGGTCCGGTGGCGGTCGAGGGGCCCGATGCTCTTCCCCCGCGTGACGAGACCGATTCATGACAACCCCGGGAGGCCCGGTGCCGAAGACCACGTCGAAGAAACGCGCAAAGACGCCGTCGACCACATGGGAGCACATCCATTCGGAGCCCTCCCCTCCGGTCGGTAAGCGCCTCCGTAATCGGTTCCCGCGCTCCGAGCAGGCGAAGCTCGTCCTCCCGAAGGACCGTGATCCCCTCGCGATCCTGGAGAAGCAGCACGAGACGCGTCTGCCGGATCTCATCCCGGTCCGCATCGGACGCATGCTCCAGTCGCCGTTCGCCTACTACCGGGGGACGGCCGGTGTGATGGCGGCCGACCTGCGCGACGCCCCCGGTACGCACGTGGACGTCATCGCGTGCGGTGACGCGCACATCTCGAACTTCGGCTTCTATGCGACACCGGAGCGCGAGCTGGTCTTCGACCTGAACGACTTCGACGAGGCCGCAATCGCGCCGTGGGAATGGGATGTCCGGCGCATGGCCGCGAGCATCCACATCGGTGGGCGCTCAGCGGGTCTCAGTGAGGAACAGTGTGAGGAGGCCACCGTCGCCGGCGTCCATGCCTACGGTGTCGTCATCAGCGGGTTGATGGAGACATCACCCATGGACCGGTTCTACTTCACCGTCGACTCGTCGGCGGTAATGAAGCAGATGGGCCAGGTGGCCGAGAACGCCATCCGCAAGGCCACCAAGCGAACCTCGATGCAGGTGCTCTCGAAGATCGAGATCGGCATCAGCGACGGTACCCCGGTGATCATCGACCAGCCGCCGATCCTGCGTCATGCCCCCGAGGGACATGTGACGCGCGGTGAGCTCGTCGACCTCTTCGACGAGTACCGCGGCACCGTGCGTGAGGACGTCGGTTTCTTCCTCGGGCAGTACCGGGTCGTCGACTTCGTACTCCGCGTCGTCGGGGTCGGCAGCGTCGGTACCCGCTGCTATCTGATCGCTCTCACGACCCAGGGGCAGGAGGTGCTCTTCCTCCAGGCCAAGGAGGCGCAGGAGTCGGTGTTGAACAGTTTCGGAGGCCGTCCCCGGCGCATTCCCAGCGTTCGCGCCGCCTTCACGCAGGGGCATCGGGTGGTCGCCGCGCAGCGTGTGCTCCAGGCGCACTCCGATCCGTTCCTGGGCTGGGTGGCCGGCTGGGATCCGCACGGCAACGCACGACGTCCCGTCGACTACTACTGGCGTCAGTTCCGCGACATGAAGGGATCGATCGAACCGTCCACCCTGACCGACCCGACCGACTTCACGCGCTACGCCGAACTCTGTGCCGGACTCCTTGCGCGCGCCCATGCCCAGTCGGCCGCAGCGGGCTACCTGATCCAGGGCTACATCGGTCGCTCGACGGCCTTCGCCGAGGCCACGGCGAAGTGGGCCCGGGACTATGCGGACGTCTCGGAACGCGATTACGAGGCCCTGCAACGCGCGGTCAAGAAGGGGCGCTTCCCCTGCGAGGCGGGCGTCTGACAGGCTGAGGTCCGCCGAGCCCGATCCGCCGTGGGTGTACGTCCACGAGCCGGCAGCCGGCGCGACCCCAGCCACGTCCCGGGAGATCCTGTGTCCGCTCTCATCACGCCCGCCGCTCTCCAGATCGCGCGCGAGGCGGGTCACGACATCGTCGTCATCGACGTCCGCTGGTCACTCGGCGGTCCACCCGGACGCGAGGAATATGGGCGCGGTCACATCCCCGGCGCGGTCTACGTCGATCTCGACACCGAGCTCGCCGGACCGCCCGGGGAGGGCGGTCGCCATCCGCTGCCGGATCCGGAGATCCCCATCACCGCCCTGCGCCGGGCGGGTGTATCGCAGGGCACGAGCGTGGTCGTGTACGACGACGGTCCCTCACTCGTCGCAGCGCGCGCGTGGTGGCTCTTCCGCCACGTCGGCGTCGAGGACGTGCGTGTTCTCGACGGCGGGTACGCGGCATGGATCGCTGCCGGATTGCCGACGTCCGTCGACGTGCCACGTCCCGAGGAGGGCGATGTCTCCCCGCACGGGCATGAGATGGCGACGGTGTCGGCGAGCGCGCTCCTTGCGGACGGCGAGGGGATGACCCTCATCGACGTCCGCGCCCCCGAGCGCTACCGCGGTGAGGTCGAGCCCGTGGATCCCGTGGCCGGTCACATCCCCGGTGCGGTGAACCGGCCCACCACGCTCAACGTCGACGAGGACGGATGCTTCCTGGACGAGGAGACGCTGCGCGCGCAGTTCGCGACCGTCATCACGGACGACCGACCCGTCGTCGTCTACTGCGGGTCGGGGGTCACCGCGGCGCACACGATCCTGGCGCTGCACGAGATCGGCGTTGCCGCCGCGCTCTACCCGGGCTCGTGGAGCGGATGGATCACCGACCCGTCACGGCCGGTCGGCTAAGGGGTGGCGCCGGTCGACTCGACCGCGCGTACACGGACGAGATGGCGGTCCCGGCTCCCGGGCTGGCCGGCCCGTGTCAACACAGGTGCCAGGCACCGGCGTTGCCAACGACGAGAGTGATCCGTAGAAACTGCTGATATGCAGGGATAACCTACTCGTGCCGTTTGGCGCGCATTTGTTAAGTGCCTGGCACCGGCGTTGACAGCGAGCTGGCCTGCGCGACGGCTGCAGGGCGCTCATGGCGTCGGCGATCGGGCGTATCGTCCGCACATCATCAACCGAGAGGAGCTGTGATGGGCGGACGATCCAGGGGATGGCGGCTGCCGTCGCCGTCGATGGTGGTGGCGGGTGCGGCGTTGTTCGTTTCGCTCGGTGGAGGCGCGTACGCGGGTGTCGCGCTCAACCAGGTGCGGAGTGGACACATCAAGAACGGCGAGGTGAAGACGGTCGACCTGGCCAACAACGCCGTCACCTCTGCGAAGATCAAGAACGGCCAGGTGCGCCTGCCGGACATCGGGCCGAACAGCGTGAACGGTCCCCGGATCGTCAACGGATCGATCACCACGGCGGACCTTCACCCGGTCGTGCGACGGGCACTGGCCCGGGTCGGTGGACCGCGCGGGGCGCAGGGTCCACGTGGTGCCCGGGGCGCCACAGGGCCGCGAGGCGCTCAGGGAGCGCGCGGAGCGCAGGGGGCCCAGGGTCCGAAGGGCGATGCAGGAACTCCCGGTGCGGCGACCGGATGGGTGGTGGACGGGAGCGGTTCCGTGCCCTTCTCGTCACCGGCCGGCCAGTATGTGGTCGTCGGATCGACGAGCGTTCCCGCCGGCAGGTACGTCGTGACCGCGGCCGCGGCGGCCAACCACAACGGTGGGGTCGGTCTGGCCCAGGTCGACTGCCGGCTCTCCGCCGGACAACCCTTCGCGGAGACACTCATGGTCGTGCTCGCGCAGGACGGCCAGCCGGGTGAGCGCCAGATCCTCACCACCACCGGCGGCGTCGCCCTCGCGTCCGCGGGGGCCATCCGCCTGGACTGCCGGTCGAACGTGACCGCCGGGGAGTTCTCGTCGCCCAAGATGACCGCGATCCAGGTCAACGCGCTCAACATGTAGGCCTGACCGCCGGGGACCGCTGCGGGACCGACGCTCACCATGACGCATCGGCCCGCAGCGGAGGCGGCGGAACCCCGCGACGTCATCCGGTCATTCGTCCGTGGCGACGAGGCGCAGTACCGCGTCTCCGTAGCGTTCGAGCTTCGCGTCACCCACGCCGGACACCGCGAGGAGGTCGTCCATGGATTCCGGTCGGGCATCGGCGATACCGGCGAGCGTCGCGTCCGAGAACACCACGTAGGCGGGAACGGCCTGCTCACGTGCCGTCTCCGCGCGCCATGCACGCAGTCGCTGGAAGAGATCCTGCCCTGCCTCGTCCAGCTCGACTGGGGCGGCCGCCGCCTTCCGGCGGCTTCTGGTGCGCACGCGTTCCTGCTCGCGGCGAAGGCGCACGGTGCGCTCGCCCCGCAGGACGTCGGCCGCATCGTCGGTGATGGCGAGCACGCCGTACTCCCCCCGGACCCGGAGAAGACCCTGGGCGAGCAGCTGACGGACGACACCACGCCATTCCGGTTCACTGAGCTCCTCACCGATGCCGTACGTCGAGAGCGCGTCGTGCCCCAGATTCCGGATGCGCTCGGTGTCACGACCGAGCAGGATGTCGACGAGGTGTCCGGCACCGTAGGACTGTCCGCGTTCGCGCTGCAGCCGCACGATGGTCGACAGGAGCTTCTGGGCCGGGACCGTACCGTCGTATGCGTCGGGCGGGGACAGGCACGTGTCGCAGTTGCCGCACGGCTCGCTCGACTGACCGAAGTAGGCGAGCAGCTGCTGCCGACGGCACTCGACCGTCTCGCACAGGGCGAGCATGGCATCCAGGTGGAGCGACTGGGCACGCTTGCGCTGCCGGTCGCCGTCGCTGTCCTCGATCATGCGCCGCTGCTGGACCACGTCCTGCAGTCCGTATGCCAGCCACGCGGTGGACGGCTCGCCGTCACGACCGGCGCGACCCGTCTCCTGGTAGTAGCCCTCGACCGACTTCGGGAGGTCCAGGTGCGCGACGAACCGCACGTCCGGCTTGTCGATGCCCATGCCGAAGGCGATGGTGGCCACCATGACCACGCCGTCCTCGCGAAGGAAGCGCGCCTGGTTGCGCGCCCGCGTCCGGTTGTCGAGGCCAGCGTGGTAGGGGAGGGCGGTGATCCCCTGATCGGACAGCCAGCTCGCGGTCTTCTCGACCGAGGCGCGGCTCAGGCAGTAGACGATGCCGGCGTCGCCGTCGTGCTCGGTCCGCAGGAGCTCGAGCAGCGTGCGGCGCGCGTCGTCCTTGGGCACGATGCGGTACTGGATGTTGGGGCGGTCGAAGCTCGACACGAACACGCGCGCATCGCCCAGGGCCAGTCTGTCGGCGATATCGCGCCGCGTCTCGACCGTCGCGGTCGCCGTGAGGGCGATGCGCGGTACATGCGGCCAGCGGTCATGGAGCATCGACAGCCCGAGGTAGTCGGGGCGGAAGTCGTGCCCCCACTGGCTGACGCAGTGGGCCTCGTCGATCGCGAACAGGGCGATGGCGGCGCGGTCGAACAGGTCGGCGGTGATCGGCAGACGCTCGGGCGCCAGGTACAGGAGGTCGAGGTCGCCGGAGAGGAGATCACGTTCGACGGACCGGCGCTCGTCCACCGACTGCGTCGAGTTGAGGAACGCCGCCCGAACGCCCAGCTGGCGCAGCGCATCGACCTGGTCCTGCATGAGCGCGATCAGCGGGCTGATGATCACGCCGGTGCCCTGGCGGATGAGGGAGGGCACCTGGTAGCAGAGGCTCTTGCCGCCGCCGGTGGGCATCAGGACGATCGCGTCGCCACCCGCCACCAGCGTGTCGATGATCTCGGCCTGCCCGTCACGGAAGGCGTCGTAGCCCCAGATGTGGCGGAGGGCGTCGATCGGGGTCGCATGCGCGGGCGACACCGGCGCCGCGACCGGCGGACGCGACGGGGCGTCGTCCGGCGATTCGATGTCCGGATCCTCCGGTTGACGCTGGTCGCTCACGTCGATTCACACTACAGCCGGTGCCGGTCGCCGCGGTGGGATCCACGGACCGCGCACACGACCCGGCGATCGGATCAGTCGGACCCGTCCCGGACCCGCCGGACGAACGCCTCCATCAGCTCGGGGCTCTTGCGGTCACCGTTCGCCGAGACCCCGGTGATCACGTCCACGCAGGCGGGACGGACCGCCGCGATCGCCTGGGCCACGTTCTCGGGCGTCAGCCCCCCGGCCAGGACCACGGGCGCCGCGATTGCCCCGACGACGGCCGCGGCGATCTTCCAGTCGAAGGCATGCCCGGTCCCCGCGGGCCGTTCGGCGCTGTGGGAGTCCAGAAGGATCTCGGTGGCACCGGCATCGGTGTAGCGGCGCGCGGTGGCGATCCAGTCGGCGGCAACGCCGATGGGCTCGCCGGTGTGCGCGCGGAGCGCCTTCAGCACGGGCATGCCGGCCGCGGCGATCGCCTCGACCACGTCCGGGGGCTCGTCGGCGTGAAGCTGCATCATGGTCGGACGGGTGCGCCGGGCGATCTCGAGGAGGGTGTCCGTGTTGCCGCCGACCACCGCGACGGTGGCGACGTGATCCGGCACGCCCGCCATCAGTTCAGCGGCGGTGTCGATGCTGAGGTTCCAGGGCACCGGGAGCGGGTACTCGACCACGAAGCCGAGGCGGTCGGCACCCGCGCGCACGGCCGCGGCGGCGTCGTCGGCATGCGTGATGCCGCAGATCTTGACCAGCGTCACCGGTTCCAGCCGACCTCGACCAGCTCACGCACCTTCGCCGCGGGATCGTCGGCCAGGAGGATCGCGGTGCCCACCAGGACCGCGTCGGCCCCCGCATCACGGGCGCGGCGCGCGTCGTCCGCGCCGTGGATGGCGCTCTCGCTGAGCAGGGGCGCGCCCTCGGGAATGGACCGCGCCAGGCTTTCCGTCAGTCCGACATCGCCGTCGTCCGTCTCGCCGATCGCGATGTCGCGGTTGTTGATGCCGATGATGCTGGGCGTGATGTCCATCTCGCGGAGGCGGGCGATGTCATCGACGGTATTGACCTCGACCAGGGTCTCGAGGCCGGATGCGAGTGCAGAGGCGTGAAGGTCGGCGAAGCCGTCCGGATCGAGCATCTTGACCGTGAGGAGGAGCACCTGGGCTCCGGCGTCCAGCGTGTCGTCCAGGTCGGCCTGCGACTGCGGGAAGTCCTTGCGGAGGATGGGGAGGTGGGTGACCTCCCGGACCCGCCGGATGATGTCGAGCGAGCCCCCGAAGTCGTGGGGCTCGGTCACGACCGAGACGCCGGCCGCGCCGGCCGCCGCGTAGGCCTCCGCCAGCGCACCCGGATCACGTCCGCGCAGGAGCGGACCCTCCTTCGGCGAGCGCACCTTGACCTCCGCGATGACCGGCATCCTCCCGGCGCGTTGCCGGGTGCGGATCTCGGCGACCATGCCGGGCGTCTCAGAGGGCGTTGGAGGCCTCGGCGATCTCGTCGAGCTTGCGGGCGGCGGCGCCCGAGGCGAGCGTCTCGCGCGCGATGTCCATGCCCTTCTCGGGGCTGTCCGCGGCGCCGGCGGCGTACAGGGCGAAGCCGTTGTTCAGGAGGAGGAAGTCGCGCATCGGGCCCTCCTCCTCGCCGGTGAAGATCCGTCGGATGACCTCGGCGTTGTACTGCGGTGAGCCGCCCTGCACCTCCTCGAGGGTGCAGCGGGAGAATCCGAAGTCCTCCGGTGCGATCTCGTAGCGCTCGATCGAATCGCCCTTCACCTCGGCGACCGAGGTCCGTCCCAGGAGTGAGATCTCGTCCAGGCCGTCAAGCCCGTGCACCACGACCACGTGCGTCATCCCGAGCTGGGCGACGACCTCCGCGACCATGGGCACCAGGCCCGGTTGGTAGACGCCCAGCAGGTGGCGCGGTGCCCCGGCCGGGTTGATGAGCGGACCGATGATCGTGAAGAAGATCGTCTTGATGCCGAGGGCCTGCTCGGGGAAGAAGACCTTCAGCATGATCGGGTGGAAGGCAGGGGCGTAGAGGAAGCTCCAGCCGACCTGCTCGATCAGCCTGCGGCCGTCGTCGGGGGAGATCTCGACCTTCACGCCGAGGGCCTCCAGGGCGTCGGCGCTGCCCGACGACGACGAGATGCTGCGGCTGCCGTGCTTGGCGACCGGGACTCCTGCCGCCGCGGTCAGCACCGAGTTGGCGGTGCTCACGTTGAAAGTGGTGAGCCCGCCGCCGGTGCCGCACATGTCCATCAGGTCGCCGTCGACCTTCGGCTCGATCTGCACGCAGTTGGCGCGCATGGCACGGGCGATGTAGGCGACTTCGTCGATGCTGGGGCCCTTCATGAGAAGGGCGACCAGGAAACCGGCGATCTGCGCCTCGGTCACCGTGTCGTCGCGCATGGCCTCGACGAAGTCGACGATCTCGGCCTCGCTGAGATCCTGACTCTGGGTGAGCTTGGCGAGACTGCTGCGGTAGAGCGTGGACACGGGATCTCCTAGAACTCGTATGTGCGGAAGTCGTGGCGTGGTGCGTGTCCCCGGGGATCCACCCGCCCACTCTTGGCAAGCCAACGGGCGACTGGAACAGGCAACCAGCATGCCCTTCGGCGCCCGGCGGCCCCCCGCGCGACGGATCCACCCGCCCACCCCGGGCCAGCCACCGGTGCCGCACGCCACATCCACTCTTCCATGGAATCAACCATCTAGAATTTGTATGTGCGGAAGGCCATCAGGGTCTCGGTGTCGACCACACCGTCGATCGGGCCGAGCTTCTCGGTGATGACCTCGGCCATGAGCTCGTACTCCTCGACCTGGACCTTGACCACGAGGTCGTACGGTCCCGTTACCGAGTGGACCTCGGTGGCTTCGGGGATCTGGCCGATCGCGCGTGCGACGCGCGAAACCTCACCTCGCTCGGTGTTCAACAGGACGATCGCGGTAACCACTCAGGGGCCTCCTTGGGGTGCGACGTCACGTCATTCCACAGAAGTCGGGGCCGGAGCGCAAGAGCCTGACCATCCGATGAGGCGTCGAGCCCCGCGTGGCGGTCCGCCCGGCGGGTAGCCTGAGCGGATGGCCGTTCCCCTCTCCGTCCTCGACCTCGCCCCCGTGCCCACGGGGCACACTCCCGGCGATGCCATCCGCGCGACGCTCGATCTGGCGGCCCTCGTCGAGGATCTCGGCTTCCATCGCTACTGGCTTGCTGAGCACCACAACACGCCGGGAATGGCGTGTCCGGCCCCCGAGGTGATGATCGGCCAGGTGGCATCGGTGACCACCCGCCTACGGGTGGGATCCGGGGGCATCATGCTCCCCAACCACAGCCCGCTGCACGTGGCCGAGACCTTCCGCCTGCTGGAGGTGCTGCATCCCGGCCGCATCGATCTGGGCCTCGGTCGCGCGCCGGGAACGGACCCCATCACCGCGCATGCCCTGCGTCGCGGGGTATCCGCCGAGGAGTTCCCGCAGCAGCTCGCGGAGCTCATGGCCTTCGCCACCGAGGGTTTTCCGGACGACCACCCCTTCCGATACGTCCGCGCCGAGCCGGCCGAGGTGTCCTTGCCACCCCTCTGGATCCTCGGCTCCAGTGAGTACGGGGCGTCCGTCGCCGCCGCGTTCGGCCTGGGCTTCGCGTTCGCCCGACACATGAACCCGCGTGGAGCGGCGGCGGTACTCGCCCGTTACCGCGACGAGTTTCGTCCTTCGGAGGCACTCGACCGGCCACATTCGATCCTGGCGCTGTCGGCCATCGCGGCGGCGAGCGAGGACGAGGCCCGGTCGCTCGCGATGTCCATGGGCCTCGGTGTCGTTCGGATGCGGCAGGGGCGCGCCGGCAAGTTGCCCAGCCCGGCGGAGGCCGAGGCCCACCCGTGGAACGAGGCCGAGAACGATCAGCTGCGGCGCTATCTCAGGGCGCAGGTGCTCGGGACCGGGGACGAGGTGGCCGAGCAACTGAACGCGCTGGTGGCCGAGACCGGCGCGGACGAGCTGATGATCATGACGCTCGTGCACGACCACGGGGCCCGCCGACGCTCGTACGAGGCGATCGCGGCGGCTATGGGGACGGCTGCGCGGGGGGTCCTGTCGTCCGGCGGATGACGAGGGCGATGGGGAGCTCCGGCGGGGGTTCCGGCGTCTCGTCGGCGATCATCCGGATGAGAAGTTCACCGGCGAGTTCTCCCATCGGACGGTAGGGGACCATCAGCGTCGTCAGTCCCGCGGCCTCCGACGCCGGCACGTCGTCGATGCCGGCGACGGACACGTCCTGGGGGGCGCGTAGTCCCATCCGGTGCACCGCCCAGAGAGCCCCGAGCGCCAGCGCGTCGGACAGCGCCAGGAGTGCCGTCGGTCGCGGCTTCGCGTTGAGCGCGGCGCGGGCGACGGCCTCGCCTGCGGCCCGGTCGGGCCAGCCTCCCTGTACACGGCTCTCGTAGACCACGACCTGATCGCCGATGTCGGCCGGTGTCAGGGAGCCCAGCCGGTGGGTCAGCTCGGGGGTCGAGAGCACGCCGATCGTCCGGTGACCGAGCTCGCGGAGGTGACCCGCCACGATCTGGACCCCCCTGGTGAGGTCCACGGTCACGTTCGGTTGTCCGTTCCGTGGGGCCGCCGCCTCGATGGCCACCGCGCGTCCGAGCGCCGGACCATCGTCGTTCGGGCGGAACTGGATGTATCCGTCGACAGGAAGGTCACGGGTGCGGCCGGCGAGTACGACGGCGAGGCCGGCGCCGTCGCACGCCGTCACCAGTCCCTGGGTGATGAGGGTGGCCACCGGGTCGGCGAGGAAGTCCCGTGCGTCGGCGTCGCTCCAGAGCGCCACCATGCGCGTGCGCCCGAGGGCGAGGGTGCGCGCGGTCGGATTCGGACCCGCATAGTTCAGCCGACTTGCGGCCTCAAGGACGCGCTGGCGTGTGGCAGCGGCCACACGGTGGGGATTGCTGAAGGTGTTGGAGGCGGTCCAGATCGACACGCCCGCAGCCTGGGCCACGTCGCGAAGGGTGGGCGCGCGGCGCTTGTCGGCGGACGTCATGCGGCGTATCTTCTCAGAGCTAAACGCTTAGGTGTTGCGAAGGGTGAAACGAGAGGGGATGCGTGATCACTTGTCATTCGACGCAGACCGGCATAGTATCGCGTACCTAAACGGTTAGGTGCGGATCGCGCATCAGCCCAGAACAGGAGAAATGAGATGGCTCGATTCGAAGCACCGCAGCTCGTCACCGACAGCCGCATGCTCTACTTCACGTGGGTTCCGGCCGATCCCGACGCGCTCCGGGCACTTGTCCCGAGTTCACTGGATCTCGCCGCCAACAGCCAGTGCTTCATCAACCAGTACGTGGTGGACGCCACGGACCAGACGTCCGGATTCGAGCAGTACTCGCTGACGTACTGCGGTGCCGACCTCTCGGGGCACGATACTCCCGACGGCAATGTCCCCGGGCGCTGGTGGACGCACTACTTCAACTCGAACGCCGACATGCGCGCGTACGCGGCGGAGCGCGGCGTCCCGGCGGGCGAGGGCACGACCACGCTCGAGATCGAGAACGGCATCCTCACCGCGACGACGTCCGTCGGCGGTGCGCCGCTCATCCGCACGACCGTCGAGGTCGGCGAGGTCGCGGTCCGCGCGGGTGGCCAGCTGCGCTACATCACCGACGTCAATGGCACGCTGACCTCCGGTCTGTACCCGTTCAACGCCACCATGGTCGACCCGTTCAAGGTCACCTCGATGGAGTTCCTGCAGCCGGACCACCCGGTCAACGCCCTGCGTCCGGCCGACCCGCTCGAGGTCACCTGGGGCTTCTACTCGCCCAAGGCGTCCTTCTGCTACCCCGGTGGCGAGGGTCCGCTCAGCGAGATGCCGTAGTTCCGGATCCGGGTGGGGCGGCAGGACCGCTCCACCCGGTGATGCCTCTGTGGTCGCGACGGCGACCCGCGTGACGCGACAGATCAGGCGCCGGCACCCAGAGTGAGGTCCATGAGCCGGACCACCCGGTCCCGTCGCGCGTCGGTCGGGCTGACCACGCGGTCCAGCCAGGCGGTGATCTCGTCACGGTCGATGTCGCCGGCGTTCAGGAACAGGATCTGCTCGATGTCGAGCCAGTCCTTCCGTCGATCGAACACGGCCTTGAAGACGATGAGGTGTTCGGGGCTCAGGATCGGGATGGACGCGTCGCCGAACGGCACCTGTCGCACCGCATCGCGGCAGGCGTCGTGGAGCGGGTCGTACGCGAAGAAAAGGTCGACGGGCGTCCGTCCCCAGCTGACGCGTACCTGGCCGTCGCGGGCGACCGCGGGCAGATGGATCGCGGCGTCGACGGTGGCGCCGAGGCTGTCGAGGACTGCGAACGTGCTCTCGGCCCGTTCAGGGGTGGCGAAGATGTTCACGTCCACGTCGATCGTGGAGCGCGGTTCGGCGTAGTAGGCCAGTGCGAGTGCTCCGCCGAACGCGTGGGGGATGTCGGCGGCGGCGAGGGCGCGGGCGATCAGGACGATCTTCTCGTCGAGCGCCGGCTCGGCGGTCATGCGACGGCGGAGCGGATACGCGGGAACGACGGCGCGTCAGGCCGTTTGCGGACCGGGAGTCGGTCGGTCATTCGCAGGAGGTCACGGAGCGCCTCACCGCGACGGGCGGCGCTGACACCCAGCCACTCGGTGGCCGACGCGAACGTGTCGGGGAGATCGACGGTCTCGTGACGGGACAGCTCGTGCCGAAGTGCCGCGACGAGGCTCGTCGGGAGGGGGCGGTCACGGACCAGGTCTTGCAGGACGCGACGCACGGCCCGAGTGGAGTCGGCGGCCGCGACAGGGACCCCACGGGTTTCGGCGCGCCGTCGGACGGCGTCACGATCGAAGTGCCTGAGGGCTCGGGATTCAGCGTGGTCGAGGACCTCGTCGGTCAGCAGGCGGAACGTGGCGAGGGTCCGGCTGCGGGGCCCACGTGGGGTGGCGACCGACTCGCGGATCTCGTGTCGCCCGTCGCGTCTGCTGATGACGTACGCCATAGTGGGCAAATTACCACTACATATGTGCGGAGGGAAGACCGTGTTCCGGCGACCGGTCGCCGGAGCGGTGGCTGTCGGCGTCCGTCGGTGTGTCACACGGATGAGGCATGCCATGATCGGCGGGTGAGCAAACCTCAGCCGGCGCGGCACATCGACGACGCGGAGCGCCGCCATCGACTCGCCATCCGGCACGCGCTTGCGCCAGGTCATCGGCGCGATGATCCCCTGTCGGTGGCCCAGGCCCTCGGCGTGCTCCACGCCACCGAGGCCTCCACGGTCCACCTCTCCGTCGCGGCGCGCACCGTGGGCGTCACGGCGGTGGATGTCGATCGGGCGCTCTACGAGGAACGCACCCTCGTCAAGCAGCTGGCCATGCGTCGTACGCTCTTCGTCTTCCCGCGCGAGCTGCTCCCCTTCACGTGGGGAAGTGCCAGCGCGCGCGTCGCCGCGACCGAGCGCAAGAAGATCGCGAAGGATCTTGTCGTGGCGGGGGAGACCGACGACCCCGACACATGGCTGGCGCGGGCGGAGGCCCTGGTCCGCGAGATCCTCGCCGACGGCGGCTTGCCCGCCCGTGAGATCCGGGCACGGTGCCCGCACATCGACATCCGCGTCGACTCGGCACCTGGAACGAAATGGGGTGGCGAGGCACCGCTGGCACCGCGGATCCTGACGTGGCTCGGAGCGGAGGGCCACATCGTTCGCGGCGAGAACACCGGCCACTGGCGGACCTCACGACCGGTGTGGCTGCGCACCGACGAATGGCTGGGGGAACCCGCCGGACCAACGGACGCGGAGGTCGGGTACGCGGAGCTGGTGCGCCGCTGGCTCGGTGCCTTCGGGCCGGGTACCGAGAACGACATCGTCTGGTGGCTGGGCGCCATCAAGACGAGCGTACGGCGGGCGCTGGCCGACCTGGAAGCGGTCCCCGTGTCCCTCGATGCGGGCACCGTGGGATGGGTGTTGCCCGACGATCTCGATCCGGTCCCCGCGCCGGAGCCCTGGGTGGCCCTTCTGCCGACGCTGGATCCGACCACCATGGGATGGAAGGAACGCGACTTCTACCTCGATCCGGCCCTGACACCGCTCCTGTTCGACTCGGTCGGGAACGCCGGCACCACGGCCTGGGTCGACGGACGCATCGTCGGCTGCTGGGTGCAGGACGACGATGCGATGGTCCGGCCCGTGCTGTCGACGGATGTTGACGACGATGCGCGGCGCGCACTCGACGAGGAGGCCGCGCGGCTCACCGAATGGCTCGACGGAGTCGTGATCTCCAACGTCTACAAGTCGCGGCAGATGAAGGGCGCCCGGCTTCCGTAGCCCCGAATGGGTGGTGCCACGGAGATCGCGGCCTGGTGCGTGCCTCCGGTGGTGCGGATGCGCCACTCATCCACCCGCCGACCCCAGGCCGGTCACCGGTGACGCGCCCCACATCCACGCCTCGGTGACACCACTCGTCTAGACGAGCTGATCCGTGTGCAGGACCGTTCCGCCTCGTTCGATCAGCGTGATGGGGAACCGGTCGGTTCTCTCTCCTGCGACGAAGCGGGCCAGCGGCTCACGTTTGCCGGGTCCCGTCGCCAGGATCAGGCGGGCACGGGCCGCATTGATCGCCTGAAGCGTCATGCTGACGCGGTCGGGGGGTGGCTTGGGGGCATCGGTGACCGGGATGACGATCGACGTCGACGCGGGGTGGAGGAGATCCTCCCGTTCCGGGAAGAGGGAGGCCGTGTGACCGTCCTCGCCGACCCCGAGGATGACGAGATCGAGGATCGGAACGCCCTCGGTCAGCGGAACGCACGCGAGTAGACGCTCCTCGTAGTCACGGGCGGCGTCGACCAGTGGGAGCTCCGTCCGCACCGTCTGGAGGGGGGTCGGGATATCTCCCGTCAACCGTGCCAACAGGGTGGACATCACCAGGTGGGCATTCGCATCGGGGGCGGTGGGTGGCACGTACCTCTCGTCGCCCAGCCATATCCGGATCCCGGACCAGCCATTGACGGCGTCGGCGATACGCCGGTACATCAGCGCGGGCGTCGTTCCTCCGGCGACCGCGATGTGGCAGGTCCCGCCCCGGGTTCGTGCGGTCGCGATGAGATCCACCACGGCGTGGGCGGCGGCCGCTGCAGCCGCGCTGGCCGACGGGGACCGCATCACCCGAAGGTCGGCGGATGTCACGGCGTTCGCGGCCCGGTCAGATAGCGCAGGACGACGAGGCCCTCGTCCTCCAGGATCGAGTGGAGTGTGAGCCCGATCGGTGCGACAGCACCGGGAAGAAGACCCTCACCCTGTCCGACGAGCTGCGGTGCGACCGAGAGGCAGAGTTCGTCCACGCAGCCGGCGTCCACGAACGTGCCGATGGTCGCGGGCCCGCCCTCGAGCACGGCGCGACGGTGACCACGCTCCCACAGCACCCGACAGACCTCCGCGACGTCGAGGGGAGCGTCGACCACGATCAGGTCGGCGTGCCGGTGCAGTCGCCCCCGCGCGTCGTCGCTGCTGTCGGACGTGGTGATGACGATCGGGCGCTCCGCCGCCTCGGTGAAGAACGGAGCGCCGGGATCGAGGTCCAGGGATCGCGAGACGATGGCGATGGGCGGGACGGGCGACTGTCCCCGGTCACGTCGGCCGGCGACCAGCTCGGGGGTGAGACGCGACGGGCCGTACCCCTCACGCCGGGCGGTCTCGGCGCCCACGATGACGACGTCGGCGAGCGCACGATTGGCGAGGAACACCCGGTGATCTGCGGGTGAACTCAGAGGACCGGAGACACCGTCGACGGTAACCCGGCCGTCCACGCTCTGCACCATCACCACCCGTACCGACAAACGTGCATCCGGCGACGGGCCGTCAGCAAGGGCCTCCACGGCGGAGAGTTCTCCGGACCGCGTGGGGTGGATGCATCGCATGTGCCCGAGTCTGCCCGGTTCACGCCACGTGCGTCGGCGCCCGCCGGACTATGGATATCCGCTCGTCTAGTGGAGGTCGCGATCGACGCGGGGTGCATGTACCTGCACCACGATGGTTCCGGCGAGGGCCGGCACCGGAGACGCTGGGGACGCGTCATGTGTGAGAACCGCGACGCGCACTCCGGCGGCCATGGCATCGGCGCAGAAGGCGAGGAGGGCACGCTCGGCGGTGCCCGTCACGTCGGAAAGCTGCGAGACATCGATGAGGACCTCGGCGGCGGCGGCGCACTGCGTGCGCAGTTCGGCCATGAGTTGCGGTCCGTCGATCGCGCCGACCTCACCGCACAGTCGCACGGTGTGAAGACCTCGTCCGTCGATGGTCGAGGTGACGCCGAAGGCGGGTGTGGTCACATCGTCGGTCACAGCATCCATGCTCGTCATGCGGAACTCCCGGTCGGTCGAACGGTGCAGAGGCATTGTCGGCAGCGGGGGGCCGGGAGTGTAGGTCCCGCGAGTTTCGATTCGGACGACCCGTGCGATCTTCGTCACCGCTTGCGCGACGAGATGTCACAGGGGTGTGAGTTTCACGTGAAACATTGGTCCGGCGGACGCGCGCTGGCAGGCCGGGTGCCTGGCACCCGGCCTGCCTGGATACGACATGCGCGCGGAAAGTGACGTCTTCTGCGATACGGACGATCGTCACCGCTTCCGCGGCGACGCGGCGGTCTCAGCGGCGTCCGACGCACCGGAGGCCGCCTTCTCCCTCGCGGCCTCCGCGGCGAGTGCGGGGTCCGCCTGCACGTTGATCGATGCCCCGAGCAGGACGATGTAGAACGTGATCCAGAGCCACAGCAGGAGGACGACCACCGCGGCCAGGCTCCCGTAGGTGGCACCGTAGTCCGAGAAGTTCGACACGTAGTAGGAGAACCCGAACGAGGCGACCAGCCAGACGGCGGTCGCGACGATGGCGCCCGGAGATCGCCACGAGGTGCGCACGGTCGTGTCGGGTCCCACGCGGTAGAGCACCGTCAGGGCGACGAGGAGCATCGCCACCAGGAGCACCCACCGCAGCCGGCTTACGGCGGCCCAGATCGCACCGTTCATGTCGACGGACTGCTGCACCGCCGGGAACACCGCGACGATGCCGAGCAGGCACACCCCGACGATGACAAGGGCGGCCGTCAACCCGAGGGCGATGCCACGACGTTTGGCGAACGGACGACGATCCTGCGTTCCGTAGGCGACGTTGAGCGCCCTCATGAGGTTGCCCACCGCGCCCGAGGCGCTCCACAGCGCGATGACGAGGGCGATGACAAGGCCCAGAGACAGTGAACCGGCCGAGACTCGCGCCAAGGACCCGACCTGATCGAGGACCAGCTGGCGCGCCACGTCGGGCACCGCCTCGGACAGACGCTCGGCGTGGCCCTCGATCGTGGAGGCGTCGGCAACGAGCCCGTAGATCATGATCGTGGCGATGATCGCCGGGAAGAGCGACGTGAACGCGTAGAACGCGACTCCGGCGGCCAGGAGGCTGAGCTGCCGCTCCTGGCTCGTCGTCCATGCCCGCTTCAGGACCATCGTCCAGGCGGGCCACCCGCGGGTTGCCGCGGCGCTGTCCGCTCGATCGGCGGCCGCCGACGTGCGGGCCACGGTCGCCGCCGGAGCCTCGGTTGCCGCCACATCCGACGGCCGGGTAGGACCGGCGATCGCCGCCGGAGCGGATTCCGTCTGCGGACCGGCCCCGGATGGGGATGGGGGTGCATTCGTCGCGGACATGCGGATGCTCGTGGCACTCGTCGGTCGGCCCGCGTCCGGCGTTCGCGCGCGTGACCCCCGGCGACCCGCGCGGAGGAACCGGATGACCCCGACGACGATCGCCCAGCGTGCGACACGCCGGAGCCATCGCGTCATGCGGAGGCGTCCCCGTCCGCCCAGAAGTCCGGCAGCATCTCGCCGTCCTTGTCGTGGTGCGGACCGAACACGATGAACTCCATGCCGTCCGGTCCGGCCTCGAACCGGCGGGCCACCGTGGGCGCGATACGGACGATGTCGCCCTTGGCGAGTTCGACGACGTCGTCGTCCAGCCGCACTCGGCCGTCACCGGCGAGGACCATGCAGATCTCCTCGGCGTTCTGGTGGCGGTGCCCGAAACCCTGGCGCTTGCTCGGCTTCATTCGATGGAATGCGAGTCCCGTCTCGGTCATTCCGAGTGCCCCGGTCGCGAACC
The DNA here is from genome assembly GCA_964531025.1 of uncultured Bifidobacteriaceae bacterium. Taxonomy (GTDB): domain Bacteria; phylum Actinomycetota; class Thermoleophilia; order Miltoncostaeales; family Miltoncostaeaceae; genus CALMEC01. The sequence goes on along the minus strand of CAZHDY010000002.1, from coordinate 257,609 downwards.
GGGCCTCCTGGCGGTCCTGCGCACCGACTGTGCCCGCAAGATCTTCGATCTCCTCAACGTTCACCTTCGCGTAGTCGCCCATGGCCTCAACCTTCGTTCGGGGTGTGCGTACGGGGAGTCATAGCGGATCGGCCGCATCGACCGATCCGTGGGCCCGGAGCTCAGCCGATACCGATGGTTCGAGGGCCCTCGAACCGCGGGATTGCGGACCGGCACATCGCCTCATCGGGCGATGACCGGAGCTGCTGCAGTGCCTGCATCGCCGATGGGCATGGTGCTTCCTCGCACGGGCGCGCCTCCGACGGGGTATCGGGCCGGACCCTGATGCCGCCGGTCGGGCCGGAAATGCGATCTCCGGTCAGTGATGGGCGTAGCATCGTTCGCTGTGCCGCATCACCGTGCCATTCGTGTCGCGGGCGGCCGGACATCTGCCCGGCGGGCGGCGCTCACCCTCGGAGCCCTGGGCGTGGTCTTCGGGGATATCGGCACCAGCCCCCTCTACACGATGCACGAGGTCTTCGGCGGGCCGCACAGCATCGATCCGAACCCGGCGCGCATCTACGGCGTGCTCTCGCTCATCGTGTGGTCCCTGATCCTCATCGTGACGGTCAAGTTCGTCCTTCTCATCATGCGGGCGGGAAATCACGGAGAGGGCGGGATCATGGCCCTCATCGCGATCGTGTCGCGGTCGGCGTTCGCGAACCCCCGCGTCCGGTACGGGCTGATCCTGCTGGGGATCGTCGGAGCGGCGCTCTTCTACGGCGACGGGGTCATCACACCGGCCATCTCGGTCCTCTCGGCGGTCGAGGGGCTGGAGGTGGCCGCACCCGCGAGCGACCCCATCGTGGTGCCGCTCGCGGTGGTCATCATCACCGTGCTCTTCGCGATCCAGCGTTTCGGCACGGCCCGCGTCGGCGCGGTGTTCGGCCCCGTCATGGCGCTGTGGTTCGCCGTCCTCGCCGTCCTCGGCATCTCGCAGATCGTGCGGTCACCCGGCATCCTCCGGGCGCTGTCGCCGAGCTACGCCGTGGACTTCTTCGTCGCCGACGGTGGCACCGCGCTGCTCGCCATGGGATCCGTGGTCCTCGCGGTGACCGGCGCGGAGGCCCTCTACGCCGACATGGGGCACTTCGGCCGGCCGGCGATCTCCCGGGCATGGCTGGTGATCGCGTTCCCCGCGCTGGTCCTGAACTACATGGGGCAGGGGGCGCTCCTCATGAGCGACCCCGGGGCCACGGACAACCCGTTCTACCGGATGGCCCCGGACCCGATGCTCATCCCGCTGGTCGTCCTGGCCACCCTGGCGACCATCATCGCCTCGCAGGCGGTGATCTCCGGGGCGTTCTCGGTGACGCGGCAGGCGATCCAGCTCGGCTACCTGCCGCGGCTCACGGTGCGTCACACGTCCAGCCGGGAGATGGGACAGGTCTACGTCCCGCTGGTCAACTGGGCCCTCTTCGTCGCCGTGGCCGCCCTGATCATCGGCTTCCGCTCCTCGACGCATCTCGCGTCCGCCTACGGGATCGCGGTCACCGCGACGCTCGCCATCGACACCATCCTGTTCTTCGTCCTCGTGCGTGTCGTGTGGCGTCGCTCCTGGGTGGTCGTGCTCGGCGGCGCCGGCGCGTTCCTGGCCCTCGATCTCGCGTTCTTGGGGGCCAACGCGGCAAAGATCCTGCACGGAGGATGGGTACCCATCGCGATCGCGGCCGTGGTCTTCACGCTTCTGTCGACCTGGCGCAAGGGACGCGAGCTGGCGCTCCGCCGGATCGCGCAACAGGACATCGGCCTGCCCCAGCTACGCGAGATCATCGCTCGCGAGAAGCCGGTGCGCCTGCCCGGCACCGCCGTCTATCTGACGGCGCTCTCGGACGGCATGCCCCGGCCACTGGTCCACAACCTAAGACGCCTGAACGCGATCCACGAGGAGGTCATCCTCTTCACGTCGATCACACGCGCCATCCCGGTCGTGCCCGCCAGTAAACGCCTGACCGTCACGCAGCTCGGGGACGGCATCACCCGCGTCGTGTCCGCGCACGGCTTCATGGAAGCCACCGACCTTCCCCGCAGTCTGGAACTCGCCGGTGCCCAGCATCTCCTGTCGGTCGATCCCGACCACGTCATCTACTTCCTGAGCGACACGATGATGAACGTGACCGACGCGCCGGGCATGGCCCGGTGGCGCAAGCGCCTGTTCGCGTTCATGAGCAGGAACTCTCTCCACGCGGCGCAGTTCATGCGCATCCCGCCGGAGCGCTTCGTTCAGATCGGCACTCCACTCGACCTGTGAGGTCGTCCGCGGTGTGGCCCACCGGTATCGGCACAGACGGTTTGTCGGCTCGCTCGCCGTGTGGTTGCATCCCGCCATGGGATTCGTCGTCCACGCCGTCACCGAGGACCGGATCGACGACTTCGTCGCCGTCACCAATCCGAACCGGCGCGCCACGCACTGCTGGTGCCTCTCGCACCGGCTCACACAGGGCGAGATCACCGGGCTCGGAGGCGGCGACCGCGAGGCCGCGTTCACAGAGCTCACGCGTCGTGCGAACCCGCCCGGCGTCGTGGGGTACCAGGACGATGTGCCCGTCGGCTGGTGCAGCATCGGTCCTCGCGCCGGCATCACGCGCCTGACGCGGTCGAAGCTCATACGTCCCATCGACGAGATCCCCGTGTGGAGCATCATCTGCGTGGTGATCCGGAGCGGCCACCGCCGAGCGGGACTCACCACCCCGCTGATCGAGGGCGCCGTCGAGTACGCCCGCTCGAAGAGGGCACCGGCGGTGGAGGCCTACCCGGTCGATACCGCGGGCGAGCGGATGGACCTGACGATGGCGTTCGTCGGGACGCGGGCGATGTTCGAGAACGCGGGTTTCTCGGTCGTCGGAACCACGGATGCCGTGGCGAGCGGGCGCACGCGTCTCGTCATGCGGCGATCGCTCTGACCCTGCGAGCCTCTCGTGGGTGATCCACGGAAGAGCGGATGTGGGGGTGCGTCACCGGTGGATGAGGGGTGCATCCGCACCGCCGGGGACACGCACCACGCCGATCTCCGCGGAATCAACTCATCTCGGGGAGAGTCCAGTAGCCGTCCGGGCCGACCGGGGTGAGATGCGCTTCGAGGGTACGGAGCTCCTCCCGGACCCCGTCGATGTCGGCGTCGCGGATCGCGGCGATCTCGACCGTGGCCAGCGGGAACGGCGCCCACTCGAGCACCTCGCGCACGGACTCCGCGAACGGGCGGAGCTTCAGATCCGGCGCGAGGTTGGCCACGGCCATCTCGTAGGCCTCCCGCGGCTGGAATCCGGGGGCGGAGATGCGACGCCCGTCGGACCGGCGGGTGATCTCCAGCGACGGGCACGTGTAGCGCAGGCCCCGCTCCCACGCGGCGAGGCGGGCACGCTGCGCGACGGCTTCGGGCGACGGGGTGCGCGAGGCCTCCATGTCGTCGGCGAGGGTGTCCGCGGTCACCTGCGTTCCGGCCTGCCGCGCCACTTCGTCCGGGTCGAGCCCTGCGTCGGCCGCCGCCCCTCGCAGCGCGTCGGGCTGATCGATCATCTCGCCTGCGAAGTGACGTACCCGCAGCGCGCGTGTCATGCGGGCGAGCGCCTCGGGTGAGGTGAACCCGGCGGCCGTGATGGCGCGGCAGGCGGGAAGCGACGGCACCAGACGGGATCGCGGAGCGCGGTCGATGGGCATTCCGTACCGGTCGCCGAAGTCGCCGTAGATCGTCGTCATCATCTCGGATGTGAGGCCGCGCGCCACCAGGTCCTCCTCGCTCTCAGCGAGGCCGACCAGCCGGATCTGCCAGGTCGCATTGCCTCCGAGCTGCCACTCCAACCGTCGCAGGAGCGGTTCGGCGGAGAAGGCGTACGGGCAGATGGGGTCCGTGTAATGGGTGATATCGAGGTGCTCAGGCATCCGTCGAGGATATCGCGGCCGCGCCCGGCCGCTACGCTCACGGGCGATGGCTCCGTCACGGCGATCATCGGGTTCGAAGGATCGGAACGGACCGCCGGTCGAAATCGCGGTCGGGTCCCGGGTCGTGCGCCTGTCGAGCCCGGATCGGGTGTACTTCACGGCGCGGGGAGAGACGAAGCGCGACCTCGCCGACTACTACCTGGCCGTCGGCGACGGGATCGTGCGTGCCCTCCGCGAACGTCCGTGCATGCTTCACCGCTTCCCCGACGGGGCCGCCGGAAAGAAGGTCCACCAGAAGCGCATCCCGCGCGGTGCGCCCGACTGGGTCGAGACCGTTCGGCTTCACTTCCCGCGCTACGGCCTCCACGCCGACGAGCTCTGTGTGACCGAGCTCGCTAGCGTCATCTGGGCGGTCCAGATGTCGACGGTTGAGTTCCATCCCTGGAACAGCCGGCGAGCCGATCCCGAGCGGCCGGATGAGTGGCGCATCGATATCGACCCCATGCCGGAGGCCCCGTTCGCACGTGTGCAGCGGGTCGCGCGGACGGTCTACGAGATCCTGGACGAGCTCGGCGCGGTCGGCTGGCCGAAGACGTCCGGTGGTCGAGGACTCCACGTCTACGTGCGCATTCGTCCCGACCATGGTTTCGGGGACGTACGTCGTGCCGCGCTGGCGTTCGCGCGCGAGGTGGAGCGACGCCTGCCCGACGACGCGACCACCACCTGGTGGCGCAAGGACCGCGATCCGGCGTCCGTTTTCGTCGACTACAACCAGAATGCCCGCGACCACACCATCGCCTCGGCGTACTCCGTCCGCGGTAATCCGGAGGGCAGCGTCTCGGCGCCCTTCACCTGGGACGAGCTGGACGACATCGAGCCCGCGGCCTTCACCATCGCGACAATGCCGCAGCGATTCGCCGAGGTCGGTGACCTGCACGCGGGTATCGACGAGGCCGTCTTCGACATCCGCCCGCTCCTGGAATGGGCCGAGCGGGACGAGGCGGACGGCGACACGGAGCCACCCGACCCCGACGACGGGCCGGACCCCATCTAGTACCCGAACCGGACGGGGAAGCGGGCGCCCCCGGTTGGATAACCTGCGCCCATGTCATCCGATCCCACCGTGACCGACGCCACCCGCCGGGCGATCCTCGACCTGATGGCCGACGGCCGGCCGCGCTCGCTTCCGCAGATCTCCGCGGCCCTCCAGGACCATGCCGACCTCTCCGGTGACGAGGGCCTCGAGCGGATCTACCAGGTCGTCGAGGCCGCCCCCGGATTCATGACGTTGAACGGTGAGGAGGTCTTCGACCTCCACGCGGTCCTCTCGGGACGGGTGTTCGCCCATCGTCTGTCGGCGGACGAACGGGCCACGGGCGTCGTGACGGTACGTCCCGACATCGTCCCCGTCGCCCTGGCGGCACAGACCGGTTCCGGCGACGAGGAGGACGACTCGATCCGCCTGAAGGTCGCCGGCGCGGGCGAGGTCCCGATGGTGTTCGAGGTCGCCGACCCCGACGTCGGCCCGGAGTTCCGGGAGGAGGTGAGCCGGGGTGGAGGGATCTCTCTCGGGGTCCCGGCGCTGGACGCGATCCGATCCGATGGTGACGTCGTGGCCGCCCGATTCCAGGACGGCGAACTCCACCTGACGGCCGCCGATGCAGCAGAACCCGATCCCGACGCCGTCGCGGCACTGAAGCGTCACTTCGACGAGATTCGCGGTGAGGACGAGGGGCCGATCGGTATGACCCCTCTTCTGGTCACCTGGCTGATCGACGACGCCGACGCCCTCCGCCGGCCGGGCGCACCGTTCGCGGCGATGCTCGAGGCCGCAGGCCTCTCACGGCGCGATGCGTACGTGGGTCCGGGCGACACGGACTGGCTCACACCGCCCGAGATCCACGCCGCGGACGTCCGGCGTCGCAACACCGATGTCTACGGGTTCGACGACTGCTGCCACACGGCCTACGAGGAGGTCACGGCGGCGTTCGGTGAGGAATCCGACGTTGACGCGGGGACCGTCGGCCGGAACCTCGCCCACGGTGAGGTCGCCGCCGCGTTCCTGGCGGAGGAGATCGCAGCGGCGGGTCACCACGTCGATGACGTCGCCAAGGAGCTGGTGGACTTCACGAGTTCGCTCCTGGAGGTTGCGGATGCGGACTCTGCGCCCGCCGTGCTCTACGTACGTGCGACGGCCCACGAGTGTCTCGGTTCGGTCGCCAACGCCGAGCAGGATCTCCGTCTCGCCCTGCGCTTGGACTCCGGGCACCGTCGGTCGCTCATCACCGCCGCCGGATACCTGGACGACCGCGGCGACGCACGCCGCGCCCTCGACAACCTGCGCCGAGCCGGTCTGGAGGACGACCATCCCCAGGTCGTGCGACTGCAGCGGATCGTCGATGCCGAGCCTCCGAAGGTCGGCCGCAACGAGCCCTGCCCGTGCGGATCCGGACGCAAGTTCAAGGCGTGCTGCATCGACCGCTCCATTCTGCCGGTGGCGGTGCAGGCCGAATGGCTCTACGCGAAGATCCTCGGCTTCACGCTGCACCCGGCGCGCCGTGGAGTGGTCGAGCATCTCGCGATCCATGCGATCGAACGTGAGGGCGGCGACGAGGACCCGGAGGATCGGATCGACGACGACATCCGCATCGCGGAGATCGCCGCGTTCGAGGCCGATGTCATCCGGTGGTTCGCGGAGGAGCGCGCCGCCCTTCTGCCGCGACATGAACTCGATCTTGTGGAGGACTGGTCCGAGCAGCCGCTCGGCGTGTTCGAGGTGCGGTCCGTCGATGGTGACGACGTCGTGCTGACCGATCTCGGATCGGGCAACGATGTCGACGTGTCCACGTTCACCTTCGACGAGATCAGGCCGGGAACGACGATCGCCGGGCGCCTTCTCCCGGTGGGCCCGCGCGCCTTCCTGGGCGGTCCCGTCTGCGAGGTGCCGGAGGACGAGGTCGCGTCTGCGGTCGCGCTGGCCGCGGCGGACGACGCCTCCGCCCACGATTGGGCGGATTGGCTGGGGCACATCGACGCGGTCGGCGCAGGTGCCGCCACCGGACCCTTCGAGCGGTCGGAAGGGCACCACCACGCCCACCACTGATCACTGACCCGGTCCGGGCGGTACGGGTATCCCTGCCGCCCGCCGGGCCGACTATCGTCGGACGGAGCGGATCGCCAGGGCGGTGAGCACCCCGAGGAAGCCGGCCACGACGCTCGCCCGGAAGGCGATCACGTAGCCGCTCTCCGCCGATACGGCGGTGTCGCCCACGGTGTGCGCCGCGACCACCGCGGCGGCGATCTGACCTCCCATCACACCCCCGACGGTCCGGACCACGTTGTTCACCCCGGTCGCGATCGCGGTCTGGGTGGCGGGGACCTCGGCCACGATCAACCGGGGCATCGCGGCGAACGCGAAGCCGATACCGATCCCGACGACAGCGAACCAGAGGGAGACCGAGAGCGCCGAGCCGTGCCACAGGGTGATACCGAGGGAGCCGACGCCCGAGCACACCATCCCGATCCTCAACGGGACGCCCGATCCGAATCTCTGACCGATGAGGCCCGCGATCGGCCCGCCTGCCACGATCGCCGCGGAGGTGGGGAGGGTCCAGAGACCGGCCTCGGTGACGCTCATGTTGAAGCCGAACGTGGCGAGCTCCTGCTCCGCGGGCGACAGCGACGACGGGAACTGGAGGAAGGTCGGGAGGATGAGCCAGGTCGAATAGAGCGCATAGCCCGAGAGGAACGCCGTGATGTTGGTGAACAGGACCGGCCGGTGCGACATCACGCGCAGATCGATCATCGGCATCGCGACCCGGCGTTCGACGACCACCCACACCGCGAGCACGGCAAATGCGCCGACGAAGAGCGCGAGGATCGGCGGGGACAGCCAGCCCCACCCGTTGCCCTGGGCGAGCGCGAGCAGGAGCGCACCCAGCCCGAGCGAGAGGAGCGCCGCCCCCGGGACGTCGATGGACGACGATGCGCGGACGTCGGACTCGGGGATGAAACGCCCCACGAGCACCAGGGCGGCGATGCCGATCGCCGCGGACAGCACGAACAGCCAACGCCACGAGGCGTTGTCCGCGATGAGCCCGGCGCCCACGATCCCGAGGGCGCCTCCGACGCCCAACACCGATGAGACCGTGCCCATGGCGACGCTCCAACGTTCTTCGGGGAGGTGGTCTCGGATGATCGCGAAGGAGAGGGGGAGGACCGCGGCTCCGACGCCCTGCACGCCGCGGAAGACGATGAGCGAGGCGATGTTCCAGGCGACGGCGGCGCCGAGTGAGCCGATCAGGAAGGTCCCGAGGCTGACCAACGTCATCCGGACCTTTCCGAACTGGTCGCCCAGCCGGCTGAACAGCGGGGTTATGACCACTCCGACGAGAAGGTAGACGGTCACGGTCCAGGTGACCCACTCCGTCGTGGTCCCGAGCTCCGTCTTCAGGACGGGGAGTACCGGGATGAGCAGCGTCTGCATGATCGCGAACGCGAGCGATGCGACGACGAGTCCGGCGATGACGGCGCGGGTGTTGACCGGTGACTCCCTGCCCGTCGTCGACGGTGCGCCCGTGGCCGGGTGACCGTCACCGTGATCAGGGCTCGAGGTCGTTGATTCCGTCACCGCCCAAAGCTACGCCGGGCGACGCCGTCGTGGCCCCGGTGGGCGGGCTGTCAACGTGCCCTGGCCAGCCGTCGATCCGCGCACGCCGCGGGCTCGTCGTCGGGCCCGACTCTTCCGGAAACCGAGCTTCCACCGGTGATCTTGGAGAGGTTCTTTTCGAACCGGGCCGACCGGGAGGAGCAGATGGGCATCCACCCACACCGGCCAACCGTCGGGGGTTGCGCGGCTCCCGACCGATGGGCCTCGGTCGGGCGTCTGTCGAATCGGGCGTTGTGTCGTCCGGCGGGCTGACCGCCGGACGCCTGCGGCTACGGGCCCGGGAGGCGGGCCAGCACCTTGGTCAGGAGGCCCACCAGCATCGTCTGCTCGTCGTCGGTGAGGTCGGCGAACACCTGGTCGTGCACACCCTCCGCGCTCTCGCGGCTCATCTCGACGATCTCACGTCCCGCATCCGTGATGTACACGCAGACCGACCGGCGGTCTCCGGGGTGCGGCTCGCGCACGACGTATCCGGCGCGCACCAGCCGGTCGACCATGCCGGACATGGACGGTGCCTCCACCCGCTGACGCCGCGCGAGCTCCGCCTGGGTCAGTCCTTCTGTCTCGAGCAGCCGGATGAGGACGGCGAGGGCCTGCGGACCGGCTTCCGGCAGCGAGTTGTCGAGCAGGGTGCGGATCAGCCGGCCGGTGACGGCCAGCTGCCAGATGAGCGATTCGTTGAGGTTGTACGGACGATCAACTGGCGGCTCGACGTCGGTCATCTCCGGAATCGTTAGCACAGCCTGTCACCGGATTGTGCGAAATCCGCGTACGCCGCGGCGATCCGAATGCGTCATGACACGGCGATTCCGCGCTCGCCGGTGCCGACGGAGCGCGGTGATGCCCCTCATCCCGGTGATGTGGGACGTCGTCGTCAGGGGCGTTCGACGTGGCCGCCGAACTGGTGGCGCATGGCCGACAGGACCTTGCCGGCGTAGTTCCCCTCACCGCGTGAGCTGAAGCGCTCGAAGAGCGCCGCCGCCAGCACATGGGCGGGCACCCCGGTCTCGACCGCCGCCTGCACCGTCCAGCGGCCCTCGCCGCTGTCACTGACCGCACCGGTGAACGCGTCGAGGTTCGGGTCCTCGTGGAGCGCGGACGCCGTCAGATCCAGGAGCCAGCTCGCCACCACGCTTCCGCGTCGCCAGACCTCGGTGATCTCGGCGACATCGAGGTCGTACCGGTATGCCTCGGGGTCTGCCAGGGGTGCCGTCTCGGCGTCCTCCGACCGTGAGGCGGCGCCGATGTCCGCGCGGTCCAGGATCGCGAGGCCCTCGGCGTACGCGGCCATCGCCCCGTACTCGATCCCGTTGTGGATCATCTTCACGAAGTGGCCGGCGCCGGGCGGCCCGCAGTGGAGGTACCCCTCCTCCGAGGTCGACGGAACGCCCTCACGTCCGGGGGTGCGGGGTGCCGCATCGACTCCGGGGGCCAATGAGCGGAAGATGGGGCCCAGTCGCGCGACCGGCTCGTCGCGGCCACCGATCATGAGGCAGTAGCCGCGCTCCAGCCCGAACACGCCGCCGCTGGTGCCCACGTCGACGAAGTCGATGCCGCGCTCGGCCAGGTCGGAGGATGTCCGGATGGCGTCCCGGTAGTAGCTGTTACCGCCGTCGATGATCACGTCGGCATCGGAGAGCACCTCCGCCAGGTCGTCCACCACGCGACCGGTGATCGCCGCGGGGACCATCACCCACACATGGCGGGGGCCGCGCAGTCGGGCCGCGAGGTCGGCGAGGTCCGCGGCAGGGGTCGCCCCCTCGTCGGCCAGGGCGGCGACGGCATCGGAACTGACGTCGAACACCACGCACTCATGGCCGTCGCGCATGAGGCGGCGGACGATGTTGGCGCCCATGCGGCCCAGGCCGACCATCCCCAGCTGCATCCGATCGGGATTCGGTGTGGTTTCGGACACGGGATGCCTTCCGTCGGAGTGTTCGGGCGGTGCGGTGGTGGTCTCAGTCGAGGGTGCGATCGCGTCGATATGACGCGATAAGGCGCGCGGTGGACGCATCGTGATCGCCAATGGGTACCTCGGCGCGCAACTCGGGGATGATCCGGCGGGCGAGGACCTTCCCCAGCTCGACGCCCCATTGGTCGAACGAGTTGATCTGCCAGACGGCGCCCATCGTGAAGACGCGGTGCTCGTAGAGCGCGATGAGCTGGCCGAGCACGCTCGGGGTGAGACGCGGTGCCATGATCATCGTGCTCGGGCGATTGCCCTCGAACACGCGGTGCGGCACCTGATCGGCCGGGACGCCGTCGGCCTCCACCTCGGCGCGCGTCCTGCCGAACGCCAGCGCCTCCGCCTGGGCGAACAGGTTCGCGACCAGCTGGTCGTGGTGCCCGGGAAGGTCGTGGCGCGGGTGGGTGAAACCGATGAAGTCACACGGGATGAGGTGCGTGCCCTGATGGATCAGCTGGTAGTAGGCGTGCTGGCCGTTCGTCCCGGGGGTGCCCCAGACCACGGGCCCCGTGCTCCACGTGACCGGTCGTCCCCACAGGTCGGTGGACTTGCCGTTCGACTCCATGTCGAGCTGCTGGAGGTATGCCGGGAACCGCGCCAGATAGTGCGAGTAGGGGAGGACGGCCTGGGTCGCCGCTCCGAAGAAGTTCCCGTACCAGATGCCGATGAGGCCGAGCAGTGCCGGCGCGTTCCGTTCGAGCGGTGCCTCACGGAAGTGACGGTCCACCGTGTGGAACCCGTCGAGCATCTCGCGGAAGGCGGTCGGGCCGATGGCGAGCATGAGTGCGAGCCCGATGGCCGAGTCCATGCTGTAGCGACCGCCGACCCAGTCCCAGAAGCCGAACATGTTGTCGGTGTCGATCCCGAAGCGCGCGACCTCACGGGCGTTGGTCGACACGGCGACGAAGTGCCGTGCCACCGCGGCCTCGTCACCCAGTCCGTCCACCAGCCACGTGCGGGCGGTGGTGGCGTTGGTGATGGTCTCGACGGTGGTGAAGGTCTTGGAGGAGATGACGAAGAGCGTCTCGGCCGGATCGAGGTCGACGAGCGCCTCCCAGATGTCGTCACCGTCCACGTTCGACACGAAGCGGACCCGCATGCCCCGGTCGGAGACGTCGCGGAGCGCGTCGAAGGCCATGGCGGGGCCCAGATCCGATCCGCCGATGCCGATGTTCACCACGTTGCGGATCGGGAGCCCGGTGAACCCGGTCCAGTCGCCGCCGCGGACGCGGTCGCAGAAGCGCTCCATCGAATCGAGCACGGCGTGGACGTCGGGGATCACGTCGTGTCCGTCGACACGGACCTCCGAGCCGGGCGGGGTGCGAAGCGCCGTGTGAAGCACCGCACGATCCTCTGTCACGTTGACGTGCTCACCCCGGAACATGGCCTCGGCGCGCTCCGGCATCCCGGCCGTCTCGGCCAGCGTCACCAGACGGCGGATCGTCTCGTCGGTGATCCGGTTCTTGGAATAGTCGACGACGAGATCGCCCACGCGCACGGTGTAGCGCTCCGCCCGCCCGGGATCCTCCGCGAAGAGCTCGCGCAGATGCCGGTGGGCGATCTCACGGTGATGGTCGTCGAGGGCCGCCCAGGCGGGCGTATCGACGATGCGGGGTGGCGGAGCCACGGTCTACCTCCGGGTGGCCTCGGTAGGGACGTCGTACAGACGGTACCCGATGGTCGCGGGCGTGACGGCCCGTGGACCCGCCCCTCGGCGAATCGCGCGGTTCGGCTACACGAGTTGGTTGGCGTTCATGTACGAACGCACCTCGTCGTACATGCCGTCCTGGTTCCCTCCGCCCACGGCGTTGTCCAGGATCTGGGAGAACCAGGACGGGGCGGCGGGACGCACTTCGCGGAATGCCCGCGTCATCTCGCCGGGACCCACGACGATCCGGTCGCCGAGGGCGTTGATGGCCGCCAGCGCCTTGGCGTGATCGGCCAGGGCGACGAGGTCGTCCACCGAGAAATGGCGCGTCCGCTCGATGATCCACGGCAGCTCGACGCCCGAGAGCGGTGCATCGGACAGGGTCTCGCGAAGGATCATCTCGCGGGCCGGGCCGTCCGGGGGAAGCACGACCAGCGAACGATCGAGACGTCCGTTCGACAGAAGCGTCATGTCGACGTCCCAGGGCGCGGTGGTGCCACCGATGACGAACAGTCCCCGGCTGGAGGTCGCGCTCGTGATCTCGGAGGCCAGGCGGGAGAGGAGCCGGCGGTCCGCGGCGTCTTCGGGTGTGTCGGGGTGGGTGCCGGCCCGATCGATGTTGTCGAGATAGAGGACGCAGGGAAGCGCACCGCGAGCGGCCTCGAAGACCGTGCCGATGTTCTCGCGGGGGTCGCCCGGCCACTGCATGGCCTGGGCCATGTCGACGCGGAGGAAGCTCGCCTTGAGCTCGCCGGCGACGATCCGGGCGAAGAAACCCTTGCCGCAGCCGTCGGGGCCGAACAGGAGCATTCCGCCCTGGGTCGACCTGCGTGCGCCGGACCCATAGCGGAGGGGGTTCACGACGACCGCCTCGAAACGGTCACGGACGGCGTCGGTGGCGATGCTCGCGAGGGTGAGCGTCGGACGCTCGATCTCCTCGGGTGCGATCGTGAAGTGCTCCTCCGGAGCCTCCCAGACCTCGTCGTCCTCCTCCTGATCGGCGTCGATGTCGACGTCGGTCGCGTCCACGACGGGTGCCTCATCGACGGGGACGGCGTCCTCGTCGATATCCGGCTCGGGGGTGTCGGCCGGTTCGATCTCGGTCTCGGTGACCGGCTCGATCTCCTGACGGCGCTTGCGCGTTCCGCCCCGGCTACGTCGGGCACGCTTGGGGGCGGCGGCCTCCACGGGCGCCTCGGCGACGGTTTCGTCGGAGGACGTCTCCGTCGGCGTGGTCTCGGGGGCGGCGGGGGCGACCGCGACGGTTGCGGACGGGGTGCGGTGCGCGCGGCGGTGCGGAGGGGCGTCCGGTGCGTCGTCCGGCACGAGTGACGCGCGCGCGGGCGGTGCCTCGACCGGCGTGGGCCGGGGTACGGCGGCGACGGGCGCGGTGGTCGGCGGAGGTGCCGGTGCGGAGCCGGCCGTCGAGCGCGGGGTCTCGTTCGCCGGATCCTCGGCGGCGGTGAGCGCACGTCCGACCCGTTCGTAGGCGGCGGCACGCGGATCTCCCGCGCCATGGGCGGCGTGAGCGGCGAAGCGGTAGGCCTCGATGCGGTCGGGCTGCGCCTGGGCGACGACGATCGCGTGGGACAGTGCGTCCCGGTGGTAGCCCCCCTCCAGGAGGTGGCCGACCAGAAGGAGGCGCAGTTCGACGTTGTCCGGCGTCGCGGAGACGGCGGTCTCAAGGCCGACGATGAGTTCCGATTTCTCTGTCTGGGGCTCTGCCATCGTCGGGTGTATCGGCCGACACCCCGGCGGAGTTAACGTCGGAGAACGAATGTCATGTGAACCGGTGAATCTCCCACGGTCGACGCTACGGCGGGCAGACTACGGGGCCGATATATCGCCGAACCGCCGACGACAAGGAGTGAGCATGGCCGCGACCGCTGAAAGCGCCGACCTCGGTGCGATCGAATCAATTCTGGGAGACGAGGCGTCCGACCTTCTCTCTCACACCTGCACCACGATCCCGAAGGACCGTCTGTCCGCGCCGGGACCCGACTTCATCGACCAGGTGACGTCGGCCTCGGACCGCTCGCCGCGGGTGCTCCGTGCGCTGGGCGAGCTCTACGGGAACGGACGTCTCGCGGGCACCGGATACGTCTCGATCCTCCCGGTGGACCAGGGCATCGAGCACTCGGCCGGCGCGTCGTTCGCCAAGAACCCCGACTACTTCGACCCGGCGAAGATCGTCGAACTCGCCATCGAGGGCGGATGCAACGCCGTGGCCTCCACGCTCGGCGTGCTCGGCGCGACCGCCCGCAAGTACGCACACCGCATCCCGTTCATGCTCAAGATCAATCACAACGAGTTCATGAGCTACCCGAACGGCTACGACCAGATCATGTTCGGGTCGATCCAGCAGGCGTTCGACATGGGATGTGTCGCCGTCGGCGCCACCATCTACTTCGGCTCCGAGGAGTCCAAGCGGCAGATCCAGGAGGTGAGCGCCGCGTTCGAGGCCGCCCATCAGCTGGGGATGGCCACGGTGCTGTGGTGCTACGCGCGCAACTCGGCCTTCAGCCCGAAGGACGGGGGGCCCGATTACCACGTGGCCACCGACCTCACCGGCCAGGCCAACCACCTGGGCGTCACGATCCAGGCGGACATCATCAAGCAGAAGCTCCCCGAGACCCCCGCCGGGGGCTTCAAGGACCTGAAGTTCGGCAAGTACGACGACCTCATGTACTCGGACCTCATGAGCGAGCACCCGATCGACATGACCCGCTACCAGATCGCCAACTGCTACATGGGGCGCATCCCGCTCATCAACTCGGGTGGGGCGTCGGGCAGCAACGACCTGTTCGACGCGGTGAAGACGGCCGTCGTCAACAAGCGCGCCGGTGGCGCCGGGCTCATCAGCGGCCGCAAGGCGTTCCAGAAGCCGATGGCCGACGGCGTCAAGCTTCTCAACGCCATCCAGGACGTCTACCTCTGCAAGGACATCGACCTGGCCTAGATGGTCGGTTCTGCGATTCCGTGGAACCGATCATCGAGAGGTACCCGCGGCCCGTGGCGTCACATCTCCACGGGCCGCTCCCGGAAGCATGTGCCCGCCGGCCCGGGTGAGCTGTGGGCTCGGCGCCGTCGACAGGCTCATCGACGAGCTCGCCCGGGGCAAAGTGATGGAGAGGATCCTGCGGTCCTGATGACCTGATGGAGCGCGCGTCGGATCGACGCGCGCTCCGTGCACCGTGTGAGGTCAGGGGCTCCGGGACGCGACGACGGTCGGGGCCCGGCAGCTCGACACGGCCCCGCGCGTCGATGAGGGCGGGACGTGGAAGGTGCCTGCTGACGGGCGATCGTCACCGCCGATTGCCCATGCCCGGTCACGCGCTCCGTAAATCCAATAAATTCAGTAGAGAAAGTATGTATTGACGGGAGGCGGGCCGGTGATCGAGATCATGGGGTTGACGAAGGTCTATCCCACCGGGAGGGGACGTGGATCGACGACGGTGCTGGACGGCATCGATCTGACCGTCTCCGAGGCGCAGATCGCGGCCGTCGTCGGCCCGAGCGGCGCGGGCAAGAGCACCCTCGCGCGCTGCATCAACCTGCTCGAACGTCCGACGAGCGGCACCATAGCCGTCAACGGGCGCGATCTCACCCGGCTCCCTCGTCGCGACCTGCGCCAGGCCCGGAGGCAGATCGGCACGGTGTTCCAGTCGGCCAACCTGCTCCGCCGTCTGACGGCGGCTCAGAACGTGGCGCTTCCCATGCGTCACGCCGGCCTGACGGATGCCGACATCCGCCGACGCGTGGCGGACCTGCTCGAGCGCGTCGACATGCTGCACCGCGCCAACCATTATCCGTCGCAGCTCTCCGGCGGCCAGCGCCAGCGGATCGGCATCGCGCGTGGTCTCGCTCTCCGTCCCGCGGTGCTCCTGTCCGACGAGGCGACATCCGGGCTCGACCCCGACACCACGCGGGCCATCCTCGACCTTCTCACCGAACTGCGCGACGACCTCGGCGTCACGATCCTGGTCATCACGCACGAGATGGACGTCGTCCGCAGCATCGCCGACCTCGTCGCGCACCTCGACCATGGCCGGATCGTCGAGCAGGGGGCGGTCGCCGATGTCATGAGAAGGTCCGACTCGACGCTGTCGCGGGCGCTGCTCCCGCTGCCTCCGCTCCCCCCGGTCGGGGATCTTCGCACCTGGAACGTGCGGTACGAGAGCGATGCCGTGTCACCGGTCTGGCTGGCCGAGGCCGGCCGGGACCTCGACACCGACCTGGCCGTCCTCGCCGCCCTCGTGGAGGCCGCCGGCGAGAGTCGTGTCGGCCGGCTCGCGATCGGTATCGATCCGCGTCTCGACGAGCGCCGGGTCGCCGAGGTCCTGCGGCGTCACGGCGTGATCGCCGAGCCCGCCGACGGTCCGGTGCTGTACGCCGTCCCCGTGGCCGCACAGGAGGGCGCCGCATGATCACGGCGCTCAGCACGCCGTGGACCGAGGTTCCCGACCTGGTGGTGCCCGCACTCGGGGAGACGCTGCGCACCGTGGTCATCGTCATGGCCATCGTGGTGGCGCTCGGGGGACCGCTCGGCCTCGTCATCTTCAACACGTCGCCGCTCGGCCTCACCCCCAACCGGCCCGTGCACCTGTCGATCAGCTGGATCGCCAACCTCGGGCGCTCGTTGCCGTTCCTCGTGCTGATGGCGTCGGTGATCCCTCTGACGAAGCTGGTCTTCGGCACGACCATCGGGTTCAAGGCGGCGCTCATCCCGATGTCCATCGCCGGCATCGCGTTCTTCGCCCGGCTCACCGAGAGCGCGGTACGCGAGGTGCCCCGCGAGCTCCTGGACGTCGGCACCGCCGGAGGCAGCAGCAAACGCCAGATCATCACCTCGATCCAGCTGCGCGAGGCCCTCCCCGGTCTCGCGGGCGGTGTGACGCTCAACACCATCGCACTCATCGAGTACTCGACCATCGCCGGTGCCATCGGGTCCGGCGGGATCGGCTACCTGGCCGTCAACTACGGCTATCAGCGCTTCGACGACAACATCATGATCGCGTGCATCGTGGTCCTGATCGCGTTGGTCCAGCTCATCCAGTTCTCGGGTGACCGGATCGTCCGGGCGCTCACCCACTGAGACACACAGCGAAAGGAACCCATGTCCTCAGCCAATGATCCCGGACGCGGCGACGCCGCACGCTCGGACGACACCGCCGACGCCATCGACCTCGGTGGTGGGGGAAGGAAGAAGTGGCTCTGGCCCGCGGTCAGCGCCGCCGTCGCGATCGCGATCGCCGCGGTTCTCCTGATCCAGATCTCCGGAGACGAGGGAGAGGCCGCCGAGGGCAGCCACTTCAGTGACACCTTCGAGATCGCCTACCAGGCGAGCAGTGCCAGCGAGAAGGCGTTCCTGGAGTATCTGAACTCCGAGATCGCGCCCGACCACGGCGTGACCATCAAACCCGTCGGCATCGAGGACGGCACCCAGCTGGACCAGGCGACGGCCGACGGCAAGTACATCGCCAACATCTACCAGCACAAGCACTGGCTGAAGCAGGTCACCGACGCCACCGGGATGGAGCTGACCGCGCTCGGCGGGGTCTTCCAGTGGTCCTACTCGGTCTACTCCAAGAAGTACGACTCGCTCGATGCGCTTCCGAAGGGATCCACCGTCGCCCTCCTGAACGACCCGGCCAACACCGCGCAGGCGTTGTGGATCCTCGAGCGTGCGGGCAAGCTCACCTTCAAGGACGGGGTGGACCCCTGGGCCGCGACCGAGAAGGACATCGCCCAGAACGTCGGCGGATACAAGTTCACGTACATCGCCTACGGATCGGGCCCGCGTGCCCTCGACTCGGTCGACGCGGTGATCGACTACAACATGTCGTTCGTCGACGCCGGCACGCCGGACGAGTACCGCATCCTCGAGCCGCCGGCACCGCGGGAGTTCGCCGGGCAGCTGGTCATCGGCACGAAGTACGTCGACGACCCCCAGATCGCGACGCTGAAGAAGGTCTTCTTCGACGAGCGGGTGCAGCCGCACCTCGCGAAGAACGACGACCCGAACCTCTCGGGTCAGCTGGCACCGGTCTCCAAGGACTGAGCGTCCGGAACCGTGGTCCGCGGGTGGGCTCTCGTCACGTCGGTGACCAGAGCCCACCCGCCCGCTCAGCCGGTCGTCGGGGCGACGCGTCGTCGAGCGCTCGAGAGGTCGCTCTAACATCACGGCACCCGGAGTGAGAGGATTGGCCGCATGACGAATCGCAGAACAGCTGATGTCGGCGAGATCACGATGTCCTACGCGACCGCGGGCGACGGGCCGCCGGTCATCCTCCTCCACGGATTCCCGGAGAACAGCCACTCGTACCGGTACCAGCTTCCCGCGCTGGCCGAGGCGGGCTACCGCGCGATCGCACCGGATCTCCGCGGATACGGGGAGACGGATGCGCCGGAGGGGGTCGCCGAGTACGCGTTCCCCAAACTCGTCGGCGACATCGTCGGTCTCATCTCCGCGCTCGGTGAGGAGTCGGCACACATCGTCGGTCACGACTGGGGCGGCAGCATCGCATGGGCCCTCGCGGCAAACGCTCCGAATCTGGTCCGGTCGCTGACCATCCTGAACAGCCCTCATCCGGTGGCCTCCGCCGAGGCGCGTCAACTTCCCGACCAGCAGCAGAAGAGCTGGTACATGCTGCTGTTCCAGTTCGAAGGCGTCGCGGAGGAGTGGCTCGTCAAAGACGATTTCGCCAACTTCCGCAGCTTCGTCTTCGATCCGGCGCCGCCCGGCACCTTCGCACCTGAGGACAAGGCCCTCTTCTGTGACGCGCTCGCGCGTCCCGGGCGTATGACCGCCGCCCTGAACTACTACCGGGCCAACATCCCGCCCGAGAACTGGCTGAAGCCGCCGCCCGAGTTCCCGCCGATCACGGTCCCCACGACGATCCTGTGGGGCGACTCCGATCCGTACATGGGATCGGTCCTCCTGGATCTCACCGTGAAGAAGGTGACGGGGCCGCTCACGGTCGAGCTTCTGCCGGGAGTGGGGCACTGGGTACAGCAACAGGTACCGGACGCCGTCAACACGCATCTACTCGCCGCTCTCGGTCGCGCCGGCGGGTGATCGCGCCGGGCGCGATGCGCGCCGCCGTCTACCACGGGGCCGGACGGATCACGGTGGAGTCCATGGACGTCCCCCGGCCCGGCCCCGGTGAACTGGTCGTGCGCATGGTCGCGTGCGGGATCTGCGGCAGTGACCTCATGCGCTGGTACCAAGACCCACGGGCGCCCGTCGTCCTGGGACATGAACCGGTCGGCGTCGTGGCCGCGACCGGGGACGGCGCGGGTTTCGCGGTCGGCGACCGGGTGTTCGTCCATCATCACGTCCCGTGCCTGGAGTGCGAGAGGTGCCGCAACGGACGCGACACGCTCTGTGAGCGGTTCCGCACCACCCGCATCGATCCCGGCGGGCTGGCCGAGTACATCCGTGTCCCGCGCGAGAACGCCGACCTTGACGTGCTCCCGGTACCCGGTCACGTGTCGGACGACGCCGCCACGCTCATCGAACCGCTCGCCTGCATCCTGCGCGGGCAGCACATGGCCGGTGTGCGCGAGGGATCGGCGGTGGTCGTGGTGGGAGCGGGCTCGATGGGGCTTCTCGAGATCATGGCCGCCCGCGCCCTGGGCGCGGCTCGCGTCGTCGCCGTCGAGCCGGACGAGGATCGACGGCGACGCGCCGAGCAGGCGGGCGCCGTTCTGGCCGACGGTCTGGACGCCGCGGCGGTGCACGCGGCGCTCGACGGGCACGGCGCCGACCAGGTGTTCGTCTGCACGCACGCGCCGACGGCGATCGCCGCGTCGCTCGCCATGGCGGGCGTGGCCGGGGTCGTTCAGCTCTTCGCCGTCCCCGAGCCGGGGCACACGGTCCCCCTGGACCTGGGCGAGGCGTTCTTCCGCGAGGTGACGCTGCAGTCGACCTACTCGGCGGGTCCGAAGGACACCCGTGAGGCGCTCGAGCTCATCGGGCGGGGCGCTGTCGACAGCGATCTCGTCATCACCCACCGCGTCCCTCTGACCGACGCGCAGGAGGCCTATCGGCTGGCGGACACCGGGGAGGCGCTCAAGGTGGTCGTCCACTCGGCCGGGTACCGGGGGACCGTACCGGTCTGACCACGATGTACCGGGGTTCTGTCGCAGGGGGGAAGCCCGCGACATGACGGGTCTCGGCATCCCTGGGCAGCACCCGGTCTGCCACCGTCGCGCTCACGTCCCACGGCCACGTTGCGGCCCATTGCAGAGTTGGGGGTCGGGTGGGCGTCGTGCGCTATCATCGCCCGCGCCGACACGTCGGCGATCCTGGTGAACGTAGCTCAGTTGGTAGAGCACCTGGTTGTGGTCCAGGTGGCCGAGGGTTCGAGTCCCTCCGTTCACCCCTCCGGGGGTCGGCACACCTCGCGGGTGTGGCGGAATCGGCAGACGCGCTAGGTTTAGGTCCTAGTGGGGCAACCCGTGGAGGTTCAAATCCTCTCACCCGCATTGAGGCTATGGCGATAACTACCGAGGTTGTTTCACTTGAGGAGAACCGCGTCCGACTCGAGGTCGCCGTTCCCAAAGACGATGTCGATCGGAAGATCGACCGCACCCTGAAACGCCTGGGACGCGATCTGCGCGTTCCCGGTTTCCGTCCCGGCAAGGCCCCCACGCGGGTCGTGCTCCAGCGCTTCGGCCGCGACGCGGTCGTCGAGGAGACGCTGCGCGACTCGCTCGGCGAGTGGTACGGCGCCGCCCTCGCGGAGTCGGGCGTCCAGCCGGTCGCGGATCCCGAGATCGACTTCGAGGACGCTCCCGGCGACGAGGGCTTCCAGTTCACGGCCGTCGTCCACACGCGTCCCAAGGCCACCCTCGGTACCTACAAGGGCCTCGAGGTCGCCAAGGGATCCCCCGAGGTGCCCGAGAACGGGGTGGACGAGGAGATCGACCGCCTCCGTGGCATGGCCGCCCGCCTCCAGGACGTGGAACGCACCGCGCAGGAAGGCGACTACGTCACCATCGACTTCGACGGCACCGTCGACGGTGAGCCCCTCCCCAGCGCCAGCGCCCGCGACTACCTGGTCGAGGTCGGCGGACCCCGTCTGGTCGCCGCTTTCTCGGACCGCCTCGTGGGCATGGCGGCCGGTGACACCACCGGCTTCCCCATCGACTACGCGGAGTCGGATGGCCGCGAGGAACTCGCCGGCAAGACCGTCGAATACACCGTGACGATGAAGAGCGTCCAGGAGAAGGTCCTCCCCGAGCTCACCGACGAGCTGGCCGAGGAGATCTCGGAGTACGACACCGTCGAGGAACTCCGGGCGTCCATCCAGGAGCGTCTCGAGAAGTCCGCTCAGGACGAGGTCGACGAGCTCTTCCGGCGCATGGTGATCGATGCGGCGGTGGCCGAGGCCACGGTCGAGATCCCGGACGTCATGGTCCGCGGACGCGTCGACGGCATCCTCCACGAGACCTCGCACCGCCTGCCCCAGGGCATCACCCTCGAGCAGTACCTCCAGATGTCCGGCAAGACCCTCGACCAGGCTCGTGAGGAACTCGCGCCCGACGCCGAAATGGCAATTCGACGTGAACTCGTGGTCGAGGCCGTTGCAGAAGCCGAGAACGTCACCGTCACGGACGAGGAAGTCGAAGCCCAGGTCCGAACAGATGCTGAGGCGTCGGGCCGGGACGGCGACGAGCTCCTGCGGGAGCTGCGGAAACTGAACGGGTTCGAGACGCTCCGCGATGACATGGTGATGCGAAGGACGGTTGATCTTCTGATCGAGAACAGCACGGCGATCCCCGTGGCCCTCAAGGAGGCGCGCGAGCAGCTGTGGACCCCCGAGAAGGACGCCCCCAAGCCGTCCGAGGGGCTGTGGACACCCGACTCGCCCACGACCAAGGAGTCTTGATGAGCCCGCTTATCCCGATGGTGGTCGAGCAGACGTCGCGCGGTGAGCGTTCGTTCGACATCTACTCCCGACTGCTCAACGAGCGCATCATCTTCCTCGGGACCCCGATCGACGACCAGATCGCGAACCTGGTGGTCGCGCAGCTTCTGCACCTGTCGAGCGACGACCCCGACAAGGAGATCTCGCTCTACATCAACTCGCCCGGTGGTTCGGTCTACGCGGGTCTTGCCATCTACGACACCATGCAGTTCATCAAGCCCGACGTGCAGACCATCTGCGTGGGCATCGCGATGAGCATGGGCGCGTTCCTCCTCGCCGGGGGGACGAAGGGCAAGCGGATGGCGCTCCCCAACTCGAAGATCCTCATCCACCAGGTCTCCAGCGGGTTCTCCGGGCAGGCGTCCGACATCGAGATCCACGCCCGCGAGATCATCACCCTGCGCAAGCGCCTGGACGAGATCCTCGCCGAGAACACCGGCCAGGACATGGAGAAGGTCGCCCGCGACACCGAGCGCGACTACTTCATGAGCGCCGACGAGGCGAAGGACTACGGGATCATCGACACGGTGATCCGTCCCAACTGACCGGAGGCGACGCGCGAGACATGGGACGACCCACCGATTCCACGGAACAGCTTCTCTGCAGCTTCTGCGGCAAGTCGCAGCGGCAGGTCAAGAAGCTGATCGCCGGGCCCGGCGTGTACATCTGCGACGAGTGCATCGACCTCTGCAACGAGATCATCGATGAGGAGCTCGTCACGCCGGCGACCTTCGACCCGGAGAGCCTTCCGCGTCCGCGCGAGATCTGGTCGGTTCTGAACGACTACGTGGTGGGGCAGGAGGAGGCCAAGCGCACCCTCGCCGTCGCCGTCTACAACCACTACAAGCGCGTGAACATGATGGCGGACGGCGACGCCGACATCGAGCTCCAGAAGAGCAACATCCTGCTGCTCGGGCCGACGGGGTGCGGCAAGACCCTCCTGGCGCAGACGCTCGCGCGTATCCTGAACGTCCCCTTCGCCATCGCCGACGCCACCGCGCTCACCGAGGCCGGATACGTCGGTGAGGACGTCGAGAACATCCTCCTCAAGCTGATCCAGGCCGCCGACTTCGACGTGAAGCGCGCCGAGACCGGGATCATCTACATCGACGAGGTCGACAAGATCGCCCGCAAGGCCGACAACCCGTCGATCACACGCGATGTCTCGGGTGAGGGAGTCCAGCAGGCGCTTCTGAAGATCCTCGAGGGCACCGTCGCATCCGTGCCCCCGCAGGGTGGACGCAAGCACCCGCACCAGGAGTTCCTGTCGATCGACACGACGAACATCCTGTTCATCTGCGGTGGGGCGTTCGGAAGCCTCGACTCCATCATCGAGCGGCGCACCGGGACCCAGGGCGTCGGCTTCACCGCCGATCAGCGCAGCAAGCAGGAGAAGGACGTCCACGACCTCTTCAGCCAGGTGCTCCCGGAGGACCTCAGCAACTTCGGTCTCATCCCCGAGTTCATCGGACGCCTTCCCGTGGTCACCGCCGTCCACCAGCTGACCGACGGCGACCTCATCGAGATCCTCACCGAGCCGCGCAACGCGCTCGTCAAGCAGTACAAGCGGTTCTTCTCGTTCGACAACGTCGAGCTCGTCTTCTCGGACGACTCGCTCACGGCCATCGCACAGAAGGCCCTCGAACGCGAGACCGGTGCCCGCGGACTGCGGTCGATCATCGAATCGGCGCTCATGGACGTCATGTTCGAGCTGCCGTCGCGCGACGACGTCCGCAAGTGCGTGGTGACCCGCGAGACCATCGAGAAGGACCGTCCGCCCACCCTCGTCACCGAGGCGCCGGGCGACGACGAGGAGCCTCCCGCAGCCGCGGCCGTAACCGGGTAGAGGCCTTCGGAAGGTTGTCGTGGTCCGGGACTGGCTTCTGATCAGTGGGAGGGCAGTCGGCTGGCGAGGCCGTCCATGATCATCTCCAGGCCCATGGTGAACAGTCGCTCGTCGGACGTCGTCGCGATCGACCGCACCAGGCGGGCGATGGCGTCGTCGGCGCGTTCCACCTGGGTGATCTCGGAGGTGACCCGGGCGGTGCCGGCCGTGGCGGTCTCGATAAGGCTGTAGCCGAGGACGTAGCGAATGGTGGTGCGCTCCGCACCGATCGCGGTCTCCTCGTCGAACCCCGCGGCGAGGAGGCATTCGAGGACGGCCGCCGCGACCTTTCGGCCGTGGGCCCAGGCCTTCTCGGCCCCGGTCGCAAGCAACGGGAACGCATGCGGGTGGGCAAGCGCCACCTCGCGGTAGCAGACGGCGAACGTCGTCAGGTGCTCGCGCCAGTTCCTGCTGGGTCGCACGGCGTCGAGCCGTCCGGCGAACTCCTCCACCAGCAGCCGTCGGACGGCGTCGAGGAGCTCATCCTTGTTCACGAAGTGGCGGTAGAGCGCCATGCCCTGGACGCCCATCTCGCTGCCGAGACGCCGCATGGACAGGGCATCGAGTCCATGCTCGTCGACCAGCGCGAGAGCCGTCACAGCGATACGCTGGGAGTCGAGAGGGGGTGTGGGCGACGGGCTTGACATAACCACGCCGGTGAGCGTACTCTCATGGCGCGTTTACGGTGTAAACACCGGTCCCGGCCTGAAAGAGGAGAGAGCCCGAGAACATGGACTTCACCCGATCCGACGAGCAGCGCATGGTTCAGGAGACGGCACGGCAGTTCGCCGAAGAGGTCATCGCACCGCGTGCGGCCGAGATCGACCGCGAGCACCGGCATCCCGCCGAGATCGTGTCGCAGCTGGCCGAACTGGGTCTCATGGGGGTCGCGGTGCCCGAGGCCCTCGGCGGCGCCGGGCTGGACAACGTGTCCTACGCGCTCGCGATCGAGGAGATCTCGCGTGTCTGCGCCTCCACCGGGGTCGTCATGAGCGTCAACAACTCGCTGGTGTGCGACCCCATCATGCGGTACGGGACCGATGCGCAGCACGCCCAGTGGCTGGCGCCCCTCGCCAGCGGCAAGATCCTGGGGTGTTTCGGACTCTCCGAGCCCGAGGCCGGATCCGACGCCGCGGCGCAGAGGACCACGGCCGTCCAGGAGGGCGACGAGTGGGTGATCAACGGGACGAAGAACTGGATCACCAATGCCCCCGTTGCCGATGTCTGCGTCATGTTCACCATGACGGACCGCGAGGCCGGCGTGAAGGGCATCACTGCGTTCATCGTGCCCATGGACGCCCCCGGCGTCTCGACGAGTCCGCCCGACGAGAAGCTCGGCATCCGCGGCTCTCAGACCTCGCAGATCATGTGCGAGAACGTGCGGCTTCCCGCCGACGCGCTTCTCGGCGAGGTGGGTGGCGGATTCAAGATCGCCATGACCACCCTCGACGGAGGCCGCATCGGAATCGCCGCTCAGGCCCTGGGCATCGCGCGCGCCTCACTTGAGGACGCCCTCGAGTACGCGAAGAACCGCAAGGCCTTCGGCTCGGCGATCATCCGCCACCAGGCGGTCGGCTTCAAGCTCGCCGACATGGCGACCCGTCTCGACGCGGCACGTCTGCTGACGCTGCGCGCGGCGTGGCTCAAGGATTCCGGTGGGTCGTACTCGATGGAGGCCGCGATGGCGAAGGTCACCGCGTCCGAGCTCGCCAACGACGCGGCCCGCGACGCGATCCAGATCTTCGGTGGCAACGGATACGTCACCGAGAATTCGGTCGAGCGGTACTTCCGAGATGCCAAGATCACCGAGATCTACGAGGGCACCAGCGAGATCCAGCGGGTCGTCATCGCGGCCGCACTCGGTCGGGACGGGGTCGGGCGCGGCGTCGCCTGATCCGCATCCACCGACGGAGACACGTGCGGCGTGCATCCGTCGGGCCCGGAGGGGGAATAGTTAGGATCCGATAGGTGCATTTTCCATTTAGATGGCCGCAGCTGCTACTCTGTGTCATCGCCCTGCGACAATCGGGACCTACCACCACCGAGGAGGCCCCGACACTGACGCCGGATCGATACGGCAGGGCCCCAGCGCGGCGGTCGCCGCACGGATGCGGGGTGCACATCGAATGAGGAGGGGCTAGGAATGGCAGGCAAGGCACGCGCGGGACGCGAGGTTGTCATCGTGGGGGCGGCTCGGACGCCCATCGGGACGTTCCAGGGTGCGCTCGCATCGGTACCCGCACCCACGCTCGGTGCCACGGCCATCCGCGCGGCGGTCGAACGCGCCGGTGTCGGCGCCGACGAGGTCGGTCTCCTCAACATGGGCTGCGTCCTCCAGGCCGGTACGAAGCAGGCCCCCGCGCGCCAGGCGTGTCGTCAGGCAGGGCTCGCCGACTCGACGCCCACGGTGACCACGCACAAGGTCTGCGGTTCGGGGCTCGAGAGCATCCTTGCGACGGCGCGGGCGGTCGCACTCGGTGACGCGGACGTCGCCGTCGCCGGAGGCATGGAGAACATGTCGCTCGCACCCCACCTGTCGCACCTGCGGTCCGGCGTCAAGGCGGGGGACGTGACCCTCTCGGACGCCCTGTTCCACGATGGGCTCATCGATCCCGAGACCGGCAAGCACATGGGTGTCTACGCCGATCTCTGCGCTCGCGAGAACGAGATCTCGCGTGAGGACCAGGACGCGTACGCCGCCGAGAGCTATCGCCGCGCCCAGGAGGCCCAGGCCGCGGGCGACTTCGCCGAGGAGATCGTCCCCGTGACGATTCCGGGGCGCAAGGGCGACACGATCGTCGACAGCGATGAAGAGCCCGCGCGCGGCGACGTCAGCCGTTTCGCGGATCTGCGTCCGGCGTTCGGCAAGGACGGCACCGTGACGGCCGCCAACGCGTCGACGTTGAACGACGGGGCCGCCGCCGTCGTGCTGATGTCGGCGGACGAGGCTGAGCGCCGGGGAGCGCCGGTGCTGGCGCGCATCACGGGCTGGGGCGTCCACGCGCAGGAGCCCGTCCAGTTCACCACCGCCCCCGCCGGCGCCATGTTGAACGCCGCCTCCAACGCGGGCATCGAGGTCGGCGATGTGGACCTCTGGGAGATCAACGAGGCCTTCGCCGTCGTCGCCCTCGTCAACATGCGGCGACTGGGCCTCACCCACGACACCGTGAACGTCCGCGGCGGCGCGGTGGCACTCGGCCACCCGATCGGCGCATCGGGCAGCCGTATCGTCGTGACCCTCCTCCAGACCATGGCCGCGCGCGGTGCCACCACCGGTGGCGCGTCGCTGTGCATCGGTGGCGGCGAGGGTATCGCGATGACCTTCTCGCGCAACTGACACATCGCATGGGGCAGGGCGCGGGAGGCGGAAACCCGCGCCGACGCCCTCGTTCCTGTGGGTACCGGGGCGTTTTCCGGGGACTGGCGGTGGGCTATCCACCCGCCCGCCCCGGCCAACCGCCAGTCCCCGGGCTTCGCGCGGGGCCTCTCGTGGGGCCGGCTTCGTCGGTGGGTGGGTGCGGGCATGCGCGCACTTGCCGTTGGTCCTGGGGTGGGTTTGCCGGGGACTGGCGGACGGGCATCCACCCGCCCGCCCCGGCCAACCGCCAGTCCCCGGGCTTCGCGCGGGGCCTCTCATCTGGCCGGTGATGTTGGTGGGTGGGTGCGGGCATGCGCGCACTTGCCGTTGGACCTGGGCCTTCGCGCGGGGCCTCTCGTGGTCGGGTATCGGGTTGCATACGGGGTTACGCACGAGGTTGATATTTCCGTGGCCCGGTAGTTGCCGGGCTTGTACGGAGAGCCGAGATGTGGTTTCGCTACATTGCCCGGGTGACCGATCAGCCCACACGTTTCGACCCGACGATCGCCGAGCCGGCCTGGATGGACCGCTGGCTCACCTCCGGAGCGCTGCGCGGTGACCCCGAGAGCGGCCGCGACCCGTACGTGATCGCGATTCCGCTCCCCAACGTGACCGGGTCGCTCCACATGGGGCACGCCCTCAACAACACGATGCAGGACGTGCTCATCCGCCGCCACCGCCAGGCCGGGCGTGAGGCCGAGTGGGTCTGTGGCACCGACCACGCCGGCATCGCCACCCAGGCCGTCGTCGAGAAGATGCTCGCCACGGAGGGCATCCGGCGCGCCGACATGGAGCGCGACGCCTTCCTCGAGCGGGTGTGGGCGTGGAAGGAAGAGTCGGGCGGCCAGATCATCACCCAGCAGAAGCGGCTGGGCTGCACCCTCGACTACTCGCGTGAGCGCTTCACGCTGGACGACGGGTACGCCGAGGCCGTCGCGCAGGTGTTCGTCCACCTGTACGAGAAGGGCTACATCTATCGCGACCGCTACATGGTCAACTGGGATCCGGGCCTCGGATCGGCGGTGTCGGACCTCGAGGTCGAGAACCGCACCGTGGTGGACGAGCTGGTCGAGATCGCCTACCCGCTGACCGACGGTGGAGGCGAGGTCGTCGTCGCCACGGTCCGCGTGGAGACGATGCTGGGCGACACCGCGGTCGCCGTCAATCCCGACGACGAGCGCTACCGCGACCTCATCGGGAAGACCGTCACGCTGCCGCTCGTGGGACGTGAGATCCCGATCATCGCCGACGAGCACGTGGACCCGGCATTCGGGACCGGTGCGCTCAAGGTGACCCCGGCCCACTCCGGGGACGACTTCGAGATCGCACGCCGTCACGACCTGGACGAGGTCAGCGTCATCGGCGAGGACGGGCGGATGACGGAGCTCGCGGGGGCGTACGCCGGCCTCACCATCGCCGAGGCCAAGAAGGCGGTGTTCGAGAACCTGACGGCGCTGGGTGCCATCCGAAGCGCCCGCGAGTACTCGCACGACGTCCCCTTCTCACACCGCAGCGGCGAGCGCATCGAGCCGCTCCTGTCGCTCCAGTGGTTCTGCAACATGGACGAGCTCGCGAAGCCCGCCATCGAGGCCGTGAAGTCCGGCCGGGTCACCTTCACGCCCGAGCGCTTCGGTCGCGTCTACCTGGACTGGCTCGAGAACATCCGGCCGTGGTGCGTGTCACGGCAGCTGTGGTGGGGACACCAGATCCCCGTCTGGTACCGCGGCGACGAGGTCCACGTGGGTCTCGAGGCGCCCGAGGGTGACGGATGGGAGCGCGACCCGGACGTCCTCGACACCTGGTTCAGCTCGGCACTCTGGCCGTTCGCGACCCAGGGGTGGCCCGACGACACGGCCGAGCTGCGCGCCTTCTACCCGGGGCACGTCCTCGTCACCGGGCGCGACATCATCTTTCTCTGGGTCGCCCGCATGGTCATGATGGGCCTGGAGTTCATGGGCGACATCCCGTTCTCGGACGTCGTCATCAACCCGATCATCCAGGCGCCCGACGGTCGGCGCATGAGCAAGAGCCTCGGAACGGGCATCGACCCGCTCGACCTGGTGGACGAGCACGGCGCCGACGCCGTCCGCTTCGGCCTCCTTCTCATGGCGAGCACGCAGGACGTGCGCTTCAACGAGCAGCGCGTGCTTCAGGGCCGGCAGCTCGTCACCAAGATCTGGAACGCCACGCGCCTCGTCGTGGGTCGCGGAGGACGGGCGGGAGGCGAGGCGCCGGAGCTCCGCACCGTCGCCGATCGCTGGATCGCCTCGCGTCTGACCGCAACCATCGATGCCGCGGCACGTCTGATTGACGAATACGAGTTCAGCGGTCTGGCCGACGTGCTTTACCACGCCATCTTCGACGATTTCTGCGACTGGTACCTGGAGCTTCTCAAGGCCGACGCCGCCAGCCCCGAGGTCGCCGGCTACGTCTGGGAGGCGCTGCTCACGCTCGCGAACCCGATCATGCCCTTCATCACCGAGGAGTGCTACCGGCTCATGCCCGGGAGCGAGGGCATGCTGCTCACACATCGCCTCGCCGAATCATCGTGGGAGGACGATCCGGATGCCCGCGCGGCCATCGACCGTCTGATCGAGATCACGACGGAGCTCCGCACCTTCCGCCAGTCACACGAGATCAAGCCGCGGACCGAGCTCGACGTCGCGCTCGAGGATGTGTCCGGGCCGATCCCTCGGGACGAGATCGCCGCCATCGCGCGCGTCACGATCACCGACGACATCGGCGACGGGGGCCATCCGATCCCGCTGTCGCAGGGGCGGCTGCTGGTCGCCCGTGACGAGGCCGTGGTGGACGTGGAGGCCGAGCGTGTCCGTATCGCGCAGCAGATCACGACGGTTGAGGGTGAACTCGCCCGCGCCGAGAAGCAGCTTGGCAACCCGAAGTTCGTGGAACGGGCACCGGCGCACCTCGTGGACGCCGAGCGGCAGAAGGCCGCCGCGCACCGGGAGGCCCTCGAGACGCTCCGAGCCGAGCTGGTCCAGCTCGATGGTTGATTTCACGGAGGAGCGGATGCGGGGTGCGTCACCGATGACGTGGGCGGGTGGACGGATTGCGCATCCGCGCCGCCGGGGGCGTGCACCACGCCACGAGTTCCGCGGAATCAACGATCTCGGTCATCCGGCCCCGTGACCCCTGACGAGGCGGTTCGGTATGTCGAGGAGCGTGAGATCCTCGGCATGCGGTTCGGCCTTGAGCGGATGCAGCGGCTGCTGGGCCTCCTGGGCGATCCCCAGCGTGGACGTCCGGCCATCCACGTGGTGGGGACCAACGGCAAGACGTCCACCACGCGGTATACCGCGGCGGCACTGCGAGCGGCCGGCTTGCGCGTGGGCGCCTACACCTCGCCGCACATCACGCACTGGCGGGAGCGCATCCAGGTGGACGGGGTGCCGATCACCGAGGACGCATTCGCCCGTGCCGTGGGTGCGGTCGCCGACGCGGCGGTGACCTTCGCGGACGATCCGGTCACGCAGTTCGAGGTGCTGACGGCAGCGGCGTTCGTGGCGTTGCACCACGCGGGCGTGGATGCCCTCGTCGTCGAGGCCGGTCTGGGCGGACGCTACGACGCGAGCAACGTCCTGGAGGACGCCGTCGTCGTCCTGACGAACGTGAGCCGTGAGCACACGGACCTGCTCGGCGACACGGAGTACGCAATCGCAGGTGAGAAGCTGGCGGTCGCCCGCGACGGGAGCGATCGCCTGGTCGTCGGTCCGCTCACCTCTGTTGCGTACGAGGCCGTCCGGCGGATCGCCGCCGATCGAGGCCTGTCCGGTTGGTGGGCGGGGGAGGACATCCGCATCGAGGACGTCGACGCGCGGCGGGTCCGTGTGACGACGCCACTGGGGCGGTACACGGTGGACGCGGGTCCGACGTCGGTGCAGCGCTGGAACATGGCGGTGGCCCTTGCGGCGGCCGAACGACGGCTGGGTGATGCGCTCCCCTCCACGGCGGTCGTCGCGGCCGTCGCCTCGGTTGCCAATCCCGGCCGGTTCGAGGTGATCGAGGGTCGGCCCGTCATCATCCTCGACGGAGCGCACAACCCTGCCGGGATGAGCGCCCTCGCGGAGGACCTGCCCGCCGGACGTCGCATCGTCGCCGTGCTCTCGATCCTGCGCGACAAGGATCGTCCCGGGATGCTCGCGCCCCTGCGCGACCGGGTCGCCCACGTGGTGACGACGGCGTCGCGGAACCCCCGCGTCACCCCCGCGGCCGAGCTCGGTCGTGCGGTACACGGCGAAGGGATGGACGTGGATGTTGTCGAACATCCCGAGGACGCCGTCGCCCGTGCACGCGAGATCGCCGGCCCCGACGGGATCGTCATCGTCTGTGGTTCGCTCTATCTTCTGTCGGATGTCCGCGACGCGATCCTGCGTCGCTGGGGTTTACCCCCTGGTAAACTCGCCCGCGAAACTCCCGGAAATGGCCGGAACTGAGAGGTCACGCCCTGCTATCCGCAAACGTATTCGACTCGCTTTCGAACTTCTTCGACTCACCCTGGTGGTCGGTTCTGCGGGTCATGCTGATCATCTTCATCGTCCTCATGTGGCTCGGACTGTGCGTATGGGTGTTCAATGACGCCCGACGCCGGAGGAGCGCACCGGGGTTCCCCTACCTGATGGGGTTCATCGCCCTCATCATCCCGTTCCTCGGGGCTCTCGTGTACGTGGCGATCCGCCCGCCCGAGACGCTTCAGGAGCAGCGCGACCGTGAGCTCGAGACGCTCGCCCTCACCCGGGAGGCATCGCTCCGATGCCCCGAGTGCGGCTATGCCACCGATCCCACGTACATGCTGTGCCCGTCATGCATGCGCCGGCTCAAGGAGCCGTGCGAGAACTGCGCGCGTCCGGTCGACCCCCGGTGGACCGTCTGCCCGTGGTGTGAGCACGCCATGACGTCACCCGTAACCGAGCTTCCCTTCGTCGGCCCGATCGATGCCGGCGACGACCCAAAAGGACTAACCACACATTGAGCGAGCGTACGTTCATCATGATCAAGCCCGACGCGGTCGCCCGCGGCCTGTCCGGCGAGATCATCGCCCGTATCGAGCGTCGGGGTTTCACGATCACCGGCCTCAAGATGGTCGACATGGCCCGTGAGGTGGCCGAGGAACACTACGGCGAGCACCGCGAGCGCCCCTTCTTCGGCGAGCTCGTGGACTTCATCACCTCCGGCCCCGTCGTCATGCTGACCGTCGAGGGTGAGAACGCCATCTCGGTGATGCGCACCATGATGGGCGCGACGAACCCGGCCGACGCCGCTCCCGGCACCATCCGCGGTGACTACGCCCTCTCGGTGGCCGAGAACATCATTCACGGCTCGGACGGTTCCGAGTCCGCCGAGCGCGAACTCGCGCTCCACTTCGGCTGACCGCGCCGGACCCTCTCAGAGGCCTGTGGCGGGCGTGATCGTCCTCGCATCCCGCTCGCCGCAGCGCCGCTCCCTCCTGCGATCGCTCGGCGTCGACCACCGCGTCGTCGCCTCGGAGTACCCGGAGGACACGCCGGACGGCATGACCGATCCCGGTGAGATCGTGCTGCACCACGCGCGGATGAAGGCGCGCGACGTGGCCGATCGCGCCGGCGTACCGGTCGGCGGAGCCGTGCTGGGCTCCGACACAGCCGTGGTCCTGGGCGGCGCGATGCTGGGCAAGCCGGACGATCGTGACGAGGCCGCCGAGATGCTGGACACCCTCGCCGGACGCACACATCGCGTGGCGAGCGCCATCCACCTCATCCGCGACACCGGAGACGAACGCGGGCACGTCTCCTGGACCGACGTGACGTTCCGCCCGATCCCGACGGCATTGCGGGAGTGGTACCTCGATCGCGGCGAATGGCAGGGCCGGGCGGGGGCGTACGCCATCCAGGGATCCGGCGCCTGCCTGGTGGAGGGCGTGGACGGGGACTTCACGACGGTGGTCGGCCTGCCCGTCGCCGCACTGGCCCGCATGCTCGAGGACGTCCGTCTTGCCCCCTGGGCATCACCCGTCACCGATTGACCGCGACCATCGGGGCGAACGTCCCTGAACTCTTGCAAGATGCAGCGCAAACACCTGCAACGATTGCAGTTGGCCAGGGTGGCGGGTGGCGCTAATCTCCTGCATCTGGCTGGAGTCGGACGCGCGTGGGAGGAACGGCCATCGGGCTTTGGGGGTATCTGACCGGATTCGGCGGTCGTGACATGGCGGTGGACCTGGGGACGGCGAACACCCTGGTGTACGTCCGTGGCCGGGGCATCGTGCTGTCGGAACCGTCCGTGGTGGCGATCGACCACCGCAGCAACGAGGTGCATGCCGTCGGCATCGAGGCGAAGCGCATGCTGGGCCGTACGCCGGGCAACATCAGCGCCATCCGCCCGCTGAAGGACGGCGTCATCGCCGACTTCGACGTGACCGAGCAGATGCTCAAGCACTTCATCCGCAAGGTTCACCAGAACCGCTGGGCGCACCCGCGCGTGGTGGTCTGCGTGCCCTCCGGCGTGACCGGGGTCGAGAAGCGCGCGGTCGTCGAGGCGACCTACTCGGCCGGTGCGCGCGAGGCCCAGCTCATCGAGGAGCCCATGGCCGCGGCCATCGGGGCCGGTCTTCCCGTCGCCGAACCGACCGGGAGCATGGTCGTCGACATCGGGGGAGGCACCAGCGAGGTCGCCGTGATCTCGCTCGGCGGCATCGTCGTGGCGCAGTCCGTGCGGGTGGGCGGTGACGAGCTGGACGACGCGATCATCAACTACACCAAGCGCGAGCACAAGCTGATGATCGGCACCCAGACCGCCGAGGAGGTGAAGCTGGAGATCGGATCCGCCTACCCGCTGGCGGAAGAGGTCCAGGCGGAGATCCGTGGGCGCGACATGATCACTGGCCTTCCGAAGACGGTCGTGCTTTCGTCAGAGGATGTGCGCATCGCCCTCGAAGAGCCGCTCCAGGCCATCATCGACGCCGTGAAGAGCACGCTCGACAAGACCCCGCCGGAGCTCGCATCCGACATCATGGACCGCGGCATCATGCTGGCGGGCGGCGGGTCGTTGCTCCAGGGGCTGGACGAGCGCCTGCGCCGCGAGACCGAGATGCCGATCCACGTGGCCGAGTCGCCGCTCACCTGCGTGGCCGTCGGGTCCGGTCGTGCGCTGGAAGAGTTCGAAGTCATGCGCAAGTCGTCCGGTGGCAACAAACGAGCCAGGCGACCGCAGTATTAGCGACGGGCCACAGCGCCCGGATGGCGCGAGCGGGAACGTCTCGCCGCGCACCATGGAGGCGCAGGGGGCGTCACGCATCTCACGGCGGCGCATCGCCATGCGCCGCGGCGTGGTCATCTGCCTGCTCGTGGTCTGCGTGCTCATGCTCACGTCGTTCTTCCGTGAGGGCGAGGGCGGGTTCCTCCACAGCGTGAAGGGCACGGTCACCGACATCGTCAACCCGGTGCAGGGTGCGGCGTCGGCGGCCATCCGTCCGTTCCAGAACCTTGTCGGATGGATCCGCGACTCGCGCTCCGCGGCGAACGAGCGCGATCGGCTCCGTGAGGAGGTCGAGGGTCTCCGTGCCGAGAACGCCCGTCTCGCGAACAACGAGAGGATGAGCGACGAGTATCTCGAGCAACAGGCCGCGAAGATCGATCTTGAGGGGAATGCGTCTCTGAGGGATGCGTACGAGATCACCACGGCCCGCGTGCGGTCCCGACCGATGTACGAGACACGACAGTCGGCACGTATCGACAAGGGCTCAGGCGACGGGATCGTCCTGAACTCACTGGCATTCGTCCCGGCACGCGTTGTGAACGGCCAGCCGACCTTCGGCGCCCTGATCGGCCGGGTGACGCGCGTCGATCGCAACTCCGCGCGGGTCACCTTCATCACCGACACCTCCCAGTCCGTGGCGGCGTCGCTGCTCGACGGCAAGGACGTGGTTCCCCTGGGGCTCCTGCGGGCCAACTCGTCCGGTGATCTCATCCTGACGGACGTCCCCGTCAAGGTCTCCATCGAGAACGGGGATCGCATCGTCACACGGAGCGCCGGGGTGCAGACACTGTCGTCACCGTATCCCCCGGGGCTTCTCATCGGTTACGTCACGAACTTCGGCCAGGCCGCCATGAACAGCTCATGGACGGTGCAGGTGAAGCCGTTCCGCGACCCGCAGGAGCTCGAGACCCTGACGATCCTCATCCCCAAGAGCCCTGAGGCGATCAGCCGTGCCAAGGTGGGGTAGACCGGCCCTTCCGGAGGATCCGGAACCCTGGATCCGATCCGCGCTCTGGAGTGCCGTGGTCTTCCTGGGAGCCGCGGTCGCGATCCAGGTGATCCTGATCCAGCGGATCGAGATCGGTGACCTCCGTGCGGTCCCCGATCTCATGATCGTCGCCGTTGTGGCGCTCGGCATGTACCGGGGCGTCGTTGCCGGTGCGGTCGGCGGGTTCGTCGGCGGGGTGGGCGTCGAGCTCATGCTCCCCGGCGACACGCTCGGGGTGGTCGCCCTCGCCGGTGTGGCCATCGGGGCCTGGTGCGGTCGCTACGCGACCGCACCCGACGAGCCCACCTGGTGGCTCTTCCTCCTGGTCGCGACGGTCGCGACCGGCCTGGTGCCCTTCTGGGTCGGCTCGGTGCAGGCGCTCCGCGGGGACGGGCCGTCCATCCCCGACATCGTGGCGGACCTCGTCGGGCCCCAGATGGTGTTCGCACCGGTGCTCGCCGCCGTCGTGTGGTGGGTCGCACGCCGACTGCTGGGTTCCCGGCAGGTGATCGAACCGGGGATGATGCCGTCATGAGGATCATCGGATGAGCGAGGGGCCACGCATCACGCAGCCCGAGGCATCGCGCGGACGGACGCCGGGCATGGGACACCCGATGAACCCGCGCACCGCGCGGCGGATCGCCCTGTTCGGATCCATCGCCTTGGTGCTCCTCGGAATCCTCACCCTCCGCCTGTGGTTCCTGCAGGTGATCGGGGCGTCCGACTCGCAGGCGCAGGCCAGCGCGAACACCGTCCGCACCATCAACATCCCGGCGCCGCGCGGCGAGATCCGGGACCGCAACGGCAAGAAGCTGGCGCAGAGCGAGCTGGCGCTCGACCTCGTCGCCCTGCCCCAGGATCTGGGGGTGAGCCTCGATCCGACGGGCAAGACCGTCACCATCTCGGACACCGGCAAGCGCACCCTCACCCGGATCGCCAACGCGCTGGGAGAGAACCCCACGCGCCTGCAGAACCTCATGATCAACGGGCAGAAGAAGCTGCGCTACAAGTCGGTCGTGCTGAAGGCCGACATCGATCCGAACAGCGATCTCTTCTTCGCCCTCAGCGAGCGCCTGGACGAGTTCCCCGGGCTCCGGCTGGAGCGCACCCAGCGTCGGGCGTATCTGGACGACGGCAAGTACATCTCGCATGTGCTGGGCTGGGTGGGACAGATCCCCGCCGAGCGCGCCGACTCCTATCTGCGGCAGGGGTACCGCAACGACGCGATCGTCGGCATCCAGGGGCTTGAGAGCAAGTACGAGCCCTACCTGCGCGGAACGGACGGTGAGCGCCGGGTCGAGGTCGACGTCATGGGCGAGCCCACCCAGCGGGGCATCCTCTCCGAGCGCCCGGCCAAGCCCGGTGCGACGATCGTGACCTCCATCGACTACGACGTCCAGAAGGAACTCGCCGAGGCCCTGCGCGAGAAGGTGGAGACCTCGGGGATCGAGGGCGGCGCCGGAGTCGTCATGAAGACCGACACCGGTGAGATCACCGCGCTCGTGTCGTACCCGCAGATCCCCATCGCCGACCTCTCGAGCGGCCGTCAGACGCCCGCGGTGAAGATGATGAACGCGGACAAGAAGGTGAACCCACGTCCGCCGGGACGAAACCGGGCCCTGTGGGCCTACTACCCGGCTTCGACGTTCAAGCCCGTCACGGCGATCGCCGCGCTGCAGGCCGGAATGATCACACCCGAGACGTACCTGAACTCCCCGAAGGAGGTGAAGCTCTTCGGCACGGTCTTCCGGAACTTCCGGGGACAGGAGCAGGGGAGCCTGCAGCTCAACCGCGCCATCGCCCTGTCGAGCGACACCTACTTCTACCAGCTGGGGTCGTATCTCATCGAACGGACCAGCAAGCGCAACCAGTTGAGCGGCCACACCAAGCTCTACGAATGGGCGCAGCACTTCGGGCTGGGCCAGAGAACCGGAATCGACCTCCCCGGCGAGTTCGCCGGTGTGAACCCAGACCGTCTCTGGAAGGCCCAGAACCTCGGTCCCGATACTCCCGACCAGAAGACGACCTGGGACAAGTGGCGGAAGGGTGACACCGTCAACATGTCCGTGGGGCAGGGCGACCTCAAGGCCACGCCCCTTCAGATGGCGCGGGTGTACGCGGCGATCGCCAACGGCGGCACGCTGGTGACCCCCCACATCGCGAAAGAGGCTTGGGACCCGGCCAGCGGGCAGAAGACGGCCGACCTCGCGCGCGGGCTGCGCACGTCGTCCCTTCCGCCGATCGCTCCGGCGAACCTCGACGCCGTCAAGGACGGTCTCTATCGCGTCACCAACAGCACCGAGGGGACCGCCGTCAACGTCTTCGGAGCGTTCCCCCGGTTGGCGGACGGCAAGACCGGGACGGCCGAGTCCGGCGACGCCGCGCACGACCACGCGTGGTTCGTGGGATACGGGCCCGGCGACCATCCCGAGTACGTCGTCGCCGTCATCGTCGAGTACTCGACCGGCACCGGTGGGGCGGTCGCCGCACCCGTCGCCTGTCGCGCCATAGCGGTTGCCACCAAACGTGACCCCACGCTGTGCGGTGACGGCTCTGAACGGGACTCGGTCGACTGAGCACCGCGACGACACGTCAACCCGTCGGATGGGGGCTGCACCGTGTGCGGGTGATCATCGCCCGCATGGACTGGATCATGCTGGGCTCCGTGCTGGCGCTCTGCGGATTCGGCATCTACATGGTGCGGATCACGACCCGCGACGACATCACGGGTGACCCCGAGTTCTTCTTCACCCGTCAGCTCATCTTCGTCGCCGTCGGCCTGGGGCTCATGGCCGCGGCGATGGCCATCGACCTCGAACCCCTGTCACGCCGGCCCTTCGTCATCTGGGGCGTCCTCATCGCGTCCGTGGCGGTCGTGCTCGCCGTCGGGCAGACACGCCGCGGGTCGACCCGCTGGGTGGACCTCGGCTTCTTCCAGTTCCAGCCGTCGGAGGTGGGGAAGGTGGCCATGGTGCTGCTCCTCGCCGCTCTTGTGCAGGAGCGCTGGAAATCCATCGAGTCACTGAACTTCAGCCTGTTCGTGCTCGGGGTCGCGGCCGTCCCCACGGCCATCGTCTTCCTCCAGCCCGACCTCGGCACGTCGCTGGTGTACGCCGCCATCACCATCGGCATCCTGTTCTTCGCCGGGGTACCCGGCCGGTTCTTCGCCGGTGCGGCGGGGGCGATCGCCGTGCTGGCGGTACTCGCGATCTGGGTACTTCCCGCGGCCGGAGTGACGGTGCTGCAGGACTACCAGATGGACCGGCTCACCAGCTTCATCGACTCGAACGCCGACCCCAACGACACCGGATTCCAGACCCGCCAGGCACGCACCGCCGTGGGTCATGGCGGCGCCACCGGAACCGGCCCCGAGGGCGCGACACAGGTACGCAACGACCTGCTCCCGGAGCACCACACCGACTTCATCTTCGCGTCCACGGCCGAGATCTACGGTTTCGTCGGGGTCACCCTGCTCATGCTGGTGTTCGGGGTGTTGATCTGGCGCACCCTCAGGCTCGTGTCACGTGCGCCGACCCTCTTCGAACAGCTCGTGGCGGGCGGGATCGCCACCATGTTCACGTTCCAGGCCTTCGTGAACATCGGGATGAACGTGACGATCATGCCCATCACCGGAATCCCGCTGCCCTTCGTCAGCTACGGCGGAAGCCACACGCTCACCAATCTGATCGCCATCGGCATCCTGCTCCGCATCCACCGCCGCAGTGTCGTCGCGCCGGTGTAGGTGTTGATTCCACGATCCCGGAGAATCCACCCACCATCTCGCGACGCGCCATCGGCGCGCACCACTATCCTGGTGTGACGATCGACGATCTCGTCCACCAAGGAGAACCGGACACAGCCAATGGGAGCCCTACGTTCACTGGCCAAGGGCGCCGGAGCCGTGAAGCCGTTCGTGAACGCCGTCCGCGGCGTCGAACGCGACTCGGGTGCGGACCTGGGCATCAGCGTCATCGACGGTGATCCCGCCGCCACCGCGGTGATCCGGGGCCTGCTCGACGTGGATGACGCGTCGGCGGTGGACGCCCACGACGGCCCCCTCGTCTACGTGGCCATCGAGGGGCACGACCCCACGCTTGCCGCCACCGTCCTTGCACGCGCCAAGCGGCAGGGACGTCGGGTCATCATCCTGATCGCCGCCGAGGCCGGCGCGGCCGGGGACATCGAACGGCTTCTCTTGAGTCACCCGCCGCTCGCGCTCTCCAACATCGCCCAGGTGCGGTCGTTGGACGACGCCGAGTTCATCCTCGCGTCGGTCGCCACGCTTCTCGGCGACGATGCGGTCGCTGCGGCCCGCAACCACCCTGCGCTGCGCCCGGCTGTCGGCGAGGCGCTGGTAAACCAGGCGGCGCGGCGCGCCGGTGGGGTCGGTGCCGCCGGGATCGTCCCCGGCACCCAGCTGCCGATCATCGCCGCCCTGCAGGTGCGCCTCATCGCGCAGCTCGCCTCGATGTACGGACGTCCGCTCGACGTGCGACGGGGCCTCGAGGTCGGGGGTGTGGTGGCATCGGCATTCGGTTGGCGGGCGGTCGCCCGCCGGGCCGCGCGGGTTCTTCCGGTCGGAGCGTTCGCCGTGCGTGCGGGCGTCGCCTACACCGGCACCCGGGTGCTCGGCGAAGCCGCTCGAAAGTACTTCACCACGGCCGGCGACCGCGCCGATCAGCCGCTGGACGGACTCGCTTCGGCCCTGGCCGGAGCATTGAAGAAACGCAAGGACAACTGATTTGAAAACTCGGATACTCGTGTCGGTCGACCGCTTCGAAACGCGTGTGGCGATCACGGAGGGCGATCGGGTGAGTGAATGTCACATCGAACGGCGCGGCCGGCGCTCGGTCGTCGGGCACGTCTGGAAGGCCAAGGTCGACAACGTCCTGGCCGGCATGGAGGCCGCCTTCATCGACATCGGACTCCCCAAGTCGGGCTTCCTCCACGTCGACGAGGTCGTGGCCATGGGGGTGCCCAAGAACAAGCGCATGATCGCCGACCTGCTGAAGAAGGGCGACAGCGTGCTCGTGCAGGCCGTCAAGGATCCCATGGGCACGAAGGGCGCGCGCCTCACGATGCAGCTGTCCCTGGCGGGGCGCTTCCTCGTCTTCGTCCCGTACGGCGACGGGGTCGGCGTCAGCCGCCGCCTGGACGACGAGGAGCGCGACCGTCTCCGCAAGGTCTGCAAGAAGCTGACCAAGGGCGAGGGAGGGCTCATTGTCCGCACCCAGGCCGCGGGCGTCACCGAGAAGGAGCTCGCCCGTGACGTCGAGGCGCTGCGACGACTGTGGGCGGCGCTGCAGGCGCGTGCCGAGCAGGTCACGGCACCGAGCCTCCTCTACAGCGAGGCCGACCGGTCGCTCAAGGTGATCCGCGACCTCTTCGGCGACCACGTGGACGAGGTCCTCATCGACGACGAGACCCAGTACACGCGGATCCTGGAGTTCCTGCGCCGCACGTCGCCGGAGCTCGCTGAGCGCATCCACTTCTACACCGACCGCAAGCCGCTCATGGAGAAGTACGGTGTCGAGAAGGCGCTCCGTTCCACGCTGTCGCGGCGTGCCGACCTCAAGTCCGGCGGCTACCTCATCATCGACGACACCGAGGCCATGACGGTCATCGACGTCAACAGCGGTCGCAACGTCGGCCGGGGGAAGACGACGCTCGAGGAGACCATCACCCAGACGAACCTCGAGGCGGCCGAGGAGGTCGTCCGTCAGCTCCGTCTGCGTGACATCGGCGGCATGATCATCATCGACTTCATCGATATGAACGATCAGCGCAACCGCCATGCCGTCCGCCAGGCCCTGGAGGCGGCACTGGAGCGCGATCGCGCCAAGGCGTACGTCGTCGATATCTCGCCGTTGGGGCTGGTCGAGATGACCCGGCAGAACATCAGCGACGGTCCTCGCGAGATCATGACCGAGGAGTGCGCGTGCTGTGGTGGGGTGGGGGTCGTCGCAAGCAACGAGACCCAGGCGGTGAACGTGGACCGCGAGATCCGGCGCAAGCTGGCCGAGCGGAAGGAGACGGCGTTCTCGGTCTCACTGCACCCGGACATCCTCGATCTGGTCTCCGGCGACGACGACTTCGGCGTCTCCGACATCGAGTCCGAGACGGGCAAGCGACTTCGCCTGGAGCCGGATCCGTCGCTGTCGGTCGGCGAGATCCGCGTCGCGGCCATCGGGAACGGCACCAAATGAACTCGCGGGCGGCAGGCGATCACATGGCGGCCGCCGTCCACATCGACCGGGATTTCTTCGGCGTGACGGTTACGCTCGCGAGGACATCTGCCGATAGACGGTAAGCATATGAGCGACTCACAGCTCTCAAAACCGGCCTATCTCTCGGTACTCACCTGGATCCTGGTCGCCATCGCCGCGTCGGCGACGGCGATCGCCGTCGAGCCCCAGGTCGGTGACGTCTGGGCGCTTGTCGTCTTCACGGTCGGGGCGTCGCTGGCCCAGCTCTTCCTGGTCTATGCATCCCCGCGGCTGGGATACGACATCTCGCTCGCCTTCCTGTTCGCGGCGGTCGTCGTGCTGCCCGCGCCGGCTGTGGTGCTGGTCGCCGTGCTCATGTTCCTT
Organism: uncultured Bifidobacteriaceae bacterium; assembly: GCA_964531025.1. GTDB lineage: Bacteria > Actinomycetota > Thermoleophilia > Miltoncostaeales > Miltoncostaeaceae > CALMEC01. The sequence continues at coordinate 215,401 of CAZHDY010000002.1, read as the reverse complement.
CCGATCTGGGTACGGGCGAACTTCCCCTGGTACATGCCCCTGTTCAACATGGCGAACTACGCGGTGCCGGCCCTGGTGGCAAAGCTCATCGTCGCCCAGGGGCCCGTCACCGGCGTCGCCGGTGCCGGTCGCATCGCCGCCGCCACGATCGTCTTCACCCTGATCAACCACGCGGCGCTCGCCGTCATGGTGAAGATGGCCCGTGGCGAGACGCTGCGGCAGTCGCGGCTCTTCTCCGTCACGCACCTGTCCCTGGACACACTCGTCCTGTGCTCGGGCGCCGCCATCGCGCTCCTTTGGCAGGACTCGCCGGTATCCAGCGTCTTCGCCATGCTGCCGCTCTTCCTGATCGCCCGGGCGCTGCAGATCCCGAAGCTGGAGCAGGAGAGCTGGACGGACCCGAAGACCGACCTCTACAACGCCCGGTTCTTCTGGTCTCGGGGGGACGAGATGGTCCGGCGCGGCAAGGGGACCGCAGCGTTGGCCATGCTCGACCTCGACCTGCTGCGCGAGATCAACAACGCCCACGGCCACCTGGCCGGTGACGCGGTCATCACCCGTGTGGGGCAGGTCATCCGGGCCCGTGCCCGGGCGACCGACGTGGCCGCGCGCTTCGGTGGCGAGGAGTTCGCGATCCTCATGCCGTCCACGTCGCTTTCGGACGCGGCGGTCGCCGCCGAGCGTATGCGGGAGGCCATCGAGGCCACCCCCATCGAGACCGAGGGTGTCCTGCTGCACGTCACCATCAGCATCGGTGTGACCTCCGGGCAGGAGACGCTCGAGGAGCTGATCCGCCACGCCGACCGCGCGCTCTACCGAGCGAAGGACCTGGGCCGCAACCGCGTGGTCCTTGCCGACGATGTCCTGCCGGCGGACTTCGACTCCCAGAGGACGGGCAGGGCTGCCACGTCGGTCCGGTATCCGGGATAGGAGCGGTCCCCGCGGCGTAATTCGTCGCGCGCCGGAGAGATCCGGTACAATGCCCAGCCGCGCCCGCGTACGGGCGTTTGTTCGTCTTTCGACCGGGAGCACAGGTGCCGGACTACGCAGTAATCGCCGTCGGCGGCAAGCAATATCGTGTGTCCGAAGGTGAGCGTCTGCTCGTCGATCGGCTTGCGGTGGACGAGGGCGAGACGTTCTCCCCGTCGGTCCTCGCCGTGGGCGAGGGCACCGGCATTTCGGACGGTGGATCCGTCACGGCACTCGTCGAGGAGCACCTCCTCGGCAAGAAGGTGGTCGTGTTCACCTACCGCCCCAAGAAGGACAGCAAGAAGAAGCGCGGCCACCGCTCGCGCCTCTCGCGCATCCGTATCGAGTCCATCACGGCGTAGACGAGGAAATAGCGAAATGGCTCATAAGAAGGGTGGCGGCTCCAGCCGCAACGGTCGCGACTCGGCGGCACAGCGCCTCGGCGTGAAGGTCTTCGCCGGCCAGGTCGTCCCGGCCGGTTCGATCATCGTCCGCCAGCGCGGTACCAAGTTCCGTCCCGCGGACGGCACCGGCATCGGCCGCGACCACACCATCTTCGCGACGGTCACCGGACGCGTGGAGTTCACGAACGGTCACAAGGGACGCCGCGTGTTCGTCCACCCGGAGACGTCCGCCACCCAGTAACCCGGTGGCCTTCACCGACCGGGTCAAGATCCATGTTCAGGGCGGGCACGGCGGCGGCGGGTGCGTCTCGTTCCGTCGTGAGTCGCGCGTGCCCAAGGGCGGCCCGGACGGTGGCAACGGAGGGCGCGGCGGCTCGGTCGTCGTGATCGCCGATCCTGCGGTCGAGGACCTGTCCCGCTACCGCCACGTCGTACACCACAAGGCGCGACCGGGTCAGCCCGGTTCAGGACGCCGCCGGCATGGCAAGAACGGCGAGGACAGCGAGATCCACGTCCCGCTCGGGACGCGGATCATCCGCGACGACGAGGAGATCGCCTTCCTCAACGAGCCCGGTGAGCGCGCCGAGGTCGCCGTGGGCGGCGAGGGCGGCATCGGCAACCACGCATTCCGCTCGTCCACGCATCAGACGCCGCGCGAATCGGTACCCGGGATGCCGGGTGACGAGGCCTGGATCGTCCTCGAGTTGCGCATGCCTCTGTCGGTGGCCATCGTCGGCCTGCCGAACAGCGGCAAGAGCGCCCTGCTGAACGCCCTCACCGGTGCGGTGGCCCCTGTGGCCGAGTATCCGCGCACCTCGCGCCAGCCCGAGTTCGGCCCGCTCAAGGACGAGTACGGGAACCTGTTCCTCGTGGCCGACCTGCCCGGGGTCGACGAGCAGGGACGCCCGCGACGCGACGGCTACCTCGGTCAGCTGGAGCGGGCCGAGATCATCCTTCACTGCGTCGACGGCAGGGAGGCAGAACTCGTCGACGAGGCGCTGGCCCAGGTCCGCGAGGGCATTGCGCCCTATGTGACGCCCGGCACCCCCGAGGTCGTCGTCGCCACGCACGTCCGGGGCGAGGCCCCCGGTGGTGTCGACGTGGCCGTCGACTCGTTCGCCGGAATGGGGATCGACGACCTCCGTGACGCGCTCCTGAGACGTCTGCGCGCCGAGGTCGAGATCGATGGCTGAAGCCACGGTCGTCGTCAAGATCGGGACCTCCACGCTGGTCGACTCGGAGGGGGCGTTCCGCGAGGAGGTCCTCGAGGCTCGCGTGGCCGATCTCGTGGCGCTTCGCGCGGCGGGGTACCGGCCCGTTCTGGTGACGAGCGGTGCCATCGCGCTCGGGCTCGCGCGTCTCGGCATCACCGGACGTCCCACCCTGCTCCCGGCGCTGCAGGCGGCGTCCGCGGTGGGGCAGGGGGTGCTCATCAAGCGGTACATCCGTGCCTTCGGCGCGCACGACACGGTTGCGGCGCAGGTCCTCCTCACCTCCGGTGACCTGGAGGATCGTGTCACCTACGTCAACGCACGCAACACGCTTGAGTGTCTTCTCGACCTCGGCACGGTCCCGGTGATCAACGAGAACGACACCACCGCCACCGACGACATCACCTTCGGTGACAACGACGTCCTGGCCTCGCAGGTGGCGATCCTCCTCGGTGCTCACATGCTGGTGCTCCTCACGGATCGCGACGGTCTCTACGGGCCCGGGTCCGACGGCCCCGTTCTGATCGAGGACGTGCCCGCGGGGACGGCGCCCGAGGATGTCGAGCTTGCCTCCATCGCCGGCAGCGGCCTGGGCCGCGGGGGCATCACCAGCAAGATCGCCTCGGCGTCCATGGCCACCGCGGCGGGGGTGCCCACCGCGATCGCCAACGGGAGTGCCGACGGCATCGTGCTCGATGTCGTGGAGGGGAGGGGGGTCGCCACGCGGTTCCCGGCCTCCCGTGCGTCCCGTTCCGCCTTCAAGCTCTGGCTGCGCCACGTCAAGCCGACGTGCGGCCGTGTCACGGTGGATGACGGCGCGGCGTCGGCCTTGGCCGAACGGGGCACCTCGCTCCTCGCGGTGGGGATCACCGACTGCAGCGGAGACTTCCACGCGGGTGACGCCGTGGAGGTCGCCGACCCGGACGGAGCCGTGATCGGCAAGGGCATCGCGAACCTCGAGGCCGACCAGGTCCGTCGTATCGCGGGTCTCTCCAGCGCACAGGTGCGCAGCCGTGTTCCCGGCATCCCCGACGAGGTGATCCATCGCGACCGCTTCGTGCTCATCGAGAGGGCCGGTCCCGAATGACGTTCTTCGGCCCGGCCGCACCGATGAGGATCCGGTCCGTGCACCGGGTCTATCGTCGCCCGCGTTCGGGAGGGGCCCGATGAGTGCGGGTACGCGGCGGATCGGCGTGTTCGGCGGAACGTTCAACCCGCCACACCTGGGGCACGTGATCGTCGCACAGGAGTGCCTGTGGCAGCGTCATCTCGACGAGGTCCTGCTGATGGTGTCGGCACGCCCGCCGCATCGCACGGCGCCGCCCGTGGATCCCGAGCTACGGCTGCGGATGGTGGAGGCCGCCGTCGTGGGCTTTCCCGGTCTTCGGGTCTCGCGCATCGAGATCGACCGGGACGGGCCCAGCTACGCCGTCGACACCCTGGAGGGCATCCGGGACCACGAGCCGGATACCGAGATCAGCCTCATCATCGGCGCGGACCAGCTTCTGGCGTTCGGCACCTGGCGTGACCCGGAACGCATCACCGCGGTCGCGCGCCTCGCCGTCGTAGCACGGGGAGCCGCCGATCTGGATGCACTCGCCGACGCCGGAGAGCACATCGCGCCCGGCCGGGTCGACCTCGTGGCGATGCCCGCCGTCGACATCTCCTCTACCATGATCCGCGACCGCGTTCGAAGCGGCGACCCGTATTCACACCTTGTGCCGCGTCCCGTCGCCGATATCATCGCCGCGGAGCGCCTGTACCGTTCCACCTAAGCTCGCCGAGAGTCACCAGAAGGACGTAACCGATCACCGATCAGTCCGAATTCACAACACACGATCTCGCCCTCCGCATCGCGGCGGCGGCCGACGCCAAGAAGGGCGCCGACATCGTGATCGTCGACATGCGCGACCTCGTGGCCTACACGGACTACCTAGTCATCGCCACGGGACAGACCCCGCGTCAGACCAAGGCCATATCCGAGGAGATCCGCAAGGCCGTCAAGGAGGAGACCGGCGTCTTCGCCCGCAGGACCGAGGGTGACCGTGAGGGGGAGTGGATCCTCATGGACTTCGTCGACGTGATCGCCCACGTGTTCACGCCGCAGGCGCGCGACTTCTACCGGCTGGACCGTCTCTGGCGTGAGGCGCCCCTCGAGGAGTTCGCTCCCGAGCCGGTGCCGGCTCGTAGCGCGGAGAGCTGACGGGCGACGCGTTTCGTCACGTGTTCTCTATACTGTCCGTCTCCCCGGGGGATTAGCTCAGCTGGGAGAGCGTCGCGCTGGCAGCGCGAAGGTCACCGGTTCGATCCCGGTATCCTCCACTAACAAAAGCCCTGCAAGTGCGGGGCTTTTTTGTGCCCGCAAGTGCTGGTGTATCACCCTGACCTGCTGGGCTGTCGGGTCAGTGCGACGAGCCGACCACGTCCACCAGCGCAGCCGGATCCTCGAAGTACACCTCGTGGCCGGCATGGATCCGCACCACGTCGATGTCAGGGAACGCCCCGAGGGCGAGGACGGCGCCGGCGACGACCTCGTTCGGCTGATCACCGACGACGACGGTCACGGCGCGATCCGTGAAGGAGGCGGGGTCGAACGGCTCGAGCGTGATCGCGGGATCGTCGCGGATCATCGACTCGGCGTTCCGTCGGGCATCCTCGAACGCGGGATCGTCGACCTCCACGGGGAAGCCCAGGATGAGCGTGAGCAGAAGGGCCTGGGCACCCACGTAGTCACCCGGATGCTCGGTGAGGTGGGCCTCGATCGGCTGGAGGATCTGCGCGGTCATCTCCGCCCCGCCGGGGATCACGCCGACCGCGGGTGGTTCCCAGGCGAAGACCCGTCCGACCGCTTCCGGCTGGCGAGCCGCGAGCGCGAGGGCGACGATACCGCCCGAACTGAGTCCCAGGACGGTGGCTCCCCGAGCGTCGAGGGCATCGAGGAGCGCCGCTGCGTCGTCCGCATGTTGGCCGGCTCCGGCGCCTGGCCAGTCCTCACGGCCGGATTCCGCGGTGCCGCGACGATCGTAGGTGATGGCGTCGTAGCCACCTGTGGCGAACGCCGCCGCCTGTGCGGTGAGCATCCCCGCGTCCTCTCCGGCGCCGTGGACGAGGAGCAGGGGAGGGCCGTGACCCTGCCGCGTGTAGCGCAGCGTCGTGCCGTTGACCGCGACGGTTGCAGTGGTCGGCGGCGAACTCATATCGGTTCCTTCCCGTCGGGCAGCGCATGCTCTGCCTGTTGCACGACGGCCGGGGCGGCGGCCGCGGCGATGGATGGTCGAGTCCCCAGGTCTCTCGGGGTTCGTGCGATGAGTGTACGCCCGCCGGGCTGTCCCGGCTACGCCATCCTGCGCAGGAAGTCGGCGAAATCGTCGGCGAACCGCTCCGGTCGGCTACCCAGACGGTCCTCACGCCAGACCGCGAGCTCACCTGACGGCGACCGAACGTTCAGGTCGAAATAGAAGGCCTCGTCCAGGCTCGGACGCAGCACGTACAGCCGGTCGGTCGGCGTGAGACCTCCGCGGCGATCGAGGGCATGGGCGGTGACGATGTCCGAGTCGGCATCGCCACGGAACTCAGGTGGTGCGAGCGACAGGATCTCGGCGCAGTCGACGAACCCGTTGCCGTACGTCCGCAACCACCATGCGTATGAGGGCGGAAAATCGAAGCCGAGGTCGGTCTGCGCTCGTTCGATCCACTCGTCCGGGGTCGCATGACCGTCGTGCCACGTGATGCGGGACGATGCCGCGAGTAGTTCCGGAAGGTCGTCGAACATCGGGGTCTCCTCGGTGCGAGCGCCTTCACGTGAGCCTACCCCTCGGACGGGCACCGAACGGATACGGCATCCGTCTCTCCGGTCAGATCGAGACGCGGGCGCGCGAGCGCGGTGACCGCGTCGTACTGACGACCTGGGCTCCCCCCGCGAGAAGCACGATGCATGTGAGGGGGTCTCTCCATGGTCACGTGCCCTCGGCCTCGGCCCGTCCCGCGGCCACCCGCCGTCGGTTCTCGGCACGTTCGCGCGGGCTCGCGGGGAACCAGAAGAAGAGGATGAGCACGGCGAACAGCGAAAGGCCGACGAACGGTGCCCAGTATCCGATTACGGACCCGGCGCCGTAGACGGCCGGTCCGACGACGAATCGCCGTCCCATTCGGCGGGCGGTCTCCGGGGTGGTCTGTGGCGTCAAGAGCTCGGGGTGACGGCGGGCGTACTGCCAGAGGACGTTGAAGACGACGCCTCCGACGGTGAGGTTGAACCCGTAGGTCACGACGGCCACACCCAGGTCGTGGCGCCCGGCGATCGCGTGGGAGAGCACCGCCGCGGTGAACGGGATGAACGCGACCGTCATCAGGAGCACGGTGTTGAGGAACATCAGCGTCCGGTCGGCGGACCGGATGTGGAGGAACATCGCATGATGGTTGGCCCAGATCAGGCCGACCAGCAGAAAGCTGATCACGTACCCGAGAAAGGACGGCCACAGGTCGATCAGCGCGCCCGCAAGGGCTCCGTCGCCCTCGGGGGCATGGATCTCGACGACCAGCAGCGTGATGGCGATCGCGAACACGCCGTCGCTGAAGAAATCGAGGCGTGTGGTCCTCATCGCCGTGCCGCCTCAGACCATGCCGTCGCCCCGTGCGGTGGGCGAGTCGTATCACCGTGTGCGTAGCTGAGCCTGGCGGTGGCGATGCGGTCATCGATCGTGTCGAAGCAGTACCAGGCGGCGAAGCCCGCTCCCGTTCCCGGTGGCGGAACGAACCGCACGAGCAGGTCGACGCCGTCCGCGCGGGAATGGACGGACGTGACCGACAGCCGGCCACCGACGACCTCGCGTACCGCCCAACGGTGGATCGCGTCGCGACCGTGGAAGGGGCGATCCACGTCCAGCAGCACGGCCTCGGCTGCGAAAGCATCGGCGATCGCGTCCGCGTCGCGTTGTCCGACGCCGTCCACGTACCGTCGCGCCGCCGGAAGGCCGGCCAAACCCACTGCGTCGATCATCGGAACCACCCACCCTTCTGTCACGAAATGCCGTATCCGAAATCGAGTGTGCCACCGGTCCGAGTGGGTTTGAATGACCGTGCTGGTACTAGAATCGGCACTACCCAGTTCAGTGTTTGGAGGTCAGGCGGTGGCCGAGACGTCTGTGGCGCGAGACCAGATCGCCGACCTGCTGAGGTCGCGGCGGGCCCGGATCCGTCCCGAGGACGTCGGCCTGCCCACGACGCCGCGGCGACGCGCACCCGGTCTGCGTCGCGAGGAGGTCGCCGTACTCGCCGGGGTGAGCACCACCTGGTACACGTACCTCGAGCAGGGGCGGGATGTGAACCCGTCGCGGTCGGTGCTCGACGCGCTCGCACGTGTGCTTCGCCTCGATCCCGATGAGAGGCTCCTGCTGCACCGGCTGGGTGACACCACGAGCCCGCTGCTCGAGCGACGGGACGGCGACGGCGGGCTGAGCGAGCACGATCTGGCCCGCTATCTCGTCGGACTCGACGAGACCAGCCCGTATCCCTGCTATGCCGCCGACGTCCACTGTGACGTGATCGCCTGGAACCCCGCGACGGTCGACTTCTACACCGACTTCGGCCGGCTCCCCTCGGAGCACCGCAACATGATGCGCTGGATGCTCACGGGTTCCGAGGCCCGCGAACGTCTCCCGGACTGGAACGACGTCGCCGCTGATCTCGTTGCACGCTGGCGGCGGATATCTCTGCACACCGACCCCGGGCGGCTGGCCGCTCAACTCGATGAATACCGTCGCCTCGAACCCCTGTTCGGGGAATGGTGGGACGGGTACGAGATCAGCGACCATCACACCACCCTCCGCAGGTTCTCCCATCCGTTCCGGGGTGAGATCGTCCTCCGGCTCATCGCCACCAGTGCCCCTGGGCTTGGAGGGAGCATCGTGGTGCGCCATGGTCCTGCGTCGTCGTCCGTCGTGGAGTAGCGGCACGGCTTCCGGTGTCGCTCATCGATCGGGCACCGCGTGCCGCCGCGGGTGTTGGACCGTGGTGGGGTGCATATCGCGCCATCCGCGGATGGCTACGCCGCATGGGGTCCCGGGGCTGGGCACCGAGACCGTTGCTCGCCGTTCGCCGACCGTGTCAACATCCGCGGCGTGGACGTGGTCGATCACGAGCCGGCGGGATGGTTCCTCCTCCGAGACGGGGACCGACTTTTTCTCGACGTGAACTGCAACGACGGAGCCGTGGGCTACTCGTGGTTGATCGAGCTCGATCCGTCGGAACGACGGGACTACGACGACGAGGGACGCGCTTCTCTTCACCGTCTGGCCCGGGCGATCCAGGATTCAGCACCCGGCGCGCGGGACAGCACGTCCGTGTACCGGGACCGCGATCTCACCGACACGCGTGGGCAGGAGGTACTCGACGCGGTCGTGCGCTGGCGCGATGGAACGGAAGGGGAGTAACGCTGCACGGCTGAAGCAACGGCGCCCGACGGACCATGCGGTGTCTGCGACGGTCACCGTCCGAGGGAGCCGTCTGTCAGAGTGCCGTCATGCCTGGTCCGACCCTGCGCGGGTTCACGAAGCGCTCGTGGAATCCCTTCCGGCCGTACGGGCCGCTGCAGGGCTGGTGCCCGGCCTTCGTCGGCGGCCTCATCGCGCTCGTCCTTCTGCTCACCGGATGCGGGAGCGGGAAGACGACGACCGAGCCGACTCCGCCGTCGACGCTCGTCGGACAGACCACCGAGCCTGTCCAGAACGGCACGGACCCCGGTATCAGCGGGATCACACACCCGGACATCGGCTTCCGCAGCCGGCGCAGCCTGGAGGACCACTTCCGCAAGCACGGGCACGAGTTCGGTGACATCGACCAGGCGACTTATCTGGCGCTGGCACAGCAGCTGCGTGACCGGCCCCTCGACGCGGTGACGATCGAGATCCGCCGCCGCGACGGGGTGATCACGCGTTTCGACCGCCGCGAGGGTGGGTTCGGCGCGTACAACTCGGATCGAACCATCCGCACGTACTTCCGGCCGAACGACGGCGAAGCGTACTTCCGACGTCAGGCGGACAGATGAGCCGAGCCAACGACCCCGACACCCGTATCGACGCGTACCTCACCCGGCGCGGCGTGGCCGACCACCTCATCGGAGTGGGCCTCGACGGCCTCATCTCACGGTGGGACACCGTGGTCGGTGAGGTTGCCTCCGGATATACCGGTGGACTCGACGAGTACCTCAACGACCTGGACCTGCGCCAGATCCTGGGCGATGTGATCGCGGCTGTGGCCGAGACACGCGGTCCGCTCCTGGCGCGACTGCGCGAGGTGGACGGGCGATTCGTCGTCGCCACGCGTCCGGTGGACGCGAACCTCTGGGGCGCCGCCGGTCGCGGTGACGCACACCGCAGCTGGTGGTACTTCCGGGTTCCGCTTCAGGACTCGGGAGAGCTCTCCGAGGATCTCGCCGCCGGAGAGGATTAGCCCGAGTCGCGCGTCCGGATGAAGGCGGTGAGGCCGAACGTCGAGACCGGCAGGAGGCCGTGCTTGCGGTAGAAGCCCTCGGCACCGCGCTCCGACATGAGCACCTGGTGGTGGAAGCGATCGATCGGGTAGCGCTCCAGCATGTGCGAGAAGAGGGCGCTGCCGATGCCATGTCCCTGCCGGTCGGGCCGGACGAGGATGTCGGCGATGTAGACCGCGAACTCGCCGTCCGAGAGGGCACGGGCGTATCCGATCACGGTGTCGCCTTCCAGCGCGACGATCGACAGCGACGATTGCTCCACCGCGTTGCGCAGGCGCTCGGGCGACGACGCGTGGATCCAGCCGTGGGCGGCGTAGAGCGCCAGGATGCCGTCGAAGGTCCGATCCAGATCGGCGTCGACGATGCGCGGTGCGGGACGGAGTGTCGTCACGGGGTCTCCGCCTGAGAGCGCCGATATAGTCGGCCACCGATGTCAGAACACACGAACATGCTCGGGGAACGCTACGACGCCGAGGCCGTCGAAGCAAAGTGGCAGGAGATCTGGGACCGCGAACACGCATTTCGCGCCGAGCCGATCTCTGTCGACGGGGTCGATGCCGTCGCCCCGGATACGCCGAAGTCCTACGTCCTCGAGATGCTGCCCTACCCGTCGGGTGAGGCGCACATGGGGCACGTCAAGAACTACACCATGGGCGACGTGGTCGCGAACTCGCGGCGCCGGCAGGGCGTGCGCGTCTTCCACCCCATGGGATACGACGCATTCGGCCTCCCGGCCGAGAACGCCGCCATCCGCGTGGGCGAGCCGCCGGAGGTCATCACCAAGCGCAACATCGCCCGCATCCGCGAGCAGCTGCGCCGCCTGGGCTTCTCGATCGACTGGGACACCGAGATCGCCACCTGTGATCCCGAGTACTACAAATGGACCCAGTGGCTCTTCCTCCGCTTCTTCGAGAAGGGACTCGCCGAACGCCGCGAGGCCGCCGTCAACTGGTGCCCCAAGGACCAGACGGTGCTCGCCAACGAGCAGGTGGTCGACGGTGCCTGTGAGCGTTGCGGCACGCAGGTCGAGCTGCGGCAGCTGTCACAGTGGTTCCTGCGCATCACCGACTACGCCCAGCGCCTGCTCGACGACATGGACACGCTCGTCGACTGGCCGGACCGGGTGCTCACCATGCAGCGCAACTGGATCGGGCGGTCCGAGGGCGCGCGCGTCGTGTTCCGCCTGGAGGACGGCGACGGCGAGATCCCGGTGTTCACGACCCGTCCGGACACCCTCTTCGGTGCCACCTTCTTCCTGATCGCCCCGGAGCACTCCATGGTGCCCGCCCTCGTCGCGGGGCGTGACGAGGCCGCTGCCGTGGACGAGTACGTCCGCGCCGCCGCCCGCACCGACGTCGCCGACCGCAGCGCCGCCGACCGTCCCAAGAGCGGGGTCTTCACCGGTCGGTACGTGATCAACCCGGTGAACGGCGAGCGGCTGCCGGTCTGGGTGGCCGACTACGTCCTCATGGACTACGGCACCGGCGCCATCATGGCCGTGCCGGCGCACGACGAGCGTGACTTCGCGTTCGCCAGGACCCATGACCTGCCCGTGCGGCGGGTTGTGGCGGAGGATCCGTCCACCGCCGACGCGCCCCTGGAGGAGGCCGAGCCCGGCGACGGCGTCCTCGTCAACTCCGGATTCCTCGACGGCCTGGGGGTGGCCGCCGCCAAGACCCGCATGGGGGAGTGGTTGGCCGAGCAGAGCGTCGGCGAGCCGACCGTGGGCTACCGCCTGCGCGACTGGCTCATCTCGCGTCAGCGCTACTGGGGCGCGCCGATCCCCGTCGTCCACTGCGACGCCTGCGGCGTGGTCCCCGTGCCGGACGACCAGCTGCCGGTGCTCCTGCCCGAGGTCGACGACTACGCGCCCCAGGGGCAGAGCCCCATCGCCGCCGCGACAGATTTCGTCAACACGACGTGCCCGAAGTGCGGAGGTCCGGCGCGACGCGAGACGGACACCATGGACACCTTCGTGGACTCGTCCTGGTACTTCCTGCGCTATACGGCGCCGCACCTGTCCACCGCGGCGTTCGAGCGTGAGATCGTCGACTACTGGCTGCCCGTCGACCAGTACATCGGCGGAATCGAGCACGCGATCCTGCACTTGCTCTACGCCCGCTTCTTCACCAAGGTGCTGTACGACCTCGGCTACGTCGGTTTCTCGGAGCCCTTCGCCCGCCTGTTCACGCAGGGGATGATCTACTACCAGGGCGCCAAGATGAGCAAGAGCAAGGGCAACGTGGTGCCGCCCGACGACATCGTGAACCGCTTCGGCGCGGACACGCTGCGGCTCTACGTGCTGTTCATGGGGCCGGCCGCCGACGACGCCGAATGGTCCGACACCGGCGTGGAGGGGCAGCGACGCTTCCTCGACCGCGTCTGGCGCCTGGTGCGGGGGCAGGAGGGGGACGCCCTCACGTCGCGGCCGTCGCTCGACGAGGTCCGCGACCACGAGGCCGCGCTGTCGCTCGTGCGCCGGGCGGAAACGACCATCGATCGTGTCACGTCCGACATCGGTGAGCGCTTCTCGTTCCATACGGCCATCTCGGCCCTGCAGGAGCTCGTCAACGAGGCCACCAAGGGCCGGGGCGACGGTGCCTACGACGATGCGGTCGGCGCGCAGGCGCTGCGGTACGCCACCCAGACGGTGGTCTCCCTGCTCCATTCGTTCGCGCCCCACGTGGCCTGCGAGCTGTGGGAGGCGCTCGGCGGAAAGACCCTCTGGGCCCACCCGTGGGCGGAGGCGGACCCGGCGTTCCTGGTTACTGACACCGTCACCATTGCGGTTCAGGTGAACGGCAAACTTCGCGACACCGTGGAGGCCCCGGTCGACATCGACAAGGATGCGCTGGCCGCACTCGCCAAGGGGCTGCCCAAGATCGCGGCGCTGATCGACGGGAAGACGATCCGCAAGGAGATCGTGGTGCCCGGTCGCATCGTCAACATCGTCGTGGGGTAGAAGGGGAACGTTCGTGGGCGGCTCCATCGGGCCGCCCACGATGGGAGCGGTCGGTGTAGGTCGGCGTACTCCCCAGCGTGTCGAAACGACACGAGTGATACCGGCGGTCGAGGACCGAGTCGATCGCGCCTCTGATCCGGAGACGACACACATCCGTGACGCGAGCGGGCCTAGCGTGGGCTCATGGATCGACTGCGGCCCTGGCTCCGGGATCACACATGGCCCTACCTGGTGCTCGCCGCCGTGCTGGCGGTGCTCGCATGGAGGGTCGGCTTCGACGGCGGTAGTGGCGCGGACGGTGCCCAGCCGGTCGACGACGCCGTCACGACGCCGGTCGCGATCGCGGACGCGCCGGAGGAATCCCGTGCGGTTCTGGTCCACGTGGCCGGAGAGGTCAAGCGGCCGGGCCTCTACCGGCTTCCGTCCGAGGTCCGGGTCATGCGGGCCATACGGCAGGCCGGTGGAGCCACCCGCCATGCGGACGTCGCCGCGCTCAACCTCGCGGCGCCCGTTCAGGACGGGCAGCGGATCGTGGTCCCTCGTCGTGGCGCCTCTGGGACGGCGGGGGCCTCAGGCGGTGGCTCGGTGGCCGAGGAGGGCGGAGGACCGATCAGCCTCTCCTCGGCCACCCCGGAGCAGCTCGAGACACTCGACGGCATCGGACCGAAGCTCGCCGCCCGCATCATCGAGTGGCGCGATACGCACGGCGGATTCCGGTCGGTCGAGGATCTGACCGACGTCCCGGGCATCGGCGACGCACGATTGGAGGCGCTCCGGACGAAGCTGACCCCGTGATACCGGCCAACCGTCCGAGTGCGGGCGCCATCCGATTCGTACCTCACCTCGCGGCAGCGGCCTTCGGTCTGGGCGTGATCTCGGCGAATGTGGCGCGTACGCCCGCCTGGGTGGCCGGCGGGGTCGTGGCGGCCGGGCTTGTCGTCGTCGTTCGCGGAGCCGGGCGTGGCATCGACGATGTGCGGATCACTGTGGCGGGGTTGCTCGTGGCGCTCACGGCTCTGGGGGCATGGTGGGGAGGGGTGCGCCTTGCCCAGACTCCCTGGAACCCGGTCGAGCGCATGATCACGGCGGTGGGGACCGTGTACGTCGACCAGACAGCAGAGCGGGGAGTGGCGGACTCCGCGCGCATCACGGTTGTCGTCGACCGGGTGGAGGGCGGGCATGCGGCATCCGTGCTGCGGTCGGGTGCGCGCATCGTCATCCGCGCGGACATGGCGCGGTTGGCGCCGCTTCGTCTCGGTGATCGTCTTCGGGTGGTGGGGACCGTACGACCCGCCTTCGAGCCCGGCGATCCACCGTGGTGGCGGGCGCACCTCGAACGTCGCGGGATCGTCGCGGAGATGCACTCCCCCGGGCTGCGGGTGGTGGGGCGCCGCGGCGGAGTGTCCGGTTTGCGTGACCGCACGCGTGAACGGCTGCGCCGCACGGCCGTCGCGGGGCTGTCCGGGGATCGGGCCGCGGTGGTGCGAGGGATGGCACTCGGTGGTGGTCAGACGATGACGCAGGGGACGATCGACCAGATGCGGGCCGCGGGCGTCTGGCATCTCATGGCCGTCTCGGGGCAGAACATCGCTCTCGTCGCCATCGCGGTCACATGGCTTCTGTCCGCGGTACGCGTGCGTCGCCGGCAGGCCGCGGCCCTCGCGATCACTGCCATCATCGCCTACTGCCTGGTGTGCGACGGCGGGGCATCGGTGGCGCGTGCCGGGATCATGGGCGTCCTGGTCATCGTCGCGCAACTCGCATCGCGGGCGGAGGACCGGTGGTACCTGCTCATCGTCGGGCTCGCCGTGCTTGTCGCCATACAGCCGCGCGCCATCTTCGATCCGGGACTGCAGCTCTCGTTCGCCGCCGTGGTCGGGCTCCTCGCACTTGCGCGTCCACTCGCCGTCTGGACCGCGGGCCTGATGCCAGGTCCGGTGGCGCAGGTCGCGGCGGCGTCGGTGGCGGCGTCGGTTGCCACCGCCCCGGTGAGCATCCTGCGCTTCGCGCAGTACTCCGTCGTGGGGATCGTGGCGAACGTCATCGCCGTGCCGGTCGCCGGCCCCACGGTGATCGTCGCGATGGCCGGTGCGGTCGTGGGCGCGGTCGCACATCCTCTGGGAGTTCCGCTCACATGGTGCGCTGGGATCGGCGCGGACATCATCCGGATGACCGCGAGCGTGAGCGCCGCCGTCCCCGGGGCGACGGCCGGGCCCGGCCGGATCGGTGCGATCGCCGCGCTGGGGATCGCGGCACTCGTCCCCTTGGCTGCGCGATGGCTGTGGCGGCTGGACGGATCACCCCGCACGTGGGCCGCGCGGCGACGCCGTCGCACGGTGACGGTTCTGTGCGGATGCGTCGTGGTCGTCGCCGGCGTGGTGGCGCGTGCGGCATTGCGTGAACGGTCACTTCCCTGGCCGGACGTCCCGGAGGTGACGGTTCTCGACATCGGACAGGGCGACTCCATCCTTCTGCGCTCGCCGGACGGGCACGCGGCGCTCATCGACACCGGGCCACCCGGTGACCCCGCGCCGGTTGCCGGTGCGCTGCGCCGCATGGGGGTGCGTCACCTTGATCTTGTCGCCGTGACACATCATCAGAGCGACCATGACGGAGCCCTGGCCGACGTCGTACGCGCGGTCGACGTCACCGCCGTCGCGGCACCGGCCGTCGCGGTCCCGGAGGTGCGGGACGGCTTCTCGGATCGCGAGGTCACACCCTTGGCGGAGGGACAGCGGGTCACCGTGGGGGCCTGGACGCTCGACGTCGTCTGGCCGCCGGCCGACCTGCGGGCGAGCGATCCCAACGACGCATCACTCGTCGTCGTCGCACGCACCCCGGATATGTCGGTGCTCCTCACAGGGGATGCCGAGGGCAATGTGCTTCGGCGCATCCCGGCCGTCGACGTCGACGTGCTGAAGGTCTCGCACCACGGTTCCGA
The DNA here is from genome assembly GCA_964531025.1 of uncultured Bifidobacteriaceae bacterium. Taxonomy (GTDB): domain Bacteria; phylum Actinomycetota; class Thermoleophilia; order Miltoncostaeales; family Miltoncostaeaceae; genus CALMEC01. Next base: position 199,428 of record CAZHDY010000002.1, on the reverse strand, counting down.
GGATCCGAACCTCGACGCCGTCCTCACCCGCTTCCGTCCGGAGAGCACCGTGATCTCCGTCGGCGCGGCGAACCCGTTCGGGCACCCCACTCCATCGACGCTGGCGACTCTCGCGGCGGCGGGTCTACCCGTCTGGAGGACCGATCACCACGGGCACGTCACGGTCCGGGCGGGTGCGGCAGCGCCCACCGTTGTGTCGGACGGTGGGTGAGTCCGTGGGTGGGAGAAGCGGACGGCGATGCGTCCGCTTCTCCCACAGGGATCAGGACTCGGTCGACCGTCCCTCTCCTGACGTGGCGGCGGCGACACCGGCGGGGACGGGGTCCGCCGTCGCCGGTGACGCCTCGCCCTCGATCGAGACGTTCGGCAGCCAGTTGAGCCACTTCGGCAGATACCAGTTCCTCTCGCCGAGAAGTTGCATGATCGACGGGACGAGGATTCCACGGACCAGCGTGGCGTCCAGCAGGATCGCGACGCCGAGCCCGAAGCCCATCTGCTGGAACATGACCAGCCGGCCGGTGGCGAACCCGCTGAAGACGGCCACCATGATGAGCGCCGCGCCGGTGATCAGGCGCCCGCTGGAACTGATCCCGTAGGAGATCGCCCCACGGGCGTCCCCGGTGCGCTGGAAGTGCTCACGCATCCGTGAGAGCAGGAACACGTGGTAGTCCATCGACAATCCGAACAGGACCGCGAAGAGGAAGATCGGGATCCATGCTTCGACGGTGTCCACCTGCTGGAACCCGAGGAGATCTGCGCCGACGCCCTCCTGGCTCACCAGGGTGAGGAGACCGAAGGCCGCACCCACCGACAGAAGGTTGAGCAGGATGGCGACCACCGGGACCACGATCGATCGGAACGCGAGCAGCAGGATCACGAACGAGAAGAACAGCACGATCGCGACCACGTACGGCAGATACCGGCTCGAGATATCGAAGTAGTCGACGTTGAACGCGGTGCTTCCGCCGACGTTCAGGTCGGTCACCTCGCGGAGGTCCCGAACGGCCGTCTCGGCCTCGGCACTGGTGCTGGCGGTGAGGAGTGGCACCGTCAGCACTCCGCCGCGGTCACCGTCGGACGGTGCGAACGTCGGTTCACCCAGGACGGGGTCCTTCGCGGCGGCCTCTCGGATCGCGGAGATCTGTGCCTGGTTGTCCGCTGAGTCCGGATCACCCATTACCGGGATCCTCACCGGCGATATGTCACCCACCGAGAACTTCTGTTGAAGGGTCTCGAAGGCCTGACGCGCGTCCGACGTCGGCGGCAGTGAGGTGACACCGGAGGCTCCGGTGTTGATACCGAGGTACGGTGTCGCCGCCAGCAGGAGGACGAGGGTGGTACCGGCGAACCACAGCGCCGGCCGGCGCATCACGGTGTGCACGATGCGCGCCCAGAAGCCGCCCTCCATCTGGTCCGGGGTGCGTGACGCGAGGCGACCCAACCGGCCGCGGTTCACCCGGTCTCCCAGCAGGGAGAGGATGGCGGGAAGGAGGGTGAGGCCGGCCAGCACGGCGGCGAAGGCCACCAGGATCGCACCGATGGCAAGGCTCAGGAACACGGACATCGGGACGATCATCAGGCCGAGGAGCGCCACGATGACCGTGAGGCCCGAGAAGAAGACCGCGCGGCCCGATGTGGCACCCGCCCGCTCGATCGCGTCGAGCTTCGCGACGCCGGCGGCGCGCTCCTCCCGATAGCGGCTGAGGATGAACAGGGTGTAGTCGATGCCGAGGGCGAGCCCCATCATCGTCACCATGTTCTGGACGAAGAACGAGAGCTCGCCGATCTGACCGACCAACGCCGTCAATGCGAGGGCAACGAGGATCGACGTGATCGCCATGATGATCGGCACGAAGGCCGCGACCACCGCTCCGAAGACCAGCAGCAGGATGATGAGGCCGATTCCGATGCCGATGGACTCGCCGGTGACGAGGTCCTCCTCGGCGATGTGGTTCACCTCTTCGTTCATGGAGGAGAGACCGGCCATCTTGATGTCGACGCCCTGGGTTCCGTTTGCCGCTTTCGTGATCTCGGTGACGTGTGAGATCTCGTCATTCGCGTCGGTCAGGTCACCGGCCATCTCGACCGCGATCAGAGCCGTGGTTCCGTCCTGCGAGATCAGGGCCGGGCTGGCGCTCGGTGGGACCACGCGGGTGACGTAGTCGGGGCCGAGATCCGTGATCTTCTTGGCCAGGACGTCGGCGAAGGACAGGAGCTTCGGGTCCTTGAAGGTCGACCCCGAGGGTGCCGTCAGCATGACCTGCTCGTGGACCGCCTCGGTCTGGCCGAGAGCGGTCATCTGGTCGTCCGCCCTCACCGCCTCCGGAGAGTTCACGAAGGTGAAGGAGGGACTGAGCACCCCGGACAGGAGCGTGGCGATCGTGACGGCCGAGGCGACCAGGATGGCTATCCAGACGCTGATCGTGAGCTTCGGCCTCTCAGCGCTCCGTCGGGCCAGTTTCTGCGTGGAGAACATCAGTCCGCTCCCTTCAGGGGGTTCGGTTCGGGGCGTTGGGGTAGTTGGACGCTCGCGGGGTCGACGCCCATGCTGCGGAGTGCGAACGCCAGGTAGTCGTCGAGGTGGGGGTTCACGGTCGGTGTGTCGCCGCCGCCGCGTACACACTCGACGTAGTCGCTGCCGATGTACGAGGTGACGAGGTGGTAGGCCGTCGCGTCGGGGTCGAGGGTCGTGTCGATGTCGCCGTCGGCCTGGGCGCCTCGGACGAGGTCCGCGACGATCTCGAACCAGAAGGCGTACGGGTCGACCGTCTCTGCATCCGGCTCGTCCCGGAGTTCCATGGTGAGCCGGCCGAGCAGGACCACGGGCGGCGAGTCCTGCATCGACGCCGCGACTGCCGCGGGGAGGGACATCAGCATCTCGAGGGAGGAGAGTGACGGGTCCACCGCGTCCAGTGCGAGTGCCTGCTGATATTGGCAGGTGGACGCGATCACCTCGGCTCCGAGAGCGGCCTTGCTCGGGAAGTGGAAGTAGAAGCCGCCCTTGGTGACCCCGCTCGTGGAGATGATCGCGCTGACGGGGGTGGCGGCGTAGCCACGGTTGATGAACAGGTCGGTGGCCGCGTCGACGATCCTCTTCCGGGTCTCGACACCGCGTTCGGTGTGTTTCGGGGGAGGTGGCGTCATGGCGGGCACCATACAAACCGACCGGTCGGTTTGTCAACTGACGGACGGTAAGGGGGCGGTGAAGTCGAGGAGAGAGCGAGCATCTTCGTCCAAGCTTCCCCTTGGCATCCGCACCCGCCGCCGGGCAACATTGGGGAATGGTCGGAGCGACGGCAAGCGAGGGCGGCACGGCGGCGGACGTCTGTGTGCCCCCACGGTGCCCGCGCGTCCCGGCATGGTGTGGCAACGCCTCTGACGTGGCGTTCCACGGGACGGAGACAGCGGACGCGACCATCGCGTCGTGAGTCGCCGAGCCCGCCCGTTCGTCCGTAGGCCACCGATCCGGTGCGCTTTTCGTCGGTACCCGCCGTCTCCCCTCACCGGTCGGGGAGGTGACGCATGTTCGCCGTGCAGGTAGCCGTCGCCCTCGGGGTCGCCGTCCTCGCCGGGTCGCTGATCGCGAACCGCCTGCACATCTCGGCGCCCGTCGTGCTGATGGCCGCCGGCCTCCTCATGACGACGCTTCCCAGCCTGCGTCACGTGGAGCTTCCCCCCGAGGTCGTCCTGCTGATCTTCCTCCCGGTGATCCTGTTCTGGGAGGCCTTCACCGCATCCGCCCGCGAGATCCGCCGACAGCTCCGCAGCATCATCCTGTCGGGCACCCTGCTCGTCGTGGCCACCGCGTTGGTGGTGGCCGTCGTCGGACACGCGCTCGGACTGTCGTGGCAGGCAGCGATACTGATCGGAGCGGCGGTCGCTCCCACGGATGCCACCGCCGTCGCCGCACTCGACCGGATGATGCCGCGTCGCGAGAGGACCCTGCTTCAGGCGGAGAGCCTCATCAACGACGGAACAGCGCTGGTGCTCTTCGCCCTCGCACTGGAGTTCGCGAGCAAGGATTCGACCTTCGATGCACTGCACGCGGGCGAGCTTCTCGCCGTCTCGTTCATCGGGGCGCTCGTCGTCGGCGCCGTGGTGGGATGGATCGACGCGCAGGTTCGGCGCTACCTGACGACGTCTGTCAATCAGAACGCCCTCGCGCTCTTGACGCCCTTCGTGGCGTTCCTCATCGCCGAGGAGATCCACGCGTCGGGCGTGCTCGCGGTCGTGGTCAGCGGCCTCTGGGTCGCCCAGGTGGCTCCGCGGATGGTGTCGGCCCATGCCCGGCAGCAGGGCACCGGCTTTTGGACCCTGACGACGTTCCTTCTGAATGGCGGCCTCTTCGTCCTCATCGGGCTCGAGATCCCGATCGCCATCAAGGGTCTCACCGGCGGCCAGCTGCAGTCGGCGATCCTCGCCGCGGTCGGGGTCTACGTGGCGGTCCTCGTCGTGCGCTTCGCCTTCATCAACGTGATCGCCGTTCTCGGCCGCGTCGTCGACCGCCGACTGGATCGGCACATCATCCACAGCACGATCCGCGGGAGGGTCGTGACGACCATGGCCGGGGTGCGCGGTGCCGTCTCGCTCGCCGTCGCGCTGTCGGTCCCGGCGACGATCGACGGCGGCTCGGCCCGTGACAAGGCCGTCTTCGTCACTGCGACCGTGGTCGTGCTCTCGCTCGTCATCCAGGGGCTCATGCTGCCGCGCGTCGTGCGGTGGGCCCGTCTTCCGACCGAGACCGCGACGCAGGACGAGCTCGAGCTCGCCATCCAGACCGCCGCGGAATCCGCGGTGTACGCGCTGGACGACCTGGCCGAGGAGGTGGGCGCGGATCCCGACGTCGTCGACGAGATCCGCGACGAGTACGTCCACTGGCGTGACCAGCAGATGGGCGACCTGGACGCCGACGTCGAGCGGCGCCGCGCGCAGTACCGCGATCTCCGGTTGGCCGTCGTCGCCCACGAGCGAGAGACGGTGAACCGCCTCCGTGACGACCACGTGATCGACGACGAGGTGCACCGCCGGGTGCAGGCACGCCTCGACATCGAGGAACTCCGTCTGCAGGGTACGGTCGATCGTCCCGGCGATGCCTCACGCGGTAGACGACGGCGCTAGGTGTGATGTCCGGGGAGGTTGACCCCAGGACAGTGGACCGAATGCTCTAGTCTCACGACCGTGGTCGATCTGACTGTCACGGACGGTGCGCGATGAGCGCGGAGCGCCCGCCGCTGAAGCCCGTCTACGGGATCTGGGGTGAGGACCGCGGCAAGGTCGAACGGGCCACGGCGCGACTCATCCAGCGCGTCGTCGCGGAGGGAGGCCTGCCTCCCGATGAGTTCGACGCGACCAACGATCTCGCCACCGACGTGGTCGGCGTCTGCCAGACGCTCTCGTTCGCCGGACGTCGTCTCGTCGTCGTCCGCAACACCGATGCCTGGAAGGCCGGCGACGCCGCGCCGCTCGTCGACTACCTCGCGTCTCCCAGCGCCGACACCTGCCTGGCACTCATCTCCGCCGGTGCGCCCACGCCGAAGCTCGTGGCGGCCATCGGGAACCACGGCGACGTCCTGGAGTACGGGCCACCGGCCAAGGCGAGCCGCAAGGACAAGACGAAGTGGTTCGTCCAGCACGTGGTGGCCGAGTGTGAACGTGCGGGGCAGCGGCTGCCCCAGGCCCTGGCGCGGACCATCGTCGAACGCGTCGGCGAGGATGCCATGGCGCTCAGCCAGGAGGCCACGAAGCTCGCGATGGCCGCCGGACCCGACGGCATCGACTCCGAGCTGGTCGACCTTCTCGTCATCCCGCACCCCGAGGCCAAGTCGTACGAACTGGCCGATGCCATGACGGCGGGAAACCGCGCGCGGGTGTTCGAACTGCTGAGCGAGCTCGCCACGGGTGACCACCCCAGCGAACCCATCGTCATCCAGATGTCGCTCGCACGTCACTTCCGTGGTGTCGCTGCCGCCCAGGCACTCGGGCCAGGTGCCTCACCGGACGACGTCGGCCGGGTCACCGGACTGCGTGGCTACCCTGCTCAGAAGGTGGTGGAGCAGGCCCGAGCACTCCCGGACGGTGCCGCCGATCGGTGCGTGGCGCGGCTCGCGGCACTCGAACTCGATCTGCGGGTGGGGGCGCTCACGAACCTGGGCCGATCACCGGATGACGGACGGCGATTCGTCCTTGAGCGCGCCGCGCGCGATCTCCTGGCCGCCGTCCGCGGCTGATCACCGCTCCGGTGGTTCGGTGTGGCGGGGAGTCGCATCCGCGTCGGTGATGCGGACGCGACTCCGCGAATGCGGGGAGCCTAGATGGTTGATTCCACGGGATCGTGGATGTGGGGCGCGTCACCGGTGGATGCGGGGTGCCGCCGGGCGCCGAAGGGCATGCTGGTTCGCCTGTTCGAGTCGTCCGGTGGCGCATCCGCGCCGCCGGGGACACGCACCACGCCGCGAGATCGTGGAATCAATCATCTAGGTGTCGGCGCGCCGCTCGAACCCGTCGTAGCCGATGTCGACGAGGGTGAGGTCACCCTTGAACGTCTTGAGGCCGGCCTTGCGAACGGATTCCGCCAGCTGGACGCGCTGATCGGGTGTCGCGTTCGCCCACTGGACGATCAGGATCGTGGTGAGGATGTTGAGCCGGTCGGTCGCCAGCTGGCGACTGGCGGGGCGCGACTTCTTCATCTTCGGGTTCTTGGCGATCGTCGCTCGGATGCGCTTCTGGATGTCGCGGGCCCCGATGCGCTGCTTGGTCGTCAGGTCACCCTGGTTGTTGGCGATGAGCCAGCTGGCGACGGTGTATGAGGCCAGCGCGTGCGAGTAGTCGTTGTCCGACCATCCGATCGGCTTCACCAGTTGCAGGTAGGCCTTCCGGAAGGTCCCCTTGTCGGCCTCCTTGATGAAACGCGCCGACTTGAACTTGGCCTTTCCGAGCCGGGCGGTGAAGAGCTTCGCCATCTGCCGGTTGGCCTGCTTGAAGACGACCGGTGATCGGCGGAAGCCGGTGATCGGATCGATCTTCACCGCGGGCTTCGTCGGTTTGGTCGGCTTGGTCGACCCCGTACCCGGTGTGGTCGGGAGCAGGTTCAGCGGCGTGTAGTAGACCGGAGGCGGGTCGAAGGTCGGTGTCGGCGACGGGATGACGGCGCTCCAGGGGAGCTCGACGCCCGTTGTCGGGTTGTAGTAGTCCGCGTTGCTCGTGGCGGGCACGGCGAGCGCGACCGCTGCTGCGGCAAGGATCGGGAGGCGGCGACCGCGTGGCGGCCGGTCCCCGTCGGTGCGAGTTGATGGACGCATCCGGACTCCTGTCGGGGGGTGGGAGAACAGGTCGTTTGCGAGCCTACCGCGTGTTCTTGGGCGATCTGTCCGGCCCGGGCACGTGCTGGGCAAGCCTTTACCGACCGGCCCGCTACGAGCCGTATGCGGGCACGAAAAAGCGGCGCGTTACCCGAGGGTCACGCGCCGCGATACGTGAGGGCCGCCGCGGCGGCCCTGCGGATCACTCGCCGGTGTCGGCGAGAATGCGCTGAATACGGCTCTTCCGGCGGGCGGCCGTATTGGCGTGGAAGGCGCCGCGCGACGCGGCACGATCCACGAGCTTCTCGAGCTCGCGGGCCTGGGCGACCTTGTCGTCCCCCTCCGCGGCCTCGAGGTTCTTCAGCATGGTCTTGATGGTTGAGCGATAGCGCACGTTGGTGTCGTGCTGCTTCGCGGCGCGCTTGATGCGCTTCTTCTGCTGCTTGATGTTCGCCAAGCGACATCCTTCTGGTCAGACGGTCCGAGCGGCCGCGTATCCTAACACGCATGTCAGGAGCGCTGCGCTGGACGATCTGAGAACCGACGGCGCGGCCGACGCCACCTCAGAGATCCCCGAAGTCCACGAGAAGAAGGCGTCCAGCACGGGCCGGTCGACGGCCCTCTTCGCGGTGTGGACGGCGGTCAGTCGTGTGGCCGGTCTCGCCCGCGAGATCATCGCCGCGGCCCTCTTCGGCGTGAACGGCGCGATCAACGCGTTCGTCATCGCCTTCCAGATCCCGAACCTGCTGCGAAGCCTCGTCGCCGACTCGGCATTGTCGGCGGCGTTCGTGCCCATGTTCGCCCGCCTGCGCGAGGAGGGGCGTGAGGAAGAGGCCAGGCGGCTCACGGGCGCGCTCATCGGGCTCATCACGATGGTGCTCGGCGGGATCACGCTCCTGGCCATTGTGCTCGCCCCCTGGGTGATCCCGTTCTTCTGGAGGAGCTTCCCCCAGGATCAGATGGACAACCTCGTCGGCCTCACCCAGGTGATGTTCCCGATCGTGGTGCTCCTGGGGCTGACCGGTCTCGTCATGGGGATCCTGCAGTCGTACGGCGAGTTCTCGTCATCCGCGTTCGCGCCGGTGCTCTGGAACATCGTGATCCTGCTCGGCCTGATCGGAATGACCCCCTTCCTGGAGGGCGACCAGCGCATCTACGGCTACGCGTTCGGCATCCTCGTCGGCACCCTCGTGCAGCTTCTCTACCTTCTGCCGGGGCTGCGGGGCAAGGGGCCCTTCCCGCTGTCGCTCGGCTTCGGCAACCGATATGTCCGGACCGTCCTCGTGATGATGCTCCCGGTCACCATCGGGCTCGGGCTGATCAACGTGAACGCGGTGCTCGACAGCTTCGTCGCGTCGGAGTTCGTGAGCCAGGAGTCGGTCCGTGCCATCGACGCCGCGTTCCGTCTCTACATCCTTCCGCAGGGCATCTTCAGCGTGGCCGTCTCGACCGTTCTCTTCCCGGCCCTCTCGCGCATGGCCGCCCGGAACGACCACGAGGGGATGGGCGAGGTGGTCACCAGCGGCACACGGCAGATCTTCTTCATGCTGGTGCCGTCCTCGGTCTTCCTGGCCGTGCTCGCCACGCCGGTGACCCGGCTCGTCTTCCAGCGCGGTGAGTTCGACGCGGCCGCCACCGCCATCACCTCCGAGTCGCTCTTCTACTTTGCGTTCGGCCTGGTGTTCAACGGTGCCAGCCTCCTTCTGATCCGGGCGTTCTTCAGCCTCCAGCAGCCGCGGACCCCGACGAAGATCGCGGCACTGGCGGTCGTCGTCAACCTCGTGCTCGATTTCGTCCTCATCGTCCCGCTGGGAACCGGCGGGATCCCGCTCGCCACCTCCATCGCCAGCCTCGTGACGTTCGTCCTGCTCGTCGTCCTGCTCCGGAGGCAGATCGGCGGCATCGACATCCGCTCCATCATCGACGGCTTCGCTCGCGCGCTTCTGGCGTCCGCGTTTCTGGGGGCATGGGCGTACGGGATCTGGCACGCCCTCGACGGCGGACTGGGCCGATCGCTTCCGGGGCAGCTCGTCAGCGTCGGCGCCGCCGGCGTCATGGCGCCGCTCGCCTACCTCGCGGTCTGTCGCGGGCTGGGCATGCGCGAGATCGCGATGCTGATGCAGCTCAAGCGCAAGCTACGATAGGCGGCCGTGGACCAGTCGAAGATCCGAAATTTCTGCATCATCGCGCACATCGACCATGGCAAGTCGACGCTCGCGGACCGCATCCTGCAGCTGACCAACGCGGTCAGCGAACGCGAGATGCGTTCCCAGATGCTCGACTCCATGGAGCTCGAGCGCGAGCGCGGCATCACGATCAAGGCGCAGGCGGTGCGGGTCTTCTACACGGCCTCCGACGGCGAGACCTACCAACTGAACCTGATCGACACCCCCGGTCACGTCGACTTCTCGTACGAGGTCTCGCGCAGCCTCGCCGCATGTGAGGGCGCGCTGCTCGTGGTCGACGCCAGCCAGGGCATCGAGGCGCAGACCCTTGCCAACACGTACCTCGCCCTCGAGGCCGACCTCGAGCTCATCCCGGTCCTCAACAAGATCGACCTGCCCGCCGCCGATCCGGAGCTTCACAGCCGGGCGATCGCCGAGCTCATCGGTGACAAGCCCGAGAACGTTCTGCGCATCTCGGCCAAGACCGGTCAGGGGATCGAGGAGGTCCTGGAGGACGTGGTGCTGCGCATCCCGCCGCCCGGGGGTGATCGCGAGGCACCGCCGCGCGCGCTGATCTTCGACTCGGTCTACGACCAGTACCGTGGTGTCGTCACCTTCGTGCGTGTCGTCGACGGCCGCTTCAGCACCCGCGACAAGCTCTACGCCATGCAGACGGGCCTCACGGCCGACGCCGAGGAGATCGGTGTCATGACGCCGTCCATGACGCCCACCGACGTGCTGGAGGCGGGGGAGAGCGGTTACCTCATCACCGGTGTGAAGAAGCTCGGCGACCTGCGCGTGGGCGACACGCTGACTGTCGCCTCCAACCGCGCCACGGAGGCGCTGGCGGGCTACCGGGACGTCAAGCCGATGGTGTTCTGCGGTCTCTTCCCGGTGGACGCCGACGAGTACCCGGATCTGCGCGATGCGCTGGAGAAGCTGTCGCTCAATGACGCGTCGCTCGTCTGGGAGCCCGAGAACTCACAGGCGCTTGGGTTCGGATTCCGCTGCGGCTTCCTCGGGCTGCTCCACATGGACATCATCCGTGAGCGCCTGGAACGCGAGTACGACCTCGACCTCCTGGCCACGACCCCCAACGTCGCATATCGCGTCATCACGACGACGGGCGAGGAGATGGAGGTCAAGAGCCCGGCGGACCTGCCCGAGCCGATCAACATCGAGACGGTGTTCGAGCCGTTCGTGCGCTGCACCATCCTCGTCCCGCCCGAGTTCGTGGGCGCCGTGATGGAGCTCTGCCAGGAGCGGCGCGGCACGTTCTCGACCATGGAACCGATCGAGCAGCGTCAGCAGATCGTCTACGACATGCCGCTCGCCGAGATCGTCCTCGACTTCTACGACACGCTGAAGAGCCGCACCAAGGGATATGCGTCGCTCGACTACGACATGCTGGACGACCGCGAGAGCCCGCTGGTCAAGCTGGACATCCTGCTGGCCGGTGAGCCGGTGGACGCGCTGTCCATGATCGTCCACCGCGACGTCGCCTACGGCCGCGGCAAGCACATCGTCGAGCGTCTTCAGAAGACGATCCCGCGGCAGATGTTCGAGGTGCCGATCCAGGCGGCCATCGGCAGCAAGGTCATCGCGCGCGAGACGGTCAAGGCGCGGCGCAAGGACGTTCTGGCCAAGTGTTACGGCGGTGACATCAGCCGCAAGCGCAAGCTCCTTGAGCGCCAGAAGGAGGGGAAGAAGCGTATGAAGCAGGTCGGGCGCGTCGAGGTCCCGCAGGAGGCGTTCCTGTCGGTGCTCTCGATCGGGGAGGACTCGAACGCGTCGAAGAAGTGACCGGAGCGCGTCACCTCTACGTACACCTGCCGTTCTGTGAGCACCGGTGCGGGTACTGCGCGTTCGTGGTCGAGGTCGGCGCGCTCGACCGGCGGGATCGTTACGTCGACGCGCTTCTGGCCGAGGTGGAGATCGAGGCGGACCGTCTGGGGCCGCTGTCGACCGTGTATCTCGGTGGTGGCACGCCCAGCCTGATGGAGCCGCCGCGCATCGCGCGTCTTCTCGACGCGATCTCGCCGCGGTTCGCTCCGGATGTCGAGATCTCGATGGAGGCGAATCCCGAGACCATCGACGCAGATCTGCTGCGCGCGTTCCGTGCGGCGGGTGTCGCGCGCCTCTCGATGGGTGCGCAGTCATTCCAACCCCACCTCCTCGCCGCACTGGACCGGCGGGCGACGGCCGAGCGCGTGCGCGGTGCTGTGGCCGATGCCCGCGCCGCGGGCTTCGAGAACCTCAGCCTGGACCTCCTGTTCGGCGTGCCGGGGCAGTCGGCAGACGACCTGGAGGCCGACATCGACGCGGTGCGCGATATCGGGCCGGAGCACATCTCGTGGTACGAGCTCGAGGTCAAGACGGGGAGCGGACTGGCCCGTGACGGCGCCGTCGTGGACGAGGACTTCACCGAGGATGCGTACCACCGCGTCGTGGAGGCGCTGGAGGAGATGGGCTACCTCTGGTACGAAACCGCGAACTTCGCGAAGCCCGGGTACGAGAGCCGGCACAACCGCGCCTACTGGGGTGCCGCCGACTACGTGGGCGTCGGCATCGGTGCCGTATCCACCGTGGGTGGGGAGCGCTGGCGCAACGCCCCGGATCTCGACGGCTACATGACCGCCGTGGCCTCGGGTCGGACACCGCGTCGCACGACCGAGCATCTGGACGACGACACACGGCGTCGTGAGCGCTGGATGCTCGGGTTGCGTCAGAGTGACGAGATCAGCGTCTCGTGGGCGGGGCCGCCGGACAATCCCGGGGCCCTTCCCGATCTCGTCGACGGTGGCTTCCTCCGCTGGGTGGACGACGACCACCTGGCGCTGACGCGGGAGGGGCGTTTTCTACAGAACTCGGTCCTCGGTCGCCTGATGAACTTCGATCGGTGACAGGGTGCTCGGCTGCCCGTGACACACCGGGCAGCCGGGTGCAGATCGTCAGTCGTAGCGGCGGATCATGCGCACGCTGATGGCGATCATGAGCAGCAGTCCTCCGGCGACGACGGCGAACCCCTTCCCCAGGGTCGCCCACTCCAGGTGGTCGACGAGGATCAGCGACCGCATCGCCTCCATGAGGTAGGTGACCGGGTTGAACGTGGCCGCGATCTCCATGGGCCGCGTGAGCAGGTCGCGGGGCACGAAGTTGGGGGTGAGGAAGAGGAGCGGGAAGAACACCATGCTTCCCGCGTTGGTGGCCGCGGCACTGCGGGTCTTGAGTGCGATCAGCTGCATGAGGCCGGAGAACGCGACCGCCCAGCCGGCCGCCAGAACGAGGAGGATGATGAACCCGACCGGACCCGATGCAACGGTGATGTCGAAGAAGATCCAGGCGATCACCACCATCACGATCGTCAGCACCACCGTCTTGAGCGCCTCGGCCAGCAGACGTCCGAAGATGATGCTCGTACGCGCGGCCGGTGTGGCCCGCAGCTTGTCGAAGTAGCCGCCCTCGATCTCCTCCACCAGATAGAGCGCCGCCGACCCGAACGACGCGGCCAGGAGGATGGATGCCGGCAGCTGAAACGCGCCGTAGCTCTGCCCGTGCAGGAACTCGGTGGATTCGGACGGGAAGATTCGTGCGGCCTGGCCCACGTTCACCACGAGGAAGAACAGTGGGATGAAGAGCATCGGGAGAAGGGCGTCCGGCGACCGGAGCGCCTCCCGCACCGAGCGTTGTGCGAGTGCGACCATGGCGCTCATGCCGTCACCTCCCGGACCTCGCCCGCTGAGCGGGTCCGCGTCTTGCCGGTGACGTCGAGGAACACGTCGTCGAGCGTCGGATCCTGGCTGAGGTTGAGGCGACTCTTGAGCTCGGCCTTCAGCGATGCCGGTGTGCCTTCACGCACGATGAGGCCGTCGTTGATGATGGCGAGCCGGTCGCACAGCTGATCCGCCTCCTCCAGGTACTGGGTGGTGAGGAACACCGTGATGCCCTGCTTGCGGATGCGCTGGACCTCGTCCCAGATGGTGATGCGACTCGCCGGGTCCAGTCCGGTGGTCGGCTCGTCCAGAAAGAGGATCTTCGGTTCGTGGACCAGCGCACATGCCAGGTCCAGACGGCGCTTCATGCCACCCGAGAACCCCTTCACCCGGCGATCGGCGACGTCGTCCAGCTCCACGAGCCGGAGAAGTTCGTCCGTCCGCGCCTCGACGGTCGCTCTCGGCATGTTGAACAGACGTCCCTGCAATACGAGCAGCTCGCGGGCCGTCTGGCGAGGATCCAGTCCCGCCTCCTGTAGCGCCACACCGATGATGCGTCGCACGCCGTCCGGGTCGGTTGCGACGTCGAGTCCGCCGACGGTGGCCGAACCCCCGCTGATGGTGGTGAGGGTGGTGAGCATCCGTACGGTCGTCGACTTGCCGGCACCGTTCGGTCCGAGGAAGGCGAAGATCTCGCCGTCGGCAACGTCGATGTCGACGCCTCGGACGGCCTCCACGGTCTGGGTGCGGTCCGCGAACGTCTTGATGAGCCCTCGTGCCTGGATGGCACTCATATCGCGTCCTCCTTTCGGGTGGCGCGCTGCGTGGGGTGATGTTCCATGTCGGTCCTTCAGGTCGTCTGAGATCCCGGTCATCGATGCGTGGCCATGTGGCCGTCCATCGAAGCGGCGGAATTCTAGACCTGGGCGGACCGTCGAACTCATCGGTGGTACGTCAATCGGATGTGGTGCGCGTGTGCCCGCCGCCGGTTGTGATGAAATGGACACGTGCGCGAAACCGAACTGACATCCCGGCAGGAGGCCATCCTCCGCATCGTTATCGAGCAGTACGTCGACACCAGTACGCCGGTCGGCAGCAAGCACATCGCCGGGCGGCACGGCATGGACTACGCGTCGTCCACGATCCGGTCCGAGCTCGCGCGCCTGGAGCAGGTCGGCCTTCTGGGGCATCCCCACACGTCGGCCGGCCGGGTTCCCACCGATGCGGGCTACCGGTACTACGTCGATCACCTCGTTCCGCGCGGTGAGGTCGTACCCGCGCCGACCGCGGTGCAGAAGGCTCTTGAGCTGGACGAGATCCGCCGGGAGCTCGATCAGGCCATGCGGAGGACCGCCGACGCCATCGCGCAGATCACCGACATGCTCGGGGTGGTCAGCGCCCCTCCGGCCCAGTCGACCACCATCCGGCGCGTCGAGGTCCTCGTCCTTCAGCCGCAGCTGGTCATGGTCGTCGTCATCACGTCGACGGGATCGGTGACCAAGCGGATGTTCGCGTTCGATCGTCCGGTCGATCCCAAGTTGGCCGACTGGGCGTCCGACTTCCTGAACGAGCAGGCGGGAGGCCTGTCGCCGGGGGCGCGCGGTCTCGCGGCCCGTTTGGACGAGCCCTCTCTGGCACCCAGCGAGCGCGCCTTCATCTCGGCCATCGGGGTCGCACTGACCGAGATGGCGGACGAGGACGAGGGCGGGACGATCTACATCGGAGGGCAGGCCCGCTTCCTGGAACGCCTGCATTCGCAGGACCTCCTCGAGATGGGATCCATCATGCGTGCACTGGAGGAGCGGTATTCGCTTCTGCATCTGTTGCGGGGAGCTCTCGGCGGGAGCGACGTCTTCCTGCGGATCGGCGATGAGGTCACGGTGCCGGACCTGGAGGGTGTGTCGCTCGTTGCGGCCACCTACGGCTCGACCCGGCGCAACCTGGGTGCGGTTTCGCTCATCGGCCCGACCCGGATGGACTACCGTCTGGCCATCGCCACGGTCAAGGAGGCGGCGCGGGCACTGTCCGCCTATGTGGAGGAGGTCTACGAATAGACGATCGGTTCGAGGTTCTCGAGGTCTGGCGGCGTCCGCTCCGGTCGGGTGCCGCGGCGGCGGTGCGGGTGCTGGCGAAGACGGAGGCGGGCGCCATCGGCCCGCAGGAGTACGCGGTCGGCATCACCAGCAAGCCGGAGTCCCAGCTCTATCCCCAGGCGGATGAGGCGAAGCTCTTCACGGGTCTGTCGTACGCCGAGGCGCACTGGGTGGCGGCGGTTCTCGCCAGTGCCGCCGATCGTCCTGACGAGGCGGAGAGCCTCCTGTTCGATCTGCGCGTGCCGGTGGATCTCACGTGGCGTGACATCGAGCTCGCGGCCGAGGTCATCGAACCGGAGGGCCTGCGCAGCGGGCCGCTGGTGCCGTGGCAGCCGCCGGCGGACCGGCCGAACTCCAGTCAGTACGCCATCGCGACCTACACGCTGGAATGCGGGCATCAGGCGGTCGAGTTGCTGCGCCAGGATCTCGAGTCGGCGCCGTTCTGGGTGCTGGAGGGGGCCGTGGATCACCTGGCAGCCCGGGACGCCCGCAGTCTCTGCCGGTTCCTGTTGGAGTCCAACACGCTTGAGGACGCCTACCGGCTGATCGAGTCGGCTCGGACGAACCTGGCCACGCATCTGGACGACGATGACGAGGAGATCGACGACCTGAGGGACTGAAGGTCTACTGGCGCGGTGCCGTTCAGACCCGCTGTAGGTACCTGTCGACGGTGCGCAGTGAACGTCCGAGTACCGTCGCGATCTCGCGCCGCCGGTAGCCCAGTCGGGCAGCTGCTCGCGTGGCGGCGCGCTCGCCCATCACCTGGACCAGGGTGATGATCGCCGGTTGAGGTGCAGACGCTCCGCCGGGCCTCTGTTCGCCGTCGACAAGTTCGCACAGCAGGCGGTCTGCCGTTGACACCACCGGATGGAGCATTCTGAGAACCATCTCGTCGAGCAGGATCGGGGGACGCGGCGATCTCCGTAACGCGTATCCGCTCCACGGGTAGTCATCGGAGGCAGCAACGAGTTCCGCCGCTACGGGGTTCCGATTGATGTAGCGGACCGTCGTCAGGAACTGCTCGTCCGACGTCACCAGTACCGAGCCGAATCGCCGACCGAAGAGGTGTCCAGATCTCTCGTGGTGGCTGTTGTACCGCCGTGCGTATCCACCGAGAACGTCGCGGACACCGGCGGAGATGTCGGGGCCTTTGGTGGTGACGAGAACATGGATGTGGTTCCCCATGAGACACCAGGCATGGACGCGCCAGCAGCGACGGCGACGGGTGTCTTCGAGCAGGCGGAGGAACGTGAACCTGTCGCGCTCGTCCTCGAAGATGCTGCTCCGGTTGTTGCCCCGGGCCGTTACGTGGTACGTCAGATCCTCTCCCTGAGGTCGGGGTGCCCGTCCCATGCTTCCTCCTTGTCTGTGCCGTCACTAGGACAAGGGCTGACGGGATCGTTTCCACCCCCTCAGCGGCGGAGTGGCTACCGCAAATTGCGGGATTCTCGTGCTGTCCTCCTCAGGGACGTGTCTCTCTCGGTGCCAGGCACCAACAGCGACAGGCCGGCCTCGTGGAATGCGCCGAATGAGGTGAATTGCAGCATGATCATGCCTTCGTGATCGGAAGATGTCGCGTCGGGTGCCTGGCACCGAGGACGACAGGCGGTGCGTCGACGAGGGAAAGGCGGGCGTTCCCACAGTTCGTTGCTATCCTCGGTGGTCGTGTCGACCGCCAGCCAGGATTTCTACGATCTCCTCGGTGTCTCCCGTGACGCCGACGACGCACAGATCAAGAAGGCCTTCCGCCGCCTTGCTCGAGAGAACCACCCGGATATGAACCCCGGGGACGCCGGTGCGGAGGAGCGCTTCAAGGCAATCGCCGAGGCCTACGAGGTCCTCTCGGACCCCGAGCGGCGTCAGATGTACGACCGCTTCGGACACGCCGGGCTCAACGGCGGCGGAGGCGGCGGCGATCCGATGGGGGGCTTCGGCTCCTTCCAGGACATCTTCTCGAGCCTCTTCAACGGCGACATCTTCGGTGGCGGAGGCGGCCCATCGCGCCAGCCCGGCGACGACCACCTGGTCGGTCTCGAGATCAGCTTCGTGGAGTCGGCCCAGGGCGTCACCCGAACCGTCGAGGCCAACCTCGTCTCTCTCTGCGACACATGCGAGGCGACCGGCGCCGCGCCGGGAAGCAGCGTCTCCACCTGCGAGATGTGCGGGGGACAGGGGCAGGTCCAGGAGGTCATGCGAAGCGCGCTCGGCCAGATCGTGCGCCGCCGCGTGTGCCCCACCTGCAACGGCGCCGGGCGTGTGCCCGAGAAGCCGTGCTCGGACTGCCGCGGCATCGGACGACGCATGATGCGACAGGACATCGAGCTCGACATCCCGGCGGGCATCGCCGACGGTCAGCGCATCCGCATGCCCGGCAGGGGACACGCCGGTGATCCCGGCGCACCGGCCGGGGACCTCTACATCGAGGTGTCGGTGGCCGAGGACGAGCGCTTCCACCGCGACGAGATGGACATCGTCTCGCACGTCCGTATCTCGGTGGTCGAGGCCATGACCGGCACCACGGTCACCGTTCCCACGGTGGACGGGGAGGAGGAGATCACCGTCGATGCGGGCGTCCAGCCACTGTCCGAGACGGTGATCAAGGGGAAGGGTTTCCCGCAGGTCCAGGGACGGCGTCGCGGGAACCACCGCGTGGTGATCGACGTCGACATTCCCGCGGTCACGAGCCGCGAGGGCAAGGAGTTCCTGGCCGGTCTCGACGAGCACGTCGAATCGAAGGAATCCGGTGACGGGCTTTTCGGTCGCCTCAGAAACCGATTCCGCTGATCTCACCCGCCTGACGCTCACGGTCCCGGCGGACGCGGTCGAGATCGCCCGTGCGCTGGTGGACGACGTGACCGACACCGGGTGGTCGGAGTCTCGTCAGGATGACGCGCTCCACATCGCGGTCTGGGTGCCGACCCGTCACCGTGACGTGGCCGTCGCGACCATCACCGAACGCTTCGGCGCCGCCGACCTCGCCGTGGCCATCGACGCGGCACCTCAGGACGACGACTGGCGCGACGCCATGCGCCGCATCCACGTCCCGGTCGAGATCGAGGGGCGTGTCCGCCTCCGTCCGCCCTGGGAGCCCGCGCGCGACGACATCCCCGAGGTCGTCATCGACCCCGGCATGGCGTTCGGGACCGGACAGCACGCCACCACGCGAGGCTGCCTGCAGCTCCTCATCGACATCCCCGCCGGCGCCGTGCTGGACGTGGGTTGCGGCTCCGGGGTGCTGGCCATCGCGGCGCGGAAGCTGGGACACGACCCGGTGTCAGCCGTCGACTACGACCCTCTGGCCGTCGAGGCCACCGAACGCAACGCGGCGGCGAACGACGTCGCCATTACGACAGCGACGGTCGATGCCACCACCGCCGCGCTTCCGGCCGCCGACATCGTTCTCGCCAACATCACACGAATGCATGTGCGCGAGGTCGCCGGTCGCCTGGCCACGACTCCTCGGGTCGCCATCCTCTCCGGTTTCGTCGAGGCGGATATCGCCAGCGCCACCGAGACGTGGGCCGCTCTCGGCATGCGGATCGATCGCGTCGTGGCCGCCGATGGCTGGGCCGCCGTCCTCCTGACGCGCGAATGAAGCACCGGTTCCGCTACATCGTCCACGGGTGCGCACCCGGTATCACGGTGATCCTCGCCGAAGAGGACGCCCACCACCTCACGCGTGTCGTGCGCCGGGGGATCGGGGACGACGTGGAGATCCTGGACGAGCACGGGAACGTCTGGGACGCGGCGGTCGCCGACATCGGCACCGAGGTCCGTGTGCGGCTGGCCGACGGTCCGCGACCCGCCCCGTCACGCCCGCCCGTCGAGCTCGCACTCGGCCTCGCCGACTGGGGACGGCTCGACACCGCCGTCGAGAAGGCCACCGAGATCGGTGTCCAGCGCATCACCGTCTTCCGCTCCGAACGGTCCGGGCGCGTGCCCGACGCCACCGCGTTCTCCAAACGGCGCGAGCGCATGCTGCGGGTGGCCGAGGCGGCCATGCGACAGTCGGGTCACGCCGTGGCACCCGACATCGACGGGATCGCTCCGTTCGAGGATGTGATCATCGACCGCAACGACCTCCGCGTTGTCGTCGTCGATCCTCGCGGCGAAAGCGGGCTCACGGATGCACTGCGCGACGTGCGCGGCGGCGCCGTACGCCTGGTGATCGGCCCGGATGCCGGTCTGTCGGAGGACGAGATAGCCAGGGCACGCGAGGCGGGATGTGCCCTCGCGCGACTGGGTGAGGGCATCCTGCGCGCCGAGACGGCGGCCATCGTGACGGCGGCGATCACCGCCGAGGCGTACCGGTGGGGTCGCGACGTGGAGGACGGGATCCAGGGATCGACCGGTGCCTGACGTACGTCGCGCCATCCGTCGGCGCGGACCGACGACACTCGGTACGACCTTTCCCGGCGGATCCACCCACGCCCCGCATTGGTACCGTGTCCATCCATGAACGGGCGATCAGACAGGCACGGCGGCTGAATGGCCACGTTCTCCGTGCGATTCCTCGGATGCAAGGTCAGCCAGGCGGACGCCATGCTGATCCGCGATGCACTCTCCGACGCCGGGCATGTCGAGACGACCCGTGATGCGGCCGACGTCCACGTGGTCAACACCTGCGCGCTCACGCTCGAGAGCGAACGCAAGAGCCGCAAGCAGGTCAACCAGGCCGCGCGCATCGGCCGGACCTTCGTCACCGGCTGTGCAGCGAACCTGAACGCCGGCCAGTTCGGCGAGGCGGTCACGGTGGTCGGACGGTCCGCCGACCGCGCCGCCGTCGAGATCGTGGAGCGTCTGGGAGGCCCGACGTCCACGCTGGCATGTCATGACGACGATCGCCCCGCCGGACGCACCCGCGCCTTCCTGAAGGTTCAGAACGGCTGCGACCAGCACTGCTCGTTCTGCATCATCCCGCGCACCCGTGGGGTCGCCGAGAGCCGGAGCATCGACGCCATCCTCCGCGACGCACGTCGCCGCATCGCCGAGGGGCACCCGGAACTGGTCCTCACGGGCATCAACATCGGTACCTGGCGCGGGGACGACGGCGCGGACCTGGCCGACCTCGTCCGTCGCATCGGCGCCCTGGACGGCCTGCGGCGGCTGCGGGTCTCGTCCATCGAGCCCGGCGACGTCACCGAGCGCTTCGTGGAGGCGCTCGCCGCAACCGACACCGTCGCCCACCACCTCCACATCCCGCTCCAGTCGGGGGATGACGGGGTCCTCACCGCGATGGGACGCAGCTACACCATGGACGCGTATGTGCAGGCCGTCGACTGGGCCCGTCAGGCGATCCCCACCGTCAACATCACCACCGACGTCATCATCGGCTTTCCGACCGAGGACGAGGATGCCTTCGACCGCACGCACGCGCTGTGCGAGGAGCTGGCCTTCGGGAAGATCCACGTCTTCCCGTTCTCGCCGCGTCCCGGTACCGTCGCCGCCGACCTCGGCGACCGCGTGGAGCCGGACGAGAAGGCGCGACGCAGCCAGAGCCTGCGCGACCTGTCGGACCGTCTCGGCTTCGCCCGCCGGGCCGCGCGGAAGGGCCAGACGGACACCGTGCTGGTGGAGCGTCGCCTCGACGACGGCACCCTCACCGGCTATGGAAGCGACTACAGCCGTTTTGTCCTCGACGCCGTGGACACCGACGCCGGACCCGGGGACCTGGTCCCGGTGAGCGTCGCCGGTATGGTCGGCGAGCACCTCAAAGGAGTACCCGTTCGATGAGCGACTGCCTCTTCTGCAAGATCGCCCAGGGCGACATCCCCGCCGACATCGTGAAGCGCGGTGACGGATTCCTGGCGTTCCGCGACATCAGCCCCAAGGCGCCCGTCCACCTTCTCGTCATCCCCGAGACACATGTGGCCAGCGTGGCGGAGGTGTCGGATCTCTCCCTGGACGAGCGGGCCACCATGCCGGTGTTCATCGCCGATCTGGCCGCCGAGCACGGCCTCACCGACTCGGGCTACCGGGTGACGACCAACCACGGGCCCGATGCGCTGCAGTCGGTGTTCCACCTCCACTGGCACGTGATGGGCGGCGAGCGTTTGTCAGAATCCATGTGAGCATGCATCAACGAACCATCGAACTGAACGACGACGTCGCGGTCGAGCTGGCCGGTGAGCACGACCGCGTGCTGAGGTCGCTCGAGGACCGCCTCGGCATGGACCTCGGCCTGCGCGGGAACCGGCTCACCATGATCGGCGACGAGGCCCGCGTCGAGGCGACGGCCAGCGCCATCACGGACCTCGCCGCGCTCCTCGGACGGGGTGAGGGCCTGGGCCCCGGAACCGTCGAGGCCATCGTCAGCGCCGTCGACCGTCACGCACCGCTCGGCGACATGCTGGGCGACGTGGTGCTGCGTCACCGTCATCTGGCCGTGACGCCCAAGACCGACGGTCAGAAGCGGTACGTGGATGCGATCCGCAACCACACGATCACCTTCGGCATCGGCCCGGCCGGAACCGGCAAGACCTACCTTGCCGTCGCACTCGCGGCCGCCGCGTTGAACCGCAAGGAGATCGGGCGCATCATCCTGACCCGGCCGGCGGTGGAGGCGGGCGAGCGGCTGGGCTTCCTGCCCGGCGACATCGCCGCCAAGGTCGACCCGTACCTGCGCCCGCTGTTCGACGCGCTCCACGACATGCTGGAGGCCGAGAAGGTGCAGGCCTTCCTCGAACGCGGCCAGATCGAGATCGCCCCCCTGGCGTTCATGCGCGGCCGCACGCTGAACGACAGCTTCATCATCCTGGACGAGGCGCAGAACACGACGAGCGAGCAGATGAAGATGTTCCTGACGCGGCTCGGCTACCGGTCCACGATGGTGGTCACCGGGGACGTCACGCAGATCGACCTTCCGCGTGATCGGCCTTCCGCGCTCAACAACATCGATCGGATCCTGGAATCGGTCAGCGACGTCGCGTTCGTGCGCTTCAACCGTGACGACGTGGTGCGACACCGCCTCGTGCAGGAGATCGTCGAGGCCTACCGCATCGCCGACGAGAACGGTCGATGATCGAGGTCGAGGCCTCGTCGGAGATGCCGGACGTCGATGTGGTGCCACTCGCCGACACGGCCCGGTGGGTCTGCGGCGAGATCGGCATCGAACGCGCCAGCCTGGGCCTCATGATCGTCACCGAGGAACGTATGGCCGAGATCAACGGCGAACACCGCGACAAGCCACGCCCCACGGACGTGCTCTCGTTCCCCGTCGACGGTCCCGCGGTGCGCGACGGATGGCCCGACGACGGCCCGGCCCCCGAGCTCGGCGACATCATCATCTGCCCGGCCGCCGCGCAGGAACCCCTCCGCACGCTGGTCGTCCACGGGCTGCTGCACCTCGTCGGCTACGACCACGAGGTCGACCAGGGCGAGATGCTCGAGCTCCAGGACCAGCTGGTGGATCGTCTCTCATGAGCGGGGAGGAGAAGAAACCCTCCGGGTTCCGTGCCCGTCTCTTCGGTCGATCCGACAGCCCCCTCCCGCGCCAGGGATCGCTCCGCTGGTCGTTCACGTGGGCGTTCGCGGGCATCGTCTACGTTCTCCGGACCCAGCGCAACATGCGGATCCACATGGCCGCCGGGCTCGGTGCGCTGATCCTGGCCCTGGTGCTGGGAGTGACGCGCCTGGAGTTCATCGCCGTCGTGAGCGTGGTCAGCCTCGTGATCATCGCCGAGATGTTCAACACGGCCATCGAGGCCGCCATCGACGCCACCGTGACGCACTATCACCCGCTGATCAAGGTCGCGAAGGACGTGGCCGCCGGAGCAGTGCTGGTGGCGACGGTGAACGCTGTGGTGGTCGCGTACCTGGTCTTCTACAACCACCTCACAGAACACGGCTTCGACATGGTGGGCCGTCTCGATGCCCGTCCCTCGCAGATCGTGGTGGGAGCGCTCATCGTCACCGTCCTGCTCACAATCGCCATCAAGGCGGCGACGGGACGCGGCACCGCCCTGCGCGGAGGACTTCCGTCCGGCCACGCCGCGGCCGCGTTCGCCGGTTGGGCCGCGGTGACGATCCTGGCGACCGACGTGCCCCATGCCGCGCTGGTCTCCACGCTGGCGTTCATGATGGCGCTCCTCGTCGCCCAGTCGCGGGTCGAGGCGGGCATCCATTCCGCGGTGGAGGTCGTCGCGGGCGCCGTGCTGGGTACCGCCGTCACCATCCTCATGTTCCAGGTGCTCGGGTGATCCCACACCGCACCGGCACATCTCGGGATCGCCTGTGAGCGCGGACGGGTTCCGTTCGGGCATCGTGGCGTTGGCGGGGCGCCCCAACGTGGGGAAGTCCACGCTGGCGAACGCCCTGGCGGGCCTCCATGTGGCGGCGGTCTCGTCGCGACCCCAGACCACCCGCCGCCGGGTCCGCGCCATCGTGAACGGCGAGCGCTGGCAGGCCGTGCTCATCGACATGCCCGGCTTCCAGAAGCCCGCGGACGCGCTCACCCGCCGCATGCAGGACACCGTCGACGCCACGCTGGAGGACTGCGATCTCGCCGTCTTCATGGTAAACGCCCAGGAGGAGATCGGGCGAGGTGACCGCTTCATCGCCGAACGCCTGGTCGCGTCGAAGCTCCCCGTCGTCACGGTGGTCAACAAGGTGGACGGGGTCCCGCGCGATCAGATCGCGCTGAAGCTGGCCGAGGCCTCCCAACTGGTGCCGTTCGTGGAACTCCATCCGGTCAGCGCCACCACCGGCGACGGGCTCGACGCCCTCCGCGAGACGCTCGCAGGCGCGCTGCCGGTCGGGCCGCGGTACTTCCCCGACGGCATGGCGACCGATCAGACCGACGAGGAACTGGCCGCAGAGCTCATCCGCGAGGCCGCGCTGCGCCGTGTGCGCGACGAGGTCCCGCACTCGCTCGCGGTGCAGATCGAGAGCATCGAGCCGGCGAATGACGGCAGTGTCATCCGCGCGGCGATCCTCGTCGAGACCCAGTCGCAGAAGGGCATCCTGGTGGGGAAGGGTGGCCAGATGATCCGCGCGATCGGCGAGGCATCGCGAACGACCCTCAGTCGCGTGCTGGGCGAGACGATCCACACGGACCTCACCGTGAAGGTGCGGAAGCACTGGCGTCGCGACGACACGATGCTGGATCGCCTGGGTCTCTGACGTGGGAGTCGCCGGGCGGGGACGTGCCGGTGATTCCGGAAGACCCGATGTTGGGAACCACCGGGTCTCCTCAGGGGCGGCGGCATGTTCCGCCGCCCCCGTACGTCCGTTCAGTCGTCGGTGTAACCCCTGTCCGCCGGGCTGACGGTGGCACCGCCCGGCTTCGCCGAGAACGAGGCCGTCAGGGAACACGAAACCGTGGCGTTCGGGTTGCCCGGGAACTGCTCGGTGCGAAGTGCCGTCACCGTTCCGGTGATGGAGTCCTTCGAGTGGGCGGTGAGGCCTGGAGCGCCGATGCTGGTTCCCAGCTTGATGCTCTTCGTTCCGAAGCGCGCGGACGAGGCGTAGGTGGCGAAGCCCCTCTTCGGGAACCCGTTGGCCGGAGAGAGCGTGATCGTCCTGTTGAGTGCGATTGTCGTGAACCATGGCGTCGACGTCACGCTTCCGCCCTGGCGCGAACCGGCCGGGGTCACGCATCGTTCGGCTCCCCGCAGGACGAACCTGCTCACCCGCCCGTTCTCATCGACCGTGAATGAGACCTGACCGGCCGGGGCCGTTGCGGATCCCGCAGCGACCGTGCCGCTCACCTTCCCGCTCCAGACGCCCGGCACGAGGGTCACCGGCTGGGCGGGTGTGCTCGGGGTTGTGGGTCGCGGATTGACCGCCGTGGTCGTGGAGGCCGGCTTTGCGGGGCGTGCGATGCCAGCGGTGAACTGCGGAACGAGCGACCCGAACGCGTTGGAGGCGGCGGTCGGCGAGCCTCCGAGTCCGAGCACCGGCTTCAGTGCGGTCGTTGAGCGTGGTGGCGTGCAGGACACCGTCGTGGCGATCCTCGTCGGGGGAGGGTCGACGACCTTCGCCGTCGGCGTCTTGGGTACGACGATGGGCTGGACGTTGAACGTCACCTGCTGACCCGGGATCACCGCCGTGACGACCTGGCGCGGGAGCAGGACGGTCCCACCGCCTCGGAGCTTCGCGGTGGACGTGCCGAAGCCCCCGATGTACATGCTCTGCGCCTTCGCCTTGGCCGTCTTCGCCCCGGCGGCCGTCGCCGGCCGGGTGAACGTGCTGGTGGCCGTCATGGTCGCACAGGTGGTGGTGGGCGTGACCTTGATCAGCGCGCCGCCGGTGGGTGTGGGGACCGGCTTCGTCGTCTTCACAACGGGCTTCGGTGCCGGCTTCGCCACCACCTTGGCCGGGCCGATCCTGACGCGCGGCTGGCCGGTCGACGGCGCATTGAGTGAGAACACGATGTTGTCGGCGTAGCCGTCGTTGCTGGTTCCTGTGCTCCGCGTGAGCGTGAGCACGACGCGGACCGCGAGTGTTCCGACCGGGACGGTGCCCGACGCCGATCGGGGGAGAAGGTTCGTGGTGTTCGATCGCTCGGCCGCTGTCACCGGTGTGAGCGTCGCCGTTCCGAGTACCGCATCGCCCGCACCGAGGAACTGGGCGTCCACCTGTGCGTGGTCCTGCTGGTCGGCGAAACCGCCGAGGTATGCCGACAGGGTGTAGGGAGCCGTTCCGGTGGCGATGGTGGCGGCGTATGCCTGCAGGTCGATGCGTTGCTGGCCGGACGACACCGCCGCCGCACCACCGGTGAAGAAGTTCTTGCCACCACCGACGGCATTCGCGACGGCGATCGACGGGAATTCGCCCGAGCCGTACTTCACGGCGGTGAAGGCGCCCGTCTCCGGGGACCAACCGGTGACAGGGATGTCCGCGTAGTTCGCGTCGGATCCGGTAACGGCCTCGGCTCCGGGATTGGTGACCAGGTTGGAACCCGCGTCCTGTGCGGATGCCGTCGCGGTGCCGAGCAGGAGGGCTGAGACGGCGGCGAGTGATGTGACGCCGGCGATCCGCCGCGTACGGGGCGAAACGGGGTGACGAGTGCGCATGGGCTGTCCTCGATGATGGCGTTTGTTTTACGTCACCGGGAAAGCGGGCCACCCGCCACCGGTGCGGTACGAACCTTGCTCGTGGCGCGATGCTATAGAAACGACGAAAAGTTGTAAGTCGTCTGGTTGATTCTGTTGGGATGACTCCATCAGATGAGTGGTGGAGTCGGCGCATACAGTCGATCGCTCGGTCTTTGTCGGCCGCCATTTACCTCAATAGGCGCGACATCCTGCGGTCGGCGTAGACGTTCCCGTCGGTCTGGCAGTCCGGGCAGTAGACGAGCTCGTACCCCTCGAACGACACGCGCTCCAGCGTCCGGCCGCAGCGCACGCACGGTGATCCCGCCTGCCCGTGCACCAGGGTGACGCGCTTCTCGCTGTTGGGAAGGTCGGTGTCGATGTCGCGACGTGCGCGCTCCAGCGCCTGCGTGAGCACCGTATCGGCGGCCGTGGCCAGCCGAGCGAACTGGTCGTCGGTCATGGTGCTGGTCCGGGCGAACGGGGGCAGCTTCGCCGCCCACATGATGTCGCTGGCGTATGCCCGGCCGATGCCCGCCACCCGGCGCCCCTGCCGGATGGCCGTGTGGAGCAGCCCCGGAGGGTTCGTGAGGCGCTCGCGCCATACCTCGGGCGCCAGGCCCAGGGGCTCCGGCCCGAGCCGGGCGATGAGGGGGAGCGTCTCCCGGTCCTCGGTGCGCACGATGTGGGCGCTGGCGCGGTGTTCTTTGGCGGCCTCGCGGAACCGCAGCTGCCGTCCGTCGTCCATGTCGAGGGTGAGCGCCGTCGACCGTGGCAGCCGGTTCGCGATCTTCGGCGCCAGCGCCACACGACCGGACTGCATCGGGTGGACCACCAGGTCGTACGGGCCGATCGTCAGCCCGATCAGCTTGCCGCGGCGCCAGGCCGACGACACCGTGTTCTCCACGATGTCACCCAATCCCGGGCTCGCCGTCTTCACGATGGAGGGATGGAGCTGACGCGCGGCGACCACGCGCCGCCCGGCCAACGCGCGGTCGAGGCCCTCCACGACGGCCTGGATCTCCGGAAGTTCCGGCATGGGCGGGATTTTGCCATCTCGCTATACTCGCCGCGATGATGTCCGTGTGTCGGGAGTGCGACGATCCAACCTGAGGAACTCGCCAAGACGATCGATCACACTCTCCTGGACCTCCGTGCGACCCAGGCGGATGTCGAGCGCGCGTGTAACGAGGCCCGCGAGCATCACTTCGCGAGTGTCTGCACGTTTCCGACGTTCCTGCCGATCGTGGTGGACCGGCTCCGTGAGTGCGACGTCAAGACCTGTGCCGTCGTCGCCTACCCGTACGGTGCCGACCTGCCGCAGAGCAAGATCGCCGCGGCCGAGCACTGTGTGAGCGCCGGCGCCGAGGAGATCGACGTCACCATGAACGTCCTGGCCCTCCGCTCGGGCGACTTCGGTTTCGTGCGTAACGAGCTCGCCACCCTGGTGCGAGCGGTGCAGTCACGCGCGGTCAACGACGCGCGCGGCGCCGTCATCGTGAAGGTCTCCATCGAGGCGCCGCTGCTCGACGACAAGCTGAAACGCCTCGCCTGCAAGATCGTCGCCGACGCCGGCGCGGACTTCGCCAAGACGAGCACGTCCGAGACCGCGGTGCGGCTGGAGGACGTCGAGCTCATGCGGGAGGCCCTGCCGGAGGGCGTGGGGGTGAAGGCGTCCGGGGGCATCAAGACGCTCGCCATGGCCGAGGACATGATCAACGCGGGGGCCGCGCGTCTGGGATGCAGCACCTCCCTCAAGATCCTGAAGGAACTGGCGAAGGCCGGATGAGCGCGATCCCCGTCGTCGATGAGGTGCTCTCGCGCGTCACGCCAGGGTCGGACGGGCTCGTGCCCGCCGTGGTGCAGGACGCCTCCACCGGCCGTGTGCTGACCGTCGCCTACATGTCCCGGGCATCGCTCGAGCGCACGATCGCCGAGGGCGAGACCTGGTTCTGGAGCCGTTCACGCGAAGAGCTGTGGCACAAGGGCGCCACCAGCGGCAACACCCAGGCCGTGCGCGGCATCCTCCTCGACTGTGACGGCGACGCGCTCGTGGTCCTGGTCGACCCGGCCGGGCCCGCCTGCCACACCGGCGCCGAGACCTGTTTCTCCGACACCCTCGCCGGATCCGACGCCCAGCCGTTCGCCGCCCTCGGCCGTCTGGTCGACGTGATCGCGACGCGCGCCGCCGAGGCGGACCCGTCGTCGTCCTACACCGCCAGTCTGCTCGACCGCGGCATCGACACCGTGTGCAAGAAGGTCGGCGAGGAGGCCACCGAGGTGGTGCTCGCGGCCAAGGGCGATGAACACGAACAGATCGTCTACGAGAGCGCCGACCTGCTGTACCACCTCGCGGTGCTGTGGCAGAAGACCGGCGTGAGCATGGGCGAGGTGGCCGCGGAGCTCGAGTCCCGCCGGTGACCACCATGTCCGATCACGTCGGCGAACTGCATGTGGTGCCCACGCGCGATGAGATCGTCACCCACGCGAAGGGCTCCCGGCAGATCCCCCTGGCACACACGTTCATCGCGGACTGCGACACGCCGGTCAGCGCCTTCCTGAAGCTGCGGGACGACGGGCCGTGCTTCCTGCTCGAGTCCGCTGAGGAGGGGCAGCGGCTGGGGCGCTACTCGTTCATCGGCATCCATCCGCAGGCCGTGGTTCGCGCCGACGGGGACGAGGTCGGCGTCATCTGGTCGGACGGGGCCGTCGAGCGCCTGGACGTCGCGGATCCCTTCGCGGCGCTCCCCGAGGTGCTGGGAATGGTCGACATGGCCCCGCCGGTGGGAGAGGACATCGCCTTCTACGGCGGTGCGGTGGGCTACATGGGCTACGACCTGGTCCGCACCGTCGAGCGCCTGCCTGACGTCCCCCACGACGACCGGGGTATCGCCGACCTGCAGATGATGATCACCGGGCCCGTGGTGCAGTTCGACCACCTCCGCCGGTCGATGACGATCATCGTCCCGTGCTCGCTCGAGGGCGATATCGACGAGAACTACGACCTCGCATTGAGTCAGATCCAGGCGATCCGGCTGCGCCTGTCCGGTCCGGTACCCGAGCGTCCGCGCGTCGAGGCCCCGTATGTGGGGGCGCTCACCAGCAACACCACCCGCGAGGCCTTCTGCGACGCCGTCGAGCGCGTGCGCGAGTACGTGTTCGCCGGCGACGCGTTCCAGGTGGTCCCCTCGCAGCGCTTCTCGGTCGAGACGAACCTCGATCCGTTCGCGATCTACCGCGGCCTTCGCACCGTGAACCCCTCGCCCTACATGTTCTTCGTGGACTTCGGTGACGTCACGCTGGTGGGAAGCTCGCCCGAGATGCTGGTGAAGGTGCACGACGGCACCGTCGAGACCCGCCCGATCGCGGGTACCCGACCGCGCGGCGAGACCATGGCCGAGGACCGCGAGCTGGCCGACGAGCTCTTGGCCGACCCCAAGGAACGCGCCGAGCATGTCATGCTCGTCGATCTGGGCCGCAACGACCTGGGCCGCGTCTCGCAGCCGGGTTCGGTGCATGTGAAGGAGCTGATGGGGGTTCACCTCTACAGTCATGTCATGCACATCGAGAGCAGCGTCATCGGCACCCTGACCGAGGGACGGCACGCGGTCGACGCGTTGCGGTCCACGTTTCCCGCGGGAACCCTCTCGGGGGCCCCGAAGGTCCGGGCCATGGAGATCATCGACGAGCTGGAGCCCACGAAACGCGGCCCGTACGGCGGAGCCGTCGGCTACGTGGGCTTCGACGGTGATCTGGATACCTGCATCACCATCCGCACCATCGTCATCAAGGACGGTGTGGCGCACGTGCAGGCCGGTGCGGGGGTCGTCGCCGACTCGGTGCCCGAGACCGAGTTCGAGGAGTCGGAGAACAAGGCGGCGGGCCCGTTCGGCGCCATCGACCTGGCCGCACGTCAGGCGGACTGGTAGGGAGGGAGATCATGGGCCAGCGTGTCGTCATCATCGACAACTACGACAGCTTCACCTACAACCTCTTCCAGTACTTCGCGGAGCTCGGGGCCGAGGTCGTCGTGCATCGCAACGACGCAGTCGATGTGGCCGCCGTGCGCGCGATGAAGCCCACCCACCTCGTGGTCTCGCCCGGCCCCAAGACGCCGACCGAGGCCGGCATCTCCGTGGACGCCATCCAGGCCTTCGCCGGTGAGATCCCGATCCTCGGAGTCTGCCTGGGCCATCAGGCGATCGGGCAGGCGTTCGGCGCGCGGGTCGTGCGGGGACCCGAACCCATGCACGGAAAGACGAGCGACGTGCGCCACGACGGGCGAACCGTGTTCGCCGGGATCGACAACCCCATGAGCGCCACCCGCTACCACTCCCTGGTCGTCACCGACGTTCCCGACACGCTCGAGGTCAGCGCCTGGTGCGACGACGACGTCATCATGGGCCTGCGCCACCGGACGCTGCCCATCGAGGGCGTGCAGTTCCATCCGGAGTCCATCCTGACCACGGCCGGCAAGACGATGCTCACGAACTTC
Source organism: uncultured Bifidobacteriaceae bacterium (assembly GCA_964531025.1). Lineage (GTDB taxonomy): Bacteria > Actinomycetota > Thermoleophilia > Miltoncostaeales > Miltoncostaeaceae > CALMEC01. The sequence goes on along the minus strand of CAZHDY010000002.1, from coordinate 168,631 downwards.
CTGGAGATGACCGCATGAGCATCGCGGACGTCATCGACCGCCTGCTGGACGAGGAGGATCTGGGGCGCGAGGGTGCGGCCGAGGCGCTGAACCGGATCATGGGTGGTGAGATCGACCCCATCCAGACCGCCGCGTTCCTCATCGGCCTCCGGGCCAAGGGCGAGTCGGCGTCGGAGTTGGCGGGACTCGTGTCGGCGGTTCGTGACCACAGCACCAAGGTGACGGTGGAGCACGACGTGTTCGTCGACACGTGCGGCACCGGCGGTGGCGCATCCACGTTCAACGTCTCAACCGCGGCCGCGTTCGTGGTCGCCGGGGCCGGCGTGGTGGTGGCCAAGCACGGCAACCGGTCTTCGACCTCACGCAGCGGCAGCGCCGACGTCCTCGAGGCGCTGGGAGCAGTGGTCGACCTGCCCGCCGAGGGTGTCGCCCGCAGCATGGACGAGACCGGGATCGGGTTCATGTTCGCGCCGTCGTTCCACCCGGCCTTCAAGCACGTGGTCCCGGTGCGCCGTGCCCTCGCGGTCCGTACGGTGTTCAACATCCTCGGACCCCTCGCCAACCCCGCCGGGGTGCGGCACCAGGTGATCGGCATCGCCGACCGCTCGTACCTCGACCGCATCGCGGCCGCCATTGCGGACCTCGGCACCGAGCGCACCATCCTGGTCTCCTCGGACGACGGGCTGGACGAGTTCTCCACGTCGTCGCCCAGCGAGGTGATCGACATCACCCCCGACGGCATCCGCCGCTGGCGCTTCGATCCCACCTCCCTCGGAATCGCCCCGCCGGCCCCAGGGGCCCTCGCCGGCGGCGAGCCCTCCGAGAACGCCGACGTCATCCGGCGCATCCTCGAGGCCCGCAGCGGGGGACCCGCCACCGACATCGTCGCGCTGAACGCCGCCGCCGGCCTCGTCGCCGCGGGGGTCGCCGACGACATCGGCGACGGATACGATCTCGCTCGCACGAGCATCGAGAGCGGACAGGCGGCCGAGCGGCTGGCCGCGTTCTCGGACCTCACCACCAGGCTGGCAGCCTCAGATGATTGATTCCACGATCTAGATGAGCTTTCTCGAAGACATCGTCGACGCCCGTCGTCGGGCCGTCGCCGCCGCCCGCAAGGAGCGGCCGCTGGACGCGCTCCTCGACGAGCTGGAACCGCCGGAACGCGGCCGTCCCTTCTCGGAGGCGCTGATCGCCCCGGGCATCTCGCTCATCGCGGAGATGAAGCGGGCCAGCCCGTCACGCGGTCCCATCCGCCCGGAGGCCGACGTGGCCGAAACAGTGCGCCGCTATCAGGAGGCCGGTGCCTCGGCGTGCTCCATCCTCACCGAGCCGGACTTCTTCGGCGGCTCGCTGGATGACCTGCGTACGGCGCGGGCGGCCACCCGCCTGCCGCTGCTCCGCAAGGACTTCATCGTCGACGAGTACCAGCTGGTCGAGGCCCGCCACGCCGGTGCGGACGCCGCGCTCCTCATCGTCGCCGCGCTCGAGCCCGAGCGCCTGGCGGAGCTCCTGGCCTACGCCCACTCGCTCGGCCTGGACGTGCTGGTCGAGGCACATGAGGACTCCGAGGTCGAGACCGCGGTGGACGTCGGGGCCGAGATCATCGGGATCAACAACCGCAACCTCAAGTCGCTGGACGTCGACACCGAGACGGTGTTCGAGCTCCTGTCCGACATCCCGGCCGGCACCGTCGTGGTGGCCGAGTCCGGCATCTCGCAGCGTGAGGACGTGCTGCGGTTGGAGGAGGCCGGCATCGACGCCATCCTCGTGGGTGAGGCGCTCATGGGCTCGGACGACATGTCGGGCGCCGTGCGCAGCCTTCTCGGCACCTGATCAATGTCCCGGACGCGCCCATGACCGGCGCGATCGCGCCGTACCACGGCTAAATTGCCCCGAATGGACGACGAGAGCCCCGAAATGCCGGACGCCCCACGCGAGGGGTGGTCCCGGGGTCGCGTCATCGGCGCGTCCCTCGGTGGTGCCGCTGTCCTCCTCGTGATCGTGTTCCTCGCGATCGGGCTTTTGCGCGACAGCGGTGCCAGCCGCATCATCGACGATTCGGTACGGGCGGGTAAACCCTATGAGGCGCCCGACTTCACGCTTCAGCTCACGAATCCGGCCGGTGACATCAGCGGCGACGAACTCACGCTGTCCTCTCTGCGCGGCCGCCCGGTGGTCCTCAACCTGTGGGCCTCCTGGTGCGACGCGTGCCCGGGCGAGGCGCCCAATCTGGATCGCATCTGGAAGCGGTACAAGGATCGCGGGGTGGTGGTGCTGGGGCTGAACAGCAGCGATGATCCGGACAAGATGCAGAAGTTCATCCGTGAGTACTCGGTCACCTTCCCCAACGTGCGCGAGGGCGGTAATCGGGTGGCGCGTCAGTACGGGACGGACCTGATGCCCGAGACCTTCCTGATCGACGCCGACGGCCAGATCCGCTTCCTGCCGATCCGCGGTGCGATCGACGACACCATCGAACAGCAGATCAACGCGCACCTGGACCGCGTGCTGGCCGAGACACCATGACGCGGCGGCTGATGGTCCTCCTGGTGGCGCTCGCCGCCCTGGTGATGGTCCCTGTGGCAACTGCCGTATCGATGACGGACGTGGCCGAGGAGCTCCGCTGCATCACGTGCGGCACATCGCTCGACGTCTCGGACGCTCCCTCCGCCCAGCAGATGAAGGAACGCATCCAACGGCGCATCGACGAGGGCGCCACCAAGCAGCAGATCATCGACGAGTTCGTCGCCGACTACGGCCGCCAGGTGCTGGCCACGCCTCCCAAGAAGGGGTTCGACCTCGTCGCCGGGTGGATGATCCCGCTGGGCGTGCTGGCACTGGGTCTCGTGTTCGTCCCCGTCCTCATCCGCGCATGGACCCGACGTCGGCGAGCGTCGCCGGCATCCTCCGCCGCACTGGACGACGACCTGTCCGACGACGACGCCGAGCGCCTCGACCGTGAGCTCCGGGATTTCGGTCGCTGAGAGCGACGTGCGGGTCGGGACGGCGTCCTGGACCGATCCGGAGTTCATCCGCGCCGGCTGGTATCCGGACGATGTGAAGAACGACGCCGAGGGACGGCTGCGCTACTACGCCGACCACTTTCCGATGGTCGAGGTGAACGCCTCGTTCTACGCGCTCCCCACGGTGGAGACCGTGGGGGCCTGGGCCGACCGGACCCCCGACGGGTTCCGCTTCCACGTGAAGGCGCACCAGGTCATCTCGGGCCACCCCAGCGACCCGGGCCGGCTGCCGGCGCCCCTTCGGAACCTTCCCGCCGAGCTCGACCGCCGCGGTCGCATCCGCAAACCCAGCCGCGAGCTGCGCGACGCCGCCATCGATACCCTGCTGGAGGCGTGCGGGGCACTGGGCGACAAGCTGGGAGCTGTCCTCCTGCAGCTGCCCCCGTTCGTCGTCGCCGGTGAGCGACAGCGCGACGAGATCGCCCGTATCGTCGATCGTCTCAGGCCGGTCCGCACAGCCGTGGAGTTCCGCCACCGCTCCTGGGCGGCTCCCGAGGAGCGTGCGGTGACGGCCGCGCTCCTTCGCGAGCTGGACGCGGCCTGGGTGTGCGTCGACACACCGGACCGCGACGTCGCCTCCATCATGCCCCGCATCGTGGAGGTCACCTCACCCGGGCTCGCCTACGTGCGCATGCACGGGAGGAATGCCGACGCATGGACGAAGGGTCGTACCGTGGCCGAACGCTTCGACTACGACTATTCGGAGGCCGAACTCGCGGAGTGGATCGACCCGGTGATCGAGATGGCCCGGCGTGCCCAGGAGGTGGCGGTGGTGATGAACAACAACGCCCGTGACTATGCGCTGGTTGCTGCCGAACGCTTCCGTGCGCTGATCGATCGTGCGCGTGGCGGTGCCTGACCGGGTGTCGCACCCGGTGCCAGGCACACGGTACGACAGCCAGGTACGCGCACCTCGTTATTTACAGGGAGTATTTGGTCGTCCGCGCCTGGCATGTCGCACCCGGTGCCAGGCACGCGGTAGGACACGCGCCTCGTGGGACGAGCGAAATGTGATGGTCGGCGAGGCGCCTGAGGACGTTCTCGGCCGGTCGTCGGGCTGGGCCCGTCGACCGGGGACGACGCTATGTTAGGTACGCCTAATGGCGTGATCGCCATAGCCGGCGGCCGGCGCCGCATCGGCGTCTTGGCGGGACACCGACGTCTCGGACGGCCTCATCGGGCAACATGCGCTTGTGCGGGTCACCCGGACCGGCATCACGTCGACACGAAAGCGAGCGGGGTGACATTGGCGAGCGAGGACGTGCAGAGGGTAAACGGTCATCCGACACTGTCGGCGAACGGCATCACCTTCGGGTATGCGGAACGCGTCGTCGGGACGGATCTCTCGCTGGTCGTCCCTCCCGGTTCGTTCACCGTCATCGTCGGGCCCAACGCCTGCGGGAAGTCGACGCTCCTGCGGGCCCTCAGCCGACTGCTCCGCCCGTCCAAGGGCATCGTCGTCCTCGACGGTGAGGACATCCACTCGCGCAGCACGAAGGAGGTCGCGCGTCGTCTGGGACTTCTGCCGCAATCGGCGATCGCGCCGGAGGGCATCTCGGTCATCGACCTCGTCGGGCGTGGTCGCTTCCCGTACCAGAGCCTCCTCAGCCAGTGGTCACCGGCTGACGAGGCGGCCGTGAGCGCGGCCCTCGATCGTACCGACACCCGTGATCTGGCGCTGCGGTCGGTGGACGAGCTGTCGGGCGGGCAGCGTCAGCGGGTGTGGATGGCGATGGTGCTGGCGCAGGAGACGCCCCTCATGCTCCTGGACGAGCCGACCACCTTCCTCGACATCGCGCACCAGATCGAGCTCATGGAGCTCCTTCGACGGCTCAACCGTGACGAGGGCCACACGATCGTGGCCGTCCTGCACGACCTCAACCAGGCGGCCCGCTACGCGTCGCACCTGGTCGCCATGCGTGACGGCGTGATCGTCGCACGGGGCGCTCCGTCCGAGATTCTCACCGCCGACCGGGTCAAGGAGGTCTTCGACCTGACCTGTCAGGTCATCGACGACCCGGTGTCGGGCACGCCGCTCATCGTTCCCGATCCCGACGGCGACCGCGCGCGGGTGCCGCAGGGCTGATCTCTCCGCAAGCCGGCCACCGAGGCGTCGCTCGATGCGGGTTCTGGTACGCATGGAGTCGCGCTATCCTTCATGGACCACCGCGACGACGAAGGGACCTCTTCAGATGGTGACGCTCACGGAAAACGCCAGTACCAAGCTCAAGGGCCTCATCGCCGAAGAGGGCGACCAGGGTGACGGGCTGCGGGTGAAGGTCGTGCCGGGCGGTTGCTCCGGATTCGAGTATCAGCTCACGTTCGATCAGCCGGGCGAGACCGACGAGGTCTTCGAACAGCACGGCGTTCGGATCATCATCGACCGCTACAGCGCTCCCTATCTGGTGGGTGCCGAGTTCGACTACGAGGAGAGCTTCCAGGGCGCCGGGTTCGTGATCAACAACCCGAACTCCACGTCGAGCTGCGGGTGCGGCAAGAGCTTCCAGGCTTAGTCACACCTTCCATACTCGCGGTGCCGTTGCGGCCCGTTCCCCTCGGGGGACGGGCCGCGATGCATTTCGGGCTTGGTCGGGCCGGGCAGGCCGAGAGAACGCCGGTGATGGGGCGTCGATCCGGTGCGTCGAGATGGTGGCGAGCACCGATGGGGCCGTGGAGTCGGCCCCGAAATGTGGTGAGGCCGGCCCCCACGGTGTGGGACCGGCCTCACGGGAAACCCTTGAGATGGGGGAGTGATCAGCCGCCGAAGGCGGTGGCGTAGATCGTGTTCTCGCAGTCACGGTCGGAGGTGATCGCGAGACCGACGTTCTTGAAGTCCTTGGAGAGGAGGTTACGGCGGTGGCCCGGGCTCTTCAGCCACATGTCGACCATGATCTTCCCGGCGCCCGGAGTGCAGCCGCCGATCATGCCGAGGTTCTCACCGATGGCCTTCTTACGGGAGTAACCGGCCTGGTAGAAGCGGGCCCAGAACGGACGTCCGTCGGCGCCGGTGTGGTCGAGCCGGCCGGAGTCGGCCAGGTACCGGCTGTGTGAAACGGCCGGCTTGGTGAGCGTGGCGTTCAGCTTGAGGGGCTTGAGTCCGTGTGCCTTGCGCGCCGTGTTCATCTCGCGAAGCAGATCGGTGCGGGGGTTCGCCGATGCCACCGGGGCGAGGATCGCGATGAGAGCGATCACCAGAGCAAGGAAAAGGGGAGCGTTCTTGGCGACCGTGCCAATGCGCATTTGAGGACCTCCGTGTCCACATCTCAAGTCTTTTGAGTAACTCGCGAAGGCGAATCCGTGCCTTCACGCCCAATATCGGCATCGCATCAGCGGGACTTGAATCGCCTCCTAACCTTCTTGGAATAAGTGCGCACATAGCGAGGATATTTGGCGACTGGGCCCAACGGATCACCGTCGACCGCGTCCGAAGTGCTGGCCGGCCGGCGCGGCCTGACGCATCCGGTGGATCTGTTCGGGCGATTCGACGGCGTCACGAGGCATCTCCACCTGGGCCAGATCGTCGGCCAGCACGTTGATGTTGCGGTCGCGTCGCTCGAGCCGGCCGCGCACCACGAGGATCGTCTCGGTGCGAAGCAGCGCTCGGTGACGGTCGTGGAGATGGGGGAGGACGATGACGTTGACCATGCCGGTCTCGTCCTCGATGAGCAGGAAGACGATGCCGTTCGCGGTGAGCGGTCGCTGCCGTGCGGTGATGAGGCCCGCCACGGTGACGCGCCGTCCGTGCGGGAGGTACGCAAGCTCGGACGCCGTCACGGTGCCACGGGGAAGTCCCGGGCGTATGAGCGCGGCCAGGTGCCATCCGGTGGAGATGCCGGTGGTCTCGTATGCGCTGAGGACCCGCTCCACCCGCGACTCCTGTCCGAGGTCCGGGGGTGATGAGACCGAGACGTCGAGCGTGAGCTGGCGGCCCTGGCCGCCCCAGGACGGAGAGCGCGCGAGCGTGCCCGCCTGCCAGAGGAGCTCGCGACGAGGCCGGTCGAAAACGTCGCATGCGCCGGCCCTCACCAGAGCGGTGAGCGCGTCGGTGGAGAGACCGGTGCGGATGGCCAGGTCCGACAACCCGGTGAAGATCCCGCCCGATGCGCGCTCCTCCACGATGGTGGTCGCGTCGGCGCCGACCCCGCGCACCGACTGCAGGCCGATGCGGACCGCGCCCGCCGTGTCCACGCTGCAGGCGACGTCGGAGGCGAGCACGCAGGGATGGAGGGTCCGCACGCCTCGGCGCGCGGCATCCTGCACGAGGGTGGCGGGTGGATAGAAGCCCATGGGTTGCGCGTTGATGAGCGCGGCCAGGAACTCGGCGGGATGGTGACGGCGCAGCCAGGCGCTCTGATAGGCCAGCACGGCGAACGCCGACGCGTGCGCCTTGGGGAACCCGAAGTTGGAGAACCCCACCAGCTTGGTGAAAACCGACTGGATGGTGTCGTCGTCGACCCCGCGTTCACGTGCGCCGTCACGGAAGTCCTCCCAGAGGCGGAGCATGGCGTCCCGACTGCGCTTGCGGCTCATGGCGCGTCGCAGCTCCTCGGCCTTGCCGGGCGTGAAACCGGAGAGCGCCATGGCGACCTCGAGCACCTGCTCCTGGAACACCACGACCCCGAGCGTCTCGCGCAGGACCTCGGCCAGGAGCGGATGATCGTACGGTGGCTCGAAGTCGGGGTCGGCGCGGAGGGCGTTCCGGTGCTTGACGTAGGGGTGTACCGCGCCTCCGCTCACCGGCCCGGGGCGGATGAGCGCGACCTGGACGGTGAGGTCGTCCAGGTTCTCCGGGCGCGTCTGGAGGATGCTCTGGATCTGGGCGCGGCTCTCGATCTGGAAGACGCCGACGGTGTCGCCGCGGGAGATCTCGTCGTAGACCTCGGGGTCGTGCACGTCGATGCGGGCAAGGTCGACCGTGCGGCCGGTGCGGCGGTGCACCATGTCGACGCAGTCCTCCACCGTCGAGAGCATCCCCAGGCCCAGCAGGTCGACCTTGACGAAGCCGGCGTCGGCACAGGAGTCCTTGTCCCACTGACACATCTGCCGCCCCGGGAACGCAGAGGGCACAACCGGGACCATCTCCACCAGCGGGCGCGCCGACACGATCATCCCGCCGGAGTGCTGGGAGAGGTGACGGGGAAGCCCCGCCGCCTCGCGCGCCAGGAACGCCAGGGCGCGCCATCGCGGCGAGGTGAGCTTCCGCTCCCCGTCGGGGAGCTCGCGTATCCGTTCCTCCAGCTCGCCGGCCGATGACCAGCCGTCGGCGATGGCGGTCAGGCGCTCGATGTCGGCGGACGGCAGCGCCAGGGCCCCGCCCAGCTCGCGGATGGCCATGCGCGCCCGGAAGGTGGGGAAGGCGGCCACCATGGCGGCGTGCTCGTGGCCGTAGCGACGGATGATCTCGGCGATGAGCCCCTCGCGGATGTCGCGCGGGAAGTCGAGGTCGATGTCGGGTGCCGCCACCATGTCGCGATTGAGGAACCGCCCCAGGAACAGGCGGTTGCGCACGGGGTCGATGTGGGAGAGGCCGGTCAGGTAGCAGACGATCGAGCCGACGGACGAGCCCCGGCCGCGCCCCGGTGGCAGGCTGCGACGCGCCGATCCCGCCGGCCGGCAGGTGTCGGCCACCTCGCGGGCGATCTCCAGGACCTCACGGTGAAGCAGGAAGAACCCGGCCAGGCCGTGGTGCTCGATGAGGCCGAGCTCCTCGTCCAGTCGCTTGCGCGCTTCATGTCGCTTCGACGCGTTCGGGTAGAGGGCGCCCAGCTGCATGATGCAGATGCGGGTGAGCGTGGTGAGGGACTCCTCGCCCGGCGCGGTGAAGTCGGGGTATGCGTAGCCCAGATCGCGGGTGAGGTCGAACTCGAGGCGTTCGGCCAGCCGGAGCGTCTCGGTGACGGCGTCCGGGTGGTCGCGGAAGCGCTCGGCGGCGTCGGACGGTGAGCGCAGCACGGAGTCGCGGTTGCCGCGGCGTTCGCGCTCGGAGCCGTCCAGGGTGAGGCGGTTGCGGATGGCGACGAAGGCATCCTGCAGGTAGGCGCGCCGAGGGTGGTGGGCATGTACGTCACCGGTGGCGACGGTCGGCAGACCGCATACGTCGGCCAGTTGCGCCAGGGCACGGTTCTGGGCGCGGTCGCCGCGGGTGCGGGGCCGCTGTAGTTCGACGTACACGTTTCCGCGGCCATAGATGCCCTTGAGGGTGTCGACGGCGCGGCGGGTGTCCGCGGCCGGTTCGGTGCGCAGACGGCGGGGCAACCATCCGTCACGCGCGCAGCCGGTCAGGCAGACGAGCCCGTCGGCGTGCTCGGAAAGGTGAGTGGGGTCGAGGGCCGGTGGTCGGGCGCGCCGATCGGGTGGCGGACGCGTGTCGCGGTGGGCCAGGGTGATGAGCCGGCAGAGGTTGGCGTATCCGGAGGCCGTGCGGACGAGGAGGGTGAGGTGCGATCCGTCCGTGAGCGTGATCTCGCTTCCCGTGATGGCGTGGACACCGGCGGACCGGCAGGCATGGGCGAACGCCAGCGACCCGCTGAGGCCGTCGTGGTCGGTGAGCGCGAGAGCCGGGTATCCCAGATGGGCGGCCTGCTCGGCCATCTCCTCGGGGCTGGAGGCCCCGTCAAGGAAGCTGAAGGCGGAGTGCGCGTGGAGCTCGATGTAGGGGATGGCGGACATCGAACATATGTTCGCTTACCTATGGCCGGTCGTGCAACCGGGCGCCCGTTCCCGGGTGGCGTGTGGAAAGCCCCGTGTGGCACGTGGAAAGTCTGGTGTCTGACACAAAACTTTCCGGGCTCCGTACCCTCAAGCGGGTTTTATCTATATTTGCAGGCAATTCGTCGTCGGTGTCAGGACCCCCGAAAGTCTGGTGTCTGACACAAAACTTTCCACGTGCCGAATCGCACAAGCGTTGGTGGTCCTAGGAGGACCGTCCGTAGCCGGTTACGAGCATCGTCAGGCCTGCCACGGCGAGCGCCGCCGTCAACGCCCACGGCGAGTCGAGAACGGCGAGGACAGCGCCCACGCCCGCACCCAGGATCCATGCGGCGGCCGGGGCCGGACGGATCCACAGATCCAATTTCGTCTCGCTGCGGCGTGTGGCCAGCCAGATCACCACCACGAGGCACGGAGCCGCCACGGCCATCACGGTGAGGAACGGCACCATCCGGGAGGCCAGATCGACCAGGGCCAGCGCGGTCCCCGTCACGGCGATCACGAGAAGCGCACGCCGATGGCTGAGGGCACGCCCGGCCAGATCCTCCACTGCGATGGCTCCGCTGTGCAGGTTCGTCAGGACCGATCCGGTGAAACCGAGGGTGACGAACGCGTAGGCGACCGTCGGGCTTCCGATCCGTCCCAGCACCTCCACCAGGTCCCAGCTGCCGGTGCTCAGGCGGAGGATCGCCCCCGCCAGGGCGAAGAGCACCAGCGGGAGGAACAGGCCGACGGCGGCGCACCAGACGACGTCGCGTGGCCGTCGCAGATCGTGGGCGAAGTCGGGGGTGCGGAGGGCGAAAGCGGCTCCGTAGCCCACCATGATCGTGATGGCGGCGAAGAACGAGAGGTTGGTCGCCGGGGTGCCGTCTCCCAGGAGCGGCCCGTCATGCCCGTCGAGCGCACGGCGCAGACCGTCGCCGGCGAGGACGATGGTGGCGATACCGGCGATGAGCGCCGCCAGACTGAGCGCGTTCAGACCTCTCCAGGCGACGGCCAGCATGACGAGGGCGAACAGGAGAACCCCCACCCAACGTGGCGTTCCGATGATGTGTGCCAGACCGTCGCCGGCGATGCCCGTGTTGAATGCGTACCACCCGAGCATCAGGACGACGATGACGGGCGATGCGATGAACCGGCTGCCGCCCACACCCAGGGTGCGCGCGGCCAGCGTGGGGAAACGTGCTCGTGTGCGCGTGCCGAGCGTCCCCTGCGCGACGGCGATGAGGGCGAGCGTCAGTGCCCCGGCCACGACGGCCCCCATGAGCCACCATCGCTCGTTGCCCTCCGCCACCCCGCCGCCCACCATAAGCGCGACCGGGCTGGCGCCGATCCCCATCCACGGTCCCACGCGTCGCCACCAGGAGACAGTGTGCCCGGGGGGATGGGTCGATGGTCGCGGCACTCGGAAAGACTAGATGGGTGATTCCACGGAAGATCGGATGTGGGGCGCGTCACCGGTGGATGCGGTGTCGTCTGTCAGCACGACGTCGTCTCTCCGGGGCCCGGTGTCCGGCGCGGACGTGTCCCGAAACCGGTCCGGCAGAATCCCGCCCATGACTGACACCACCACACGCATCGCCATCGTCGGATACGGGAACTTGGGACGCGGGGTCGAAGCCGCTGTCACCCAGAACCCGGACATAGACCTCGTCGCCATCGTGACGCGACGATCCCCCGAGTCTGTGTCGCCCGCGGATCCGTCGACGCGGGTGGTCCACCAGGACGCCATCGACGAGCTTGTCGGTGCGGTCGACGTCCTCATCTGCTGTGGTGGGTCGAAGGACGACCTGCCCGCACAGGTACCTGACCTGGCCGCGCGGTTCAACCTGGTCGACAGCTACGACACCCACGCCAGGATCCCGACCTACTTCGCCGCCGTGGATGCTCCCGCGCGGGCGGGCGGGACCACGGCACTCATCTCGTCGGGCTGGGATCCCGGCATGTTCTCGCTCCACCGCCTCTTCGGAGAGTCCATCCTTCCTGAGGGCGAGACCTACACCTTCTGGGGTGACGGCCTCAGCCAGGGGCACTCCGACGCCATCCGCCGCGTGCCCGGTGTGGCCGCCGGCGTCCAGTACACCCGGCCGGTGCCGGCGGCGGTGGACGAGGCCCGAAGCGGGACGCGTCCGACGCTCACCACGCGTCAGAAGCACACGCGTCACTGCTACGTGGTCCTGGAGGACGGAGCCGATGCCGCCGCGGTGGAGGAGTCCATCGTGACGATGCCCGACTACTTCGCCGACTACGACACCACCGTCGAGTTCATCGACGAGGAGACCCTCCGGCGCGACCACGCGACCATGCCGCACGGCGGGTTCGTCATCCGCAGCGCCACGGCCAACGGCGCGGAGCACACCATGGAGTTCTCGCTCGCGCTGGGCGACAACCCGGGTTTCACGGCCAGCGTGCTCATCGCCTACGCGCGTGCCGTGCGCCGTCTGAACGCGGTGGGTGACGTGGGTGCGAAGACGGTGTTCGACGTCGCCCCGGGTCTGCTGTCCCCGCGTACGGCGGAGGAACTGCGCCGCGACCTCCTGTGATCCCGAGGGGCCGGTCGGCCCACGTCGACCGGCCCCGCTTCGGACCTCGGCGAGCATTCGTCGTGCGGCCGACCGTAGGCATGCGTCGCCGACGGGCGGTTGATGCCGGCCGACCGGTGAGATCGCCCGCACGCAGGTGACATCGATCCTCCTGTGACGAAGTAGAGATCGCGGGTGGCGGCCGTACACTGTCCGCATGTCGAACGAGACCAAGACGCTGGTGGTGACCGAGGGCGACGAGACGGGGCAGGAACTCCTGGAGGAGGCCCTCCGTGTCATCGCTCCCGATGTGATCGGATCCGAGATCGCCGTTGTGCGATTCGATTTGTCCCTCGAGAACCGTCGCGCCACGAAGAACGCCGTCGTCCACGAGGCCGCCGCCGCCATGAGGGAACACGGTTTCGGTCTGAAAGCGGCGACCATCACGCCGGAGACGGCCGGTGACGTCGGCAGTCCCAACGCCATCCTGCGCCAGGGGATCGACGGCAAGGTCATCATCCGCACCGGTCGCCGGCTTGCCGGGGTTCGCCCCGTCGGTGGTATCCACGCACCGATCTCGGTGGTACGCATGGCGGTCGACGACGCCTACGGTGCCGAGGAAGGACGCTCGGGCGAGGGCGATGACGAGATCGCCTGGCGCACCGAGCAGATCAGTCGTCGCACCTGCCGCGCGGTCGCCGAGATCGCCTTCCTGCAGGCCCGGCGTATGCGCGCCATGGTCACCGGCGGGCCCAAGTGGACCGTCTCGCCGACCTACGAGGGGATGCTGAAGGAGGAACTCGACGCGGCGGCCGAGCGTCACTCCGACGTCCAGTACAAACCCATGTTGATCGATGCCACGTACGCCATGCTCATCGCCCACGCAGGTGACGCGCTGGTGGTCCCCGCCCTCAACCGTGACGGTGACCTGCTCTCGGACATGGTGCTCCAGCTCTTCGGATCCATCGCGGGTGCCGAGTCGCTGCTCTTCGCGCTCGACGGTGACTATCGCCCCACCGTCGTCATGGCGGAGGCGCCGCACGGTACCGCGCCGACTCTTCTGGGAAAGAACGTCGCCAACCCGCTCGCCATGATCCTGGCGTCGGCCGCCGTCCTGTCGTACATGGACGAGTCCCTTGCCGCACGCGCCATCTACGAGGCGGCGCTCGAGACGGTGGGCGAAGGGGTCAAGACCATGGACCTGGGCGGCTTCTCGCACACCGACGAGTTCACCGACGAGGTCATCAAGCGCGTCCGCACCAAGTTGGACGTCTGGGCCGCGATCGGCGACAGCGCCCTCGAGCTGGCGCGGCAGCGGCCGATGCCGGACTCGGGCGAGACGTTCCAGATCCGCGACAGCGACCGCGCCGGGATCTGACCGCTGATCATGTGGAAGGCTCCCACATGATCAGCGATCTATAAATGTTGTAGTGACGTAAATGGATCGTTTCACCGACGGTTCCGTGTAGCGCGCCGTGCGAGGATGGGGGCGTCGAGCGCGCGGTGGGCCGGCATGCTCTCCTGCTCATGCGTGAACCAGGTCCCCTCTCGGATATCGAGGAAGACCACGATGCGGTGCCCGGGATCGATCACCAGCTCGTAGTAGTGGCGATCCACGGGCGTGTCCGTCCACCAGCGGTCCTGCACCAGCCAGTCGTCACGGATGGTGACCACGGGGCGTCGCCGTTCCCGGAACACGACGGCGTGCGGGAGCCCGGTCGGGCTCACCACTACAGCGATCGGTCGGGGCTGGTCGAGGCGTCGTAGGGGACGAGAGCCCATCGGCGTTCCGGAAGTGATGACCAGGGTTCCATCTCCACCGCCTGCAGCACGGCGTCGTCGCCGTGGACGGTCCGGATCTGGTTGATGGCCTCACCGGCGCGCCGGGCGCGTTCCTGATCACCGGGATCGGTGAGGGCGATCTGATGTCCTGCGATGTGACCCGAGGCATCGGCGCGGATGGCCAGGGTCTCCACAGGACCGGTGATGTCGGAGAGAGCGGGCAGAGCGGAAACCGTCAGTCTGTCAATCGTGGCGCTGGCCTCGCGCAACGTGATGGTGCGCGTCCAGGAGCCTCCGCCGTCGATCCAGGCTCGGATGGTGAGGCCGCGGATTGCTCCGCCGCGACGCGCGACCGATGACGCGAGCTCGCTCAGAAGGAGGCGTGCCGCCGCATGCAACGCCGGAAGGGCACCGACGGCATCCGGGAAGTGGAAGGCCGCCTCCAGAGGTTCGGGGGGATCACGGGGGATGAGACGATCGGTGTCCTGACCACGGGCGGCGTTCCATGCCCGGAGGCCGTCCAGACCGAAGCGATCGGCGACGTGGGCGCGCTCGAGTGCGGCGAATCTCCCGATGGTGGTGATGCCCATACGGTCGAGGGCGTCGACCTGTCGTTCGTCCAGGGGGAGGCGTCCGATGGGGAGTGGTGCCAGGAACTCTGCGGTCTCGTCGTGGTGGAGATGGAGGGGGATGCGCGGTGCAGCCTCACATGCGGCCTGAAGGGACGAGAACACGGTGGGACCCGATCCGATGCGCACGTCCATGCCGACGGGGAGCACGGAGCGCACCCGCCGGACGACCCCGGTGAGGCCGCCGTGCAGGCGCTGGAGTCCGTCGGTTGCGAGGCGCCAGACGCCGGAGTCCGTCTCTTCGACGGCCGCTCCGATGCTCTCGAGCCGGCAGGTGATGATCTCCTGTGCGTGAGCCACGCCCCCGGGGTCGGGGACGAGGAGCTCCAGCTCGGGGCAGCGGGCGAGGGCCTCGCCCACCCGCAGACCCGGAACGACTCCGAGCATCGTGGCCGACGGGGTACAGAGCCCGATCACCGCAGGGTCGCCCGGCTGCGGGGACAGAGCGATGGGGAGGTCGAAGGGGCGCCGTGCGGCGTGGAGCGCCACTCGGAGGGTGAAGAGCGGGATGATCACGGTGAGGATGGTCATCGCGGGTCACCGTCGTGAGCAGATCGGTCGGAGGGGGCAGGGCGTGGATGCATCGAACATATGTTCGGTCATTTCCGATCGGGGTGCAAGTACCTCCGCTGCTCTTTGCGGGAGATCTGCGACCTCGCGTTAACGGTTGCCGAAGTTCAGTGACCGACGTCGCGGAAGGCGTGACTTTCGTCGCGTTTGCGGTCGCCTGGCAACCCGGGTGCCAGGCACCCGGGTTGCCAGCGGCCTCGATGGGAGGCTCGATGTTTCACGTGAAACTCATACTCCTGTGACACCTCGTCGCGGGAGTCGACACGAATGTCGCGCGGGACGTCACCGCTTCCTTCGGTGGTCCTCCTCCACGGCACCGATCAAGTCCTCGATCCGCCTCCGCGAGCCTGGGTCCAGGCCCTCGGGCGAGAACGCATCGCTCTCGAGGGCGCTCACGACGTCCTCGATCCGGGGATCCCCTCCGACGACGTCGTCCAACACGGTGCCGTACTCGCGTGCCGTGGCGGCCGGGTCGCGGGGGTGACCCGCCCGCGACCCGATGCGCTCGAGGCGCTCCAGCTGGACGTCGGCCCACCCTCGGTTGCGACGTGTGCGCCGACGGGCCAGAATCCGGCGGACCGGACGAATCGTCATGATGATGAGAAGTCCGGCCGACAGCAGGACGATCCCCACCACCATGGGCGTCGAGATCTCCGGCATCTTGCTCTTCAGGTACTCGCCGAGCCCCTGTCGCGCCTGATCCACCTGCCCCTCGCCCGAGAGCGGCACCTGGGCCGTCGGGTCGAACGCCTGCCACCCGATACCGGGGAAGTAGACCTCCGCCCATGCGTGGGCGTTGTTGGCGCGCACCTCGTACATGCCGGTGAAGGGGTTGCGCTCACCGGGCGTGAATCCCACGGTCACCCGGGCCGGGATGCCCTGCGATCGCAACATCACGACGAGGCTCGACGCGATCTGCTCGCAGTAGCCGATACGGTCGTGGAAGAGGAACTGCTCGACGGCGTCACGTCCCTCGGGAAGGGGCGGGATGTCGATCTGGTACTTCGTGTTGCGGCCCATCCAGTCTTCGATGGCGCGTACCTTGTCGTATGTCGTCGGCTGATTGCGGGTGAGCCGCTCGGCCAGATCCGCCACGCGCTCGGGCGTCGAGGCCGTGGGCGTCGCATACCGCGACAGGATGGCGGTCGGCGCGTTCCGGGAGTCGGGAGCGCTCCTGAGGCCGCTCTCGGTGACCAGCGGTCGGTGGCTCACCACGGTGTAGATCGCCCCGTCATCCAGTTCCACGCCGGTGCGGATCGTTCCGTCCGTCATCTGGAACAGCGCCCGCTGGGGGATGTACACGGCGGTGGGCCGGAAGGCGCCGAAGATGAGGTTGGGACCCGGCGTCGCCAGGTACATGGTCTGGATGAACTCCTCGCCGGCGATCGGAGGTTCTTCGTCCAGGGATGGGACCCGGATCGGGCTCTGCCCGCCGATGACGCGCGTCCGCTGGTCCGACATCGACCACTTCCGGCCGTCCCAGGTGTCGAAGCTCTGGCCGCGCCAGAAATCCGGGGCCGACGCGCGTACGCGCATGACGAGCGTGTCGTCCGGACGTCCCCGCATCGACGTATCCATCTCGTTCGCGAACCCGAAGTAGCCGAACGAGGTCGCGCCGCCTCCGCCGGAGCCACCGGCCCCGGACGGGTTCTGATCTCCGAGGGACGGATTCGACAGGCCACCCGGCTGGGGGACCGAGGTCGCGTTGGGAAGACGTGCGGTGAAGGCCAGGAAGCGGCTTGACTTGGCCGCCGGGATCACCATGAACGCGCCGATGGCGACGACCACGGCCAGCGACGCCGTGACGACGGCGACCGTCAGACGGGGGCGCTGCCGCACCGGCTCGGGACGCACGCCGTCGGCCATGGCGCGAAGCTCGCTGCGGTAGGCCGCCATGAGGAAGACGTAGGCGGTCACCGCCCATGCCATGAGCGGCAGGATGAACGACATGGACATGGCGATCGAACCCGCGAGGGCGATCAGGGTCAGGCTGGACATCAGCGTGAATCGCAGATCCCGCAGCGACCGGGTGACGAACGATCGCGACATCTCCAGGAAGATGAGCAGCTCGGCGAGGGGGGCGCGCAGCTCGGCAGGTGAGCTGAAGCCCCGGTTGCGAGCCATGAACAGAAGCGTCGCGATCACGGCGACGCTTGTCATCACCAGGCTCGGCCACGGGCTCGTGCTGTTGCGGCGACGGTAGGCGAACCACGATCCCACCGGCATGAGAAGGAGGAATATCCAGCCCACCAGGGCCAGGTCGAGCTCGCTCATGAGGACCGCCGCTCCGGCGATCATGGCCGCGGCGAGCGCGCTCACACGCGTGACGACCGATCGCTCGCCGGCATCGCTCAGGTCACCGAGGAAGCGCATCCAGGTGGGCGTCGGCTTCGTCACCTCGTCGGTCATGCGGCACCACGTGCGGTGAGGCGGATGATGCGCCCGTCAGGGCCATCGGGTTCGGGGACCGGTCCCGGGGCGGCCGCGGCGAGTGCGCGCCCGGCGTCGCGGCGGTGGCGCACTCCGGTGACGCGCACCGCTGTTCCGTCGTTCGTGTGGAGGGTCACCGGGCGCCGCTCCTCCAGGGCGAGGACCGCTGTGGCCATGGCGTCCTCACAGATGCGTTCGTCCAGCTCGGGGACCCCGTGCAACCTGACGACCAGGTGCAGATGCGGGTTGGCAGGTGACTCGAACTCTTTCACCACGAGGCCTCCGCGTCGGGCGCTGGCCGGCCAGTGGACGAGGCGCATGGCGTCACCGCTCGCGTATTCGCGAACCGATCGCAGGTGGTCGCCGTGGGCGGGACGGTTGCCGGTCAACTCACCTTCGACGGCGTCGTCCGACGCAGCCGTCTCTCGCGGCGTTCCCAGCCGGGGAGCGACGTGGATCGGCTGGTCGAAGGGAACGATGATCCTCCGCGACCAGCTGAACATGCCGATCGGGGCACTGGACGAGATCACGAGGACCATCTCGCGGATGACGGCGCGCTCGGAGGTCATCGGCCACAGGGGATTGGTGCCGTCGACGATCGCGGCCTTCAGCTCTCCGGGCTGAGGCGACTGAGCGGTCAGTCCCAGCCCGGGACGTGACACCTCAAGTGTGGTTGCGAAAGGTTCGCCGGCGACAGCATCCGCAGGACCGCTCGCCCGCACCGTCAGCCGCATGAGGGTGAACGGCGGAACCACGGCGCCGATGATGGTCACGCCGACGATGAGGCAACAGAGGACGATCAGCCACCCGGCTCCCGTCGTCCGCGCCGCGAGGAAGAACATCAGGGCGAAACCGAGTGCACCCCAGAACGGGCCGTGGAGCCCCTTCAGGGCGATTCCGCTGGGCCGGCGATGGGCGTCGCGCGGCCGAGGAGCCTTCTTCTGAATGGTCCAAGCAACCGCGCCGGTGGCCATTGTCGCCACCGCCCACCACATCGTCGGTGCTCCCGTCGCGAACGCGATGAGGAGTCCCGCGGACACCAGGTACGAGAGCCATCCCGTGATGCGGCCGGCCCACGTCATCCGCGTGGCGGCGGCACCCGGCGGAGGATCTCCTCGATGAGTTCGCGCGAGCGGGTGAGGTCGAATCCTCCGGAGGCTGTGACGCGATGTGCCAGTGACGGACCGGCGACGGTCTTGACGTCGTCCGGCACGACGTACGCACGGCCCTCGATCAGCGCGTGGGCCTGTGCCGAGCGCTGAAGGCTCAGCGATGCCCGGGGACTCGCTCCGAGCTCGATCTGGTCGTGATCACGTGTCGTCCCGACGATGTCGAGGATGTACTCCGCGATGGGCTCGGCCACGTGGACGGTCCGGACCACGTCGATGGCCCGGTGCAGCGTCACGGTGTCCACGACGGGGGCGATGAGGTCGAGCATGTCGGTGCCGACCTCCCCGCGCAGGATGGCCATCTCGGACAGGCGTGACGGCATCCCGAGGTTCAGCACCATGGTGAAGCGATCGCGCTGCGCCTCGACGAGCGGGAACGTGCCGTGGTGCTCGTGCGGGTTCTGGGTGCCGATTACCATGAACGGGTCGGGGAGGACCCGGGTGCTTCCGTCGGCGGAGATCTGACGCTCCTCCATGGCCTCCAGAAGAGCCGACTGCGTACGGGGCGTCGCACGGTTGATCTCGTCGACCAGCACGATGTTCGCGAAGAGCGGCCCCTCGCGGAAACGCCACGAGCCGTCACGCTGATCGAGCACGGCCACACCGGTCAGATCGGCGGGCAGAAGGTCCGGAGTACCCTGGATGCGTCGCAGCTCACCGTGGATGGACCGGGCGAGTGCCTTTGCGAACAGGGTCTTGCCCACGCCGGGAACGTCCTCCAGGAGCAGGTGGCCGGAGCCCAGCAGCGTCACCACCGCCAGGCGGACGGCCTCCTCCTTGCCGTGGATCACCCGGGCCAGGTTGGTCTCGATGGCACGGGCGACCGTGGACGCGTTGGCCGTCGTCTGGGCGGGCGGGGCTGTGGTCGGAGGCATGTGTCTCAGATCGGTCGGGGTGTGGACGGGGTGGAGGTCAGGTGTTCCGGCGTGACGTGTCCTCGTCATCGGGCGACTCGTCCCGGTTGGGGCGCAGCATCATTCCGAGCGTGATGTC
The DNA here is from genome assembly GCA_964531025.1 of uncultured Bifidobacteriaceae bacterium. Lineage (GTDB taxonomy): Bacteria > Actinomycetota > Thermoleophilia > Miltoncostaeales > Miltoncostaeaceae > CALMEC01. The sequence goes on along the minus strand of CAZHDY010000002.1, from coordinate 148,802 downwards.
CCGGGGCCGCTCGCGGAGCGTGCGCTCCAGGAGGTAGAGCTCGCCGCGTCGGAGGACGTCGAGGGGCGTGTAGTAGTCGAGCTCGGCCGACGGGATGCCGAGCCAGACCCGGGCCGCGCGTGTCGACATGGTGTCGTGGATGGCGGTGACGACTCCCCGGAGCGCCTCGATCTGATCGCTGAGGTGACGTCCGGGTTCCGATTCGCCCGAGATCCACTCGTCGATCAGGCGCGGGGTGGCGCCCACGATCTCCGCGATCTCGATCCGGCTGAGGCCGAGCTCCGTACGGGCGGCCGCGAGTACCTCCGACGCGGGGAGAGGTTCGGATGCGCGGGGGCCGGCGGTCGTGGTGCCGTGATCGGTGGTGGTGTCGGCCGTCGACTCGAGAGCCGCATCCGTGTCGTCGGATGCGCGGTCTGTGGACGTCGGGACGACCTCGTCGGCGGGTTCGGGCGGTGCGGACGCCGACTCCGAGGGATCGGTCGCGTCAGGGGTGGGATCGGCGTCCGACCCCTCGGGAGCGGTGGTCGGGGGTGGAGCGTCGCCCTCGGCGCGCGTGTCGGTTTCGTCCGATGCTGGCGCGGCTTTCGCGGATGTCGTCTTCCGCGCTGGTCCCGCGTCCTTGCCCGTCGTCGCGGGAGCTGGTTGCGGTGGTGCCGCCGGGGTGGGGGCGTCGCCCTCGGCGCGCGCGTCGGTCTTGTCGGCCTCGACAGGTGCCTTCCCCGGTGCCTGAATGGATGCTTCAGGAGTTGCGGCTGTGGTCGTTGTCGTGTCTTTGTGCCGCGTGTCGGTGTCGCTTGATTGCGGTGCGGACTTGGCCGGAGCCGTCTTCCGCGGCGGTTCGGTGCCGTCAGAAGCCGTGGCGGTGGCCGGAGTCGGACCGTCGTCGGTGCGAGCGTCCGTGTCGTCCGATGTTGAGGCGGTCTTCTCCTGCGTCTTCTTCGGAGAAGTCGCCTTCTTGGTCTTCTCCGACCTCTCCCGAGGCGGTGCCGGTGGTGGTGCAGCGGACGTGGTTGCTGCGTCAGACGCGTCGACGGTTGTGCTCGAAGCCGCGGTCTGGAGTGGTGTCGCCGGCTCGGGATCGGGCTTCGTCGGTGCCGGTGCCTCGACGACCGCGGTCGCGGATGTCGTGGATGCCGGTGCCGACACCGGGGCACTCGGAGCGTCCGACGACGGAGTCGACGTGGACGCGGTGACGGGTGCGGGCGCATCCCGGCGGGATGAGGTCTTCGGCGTCTGCGGTGACGTGGAGGCGCTCGATGCCGTCGGCTTCGGTGCGTCGGTCGTTCGCGGTGCGGGTGCGGTGACCGTCTCCGGTGCGGCGGGAGCGGGCGGGGGCGCCTGCTTCGCCGGGGCGGATGGGCTTGCGGCGTCGTCCTTCGAAGCCTTCGGAGTGCGCTCGCGCTCTCCCTTCGTGGCCTCGGCCGCCTTCGGCGTCTTCGACGGGGTGTCCACCGAGCCCGCCCGCGCATGGGGCTTCTCCCAGCCGTCGTCGAAGACCAGCGAGTGCCACGGACGGCGCAGGCTCTTGAGGGCCGGGGGAAGGGACGTGGGGAACTCGACCGGATAGCCGAACGGCGTGATGATCGGGACGTCGATGTGGTCCGGGATGTTCAGAAGCGCGCGGAACTCGGCGTCGCGGTACCAGTGGAAGACCGTGGGCACCGTCCCGATGCCGCGGGCGCGCGCGGCCACGAAGAGGTTCTCCATGGCGAACGCCACCGACATCAGGTCGGCCTCGCGCTCCCGGTTCGCCTGGTCCTCGGGAAAGATGCTGCGGGGGACGCGCGTCGCGACGATCCACACCGGGACGTCGACGTAGCTGCCGAGGGTCTTCTCGGCGTAGTAGGCGGCCCAGCGCGCGTGCTCGCGTGCGGTGGCGCCTTCCTCGGGCGGACGGACCGTGGCGAAGTACTCCGCGCCGCCGTCGATCACAAGCTCGGCCAGCTGCGTGCGCACCTCAGTATCCCGCACCACGATGAAGCTCCAGGCCTGGGCCATCCCGCCGGTGGGCGCCAGCAGAGCGAGACGGAGGCACTCGTCGACAACGCCGTCGGGCACAGGACGGTCCGAGTACCGGCGGACACTGCGCCGCAGGCGGATGGCGTCATCTACGTTCAAACGTGCTCCGTTCGAGGTCGATCAGGTAACGACAGGGTGTGAGAAGCGGTCTTCGCGGCTACGATCCGGTGCGGGCGCGGGTGCCTGTTCCGTCTCGTGAACGAAGATCCGTCATTCACCTATCGGCGCCTGGGCGGAAATCTCCACCGATCGCGCTGTCAGACTTTCATCGGATGAGCGACCGCGTTCTGATTTCCGGATACGACGACGAGGCACGGGCGCAGGCCCTTCGGCGGATGAAGCGTCGGGCGACCGGGCTTCTGGTGCTGTCGGCCGTCGTCTTCATCGTGGCCCACATCTTCGAGGGTGACTACGGATGGCTCCGTTACGTGTCCGCGGCGGCCGAGGGGTCCATGGTGGGCGGACTGGCCGACTGGTTCGCGGTGACGGCGCTCTTCCGTCATCCCCTGGGTGTCCCGGTGCCGCACACCGCGCTCATCCCGACACGTAAGGACCAGCTGGGGCGTGCCATCGGCTCGTTCGTGGAGGAGAACTTCCTCACGGCCAACGTCGTGATCGAGAAGCTCCGTGGCGCGCAGATCACCCACCGGGCGGCGGAATGGGTCTCGCGGGAGGAGAACGCCCAGGTCGTCGCCCGGCACGCGTCCGCCGCCATCGCCGGCGTCACACAGGTCCTGCGTGACGATCGGGTGCAGCTGGCGATCGAGCGCTCCCTCGACACGTGGGTGCGCAGGGTGCCGCTGGCCCCGTTGGCCGGTCGCGTGCTGGCTGTCGCCACACAGGACGGTCGCCACGCCGAGCTGGTGGACGCGGGCCTCAGAGGTGCCGAGCGATTCCTTCGCGAGCACCGGGAGAACCTGCGCCAGCGATTCGGCAAGGAGTCGCCCTGGTGGGTTCCCGAGGCCATCGACGACCGCATCTTCAACAAGATCTACGACGCCATCCAGAGCTTCGTCCGTGAGGTCGGGGCGGATCCCCACCATGAGTTCCGCGCCTACCTGGACGGTCGGCTTGTGACGTTGGCGGATCGGCTGCAGAACGATCCCGTTCTCATCGAACGCGGCGAGGAGATCAAGATGCAGATCCTGTCGCAACCCGCCGTGCGGACCTGGACGGCGTCGCTGTGGACCGATTTCAAGGTGATGCTGCAGAAGCAGGCACGTGATCCCTCCTCCATGCTGCGCACCCAGATCGCCGAGGAGGTCCAGGCCATCGGGGTCACCGTCGCCGCCGAGCCGGAGCTTCAGGGCAAGATCGATCGCTGGGTCGAGGCCGCCGTGAGCTACCTGCTGGAGGAGCACCGCCACCAGGCGGGCGATCTGATCGCGACGACCGTCGAACGCTGGGACCCGCACGACGCCGCGAGCCGGGTAGAGCTGGCCGTCGGTCGTGACCTGCAGTTCATCCGGATCAACGGCACCGTGATCGGCGGGCTCGCCGGCATCGCCATCTACGCGATCAGCCAGATCATCTGGTAGCCGCGGGCGGTCCGATCCGGGGCCGCTCACCCGATCGTCGGCCGCGGGGGTGCACGGGCCCGATTTCCGTCCCGGATGTGCGGGTGAGACGGGTGCCGCCAGGCTTGATATATGTCGATATAGGAATATGATGCGCGCCATGGCACGAGCGGCGACGACATCCGATGCGTTCAACGCGATCGCGGAGCCACAGCGTCGGGAGATCCTGATGCGGTTGCGAGGCGGTGAGCGAGCGGTCGGGGAGCTGGCCCAGGAACTGGGCATGACGCAGCCGCAGGCGTCCAAGCACCTGCGAGTGCTCCGCGAGGTCGGACTGGTCCGGGTCCGCGGCGCGGGCAAACAGCGGCTGTACGACCTGGATGCGACGGGGTTGCTCCCGGTGCAGGAATGGCTCGGTGGCTTCGAGCAGTTCTGGCACGAGAGCTTCGACCGTCTGGGCGACTATGTACGGAACCTCGGTGAGGCGCGACGGGAGGAGTCGTCGTGAGCGAGACGACCGACCGTGAGATCGTGGTCTCGCACATCATCGACGCTCCGCGTGAACTGGTCTTCGAGGCCTTCACCGAGGTCCGGCACCTCGCCCGGTGGTGGGGGCCCCAGGGGTTCAGCACCACCACCCGTTCGTTCGAGTTCCGCGTCGGCGGGGAGTGGGACTTCACGATGCACGGCCCCGATGGCACTCACTATCCCGAGTGGATCATGTGGCGGGAGATCGTTCCGCCGGAGCGGATCGAGCTGGTGCACGGAGAGGTCCGTGACGATCCTGACGCCTTCGTGTCGTCCCTGGCCTTCGAACCGGCAGGCAACGGCACCCGCGTCGTGCTGTGCACGGTGTTCCCCACGAAGGAACTGCGTGACGTGGCGGTCGAGAGATACCGCGCCGTCGAGGGCGGTCGGCAGACGTTGCGCAAGCTCGCCGACCACGTCACGAGATCTCAGGCCACCGATCGATAGCAGGGCACCATGTCACTCGTTCGCGTTCACAACTTCTCGATCTCACTCGACGGCTTCGGCGTCGGTGAGGATCAACGACTGGATGCACCGTTCGGTCATGCCGGACGCCGGCTGCTCGACTGGGCCATTCCGACCCGCACATTCACGGAGATGGGCTTTCACGGTGAGCAGGAGGGTTCCGTCGGCATCGACGAGACGTTTGCGAGCCGCTGGAACACCGGAATCGGCGTCGAGATCATGGGGCGCCACAAGTTCGCGCCCAAGCCGGGGCCGTGGCCGGACGAGGACTGGCGGGGCTGGTGGGGCGACGATCCGCCCTTCCACACTCCCGTGGTCGTCCTCACGCACCATCCGCGTCCCCCTCTGGAGATGGAGGGCGGCAACGTCTTCCACTTCGTCGACGCCGAGCCCGCAGACGCGCTCGCGCGAGCGCGTGAACTCGCCGGCGATCTCGACGTTCGCATCGGCGGGGGCACCACCACGATCCGCGAGTTCCTGCGGGCCGATCTCATCGACGAAATGCACATCGTCGTCGTGCCGATCCTTCTCGGCCGGGGCGAGCGACTGTGGGACGGGCTCGAGGGCCTCGAGCATCGCTTCCGGATCGAAGCGGTGACCTCTCCCAGCGGGGTCATCCATCTGACGTTCGCTCGGCGGAGCGGACACGCCACCTGACCGCCGGTTGTCAGGCCAGAGGTGGTTGCGTCGTCGTCGGTACGGAGGGTCAGTCCGTCGGCGGGCGGCGGCGCAGCGCCTTCGTGCTCGACCGTCGCGCCTTCTGATCCAACCGGCGGGCCACCGAGGCCTTCGACGGACGCGTCGCCACACGTGCACGCCGCGGAGCCAGAGCCGCCGCGATCCGCTCGTGCAGCGCCCGCTCGACGTGCTGGCGGTTGCGGTCACGCGACCGGTCGCGCTGCGAGACCAGCCGGAGCGGCCGTCGATCCAGGCGCAGGCCCTCGCGAAGGCGGGTGATCAGTGGTTCGGGAAGACCGTCCAGGGAATCCACGCCCACGACGAGCTCGGCCCGGTTCTCCGTGTGGTCGCGGTGCTGCCCGCCGGGGCCCGACGCGCGCGAGAAGGTGAGCGACGCCCGCGACAGGACGTGCGCCGTCACCCGCTCGGGAGTCACGACGCCGCGGGCTCGCGCGCCTTGTCCTTCGCGCCCGATGCATTCGCGCTCTGGGCCTCGGCGATGCGCTCCGCCGCCTCCTCGCGGGTGACATCGTGGCCCTTCTCGCGCTTCCAGATCACGAAGCCACAGCCGGGGTTCTTCCGGCTCTTCCAGCTGGTGCAGCCGTACGCCCGTGAGTTCTCGACGATCGATCCGCCGCATCCGGGCGTCGGGCACTCGCCGACCGGCTCCTTGGACGGGGACGGCGTCGCGTTGGTCTCGCCGGCGGCCACCATGCGCTTGGCGGTCTCGACGTCGACCTCGCCCTTCTGGCCGCGGACCTTCTTCCAGATGACATAACCGCAGCCGGTCTCGGTGCGGCTCTTCCAGCTGGTGCAGCCGTAGCTGCGCGTGCGCTCGATGATCTCGCCGTCGCATCCCTCGGTGGGGCAGGGGCCGATGATCTCGCGCTCGGCCTCCAGATCCTTGCTCGACTTGCCCAGGGCGATCAGCTCCATGGCGGCGTCGAACGTAAGGGTCTTGCCGTTCTGCCGCTTCCACAGCGTGTACCCGCAGCCCGGCTCGTCCTTGCTCTTGTAGCTGTTGCAGCCGTAGCTCTTCGGATACTCGACGATCATCCCCTCGCAGCCGGGGGTGGGGCACTTGGCAAGCTCACGCCGCTCGATGCGGAGGTCGTCGCGGTCCTTGTCGGCGAACCACGTGACCACGTCGCCTGTGAACGTCTCGACGTCCCGGCGGAAGTCGTCGTGGGTCTCCTCGCCGCGCTGGATGCGGTTGAGGCGCTGCTCCCACTGCCCGGTCAGCTCGGCCTTGGTCAGGGCGTGGTCGCCGAGCATCTGCACGAGGCCGATGCCCTTCTCGGTGGCGCGCAGGCTGCGGCCGTCGCGCTCGACGTAGTCGGCGTCGATGAGACGCTCGATGGTCGCCGCACGGGTGGCCGGGGTACCGAGGCCCGCGTCCTTCATGGCCTCCGCGGCCTCGTCGTCGTCGACGAGCTTTCCGGCCGTCTCCATGGCGCGCAGCAGCGTTCCTTCGGAGTAGCGCGCCGGCGGCTTGGTCTGCTTGGCCAGCGACTCCGACTCGGTGCAGGTGACCGCCTCGCCCTGCGTGAGCTGAGGCAGCTTCTGGTCCTTCTCGTTCTCGTCCTTCGCCTTGCCGGACGCCGCCGCCTCGTCGGCCTCCTCGCCGTAGACGGCGCGCCAGCCGGCCTCGATCATCACCTTGCCGCGGCTGCGGAAGAGGTGCTCGGCGCAGCGCGTCTCGACCACGGTGTTCTCGAACTTCGCGGCGGGGTGGAACACGGCGAGGAACCGGCGGGCCACCATGTCGTAGATACGTCGCTCGTCGTTGGTCAGGCGCGCGAGGTCGTGATCCGCGTTGGTCGGGATGATCGCGTGGTGGTCCGTGACCTTGGCGTCGTTCACGACCTTGCCCAGCGGAAGCTTCTCGAGCGCGAGCACGAACCGGGCCGCGTCGGCGTAGACCGGTGCCGCGGATCCCACGTTCGCCGCGATCGACTTCAGGTCGCCCACCATGTCGCCGGACAGGTAGCGCGAGTTGGTCCGTGGATAGGTCAGCAGCTTGTGCTGGTCGTACAGCGCCTGGGCCGTCGACAGGGTCCGCTGGGCCGCGAAGCCGAAGCGGCTGTTGGCCTCGCGCTGCAGCGTGGTGAGGTCGTAGAGGAGGGGCGCCTGCTCGGTCTGGGGCTTGGTCTCGAGACTCTCGACGACCGCCGGCGCGCCATTCGTCACAGCGACGATAGCCGCGGCGGCGTCGGCCGCGTCGAGACGGTTCTTGGACCCCTCGTGCCAGAGGCCGTTGTAGACCGCGCCCTCCGCGGTGGTGAAGGTGCCGTGCACCTCCCAGTAGTCCTGCGGGACGAACGCCTGGATCTGAAGGTCGCGCGCCACGATGAGCGCCAGCGTCGGGGTCTGCACCCGTCCCAGGCTCAGCACCTTGCGCACGGATCCGGCCTTGGTGGTCGCCGCGCGCGTGGCGTTCATGCCGACCAGCCAGTCGGCCTCGCTGCGGGCGCGAGCCGCGGCCTCCAGCGGCTGCATCTCCTCGTCGTCGCGCAGGTTGTCGAAGGCGTCGCGGATGGCCTGCTTGGTCATCGAGCTGAACCAGGCGCGCTTGACGGGCTTGTCGTGCGCCTTCTTCGGGGCCGTCTCCAGGATGAGCTTGAAGATGAGCTCGCCCTCGCGCCCCGCGTCGCAGGCGTTGACGAGCACGTCGACGTCGTCGTCGGCCATCAGCTTGTGCAATGCCTTCAGCTGCTTGGACGCCCTCGCGTCGCGGGCGTGGTACTTGAAGGTGTCCGGGACGATGGGCAGGTCCTCGTAGACCCACTTCTTGAACTTGGGGTCGTACCCGTCGGGGTCGATCTGCTCGACCAGGTGGCCGACGGCGAACGCGACGATGTACTTGGTGCCCTTGTAGAAGTCACCGGCCTTGGTGAACTTCCCGGGCAGGGCGGCGGCCACGTCACGGGCGACCGAGGGCTTTTCGCAGATGATGAGTGAGCGCGGCATCGGTTGTCGAGGGTAACAGCATGGCGCCCGCCTTCGTCGGACGGGGCGGCATGCGGGGATGGATGTGAGCCGGACGGGCGCCGGACGTCAGGGGGCTGCACTGTAGACGATCAAATAGCGCGCGCCCGAGACGTGATAGTGACGATAAAAGGGGTGGTGTGGCTAGAAACCGAAGAAGGGACGGGCCACCGCGTAGCGCTCCGGCGGCACGGTCTTCAGTCGCGCGACACCCTCGCTGATCGGGATGTCGATCACCTCGTCACCGCGGAGGGCGACCATGCGGCCGAACTTCCCCTGTGCCACGAGATCCGCCGCGAGCGCGCCGAAGCGGGTGGCCAGGATCCGGTCGAAGGCGTTGGGCGAGCCCCCGCGCTGCACATGCCCCAGGACCACCGAGCGCGCCTCGTACCCCGTGCGACTGGAGACGAGGGCGGCGACCCGTTCGCCGATGGCGGCCTTCGAGAGATCGCGGTGGCCGAACTCGTCCACCGGTCCGTCGTCGGGATCCTCCGAGAACTGGAAGCCCTCGCTCACCACGATGATGGAGAAGTGGCGACCGCTCTCGTGCCGGGAGACCACGGCGTCGCAGACCCGTTCGATGGGCTGCGGATCTTCGGGGATCAGGATGAAGTCGGCCCCACCGGCGATACCGGCGTAGGTGGCGATCCATCCGGCGTGCCGGCCCATGACCTCCACCACGATCACCCGGTCGTGCGACTCGGCGGTCGTGTGGACGCGGTCGAGCGCCTCGGTGACGATGTCGACCGCCGTGAAGAAACCGAAGGTGTAGTCGGTGCCGTCCAGATCGTTGTCGATGGTCTTGGGTACCCCGACGCACGGGAGTCCGAACTCCTCGGACAGCCGGTTGGCGACACCGAGGGTGTCCTCGCCGCCGATCGCGATCAGGGCGTCGAGACCGAGCTCCTTGGCGTTGTCGGCACAGGCCTGTCCGCCGTCGCCGTCCTTGAACGGGTTGGTGCGCGACGTCGACAGGATGGTCCCGCCGCGGGGAAGGATGCCGGCCACCTGCTGCAGGCCGAGGGGGATCGTCTCCTTCTCCAGAAGACCGCGCCAGCCGTGGCGGATCCCCAGGTGGGTGTTCCCATGCACGTTCTCGCCCACGCGGACGACCGAACGGATGACGGCGTTGAGGCCGGGGCAATCTCCTCCCCCGGTGAGGACTCCGATCTTCATGCGGCCAGCGTAGCGGCTCGTCTCGGGACGTTCGCTCCTCCCGGGGATACCGTCACCGCCCCGTCATTCGGCCCGATGGCGAAAGGAAGCTAACCGGTGAGGCTCCCGCGGAGGCCGCTCCCGGTGGATACTGACCGTCCGGCCAGGTCCAATCTGTAGGAACCTCATCTTCGACCCCGACCATTGGGGAGTGCGACGGTCGTCAGCGATCGTCACAATCACGCAATGCGCGTTATCACGCTCGGAGACATACATCGCGACATCGTGTTGCGACGGGATCGATCGTTCGGCGGAGGAGCGCCGGCCCGCACGCGCGTGACCATCGACGGACGCGTGGCGGTCGTGGCCGCCTGGGTGGCCTCGCTCGGTGGTGAGGCCGATCTGATCGGTGCTCGCGGTGACGACGTGGTGGCCCAGGTCGCCGCCGCGGATCTGTTCACCCGGGGGGTGCGGATGCGCGGTCCGGTGGTGAGCGCCGACGACGGTGCCGTCTCCTCCCTCCTGGCCGGCGACGGCAAGTCGCCGAACCCGTGGTCGCTGGATCTCACCCCCGCGGATCTGGATCCGGGGTGGTTCACCGACCTCGGCGCCCTTCACATCTCGGGTCACAACCTGCTCACCCGCCCCGCCTCCGAGCTTGCGCTGACGGCGACCGCCATGGCCCGTCGAACGGGGGCCAAGGTCTCGGTGAGCCTGCCCGCGGCCTCCATGATCCGATATGTGGGTGCCGCCGTCGTCACACGACGCCTCATGGCGATCCGCCCGTGCATCCTCTTCGGCTCCCAGGAGCAGTACGGCGAACTGGGACGCCGACCGTCGCTGGCGACCAGGGTCGTGAGGCGGGACGACGGCAGCAGGGTCGTCCACTGCCACGAGCTCACCCACGAGGTGTCGGCACCGCAGGTCGCCGTCGTGGATCCGGGCGGGGTGGAGGAGGCCTTCGTGGCGGGCTTCCTGATGGGTCAGGATCTTGAGGACGCCATCGCACGCGGCTGCCAGGCCGCGACCATGTGCAGTGGACGTCAGGGGGCACTTCCCCCGATGCGCGAGGTGGCCGCACCGGCATCCTCGCCCGTCCGATGATCCGACTGGGCGACGAGGTCCGCGATGCACTGAGCGAGGGACGGCCGGTCGTCGCCCTCGAGACGACCCTCGTATCGCACGGATTCCCGCATCCCGACGGAGTGATGGTGGCACAGGCGTCGGAGGAGGCCGTACGTGCCAGCGGAGCCGTGCCCGCAACGGTGGGCGTGGTCGAACGGCGAGATCCGGGTCGGCATGACGCGCGACGAGCTGGAACGTTTCGGAACCGACGCCGAACGGGTGCGCAAGTGCGGTCCCCGCGACCTGGCGTCGTGCGTGGTCCAGGGCACGCTGGGTGCCACAACGGTCGGCGCCACGGTGACGGTCTGCCGGACGGTCGGGATCCGGGTCATGGCGACCGGGGGACTGGGCGGTGTCCACCGGGAGTTCCCGGCGCCTCCCGACGTGTCCGCCGATCTGCCGGCTCTCGCGTCGTGTCCTGTGATCACCGTGAGCGCGGGCATCAAGTCCCTCCTGGACGTGGGTGCGACGGCCGAGATGCTCGAGACCTTCGGTATCCCCGTCCTGGGATGGCGCACGGACACGATCCCGCTGTTCTACGCCCGGGGTGGAGGCCCGCCGGTCTCGTCGCGGGTCGAGCTTCCGGCCGAGGCGGCGGCGATGGCGCGCGTCCACTGGGACCTGGGTGGTGGTGCCGTTCTGCTCGTGCGACCCCCGGACCGCTCGCTCGACGACATCGCGGCCCTCACGGACGAGGCCGTCGCGCAGGCGCGTGAGACCGGTGTCGCCGGGCCCGACGTCACGCCGCACGTGCTGCGGATGCTGAACGAGTCCACGGAGGGACGCACCTCGGAGGTCAATCGCGAGCTCATCGTGGCGAACGCCGCACTCGCGGGTGAGGTCGCCGTGGTCACGGGGGCACAGGGCACGGTCTGAGCCGCTCGGCCGCCCCGGCGTGCTGCTCATATGGGAGCCCGGCCGCGGGAAACGGCCGAGATCCCGGTGCGGACGAGGGTAGAGGCCCCCCGACCACGTCGGGAGCGTACACCGCAACCGTGCGCGGACGTGCCGGCTACCGGCCCACAACGACGGAACCCCCGACGAGCGGGGGTTCCGGTGGAGTAGCGCATACGGGATTCGAACCCGTGTTACCGGCGTGAGAGGCCGGCGTCCTAGGCCCCTAGACGAATGCGCCCTGTGGTGCCACTGCCATTGCCCGCTATGGAGAGAACTCGAGTTGGGGGAGGAGGATTCGAACCCCCGCTACCGGGGCCAGAACCCGGCGTCCTACCGCTAGACGATCCCCCATCGGACCCCCGTACGGGCGCCGGTCAGCGTAGCACACCGCGATCGTCGTGTGACACACCACGACCGCCGTCACATCGACTCGTGTTCACCGCCCACCACCGCCCGCGTCAGGGCTCGCCTCGTCAGGATTGCCAGCTTGCGTAGAGCTCCGCATAGCGGCCACCACGCTCGATGAGTTCGTCGTGCGTGCCGTCCTCCACGATGCGTCCGTGGTCGACCACGATGATCCGGTCGGCGCGCCGGATGGTCGACAGGCGATGGGCGATGACGATCGCCGTCCTCCCGGCCAGGAGCCGCTCCAGTGCGGTCTCGATCTGCCGCTCGGTGCGGAGGTCCACGGACGAGGTGGCCTCGTCCAGGATGAGCAGGCGCGGATCCGCCACGAGGGCGCGGGCGAACGCGATGATCTGACGCTGGCCGGCCGACAGGCGCGAGCCCCGTTCCTCCAACTCGGTGTCGAGTCCCTCCGGCAGCGCTGCGACCAGGTCATGCGCGCCCACGGCGTCGAGCGCCGCCCACAGCTCGTCGTCAGATGCCTCGGGACGGGCGAAGCGGAGGTTGTCGGCCACGGATCCCCGGAACACGTGACCCTCCTGCGGGACGATGCCCAGTTGCGCCCGCAGCGAGTCCTGCCGCACGTCGCGCAGATCGTGGCCGTCGATCAGGACCGCGCCCTCGGTCGGGTCGTAGAACCGGGCGATGAGCTTGGCCAGGGTCGACTTCCCGGCCCCCGTCTCGCCGACCAGGGCGACGGTGCTCCCGGCCGCGATGGTCAGGTCGACGTCGCGCAGGACCGGGGTCTCGCCGTACGCGAAGGTGACGTCGCGCAGTGCGACCTCACCTCGGATCTCGGGCAGATCGACGGCGCCGGGACGGTCGACCAGCTCAGGCTCCGTCTCCAGTACGTTCAGGATCTTCTCGAGGGCGGCCATCGCCGACTGGAACGTCCCGTACAGCTGCGAGAGCTGTTGGATCGGGTCGAAGAAGATGACCACGTAACCGACGAACGCCACCAGGACCCCCACGGTGAGGTCGCCGTCCATCACCCGTCGTGTCCCGAAGAACAGCACAAGGGCCGTGCCGACGGCGGTCAGGAACTCGACGCCGGGGAAGTACACGGCGGAGATCCGGATGGTCTGCATGTTGGCCTCGCGGTACTCCGCGTTGACCTCCCGGAAGTTCGTCTGGGCCGCGCGCTGGCGGCCGAATCCCTGGACGACCCGGACCCCGGAGATCGACTCCTGCAGTACGGCGAGGACGTGCGCGATGCGCTCGCGCGTGCGGCGGTACGCACCGGCCGACGCCAGCCGGAACACCGCGGTGGCCACGATCAGCAGCGGGAACACCGCGAAGGCCCAGAGCGCGAGCTGCCAGTCGTAGCCGAATAGGATGACGATGACACCGACGAAGGTGAGCCCCTGGACGACGAGGGTGGTGACCCCCTCGGTCACGAGCTGGTGGAGCGCCTCGATGTCGCTGGTGAGGCGGCTGACGCTGACCCCGGTCGGGGTCTTCTCGTGATGGCCCAGCGAGAGGTTCATCATGTGCGAGAACGTGCGTGTGCGGATGTCGAACAGCATGCGTTCGCCGACCCACGCCGCCAGATACGTCTGTCCGTATCCGGCGATCCAGCCGACGACGCCCGCCGCCACGAGGAGGGTGACCGCCCAGACGATCACGGACTTGTCGCTCTCCTCGATGCCGTGGTCGATGGCGATCTGGACCAGTGCGGGTGACACCAGACCGGAGAGCGACACCAGGGCCATCAGCAGCAGTGTTGCGACCACCTGCCAGCGGTACGGGCGGAAGTAGGGCAGGAGCTTCCGCAACATCCGCACCGGGATGCGCTCGGGCGGCGCCTGCCCGGTGCTGCTGAGCACGGTCGGAGGCCCCGGTCGGCCACCCATCGTCATCAGCCGACCTCCGGAGCGCTCGTGACCAGCCCCGCGTCGTGGATGTCGCGGTACAGATCACTGGTCTCGTGGAGCGTCTCGTGTGTTCCGCGTGCGGCGATCACGCCGTCGCCCAACACCACGATCTCGTCGGCGAGCGCGATGGTGGACAGACGGTGGGCGATGATGATCGTGGTGCGATCCCGCATCACCCCGCGAAGCGCGGTCTGGATCTCGCGCTCGGTGGTGGCGTCCACGGACGCCGTGGCCTCGTCGAGGATCAGGACCCGCGGGTCGGTGAGCACCGCACGGGCGATGGCGATGCGCTGCCGCTGCCCGCCCGACAGGGTGTAGCCGCGCTCGCCGATCATGGTGTCGTACCCGTCGGGGAGGGCCTCGATGAAGTCCTGTGCCATGGCGATCCGGGCCGCCTCGCGGATCTGCCCGTCGCTCACATCCGGGCATCCGTAGGCGATGTTGTCGCGCACCGACAGGCTGAAGAGGAAGGGCTCCTGCGCCACGACGCCCACGGCCCGCCGCAGGTCGTTCAGGTCGAGGTCGCGCACGTCGACGCCGTCCAGCGTCACCGACCCACCCGTCACGTCGTAGTAGCGGGGGATGAGCTGGGCCAGTGTCGTCTTGCCGGATCCGGTCGCGCCGATGAGGGCGACTACGCGTCCCGCCGGGATGTCCAGATCGATGTCGCGGAGCAGGCCGGTCGGGGTCTCATGTCCGAACGACACGTCCGTGAACCGCACGTGACCGGCGCCGTCGGGCAGCGGACGGGGATCGTCCGGTTCGGTCAGGTCGGGTTCGGCGTCGAGCACCTCGAACATCCGGACGCCGGCGGCTGCGGCGCGCTGGGCGCTTCCCACCAGCGTCCCGACCATCCGAAGGGGGAAGACCAGCATGAGGAGGTACGTGTAGTACTGGAAGAACTCACCGGTGGTGAGGCCGCCGTCGATGGTGCGGATGCCGCCCAGGGCGACGACCACCGCGAGCCCCACGGTCGGCAGGAACCCCATGAACGACATGTAGAACGCCTGCATCCGGTTGGCCCGCATGCTGGTACGGAAGGCCGTCATCGACGTGTCCGCGAACCGTGCGCTCTGCTGCACCTCCTGTCCGAACGCCTTCACCACGCGGATCCCGACGATGCTCTCCTCGGCGCTCTGGGTCACGTCGGCGACCTTCTGCTGAGCGTCGACCAGCAGCGGCTGGGTCCGGGTGCTCGACCGCCACGCGACCGCGATGAGCGCGGGGGCCATGAGCAGCGCGAGGGCGGTGAGCAACGGGTCGATCAGGAAGAGGAGGACGCTGTAGAGCACCAGCGCGAAGACGTTGGAGAAGATGAAGACGAGTCCGTACCCCAGGAAGAAACGGATGATCTGCAGGTCGTTCGTCGCCCGCGACATGAGCTGCCCGACGGGCATACGGTCGAAGTAGCGGAACGACTGGCGCTGGAGGTGGTCGAACATGTGCCCGCGCAGGTCGAACTCCACACCGAGGCTGACGTTGCCCGATACGACACGGCGGACCGCGGCGAGACCCATCCGCAGCAGGCCCACGCCGACGATGGCGCCGACCAGCGGCCCGAGCAGGTCGCGTCGCCCGCCCTTGATGACGTCGTCGATGATGACGCGTGCGAACCAGGGGATGGCGGCCGAGCAGGCCATGATCAGCGCGGCAGCCGTCGCCGTCACGGTGACCTGGACACGGTATGGTCGGAGGAATGCGAGGAGGCGGACGAGAGTACTCACGGTATTACCGGTGAACGATAGCGATACTGGTCAGATCGGCGTTGCCGAACACCCTCCTCTCGGTGTCGATCCACCGGTGGTCGTCGCCGTGCCCAACGTGGCCGAGGGGCGCGACCCGTGGGTGCTGCGCGATCTGGAGGACGCCATCGCCCGCGACGGCGTCCGCATCATGGACGTGCACTCCGATCCCGACCACGATCGCACCGTCTTCAGCGTCGCCGGCCACCCCCTCGCCGTTCAGGACGCCATGGTGGATCTGGCGGCGGCATCCATGGACGCCATCGACGTCCGTCGCCTGCGGGGTGTTCATCCCACGGTGGGAGCGCTGGACGTGGTGCCCATCGTCGCCCGCGAGCCCGCCGACATGCCGCTGGCGGTCGAGCTCGCGACGAGCATCTCCCAGCGCATCGGCTCCGAGCTGCTCATCCCCGTCTTCCGTTACGGCGAGCTCGCCACGAACCCCTCGCGGACCCGTCCGCACGACTTCCGCGCCGGTGGGGTGGACGGCCTGGCCTCACGCATCGACGACGGCGTCCTCATCCCCGACGACGGACCGCCGCGCATGCATGCCACGGCCGGCGCCGTCCTGGTGGGTGCGCGCGATCCGCTCATCGCCCTCAACGTCTGGCTGGCCGACGGGGGTCTGGCCGACGCCCGTGTGATCGCGGCGCGCATCCGTGAGAGCGGGGGAGGTCTCCCCGGTCTGCGGGCGCTCGGCCTCTATCTGTCGTCGGCCGGGGCGGCGCAGGTGTCCATGAACCTGGAAGACTTCCGCCGGACACCCCCGGCGGCGGCCATCGCGGCGGTCCATCGGGAGGCGGAACGCCTCGGGGGGCGGGCCGGGGACAGCGAGCTCGTCGGTCTCATCCCGCGCGCCGCCGTGGCCGGTGTCACCCCCGGTACGCTCGGCCTGCGAGGATTCCGGCCCGGTCAGGTGCTCGAGTCGCAGCTGCCACGTCCGTTCGCAACGATCGATCCGTAAGCAAGGGAGCCAGTCATCGCCAAGAAGCGTCGTCGGCGGCCGAACGCCGGGCCTCCGCCCATCAAGAACGCGCGGTACGAGGCCCGTCAGTCGGGAGAGGCCCTCCCGAAGGGCGGTCAGCCCCGGCTGCCCCAGGGTGCGCCCATCAAGCCCACGTTCCGCAGCGTCATGGTCCGGACGGTGATCGCCACCATCCTGTTCGCCGTGATCCTCGCCGCGATGGGCCAGCCGATCGGCGCGGTGATCATCTCGACGGTCTTCATGTTCGTCATCCTCCTGGGGTTCGGATGGTTCTTCGACAACATGCTGCACCGGTACCGCGTGCGGAAATGGCTCGAGAAGAACGGTTTCGATCCGGCGGGGCGGGGGTAGCCGACCGATGCCGCCCCGCGGAACCCGCGACGTCCTGCCCGACGAGGGACGCATCCGTGACCACGTGGTCGCGGAGGCCTCCCGCCTCTTCGCCGAGTACGGCTACGGACACATCCAGACACCGATGTTCGAGGAGACCGAGGTCTTCGTGCGCGGCGTGGGGACCAGCACGGACATCGTCCGCAAGGAGATGTACACGTTTCTGGATGGCTCCGGGCGCTCCCTGACGCTGCGTCCCGAAGGCACCGCACCGGTCGCCCGCGCGTTCGTTGACCACGGCATGCACACCCAGCAGCTGCCGGTGAAGTTCTGGTACCTGGGATCGATGTTCCGGTACGAGGCGCCCCAGGCGGGGCGGTACCGGGAGCACACGCAGCTCGGGGTGGAGGCGCTGGGGTCGGACGATCCGCTGGTGGACGTCGAGGTCGTCACACTGCTCTCGGACCTCTACGGCCGGCTCGGCGTGCCCGATGTGACGCTCAAGATCTCGTCGATGGGCGACGCGGAGTCCCGGCAGGCGTACCGCCCCGTGCTCATGGAGTACCTGGAGGCGCACGCCGACGCGTTCGACAAGGACGAGCGCGAGCGCATGCGCGACAACCCGCTGCGCCTGTTCGACTCGAAGCGCGAGTCCACAGCGCGGATCATGGCCGACGCGCCGAAGATCGTCGACCACCTCGGCCCGACGGCACAGGCGCACGACGATCGCGTTCGCGCCGGACTCGACCTGCTCGGCGTGCCGTACGTCCGCGATCCCATGCTGGTGCGCGGTTTCGACTACTACACGCACACGGTGTTCGAGTTCTCGTGCGAGCGCCTCGGCGCCCAGTCGGGGATCGGCGGGGGAGGTCGCTACGACGGCCTCATCGAGGAGCTCGGCGGTCCGTCCACCCCGGGCATCGGTTTCGGCACCGGGCTGGAGCGCATCACGCTCGCCCTCGAATCGGTCGATCCGCCCGTCGCACCGGCCCTCGACTGCTATGTCGCCATCCCCGACGACGACCTGCGCGTGGAGCTCCTCCCGCTTATCCGCGAGCTCCGCGACGC
This sequence comes from uncultured Bifidobacteriaceae bacterium, assembly GCA_964531025.1. Classification (GTDB taxonomy): domain Bacteria; phylum Actinomycetota; class Thermoleophilia; order Miltoncostaeales; family Miltoncostaeaceae; genus CALMEC01. The sequence continues at coordinate 131,023 of CAZHDY010000002.1, read as the reverse complement.
CGGCCTGCGGGTCGAGACGGACCTCCGCGGCCGGCGCATGAAGGGCATGCTGAAACACGCGGCGGGCCTGGGGGCACCCCGCACCGTCATCATCGGCCCGCGCGAGCACGAGCGCGGCGTGGCAACGGTCCGCGACATGACGAGCGGGGACCAGGAGGAGGTGGCGCAGAGCGATCTGGCCGATGTCCTCTCCCGCCCGCGATGATGCCGAGCCCGACCCACCCGCAAGGAGACTCATCACAGTGATCGGATCCGCCAGCTACCGCACCCACACGTGTGGCGACACGGCAGGCGCCGTGGACGACCAGGTCCGGCTCTCGGGCTGGGTCCACCGGCGTCGCGACCATGGCGGGCTCATCTTCATCGACCTGCGCGACCGAAGCGGCGTGGTGCAGCTGGTCTTCGACCCCGAGGTGGACGCCGACGCCCATGCCCGGGCCGGTCGCTTCCACCCCGAGGACGTCGTCCGCGTGGACGGCACCGTGGTCGCGCGTGATGAGAAGAACCGGAACCCCAACATCCCCACCGGTGCGGTGGAGGTGCGGGTGACCGAGGTGGAGGTGCTCTCTCCGGCGGACCCGCTCCCGTTCTCGGTCGAGGACGAGACACAGGAGGCCAACGAGGAACTGCGCATCGAGTACCGGTACCTGGAGACCCGCCGCCCCCGGCGCCAGCGGGCCCTGGAGATGCGTGCCGCGCTCGCACGCGCCACCCGCGCCGTGCTCGACGACGAGGGTTTCCTCGAGATCGAGACGCCCATCCTGGTGCGCTCCACCCCCGAGGGCGCACGTGACTTCATCGTCCCCAGCCGCCTCCACCAGGGGTCGTGGTACGCCCTGCCGCAGAGCCCGCAGCTGTTCAAGCAGTTGCTGATGATGGGCGGCTTCGAGCGCTACTACCAGATCACCCGCTGCTTCCGGGACGAGGACTTCCGCGCCGACCGGCAGCCCGAGTTCACCCAGATCGACATGGAGGCGTCGTTCGTCGACCAGGAGGACATCATCCGGGTCGTCGAGCGACTGCTCGTCAGGCTCGCGTCCGAGGCGGGGGTGACGCTCGAGGCGCCCTTCCCGCGTATGACCTTCCACGAGGCGATGGAGCGGTACGGCACCGACCGCCCGGACGTCCGCTTCGGCTGCGAGATCGTCGACTGGACCGATGCCGCCGCCTCGTCGGGGCTCGGGATCTTCGAGAAGGCCGTCGCATCCGGCGCCGCGGTGCGTGGCATCACCGTTCCCGGGGCCGGGGAAGGCCTCTCGCGCAAGGATCTCGACGGCCTGGTGACGCTGGCACAGGAGCTCGGTGCCAAGGGGCTCGTGTGGGCCGTGGCGGACGACCAGGGTGGCCTGCGCGCATCCGTCAAGGCCGAGTTCCTGGGCGGGCTGGCCGAGGCGTTCGGCGCGACGTCCGGCGACCTCGTCTGCATCGTGGCCGACGCGCCCGAGGCTGCGCTCTCCGTGCTCGGCGCGCTCCGTCTTCGCCTGGCCGAGCGGTTCGGTCTCATTCCCGACGACACCTTCGCGCCCCTGTGGGTGGTGGACTTCCCGCTGGTCGAGTGGAACCCGGACGAGAAGCGCTGGGATCCGCGGCATCACCCGTTCACGGCTCCACGTGCCGAGGACGTCGAGAAGCTCACGTCCGATCCCGAGGCCGTCATCGCGCAAGCGTACGACGTCGTCCTGAACGGCCTGGAGATCGGGGGAGGGAGCATCCGTATCCACGATCGCGACGTTCAGCGACGCGTGTTCGAGATGATCGGGATGGCAGACGAGGAGGCCGAGGAGAAGTTCGGGTTCCTGCTGCGCGCCCTCCGGCTGGGCGCGCCGCCACACGGTGGCGTGGCGCTCGGTTTCGACAGGCTCGTCATGCTCCTCCTCGGTGAGCGCTCCATCCGTGACGTGATCGCCTTCCCGAAGACCTCGGGTGGCCACGATCCCCTGACCGGCGCCCCGGCCCCGGTCGACGGGCGTCAGATGCGCGATCTCGGCGTCGAGCTCATCGCCCCTCCCGAGGAGTAGTCCGCCTCATATCGGGGGCGGGAGCGGTGACGTCCTCGGACGTTAAGCCGCGGCGTCCGGCTGCCGACACTCTTGGTGATTCTGCGAACGTGGAGGTAATCGAGGGTGTCAAACGGCACGGAAAAGCCAAGGGTCTCACGTCGCCTGCGTCACGCAGCGCTCGTCGGGCTGGGCGTCCTGGCGGTCACGCCGGCTCTCGCTCACGCTCAGGGCAGTGAAGCCGACGGTCCCCTCCCGGGACAGCCGGTCGAGCTCGGCAAAGAGACACCCGCCAGCGTCACGAAGGCGCTCAAGACGAACCGCCCCGTCGTCATCTCGTTCCTTCTTCCGAACGTGACCGAGGACGAGATCGTGCGATCCCGCATTCAGTCACTTCAGAAGACCGCGAAGTACCGGGGAACCACGTTCCTGACCTTCCGCATCACCTCCGCGTCGGATCTGGGCGACCTGCCCGACGCCCTCGGTGTGCGGTCCACCCCGACCGTCGTCGTCGTGCAACGCGACAAGAAGCTCGCCAACACCTGGCGTGGCCTGATCGACCAGGAGATGCTCGCCCAGTCGATCGACGACGCCGAGATGGCAGTCCCGACGCCGATGTCGCTTCCGAAGCGCACCGGTTCCGCCACGGGGAACGCCAAGTCGATCGCCCTGTTGCGCAAGGTGAACGCGCACTACGCGAAGGCCCCGAACGTCAAGGTGACAGGTACGGGATCGATCGCCGGCACGCCGGCCGGACGCCTCGAGATGGACTGGCGTCTGTCCAAGGGCCGCACCGGTGGTGCGACCGGCAAGACGACGACCGGTGACGGTGTCCCCGTCGACCTGCTCCTGAACCGGACCGGCATGTACACCAAGCCGATCGGCGCCACCTGCTGGATCCGTGACACCAGCGCGCGTGTCCGTCAATCCGTCGATGTCCCGCTCGTCCCGCTGGCCGGGGTGACCGTCGGACCGCAGCGCGTCGTCGGAGCCGCTCCGGCGAAGAAGGCCGCGAAGCCGGCGAAGGGTGCGAAGCCCGCCAAGGGCGCGAAGAAGACCGCAGCGAAGCCGGCCGCCCCCTCGGGCAAGGTCCGCGTCGTCGTCACCGACAAGAGCGGCGTCTACGGATTCGGCACCGCGACCTACACGATCGACCGTGAGACCAACGAGGTGCTGTCCGTGTCGACCAAGCGCTACCGCCTCGAGTTCGAGGCCGGTGGCAAGGACGGATCGGCCAGCGAGGCCGTGCCGAAGCCGGACAAGGTCTGCTGACGGACCCCGGATACGGATCTGATCGACGGGCCTTCCTCGGGAGGCCCGTCGGCATTTCGGGCCCTCGTCCCCGGTCGTCGGGGCGGGTCGTCACCGGCCACCCGCCACTGCTTGATTACCCGGCGGAAAGGGCGTAGCTTCGCCATAACCCGATCGTGTTCGTGCTGGCGACGCGAGTTGAGCCAACACTATTGAAACGGGAGGCGGGGTCGTCAGGTCGTATTGCGGCAGGGCGCACGCCACCCACCTGCTATCGCAGGCCCAATCACATCGTCCGGCACGACACGATGGGGGGATCTCACCAGGGGATAGGCCGTGAATACGGTGCGGCAGAGACGAGGCTGTACTAACCTCGCTTGGTGCCCCCGTATCACGAGAACCTCATGCGTCATCTCGCCCGGCCCGACGGGGCGGGTGGGCTGCCCGATCCCGATGTCATCGGCACCGCCGGTGCCGTGGCCTGCGGAGACGCCCTCGAGATCGATCTGCGCATCGACGGTGGCCGCATCGTGGACGTCGGCTTCCGCGTCACCGGGTGTGGTACCTCGCTCGCCGCGGCCAGCGCCCTCTGCACCCGTGTCCGGGGCATGGGCGTCCTCGACGCCTGCGCCGTCTCGGCCGACGACATCGCGGATGCGCTGGGCGGCCTGAGCACCGAGCAGCGACACGCGGCGGACATGGTGGTCGACGCGTTGGCCCGAGGACTCGAGCGCTGGTACTCGGACCGTCTCGGCGAACTCGGCCTCCCGCTCGCGGGTCGTCGGGTGGCCGTGGCCATGAGCGGAGGGGTGGACAGCGCCGTCGCCGCCGAACGGCTCCTGGACCGGGGTTTCGACGTGGTCGGCGTCACCATGCGTCTGTGGCACGATCCGTCGGCCGTTCGCGCCGAGCGCTCCTGCTGCTCGCCCGAGACGGTGCAGATCGCCCGTCGCACGGCCCACGCGCTGGGCATCCCGCACGTCACCCTCGATGCCGCCGAGCGCTTCCGGACCGGGGTGGTCGAGTCGTTCGTCGCCGGATATCGCGACGGCGTGACGCCGAACCCCTGCGTCACCTGCAACGGGACGGTCCGCTTCACCATCCTGCGCGAGTTCGCCGCCCTGGTGGGCGCCCGCCGCATCGCCACGGGCCACTACGCGCGCGCCGTGGGCGGCACCATCGCTCGTGCCGCCGACGTCACCAAGGACCAGAGCTACATGCTGTCGCGCCTCGACGGCGACACCATCCGGCGCATGGAGCTTCCGTTGGGCGGGCTCCAGAAGACCGAGGTGCGGGCCATCGCGCGCGACCTCGACCTGCCCGCCGCGGACGCCGTCGAGAGCCAGGAGGTTTGCTTCGTCGGGGTCGGCGGCTACGTGCCGTTCCTAGAGCGCTACGCCGACATGCCACCGTCCCCGGGGGACATCGTGACCACCGACGGGCGGGTCATCGGCGAGCACGACGGGTACTGGAGGTTCACCATCGGTCAGAGACGCGGGATCGGCGTCGCCTCAACGGGGCCGCTCTACGTGGTGGCCACCGACGCCGCCACCAACACTGTGACCGTCGGAACCCGCCAGGAGCTGGAACTTCGTCATCTCGACCTGGACGACGTGATCACGCACGAGCCGTTGCAGGATGATGCGCTCGAAGTGCGGGTGCGATACGGTGGCGGTGCGTTGCGAGGCCGTGCGCGACCGACGGGAGCAGGGCTTTCCGTCGAGCTGGTCGATCCGGCCGCAGGCGTCGCCCCGGGGCAGACGGCCGCTCTGTACCGGGACGGAAGACTGGTAGCGGCGGGCACCATACGAGGTCAGGGACGGTAGAGCGTGGGAAGCATCGACTGGGGAGACGTACTTCGAGGATCGCTGTCGGTCTTCCTCATCCTCGCGGGTGTGGGGATCCTCTTCGTCTGCATCAAGCTCGGGGCGCTGCTCGGTCGGCTGGGACGCACCGTGGGTTCGATGACGGACGAGATCGTCCCGATCCTGAACCGGGCCCAGGGCACGGTGGACGGCATCAACCTCGAGCTCGCCCGCGTCGATGAGATCATGGTCACCGCGGTCAACGCCACCAAGGGCGCCGAGAAGACCGTGACCACCCTGTCGCACGCAGCGGTCGCACCGGTGAAGAAGGCCTCCGGACTCGCGGCGGCCGCCAAGGAGGCACTCGCCACCTTCCGCGCACGCCGTCAGGCCGGACCGGACGAGGCGGATCTGCGGGCGGCCGAGGTGCCGTCGGCCCCGGCGCCGACGTCTTCTCCGACGCCGCTCGAGGTGCGTGAGCAGTACGTGGCCCAGGCCGCCGCGCTTCGTGAGAAGACGGCGCTCCGTGAAAAGGCCTCTGCCGCGGTTGCCGCGGCCGCTGCCGATGCTCACGCGGTGAACAATGCTTCCGCCGCTCCGGCGTCCTCATCCGATCCGTTCGCCGGTCGTGTCTCGTCGGCCCCGTCTCAGGCGGCCCCAAAGGCCCCCGAACCCCCGCGATCCGGCCCGAAGGTCCCCGATACGCCGAAGCCCCCGCGCCGCGGTCCCAGTGCGTCCATGATCGAGTGGGCGCTTCCCAAGAAGAAGGATCCCGCCCGATGAAGTTCATCCTCGGAGTCCTGGTCCTCGTGGCGGCGTGGCTCTGGTCACGCGGTGCCCGGGACCCCCGTGAGTGGCCGCAGCGCCTGCCGGCCGAGATCGCGGCCCTGCGTGAGGATCTGAGCGACGCCCTCGCCGCCGGCAAGCGTGCCGGTGAGCAGGAGGAGCAGGCGTTCGCACAGACCTTCGCCCAGCCGCACATCTAGGAGAAAACGGCGCGTCTCAGCGGTCGGGAGGGCCCGGCCACGCCCGTTTGCGAAGCCCGAGTGGACATCTGGTGTCCGGCACCGCATGTCGACCACGTTCGGCGCGATCGCATAAAATACCTGCAAATCGTGTAGTTGTCCGGTTTGGTCGGTGGGGTCGACGGAATGGGTCCGGTGTCCCACATCGTGGGGCCTGCGCACGTTCCGGGCGAAACGGATCCGCGCGCCGGGGTCGCCCGGGATAACCCGCTAGTGTGATCTGCCGAATGACGACCCATGAGATCCGCCAGAGGTTCCTCCGGTACTTCGAGGCCAACGCCCACCGCATCGTGCCGTCGGCGTCCCTCGTCCCGTACGAGGACGACGAGACCGTTCTGCTGACCATCGCCGGCATGCAGCCGCTCAAGCAGTACTTCCTCGGCACGGCCACGCCGCCGTCGCCGCGGGCCACCAGTTGCCAGAAGTGCTTCCGCACCGGCGACATCGACCAGGTGGGGCGCACGGCACGCCACCTGACCTTCTTCGAGATGCTCGGCAACTTCTCGTTCGGCGACTACTTCAAGCGCGAGGCCATCCGCTTCGGGTGGGAGGTCTCGACCGAGGTCTTCGGCTTCGACCCGGAGCAGATCTGGATCACGGTGTTCGAGGGCATGCCGGGCGTCCCCGCGGACGACGAGGCCGTCGAGTACTGGGTCGACCACGGCATCCCGCGCGACCGCATCCAGGCGCTGGGTGACCCCGACAACTTCTGGAAGAGCGGACCCACGGGCCCCTGCGGCCCCAACACCGAACTCTACATCGACCGCGGACCGTCGTTCGGACCCGACGGCGGCCCCGTCACCGGCACGGATCGGTTCCTGGAGTACTGGAACCTCGTGTTCATGCAGTACGACCGCGGATCGGACGGCGGGCTGAGCCCCCTGCCCGCGCAGAACGTCGACACCGGCGCCGGCCTCGAGCGCATCGCCGCCATCCTCCAGGATAAGCAGTCCGTCTTCGAGACGGACGCCTTCTGGCCGCTCATGGAATGGGCGGTGGCGCGCAGCGGACATCGGTACGGCGACAACGCCCGTGACGACCGCGCCCTGCGCGTGCTGGCCGATCACGGCCGGGGGATGACCTTCCTCATCAACGACGGCGTCCGCCCCGGCAACGAGGGCCGCGACTACATCCTGCGCCGCATCCTCCGTCGCGCGATGGCCGAAGCGCAGGCCATCGGTCTCACACCGTCCGACCTGGTGGACCTCTCCGGCGAGGTCGTATCCCTGTGGGGTGACGCCTACCCGGATCTCGTGGAGCGTCGCTCGACCATCGCGGACGTGGTGGGCGTGGAGGCCGAGCAGTTCTCGCGGACCCTGTCGCAGGGGCGCAAGATGCTCGACCAGATCATCGCGGAGGGTGAGGGCGATGTCAGCGGTGACGCCGCCTTCCGTCTGCACGACACGTTCGGTTTCCCGCTCGATCTCACGCTGGACGCCGCCGAGGCCGCCGGCCGGGGGGTGGATACAGAGCGTTTCGAGACGCTCATGGACGAGCAGCGCGAGCGAGCTCGTGCGGCGCAGGCGAAGGACCAGGACGAGGGTGCCGCGCGTGCGGCGGCTCTGGTCGCGCAGGCGGTGACCCCGACCGCGTTCGTCGGGTTCGACCGGCTCAGCGTCGACACGACGGTCACCGCGGTCGACGTGCTGGAGGACGGTGAAGTACTCGTCACTCTGACGGAGAGCCCCTTCTACGCCCAGAGCGGTGGGCAGATCTCGGACGACGGCGAGATCGTCGGACCCGATGGATCGGGCGAGGTCGCCGAGGTCTACCGCGTGGGCGACGACCAGGTCATCCGGCTCCGTGTCGTGGGTGCACTGGCCGTCGGTGACACCGTCACCGCGACGGTCACATCCGCGGCCCGCCGGGCGACCCAGGCCAACCACACCGCCACGCACCTGCTGCACTGGGCGCTTCGCAGCGTGTTCGGGACGACCACACATCAGGCCGGCTCGTACGTCGGTCCGGACAAGCTCCGCTTCGACTTCACGCTCGGCGAGCGCATGAGCGATCAGCAACGCGTCGCCATCGAGGAGATGGTGAACGGCCGTATCGGTGAGGACAGCGAGGTCAGCTGGACCGAGATGCCGCGGGCGGAGGCCGACGCGCTCGGTGCCATCGGCCTGTTCGGCGAGAAGTACGGCGAGCGGGTGCGCGTCGTCACCGCCGGCGACTACTCGCGTGAGCTCTGCGGTGGCACCCACGTCCGGCGCACCGGTGAGATCGGCAGCTTCAAGATCGTCCACGAGGGCGGCATCGGATCCGGCACGCGTCGCATCGAGGCGCTCACCGGGGAAGGCGTCGTCGAGTGGTACCGGGAGCGTGAACAGGAGCTCACCGAGCGCCTTGCCGAGCGTGAGTCACGAATCCGGGAGCTCGAGTCGGAGCTCAAGGAGGCGCGTCGCTCGTCGCTGGACCTCGACTCGGTCGCCGCCGCACAGGAGGCCGTGGGTCCCGCCGCCGTGGTCGTCGCGCAGGTGGACGTCCCCGACATGGACGCTCTGCTGTCGGCCAGCGACAGCGTCAAGTCCAAGGTCGGCCAGGGCGCCGTCGTCGTACTGGGCGCGGCCGTGGATGGGAAGGCGCTTCTCGTGGCGAACCTGGACGGCGCTGCCGTCGAGGCCGGCGTGTCTGCCGGGGACATCATCTCGACCATCGCGCCGATGGTCGGCGGGGGTGGGGGAGGGCGTCCCACGATGGCCCGCGCGGGCGGGAAGGACCCCTCGGGGCTTTCCGCGGCGCTCGAGGCCGCGCGAACCCACGTTGGGGAGCGCGTCGGCTGAAGGTCCTCGCACTCGATCACGGGAAGGCCCGTACCGGGGTCGCGGTGAGCGACCCGACAGGGACGATCGTGCGCCCACTTCCTCCCATCTCCCGTGTGGGGAGCCCCTCGGGAATGCGTCGACTGGACATGATCCTCGGCCAGGAGGATCCGGAGCTGATCGTCGTCGGCGATCCGCGGCTCCTGTCCGGTCGCGACGGGGCCCAGGCCGAGACCGCCCGTGCCTTCGCGACAGACCTGGGTGTTCGTACCGGTCTGCCCGTGGAGTTCGTGGACGAACGGCTCAGCACCGTCGAGGCGAAGCGTCGTGCGGCGGAATCGGGCAGCACGTCCAGTGTCGACAGCCTGGCCGCCTGTGTCCTCCTCGAGGCGTACCTGGCGGCACAGTGAGCCCTCGTCGACCCCTCCACGAATGGGACACGCCGCGTCCGCGGTCCCCGCGCCGTCGTCGCGGACGTCGCCGTCTCGCCCTGCTCCTGTTCGGTGCCGTGGCTGCTGCGGTGCTGGTCTCGGGCTTCGCCACCGGGTGGAAACGTGATGCCGATGCACCGCCGCCGACGACCACCGAACCGCCACTTACGAAGCTGGTGTTCCAGGAGGGGCTCCGACGGGAGGAGATGGCGAAGATCCTGGGTGAGAGGACGAACCTCTCGGCGGAGCGGTATCTGGAGGTCACCGCTCCCTCGGCGCGTGGTGCCGGCCTGGCCGGGCGCAGCAAGCCCACCTCGCTGGAGGGGTTCCTCTTCCCGGCGACGTACTCGATCGGTACCGAGACGACGGTCGAGTTCCTGGTCGACCAGCAGCTGCGTGCGTTCACCCGCGCGATGTCCAAGATCGACATGAGCTACGCCAAATCGAAGAACCTGACGCGGTTCGACGTCGTGATCATCGCGTCCATGGTGGAGCGCGAGGTCCAGGTGCCGTCCGAGCGCCCGATCGTCGCGGGGGTCATGTACAACCGGCTCCGTTCGGGCATGCGGCTCGACATCGATGCGACGGTGCAGTACGCGGTGGGCTCCTGGGGCGAGCTGACCGCGGCCGATCTCCGATCCCCGTCGCCGTACAACACGCGCCGTTTCCCCGGGCTTCCTCCGGGGCCGATCGCCAACCCGGGCGCGGCCAGCCTGGAAGCGGCGGCGAACCCGGCCAAGCACGACTACCTCTACTACGTCGCCAAGACCGACGGCAGCGGCGCCCACCGGTTCGCCACCTCGCTGGAGGAGTTCAACCGGCTTCAGCAGGGCGGCTGATCCCGCCGAGGCCCCGGCGTCCGGGACGCGCTATGCGGACAGCAGAGCGCCGCGCATGACATCGAGCGGCGCCGGTACCCCCGTCCACATCTCGAACGCGACGGCTCCCTGGTGCAGAAGCATGCCGAGCCCGTCGACCGTGCGCGCGCCGCGTTCCGCCGCCGCCGCCAGCCATGGGGTACCACCGGGCCGGTAGACCAGATCGTTGACCACATGCTCGGCGCCGATGCCGTCGAGGGGAAGCTCGTCCGGAAGGTCGGAGCGCCCCATGCCGAGGCTCGTCGAGTTGACGATGAGCCGGCAGTCACCGATCGCGTCCCGCAGGGCGGCCGGCGTGAAGTCGATGGCCTCACCCAGTTCCTCGGCGTGTGATCGTGTCCGATTGGCGATCACAACGCGGGCACCCCGTTCCCGCGCGGCATGGACCACGGCCCGTGCGGCGCCTCCCGCGCCCAGGAGGAGCACCGACTCGCCGTCCAGGTCCACGGGTGCGGCCTCGTCGATGGCGCGGATGAAGCCCTCGGCATCCGTATTGTGGGCGGCGAAACCGCCCGCTCCATCCGGCACGAGCGTGTTGGCGGCACCGATGGCCCGCACGGCGTCCGAGACGGATGAGCAGGCGTCGATGACCTCCTGCTTGTGCGGGATGGTGACGTTGAGCCCGCGGCAGCCCACGAGCGCCATGCCGGTGACGACGTCGGCCACCCGGCCGACGGGCACCGGAAAGGCCAGGTAGGACCAGTTGAGGTCCAGCGCGGCGAACGCGGCGTTGTGCATGCGGGGGGAGAGGGAGTGGTCGACCGGCTGGCCGAGGATCCCGGTGATCTGTGTCTTCGCGTCCAGTGGCGGCATCGGCGGTGAACTCTAGAGGGTTGATCCCGGGTGCTCTCGGCGAGGGTACCCGGGCAGGCGGAGGAAAGCCCGGTGTCTGACACAAAACTTTCCGGGCTTCCTGCGGCCGACAGTGAATTGTGCAGGAGAGCAGGAGTTTTTGTTGCCGGGGCTCTCGGAGGGAAAGTCTGGTGTCTGACACAAAACTTTCCGAGTCCCCAGAAATGACGTGGGGCCCGCGTCCGAAGACAGCGGGCCCCACGGGCACATCGATGGAACGCGGTCTACGCGTCGCTGCCGCGCTGCGCGTCCAGGGCAGCCAGCCGGGAGCGGATGTCGGCCAGGATCCGTGCGGGGTCCTGGTCGCCGCTTCCGGTGAGCGGGTCGGCGGGCGCACCGGCGTCGGCTACCGGAGGCGAGGCCACGGCCGCCGGGACGGGCTCGGACACCACCGGTGCCGGATCGCCTTCCACGTCGCCGTTCACGCCGTTGACCTGCGAGGCCGGCTCGACGTCGGATGTCTTGGCGTCGGTGAGATCCTCGACAGGGGAGAAGTCGGCGACAGGATCGACGACCGGCTCGGAGGCGGGCTCGACCACCGCATCGGCGGCCGGAACCTCCGTGGAACCTGTGACATCGCCGGTGGGCGAGGCACCGTCACGTCGCACGACACGCAGCCGGATGTCCTTGCCATTGTTGGTCGGCTCGATCACCAGCTCGACGGACCTGCCGTTGTCCAGCACCTTGGCGAGGTCGATGACCACCGATGCCTCGTCGCCCTCAAGTGAGCGGATGGCCGACTCGATGTCGAGCGATTCGACGGACGATGCGTCGCCGTTGACGGGCATGTCTTCGAACCCGCCGGTGACGGCATCGAGATCCGCGGAACCGTTCACATGCTGCGGCTCGACGTCCCATGAGGTGTCGGCAGCGTCCCAGTCGATGGGATCCGCCGCGAACGGGGTGCCGTTGATCGCGACCTCGTCGGGAGCGGAGCCCTCCACGGGCTCCCAGAGGCCCTCACCGGAGGGATCGGAGACGACCTGGTCCTCGGTCCACGGCGTTGCGGGGATGTCGGCGTCGATGGAGCCGAGCGCCGACCAGTCGAGGTCGTCGGCGGATGCCGCCGCGTCGACCATCGGCTCGGCGGCCGCCTCCACCGTCTCCGGTGCGACGTCGCCCTCCGGCTGACCCCACTCCGTGGCGTCGGCATCGGAGGCCGTCCAGTCGTTGCTCCATTCGGTCTCCGCCTGCGGGGTCTCGGGAAGAGACTCCTCCGCGGACTCCCACTCACCTTCCGGTGCCGACCATTCGCCGTTCGAGACCACCCCGAAACTCGTGGTGTCCTGATCGTCGACCGGGGCCCAGGTGGTGTCATCAGCCCAGCCTGTGGCGGGGTCGAATCCGGCCTCGGCGGATGCACCGTCCTCGACCGCGCCGGTGGGCTCGACCCACGTGGCGTCGGCGTCGTAGGCCTGCTCACCGGATCCGGTCCACGTAGCGTCGTTCACGGGAGCCTCGTAAGCCTGGCCCGGGTCGGCCCACGTCTGGTCGGCCGTCGCGTCGTAGGCGCCCTGAGCGGGATCCACCCAGGTCGGATCGACGGGCGCGTCGCCGCCGGTCTGAGCGGCCTCGGCCCATGCGGGGTCGAGGGTCGCATCGTACGATCCGGGCTCGTAGGCGGTCTGAGCGGGATCGGTCCACGTCCCGTCCGCCGGGGCATCGTAGGTGCCGGCCGTGGTGTCGGTCCATGCGGGGTCCGTCGGCTGGGCCTCCGTGACCGGAACCACGGCGGGGTCCGGCGCGGCCATGGCCTCGGGCGTTGCGTGCATCGCGGGCGGGGCGTCGGCAATGGGTGCCGGGTCGATCGCCATCTCGCCGGGCGTCGGCCAGCCCGGCTGAGGGGCCAGGGGAGCGGGAGTGGCGACGGGCGCGGGCGCGGTGGGCTGAGCCACCGGGGCCGGCACGGACTCGGGCTCGGCGACGTCGGTCTTACGCCGGCCGCCGAGACGGCGCTCGCGCTTCTCCTTGGGGGCCTTGTCCTTCGCGGCCGTCACCTTCGAGCGCTTGGTCCGGGCGGGCTTGTCCGCCTTCGCCTTCTTGGCCTTCGGGGTCTTGGGGGCCTTCTCGGCCTTGGGAGCCTTGGCCTTCTTCTCGCGGGCGGGCGCGGATCCACCCTCCGCCTGGCGCTGGCGCTTCAGCACGAGGAGAAGGATCAGGATGATCGCACCGCCGACGGCGGCCTTGAGAGAGAGGGGGAGGTCAATGAACTGCTGCATGGGAAGTGGTCTCCTGCCACGTAAACCTGGTCCCCAACATCATCGGGCGACAGTCCCCATCACTTGAGCGGATGTCGTCGGATGCACGCAATTTCACGATCGGCGGGACCGAGCGGTGCAATCTGTGGGGAGGGGTCGTCCCGCACATCGCGACGGTAGGATCGTAAAGGTTCTCCCTCGTGGCGCCGATTCATCTGAACGATGAGCAACACGCCGCCACCCGCTCCCTCGGCCCCCGCAACCGGGGTTCCCGGGGCACAACCCGCGCCGGCCGTGGCCGAGGGCGAGCAGCAGGGCTTCGCGCCCTACGCCGCTCAATACGGCCCCCAGGGCGGCGGAGCGCTCCAGGCACCCGACTGGGCGACCGACGAGGCGACCGCCCCCGTCGCCACGGCACCCGCACCGCCCGTCGCACCGGCTCCTGAAGCTCAACCGCAGCAGGTGCAGGCCCCCGAGGGATACACGCCCCCGCAGCCTCCGGTCGTCGCGGCGCCCCCAGCTCCAGCACCGCAGCCCGCACCGGCTCCCGTTGCACCGGCTCCGGCTGTCGCGGCGGCCCCCGTCCCGGCGTCACAGGCGGCCCCACAGGCGCCTCAGGCGCCGTACCCGGCAGCTCCCACTCCTCAGCCCATCGCGCAGCAGGTCGCACCGGCGCTCCCGCAACCCGCGGTTCCGGCGCCCCCGCAACCTGCACCGCCGGTCGCGGCACCCGCACCGGCCCCGCCGCCCGTCGCCGCGCCACCCGCCCCGCCGGTGGCGGCCCCACCCGCCGCTCCCGCGACCCCCGCACCGCCGACCCCCTCACCGGGTCCGGTGCGTGGCGCCCCGCTCGGTGACGCGCTCGTGAAACTGGGCTACATCACGCAGCAGGACGTGGACGCCGCGATGGTGCGCCAGAGCACCGACCGCCGCAAGCTGGGCGAGATCCTCATCAGTGAGGGCAAGGTCACACAGGAGCAGCTCGAGCAGGCGCTCGCCATGCAGATGGGTATGGGCTTCTTCAAGATCCAGGACGGTGTCGACCCCAGCGTCGCCACGCTCATCGACGACAAGACCGCCCGCCGCTACAACGCGATCCCCGTCCGGGTCGACGCCGACGGTCAGCTGGTCGTCGCGATGGTCGACCCCACGAACCTGCAGGCGCTCGACGATCTCCAGATCCTCACCGGCTACTCCATCCGTCCGGCGCGCGCCTCCAAGGAGGATGTGCAGAAGCTCCTCGCGAGCACGGCACGCATCGATGACATCGTCGGCATCGTCGAGGACGAGGTCGTTGACAACGGCTCCATGGAGGATCTCGACAGCGAGATCGACAACGCACCGGTCGTCAAGCTCGTCAACTGGATCATCAGTCAGGCCGTCGACCACGGGACCTCCGACATCCACATCGAGCCGCAGGCCGAGAGCATGGCCATCCGGTTCCGCGTGGACGGCGTGCTGCGTGAGGTCACCCAGGTCCCGAAGGGCATGGCCGGCGGTGTCGCCAGCCGGATCAAGATCATGGCCGACCTGGACATCGCGGAGCGCCGCGTTCCGCAGGACGGCCGCGTGGGCATCACCGTCGGCGGCAAGCAGCTCGATCTGCGTATCGCGACGCTTCCGACCGTCTACGGCGAGAAAATCGTCATCCGCATCCTGGACAAGAGCAACGTCATGCTCGAGCTGGGCGACGTCGGCTTCGAGCCGGATGTCCTGGCCTCGTACGAGAAGGCGTACCGCAAGCCCTACGGCTGCGTCATCATCACCGGCCCGACCGGTTCGGGTAAGTCGACCAGTCTCTACGGCACGCTGAACCAGCTCAACGAGCCCGGTAAGAACATCATCACCGTCGAGGATCCGGTCGAGTACCGGCTGCAGGGAATCAACCAGGTGCAGGTCAACACGAAGGCCGGTCTGACGTTCGCCGCCGGCCTGCGTTCCATCCTGCGGTGCGACCCGGACATCGTGATGATCGGTGAGGTGCGCGACCGTGAGACCGCCCAGATCGCGGTCGAGGCCGCGCTCACCGGCCACCTCGTGCTCTGCACCCTCCACACCAACGACGCCGCCGGCGCGCTGCCACGACTGACCGAGATGGGTGTCGAGCCCTTCCTGTCGGCCAGCGCCATCGTCGGCATCCTCGCGCAGCGGCTCGCACGTCGCCTGTGCCCGGACTGTCGTGTCAAGACGACGGTATCGCACCGGGAGCTCAAGGAGATCGGCGACACCGACAAGCTGCCCCGCGGACTGCCGGACCCCGCACCCATCTACGAGGCCAATACCGATTCCGACTGCAGCCGCTGCGGCGGGTCCGGCTACAAGGGCCGTCTCGGTCTCTACGAGTTCCTCACCATGAGCGACGCCACGCGGGCTCTGGCCCTCGAGGAGGCGTCCGGTGCCGTCATCGCCGCCGAGGCCCGCAAGGAGGGTATGCGGACGCTGCGCGAGGACGGGCTCATCAAGGTCCTCTCGGGTCGGACGACCCTCGAGGAACTCGCCCGCACCGTGGCATAGGCCGCGAGCCGTTCCATGGTGTGGCGAGACAGACCCCGTCGGGAAACCGAGGCAGAGCGCGCCGCGCGCCAGGGCCGGCGGGCCACCGACCAGGCCCCGGCCCGTGACCGTCACGGTGCGCGTGCTCGGATTGCGGCATGGGTCGCGGCGGCCCGGCGACCATTCAAGTTCCGGCGCACGACGCCGAACCCGTTAAGGACGACGCCCGAAGTGCCGACGTCTCAATCACGGCTCCCGGAAGGAAAGCAGGGCATTGGCTGACTTCGCTGACATCATCAACACGACGCTCGAGACAGGCGCCAGCGACCTCCACATCACGGTCGGCTCGCCGCCGATCATCCGCGTGAACGGTTCGCTCATGCGAATGGACCTGCCGCCGCTTCGTCCCAATGACACGCGTGAGCTGGTCTACGGGATCCTGAACCAGGCGCAGCGGCAGAAGCTCGAGACCAACCTCGAGATCGACTTCTCGTACGCCGTCCCGAACCGCGCCCGTTTCCGTGTGAACGCGTACTACCAGCGCGCCTCGCTGGGCGCCGCGCTGCGTCTCATCCCGACGAAGATCAAGCAGCTCAAGGAGCTCAACCTCCCCGAGTCGCTCAACGACTGGGTCGGCAAGCCCCGAGGGCTCATCCTCGTCACCGGCCCGACCGGCTCCGGTAAGTCGACCACGCTCGCGTCGCTCATCAACGAGATCAACGAGAAGCGCTCCGACCACATCATGACGGTCGAGGATCCCATCGAGTTCCTCCACCAGCACAAGCGCTCCATGATCAACCAGCGCGAGGTTGGCGCCGACACGCACTCGTTCCTCAACGCCCTGCGCTCCGTTCTGCGTCAGGACCCCGACGTCATCCTCGTCGGTGAAATGCGTGACCTGGAGACCATCCAGATCGCCATGACCGCCGCTGAGACCGGTCACCTCGTCTTCGGAACGCTCCACACCTCGGACGCACCGCAGACCGTCGACCGTGTGATCGACGTCTTCCCGCCCGAGCAGCAGGCCCAGGTCCGTGTGATGCTGGCCAACTCGTTGCAGGGCGTCTGCTGTCAGCAGCTGATCCCGACGAACAAGGGCGGACGCACCGTCGTGTGTGAGGTGCTGAACCCCACGCCCGCCGTCCGCAACCTGATCCGTGAGGGCAAGACCCACCAGATCTACTCGGTCATGCAGACCGGTTCGGCCCACGGTATGCAGACCATGGACTACGCCCTGGCCGAACTCGTGCGGACCGGCGTCGTCAAGCTTGAGATCGCGCTCGAGCGCTGTCACAACGCGGAGGAGCTCCGCCGCATCATCGGATCGATGGGTGGCGCGGGATCCGCGGCGGGGCAGCCCGGGCAGCAACCCCGTCCCGGCACTCCGGCCGGCCGACCCATGATGAGGACCCGATAGATGAGCACGTTCGTCTACACCGCCCGTGACCGTGCCGGCAACCAGAGCACCGGTGAGATCGAGGGCGAGAACAAGACCGCTGCCGCCGCGGCACTCCGTATCCGCGGGCTCGCCGTCGTCGACATCGACGAGAAGGCCGGCAAGGGCATCGAGATCAGCTTCGACCGCTTCACGCGCGTCAAGGCGAACGAGGTCACGGTCATGGCGCGTCAGCTGGCCACCATGATCGGCAGCGGTCTGTCGCTGCTGCGCGCGCTCTACATCCTCGAGGATCAGACGGTCAACAAGAAGCTCAAGGAGACCATCGCGTCGGTTCGCAGTGACGTCGAGGTCGGTACCGCGCTGTCGGTGGCGATGGCCAAGCATCCGAACGTCTTCAACGACCTCTTCGTGTCGATGGTACGCGCGGGTGAGGTCGGCGGAAACCTGGAGGAGGTCCTCGACCGGGTCGCCATCCAGCTCGAGAAGGACGACAACCTGAAGCGGACCGTGAAGTCCGCCATGGTCTACCCGGTGATGATCGGTATCTTCGCGCTCCTCATCCTGGTCGCGATGATCCTCTTCATCATCCCGGTTTTCCAGAAGATGTTCGACGACCTCGGCGGCAAGCTGCCGGCACTGACCCAGTTCATGGTGAACCTCTCGGAGGCCGGCCGCAGTTACTGGTACCTCTTCCTGCTGGGCGCCGCCGGTGCCGTCTTCCTGTTCCGGAAGTGGAAGAACAGCACCGTCGGCGGCAAACAATGGGACATCTTCAAGCTGCGGTTCCCGATGCAGATCGGTGACATCGTCCGCAAGGTGGCCGTCGCCCGGTTCACCCGCACCCTCGGCACCCTGACCGCCTCCGGCGTTCCGATCCTCCAGGCGCTCGACATCACGTCGCGCACCGCGGGCAACCGCGTCATCTCCGACCCGATGGCCGGTGTCATCGAGCGGGTGAAGGAGGGTGAGTCACTTGCCGGGCCGCTCCAGAGCCTCGGCGTGTTCCCCATGATGGTCACGCAGATGACCGCCGTGGGTGAGGAGACCGGCGCCCTCGACGCCATGCTCCACAAGATCGCCGACTTCTACGACGACGAGGTCGCCGCGAAGTTGAAGGCGCTGACCTCGATCCTCGAGCCGATCATGATGATCGTGATCGGTGTGATCGTCGGTCTCGTCGTCATCGCCATGTACCTGCCGATGTTCTCGGTCATCCAGCAGATCGGCGCGCAGACCGGCTAGGACCGCAGCCGGAGATCGACGCGGTACCCCGTTGGGCGGAGCGAGAGCTTCGCCCAACGTCATCTCGGGTCGACACGGCATGTCCGTCCCCCGAGGTTTCGCCACCTGAGAGGATCTGACGTGCCAGCTCATACACGGCCCCGAACTCCGTTCACCCGCTCGTTGCTCGCGAGCGTCGGGGGTTGCCTCGTTCTCGGACTAATGGCGGGGGCGACCGGTTGCGGTGGTGGCGCCGGCATCGGAACTCCAGGGTCGACCGATCCCAAGGTGGTGGCGGCTCAGGATGCTGAGGCCAAGAGCCTCCTCCGCAAGGCCGCCATCGCGATGGAATCGGCCTACGTCGACCTCCACTACGGAACATCCACTCCCGATTTCGCCTCGGCACTCTCGAGAGCGAGCGACCGCGAGTCCGACATCACCCTTCAGGAGGGAATGGGCGCCGCCCGGTCCAACCAGGTGCAGGTAATCGTCGGTTCGGTCGGCGCATCGGCCGTCGCGGATTCCTACGTTCTCAACACGCGGAGCACCTCGGGCGCGTACTTCAGCTACGCACGCGACGCCGTCTCCCAGGTTCTCCGGTGCAGGACCCCGACCTCCGCAGCCTCTCCGGCGCTGACGGTCGTCGTCTTCGCGGCGACAGGAACCTGTGGGCCGGGCAACGCCACCTGGTAGTCGCACTGACCTCGGCAGACCCGCCGTTTGTGCGCAGGGCGGCGGTTGTCAGCGATATGTCCTCGTCGCCTGCCTCATGACGCCCTCGAACCTCGATGCGGCCACGGCGCTCCACGCGCCGATTAGGTGGCCGATCCCGATGCTGACGTCGGTCGGGATGTAAAGGGTCGAGCTCCGGATGCCGATGCATCTGTCAGTACGGCGGTCGGGCCAAGATGGTCGAGAGATTGCCGGGAACTGTTCTCTTTCTCTTTGAGGAGTTTTCACATGATCAAGTCCCGTAAGGGTCAGGAGGGTTTCACCCTCATCGAGCTTCTCGTTGTCGTTCTCATCATCGGTATTCTGGCTGCGATCGCGATTCCGGCGTTCTTGGGTCAGAAGAAGGGTGCTCAGGACAGCAACGCGAAGTCGCTTCTTCGCAACGCCGCCATCGCCATGGAGTCGCACTACTCGAACAACGAGAGCTTCCAGGGCCTTCGCACCGGTGGCGCAGCCGCCGGGGCTGTGGACAACGCCAGCGTTCGCGCGGCCATGAACCAGATCGAGCCGAACATCGACTGGCTTGGCGCCGGCGACCCCGTCGCCAAGGACGACCAGGTTCTGGTTGCCCTCAACGATGCGAACGACGGCTACGCACTCAACACGGTGAGCCAGTCGACGAACGAGTTCTCGTACGTCCGCGACTACCAGGCCCGCACCGCCAAGTGCAAGAACGCCGTGGCGGCTCCCCCCGCCACCGGCACCGCCATCGTCGTCAGCTCCGCCTGCACCGGTGGAACCTGGTAGTTCCCACGATTCAGATGCAGCTGTTCTCTGGAGCCCGCTCAAGCGGGCTCCAGTCATTTCGGCTCCGGTCTGTTCGCCCCGGTCAGTCCCCCACGGAGTCGCGTGCCCGGCTGACGATGAGCGGGTCCGGTGCGAACACCACGTCGGGGTCGCGGCCCTCGTAGTCGAACTGGTCGAGGAAGAAGCGCATCGCGTTGATCCGCGCGCGCTTCTTGTCGTTGCTCTTGATCGTCGTCCACGGGGCGGTGTCGGTGTCGGTGCCCGAGAACATCGCCTCCTTCGCGGAGGTGTAGTCGTCCCACTTGTCGAGCGACTCCAGATCCATCGGCGAGAGCTTCCACCGGCGGACGGGGTCGATCTGCCGGATGGCGAAGCGGGTGCGCTGTTCGCTTGGCGCGACCGAGAACCACAGCTTCGTGAGCGAGATGCCGCTGTCGACGAGCATCTCCTCGAAGCGCGGTGTCTGGCGCATGTGTCGCTCGTACTCGTCATCGGTGCAGAACCCCATGACGCGCTCGACTCCCAGGCGGTTGTACCACGATCGGTCGAAGAGCACGATCTCGCCCGCGGTCGGTAGGTGCCGAACGTAGCGCTGGAAGTACCACTGGTGGATCTCGGTGTCCGTCGGCTTCGTGAGCGCCACCACCCGTGCGGCACGGGGGTTGAGGTGCTCCATGAACCGCTTGATGGTGCCCCCCTTGCCGGCTGCGTCACGTCCCTCGAAGACCACCACGCAGCGCTGCTTCGTGTCGATCAGCCAGTACTGGAACTTCAGCAGCTCGATCTGGAGCAGGTACTTCTCGACCTCGTACTCGTCGCGGTCCATGCGCTGCGGGTAGGGGAACTCCTCGCGCCAGGTCTCGACGGCGCTTCCACCGGGATCGATCAGGTCGGGGTCGGACCCGTGGTCGTCGCGGACGGTGTAGCCCTCGCGGCGAAGCTGGTCGATGTACTCGCGAAGCTGCTGCTGCATATGGATTCCGTGGGTCAGGGGAGGGACGACGTGACGCAGATCACGCGCCCGGAATCTAGCGAGCCCGGTTTGCGCAGCGACGGCTAAGCGCGAAGAACCTGTCGAGCGTCCTTCTCGGATGCGGCGCGTCCCTTTCGGACCAGTGTCACGGCCGTCTCGCGCGGGTGGTCCAGCCGGTCAAGTCCGATGGTGAGCGCCTCGTGGTAGACCTCGTCCGCGTCCAGATGGCGCAGTTCGTCGGCCAGGCACTCGGCGTCCGATCGTCGGCTCAGCGCGATGCGGCGGGAGGGATGGAGCGAATGGATGAGGGCGGCGCGGTCGGATCCCTTCGGCCGGTAGAGGTCGATGCTCCCGGACTCCCTCGTGAGTCGGACGCTCACCAGACCGCTTCCACGTGGTGACCGGGCGCGCACAATCGGCAGATCGAGCCGCGACGCGATCCATCCGGCGAGCAGGTCAGCCGGAGCCGACTCGGCATCGCCGACGACGACGCCGTCGGTCACCGCGTCGAAGGGTGCCAGGTCGAGCGCCGCGGCGAGCACCGCGCGCCAGCGGGTGATGCGACTCCACGCCAGGTCGCTGTCGCCGGGGCGGTAGTTCGCCGCCCGTCGGGCCAGCTCATCCCGCGGTGATCGTGCGGCGCTGCTGTCGGTGATGCACCGCTGGCACAGCCGGCCGAGTGGATCCGCCGCCGTGTCGTCTGGTGCCCTCCCCGGCCACCATCCGACGATCGGCGAGTCGGGAAGAAGCAACGGTATGGCCAGCGCAGCCGACTCGTCAGCCACCTGGCCACGGGCGCGCAGGATGACCACCTCGGCCGCGCCGGCGTCACCGCCGACCCGGATCTCGGCATCGATACGGCTGCGTTCGTGCCGTCGTCCCAGATCCGCGATCACCACGATGCGCGAGGGATGCATGTGGGATGCCCGAATGGCCGATTGGAGGGCCCGTTCGCAGTCGGGGCCATCGACCACGATGACGAGCGTCAGCACCCGTCCCAGCGCCAGCCCGCCGACGTCGCCGCGCATCTTGACGAGGCGCTTCACGACCTCGGTGGTGGTCGTTCTCGGCAGATCGACGATCACGGCAGCCTCCACCGGCGGCCGTCACGCTCGATCATCGTGTCCGCCGATTCGGGACCCCAGCGTCCCGGCTCGTAGGGATCGGGGCGACCGCGTCGAGCCCAATGACGGATGATCGGATCGAGGATCCTCCAGGACAGGTCGACCTCCTCCTGATTCGGGAAGAGGGGAGGGGCACCGACCAGCACGTCGAGGATCAGCCGTTCGTATGCCTCGGGAGATGCTTCAGTGAATGATGTGCCGTAACCGAAGTCCATGGTCACGTCGCGCACCTCCATCTGGGCGCCCGGCACCTTCGATCCGAAGCGCACCGTGAGGCCTTCGTCGGGCTGGATGCGGATGACGAGAGCGTTCTGGCCGAGCTCTTCGGTCTGGGTCTCGGTGAACGGGAGGAACGGTGCCCGCTTGAAAACGACGGCGATCTCGGTGACACGCTTCCCGAGGCGCTTGCCGGTCCGGATGTAGAAGGGCACGCCGGCCCAGCGGCGGGTGGCGATCTCGAGCCGGATGGCGGCGAAGGTCTCGGTGGTCGAGTCGGCAGAAACACCGTCCTCTTCCAGATAGCCGACCACGGGCTCGCTGCCCTGCCAGCCCGACGCGTACTGGCCGCGTGAGGTTCCTCGGGCCAAGTTTTCGGGCAGGCGGACCGCGCCCAGCGTCTTGACCTTCTCGGCGCGCAGGTCGTCGGCCGCGAACGAGATCGGTTCCTCCATCGCCGTCAGTGCGAGCAGTTGCAGAAGGTGGTTCTGGATGACGTCGCGTGCAGCACCGATGCCGTCGTAGTAGCCGGCGCGGCTGCCGATGCCGATGTCCTCGGCCATCGTGATCTGGACGTGGTCGACGTGCGCTGCGTTCCAGACGGGCTCGAACATCTCGTTCGCGAAGCGCACAGCCAGGATGTTCTGGACGGTCTCCTTGCCGAGGTAGTGATCGATGCGGAACACGCTGTCGGGAGGGAAGACCCGCGATACCACGTCGTCGAGCTCTCGGGCGCTCGCGGCGTCGCGACCGAAGGGTTTCTCGATGACGATGCGGCTCCATGCGCCGGGACGGGGTCGGGCGAGACCGCTTCGGTCGAGTTGCGAGCAGACGAGCTCGAACAGGCCGGGCGGGATCGACAGGTAGAAGGCGGTGTTGCCCCCGGTGCCGTTCTCACGATCCAGGTCGTGGAGCGTCTCCGCCAGGATCTCGAATGCTGCGTCGTCGTCGAAGTTGCCGGGTACGAAGCGGAAGTTCTCGGCCAGGTTCGTCCAGACCGACTCACGGAAGGGGGTCCGGGCGTGGGACTTGACGGCTTCGTGCACGATGGCGCTGAAGTCCTGAGTTGCCCAGTCGCGCCGGGCGAAGCCCACCAGCGAGAAGCCGGGAGGGAGGAGCCCGCGGTTCGCTAGGTCGTAGATCGCCGGCAGGATCTTCTTCCGCGCAAGGTCGCCGGTGACGCCGAAGAGCACGAGCGCGCACGGTCCTGCGATCTGTGGGAGGCGCTTGTCGCGGGGGTCGCGGAGCGGATTGGGGTGCTGGCTGATCATCTGCCTCGTGGAACGGGATACCGGGAGGATGCCAGTGACTATGCCCGGAATCAGGGAACTCGAGGTGTCCTGAGGTCGATCAGTGTGCGGCACACCGCTAAAGCTCTCGGGCCGGACCGACGATAAGGAAGACAACACCGGTGATACGGCCCATGGCCAAGGATGTCATCCGGAACTGTTCTTTTTCTCTTTGAGGAGTTTTCACATGATCAAGTCCCGTAAGGGTCAGGAGGGTTTCACCCTCATCGAGCTTCTCGTTGTCGTTCTCATCATCGGTATTCTGGCTGCGATCGCGATTCCGGCGTTCTTGGGTCAGAAGAAGGGTGCTCAGGACAGCAACGCGAAGTCGCTTCTTCGCAACGCCGCCATCGCCATGGAGTCGGTCTACGGCGAGAACCAGGACTTCGGTGTCGACGCTGACGCTGCGGTCACCAGTGCGATCGCCGTCGAGCCGAACATCAAGTTCCAGACGGGTGCTGCTACGGCGAAGGACGACCAGGTCCAGGTCACGACCGGCCTCGTCGGCGCGGCAACCGGCAACCACAACGCCTACATCCTGACGACGCGCAGCCAGTCGGGTTCCTACTTCACGTACAGCCGCGACAACAACGCTGCGGTCGCGAGGTGCAAGGGGTCTACTGCTGCCGTGCCGACCACACCGGCTGCGGTTGTCGCCGCGACCTGCACGGGCACCGGTGGCAACGTGGTCACCACCTGGTAGACGTCACGCAAGTCCGCTTCCGAGCGAAGGCTTTACTCGATGGGCGCCGTCATGGCGCCCATCGTCGTTTTGGAAGTGCCATCGGGCCCGTGTGCCGTCCAGATCTGCTGCAGTCGTCTGGCTCTTCGAGGCACACCTATCTGGGCGTCAGCGCAACCTAAAGGCTGGGCCTTGCGATGCCGATAGTAGGTGCAACGCCGGTGATGTGGCCGTAGGCCAAGGTTGTCGCCGGGATTCGTTCTTTTTCTCTTTGAGGAGTTTTCACATGATCAAGTCCCGTAAGGGTCAGGAGGGTTTCACCCTCATCGAGCTTCTCGTTGTCGTTCTCATCATCGGTATTCTGGCTGCGATCGCGATTCCGGCGTTCTTGGGTCAGAAGAAGGGTGCTCAGGACAGCAACGCGAAGTCGCTTCTTCGCAACGCCGCCATCGCACTTGAGTCTCACTACTCGGCCGAGCAGGACTTCACGGAGCCGGGTGCGAGCACCGCGATTGTTTCGGCGACCACCCTCGGGGGCGTCGAGCCGAACATCAAGTGGACCACCAACGCCAACGCGCCGGCAGAGAATGCAACCACTGTGAACGCCAAGGAAGACCGCGTCGCCGTCCAGATTCCGGCTGGGTCGACCACCTACAACCTTTTCGCTCGCAGCGCCTCAGGGAACTTCTTCACCTACGTGCGTGACACGAACGCCGCGGTCAAGAAGTGTAAGGCCGACGCCGGTACCGGCGCCACTTGGGACCTCGGGACCACGGGAACGGCTCCGGACCTCACCTGCTCGGGTGGCAAGAACGAGTGGTAGTACCCTCCGCACGATCTTCGGATCGTTAGCGACACCGATACAGGAAAGGCCCTGCGTAAGCGGGGCCTTTCGCGTTAGTGGGATTGGGCTCACTTCGACTTAGCCGGTTCCGTAGTGTGTTGGAGAATGGTTTCGGCTCTATCTCCCCGTCAGGCGTGAGTTGCCCCGTGCAGTCAAGCATTCAGCGCGGTTTGCCGATAGATGAAGTGGCCCCGGTCTATCCATTCTTATCCGGGCGGGGTCCGTTCTCTTTTCGCATCAGGAGCTTTCACATGATCAAGTCCCGTAAGGGTCAGGAGGGTTTCACCCTCATCGAGCTTCTCGTTGTCGTTCTCATCATCGGTATTCTGGCTGCGATCGCGATTCCGGCGTTCTTGGGTCAGAAGAAGGGTGCTCAGGACAGCAACGCGAAGTCGCTTCTCCGTAACGGCGCGATTGCCATGGAGGCGCTCTTCTCGCAGGAGCAGGACTTCAGCGCGCTTCGCAATGGAACGACGTTCGACACCGACAGTGTTCGGGCCAAGATGAACCAGATCGAGCCGAACATCGCTTGGCAGACGACCACCCCTGCGGATGCCGGAAGCAACCAGGTCCAGGTCAGCCTCAACGACGCCAACACCTCGTACGCGCTCAACACCGTGAGCAAGTCCACCACCGCCTTCTCGTGGGTGCGTGACTGGCAGGGTGGAACGGCGAAGTGCAAGACCGCCGGAGTCCCGACGGTCGGGACCGCTCTCGTCACCGCCTGCACCAACACGTGGTAATCGACGGCCCACTCACGTGACCGTTGTTCTGAGGCCCGCCATCGGCGGGCCTCACTCATTTCGGACCCCATGGGGCCGGTGGTACCCGTGGGCGGGGACCACGCCCAGCGGTCGACGGTAGAACAGCCGTGAGATTGGCACCCGCCGAAGACTGAGAGACGGCTGTCACTGCCAATCGCGTGGGATCTGGGGACGGGTCTGGCGCCGAGACAGGCACTCGCGCGGGGGAATCGTTAAGTCACTCCGCGGGGATGCCGATTCCTCACCTGGATGAAGAACCACCATGACATCAAGGCCGCCCGATGAACACGGTTCCCACCTGGATGTGGGCCGTTATCGCCGGCGTCCTCGGCACCGCATTCGGATCCTTCTGGACCGTGCTGACCTACCGCTGGCCCCGCGAGGAGTCGGTGGTCGCTCCGCGCTCGCACTGCACCAGCTGCGACCACGTCCTCGCGTGGTACGAGAACATCCCCGTTCTCTCGTGGCTGTTCCTCGGCCGGCGCTGCTCATCCTGCCGCGAGCCCATTTCGTGGCGCTATCCGGCGCTCGAGCTGGCCACCGGCCTTCTGGCCGCCGGCTCGCTCCTGGCCTTCGGTGCCAACGGTGAGGGTGTGGCCGTCGCCGTCATGACCGTCGCGCTCGTGCCGGTCGTGGTCATCGACATCCAGCACAAGCTCATCCCGGACGTCGTCGTCCTTCCCGCCGCCGCCATCGCGACCGCGGCCATGATCATCCACGACCCGTCGCGGTGGTGGGTGCCCGTCACCGGCGCGCTCGGTGCCGCCGCGTTCCTCATGCTCCTTCGCCTGGTGAAGCCCGGTGGAATGGGTCTGGGTGACGTGAAGCTGGCGCTCCTGCTCGGCGCGGTCCTGGGGGCATCCGTGATCCCGGCGATGTTCATCGCCTTCCTCGTCGGTGCCGTCCTCGGCGTCGTCCTCATGGCCCGCCAGGGCGCCGGCGCACGCAAGAACACGATTCCCTTCGGTCCCTACCTGGCCCTCGGCGCCGTGCTGGCCCTCTGGGTCGGACCCACCCTCATCTCCCTCTACACCGACCGGGCTCTCTAGTGGCCCTCTCCCAGCCCCCAAACCTGAATGACAAGGATGTGACATGAGCACCGTCGTCGCACTCGACATCGGCTCAAGCGCCCTTGCCGGCGCAGAAGTCAAGGATGGATACACGCTTACCAAGGCGCACGTGGAAGACCTGCCCGAGGGGCTCGTCGTGGACGGTGAGGTGGCCGAACCGGTCGATCTCGCCGGCCACATCAAGAGCTTCTGGCGGTCGTCCAAGTTCAGTGGCCGCTCGGTGAGACTGGGCGTCGCCAACCAGCGCGTCGTCGTCCGTACCGTCGACCTCCCGATGATCGATGACCCCCGCGAGCTCGAGGAGGCCGTCCTCGTCGAGGCCGCCGAGCAGATCCCGATCCCGCCCGACCAGGCGATCGTCGACTTCCAGCCCATCGGCTGGTACGAGGGCGAGGACGGTCCGCATCAGCGCATCGTCATCGTCGCCGCCCACCGCGAGATGATCGACACGCTGATGTCGGTCGTCCGCAAGGCGGGGCTCAAGGTCGAGTCGATCGACCTCGAGGCGTTCGCACTGATCCGCGCGCTCACCCCGCGTGTGATGGAGAGCACCGGCGGCGCGCAGGTCGTCTGTCACATCGGCGCCGGAGCGACCAACATCGTCGTCACGTCCGACCACGTCAGCCAGTTCACCCGCCTCGTCGGGCTGGGTGGCCTCGACCTCACCACGGCCGTCGCCGACCAGACCGGACTGTCGCTCGAGGAGGCCGAGGCGTTGAAGGCATCCTGCGGGCTTCTCGGCGACATCCCCGCCGGCTGGGACGAGCAGTCGGTCACGCGTGTGCGCCACGCACTCGCCCTGGCGGTCCGTCCGCTGGTGCAGGAGATCGGACGTACCATCGACTTCTACCGCATCCAGGAGTTCAGCCAGAACATCGACGGGCTGATCCTCTCGGGCGGCACATCCCTGTGCTCGGGCCTCGACCAGTACATCCAGCAGGCCCTGGGAATCCCGGTGACCGTCGGTCGCCCCCTTCAGAACCTCACCAAGGCTGCCGATCTGTCACCTGACGTCGCCACGAGGGCGGCGGTCGCAGTCGGCCTGGCGCTGGACGCGCCGGAGGAGTCATGAGAGCAGTCAACCTCACACCCCCCGACAAGAAGAAACTCGCCGGGGAGAAGAAGAAGGCAGAGGGCGGGCGCAAGCTCAGCCGCATGCACCTGGCCGGCCTCGGCATCCTCGTCGCGGCTGCCGGACTCGCTTACTACTCCCACGGGATCAAGAGCGAGGCGTCCGAGAAGGCCGAGCAGGTGGCGGCCCTCGAGGCCGAGGTCCAGACCATCAACACCCAGGTCGCGCAGCTTCAGGCGGCGAAGACGCCCAGCGCGTCGAGCCCCTCGTCCTACGAGACGGACCGGCAACTCGTGAGCGGCCTCGCCGTCTCGCGCGTCAACTGGTCCAACGTGACCATCAACCTCGCCCGGGTCGCCCCGGACGGCGTCTGGTTGAAGTCGGTCGCGGTCACCACCCCGACCGGCGACCAGGGCGGCGGTGCGACCGACGGATCCGTCAAGAGGCCGGCATCGATCACCCTCGAAGGTGAGTCGACCTCGCGTACATCGGCGGCGCTCTTCATCTCGCGTCTCAGCGCGATCCCCGGATTCGATCAGCCCCGCCTCGCCGGTGGCATCGACCCCGCGTCGGGCGGTGACGACAACGCCGGCAGCAGCAGCGGACCCGAGACCTACGCATTCAGCGTCGAGATCCCGGTCGATGAGCAGATCTTCGGCAGCGTCCGACCCGCCGTGCCCGGGGAGACCCCGGCCGCATCGGCGTCCACCACGACCCCCGCACAGCCATGAGCAAAATGACACAGCGTGACAAGATCCTGCTCCTCGTTGTCGCGGGCCTGGTGGCCCTCGGAGGGATCTACAAGTTCTATCTCTCGCCGGCGAAGACCGAGCGCGACGAGGCCATCCAGAAGGTCGCCGACCTCGAGACGCAGGTCCAGACCGCGCGTACGACGCTGACCCAGCTCCAGACCGCGGCCAAGGGCGGCGGCAAGGGCGCGGCCAAGCAGGAGGTCCGCCTGGTGGACAAACTCCGCCTCGCGAAGGCCTACCCGTACGACCGGGACATCCCGGCCACGATCCTCCAGATCGAGCAGATCGCCAAGGAGGCCAACGTGGCCCTCGGCCCGGCCACACCCGACGAGGGCACCGACTACGCCGGTGTCACCGGCACGGCGTTCACCATCGCGGTGACCGGGCGCTTCTTCGAGGTGCAGGACTTCATGTACCGCATGCACAATCGCGTCACAATCACCCCGTTCGGCAAGCTGAAGGTCAAGGGACGCCTCTTCGCGATCACCGCGGCCAACCTCAGTCCTGAGGGGGGCGAGGGTTCCACCACCTCCTCGTCCACGAAGGTCAAGGCCGACCTCACCGTGGTGGTCTTCTCGAAGGGTGCCCAGGCTCCCGCCGCCGCGGCCGCTCCCGCAACCACCGACGTTTCGAACCCGACCAACACCGGAGGCCCCAGTTGAACCGCTCACGGATGATCGGTGTCCTGGCCATCCTCGCGGCGAGCTTCACCGCCGCGGGATGCGGAGGCGGAGGAAACTCCGAAGGGCACGTCGCCTCGCAGGAGGCTCCGGCCCCGGCCGCTCCCGCGGACGGCACCGCCGCGCCCGCCGAGACCGCCAACCCCGCTGACGAGGCCCGTAGCAAGGCACTCGGTGCCTTCCCGCCCGCCGCCGAGGGCAAGGCGACGCTGAAGGATCTCTCGAGGTTCGACCGCTCGCGTGCCGGAAACATCTTCCAACCGCCCGCCTCGGTCGCCAGCGCCCGCGCGACGGACGCCCCGGCCGCGCCGGCCACGGGCTCGGACACCCAGCCGGTGGCGCCCGCGACGTCGGGTCAGGCGCCGGCCGACCCGGCGACGCCCGCCGAGCCCGAGAAGGCCGCTGATCCGGAGAAGTCCGGTGACCAGTCCGGCGACAAGAAGTCGAACGACACCACCGCGAGCCTCGACGTCGACGGCACCCCCGTCTTCGCCAAGGTCGGGACGCAGATCCCCTCGCAGAACCCGCTCTTCACCGTCGAGTCGGTGACCGCCGACAAGACGGTCCTCAAGCTGAACAGCGGTTCGTTCCCCGGGGGCAGCAGCACCGTCGACATCGCGAAGGGGGCTTCGGTCACCCTCTCGAACCCGGCGTCGGGCAACACCGTCGTCATCAAGGTCCTCGACATCGGCGCCAAGTAGCACCAGCTCAGCGCCAACAGACGGCTGGGAGGCCCGGATGGGCGCCTCGTTCGCGAGGCGCCCATCCGTCATTTGGGGCCGGACACCCGTCCGATGCCCCTCTGTACACTCGTCGGGTGCCCCTGACCTATCGCACGGCGGGGGAGTCCCACGGACCGGCGTTGATCGCCCTCATCGAGGGGCTGCCCGCCGGACTCGAACTGACTCCCAACGACATCGACGGTGACCTCGCGCGCCGCCAGCTCGGCTACGGCCGGGGCGGACGCATGAAGATCGAGACGGACCGCGTCCAGGTGAAGTCGGGCATCCGCCACGGCCGCACCCTCGGCAGCCCGGTCGCCCTCGAGATCGTCAATCGCGACTTCGCCAACTGGGAAGCCGACCGGATGGCCATCTGGGACCCGGCCGACGAGGTGCCGCCCATCACGCTTCCGCGCCCCGGTCACGCCGACCTGGCGGGCATGCAGAAGTACGGCACCGACGACCTCCGCAACATCCTCGAGCGCGCCAGCGCCCGCGAGACCGCGGCACGCGTCGCCGCCGGAGCCGTCGCCAAGGCGCTGCTGCGCCGGTTCGGCATCGAGATCCGAAGTCACGTCATCCGCACGGGCGATGTGGCCGTGCCCACGCGCGACGACCTCACCCTCGCCGACTTCGAGGGAGTGGACGAGAGCCCCGTCCGGTGCCTCGACCCCGATGCGTCGGCCGAGATGCGCGAGGCCATCAAGCGCGCGGGACAGAGCCACGACACGCTGGGCGGCATCTTCGAGGTGTGGGCGTTCGGCCTCATGCCCGGCCTCGGCTCGCACGTGAGCGGCGACACCCGACTGGACGGGCGTCTCGCGCAGGCCGTCATGTCGATCCAGGCCATCAAGGGTGTCGAGATCGGCGCCGGCTTCGAGCTGGGACGGCTGCCCGGCAGCAAGGCCCACGACGAGATCTTCTGGAGCGAGGAGCGCGGCTACTACCGCCAGACGAACCGCTCGGGTGGTCTCGAAGGTGGCATGACGCACGGTGAGCCCCTGGTGGTCCGCGCCGTCATGAAGCCCATCTCGACGCTTTCGCGGCCCCTCGCGTCGGTCGACATCGCGACGCACGAGGCCCGCAGCGCGTTCAAGGAGCGCTCCGACATCGCGGCGGTCGCCGCGGCCGGTGTGGTGGGCGAGGCCGCCGTGGCCTTCGTGCTCGCCGAGGCGCTCATGGCCAAGTTCGGCGGCGACACCATCGATCAGGTCACGTCGGCCGTCGAGCGGTACCTGGCGGACATCGGCACGTGAGGTGGCTGGCGCTCTCCGGTTACATGGGAGCCGGAAAGACCGTGGTGGGACGGCGGGTGGCGTCACGACTGGACGCCCCGTTCATCGATGCGGACAAGGCGATCGAGGAACACGCCGGGATGCCGATCCCGGAGATTTTCGACAAGCGCGGTGAGGTCTGGTTCCGCCGCACGGAAGAGGACGTGATCCGCGAGATCCTCCAGGACGAGGACGGCGGCGTGCTGGCACTGGGCGGCGGGGCGCTCCTGTCGAAGAAGACCCAGGGACTGCTGGCGCGGCGTGCCCTTCTCGTCTGGCTGAGGGTCAGTCCCGAGGTGGCCTGGACCCGCGTCGAGGGCTCCGACCGGCCGCTGGCGGTCAACCGCGACCGGTTCATCGCCCGCGCCGAGCAACGCGAGCCCGTCTACCACGAGACCGCCGACCTGGAGGTCGCCTGCGACGACCCGCCGGACGAAGTCGCCGGCCGCGTCGTGGCGTGGGCGCAGGGGCGCATGGCAACCGAGGCCGGTTGATGCACACCATCGACGCCCAGGTCGGTGATCGCCGGTTCGAGGTGCACGTCGGATCGGGTGCGAGCGGTTCCATCGCGGAGTGGTGGCCCGAGGCGGCCACGGGCACCGCGTTCGTGGTCGTCGACTCCGGGGTTCGCGAGTACGCCCGGCCCGTGATCGAGGCCATCGCCGGCCGCGGTCTGCGCGTGGTGGAGGCCGTCGTCCCGTCGGGCGAGCCCTCCAAGAGCTTCACGGAGTTCGAGCGCCTGACGCGCCTGGCGGCCGAGTCCGGTATTCGTCGCTCTGACACCGTCGTCGCCATCGGCGGCGGGGTGGTGGGCGACCTCGGGGGTTTCGTCGCCGCCTCGTACCAGCGGGGCGTGCGGCTGGTTCATGTCCCCACGACGCTTCTGGCCATGGTCGACTCGGCCATCGGCGGCAAGACCGGGATCAACATCCCCGAGGGCAAGAACTACGTGGGTGCCATCTGGCAGCCCGCGCTCGTGGTGATGGACACGGCGTTCCTGACCACGCTTCCGCCGCGCGAGCTGGCCGCGGGGTTCGCTGAGGTCATCAAGTACGGCTTCCTTCAGGGGGGAGAGCTCGCCGACCGGGTGGCCGACTGGCCCGACCTTCCCGGTGACCCCGACGCGCTTGCGGCGCTCATCGTCGACTGCGTCGGCCACAAGCTGCGGGTCGTGGAGCAGGACGAGCAGGACCTGGGCATCCGCGCGTCGCTCAACTTCGGGCACACCGTCGGTCACGGGATCGAGGCCGCAGGCCGGTACTCGCGCTACCTGCACGGTGAGGCCATCTCGCTCGGCATGCTGGCCGCGCTTCGCCTGTCGGAGGCGGTCCTGGGACTGGACCCGGTGCACCGGGACCGCGCCCGCGATCTCTTCGCGCGGCACGGTCTTCCGACCACCCTCGATCGCGCGCTCGCCGCGTCTGACATCCTGAGCGCGATGGGACGCGACAAGAAGGCCGATGCGTCGGCCCTCAACATGGTCCTGATCGGGGAACCCGGCGATGTCCGTCTGCGGCAGAACCCCGACCCCGATGACGTGCGGGCCTCCATCGAGGAGCTCTACGCATGAGCCGCCGTATCGCCCTCCTGCACGGACCGAACCTGAACATGCTGGGCCGGCGCGACGCCTCGCACTACGGGACCCTCACGCTTCCGGAACTGGAGCGCACCGTGCGCGGGTGGGGAGAGGCCCTCGACCTCATCGTGGTCCCGTTCCAGACGAACCACGAGGGTGCGTTCCTGGAACATGTCCACGGGCTGATCGGCGCCGTCGACGGGGTCATCACGAACCCCGGGGCCTGGACCCACTACCAGTGGTCCATCCGTGACGCGCTCGAACTGCTGGACGTGCCCATCTGCGAGGTGCATCTGTCGAACGTCGAGGAGCGCGAGCCGCACCGCCGCATCTCGGTGATCCGCGACATCGCGGCCTTCGCGGTATGGGGCAAGGGACCCGACGGCTACCGCGACGCGCTCGAGTTCCTGGCGGGTCCCGCCTGATGGATTGCGAGGCTCGCCAGCGGTCCATCGCCGCAAGCCTGGCCGATCACGAGGTCGACGTCCTCGTCGTCACGAACCTCGTGAACATCCGCTACCTGTGCGGGTTCACCGGGTCGAACGGCGTCGTGGTCATCGGGCCGTCCCGTGCGGTGCTCCTGACCGACTTCCGGTATGTGACCATGGCCGCCGAACAGACCCACGGGGTCGAGATCGTGAAGGCCGGACGTGAGCTCAACCGATCGGTGGCCGACCTGGTCGCCGAGATCGCTCCGGGCGGACGGGCAGGATTCGAGGCCACCGACGTCACGGTCTCGCGCTACGAGGCGCTGGCGAGGGCGATGGGCGATGTCACCCTGGTGCCGACCTCGGGCGTCGTCGAGAAGGCGCGGCTCATCAAGGACGCCGACGAGGTCGAGTGCATGCGCAAGGCGGCGATCATCGCCGACAATGCGTTCCAGGCGTGCGCCGACGGCATCTTCAAGGGCCGCACCGAGCGGCAGGTGGCCTGGGAGCTGGAGGGGATCATGCGCGAGGCCGGCGCATCCGGCGCCAGCTTCGACATCATCGTCGCGTCGGGTGAGCGCGGGGCCATGCCGCACGCGGTGCCCGCCGATGTGCCGGTGGCGAACGACACCCTGGTCACGGTCGACCTGGGGGCCTTCTACGAGGGCTACGCCTCCGACTGCACGCGCACCTTCGCCACGGGCGAGCCCCCCGAGGAACTGATCCGGGCCTACGACGTCTGCCTCGAGGCACAGGAGCTGTCGCTGGCCGCCGTCGGCCCCGGTGTGCGCGGCGGCGACCTCGACCGCATCGCCCGCGATCACATCGCGGAGGCGGGATACGGCGAGTACTTCGGACACGGGCTCGGACACGGCGTGGGCCTCGACATCCACGAGGCACCCACGGCGCGTCCCGAGAGCACCTCGGTACTCGACCCCGGCAGCACCATCACCATCGAGCCCGGCATCTACCTGCCGGGGGTCGGTGGCTGCCGCATCGAGGACCTCTGCGTGGTCACCGAGGACGGGTTCGAACGCCTCACCGGCTTCACCAAGAAACGGCTCACGGTAGATTGCTGAGCCACGGAACGGGCACATTGGAGGGCACGTGATCTCGACGAACGAACTGAAGAACGGCTATGTGATCGACCTCGACGGGCAGCTCGTCTCCGTCGTCGAGTTCCAGCACGTGAAGCCGGGCAAGGGCGGCGCGTTCGTGCGGACCAAGCTCAAGAACCTGGCCAGCGGCAACGTCGTCGACAAGACGTTCCGCGCCGGTGAGAAGCTCACGCGCGTCATCACCCAGTCGAAGAACATGCAGTTCCTCTACGAGGACGGCGACGATCTGGTGCTGATGGACAACGAGACCTACGAGCAGATCACCTTCCCCAAGGCTGACGTCGAGAACGCGGACCTGCTCGCCCCGAACACCGAGGTCCAGGTCCTCATCATCCGCGAGGCGCCGTTCCGGGTCGAGCTTCCCATCGCGGTCGAGCTGACGGTGGCCCGCACGGATCCGGGCGCAAAGGGTGACACGGTCTCCAACGTCACCAAGCCGGCCGAGCTGGAGACGGGAGCCACGGTCAACGTGCCACTCTTCGTCAACGAGGGCGACAAGCTGCGCATCGACACCCGCACCCGCCAGTATGTGAGCCGAGTGTGAGCACCGTCCGCTACATCGACACCACGCTGCGCGACCTCGCGGCCCACCCGTGGGGCGGGTCGGTCGACACGGAGGAGATCGCCGAGATCACCTCCGGTCTCGCGCGCTCGGGAGCGGCCGTCATCGAGGTCCTCGACGCGTTCAGCGCGCGCGGCGCCCTCGAGGGACGGGCGGAGAGCCCGTGGGATCGTCTGCGCGCGACGGTCAGGGCCGCGGATTCCGTGCCCGTGGGCATCGTCGTCGCCGCGCGCACCCTGTTCGGATCGCGTCCGCAGAGCTCCGACACCGCGCGTGCGCTGGTCCTCGCCGCGTGCGAGAGCGGCGCTCGCCGTGTGCGCATCGTCGATGCGCTCAACCACGTGGACACCCTGCAGCCGCTGGCCGAGGCCGCGGTGGAGGGTGGCGCCGAGCTGGTCCCGACCCTGATGCTGGGCCCGGTGCCGTCGGCCGCCGACCCGCGCTGGATGGACGAGGCCCGGGCGATCGCGGCGCTCCCCGGCGCCAGCGCCATCTGTCTGGTCGACCGCGCCGGCCACCTGCGTCCGTCCGAACTCGCCGCGCTCGTGCCCCAGGTCATCGACGCCACCGGGCTTCCGGTCGAGGTGTCGGTGGTCGGTCCGGGAGCCCTTGCGCCCGTCGCCGCGGTGGCCGCCATCGAGGCCGGGGCGTCCGCCGTGCAGGCCGCCGTCGGTGCCGCCGCCCTGGGTGGTGCGCGACCGACCGTCGAGACCCTCCGCGCTGCGCTGGCCGGTGGCGAGCACGAGCTCTCGTGCGACCGCGCCGTGGTCCAGGAGCTCGGGTCGACCATCTGGACCCTGGTTCCGCCGGACCGCCTCCGTCAGACGCAGGTCGCAACCGCCGGGCCGGTTCTCGGTCTTCCGCTCGACCTGTCCGCAGGGCTCCACTCGCGCCTCGCCCGCCTGGGTCTGCACTCACGGCTGCTCGACGCCGCCGACGAGGTGCTGCAGGTGGCCGCCGAGTGCGGAAACCTCACGCTCGCCTACCCGCTGGGCGCGGCCGTGGTCGCGCAGGCGGTACAGCACGTGATCGACGGCGAGCGGTGGACCGACATCGAGCCGGTCCTCGTCGACGCCATCGCCGGACGGTTCGGCCCCTTGCGCGGTCCTATCGCGGACGTCGCCCGTGCCGCGGCCGAGAAGGCCGGATCGGCCTCCGTCACGGCCGGTGACGAGGACGTGACCGCAGACGATGCGCCCGACGGGCTGGCCGAAGAGGACCGTATCCTTTGGGCGATGTTCCCCGAGACGTCGCGGCGCCTGTTCGATCGACGTCGCTCCCTGGTGGACGACGCGGCCGGCGGCACCGAGGCCCCGGCGGTCGATCGCGCCCTCATCGAGGCGCTGGTCGACGTCGTCGAGAACGCCGCGGAGGCCGAGGTCAGCGTCGAGGTGGGTGGCGCACGCGTCACGGTGCGAAGAGTCGGATCGGCGCCGGTCGGAGCCCGTCCCACCGGTGAGGCGGCCCCTCCAGCCGAGGCGGTCGACGACTCGCGCGTACGCGTCGAGAGCCCCATCGTGGGCACCTTCTACGCCGCACCGTCGCCCGAGGCCCCGCCGTTCGTCGCGGTCGGCGACCGCGTCACGAGCGGACAGACGCTCTGCATCATCGAGGCCATGAAGATCTTCAACGAGATCGTGGCCGAGACCGACGGCGTGATCCGGTCCATCGAGGTCGAGAACTCGGAGGCCGTCGAGTTCGGGACCCTCCTGTTCACCATCGAGCCGTGAAGCTCCTCGTCGCCAACCGGGGCGAGATCGCCGTCCGTGTCATCCGCACGGCGCGCGAGATGGGCATCCCCACGGTCGCCGTCTACTCCACCGCCGATGCCGACAGCCCGGCGGTCGAGCTGGCCGACGAGGCCGTCTGCGTCGGACCGCCGCCGGCCAACGAGTCGTACCTCGTCATCCGCAACGTCATCGGCGCCGCCGAGATCACCGGGTGCGACGCCGTACATCCCGGTTACGGCTTCCTCTCCGAGAACCCCGAGTTCGCCCGCGCGTGCGCCGAGAACGGCATCACGTTCGTCGGACCGTCACCGGACGTCATGAGCCGTATGGGCGACAAGGTCGACGCCAAGATCGCCGCCAAGGAGGCCGGTCTTCCGGTGCTGCCGGGCTCGGACGGTCCGGTGTCGTCGGCGGAAGAGGCCCGTGCCGCCGCCGATGAGGCCGGGTACCCGGTGCTGCTGAAGGCCGCGGCGGGCGGTGGCGGTCGCGGAATGCGTCGCGTCGAATCGGCGGACGAGCTGGCGTCGGCGTTCGACGTCGCCCAGCGCGAGGCGCTCGCCGCGTTCTCGGACGGATCCCTCTACGTCGAGAAGCTCCTGGAGGGGGCACGGCACGTCGAGGTCCAGATCCTGGCGGACGGGCTCGGCGGGGTGCTGGTATGCGGCGACCGCGAGTGCTCGATCCAGCGCCGCCACCAGAAGCTGGTGGAGGAGGCCCCCGCGCCCAACCTCCCCGACGCCACGCGCCAGGCGATGCACGACGCGTGCCTGCGGGCGGCCAAGGTCTGGGGCTACAAGAGCGCGGGCACCATGGAATTCCTGGTCGACAGCGCTGGCAGCTTCTACTTCCTCGAGCTGAACGCGCGCCTGCAGGTGGAGCACCCGGTCACCGAGCTCGTCACCGGACTGGACCTCGTGGCGGAGCAGCTTCGGGTCGCGCAGGGAGAGGTGCTGACGATGACCGGCATCGCGCCGTGCAACGGTGCCGCCATCGAGTGCCGCATCAACGCCGAGGACCCGTCGCGCGACTTCATGCCGTCGGCAGGGCGCCTCAACATCTTCCGCCTGGCGCTCGGCCCGGGCGTGCGCGTGGACACCTACTGCCGCGAGGGGGGCTCGGTGCCCCCGTACTACGACTCGCTGGTCGCGAAGCTCTGCGTCTGGGCGTCGGACCGCCCCCAGACGGTGCGTCGCATGGCCCGCGCGCTGGACGAGACCCGGATCGAGGGCATCTCGACCACCATCGGCCTCCTGCGTGACATCGCCGCCGAACGGGACTTCGGCGCCGGCACCTACACCACGTCCTACCTCCCGGACCACGTCGCGGTCCTTCCCGCGCTCTCGCGCGCCACCGCCCCGGCATCGTGAGCGAGGGCGAAAGCCGCAAGGACGCACGGCGTCAGGCCGTGTTCCTGCTGTACCAGGAGGACGTCACCGGTCTCGGCATGCCCGAGCTCGTCGAGAACGCGGAGCGCGAGCGCGGTTTCCGTCTGAACGAGTTCACGCGCGAGGTCGTGGACGGGGTCGAGGAGAGCCGTGAGCGCATCGACGCGCTCATCGATCGCGCCGCATCCGGATGGAGCGTGGAGCGCATCGCCCCGCTCGAGCGCAACATCATGCGCGTCGCGGTGCACGAGATGCTCGGCCGCGACGACATCCCGGACGCCGTCGCCATCGACGAGGCCGTGCGCCTTGCCACCAGATACTGTCAGACTGACGCGGGAAGCTTCGTCAACGGGGTGCTGGGCGCGGTGGTCCGCGGGGAGGAGGCACGATGAGCGACGAATCCACCGAGCACCAGCGTTTAGAGGAGACCGTGGCGCGTCTGGAGGACCTCATCCTTGAGCTGCGTGACGCCGGTGATGATCCTGAGCGCCTGGACATGCTGGCCACCGAGGCCCTCGACCTGTCGTCGCGGATCGGTGATTCGCTGCCACGGGTCATCCGCGAGATCGAGGACGCGGCGCAGGCCGGCCCGGTGGTCGCACGCGACGAGGAGACCGAGGAGGGGGAGCCGGCCGCCGACGCGTGAGTCGGGGCGGGCCCGGCCCGTTCCCGCATCCTGCGCGCTCCGTGCGGAGGTTCCTTACATTCCCGCCACCCATGGCCCGTATCCGCCTTGATCTGGCCCTTGTGGAGCGGGGACTCCTCCCGACGCGGGCCCGTGCCCAGGCCGCCATCGTGGCCGGATCGGTCCGCGTGGACGGCGCGAAGGTCGAGAAGCCGTCGCACCAGGTCTCCGAGGACGCCGAGATCTCCCTGGCCGAACGTCCGCCGTTCGTTTCGCGGGGCGGTGAGAAGCTCGCCGGTGCCCTGGACGACTTCGACATCGATGTCACCGGTGCGCGCGTCCTCGATCTGGGCGCGTCGACCGGTGGTTTCACGGATTGCGTCCTGAAGCGCGGAGCCGAGTCGGTCATCGCCGTCGACGTCGGATACGGGCAGCTCGACTGGTCGCTGCGCAACGACCCGCGCGTCACCGTGATGGAACGCACGAACGCTCGCCATCTGACCGCGGAGGACCTCCCGTACCGTCCAGAGCTGGTGGTCTGCGACGTGGCGTTCATCTCGGTCGCCACCGTCTGGCCGCCCGTCGTGCCGCTCCTGGCGGACGTCTATCGAGCCGTCATCCTGGTGAAGCCCCAGTTCGAGGTCGGACGGGCGCGCGTGGGGTCCGGCGGAGTGGTCCGCGACCCAGAGGCCCATCGGGATGCCATCATCCACGTGGCACGCGCGATGATGGCCGAGGGCGCGATCGTCCGAGGGATCGCCGCAAGCCATCTGCGGGGGCCGAAGGGCAACCGGGAGTTCTTCATCCATGCCGACAACGTGGCGTCGGCGTCCGAGGGAATCGACATCGAGACGGCGGCCACCGCCGCGTGCGAGGTGCAAACGTGAGAGACATCGAGGTTCTGTCGACACCGGGTCCCGTGAAGCGGGTCCTCCTGCTGACGCATCACGTCGCCGACGTCACGAATCACGTGATCCCGGCGGTCATCTCGCTGCTGGAGTCGGCCGAGGTCGAGATCCTCGTGCCGGAGCGCGAGGCGCGCAAGCACGCGATCCTCCAGGGCTACACGCGCGCCAGCGGTGGTGACCTGGCCAGCGACGGCAGTGATCTGGTGCTTGTCCTGGGCGGCGACGGGAGCATCCTTCGCGCGCTCGCCCGTGAGGCGGGAACCGGGGCCCCCGTCATCGGCATCAACTACGGCCGCGTCGGCTTCCTCGCGTCGATCGAACCCGCCGACCTGGAGGCCGGGCTCAACCGTGCGCTCGCCGGTGAGTACGTGAGCCTCAGCCTGCCCTCGCTCCGCGCCACCTGGGCGGAGGGGGAGGCGTCGGCCGTCAACGACCTCGCGCTGCTTCGCGGTTCGGACGCGCGTCTGGCCGACCTCACGTTTGCCGTCGACGGAGAGCAGGTGGCCAACGTCCGCTGCGACGGCATGGTCTCGTCGACCCCGGTGGGCTCCACGGCGTACAACCTCGCCGTCGGTGGTCCCACGGTGTCCTGGGGCGTCCGCTGCTACGTCATCTCGTTCCTTGCGGCGCACCACCTCGACGCGCGGCCGCTGATCCTCGCCGCCGACGAGACCTTCACGGTGACCAACTCGGGGACCATGGGGAACTGCGACATCCACGCGGACGGCAAGCGCATTGGCGCACTCGGCCCGGGGCGTTCGATCACCATGGACCTCCTCGGTGACCCGGTGCACCTCGGGATCTTCCCCGAGACCTCGTTCTACCGGCGCTACCGGGAGAAGTTCGGCCGTCCATGATCCGCCGTCTGGGCATCCGGGGTCTCGTCGTGATCGACGAGGCCGAGATCGAGCCGTCTCCGGGACTCACGGCCATCACCGGCGAGACCGGGGCCGGGAAGACCGTGATCGCCCAGGCACTTTCCCTCCTCGTGGGTGGAGCCGCGGACTCCAAGGCCGTGCGGCCCGGCGCCCGTCACGCACTGGTGGAGGCCACACTGGCCCTGCCGGACGACTTCTGGGACGACCTGGAGGACGACGACCCGGCCGCGGCGGCGCGTGATCTGATCGATGCGCCGGACGAGGTGGTCGTTGCGCGCCGGGTGCCGTCCGAGGGGCGTGCGCGGGCTCTCGTCGACGGTCAGACCACCACCCGCGCGGCGGCCGCGTCCATCGCCGGGCGCCTGGTGCGATTCTCGTCGCAGCACGAGGGCCGGAAGCTGGTCAGCGGGACGACGCAGATCGCGATCCTGGACGCATTCGCGGGACCGTCGGCGCAGACGGCGGCCCGCGAGCTGGCTGCGCTGCGTCGCGACGTCCGTGCGCGTGAACGTGAGCTGGAGGATCTGCGTCGCCGGCGTGACGAGGCCGAGCGTGAGCGTGCGGCGCTCGAGGAGCTCGTCGAGGCCGTTGATGCCGCGGAGGTCTCGGAGGAGGACGAGGCGTCACTCCGTGTCGAACGTGATCGGCGGCGGCACATCGATCGCCTGGTGAGCGCCGCGCACAGCGTCGCGGAGGCCGTGGCCCCCGAGGCCGGGGAGGGCGGCGCGCTCGACCGCGTCGGCGCGGCGCGACATGAGCTGGACGGCGTCGTCGATGTCGACCCGGGCCTGGAGGGACCCCGTGACCGTCTGGCCGAGATCGAGGCGCTCCTGCAGGACGTCTCGGGCGAGATCCGCGCCTACCTCACGGACCTCGAGAACGATCCCGCTCGCCTCGAGTTCGTCGAGGAGCGCTTGGCCACCTACGATCGGCTCTCGAGGCGGTACGGGCCGGGGACGGGCGAGGTGCTGGCCCGCGCGGAGGCCGCCCGGACGGCGCTCGCCGAGCTTGAGGGTGGGGAGGAGAGCGACCGGGCCCGCATCGACGAACACGCACAGCTGGTCGAACGCGCGCGAACGCTGGCCGGCAAGCTTTTGTCACTGAGACGAGAGGCGGCGCCGCGTCTGGAGGAGGCCGTGGTACGCGAGCTGGCCGACCTCGCCATGGAGAACGCCCAGGTCCGCATCGCCATCACCACGGACGACGCCGACATCCCCACCGACCGGGCTGAGATCCTCCTGCGTGCCAACCCCGGTCTGCCCGAGGCCTCGCTTGCCGACGTCGCGTCCGGCGGTGAGCTGTCGCGCGTGCTCCTGGCACTGCACGGCGTGGCCGCTGCGGCCGAGCCGAACGCCACCTGGGTCTTCGACGAGGTGGATGCCGGCGTGGGTGGCGTGACGGCCACCGCGGTGGCCAACAAGCTGCGCGCCCTCTCGGAGCACCGTCAGGTGATCGTGATCACCCACCTGCCGCAGGTAGCGGCGGTCGCCGACCGCCACTATCGGCTCGAGAAGGGCATGGACGCGGACGGCCGCGCGACCACGTCCGTGACCGCCCTCGGTGAGGAGACACTCATCGACGAGCTGGTCCGGATGCTGGGTAGCGACCCCTCGGACAGGACCGCCCGCGCCCACGCGGAAGAACTGCTGGCTCGGAATGCCGGAGGCGCCGCCTCCTAGCTTCCGGAGCTTGTCGGGCAGTTCTTTCGGGCCGTTCAAGGAGGCGCGTGTCTGTTGAGGTGCCTGACACCAGGCGCGACATCGGCCCACGCACGCGACCTCGGAAAGCCCTGATTTGCAGGATGTTCGCTCTGCGTTGCCGGAGCGGTGTCGGTTAAGGTGCCTGGCACCGGGTGCGACACGCCTGGTTGTGCGGAATCGCGCAAGCGCTGCCCCGGGGGCATGTAGGGGCAGCACTCAAAGCGTCCCTGGATCGTTACCCCTCGGTCATTCGGTCCGGGATCTCCTCGGGCTAGCGTCGCCAGCGGAGTCAGGTGCCGGGTCTCCCGCCGCTCCTGTCGTTGTAAACAACGCGAAAGAGAACCTTCTGATGCTCTCCTTGCGCCGTATCGCTGCGGGCGCCGCAGCTGTCGTGGTGGCCGTCGGTGGTCTAC
Source organism: uncultured Bifidobacteriaceae bacterium (assembly GCA_964531025.1). GTDB lineage: Bacteria > Actinomycetota > Thermoleophilia > Miltoncostaeales > Miltoncostaeaceae > CALMEC01. The sequence goes on along the minus strand of CAZHDY010000002.1, from coordinate 88,447 downwards.
AGCTGTTCAGTCAGCTCGCGTCGGCCGATCCCTCAGGGGACGCCCTGGTCATCAATGAGGTCTACGGTGGCGGCGGCAACGCCGGTGCGCCGTACTCCAACGACTTCGTCGAGCTGTTCAATCCCACCGGCTCGCCCGTCGCCGTCGACGGCTGGGCCGTGCAGTACTTCAGTGCCACCGGCGGATCTGGGGGCACTATCCCGCTCACCGGATCGGTGCCCGCTCACGGTCACTACCTGGTTCAGGGCGGTGCGGGGACCAGCCCTGCGTCGGCGCTCCCCGCTCCCGATGCGACAGGAACCATCAACATGAGCGCTACCGCGGGACGGGTCGTGCTGACAAAGACGAGCACGCCCCTGGGCGCCCTCCCGGCCGGGACGATCACTCCGGGTGCCACCGGGGTGGAGAACGTCGTGGACTTCGTCGGCTTCGGTCCCGACGCAGCCTCGTACGAGGGCGCCGCGCCGGCATCGGCTCCCAGCAACACGACCTCGATCGCGCGGAACGCCACGCACGTCGACACCAATGACAACGGAGCGGACTTCACCGCGGGTGGTCCGACCCCGGCGAACTCGTCCGATGTGGAGAGCACCGAGCTGACAGCGACCGACCCCGGTGACCGGAGCTATCCGGTGGGCGCAGCCATCCCGCCGCTGACCCTCACCGCGAGCGGCGGCACGGCGCCCTACACCTTCACGACCACCGCGCTGCCGGCGGGCCTGTCGCTCTCGGGAACCGAGATCACCGGAACCCCGACGACGATCGGCACGACCACCGTTACCGTCACCGCGACAGATGCGGCCGCTGCGACGGCGACCTCTGAGTTCGTCATCGATGTCTTCGATGCCGCCGCCCCGACCCCGATCGCCGAGATCCAAGGTACCGGAGCCGCCTCACCCCTCGTGGGGCAGACACGTACGGTCGAGGCCGTCGTCACCGCCATCTACCGCACCGGCGGCTTCAACGGTTTCTACATCCAGACGCCCGGTCCTGACACGCCCGATGCATCCGACGCGATCTTCGTCTACGCGGGTTCCCCGCAGAACATCCCGGCCGGGCTCGATATCGGTGACTCGGTCCGCGTCACCGGCACAATCGGAGAGTTCAACGGGCTCACGCAGATCTCACCGCAGGCCGGTGGCGTCGCCGAGATCACCTCGCTCGGGACGGTTATGCCGAAGGCGGTCATCCCGGGAACCGACTGTGAGCTTCCCGGTACCTCCTGCCTCACCGGATCCGCGCTCGAAGCCGCTCGCGAGGCGGCCGAAGGCGAGTTGTTCCGGCCCACCGCGAGCTACACGGTGACCGACGTCTACGACGGCTCGGCGTTCAACCCGCCGAACAGCGGAAGCAGCAGCTTCTTCGGTGAGATCGGCCTGGCGGCGAACAGCACGGAGCCGCTGGTGACGCCGACCGAGGTCATCGACGCCCAGGCGACCGCCGACATCCAGGCACGTGTCGCGTACAACAACGCCCACCGCGTCGTCCTCGACGACGGGTCCAGCACGACCTACTGGAACACCGCCAACACCGCGGGCGGCATGAACACGCCGTTCCCCTGGTTCACCCCGACGAACCAGGTGCGGGTCGGAGCCGCCGTCACATTCAACGAGCCCGTCGTCCTCGACTACCGGTTCGGCTGGAAGGTGCAGCCGACCTCGCAGGTCGCCGATGACGGAGCGGACAGCGTCAGCTTCGAACAGAACCGCCCCGCGGCTCCCGCGGCGGTCGGTGGCGACGTCAAGCTCGCCACGTTCAACGTCCTGAACTACTTCACGACGCTGGGCGTCGACTACGGCGGCTGCACCTCGTACAACGATCGCGAGGGCAACCCGATCGCGGTGAATCAGTGCCCCGGCAACGGTCCGCGCGGTGCCTGGAACGAGGCGAGCTTCCTGCGCCAGCAGGCCAAGATCGTCAACGCGATCAACGCTCTGGATGCGGATGTCGTCTCACTCGAGGAGATCGAGAACAGCCTCGTCGTCGACGGTCACGACCGTGACGAGGCGGTCGCGGCGCTCGTCACCGCTCTGAACGCGAGCGCGGGACCCGGCACGTGGGACTACGTCCGGTCGCCGGTGTCGGCCTCCGATCCGGCGAACGCGTCGCAGGACGTGATCCGCACCGGCTTCATCTACAAGCCCGCCACGGTCGAGGTGGTCGGTGACGCCGACATGCTGTTCGGCATCCCGGCATTCGACAACGCACGCGAACCGTTCGCGGCGGTGTTCCGCCCCGTCGGCGGCGCGGCCAACAGCCGCTTCGCCGTCATCGCGAATCACTTCAAGTCGAAGGGCTCAGGCGTCGATGACGGCACGGGCCAGGGGAACGCGAACCCCGATCGAACCGCCCAGGCGGAGGCCCTCCGGGCCTACGCGGAACAGTTCTCGACGGATCGCGACGTGGCCGCTGTGTTCCTGACCGGCGACTTCAACGCCTACTCGCAGGAGGATCCGATCCAGGTTCTCTCCGGTGCCGGCTACCAGCCGTTGGTCGCCGAGGGCAAGTACAGCTACAGCTTCGACGGGCAGTCGGGATCGCTGGACCACGTGCTGGCCAACCCGGCTGCGGCCGCGATGTCGGCCGGCGTCGATATCTGGGAGATCAACGCGAACGAGACGGTCTTCCAGCAGTACAGCCGGTACAACTACAACGCGGCGAACCTGTACGCCGACGCGGCGTACAGCGCCTCCGACCACAACCCGGCTGTCGTCGGTATCGCCGCACCGGCGTCCGACACCACCGACATCCAGATCCTGTCAACGAACGACTTCCACGGACGAATCAGCCCGAACGGAGCCGAGGCGGGTGCGGCGAAGCTCGCCGGGGTCGTCGCGGCACTGCGGGCGCAGAACCCGAACACGAGCTTCGTGTCCCCGGGTGACCTGATCGGCGGATCGACCTTCGAGTCGTTCATCCAGCAGGACAAGCCGACGATCGATGTCCTCAACGCCGCCGGCCTCGAGGTGTCGGCCGTCGGCAACCACGAGCTCGACCAGGGCTACGACGACCTGATCAACCGTGTCATGGCCGACGGCGGCGCCCAGTGGGAGTACATCGCGGCGAACCTCAGGAGGCGTGGCACCGGAGATCCCGCGGTCCCGCCGAGCTGGACCAAGACGATGGATGGCGTCGAGGTCGGGTTCGTGGGTGCGGTCACCGAGGATCTGCCCTCGTTGGTGAGCCCGGACGGCATCTCCGAAATCGAGGTCACCGACATCGTCGACTCGGTCAATGCCGAGGCGGCGGCGCTTCGGGCGCGGGGCGCCGACATCGTGGTTGCGCTGGTGCACGAGGGCGCGACCTCGACCGATTGCACGTCGCCCAGTTTCACCGATGCGGGAACGACCTTCGGCAACATCGCACAGAACACCTCTGCCGATGTGGACGCGATCGTGTCCGCTCACACCCACCTCACATACAACTGCACCATTAACGATCGACCCGTCGTGTCGGCCGGTCAGTACGGCACGAACCTGAACCAGCTCGTGTTCACCTACGACAAGAACACGGCCAAGGTCACGGCTGTCACGCAGGTGATCATCCCGATCGCGCAGCACGAGGCCCCGGCCGATCCCGACGTCGCCCAGATCGTCGCCGATGCCGTCGCGCAGGCCGATGTGCTCGGAGCCCAGGTTCTGGGTCAGATCGCGGCGCCGTTCAATCGGGCCAAGCTCGCCGACGGAACGACCGAGAACCGCGGAGGCGAATCGACGCTGAGCAACCTGGTCGCCGAGGTCCAGCGCTGGGCCACGGAGAAGCCGGAGTCAGGGGCAGCGCAGATCGCGTTCATGAACCCGGGCGGCCTTCGCGCGGACATGGGCGGCACCGTCAACGGCGGTGCCCGCGACCTGACGTACAAGCAGGCCGCGGTGGTCCAGCCGTTCGCCAACACCCTGGTGAACATGGATCTCACGGGAGCGATGATCAAGGAGGTGCTGGAGCAGCAGTGGCAGCGCGACGCCGCTGGTGCGGTGCCGAGTCGTCCGTTCCTGCGCCTCGGTGTCTCGAAGGGCTTCACCTACACCTTCGACCCGGCCCGTCCCGAGGGGGATCGGATCACCGGCATGTGGCTGGACGGCACGGCGATCGATTCCACCGCCACGTACTCGGTCACGGTGAACTCGTTCCTTGCCTCCGGCGGAGACAACTTCCGGGCGTTCACGAAGGGGACGGGAAGGGCCGACACCGGAAAGATCGACCTGAGCGCGATGGTGGACTACCTTGCCGCGCACGCAAAGGACGCGCCGCTGCAGGTTGACTACAGCCAGCGTGCGGTGGGCGTGGGCTTCCCGGCCGACGCTCCGGCCGGCTACCGGCCCGGTGACACGGTGAGGTTCGACGTCTCCTCGTGGACCATGTCCACGGCCGACGACATCAAGGACACCGACGTTCAGGTCAAGCTCGGGGACACCGTCCTCGGCAGCGTCACACTGGACAACACGATCGGCACGGCCGTCTTCGACTACTACGGCACCGCGACGGTCTCGGTCGTGCTGCCCGAGAACCTCGCCCCAGGGGCCGTCGAGCTGACCCTGGTCGGTGTCGCCACCGGCACGAAGGTCCCGGTACCGGTCACGGTTGTCGAGCGTGAGCCGACCAATCCGGGCAACCCTGGTAACCCCGGCGACCCCGGTGACCCCGGTAACCCCGGTGGACCGACGGCGACAACGGTCGTCGTGGGTGCGGTGCGGCAGACGTACGGTCGTACCGTGGGTGTGACGGTCAACGTGAGTCCCAACGCCACCGGTCGCGTTTCGACGACCGTCGGCGGCCGGACGGTCACTCGTCACCTCACGAACGGCGCCGCCGTCCTGACTCTCCCGGCGAAGTCACTTCGACCGGGTCGGCACACGCTGACGATCGCCTACCTTCCCGGATCGACGTCGTTCGCGCCATCCAGTGCACGAGTGACGGTGACGGTGGTGAAGGCCGGTGCGAAGGTGACGGTCAAGCCCATCGGCGTGGTCCGTCGTGGTGCCGTGGCGCGATTCCGCGTCACCGTTTCGGCTCAGGGGGTACGGCCCACCGGGGCGGTGACCGTTCGGTTCGCCGGCCGGACCGGCATCGTCCGGCTGTCCGCAAAGGGGCAGGCCATCGTGCCGATTGCGGTCCCGCGGAGCGTCAAGGTCGGCATGAGGACCGTCCAGGTGAGCTACGGTGGCGACGCGTACGTGGCGAAGGCCGTCGCCCCCGCCATCAAGGTCCGCGTGTCCCGATGACGCGAGTCATGGAAGACGGGGTTTAGGCGACGCCCTACGTCTCTTGGCGGATGGCCCGTGCGAGGCCTCAGGTGCTGTGCGCCTGAGGCCTCGCTTCCTGTCGGCGAACGCGCGGCGTGTGCGCTCGGTGCAGATAGCGGTTGTCCGTGTCGAGACCGACGTCCAGCTCTTCCGAGCCGCGTCGCGGGGGTGCTTTCAGCTCGTCCAGGAAGGCGTGTGTCCCACTGCGTGCCTGGCACCGGGCAGGACACCGGTCTGCGCGTGACCTCGGAAAGCCTGGATTTGCAGGAAGTTGTCCTCGTGCCGTCGGAGCGGTGTCTGTTAAGGTGCCTGGCACCGGGTGCGACACGCTTGGTTGTCCGCAAGCGCACGAAGCGCATCGCGACGGTTGTCTATCGCACCGGCACGTAGCGCTCCACGGCGGCCCGCAGGCGGCTCACATACCCTGATCCGAAGAGGATCACGTGGACCAGGAGGGGGATGACCTGGTTGAGGGCGACGCGCTCGTCATAGCCTGGGGCCAGCGGGTGCACCTCGTCGTACGCGGCGAAGACGGACGGGCCGAACCCGCCGAACAGCCGCATCATGGCCAGGTCGATCTCGCGGTGGCCGCCGTAGACGGCCGGATCGAGGACCACCGGACGACCGCGCGAGTCGGTCATCGCGTTGCCGCCCCACAGGTCACCGTGCAGTCGGGCGGGCGGCTCGTCCGGCCCGACCAGGCCGTCCAGATCACGGCAGAGGCGATCGAGACCGCGCGCCAGGGCGTTGTTGATCGTGCCGGTCTCGATTGCACGGCGGGCGAGGGGAATGATCCGCCGGTCACGGAGGAAGTCAGCCCAGCGATCGCATGGCGTGTTGTCCATGTCGATGGTGGCCAGCTGATTCGGCCGGTCCAGTCCGAACGAGGGAGGCGCGGCGCGGTGCATCGTGGCGAGGGCACGCCCCATGGCGACATCGGCCCGGTCGCCGGCCGAGCCAGAGGGGATGAACTCCATCGCCAGGTATCCGGGCGGCTCGTCGCGGACGGCGAGGACCTCGGGGACGCGTGGACCACCGTCGACGGCCAGCCACGTGAGTCCGTGGGCCTCGCCGGTGAACATGCCCGGCGTCGGGTCCTCGTGATGCTTGATGACGATAGTCCGACCGTCGCCGAGGACGGCGCGGACGGTGGCGGCGATGCTGCCGCCCCCCATTGGGAAGGCCTCGGCGATGGGTGAGCCGAGATCCCGTGCGATGGTCGCCGCGAGATCCGGCCTCACGGGACCTCACCCGCCACGATTCGTCGAAGCAGTGCCTGACACGCCGCTCGGGTGAGGTCGATCACCTCCTCGAACCCCGCGGGGCCCCCGTAGTAGGGGTCCGGGACGATCGCCCCCGCCGGGCTCTCCGGATCGAAGTCGCGAAGCAGATGGATCTTGGCGAGTGCCCTGTCGTCGGGGGCGATCCGCTGGAGGACCTCCACGTTGTCGTGGTCCATCGCCAGGACGAGGTCGAAGCGCTCGAAGTCCGGTGAGGTGAACTGCTGGGCCACATGTCGCATGGGAATCCCACGCTGCGCCGCTGCGGCAGCGGTGCGTGGATCCGGGCCCTCTCCGATGTGCCAGGCGGCCGTGCCCGCGCTCTCGACCGAAATCCGGTTCTCGAGACCGGCCTCCTCGACCAACTGCTGCATCACTGCGGCGGCGGTGGGCGATCGGCAGATGTTGCCGAGGCAAACGAAGGCGAGCGCTGTCATGCGGCGTCGAGAGACTCGGCGATGAGGGCGAGCGCCACGTCGACCGTGCGTTCGACGCTTTCGACGGCGATGCGCTCGGAACCGGTGTGGACGTCGACCATGTCGTTGCAGAGGTTGACGGACGCCAGGCCGTTGGCGCGGAAGGCGTTGGTGTCGGCGCCACCGCCGGTCGTCACGTCGTGCGGGGTGAGGCCGCAGGCGGCGAGCGCCTTCCGAGCGAGCGACAGGCCGCGGTCGTTGGCCGGCAGGCGGTAGCCGGTGAACTCGGTGACCACGCGGGTCTCGAGGTCGACCTCGGTCTCGGTGGCGGCCCAGGTGAGCGCGTCCAGCATGTCCATGATCTGCTGGGACAGCACCGCGTCGTCCAGGCTGCGGGCCTCCGCGGTGATCTCGCAGCGCTCGGCGATCACGTTGGTCGCGGTGCCGCCGGTGATCGTGCCGATGTTGGCGGTGGTTCCGTCGTCGATGCGTCCGAGTGACATGCGCGCGATGGCGCGCGACGCCGCGATGATGGCGCTGCGTCCCTTCTCGGGCTGGATACCCGCGTGCGCCGTGCGGCCCACGAACGTCGCGTGGATCTTCCGAAGCGACGGCGCCTGCGTGACGATGCCACCGATGGGGCCGGTGTGGTCGAAGACGAAGACCGTCTCGGCGGTGATCTGCGAGGGATCGAGGTGGGCGGCCCCACGTAGGCCGATCTCCTCGCAGGGGGTGAAGATCAGCTCGAGACCCGGATGGGGAAGATCCTCCTCCTGCACGCGCCGGGCGGCCTCGATGATGGCGGCAACGGCGGCCTTGTTGTCACCGCCGAGGATGTCGTCGTGGGCGTTCGTGAGGAACCCGTCCTGCACCACGACGTCGATCGGGCCGTGGTTGGGAACCGTGTCGAGGTGCGCGCACAGGGCGACGGGGCGTCCGGGGGCGGTGGCCGGGAAACGGGCGACGATGTTGCCACAGCCGGCCGGGATGGCCTGCGCGGCGTCATCCTCGGTGACGGAGGCACCCAGGTCGCGCAGGATGTCGCGGACGGCGCCTGCCACCCGCTGTTCCTGTCGCGACGGGGAGGGGATGGCGCACAGCTCGGCCATGAGTGCCGCAACGCGCGGCAGTGTCGTCATGTCGGGCATCAATCTATGACGAGACGCTGGTGATGTGCGCGCCGATGGCGGCACCCACGAAATCGCGGAACAGCGGTGCCGGCTTGGACGGGCGGCTCTTGAACTCGGGGTGGAACTGCGAGGCCATGAACCAGCGGTGTGACGGCAGCTCGATCATCTCGACCAGGCGGGCGTTGGGGGAATGACCCGAAACGACGAGCCCGGCCGCCTCGACGCGCCCGCGCAACGAGGGGTTGACCTCGTAACGGTGACGGTGCCGCTCGTAGATCGTGTCCTTCTGTCCATAGAGGGTGTGACCCAGGGTGCCCGGCACCACCGACACGGGGTCGGCCCCCAGTCGCATGGTCCCGCCGAGCTCCTCGATCCCCTCCTGCTCGGGAAGGAGGTCGATCACGGGGTAGGGGGTCTCGGGATCGAACTCGCGACTGTTGGCGCCGGCCATACCGGCCACGTTGCGCGCGTACTCGATGATCGCGATCTGCATGCCCAGGCACACGCCCAGGAAGGGCACGTCGTTCTCGCGGGCGTAGGCGGCGGCGCGGATCTTCCCCTCGATACCGCGGCTGCCGAATCCGCCGGGTACCAGGATGCCGTCGACCTTCCCAAGGCGTTCGATGAGATCATCGTCGTCCGAGTCGATCCAGTCGATCTCGAGGTTGACGCTGTGGTGAATCGCGGCGTGCCGCAGAGCCTCCGACACCGAGAGGTAGGCGTCGTGGAGCGCCACGTACTTCCCGACCAGCCCGATGCGGACGGTGCCCTCGCAGGCGGCGATGTGATCGGCGAACTCCTGCCACTCCGAGAGATCCGGCGGCGGGGTGTCGAGGGAGAGGAGCTTGCAGACGACGGTGTCGAGGCCCTCCTGCTCCATGCGGAGCGGGACCACGTAGATGTCCGGGGCGTCGGTCGCCGAGATGACATGGGCGGGCGGGATACCACCGTGCAGGGCGATCTTCTCCTTGACGCCCTCGGTGAGCTCGCGGTCCGACCTCAGGACGAGGAGGTCCGGCTCGATTCCGATGCGCCGCAGCTCCTGCACGGAGTGCTGGGTGGTCTTCGTCTTGAGTTCACCGACGAAACCGAGGAACGGCACGAGGGTGACGTGGATGAACACCACGTTGTCCCGGCCGAGCTCGATCCTCAGCTGACGGATGGACTCGAGGAACGGCAGCGACTCGATGTCGCCGACGGTGCCGCCGATCTCGACGATGACCACGTCGGCGTTGGATGCCGCGCCGGCCTTGCGGATGCGGTCCTTGATGGCGTTGGTGATGTGCGGGATGACCTGCACTGTGGCGCCCAGATAGTCGCCGCGGCGCTCCTTCTTGATGACCGAGTCGTAGATGGCGCCGGTCGTCACGTTGGAGGCGCGTGTGAGGTTCTCGTCGATGAACCGTTCGTAGTGGCCCAGGTCCAGGTCGGTCTCGGCCCCGTCCTCGGTGACGAACACCTCACCGTGCTGATAGGGGCTCATCGTGCCGGGGTCGACGTTGAGGTACGGATCGCACTTCTGCATCGACACGCTGACGCCGCGGGCCTTGAGGAGCGCGCCGAGCGAGGCGGCGGTGATCCCCTTGCCGAGACCGGACACCACGCCCCCGGTCACGAACACGTATCTCACATCTTGCTCGGGCATGGAGGCTCCTGGTCGCGCGCGAGAACTGCCGCGGCGAGGATAGCGCACCGGTCACGTGGCGCGGCAACCGCCCGCGAGACGCCGACGCGTACACGGCGACCCCTTCCGGAGTGTGGTGTCGTGACCGAGATGTAACGCGCTCGGCTGGGGCGCCCGTTCCGTCCGAGACGAGAATCGGGCGGTCATCCGTTCTCGTTCTCTCGTTCTCAATGGAATAGCGGATGAGGCGCTGGAGCACGAGAGACGGCGAGCGCGCAGCAGAGGGGGTGTCCACGGGTGTGGCGGTGCGAGGTGCCCGAGCGTCCCAGAGGTGGGACCGCGGCGGTCAGCCGAGGTCGGTGACCCGTTTCAGCCCTGAGGGGCGTGCGAGGTAGTACTCCGTGCCGCCGCCCACCGGGATGGTGCGTCCGTCGATCTGGATGATGGCGTTGGGTGCCCATGAGACGTTCAGCCACAGCGGCACCCGGGAGTTCAGCTTCTTGCTGACACCGTTCCCCACGCGTCCGGCGAAGACGGTGTCGCCCTTCTCGGAGCGCTTCTTCACCTCGATGTACACCTCGGCCTTGCCCCGCAGGGTGAGGGTGAACGTGCCGGGAGGCTGGGTGGGCGTGGCCGGTTCGGGGGTGGCCGTGGCGGGTGCGGCCGGTGACTCGCCCGTCGTGGTGGCGTCGCCCGTCGTGGTCGCGCCGCCTGTCGTGGTGGGCGTCGACCCGGACGACGGAGTCGTGCGACCAGGTTCCGTGTCCGCAGGTGCCTCGGCGGTCGTCGCTGTCGTGGTCCCCGAGCCCGTGGCTTCACGGGGCGCAGGGGGTGTGGACGATGTGGTCGTCGCCGGTGCGGGGGCGGGAGAGGTTGTGATCGTGCTGCGCGGCGGGGTGGTGGTCGTCTGCGCGGGGGGCGGTGTGGTCCGGGCGGCCTCGTCGGTCGTTGTCGAGTCGCCGGACGATCCCAGCCCGCCGGTGAAGATCACGAGGGCCACGAGACCCGCGACGGCACCCGCCCCCATCCAGAGCCCCGCGGCCTGGGGGCGGCTCGGCCCGCGGACGATCGGGATCTCGTCCGTGTCGTCGTCCGCGCCGATCCCATCCTCGTCCACGTCCAGCGCGTCGTCGGGGACATCGGCGTCCTGCGGGTCGGTCGTGCCGTCCGCGACGGGCCCCGTGTCGGGAACGTCGCCGTCCCGGGCATCCATCGCGCCGCGCGCGTCGTTTTCCTCCGGTGAGGGTGGCGGATCGATCCCGTCCACCGGCTTCTCGTGGTCCGGTCGCTCGTCCACTCAGCCGTCCCCGCCGTCGGTCACGAGCTCCAGGGCACCGTGGTGCGCGGCGTTCAGACGCTGCCGGTTGACCTCGATGCGCTCCGCCAGGTTGGCATCGCACGGCAGCAGTACCTGGGCGCCGTCGGTGCGGATGCGAACCGTCGACCCCTTCGGGCCGTGCACCGTGCGCCACGCCACGTGCGCGCCGGCGGCGGCATCGAGGACCGCGGCATCGCGGATCATTCCCCAGTCCCCATCGCCGGTCGGCGTCCATCCGCCGAAGTCGATCACGTCGGAGAGGAGGTCGAAGGCGGGCAGGAGACCCGCGGGCTTCGCACGTCCGATCCCCTTCGGACGGTACGAGGTGGGTCGCAGGTCCAGCCATCGTGCGCGGAAGGCGGCCAGGTCGACGCCGCCCACCGGCCGCACGCGCTCCCAGGCCAGCAGGCGCAGGAGGAGGTCCGGGAAGCCCTCGGCGATGTCGTGTCGTCGCAATCCGTCATGTCGGGCGAGATCCTCACCCCGGGCGCCTCCGTAGAGCGTGTCCATCCGAGCGCGTGAGATCGGGAGCACGGGCGTGTCGAGCCACCCGAGGAGTTCGTCAATGGTACGGCGCCCGCCCGAGTCCGGGACGGCGAGGGGTGCGTCCACGACCACCACCGCACCGGGATCGCCGACGGCCTCGGCGATGTCGTCGAGTGAGCGCGCATCGTCCATGGACGTGACGGCGCCCTCGCTGTCCACCTCGACCACCACGCTGGGGCGCGGGGTGTCCACGGCGGAGAGGACCGGCATGAGGTGGATGCCGACCGCCCGATCCGGGTGGGTCCGGTCCGTCATGGCCGCGGGATTGTGTCTCGTCCGATCATCACGGGTACGATATGAGACGTGCTTACCGCCGTACTTCTGACATTCGTCGCGGTCGCGGGTCCCTGGGTCGTCCATCTGGCACCCCGGGCGCAGCGGCTGATCGCGCTGGTCGGGTTCGTCGCGATCCTTCTCATGTGGCTCATCTTCGAGAACTGGTTCACGAAGTGGTACTTCTGGATCGGGCTTCTGATCGGGATCGGCTCGCTCTTCCTCATGTCGGGCGGGGACGACCGCCGCGACCGGAGGCCCCGGCGCCCAACGAACGACCTCACGGAAGAACTCCAGGAGTTCTAGCGTCCGTCGTCGGTGGCCCGAGGGTGGGCGACCGCGGCGTCAGCGCGTGGCCGGAATCAGGTAGCGCGCGATCATGTCGGTCCGGCGCTTGGCGTCGTCCATGAGGACGAGGCCCTTGCGGATGTCGGCCACCCCGGCCGCCTTGCGGCCCAGTGAGATGTGGGCGATGCCGGTGGCGATGTGCCCCTCCGAGTAGGCGGGATCGATCGCGATGGCCAGTTGGCCCGCGGTGAACGCATCGGCGAAGCGGTCGGCGCGCAGCAGGGCGAAGGCACGGAACGTGGGGGCCAGGGCGTCCGCGGGATCGGCGCCGGATGCCTGGTGAAGACCTTGCTCTGCCAGGTCGAGACGTCCGCGGGCGATGAGCGCGAGGCCGCGCTGGAAACGTGCCTCCGTCATGGCCGGATCGGCAGCGACGGCGTAGTTGAACGCGGCCTGCGCACCCAGTGCGTCGTTCCGCTCCAGGCGAATCAGCCCGGTGGCCAGCCATCCTGGCGCACTGCGTTGATCCGTCGTCGAGAGCTGTTGGAAGAGCGCGTCCGCACCGGCCACATCTCCGGCATCCAGGCGCGCGCGGATCGCCGAGAGTGCTGTTGCAAGGTTCCCGGGTTTCGCGGGCAGGATCTTCGACCAGTCCGGCCGAGGCGTCCAATCCGGGGCGGGGATGATACTGAGACGCGTGCGTGCCCCGGCGCGATCGACATCCAGGGTCGTCGCCACACCGGCGTTCAGGCCGCGCTGAAGACGGAGCCACTGGCCGGCCGAATCGACGGGGATGCCGTTCACGGCACGGATCACGTCACCGGCCACCAGGCCGGACGCAGCCGTCGGGGTGTCGGGCGCGACAGCGGTCACGATCTGCCCGCCGGGAGCGGTCGCGATCCCGGCGATGGTGGACGGCCACGCCGGCACCGTCAGCGCCTGGATCGTCCCGCGTGCCCGGGTGAAGCGGATGGTGACCGAGCGGCGGAGGACGTTGGACCGCCGCTTCCCCGACACCGCGTAGGCCTGCAGCGTGTAGCGGCCCGCCGGGATCTGGAACCCGCTGAGTGTGGTCGCGTCCATCGCCAGCCACACCCGTCCCCGTGGCTGGGCCGGCGCCGACTTCACGGTGTTGACCACCTGCCCGCGTCGGTTCACGAGCCGCACGATGACGCGCGAGCGGCTGTGCGAGGTCACGTTCACCAGCGCCCGAGCATGTCCCTGACGACCGGTGATCGTCGACGGAGCGGTGAACTTCGAGACCTTCGGCTGGGCGCTCGCCACCGACGGGGTGACGGCGACGGCCGCCCCCAGAAGGACGGCGGAGATGACGAAACGGCGGATGGGCATCGTGTCACCGTAACAACGATGACACTGCGCGTCGCGCTCCGCGGTCGAGCGATCGGGCCGGGTCAGGCCGTACGAGGGACGCAACCATCTACACTCGTGGGACATGGTCGTGGCCCTCGAACCCCTTGAACTGCTCGAACGTGCGCGCAGCGGTGAGATCGTCGATGCGGAGGGGGTGCGCTCCTTCGTGGCGTCGTGGGCGGACCGGAACGTGGGTGATCCGCAGATGGCGGCGCTCTGCATGGCGATCTGCGTCAACGGCATCTCGCTTGATGCCACGCGGGCCTTCGGCGACGCGATGATCGCGTCCGGCGACCGACTCCAGCTGGAGAAGTTCGGGCCGACGGGGGACAAGCACTCCACCGGAGGGGTGGGCGACGGCGTGACGCTGGTGCTCGCACCGCTCGCGGCGGCGCTGGGGGTCCGGTTCGCGAAGATGAGCGGCCGGGGACTCGGCCACACCGGCGGCACGCTCGACAAGCTGTCCTCCATCCCGGGGATGAACGTGGACCTGGAGCTCATCGACTTCGTCCGGCAGGTCCGCGACGTCGGCGTGGCGGTCATGGGCACCAGCAACCGCATGGTCCCTGCGGACAAGCGCCTCTATGTCCTGCGCGACCAGACGGGCACCGTGCAGAGTCCCGCGCTCATCGCGACCTCGATCATGAGTAAGAAGATCGCCGGCGGGGCCTCGAACATCGTCCTCGACGTGAAGGTCGGCGAGGGCGGCTTCTTCCCCGATTACGACTCGGCGCACGAGACGGCGCGTCTCATGGTCGATCTCGGCGCGGCCTGGGGCCGGAAGGTGCGCTACGTCATCAGCGAGATGGGGCAACCGCTGGGCCGCATGATCGGCAACGCGCTGGAGGTCCGCGGTGCGGCGGAGGTACTTCGCGGGGGAGGGGCGGAGGATCTCGCCGATCTCGCCGTGCGGCTTGCGGGCATGCTCGCCGAGTCGGCGGGCGTCCTGCCCCAGGGCGAGGGGGAGGCCGCGGCGGCGGACGCATTGGAGGACGGCACGGCGCTCCGCACGGCCGAGCGCTGGGTCGAGGCCCAGGGCGGTGACCCCGCCGTGTGGACGGACGACGAGATCCTCCCCCGTGCACCCCTGACGATCCCGGTCACCGCTCCGTCGAGCGGCGTCGTCCACGATGTGGTGGCACGACAGATCGGCGAGGCCGCCCGCTGGCTCGGTGCCGGCCGTCTGCACCCCGCGCAGTTCATCGACCCCGCCGTCGGTGTCGAGCTGCATGCGAAGGTGGGCGATCCGGTGGCGGAGGACGAGCCGGTCGCCACCCTGCACGTCCGTGATCAGGGTCTGGCCGATCGCGCGCGTGAACTGGTGCGCGACGCCTATCACGTCGCAGACGATCCGGTGGACGCCCCTCCGCTCGTCCACGAGACGTCGGACGAGTCGGCGTGAGCGACGGGGCGTGGACACCGTCCCTGCCGTCGGGGGGAGACCATGCCGGAGCTTCCTGAGGTCGAGACCGTCCGCCGGCAGCTGGAGGAGGCGCTTCCGGGGCTCGTCATCATCGGTGTGCGCATCGACGACCCGCTGGTCGTCTCGCCGGCATCGCCGCGGGCCGTCTCCACCCGGCTGCGTGGTCAGCGGGTGGATCGTCTCTCCCGGCGGGGCAAGTACCTGCGCTTCGAGCTGTCCTCCGGCGACACCATGGTCATCCACCTGCGCATGACCGGGCGGCTGCACCTGCACCGCGAGCGGGTGCCCGTGGATCGCCATCGCCGGGCGCGCTTCCGGTTCGACGACGGTGCCGTGATGGACTTCATCGACCTCCGCCGGTTCGGCCGGATCTGGATCGTGCCCGCCGACCATCCCGATCCCGAGGGCTACTGGGACGCTCGCACCGGGGTGGAACCGCTCTCCGACACGTTCACCGCGGAGCGCCTGGCCGATGCCCTGAGGGGGCGGCGCACGTCCATCAAGGCGGCACTGCTGGACCAGCGCCGCGTCGCCGGCATCGGGAACATCTACGCGGACGAGGCCCTCTTCCAGGCGCGCATCCATCCCGAGACGACAGCCGGTGAGATCCCTCCGGACGCGGTATCCCGTCTGCGTGACGCGATCGTCGACCGACTCAACGTCGGGATCACGTCCGGAGGAGCATCCATCGATCGCTACCGCGACACGATCGGCCGGACAGGCACCATGCAGGACATGCTCCGCGTCCATCTCCACGCCGGCGATGCGTGTCCGCGCTGTGGTGCGACCATCGAGAAGATCCGCGTCGCCCAGCGCGGTACGTACGTCTGCCCGGAATGTCAGCCGGCCGTCTGACCGACGTCCCCGGCCTGCGGGTCGGCCACTGGACCGATACCTCCGTCCCCACGGGATGCACGGTCATCGTGCCGCCGATCGAGATGGTCGGCGCCGTCGATGTGGGTGGGGGCGGTGCCAGTACCCGCGAGACGGCGTTGTTCACCCCGGGCTTCGGCCCGCGGAACGTCTCGGCGTTGCTCCTGTCGGGCGGCTCCGCATTCGGTCTCGCGGCGGCGGACGGGGTCATGCGCTGGTGCGAGGAGAACGGTCGCGGCATCGATACCGGAGCCGCGCTCGTGCCGATCGTCCCGGCCGCCGTCATCTACGACCTCGGCATCGGCGGATCGCTGCGCCCCGGTCCCGAGGAGGGGTATGCCGCCTGTATCGCGGCGACCGAGGATCCGCACGCCGTCGGCAGCGTCGGCGCCGGGACGGGGGCGACCGTCGGCAAGTGGCATGCGCAGGACGGCTGGTGCAAGGGCGGGATCGGCGCGGCCAGCGATCGGACACCTGCCGGTTACACGGTCGCAGCGCTGGCGGTTGTCAACGCCTTCGGTGACATCCTGGACGAGATGGGTGACGTGCTGGCCGGCGTCTGGGTGCCCGGTGAGGGGTTCCCCGGTGCTGCGGCACTGGCCCGGGATGAGGAGGCCGTCCACCCGCGCCTGGTCGAGGGACGCAACACGACCCTGGTCGCGGTGGCGACCGACGCCCCGATCGGCGCCGTCGGTGCCGGGCAGGTCGCGCGGATGTGTCGCGCCGGGTTGGGACGCGCAATCAGCCCCGTCAACACGCCGATCGATGGTGATGTCACCTTCAGCCTGGCGATGCCGGGAACGGCCAACGCCTTCGTCGTGGGCATGCTTGCGGGCGAGGTCGTGGCCGAGGCGATCCGGGAGGGTGTGCGAGCCGCGACGTCGTTGGGTGGGGTCCCGACGGCGGACGAACGGCGGGACGCTTCCGCGTGATGCTCCGTCGGACGCGACGTGGGTCAGGACGCGTCACCTTGACACGCGGACGACGGCTCGCCGGTGTCGTGACCGTTCTCCTCGCGGCCGTCGCGGTCACGGTGGCGGGATGCGGCGACGACGGGCCGCAGGTCGGCACCATCGACGGTGAGCCCCGTGAACCGAAACCCGGCGGGCAACTGACCCACCTGTCGGTCGAGCCCATCGACAGCCTGGATCCCGGTCGGACCTATCGGTCGGTGGGCTTCATGACGGCCCTCGCGGTGGGGCGTCCACTGTTCCAGGCACCTCCTGGAGATGACGGGCGCATCGCTCCTGACCTTGCCGATGGCGCTCCCCAGATCTCCGAGGATCGGATGACGGTGCGGATCCGCATCCGCGGGAACGTGCGATATGCACCCCCGGTGAATCGTGTGGTGCGGTCGGCGGACGTGAAGTACGCCATCGAGCGCGCCTTCTCGCGAAACGTCGCGAACCCCTATGCCGACCGGTATCTCTCGGCGCTGGTGGGGGCACCCCGGGCCGGGGCGGGACCGGTTCGGTCGATCCCCGGCATCCTCACACCGGACGATCGCACCATCGTCCTTCGTCTGACCCGGCCGGAGGCGAATCTCGTGGTGCAGGCTCTGGCGCTCCCCATCACGATCCCGGTGCCGCGTGAGTATGCCGCGCGCTTCGACGCCATGAACCCGTCCACGTACGGTCTGCGGCCCGTCTCCTCCGGTCCGTACATGTTCGAGCGCGCGTCCGATTCCGCCGAGTTGCGGCTCACCGGACCGTTGGTCCTCATCCGCAACCCCAACTGGGATCACGACTCCGATCGCCGGCCCGCCTATGCCGACACGATCACCGTGCGATCGGGGCAGGCGAACCCGGCTCGAGCGGTCCGCGAGACGCTCGCGGGCGAGGGCATCCTCTGCTGCGGGACGACCACGCTTCCCGGTCCGCTGCTCGCCCGAACGCTCGACGACAACCCGGACCAGGTCGATCTCGTACCGGACGGCAGCACCCGATCCATCGCCTTCAACACCGCACGTGCGCCGTTCGACAACGCCAACCTGCGCCGGGCCGTAACCGCCGCCCTGAATCGAACCGAGCTACGCAGGGTGGCGGGCGGAGAGAACATCGGAACCATCGCCCAGGGCTGGCTGGCGCCGGGGATCCCCGGCGCCAGCGTCGCCGGCGGCGTCGACCAGAACGCCGACCTGGACTACCTGGCCAATCCCGCGGGTGATCTGGCGGTGGCCCGCCGGTACATGGACGCCGCGGCCCGTGAGGGACTGCCGGTCCGCGGGGGCGAGTGGATGGCGGACGATCCGATCGTCCTGGTCGACTCGGGCGGCGAGCCCTCGCGTGCCGTGACCGATCTGCTCCGGCAACAGCTCGAATCCCTCGGCTTCCGCGTCATCGTGCGTGAGGTCACCCCGCCGGTCGACGAGCGGGAGGTGTGCGGGGCGTCGGCGGCCCAGGTCGCTGTGTGTCCGATGACCTGGGCTCCCGATCTCCTGGATCCCCAGGCGACGCTGGATCCGCAGTTCAACGGGGCCGCCGTCCGTCCGGCCTCCGGTACGAACTGGGCGCGGCTGGACGACCCGGAGATCAACGCGTCCCTGGATCGGGCCGCCCGTCATCCGATGGGCGACGATCGCGACAAGGCCTACGCCGCGGTGAACCATGAGATCGCCAAACTTGCCCCGGCTGCGCCCTGGTTGTGGGGGCAGACGGCGGTGATCCGCTCACGCGACACCGCGGCGGTCGTCAACCGGCTGAGCGGGCTCCCCGACCTGAGCTACTCGTGGGTCTCCCAGCCATGACCGACCGGGGTGTCATCAGTCCGGCGATCCCGTTCCGATGAGTGCGTCCAGCTCGCCGGCGCTCTCGAGCGCGGAGAGCTCGGTCCAGCCGCCGACGGGGGTGCCGTCGATGATGATCTGAGGCACCGTCATCTGACCGGTGATCTCGTGGATCCGCTGACGTGCCTCCATGTCGTCGAGGCCGATGTGGATCTGCTCGTACTCGACGCCCTTGCTGTCGAGGAGACTCTTCGCCCGCATGCAGTAGGGGCAGCGATCGCTGGTGTAGATGGTGATTTCCGCCATAGGGGAGATGGTAGGGCATCCCGGCCGAACGGAGGCGTTGCGTCCGCGTCCTCTGCTGAATGATCCGTGTGTGCAGGACGTTCACATGGCTGATCCAGCGAACAGTGAGCGGTTTCGCGGCGGGTCCACGCTATCTGCCCTCCATCTCAACGGGGTGGAAGGTGCCCGGCACCATCCACCCCGTTGTCAGCGGATACCATCGGCCAAAGCGACCATGGGAAGGTGCAATGACCCGGCGGGCTCCTCGGATCGACCGCGTCCTCGAGACGGCGCTCTACGTGGACGACCTGGATCGCGCGCGCGGGTTCTACGAGGAGGTGATCGGCTTGGAGCCGATCACCGCCGACGGGCGGTTCGTGGCCTACGACGTCGGCGCGACCAGCGTCCTGCTGCTGTTCCGGCGTGGCGCGACGCTCGAGACGGTGACGCTGCCGGGCGGCACGATCCCGCCACACGACGGCCACGGGCCGCTCCACATGGCGTTCGGCATCGCGGAGGACGACCTGGCCGGCTGGGAGGAGCACCTGCGTGAGCACGGCATCGCGATCGAGGCCCGCACCGATTGGACCCGGGGTGGCACGAGCATCTACGTGCGTGACCCGGACGACCACCTGGTGGAGTTCGTGACGCCCCGCGTCTGGCCGACGTACTGACGGTCGTGGCCGTGTCAACGCTGGTGCCAGGCACTTAACAAGCCTGTGTCTTTCCGCACTAAGTAATAAAGACCTGCACAGAGTCAGTTTCTGGTGGGTGAGCCTCCGGCCCGGCACCTCGGGTGCCTGGCACTCAGTAAGCCTGGGGAGCTCCGGACGTGTGCACCCGCGCCGGCTGCCACACTTGAGGGGTGTTCGAGACCGACGCCATCGTGTTGCGCACCATTCGGTACGGCGAGGCCGACACCGTCCTCACCCTCTACACCCGCGACGAGGGCCGGGTATCGGCGATCGCCAAGGGCACGCGCAAGTCCACCTCGAAGCTCGGCGGTCGACTGCAGCCGTCCGTGCTCGTCCACCTGGGACTCCACCGTGGACGCGGCGACATGTGCACCATCCGTCACGCGCAGGTGCTCGACGCCCACGCGGGGCTCTGGATGGAGGGGTACCGGCTTCGTGCGTCCAGCTCGATCCTCGAGGCGGCGGTGCGCGTCCTGATCGAGGAAGAGCCGAACGAGGGCGCCTTCAATCTGCTCTGCCGCGGACTCGACCACCTGACCCGGGCAGAACCGAGCGACCGGCCCCCGCGTCACGACCCGATCGTCCTCGGCGTCCACGCGAAGATGCTCGTGGTGGCCGGTCTCCTGCCGCGTCTGGCGGCCTGCACCGCGTGCGGCGCGGACGGCCCGTTCACCGCGTTCTCCGCACGGACCGGCGGGGTGCTGTGCACCGAATGTGCGCATCTGGGGGAGCCCGTCATGCCGGAGGTCTTCCAGGGGTTCGCGGATCTCGTCGGCAACCCGCTCGCCCATGATGGGGTCGGCCCGTTCCCTCCGGGGGTGGCGGACGGCATCGAACGCCTCATCGGCGGGGTCCTGCACGAACATCTTGGTGTCCGGCTGCGCTCGGGGGTGACGATCTGACCCTGTCCGGCGGCGCGCGCCCTGTGCCGGGCCGGTCCGGCTGCTTTACTCCACGGGCAAACCGCGCGGAGCCGGTCGGGTCCACGCAGAACGAGAAGGAGATGGATGGGCGACTTCGCGGCTGATCTCGGAGCGGCGTACGCGTTCGAGGGGCCCGCCCTGCGGTTGGGGCGTCCCTTCGTCGATCCCTCCGCACCCGTCACGGACGTCGACGTCCGCATCCCGCTCAACCTGGCCAACCGTCACGGCCTCATCGCCGGCGCGACCGGAACCGGAAAGACGAAGACGTTGCAGCTTCTGGCCGAGCAGCTGTGCGCGGCGGGATGCCCGGTGTTCGCTCCGGACATGAAGGGCGACGTCGCCGGCCTCGGCGCACCCGGTGAGCCCAACCCCAAGATCGAGGAACGGGCCACGGGTCTCGCCTACGAATGGCGCGCCGCCGGTGTGCCCGTCGAGATCGTGAGCCTCACCGGTGAGGACGGCGTTCCGATCCGCGCCTCGCTCACGCAGTTCGGACCGACCCTCCTGTCGAAGGTCCTGGACCTGAACGAGACGCAGGAGTCCAGCCTGGCGCTGGTATTCCGCTTCTGCGAGGAGCGCGAGCTCTTCCTCATCGACCTGGAGGACCTGCGCGCCGCGCTGGCCTACCTCGTGGGGCCGGGCAAGGAGGACCTCAAGGGTCTCGGTGGTCTCTCCACGGCCACCGTCGGAGTGCTGCAGCGGAAGGTCTCGCAGCTGGAGGCCGACGGCGGGGACATCTTCTTCGGAGAGCCGGGCTTCGACGTCCACGACCTGATCCGCACGGCACCCGACGGCCGTGGCATCGCCACCGTCCTGTCGCTTCCGTCCGTGGCCACCCGACCGCGTGTCTTCTCGACATTCCTCATGTGGCTCCTGGCCGAGCTGTTCGAGGAGATGCCGGAGGTGGGCGACCCCGACAAGCCGACGCTCGCGTTCTTCTTCGACGAGGCGCACCTGCTGTTCGCCGGAGCGAGCAAGCAGTTCATGGACGCCGTCACCCAGACGGTGCGGTTGATCCGGTCCAAGGGCATCGCGGTGTTCTTCGTCACGCAGTTGCCCACCGACATCCCGGCTGCGGTGCTGAGCCAGCTGGGGCATCGCGTGCAGCACGCTGTCCGCGCCTTCACCCCGAAGGACGCGAAGGCCCTCAAGCAGGCCGTCGAGACCTTCCCGACGACCACGCACTACCCGAACCTCGCCGAGACACTCCAGTCACTGGGGACCGGCGAGGCCGCGGTCACGGTCCTGAACGCGAAGGGCGTGCCCACGCCGGTGGCCTCGACCCGGATCTACCCGCCGGCCTCGCGGATGGACGTCCTCACCCCCGACGAACGCGCCGCCGTCATAGGGGCGAGCCCGCTCGCGCCGAAGTACGGGCAGAGGGTGAACCGCGAGAGTGCGGCCGAGATCCTGCAGGCCCGCCTGGAGGGCGACCTGGCCCGCATGGACGAGGCCATCATCCAGGCCGAGCCCGCGCCCCCACGGCGGGAACCGCAGCGCGACGACTCGCTGGCCGGTCAGTTCAGCGAGGTGCTGAAATCACCGGTGGCGCGCGAGTTCGTGAAGGGCGTCTTCGGGATGCTCCGCGGCAGCACGAGAAAGCGGCGGCGGTGATGACGGGCGCACGCGATCGTGGGGTGGCCGGATGACCGACGTCGACCGCTACCGCCGGGGAAGCCTCGGCGACCTGATGCAGCTGGTGATCGACGGGTGGGAGATCACCCACCTGCACTACGGGGACGTGTGCGGCGATCCGGGCATGGAGATCGAGAGCCCCGCCGCGTTCGTGATCCTGCGTCGCCCCGACAGCGGGCTGCGCGGCATCTACATCCCCGAGGACGAGCGCGCGCTGTCACACCGCGGCCTGATCGATCTCTTCCGACAGTCGCCGCGGATCTGGAAGCACCGCACTGCGGAGGCGGTGCGCCAGCGGATGAAGGAGCTCATCGAGGCGGAGACCTCGCGGGAGTCGGAGGCGTGGGGACACGTCCTCGACCCGGCCGACCTTCCCATGGACGTCCAGCCGACCGAACTCGTGGACGTCATCGGGCTGGGACAGGTCGAGACCATCGAGGGCGTGACCGTGGCCGTGCTCTCCATCGAGCGGTACCGCTCGTTCTCGCGCGTGCGCTACCTGGCCCACACCGTGGGGCACCTGCGCGGTGGCTCCCTTGCGGCCCTGGACGTCCTCGTGGTCGACAACCGCGGTCGGCGTTACCGGTCGGCATCCGTCGGGGTGGAGCGGGCAGGAAGCCGGCTGGAGGGCGTCATCGCGCTCACACCAGGCATCCCGCGCGACGTCACCGCGCTGACCGTCACGATCGGCACGCTCGGTGCGTCCGGACCCGATGGTCATCTCGGCCCGTGGGTGTTCCCCGTGGTGCTCCCGACGCCGGGACTCGGATGACGCGACGCGCCAGCTCACCGTTCGCCGCCGGCGACTGGGCCGCCGTCCGGGACGTACCCGAGGATCCGGATCCCTTCCGCAACGCGTACCAGCGCGACCGAGACCGGATCATCCACACCAAGCCGTTCCGGCGCCTGAAGCACAAGACCCAGGTCTTCATCTCGCCGGAGGGCGACCACTACCGAACCCGCCTCACGCACACGCTGGAGGTCTCGGGGCTCGCCCGCACCGTCGGTCGGGCCCTCGACCTCGACGAGGATCTGGTCGAGGCCATCGCCATGGGACACGACCTGGGGCACGCGCCCTTCGGACACGCCGGGGAACAGGCGCTCGACGAGATCCTCCGCGAGCGCTTCGACCGCGCGTTCCTCCACAACGAGCAGAGCCTGCGCATCGTCGAGCACGTCGAGCGCGACGGCAAAGGGCTCAACCTCACCATCGGGGTCCGTGACGGCATCCTCCACCACACGGGCGCGGACGCGCCACGCAGCCTGGAGGGGCAGATCGTGCGCCTGGTGGACCGTGTGGCCTACGTCAACCACGACATCGACGACGCGATCCGTTCAGGAATGCTGCGCGAGGATGAGCTCCCCGAGGATGAGATCGCGATCCTCGGCGACACGACCACCAAGCGCCTCACCTTCCTGGTCCAGGACATCGTGTCGACGAGTGCCGGGCAGGACAGCATCCGTCAGAGTGACGACGTGGCCGAGGTCTTCCGCTCGCTGCGGGCGTTCATGTTCCGGCGCGTCTATCTGGCTCCGCCCAACAGTGACGAGGCGGATCGCGCCCGTGGCGTGGTCCGCGCCCTGTTCGATCACTTCCACGACCATCCGGAGCTCCTGCCGCCGTCGGCCGAGACGGACCTCGTCACGCGCGTGACGGATCACGTCTCGGGCATGACCGATCGGTACGCCCTGCGGATCTACCGCGACGCGTTCCTGCCGCACGAATCCCTCTCGCGATGAGCGATCACCTGGCACGCGCCCGTGTCGGGTTCTCGGACGGTGAGCGCTACGACCGCGCGCGTCCCGACTATCCGGCCGGCGCCGTCGACGCCCTCTGCCGTCACTGCGGCATCGGCCCGGGCACACCGACACTCGACCTGGCGGCGGGGACCGGCAAGCTGACCCGCCATCTGGTGACGCAGGGAGCCGTTGTGACGGCCGTCGATCCGACACCGGGCATGCGCGACGCCCTGCGGGCCGCGCTCCCGGGCATCTGGGTCGAGGACGGCAGCGCGGAGGCGCTGCCCATGGCGAACCGGACCTTCGCCGCCGTCACCGTGGCCCAGGCCTTCCACTGGTTCGATGCACCGCGCGCCATCCGCGAGATCCATCGCGTCCTGGTGCCCGGTGGCGCCCTGGGCATGGTGTGGAACGTTATGGACCGCGACGTCGAGTGGGTCGACCGCCTGCAGACGCTGATCCAGACGTGGCGGGGGGAGAACCCGTGGTATTCCGGGCACACCTGGCGCGAGGCCTTCCGTGACTCACACCTCTTCGCGCCGGTCCGACATGAAGCGGTTCGCAACGCGCAGGTTGTCGATCTGGAGGGTCTGCGTCAGCGGGTGTCGTCGGTGAGCTTCATCGCTGCGGCGACGCCCGAGCGGCAGGCCGAGATGCTGGACGCCGCCGCCGAACTTGTCATGGGCCTCGGTCTGGATCCGGCCCGCATCGAGATCCCCTACCGCACCGACGTGTTCTGGACGCGGTCGAGCGACGGCTCCTGAGCCGACCGGCCCCGGACCCGCCGCGAAGAGTCTACGCGCCCGCCGGCTCGGTGTGGACGAACACGTCGTCGAGCCCGTCCAGCTCACGACGCAGCCGCGACCGGACCGTCCCGCCGATCTCGTGGGCACGTTCCAGCGGCGTGGCGGCGTCCAGGCCGAGCGATACGTAGGCGACCAGGCCCTCCTCGCTTCGGACGAACCGCAGTGACGTGGGTGGACGTCCGGTCAGGTCGCGCACCGTGCGGTCGACGGCGGCCGACAGATCCCCCACGGCGGCGGGATCCGGCTGCTCGCCGACGAGGTCGGTGTCGAGGGGTTCCAGGTGCGTCGTCGCGGCATCGATGCCCGGTACCTCGTCCATGATCGTGGCCTCAATGGTGTCCGCGATGCGATGCGCCTCCGAGAGCGGCATGTCGTGCGGCAGCTTGGCATGGAGCGTGATCTCCGTACGGTCCGAGGGGTGGATGACGCGGACGTTGTGGATCTCACGCACCCCAGGCACGCGGAGAGCCGTGGCCAGCGCCCGCTCGCGAAGGTCATCCGGGGGCAGTCCCGGTTCCACGTGCACCACGACGTCCGAGCCCGGCAGCACCCGCTGGACCGTCTCCTCCACCAGGTCCGCGGCGGCATGTCCCTCGGCGAGCGCGGCGGAGGGGGAGACCGTGATCACGGCATCGGCATAGGGCCGCCCGCCCGCGACACGGACCCGCAGCCGCTCAAGTGCGATGTCGGGGCCCAGGGCGGCGATGGCCGCGCGTGCGGTGTCCTCGGCGTCGAGGTCGGCACGGTCCATGAGCACGTCGATGTTGACCCGCACCATGCGGGCAGCCGCGATGAGGACCAGCAGCGCGATGAAGAGCGCCGCCCCGGCATCCGCCCACTCGTACCCTGCGCGGGTGAGCAGCAGGCCGACGAGGACGGCCAGGGTTCCGGCCAGATCGCTGGCGAAATGGAGTGCGTTCGCCGCCAGCGCGGCGCTGTTGTGTCGTTTCGCCGCCCGGTGCGAGACGACCATGCGTGTGACGTCAACCATGATGACGACGGCGAGGACCGCGAAGGCCCACCAGGCGGTCGTCACGTGCGGCGGGTCGTCGGACACGAGCCGTGCGATCGCGGCGTATCCGATCACGATGCTGGCGACGGCCAGGATCGCGCATTCGGCGAGCGCCGAAAGGTGCTCGGCCTTACCGTGGCCCCACGGGTGTGAGCGGTCGGCCGGCCGGACCGCGACGCCGATGGCGAACAGGGTCAGGAGAGCCGCCACCAGGTCGGTCCCCGAGTGGAGCGCCTCCGACACGAAGCCGAGGCTGTTCGCGGCCAGACCGACGCTCAGCTTGAGCGCGATGAGGAACGCCGCGGCGAATACCGAGACGAGCGCGGTGCGGCGAGCCGGTGACACGGTCCGAATGTTGTCACGGTGGCGGGCGTGGTGCCTCATATCACCCGGCCCGCGCAGTTCTCTTCGCGACACCGCCGGGTAGGGTCACCCGCATGCCCACACGCACCCCGTCCGTCGTCCCATCGTCGTCTGCTCACCGCCGTCCGATGGCCGCCGGGATCGTTCTCCTCGTCCTCGTCCTCGTCCTCGCCGCGACGGCGGTACCGGCCCTCGCTCCGCCGCATGTCCCCGCCCCCGGCCACGCGCCGACCGGCGCGCCGTCCGCGGTGCGGACGGAGAACGCGCGCGTCCTGCGCGTGGGTGCGCGGAGGACACTGAAGGTTCCGAGCGCGGCAGCGGCCGTCGCGCGTGACGGTGACACGATCGTCATCGACGCGGGCACCTATCCCGGTGACGTGGCCACGTGGCGGGCGAACGGTCTCACGCTGCGCGCCGAGGGCGGACGTGTACGCCTGCCGGCGAACGGCCAGAACGCTCAGGGGAAGGCCATCTGGGTGATCGCGGGTGACCGTACCCGCGTGGAGGGAATCGAGTTCAGCGGGGCCCGAGTTCCCGATCGCAACGGGGCGGGCATCCGCCAGGAGGGCGCGGGCCTGGTCGTCGAGCGGTCGGTGTTCCGCAACAACGAGAACGGCATCCTCACCGGTGCCAACCCGCGAAGCGACATCGTCATCCGCGACTCCCAGTTCATCGGGGGCGGCGCCGGCGACGGGTACTCCCACAACCTGTACGTGGGTCACGTGCGCTCGCTGACGGTGACGGGCAGCGTGTTCGCGTCGGCCTCGGTGGGGCACGAGGTGAAGTCACGGGCCGCGCGCACCACGTTTCGCGGCAACCTCATCACCGATCGCAACGCGACGGCCAGCTACTCCGTCGACCTGCCCAACGGCGGCGACGCACTCATCGCCGGCAACGTGATCGTCCAGGGGCCGAGGTCCGAGAATCCCGCATTGATCTCGTACGGCGCCGAGGGGCTCACCAACCCGTCGCGTCGGCTCTGGATCGTGAACAACACGCTGGTGAACCGGCGCACGTCGGGGACCTTCGTCAACGTTGCGCAGGGCGTCCGGGCGGAGGTGCGCAACAACCTGCTGGTGGGGCCCGGCCGCCTGGTGTCCGGGAATGCACGGTCGCCGGCCAACCTGCGGGTGACCGACGGTGCCTTCGTCGCGCCGCGTGGTGAGGACTACCGGCTGCGTCGCGGATCGGTGGCCGTGAACCGTGGCGTCCCCGTGCCCCCGCGGTTCCGGGCGACGGTGGAGTTCTCCGCGCCCGCCGGTCAGAGGCCCAGGATCACCGTGGGGCGTCCGGACCTGGGCGCGTACGAGCTGCGATCCGCAGGCACCCGGTGATGTCCTTCGAGGGCCCCGCCGTCACCCGGCCGGCGGCGACCCGCCTGCGAAGGCCGTGGCGTGGAGCTCCGCCCACCGGGCGAACGGGACGGCCGGGCGCCCGGCGAGTATCGGCACGCTGTCGGTCACCTCGCTGAAGCCGCCGGCCCTCGCCAGCGCGAACACGCCGCCCAACTGACGTCCGAGCCACTCCGGGAGACCACCGCCGGCGAAATGCGCCGCGGCTTGCTCCGGTGTCAGGTCGACGAACGTGACCGGACGCCCCGTGGCGTCGGCGATCGCGGTGGCGACCTCGGCGAAGGTGATGGCGGACGGCCCCGTGAGGTCGTAGACCGGCAGCGGTGGATCAGCGGAGGTGAGGGCGGCGACCGCCGAGGCGGCGACGTCGTCCGCGGCGATCATCGCCAGCCTGCCGTCCGACGTCGGAGCATGCAGTTGTCCGGTCGCCGCGATGCCGGCGGCCATCATGAGCAGGTTCTCCATGAAGAACGCCGGCCGCAGGTCGGTGTGCGCGATGCCGCTGTCGGCGAGCCGCTCCTCGATCTGCCCGTGCCAGTCGAATGCGGGCACCGGGGACCCGGTCCGGGCGTGAAGCGCCGACAGCTTGACGACCCGCTCCACGCCCGCGCGTGCGACGGCATCGACGGCGGCGGTCTCGTGCGCCACCTTGTCGGGGCCGTCGGCCGAGGTGAGGAACATCCGGTCGACTGCGCGCAGCGCGTCGTCCAGGCTCGTGGTATCGGTGAAGTCGCCAACGGCGACATCGACGCCGGCCCAGTCGTCCGGGACGCGGTCCGGGTCGCGGACGAGGACGCGAGGACGGATACCCGTCTCGCGCAGCCGTGCGACGACTCGTGACCCCACAGTGCCCGTGGCGCCGGTGACGAGGATGGAGGGGTTCATGGTGACGTCCTTTCGTATGGGCGCCATCCCGCGCGCGTCGGCGGGGCTGAACCGTTCGGTCGGGCTCAGGTGGGCGGCGCGAGGGGAGACGTGTTCCGGTTGCCTTCGCTCTCCCGCCGTCCGCCGCCGGCCGGCGCATGCCCCGGGTGCCGTTCGACGGTGATGGTCAGCACGCCGTGCGTCGCGGCCACTGCGAGGTCGCCGTGCTCGTGTCCGGTCCCGGCCACGTACGCCCGCCAGTCGATCCTGAACAGGTCGCACGGCACATCCGGCGACGTCCGCCGTCCGGGTGCCGGCGTGTGCTGCGGTGGAGTCGGCGCCGACGGGGGCGCGTTCCCGATCATGCGAGCCTTCCACCCGGAACGGCCGGGAGTCGAGGAGCAACGCCGTCAGGCTACACCCCGGATGTACAGGACGCGCGGGGGATTCTGCCGGGCCCATCGCCGGCCGTTCCACGTCCACGGCACCGGTTCATCCGATATCGGCGGCGATCCGGGTCAGCGACGGCCGGCCGGGTGTCGGTCAGACGCCGGGGCCGGGGTCGTCGCCCGGTGGCGACTGGTCGCGCAGGAAGCGCTCGAACTCTGCGGCGATTGCGTCGCCGCTCGGGATCTGGCCGAAGGCGTCGGCCTCGTCGGTCTGCTCGTCGTAGGTGCGCTCCAGCTCCTCGATCATCGCCGAGGCCTGGGGGCTGGAGGCCACCGCCTCCTCGATCTGCTGGCGGTAGTCGGCCACGTTCTGCTCCATGCCCGAGTAGTCGGGGCGGATACCCAGCAGCGTGTTGAGGGCGTGCAGCAGCGTCAGCGAGGCGTCCGGATTCTGTCCGCCGCCGATGTAGTGCGGGATCGCGGCCCACAGCGACATGCTGGGCAGACCGCGGTCGACTGCCGCCGCGTGCATCATGCTCGTGATGCCCGAGGGGCCGCTGTAGTCGGGGCGGCGCGGGTTGAGCGTCTCGGTCAGTTCCGGGGGAGTGGACATGGCGCTGACGCGGACCGGGCGTGTGTGCGGCACGTCGGCGATCAGTGCACCGAGGGTCACCAGGTGCGCGACGCCGAGCTCCTCCGCCACATCCATGATCCAGCGGCAGATGCTGGGCCAGCGCATGGACGGCTCGGAACCTCGGACGAGCAGCAGCCCCTGTGACGTCTCGGGCGGAGTTGCCCAGAGTTCCAGATGCGGCAGGACGACGGGGCCCTGGACCTCGCCGTCGACGATCTCGACGCGTGGTCGGTGGCTCTGGAAGTCGAAGATCATCTCGGCGTCTGCCCGTGCCACGCATGTGGCTCCGAGCGTGTCGGCCAGGTACGTGACCGCGCCGCTGGCCGCCTCACCGGCGTCGTTCCAGCCTCCGAAGGCCGCGATCAGGGAGGGAGAGGAGAGGTGCGAGGGACGCTCGGCGACCCATTGGATGATCGAAGAATCCACCGTTCCACGGTACACGATGCGTTCCCGGGGCCTGCGGCGTGCCGTGTCTGCGGGCCCGGGTACCAGCGACCCCGTGTGTCGTCGACGAGGGTCCGCCGCCATTCCTGAGAACGAGAACAGCCGAGGACGGGGAGCGCGGCGCCGTCCGAGGAGTCAGCCACGCCCGGTGCCGTACCCGACATGCCGGTCATCGCCCACCGCGCACGATGTCAGGTGGTGTCGCGTGCGTCCCGGTAGGCGCGGGCGGCGTCGACCACGGCGGTGAACAGCGAGAGATCCTCTCCCTCCTCGGGGTGCCACTGGACCCCGAGGGCGAATCCGTCTCCTGAGGTCTCCAGCGCCTCGATGGTGCCGTCGTCGGACCAGGCGACCGCCGCGAGCCCGTCTCCAACCTCGCCGGTGGCCTGGTGATGGTGCGAGAGGACCGGTGCGGTGGATCCGAGGATCGACTCCAGCCGGCTGCCGGGTGCGACGCGCACGGCGTGTTCCGAGAACACGCCCACCGTCTCGCGATGGCCTGTCGATTCGATGTGGTCGGGCAGATGCTGGATGAGGCTGCCTCCGCGAGCCACGTTCATCACCTGGATGCCACGGCAGATGCCCAGGACGGGGATGCCACGGTCGAGGGCCGCCGCGGTCAGATGCAGTTCGGCGTCGTCGCGCCCGTGCTGAGGGCGCTCGGTGAGCGGGTGCCGATCGGCGCCGTAGCGTTCGGGATCGATGTCCTGACCACCCGCCAGTACCAGTCCGTCGATGACATCGAGTACGCGGTCGTTGCCGTGGTCTGCCGGCGGGATGAGGATGGCGCGTCCACCGGCGCGATGGATGGCGTCGACGTAGACCCATCCGACGACGGCGGCCTTTCCCTCCCAGACCGCCCAGCGAGCCGGTTCGGCGTAGCTCGTGAGGCCGATGAGCGGGGGAGTCGAAGCGGTCACGCGGGCAGTGTCGCATGTGTGGCCGGCGGAGGCCGGAGGCAACGAAAACCCGTCAGATCCTCATGGTTCATCGCATCGCTTCCTCCGATCGGACAGAATGGGCGGGAACCGCAAGACCACCACCGCATTTCCGCGAGGAAAGGATCCATCCCGATGATGATCACCGATCTGTCGAAGCGGGTTATTCCGTTTCGGAAGCATGACGCGAAGAGCGTCGGCGACGGTTCCTTTTACATCGACACCATCACCTGGCTCAACGGTGAGAACATCGAGATCGGCGAGAAGGTCGGTTTCAACTCGGGCTGCTGGGTGAACGGCTTCGGCGGGATCACGATCGGTGACGGCACCATCATCGGACCGCACACCATGATCCACTCGGCCAACCACATCACGGACGATGTCGACACCTCGATCACCGAGCAGGGGTGGAAGACCCAGCCGGTCACGATCGGCAAGGAGTGCTGGATCGCGATGAACGTGCTGATCATGCCCGGCGTGACGATCGGTGACGGGGCGATCATCGGTGCCGGTGCGGTTGTGGTGAAGGACCTCGAGCCCTACAGCGTGAACGTCGGGAACCCGGCGAAGACGATCAAGTCCCGCCGCTGATGCGGGTTCTGTTCCTGCATCGCCAGCCCTGTATCCGCACGCTCAAGTACGCGGTCGCCCTGCGCGACGGTGCGGACGTGGACCTCGGATACGCCTACCAGGGACGTACGCTCTCGCAGTTCTACGGAACCGGTGACGAGCTGTTCGACACCTGGTATCCCGTGGCACTCGACCCGCACGACGGTATCGCCGCGGCCGTCGATGACTTCCGACCGGACGTCATCCACTCGCACAACCTCCCTGACGTCCTCACCGTGGCGGCACGTGAGGTGGTGGGGGACTCCGTCCCGATCGTCCACGACGTCCACGACTTCCAGAGCCTGCGGTCGACCCCGTACGAGGACGGGTTCCCGCACATCCCGGATCCCGCGGGCGCCGAGCGCGCCGCCGTCGAGGGTTCGGACGCCCTGGTGACCGTCGGTCGGGTCCTCCTGGAGGAGATCGCGGCGCGCTACCGCGTGCCCCGGGAGACGCTCACCGTTCCGAACCTCGCGTTGGCACGGGATCTTCCCGATGCGGCCGCGATCCTGGACGTGCCCCGGCGCTCCGGGCCGATCCGCGTGGTGTACCAAGGGACCCTGTCCGTCGGTGGTGGTCACTACGACCTGCGCGACATCTTCACCGCCATCGCCGGAATGGATCTCGAACTGCACGTCCATCCGTCGCAGCCGGCGCTGCCGGAGTACCGGGCACTGGCGGCCGAGAACGCGAACATCATGCTCTACGACCCCATGCGTCCGGAGGATCTCCTCGCACGTCTGCCGCACTACGACGTCGGCTGGGCGGGGTTCAACGTGACGAAGAACTCGGCGCACATCGCGACCGTGCTTCCCAACAAGGCGTTCGAGTATGTGGGGTGCGGCCTGCCCGTCGTGACGCTTCCGCATCGTGCACTGGCGGAGTGGGTGCGCGACGAGGGAACGGGCATCGTGATCGAGGACACCGATGCACTCGACGAGGCACTTCGTCGCGCCGACCTCGAGATGCTGCGGTCGCACCTGGTCGACGTACGCGGGCGTTTCACGATGGAGGGTGCGGTTCCGGAGCTCGTCGAGCTCTACACGCGGGTGGGGCAGGGGGTCGGGACGCACTCCTGACGTGACCCACTGCGGGCGATCCGTCGGGTCGCCCGTGCCCCGCCGTCTTGTGGATAATACGAACATATGTTCGAATGGTCGCCATGAGATGGAGCGCGCAGAGCGTTGCGACGGTGGTGGACGGTGTGCTGCCCGGGCTGGACCTTCCGGATATCGCGGCCGTGCCGGGGCACCTGCGCACCGTGCGTCCGCCGCAGTTCCCCGGTGCCGTCTTCCACGAGGTGCTGGCCAAGAGCGCGTTGAACCGCGTGCCCCGTGGATCGGCCATGCCGTTCGAGTGGACCGTCAACCCGTATCGCGGCTGTTCGCACGCCTGCGTCTACTGCTTCGCACGGGGATCCCATCGCTATCTGGACCTCGATCCCGGGCATGGTTTCGACTCTCAGATCGTGGTGAAGGTCAACGTGGCCGAGACACTGGTCCGGGAGTTGGGACGGCCGTCGTGGCGGGGTGAGCATGTCGCGCTCGGTACCAACACCGACCCCTATCAGGTGGCCGAGGGCCGCTACCGGCTGATGCCCGGCGTGATTCGCGCCCTAGCCGCCGCACGTACTCCGTTCTCGATCCTGACCAAGGGCACACTGCTGCGGCGTGACCTGCCGCTGCTCGCCGAGGTGCGCGACCTCGTGCCCGTGGACCTCGCCATGTCGATCGCGGTGGGCGATACCGAGCTGCAACGGACCGTCGAGCCGGGTACGCCGACGGCCCGGGCCCGCCTCGAGACGGTCGCCGCGGCCCGGGCGGCGGGGTTCGCCCCCGACGTCTTCGTGATGCCGGTGCTGCCGTACCTCACCGACTCGGCGGAGCACCTCGAGGGGCTGCTGCGCGACATCCGCGACGCCGGGGCGCGCTCCGTGACGTACGGCCCGCTTCACCTGCGTGAGCACGTGAAGCCCTGGTTCTTCACCTGGCTGGAGAGCAAGTACCCCGAGCTTGTGCCCGAGTACCGACGGATCTATCCCGGGCGCAGAGCGACCGCGGACCCCGACTACCGACGCGAACTCGCGCAACGGATACGACCGCTTCTGCGTCGCCTCGGCCTGGATCGCTCCGCCGACGGCGTGCGAGGGGTACGGCGTCCCGATACCGGTGCCACGACACACCCTCCGGATGCGCTCACGCTGTTCTGATCCGGACCCACGACGTGGGGCCGAGAGGGCGGGCGGCGCTCGCCAGTGCGGACCGCGGCACCTCTATCATCGCCCGATGGGCCCCGATACTCGCTCACCGGCCTCGCATCGCCATGACGACGCCGGTCCCTCGGGCGCTTCGGCGGATCTGTGGTGGCTCCCGGTCGGAGCAGGCGGCCATGTGGTCGTCCACACGAGTCGGTGGTGGGAACGTTGGCGTGCCTATCGCGAGAGCAGGGCACCGCGGCCGCTCTTCCACGCGGCACTCGATGTGCGGGGTGACGGGCGGCGACGTGTCATCGAGATGGCACCGGCCTGGGGCTCACACTCGGGCTCGAGCGGTGTGGTGGTGACAGGACCCGTGGGGCTGGCGTCCCTCGGCCGGTGGAAGTTGTTCCGGTACGAGATCCGCTGCCGGGAGGACGGTGTACTGCCGGATCGTGCGTACGCTCCGGAGCCGCCCCTGCGGTTACCGCTCACGGATGGGGCGGCACACGAGATCCCGGACCGACTGCGAACGGTGCCGCGTCATACGTGGGGACGCGACGCTCTCGGTATCGGCGATATGTGGAACTCGAACTCGCTCATCGCGTGGTTGCTGGAGACGAGCGGCATCGATGCCCGTGGCATACATCCGCCGGCGGGCGGTGCGGCTCCGGGATGGGCCGCGGGAGTGGCCGCGGCACGGGGATCACGAAGGTGATGATCGCGAAGAACGGCCCCGTGGATGCGATCGGTCCACCGAATCGGCAGACTGAGGATGCGACCCCGCGTCGGGCACGTCTGAGCAGAGGCACCAGCGGGTCGGCTGACCCGGTGTGACCGGGGTCCTTGCCCGGCTCGCGGGAGAGCCGCATTCTTGACGAAGGGTGCGTACCACCCTCAACTCGACCAGAGGAGACGACATGGGTACCGACACCCGCCAGAACGTCGAGCACATCACGTTTCGTAACGCGGACATGGATTGGGACATCGCCGCCGACCTGTTCTTCCCACCGGGCTTCGACGAGTCGGCGTTCTATCCGGCCATCGTCGCGGCACACCCGATCGGCAGCTGCAAGGAGCAGACGTCCGGGAACATCTACGCGCCGGCTCTGGCCGAGGCCGGTAACGTCGTGATCGCGTTCGACGCCAGCTTCCAGGGTGCGAGTGGCGGGACACCCCGCTTCCTGGAGGACCCGGCACGCCGTGTGGAGGATTTCAGTCGTGTCGTCGACCACCTGACCACTCTCCCGTACGTCGACACGGAGAGGATCGGCGTGTTGGGCATCTGCGGCGGAGGCGGGTACTCGCTGGCGGCAGCCCGCACGGAGAAGAGGTTCAAGGCCGTCGTATCGATCACCGGCGTCAACTTCGGCCGCATGCAGCGCGAGATGTCGCAGTTGGTGGGTGGTCCGCGTACGGCGCTCGAGGCGGTGGCACAGCAGCGCACGGTGGAGGCCCGGGGTGCGCAGAGCGCCGCCAACGGGTTCCTGCCGACGACCGCCGAAGACGCACAGAAGGCGGGCGACATCGATGTGATCGAGGCATTCGACTACTACTGCACACCTCGCGGCGAGTCCGACAACGGGAAGGCCATCTTCGAGGTGGCCCATGGGGCGGCGGTGATGGCATGGGACGCCTTCGCCTTCGCCGACGAGCTTCTCGATCAGCCGCTTCTGATCATCGTCGGCGACAAGCAGGGCGCCTTCGGCGCCTACCGCGACGCGCACGAGATCTACGAG
This sequence comes from uncultured Bifidobacteriaceae bacterium, assembly GCA_964531025.1. Lineage (GTDB taxonomy): Bacteria > Actinomycetota > Thermoleophilia > Miltoncostaeales > Miltoncostaeaceae > CALMEC01. The sequence continues at coordinate 53,315 of CAZHDY010000002.1, read as the reverse complement.
AAGGCGGCGTCCAAGGACAAGGAGCTCGTCGTCCTCGAGGACGTCTCGCACTACGACCTCTACGACCGGCCGAACGGTGCCGGTGAGGCGTTGAAGCGTGTCATCCCGTTCTTCGCCGAGAAGCTCTGAGCCGCGGAGGCGGGGAAGGGACCGGCGCATCGATGGACGGCGGCGGTCCCTCCCGTCGCCGCCCGGCCGGCGTTCGACGGGCGATCGTGCGGGTGCTTCCCACAGGACCCGTGACCCGGTGACGGGCACGAACGCGGCGCCCGTTCCGGGGGATCCGGCCAACGTATGGACTCGGTAGGGTCCCGGTCGTGAGTATCCGCGAGTGGTGGGACTACGCACGGAAGCCCGGGCTGCTGGGCCGGCTGAGCGGTGGCCACGGCGGCCGCGCCGCTCTCGTCCTCATCGGCGTGTACCTGATCCCGCCCCTGGTGTGTTTCGCGCTCTGGTGGGTCGGGCAGACGGCCGCCTTCGAGGACGCCCGCTGGATCCCGGTCGTGCTCGCGAGCGTCGTCGCCGCGGTCAGCATCTTCTGGATGATGTTCGCCTTCGGGTTCTGGGGGGTCGGCATCAACAGCGGTCAGGACGGCGGCGACCAGCTGGAGGGCGATTTCCCGTCGCGGGTGGCGTTCGGCCTCGGATGGCTTCGCTGGCTGGTACAGGTCGTCTCCATCGGTGCGTGCGCGCTCGTGCTCTTCGCGATCTGGACGGACCTGCGCTGGTGGCACCTGCTGTCCACGCCCGAGATCAGGGCGCTGCCCGAACGGGCCGCGACGGTACCGGTCCCCGGTGACTGGAAGCTGACCGACAGCAGGAGGAGCGAACGCCTCCCGGGGCCTCCCCGCGGTTCGTACGAGCAGAGGTATCGGGTCCCGGACACGTTCACGTATTCCGACTTCGAGAGGTGGTTCACATCGCCGGCCTGGGAGACGTCGTTCGGCGCGCGGCAGGCGATCGAGTGCAGTCCCCGCGTCGAACGCTGCACCGCTGACGTCGTTCCTCCCGAGGGGGATGAGGTCACCTACTCCGTGGACGCCTGGTATTTCGCGTCCAGGACGTACAGCAGCCTGTCACGCTCGGTCAGGGTGAAGGTCCACTACCGCTCACCCGGGGCCTGACCAGATGAGCAGTGCCCCACATCCACTCTTCCGTCGAATCGACCGTCCAGGCCACCCCGGAGAAGGGTCCGACCATGGGATTCCCCGTCGATGAGCCCGCGATAGCACGCGGCGAGCAGCAACTCGGCGCCGCCTTCCGGAGGCACTCCGCGAGCGTCTGATGCGCGACAACGGCGGCGAGATCGAGGTGGACGGCGGGATCCGGAGGCTTCACCCGGTCTTCGACACCACCGACCGCAAGCGGATCTCGCGCACCGCGAACCACATCATCCGCGAGACCGAATCCGCTCGGGAGGGTCGGCACGGGTTCTCCGACGCGGCGGTCGTCATCGCCGCCGATGGCAGCGGAGACCTGATCATCCTTCTGCCGGACACTGACGACGTCCAGCTCTGGCTCCACGAAGACGGCACGCATTCGCCCGTCGAGGTCGAGCTCGGTCCGACGACCTGACTCTCCCCGAGTCGCATCGACGTGGTGCGCACGCACGACGAAGGGCCTACGGAACTCGAGTGGAGGATGACGGGATCGAACCGACGACCTCCGCCTTGCAAAGGCGGCGCTCTCCCAGCTGAGCTAATCCCCCAGGGCAGAGGGCAAGGATACCAAGAACCCCGTCGTTCTCAGGCGGTGCGGGACTGGGCCAGCGTCTCCATGCGCCGGACCAGTCCGCCCAGGCCGAGACGCTCCTCCCATGCGAGGAGGTCCGCGCCGGGGCCGCGCCACGTCCAGTCGGCCACTTCGCCGACCTCCGGGCCCTCGGTGACCAGGGTGGCCAGCCCGCGGTCGCGGACCGCCGCCTCGCGGTGCGCGGCCAGGTTCGCGGCCAGGCGGGCGACGCCGCGGATCTTCGGAACATCCCAGTCCGGCGCCCGTTCGGGGATCTCCTCGATGGTCGCGTAACGCGCGAGTACCGCGGCGGTGGTCTTCGCACCGAACCCCGGTACGCCGGGAAGTCCGTCGGCGGCGTCGCCGACCAGCGCGAGGTAGTCGGGGATCTGCCCCGGGGGAACACCGTACTTCGCCATGACCGCCGTCTCGTCGATCTCGGCGTTCCGGCGGCGGTCGACCTGGACGACGATCGGATCGCTTACGCACTGCGCCAGATCCTTGTCCGGTGTGAGGACGAGGACGCGATCGACACCGGGGGTCGCCGCCGCACGGTGGGCGGCGGCCGCGAGCGCGTCGTCGGCCTCGTATCGGACCATGGCCCATACGGCCACGCCGAGGGCTCGCAACGCGTCCTCCAGTGGTTCGAACTGCCCGCGCAGAAGCGGGTCGATTCCCGCACCCGTCTTGTACCCGGCGAAGATTTCGTTTCGGAAGCTCTCGATCACGTGATCCGTGGCGACCCCGACGTGCGTCGCCCCGGATTGGAGCAGGCGCGCCACGTTGTCGACGACCCCGCGCACGGCTCCGATCTCCATGCCCGCAGGATCCCTGCGGGGCGGCACGGCATAGAAGTGCCGGAACAACTCGTAGGTGCCGTCGATGAGATGGATCTCCATGCGCGGACCCTACGCAACCCCGGATGTGTCATCGGTGACGGATCCCGCCGGTATGTCGTCGCGGTGGCGGTCGGGGGATCGTCTCCGAATCCGACGGCCGACGATTCACACCGTCGCCCTGGCATACGAACGCCTTTCGCAATGTGCGGAAAAACACCTATCCGGTCGTATAGGTCAACGAGCGGTAACTCGACTATTGACTAGTGTCAAAGCTGTGAATCCTTGGGTTGTATGTCGGACAAACGTTCACAAAGAACATAAAAACTTCGGCGCGCGGTGCCGCACACCTTCTCATTGACCATTCATCCGGTCGGGTGCCTGAGAGCGTCGTTCCCAACGTCAGGACTCCCGCATGCATGCTGCGCGTCTGTCGCGAGGGGCCTTCCGGCTCTTCGTACTAGTGGTCGTATCGGTCGTCGGCCTCGCCGTTACAACGATGGCGCAGGCGCACGCATCCGTGCCGGTTCCGAACCCCGACTTCCGTGCCACCTGCGGGGCGAACGTGGTGCTCGTGCTGGACGAGTCGTCATCCATCGGGCAGTTCCCGGAGCGGACCGCCCAGGTCCGCGCAGCGGCGAATGCCTTCGCCGAGGGCCTGAAGGACACGGGCTCGAAGCTGGCGGTGGTCGAGTTCGCGAGCGAAGCGGCGGCGGCCATTCCCTTCCGTGAGGTGACATCGGCGAATATCGGACAGTTCACGAACTACTTCAACGGCGGCCCCGGCGCGCCGTCGGGCGGCTACACTCCGTGGACCAGCAGCAATGCCGGCTACACGAACTGGCAGGACGCACTTCGGAAGGTGGGGGCCCTCGATCCCGGCCCGGGTGAGCCGGCTCCGGTGATCGTGTTCGTGACCGACGGAGATCCGACGGCCTACTTCCGGCCGGACGGCACCTTCGTGCTCAACGACGGTGGCGCCGGTCTTCCCCAGGCCGTCGTCGCTGCGAATGACGTCAAGAAGCAGGGACGGCACATCTTCGCCGTGGCGGTGGGCAATGCCCTCAGCAACAGCGCGAGCCTCGACCGCCTCCGGTCCATCACCGATGGTGATGCCAGCGTGGTCGTCACCGCCGAGAACGTTGCGAAACTCAACCTGGCGACGGATGACATCCTGCGCGTCACCGAGTTCGATACCCTGCCGCACGCCCTCATGAACATCGCGCGCGACCTGTGTCGCAGTGAGGTCAACATCACGAAGCTGGTCGACCGGGCCGATGGGACCGCCCCTGTCCCCGCGGAGGGCTGGGAGTTCACCGGAACCGTCGCGATCGCCCCCGACATGTGGGTTCTTCCCGCAGATGCCCGGGGCACGACGGCGACAGTCGCGACCGGGGCCGATGGAACGACCACGTTCAAGTGGCGTTCCACGAACCCCGCTCCGACCGACCTGGTCGTCACGGAGACCCCGGAGCCCGGTCACACCCTCGCATCCGTGGTTTGCAGGAAGAACGACGGAGCCCCGGTCTCGATCGCCGTCCAGGGTACCCGGTTCACCGTTCCGGGTATCGGTGACACCGATCGTGTGGACTGCACCGTCACCAATGTCTTCGCCGCCGATCCGGCCATCGCCATCGAGAAGAGCACCGTGACCCCGGTGATCCCGGTGGGCGGCACCGTCATCTGGACGCTCGCCGTCACCAACACGGGCAACGTGCCTCTCACCGACGTCGCCGTCTCGGATCCGCTGGCACCGGGATGCGGCGCCCTGATCGGCGAGCTCGCCGTGGGCCGTCGCCGCGAGATCACGTGTACGTCGGCGAACGTGGCCGAGGGCTTCACCAACGTGGCCACGGTCGTCGGTGCGTACGGTCAGAGGACCGTCACGGCACGGGCCGAGGCGCCCGTTCAGGTCTCGGCGGCTCCGGTCCCGGAGCCCGGTGCCGTCACGCTGGTCCCGACCCGCCTCGCGATCACCAAGGTCGGCCCGACGACGGCGCGGTCGGGGAGCCTCGTCACATATACCGTCGCGGTCCGCAACACCGGGGATGCCGAGGCTCAGAACGTGGTGTTGGTGGATCGCATCCCTCCGGGCATGTCGTTCTCGCGGGCATCGATCCGTCCCCGGATCGTCCGCGGCCAGGTCCACGTCAGGATCGGGAACCTGGCTCCGGGACGTACACGTGTCGTGAAGTTCACCTTCCGGATCGACACGCGTGCGAAGGGCACGCGTACGAACGTCGCCACCGCCAAGGCCGACAACGCACGCACGGTCCGTGCGAAGGCCCGGACCCGGATCGTGCGGGTCGCCGGTGTGGTGCGCTCCGCGCGGGTCGTCGGCTGATCCGCGACGCGGGATGAACGGTGCGAGGGGCTCGTCGATCACGGGCCCCCCTGCGCTCGTCGCGGGAGCGGGTCACCGTTCCGGGCGGTGTCGAAGCCGTTGCTGGCGCAGGGAGCGGGTGAAGGCCCGGATGGCGAGGGGCGCGCAGACGAGGACGATGCCCACGGCGGTGATCACGCTAGAGCACGGGGTGGCTGACGGCCCACGCCACGCCCGTGTCCGGCGCATGGGGGGTGAGGGCGGCGCTTCGGCTCGCTGTCGGCGACTGCGCCTTCGGAGCCGGCGCGGCGCACGGGCGCCGGGACCCGGCCACTCGGGTCTCCGAGGGCCGGGTCGTCACGGGATCTACGAGAGGCGCCCCAGCAGGTGCCGTGCGATCACGAGGCGCTGGATCTGGCTCGTCCCCTCGTAGATCTGGGTGATCTTGGCGTCGCGGTAGAGGCGTTCGGCGGCGAACTCTCTGCTGAACCCCATACCGCCCAACGTCTGAACGGCCACGTCGGCGGCCTGGACAGCCACCTCGCTTGCGAAGAGCTTCGCCTGCGCACCGATCAGCGAGTGCGGCTCGCCGCGGTCGCGGACCCGGGCGGCCTCGTGGGTGAGGGTGCGTGCGGCCGCCAGTCGTGCCGCGACGTCGGCAATGGGGAACTGCACCCCCTGGAACCGGCCGATGGGACCGCCGAACGCCGTACGCTCACGGGCGTACTCACATGCGATGTCGATGGCCGCACGCGCGATGCCGCACGCCTGCGCCGCGACGGTGACCCGGCCGGTGTCCAGGGTCTCGAGTGCGATCGCCATGCCCGTACCCTCGGCACCCAGCATGTTGCCTGCCGGGACGCGGTAGTCCTCGAAGGCGAGCTCCACTGTGGACGAGCTGTGGAGGCCCATCTTGTCGAGCTCGCGGCTCACCACGAGACCCGGACCCGCCGGCGCGATGAACGCCGAGATCCCCTTGGGGCCGGCCTCACCGGTTCGCGCGAACAGGATAAACACGTCGGCGAACCCGCCGTTCGAGATCCAGATCTTCGACCCCGACACGACGTAGTCGTCACCGTCGCGCACCGCCGTGGTCCGGATGGCCCCCACGTCGGATCCCGCGTCGGGCTCGGTGAGCGCATAGGCACCCAGGGACTCACCGGACACGAGCCGGGGGAGCCACTGGGCCCGTTGCTCATCGTTGCCGGCGTGGACGATGGGGTCGATCGCCAGGCCGTTCTGGACACAGAAGCTCACGCAGGTGCCGACATCCGCGGCGGCCATCTCCTCGGTCACGAGGGCGAGCGTGAGGTTGTCGAGACCGGGACCGCCGTCGGCCTCCGGGACGGTGATGCCGAGAAGGCCGACCTCGCCCATCTTCCGCACGACTTCGACGGAGGGGCTGTGGTTCGCGTTCCACTCGGCGGCGTGGGGCGCGATCTCCTTCTCTGCGAACTCCCGCGCCATCGCCTGGATCGCGCGCTGCTCGTCGGTCAACTCGGACATGACGTGAATCTCCTTGGGTATCGCGATTTTCAGATGAGCTCGAGGACGGTGGCGTTGGCCATACCGCCTCCTTCGCACATGGTCTGGAGGCCGAAGCGGGTGCCGCGGCGGCGCATCTCGTGGACGAGGGTGGTCATGATGCGGGCGCCCGACGCTCCCAGAGGGTGGCCGAGGGCGATCGCCCCGCCGTTGACGTTGACGCGCGACGGGTCGACGCCGATCTCGCGCTGCCATGCCAGGGGAACGCTGGCGAAGGCCTCGTTGCACTCGTACAGCCCGATGTCGTCGGCGGTGAGGCCGGCACGCTCGAGGGCACGTTGCGTGGCCGGGATGGGACCCGTCAGCATCGTCACCGGATCGACGCCGGTCACGGCGAGCGCGCGGATGGCGGCGATCGGTGTGAAACCGAGGTCCTCGGCCCGTTCGGCGCTCATCACGAGAAGGGCGGCGGCACCATCGCTCAGTTGCGACGAGTTGCCGGCGGTCAGGCGCCCGTCGGTGCGGAAGACCGGGTCGAGCCCGGCGAGGGTCTCCGTGGACGTCCCCGGACGGATGCCCTGGTCGTGCCGGACGACGACGTCGGCTCCGTCCGCATCGCGGGTCGCGATCGGCAGGATCTCGTCATCGAAGCGGCCCTCCGCGCGGGCGGCCTCGGCGCGCTCATGGGACAGGGCCGCGAACGCGTCCAGCTCGGTGCGGTCGAGCCCCCACCGGTCCGCGACGATCTCGCCGGACTCGCCCTGGCTGATGAACGCATCGGGCGCCAGGTCGTAGCGGGCACGGAAGCGTGGTCCGTATGCGGCGGTGACGTCGGGGGTGTTGGCGAACATGGGCACCCGGGTCATCGATTCGACCCCACCCGCGATGGCGATGTCGTAGGTGCCCGCCATGATCCCCTGCGCGGCGAAGTGCACGGCCTGCTGTGACGAACCGCATTGGCGGTCGATCGTCGCGGCGGGCACGGATTCGGGCAGTCCGGCGGCCAGGGCCGCGGTCCGCGCGACGTTCAGCCCCTGCTCACCGAACTGGTCGACACACCCCAGGAGGACGTCGTCGACGAGTGAGGGGTCGAGGCCGGTTCGCTCCACGAGACCGTCGATGGCGTGTGCCGCCAGGTCGACGGCGTGCACCTCGGAGAGCACGCCGCGGGCCCGTCCTACGGGGGTTCGAACTGCGTCCACGATCACCGCGGTGCGGTCGGACATTCACGCTCCTTCACGGGTGGTGCCGGGCCGGTGAACCTCGGGGTTCAACCGGGCGGACCGATTTAGTTGGATATCAAACTATCTTCCAGACCTAGTATTCTGCCGGACATGACGGAGGATGTGAAGGGCGATTCGGTCGACGAGGCGGTACGCCAGTGGTCTGACCGCTATGACGATGGTTCCGCGTTTCGGGTCATGACCTCCCTGATCCGCGCGTACAACGTGGGAATCCGGAGCGTCGAGTCGGTCCTCCGCGCGTTCGATCTCAACGTCTCGAGGTACGAGGTCCTGCTTCTGCTCTCGTTCACACGGAGGGGGTATCTCGCCATGGGCCGTCTGCGGGACCTGCTCATGGTCCACGGCTCGTCGGTCACCTATCTCGTCCAGCGGCTGGAGGCCGCCGGGCTTGTCGAGCGACGCAAGGGGGAGGAGGACGGACGTCAGGTCCTGGTCAGCATCACCTCGCCGGGGCGTGAGGTCGTCGAACGAGCATCGGCGCGGCTTGTGGAGGCGGGTTTCGGTCCGATCGCCGGCTACGACGAGGACGAGCGTGCCGAGCTGAGCCGCCTCCTGGCGCGGTTTCGCGGTGAGGGTGTCGGACTCAGCGGGCCAGGAACGCGCTGATCAGCACCTGAGCGTCGGCCTGGCAGGTGACCTCGGCAGGGTCGTAGCCCGTGAAGAGGAGGATCGCCGGGATGAGGTTGAAGAACAGGTGTGCCGCGACGACCGTGGGGAAACCCCAGCGCCGGTACATGAGGCAGAGGACCACACCCATGATGCAGATGCTCACCAGGAGCGACCAGGTCTCGTAGTACTGGGGATGGGCCAGGCCGAACAGCACCCCGGCCATGATCGCGGCGGGTACGACGGCGAGGAGCGACGCGAAGCCGCGGAACATCAGCCCGCGGAAGAGGAGTTCCTCGCCGAGCGGGGCCAGGACCACCAGCGACAGGGCCAGGAGGACCTTCTGCCACAGCTCGGGAGGGATGATGTCGGTCGCCTCCTTCGCCTTCTCGCACAGCGACGGGTCGACCCGCTCTCCGATGGACGAGACGATGCCCGCCATGACACGGAAGGCGAGTCCCATGCCCAGCCCGATGGCGATGGCGACGCCGAGGGATACCCGCGTCGCCGTGATCTCCGGCCGCTTCGTCAACGGCACGGCGGACAGAAGAATGAACCCGCCGACCACCAGCGCGAGGCTGAACGCCAGCCCCACGACGGCGTTCAGGGAATCCTCGCCCAGGCCGAACCCGCCGAGCATCGCCCCGAACATGCCGATGACGATGATGGCCACCGCCATGACGACGAGCGGCATTCCGATGTACCAGCCGGGGCGGCGATCGACCATCCCGGTCGGCGGTGGGGGCCCGTCGGCCGCCCGGTCCGTCGTCGGTGGCGGCGCCCATCCGTCGGGGCGAGGGGCGTCGGCCGAATGGGGATCGCGCGGTTCGATGCGGACGATGGTAGCCGACGCCGCCGGATCGTCGGGCCGGTCTCGCTCCGCCGGTGTCCTACCCGGTGCCAGGCACGCGGTAGGACACCTCACGAAGCGAATAGCGCGATTTACAGGGAGAAAGTTCCATCACGTCCGGCCCGTGTCCCACCCGGTGCCAGACACGCGGTAGCACAGGCCTCCGTTCGACGAGCGCCCGGAAACACACCGTGTCGTCGTGATCGATCCCGTTTGGGCACGGCGCTCGCGGGCCGTCGTCCGATGGCTGCCGACGAGATGAGTGGTGCCACGGCGGCGTGGTGTGGGGTGCGTCACCGGTGGATGCGGGGCGACGGCGGATGTCGATGGTCAGGGTGGTGTCCTTTCCGAGACATCCGGTGGCGCATCCGCGCCGCCGGGGGCACGCACCACGCCACGATCGCCGCGGCACTACTCATCTAGAATCGCCGGCGATGAGCACAAGCAAAGACCGCGTCCTCTCGGGGATCCAGCCCACGGGCACCCCGCATCTCGGCAACCTCCTCGGGGCGATCCGGCACTGGGTCACCGACCAGGATACGCACGAGACCCTCTACTGCATCGTCGATCTCCACTCGATGACCGTTCCGTACGACCCGGCCGAGCTCCGCCGGGCGACGCTCGACATGGCCACCCTGCTGCTCGCGGCGGGCATCGACCCCGACCGGAGCCGTCTGTTCGTGCAGAGCCATGTCCGTGAGCACTCGGAGCTCGCGTGGGTCCTCGACTGCGTCGCGACCTTCGGTGAGCTCAACCGCATGACGCAGTTCAAGGACAAGTCGGAGGGTCGCGAGTCGGTCAGCGCCGGCCTCTTCGCCTATCCGGTGCTCATGGCCGCGGACATCCTGCTCTACCGCTCGAACCGCGTCCCGGTGGGCGATGACCAGCGCCAGCACCTCGAGCTCACGCGCGACATCGCGATCCGTTTCAATCAGCGCTTCGGCGACACCTTCGTCGTGCCCGAGCCGGCGATTCCGCCGGTCGGTGCGCGCATCATGGATCTGCAGGAGCCGACGCGGAAGATGTCCAAGACCGGGGGCACCGACCTCGGGACGATCTGGCTGTCGGATCCGCCGAACCGCCTGAAGAAGAAGATCATGGGAGCCGTCACCGACTCCGGATCCGACGTGCGGGCCGATCCGGTCGAAAAGCCCGGCATCACGGCGCTCCTCCACATCATGGCCGCGGTCACCGATACGTCGATCCCCGAGCTCGAGGACCGCTTCGTCGGCTCGAGGTACGGAGACTTCAAGAAAGAGGTCCTGGAGGCGCTCGTCGCGTATCTGGAGCCGCTCCAGACCCGCTACGCGGAGCTCTCCGAGGATCCGGGAGAGGTGCTGGCCGCCCTCCGTCGTTCCGCCGAGGGCGCCCGTGAGATCGCTGCGGCCACCATGTCCGACGTACGTGAGGCGGTGGGGCTCCTTCCGGAGTGACGGCCGGTGACACCGGGCCCGTCGGGCCCGCGGACCCGGCGTCGAACGGCATCCCGAGTCGGTCTCGGCACGGTTGCGTCGACACGGCGGGTGGACATCGGGTGCCAGGCACTCGATGTCCACCCACGGAACCGAAGAGAGCACCTCCCCGGACCGACGGGGCGGGACGCTTCCGGGTCAGGCCACCTCGGGGACACCGGCCAGCGCCGCGGCCAGGGCATCCTCCGAGAGCGGGTCGTCCTCCAGCCGGCCGGCGAGGAAGTTCTCGTAGGCACCGAGCTCCAGCAGCCCGTGCCCGGAGAGGCCGACGACGATGACCTTCTCCTCACCCGACTCCGCGCAGGCGAGCGCCTCGCGACGCGTCTGCGCCAGTGCGTGGGAGGCCTCCGGGGCGGGCACGATCCCCTGGGTGCGGGCGAACTCCACGGCCGTCTCGAGGCACTCGCTCTGATGGAGGGCGGTCGCCTCCATGAGTCCCTCCGCGACGACGTGCGACACGAGCGGCGCCATGCCGTGGTAGCGCAGGCCACCGGCGTGGATCGGTGACGGGACGAAATCGTGACCGACGGTGTACATCTTCAGAAGGGGCGTGAGCCCGGCGGTGTCACCGAAGTCGTAGCGGTACTCGCCACGGGTGAGCGTGGGACACGCGGTCGGCTCGACGGCCACGATCCGCGGCGACTGGCGTCCGGCGAGCTTCTCGCCGATGAACGGGAACGCGAGACCGGCGAGGTTCGAGCCGCCCCCCGCGCAGCCGATCACCAGGTCCGCGCCGGACTCACCCGCCTTACGAAGCTGGAGGAGCGCCTCCTGTCCGATCACCGTCTGGTGGAGCAGCACGTGGTTCAACACCGATCCGAGTGCGTACTTGGTGTCGTCGGCCTGCGCCGCGACCTCGATCGCCTCCGAGATCGCGATGCCGAGGGATCCGGGGTGACCGTCGTCGAACGCCGAACCCGAGTTCGTGAGGCGGCTCGGCGAGCGGTGCACGGTCGCGCCGAAGACCTCCATCAGCGTGCGACGCTGCGGCTTGGAGTCGAACGACGCCCCCACCTACCACACCTCGCACTCGACGTCGAACAGCGAGCAGGCAAATGCCAGGGCGGTTCCCCACTGACCGGCCCCCGTCTCGGTGGTGAGCCGGCGGATGCCGTGGAGGGAGTTGTAGTAGACCTGCGGAATCGAGGTGTTCACCTTGTGCGATCCGGCGGGCGACACGCCCTCGTACTTGAAGTAGATGCGCGCCGGGGTCCCCAGGCGCTTCTCCCAGCGGCGGGCCCGGTAGAGGGGGGAGGGCCGGTACTGGGCATAGACCTCGCGCACGGGATCGGGGATCGCGATCTCCCGTTCCGTGGCCACCTCCTGCAGGATCAGCTCGATCGGGAAGAGCGGCGCCAGATCATCGGGGCCCACCGGCTCGCGCGTGCCGGGGTGGAGCGGCGGCGGGGGCGGGGTCGGCAGATCCGCGACGATGTTGTACCAGTGGGTGGGGGCCTCGGACGGTTCGAGGGTGAACATCACCCGGTCGTCGCTCATTCGGATCCTCCTCAGGCGGTTTGACGGACGGTCGGTGACGCGCTTTGCGTCGCAGGCACACGATAGTCCCTCACCGGGCCGGTGGAACGTGGAACCGGAGTGTGCTCGTCCGACCAGGCTCGCTTCGCGACCGACGGCACGCCGACGCGAGAGTCACGGCAAGTGTCGGTATCCTCCTCCCCGTGACCGTCGCGCCACTCCAACAGCCGATCGACCTGGACCTCTTCCAGGGGCCGTTCGACCTGCTTCTCACGCTGGTCATCCGCGAGGAGGTCGACCTCTTCGAGCTGCCGCTCGCGGAGCTGATCCCGGCGGCGCTCGGCGAGCGTGCGGGCGAGCGCTGGGACCCGCCCACCACCAGCGAGCTGGTCGTCGTGCTGGCCGCGGTGGCCGAACTCAAGGTGCGACGTCTCCTGGGCGAGGCCGAGGACCCCGAGCCGGATCCCGACGCCCTGGAGGCCCGCGAGCGCCTCGCCGAGCGGCTCATCCAGTACGCGCCCTATCGCGAGGCCGCCCGGTGGCTCTCCGACCGGGCGAGCGGCGTCTCCGTGCACCGCTACCGGTCGGTGCCACTCACCCTGGCCGCCGCACTGCCGCCGAAGGTCCAGGACCCGCTGACCCTGCGCGATGCCGTCCAGAACCTGCTGACGGCCCGCCCCGAACCGAGCCTTACGCACATGGGCCCGGTCCGGGTCAGCATGCCGGAGCTCATCCAGCGCCTCAGTCGTGCCCTCGGTCGTGGTCGCGCGGTCAGCTTCGAGGAGGTCGTTGAGGGACGCTCCACGCTGGAGGAGGCGCTCACCCTGGTGGCGGCACTCGAGCTGGCGCGTCGCGGCGACGTGACCCTGTCCCAGTCGGAACCGTTCGGCGACATCACGATCACCCGCAAGTGACCGACGGAACCATCGATCCACGCGCGGTGGAGGCCCTGCTGTTCCTGAGCCCGGAGCCCCTCACGGTCGACGTGCTCAGCGACATCCTCGAGGTGGACCGCGAGGAGATCCTCACGGCACTGGATCGCGTGGCCGAGCGCTTCGACACGACCTCGGGCCTCGAACTCGCCCAGGTCGCCGGGGGATGGGCGCTCCGCACGCGGGCGGACCTGGAGGACGTCTGCGACCGGCTTCGTCAGAGGCCGCCCGAGGACCGCCTCTCGCCGGCCGCGCTGGAGACCCTCGCGGTCGTGGCGTACCTGGAGCCCGTGAGCCGACCCGACATCAGCCGTCTGCGCGGCGTATCCGTCGACTCCACCGTCGCCAACCTCGTCGACCGGGGTCTTCTGGAGGAGGCGGGACGGGGGAGCGGGGCCAACGCGATGCGTTACCGCACCACACGCGCCTTCCAGAAACGCTTCGGCCTCGCGGATCGGCGTGATCTGCCGCCGATCGAGCGTTTCGAGCTCTCGGGATCCCAGGCGGAGGACCTGCGCCGCACGCTCATCGACTCGGGCCACCTGGCGCCCGACACGGTGACCCCCGACGACGGGGAGGATGTCGTCCACGTCCTGTCCGACACCCCGGGAGCAGATCCACAGGAGCCCGGTGACGACGCGGCATCCGACGGTCCCGCCCTGACCGTCGTGCCGGACGGCGACACCGATGACCGTGACGACACGGAGTCCGGAGAGCCGGGTCTCGATCCGGTCGCCGCCGCGGCGTCCGAGTCAGGGAGCGGGGACGGGGGTGCGCCCGATCTGGTGTCCGCCGTTCCCGGTGACATCCGCGTCTCGGACGATCGATGGCGCACCGACGCCCCCGACCCCGTAACCGAGGACGCCGACACCGCCGAGCCGGACGGGACCGACGACTCTCCGGAGGGCGCCTGGTGAGGGTGCAGCGGGCGCTCGCGCAGGCCGGCGTCGCAAGCCGCCGCGCCGCCGAGGACCTCGTCCGCGAGGGACGTGTCCGCATCAACGGCGAGGTCGCCCGGATCGGTCAGGCCGTGGAGGAGACCGACGTCCTCCTCGTCGACGGCAAACCGGTCAGCGCCGAGGAGCGCCACACATATCTCCTCAACAAGCCCGTGGGCAGGGTGTCGACGGCGTCGGATCCCGAGGGACGGCCGACGGTGCTGGAGGGATTCCCGACCTCCGTCCGGCTCTACCCGGTGGGCCGGCTCGATCTCAACAGCTCCGGCCTGCTCATCATCACCAACGACGGTGAGCTCGCCCATCGACTCATGCACCCCAGCCACCGCGTCCCGAAGACCTACGAGGTCCTGGTCGACGGCCGGGTCTCGGCTGCGGGCATCCGTCGGCTGCGCGACGGTATCGTCCTCGAGGACGGCCCGACGCAACCCGCCAAGGTGGAGCGTATGGATCGGCTCCACCCGCGCGGCACCTGGCTGCGCATCGAGATCACCGAGGGCCGCAATCGCCAGGTGCGACGCATGTGCGAGGCCATCGGCCATCCGGTCAGCCGCCTGCACCGCTCCCGCTACGGTGGCATCTCGGCCGGAAAGCTCGCCAAGGGCGCGTTCCGGCCCCTGTCCGGCCCGGAGCTCACACGCCTTGCCCGTCTCGTAGGCTTGGAACGATGAGAGAGGGCGACATCCTGCGCGGCATCCGCGGTGCCATCACCGTCGACCGCGACGATCCCGACGAGATCTACGAGGCGACGACCGAGCTCCTCCGCGAGGTCATCGAGCGCAACGGTCTGGAGAGCCGGGACATCGTGTCCATCTTCTTCACGTGTACGCACGACCTCGTGTCCGCGTTTCCCGCCGTCGCCGCGCGCCGGCTGGGTCTGGCGGACGTTCCGTTGATCTGCTCGCAGGAGATCCCGGTGCCCGGTTCGCTGGGCCTCTGCATCCGAGCGCTCCTGCACGCCCACGTTCCGCGGGGACGGGTGGTGCGTCACATCTACCTCCGCGAGGCACGGAGTCTCCGGGCGGACCTGGTCGAGACCGACTAGGTCCGGTCGTCCCGCTCGTCGGACCAGGCGAACGGACGTGCCGGGCACCGACACGACGGTAGACTCCGGCGTTCATGTCGATGCTCGTCTCACCCCGCCTCTCGGCCATGCCGATCTACGAGCCCGGCCTCACGATGGCCGAGGTCATGGCCAAGTACGACCTCGAGTCGGTCATCAAACTGGCGTCCAACGAGAGCCCCTACCCGGTGATCCCCGAGGCGCAGGCGGTCGTCGAGGCCGGTGCGGCCGGCCTGGGTCGCTACCCCGACTCCTATGCCCGCGAGCTGCGGGGCCTCCTCGCCGATCAGCACGGCGTCGACCCTTCGCGCGTGGCCATCGGCAACGGCTCGTGCGAGCTGATCCTGCTGGCGGGGCAGGCCCTTCTCGATCCCGGCACCTCCATCGTCCACGCCGATCCCTCGTTCGCGATCTACCCGCACCTGGCCGCCGCGGCCGGGGCACGCTCGGTCGCGGTGCCGCTGGCCGAGGACGGTGGGCACGACCTGTGGGGGATGGCGGCGGCGATCGACGGTGACACCCGTCTCGTCATCATCTGCAACCCGAACAACCCGACCGGCGTCTACCGTCCGGCCCACGAGATCGAGGAGTTCCTCGATCAGGTGCCGGAGGACGTCCCGGTACTGGTCGACGAGGCCTACAACGACTTCGTCGAGCACCCCGACCGCGGGCGGGTGCTCTCCATGGCGCGCGAACGCCCGAACCTCATCGTCACGCGAACCTTCAGCAAGGCGTTCGGCCTGCCCGGCCTGCGGGTGGGATACGGCATCGGATCAGAGGCGTGGGTGCAGGCACTCGACCAAGTGCGCCAGCCCTTCAACACCAACGCCCTGGCCCAGGCCGCCGCGCTGGCGGTCTTGCGGAAGCGGTCCGTGGTCGAGTCACGTGTGGCCGAGCTGATCGGCGAGCGGACGCGTCTTCAGGACGCGCTGACCGCGCTGGGAGTAGCCTTTACGCCCAGTCAGGCAAACTTCGTGCTGATCGGCGTGGGAACCTCGGCCGAGGACGCGGCGGACGTCCATGAGAATCTCCTCCGGCGGGGGATCATCGTGCGAAACGGCGCCTCGCTCGGCGTCCCGGGCAGGTTGCGGGTCACGCTCGGCACGAGGGACGAGAACGACGCGTTCATCGACGCGTTGAGCCGGGTGGTTCAAGATGCACCGAAATCGACGAGCGTAGAGAAGGGTTGACACCATCATGATGATCGTGATGCAGCAGGGCGCGACGGAGGAGCAGGTACAGCACATCGTCGAGCGCATCGGCGAAGCGGGAGCGAAAGCGCACCTGTCGGCCGGCGAGTTCGTCACCGTGATCGGCGCGATCGGTGACGATCGCGAGCTCGCGTCCGTCATGGCGCTCGAGGCCGAACCGGGCGTCGAGAAGATCGTCCCCATCCTCAAGCCCTACAAGCTCGTGTCACGAGAGTTCCACGGTCAGGACCGGATCCTCGAGATCGCGGGCAGACGTGTGGGTGGCGACAACTTCTGCCTGATCTCGGGGCCCTGCACCGTCGAGACCCGTGAACAGACCCTCGAGACCGCCCGGGTCTGCAAGGAGGTCGGGTCCACGATGCTGCGAGGCGGCGCGTTCAAGCCGCGCACGTCGCCGTACACCTTCCAGGGACTGGGCAAGGTCGCCCTCGAGATCCTCGCCGAGGCGCGGGAGGAGACCGGACTTCCCATCGTCACCGAGTGCATGGACATCCGCCAGATGGACGACGTGCTCGAGGTGGCCGACGTCATCCAGCTCGGCGCCCGGAACATGCAGAACTACGATCTCCTCCAGGAGGTCGGCAAGAGCCGGCGCCCGGTGCTCCTGAAGCGCGGTCTCTCGAACACGATCGAGGAGTGGCTCCTGGCGGCGGAGTACATCGCCAAGGAGGGCAACGACCAGATCATGCTCTGCGAGCGCGGTATCCGCACGTTCGAGACGGCCACCCGGTCCACCCTCGACCTGTCGGCGGTACCGGTCGCGAAGAACCTGTCCAGCCTGCCGGTGATCGTCGACCCGTCGCACGCCGCCGGCAAGCGCGACCTCATCCTGCCGATGGCGCGCGCCGCCGTCGCCGCCGGTGCGGACGGCCTCATCGTCGAGGTCCACCCGTCGCCCGAGCATGCGCTCTGCGACGGTCCGCAGGCGCTCCGCGCCGACACCTTCGGTGCCTGGGTCGCCGACGTGAAGCGGGTCGTGGACGTCATGGGCAAGGTGATCTCCGGAGGCGAGCCCGTCGCCGCCGGGGTCGCCGGGTAGGTACGAGGTGTCGGACGGCGGCCCGATCGCGGTCGTCGGAATCGGCGTGATGGGCGGGTCCCTCGGTCTCGCCCTCCGCCATCGGGCCGGGGTCGATCGCGTGATCGGCTTCGACCCGGACCCCGCGACCCGTGAACGCGCCCGTGAACGCGGTGTGGTGACCGAGGTCGCCGACACCCTGGCCGACGCGGTCCAGGGCGCCGACGTGGTGTTCGTGGCGGCCCCGGTGGGTGCCACGGTCGACGTGGCCCGTGAGGCCATGGCCATCGCCGGACCCGAGTGCCTCGTCACCGACGTCGCATCCTCCAAGGCCGGCATCCTCGCGGCATTGACGGGCGAGGAACGTGAGCGGTTCATCGGCGGCCACCCGATCTGCGGGTCCGAGCGCGGCGGGGTGGAGCACGCGCGGGACGGGATGTTCGAGGGCGCCACCTACTTCCTCACGCCGTCCGACGAGACCCGGCCGGACCTCTACCAGCGCCTGCACCACCTCATCGCGCGGATCGGGGCCCGTCCGTCGGCCATCGACGCGGACGCCCACGACCGCATCCTGGCGCTCGTGTCGCACCTGCCGCACGTCCTGGCGTCCGCCCTCATCCACCAGGCCGCATCCACCACGCCCCGGGGGCGCGAGGCACTCCGCAGCGCCGGGCCGTCCTTCTCGGACCTCACCCGCGTTGCCGGGGCGAACCCACCGCTGTGGGCGGACATCCTCCTGGCGAACTCCGAGGCCGTCGTGGAGACCATCGAGGACCATGCCCGTCGGCTGGAGGCGGTCGCCCGACTGGTGCGCGACGGGGACCGTGCGGCGATCGAGGCCTACTTCCAGCGTGCGGCCGATGAGCGCTCCCGACTGGGCGAGATCGCGGAGGTCGTCGCCGAGCCCTACCGGGTGGTCATCGCGCTGTCGAACCGCCCCGGGGTCATCTCGCAGGTGGCGACGGCCCTCGGGCATGCCCACGTCAACATCGAGGACCTCCAGCTGCGCTCCGGAGTGGGTGAGGAGGAGGGGCAGCTGTCGCTGGTCGTCTCGGGCACCGAGGCCCGTGACTTCGCCGTGGGGTGTGTGCGCGACCTGGGCTTCGACGTGCGCTGGGAGGCCGTCGTCTGACGGGGATCACGCCTGAGGGGCCGTCGCCGTCTGCCACACTTCCCGCGTGAGCCGCCGGTTCGACGAGAGCAGCCCGGACTACAGTGAGCGCGTCTCGCTGTGGCTGTACGGGCTCATGGTCGCCGGGGCGACGCTCGTCGCCGGAGCGCAGGTCGGCGATCTGTGGGACCTGGTCGTCCTCGTCATCGTGACGAACGTGATCTATTACATGACCCATCTCTTCGCGTCATGGGTGGCGCCGCGCTCCGACGGTCCGGGAGACTCCCTACGGCATCACGCGTGGGTGGCCGCGCCGATGGTGAGCGCAGCATTCAGCCCACTGGCGGTGACGCTGATCGCGTCGGCGTTCGGCGCCGACCGTGCCACCGCGGTGTGGTTCGGGCTGGGAACGGTGATGGTGGGCTTCGCAGTGGTGGCGGCGGTGGGCATGCGCCGACGCGGATTCGGCCGACCGCAGATCCTCGTCGCCACCGCGTTCGTCGTGGCGGTGGCCGGTCTGCTGATCGCGGCGAAGTTATGGGTGCACTGAACGGTTGCCGGAACCATACGAGCAGAGTGAGGCTCCATCAAAGGTGACCCATGATCCCTCGGTTACCCCAGTCGCTAGCCGAACCACCGGTACGCATCCTTGAAGGTTGTGTGATCCCAAATGACCTTCCAACCTTGGTTCTCCGGCCTTCAGATCGCTTCTTCTCGAATCAAGGCGGTATGCACGTCGATAAGGGCCTGGAGGCTCGGCATGGTGTTCCACTCACTGGGCGAGGAGTCCCACCTGTGGTCGATGACCGGGCAGACGACCGGGTCAGTGGAAAGGTCCACGGCGATACCTGCCATCTCGTTGTCGAGGATCGGCATCCAACCCGAATCCCAGGGTATTTCGGCCAGATCTCTTAGCCCATCGTCTCGTGCGAGAGATCGCGACAGTTCATAGTTATCGCGTGCTTCTGCGATCGCCTCGTCAAGGCTGAGGAGGAAGCCCCCGAGGAACGCCCCGTGGAGATAGACGTTGGGATCCGGGTTTCTACTGGCGCCGTTGTGCCAGGAGAACCAGGTGACGATCTCTTCGGTGATTGGGTAGCCCGCCTGTGTCAGCGTTCCACGTACTTCGTCAGGGTGAAGCCCGGGTAGCAACCAGTCCTGATGTGGCATGCCCTTCTCGAGCATGACGGCGATGAGATTGTCGAGGGCTTGGCGAAGTTCGTTCATGGCGCCACCGTACCGCGGCAGACATGGAACGTTCTCAGAGTCGGGATGTCGGGGATAGGCACGATGAGGACAGGAACACGACAACACCGGGCAAGAGGCATGAAGGGTGTTGACACTGAAGCCCGCGGGTTCTCTGCCCGTGAAGTGTCAGCAGAAACTCCGCTGGATCGGTGTCAGTTCGGTCAGCTCTATCTCCCAGCCTCTGTTGAGAGGCGACCACGTGGCGTGGTTTCGAATCACATCGATGTACATGTCCACGAGCGCAGTGATACTCGGGAATCGAGGCCATTGGCTTGGCATCGTTTCCCATCCAACGGCGATCAGAGGGGTGACACGGCTGTCTGAGTCGAGGCCTGCGGCGAGGGAGTCACCACCCCTGTCAAGAATGGGTATCCAGCGCGACTTCCATGGGTTGTCAGCGTATTCCTGGGCGATCCACTCGTCCTCGTCGACTCCACCAGACGCTAAGGAAGAGTCGGTCGCGTTACTCTCATCGGAGTCGAATTCCAGGTGCCTCACTGACGTATGGGTGGCCTCCGCGAGATTCGTGAGCCTCAACGCGGGACGCGTCGTCCAGAGCATGGAGGACGCCTTACAGGAACCGGTACTCCAGCTTCGGGGTTTCCCGAATCACTTCGAACATCCCTTCCCGAGGTTTCCAGACACCATGCCCGGAAAGGGCATCGGAGTACGCGGTGACAAGCGCTGTCAAGCTGGGAAGCTGAGGGAAGTCTATCCGCCGCCCCTCAAAGTCCGTGGCGATCGCAGGGGAGACCAGGGGGTCGGTAGCGAGGTCCGCAGTGACGAAGGTGCCGTTCCCACGAGAGAGGATGGGCAGCCAGCGCGTTACCCATGGGCGGTCGACGTACTCCTGCGCGATCCGGGGGTTGTCGTCCATGTCGTTGAAATCGACGACCTCCTCGTTGACACGTGCTTCGGCGATCGCCTGCTCGAGCGTGAGCAACTGGAGTCCCTCGCCCATCGCACCTCGTCCGTTGACGCCCTTGACGTCGTTGCTGTCGACGGCGCCGTTGTGCCAGGAAAACCACGTGAGGATCTCCTCTGTCACCGGATAGCCGGCCTGGATCAGGCGGTCGCGACTCTCTTCCGGTGGAAGGCCGGGGAGAAGCCAGTCGAGGTGCGGCATTCCCCGCTCGAGCATCACCGATTCCAGGCGGTTGAGTGCGTGTCGGAGTTCGTTCATGGCGTTGGCTGTCGGCAGATTCGTCGGGTCGGCCAGTTCGGGATCGGGACGGGAATCACCAGCGCCGGTGACCCGACGGCGGCGGCCGTGAGCCGATTCGATCCACCTGACCGCAGGCCGCACGTGTCCGCTGTCACACCCCACAAGCTGCCGGCGCTCCTGTTATCGCTCAGCGGCGTCGGTTGGAGACTCGCGTTTGGCAAGCCCGGCGAGAATCCCTGCGGACCGCTCTGCGCAGAGGAATAAAACGGGTACTCGTCACAATCAAACCCAGCTGGCCTGCTCTCACACGCCGCGTAGTTCGTGTTCGTGTATCCGCCGGTTGTCTCCGACAAATACCACCCGCGTCTCAGTCCAGAGTTCTCTCGGTCGTCTTTGTTGACCCAGTTCAGCATCGTCCATTCTGGGTGGTCGGCCAGAGCATCAGCGATGTGCTGGGCGCTCGGGGACACAGTAGGCGGAAGTTGGACAAGAGACCACTTGGTGCCAGACGGGTAGTGGATGGTGATGGATGGATCTTTGCACGGATGCGGGCGTCCCGCTGGTACGGTGAGTGCCCCCATTCTGATGGCGCGGTTGACGTACCGGAGGCAGTAATCCGCCTGGATCTGCGCGTCATGCTCGGTGAGCGTGTCGTCTCGCGAGATGAGGTCGCGGGCGATCAGATAGATGCTCGCCACCGTCACGCCGCCACCACCACCGATGATGAACTTCGGATTCGGTGAAGTGGGTGGCCCGAGCGGCGGAGGTGGCGCGCCAGGCGCATCGACTGGCGGGATGGCGACGTCATCAGGCGCAGTCCGAGTCGCTTGATGCAAGTACCAGAGCACGCCCGGGCTGATCTTCGCCACCTTGATCAGCGCAGCCCTGCGGCCGTCCGTCAACATTGCTGCCAGATACGCGTTGGCGATGTCACTCGTGGAGGTTTGCTGGAGTCGTAGAGCAAACGGGAACGTCGACAGCGCCAAAGCGATCTCCTCGTCGGAGACCCCGGCAAGCTCGGACGCCAACCAGTCGATGCTCACCTGGTCCATCGCCGAATCCGAAAGCACCCCGTCGGTAAAGATCAGGGACGACGAGGCAGCGGCGTCCCCCGGTACTCCCGTGGTTGGCAGCGGGGCGGGACTCACCCGGGCCGTGTACTGATGGGTACCGGTCGCTGGCGGCGTCAGGGTCGCTATCGCGACGTACTCCCCGTCTGACGGGCTGAACAACGACGGTGACATCGTCGACCAGATCTTCGTGTCGGTCGTATCGTTGTAAATACTCACCACATACGGCCCCGCCAGAGGCTTTGTCAAGGCCACCTTCACCGGTACCGATGGGCCCGGACCGGTCGCACTCAGCGTCACGCTCCCTTGCCAGCCTGCATTCGTCACCAGCATCTCGTCCTCTCCGCGGATGTCGTTGGTGGGTGGTCCGGGAGACGGGGTGTTTTGGGCGACGTAGGCGGTGTAGGTGATGGTCGTGTTGTTCGGAGTGTTGACCGCATACGTGTACTCGTAGCGGCCGTTGCCCGAGTTGTATCCGTCCTCGAAGAGATACGAGGGAAACGCGTAAAGGCGTGTGTCGTCCGCGTACAGGGCCACTTGGTAGGGGCCCGCAACGGGCCGGTCCAGTGAAATCGTCAGCTGGGTCTGCGTGTCGTTCGCATCAACTGGGTTCCGATCAGCCCGCAACTGCACATTCCCCAACCACCCCTGATTCTCGACGGCGATCGATGCTTCTCCGCGGATGTCGTTGGTGGGTGGTCCGGGAGACGGGGTGTTTTGGGCGACGTAGGCGGTGTAGGTGATGGTCGTGTTGTTCGGAGTGTTGACCGCATACGTGTACTCGTAGCGGCCGTTGCCCGAGTTGTATCCGTCCTCGAAGAGATACGAGGGAAACGCGTAAAGGCGTGTGTCGTCCGCGTACAGGGCCACTTGGTAGGGGCCCGCAACGGGCCGGTCCAGTGAAATCGTCAGCTGGGTCTGCGTGTCGTTCGCATCAACTGGGTTCCGATCAGCCCGCAACTGCACATTCCCCAACCACCCCTGATTCTCGACGATGGCTGTCCCGCCTCCGGGGCCGACGGTATACGTCCTCGTCTCGTTGTTACCAGGAGTGACGGTGACCGTCATGTCGGAGCTGCTTCCCCCGCCGCCCCAGCTCGTGATGGTATTGCCGAGATCATCGACGACACGGCCCGCTTGCACCATGCACGAACTCGGCGAAAAAGACACCGTTAACTGCGCAGACGGCGCATTCGCATTCGTCTGAGTGAGTCCTGGCCCGATCGTGGTCCCCGTGCACGGAGGCGGGGGGTCAGCCATGCCGATGGGGCTGAAGCACAGGCCTGCGATAAGGACTGTTCCGACTACTGAAACAAGGCGTGAGATACGCATACGAAACTCTCATTGCGTCTGGTACGAAGGCTGAAGGGATGCTCCCACGACCTATGCGTCCTGGGCAAGAGAGAAAAGTCACACGCAGGCCGCTTCAGTCGAAACCCCTCTGCGAACCCGCCGCTGTCTGAGTCACCCCAGGTGCGCACGCACGGCTTCGGCCGTCCACTCGCCGTTGGTCACGCAGTCACCGACCGAGATCCCACCGCGGTAGTTCGCCGCGAGGAAGAGCCCAGGATGGCGGGCCTCCACACGTTCGATCTGCGCCATGCGAGCGGCGTGACCAAGTGTGTACTGCGGGATGGCGTGCTCGTGGCGTGTCACCGTCTGGGTCACCGGAGACCGGGCACCGATCAGGGCGGCCAGCTCGTCGGCCACAAGCGTCCGGACCTCGTCGTCCGAACGGCGGGCCTCGGCCGGCTGTCGTGTGCCTCCGACGAATGTCGTCAGAAGGACATGTCCGTCCCGGACACGGTGGGGGAACAGGGAACTCGAGAAGATCGTCCCCAGGATGCGCCGGCCCTCCCGGGCCGGGACCAGGAATCCGAAGCCGTCCAGGGGATGGGTGACGTCCTGACGGCGGTACTCGGACGCGACGATCGTGACGGGTGGGTAGGGGATCGCGCCGAGGGGGGCGTCGAGTTCGGGCGCCACCACACGGAGCAGGCGGCGCGCGGCGTCGGCGTCCGTGGCGACGACGACCGACCGCACGTCGAGCGAGAGGGTGCCCTCCGGCCCCTTGCCGATGATGCGGTAGCCCTCGTCCGTCCGAACGATGCCGGCGACCTCGGCTCCGGTTGTGATGTCGACGGACCGGGCCAGGGCGTCGGTCAGGGTCTGCATGCCGTCGCGGAACGCGAACATGCCCGAGGGTGGCTTCGGGGCGCCACTCTTACGGCGTTTCCGGGCCATCGCGATCTGGCCGCGGATGAGGCTGCCGGCCCGTGCTTCGAGTGCATGCATCTTTGGGAAGGCGCTGCGCAACTCGAGCTCGTCCGGATCACCGGCGAACACTCCGGCCACGAAGGGGTTGATGCCATAGTCGAGGAGTTCCGAACCCAGCCGGCGCCGGACGAACGCGCCCACGGACTCGTCGGCGTTCGTCGGCGCGCGTCGGATGAACGGCTCGGCAAGCACGCGCAGCTTCCCCCGGGGCGACAGCAGCGTCGACTTCAGCAGCGCGGGTGGCGACGTCGGGATCGGATGAAGACGACCGTTCCGAACCACGTAGCGTCGTGACGAGGACGGGTCGGCGGTGACCCGCTCCCCGTCGAGGCCCAGCTCGGACACGAGCCGACCCAGCGCGGCGGCCGAGGCCATCGCGCTATTGGGGCCCGACTCGGCGAGCATCGTGTCGGTACGGGTGGAGCGGACGACGCCGCCAGGTGACGCGGCGCGCTCCAGGACCGTGACGGCAACGCCCCGCTCGGCCAGACGGTGGGCGACCGTGAGCCCGGAGAGGCCCGCACCGATGACGCAGACGTCGCTCACGCGGCCCTCGCGGCCGACTCCCGGCCGGCGAGCTGTCGGAGCACGAGGTCGGCGAGCGCCTCGATGTAGAGGGACGAGTCGTTCAACCCCTTCGTGACGACGAAGTTCTCGATCCCCGCCTTCGCCGCGTCCGCGCGCAGGTCGATTCCGAGCTCGTGGAGCGTCTCGATGTGATCCGAGACGAAGGCGATCGGGACGACCACCAGGTGCCGGACTCCGCTCGCCGCGAGTTCCCGGGTCTTGTCGACGGTGTCGGGGGTGAGCCATTCCGCGCGGCCCACCTTGCTCTGGAAGCTGAGGTGATGCGGCAGGTCGTCGCCCCGCAGCGCCATGACCGCGGCGACCGACTCACGGATCTGGTGGGAGTACGGGTCGCCGTCCTCCACGACTTTCACTGGGGTGCCGTGCGCGCTGAACAGGAGCGTGACGTCGCCGCGCGCCTGATCGGGGATCTCGGCCAGGGCCTCGTCGATGCGTTCGGACACGGCCCGGATGTACGACGGGTGGGTCGGGTAGTCCGGGATGCGCTCCGCCGGCGGGAGCCGCTCTCCGCGTTCCTTTGCGATCTGGTCCCAGGTGATGAAGCACGAGCCCGTCGTGGTGCGCGAGAACTGGGGGTAGAGGGGCAGGAGGATGATGCGGTCGCACCCCTCGGCCTCCATCTGGTCCGCGGCCTCCGCGATGAACGGGTGCCAGTACGAGAAGCCGACGCGGACGACCACCTCGACCTCGCCACCGATGGCGTCGGCCAGACGTGTCTCCAGCGCGGCAGCTTGTTCGGCGGAAAGTTCGGCCAGCGGGCTCTTACCGCCGATCATGCGGTAGTTCTCGCCGACCGGACCGGAGCGCTTCTTCGCGATGTACCAGGCCAGCGGACGGCGCAGGACGTTCATCGGCCCGAACGAGAAGATCTCGGGGTCGTTGAAGAGGTTCTGAAGGAAGGGGCGGACGCTCTCGATGGAGGTCGGCCCGCCCATGTTGAGCAGGATGATTCCGAGCTTCGTCATACGGTGGTGGCGAGATGGTTGATTCGGCGGAAATCGCGGCGTGGCGTGTGCCCCGGGCGGCGCGGATGCGCGATCAATCCAACCGCCCGCCCCGGGCCGGCCGCCGTGCGACTCGAACAGGCAACCAGCATGCCCTTCGGCGCCGGGCGACGCCCCGCATCGACGGATCCACCCACCCGCCCCTGGCCAGCCACCGGTGACGCACCCCACATCCACGATCCCGGGGAATCGATCATCTAGACGGTGCGGGAGAAGACCGGTTTCTCCCCGGGGGTCGGGAGGTGGGCGTCGAAGGCCATGGCGATGTTGCGGATGAGCAGCATCCCCTCTCCACGGGCGTCGATCACGCCGTCGTCCAACCGGACGATGCCGTCCTCGACGAGCGCGCCGAGCCGTTCGGGGACGTCGTGGAAGTAGTCGTCGAAGACGATGCCGTAGCGGTCCTCGAAGGTGCGCTTGGTGATCATGAAGTCGCACATGAGCGTCATGATCACGTCGCGCCGAAGCACGTCGTCCTCGGTGAGGAGGTACCCGGCGTGCACCGGCAGCTCGCCGCGTGTCACGCGCTCGCCGTATTCCCGGAGCGTCTTCGTGTTCTGGGCGTAGAGGCGATCGAACTGACCGATGCTGGACAGGCCCAGACCGAAGAGATCGGTGCCGGCGTTCGTCGTGTACCCCTGGAAGTTCCGGTACAGCGTGCCCTCGCGCTGGGCCACCGCGAGCTCGTTGTCGGGCTTCGCGAAGTGGTCCATGCCGACGTAGACGTATCCGGCGGCGTTCAGCCGCTCCAGGGTCTCGACGAAGATCCGCACCTTCTCGTCGGGCGACGGCAGATCTTCCTCCCGGATGAGGCTCATGTGGCGCTTGATCCAGGGGACGTGCGCGTAGTTGAAGACCGCGATGCGGTCGGGCGAGATGTCGATGACCTGGTCGAGCGTGTGCGTGAAGGTCTCGAGCGTCTGGAACGGCAGGCCGTACATGAGATCGAGGTTCACGCTGGTGATACCGGCCTCGGCCACCCACTCGAGGGCCTGAAGGGTCACGTCGAGGGGCTGGACGCGGTTCACGGCCTCCTGGACGCGGGGCTCGAAGTCCTGGACGCCCATGGACACCCGGTTGAACCCCGAGTCGGCCAGCGCCTGGACGTGCCCACGTCGCAGCTCGCGGGGATCGATCTCGACTCCCGCCTCCGCATCCGCGGCGATGGAGAACCGTTCACGAGTGGCGTCGGCCAGGCGACGGATCTCGTCCGGTTCGAGGGAGGTGGGGGTACCGCCGCCCCAGGCGATCTGCGCAACCGGCCGATCCGAGTCCAGCAACGGCCGCAGCAGATCCATCTCGGCGATGAGCACGTCGAGGTATGACCCGATCTTCTGCCGGTTGCGACTCACGATCATGTTGCAGCCGCAGAAGTAACAGAGGGTGTCGCAGAAGGGGATGTGGAAATAGAGCGACAACGGCGGAGCGTCGGAACGGTCGTTCGTGCGGGCGATCTCGTCGCGGTAGAGCGCCTCGTCCACGGTCGGGCTGAAGAGGTTCGCCGTGGGGTAGCTCGTATACCGCGGGCCCGGTCGGGAATACCGGCTGAACAGCCCGGGATCGACCGCGGTGAATTGTTTGATCGCCATCAGACTGGAGCCTTCTCGCCTCGCCTTCGCACCATTGTAGGCCGTGCGGGTCGTGCGCGCGGACGCTCGGGGCGGGCCGAATGTCCGTTTCCGGGACGGGTTTCATCGGGTCCGTGGCCCCGGACGCAGAGGGGCGGGTCTCAGTCTCCCTTCGGCAACGGCGGCACCGGGCGGGGGCGGCCGTCGTCGTCGATCGAGACCATCGTGAAGCGACCTCGCGTGGTGAGCTGCTTCGTCCGCTTGTAGATGTCCTCGCGGGTGACGACGACCTCCACCACCATGCTGGTCGTGCCGACCCGGACGACCTCCGCCTGCAGGGTGACGATGTTCCCGATGTAGACCGGCACCTTGAAGTCGATGTGGTCGATCCGTGCGGTGACCACCGTCGCCTGCGCGTGGCGCATGGCCGCGATGCCCGCCGCCGTGTCCATCCAGGCCACGAGCTGGCCACCGAAGAGGTTTCCCTGGGGATTGGTGTCCGGCGGGAACACCGACTGGATCATCGTGGCCTTCATGCGCGGTCCTTTGGACGGGGGTCCGGGAAGGATGACATGTGCACGGGCGGCCCGACCCCCCGGCAGGAGGCGGAACACGACCGAAACATCCGCGTGCTCCGGCATTCCGTCCGCGGGGAGCCGGGCGCTCGCCGGATCGCTTGATACATTGAACCGACCCTTTAACCGGACCCTGTGAGGTCAGAAGGGAGCAGAGGTGGAAAGCCAAGCGTCACCGGCCGGGCGGAGGTGCCCATGAGCACCAAGGTTCTGGTCGATGCGGAGCACTTCCGCAGAACCGTCCAACGCATCGCGCACGAGGTGGTCGAGCGCCACGTCGGGTCCGACCTTCCGCTCGCGGTCGTCGGGATCCACACGAACGGCGTTCCCCTCGCGGCGCGGATCCAAGCGCTCATAGCCGAGTTCACCGGTACGGCGCCACCGCTCGGGACCATCGACATCGCGCTCTACCGTGACGATGTCGGGGTGGGGCAGCGGCCGCTCGTCCCGGTCGTCGGCGAGACCGCGCTCGACTTCGACATCTCCACGCATGCCATCCTGCTCGTGGACGACGTCCTCTACACCGGCCGCACCATCCGGGCGGCCATCGACGCGCTCTTCGACTACGGGCGTCCGCCGCTGGTGCAGCTCGCCACGCTGGTCGACCGTGGTCACCGCGAGCTCCCCATCCGACCGGACTACGTCGGCAAGAACCTCCCGACAGCGCGGGCCGAGCGCGTGACGGTGCACATCAGCGAGATCGACGGAATCGACGAGATCCTCCTGGAGGAAGGCGACCGATGACACAACGACGCTCACTTCTGTCGATGGACGACCTCGACCGTGACGACATCGCGCGGATCCTCTCGACCGCCGGGCGCTTCACCGAGGTCATGGGGCGCAACAACAAGAAGGTCCCCACCCTGCGGGGTCGCACGGTCATCAACCTCTTCTTCGAGGCCTCCACCCGGACGGCGACATCGTTCGAGCTTGCGGCCAAACGGCTCTCCGCGGACGTGGTGAACATCAAGGCGTCCGGTTCCAGCGTGGAGAAGGGGGAGAGCCTCAAGGACACGATCCTGACGCTGAACGCCTACGGCCCCGACATCTTCGTCATCCGCCACCGGGGAGTCGGCGCATGCAACCTGGCCTCGCGCTTCACGGATGCCTCCGTCCTGAACGCGGGCGACGGCAAGCATCAGCACCCCAGCCAGGCACTGCTCGACCTCTACACCATCCAGCGCGAGATCGGGCCGATCGAGGGACTCCACGTCGCCATCGTCGGCGACGTCCTGCATTCGCGGGTCGCTCGCAGCGCCATCGTGGGGCTCACGACGATGGGCGCGCACGTCACGCTCGTCGGGCCGCCGACGCTCATCCCCTGGCAGGCCGAGACCCTCGGGGTCACCACCAGCACGGACCTCGCCGACATCCAGGACGCGGACGTCGTCTACGTCCTGCGCATGCAGCACGAGCGTATGGGAACCGGCGGATACGTCCCGTCCCTTCGTGAGTACACGTCCCGATACGGTGTCGACCACTCGCGGCTGCGCCCCGGCCAGCGCGTGATGCACGCGGGGCCGATCAACCGCGGCGTCGAGATCTCGGGTGAGCTCGCGGACGATCCCGCCACGCTCATCGAACGTCAGGCCGCCAACGGCCTCGTCGTGCGCATGGCGATCCTCTACGACCTTCTCGCGGAGCCCGCCGCGGCGTCCACGATCTCGTCCCTCGAACCGGTGGTGGCTGCATGAGTATCCGATTGGTCCAACGCGACGGTGAGCCCGTCTCCCTCGTCATCACGGGGGTGCGCAAGCTCGATCCCGCCGCGGGCATCGACGAGGTCGGCGATCTCGTCATCCGCGACGGGGTGATCGGGGGTGACCCCGGCGGACTGGAGCGGGTGGACGGGTCGGGCCTCGTCGTGGTACCCGGTTTCGTCGATCCGCACGTCCACTTCCGGACTCCGGGCAAGGAGGAAGCGGAGGACATCGCGAGCGGCAGCCGTGCCGCGGCGGCGGGCGGTTTCGTCACCGTGGTGGCCATGCCCAATACGCAGCCTCCGGTCGACTCGGCGTCGGTCGTCGGCGCGCTCTTCGAGCAGGCCGAGTCGACGGCGGCCGTCCGCGTCGGCTTCTATGCCGCTATCACGCGCGGGCAGCAGGGCGACACCCTGACCGAGCAGGGCGAGCTGGCCGACATGGGGGTCGTCGGGTTCACCGACGACGGCGTCCCGGTGTCGAACGCCGAGGTCATGCGACGGGCGCTGCGCTACCAGCAGGTGACCAAGCTCCCCCTCGTCCTGCACGAGGAGGACGCCGACCTCTCGGGTGACGGCGTCATGCACGAGGGCGAGGTCTCGACCAAGCTCGGGCTGGCCGGCATCCCCGGCATCTCGGAGGCCATCCAGGTGGCCCGCGACGCCGACCTCGCCGAGTACGAAGGCGGACGGATCCACATCTGCCACGTGTCGGCTGAGGAGACCGTCGACGCCGTCCGGCGCGCCAAGGAGCGCGGCATCGCGATCACGGCAGAGGTCACGCCCCACCACCTGGTGCACACTCACGAGAGGGTTCTGGGGCTCGATGCCTCACGCGACAAGATGAACCCGCCCCTTCGCGCCGAGAAGGACCGTCAGGCCCTCATCGCCGCCCTGGTCGACGGGACGATCGACTGCATCGCCACCGATCACGCGCCGCACCCGGCGCACGAGAAGGAGCGCACCTTCGAGGAGGCCCCGTTCGGCGTGACCGGCCTCGAGACCGCCTTCGCCGTCTGCTACACGTATCTGGTGAAGCCGGGGACCATCGCCCTCGAGCTGCTCGTCGAGCGTATGAGCGCGGACGCGGCGCGCGTGGTCGACCTGCCGGTGCCGACCCTTGCGGAGGGATCGGTGGCGGACGTGGCCCTCATCGACCTGGACGCCGACCAGATCGTCGGCGAGCACGGGTTCCAGAGCAAGTCCACCAACTCGGCCTTTCTCGGCGACATGCTGAGCGGGCGCATCATGATGACGATCGCGGGAGGACAGCTCGCATGGAAGG
This sequence comes from uncultured Bifidobacteriaceae bacterium, assembly GCA_964531025.1. GTDB lineage: Bacteria > Actinomycetota > Thermoleophilia > Miltoncostaeales > Miltoncostaeaceae > CALMEC01. The sequence goes on along the minus strand of CAZHDY010000002.1, from coordinate 22,522 downwards.
CGTGAAGCGGGGACCCGGTCTCCTTGACCGGGAGACGACAGGCCTCATCGTGATCGACGTCCAGGAGGCGTTCCGTCCGGTGATCGACGGCTTCGACGAGATGGTCCGGAACGTCCGCATGCTGGCCGATGGTTTCGGCCTGCTCGGGCGCCCGGTGATCGTGACCGAGCAGTACCCGAAGGGGCTCGGGCACACGGTGCCGGAGGTCGAGGAGAACCTCCCGGCGTTCACCGACCGTGTCGAGAAGGTGCGATTCTCCGGCTGCGGGGTTCCGGCGTTCGATCGGGCCGTCCGCCGCGCGCGATCGACGAGCTGGGTCATCTGCGGCATCGAGACCCACGTCTGCGTCAACCAGACCGTCGCGGACCTGATCGCGGCCGGTTACGACGTCCATGTCGCGGAGGACGCCGTGTCGTCACGCAACCCGCAGAACCGCGAGATCGGTCTGAGGAAGATGCGCGAGGCCGGCGCCCACGGCACCTGCACCGAGATGGCGCTCTTCGAGATGCTGGAGGCCGCGGGCAGCGATGAGTTCAAGGCGATCTCGAAGATGGTCCGCTGATGGCGGCGCGTGATGCGAGTCACCGTACGGCCTGGGTCGTCCTGGAGGACGGCCTCACCCTCGAGGCGCGTGCGGTCGCCGCGGAGGGCACGACGCTCGGCGAGATGGTCTTCACCACGTCGATGTCCGGGTACCAGGAGACGGTCACCGACCCGTCCTACATCGGCCAGATCCTCACGTTCGCCGCTCCCATGATCGGCAACTACGGCGCCGGTCCCGGCTACAGCGAGAGTGAGCGGGTCCAGACGTCGGGCGTCATCATGGCCCGATCCGGGGACAACCCCGGTGCGGCCGGCTCCACCGGCTGGAACACCTGGCTGACCGACAAGGACGTGATCGCGGTCGAGGGCGTCGACACCCGTCGCCTCGTCACCCACCTGCGCGAGAAGGGCGTGATGCGCGGGGGGATCTCGACCGAACTCGATCCCGAGGCGCTGCTCGAACGCGTCCAGGCGCACCCGGTCCTGGACGGTCAGGACCTCGTGTCCACCGCCGGACGCGAACGGCGCACCGTCGGTACCGACGGCCCGCGCATCGCGGCCATCGACTGTGGAATCAAGGAGAGCATCGCCCAGCGGATGGCGGCCGCGGGATGCCGCCTCGAGATCTTCACGCCGGCCGCCACGGTCGACGAGATCCTCGCCGTCGACCCGGCCGCGCTCTTCTGCTCCAACGGGCCCGGTGACCCGGCCGCCGCGGGGCACGTGGTCGCGACCATCGGGGCGCTCCTCGGGAAGGTTCCGGTCTTCGGAATCTGCATGGGGCATCAGCTCCTGGCACGCGCGCTCGGCCTCGGGACCGAGCGGCTGCCCTTCGGTCACCGCGGCGCCAACCATCCTGTCCGGCGTGTGGAGGACGACCGCGTCGAGATCACGGTCCAGAACCACGGCTACGCGGTCTCGGCCGATCGCCTGCCCGACGGCGTCCAGGTCACGCGCACCAGCCTGTTCGACGGCTCCGTCGAGGGCATCCGCGCGCCCGATGTGCGCGCGTGGTCGGTCCAGTACCACCCGGAGGCGCGCCCCGGGCCGAACGATGCCGGCTACGCGTTCCGCGAGTTCGTGGCGGAGGTGGCCTGATGCCGAAGCGCACCGACATCGAGACGATCCTCGTCCTCGGCAGCGGGCCGATCGTGATCGGCCAGGCGGGTGAGTTCGACTATTCCGGCACGCAGGCGTGCCAGGCACTGCGCGAGGAGGGCTACCGCGTCGTCCTCGTGAACTCCAACCCGGCAACGATCATGACCGACCCGGGCATCGCCGACCGCACGTATGTCGAGCCGCTGGACCCCGAGACGGTCCGGGCGGTCATCGAGCGTGAGCGTCCCGACGCGCTCCTGCCCACGCTGGGCGGTCAGACGGCGCTGAACCTCGCCATGTCGCTCCACGAGAGCGGCACCCTCGAGGAGTACGGGGTCGAGCTCATCGGCGCACGCGCCGAGGCCATCCGCACCGCGGAGGACCGCGAGGAGTTCAAGCGGGCCATGATCGACGCCGGATTGCAGGTGCTCCAGGCGCACACGGTCACCACGGTGGCCCAGGCCATGGACGCCGCGACCGAGCTCGGATACCCCGTCATCCTGCGTCCGGCCTTCACCCTCGGGGGCGAGGGAGGGGGCGTCGCGGCCGACCCCGCCGAGCTTGAGGTGATGGCGGCTCAGGCCATTGCCGCCAGCCCCATCGGCCAGGTGCTCATCGAGCGGTCGGTCACGGGCTGGGGCGAGTTCGAGCTCGAGGTGATCCGCGACCGCAACGACAACGCGATCATCATCTGCTCGATCGAGAACCTCGACCCGATGGGCGTCCACACCGGTGACTCCGTCACGGTCGCGCCGGCCATGACCCTCGCCGACGACGAGCTCCAGGCGATGCGTGACGCCGCGATCACCGTCATCCGCGCCGTGGGAGTCGAGACGGGCGGATCCAACGTCCAGTTCGCCTACAACCGCGAGACCCGTGATCTGGTCGTCATCGAGATGAACCCGCGCGTGTCGCGCAGCTCAGCACTGGCCTCCAAGGCGACCGGGTTCCCGATCGCCCGCGTGGCCGCCCGGCTGGCCGTCGGCTACACCCTGGACGAGCTCCCCAACGAGATCACCCAGACGACGCCCGCCAGCTTCGAGCCGTCGCTGGACTACGTCGCGATCAAGGTGCCCCGATTCGCTTTCGAGAAGCTCGACGGCACCACCGGGAAGCTCTCGACCTACATGCAGAGCGTGGGCGAGGTCCTTGCGCTGGGGCAGACGTTCGCCGAGGCATACGGCAAGGCGATGAGCGGTCAGGAGCTGGACGTACCGTTCCGTCCGCCGGCCACGATGGACGAGGCTCTCGATCGCCTGCGCGAGCCCAACGCCGACCGCTGGCAGCTCGTCGGCTGGGCGGCCGAGAACGGCGCCACCGCCGATCAGATCAGCACGGCCACCCAGGTCCACCCCTGGTTCTGCCAGGAGATCGTCCGACTTGCCCGCGAGCAGGTCGCCGTGCCGGCGGACCTGTCGGCGCTGGACGCGGACGACCTGCGCGCCGCACGCCGCGCCGGCCTCATGGACGGCGACATCGCACGTGCGACCGGTACCGACGAGCTGTCGGTGTGGACCCGCCGCCGCGATCTGGGGGTGCGACCGGCGTTCCAGGCCGTCGATACCTGCGCCGGCGAGTTCCGTGCGCACACGCCGTACTTCTACGCCGGGTTCTCCAGCCACGGCGAGCCGGAACCCGCCCGCGAACCCCGGTCGATCATCGTCCTGGGATCGGGCCCCAACCGCATCGGCCAGGGTGTCGAGTTCGACTACTGCTGCGTGCACGCCGCGCTCTCGGCCCGCGATCTGGGCTACGCGTCGGTCATGGTGAACTGCAACCCCGAGACGGTCTCGACCGACCACGGGGTCAGCGACCGGCTCTATATGGAGCCGCTCACGTTGGGCAGTGTCCTCGACATCTGCGAGCGCGAGAAGCCCCTCGGCGTCATCACCCAGCTGGGTGGTCAGACGCCGCTCCGCCTGGCCCGGGGCCTCGAGGCCGCCGGGGTCCCGCTCCTGGGGACGTCGGCCGAGTCCATCGAGCTCGCGGAGGACCGGGAGCGCTTCGCCGCCCTGACCAAGTCGCTCGGCCTCGAGGCACCGCCGTGGGCCATCGCCCACAGTGAGGACGAGGCCCGGGCCGCGGCGCGCGATGTGGGCTTCCCGGTCCTCGTGCGGCCGTCCTTCGTCCTCGGTGGGCGGGCGATGGCGATCATCTTCAACGAGAGCGACCTCGACCGCTATCTGGACCTCGAACGTCCACGTTGGCCGCTTCTCATCGACTCGTTCCTCGAGGACGCCGTCGAGCTCGACGTGGACGCCCTCGGCGACGGGGAGGACTGCCACATCGGGGCCGTGCTCGAGCACGTCGAGGCCGCCGGGGTCCACTCCGGCGACTCCGCGTGCGTCATCCCTCCGCAGGAGGTGGGCCCTGGCGTCGTGGACGAGATCGAGGAGCGCACGCGCGAGCTCGTGGTCGCGCTGGGGGCCGTGGGCCTGGTCAACGTCCAGTACGCCTACCAGGACGGGACCCTCTACATCATCGAGGCCAACCCGCGGGCATCGCGGACGGTGCCGTTCGTGGCGAAGGCCACCGGTGTGCCGCTCGTCCGCCACGCGGTGGAACTCATGCTGGGCGCCAAGCTCCGCGATCTCAACCTCCCGCCGTCGGGGGCGGACAGCCGTCACGTGGCGGTCAAGGAGGCAGTGCTTCCCTTTGCGCGGTTCCCGACCGCGGACCCACGTCTGGGGCCCGAGATGCGTGCCACAGGTGAGGTGATGGGACTCGGCCGGTCGTTCGCCGAGGCTTACGCGAAGGCGCAGGCCGGTGCCGGTGCCCCGCTTCCGCGCCAGGGGCGCGTGGCCCTCTCCGCGGCACCCATGGACAAGCCGCGATGCGTCGGCATCGCCGGGCGCCTGGCCCGGGCCGGCTTCACGCTGGTCGCGACCGAGGGAACCGCCAACGCGATCCGGGCCGCGGGCCTCGAGGTCACCACCGTGGGAAAGGTCGCCGAGGACGGTGACGACATCCCGACCCTCATCACGCGGGGCGAGGTCGACCTGGTCATCAACACGCCGACGGGCGACGTCGCCCAGGACGACGGGGTGACCATCCGGCGGGCCGCCGTAGCGGCGGGAATCCCATATCTGACGACGATGGAGGCCGCCGAGGCCGCGGCGCTCGCCGTACGGTCCGATCGCCTGACCCCGATCGCTTTGCAGGATATGTTGAATGTAACGACCGCTACGAACGTTGGATCGACCTCAAGTTGAGGTTCAACCATCGGAAAGGTCACCTAACCGCTTTTGCCTGCTAACTGCGAAAGATCCGCCCGCATTTTGGGGAAGTTCAGACTTGTTATCGTGGGCGGAAACAGCCATGATCCCGGCCGATGGTCACAACGTTGAAAGCACCCAACCAGGCTCCGGAACGCTCGCTCGACCAGCGGATGGAGGCCCTCCGCCGAGCGAATGAGATCCGCTCCGCCCGAGCGCAACTCAAACGAGACCTGAAGAGCGGTCAGGTCAACATGCGTGACATCATCGCCGAGCCGCCCGACTACGTGCTCACCGCGAAGGTCTATGACATGCTTCTCGCCGTACCGAAGTACGGCAAGGTCAAGGCCACGCGATTCATCAACCACTGTCGCATCTCGCAGGGGAAGACCGTCGGAGGGTTGTCGGAACGTCAACGCAACGAGCTCGTCGACCTCCTGAGCCGATAGCCGGCCAGGCTCGCGTCCTCGTCATCTCAGGGCCTTCTGGGGCGGGGAAGGGCACGCTGATACAGCGGGTCCTTCCCCGGTTCAGTGATCTGGTGGTGGCGACGTCGGCGACGACCCGCGCACGTCGTGAGGGTGAGCGGGACGGCGTCGACTACCACTTCATGACGCCTGAGGCGTTCGACCGCGCGGTGGACGAGGGACGCTTCCTCGAGCACGTCGAGTACGCCGGCAACCGATACGGCACGCTCAGGAGCGAGATCGACCGCCACCTCGCGGAGGGACGGTCCGTGATCGTCGAGATCGAGCTGGAGGGAGCACGCGCCATCCGCAGCATGCTTCCGGATGCGGTGACCGTCTTCATCCAGCCGCCGTCGATGGAGGAGCTCGAGCAGCGGCTGCATCGACGCCGGACCGACACGGCGTCTGAGATCGCCGCGCGCCTCGAGGTCGGGCGACGTGAACTCGCCGCCATGGCCGAGTTCGACCACCGGGTGGTCAACGCCGACGTCGATGCGGCGACGGACGCTCTCGCCGACGTCATCCGTGGGGCAACTGAAGGGACCGCCGAATGAGCACCGTCCTGCTGGGCGTCACCGGCGGCGTCGCCGCCTACAAGGCCATCGACATCACCCGCCTGCTGCGTCATGACGGACACGAGGTGCACGTCGTCATGACCCGCTCGGCCGAGCGCTTCGTGGGCGCGGCGTCGTTCGCGTCGCTCTCCGGGAATCCGGTGGGACAGTCGGTTTTCGAGAACGGGCGGCACCCGGACTTCCGGCACCTGGATCTGGGGCGCGTGGCGGACGTCATGCTCATCGCCCCCGCCACGGCGAACACCATCGCCCGGCTGGCGAACGGCTTCTCCGACGACCTGCTGACGGCGACGTACCTGGCCTACGAGGGCCCCGTCGTCGTCGCCCCGGCGATGAACACGCGCATGTGGTCGCACCCGGCGACGGTGGCGAACGTCGCCACCCTGCATGCCCAGGGAGTCCACGTCGTGCCGCCCGGTGAGGGGCTCCTCGCCGATGGCGACACCGGACCCGGACGCCTGGCGGAGGTCCCGGACATCCTGCGTGCGACCCTCGACGCGGCCGCGCCGGTGACCGGACCGCTCACCGGCCTGCGGGTCGTAATCACGGCCGGCGGGACCCGCGAGCCGATCGACTCGGTCCGGTACGTGGGCAACCGCTCGAGCGGACGGATGGGATACGCCGTCGCCGAGTCCGCCCGGCGGAGGGGGGCGGAGGTCACGCTCATCTCCGCCAATGTGGACCTTCCGGATCCCGACGGTGTCACGGTGGTCCGTGTGGAGCGCGCCGCACAGCTGCTCGACGCGACCTCCCACGCCTTCGCATCGTGCGACGTTCTCGTGATGGCGGCCGCCGTCGCCGACTTCCGTCCGGTCGACGCGAACGACGGCAAGATCGACAAGTCCGCCCACGACGAGCTCGTCATCCGGCTCGAGCCGACCACCGACATCCTCGCCGGTCTCGGCGCGGCACGCGAGCCCGATCAGGTCCTGGTGGGGTTCGCCGCCGAACACGGTCCCGCGGGGCTCGAGCGGGCCCGGCAGAAGCGGATCCGCAAGGGCGTCGACATCATCGTCCACAACGACGTGTCCGTCCCGGGCATCGGCTTCGAGGGCGGCGAGAACGCCGTCACCATCATCGGTCCCGACGGCGAGACGTCGACGGGCCGTGTGAGCAAGGCGGAGTGTGCCGAGGCCATCCTCCGCTCGGTCGAGGAGATCCTCACCGGGCGCTGACCGACGGTCCGTCCAGTGCCCCTCGCACCGGCGCGGTGTCTTTGCCGTGACGTGACCGACGGACGGCGGTCCGCCGAAGGGGGCCTGATACGGTGGGGCGCGTGGACCACCTCCGTGCCGTAACCACCGACGATCGTCCTGAGTTCGTCGAGGACGCCATCGGTTCGGCGTCGGATCTCGCCACCCGTCTCGTCGCCGCCCTCGCCGTCTCCGTGCGTGCACCGGCGCCGACGCTCACCGCCGCCGTCGCCTGCATGCTGGCCGGCGGACACCTGCTCATCGAGGACGTCCCCGGCGTGGGGAAGACCGTCCTGGCGAAGAGCCTCGCGCGGGCCTCGGGCTGCGGGTTCTCTCGTCTGCAGTGCACGGCGGACCTCCTGCCGTCCGACGTGACCGGCGTCCACATCTACGACCAGCGCAGCCAGACCTTCGAGTTCCGGCCGGGGCCGGTGTTCTCGAACTTCCTCCTCGCCGACGAGATCAACCGTGCGTCCCCGAAGACCCAGTCGGCGCTCCTGGAGGCGATGGAGGAACACCAGGTCACGGTCGACGGCCACACCCGTGTCCTTCCGACCCCGTTCATGGTGATCGCCACCATGAACCCCGTGGAGTACGAGGGCACCTTCTCCTTGCCCGAGGCCCAGCTCGATCGTTTCGCGGTCCGCCTGGCCATCGGGTACCCGAGCCTCGACCAGGAGTCGGACATGCTCCTGGACCTCGCGGCCCGCGATCCCGTGGAGAGCATCGACATCGTGACCGACGAAAGCCGTCTCCGCGCGGCGATGCACGCGGTGGAGGGCGTCCACGTCGACCCGGCCATGGCCCGGTACGTCGCCGAGATCGCCGCCGCCACCCGCTCCGACCGTCGCCTCGTCCTGGGTGCGAGCCCCCGGGCCGCGCTCACGCTCCTGCGCGTGACCAAGGCGACCGCGCTCGTCGGCGGGATGTCGTACATCGTGCCCGAGCACGTGAAGCAGGTCGCCGAGGTGGTGCTCGCCCACCGGCTGGTCCTCGGACCCGATGCCCGCCTCAGCGGGGTATCGGGCTCCGATGTGGTGGCTGAGGCCCTCTACTCGGTGCCGACACCCGGGTACGGGTGAGATGACCCGGCGCCGTCGTGGTACGGACGGCTCTTCGCACGTCCGCCGTCCGCCGCGGATCTGGCAGCACCTCACGCTCTACTGGCGCGGTTTCGGCGTCGCCCTGCTCGGGGTCGCCGCCATCGTCGCGGCGCTCGGGTTCGGGACCGAGAGCCTCCGCCCGATCGGGGTCGCGTTCATCGTCCTCGGCCTCGGTGCGATCCTCCTCGTCGAACTTGCGGCCCGCGGCATCCGGGTCACCCGGAGCCTGGGTCGTGACGTCATCCACGCGGGCGATCCCGTCCGCGTGACGATGACGATGTCCGGCCCCGCCGTCACGACCCGCGCGGTCCACCTGGTCGACTGGGCCTTTGTCACCGGCATACCGAGCGGCGGGTCGGAGCGTCGTGGCCGCGTCGCACGGAAGGGAGGCACGCTCTCCCAGGACATCTCCGTCATGGCGCTCCCCCGTGGCGAACACGCGCTCTCGATCCCCGGTGTCTCGCTGGCCGACGCGTTCGGCCTGGTCCGCGTCCGTCGCGCGACCCGGGCCCGGCAGGCCGTACTCGTCCTCCCCAGGACCGTGCCCATACGGCTCCCGTTCTGGGAGGCCGACGGGGCCCGCCGTCCGGGCGATGTGAACGGCGCCGTGCGCGGTCGCTACGAGCTCGCCGGTGTGCGCGACTACGAACCCGGGGATCCCCTGTCCATCATCCACTGGGGGCAGACCGCCCGCCGTGGGAGCCTCCAGACGAAGGAGCTCCACGGAGGAAGCGGTCGCACCGCCAGCGTCCTCATCGCTTTCGACACGCGCGTGGGTGGCGATCGTCGTGAGTTCGAGACCGCCGTCTCCGCCGCGGCCAGCCTGGCGGAGGCGTGCGTGGCCCACGGCTCCGCCGTGGGGCTCATCGACTCCGTCGCCACATCCGAACCGGTCGAACCCGAGCTGGACGCCTCGGTCGTCGTGCGCCGGCTCGCCACCGTCGAGCCACAGGGACGCGGTGGCCTCGCCGAGGTCCTGGGACGATCGACCCGCCACGGTGACGGAACCCGGCTGGTCGTCACGGTCACGTCCCTGCCGGATCCGGCCCTGGGCTCCACGCTCACCCAGCTCCGGTCCCGGGGCGTGCCGGTGGCGAGTGTTCTCGTGGGGCGCGCGACCGCCGATCTCACCGATCTCACCGCCCGTGGGCTTGTGGTCACGCACGTGCCGACACCCGACCTGCTCGAGGCGGCGTTGAACGCCGGGGTGACACGTGTCGGACGCTGAGAGGCGCGCTCCGCGTCCCGACACGGTCCTCGCCGGTCTGGCCGCCGCCCTGGTGATCGGGATCCTCCTGTGGTCGTGGTCGGACCTCTGGGTCGATGCGCCGATCGCACGGCTCCTCGTCGTGGCGGCCTGTGGTGCCCTCCCGGCCGTCGGCATCGTGGCCGACCGCGGTCTGTGGCCCCGTATCGGCCTGGTCGTCGGCTGGATCGCGTCCGTCGTGATCGTCATCGGCACGGCGACAGACGTCAGCATCACGGCTCTCGTGCGGCTCCGAGGCAGCGCGTGGTCGACGGTGCGCGACCTCGTCGACGAGGGGCTCTCGACGGCCGCCAGCGTCACCATCCCGCTCTCCGGCTCCGACATGCGGCCGATCACGGCGCTCCTCCTCATCGTCGTGGCGACGACGACGTCGGCGCTCGTCGCTCTGGTGTTCGTCGCGCGGCGCCCCATCGCGGGTGTCGTGGGACTGGTGGTCGCGGTCGCCTATCGGTGGACGCTGGTTCCGCCCGAGCATCCCATGCGCGACGGTCTCATCGTCGTCGCGGCGATCCTGATCGTGCTGTCGCTCGTGCGCCTCGGGCCGATGCGTCGCGGTCGCCACCCGGTGCGGCTCGCGGTGTCCGGCGCCGCGGTGCTGGCGGTCGCGGCGCTCGTCGCGAGCGGCGGATGGGGGAAGGATGCATGGTGGGACTGGCGCAACTGGTCGTGGGGCGACCGGTCGGCCCAGACGCTCGTCGTATCGACGTCGCAGACGTACGGTCGCCTCGACTACCCGGACGATCCCGTCACCATGGCGCGGGTCCGCACCGAGCGCGTGACCTCCCTCCGTCAGGCGGCGCTCGGATCGTTCGACGGGATCAGCTTCACGGAGTCACGTCAGCGGTCACGCAGCCAGAGCACCGACGGGACCTTCGCCCCCGAGAATCAGCAGCGAGGGCGGGGGACGCCCCTGACGCAGGAGATCGAGTTCACGAGCATGCGATCGGAGTGGGTCCTCACCGCCGGCAACGTCCGCCGCGTCGAGGGCATCGGGGCGCGACGTCTCGAATCGTTCCAGGACGGAAGCCTGCGGGTGACGCCCAGCCTTCCCCGCGGTACCCGGTACCGCTTCGACGCCGAGATCCCCGATCCGGGGGTGCCGGCCCTCATGAGGGCGACCCGATACAGCTTCGGTGAGGTCGACGACGACGACCTGCGGCTGGAGATCGGGCGCGGGTTCGAATCGGTCACCGCACCGGTCTTCGGGACCTCGGACGCGGCACTCGATCCCGCCGTGTTCGGCCCGTACGCCGATGTCTACCGTCAGTCACGCGAGATCATCGGTGACGCGGCTTCGCCGTACGTCGCCGTCAACCGGTTGGAGAACCACCTGCACGACCCGGGCATCTACACCTACGACACGAATGTGGAGGGTCCCGACGGAACGACGCCACCGCTGGCGCACTTCCTGCTCGAAACGCGGACCGGGTACTGCCAGCACTTCGCCGGCTCGCTCGCGCTCATGCTCCGGATGAACGGGATACCGGCCCGCGTGGCCGTCGGTCTGAACGTGGACTCCGCCAACTACGACATCACGACCGGCACGTATGCGGTCACCGACCGCGATGTGCACGCGTGGGTGGAGGTGCAGCTGCCCGGGCAGGGGTGGCTGCCGTTCGACCCGACTCCGAACCGCTCGGCGGCCAACTCCGCCTCGGTGTCCTCGTCGGACTACAAGCCCCCCGCCGGCAGCGTCGACCCCGGCAACGAGATCGCCCAGGCCCCGGTCACGCCGGCGGATCCGTCGCCACAGCCGGGTCCGGACCCCACTCCGGGTCCCGACGACCCGGCCGCGGCGACGGACTCCCGCAACGGCACACCCTGGACCGTGGTCGTCGTCGGGGCGGGGCTCCTTCTTCTCGGCGCCGCTGTCGCCGCGGTCCCGGTGGTCAAGGCTGTCCGGCGTCGCCGACGCCGGCGGGGCGACACACGTGACCGGGTCCTCGGCGCGGCGCAGGAGATCGAATCGCTCCTGACGGACCTCGGCGCACCTCCCGATACAAGCGCCACCGCGGCCGAGCGGGCATCGGCGGCTCGCCGAGACCTGGGCATCGACGCCGAGCGCATCTATCGGATCGCGACCGGTGCCCGCTTCTCACCCGGTGCGCCCTCCCGGGAGGACGCCCGGGACGCATGGGACGACGTCGACGCCATCCGGCGCACGCTACCGTGGCGCACCCGTGTCAGCGCCGGCGTCCGTACCCGGTCGCTCCGACGTCGTCGCGACCGGCGGTAGCCTGGGACGATGAGCACTCCCTTCGAGGCGTACGACTGCTACAAGCGGGGCTCGGAGCTCCTCGCCGCGGGTGACGCCCATGCCGCCGCCGTCGCCCTCGAAAGGGCCAAGAGCCTCGAGCCGGAGAGCACCTCGATCCGGGAGACCCTCGGTCGGGCATATCTGGCCATGCACGAGAACCGGCAGGCGGCCGACGAGTTCGCCGCGATCGTCGAGCTCCGGCCGACCGACCACTACGCGCACTACGCGCTGGGCCGCGCATTCGACCGCCTGGGCGACCGCTCGGCGGCGTTCCGCCACTACCGTCTGGCGAAGGTCTTCGGTTCCAAGCTGACGAGATGAGGAGCGCCACGATGTCCGTGGCAGGACTCGTCTAGGTAGCGGCTTGCTCGTCCGGCGCGGCGACGGGAGGGGGGCGAAGCGACATGTGCGGAGGGATGTCGAACCCGGTCCGCGCGATGCCCTCGAAGACGGCGTCGACCAGGGCGCAGGCGGCTCCCAGCAGGCCGTCGAGGCCGTCCCCGGCCAGGCTTTCGGGCGTGACGTAGGCGCCGATGTACACATCGCCGTCGTCGTCCACCGCGAAGCGCCAGTCACGGGCATCCAGGTTCTTCCGCAGAAGCCGTGCGTAGACGTCCAGGTGATGGCGGTCCGGGCACCGCATGATGAACGAGCTCAGGGCGACCGCCCGTTCGGTGCGGCGGATCTGCACGATGAAGCTGCCGCGTGCCTCCGACGGGAGGGCGACCGCCACGCCGCCGCTGTCGAGCCGCTGCGGCTCCAGGTCGAGGTCGCGGAGTGTCGTGAGAAGATCGTCGTCGGTCATACGGCGAAGCCTAGATGGTTGATTCCTCGGTCCCCTCGTCGGTGGGATCCGGGGTGGTCGGGCCGGCGGATGGGAATCCTCCCGCCCGCCCCGTCCGATCCGCCGGACCCGACTGCCCGGAATGCGGGGATCCTGCCGTTCACCGAGGGGTGGGCGGTTCAACCACCGAGGGCTCCTCGTATCCTGCGAGCGCGCAGGATGAACGATCCAAGGGCCGGAGCCGAAGGGGGAGTCGATGAGAGTTGTGCTTCAGCGGGTCAGCTCCGCCTCGGTGGCCGTCGATGATGTGGTGCTGGGTGAGATCGACCAAGGCCTGGTGGCCCTCGTCGGCGTCGGTACCGGTGACACCTCCGACAGTGCGGCGGCCCTTGCGCGCAAGACGTCGAACATGCGCCTGTTCGACGACGGCGACCATCGGGGCGCGTTCAGCGTGCGTGACATCGGAGGCGGGGTCCTGGTGATCAGCCAGTTCACGCTTCTGGCCGACACCCGTCGAGGGAACCGGCCCTCATGGTCGCGTGCGGCCGCTCCGGATGTGGCCGAGCCACTGGTGGAAGAGTTCGGCGATCACCTGCGCGCCGAGGGTGTCCGTGTGGCGACGGGGCGGTTCGGAGCCCACATGGACGTGACCCTGGTGAACGACGGTCCCGTGACCATCGTGCTCGATCACCCGATCTGAGCACAGGTGCTATCCTCAAATGCGGGCTTCAAGCAAACCAAATGTGGCGACGCGAGAAGTGGGTGCTGAGCCCACTTTTTTGTTGCTCGGATTCGGAAAGGGGAGATGACGCTGACCGTGGTGGCTCACACCGGCGTTGAACGGGAGGTCGAGGCTGCGCTCGAAGCCGAGCTGCCCGACGTGGATCTGCGCGAGGTGCAGACCGTCGGCGCACATGGTGACGAGATGCTCCGAGTCGTCGTCGACCATCCGGACGGCGTGACGCACGACCTGTGTGCGAATGTGACCCACGTCCTGGACCGGGCGGGCCTTCGGGATCGCTTCGGTATCGAGGTGTCGTCTCCGGGGCCGGAACCCCCGCTCCGCACGCATGATCACTATCGGCGGGCGGTGGGAGAGCGTGTCGTCGTCCGGTTGACGGCGTTGCCGGGGAAGAAGGCACGGCGCATCTCCGGAGTTCTGCGGGCGGTCGAGGATGCCGGTGTGGTGATCGCGACGGCTGAGGGTGAGAGGACCGTCGGGTTCGATGAGATCGGCCGTGGACGGCTGATCGAGAGGAGTGAAGGATGAATCGGGAGATCCTCGAGGCAGTGAAGATGATCGAGCGGGAGAAGGGCATCAGCGCCGAGACGCTGCTGCTCGCGCTCGAGGATGCCCTTCTCGCCGCCTACAACAAGACGCCAGAGGCGGCCGAGTACGCCCGCGTCGTCATCGATCGCGAGGACGGCGAGATGCGCGTCCTTCAGCTCGTCCTCGAGGAGGACGAGGAGCCGCGCACGCTTCCGCAGGAAGAGCCCGACTTCGGTGAGGAGGGCCCGCCCGAGGACTACGTCCCGCCGGAGCCCGAGATCGACTGGAGCGCGTACGACGAGGACGAGCTCGACGAGGTCGACATCAGCACCGACAACTTCGGTCGCATCGCCGCACAGACGGCGAAGCAGGTCGTGATGCAGCGCATCCGCGAGGCCGAGCGCGAGATGATGTACGACGAGTACGTCGACCGAATCGGCGACATCGTGACCGGCATCATCCAGCAGTCCGATCAGCGCTACACCCTGGTCGACCTGGGTCGCGTGGAGGCGCTTCTGCCCGAGAGCGAGCAGGTTCACGGAGAGCGCTACGACCACGGTGCCCGCATCAAGGCCGTGATCGTGGACGTGCGCCACTCGGCCAAGGGCCCTCAGGTCATCGTCAGCCGGCGGAGCGACGAGCTCATCAAGCGGCTCTTCGAGCTCGAGGTCCCCGAGATGGCGGACGGGCTCGTCGAGATCCGCGGCGTCGCGCGCGAGGCCGGATGGCGGTCCAAGATCGCGGTCGAGTCGAAGGTTCAGGGGGTCGACCCCGTCGGCGCCTGCGTCGGCCCGCGTGGATCGCGTGTCCGCATGGTCGTCAGCGAACTCCGCGGCGAGAAGATCGACATCATCCCGCACAACGACGAGCCCGCGCGCTTCGTCGCCAAGGCCCTGTCGCCCGCCCGCGTCCGCGAGGTCCTGGTCGACGACGAGAACCGTCAGGCCACCGTCGTCGTGCCGGACGACCAGCTGTCCTTGGCGATCGGCAAGGAGGGCATGAATGCCCGTCTCGCCGCGCGTCTGACCGGCTGGCGGATCGACATCAAGAGCGAGTCCACGTTCGCGCTCGAGGAGTCGCGGTCCGAGTTCGGCGAGGGCAGCGAGGGTGAGCTGGTCCGGTGCGCCGCCATTCTGCGCAACGGCAAGCGCTGCGTGAACGCGGCGATCCCGGGCACGCGGTACTGCAGCCTTCCCGCACACGCACGCCTTGCGCAGATGGAGGCGGCCGGCGAGACCGTCGGTCCGACCGAGGCCGTCAGTGCCGACTCCGACACGACGTCGGGCGAGGCCCCGGCGGAGGATGGTCCGGAGGCCGTCGCGACGACCGAAGAGGCGACGGTGCCCGAGGAGGCTCCGGAGACCACGCCGGTGGACGATGCGGTCACCGATGAGGGAACGGATTCCGATGACGTGACGGAGGACGCCGCACCCGTTGAGGACGCGGCCAGCGCGGAGACGGCCGAGGTCGGCTCGGACGCTGACGGTGGCGACGAGGCGGAGGTCGAGTAGTCACGGCACCCGGACGACCAGCACGGTGGCACACGTCCCGATCCGACGCTGTCTGGGCTGCGGTGTACGCCGCCCCAAGAGCGAGCTCGCGCGATTCGTCGTGCGCGCGGACGGGGATGGTGGCCGACTGGTCCGGGACGAGCGCGGCCGCATGCCGGGACGTGGCCTCTATGTCTGCCCGGTTCGGGCATGCTACGAAGCCGCACTCTCGCGGCGGTCATTTGCACGGGCGGCGCGGATGCGCGGACGGGCGCTCACCATCGACGATGAACTGGTGCACGAGTTTGAGAGCTGAGGGGTGGGGATGGATCTGACGGAAAAGCGGCGGGTACATGAGATCGCACGGGACGAGGGGCTGCCGAGCAGCCTCGTTCTGCAGCGTCTGCAACGAGAAGGGCTGCCCGTCAAAACGGCGTCGTCCACGGTGATCGTCGGTGAGGCGCTTCACGTCCTGAACCCGAAGCGCTACCCGCGCCCGGAGTCGATGGACGCGACCATCGCGGCCGCCAAGGAGGCCAAGGAGAAGCCGAAGAAGGCCGCCAAGGACGAGGAGAAGCCCAAGCCGAAGCCGCGCGCGCGTCGCAAGCCGAAGCCGGCACCCGAACCCGAGCCCGAGGCTGCTCCCGCCGAGACACCGGCGGCGGACACTCCTGCCGCGCCCGTCGAGGCCGAGGCACCGGCTCCCGAGGTGCCCACAGCCGAGGAGACGACTCCCGAGGCCACGGAGCCCGAGGTCGAGGCGACACCCGCCGCTCCGGTGGAGGAGACGCCCGCCGCCGCGGAACCGGTGACTCCCGAGGAGACCACGGAGACCGCCGAGCAGCCGGAGGCTGCGACGCCGGAAGCCGTGACGCCCGAGACCCCGGCCGCGCCTGAGGAACCTGCTCTCGCCGAGACGGCTCCGGAGACCGTGGCCGCCGAGGCGGAATCCGCACCCGTGGAGGAGGCGCCGGCGCCGGCCGACACCGAGACGGAAACAGAGCCGGCCGTTCCCGCCGAGGGCGAGGACGCCGAACCCGCGGCGACCGCCGAGGGCGACGCACCCGTGGATGACGCCGCCGGTCCCGCCGCAAAGGGAGGACGCCGGAAGGTCGTCCCGCCGACGCCACCGCCGCCGCGACCCCCGCTGCGCCGTGCCGAGCCCCCGGCCCCACGGCCGCCGCTTCGCCGTGCCGCCGACGAGCCCCAGCGTGCACCGGGTACCGGTCCGGCCACCGGCACCGGCACCGGCGGGGCAGGTGGGATCCGCGATCCCCGCCGTCCGGGCGAGCGCGACATCCCGGGACGTCCGGGTCCCGGTGGCCGTCGGCGACGGGTCGTCATCGACGCCCAGGCCGGGCGTCGCGGTCCGGGCGGCCCGCAGGGCCGCGACCGGCGTGGCGGCCGCAAGAACAAGCAGGAGGAGCGCGAGCCGGCGGTCACGATCCCGCCGTCCGAGATGCCGCCCGTCGACATCCGTTCGGGTGCGACGATCAAGGAGATCTCGGAGGCCCTCGGCGTCCCCGCGACGCGCATCATCACCACCCTCATGGCGATCGGTGAGATGGCCACCATCACGCAGTCGCTTTCCGACGACGAGATCGAGCTCGTCGCTTCGGAGCTGGAGCGCAAGGTGGTCATCGTCCACGCAGAGGAGGAGGACGAGTTCGCGTTCGAGGAGGAGGATCCGCCCGGTAGCGTCGTCGCCCGTGCTCCCGTCGTCACCGTCATGGGTCACGTCGACCACGGTAAGACCTCGCTCCTGGACGCCATCCGTGAGACGGAGGTCGTGGCCGGTGAGGCCGGTGGCATCACGCAGCACATCGGTGCCTACCAGGTCCACCACAACGACCGGCTCATCACGTTCCTGGACACCCCGGGCCACGAGGCGTTCACCGCCATGCGTGCCCGTGGCGCGAAGATCACCGATGTCGCCGTGATCGTCGTGGCCGCCGACGACGGCGTCATGCCGACCACGCTCGAGGCGATCGACCACGCGAAGGCGGCCGAGGTGCCGTTCATGATCGCGATCAACAAGATCGACAAGCCGGACGCCAACCCCGACCGGGTCCGTCAGGAGCTGTCGCAGCACGAGATCATCCCGACCTCGTGGGGCGGCACGTACGAGTTCATCGAGGTGTCCGCCAAGGCGCGCCAGGGGCTCGACTCACTGCTGGACACCGTTCTGCTCATCGCCGACGTCGATGCGACGCCGCAGGCGAACCCGGACGCCCCGGCATCCGGAAGCGTCATCGAGTCGCGCCTCGACGCCGGTCGCGGTCCCGTCTGCACCCTGCTCGTGCAGCGCGGAACGCTGAATGTCGGTGACGTGCTTCTCGTCGGACAGACATTCGGTCGCGTGCGCGCGATGCACGACTACAACGCCGAGTCCATCGAGACCGCCGGCCCGTCGGTCCCTGCCGAGATCCTGGGTATGGGCGGGGTCCCGGAGGCCGGTGACCGCTTCCGTGCGGTCGAGAACGAGCGCGTCGCCCGCCAGCTGGCGGCGCAGCGTTCGCATCGCATCCGTGCGCAGGAGCTCGCCAACCGCCGGCCGGTGTCCCTGGAGGACCTGTTCGCGCGCGTTCAGGAGGGGCTCAACGAGCTCAACATCATCATCAAGGCGGACGTGCACGGTTCGGTCGAGGCGCTCCGGGACGCGCTGGAGGGGCTCGAGCAGACCGAGGTCCGTCTCCGGGTGATCCACACCGGTGTCGGTGCCGTCACCGAGTCGGACATCAACCTGGCGGCGGCCTCCGAGGCCATCGTGATCGCGTTCAACGTCCGTCCGCGGCCCGAGGCCCGGGCCCTCGCCGAGCGCGAGGGCGTCGACCTCCGGTCGTACCGGATCATCTACCGCGCCATCGAGGACGTCCGCGACGCCCTCATCGGAATGCTCTCCCCGGAGATCGTCGAGAGCCAGCTCGGCTCGCTCGAGGTCCGCGAGACCTTCCGCGCATCGCGCATCGGAACGATCGCCGGTTGCTACGTCACCGAGGGCCTCATCCGCCGCAACGCCAACATGCGCCTCGTGCGCGACGGGACCGTCGTGTTCGAGGGCAAGGTCGGGTCGCTCCGCCGGTTCGACGACGACGCCCGCGAGGTCACGCAGGGCTTCGAGTGCGGTGTGGTCATCGAGGGCTACAACGACGTCAAGGAGGGTGACACCATCGAGGTGTACGAACTCACCGAGGTCGCCCGCACCGAGCAGGCGCCGGCGGCGGACTCGGTCGAGTCCTCGTCGTCGCCTTCGACCTGACCTAAGGGGCACGAGGAAGGCGACCGGTGAGCCGAGGCGGATTCGTCGGGGTGCTGGTCGCCGACCTCTCGCTCGAGATGTCCGAGTCTCTCAAGGACAAGCGTAAGGCCCTGGCCCGACTGCGGGCCGATCTCCAGCGGGCCACGGGAGCCGCCGTCACCGAGAGCGGTTCGCATGACCTTCTGCGGCGCGCCGAGCTCACCGTCGCGGTCGTCGCCCGTGACGCGCACGGTGTCAACGGGCTGCTCGACGACGCCCGGCGGGTCATCGACCGCAGCGTGTTCGATACGGTCGCCGTGGACCGCGTGATGCGGTCCGCCCGCGAACTCATCGAGGAGGAGGGATCGTGGCACGTGTGACCCCGCGCCAACGAAGGATCAACGAGGCGCTCCGCGAGATCATCGCCGAGGGCGTGCAGCGCGACCTGTCGGACCCGCGCCTGTCGCTCGTGACCATCACCGGTGTCCGCGCATCGGAGGACACGAGCGTCGCCACCGTCTACTGGACGGTCTTCGATCCCGCACGACGCGACGGTGCCGCGGCGGCCCTGGCCTCGGCCGCGGGCGTCCTGCAGGGACGGGTGGGCCGTCAGCTGCGTACGCGCAACACCCCGCAGCTTCGGTTCGAGCACGACGACCACCAGGAGAACGCGGACCGGCTCACACGGCTCATCGACGAGGTGACCGCGGCATCCGACGAGCGGGAGGACACGGCATCGTGACGACGTCCGTCACGGATCGCACGCTGGAGGAGGTCGCGCAGGTCATCGGGGATCATCCCGGCGGGTACATCGTGGCCACCCACGAGAACCCGGACGGGGACGCCATCGGATCGATGGTCGCCGTCACGCGGGGCCTGCGCGCCGGAGGGCGAGACGCGGTGATGTGGCATCCGCACGTGCCGGCCGTTCCCGACGACCTCCGCTTCCTCTTGCGAGAGGGCGAATCGGTTGTCTCGGTACTGCCCCAGGACTCTCCGGACCGCATGCTGATCGCGCTCGACTGCGCATCCGAACAGCGTCTGACCGCCGGGCCCCCGGCGGCGTCGCTGGCCGGAACCGTGGTGAACATCGACCATCACCACGACAACGGGCGTTTCGGAGACATCAACCACATCGACGCAACGGCTTCGTCGACCGCGGAGATCGTCGTCAACCTGTTCGAGCGGCTCGGCTGGACCTTCGATCGCGACATCGCCGAGGCGCTCCACGTGGGCATCGTCACCGACACCGGTCGCTTCTCCTACTCGAACGTACGGCCCTCCACGTTCACCGCGGCGGCTCGTCTCGCGGCGACCGGTATCGACATCGCCGCCATCGCGCGGCGGCTTTACGAGAACACCCCACTGTCGAAGAAGCGCCTGCTCGGCCGCGCCCTCGTTGGGGCGACCTCCGCCCTGGACGGACGACTTCTCGTCGGCGTCCTCACCGAGGACGACTTCGCGGCGGCCGGAACGGGCGACACCGACGGTGTCGCCGAGGCACTGCGCGGGGTGAAGGGCGTGGTGGTCGCCGCGAGCGTGCGCCCCGTGGAGGGAGGACAGCGCGTCTCGTTGCGAGCGGCGAACGAGGCCGTCGACGTGTCGGCCATCGCCCACCAGGAGGGGGGAGGCGGACACCGCGCGGCCGCCGGCCTCACGACGACGAAGACCCCGGCCGAGATCGTCACCTGGCTCACCGCAGAGGTCGGCCGCGCGTTGGGACGGGAGTAGAGTCCCACGACGGTGCCGGAGAACAGCGACCAGAAGCAGCGGGTCGGGCTGGGCGTGTGGCTCGTCGACAAGCCCGCCGGACCGACCTCCCACGACGTGGTCGCCCGCATCCGGCGTCAGGTCGGCCGCGGGGTGAAGGTCGGTCATACCGGGACACTCGATCCGTTCGCCACCGGCCTGCTGGTGATCGTCACCGGACGTGCCACGCGCCTCACGCCGTACCTCACGTCGATGACGAAGCGCTACACGGCGCGCATCCGGCTGGGAGCGACCTCCCCGACGGGGGACCCCGAGGGGCCGATCACCCCCACCGGTGCATCTCTGCCCTCACAGGAGGCGCTCGGGGCCGCGGTCGGAGACCTGGTCGGCGAGTCCACGCAGCGCGTACCGGCCTACTCGGCCGTCAAGGTGGACGGTGTGCCCCTGCACCGCAGTGCCCGTCGCGGTGCCGTCGTCGAGGCGCCGGAACGCCCGATCACCGTCCTTCACGCCGAGCTGCTCGAGTCGTCGCCCGACGGAAGCTGGTTAGATCTCGACGTGACCTGTTCGAAGGGCACCTACATCCGTCAGCTGGCGGTCGATCTGGGCGAGACCCTGGGCTGCGGCGCCTACTGCGCGGAGCTCCGGCGTACGGCCGTCGGTCACCTCGTGATCCAGGACGCCGTCGCGGTCGAGGACGTGCCCGAGCGCGGTTACGTCAACCCGGTCGACGCTCTCGCCGGCATGCCACGCCGGTCGCTGGACGACGACGAGCTGCGGACGGTGACCAACGGCGGCGCCGTGCCCTGGGACGGCGCCGGGCGCCCCGACACCGTCGCCCTGGTGGCCCGTGACCGGCTGGTCGCGATCGCCGCCGTCGAGGACGACCGGACCAAACCACGTGTGGTGCTCGCATGAGAATTCATCAGGACATCGCGTCGCTGCCGGCCGACGGACCCGGACACGCCGTCGCCATCGGGGTGTTCGACGGGGTCCACATCGGTCACCGCGAGATCATCCGGCTGGCGGTCGAATCGGCGCGCCGTCTCGGGGTGCCGTCGCTGATCATCACATTCGATCCGAACCCGCTCGTCGTGCTCCATCCGGAGCTCAAGCCGGCGATGCTGACCGACTCCGCCATCCGCGCGGACCTCATCGCCTCTCTGGGTGTGGACGTCCTGCTCGAGATCCCCTTTACGCGCGAGTTCTCCCAGATCGGCTGGGAGGAGTTCTGCGGGATCCTCGAGGCATCGCCCGTCGCGGCGCGCACCGTCGCGGTCGGCCGCAATTTCCGCTTCGGATCAGGGGGTGCGGGTACGGCCGGCATGCTTCGCGACTGGGGTGTCGAGCACGGCATGGAGGTCGAGCTGCCGACGCTGGTCACGAGCGAGGACCACAAGCCGGTCTCGTCAACCCGGATACGCCGGCTCATCGCGCAGGGCGAGGTCGCCGAGGCCGGCGAGTTGCTGGGGCGACCGCACATACTCGACGGGCCCGTGGTCACCGGTGACGGCCGTGGCGCCGGTCTGGGCATCCCCACGGCCAACGTGGCGATCCCGGAACATATGGCCATCCCCGCCGTCGGCGTCTACGCCGCCCGCTGCCGGGTCGGGGACCGGTGGTATCCGGCGGCCGTGAACGTGGGGCACGCGCCGACGTTCCGCAGCGAGGGCGAGATCCGGCTGGAGGCCTTCCTGCTCGACTATGACGGCGGCGATATCTACGGCGAGAAGGTGCGACTGGAATTCCTGGAGCACCTGCGGCCGGAACAGCGCTTCGTCAACGCCGAGGCACTCGTGGCCCAGATCAACCGGGACATCGAGCGGGCTCGCGAGGTCGCGACGGAGTACGCCGAAGCGCTTTGATACGCTGTGCTCGAAGGTGCGGTCGGTTCCCCCTCAACGGGCGGTGAACGGATCGGATCTTCGTATTACTGAGTCGACCCGGTGCGGGGCCCCAGGGTTTCTGCGCCGTGGCCGTGTCAAGGAGAACAATGGACAAAGAACGCAAGGCCGGGGTCATCGAGGCCCATCGGCGCCACGAGTCGGACACCGGCTCGCCCCAGGTGCAGATCGCGATCCTCACGGACCGCATCAACACGCTGACGGAGCACCTCCGCACGCACAAGCATGATCATCACTCGCGTCGCGGACTGCTCATGATGGTCGGTCGCCGTCGACGGCTCTTGAACTATCTCCAGCGCACCGACCTTGAGGGCTATCGCGCCCTCATCGACGAACTCGGACTGCGTCGATAGTCGACCGGTCCCACGAGGGATGCGCCTCGAATGCGCATCAACGACAACCACCGGC
>CAZHDY010000001.1:1765353-1771956 GCA_964531025.1 uncultured Bifidobacteriaceae bacterium | reverse complement strand
GGCATGCGGCCGATGGCGAACAGGACGGTGAACATCTCGGCCGGCAGCTGCAGCGCCTCGTAGATGAGACCCGAGTAGAAGTCGACGTTCGGGTAGAGCTTGCGCTCGACGAAGAACTCGTCCTCGAGGGCGATCTTCTCGAGCTCGACGGCGATCTCGAGCAGCGGGTTGACACCGGTGATGTCGAACACCTGGTGGGCGAGCTCGTGCACGATCTTCGCGCGCGGGTCGTAGTTCTTGTAGACCCGGTGGCCGAAGCCCATGAGGAGCTCCTCACGGTTCTTCACGCCCGTCATGAAGTCGCCGACCTTGCTCTTGTCGCCGATGCGGCGGAGCATGCGGAGGACGGCCTCGTTGGCGCCACCGTGGAGGGGGCCGTACAGGGCGGCCACTCCGGCCGATGCGGCCTGGTAGACGTCGGTCTCGGACGATCCCACCGCGCGGACCGAGCTGGTCGAACAGTTCTGCTCGTGGTCGGCGTGGAGGATGAGAAGGATGTCGAGCGCCCGGATGATGGCGGGATCGAAGTTGTAGTCGATGCCGCTCTCGTCGAAGAGCATGTGGAGCAGGTTCTCGGCGTAGCTCTTCTCGGGGTCCGGGTTGAGGAGGGCGCGGCCGATGTTGCGGCGGAAGGCCCAGGCACCGATCGTGGGGGTCTGCCCGATGAGGCGCTTGATGTCCGTGAGACGCTGCTCCGGGTCACGGACCTCCTTCGACTCCGGGTAGACACTGGAGAGACCACCGATCGCGGCCTGGAGGACGGCCATCGGGTGGGCGTCGTGACGGAATCCGTTGATGACGCTTCGGATGCTCTCGTCGACATATACCTCGTCGCTGATGCCCTTCTCCCACTCGGTCAGTTGACCGGAGGTGGGGAGTTCACCGTGGACGAGGAGGTAGGCCACCTCGAGGAAGCTCGACTTCTCGGCGAGCTGCTCGATCGGGTAGCCGCGGTACCGCAGGATCCCGACATCGCCGTCGATGAACGTGATCGTGCTCTTGCACGACGCCGTGTTCATGAACGCCGGGTCGTAGGTCATGAGGCCGAAATCATCGTCGTCGACCTTGATGGTCCGAAGATCCGTGGCCTTGATGGTTCCATCGGTGACGGGGAACTCGTAGGTTTTCCCAGTCCGGTTGTCGGTAACCGTGATGGTTCCCTGACCCTCATTCTCCTTCGTCGCCATGGACCGTCCTTTGTCGGAATTGCTGCGGAGCCCAGTGCCCCACCTCGGAACGTGTAATAACGGAAGCAGTCTACCTGCGTTCGGGTGCTCGCGCCGATCGACGATGCCGGTCTACCAGGTGCCGCACGGCCTCCCCGCGGGGGTCCGACAGGACGTGAAGACCTGCCCGAGCGCGTCACGGCGGTAGACGAAGAGCCGGCCGCTGCGGCTGACGGCGCGAAGCTCGTAGCCGTATCCGCCGTTGACCTCCCGGAAGCCGACCCGGCGGGTGGCCTCCATGCCGTTGCCGGCGGCCTGGAAGACGATCGTCGGCTCGAGCGCCCTCAGACGCGTCGGGGTCAGCCCGGAGAACGTCTTCACTCCGAGATAGTGGGCCTCGAAGGCCCTCGCCGCACGACGTAGGAGCGCCTGGGCGTTGGCGTCGTGCAGGAGCGCATGCGCCGAGACGGCCTTCGGGGGCACCACCACCGTGATGGGCCCGTCGGCCATGGAGACGTGGGTGACCGCACGGAGCGTGTACCGGAGGTCGGTCGGCTTCCCGGTGACCCAGACGGAGGGGAGACCCTTCAGCTCACCGGCGGGGACGACCACGTCGAGCGAGACCCGGGTGCCCACGAGGCGGCCCGTCGCGGCATCGAATGTCACCTCGGCGTTTGCCCCCGAGATACGTGACCGAGCGCCGAGCGGAGATGTCGGATCCTCGGCGATCAGGATGTTGACAAGCTCACGCCCCGCCGCCGGAGTGAGCGGTCCGACGAAGCGCGCGGTCCCCTCCTCCGCCGAGGGCGCCGCCCGGAGGGCGCCGATGTCGACCGGCTCGGGCAGCCGCAGATCTCCGCCCGGGGAGAGCGCGAGCCGGAGAAGGGGCCTGGGAGGACCGAAGTACGCGCGCCCGTCCTTCGCGACGGCGTAGTAGCGGGATCCCACGCCGACGATACGCACGGCATCCCCGGCCAGGCGGGCGCGCGCGAATCCTCCGGAGGTGAAACGGGTCGCGGAAGCGGCGGCGGTCGTGGCGGTGTAGGTCTGTCGACCTGTGGCGCCACCGACCCTCGTGGTGGTCGATACGTCGAGCCGCGACCGGTGGGGCGCGGCGAGCACGGCGTCGCGCGCCGCGCCATAGGCGGCGAGGGGATCAGATGCCGGGGGCTGCGGCACCGGCTGGGCATGTGACGCAGCCGGCAGCATCAGCACCCCGACCGTCAGGGCGAGCGCGGTGCCCGCGTTCATGCGCGGACGCGTCCCCGTCGACGCGGCTACCAGGTTCCGCACGAGGCGCCTCCGGCACGCGCACACGTCTTCGTGAACTTGCCCTTGACCGGTCGGACCGCCGTGTAGGTCCACCCGTTGGCGGCCGTGACGCGGACCGCGTAGCGCCGCCCCTTGTCCATCATCGTGTACCCGACGGTGCCCGCCTTGGTGGTGCCCCGACCCTTGACGAGCTTGACCTTCTTGTCGATCTTCCGGACGTCGGCGGCCGTCATGCCGTAGACGGTCTTCTTGGCCTTTCCGTACTTCTCAATCGCCTCGATGGCCGTGACGAGCTGGGCGCGCGCACGGATGGTGCTCGCCAGGTGGGCAGCCGTAATGGTGCGCTTCGGTCGGGCAACGGACGGAGAGCGTTCCAAACCGAGCGGCGTGAACTTCGCGGTGAGCGTCAGCGGCATGTCCGTCGGCTCTCCGACGATCCAGAGGTCCTTGACGGACCCCAGCGCGTCCTTCGGGAGCGTCCCCTCGATCTTGAGCTTCGTCTCCGTGATTCGAGCCGGCGTCGTGGTGGTGTCGATCGTCGCGTTGAAATGCGCGGTGGTGATCTGGATCTTCGGTGCGATCGCAGCAGCGCTCTCAGCGCTGACCGCGGACTGTGCGAGCAGTTCCTGGGCTCGGTCGTGCCTGATGTCCAGGGCCACGAGTTCGGTGTCGTAGTAGCCCCGCGCGTTGACAGGTCGATCAGCCGATCCGAGGAAACTTGCGGCACCGATCCGGTCGAGTTCCGGCAGGTAGAGCGGGGACCCGGCCCGGAACGTCAGCTGTTCCGCCGACGTCTCCGGCATCGCGACCGAATCCGGTACCGCGGGCACGGGGAAGTAGAGGGTTCCGTCGAGCCCCAGAAGATCCGTGGCGAGGTCCCCCCTCGTGGAGCGATAGTTGTTGACCACATACGAGTTCCCGAAGGCCCGAACGTCGAAGGTCTCCCGGAAGACGGTCGGCTTCGGCTTCGTGCCGAAGGTGACCCCCACCTCGGTCTTCGCCACGTACCACGCGCTCAGCATGCTGTCGCGGGCCTCGCGATAGAGACGTTTCTCCTCCGCCCCGGGCCAGTCCTGCGCGGCGGCGACGGGTGCCGCCACTCCGAGGATCGCAGTGGCGATGACCACATTCCTGATGAACCGCTTCACGTTGCCGCTCCCTGGGTCGCTGCGGTCACCATCGGCGGATGGGAAGGGAACCTGAACCGAGGACCTGAGGTCCCTGAGTCGGAGGTTCGTTGTCGATATGGCGAGCGAAACCCGGTCGGGACGAGGAGGTGCCCGTCTCGGTTCACATGGGTGCCAATGATCCAGAGAACGCCGCCGAGGCGTAAGCAACACGGTGCGTCATCTCATCCGGACCTGGGTCGCAGCCACCAGACCACAAGACGAACTCCCGACTCAGGGGACACTAGCCTCCGACCCAGGTCCCACAGCTCTTGCCCCCGGCCATGCGGCAGGTGCCGGCGAAGTGGTTCCGGGCCCGTGAATCGGCGCGATATGTCCACCCGTTGCGCGCGGTGACGCGGAGTGTGAAGCCGCGTCCGCCGGAGTCGATCACGAGACCGACGGTGCCACGACGCGTGCTCCCGCGACCGTGGACGATGGTGATGGCCGGGTTGAACGCCCGCAGCATCCGAGGCGACAGACCGCGCAGGGATCCCGTCATGTCCCGATACACCGACAGGACCACCGCGGCCTCGAGGATCCGCGCACGGGCCTCGACGGTGTCGGCCCAGTCGTTGAGGGGCATCGTCTTGTCGGGGACTCCGACCTCCGGCTCTCGGGGGAGGGTCAGCACGCTGAACCGCGACACGACGGTCACACGGGATCCGGCGAGCTTCTTCACACGCGCGGGGACCGTGATCCCCTCGAAGGCGTTCGCCGGCACCTGGGCGCGGAGATGTAGGTGTGTGCGCGTGATCCGACCGGTCCCGGGATCGACGGCGACACGGACCACAGCACGTTCCATGTGAAGACGCGGGGCAACCCGTTCGGCGTCCCGACCCGCGATCACCCGGGCGACGGTGGCGCGTGCCGCATCCGTCGCGACGGTGGCGCGGAAGACATCCTCGTGAGGGCCGTCGGAGCGCTCCGGGGTGTGGTCCCCGACGGTGTCGGGCGGGGGCAGGACGAGGGGCGAGCCACGGTCGAAGTAGATGCGCGACTGAGCGGCCTCGGCATCGACGACGCTGCGCGGCTCACCGTCGATCTGGAGGTACACCCGCCCGCCCGATCCCACCATCCGTGCGACGGGGACAGGGCCGAACGGCCAGGGACTGAGGTTCGACACCGCGTAGCCGGCGGTGGAGGCCGCCGAGTCGAACGCGACGACGTCGGTACTCGTCCTCCCCGCCCCCGTCTTTTCCGTCACTCCAACGCGAACAAGCGCCGAGTAGGGGCGGGTCATCAGCGTCTCGTATCCACGGGAGTACGCGTCGGCCGCCTGGTTCCCGGAATCCAGAGAGGCGGAGGCCGATCCGGTCAGGCCGAGGATCCCGACCGCCGCACAGGCGAACGCGGTCAGCTTTGGGAGTCGTGGTGGACGTTTCGTCATGGGCACGGGTGCATCGGCATCTCGCACTGTCTGCTCAAATCCGGTGGTTCGCGCCCGACAGACGCAAGGGTTGCGGACGTGTCGGGGTCATCGCCGACTCACACTGCTAGGGTTCTCTTCACGTGCCGCCCGCGGGCGGCGCACGGCATCCGCCGCATGATCCATCGCCCACGGGCGATATACCAAGACTTCTGGAGGCATATTTTGGCCGGATTCGAATCCGAGCCCGCACTCGCGGTGCTGGTCGACATCGAGAACCTCTCCCGCCCGGGCGCACGTAACCGGGGAGACTTCGACATCCACCTCGTCCTCGGCCGTCTGGCCGAGAAGGGCCGCGTCGTCGTGAAGCGCGCCTACGCGGACTGGAGCCGTTACCGTGACGCACGTCGCGAGCTGATGAACGCAGGGCTCGAGCTCATCGAGATGCCCTCGGCGCGCGAAGGTGCCAAGAACCGCGCCGACATCAAGATGGCCGTCGACGCCATGGAGATCGCCTACAGCCGCACGCACGTCACCACGTTCGTCATCGTGTCCGGCGACAGTGACTTCACCCCCCTGATCGGCAAGCTCCGCGAGCTGAACAAGCGCGTCATCGGCATCGGCCGCGACGAATCGTCGGCCAGCCAGCTCCTCATCGCGAACTGCGACGAGTTCTATTTCTACGACAGCATGGCCAAGAAGGCCACCCGCCACACCGAGGGCGTGCGTCCCGATGCCCTCAGCCTGCTGCGCGAGACCATGATCGCCCGCCAGGGCGAGGGTGACGAGCACCCGCAGGCCAGCGCCGTCAAGGACTCCATGCGTCGACGTGATCCGGCCTTCAGCGAGTCGGACATCGGCTATTCCACCTTCTCGAAGTTCCTCGAGGACGCGCAGGCCAAGGGCGTCGTGCACCTCATCACCGACCCGAAGAGCGGTACCTACCTGGTGCAGCTCGTCGACGGCAGCACCCCCGAGTGGCCGAGCGTGAGCGATCAGCCGCCGGCCACGGGCGAACAGGCGACCGAGACGCGTGAGCCCTCAGAGGGGCGCCGTCGCCGTCGTCGGCGTCGTTCCGGCGACGCACCGACGGAGAGTGCCTCCGAGAGCCCGGGCTCCGAGACGACCGAAGCCGCCGAGGACGGTGCCGAGGTCTTCGAATGGAAGGTCCCTGAGCGCGAGCCCGAGCTCCCGCCGATCGACCAGCCGCTCACGTACGAGGACATCCTTCTGGCCCCGGACGAGGAGACGCCCGACGCAACGGCGGACGAGCCGCCCACCCGCGGTGCCCGTCGACGCCGCAAGGCGCTGTCGTCGGTGCCCGAACCCGAGGTCACCGATCTGGAAGCCGGCGAATCCGATGAGGACGCCGCAACCGACGTCTCGACCGAGACCCCCGAGGCCACGGCTGAGCCGGGTGACGAGACCGAGGCCGAGGCTGAGGTGACCGAGGCGACCGTCGAGGAGAAGCCCGCGCGACGTGGCCGCGTGAAGCGCGGTTCGGTCCTTCCGCCCGCTGACGCCGCTGCGGACGAGACGGCCGAGAGCACGGAGGCCACGACCGAGGAAGCCCCTGCGGAGGAGAAGCCCAAGCGGCGACGCACCACCCGCAAGAAGGCCACCGACGACA
>CAZHDY010000001.1:0-1765253 GCA_964531025.1 uncultured Bifidobacteriaceae bacterium | reverse complement strand
CCCGCAAGAAGGCCACCGACGACACACCGGCCGAGGAGACCCCGGCAGCCGAGGCCACCACCGAGGTCACAACCGATGCCGCGGAGACGCCGGCCGAGGAGAAGAAGCCGACGCGCCGACGCACCACCCGCAAGAAGGCCACCGACGACACACCGGCCGAGGAGACCCCGGCAGCCGAGGCAACCGCCGAGGTCACAACCGAGGAAGCCCCCGCGGAGGAGAAGCCCAAGCGGCGACGCACCACCCGCAAGAAGGCCACCGACGACACACCGGCCGAGGAGACCCCGGCAGCCGAGGCCACCACCGAGACGGAGGCTGAGGTCCCCGCCGAGGAGAAGCCCAAGCGCCGCCGGACCGTACGCAAGAAGGCCACCGAGGAAGCGCCCGCGGAGGAGACCGCTTCCGAGGAGTAGGCGCTACCGGCTGGGCCGCGAGGACGGCGTCCTCGCGGCCCGCCGTACTTCATGTTGTCCTGACAGTTATTTGTCGGCGCTCCGCATCAACCGGGCGCCCGAAGACCAGCCACGGCATCGGTCGATGTTTCCGAGTCGCTACGGCGCGGCGTGGGGGGGGGTGACGCCGAGAGCGGCACCGATCACCGTCCACGGATCACCCGCCACGAGAGTGCGCGTACCGCATCGGACGAAGCCGATCGACGTGAATGATCCAAGTCGTTGATTCAGCGGACACCGCAACCCGCTCCACGAGTCGTCCGGTCGAATCAGGACCGATGACAAGCAATCGTTCCTCTCCGCGGTCATTCCATCGTGATGAACTGGCGGTCGCACGAGCCGGCGAACAAGGGGAAGGTCCCGAACGGACGAGATCGCAAAAGTCGCCACAGACGCCTGAGAAGACGTCACATGGCAGGCTGGGTGCCAGGCACCCAGCCTGCCAGCCACCCCACACCAGCCCGATGTTTCACGTGAAACTCACGCTCTCGTCACCAAGAATCGCGGACGGCGACACAACGATCGCAGGAGCCGTGACGAACGCCGACCAGACCGAGCGCCGTGCCGGAACGCCGATCGAGCCCGCAGCACGTGCACTTCCGCCGAGGCGCGAAGCGGTCTAGCGGACCTCGATCGGGATCTCAGCCACCTGCTGCCCGTCCGGGGCGGTGCGGCTGAGGCGATAGGCCCGGATCACGGGTTCCTTCTGCTGCAGCGACACGATCACGTATGCGGTCTCGGGGAAGAACGCAAGCTCCACGTCGGTCCGCGACGGGTACGCCGCCGAGCGCGTGTGCGAGTGGTAGATGCCGAGCATCTCCTCGTCCGCGTCGTCGATCCGGTCCATGATGTCGAGCTGCTCGCGCGGGTCCATGACGTACATGAACGGGCTGGCCTCGGTGTTGGTGGCACGGATGACGCGGGTCGCCACACCATCGCGTCCGGCGATCATCCCGCAGCACTCGTTGGGTTCGTCCTCCCGGGCGTGCGTGATGAGTTCCTCCACGAGCGCCGCCGGGAACACGAGCCGGCCTACCAGAACACACCCCGATCGAGCCGGTCCTCGACGACGTCCTCGTCGTCGGTCCAGATGCCGGCCGACAGGTACTTCCAGCCACCGTCGGCGACGATGCCCACGACGGTGCCGCGGTCCATCTTGGCGGCCACGCGGGTGCAGGTGTGGAGCACGCCGCCCGACGAGACGCCCACGAAGAGGCCGAGCTCGTTGGCGAGGCGGCGGGTCATGGCGAGCGCGTCACCGTTGGCGACAAGCAGCTTCCGGTCGAGCTTGGTGACGTCGAGGATCGGCGGGATGAAGCCGTCCTCCAAGCTCCGGAGGCCCATCACGTCCTCGCCCTGCATGGGCTCGCACGCGATGATCTGGATGTCGGCGCGATGACGGCGCAGACGCGCAGCGCACCCCATGAGGGTGCCACCGGTGCCGAGACCCGCCACCAGGGCGTCGACCTCAGGGCAGTCGCGAACGATCTCCTCCGCGGTTCCGAACTCGTGCGCGCGCGGGTTGGCGGGGTTGCCGTACTGGAACGGCATGAAGATACCCCGCTCCTCCGAGAGGCGCTTCGCCATGGCCACCGCACCGTTGGAACCCTCGGCCCCCGGCGACTCGATGATCTCGGCGCCGAAGAGCTTCAGCATCTGGCGCCGCTCTTCGGTCACGTTGTCCGGGAGGACGGCGATGAGGTGGTAACCGCGAACACGCGAGATCATCGCGAGCGCGATGCCGGTGTTGCCCGAGGTGGGCTCCATGATCGTGTCGCCGCGCGAGATCACCCCGCGCTCCTCGGCGTCCTCGATCAGCGAAAGGGCGGTGCGGTCCTTGATGGAACCGGTCGGGTTCTCACTCTCAAGCTTCGCGAGGATCCGGACATCCGGGTTGGGGCTGATATGGGAGACGTCGACGAGCGGCGTGTTCCCGATCGTCGTCGCCACATCAGGGAAGACGCCCGATGCGGGCGACGAGAGGGCCGGTGCCATCGTCAGGAGCCGCCCGCCATCGCCGGGAGGATGGTGAGGGTGTCCCCGCCCTCCACGGCCGTGTCGAGCCACTCGAGCGTCCGCACGTCCTCGTCGTTGAGGTAGAGGTTCACGAACCGATGCAGCGACCCGTCGTCCGCCTGCAGCTGGGCACGCACATCGGGGTGCGCCTCGTACAGGCCGTCCAAGAGCTCGCCGACGGTCGCGCCCTCGACGGAGATGGTGCGCTCGCCGCCGACGGCGGGACGCAGGACGGGCGGGATCTTGATCGTGCTCATGCGGCTCCAACCGGGTGGCGGCCGACCCCGGCGCACCACGCCTCGTAGTCCTTGAATTCGAGTTTCGCGTCCGGTCCGCACGCGGGGCAGTCCGGGTCACGGCGCAACTTCAGCTCGGTGAACGTCATCCCGAGCGCGTCATAGACAAGCACACGGCCGGAGAGCGTGTCGCCCTCGCCAAGGAGGACCTTGATCGCTTCATTGGCCTGGATGCTCCCCATGACACCGCACAGGACGCCCAGCACACCGGCCTCACCGCACGACGGTGCGAGATCCGGCGGCGGGGGCTCGGGGAAGAGGCAGCGGTAGCACGGGCCCTCGTACGGGTGGAAGACGCTCGCGTGTCCCTCGAAGCGCAGGATGCTGGCGTGCACCAGCGGCGTCCGCGTCATGAGGGCGGCGTCGTTCAGCAGGTACCGGGTGGGGAAGTTGTCGGCGCCGTCCACGATGACGTCGTACTGCGAGAGCAGGTCCAGGACGTTGTCCTTGTTCACCCGGAAGGGGTGGACGTTGACCGTGACGTCGGGGTTCAGCGCGGCGATGGCCTCGCGGGCCGACTCGCCCTTGAGCATCCCCAGGCGGTCCGTCGAGTGGATGATCTGACGCTGCAGGTTGGACTCGTCGACCACGTCGTCATCGACGAAGCCGAGAGTGCCGACACCCGCCGCGGCGAGGTAGAGCCCCGCCGGCGAGCCCAGGCCACCGGCCCCGATGAGGAGCACCTTGCCGTCGAGGAGCTTCAGCTGTCCCTCCTCGCCGACCTCGGTCAGCGAGAGGTGACGCGCGTACCGACGGCGCTGTTCCGGCGCGAGCGTGCGCGGGGTGTCGAACGGACGGCCGCCCCGCTTCCACTCGGTGAACCCGCCTGCCAGGCTCGTGACATCCGAGTACCCCATCTCGCGCAGGGTCTGAGCGGCAAGCAGCGACCGATTCCCCGCGGCGCACGAAAGCACGATCGGCGTGTCGTGCGACGCGACGCCGGCGATCCTGCTCTCGAGGAACCCACGCGCCACGTGCACGGCGCCGGGGATGAAGCCCTCGTCCCACTCCGCCTGCTCGCGAACGTCGATGACGAGGGGCGACGTGCCCTCCTCGATTCGCGCGGCCAGCGTGGGAGCGTCGATCTCGGGGATCTCTTCGCGTGCCCTGGCGAGCAGTTCCTGATAGCTGGATGCCATGCTTCCTCCACAGATACCGCAATTACGGTGGTGATTATACCCTTTCCCGGCGAATCCCCTTCACGGGCCGTGG
Organism: uncultured Bifidobacteriaceae bacterium; assembly: GCA_964531025.1. Classification (GTDB taxonomy): domain Bacteria; phylum Actinomycetota; class Thermoleophilia; order Miltoncostaeales; family Miltoncostaeaceae; genus CALMEC01. The sequence goes on along the minus strand of CAZHDY010000001.1, from coordinate 1,761,277 downwards.
GCACGGGGATTGCGGCCCGACCGAGCGGTCATCACGCACACGGGCCGACGTACCGGGGTAGCCTTCCCCACATGGAGTCCACCGGCATGTCCACGCACGCCGACGCCGCGGAGCACACGAACGAAACGCTCGCGGACCGGTTCCCCAAAGCCGTGGACGTCATCCGCTGGGTGACCGCGATCATCGCCGCGGGGACGCTCGGTGCCTTCTTCTGGCTCACGATCATGCAGGAGGGCAACGCCGGCCGCATCTTCAACCGGCGCTGGACGGAGCACGACTTCCCCGACGGACTCGGAGCGGCCCTCGGAGCCACGGAGCACGCCCGGGTCGGCCTGGTCGCCACCGTCGTACTCGGGATCGCCGTCACCGTCCTGTTCGCACTGATCGAACGGTTCCTCCCCGGCCGCAACTGGGTGAAGGGCATTTCGTTCGCGCCGATCCTATTCCTGGCCTGGGGACTCCTCTTCGCCCCCTTCGTGAACTCTCACCAGGTACTCCAGGGCGACGACTACGCGTACCTCTCGGACACCGTGTTCGCCACGCGCAGCGGAAACTGGACGCTCCTGTCGGCCGCCGCGGCGTCGCTGGCCGCCGGCATCGTGATCGCCCGCGTGCTCCAGCTCGTCCGAAGCGCGGATTGGTGGACACCGAAGGATCCGGAGCAGTACCAGTCGCTGCTGGAGTCGACGCCGCTGGACCTGCCGAGCATCGCCGCCAACCAGGACGAGCGCGCGATCAGCTCCGAGACCGAGACCCCGCAGGCCCTCTTCGACCCGACGGACGTGCGACCCGGAGCGAGCGGAGACCGACGACCGTGACCGCCGGCACCGCTCCGGCGGACGGCGGCACCACGGCACGGACGACGACCGCCTCCACTCTCCCCGTGGGTCGCTGACCCACATGGGTACCCCCACGACGGGCGCGCCGACGTCCACCGACGAGATCGTCCCCCCGGACCGGCGGCGCCTGGGTCTCCTGGCGAGCGGGCACCTTGTCGTCGATATGACCGTCGGCATGCTCAGTCCGCTGCTGCCGGCGTTCAAGAAGGCCCTCTCGCTGTCCGACTTCCGGACGTCCCTGCTGCTGGCGGCCATCACGTTCTCGTCGTCGTTCATCCAGCCGTTGTTCGGGATCCTCGCCGACCGCGTGACCGCGACCTGGATGCTCCTGTGGGGAACGGGTCTCGCCACCGTGTGCCTCGCCTCTGCGGGCCTCGTGTCGAACTACTGGCTCCTGCTCATCCTCATCGTCCTCTGCGGGCTGGGGGTCGGCGCCTACCACCCCGAGGCCGCACGACTGGCGAACCACTTCGCCGGTACGCGCAAGGCGATCGGCGTCGCCTACTTCACGATCGGCGGCAACGTGGGATTCGCCTTCGGCCCGCTGGTGGTCGCGGCATTCGTCCCCCTCATGGCCGAGCAGACGACGCTCCTCATCCTCGTCCCCGGCATCATCGCCATGTTCCTCCTGGCCCTGAGCTACCGGAGGATCGCCGTCCCGGTGACGCCCTTCCGGCGGGACTCGCGCACCCGTGGCAGCGACGTGCGGGGCATGACGATCCTGGTGACCTGCGTGAGCCTGCGGACCTGGACGCAGTTCGGTCTCATGACCATCGTCCCGGTCTTCCTGACGAACCAGCGCGACATGTCGGACCGCCAGCAGGGCCTCATCATCTTCGCCTTCGTGATCACCGGCGCCATCGGCACCATGGTCGGGGCCGCCATCGCGGACGCCGTCGGCGGACGTCGCATGCTCATGATGACGCTGCCCCTCGTCACCCCCTTCGTGGCGGGGTTCATCCTCGACGACGGCGCACTCGGGATCGTCGCCCTCAGCATCGCCGGTTTCATCCTCATGGCCTCCTTCTCGGCCACCGTGGTCATGGGACAGGACTTCATGCCCGATCGGCTCGCGCTGGCCTCGGCCTGGGTCCTCGGATTCGGCGCGATCGGTGCGGCGACCCCCTGGCTCCCCGTTGTGGGGGCCATCGCGGACCGCTGGGGGCGCGAGCCGGCGCTGTGGGTGCTCGCGGTCATCCCGCTCGTCGCCACGATCGTGGCCTGGGCGATCCCCCGCCGACCCACCTACCGGGTTGCCTCCGTCCGGACCTCGCCGTCCGCCGACGCCTCGGGGTCCTGACCCCCGGCCGTACCGACTTCGCACCGGGACCCGGTCGGTGTGTCAGCCTGTCAGCGTGACGGCGATGGGCGATCAGGACGACCTCTTCGGCGAGATCGTGGAGCGCTCGCTCGACGAGAACCGCCCCCTGGCGGCACGGCTGCGCCCCGCGACGCTCGAGGACTACGCGGGCCAGGGCGACGTGCTGGGCGAGGACAGCCCGCTTCGGGCCGCCATCCTCGCCGACCGCGTCACCTCGCTCATCCTGTACGGCCCTCCCGGCTGCGGCAAGACCACCCTCGCCCGCGTCATCGCGCACACCACCAAGGCCGCCTTCGTCGAGCTGTCGGCGGTGTCGGCCGGGCTGGCGGATGTCCGCCAGGTGCTGGGGCAGGCACGTGACCGCCTCGCGTCCGGAAAGCGCACGGTGCTCTTCCTCGACGAGATCCACCGCTTCAACAAGGGACAGCAGGACGCGCTCCTGCCGGCGGTGGAGGACGGGCTCATCACTTTGATCGGAGCCACCACCGAGAACCCCTACTACGAGGTGAACTCGGCTCTCATCTCACGGATGCAGGTGATCCGGCTCACCCCGCTCGGCGATGACACGATCGGTGCGGTCGTGGATCGCGCGGTCTCCGAACCGGAGGGGCTCGCCGGCCGCATCAGCCTCACCGACGAGGGGCGCGGCACCATCATCGCCCGTGCCGGCGGTGACGCCCGCCACGCGCTGAACCTGCTCGAACGGGTCGCCGCGGGTGCCCCCGACGGCGCCGCCATCGGCCCCGAGGAGGTGTTGGCGGCGGACGGCGCGCGGACCGTCCCCTACGACAAGCAGGGCGATCAGCACTACGACACCATCTCGGCGTTCATCAAGTCGATGCGCGCGAGCGACGCCGACGCCACGATCTACTACCTCGCGGTCATGCTCCATGCGGGCGAGGATCCCAAGTTCATCGCCCGCCGCATCATCGTCGCCGCCTCTGAGGACGTGGGCAACGCGGACCCGCGCGCCATCGGGCTGGCGAACGCCGCCGCGCGCTCCGTCGAGTTCGTCGGCATGCCCGAGGCACGCATCGCACTGGCGCAGGCCGCGGTGTTCGTCGCCCTGGCCCCCAAGTCGAACGCGAGCTACCTGGCGATCGACGCCGCGCTCGCCCACGTCGAGAAGTTCGGTGCCCAGCGCCCTCCGCTGTCGCTGCGCGACTCCAGCCGCGCCAACGCGAAGCACTTCGGGCACGGCACCGGATACAACTACCCGCACGACTTCCCCGACGCGGTCCTGGACGAGTCGCTGCTCCCGGAGGGCATGGAGCACGTCAGCTTCTACACCGCGACGGACCGGGGAGCCGAAGCCCAGCTGGACGCCCGGCTCCGCGAGCTGCGCGCCCGCCGGGGCGCACCCCGACGCTGAGGTCTACGAACGCTCGATCAGCTCGATCCGGTAGTCATCGGGATCACGAACGAAACAGAGACGTGATCCGCCCTCACGCACCTGGTACGGCGGCTTCTCGGGCTCGATGCCCTGCTCGGCCAGCCGCGCCAGCGTGCCGTCGAGGTCGGGGACGCCGATCGCGATGTGGCCGTACGCGGTGCCCGGGTCGTACGACCGTCCGTCGTGGTTGTACGTGAGCTCCAGCACGTCGACCTGGTCGCCCATGGAGAAGAAGTGGTTGGTGGCCTCGATCTCGCCGCCTCGGACGATGTCCATGGAACGGCTCGGCGTGAACCCCAGCGCCTCGTAGAACGCGCGGGAGCGCTCAGGGTCGGTGATGCGGTACATGGTGTGGAGGTAGGTGCCCATGCGCACAGGGTAGACGGTGCCGGGATCGCGGGATAGACACGCTTTCGGCACGGTTCCGTTACCAGATTCACCGCTGCGACACGTCTCGGTCCGCCAGACCCGCTATTCTTCCCCCTGCACCCGGTTTGCGGGATGTGAGATTGCGGGATCGGGTGGTGGCGTCGACCAAGCGGCGACAGTGGCTGACCGGCTCGCCGAATAAGGATGGTTGAAATGCCAGAAGGTGTAGTGAAGTGGTTCTCTGCCGAGAAGGGTTACGGATTCATCACCCCGGATGATGGTGGCAAGGATCTCTTCCTCCACTTCCGTGAGATCCAGGTGGAGGGGTACCGCACCGCGAACGAGGGTCAGCGCGTGAGCTTTGACGTCTCGGAGGGCGCAAAGGGCCCGCTCGCGACCAACGTGACGCTCCTCGGCTAGGTTCGTCTCGGGCCGGTCGGCAGCCGCCGGCCGGCCCACCAATGCTTCAAACGTCGTGGGGTCGGGAGTACCTAGGCCCTATACGATGACCCGGTGGTGACCGACGACCTCACACCGGCCGAGCGCGTACGAATCGCCCCCTACGTCACGAACGTGGACGGGCCGGTATTTGTCCTCCGGAATCTCCCGGACGTCGTCAAGGGTGCACTGTTCGCCCGCTACAGCCGGAGCCCCAAGTCGCTTCGGCGTCTTCTGCTGGACGAGTTCCTTCCGAGCGACGATTCGCCCCAGACGGCGGCCGACGGTGGCGCAGTCGGAGTGAACCGCGCGGAGGATCTCTTCGATCGAGTGCTCGCGGAGTACGGCGATGACTCGGTCGCCCAGCTCGGTGCGGCCCACGTGGCGGTGGAGGGCGCATCCAACCTCCTGACCAAGGTCCTGGAGTGGGGCCGGCTGGCCTCGTACCTCGAGCAGTCCACCCGGTACATCCGGCTGGACGACAAGCCGGGCGGCGAGTTCCGCTACCACCGGCCGACCACGATCACGGCCCACCCCGATCTGGGGCCGGCCTACGTCGCCACCATGGACGCCACCTTCGAGAGTTACTCGGCGCTCCTGCCCGTGCTCATCGAGCACATCGGACGTGGGGTCCCCAAGGATCCCACCACCCCGCCCGCCGCCCGCGACCGCGCCATCCGAGCAAGCGCGCTCGACGCGCTAAGAGGCCTCCTGCCCGCGGCCACCCGTGCCAACGTCGGCATCTTCGCGTCCGGCCAGGCCTTCGAGGCCCTGCTCGTCCGGATGCAGGCGAGCCCGCTGACCGAGGCGCGCGAATGCGGCGAGCTCATGCTCACCGAGCTCCGCAAGGTGGTTCCCGCGTTCCTCACCCGCGTCGACCGACCGGACCGCGGCGTGCGTCACGCCCGCTACATCGCGGCCAACGACGCCGCGACCGCGACCATCGCGCGGCGGCTCTTCGAAGACATCCCGGCTGCGGCCGACGGCCCCGATGTGCGCCTGGTCGATTTCGACCCGGATGGCGAAGATCGCGTTCTCACCCACATCCTGTGGCCCGAGAGCGGACGCCCGTTAAGCGAGGTGCGCGCAAAGGTCCCGACGCTGAGCGGCGCGACACGTCGCGAGGCACTTGCGGCCTATGTCGGCAAGCGCGCCGACCGCCGGGAGCGCCCGGGCCGAGCCCTCGAGGCCACCACGTACACCTTCGAGATCGTCTGCGACTACGGCGCCTACCGCGATCTCCAGCGGCACCGCATGCTCTCGCTGCAGGTGCAGCCGCTCACCGCCGACCTGGGGTACGACATCCCCGACGAGGTCGTCGCCGCCGGCGTCGACGACGCGTACGCCGAATCCCAGGAACGCTGCACCACGCTCTGGCGCGAGCTCGTTCCGGTCTTCGGGAACGAGGCCGGCTACGCCGTCACCCTCGCCCATCGGATCCGCTTCACCATGGTGATGAACGCGCGCGAGGCGATGCACCTGATCGAGCTCCGAAGCCAGCCCCAGGGCCACACGTCGTATCGACTCGTCGCCCAGCAGATGCACGACCTCATCCGTGACGTCGCCGGTCACCACGCGCTCGCCGACGCGATGGAGTACGTCGACCACACCCTCCCTGCGGCCGGCCGCCTGGCCCAGGAGACACGACAGGAGTCGCGCCGTGCCTGAACGTGACGGACCGACACGTCACCTTCCCCACGAGGCCGCTAAATTCGGCGGGATGAGCGAACCGAAGGAGAACCCCCGCCTCGGGGGAATGGCGCTCGCCAACGGGCTCCTCGTGCACGGACCGACCCACTGGGCGGCCGCCGTGCGTGACGGGTCCGGCGACATCATCGTTTCGTCGGGTCCCAAGCCCCGGTTCGCACGCGGTGCGCTCGCGAAGATCCCCGTGGTCCGCGGCGCGCTTCGCATGGCGGAGTCGGTGGCCGTCGTCCCGGTCGCCCGCGCCGGCACGCCCAACGCACGGCTGGCCATGGAGAACGTGCGCGTGCTCGCGGCCGTCGCGGGGTCGGCGCTGATCGCCGCGGTCGTTCGCCGCACATCGAAATCCGCGCTCCTGCAGGAAACCGTGGGTGCCCTTGCGGGACTGGCCCCCGCCGTCGCCACGCTCCGGGGATCGGCCGCCGCCACCTGGCACGCCGTCGAGCACAAGAGCATCGCGGCCTACGAGGCCGGTGGACCGTCCGAGGTCGCCCGCGCGGCCGCCCACCCCAAGGAGCACATGCGGTGCGGCACCAACCTGGTGTTGCCACTTATGGTCTTCAGCGTGATCGTGAACACGACCATCCGGCGCGTCTCGCCGCAGCCGACGACCGTGGTCCGCATGGCGGGATCGCTGGTGAGCGTGGGAGCAGCAGTCGAGCTGTTCGCATTCGCCCATCGCCGTCCGGCGCACCCCATCGCCCGCGCCGTCCACAAGGTGGGTCACACCATTCAGGCCCGCTTCGCGACCCGCGAGCCCGGCCCCGGTGAGATGGTCGTCGGCCGCGCCGCCATGGACGAGATCCTGCGGGCCGAGGGTGTCACCTGATCCCGAGATGGTTCCTCGCCATCTCGCGTCCGGGTCGACCGTGAGCATGCGCCTCCTCCACGATCCCGGGGTCTAGCCATGCCGATCACGGTCACCATCCAGACCGAGGCGGACATCGCCACCACCTGGGAGCGCCTCAGAGACGTGGCTCGCTGGCCGGAGTGGAACCCCGCCTGCGCCGAGGTCGAGATGGACGAGGCCGCACTTGAGGAGGGCACGCGCGTCCGCATGAAGCTGCGGCATCCCCGTGGCCGCCTGTTCTGGACCGAGCCGCGCATCACGACGGTGTCACCCCCCGAGGAGCTCTCGTGGATGGTGCGGGCGTTCGGTGTCCGGGCACCGCTCACCATCCGGCTCGAGGAGCTTCGCAGCGGCGGCACCGCCGTCACCCTGATGACGCACTCCACGGGGTGCATGGGATTCGCCTACCGGCTGGTGTTCCCCGAGAAGACCCAGGGCCTGTTGTGGAGCGGGACCCTGACGGCCCTGGCGCAGAGCCTTCGCCGCGAGAGGATCCCAACCGAAGCGGCGGCCTCCCCGAGCGGCACGTCCCGCCGCCCTCGGACGCGCGGATCGCAGCCCGCGTCGGACTGAGCACATCAAGGTGCCGGTGTCCTGCCTGGTGCCTGGCAGGCAGTGGGACACCGGCACTGAACTTCCCATCCAGGAGTCCGCTCAGATCAGCGCCGTGAACACACGTGCGCGCACGGTTCACCCGGACGAACACCGGGTATCTCGGGCTAGGGCGCCCGGAACGGGCTCGGCGGCGGACCGTTCGGATCGACAGGGGTCGGCGGTGGCCCCGGGGGCATCGGCGGACGCTGGGTCACCGGCTGGCCTGGGGCCACCGGCGGAGCGGGGGGCCTCGGCTGGCCCTGCGGCACCGGCTGTCCGGCGGCCGCCGGACGGACGGGAGCAGCCGGCCGAGTCGGAGCCATCCCCTGGGCGGGAGCGACCTGCTCGGCGGCGGCGATGCGTGGATCCGACTGATCGTGGATCACCGTCAGGAGCGTCGACAGCGCGTACTCGGCCGATCGGCGATCACGGGCGTCGCATCCGATGATGAGGTCCTCGGGAGCGTCGAAGTACATCCCGACGTCCTCGGCCGCCCAGGCATCGGGCTCGTCACGATGTGTCACACCGACAATATAAGGCAGCGAGTATCGCGACGAGATGAACTCGAGGATGTGACGCGAGTGCCGGAAGTCACTCGGCTTGCTCGCCGACACGAGGACCAGGAGTCCGAGCGCGCCCTCGCAGAGCACATCCCACATGAAGTCGAAGCGCTCCTGACCGGGGGTACCGAACAGGAAGAGCAGCGTGTCGTCGATGTGGACGGTGCCGAAGTCCATCGCGACCGTGGTGCTGGCCTTGCCGATGTCCTCGCTGGCCTGCTCGTCGGTCGAAACGACGGCGGTCTCCGAGAGGGTCTGGATGAACGTCGTCTTCCCCGAACCGACGGGCCCGCTCACGACGAGTTTCAGCGGTTGGAGACTCATTCGTTACCTTCGCAGTCGGCCGATCAGGCGCCGGATCACGGATCGCGTCTCGGTCGTGACGGGAACAGAGACACCATGGCCCGAGGAGGAGCCGGGCGCAACCCTCGAAGCCCGCATGACCTGGATCAACGAGACGGCGCGGAGTCGGTAGATCAGCGTGAGTGCGTCACGGACCGTGATACCCAGCGCGGCCGCGAGTTCCTCGCCGTTACTCCCACGGCGAAGGTACGGCTCGGCGCGCTGCCAGTACGGCTGGAGGACCGACGGTACGGTCGGCAGTGGCTCGACGGCGCGGAAGCGCGTCAGCGGATGAGGAAGCTCGGCCTCTCCGACACGGCGCTGCGCCACGCCCTGATTGACGCCCTGATCGAACGGAACCGCGTAGTGACGGGTGAGGGCCTCGAGGGCCTGGTTCTCGAACGAGAACTTTCCCTTTCCCTCACGCGCGAGGTAGCGGAGGATCTCCACGGCCTTCTCCGGTCGCGTCACCGGCAGACCGTCGACGAACATGCAGAGCAGATGGTTCCTGTGAAGACCGAGCTCCAGGCTCCGACCACCGAGGGCGCTGTACAGGTAGAGGACGCCGGTCTTGGTCCGGACGATCCGGAGAACGTCCGAGATCGAGAAGTCTGCGAGATCTCCTAAGACAGCCATCAGCTCACTCCAGTGGTCTCAGATGACCCGTTCGGCATCCCGCCGCCCGTCCATCCAGGGTCGCGCGACCGAAGACTCCAATCGCGCAGGTGTTGTCGGCACCGATCCGCGGTCGCTTTAGGTTCTGGACCTTCGAGAGCCGCACAACAAGAGTGGATCTCGGGGCAGGTTCCCGTTCCGCGGTCACCACCCGGCGGGATCACACGATCACGGGCCGTGGCGCGACAGGGGGCGCGCCGACCACGCTCCCCATCTGAGTGGCTCGCCAAAGCGCGAGCATCCGTCTAGTCTGCGCGGCAGGCACCGCTGTCGCCGTCCGTTTTCTGTTCCACCGACGAGGTGCTGACCGAGCTCGTCGAAGCATGTACACGTGGCACGGAGAAACAGCATGAAGATCCGCTACATCGAACCGCGACCCAAGGGCGCGACGATCTACGAGATCGCCAACCTGCCCAAGCTCGGTCTGCCCCTTCTCGCCGCCTGCATCGAACGCGAGAACCCGTCGGTTGACCAGTGGGTCTACTGCGAGCTCATCCGTGACGTGGAGGTCGACTGGGACGACCTCCTCTCCGCCGACCTGGTGTGCATCTCGACGACCACCAACACGACACTCGAGGGCTACACCTACGCGGACCGCATCCGCGAGGCCGGCATCCCGGTGGTGATCGGCGGATCGCACGTCACGTTCATGGCCCACGAGGCCCTGAACCACGCCGACTTCGTCATCCGCCGCGAGGGCCATATCGGGTGGGTGCAACTGTTCGACTGGATCACACGCGGCGGAGCCCGCGACGAGCTGCACGCCATCCTCGGCCTCTCCTGGATCGATGCGGACGGCAACCAGGTGAACAACCCCGAGGCCCCGCCGGCCTCGAGTGAAGACCTGGACGCACTGCCCTTTCCCGCCTTCCACCTGCTGGAGGGCCGGGAGCGCATGACGACCTACCCGCTGATGATGAAGTGGGGCTGTCCCTACGACTGCAACTTCTGCTCGGTCATCAAGATGTTCGGCCGCAAGCTGCGCAGTCGCTCCGTCGAAAATGTGATGCGCGAACTACGGCAGGCCCAGGCCGATCGCGTCTTCTTCTACGACGACATCTTCATCGTCGACAAGCGGCAGTCGAAGGCCCTCTTCCGGCAGATGATCGCCGAGAAGATCACACCGATGTGGACCGCCCAGATCCGCGCCGACAGCCTCTACGTGTCGAAGAAGAAGCTCACCCCCGACTACGAGCTCCTCGAGCTCATGCGCGACTCGGGCTGCTACATGGTCTACGTCGGATTCGAGTCGGTGACGCAGGCCGGTCTCGACGCGTACAACAAGAAGCAGAAGGTCGAGCACATCACCACGTCGATCGCCCTGCTCCACGAGTACGGGATCCGCGTGCACGGCATGTTCGTGGTGGGGGCCGACACCGACACCGCCGAGACCGTGCGCGCCACCATCGACTTCGCACTGGAGCACGAGGTGGACACGCTCCAGATGATGATGCTGACCACGCTGCCGGGCACCGCGTTCGACGCCCAGATGCGCGCCGACGACCGTGTGCTCACACAGGACTACAGCCTCTACGACGGCCACCACTGCATCATCGCCCCGAAGAACATGACCCCCTACGAACTCCAGATGGAGACGTGGAAGGGCATGCTCCGCTTCTACTCCTCCAAGGGCTGGAAACAGATGCTGGGCCGCGACGTCCGGCGGAACATCGGGCAGGTGGTCGCCATGCTCGCCCGCGAGTGGCGCACGACGATCCGCCTGCCGAAGCTCGCGCTCCTGTCGCTGCGCGGTCGCGGCCCAGAGGCCTTCGTGGTCATCCGTGAGGGGATCTCGACGAAGTCCATGGATCTCATCTACCGTCTGATGGGCGTGCCGGTGTTCCGCCGGTACGGCCGCAGTCAGCTGCTGAAGTTCACCAACCAGATCGACTCGATGAAGCACGTCGACGAGATCCGCAAGCTGCCCGCCTGGCAACCGACCACGGCCGAGAAGAAGACGCTCCCGGTACTGTCCAAGCAATGAGCAAGAGACGACTTGAGGTTGGATTCGGCGGCGGTAACGTCCTCCGCGTGACCATGGAGCAGCCGGCTGCGGAGACGCTGGTGGCCGCTCTCTCGACCGCCGGTGACGCCTGGACCGCGTTCGAGGCGGAGGAGGGTTCCTTCTGGGTCAACCCGCGCGAGCTCTGCTTCGTGCGGATCGCCCCGGAGGATGCGACGAAGGTGGGCTTCGGCTCCGCCTGACAGCAGCGACGGGTATGCGACATCCGTCGCGTGACGCGCCTGTCAGCCTGGCTTACGACCGATCGCGAAGAGCTTGACGAAGGTGTAGTCGAAGCCGCGCGGACCTGATGCCGCGGTGAGTGCCTCGCCCAGCCGCGCCGCGTGAGCCTCGGCCTCCGCGGGGTCGAGGTCGGCCGACAGGTGCGCGGCGACGGCCTGCAGACGGGCAAGGTAGTCGAGCGCCGGGATCCTCCGGCGGCGCGTCTCGGACCAGATGTCGACGGTCTCGAGGCCGGCGGCCTCGTACATGTCCTCGATCTCGCGCACGTCGCGATGGATGTGATCGAAGACCCCCGTCCATGCAGGCGGCACGGGCGGGTCCATGGCCCGCATGATCTCGAGGAGCTCGGCATCGGTTCCGCGACCGGCGGTCAGGATCGCCACGATGCCGCCCGGACGCACCACGCGGGACATCTCGCGCACCGCACCGACCTTGTCGGGGAACCAGTGGAACGCCATGGTCGAGATGACGGCATCGACGGAGGCATCCGCGGCAGGAAGGGCCAGCGCGTCGCCCACGAGCAGTTCAAGGTCGAGATCGGGAGCCAGCCGCGTGGCCGACTCGCGCATGACCGCGAGCATCTCGCCCGAGGGGTCGACACCGAGCGCCTGCAGCATGCCGAAGCGCTCATGCATCGCGAAGGTGGCGAAGCCGGTTCCACATCCGACGTCGAGGACGCGACGATACTCGCCATCGGGAAGGGCACCGATCAGACGCACCGCGCCCGTGTGGTTGTGGCGGAGCAGATCGTCGTAGGTCGTCGCCGCCTGGTCGAAGCCGGCACCGACCTCACTGGCCCCGTGCTGCGTGTCTCCCATCTCGCCCCCTGACGTGTGATGGCGGCACGGTACACGCCATTGACCGTGACCGCTCTGACGACAAGCCTTCGACGGTCATGGACGACCGACCGATGTCCGTCCGGCGAACGGAGGGTGACAGACCCGGTCGGTCATGCCCCAGCCGAAGTCGTTGCCCGGGGCGGCGTCTCATGCTCTCGTGAAAGGGTGCGTCGCACTGATCGACACACCCACCGGAACCCGGCAGAAAGGTCGCCTCGGAATGCCCGCGCACTACGACGACACCGCCCTCACCGACGACCTCGACTGGTGGGCCGCCGCCAACTTCCTGACGGTGGGCCAGATCTACCTCCGGGACAACCCCCTGCTGCGGCAGCCCCTGACGGCCGAGCAGATCAAGCCCCGGCTGCTGGGACATTGGGGTACCTGTCCCGGGCTGTCCATGGTCTACGCCCTCATCAACCGGCGGATCCGCGCGACAGACTCGAACTGGATCTACGTCACCGGTCCCGGTCACGGCGGACCCGCGCTGGTGGCCGCCGGATGGCTGGAGGGCACCTACAGCGAGGTCTACCCGGACGTCGGCCCCACCGAGGGCGGCATCCTGCGCCTGTTCCGGCAGTTCTCCTCACCCGGAGGCGTCCCGAGCCACGTGTCGGTGCAGACCCCCGGCAGCATCCATGAGGGTGGCGAGCTCGGCTACGCGCTCGTCCATGCCGCGGGTGCCGCGTTCGACAACCCGGACCTCGTCGTCGCCTGCGTCGTGGGTGACGGCGAGGCCGAGACCGGTCCGCTCGCCGCGTCGTGGCGTCTGCCGAGCTTCCTGAACCCCCGCCGCGACGGCGCCGTCCTGCCGATCCTCCACCTGAACGGATACAAGATCGCGGGCCCGACGGTCATGGGGCGCGACACCGACGAGAACGCGGCGGCGTACCTCGCCGCGCAGGGATGGGATCCCGTGGTCATCGCCGGAGACGATCCACGCGACGTCTTCCCCCGGCTGTACACCGCGATCTGCGACGCCCATGAGCGGATCGTCGAACTGCAACGTGAGGCGCGATCCGCCGGTGCGCCGACCGCCCAGTGGCGACGCGACTGGCCCGCGATCATCCTGCGCACCCCGAAGGGGTGGACCGGTCCGCACGAGGTCGACGGTGTTCTCGTCGAAGGCACGCAACGGTCACACCAGGTCCCGCTGTCGGGGGTGCGCGAGAACCCCGCGCACCTCGCCCTGCTCGAGAAGTGGATGCGGTCATACCGCCCCGACGAGCTGTTCGACGCCGACGGACAGCTGGTGGACCGCCTGCGGGCCCTCGCCCCCGTCGGAGACCGTCGGATGTCGGCCAGCCCGCATGCCAACGGCGGGCGTCTGCTGCAGCCCCTTCCGATTCCGGACCTCGCGGCATACGAGTTCGATCTGCAGGGGACCCGCGGAACGATCCGGTACGAGAACACCCGGTCCACGGGCGCCCTCATGCGCGATGTGTACGCGGCGACGACGACCGAGGACGGCGGGGGCACGTTCCGGCTGTTCTGCCCGGACGAGACCGCCAGCAACCGACTGCAGGACGTGTTCGAGATCACCGACCGCTGCTTCATGGAGCCGGCCGAGCCCTTCGACGTCGGGCTCGGACCCGACGGGCGGGTCATGGAGGTGCTCTCCGAGCACCTGTGCCAGGGCTGGCTGGAGGGCTACCTCCTGTCGGGGCGGCATGGCTTCTTCGCCACCTACGAGGCCTTCGCGATGGTGTCCGCATCGATGGCGGTGCAGCACACGAAGTGGCTGCAGCACGCCCAGCCGCTCCCATGGCGTGAGAGCGTCGCATCACTCAACGTTCTCCTCACCTCGACGTGCTGGCGCAACGACCACAACGGGTTCTCGCACCAGGGGCCCGGACTCATCGACACCCTTATGCCGCTCTCACCCGAGGTCGTGCGCGTCTGGTTACCCGTCGACGCCAACACGTCCCTCTCGATCGTCGACCACTGCCTGCGCAGTAAGGACCACGTCAACCTGGTCGTCGTCGACAAGCAGCCGCACCTTCAGTACCTGACTCTGGATGAGGCACACGTCCACTGCGCCGCGGGCGCGGGCATCTGGGAGTGGGCGAGCAACTGCGCTCCCGGCGAGACGCCCGACATCTTGCTCGCATCCGCCGGAGACGTACCGACGCAGGAGGCCCTCGCGGCGGCCGACCTGCTGTACGAGCGGGTGCCCGACCTCAAGGTGAGGTTCGTCAACGTCATCGACCTGATGGCTCTGCTGCCCGAGAACGACCACCCGCACGGCTTCTCGGACAGTCAGTTCGATGCGATGTTCGCACCGAACACGCACGTCGTCTTCGCCTTCCACGGCTATCCCCGAGCGGTCCACCAGCTGGTCCACGGCCGCTCGGATCCGGGCCGCTTCCACGTGCGCGGGTTCACCGAGGAGGGCACGACGACCACCCCGTTCGACATGGTCGTCCGCAACCGGATGAGCCGGTTCCACCTGGCCAAGGAGGTACTCCGCCGGTGCAGCCGCCGGGTCCGCGGATGGGATGCCCTCAGCGACTACTGCGACGAGCGCCTCGCCGAGCACGAGACCTACATCCGGGAGCACCTGGAGGACATGCCCGACGTCAAGGGCTGGACCTGGCAGCGATCATGATCGACAACGCACCCATCGACGAGAACCGCCCCTCCGGCGCCATCGTCTGAGGGCGCCCGTGCTCCCGCGTCAGGAGAGGATCGTGGCGACGATCGCGCCGCCGGGAACCCAGCGGCGGGCGGCGATGTGGTCCGGCGGGTCGCCGAGCCGCAGGACGACGACCTCGTCCACATCGACCCGGAAAAGATGGAACGACGTTCCTGGCGGCGCCGTTCCTGCGGCCTCCGCGAACCGCTCGTGCGCGCCGGGTTCATCGACCTCAACGGCCCGGCCGGCGATCTTGGCATCGCCCTCCCAGACGCCGGGCTCAAGGGACGAGCTGTGCAGCGCCAGACGCGGGTCACGGTGGAGGTCGAGCGCCTTGGGAGTACGCCATATCGAGGCGAGCCAGAGCTCACCGCCGATGAACCGCGCCTCGATGGCCGAGACCCGCGGGGATCCGTCGGGCCGGAGGGTGGCGAGGGTCTTGTGGTTGCCGAGATCCATCGATTCCTCGACCTCGGCTGCCAGGTCGGGCACCGCCCGACAGACCTCATGCCATCGCACGCGCTACTCGGAGCTCTCCGCGAGGACGGCCTTGACGATGCCGTTGACCATGCCGCCGTCGGCCGCGCCCCCGGTCTTCTGCATGACGACGCGCATGACCTGGCCCATGTCCTTCATGGAGGTCGCACCGACCTCGTCGATGGCGGCGCGCACGATGGGCTCGATCTCGGCCTCGCTGAGCTGCTGCGGCAGGTACTCCTCGAGCACCGCCATCTCGGCCTTCTCCGTCTCGGCGCGCTCCGTGCGACCGCCGGCCGTGAACTGCTCGATCGAGTCGCGGTGCTGCTTCACGAGCGAGCGGAGCACCTTCTCGACGGCCGCGTCGTCCAGCTCGCCCTTGGCGTCGATCTCGGCGTTCTTGATCGCGGCGCGCGCACGACGGATGACGCCGAGGCGCTCCTTCTCCTTGGCGCGCATCGCCGTCTTCATGTCCTCGTCGAGCCGCTCTGCGATTGATCCCATGACACCCTCGTTCGTCTGTGTTCCACGGGAGGATAGAGGTTCGTCCCACGGGCGCAGCGACGCCCGCGAACGTCCCTCACATCCCTACCGCACCCAGCTCGACGTCCCGCCGCTCGGACCCGTCGAGCGCACGATGTTCACCGTCCGGGCCCCGCAGATACCGACCGAGTAGCCACGCGCCCGCTCGAGGATGAAGAACCGTCCACGGGGTACCGTCTTCGACGGACGGCTCTGCGTACCCGGGCGGGTGAAGCCGTCACGGACGAGATACCGCTTCACGGCATCGAATGACCGGAGGTGCGCGAGCTCGGCGTTGGTCGGGATGCGACAGCCGGCCCCCGGGATCAGGCGCTGACCGCCGAGCCGGAGATCGGCCCGTAGCGTCTGCCCGTTGACCGTCTGGGTACCGGCGACGACCCACGATCCGTCCGCCTGGCGGCGCATCACCCACGGCCGTGGCGTGGCGAGTCCGTCCGCCATGACCTCCACGGAGCGCTTGGAGACGTCGGTCCCGTTGGCGCCGTCGAACGGGGCCGTACAGGCGGTCACCGTCTCCGTACCGACCTCACCGGTGCTTCCCGGAACAGGCGCGAACGTCAGCTGCGCGGTACCCCGGCGCAGGCTGTAGTTGACGCCGAAGCTGACCCGGGCCGCAGGTGTGACCACACCGGTGATCCGCACCGTGCTGGTGCCGCCCCCGGAGCCGTCGGTATCGCACTCATAGGTACGCGTCGGGGCGGACGCGCGTGTGAGTCGCGCGGGGAGCACCTCGCGCTCGTCCGCCACCGAGGTGTTCACGGACCACGCGGCCGCGTGTCCCCGGACGTCCGTGAGCGTGTACTCGCCGGTCACCCGGAGGGCGGGTGCGGCGTGCACCGTTGATGAGAGGGCGAGTACGGCCGCAGTGGCCGTGACACCGAGAATCAAGCGACGCATTCGCCTACCACCTGTCATGGAAGTGATCGTTTCTACGAGGGCGGGAGTGACACATGGACGGACCGGGACTCACGCGCATGGCCCCAGGACGTGCGGTTCTGGAGAGACCACGCTTAGGTTTGTCCATGTTCGGATGACCGAAACGCCTCCGCCACCCACATGTTCGCCGCAGACGCCCAGAACCCCGCAGGCCCGAACGACGGCGGGCTGACGTGGACCACACGCCCCTTCCGCCCGTCCTCCAGATCGAGAAGCCTGACGACAAGCATGTAAACAGAATGTTCGGACACGACACATCGTCCTTCACACTTCGGTCACCGGTCCCATAGGTTCCTGCCCACAGCGATTTCCCAGCACGAAAGGTAGAGCTGATGCTCAAGCGGGTCTTCATCGCAGTGGCCATCGCCGCCGCCGGCGCGGTCAACGCGAACGCCGCGACCATCCAGATGCAGGTGACACCCCAGGTCACCAAGTCCTCCCCCGCGTACCCCGTCAAGGGTGGCGGGTATGCGTTCGGCGCTCCGTACACAGCCTTCAAGTTCGACGTCCAGGTTCTCAACGACGCGAATGTCGAGCCCGGCTATGTGAGCGGGGTCGGCTACGCGAAGGTCCAGATCATCGCCCGGACCGGTGACGGCGAGACCGTCGCCGCCGAGAGCGACTACTTCGGCGCGCCCATCTCGCGGACGGTGTGGCTGAAGGAGAACACGATCTTCTACGCCCGTGTCCTTGCGTCTCCGGCACACGGGATCGCCGCTCAGACGGATGCGGCGAACCCGTTCACCGCACGCGCCTACCTCAGGCACTACCCGTCGGCATTCCACTCGAGCTTCAACCGCACTCTGACCTTCTCGGGCTTCTTCTCCCGCGTGGACGGGATCGCGGCGAGCAACGCGGTCCGCGTGCTCATCCAGCGCAAGACGAACAAGGGATACGTCACCGTCGCGACTCTTCGTCCCAACGCCAAGCGCGAGTACAAGCGCGTCATCCGCTACGGGACGATCCCGAAGCAGTACCGCGTCCGCGTGATCGCCGTGGGCACGCCGAAGCGCTACGTGACGGTCGACGAATACAAGCACTGCGTCGCCAGCACC
This sequence comes from uncultured Bifidobacteriaceae bacterium, assembly GCA_964531025.1. Taxonomy (GTDB): domain Bacteria; phylum Actinomycetota; class Thermoleophilia; order Miltoncostaeales; family Miltoncostaeaceae; genus CALMEC01. The sequence goes on along the minus strand of CAZHDY010000001.1, from coordinate 1,743,462 downwards.
CGCGCGAAGGCTGCCCAGGCCTGCAAGGCCGTCTCGCTCGGCGTTCGCTAGACGGTTGGTTCCACGGAATCGTGGGATCGACCATCTAACGCGGATCGAGTCTCTCTCCTCCCCGGGCCGCACCCGCCGGGGAGGGGAGAGCCGGACCGTGACGCCCGCCCCGTCCGGCTGCGGGCACACGACGAGGCGTCGCGACCTCGCCTCCGATGACGAGCGTCGCGCTCCGAGCTACCTGCCGCCGGAGCCGTGCACCGGGAACGGCCCCAGCTCGAGCGACGCGTAGATCTCACGGATGGACGCCGACCGGTTCATCGCGTAGAGATGGATCCCCGGTGCGCCGTCCTCCAGAAGCGCCGCGACCAGCCCGGTTGCGACCTCGACTCCGAGCTCACGGGTGGCCTCGGGATCGTCGGCCACACGATCCATACGCTCCGCCAACTCTGGCGGGATCGTGGTGCCGTTCATGGCCGCCATACGACACGTACCCGCCACGCTGGTGAAGGGCATCACGCCGGGGATGACCGGCGTCGTGTTTCCAAGTGCCTCCAGGTCGTCGATCAGGCGGCGATAGGAGTCGATGTCGAAGAAGAACTGAGTGAGCCCGAAGTCGGCCAGCGCGAGCTTCTCGGCCAACCGTCGACGGTCATCCGACAGGGAGGGCGACCGCGGATGCCCCTCGGGGAAGGCCGCCACGCCGATGGCGAAGTCTCCGGCCTGCCGGACGACATCGATGAGGTCCGTGGCGAAGTGGAAATCACCCTCCCTCGCTCCCTCCTCCGGCGGGTCGCCGGCCAGAGCCAGGATGTTCTGGACGCCGCCCTCTCGGTAGACCCGCAGAAGCTCCTCGATCTCGGCGCGGGTGTGACCGACGCACGTCAGATGCGGCATCGCGGGAAAGCTGAACTCCCGGTTGACACGCAGCACGACGTCCCGGGTCAGATGCCGCACACCGCCCAGGGCGCCGTAGGTCACCGAGACGTACGCCGGTCCCAGCGCGGCGAGCTCACCGACGGCACGATCGAACTCCGCCTCGCCCGTAGGAGTCTTCGGCGGGAAGAACTCGAAGGAGAGGGTCGGGCCCTCACGGAGCAGTTCGTCGATCCGGGTCATGAACCTCCGAAGGGTACCGGAGGCGGATGGAGGCGAACCCACCGCGCGGGTCGCCGCCGCCACTTCCGGGACGGTCCTCACCCATGGACGCCGGGCTAACCTCCGCCGCGATGACCGCTCCACCGGACACTGCACCGCGAACGACATCGCCCCCGAGGGTGTCGGCACCATGACCGGCGGTGTCCTCAAGCGACGGTCCGCCGGGGTGCTCCTCCATGTGACATCGCTCCCGAACGGCGTGCTCGACGATCACGCTGAGCGGTTCATCGACTGGCTGGCCGAGGCCGGCCAGCGCTGGTGGCAGATCCTGCCGCTCGCACCGCCCGACGGGTTCGGGTCGCCGTATGCCGGCCGGTCTGCCTTCGCCGCCTGGAGCCGGCTCGTCCCGCACGACGGCACCCCCGTGCGACCCGACGAGCTCACCGGCTTCCACGAGCGTAACGCCGGGTGGGCGGACGACTGGGAGCGATCGGAGGGCCACGACGCGCTCCTGGACCAGGTCCGTTTCGAGCGCCGCTGGCGCGAGGTCCGTGAGTATGCGAACGCCCGGGGCATCCGCATCCTGGGTGATCTTCCTCTCTACGTCGCCGCCGAGGGCGCGGACGAGCGCAGCCACCCGGAGTACTTCCGGACCGATGCCGTCGCCGGCGTCCCTCCCGACTACTTCAGCGACGACGGGCAGCTGTGGGGGAACCCCCTCTACGACTGGGATCGCCTCCGCGCCGATGGCTTCACGTGGTGGATCGCCCGCCTTCGCCGGGCACTCGACCTCCACGACGCGGTCCGTCTGGATCACTTCCGCGGCCTCGCCGCGCACTGGGCCGTTCCCGCCGGGGCGACCACCGCCCGGGACGGAGAATGGATCCACACGCCCGGTCACGAGCTTCTCACCGCCATCGGGCGCGCACTGGGGGACGATATCCCCATCGTGGCAGAGGACCTGGGGATCATCACGCCGGACGTCGATGCGCTGCGCCAGGCCTTCGACCTACCGGGGATGATGGTCCTGCAATTCGAGATGGACGACCACCCGGTGCAGGACGGGCGTCTGTGGCACGAGAGTGACCGGGTCGCCTATCCGGGCACCCACGACAACGCCACGGTCAATGAATGGTGGGCCGGAATCGACGACCGGGTACGTTGGCACGTGCGCGAGTCCGCCGATCGATGCGGGATCGAGGACGAGGCCCCACATCGCGTGATGGTCAAGCTGGCGTACCACGCGCCGGCGCGGATCGCGATCACGCCCGCACAGGACATCATCGGGTTGGGACCCGAGGGGCGGATGAACACACCCGGGACCGTCGAGGGGAACTGGCGCTGGCGACTGGAGAGTGGTCAGCTGACGATCGACCACGCACGCTGGCTGCGCGAGTTGACCGAGGAAACAGGGCGCATCGCCGGCTGAGCCACGACAGAGGCGGCGGGCCTCAGTCCACGTGAGGTCGTACCGCACGCAGTGCGAGGTGGCGCTCACGGAGACCGGCCACCTCACGAAGCGCCCCGCGTTCCAGATCTGAGACACCGGTGAGGGGTGTCGCCGCCGGCCCCAGATGCTCGGCGAGCCATTCGTCGATGGCGGCCGCCGGACCTCCGGCATGCCGGTGCGAGACCGCGGCCCCCTCGCGCAGCAGCACCAGCGTCGGCATGCTCGCCCGGCTCACGCGGATTCCCCTCGGCCAGAGATGCGTCTCGCGTGCCGCCCAGTCTTCGGGGGATTCGAGTTCTGTGGAGGCGACGACAAGACCCGGACGGACAGCCGCCACCAGCCCGAGGCTCACCTCCAGCAGTTCACACGCCGGACATGCCGGACGCCCCACCGCCAAGAGACCGAAAGCGGTCGAACCCACACGATCGAGCGCCGTGACGAGCCGCTCGGGATGAACCGGACGAAACGTCACGCCGAGGTCGTGTCGGAGGTCTCCGTCTCGGAACCGTCGGCATCGGCGTCGTGGTCGAGGATCACGTCTCTCTCGCGGGCATAGGCATGCTCGCGCTTGACCTTCCGGTGCTCATAGAGGGCGACGAGGCCACCGATGAGGACAGCGATGGAGACGGCGATGGTGAGCCCGATCCACGGCCGGTCCTCGAACCGCTTGCCGAAGATGTACCCGAGGATCGTCGCCTGCACCGACCAGATGAGCGCCCCGAGGGCGTTGAAGGTCAGGAACTTGCGGTAGGTCATGTGCCCGGCGCCGCAGGTGAAGTTGATGGCGATGCGGATACCCGGGAGGAACCGGCCGGCGGTGACGAGCACGGGACCGCGACGCTGCACCATGTGCTGGGCGGCCTCCAGACGATCGCGCCCTGCAACCCGCATGAGCCATCGATCGATACGTTCACCACCCGCACGTCCGAGCCAGTACGCGGTGGAATCGCCGATCATCGCGCCGATCATCCCGGCGATGACGACCCCCACGATCCACAGGCTCCCCTGACCGGCCAGGTGGCCACCGGCCACCACCACCGTCTCACCCGGAAAGATCGGGATCACACCGTCCAGAGCCACGATCAGGGCGATGGCCGGGTAGCCGTTGTGTTCGGCCCAGTTGGCGACGTTATCCATCGCCCCGAGGACACTTGCATGGACGAACCCGCCGCTCGCGAACCAGGCGGCGAGGGTACTCAGACCGGCGATCAACTCTTACGCATGCTTCATGGGTTTCATAAGTCCTCGTGCTACCTTCGCGGCCATGAGAATACTGGCAGGAGTCGCGTGGCTGAGCCGTTCGGGCGGGTCTCGCACCATCCGTTCACACGTTGCGCTTCTTCTCGTCGGCCTCGGCATCCTGGCATCCGCGCCGGTCGCCATGGGCCAGGAGGAGCCCCTCCCACCTCGGGCCGCCCACCTGACGCCGAAGCCGCCGACGCCGTCCCTGTCGTGGAACGCGCGCGTGCTCGCCCCGGTCGTCGCCAAGGCCCAGCCGAACCACCGCGCCAAAGCCGTCATGACGGTGCAGCCCGTGGCCCCGCTGGGCGGCGGACCAACCATCCTCCTCGTCCTCAGCCACCGCGTCATCGACGGCCAGGAATGGACAAAGCTGCTCCTCCCGATCCGGCCCAACGGCACCACCGGATGGGTCCCCTCCGACTACCTGCGCTTCCGCGCGAACCGGGTGCGCATCATGGTCGACATCAGTGAGCGGCGGACGTACGTCTACCGCGACAACCGGCTGGTGCTGCGCGAGAAAGACGCCGTCGGTGCCGTGAAGACGCCCACGCCCGTGGGGCACTTCGCGATCGCCGAGAAGGTACTCGGCCCGCCGAAGGGCTTCCTCGGACCGGTCATCATGCCGACCACCGGATACTCCAACGTCCTCAACGAATACGCCGGCGGCAACGGCCGCTTCGCCCTCCACGGAACAAGCGTCCCCGACTCCATCGGAAAACGCGCCAGCAACGGCTGCATCCGCCACTACAACGACGCGATCCACCGCATCTCACGCCTCGTCGCCCCGGGAACACCGCTGCACATCCGGCCCTAATGGGCCATCGCAATGGTTGACACCCGCCGCAGTTGCCATGTGACCTAAGGTCCGGCGACCGCAGCACCGATACATGCGGGAGCATGACGATCCGCCTCCTCCCGTTCGTCCGCTCCGGCGCATCACGCATGGTTCGGACATCCCTCGCGCTCGTGGCCGCCCTCGGCCTGGTCGCCACCGTGCCGACGGCCGGCGCGCAGACCGACGACCCGGCGCCACCGGCCCGTCCGCCACACCTGACACCGAAGCCGCCGACGCCGTCGCTGTCGTGGAACGCACGGGTGCTCGCCCCGGTCGTCGCCAAGGCCCAGCCGAACCACCGCGCCAAAGCCGTCATGACGGTGCAGCCCGTGGCCCCGCTGGGCGGCGGACCAACCATCCTCCTCGTCCTCAGCCACCGCGTCATCGACGGCCAGGAATGGACAAAGCTGCTCCTCCCGATCCGGCCCAACGGCACCACCGGATGGGTCCCCTCCGACTACCTGCGCTTCCGCGCGAACCGGGTGCGCATCATGGTCGACATCAGTGAGCGGCGGACGTACGTCTACCGCGACAACCGGCTGGTGCTGCGCGAGAAAGACGCCGTCGGTGCCGTGAAGACGCCCACGCCCGTGGGGCACTTCGCGATCGCCGAGAAGGTACTCGGCCCGCCGAAGGGCTTCCTCGGACCGGTCATCATGCCGACCACCGGATACTCCAACGTCCTCAACGAATACGCCGGCGGCAACGGCCGCTTCGCCCTCCACGGAACAAGCGTCCCCGACTCCATCGGAAAACGCGCCAGCAACGGCTGCATCCGCCACTACAACGACGCCATCCTCCGCATCTCACGCCTCGTCGCCCCGGGTACTCCCGTTCTCATCCGGCCCTGATCCCCCGTACCGCCACCGAAATAGCTCTCATGAACAACCGCCTCCTCGCCCTCATCCTCCTCGTCCTCGGTCTCGCGGCCGCGCCGGCCCTGGCGCAGACCACGACGGCCAAGGCTGCCGATCCCGCCTACGTCGACGTCGACGTCGACGTCGCCACCGTCGCCTCCACACCCGTGGTCGTCGCGAAGGGCGCCGAACTGAGTGATGGCGACCGTGCCCTACTTGAAGACTCGGTGCGCGATCTGGAACAGCCGGGCAAGGCGTTCCCCACGCGCTACGTCATCGTCGCCGACACGCCCAGCGGTGAATCTCTGGACCAGATGGCCCGAAGCCTGCGCCGGGATGTCGCCGAGAAGGTCGGGGGGATCGACAACATCGACGCCGTCGTCCTTCTCGCTCCCCGGGGAATCGGGATCAGCGCCGACGCCTTCCAGGCGGAGGTCGACGACGCCCTTACGCAGGAGCGATCCGCCCTCATGGACCACACCGCCCAGGGTGCCGTCAACGTCGTGAACCGCCTCCAGCAGGCCGACGCGAATGCCGCGCTGGAGCTGGGTGAGAAGGCCCCCGACAAGGGCGGCGTCGCACCCTGGGTCTGGATCGTCGGCGGTGTGGTCATCGCCCTCGGCATCGTGGCCATGATCTTCGCCCGTCGTGCCGCAGCCCGTGGGGAGCGCGCAAAGGAGGAGGCCGAGTCGGCGGCCGCCGGAACACCGGACGGGGACTCCACCGAGTCCTGACCGGCGTGCGTCCCTTTGGACCTCAGTAGAGGGTCTGCGCCAGCCGACGGCGGAATTTGACCGTCGACGGGTGCTGATCTCCGAGCTCCCCGAAGACGCCGACCATCGCCTTGCGAAGCGTCTCGCGAAGATCACCCGAGCTCGCGGCGACGGCGTCGAGGAGATGCGGCAGTGACGCCTCCGGGTCACCGCGACCCAGCGCGGCCAGTGCCGCCTGGATGTCCGGAGTGTCCTCCGACGTGAGGGAGATGCGCGCCAGAAGACCCTCCGCCTCCGGATCGTGTCGCGCCGGCCGCAGGATCTCCTGGGCCTCGTCGGCACGACCGGTGTCGAGAAGGATGCGCCCGAGAAGCACCCGTGCGTCGGTCCGGGTTCCGTCCTGCTGGAGGGCGTCCCGCAACGACTCCTCGTCGCCCTCTGCGACAAGGCGATCCACCTCGGAGGGCACGAGCCCCTCGAAGAACCTGTCGAGGGCGTCCTCCGCCACCAGCCCGTCGAACTGCGCGACGATCGCGGCGTCACGGAATGCACGAATGGCCGGGATACCCTGGATGCGGTACTGCGACGCGACGGCCGGGTTGTCGTCCACGTTGACCTTCACGAGGATCACGTCGTCCTCATAGCGCGCGGCGACTCTCTCGATCAGCGGCGTCAGCTGCCGGCACGGTGCGCACCACGGCGCCCAGAAGTCGACGACGACCGGGGTCTCCCGCGAACGTGCGAGCACCAGATCGTTGAATGTGCTGTCGGTGACGTCCACGGCCGAAAATCCCTGCACAAGGCTACCCGACCGATCACCGTCTGTGACGCGGTCCCGGCCGGCCGTCACGTCCCGAGAACCACCACCACTTCAACCGATGCATCGGGAGTCGTCACAGCGGCCCCCTCGAGCGGCGTGACCTGGGTGACCGACAGGTCGGCGCCGACCTCATCCGCGGCCTCCTTCGAACCCTCCCGGTAGTAGATCGTCGTTCCCGCGCTGACCTCGGCATTGCCCGTGAGAACGTCGGTCCAGCCCTTCCCCTTCAGCTGGGTGGCGATCCCGGCCGCACGTCCCGCCACGCCACTTCCGTTCAGTACCTGGATCGTGACCTCCGATCGGACGACCGGGGCGGGGGTCGGCACGGTACCCGTCTGGGATCCCGTTCCCGTCGTGTTCGTCACGCCGCCGGTGGTCGTCTCGGTCGCCGTGGTGTCGGCAACGGTGGTGTCGAGGTTCACGTCCGGCAGCGAAACGGTGTCCGACCCGATGCTCGCGAGGGTCCAGCCACCCACGAATCCGAGGACGAGGCAGGACACGGCGAGTATCACCGCCCGGCTGACATTGGATCCCTTCACCGGCGCCGATTTTAGTGTCCCGGCTCGGAAGCACTTCCATGGCCCGGTGGGCGGAACCCCTCCGGGAGGACGGTCCCTCCCGCGGCGGGAGTGTAAGATGGGCGGCGACGCGTGTCGAGGGCCCTTTCTCGACCGATCCCTCCCCGGCCGGGAGTGCCTGGGAGCCGTTTGCTGATCGAACCCCGTGCGGTGTGCGACGACGCGGTTCGAACCGGGCTGGTGGAGCCATTGACTCTATGAGCAGCACGACATCCGGCGTGGAAGCGCCGCGCATCGATGCACTTCGAGCGGCCCTTGCCGATCCGCAGAAGGCGTGGCCCGGCGTCACGCTGCGCGAGCATCAGCTGGAGGCGCTGGACGAACTCGCGACCCACATCGGCATGGGAGCCACCCGCACCTGGGTCCACGCGCCCACCGGATCCGGCAAGACCATCACCTTCTGCGCGCTCGCGGCAGCGCTGGGAATCCCCACCCTGGTCCTCGTACCGCGCCGCAATCTGGCCGACCAGACCGCCGCCTCGCTGGTGCGGTTCTTCCCCGGCGTCCGGCACAACATGGACGGCCCCCTGGCGGCCGGACGCGACGGCGTCACCATCGCCACCTACCAGGCCTCATTGCGTCACGCGGACGAGATCGAGTGGGATCACATCGGGCTCATCATCTGCGACGAGGCCCATACGACGCTTGGAGCCCAGACCCGGGCGCTCCTGAATCGCGCGAAGAACGCGCTTATCGTCGGATTCACCGCGACGCCCGCCACCACCACCGGCCACGTCGAGCAGGTGCTGGGGCCCGTGGCCGCGACGCTCGATCGCCTCGAGGCCATCAAACGGGGCATCCTGGCTCCGCTGCGCAGCCTCCGGGTGGAGCGGGCCGTCGACCTCTCGGACGTGGCGCGTGTCCGCGGCGACTTCGACCAGGCGAGCCTCGGTCGCGCCCTGGATCGCGCCCTCTGGCATCAGGCATGTGCCGACGTCTGGACGGAGCACTTCGCCCCGATGGAGCTCGCGGGCGTCGCCTACACCGCCACCGTGGCGCAGGCACATGCGCTCGCAGACGAGTTGATCGACCGCGACGTGCGAGCCGCAGCCGTCTCCGGTCAGACACCGGCCCGTGATCTCTCGACGATCCTGAGCGCCTTCGGTCGCGGTGACATCGACGTCCTGTGCAACGCAGACCTGCTCACCGAGGGGTGGGACGAGACCCGCGCGGCCGTGGTGATGCATCTCGCGCCGACCACATCCGAACGCGTCTTCGTGCAGCGCCTGGGACGGGTGATGCGCCCCCAGGAGGGCAAGGAGGCGGTGTCCGTCGAGTTTCTCCCGGCCGGGGATCCGATGGGTGTCCAGACGAGCCACGACCTCTACGGCATGGGCTGGTACAAGCCGCTCGGCCGGGTGGCGGGACCGCCCGACGGAGCCGAGTCCGGCAAGCTGGCCGCCGCCGCCAAGTTGCTCGCCGACAAGGACGGCGGCGTCGCCAAGCTGGTCAACCCGGCGGCCTCGCCCGAGAACATCGTGGCAGGGCTGGCCGACGGCGGATGGCGCGGAGCGGACCCCGGCATGCTGCCGCGGGGGGCCCTCGAAGACTGGGTGGCGGCCGCCGGGCGCGAGATCACCATCCCGGAGCTCGTGGAGGCCATCACCGCCGGCTTCAGCGAGGACGCCGCCCTCGCGTGGTGGGCGCTCACCGGCGTGGTCGCGCGACGCGCAGCCGACGGAGCCGACCAGCCGATCTGGCGGGCATGGGCCACGGCCATGCTGGTGCACCCCGATCTGCGGACCGGCCTTCCCGTCGATGTCCCGCGAAGCATCCTCGACCGGCTCCGGATGACCGGACGCGAGCGGCTCCGGGCCCTCTGGTGGCATGTGGACCAGGCGAACAAGTGGGATCGGATCGCCGCCCTCGACCAGTTCGCCCGGTCGAGCGAACGCCGGCGACGCTGGTCTGCGCTGGACGAGGCCTCGTCGTGGGCGCCGGCCTGGACGTGGGACGTGTCGCGCTCGCTCGCCGATCTGCGTCCGGGGCGCAACCAGGAGCTTCACCGCATCGCGGCGTGGGAGGCTCGGCACATCATCGGCAACGGCGGCGAGCTGGCGCTCATCGCCATGTGGCTCCGTGCCGCCGGCGGTCCGCCGCCGGATCCGGTTCCTCCCTCGGAGCCGCCCACCCTGCGACTGGGCCAGGCCGCCCGCCTGATCCTGATGCTGGGTCCGGGTGACGTGCCCAATCGCGCCGAGAACCTCCGCATGTGCGCCCGTGGTGCACTGGCATGCGGAGGATGGGCCGGTCTTCGGGCCTTTCTCGACGGCATCGACTGGACCACGCAGGACGCTTCGCGATCGCTGCGGGCCGCGGTGGGCGCCATGGCGCAGCGTGCTCTCACCGGCGTGAAGGCATGGCGCGCACAGCAGTCCAAGTCGCCTCGCCTGCCTGAACCCGAGGTCGTCGACATCACGGACGACGGCGAGTCACGATCGCGGCGCCGGCGGCGCCGACGCCGGCTGTCCACCGCCTCGGTGAACGAGACCGCGAAGAACGGTGACGGGACGCCGACCGGCGAGGATGCGTCATCCGCGCAGAACGCGGAGAGTGCCGCCCCATCGGCGAACGGCGGCGATCCCGCGGCGACGCCGGACACTCCGACCCGCAAGCGACGCCGGCGCCGCCGCAAGCGCAAGGTCGCCGTCGCCGCCGAGGGTTCGGAGGCGTCCACGACATCCTCGGATGCCGCACCCGACCGGGGAACCGGCGGAGAGAACCCCTCCGACGCCTGACGTCCACCGCGGGGTCTCCCGCATCACCGGGCAACGGCCGTGACCCCGACGTCGCGTCCCGGCGGAGCCAAATGCGGCGATCGACGGAAAACGGGCTATCGTGGGTGGTGACTGTGGGAGCCCACGACCCGGACATCACGGATGATGGCGCCGTCTCGGACGAGACCGGCCCCTATGGCGTGGCCGATGCCGAGTGGCAGAGGGTGCGATCCCTCGTCGCCCGGCTGGATGAGATGGAGGCCGCCGTCGCCGAGATGATCGATCCGGACCCGGACACCCTGGCCAAGCTCGATCGACTCCGACTCCGTACTGCCCGTGCCACGGGCCGAGCCACCCTGGCCGACTCGCTGGCCGAATCCCTCACCACCATCAACGATCACCGTCGCCGAGGTTCTTCACCGAGCCTCAATCGAACTCACTGACAGTTCACACCTTTTGACGGTACAACTTGAACTGTGCCGAACGAACTTCCCCCCATCCCACGGCGACCGGACCACGGCGGCGGGCTTCCCCCGCTTCCGCCCCGTCCCCACAACACCGATGAGCTTCCGACGATCGAGGCGCGCACGATGCACGCGTCGCCCGACTTCCGGAAGCTCCGCCAGGCCTCGGCCGAGGGCCATCCTCCGCCGACGGCGCCCGCCCCGGCACGCACCGAGCGCGGTCCCAGCAACCGCACCATCGCCACCGCACTGGCCGTCATTCTGACGGCCGGCCTGGTCGGCGCGGGATCGGCCCGGCTCGTGGCTCCGTCGGAGTCCGCGTCGACCAACGATCCCAACACGCCCATCTCCGCGCCGACCTCGTCCGATCCTGAGCAGGCCCTGCAGGACGCCATCAGCCGCGTCCAGGGATCGGTCGTCGAGGTCCGCGTGGCCAGCCGTGGCTTCCTCCAGCAGGGCAGCCAGGGGAGCGGTGTCGTGGTCCGCCCGTCCGGCCTCATCGTGACCAACAACCACGTCATCCAGGGAGCCGACCGCGTCGAGGTGATCACCGCCAGCGGTCAGAGCATCGTGGCGAACGTCATCGAGACGAACGAGGCCGAGGATCTCGCCGTGCTCCGTCCGGTGTCCACGGCGGGCTCGGGAGTCGACCTCGCCGACGACAGTGCGGGCCCTCCCCGCAACGGCAAGACGGTGTTCGCCATCGGCAGCCCGTTCGGGCTCCAGAACACGGTCACCGCCGGCGTCGTCAGCGCATACCGCACCGACAACGGCCGCCCCGTCATCCAGTTCGACGCCTCCGTCAACCCCGGCAACTCGGGCGGCGGCCTGTTCGACCTCGACGGCAAGCTCGTCGGGATCCCGACGGCCATCCGCACCCCCGACGAGGGCAACGTGGGCATCGCCTTCGCCGTCCCCACCTCACGAGTCCGCGCCATGCTGGCGCGCATCAGCTGACCGTCTGTGGTCCGCATCCCGAAAGGACACTGATGTTCGAGTCCCACTCACAGTCGGCGCCCGCGCCGGAACAGTCGACCCGCGAACGGCTCGAGACCGTCCTCTACGAGCTCCGCCGCGTCATCGTCGGGCAGGACCGGCTTCTCGACCGGGTCATCGTCTCACTCCTCTCACGCGGGCACGTGCTCCTGGAGGGTGTGCCGGGCCTCGCGAAGACCCTGACCCTGGAGACCGTGGCGAAGGTGGCCGGCGGTGAATTCGCCCGTATCCAGTTCACGCCGGACCTCGTCCCGTCGGACGTGGTCGGCGGACAGGTGCTCGACCGGTCCGGCAACTTCACCACGCGTCTCGGCCCGGTGTTCGCGAACTTCGTCCTCGCCGACGAGATCAACCGCGCTCCCGCCAAGGTGCAGTCCGCGCTCCTCGAGGTGATGGCCGAGGGCCACGCCTCCATCGCCGGCGAGACCCACCCCGTGCCCAAGCCCTTTTTCGTCCTTGCGACGCAGAACCCGGTGGAGAGCGAGGGCGTCTACGCGCTGCCCGAGGCACAGCTCGACCGGTTCGCCATGAAGCTCATCGTCGACTACCCCAGCCAGGAGGACGAGGAGGAGATCGTCCGCCGCATGGCCTCGTCACCCCCCGAGGTGCGCGAGCTTCTCACCACCGATGAACTCGTCGCGCTCCAGGAACTGGCGGACAGCGTCTTCGTCGACCACCGCGTACGCGCCTACGCCGTGCGCCTTGTGACGGCGACCCGTACGCCCGGCAGCGAGGGCCTCGGACACCTGGCACCGTACCTCGACCTCGGCGGATCGCCCCGCGCCTCCATCTCCATGATCCGCGGCGCGAAGGCGCTCGCCGTCATGCGCGGTCGCAACTACGTCCTCCCGGAGGACGTCCACAACCTCTACCTCGACTGTCTGCGCCACCGCGTGATCCTCAGCTACGAGGCGCTCGCCGCGGACGTCAAGCCCGATCAGGTCCTCGAGGCGATCCTCGAGTCCATCCCCCAGCCCCAGGTTGAACTTGGAACCGGCCGTTCAGTCGCCTGACGCCGTCCTCCGGCGCGTCGAGCTCCGGATCGGCCGACGCCTCGACGGTCTCCTCCAGGGGGAGCGTCGCGGTCGTCGCCCCGGTCCGGGGGGAGAGCAGGCCATCACCCGTGCCTATGAACCGGGCGACGATGTGCGCTGGCTCGACTGGCCGCTCACCGCACGCACCGGCGAGCCCATGGTGCGCGTCCCCGAGCTGGAGCCCGTGCTGACGGCCTGGGCGCTCGTCGACGTCTCGCCGTCCATGGCCTTCGGAACCGTCCGCACCACGAAGCGCGACCTGGCCGCCGAGGTCCTCGCCGGACTGGGCGTCGTCCTACGGCGCCGCGGCGATCGCCTCGGCGTGGCCGTGTCGGGAAGCGGCAAACTGGACGCGATCCTCCCGCCCCGCGGCGACCGCCGTGGCCTGGTGGCGTCGCTCGCCCTCATGAACGAGGTGCCCACCGTCGAGACCGGCGAGCGCATGGATCTCGTCGCGGCCATCACGGGCATGGGCCGGGTGCTCCGGCACCGCGGACTCGTGGCGATCGTCTCCGACTTCCCCATGCAGGACGGACTCGAGCAGGCGCTCGGCGTGATGAGCCGGCGCCACGAGCTCGTGCTGATCGAGCTGCGCGACCCGCGCGAGCGCGACCTCCCCGTCATGGGACCGGTCACGCTGCGCGACGTGGAGTCGGGACGCCGCGTGCTCGTCGACACCGCCGACCCGCGCTTCCAGGAGCGCTTCCGCCAGATCTCCGAGGAGCGCGACCGCCAGCGACGCGACATGTTCCGTCGCATCGGTGCCCGCCATCTTGTCGCATCGACGGATACCGACTGGGTGTTGCCGCTCACGCTCGCTCTCCGCCGTCCGTCCATCACACGGAAGGCTCTCTAGATGTCCTTCCGCTGGCCCCTCCTGCTGCTCCTGTTCCTCGCCATTCCCGCGCTGGTAGCCGCCTTCGCCCTCTACCGTCGCCGGACGCTGCGCCATGCGCTCCCGTTCTCGGACGTGGACGCGGTCGTTGCGGCCGCCGGCCGTCCCCGGCTTCGCACCTACATCCCGGTGGCCCTGGCACTGGCGGCTGTCGGCGCGTTCATCTTCGCGTCCGCCCGTCCCGAGGCCAATCGCTCCGTTCCACGCGAGCAGGCGACCATCATGCTCGCCATCGACGTCTCGGGTTCGATGGCCGCCGACGACGTCGAGCCCTACCGTCTGCGCGCCGCGCAGGATGCCGCGCTCAAGTTCGCCGACCGCGTGCCGCGGCAGTACCGCATCGGCCTGGTGAGCTTCTCCGGCGCTGCCAGCACCCTGCTTCCGCCGACGGCCGACCGGGTCGCGTTCCGGAACGCCGTCGAGAACCTTCACGCCGAAGGTGCGACCGCGATCGGCGAGGCCATCTTCGCCTCCCTCGACGCCATCGAGTCGGTGCAGCCGAACCGCAGCGACGGAGGCGAGCTCGACGGCGCCCGTATCCTGCTCCTGTCCGACGGCGACAACACGACCGGTCGTTCGACACAGTCGGCCGTCCAGCACGCCAACGAGCTCGGTGTCCCGGTCGCGACGGTGGCCCTCGGCACCCAGGACGGGATGCTCCCCAACGGCCGCCGCGTACCGCCGAACCCCGACGCCCTGAAGGCGATCGCGGAGAGCACCGGTGCCGCCACCTACGAGGCGACCGACGCCGAGGGACTCTCCGCCGTCTACGAGAAGATGGGATCGGTCATCGGGACCACCACCGTCAAGGACGAGGTCACGGCCATCCCGGCCGGCATCGGCGTACTCCTCCTCTTCCTGGCCGGCGCCGCGGCCTGGCGATTCGGATCGAGGTTTCCGTGACCTGGAACGACCCCAAATGGCTCTGGGCCCTCCTGCTCCTCCCGGTGTTCGCCGCCGTGCTGTGGGCATGGGGACGGTCCCGCAAACGCTCGACGGCCACCTATGCCGACCCCGCGCTCATCAACCTGACGCTCCCGCGCCGCGTCCGCGTGCTCCGTGTCGTCGCCGCGATTCTCGCGGTCCTTGCGGCGGGTGCCGGGATCGTGGCCATGGCCCGACCGGCAATGAGCAAGGAGACCAAGGAGAACCGCAGCACCGTCATGCTCGCCATCGATACCTCCAAGTCGATGGAGAAGACGGACGTGCAGCCGTCCCGCCTGGAGGCCGGGGTGGACGCGGCGGAGCGCTTCCTGGAGGCGGCACCGAAGGATGCGGCCATCGGCCTCGTGACCTTCGACGCCGGTGCCCGGGTACGTGTGGCTCCGACAACGGATCGCGGTGAGGTCCGTGAGGCCCTCAAGGACCTTCCCATCGGCGTCGGGACCGCCATCGGTGACGCCGTCGAGTCGTCGCTCCACTCCATCCAGGCGAGCGGGGCGCTCGCGAACACCCCCGACGATGCGCAGCAATCGGCGGCACGGATCCTGCTCCTGACGGACGGCGCGAACTCCTGGGGGTCGGACCCGATGTCCGCGGCGCAGCGTGCCGCGGACATGCGGGTGCCCGTCTACTCCGTCCTTCTGGGTGATGACCCCGGACGCACGGACCAGCTCTCGCCGCAGGAGACCCTGACGGCGCTGGCCAACCAGACCGGCGGCATCTTCACCCAGTCGACCAGCAACGAGGACCTGCAACGCGTCTACGCCGACATCGGCGCATCGCTCGCATCGATCCACAAGCTGGAGGAGATGTCGGTCTGGGCCGTGCTCGCCGCGCTCGTCCTGCTTCTCCTTGCGGGAGGGACACTGGCTCTGGCGGAGGCCGCGCCACGACGGACGATGGTCCCGAGCTTTACCCGATGACAATGCCGGGGAGCCTGTAAAGGAGCCCCGGTTACCGATAACCTGACGCGACCATGATGTGCCGTCGACCTCAGTTACTTCGCTGATGGGCAGGCCATTCGGTCGGTCACAGCCGCTTCCCCTGGGCGCCCGCGACGGGGTGGACCCGAAGCTGGTTGCCGCCATCGACCGACTCGGACACGTCATGCGCGTCCAGATGTCGCGGGTGGCCCGAGCGCACGGGCTGACGCCGACGCAGCTCCAACTGATGCTCCGGCTGCGGACCGATCCGCCCGAGCGCAGCCGGGCGAGCACGCTGGCATCCGAACTCGACCTCACCGTGGCGACGGTGTCCGACACGCTCACCACGCTCGAGCGGAAGGGCCTCGTCAGCCGGACAGCCGATCCGGAGGACGGCCGCGGCGTGCGCATCACGCTGACACAGCACGGTCATGGCATCGCCCGCTCGGCCGACGCGTGGCAGTCGCGTGCGCAGGATCTTCTGGTGGGGGTGTCCGAGGGCGACAAGATCCGGGCACTCAACTTCCTGCTGGGGCTTCTGGGTGAGCTCCACAAGGAGGGGCTGGTGGCGGTCGCCCGCATCTGCCCCACCTGCCGCTATCACCGTGAGCCCGAAACCGTGGCCGACGATGAGCGCTGCGCCCTCCTCGACCTGGACCTGGGCCCTGGGGATGTCCGTGTGGACTGCCCCGAACACGAGTCGGTCCCGAGCGCCGAGATCGCTTAGCCGATTTGACCGGCACGTCCGACCCGGTTCGGGCCTCCGGCCATCCCGACGCAGAGAAACCGAGTAATCCGAGTGGTGTTTGCTAGGTTGAACTTTCCGCTGTGAAAGCGAAAGGAAGCGTCACATGGCCGTCCCCGCCGATCCCAACCCTAAGTTCGCCGAGTACGCCCATCCTGAGCGCTTGGTCAGCACCGCCTGGGTCGCCGAGCACCTCGATGACCCGAACGTGGTGATCGCCGAGTCGGACGAGGACGTCCTCCTCTACGACACCGGGCACGTCCCGGGCGCCGTGAAGATCGACTGGCACACCGACCTCAACGACCCCGTCGCGCGTGACTACGTCGACCCCGAGGCCTTCGCGGCGCTCATGTCCGAGAAGGGCATCACCCGCGACACGACCATCGTCTTCTACGGCGACAACTTCAACTGGTGGGCGGCCTACGCCCTGTGGGTGACCACGCTCTTCGGGCACCCCGACGTCCGCCTGATGGACGGCGGCCGCCAGAAGTGGATCGAGGAGGACCGCGAGCTCACCACCGACGTCCCGTCACCCGCGCCGACGCAATACCCGGTCACCGCGCGCGACGACGCGACGATCCGCGCCTTCAAGGAGGACGTGATCGCCCACCTCGACACGCCCGGCCGCCTGGTGGACGTCCGTTCGCCCGGCGAGTACTCGGGTGAGGTCACGCACATGCCGGACTACCCACAGGAGGGCGTGCTGCGCGCCGGGCACATCCCCACGGCGTCGAACGTCCCGTGGAAGCGCGCCGCCAACGACGACGGCTCGTTCCGCTCGGCCTCCGAGCTGCGCGAGATCTACGAGGGCGAGATCGGCCTCAAGAAGGCCGACGACGTGATCGCGTACTGCCGCATCGGCGAGCGCTCCAGCCACACCTGGTTCGTGCTGACCCACCTGCTCGGCTTCCCGCAGGTCCGCAACTACGACGGGTCGTGGTGCGAGTGGGGCAACGCCGTCCGTGTCCCGATCGAGCGTCCGGGGTATCCTGTCCGCCCGTGAGATCCGAACTACAGGAGATCGTCGACGAGTTCGCCGACGCGCCCAAGGCGCTTCGGCTGCAGATCCTGCTCGACTTCGCCAACGGCCTCCCGCCGCTGCCGGACGACATGAACCGCGACGGGCTCGAGCAGGTGCACGAGTGCCAGACGCCGTTCTTCGTCGCCGCGCCGGTGGATGACGAGCGGCGCGTGACCCTGTACTTCGACGCCCCGCCCGAAGCACCCACGACCCGCGGCTATGCCGGCGTCCTGCGTGAGGGCCTGTCGGGTGCGACGGTGGACGAAGTGCTCGAGACCCCCTCCGACTTCTACACCCGGATGGGCCTGTCCGAGCTCATCTCACCGCTCCGTATGCGCGGCATGGGCGCGATCCTCGCCCGGATCAAGCGCCTGGTGGTGGAGCAGGTGGGCGGGACGGAGGGCACGACCGCCGGCTAGCCGAGGGCCGAAGGCACACACCGGTTCCCCCATAACCGTCATTACGACGATCGCAGCAGGGGCCGGGCGGATATGAGGATGCCAGCACGGTCCTTGGTAGCCTCGCCGGCATGAGTGTCCTCGGAATCGGCGGGCTCTTCTTCCGCAGTCGCGATCCGCAGGCGCGGGCCACGTGGTACCGCGAGCATCTAGGACTCGATGCCGGTGCGGAGGCGGTGTGGCAGCAGGAGGCGGGTATGACCGTCTTCGCTCCGTTCGCCGCCGACAGCGACTACTTTCCCGCCGACCAGCCGTTCATGCTCAATCTCCGAGTCACCGACCTGGACGATCTGGCGGAGCGTTTGGAGATCGCAGGGATCGCGGTCGAACGCCGTCCCGAGTGGGACACCGAGTACGGACGCTTCGTCCGTATCCATGATCCTGAGGGTCTGCCGATCGAGCTCTGGGAACTCCCGGGCTAGACGATCGACCAACCCGCCGCCCGACTCGGGAACTCCGATTACGGCGCGAGGTCCAGACGGTAGGTCTCGCCGACACGCTCGGCCACGCCCGGCGGGACACCGGCCTCCTCGGCACAATCAGGCCACTCGCGAACGGCTGCGGTGACCTCGCGGATGATGCGCTGCGGCTCTCCGACCTTCAGCCGGGCGTGAGCGGCCGCGGCCAGCAGGTCGTCCGTGGTGAACCCGTCCGCCTTCCCGTTCACGAGCATCTGGTGGGTGCCGGTCCAACGGCCGGTCGGGTTGAACGCGTAGGTCACGTCGTACGCGGGCGAGAGGCGCCACCGGCCGTCGCGCCCCATCAGGAACGAGATGTTCTTGGTGTGGTCGTCCTGGTTGCGGGCGATCACGTTGAACACCATCCGCCGATAGAGCTCGGACCGGTCGCCGGGCGGGACGTCGATCTGAAGCGCGACGCGCATGGCGTCCTCGTAGCCGTAGACGCGGGCCATGTTGAAGTCGAAGTGGGCGAGGCCGTTCAGGGTCTGCATGTGGACCTTCCCGCCGTCCGCGGTCCGGTCGAAGCGCTTCGCCATGAAGTGGCTGCGGCCGCCCTCCCGGAGCAGACGGGTCTCCGGCATGTCGATCCCCGCACTCCTCGCCATCAGGGAGTAGGCGTACTCGACGATGGTGTGTCCCATCGGATCAGCGAGTTCCTTGTCGCGGTTCTCGGAGATGCCGTCGAACTTGAGGATCCAGTGCTCGAACCCCGGCACATGCGGTGCCTGGCCCGAGCGCATCTCGCCGGTCTCCTCGTTCCACATCACCACCGCCTTCGCACGCGCCCCGCCCGCCGACGACCCCACCGAGAGGATGCGCTGGAGCGCGTCGGTGCTCGTGGCGTCGACCGAGAAGCCCGCGCGTTCGCGCAGGACATTGTCGGCAAGGACCGCGAGCTCACCCACGTCCAGCGGGTCGGTGTGCGCGATGTCCGGGTCCTGGGCGGGCACGTACTCCAGGGCGCCCATGCCCCGCGATCCCATGTAGCAGAGCGCCGCCACTCCGGTGAGGTCGGACTCACCACGTCCCTGGCGCTCGGCCCACGCACGGATGAGGGCGTTGCCGAAGCGGTCCGGGAGGCTGTCGGCCACGAGCCCGGGAAGACCGCGGTACGTGCGCCGCGAGAGATCGGGGAACGAGTGGACGCCCTGTCGAAGCGGCATCACCACCGGGGACACCTCGATGCCCGACCGCAGGAAGTCACGGTCGTACTCGAACCCGGCCACCCCGTCCGCTCCGTCCGAGATGTAGGCGATCACACTGCCCCAGAGGACGACACGGGCGTTCACTTCTCGTCACCCCAACGCCACGGCGTCTCATCGTCCCCGGAGGCGGGCTTCCTGACCCGCATCCGTTTGCGGCGTCCGGCGAGCACAGCGGCCTCCTCGGCTGGAGAGAGCCCCTCGGACGGGAAGATGCGGATGAGGCTCTCGAGCAGACCGAGTTCGCGGAGCACGCGGACCAGGAGCACCGTCGAGACCGACAGGCCGGTCTCGATGCGGCTCACGGTGTTGGCCCCCACCCCCGCCCGGGCGGCGAGGTCGGCCTGACGGAGCCCGGCGTCGACCCGGGCACGGCGCACCCCCTGACCGATGGCCGCAAGCGCGGCGTCGTCATCTGCCGAACGCGATCCCATGCCCAAAAGAATACACCAGTTTTGGTGATCTACTTGGAAAGAACGTGACTACTCACTTATATTGGCGAGTCACCGTCGCCTCTTGGATGGCGGTGTGAAATCGTTTCAGTGGTCTCCCCGCAGACACGTCACCGTCCCACACCGCCCGGCGTCGTCGACTGAGAGTCGTTCGCCGTTGGCCCACACTCGACACGAAGTGGTGGTGCGTCGTCACAGGCACTCGGCCTAGCTTCTTCGCATGGCCGACAAAGACGTCAAGAAGTTCGTCCGGGAGCTCGAACGCCAGGGCTGGCGAGTCATGCACCGACGAGGTGGTCACTACTTCGCCTATGCCCCCGACGGGGTGGGCACGCTAACCTTGGCGACAACTCCGAGCAGCCCACATTGGAAGCGGCAGGCGTTGCGCTACGCACGTCAATACGGATTCAAGGGATGAACGCATGATCATCGACGTCGACATCACCATGCCGTACCCGGGCCTCGCCTCGGACGACGCGTTGGACGCCGTCATGGAGGCCGCCATGGCGAATGCCCTCCTCATCGATCCTTGCATTCTGCGCACGCCGAACAAGCTGGCGCTCGCCGCCGCTGTCGAGGCCCCGGACGAGGCAGAGGCAGAACGCCTGGCCTATGGCGCGTTCGTCGCAGCCATCGCCGCGGCAACCCATCCGACAGCCGCCTAGATGGTTGATTCCACGATCTCGCGGCGTGGTGCGTGTCCCCGGCGGCGCGGATGCGCCACCGGGCGACTCGAACAGGCGAACCAGCATGCCCTTCGGCGCCCGGCGGCACCCCGCATCCACCGGGAACGCACCCCACATCCACGATCCCATGGAATCAACCATCGAGCGCCGACAAAGAGCGGCTCCCGGAACCCAAATCGTCGTCCCGACGCGAACACCGGGACGACGCGGTGAGACTCAACCGATCGCGATCATCCGCTCGATCGACAGGCGCGCCTTGTCGGCGACGTCCTCGGGTACCTTCACCTCGTACTTCCAGTCGCGCAGCGCATCCCGGACCTTCTCGAGGGTGATCATCTTCATGAACTTGCAGATGTTCTTCTCGGAGACGGCCTCGAAACGCTTCTCGGGGACGTCCTTCGCGAGACGGTGCATGATCCCGTTCTCGGTGGCGACGAGGAAGGTGTCGGCCTTCGACTCCTTCGAGTAGCTGACCATCTTCTCGGTGGAGAGGATGTGCGTGCGGTTGTCGGCGAAGGCCATGCACTTGCTGGCGCAGCCGCACTCGGGGTGCACGAGCAGCTCGGCACCGGGGTGCTTCGCGCGCGCCTCGTCGATGTCGTCGGGGTGGATGGCGGCGTGCACGTGGCACTCGCCGAGCCACTTGTTGAGCTTGCGACCGGTGATGCGCTCGACCCACAGGCCGAGGAACTGGTCGGGGAGGAACAGGATCTCCTTGTCCTCCGGGATGGCCTCGATGACGGCCTTGGCATTGCCGCTGGTGCAGCAGTAGTCGCTTTCGGCCTTCACCTCGGCGGTGGTGTTGACGTAGCTCACGACGACGGCGCCGGGGTGCTGGGCCTTCCAGGCGCGCAGCTGATCGGCGTTGATGGAGTCGGCCAGCGAGCAGCCGGCGTCGAGGTCGGGGAGGAGCACGGTCTTGTCGGGCGACAGGATGCTCGCGGTCTCGGCCATGAAGTGCACCCCGCAGAAGACGATGGCCTCACTGTCGGTGGCCGCCGCCTGACGGGAGAGCCCCAGCGAGTCGCCGACGTAGTCCGCGACGTCCTGGACCTCGGGCAGCTGGTAGTTATGGGCGATGAGGAGCGCGCCGCGCTCACGCGCCAGGGCGCGTACTTCCTCCTGGATGAGAGTGATTTCCGCAGTCGTCATCGGTGTACCTCCAGTGAGACGTCCAGCCAGGTGGCCGAATGGGTGATCGCGCCGATCGAGATGACATCGACTCCCGTCTCTGCCACCTCCCGCACGTTGTCGAGGGTGATCCCGCCCGAGGCCTCGACCTCGGCGCGTCCTGCCACGAGCGCTACGGCCGTCCGCATGCGCTCGGGTGACATGTTGTCGAGCATGATTCGCTGGGCTCCGCTGTCGATCGCATCACGGAGCTGATCGTCCGTTTCGACCTCGACCGTGAGGTTAAGGTCCGGATATGCGGCCCGCGCCGCCTGTACCGCGGCCGTGACGCCGCCCGCGATGTCCAGGTGATTGTCCTTGATGAGGATCGCGTCGTACAAACCGATCCGGTGATTGACACCCCCGCCGCAGGCGACGGCGTACTTCTCGAGCAGCCGATGGCCGGGCAGCGTCTTGCGGGTGTCGAGGATTCCGGCGCCGGTTCCGGCGACCGCGTCGACGTAGCGGCGGGTGGCGGTGGCGACCCCGCAGAGGCGCCCCAGGAGGTTGAGGATGGTCCGCTCGGCGGCCAGGATGCCGCGCGCGGGTCCCTCCAGCCGGGCGAGCACCGTCGGGATCTCGGTGATGCGGTCTCCGTCCGCGGCGACCAGCTCCACCGAAATGGTCGGATCGACGCGCCGGCAGACCTCGGCGACGACCGGCAGGCCGGCCACGACGCCCTCCTCCTTGGCGAGGAGCGTGGCCGTGCAGGTGACATCGGCGGGAATCGTGGCCAGGCTCGTGACATCACCCGATCCGAGGTCCTCCTCGAGGGCCAGATCGACGATGCGCATGGCGTCGGCCGTGAGCGTGGCGTCCACGGTGGTCATGCCCACTCCACGAGTTCGGGTTCGCGGTTCACGCGCTGCACGATGTGCTTGCGGAAGGCGTCGTCCTCGGTGTCGAAGTCGCTGCGGTAGTGCACGCCCCGGCTCTCCTCGCGCATGAGCGCAGCTTCGGCGATCAGCCGCACGACGGTGTGCGGCAGGCGGGTGAGAGTGCGCAGCCGGTCCGACGAGCGCACGAGGCCGGCGTCGCGCCACAGCGCCTCTTTCACCTCCTGCGGGGGCGGCGGTTCCGAGACAAAGGCGGGCGGAGGGCCTGCGGGTGCCGTGAGCGGCTCGCGGTCGGTGGCGTGAAGCGCCGCTCGGCGACCGAACACCAGGCACTCCAGCAGCGAGTTGGATGCCAGCCGGTTGGCGCCGTGGACGCCGGTGGTGGAGCACTCACCCGCCGCATAAAGCCGGTCGAGCGTGCTCTGCCCGTCGAGGTCGGTGACGATGCCACCGATGAAGTAGTGGGCCGCCGGTGACACAGGGATGGGCGTCGTGGCCGGGTCGAGCCCCGACTCGGCCTGCACCTGCTCCATGAGCCCGTTGAACCGCGCGCGGTCAATGGCGCGCAGGTCGAGGGTGACCTGTCCCGGCTGGTCGTTGATGGCACGGGCCACGACGTCGCGGGGCGCGAGCTCCTCGACGAAGCGCTCGCCACGGTCGTCGAGCAACGTGGCGCCGGCGCCCCTCAGGGCCTCCGACAGAAGGAGCGAGGTTCCGACGAGCGCCGTGGGGTGGAACTGCGTGAACTCCATGTCGGCGACCTCGGCACCCGCGTGGTAGGCCGCGGCGATACCACCGCCGGTCGCGGTGGGCGCATTGGTGGTGCGGCTCCACAGGCCGCCGGCACCGCCGGTGGCGAGGATGGTCGCGCTGCCCGCGATGCCCCCCTCGGCGGTGAGGACACCGACACAGACGCCGTCCTCCACCCAGATGCCGCGTACCCGGATGCCGGTCTGGATATCGATCTGGGGTGTGGCCGTCACGGCGGCGGCGAGGACGCGCGAGACGTGCGATCCGGTGGCCGCACCGCCCGCGTGCACGATGCGGTTGCGTGAGTGGCCGCCCTCCAGACCGAGGTCGTCCTCGAAGTCGGCACCGAGGTCGCGCAGATCCTGGATGCGCTCGGGTGCCTCGGCCACGAGCATGCTGACCGCGCTCGGCCGGCAGAGGCCGCGCCCGGCCGCGTGGGTGTCGGCCTCGTGGAGCGCGATCGAGTCGTCCGGTCCGATGGCGGCGGCGATGCCGCCCTGGGCGCGCGAGCTGTTGGAGTGGTCGACCGCACCGGCACTGATGAGCAGCACGTCACTGCGCTCAGCCGCAATCAGGGCCGCCTGAAGACCAGCGATACCCGCTCCGACGACGATGATCGGAGGGTTGCCTTTGCGGGGCTCGGTCGCTAGTTTGCGACTTTCAGTCGAAAACATGATGCGAAGTTTACCAGACATGCAATTTCCCGCCCCCTCCCAGGTCACAAGTGCTGCAATCTTCCAGGTGCGCGACGGCATCCTCCAGGTGCTGGCGTGGCAGCGAGCCAAGCCGCCTGAGGCCGGGAAGTGGGCGCTACCCGGCGGATATCTGGCGCCGGACGAGGACCTGGAACGCTCGATCCGACGGCATCTCGCGACGAAGGTGGACCTGCGCGAGGTGGCCCATATGGAGCAGCTGGGCACGTGGAGCGACCCGGCCCGCCATCCCGGCGCGTGGGAGGTGATGACCGGCTACATGGGCGTGGTCGCGAGCGATCTCGACCCGAGCCTGCCGGACGACACCCGCTGGCATCCGGTGGACGGCCATCCCACGATGGCGTTCGACCACGAGGACATCGTGCTCACGGCGCGCGAGCGCCTGCGCGCCAAGCTGTCGTACACCAACATCGGCTTCGCGCTCTCCCCTCCCACCTTCACCATGAGCGAGCTGCGCGACATCTACCGCGCGGCCCTGGGGCACCCCGTATCGGCGACCAACCTGCAGCGGGTGCTCGTGCGACGGGGAGAACTGGAGCCCACCGGCGATCGGCGCCCGTCAGGCGCCGGGGGTGGCCGCCCGGCGGCGGAGTTCCGCTTCCGCTCACGCGAGCTGGAGGTCACCGACCCGTTCGCCGTGCTGCGACCCCCACGGGAGTAGCCGGGCCAGCGATCTCAAGGCCAGGACGGGCGCCTGTCCTGGCTGGTCGGGCGACACGGAAGTGGCACGCCTAGTTCTTCCTGCACGCTTCTGTCCTCATCCGCTGCCAAGCGCGCAGTGACACCGTCATGAGTCTCGAGGGCCGCCGAGCTGCGAGCGGCCCCGCACATTCGCCGGACGACGTGCAGGCTGAACGACGGTCGTGATGTCTGTTGATCGTTCGAGCACCCTAAGCGTAGAGTTGTTCTATATCGGCTTGGAGCAAACCGCGGGAGGGGGTCCGATGACGGAGACATTGGCCGAGGCGCTGGAGCGCGAGCACGACGACATCGACGCCGGGATCGAGGCATTCACCACGGGCCTGGAGACGGGGCAGCCCCCGGTGGACGCGATGCTTGACGCCATGGCGGCGCTGCGGCGGCACATCTACCTGGAGGAGGCGTTCCTCTTCCCGCCGCTCAAGGACGGCGGGTTCTTCGGCCCGGTGATGGTGATGCTGCTGGAGCACGGCCGTATGTGGCAGATCATGGAGCGGCTCGAGCCCCTCGTGCGGGCCGGCGGCCGAGACCGCCGCGTGAAGGGCCTGTGCTCAGACCTGGCGGCTCAGATCGGCGCACACAATCCGAAGGAGGAGCAGATCCTCTACCCAGAGGCCGACGCGACCCTGCATGCCAGGGCGTCGGCTGAGCTACGCGCCTTCATCGAGTCGGGTGCCATGCCGGCGGGCTGGGAGTGCCAGCACAAGCACGCGCACTGATCGAGGAACCGGGCGCCTATCCGACAAGGCTCGGCCGCGTGACGAGATACGCCATCACGGTCGTGAACATCACCCCCGGAACCACGAACGACAGCCAGACGCCCAGGGAACGACGCTCTGACGCCACCACCCTGATGCTCCCGTGCAGCACAAGGAGCAACGGCACGATGACCCCGAGGACGAGCGGTATCAGCAGGTTCTCGTTGCTCACTGCCATTGCCAGTCCGGCCGCCGGCGCGCCGATGGATGCCGCGATCAGGCCTCCGTCGCGCGAGGTCACACTTGATGAGACAGAGATCGAACTCATCGACGACCCCCGCTACGAGGAACGGCCTGCCATCGCCAGCGTTTCTCACCGACCGGTCGCCACTCCACCCGGGTCGGGATGCGGAGCGCACGAGGAACCGGCATGACGACCATGCCCTTGTTCGCCCGTACCCGAACGAGTCGTGCAGGAGCCGCCTGCTTGCCCTTGCGAACACGCACAAGGATGGTTCGCGCCCAGGGAAGACTGCGTACGGGAACGAGCACGGCACGGTGGCCGGAGTGATATCGGGCTTTCCCGGTCGGCACCACGACGTTGGTCCGTTTGGGCACCGGACCGTCGATGTGAAGGGGGCAACCGTGGTTGTTCGCCCCGCCGAGTTGAGTCGAACACCGGTCAAGGTGATCAGGGATGCCGTCCTTGTCGGTGTCTACCCAGACGATCGGTGGATCCACCGCGGGCGGACCTCCCGAGCCAGGGCCTCCCGGTCCGGCTGACGACGTGTTCTGCACCCGGATCGTCCACGTCGACGTGTCGGTGGTATTGCCACCTGCGTCTTCGACGCGCACTGCGACGGAGTGAACACCATCCGCCACCGCTCGAGTATCGAACGCGAGCGTCTGTGGCGCCAGGGTGCTGGGACAGGGTTGCCGGAAGGTGAAGTCGCAGGTGGCGTCGACCAGTGACCCGCCGCCCAACGGTGTGCCATCAACGACAAGTCTGACGCGACGCACTCCGCCGCCGAGGTCGGAGGAGACCGCCGTGGTGAGCGCAACGGTGCCCGCGTGTGGGGTCGTCGCGTCGGTGAGCAGACCGCTTGGCGTCCCGATGACCGGTGCGCTGAGATCCTCCAATGTGACGGACGCCTGGTGCACGGTGGCGAATGCCATCGGATAGTTGGCACCGTTGATACACGATGCTCCCTCGCACTGGATCCCGACCCCGAGATATGTCGCACCTAATCCATCGAACGTCGCGACAGCTGGACCGGTGAGCGGAAATCCACCAGATCCGCTCTGACAGATGTCGCCTGAAACCGGAAAGCTGCATACGCGCAGATTGCCTTTGTCAGTCTGGATGTACGCTCGCCAGTTCTCATCGAAACCGGTCTGAAGACTGCCGAACAAGCGAGCAGCCACAATCTGGGTGCCTGGAGGTGACACGAACCGCCACTCACCGCGCACGCCAGGAGGCACACTCCCGGAATCAGCCGGTGCCGCGGCATACATCCCGCTCAGCGCGGACGCACCCGCAGGACAATCTTGCGCCACGACGATCTCCGTCGGGTTCGCGTAAGCGACCTCCCACGAGTTGTTCATACCGTTGCGCTCTGAAGACGATGTGCCACATGCGTGGACGGCGTACCTCCCCGCGCTTGCGGTTCCTGTCCCAATCACGAGAAGGAACACCGTAAAACCGCACAGACGGAAGAGGAGCCGACGTCTCATATCGGAAGTCTGCCGACTACGACGAGCGTTCGTTGGAGGACGACCGTGCAATGGCAGGGATGTAACGAGGAATCACCAGATCCTGTGCTCGGCTTCGATTCTTTGTCGTCGTTTCAACAGAGAGGATGCTGAGTTTCCATCGATTGTTCACACGTGGAGCTCGAATCGTCGTCGTATTCAGCATCCGGGCACGGCGTCCGAGCAACAGGATTCGTTGCCCCTTCGGAGCCGGCTCCCGAAGACGGATGACAACGTGATGCCGTTGGACCTTTACCCACCGTATCCGCGGGGCGGCCACCGGACGGTGATGGGTAGAAGCCGTCGCAGTCCCGCTTCGAGTCGCTGAACCACCAACACCTTCCACTTCTCTCGCACTCGTTGCCTGCTCAACCATGGCACCCATTCCCGCAGCGCGAAAGGCCGCCTCGGCATCAATGGCCCGAGAGCCGTCGTCTTGCTGACGGCCCGTCGCATAGATGACGTCCTCAACCTGTTGAGACGTGAGATCCGGACGATAGGCGAGCAATGAGGCAATGATCGTAGTCGCCATCGGACTGGCAAAACTCGCCCCGTCAACGGTGACTTCGCGGCCGCTGCGCCCCGATCCCACGACGTCACAACCCGGTGCGGAAAGCACGCCGGAACGTCGGGACGACGACGCGCAAAGCGACCCTCCGTTCTGATTGGCGGCAACCGGCACCACGCCGGCAGCTGATGCCGGGAACAGCAGCGATCCTCGTTCGTTCCCGGCAGCAGCGACGACGATGATCCCCTGGCCACGAAGAGATGCAACCACATCCTCGAACAATGGTCGCTTCTCCGGTCCGGGATCCTCCCCTGCAACGCTCAGATTGACCACGCGAACGCCGGATACCTTTGCACAGGTGGATAACGCAACGGCGTACCGCTGCCACACAAAGTTCGACGCATGGTCGGTGGCGCGAACGCTAACGACCCGCGCATGTGGCCAAAGGCCGACGCCGCCCACCCCGTTCCGGGGCGCGCCGATCAGAGACGCGACGATGGTGCCGTGACCACTCTCTGGAGCAGTGTCGTCAACGCCCTGATCAGCCGTGACAGAAAGCCGATCCACGAGGATCGGCGCGGTGTCCGGCGTGATGTCCACCCCTGTGTCCACCACGCAGATAGCGGGATTCGTTGCAGGAGGAGGGAGGTACTGCATCCAGGTGGCGTTCATCCCGACCGCCTGAGGCGTCGGGTTGGTCTCAGCCAATGCGCTCGTGGAGACACTCATCAGACCGATGGTCAGCGTGAGCACGACGGTGATGGATCGAGCTCTCCGCATCGGTCTCACCGAACCACGAGCCGGTGGGATCGGCTGACACCGGCCATGTAGGGCCACCCGTTGTCGGCGGGCGCAAGGACACGGAACCGAATGGCATAGCCGCCCGGCTTACGGAATTGATAGGTGAGTGCGATCTGACCGTTCTTCCCGACACGACCGTTGATCGCAGGCCGCCACCGTCCCTTCTCGTCCGCCCACTGCAACTGGACCGACTTCCCGTACGACCCGACGTCCGGAACGAGTCGACCCCGCGCCGTAAGGCGGTTCGCGCCGTTCTTCGACGTCATCCGCATCGTGACGTTGACGCGCGGCCGTACCTCCATCCAGGCCACGACCTGCCGGGCCTGGGGTTGATCGACCAGGTTCACGGTCCACCGATGACCGATGCCCGCGGTCACCGCGAAACGAAACGTGCCGTTCGCATCGGTCCGCCGACCTTGGATGTGCCGGCCCGTGCTGTCGCGAAGTTCGATCCCCTCGTTCGCCATCACCGCACCGTCCGGAGCCCGGAGCACCCCACTGAGCACGATCCGACCGCTGTAGAAGCGGCGAACAACGGGAACGATCCGGCCATCCACCCGGCGGGTGGCGCGTTGTTTCATGGCCCTGAGTCCCGTGGTCTGGAACGGACGCATCGTTGGCCTGCCAAGATCCCCGCTCAGCATGGTGCTACTTGCGCTGGCCAGTGGATGACCTAAAACCACCGGCTCCGTTCGTGCAGTAGCCGCGTTTCCTGCGTTGTCTACGGCGACAAGAACCAGCCGCGCTGTTCCCGCTCCATACGCCGGCGTCCCCCGCGCACCGATGTTCAGAAGCTCGTCGTCATTGGTCGCCACTACAGGTCCACTTGCCGAATGAAGACGGACCTCGAACCTCTTCAGACCGGAAAGGGAGTCTCCGGTCCGGCCCTTCGAAACTGATACCACGCCCGGTGCGGGTGATCCAGTGATCTCAATCTCCGCCAACGGCGGATCCTTGTCGATACGGATTGTCCTGACCGTCGACTCGTGCCCGGCGCGGCCGAGACCATCGACGGCCCTGGCCTGGTAGGCCACCTGCGCGCTTCCGGCAAGCGTCCAGATCGCCGGCGTATCCGCCCATCCCGTGCCGTTCTCGTTTCGCTGATACCGGTTGATCCCTGACCCGGGGTTGGCGGCGCCGCCAACTGTCACAGTGACATTCTGATTGGTCCACTCGCCACCCGTATCCGGTGAGAGCGTGATCGTCGGAGCCGACGCGGGTTCCCGATCGATGCCGAACGTCGTGCACTCGGACGCCCGCCCCCAGTGCGGGGCGTCGCGAAACGCGCAGAGACGCCTGTCATCGCCATCGGGGAGATCGTTCACCGGCACCAGAGCGGTGACCATCCCGTCCCCCGGATCACCGAGCCCGACCGACCCTCCACCCTCGACCTGGGCCCCGATCCCACCACGAAAGAGTGCGTTGTCGGCCGTGGCCCAGGTCGCCTGAACGTGCGAGCCGGTCACCCATCGCGTCGCTGTCGTCTGACCCACCGACGGCCCCTGCAGATCTTCGAGTTCGACATCGCGCAGCTCGTTGACCAGCAGCAGGTTCCCCTGGTTGAGGGACTGCGTGGCCCGCTGGTAGACGCCGCCGTAGAAACAGGCCCCCTTCGACGGGAGAGCATGAGCATCGTCATAGACGACATCGTCCGCCATCGCCTCCACACCGCGGGTGTGCAGATCCTGCCCGGCGGAGTCCTGGATCCGCATGTTCATAGCCGCGATGCCGTTGTGCCGAATCCGGCGTACCGTCACCGCCACGATTCGGGTCTCCGCGTATGGCGTGCACCAACGCGTCTGGTAGTGATGGCCCGCCTGCAGCGGGGTGCCGTTCGCCACGAACAGCGTGTTCGGGTCTCCGTTGTAGTGCTGCCAGGGGCCCGACAGACTCGATGGACCGTCCCACGGACGCGGACCGATGTTCGTCGTCGGCCCGGCCATCGCGGTACCCGCGCCGAGAGCGATCACCACCGCGGTGAGTATCCCGCTGCGCACGCGCCAGACGGACAGGCTTCTCATCACATATCTCCCTTCGATATCCCCGTCCGGGGCGAGGTTCTCCGCAATGCCGAACCGGGCACAGGCGGGAACCATCTCTGCAGCGACGGGAGCGTCATGGGCTGAACTCCGCCTCGGCCGAACCACTCCGCCTCGTACTGCGTGATGACGACTGGACGCGTGTCGTGCGAGTCGTGGTCGGCGCGGGCGTCGTCCACGTTCGCGTCGCGGCACTCGACACGACGGGCGTCGCAACCTTGCTCTTCGGCTTCGCAACCGATCGAACGACCTTGACGGGGCGTTTCGGAGTGACCTTCACCCGAGGGGCAGGCTTTGTGACCGGCTTCGCGACGACGCCTGACGGCGCCGCCCTCACGACGGACTTGTCAATGGTCGTCGGCGACGACACGGACGTGCCTGCCGAAGCGGCCGGCACCGCGTCAGTGCGAACGGCATCGACAACCACTGGTGTGCCGATCGCGCCCGCGATCACAACCGCCGCCGCGCCAGCCCCTGCGCGTGTGGCCAACAGAGCGGGAAGGTCGAGCCAGACCTGGGTGGCCTGGGCAGCACGGAACTGGCCTCCCTGCGTGACACGTTCCCAGAAGCTGAGAGCGACCGAGGGATCGGATGACAGTGGCTCGGCGACCGCTGACGGAACAAGAAGAACCCCGGGAACGAAGGAGGAGAGAAGACGTGACTGGTCACGGCGCTCACGGAACTCGGAGCGACACGTTCCGCAGTGACGCACATGCACGGAGAGCTTCCGCTGCTCAGCTGCACTCGCCTCGTGATCGAGCACGCGGCCGATCAGATCCGTCATACCTCGACAGGCGTCACCCGACTCCACACGCATCTCGAACTCTCGAAGCCGACGCCGGCCCTCGACGATCGCGCGGTCGACTTTACGTGCGGTGAACCCGGTGATGTCCTCGATCTCGTGACGGCTCGCGCCTGCACTCCGCAACATCAGGCACGTCCGCTGCGTATCGGTCAGACCACTGAGTGCGTCCTGAATGGTTCGATATCGCTCGCGCCACGCGTAGGCGATCTGAGGATCGTGATCGCTCCGCGTCGACACGGCACCGCCGAGCGAATGGAGCTGCTCCTCGTCTCCGTGAGGTTCCTCGTGCTGATAGCTCTCCTTGATCGCCAGCGCTTCGCGACGGATGACCGTATGGAACCAGGCCATGACGTCGTCGCCGACCTGATTGGGGGCTCGGGTGAGCGCGATCTCCATGGCTCGCTGATATGCGTCCTCCGCATCAGCCAAAGACATCGAGTAGCGCAGCGCGTATCGGATGAGCGCGGGAGCCCGTCCCATGATGGTGATGACTGCCCGTCGACGGCCGTGATCGTTGACGGGATCCGAAGCGTTCTGATGTGTCGAGTGAGTGGTCATACGCGGATAACGGAGTCCATATAACGCTAAAATCTTGTACAACTCCTCGAAAGTCTAGGGTTCGAGCGGTGCCTCGACAGTGTTCCCATGAGGGCTCCAATCGAAAGCGGCACCCCTATAAGGGCTGGGAGGTGGATTTCCACCCCCCTCCCCACGGATCTAAGACCGCTATTTCCGCAAATTTCTCTTCCCGAGTGCATGGCTGCTTGTCCACACCCGTGAATCCGGATGCGTCACGAGGTTCGGAATCGACCATCTAGGATCCCCGCCATGGAAATTCCCTACGTGCACCGCGTCGAGCGGCAGATCGTCATGAGCGAGGTCGACGTCTCGCAGATCCACTTCTCCACGCTGATCCGGCACATGGATCGCGGCCTCAGCGAGTGGCTGATGCAGATCGATCACCCGTTCCAGTGGGTCCTGGAACACGGTCCGGGCATCCCGATCGTGAACGTGAACCTCGACATCGGTGAGCGCCTGCACCTGGACGACATCCTGGTCGTGATCACGAGCGTGGGCGGCTTCGGGCGCAGCTCGTTCAAGAGCCGTCATGTCTTCG
Organism: uncultured Bifidobacteriaceae bacterium; assembly: GCA_964531025.1. Lineage (GTDB taxonomy): Bacteria > Actinomycetota > Thermoleophilia > Miltoncostaeales > Miltoncostaeaceae > CALMEC01. The sequence continues at coordinate 1,710,994 of CAZHDY010000001.1, read as the reverse complement.
AGCGCGACGACATCGAGGTCGCACGGGGGGAGCTCACGCATGTCTGCGTGAACCGGCAGACACGCGAGTCGGTGCCCGCGCCGGACTGGCTGCGCGAGCACGAGGCCTTCCCGAAGGACGGCTGAACCGGGAGGCCCCGTGCTTGGCGTGGCCCCTCAGATCAGCGGAACCGGGCGGGAATCCGTGACGGGATCGCGGTCACGGTCTGCGGCCCCGTACGCGTGATCGTGATGGTCCCCTGACCCGAGAGCATGCAGGCGACGCCCTCCCGCTCGGGGTTGCCGATCACGAAGCTCGGAGCGGTCTGCACCGTCCGGAAGCCGCGAACCAGCCCGATGTTGGGACGGGCGGAGACGTTCCAGCAGTCACCCGAGAAGCGCACCGGATAGACGACGGGCTTCGGGTTGCGCAGCGTGGCGAGGGCGGTGAGCCGCCGATGCAGTCCGGGCAGCGGAAGCTGAAGGGTGGTCGTCCGCGGCTGGAATCCGAACGCCGATTCCTTCGTCGCGAAGCTCGTCTGGTGGAGGGTGCGGAAGCAGCCGGGCTTGATGGCGGCACCCCGCGACGTGATCTTGGGCCCGTGGACACGCGTGATGATCACCGTGCCGTCACCGTTGCGTCCCGGATCTTCCGCCGGCTGGAGGGCGACGGCGGCGCGGCCGGCGATGCGGTTGCAGGTGGGTGAGGTGACCTCAGACGGCACGGGCGGAGCAGGGTCGGTGCCGCAGCCGGACGGCGGGTAGTTGACCTCGAGGTCCCACTGGCCCGCCCGGCCCGACTGTACGAAGCCGCCCGCGGCCCCGAAGAAGATGGGCACGCCGTAGGTGCCGACCTGGAGGTCGGTCGCCCCGCCCACCATGACCACCTTCACCGGCTTGGCGAGCTTTGCCGACTTGGCCCCGTTGGGATGTGTGCGGATGCGCCAGGTGTAGCTCACATCGACGTTCTCCTGCGGCGCGAAGCAGCCCGGCTTGATGCCGTTCCAGATGGAGCGCTGCGTGACGCTGATGTCGACCTTCACCGACACCGGGTACTGGGCCGTCGCCATCTGCGCCGTCGACGTCGACGGCAGGACGAGCGCGACGGTGGTGAGACCCGTCAGGAGGGCGCCGGTGAGGGCGCGGCGGAGAACGCGTGAGGCTGACATGTACCGACGTTACCCATCGTGCCGATGGCCGCATCGGTGAAAACACGTAACCGTGAGCCCGAACAGCGACACATCCCGTGACACGGCCGACACGGATTCGGCACATCCGTCGCGGGACACGTCACGCGGAATCGAGGGAGTCTGGACCGCACCCCACAGGCAGCGAAGGAGACCCCCCGATGAGCATCGCACCACAGTCCTACGTATGGCTGATCGACGATCGGCTGGCCGTCGCCGAGCGCCCCGGCGGAGGCGGCCGTTCGCACCGCATCGCACGGAGGCAGGCCGAGTTCGAGTGGTGGCACGAGCACGGAATCCGGCACATGGTGTCGGGTATGCGCTCCCGGCACGGGCTGATCGACGCGGCGCTGTTCGGATTCGGGGTGAGCTGGTGCCCGATCGCCGACGGCGAATCGGCCGACGACGACGTGCGGCGGCTGGTGTCGACGACGATCGACCGGCTGGACCAGGATTCGGGCGGAGTGCTGGTGCACGTCGACCGCCCCGGCGAGTGGCTGGCCGCGGTCGACATCCGGCTCCGCCTGTCCCTGGGCCTCGCATCCGATCTGCATGAGGCGATGGCGCAGACGGACGTCGATGGGCTCCCCGTGGGCGACACCACACGCAGAATCCTCGGGATCCCTGAGGTTCCCGCGCTCACAGGCCGGTGACCGGCCCGTCCGACGCCGGTGGTCCCGTCCGCGACCGGCGAGATGGGTGATTCCACGGACGAGTGGCCGTGGGGTGCGTCATCGGTGGATGCGGGGTGTCGCCGGGCGCCGAAGGCATGCCGGTTGCCTGTTCGCGTCGCCCGGTGGCACATCCGCGCCACCGGAGGCACGACCACGCCACGATTTCCGCGGGATCACCCATCTAAACCCGCTGGTAGGGTCGATCACGCATGAACCCCGTCACCACCACATCCCGCCGTCTGCGGCGCAGCATGATCACCCTCGGCGCCGGTGTACTGGTCGCAGCAGGGTCCTCCGCGGCCGGCGCGGCGACGGTGCAGCCACTGGCCCCCGGGACCTCACCCCTGGCGGGAATCCAGGACGACCGGGTCATCCAGGGCGATCCGCTTCCGCGCCTGCGGATGATGGCCGACGCCGGGGCGCGGATCGCGCGGGTGGATCTGCGCTGGGACCAGGTGGCCGCGACGCAGCCGACAAACCCCGCCGATCCCAACGACCCCGCCTACAACTGGGCGAGGTACGACCAGGTGGTGGCGGCGGCGCGGCAGTACCGCATGGAGGTGCTCTTCACCGTCTGGGGAACACCGTCATGGGCCGTCGATACGAGCCTCTTCCCGTACGGGGACCTGGTATACGGACCGGCAAGCTTCGCGCCGCGCGACCCCGCCGACTTCGGCCGGTTCGCCGAGGCGGCCGCCCGACGGTACACCCCGCAGGGTGTTCGGAAATGGGAGGGCTGGAACGAGCCGAACATCCCGATGTTCCTGCAGCCTCAGTACCGGCGGGTCAACGGGCTACCGGTGGCGGTGTCGCCCGAGATCTACTCCGGGCTGCAGCGCGCCTTCTACGACGGCATCAAGCGGGTGGACCGCGGTTCACAGGTGGCCGGGGCCGTGACCGCTCCGGCCGGCAATGCCGGCGGCCTCGATCCCACCCGGGTCGTCCCCATGACCTTCGTGCGGGACCTCAACCGCGCCGGGCTGCGCCCGCCCATGGATGTCGTGTCCCACCACCCGTACCCGGTGCGGTCGCGTACCAACAAGCCGACACCGGGAGGTCGCGCGTATGCCGACCTCTACAACCTGAACCACCTGATCACGGCCATCGACGGCACGTATCTGCGCCGCAAGAAGCTGTGGCTCACGGAGTACGGGTTCTCGACGGCGGCTGTTCCCGAGTACCGGCTGACCGTGAGTCCGCGCGGCCAGGCCGTCAACATCTCGGATGCGTACTGGCGCACGAAGACGAACCCCCGTGTCACGATGACGATCTACTACCTCCTGCAGGACCATCCCGGATGGCGGTCCGGGCTGTATTCGCAGAACGGCGGTCCCAAGCCGGGTCTTCAGGGACACCGGATGCCCCTCTGGGCGAATCGCCGCGTGGTCTACGGCCAGGTACGCGACGCGACCGCACGCACGCGCGTCACCATCCAGGAGCGTCGCGGCAAGCGGTGGGTGGCACAGCGCGTCGTGACGACCGCAAACGACGGAACTTTCGTGGTACGGATCAGCGGAAAGGCCGAGATCCGTGCACAGTGGCGGGGTACCACGCGAGCCGGGCAGCGCGTGGTGCGGACGAGCCTTCCGGTGAAGGTGTAGGCCGGATGGGAAGCCTCCCAGGGCGAGAGCATGTCCGCCGCGATGCGCGGTTCCGCTCGTTCCAGGGCGTGCACCTCATGCGCGCCGTCGTACGACGGACCCTGTCGATCGCCACCCTCGTGGCCCTCGACCTCGCCGCGCTGATCCTGGGCCTGCTGGCCGCGTTCGCCAGCAAGGTCGTCCTCGAGGGGCAATCGGTGGATCTCGGTGCGATCTGGCTGGAGGAGCGACGTCTCCTTCCGATCGCGTCGGTGGCCCTGGTCCTGGTCTTCGCGCGAGCACGGCTCTACCACGACCGGGAGCGCCGTGGCCGTGCCAGCACGATCATCGTCAGCGTCGCCGTCACCACGGTCATCGTGGTCGCCCTCATCATGGCCGACGGGAACCGGTTCACCGACTACTACAACATCGTCGCGGCGTTCGTCTTCGTGAGCACCGCGTGCGTCGCCCTCCGCGCCAGCCACAACAGCCTGACGTCGCTCATCTTCGACATCCTGCGCGCCGAACGACGGGTGGTCCTCGCCGGTACGCCCGGCCTGACCGCCGAGATCTCGGGCAGCCTCGAACGCTCGCGCAGCCGCGAGAGCATCCCGTACCGCGTGGTCGGCCAGTACGAGTTCACCGGAAACGGGAACGGCGAGCTCTCGCCCGGGCTCCGCGCGACCATCACGTCCGGCGAGGTCGACGAGGTGATCATCGCCGGCGCGATGGGAGCCGACGCGCCGGTCCTCGAGCTACTGGAGTACTGCCGGGTCAACGGGGTCGAGGTGCGCATGGCACCGACGGCGACCGCGCTCCTCTCGCACTCGCTCCGTGCCGTCGCTGCGCCGGGCCTGCCGCTCTTCGCGGTACATCCACCCGTCCTGTCGGGAAGCGCCTTCTTCGTGAAGCGGGCCTTCGACATGGTCGTGGGGACCCTCATCCTCATCCTCGTCTCGCCGATCCTCGCCGTCGCGGCACTCGCCATCAAGCTGGAGGACGGCGGACCGGTCATCTTCCGCAGCCGCCGCGTCGGCGTCGACGAGACCCCCTTCGACTGCCTCAAACTCCGCACGATGTCAATCGACGCGGAGGCGAAGCAGGCCGAGCTTGAGGACCAGAACGAAGCCGACGGGGCGCTCTTCAAGATCAGGGCCGACCCCCGGATCACGCGTGTGGGACGCATCCTTCGCCGGCTCTCGATCGACGAGCTCCCGCAGCTCTTCAACGTACTGCGCGGCGAGATGTCACTGGTCGGCCCCCGGCCGCTGCCCGAGCGCGACTTCGACCTGCTCGACGAGGTCCACAAGCGGCGCTACCTGGTACTGCCCGGCATGACCGGGCTGTGGCAGGTGAGCGGACGCTCGGACCTCTCGTTCGACGAGCTCGTCCGACTCGACTTCTCGTACATCGAGCGCTGGTCCGTGTGGCTGGACCTGGAGATCCTGCTCCGCACGATCCCCGCCGTCCTCTTCCGGCGAGGCGCCGCCTAGATGGCGATGGACGCACCCGGGCAACCCGATCCGAAGGCCCTGCTTCGCGAACTCCAGGAGGCGGCCGGAGACCCTCCGCTCGTACCGCTCTCGCTGAGTGCGCCGCCGTCGTCGCTTCGCCCGGGCGTCGCGGGCCGCCTCGTCACGCGGGTCCGGCGCGGGCTCATCCGCATCATCGCGCCGTCGCTCCTCGATCTCGTCGGACAGCTCGAACACGACCGCCACGCCACCGACCGACGGCTTCGCGACCTCGAGGCACGCGTCGCGTCGCTCGAAGCCGATCGCACCGACTAGTTCCTCGTGCGCGTGACCTTCGTGGTCCAGCGGTACGGACCCCACGTCATCGGAGGTGCCGAGGGGCTCTGCCGCTCCACGGCACGTGCGCTCACAGCACGCGGCCATTCGGTTCATGTCATCACGACGACGGCACACGACTACCTGCACTGGACCCCCGTCGAGGCGGCGGGCACGTCGCAGGAGGACGGCGTCACCGTCTCGCGTCACGACGCCGCGACCCCGGATCCCGCACGCGCCGCCGACCTCACGTCGATCATCGCCACCGGCGGCGGCACCCCGCAGATCGAACGTGATTGGGCGCTCGCACAAGGACCCGTCAGCGCGTCACTACTGCGCGAGGTGGCAGCGACCACCGGGCCCGTGGCCCTGTGGACCTACCTCTACGCCACCAGCCAGCTGGCGGCACCGCTCGCACGGAGACGCAGCATCCTCGTCCCGACCGCGCACAACGAGGCACAGATCCGCTTCGGTCTCACGCGCGGGGTGATGAACACGGTGGCGGGCTTCGCCTTCCTCACGCCCGAGGAGCGGATGCTGGTCGACGACTACTTCGGCCTGCGGGGGCGACCGTCCGAGATCGTCGGCGCCGCGCTGCCCGCGAAGCCGGAGGACGCCGGCCCGGACATCGGCGATGCGCCGATCGACGGACCGTTCGTCGTTTACGTGGGCCGGATGGATCCGGGAAAGGGCGTCTGGGAACTGGTCGACCACCACGCCCGGTACCGTCGCGATGGAGGAACGGCACGCCTGGTGTTCGCCGGCCCCGGCGACCCACCACCCGATCTGCCCGACTGGGCCGTCCACCTGGGCCGCGTGAGCGAGGCCACACGCACCGCGCTCCTCACCCACGCCATCGCGCTGGCCATGCCGTCGCGCAACGAGAGTTACTCGCTTGTGCTGCTCGAAGCCTGGCGCGAGGGCTGCCCGACCATCGGGACCGGGCACTCCCCGGTCATCGCCGGCCAGACGGCGCGGAGCGGCGGCGGATTCGTCTACCGATCACCCGACGAGTACGCGGCCACCGTCCGCGCCCTGGAGGGCAACGCATCGCTGCGAGACGAGCTCGGAGAGTCGGGTCGGCAGTGGGCGGTGGAGCAGACATGGGACCGCGTCACCGACCGGTGGGAGGCGCTCATCGCGGCGATCGATCCCTCGCAGGCTCCCGCGGACTGACACGGACCTGCGACCGACCGGTTTGCCCGCCCGAAGCGCCGTGCACGACGACGCCGGGCTCGGTCCGAGAATGGCCTTGAAGCGCCGGCGACCCCGCCGAGCCGGATGCGCGTGAGGGATCACGCACTTTTCATCACGCCGACCTTTCCGTAGGATTCTGTAGATGTTGATTCGTGCGGCATTCACACGTCTCGCGCTCGCCGCCGTCGTCATGGTCCTCGGCGCGACAGCGATATCGGCTCCGACAGCCCACGGAGTGGACAGGTGGCCCGGGAAGACCATCCGCTACCACTCGAATCTCCACCCCTCGTATGACTGGTCGCTCAAGGCCGCCACGAACGCGTGGAACAGCACCGGCCTCGGCATCCGGTTCGTCCGGGTGAAGAAGCCGGCCCAGGCGCAGTTCCTCATCCGGATGGGCCCGTCCCGCGGCGGCGGCGCATGGGCCACGCTCGGACGTCAGCGCAACGCGCGCCTCGTCGTCGCGGGTCGTCCCGGTCGCGCGATCTCCAGAGAGAACTGGATAGATACCGCCACCCTGCTCACCCACGAACTGGGGCATGTGCTCGGCCTCCCCCACCCCGCCACGCGGGCGTGCACCATCATGAACCCCTACCCGAGGCCGTGCGAGCCGAGCACGCGCACGGGCTACTACCCGTGCCGGCTGGTCCGCCCCCACGACCTGGCGCAGGCACGCCGCCTGTACGGAGGCGCGCGACGCACGCTGCCCCGGAACTGCCTGATCGAACCTGCCGCCCCGGCCATCAGGGACATCAGGATAACCGGCGGAACCGGGACACCCGTCGTCATCTCATGGACACGACCCACGGGACGCATACCGGCCGGATCCAAGATCGAGATCCGAAGCGGGATCTCCCAGAACTGCACGGGCAACGGGCCGAGCGACAGACTTGGCCGCATGTCGATCGATCAACTCCCGATCTCTCACACATCATGGACCGACTCGCGTGAGATCACTTCCGCAGAAGTCCGCTGTATCGAGGTGAAGACGGTGAACTACTGGGGTCTGGGGACGGCACCCTCACGCCACTCGGTGACCGTCACGCCGCCGCCGGTCGATGCACCCACCGTCGGTGCGATCACCCCTCACATGGAGGACGGCTCCTCGCCACGTCAGTACTGGAACGTTCCGGTAGCCCTTCCCGCGAGCAGCTATCTCGCGGTGCAGCGCATGCCGGACGGTTCGTGCCCGCCGACCCACAACGCACCCGGCGCCGAAGGTGTCGATGCGTACTTGATCCCCGAGGCCGGGGTCTATCGACTCCAGTTCTCCGACCCTCCCGCCGGATCGATCTGCCTGGCGTTCTTCGCACTCCGAGACGACCGGGCGAGTCCCGCGGCGCATGCGATGGTCCCCTGACGACGCCCGTGGATAACCGGAAACCCGCGACCGTCACCGATGGACCGGGCAACGTGGCCGCCGTCCGGCCGGGGTCTACGAGTTACGCTTCAGCCAGCTGCGGATGTTGCGAAGCCCACCCAGCTGAGCCTTCGCGCGGTCGCGGGTGCTTCCGCTCGCCGCCTCGCGCAGCACCGCTTCGACCCGCTCGGCCGACCGTTCCCATGTGAACCTGGACGCCTGCTCGCGACCGGCGCGGATCAGCCGTTCCCGCTCGGCCGGCGAACCGAGCACCTCACGCAGCTGATTGGCCAGCGCGCTCGAATCCCCCGCCGGGAACAGCCGCCCGGCGCGTCCAACCGCCGCGGGCAGTGCACCGGCACGGGCCGCGATCACCGGCGTGCCACATGCCATGGACTCGATCAGCGGCAGGCCGATGCCCTCCGCCGTTCCTGCGAGCACGACACAGGTGGATGCCCGATAGACGGCGGGGAGGTCTGCCTCGTCCACGAATCCGGTCAGATGCAACCGGTCGGCGACTCCGATCATGCGGGCCATGGACCGCAGGCTCTCCTCCGCCGGGCCCGCCCCCGCGAGAACGAGGCGCGGCACCATGTCAACGGGAAGCGCGGACACAGCTCGGACCAGCGTCGGGAGGTCACGACGCGAGCGCAGACTTCCGACGTGCAGGACGCTCCCCTCGATCACCCCGTAGGAGCGGCGCACGGACTCCACCGCATGGGCGCCGGGATCCTCGAAGAACCGCCGGTCCACACCCGTCGGCACCACACGGATGCGCTCCTCGGCGATACCCAGGCGGCGGCGGATCATGCCCGCCGCGTGGTCCGACAGGGTGGCGATGAGCGCCGCACGTCCAAGAGAGACGGCACCACTCGTCGCCGAGCGCACCCGGCCGTCGTCCGGCTCCGACTCCCAGTCTGCGACGTCGTGCAGCACGAGCACCATGGGACACGGCGAGATGAGTGGCAGCCCCACGTTGGCCGGGGAGAGGAGCACGTCGGCGTTCACGTTGCGGAGCAGCGTGGGGAGCGCGACGTGATCCTTGGCGCCCGCTCGCGCGGCCCGGATGTGGTGGACCGGGACGGGCAGTGACGGGATGTCCGCCTGTGCGAACGGGATGACGGTGACCAGCTCACGCTGGGCCAGGGCCTCGGTGATACCCAAGGCGAAACGGGCGACCCCGCCACGGTCACCCTCGGTCACCGACCGCAGGTCGATGGCGACGCGCAGGGGGGTCACGATGCCTCCGCAGGACCGATGAGATCGTCCTGATCACGTGGCACAGGAGTGACGAGGACGTCGCCCACAACCCGGTCCCCGAGACGGCCGGTGAGGGTCGTACGGAGGAAGGTCACCGCCTCGTCGAGGCGCGCGGACGGCACCCGCAACCGGACCCTGACCGCACGGATCGCGTCGCCCATCTCGATGACCTCCTCGTACTGTGGTGGTCCGATGATCTCACCTGTGCTCTCCGCGAGCCGCGCGACATCCGCCAGGGCTTCACGCACCGCGTCCTCCGAGCGGGTCAGCGCCGTCACCATCACGCTGGCCTGCGCTGACCGATACCGCATCACGGCGGTGATCTGGCCATTGGGGACGAACACGCGCGAGCCGTCGGACCGCTGGATGAGCGTCGTTCTGACACCGAGGGCCTCGACGATGCCGCTGGCCTTGGACGGCTCGACGGTGATGACGTCCCCCACTCCGTACTGCCCCTCGAACAGGATGAAGAAACCCGCGATGACGTCGGTGAGAAGCCGCTGGCTGGCGAGCCCCAGCATCACGGCCAGGATGGCGCTGCCACGGATGGCTCCCACGCCGCCGGCGCCGGCCAGGATGGTGATGATCGCGAGAATCGCCACCACCAGCACCGTGTAGCGAAGGACGGTGGCGAGGAGCGCGACCGCCGTACGGCGCTGCTGCCACTTGACCGGATCCTGGCTCTGGGCCGCGGTCTGATCCGCCCGCGGCACGATGAAGCGGATCAGTCCGAACAGGATGACCGTGACACCGAGCGTGATGGCGACGAGAACGGCCTTCTCCATCCAGCCGTCCGCACCGAAGACGGTCGCGACCAAATCCGTCACCGCGAGCGCCACCACGTGAGCACGGCGAGGCGCGGCGCCAGCCCGGGAGCGCTCATCGCAGGTTCCTCATCAGAGGATGTTGAGGTACCGATCGATCTCCCACGGTGTGACCTGACCGCGGTACTCGCTCCACTCACGGCGCTTCAGGTCGATGAGCCGCTCGTGGACATGCTCGCCGAACACCCGGAGGAGGAACTCGCTCTCCGCACCGATCTCGACCGCCTCACCCAGCGACTCGGGCAGCGACTCGATGCCGGCGCGCTCACGCTCCTCATGGGTGAGGTCATAGAGGTTCGTGTCCATGGCCTCGGGCATCTCGTACCCGTGCTCGATGCCGTCCAGCCCCGCGTGGAGCAGGGCCGCGAAGGTGAGGTACGGATTGCAGGCCGGGTCGGGGCAGCGGATCTCCACCCGCGCACTCTGAGGACGTCCGGGGCGCAGCATCGGCACCCGCATCAGCGCCGACCGGTTCCGGTGGCTCCACGCGACGTGCACGGGCGCCTCGTAGCCCGGAACCAGGCGCTTGTACGAGTTGACCCACTGCGCGAAGACCACCGACATCTCGCGCGCATGCCGCAGCTGACCGGCGATGAACTGCTTGGCCGTCGTGGAAAGGAGGGATTCGTCCGATCCGTCGTAGAACGCGTTACCGTCGCTACGGAACAAACTCTGGTGGGTGTGCATCCCGTTGCCGTTGGCGTCGGAGAACGGCTTCGGCATGAACGTGGCGTAGTAGCCGTGCTTGTGGGCGATCTCCTTGACCACCGTGCGGTAGGTCATGACGTTGTCGGCCATCACCAGCGCGTCTCCGTAACACATGTCGATCTCGTGCTGCGACGGCCCCACCTCGTGGTGGGAGTACTGCGTCCGGATACCCATCGCCTGAAGCGCGAGCACGGTCTCGCGTCGCACGTCGCTGGCGGCGTCCAGGGTCGTGAGGTCGAAGTAGCCGCCCTGATCCATCGGCCGCGGATCATCGGGCGCCGCCACATAGAAGTACTCGAGGTCGGGGCTGACCGCGAAGAGGTCGAAGCCCATACGCTCCGCACGCGCCAGCGCCCGGCGCAGCACATGACGGGGATCGCCCTCGTACACCTGCCCACCGGGCAGGCGGATGTCGCAGAACATCCGTGCCACGGCCTGCTCCTGCGGCCGGTACGGAAGCACCGTGAAGGTGGAGGGATCGGGCATGGCGATCATGTCCGACTCCTCGATGGCGTTGAAGCCGGTGACCGAGGATCCGTCGAAGCGCATGCCGCGTTCGAGAGCCGACGCGACGTTCTCGCTGGTCGTGGCGAAGCTCTTCAGCTGTCCGAGGATGTCCGTGAACCAGAGGCGCACGAACTTCACGTCCCGGTCACGGATGCTCGCGAGGACCTCGTCATGCGTCACGGGCTTCTCTCCATCGTCCGTCATCGGGTGCGACGCTATCAAGCGGAGACGCACGAACCAGCATGACGTGCGAAACTGCCGGAGTGCCCTCGCGAACGAAACGACCCGTGGTCGACACCGTCCCGACGCTGGCCGATCTGCTGACGGCCCCGCCGTTCCGCAACACCCGGGTGATCCCGAGCGACGCGACGCTCGACATCCCGGTGGCGGCGATCGCACCGGTCGAAGGCGACATGGTCCTCACGCCGGGGACGCTTCTCCTGGCACCCGACGGCGTCCCGGCCGAGGTGCCCGCCGAGTGCGCCGCCGTGATCGCACGCACCGGACCCGCGAAACCTCTGAAGGCACCCGTCATCGTCATCGGGCCCGACGCGGACTGGAGCGCGGTGATCCAGGCCGTCGCGCAGTCACTCGCCGGACCGGATCTGGCTCGGGCCGCCGCCGCGCGCCGCGACCTGCGGACCGCCGTGCTGACCGCCGGATCGTTCCCCGCCATCGCACACCTCACCACCACCCTCCTTGAGCGCAAGGTGACCATCGTCGATGCATACCTGGATGTCGTCGGCGACAGCGCGGACGACGAGGGCCGGGCCGAGACGCTCAGCGAGCACATCGACGAAGCCCGGCAATCACGTACCGACGACGCCATCGACGTCTTCATCGCAAGCGGCATTCCCGACGCGCGCGTCATCGCCGTCGAGGGCCCCCTGGGCCCGGGTGGCGCGATCGTCGTCTGGGACGGAGACGACATCGATCCTGACAGCGCAGTGATGGGCGAGATCATCGTGGCCTGCGCGGTCGAGAACGCACGCGAGCAGGCGCGGATCGACGCCGAATCACGTCTGAGGGGCGACCTACTCGAGGAACTCGCGTCCGGCGAGGTGATGAACCGCGACTCCATCATCCGGCGCGCCCGCCTTTTGGGGGCCGATCTCTCGCGCGGCGGCGTCGGCATGATCGGAATGCTCCATCACGAGGAGGAGGACCGCGAGGTCGACGAACGCGCGGCACGCCGTTTCGTGAGCCACGTCCGCGCGGTGCTGGAGCTGCACTGGCCGCACGCCCTGTCCGACTGGACCGGGGGACGGCTCAAGGTGCTGCTGCCGACCCCGGCCGACATGGACGAGGAGAGCGAGATCGACGACATGGCGCGCGACCTCGCGCGGCGCCTGCTGTCGGCCACCCGGAGCGCGGTTCCCGGACTGGCGGTGACGTTGGCCCTTTCGCGTCACACCGAGGAGCCCCAGGGGCTCGGCGCGGCGCTGGACGAGGCCGAGCTCGCCCTGACCATCGGTGAGCGCCTCGGTCGCGCCGGCGAGGTGGTCACCTTCGAGGAGACCGGCACCTACAAGCTGCTCTTCCAGATCTTCGCCGACCGCCCCGAGGAACTCTCGTCGTTCTACGAGTCGACGCTCGCACCGCTCGTGGCATACGACGAGCAGTACCAGACCGAGCTTGTGGGAACGCTGGCCACCTACCTGGAGTTGGACGGCAACCTCGCCGCCACCGCCGCCAAGCTCTACACACACCGCCACACCGTGCGCTACCGGCTGGATCGCATCGCCGAGCTGGCCGGCCTCGACGTCGGCCGAAGCGACGACCGGGAGAAGCTCTCGCTGGGCCTCAAGGCGATGCGCCTGTTGGGCCGCACCGTCCGAACGGGCCCTGCAGTCGAGCGCAACGGCCGCTCGCGAAGGTAGCGGGTCGCCGGCGCGAGGGATCGGCACTCGCAGCCTGATTCGGTGGTTGGAGTCGCTTGTCCGTAGGAGCCGTGTCGCGCTCGGTGCCAGGCACCCGGGGCACGACACCCGCCCTGCGCGAAGCCATGATTTACAGGTATTTGTTGTCCACACACGACTCCGGTGTCGTCTCCGGTGCCTGGCACCGAGGACGACACGCCTCATTTGGCACTCTCAATGGGAGAGTGCTAAATTTGCCGCATACAACGTTGCGGTGTCCACCGAATACCGTGGACATCTGGATCAGGGAGGTGACCCACCATGCTTCGTTTTGATCCCTTCAGCGATGTCGATGCGCTCACCCGTGGGCTGATGACGGGCTCGCTCGCCGGAACCCAGCGCACGCCACGGTTCATGCCGCTCGACCTGTACCGATCCGGCGATCACTACGTGCTCATCGCCGACCTTCCGGGAGCCGATCCCGGGTCGATCGACGTCAACATCGACAACGGCGTCCTGACGATCACGGCCGAACGGACCGCACCCTCCGACAAGGGCGTCCAGTGGCTGGCCAGCGAGCGGTTCGCGGGGACCTACCGCCGTCAGATAACCCTCGGGGACGCCGTCGACAGCTCGCGCATCGTGGCCGACTACGACAACGGTGTGCTCACGATCACCATTCCGCTCGCGGAGGAGGCCAAGCCCCGCAAGATCGAGGTGTCGAGCAGCGGGACGGCGCAGACGATCACCACAGGGGCGAACTGAGACCGCCGCGGGCGGGCGGATCCGACCGAGCCAAACATCGCTCAGATGAACCCGTCCAGGATCGGTGTCTTCCTCGGCCCCGAGGAAGACACCGTACCTCTGACTTGTTATTCGGCAAGGAAAGTGTCGCCGCGCAGATCGGGGTGTCCTGCCTGATACCGGACATCCGGAGGACACCCTTGCTCACGTCGCACCCGACAGGCGGTGTGACAACATCCGTCGCATGAGAATGACCATTGGATTTCACGCGACCGAGTTCCACTGCCACCCCGTCGAGTTCGAGGTGCCCGAGGGGGAGGCTCCGCCGGAGCCCGGCACCGAGCCCGCCGCCATGCTGGAGTTCCGGTCCGGCCCGAACATGGCCATGCACGTGCCCATCAGCAAGGGCGATGCCGAGGGCATGATGGGTGCCTTCACCCAGGCCGAGCCCATGCGTCAGCAGCTCCCGCCCGAGGCGCTCAACTGGCAACCCGAGATCACCGGCCTGCCCGAGGGCATGTTCTGGGTACTGTCGCCGCAGCTCACCGGGATGTCGGTGACCCCGCCGCAGGACACTCCGGAAGGGCTCGTCCCGCACTGGACCGTCGCGTTCCAGGATCAGGACGAGAGCATCGTCCAGGTCGCCGTGAGCGACGCCACCTGCGTGAGCATCATCCGCGCGCTGGCGCAGGTCGCCAACGGCGAGTTCCCAGCCGTTGAGGTCACCGGAGGTGACGACGCATAGTCGTGTCGGGTGACGCATCCCCAAGGGGTGCGTCACCCGTCTGTTCACGTCGTCAGCGCCGCTGACGCGAGGCCGCCGTGGCGGCCGTGACGATCGCCGCGACGAGAAGCGCGATCAGGAACTGGACGAAGCGGCTGTCGACGTTGAACACCTCGGCGATGAGGCCGCCGCCGATGGCACCGGCGATACCGGCGAGCATCGTTGCCAGGACACCGAGCCCGCCACCATCGCGGACCAGGAACTTGGCGAGGAACCCGACGATGAGACCGACGAGCGCCCATCCCGCCATCCAGGCGAGGACGCCCATGATCCCACTGACCGTCAGCAAGACGATGATGAGGATCACAAAGAAGAGCACGGTCATCGGGGAGGCTCCTTCAGGAGTGGTTGCGTCAGGACAAGGATGGCACGCGGCCTGCATCCGCCACCCATGCGGACGGTATGCAGGTTCACCACGTGAACGCCGGTCCACCGGCCGGCGGCGACCGCGGAGGACCCGACCGAGCCCGAGCGGTCTCACATCGGTCGGTGACGGACGAACATGTCCGCCACCGACCGCGCAGGTTCAGCTTCCGGCGTCCACCCATTCGTGGATGCGGCGGATGCCCTCCTCCATGTCCGCGTCGGCCATCGCGAAGCTGAAGCGTGCGTAGCCGGGCGTGCCGAACGCCTCACCGGGGACGAAGGCCACGCCGGCCTCGCCCAGGATCGCGTCGGCGAGTTCGAGCGTCGTCGCGCTGACGGTGCCGTTGGGCCCCAGCGGCCTCCCCAGAAGCGCTTTCATGTTGGGGTAGCCGTAGAAGGCCCCCTGGGGCTCGATGGCCTCGACACCGGGGATCGCGTTCAGCATCCGGTGCATGGTCTCGGCCCGGCGGGCGAACGCCTCGCGCATGACGCCGACCGACGACTGGTCGCCGCTGATCGCCGTGAGCGCCGCGATCTGCGACACGTTGGCGACGTTGGAGGTCGTGTGCGACTGGAAGTTGATGGTCGCCTTGGCCACGTCCTTCGGAGCGATGACCCAGCCCACCCGCCAGCCGGTCATCGCGTAGGTCTTGGCGACGCCGTTCACCACGATGCACTGATCGGCCAGCTCGGGCACGAGCGTCGGCATGCTGGCGAACTCGTTGTCGCCGTAGACGAGGTGCTCGTAGATCTCGTCCGTCAGGACCCAGACCCCGTTGTCGACGGCCCAGCGTCCGATGGCCGCGACCTCGTCCGGCGTGTAGATCGCACCGCTGGGGTTGTCGGGGCTGACGAAGAGAAGGGCCTTGGTGCGATCGGTCTTCGCCGCGTCCAGCTGGTCGATGGTCACCTTGAAGCCGGAGGTCTCGTCGGTCTGCACCACCACCGGGACGCCGCTCGCCAGGGTGATGGCCTCCGGATAGGTGGTCCAGTACGGGGCCGGGCAGATGACCTCGTCGCCCGGGTCGCAGAGCGCGGCGAGCGCCACGAACACCGCGTGCTTACCGCCGTTGGTCACGAGGATCTGCGACGCCTCGCACGAGTAACCGGAGTCGCGCAGCGTCTTGGCCGCGATGGCCTCGCGCAGCTCGGGCAGGCCGGCCGCGGGGCTGTAGCGGTGGTTCTTCGGATCGCGACAGGCCGCTGCGGCGGCTTCGACGACGTGATCCGGGGTCGGGAAGTCCGGCTCACCGGCACCGAACCCGATGATGTTCTCTCCCTGCGCCTTGAGGGCCTTCGCCTTCGCGTCGACCGCCAGCGTGGCGGACTCGGCGATCCCGGCGAGCAGGGCGGACGTGCGCTTCATGAGTGACCTCTTGGAAGGGGTGCGGATTTACGGCAGGAGTCTACGGCCCCTGCACCGTCGGGCGTCCGGCACATCACGAGGCGACGACGATCGAAGGAGACCGGTCGGCAACCTCATTTCCGCCCCGTCACCGGTTCGCGACAGGCGGGATGGCGAGCGGAACCGTCGGCGGCTCCGCTCACCACCACAGATCCTCAGGTCAGGCGGCCACCGTGAGGCGATTGGCCGCCGCACGGGCGATCCAGTCGACCGCGGCGATGAGCTCACCGGGCTTCTCACCGATGAGGTCGTGACCGGCATCCACCTGCGCGAACTTCGCACCCGGCAGCGAGCGTGCGAGCTCCTCCTGGGTGTCGAGCGGGTAGGCGCGGTCACCGGCGCCGGCGAGCACGAACACGGGGGGCTCGATCTGGACCAGCGCACCGCGGAGGTCCGGGCGGGTGCCCATGGCCTCGGCCGCGAGGGCCACGCCCTCCGAGCCGCCCCGCTCACGGATCATCCGCGCGACACGGGCCCAGCGCTCCTGTCCCTCGATGTCCTCGGCCCGCGCGCCGGCGCCGCTCACGACGAGCGCCGAGACGAGACCGGGGTGACCGAGGGTCAGCGTGAGTGCGGCAGCGGCGCCCAGGCCGAGTCCGACGACGATCGCGTCGCCGCCCTCGGCGGCGATGAGCCGCGAGACATCGGAGGCGAAGTCATCGATGCTCCACGGGCCTGACGGTACCGGCGAAGCCCCATGTCCACGGAGGTCGGGGGCGACGACGCGGTAGCGCTTGCCGAGCGGTTTGAGCGCGCGCAGCATGGCTTGTCCGTCGCGACCGAGGTCGTGAAGAGCGACGACAAGGGGGCCCTTGCCGATTTCGTGGGCCTTCAGCGTGATCGCCGGGGGCAGGGAAGGCATCGATACTCCTGTTGCTAACCAGTGTGATATGGATTTACCGGTAAGGAAGAATACGTCAGGAACCTATCGATCGTCAATGGGCATTCAGGATTTCCACTGGGTCGGGGGACGACCGTCCCTGGATCTGTGCAATACGGCGGTCGAGTGCTGCGAGGTTCTCGACGACGGTTCGCTGCTCGCCGAATGGCTGCAGCTCGCGGGATGCAGCCGTTCCGCGGGGTCACCGGTGGAGGGCGATCTCTCGCGGATCCGCCGCCTGCGCGACGACCTTCGAGCGGGTTTCATCTCCCATGATGCGCCCGCGATGGTGGATGTCGTGGACACATGGTTGAGCGAGACCCCGGGCCGCCTGAGGGTCGATCCCGACACGCGGGAACCGATCTTCCGCGCCGACCCCGGCACATCCGGGTGCCTCATCACCCCCATCCTCCTCGATGCGCTCGCCATCGTGCGCGAGGGGTTCGAGCGGGTGCGCCTGTGCGCCGCCGAGGACTGCGCGATGATCTACCTGGACGCCAGCCGCAACGGAAGCCGGCGCTGGTGCTCGATGGATCGCTGCGGATCACGGGCCAAGGCCCACGCGTACTACGAGCGCAAGCGCGCCGAACGCAGCCACTAGCCAGCGCGCGTCTGCGATACCGGAATGAACCGTCGGGTGCCAGGCACCCGGCGTTTCACCCTTGCGCGACGACCAGCTGAGAAAGGTCCGATTTGCAGGAGACCTTCACGAGTCGAGCCAGGTCGGGGCAGTTCGTGACATCGTGACACCCATGCGGGTGCCGTGGGCCGCGCTACGCCGGTGACGCCCTTCGCAACACGGACTCGACCACGGCAGCGAAAGCGCCAGGATCCTCCAGCGCCGAGAGGTGGCCCACGCCGGGGATCAAGTGCCGCTCGGCGCCCGGGATACCCGCGACGAGCAGGTCGATCGCCTCGGGAGGGGTCACCCGGTCGTCGCCACCCTGCACGACGGCGGTGGGGACGATGATCCGGGAGAGCAGGTCGACGCGGTCGGGTCGATCCCGCAATGCCTTGAGGGCACCGACGATGGCGTCGGCCGGCTGCATCTCGGCGATGGCCCGCGCGGTGAACACCACATCGGGATCGGCGTCAGGGGAGGTCATGTTGGGCATCAAGCCGTCGAGGAACGCGGCGACCCCCGCGCTGCGGATCGTGGCGATGGCGGCGTCGCGACCGGCCCGCGCCTCGGCGGAGTCGGCCTCCGCGCGCGTGTTGGCCAGGACGAGCCCCTCCACCAGGTGCGGATGCTCGGCCACGAGGGCCAGGGCGACGTAGCCGCCCATCGAGAGACCGCACACCACGGCGGGCCCACCCCCCGCGCGCATGATGATCTCGGCCACCTCGGCGCCCACATGCGTTATGTCCGGGTCCTCGTCCACCACACGACCGCCGAAGCCGGGGAACTGGTGGGCGATGACGTCCACCGGCGCGGTGAGGCGGGCCCGCATCGCGTCCCAGAACGATGCGTCCTGTGGGAACGGGTGGAGCAGGACCAGGGTATGACGGCGCGTATCCACCTGGCAATCTTAGGAGCGTGACCGCCTCCGCACCACCCGCCGATCTCGCCGCGGTCCCGCGTAACAGCGGGGGCTTCGGCGGCCTCACCCCGGGAGGGGCGGTCGGTGAGAGTTCCGAGACCCTCGTCGCCTGCCTGGGCGTCGAGCACCATCTGGAAGGAGCGGCCGTCGCGATCCTGCTCCTCACCGCCACACCGGGCATCGTGGAGTGGGATCCGAGCGAGGGGCTCGCGGTCTCCGACGACACGGGCGGTAGCTACACCGTCACACCGATCTCGCTCACGGCGGGTCTCGGCCAGGTGGAGACGACCGTCTGGCTCTCCCCCGCCATCCCGTCCGAGGCGCACACGCTGCATCTGGACATCGACAGCGTCCAGCGGGTCAATCCGGCCCGTGGCGAGCGCGGAGTGGTGCGCGAACTCTCGGAGGGACCGTGGTCCGTGGACGTCGACCTCCGGCCCCCGCGGACGCTGAGCGACGCGCCCACGCGACCCGCCGAATCCGAGGCCCCGGAAAGGGTCCAGGCGGTGCCGGCGCGGGCACGTGCGCTCTTCGACGGGGTGCTCCCCGTCGGCCAGGCGCGCCTCGTGGAGGGGTCAGCGCTCTGCCTGACCGCCGTCGAGCGCTATTCGGACCGCTGGATCGCCAACGTGGTCGCTCTCGGCCCGGAGGACGCCGAAAGCGCAGCGCCCGCCGTGGGCCGCGCCCACCTGGCGGCGTGGGACGACGTCGGCACGACCTACCACCTCACCGCGCTCACCGG
This sequence comes from uncultured Bifidobacteriaceae bacterium, assembly GCA_964531025.1. Taxonomy (GTDB): domain Bacteria; phylum Actinomycetota; class Thermoleophilia; order Miltoncostaeales; family Miltoncostaeaceae; genus CALMEC01. Next base: position 1,691,611 of record CAZHDY010000001.1, on the reverse strand, counting down.
AACGGCGGATGACACCTGGAGCCAGTGCGCCTACGAGGCCGTCCCCGCGCTCAACCCCGAGGCCTCGGTTCTCGCCGTCGAGATGACGGATATCCCGCGCGGACGTGACTCGGGCAGCAGGCGCTTCGCGATCGACGGCCCGATCGTCTTCTCGAGCGTGATCCGCTCATGACCCCCACGTGGCCGCCCGGCCCGGTGTGGGTGGTGATCCCGACCTACAACGAAGCCGAGAACATCGAGGAGATGACGACCACGCTCCTCGGGGTCTTCGATGCGGAGTCACTGGACGCCCACATCCTGGTGGTGGATGACGGCTCACCCGACGGCACCGCCGACATCGTCGACCGCATCCGCGAACGCGACGATCGCGTCGATGTACTGCGCCGGACGGCGAAGGAGGGCATCGGGCCGGCCTACCTCGCCGGCTTCCGCGTCGCGCTCGAACGGGGCGCGCAGCTCATCGTCGAGATGGACGCCGACTTCTCCCACGACCCGCGTGATGTCCCGCGGCTGGTGGCGGCGGCCGAGCACGCCGACCTCGTACTGGGGTCCCGATACGTCACCGGCGGGGGTGTCGCACGATGGGGTCCGCTGCGCCGGCTCATCAGCCGTGCGGGTTCGGCCTACGCCCGCCTGGTGCTCGGCCTCCGGATCCGCGATCTCACCGGGGGCTTCAAGTGTTTCCGCCGGACGGTTCTGGATACGGTGCCACTCGACGACGTGGCCGCAGCCGGCTACGTGTTCCAGATCGAGATGACCTACCGGACCATCCTCGCCGGGTTCACCGTGAAGGAGATCCCGATCACGTTCACCGAGCGTGTGCGGGGACAGTCGAAGATGGGCGGGGGGATCGTGAAGGAGGCCGCCACCCGGGTCCCGCAGCTGAGGCGCCTTCGGGGGAAGTCGCCGGCCCGCTGACACGGACACAGATCCGGCCGCATCGGATCACGAAGCCCTGAGACCACCTCCGACCGAGTGTCACCAGTCGGGCCGGCAGCGCATTTCGGCCGTCCAAGCCGGGCTCAGACGGAGCACCTCCGCGATCGCCGACGCCCTCGCGTGCCCCTCCGGCAGGACCCCGGCACGACAGCTCCACGCGATGGCGCTGTCGGGCTGCCGAGACGTCGCCTCGCGCGCGGCGGCGATCGCGCCGGCCCGATCACCCAGCTCGAGCGACGCCCGGGCCTCCTGCAGAAGACCCCGGATGGCGAGCGGATTTCGATCGGTCGCCTGACGCGCGACCTCGAGGGACTCGGCCCACTCACCCCGGTTACCGAGCTCGATCGACCGCTGGACCAGTGATCCGGCACTCCAGACCACCCAGGCACCGATCCACACCGCGACCAGGACCGGGACACCGACCGCACAGATCGCGATACGTCGACGCGACAACGGCTCCGTCGGCGGAGGAGGCGGCAGCGCCCCCACGATGATCCCCGCCGCCGCGGCGGCGATCATCGCCGTTGCGGGGATCGACCACGTGTAGTCGAGCTGAGAGTGCAGGAGGAAGACCCCGAGGACGGCAACGGCGGGAGCCGCACGGGAACCCAGCCTGCGTGCCGCCATCCCCGTCGCCACCAGCACCGTCGCTCCGAGGGCGAAGCCGATGAGGCCGAGCTCGGCGAGCGTGCCAAGGACCATCTGATGCGGGTCACGAACCTGAAGCTGCGACACGTCGACCTTGCGTTCGCGCAAGTGCAGGTACGGGAAACTGCCGGCACCGTTGCCCACGACGGGCGCGTCCAGGGCGGCCTCCCGCGCCTCCCGCCACCATTCCCCGCGGTTGTTGGAGTCGACGCTCACGAAGCGTCCGGCACCATCGCCCACCGGTCGTTCCCGGATGGCGACGACGACCACCACGCCGACGAGAATGACGATCCCTGCCAGCAGGGCACCCGCGCGGCGGCGCGTCGTCCCCAGAAGTGCCTTCTCCATCCACACGGCGCCACCCTCGAACACCTGGGCGAAGACCACGGTCGACACCAGCGCCGCGACCACGAGGACGCCCAGGACCAGCCCCTCGACCACGCGGTCTCCAGGGGTATCGAGAACGGGGTCACGGGTGAGGGCGGGGTTCGTGAACGCGAAGATGACCGCCGGGATCACGGAGACGACGGCCGCACCCAGCGCTGCCAGGGTCCGCGCCCGGTGCGGCTGCAGCATCACGATCAAGGTGACCATCAGCGCCAGCGAGAGCACACCCGTCCGCGACTGGGTCATCGCGATCACCAGGAGCACCACGGCGAAACCGATGCGCGCAAGGTTCCTCTCCCAGACCCGACGCGACCCGAGCGCCAGGGCGGCGCCCGGCAGGACCATCACCGCCACGAGCGCCAGGGCGTTGGGGGCGCCGATGCCCCATGCGAGTCGGGGCTTCTCCACCGACGGTGCGAGCAGGGCGGGGACGACGCGGCTGGCAAGAGCGAGCGCCGAGAACACACCTGCTGCCGCAGCCAGGGTCAGCGCAAACGTGGCCACGGGATCACGGAGAGCGCGCGCGAGCCCCACACCGATGAGAAGCGCGGCAAGCACCGCGACTGCCCGGCCGGCGACGATCCCGGCGAGGTCGGGTCCGGGTGCCCACATGATGGAGAGCCCCGACCAGGCGGCATACGCCGCCATGGCGCCGACCGCCAGCCAGGCCAGTCGGGGAAGATGACCCGGTCGGAGCGCGAACACGGCGACGGCCACGGTCGCGGCTCCACCCACGGCGAGCAGGAAGCCGGCCGGGCCTCGGTCGACGCCGGGACGCCCCGTGTCCAGCCCACCCGCCATCCACGCCACCACCAGCCAGCCGAGCGCGACGAGAAGGACGAGTATCCGCGCCGGATCCGCTTGAGGGGATCGCGGCGGACCGATACGATCGCGGGCGCTCATCCGTCGTCGATCGCGCCTCATCGTGAGGGGGTCACCCTGCTCCGCCGTCTTTCCGCCTTCTTCGCGTTGGCCGTCGTCATCATCGTTCCTTCTGCGGCCTTCGGAGCCCCGGCGGACGCCGTCGACGACCACCAACAGGCCAACGGATGCCGTTTCCACGACGGCATCGCGGAGAACCTACACAACGACACCGCGCGGACCGGCACCAGGGGTGAGCGCTGATGTTCCTCCGCCGCCTGATGAAGGACCTCGTCCTTCCCGTCGCGGTCGCCATCGCGCTGGCCTTCCTCATCCAGGCCGCAGTGGCGAAGCCGTACGAGATCCCCACGCCCTCCATGGAACCCACCATCCGCGCAGGCGACCGCATCATCGCGAACCGGGTCATCTACCACGTGCGCGACATCGAGCGCGGAGACATCGTCGTCTTCCAGCCCACGGACGAGGCGCGCAACACCTGCGAGCCGGGGAACACCAGCAACACGCCGTTCGTCAAGCGGGTGATCGGGCTGCCGGGGGACGAGATCGCGATCCGCATGGACTCGAACGAGGTCCTGGTGAACGGGCAACCACTCGTCATCCCCGAGGCCGGCATCAACGACGCCACCATGATCTCGGAGTCGTTCGCGCCGTCCCAGGACGACAACGTCTACACCCTTACCACCCCGGTGCCGGAGGGCGAGATCTTCGTCCTCGGCGACAACCGCTCCAACTCCTGCGACTCGCACCAGTGGAGTGACCCGTTCGTGCCGATCGACCGGGTGATCGGCCAGGCGGAGGTCACCTACTGGCCCATCCGCCACGTGCACTTCCTGAGCTGACCCCAGGACTCCGTCTCAGGGAGGTCAGATCGTCGGCGTGCCTCGACGGCCGGTGGGGTTGCGGACGCCGCCTCGGGTGGGTCGGGTGATGGCGCCGCCGCGACAGGAGTGGTCAGCGGGTCCGACGGCCCGGAAAAGTGGAACTCGCGGGAACTTTCCGTCCCGGCATGGCTTGCCACGATGTGACGATCGTGGAAGGATGCACGGTCAATGCGCTGAATATAGCGTTTGCTTGTCCGACCGAACACCAGGGGTAGCGCTTCCCACATGCTGTGTCCCTTCTGCGAAAGTCCCGACCACCGAGTGGTCGAGTCCCGCGTGTCCGACGCGAAGGACGCCATCCGGCGTCGCCGCGAGTGTGCCGCGTGCGGAGAGCGCTTCACGACCTACGAGCGGTTCGAGGAGATGCCCGTCACGGTCATCAAGTCGACCGGCGAACGCGAACCGTTCGATGCGCAGAAGCTGCTCAACGGCCTGCAGCGCGCCTGCCACAAGCGCCAGGTGTCGACCCAGCTCCTCGAGACGGTCGTGCGCGACATCGAGATCGAGCTTCGCAACCGCCTGCGTCGCGAGGCATCCAGCCAGCTCATCGGTGAGCTGACGCTCCGGCGCCTGAAGGACATCGACCAGGTCGCCTACGTCCGGTTCGCATCCGTCTACCGCCGTTTCAGCGATGTCGAGGAGTTCGAGGAAGAGCTCGCACGCCTCGAACGCGAGCCTCCGCTGCCCCGGGGCCAAACCCCCCTCGACGAACACTTGTTCGATACCATGGATGGTCTCGACGATCGGCCTGCCCGCCGCCTGCGCGCACTGGCCGGTGGTCTCGCCACCACAACCTCCACCACCACGTCCACGACTCTTTCACCCGATGCACCTGATCAGGAGGATTCGCACTGATGGCCACCCAGATCGCCGCCACCCAGACAACCGGCGATTCACGCGCCCGCCTGGCGCTTCGTCGCTACTTCACGACGCCCGGCGTCCATCCCTATGACGAGGTGACGTGGGAGACGCGCTCCGCCGGCATCCAGGCGGAGGGTGGCCAGGCCGTCTTCGAGCAGGACGACATCGAGGTTCCGGAGCCCTGGTCGCAGCTCGCCACCAACGTGGTCGCATCCAAGTACTTCCGCGGTCAGCTCGGCTCCCCGCGCCGCGAGAGCAGCGTCAAGCAGCTGATCGATCGCGTCGTGCTGACGCTTCGTCGCTGGGGTGACGAGGAGGGGTACTTCGCGGACGAGGCCGAGGGCGACACGTTCGCCGCCGAGCTCACGCACCTGCTCGTCACCCAGAAGATGGCGTTCAACTCGCCGGTCTGGTTCAACATGGGCACCCGCGAGAACCCGCAGTCCAGCGCCTGCTTCATCCTCTCGGTGGACGACACCATGAACTCCATCCTGAGCTGGATCGGCAAGGAGGGGATCATCTTCAAGGGCGGCTCCGGCTCCGGGGTCAACCTGTCACGCATCCGCTCCTCGCGAGAGGCGCTCTCGGCAGGCGGCACGGCGTCAGGCCCGGTCAGCTTCATGCGCGGTGCCGACTCCTGTGCCGGCGCCATCAAGTCGGGTGGAACCACCCGTCGCGCCGCCAAGATGGTGATCCTCAACGTGGACCACCCGGACATCATGGACTTCGTCAACTGCAAGGCCAACGAGGAGAAGAAGGCGTGGGCCCTGGGTGAGATGGGCTACGACATGGGCCTCAACGGGGAGGCCTGGCAGTCCATCCAGTTCCAGAACGCCAACAACTCGGTGCGCGTGAGCGACGAGTTCATGCTGGCCGTCGAGGCCGGCGAGGACTGGACCACCAAGTCGGTCACCACCGGCGAGGTCATGGACCGGATGAAGGCCCGCGACCTCATGCGCGACATCGCGGAGGCCGCCTGGGTCTGCGGTGACCCCGGCATGCAGTACGACTCCACCATCAACCGCTGGCACACCTGCCCCAACAGCGGCCGCATCAACGGATCGAACCCGTGCAGCGAGTACATGCACCTCGACAACTCGGCGTGCAACCTGGCCTCGCTCAACCTCATGAAGTTCGTGGACGACGGGGGCACGTTCCAGGTGGAGGACTTCCAGCAGGCTGTCGACACCACGATCACCGCGATGGACATCATCGTGACGCGGTCCGGCTACCCCACCCCGGAGATCGGCGACAACGCCCGTAAGTTCCGTCAGCTCGGCATCGGCTACGCCAACCTCGGCGCACTCTTGATGTCACACGGGCTGGCCTACGACTCGGACGGCGGACGTGCCTACGCGGGTGCGGTCACCGCCCTCATGACCGGCCGTGCCTACGAGATGTCGACGCGTCTGGCCGAGCGCATGGGACCGTTCGAGGGATACGCCGTCAACGCCGCGCCCATGCAGGGCGTCATGCGGATGCACCAGAAGGCGGTCGAAGGAATCCGCGCCGATCTGGTCCCCGACCCCGAGCTCCTGTCGGCCGCGGGTGAGGCCTGGGGCAACGTCGTCGAGCGCATCGAGGTGCACGGCATCCGAAACGCGCAGGCCAGCGTGCTGGCACCGACCGGCACCATCGGCTTCATGATGGACTGCGACACCACGGGCGTCGAGCCGGACATCGCACTCGTCAAGTACAAGAAGCTCGTCGGCGGCGGCGTCATCAAGCTGGTCAACAACACGGTGCCGCGGGCCCTGAGGACGCTGGGCTACTCGGACGACGAGGTCGAGGCCATCGTCGACTACGTCAACGAGCACGAGACCATCGAGGGTGCCCCGGGCCTCCGGGATGAGCACCTCGAGGTGTTCGACTGTGCGTTCACCCCGCTCAAGGGCACGCGCTCCATCGCCGCCAGCGGGCACATCCGCATGATGGGTGCCGTGCAGCCCTTCATCTCGGGCGCCATCTCGAAGACGGTCAACATGCCGACCGAGGCCACCCCCGAGGAGATCTCCGCGGCGTACATGCTGGCCTGGAAAGAGGGTGTCAAGGCGCTGGCCATCTACCGCGACGGCTCCAAGCGCACCCAGCCGCTCTCCACCGGCGAGAAGTCGATGGCCACCGAGCCCGCCTCGCAGGCCGCGCGTCCCATCCGCCGCCGCCTGCCCGACGAGCGTGAGGCGATCACGCACCACTACTCGATCGCCGACCACGACGGCTACATCACCGTCGGCAAGTACGAGGACGGCAGCCCCGGCGAGGTCTTCATGAAGATGGCGAAGCAGGGCTCCACGGTGTCGGGTCTCATGGACTCGCTCGCCATCTGCATGTCGATGGCCCTGCAGCACGGCGTGCCGCTCCAGATCATGGTCGACAAGCTGTCGCACATGCGGTTCGAGCCGTCCGGCTTCACGGGTAACTCCGAAATCCCCATGGCGAAGTCGATCGTGGACTACCTCGTGCGCTGGCTCGGCTCCAAGTTCCTCGCCGAGGACGAGAAGCGCCAGGCGGGGATCATCACCGACTCCTACCGGGCGGAGGCCGTCGCCGCGAACGACGGGGACGGTCCCGTCGCCAGCGTGGTGGAGCTTACGGCCGCGCCGCCGGCGAGCGGCCAGACGGAGCTTCCGCTGTCGCCGGCGCAGGGCGGCGCGTACACGTTCAAGATGCAGACCGACGGCGCCATCTGCTCCAGCTGCGGCTGGACGATGATCCGCTCGGGCAGCTGCTACAAGTGCGAGAACTGCGGTTCGACGAGCGGCTGCTCGTAGCCTCCGTCGACGGTTCGTGAGGTACCGAGGGCCCGCTCCGGCGGGCCCTCGTCATTTCGCCCGATGGAGGCCGAACGGGTGGCAGGTGCCAGACACCATCGACCCCGTTGGAATGGCCGGAACGGCGAAACTCCTGTAAATCAGCGTTGTCCGTCACCTGCATCCCGGCCAGACCGACGTGGCAGGGACGTGTTCGTGGTGGACGACGGGGTGGTTGGTGCCAGGTACCGGGTACCCCGTCGGTGTCCGGCAGAGACAATCTGACCACGGTGAAATAACCACAGCTCCATCGGACACTTCTCGGTATACCCCCTGTGGAGGTCCGCCCTGTCCGGCACCGAGAAAGAGTTCGCCGACGTGTTCCGTCGGTTCTATGCGCGAGTCCACGCGTACGCCGCCCGACGAGTCGGAAGCGCGGCAGCCGACGACGTCGCCGCCGAGGTGTTCACGGTCGCCTGGCGGAAGCTCGACGAGCTTCCCGACGATCCGATGCCCTGGCTTCTGGCAACGGCACGCCTCACGTGCCTGAACGAGCTGCGCAGCCGTCGCCGCGCCGACGGTGCTGCGACGCGCCTCGCCGGTGAACTCTCGGTGCTCCGCCAGATGTCGAGCGCTTCCGCGGAGATCGACCCGGCCCTGGTCGACGCTCTGGAAGCGCTGCCCGAACGTGATCGCGAACTGATCCTCCTGGTGGCGTGGGAGGACCTGACGCGGCGGCAGATCGCCGACGTTCTCGGGACCTCGACCACCAACGTCGCACTGCGTCTACTCCGCGCACGACGACGAATCGAACGCCTTCTCAGGGATGACGCCGCGGCCACCGGCCGACGGAACTCGACGACCGATGTCAAGGAAGCAAGCGATGAAGCCTGAGCTCATGGAACGTGTACGGCGACTGAACCCGGTACCCGAGCCGTCCGCGCCCGCGCCGGATCATCTGCTCGAACAGATCGTCGCCCTGCGACGCGAGTCGTCACGGCCGAGCCGTGGACGACGCCTCGCGGCGATCATGGCGCTCCCGGCAGCAGCGGCCATCGCCATCATGGTCGTGATCGGTGTGCGCTCCACGGGAGCCCCAGAGGATCCTCTGACCGCGCTGCCGCCCACCCGGGTCGACTGGGGGATGGACGTCCGCGTGACACTCCATCCGGATCCCGACGTAAGCCTGGACGAGATGCGCACCCGGGTGAAGACGGCGATCGCCCAGCGGTCCGAGCAGCTCGACGCTGCCGGCGTCTCGGTGCAGGACGTGAACGGCGACACGATGACGGTTCGAATCCCGGGAACTCAAAGCCCCTCAGAAGTCCGTTCCTTTCTGGACTTCCCTCGCATCCGAGTGCTCGATATCGAACGGAGCGTCATCCGCTACGCGAGAACGTTGGATGATCTGAAGCCGGCCGTCGCCGCAGCCGGTCCCGCGCCGAAAGGCGGTACCGTGGTCTACGTCCAGCCAGAGGGGCAACCGGGTCAACCCCTCTCCGCACCAATGCGGTTCCCGAAGAGTTCGGCACCGGCGATGATCGCTTCCCTTCGCCGCTCCGAGCCTCGTCGCAAGATCTTCACCCTTGAGACGCCGGCCGACACGTACGTGGTCACCGACAGCCGAACAAACGTAAGCGAGTTCTTCCTCATCCGGCCGGTGGACCTTGTGGCCACGTCCGCCGTCGAACGCTCGGTCATCCCTGTCTCGACAAGTCCGCCGATGATCGACCGGTCTCGTATCAACCTCCGTATCAGCGACGAAGCGGCACTACCCGACACCGCCAGCGGTGTCTGGATCGCACAGATCGGACCGGGAACCGGTCCGGAGGATGAGACCCGCATACTCAAGCAAGTCCAGTTCAGCCAAAGCATGCGTGCGTCAACGATCGAGGGCGACTCCGTCGACCATTCCTTCGCACAGCGCTTCGGACAGTCCGACATCGGTGGCTCCGTGACTTTCGATGAACCGACGCGTTGGGGCGCTCCGCCCATGCCTGGCGGAAAGGTGCTCTCCGTAGCACCTCGATGGGCCGAGCGGCCGTTCGTCCGAAAGGGTGCCACCTGGATGAACGTCATCCAGACGCGCACCGGCGGGTCCGGACCTTACGAGCTGATCATCGGAGTGCTCGATCGCCGGATCGTCGCCGCCGGCATGTCGACGCCAGGAGGCCATGGGAGCTACACGTCTTCCTCCTCCGACCGCGGGATCTGTGAAGAGGGAATCGGAGCCCCCAGGGTTCGGCCGTGCGATACCAGTACCCGCAGTCTTTCCCAAGTCGACGGACGACTCGTCCGGATGGACACCGTCTACGGCCGCGTTCAACCGGGAGTCCGGCTCGTCGCGGTCCGTGCGGAGAACGGAACGATGGTCACCGCCACAATCGAGAACGGCTGGTTCATGGCCGTCGCGGACACCATCGGTCCGCACCCGAAAGGCCAGGGCGCAAACCTGTTCAAGACGCCAGTCGAGATCCAGGCGTGGGACGAATCGGGCAATCCCGTTCCGGTGGCCCAACCCTTCTACGGCTGAGGACCACGGGCCCGACAGCGACGCGCGCACGTCTCTGGTGCCAGATACCTGATCTGCGCGCACCGCACGGACGAGCGATTCACATCAGGGAGCCAGGGCACTCAGCGGACTCACCACCGTGCCGTCATCCGTCGTCAGGGTCGGACCGGTGCCCGTCACGACGAGCCGGAACGTCGGTTCGCCCACCGCGTCGGTGTCGACCTGTTCGATCACCTTTCGCAGCGATTCCACGCCCGCCAGCATCTGTGCGCCTCCCAACTTCACCTCAACCGCTCCCCATCGACCATCGGGGAGCGTGATGACGGCATCGATCTCCTTGCCGTTCGAGTCCCGATAGTGGCGGACCTCACCACCCAGAGACGACGCGTAGACCATCAGATCGTGGATGGCGGCACTCTCGAAGAGCATGCCGAGCGTCGGCAGGTCATCACGGAGCCGCGTCGCCCCGGCTCCCAGTGCCGCCGCCGCAAGTGACGGATCGGCCAGATGAAGCTTCGATGACGTGCGCAGGCGGGCACGGGAACGCAGCTTGGGGGTCCACGGCGGCTGGGCCTCAACGATGAACAGGCGCTGCAGGAGCTCGACGTACCCGCGGACGGTCTCAGCGTCAATGGTGGGCGCGACAGTCCTCACGTCGGCCGCAAGGGTCGCATACGTCACCTCCGACGCAACCGACCGTGCCACAGCGGCGATGAGCTGCCGGATCACATCCGGGGCATGTCGCACATCGGCGAGCCGACGAATATCGGCGCGTGCGACGTCGTCGATGTAGCCGCGCAGCCGCTCCGCCGATTGGTCGAGGTCCAGCGCGGTCATGGCGGGGAACCCGGAGCGAAGCACGCCGTCGATGACCTCGTCGAGTTCCGTGTCGGCCGACATGTCCGCGGCAGGTCGTTCACCGTCGAACAGTCCCGCCACGCTCACCCTGCCCGGAAGACCCTCGTATTTCTCCCACCAGGTCATGGTCCTCTGCCGGAGTCGGAGGAACCGTCCAGCGCCGGTGTGGCGGGTGACCTCATCGGCGGGAACCGCTGAGCCGGTGAGAATGAAGCGCCCAGGTCCGTCTGCCCGGTCGACGGCGCGCCTGACCAGATTCCACAGATCGGGAGCGACCTGCCACTCATCGAGAAGTCGTGGCGCATCACCGTCGAGGACAGACCGCGGTGCGATCGACATCGCATCCTGGATATCCGGATCGTCGAGGAACGCATACGAACGAGCAGCGTGGAGGGCTGTCATCGTCTTGCCGCTCGCCCGGGCGCCTTCAACCACCACCGCACCGGCCGACGACAGGGCACGAGTCAGTACCGTGTCGATGACCCTCGGTCGGTAGGCGTGTCCTAGCACCTCAGCGGTGTCCATTCCCGCCATTCTAGCCCTATACCGAAGATTGCAGAGTGTCTACGCCGGAAGTTGCAGACCCACTATGCCGTAAATTGCAGGGCCACTATGCCGACGATTGCAGAATCTCGACGCCCTGGAGTACCTTCCTCGCGTAACGTGCGCCTGCATGAATCGCGACGAACTCCAGCGCGCGGGTGTTCACCTCCCGGCGCTCCCCACGTTCATCACCGGCGGGCTCCCCACCGGGCCCGACTGGCCTCCCATCCTCATCCGCCACGGCATCGATCTCGTCTCCAGCGGCCAGGATCCGGACGATGACGCGTCACTGGCCCGGCTTGCGGAGGCATCTCCGTATCGGCCGGTCAAGGCGTGCGGCACCGCGGCGCGTCTCGAAGGGCGGACCTGGCTCGTGGACTCGGACGACGTGCCAGAGGGTGCGATCGGCATCGATCCGTCCCATGTGATCACGGGCACCGACGGTACGTCAGCCGACGATCCCAACGTCATCGCCTCCGCTCTCCTGCCGTTGGTCCAGGACGAGCCCTCGCGCTGGTGGATCACCGCACGCGGCCTCGACTCCACAACACCCGAGGAGGCCGAGCGCGTCATCACTGTTCTCGCAGAGGGCGTCCACTACGTGCGCCTCTACATCGCCAAGCACCAATTCGATCTCGAATGAGCGACGACCCGCAGCGAAAGCGCCGGCGGTTCGGGCTGAACCTCTCACCTGAAGCGCTCGACATCCTCTTCACGATCGGGGCGGTGGCAACGGCACTGGGCGGCGCGGCAACGCTCACCGACCGGGGCGATGTCGCGACACTGACACCGATGGTGATCGGATCCACCATCCTCGTGGCCGTCGCCGGGTTCTCGGACTGGTGGGTGCTCACGGACGAGGAGCTCCACGAGCGGAGCAAGAATCGGCCGTTCAGCTCCACCCTCAGGATGGCCCTCTTCGCGTCGAGCACCGCGCTCGCCGTGGTCGCCGTCCTGCGGATGGCGGCAGGTGACGGCTCGTGGTTCACGCGCTTCGTGCTCCCGGCCGTGATCATCGTGCTGTCCGTCGTCGGCTTCGGCCATGCGCTCGCTCGACGTTCCGGCCGAGAAGCGCCGGACGACACCTGAGATCGCGACGTCCGCCCGGATCCGGACAGCGATCACGTCTTGGTAGCACTGCCACACCCCGAGCCTCGGTCAAGTGGCGGACCTCACGCGCATCGAGGAACACTCACTCGGGCACCCCGCCTACACGGTGAGCGCGTATACCGGCGAATACCGGACGGTGCTCCGTCAGCGTATCCGTCTACGTACATACTGCGTATGCCGCAAAGTCTCCGATGGCACCGTGTGTAAGCTTTTGCGCCTTATGGCCGTCCATCTGAACCGTCGCACCCTGATCGTGGCGATCGCGATCGTCACAGCGCTCGCCGGCCTGCTCGTCGCGGGCCGCGTGACCTCCGCGTCAGCCGCCGAGAACGCCGACTTCACCGGCACCTGGTCGCTCATCGACCACGTCGTCTCCGGCCCGCAGATGGGCAATGACTATCCCTGGACCGCCACCTGGACACAGGACGGAACCCACCTGACGGGGACCGGCGGCTACTCCATCACCGGATCCGTCTCAGGGTCGGTCGCGACGTTCACGACCACCTCCGGCGGCGCATACGTCGCGACGTTCCGCCTGACGATGTCCGCCGACGGCACGAAACTCACCGGAACGGCCGAGGACAATCAGGGACGGAAGTTCACCGTCACCGGGAGCGGCAACGGCAAGCCGGCCACGAGCGACAAGCCACCGAAGCTGCCCGAGATCGACCCGTCCACGGCCAAGGGCCGGATACTGGACATCAAAGGCAACAACGTCACCGTGATCCGCGAGGGCCGGCGGTACAGCGTGGACAAGAACACCCTTCTACGATCCGGCGACATCATCGAAACCGGCGATAACACGCTGCTCACACTCGAGTTTCTGATCGGTGGACGCGTCGGCATCAACCGCAACGCAAGGGTCGAGATCACCGGCGACCGCGAGGTCACGGACAGTTCGACCGGTCCTCGGAAGCTCACCCTCCAGAGGGGCAGCATGTGGGCGAGGCCGTCCTCGTCTGGCAATCATCCATTGGAGATCCAGACCAACGGCGGGACCCTGGGGATGAGAGGATGAATCGTCGCGCCCTGCTTTCGGCCCTGGTATCGGGACTGCTCGTCGCCGGTGCGGCGGCACCGAGCGCGATCGCGGCCACCAAGCCGAAGCCGAAGCCCAAGATCGTCGGCAGCGTCATCGCGATCGGCGGCTCGAAGAAGCTCACCGTGAACGGCAAGCGCCTGGCGAAGGGCACACGCCTCGTCCTCGGCCAGCATCTCGTCATGGGACGAGGGGTGACGGCGACGCTCCGGCTGGTGAGGCCCGCAAACGTCAGCGCCGCCCGGGATCTGATCGATCTGCGTCCCGTGAAGGGCGCCAAGTTCACCGTCAAGCTCTCTCGCAAGGGCACACAGGTCACCGTGAGGATCACGCCGGCCAAATAGACACCGGCCCGCGGCGTCGGGGGTCTCCGACGCCCGACCGCCCGTCACTCCATGACGAACACCCCGGTGCGGACGCGACGTGGGTCTGAGAACCGTGCCGATCCGACGTGGCGACGTTCTCTTTAGATCACGCGTGGGGTAGCGTTCTAAGCGGTTATGTAACCCTGCATACACCGCCTTCGGAGACGGTCGCGGCCCGACCGCGAGCGACCCGCCGGACCCGCCGTCTCCGCACACGAGGGAGGACGATCGCGACATGAGCAGTGAGGGCTTCTTCATCGACCACGTCATCTACGGCGTCGTCGACATCGACGCGGCGTGTGAACGCCTGCGAGACGAGCACGGCCTCGGATGGGTACCCAGCAGCCGGCACCTCGGCGGCACCAGCGATCGCCTCGTGCCGCTCAAGTCCGGGCGCTTCCTTGAGCTGCTCGGCGTCGAGGACACGACGAAGGACGACGGGGCGTGGCTCTCGGCCACCCTCCAGGGGCAGGATCGCATCCTCTGGTGGTGCCTCGGGGTGAATGACCTGGACGACACCGCCGCACGCCGCGGCCTTCCGGTCCACACCGGACAGACGGCGGACTCGGCGGAGGACGAGGACGCCATCGTCTTCCGGACCGCCGGTATGCCCCGCTACCCACTTCCCTTCTTCATGGCGATGCGGGGCGACCGCGCCACACGCCAGGAGACCCTGGAGGAGCGCTACGCGGCCGCCGGCCACACGTGCGAGCCCACCGACTTCACCTTCGTGGAGGTCGGCGATCACGAGCCCGTACTGGAGGGCTGGCTGGGCCCGGACCACGGCCTGCCGATCCGCTACACGCCCGGCACGGGGCCCGGCATCCACGCATGCGGGATCGCGACGGCCGACGGTGAGATCATTCTGCGCTGAGAACCCCGCGTGGGCGGCGGCTCCGATCAGCTCAACGCGGTCTGTAACAAAGGAACAGCTTTGACGACAGAAAGAGCCAGCGCAGGCGAGGGCTTCACCAAGGGCTCCACCACCTACGACGAGGCGGTCCGGCACAACATCAACGGATCCGACCGACTGGTGATGTCGCTGCCGGAGGGGACGTACCGGAAGGTGTTGGACGTCGGATGCGGCACGGGCTGGACGTCCGCGTCGATGATCCAGCGCTTCGACGTCGAGGCCATCACCGGCGTCGACGCGTCCGAGGGAATGCTCGAACAGTTCGCCGCAAAACTGGGAGTCGAGTTCCCGGACGTCGCGGTCGAGCTCCGTCACGAGGACGTGATGGAGATGGGCGTCCCCGACGACGCGTACGACGCCGTGATCTGTGCGATGGCGCTGCACTGGTTTCCCGACAAGCCCGGCGCGATCGCACGGATGGCACGCGCGCTGAAACCCGGCGGCGCGATGGGAATCCTGGCCGCCGGACACGGCAGCGAGGACGCATGGCGTGACCTGCTCGCCGGCGTCGGCGCTCCGGATGACTGGACCGGGTGGTTCGCGACCAACCAGCGCGACGTGGACGAGATCGCCACCGACCTGCGCGCGGCGGGCCTCGAGCCCGTCGATGTCTGGATCGAGAGGAGACGACGCCACACACCTCCGGATGCCTTCATGGCCCGCACCCGCTCGGTGGCGGCGCACCTGCTGAACAACCCGCCCGGCGGCTACAGCGAGCTCGACCAGAAGATCGAGCGAGCGCTCCACGACGCCGCAGGCCCCGACGGGTTCGTCTACGACTACTGCAAGCTCTTCGCGGTGGCCCGTAAACCCGAGGCGTGATCTGCCCCTGAGACGACCGACGCCCCCGCCGCAACATGCGACGGGGGTGTCCGGGTACCGCGATGACCGTGACGACTACACGTCGTAGCGATCTAGGTCCATCACCTTCACCCATGCGCTGACGAAATCGCCGACGAACGGCACCAGCGCGTCGTCCGAGGCGTAGGCCTCGGCCACCGCCCGAAGCACCGAGTGCGATCCGAACACGAGGTCGTTGCGGGTCGCCGTCCAGCGCACCTTCCCGGTCGTGCGATCGCGGCCCTCGTAGAGGGTCTCGTCCTCGTTCGTCGGGAACCAGACGGTGTCGTTGTCGAGCAGGTTGACGAAGAAGTCGTTGGTGAGAGAACCGACACGGTCGGTGAGCACACCGTGCGTCGTGCCACCGTGGTTGGCGCCGATGGCGCGGAGCCCACCCACGAGCGACGCCGTCTCGGGCGCCGTGAGTGTGAGAAGCGTGGCGCGGTCGATGAGGGTGCGCTCGGCCGGAACCGTGGCGGCGCCGAGGTAATTGCGGAAACCGTCGGTGCGGGGCTCGAGGACGTCGAACGACTCGGCGTCGGTCATCTCATCCGTGGCGTCGGTACGACCCGGTGTGAAGGGAACCTTCACGTCGACGCCCGCGGCCTTCGCAGCGCTCTCGACGGCGGCGGAACCTGCCAGAACGATCATGTCGGCGACCGACACCTTCACACCACCGGCGGCGTTGAACTCGTCCGCGATGGCTTCGAGCACCGAGATCACCGGTGCGATCCGCGCGGGCTCATTGGCCGCCCATCCGTTCTGAGGTGCCAGTCGGATGCGGGCCCCGTTGGCGCCACCGCGCTTGTCGGTGCCGCGGAAGCTCGCGGCCGACGCCCATGCCGTGGTGACGAGGTCGGCGGTCGAGAGACCCGACTTCAGCACCTTCGCCTTCAGCGACTCGACGTCCGCGTCACTCACCAGCGCGTGATCGACGGCGGGAACCGGGTCCTGCCAGATCTCGATGTCCTCGGGCACCCACGGTCCGATGTAGCGCGATCGCGGTCCCATGTCGCGGTGGATGAGCTTGAACCAGGCCTTGGCATAGGCCTTCGTGAACGCCTCCGGGTTCTCGTGGAAGTGACGCGAGATCTTCCCGTACTCGGGGTCGAAGCGAAGCGACAGGTCCGTCGTCAGCATGACGGGCGGATGCGTCTTCGCGGAGTCGTGCGCGTCGGCGACGAGCGTCTGGGCCGCCGGGTCTGTGGGCACCCACTGCTTGGCACCCGCAGGGCTCTCGCTGAGCTCCCACTCGTATCCGAACAGGACGTCGAAGAACGAGTTGTCCCACGTGGTCGGGGTCGGGGTCCAGGTGCCCTCCAGCCCGCTGCCGATGGCGTCACCGCCGATCCCTGTGCCGTGCGTGCTGGTCCAGCCCAGGCCCATCGCGTGAAGCGGTGCGCCCTCGGGCTCGACACCGACGTGGGTCGCCGGGGCGGCACCGTGGGTCTTGCCGAAGGTGTGGCCACCGGCGATGAGCGCCACGGTCTCCTCGTCGTTCATGGCCATGCGCCGGAAGGTCTCACGGATGTCGTGTGCCGCGGAGACCGGGTCGGCATTGGCGCCGGGGCCCTCCGGGTTGACGTAGATGAGACCCATCTGGACGGCGGCGAGCGGGTCCTCGAGGTCACGTCCCTGGCTGCCGTAGCGGACGTCGTCCCCGAGCCACGCCGTCTCGGATCCCCAGTTGAGTTCCTCGGGCATCCAGTCGTCCTCGCGACCGAAGGCGAATCCCTCCACCGGGAGGCCCATCGCCTCCTGCGCCACGTTGCCGGCGAGCACGAGCAGGTCGGCCCACGAGATCTTGCGACCGTACTTCTGCTTGATCGGCCAGAGGAGACGACGGCCCTTGTCGAGGAGCACGTTGTCCGGCCAGCTGTTCAACGGAGCGAAGCGCTGCTGTCCACCGTCTCCGCCTCCACGACCGTCGAAGATGCGGTAGGTGCCGGCGGCGTGCCACGAAAGGCGCACGAACATGGGGCCGTAGTTGCCGTAGTCGGCGGGCCACCACTCCTGCGAGTCGGTGAGGAGCGCGACGAGATCCGCCTTCAGGGCCTCGAAGTCGAGCGTGGCGAGTTCGGCGGCGTAGTCGAAGTCCTTGCCGAGGGGGTTGGCCGCCGCAGGGCTCGGCTGCAGAGCACTCACGTCGAGCTGGTTCGGCCACCAGTCACGGTTCGTGGTCCCGCTGGGGGAGGTGTGTACAACGGGGCAGGTGCCCTCGCTCATGGAATCCCGTCCTTTCGGTGCTGGGTGCTCCGTCGATTGATGCGCGGGAGTCTACATTGGACAGAGTCCAAAGTTGGACATTCTCCAAAGTGGGGACCATCGGCCCTTTCGCGGCCGGCGCGGGCGGAGCTAACATGCGCACATGGCTTCCCTGACCGAACGCCTCACGGAACGGGGGTGGCGCATGACACCGCAGCGTCGGGTCATCAGCGCCGTCTTCGACGTGAGCGGTCCGCAGAACATCCACCTGACCGCCGACGAGGTCCTCGAACGCGCCGTCGCCGCACTGCCCGAGATCAGCCGGGCGACCGTCTACAACACGCTGGGCGAACTGGTGGACGCCGGGGAGCTCCGTTCGGTGAGGGTGGGTGACCGCATCACCCGTTACGACCCCAACATCGACGCGAGCCACCACCACATGGTCTGTAATTCGTGCGGTGCGATCTTCGATGTGCCGGCCCCGAACATGCGCCCGCCCGACACGACGAAGGTGGCCGAGGGCTTCGTGGTGGAGTCGACGGAGGTCATCTACCGGGGCGTCTGCGCCGACTGCGCGTAGCCACGGCGCCGGCCCGCCGTCCTCGGCGGAGACAGCCGTAACTATTCACCCTCCTGCGGGCATATGACGGGTGATGACGGATTCCCCACCCGCTGACACCGGCCGCCTCAGCGGTCGCATGTCGTTCGAGGATCTCTTCGAGCACCACTTCGACGCGGTCTCCCGCTACGTCGTGCGGCGCCTCGGTGTCCGTGAAGCAGAGGACGTGGTGGCCGAGGTTTTCACCGTCGCGTTCCGCCGCTGGGATTCGGTCGACCTGACACACGGCGACGGGCTTCCCTGGCTGTACGGGATCGCCACCAACGTGATCCGCCACCACCGGAGGCGCGAGGTCCGGATGCTCCGCGCCTACGCCCGCACCGGAGTCCATCCCGGTGTCCCGGACCGCGTGGACGACGGCGAGATGGGTCCGGCCCTGGCCGCCGCGCTGGCGGCGATGCGTCGTGAGCATCGGGATGCGCTCCTTCTTCACGTGCTGGCCGACCTCTCGTACGAGGAGGTCGCCGAGGCCCTGGACGTTCCGATCGGAACGGTGCGCGGATGGATCCACCGGGCCCGGGCGACAGCCGCCGGCGAGCTGGAGAAGCACGGTATCCGCGCACATCAGAGTGACGTAACACCGAGTTCGGAGGTTCTTCCCTGATGGCCGAGATCGACGACCTGTTCCGCCGTTTCCAGGCCGACCTCGGCCCTCTGCCGGTGGCGAGCCGGCGGCGCATCCTCGAACGAGCACGCGGCGGCGGACGTCGAGCGCCGTCCGGTCGACCGAGGCGAGTGATCGCCGTCGTCGCGGGCACGGCGTGTGTCGCCGCCATCACGGTGGCGGCCTTCGCCCTCCGTAACGCTGACAACGGCCCGTCGATGGCCGCGGATGCGCCGCGGGTGAGCTGGGGACGGCTGGCGACCATACGAGTGACCCCCGATGCCGGCGTCTCCATGGACACCGCCATGAGCCGAGCAGCGACGGCCATCCGCCGACTCTCCGTCGACAGGGACGTTCCCGGAGTGAGTGTGGAACGCGCAGGTTCCGACACCCTGCAGGTCAGGGCGCCGGGAGCGATCGACCCCATCAGCATCCAGTATCTGATCCCTCTCGGATCCATCGCGGTCTACAACGAGGCGACGTCCGGCATTGCTTCGTACACCACGGTCGCCGCGATGAAGGCCGATGCGGCCCCTGCAGCGCCGTCGAGTGGTTATCTGCTCCTGCCGACGGGCGGACCGATATCTGAGGGAGTGTGGGTTGCGACCAAGAGCGAGGCGACAGAGCGGCTGCGTTCGCTGAATGCGGGAGCCGGCCGGAGGTGGGAGGCGATTCCGACCCCGCGGACGGGTGTCCGACTGGTCGCCTCACAGAAGTCCAAGCGCCTGGACGTCATGCGGGACGAACCGGTCCTGACAGGTGCGGATATTGACGCCGTGGAGGTGGCCGGCACAGGGATGCTGAAGCTGACCCTGACACCCGGTGCCCAGCAACGAGTCGCCGCAGCATTGAGCCAGGGTCGATTGGTCACCACTCTGCGCGTCACAGGGCCATATTCGCTGGCCATCGGTGAACTGGTCGGTGCCACTTCGGGAGACTTCCAGATCGCTCTTGCACTCGATCAGGGGACCGCGGATCGCATGGTCGAGACGATCTCGTCGACGCCGGTCCCAGCCGAGTTGAAGCTCGTCTCCAGCGAGGCGTACGGAGAGCAACCACCGCTCACCGGTGATCGCGTCGACCCCCTCCCTCCCGCCATCGACAAGCAACGGCGTGAGCAATGGGATCCACGAGCCGACAACCCCGGCCACCTCGAGGTACCGGTGACATCGGTCGTGCGTGTGCTCACGACCGAGCACGATGGCCGTAAGGTCGCGGTCTACGCCACGCGGACGGCGTACGGGGATACCCTCGTCTACGGAGATATGCGGATCGGAGAAGGCAACGCCTGTTCGTTCTGGGCCGGGCCATCCAGCCTCATGGCCTGTCCTACGAACTTCAGCAGCGTGAACGAGGGAACCCTCGTCGGACGGATCGGTGATCCGACAATCACAGACGTCATCGTCACCACGCGATCGGGTTCGTACACCGCGGTCGTGCAGAACGGCTGGTACCTGGCGTTCGTTCCGAAGGGAGATGTCGGGCACCGCATCTCCGGGGGTGTAAAGGCCACCGGGAGAAACGCCAAGGGAGACGTGATCGCAGAGCTCGACCTACCTTCCGGGAAGGTCCGGCGCCATGCCGAGGCGCCGACCGCGACAGCCCCGGACCCGTTTACGACCACCGTCGCAGAGCGAACAACCGGGACGCCGATCCGCGCGTTCGATGGCTCGACCGTCCACGACGAGAACGGCAACGAGGTGCGTCTCACCGAGGACGAGATCTTCACCACCGACGTCTACGCGCTCCAGGTGACCGACGCCAGGCGCCGCGGGCTGGACCACCTGATCCCTCCGCGTCCCAGCGGCACGCAGACCACCAGTACTGTCACGACCACCGGCGGCTAATCCGATCGGTGAGGCCGGGGCCCATCCGGGCCGGACCTCACCGGACCACCAACCTCAGCGCGGCGTCGCCAGGAACACCGGGATCGTCCGGTCCGTCTTCTCCTGGTAGTCCGCGTACGGCGGGAAGGTGGACACGGCACGATCCCACCACTCCGCACGCTCATCGCCGGAGAGCTCGCGGATGTCGTACTCGGACGGCGTCGGGCCATCCTGGATGCGGACCATCGGCAGCTTGGTGAGGTTGTGGTACCAGCCGGGGTTCTCCGGAGTTCCGCCCTTGCTCGCCACCAACGCATACCGGCCGTCGTTCTCCACGCGCATCAGCGGGACCTTGCGGACCTTGCCCGACTTCGCGCCCACCGTCGTCATGACGATAATCGGGATGCCGGTGTCCATGAGGGTGTTGGCCTCGGTCCCGCCGGAGGCCTCATAGGCCTCGACCTGCTTACGGACCCAACCCTGCGCGGGAGGCTCGTACTCCCCGTCGAACGGCGATGCACCCATACCCCACCCCTTTCGTCACTGTCGGAATGCCTCGCCTGAGTCTTGCACTCCTCCGTGCAGGACGCCACTCGCGCCGAGATCAGGACATCCCGAGCACACACCCCCTCGCGACGGCTTCAGATCGCCCCTGCCGATCGTGCGCATTGGTAGTGTCACCGGACACGCTGAATCGTCGGGCTGACGCGGCGGCACGACCTCCCAGGGCAGTCGGTCACGGGTCGTCCCCTCCCCGCTGACCCGTTCACGCCTCCGATACGAGGTCGCAGAGGATGGAATCGATGGGGACACACGTCGCACCACGCCACACCCGCCATGGGGATCGAGGACGGTCACCGCTGCACAGCCTGGCGTTTCTTCTCGCGATGGCGACCGTCGCGCTCGTCGCCATCGTCCCGACCGCCACCGCCCAGGAGGCAGCGCGACCGGCTCCGGCGATCCCGCTCACGGCCCCGGATCCGGACATCGCCCAGCCGTTGAGTGCCGCTCCGAAGGCCGAGCGCGATCTGCTGGCCAAGTATCAGCCCTACTTCCGCTTCACCGAGTTCGAGGAGTGCGGCCCGTCGTCGTACCGCCCCATGGACGTCACGACGCTCCTCGACAACCGGCAGGTGGTGCTGCGCGGACCGTGGGATCGCGTGAACGTCGTCAAGATCGCCCCGGCCGCCGAAGATCTCTCCGACGGACTTCCCGGCTACCACCTGGACCTTCCCGGCGATGCCCTCCGCCCCGACAAGTGCGTCTACTACGACCTGCAGACGTCACTCCTCAAGAAGAAGCCGGCCACCGTCTACGGCCACGTCGCATACGACCCGGCCGTGCCCGACCGCGTGGCCGTGCAGTACTACTTCTTCTACGTGTTCAACGACTGGAAGGATCGGCACGAGGGCGACTGGGAGATGATCCAGCTGGAGTTCCCGGTCTCCACCGCCGAGGAGGCGCTGGCCACCGATCCCGATGTCGTCGCGTTCTCTCAGCACAACGGTGCGCACGTCCTTCCCTGGGGCGATTCTCAGATGGCGATCGTCGATGGGACGCATCCCGTCGTCTTCCCGGGCGCGGGGTCCCATGCCAGCTACTCCCGTGCCGGTATGTTCATCGCCCGCGGAGGGACCCAGGGCCTCGGCTGCGACGACGCCCGCGGCACCGAGACGATCGAGCAGACGGGGCTCACCGTGCTGCCGTCCGACGAGAAGCTCGCCATCAAAGAACAGCCGTGGCTGGGGTTCGAGGGCCGTTGGGGTGAGCTCCGACAGTCCTTCTACAACGGGCCGACAGGGCCGAACGCCAAGCTTCAGTGGTCGCAACCGTTCGAGTGGTCATCCCATCGCGCGGCTCACCGGCCCGCGGCGCGCATGCCCTCGACGAGCCTGTCCCTCACACCCGCCACCGATGCGTTCTGCGAGATGGTGAGTGGAGGAGCCACTCTGGCGCAGGTCGGCTTCGATCGACCGGCGGTCCTCATCTTCTGTGCCGTCCTGGTGCTCACCCTGATCGGGTTCGCGGCTTCGCGAACCCGCTGGCAGCCGTCCAACCCGCTGCACCTGGGACGCGAGCGTCGCCTCGGTCAGATCTTCACGGCCGCGGGCCGCATCATGCGCGAGCACCCTCTGACCGTCCTCGGCGTCGGCCTCGTCGCCATCCCCGTGGGCATCGTCGCCGCCCTGGCGCAGCTGACGGCCGACTTCATCGATCCTGCCGGTACCTCGTCGTTCGTGCGCACCGGCCTGGGGACCCTGCTGATCTGGATCGGAACGTCACTCCCCGTCATCGGCTTCATCGTCATAATCGCCGCCGGCGCCTGGCTGGTGCAGCAGTACGATCAGGGCAAGGATCCCACCGCACGGGCCGCACTTCGTCATGTGCTGCCCCGACTGCCGCTTCTGGGTATCCCGCTCGTCGCCCTGCTCATCGCACAGTTCATCACCGAGTTCTCGCTCGTGTTCGCGATCGTGTTCACGATCCTCGTCATCCGGATCGCTCTCGCACCGGTGATCCTGGGCGTGGAGGGCGACCCGGATTCCACGCACCCGTTGCTCAAGAGCATCCGCCTGACACGGGGCCACACGTGGCGGACCACGGTGGTCGTGCTCGGAGTGGCGGGCGTGGGACTCATCATCGGACCAAGCATCGGTGTGCTGGCGATGATCCTGACCGGATGGTCGTTCGCGATCGTCAACCTGATCGGCGCGGTGGTCCACACGGTGACCCTCAGCTACGCCGCTCTCGTGATGACGTACCTGTACGCAGACCTGCGCGCACGGAAGGCAGGAGCCGAACCGGCGATGGACAGGAAAGCGGAACTCCCCGCCGAGATCGACCTGGGCCCCGCCACCTGATCACCGCCGGACCGGAGCCTCAGGCCATCCGGCGAGAAGACTCGACCGTCATTAGTCCTTCGAGCGGAGCATGAGCGTCCCGCTTCCGCTCGCCTGCAACCAGACCCGCTCACGCGGCATGTTCACGCTTACCGCACCGAGCAGCTCCTTGATCCCTTTCGCGGCGACGCGCCGTTTGAAGGCGTCCGCCCCGGCCAGCTCGACGCCCGCGGTGAAGGCGAGGATGCTGCCGGACTCGACGATGGCGGGGGTGTCGTCGGTGACGTCCACCGTGATCACCTCCCCGGAAGTCGCGGTCGCGAAGAGGCCGCTCCCCGTGATGACCCACCCGACAGGCGACAGGACCGCGACGAGCTCCTTCGGAACGGCCTTCTTGAGCGACGCCGACAGGGACGCGTCGTGTGCCAAGAACTCCTCCTGGGCGAGCACGGTGACCGAGTCGTCGTCGAGTTCGAAGATCGTGACGTCGCCACCCTGATAGCCCAACCAGACGGTCCCGTCACCCGTCGCATGCTCGATGGTCAGTTCGGTGGCCAGCGCGGCCGTGCGGGCGGCGTCCGCCTCGGCGGTCGTGGTCGTCGACTTCGTCGTCCCGGCGCCCGCATCAGGATCGGTCGTATGCGCCCGAGAATCTGACCTCGGGCCGTGCTTGCCGGACCGGAACTCCAGCTCTCCCTGAGCGGCGATCACGTAGACGGCGCGGACGCCCATCGGATGATCCTCCGTCACACGGACCCCGAGGACATGCCCCGATGCGTGGAACATGCGGCCGGGATCATCGCTCAATCGTTTGATCGACATCTTGCGGGCCTCCATGATCGATAGGGACGAACCGCACGTCATCGTGTCACATGCCGGGCCCGTGACCCGGCCACAGAATGGCTCGCGCCGCCAGAGGGGGGCCGCAGGTCGACGTCGAGATGGACCCGTGATCTCCAAGTCCGCCGCACTGAAGAAACCGAGCGCGAGTGGTGTTTGATAAGGCATGGGCGATGGGAACAACCGGCGATACCGGCGGAGCGCACAACCTCACTGGAGGCCACCCGGTGCATGCCGAGCTTGAGCACACGCACCACGCCGCGGCCGGCCACCCGGTGAGCGGCGACGCCTCCGAGCGGCTTGAGGCCCTGTACCGGCGAGAGTTCTCCCGCTTTGTCCGGGTGGCTTCCGCTCTTTGCGGCGACGCACAGTCGGCCGTCGATGTCGTGCAGGACGCCTTCGCCCACGCCCTCCGCTCGGCTGAGGAGTACACCGAGCAGGGATCGTTCGAGTCGTGGGTATGGGCCATCGTCGTGAACGTCGCGCGCAACCACCGGCGCGGCGCGAATCGGCGGGCGCGACGGGTCACCGAACTGACGATGGACGTCCCCGCGCCCGAGAGCTCGCATGCAGATGTGATGGCGACCCGTGATGCGATCCGCGAACTTCCGGAGCGCCAACGCCTGATCGTGTTCCTCCGCCACTACGGCGGCTTGACATACGACGAGATCGCACAGGTCGTCGGGATCGCACCGGGAACGGTGGGCTCGTCGCTCAACCACGCCCACGCTGCTTTGAGAAGCCGGCTCGGATTGGAGGACTCGCCGTGACCGGCGATCAGAACAACGGACACACGGACCCGCGGCTCGCGCGATTGATCGAAGACTGCGTGCCATCTGTGAAAGCCCAACCCGATTGGAGTGACGTGAAACGACGTGCAGAGGTTCGGTCGACCGGTCGACGGAGCATCAACCGCCATCCGGGTGTGCTGTGGCTGGCGGCAGCCGCAGCCCTCGTCGCCGTCGTGACCCTCACCGCCGTGCTGCGTAACACGTCCCCGGATCCACTGGACTCGTCGGCGCCGAAGATCGCGCCGGCGCGGGTGGACTGGGGGATGACCGCCGACGTGCGCGTGACGCCCGACCCCGGTGTACCGATGGACCGTGCGCTCACGAGCGTGGCCAGGGCGCTTCAGACACGGGCCGCGCTGCGCGACATCGCGGGCTTCGAGGTCACAGAGGTCGCTCCCGACACCCTGCGCATCCGGGTACCGGCTGCGGAGGAAGAGAACCAACTGCGGGAGCTCACCTTGTTCAACCGCGTGGAGGTGATCGACCCCGAGACAAGCGTCCTCGCGACCGACGATTCTCTGGAGAAGCTGCGTGAGGCCGCCGCCGGCCACCCGGCGCCGAACGGTGAGGTCCGCTACTGGTTGGCCTCCGACAGCAACCGGATTTTTGCTCCCGCCTCGTTCACCACCGAGGCTGAGGCACGGAAGGCGCGTACGTTCCACACCGGGACCGAACCCGTGAATCCCGTCGCGCTCCCGTCAACGCTGACCGCGGCTTCGCTCAGCCGGCCGGGAGCCGAACCCACCTATGCGCTCGTCAACGATCAGCGGCTGGTGACGGGCTCGGAGATCCGGTCGCTTCGTGCAGATGGGGATCGTGTCGTCATCACAGTAACGCCGGATGCCCTTACGCGGCTGCGCTCCGCACGATCCCTTGCCCTCGCGGACACGGAGGGCGCCGGCTACCTCAGCATTCAGGACGGATCGGTGCATATCGAGGGCGACGCACTGCTCGTACAGGCGCGCAACGTGAACGGCGCACTGGGGATGATCCATCAGACGGCGCAACCCGGTATCGACGCAACGTTGACCATGGGATCCACGGCGCAGTACGGCGCCCGGCCGACACCGGTGGGCGAGCCGTACCACCTTGCGGACCCGCCTCCGGGTGCGCCCTCGTCGTTCTCGCCGTTCGACGAGATCCGTCGTGCATCCATGACGAAGATGCGCGTCCGACTGGACGACCCCACCTTCAGCCCCACCATGCTCGCGGTCGGCACCCTTCCGAACAAACCGCCTGCCGTGATCCTCATGGCAGAGAAGACCGGCGCGATCATGATGATGTCGAGCGACTGCGAGCGCGGCCTCGGAGCACCCGTCATTCAGGTGTGCAGCCTGTCGCGGCCCCAGGGACGTGAACCGGGCGCCCTATACCTCACCTATGTCGGACAGACCGCACCCGACGTGAACAGCGTCGCCGTCCGATTCCCGAGCGGGGCCACGGCCGAAGGCCCGGCGCGCGACGGCTGGTTCATCCTTGGAACGATCGTTCGAGGAGATGACCGCATCAAAGATCCGGTTTTCACCGCCCGAACAGCAAACGGCGACGTGGCCTTCGAAGGTATGCCACAGTCGGTCCGTCCTCCGTTCAGCGGCGCATCCTTGGCCTTCTTCCACGAGATGGAGAAGCTCGCGGATACACAGCGTCCAGCGATCGAGGAACCCAGCCGGACGATGACCTACGACCCGACCCAGAAGCGTCCGTAGCCCTGCGACACCCACAAAGTGCTCTATTGACCAACTTGGTCATCGGGACTACCGTGGCTCCATGGGCACCATCAACCCGTACGACGCCAAGACGCACCTCTCCGAACTCGTTGACCGGGCGGCGAAGGGAGAGGAGATCGTCATCGGTAAGCGCGGCAAACCCTTGGCGCGGCTCACGGCGTACGCACCGCCGCCCGGTCCAGCGCGGACTCCGGGTGCCTGGAAGGGCAAGGTCATCGTCCATGACGACTTCGACGAACTGCCTCCGGATCTGGCCGACGCGTTCGGTATTCCAACCGAGTGAGCCTGCTCCTCGACACACACACACGCGTTGCTGTGGTGGATGACCGACGATCCGACCCTGGCCGACGAAACGCGCAATGCCATTCGCGACGGATCCACCGAGGTCATCGTCAGCGCCGCGTCGGTCTGGGAGATCGCCATCAAACGCAGCATCGGGAAACTCGAGGCTCCTGACGACCTTCTGCAGCAGCTCGCGGCCAGCCGAATGAGCGTCCGTCCACTGGACGAACACGACGTATGGCTGGCGGGCAACCTGCCCGACCACCACCGTGATCCGTTCGACAGGGCGATCGTCGCGCAGGCCCTGCGTGGTGGCTATCGGCTTGCGACGCGCGACGCTCGGCTCGCCGTCTACGGCGTCGACGTCGTGCGCGCCTGAATAACCCGGCTTCGTCCTCAGACGCCCTCGGACTTCGAGTCGCCTGCAGCAATAGCGGCCATGAGACCGTCGCGCATCTCCTCGATCTGACGCGTATGAACCTCGATCGCGGCAGCAAGCTTTGTGTCCGTCTCCATGGCCCTCGCCGAAAGGTCACGCGCCGCACGCACCAGCGCCGATGCGTTCACGACTGCGTCGCGTAGCCGGTCTGGAGCATCCTCGGGAACGAGGGGAAACTCCGTACGCCGGACGCGGAAGTAGGTCGCCGATGCGAAGTGCCGGGCGACCGCATCCAGGAACGCGTCTCCCTCGGACGAAAGGACGACGCGACCGTGAGGATCCCGAGCGGCGACTCCGTCCTCGAGCATCGCGCAAAGACCGACCGACTGGTCGGCGGACGGGTCGCGCTCCAGTTCCACACAGCCGCCGGTGTCGAGCGTGAAGACCCCCCGACGAGTGTACGACCCGGCGGTCGCTCCACGCTCGAACACCTCGACCTGAGCAATGATCATCGGTTCAGTCTGCTCCATCAGCGCCACCTCCGGCGGCACGGACCACAGTGTTCCGAGAGGTGACGATGCCGCCCGACCATGCATCACCGGTGATCATCCCGTTGTCCTGCACCTCATGAAGCCGGGTGATGCACCCGGCGATCGCCGACTCCTCGATTCCATCTCGTCTCAGCATGGCCTGGAGGTCGGCCGGATCGCATGCCTGCACCGAGGCCACCACCTCGTCGGAAAGCGGCGTGTCCAGGCGTTGGACAACGAAGTCCGACTTGATGGGAACCTCAGGGGATGTCGGAAAGGCGTAGCCGTTGTCGATCGCCGCCGGTCGCCCGTCACCCTGCGTCCGGAAGTTGGCACCGTGGCGATCGGTGTTACCCACCACGTAGTCCAGCACGGCCATGCGGTCGACGTCCTCGGCCTCGTACTGCGACAACGGCCGGGCGAAGCCGGGCGCGTCGTCCTGCAGAGATGCCCGACCCGACTCGGGATCGTCCACCGCGACCGTTTCGGGAACGACGCCCAGGCCCATCAAGCGGTCGGCATCGCACGCTGCGACCTCGCGCTTCCATCCGGTGCCCGGAGGTGTCACATCACCACGTCCTGCGGCATCAGGGTGTTCGCCCAAGGCCGGCTTGAGGTGTGCGATCCGGCCATCGTCCGTCACCACCTCGAGATGCTGGTTGGCGTGGTCCGATGCGAAGCCGAGAGCATCATCCGCGTCGGACCGCGCATAGCCGGCTTCGACGAACTCGGGTCCGCGATCCGGCCAACGATCGGATGCCGGGTTCTCATGGGCATCGTGGACCGCATCGCGCGCCGCCTGGACGGCCTGTTCCCGATTCTCCTCCGAGAACTCCGCCACAGGAAGGGCCTCGCGGTCCGCCGGTCGATCCTCGATCGCTTCGTCGACCGCTTGGCGCGCCGCCTCGATCGACACATCAGGTCCGTCCACGTTCGGGACGGAGGTTCGCTCGGATACCTCGCCCACGAACCGATCATCAGACTCCGCGTCGTGCCGCACCTCGAGTTCAGGCATTGACCGGTCGGCGTTCTCGCGCACCTCCGGCCGCGACGTGTCGACGCTCTCCGGCCTGTCGTCCTCCACCCTGCGAGGAGTGTCGTCTCCGATGATCTCCTCGGCATCGTCCTTCGCCGCATCCGTCGTCGAGTCGGTCGCGACCACATCTTCCCGCCGGTTTGCCTCGTCAGACCGTTTCGCCCCCACGTCACTGGCGTGATCACCCCAGCCGTCGTCGATGTCGGTCGGTCGCCATCCGTCCCCCGCATCCGCGTCACCGGCTTCGCGCACCTCGATCACCTGGTCCTCCTCCCATTCGGAGGCCGGACGACTCACGCCTCCTCCAGCGCCGCGCGTACGCGTGCGGCGATGTCGACGCGTCGAGGCGCTCCGACCAGGGCACGACCGTGCGCCGCCAGGTGTGCGGCGGCACAGTACGCCGATTGGACGTCGTCGTCCGTCGCGTCGCGAAGATGTCGGGCGATGAGCGGCACGGCCTCGCGGGGCGGATGTTCCTTCCATGTGGCGGTCGCGAACGCCGCCGTCTCGTCGGCGATGTCCTGGCCGTCGGCACGTACACGCGGTTCGCAACCCGACGGACACATCTCACGCGTGCACATCGGGTACGGCAGGAGGCTCCGCACCAACGTGGTCTCCGCGGCCATCCGCTGACGGACGTCGTCCGTCGTGACCACCGCACCGCTGTCGACACCCGCGCCGGCGACGACCTGGATGATCTCCGGTTCGTCGAGCTGGGGCCAGCGGGCTACGGCCTCACCCACCCTGAGCCGTGCCGCGGCCTGTCGTTCCAGATCGCTGGCGTCGAGATCGTTCAGAACGACCTCGCGGTCAGCGGCGCTCTCGATCCGATGAAGGATGCGCGTCCCACAGTTGTCGACGGCCGCCGCGGCCAATCGCGAGGGGCTCTGGCTGCTGAGGATGAATCCCTCCCCGACCGAACGGAGTTCGGCGATCGCATTACAGAAGGCTTCGACCCCTGCGCTCCGCGGATCACCGCCGTCATCGCTTCCGACAGGCGTCAGGCGAGGGAGCAGGCGATGCGCCTCCTCCACGACGGTCACATGACGAAGCCACCCCTCGCTGGAGCCCCGCGATCGTGCACTGGCGCGGATGCGATCGAGAAGGAACGACGCCATGACGGCCTTGTCCTCGGGGTCCGCGATCTCGTCCATCTCGACCACCACCGGGCGCGCCAGCAGGGCGGCGAAGTCGATCGACTCCACGGTGTCGAGCACACGCCCCTTGCTGCCGCGCACGAGGCTCTTCAGGCGTGTCGCCATGGCAGCGGCCACGTTGCGCGCGTCGCCGACATAGTCGGCTTCAGCGAACACGTCCTCGAAGCAGGCCATGACAGTGCGAAGCGACGGCGGTGTCAGGCCGTCGTCGATGGTGGAGTCGTGATCCCAACCCGCACGTCGATAGGCCCGCTCGATTGCGTCCTCGAGAAGCTGGGGAAGTGGCGGCCAGAGCGGCAACGCGGCCTTCAGCGACGCCAGCACCGCATTGGCCTGCACCTCCATGCGCACACCGGGAGGTGGTGCCAGGGGGTTGAGGCGCATCGGCGCCACATCGTCCCGGCCAAGCGCGATCACCCGGAGCTCGTCCATGCCCGGTGCGTCCAGAAGAGTTCTGTATTCACTCTTCGTCGGCTCGATGACGAGGAACGGCACACCGTGGTCGCGCCACAGCGACGCAAGCATGCTGAGCACCGTTGTGGTCTTTCCCGACCCGGGTGTGCCCACAACGAGGACGTGTCGGTTGACGGCCTCGAGCGGGAGCTTGGCCGGAGCGACCGGCGAGCCCTCGTGGATCACCTGTCCGAGGACGACCCCGTCACCACCGGTGTCGAGGTCTGCGACCATCGCGCGCCGACTGGCATGGCGACGCGCTCGCGGCATGCCCGGGACGCCCTGCTCGTCGGGCACGGGAAGCATCAGGAGGCCGCCGGCTTCTTCCTCGGTGAAGAAGTACGGCAACCGCTGGATCACGAAGGGCGGCTCTCCGTACTGTCCGTGCCAGATCTCGTGGCGATAGCGAGGAAGGACCGTGCCGTCGCCAGCCGACACGAACTGCTGGAACGAGTCAAGGTCACTGACGATCTTGAATGCATTCCCATTGGTCCGCTGGTCGTCGTCATCCCCGTCGGTGATGATCGCACCCACCATCGATGCCAGGCGGATCAGATCGTCGTGGTATGCGCATACGCCGATCTTGGCGAGAACCCCGGCCCTCCCATCGATCCTCCCCCATATCCGAACGACATCCTCTGCCGCAGCATCGGCCGGGATCGTTCTCAGATTGCCGAAGAAGTCATGGTCCTGCCGCGGTTCTGCCACATGGCGAGCGACACTGCAGACATGATCGACCGCTGAACGTTCAACATCCGTCAGCACCGTCGGAAGAAGTGTCACACTGATAAATCCAGGCCTCGGCGTCTTCGCGAGCGCAGCCGGCAGCCGTGGCCATCCTCGCCCGCTCCCACCCATCGGGTGCGGGAGATAGTAGAACGTCGCGATATCAGCGGGCACGAACGGCGCCGTCGGGCGCACTTCCTCCAGCCGCTCGACCTCGACCCAGCCCTCTCGATCGAGATCGAGATGTGTGTCGAGTGTGGACCGTGGTGATCCGACCTCGTAGCCCACCGGTAGCAGTGAGACGATGTTATGAAGGAGTTTGATCGCAACGTCGTGCGCCGCCTCAGGCGAACGCCCGAGACCCCGCGCGATGAGAACCACGCGAAAAGACGGATCTCCGCCCCAGATGTATCGGAACTCCAGCGCACCGACGTTGTGCCAAGCACGCAGACCGCGAACGAGATGGGTCGCCAGTCGGCGTTGCTCGTCTACCGCAGACGCTGTATCGATGCCCTGCTCTCGAGCCGGTATGGACAGGATCTCGGCGGCCACGGAGACCCAATACGCGCCTTCGACAGGAAGTTCGCCCGTCTCATCGCGAAAAATGCTTGGAGTCTCCGTCGAACCGAGCACACTTGGCGGGTCATCGGTTCGAGCCGGCAGGTTTGTCACGGGAGCCGTGCTCGGCTAGTCGTCGTCGCCGAGGATGCGTTGCCCAAGCTCGGCATGTTCTTTCTGCGCGGCCCGCTCTTCTTTCTTCCGCATGAGTGCGGTGATCACAAAGACCGGCCACACGAGACCGTAGCCGAGACCCATGAAGCGTCGTTGAATCGGCGCTTGGGACTTGTTTGTCTTCTTCGCCCAGAAGTACGGCCAAGAGACAAGTACGCCCAAGAACCATATTCCAACTACGGTACCGACAAATCCATTCATCTATGACCCCATCGTCGTTGTTCTATAGGCCGAAAAATCCACCGGAACCGCTTCGCCGCTCTGACGGTCCATCGACAATTGCCTGCATTGCTGTCTGCACCGCATAGATATGAATGGACTCAGCGATGTGCAGGACGACGTCAGCATCGCGCTCCGTCGCCGCGCCGAAGCCCAATCTCCCGTCGGCTCGATCGCCTCCGACCAGGTACCAACCCACTCGAAGCAACGCACCCGACGGTTCTGCATAGTGGGCGGTCCTATAGAAACGAAGTCGCTTCTCGGTGGGCTCGGCGACAAGGCACGGGGTCTTCTGAACCCGAAATCCACCCGACTCGAGGTTGTCCATCCTGAGTGTCACCGGTACACCGGAATCCTTGATCCCTCGAGCAACGGCCTTCAGGTACGCCTCCATCTGATCAGCAGCCCCAGGAATCGCATCACTAAATGTCTGCAGGACTGTTGCGTCGTTGATCCTTACGGCCACGGACTATTCCCTTCCAGAAGCATCCACTTCCCTGCGTTGCGGGATCGTACCCGCCATGTGTTGCCGTGTCAACTGTTGCCGTGGCATAACCGTCGGGAGTCCGGCAACGTGGCTTCGTGGACAACGCTCAGTTCGCGGAACGGCTGGCCGAAGCCCGGCGCCGGACAGGCACCCAGGAGGCCGTTGCCCGCGCCCTGAACATGGGCGTCCGTCTGCTTCAGCGTTGGGAGGCTGGCGAGGTGCGTCCACGACTCGATCGCCTGTACGCCTTCTGCCAGATGACCAACGCATCGGCCGACTACCTGCTCGGTATCCACGACGACGCCGGCACCCCTCCTCCGGCTCAGGCCGCGGGGGACTCCGCTAGGGCGACCGCCGAAGATGCTCGCCGCACACTCGGAGGTCAACCGCGATCGACCCGATCGTCTCAACCGCAAAGCGGTGGTGAGGGTCCACGGGGTCGATCTCGGAGATCACCCGGGTGAGCTCGCGGGCCGCAGCCTGAAACGCCTCGGACGCCGTGAGTCCGGGCCTGCCGCCGCGATTTGGCAGTGCAGTGATCGTCACCGACGACGAGACTAAGGCGTCCTCGTAGGCCGGCGCAAGACGGCGTCACAGGTTTCTCCGTTTGACGTCACAGTGCGGACACACGCATCATGGAGGCGGCGACGATCTCCGCTGTTCGTTGACACCAGCCACCTCGCACTATCGTGAGCGGTCGACACTCATCGTCCGGAGCGACGCCGCGTCACGACTACCGAACGAATCACGCGAGCGGCATCGATAAACGTCTTGGGCGGCGACGATCATGCCGGTGTCGGCTGACCCTCCGCCAAGTTGGGCGCCAGCCACTTCTCGGCCTCTTCCACCGACATACCCTTGCGCGCGGCGTAGTCGACCACCTGCTCGTGCGTGATCTTCCCGAGTGAGAAGTACTGCGCGTCGGGGTGCGCCAGGTAGATGCCGCTCACGGACGCCGGCGGCATCATCGCGAAGTTCTCGCTCAGGGTGATCCCGACGCGATCTGGACGCAGCAGGTCGAACAGCGTCTGCTTCTCGGTGTGGTCCGGGCAGGCCGGGTAGCCGAAGGCCGGCCGGATCCCGCGGAAGCGTTCGGCGACGATCTCCTCCATCGGGATGTCCTCGGTCTCGTACCACTCGCGCCGCGCACGGTGATGGAGCATCTCGGCGAACGCCTCGGCGAAACGGTCGGCGAGAGCCCGGACGATGATCGCCGAGTAGTCGTCGTTCTCGGCGACGTACTTCGCGGCGACCTCGGCCGCTCCGATGCCACCGGTCACGGCGAACGCGCCGATGTGATCGATGCGGCCGCTCTCGACGGGCGCGATGAAGTCGGAGAGCGCCAGCGACGCCTTGCCCTCGGCCTTCTCGCGCTGCTGGCGGAGCATCGGGAACCGGGCGACCTCACCGCTTCGATCGGTGTCCGTGTAGAGGACGATGTCATCGCCCTCGGAGTTCGCCGGCCAGAAGCCGTACACGCCCTGTGCGGTGATGGACCGGTCGGCGATGATCTGCTCGAGCAGCGCGGTGGCGTGACCGTACAGCTCGCGGGCGGCCTCGCCGAAGCGCGGGTGGTCGAGGATGCCCGGGAAGCGTCCACGCATCTCCCACGCGTAGAAGAAGAACGTCCAGTCGATGTACGGGACGATGTCGGTGAGCGGCACGTCCTCCAGGAGGCGCGTACCCGTGAACGGCGGCACCGGCAGATCGGACACCTGCCAGTCGATGGCGGCACGGTTCTCACGCGCGGTCTCGAGGTCGACCAGCGGCCGCTGCTCCTTGCCGGCGTGCTGCTCGCGCAGCTGCTCCTGATCCTCACGGATCTCGTCGCGGAAGCCGTCGCGGCGGGCCGGATCGATGAGACGGGACACCACGTCGACGGCACGGCTCGCGTCCAGGACGTGGGTGACGACGCCGTTGTACTGCGGCGCGATCTTCACGGCGGTGTGCTGCTTGCTGGTCGTCGCCCCACCGATGAGGAGCGGCATGGTCATCTCGCGACGCTGCATCTCGCGAGCGACGGTCACCATCTCGTCGAGCGACGGCGTGATGAGCCCCGACACGCCGACCATGTCGGCGTTCTCGTCGAGCGCCGTCTGAAGGATCGTGTCGGCGGGCACCATGACGCCGAGGTCGACGATCTCGTAGCCGTTGCAGCCGAGGACCACGCCGACGATGTTCTTGCCGATGTCGTGGACGTCGCCCTTTACAGTCGCCATGACGATCTTGCCGGCGGATGTCGCACCCGATGCCTCGCGTTCGGCCTCCATGAACGGCTCGAGCCAGGCGACGGCACGCTTCATCACGCGCGCGCTCTTCACCACCTGCGGGAGGAACATCTTCCCCTCGCCGAAGAGCTCGCCCACGATCCGCATGCCGTCCATGAGCGGGCCCTCGATCACCTGGAGCGGCGCGGGGTACTGCTGGCGGGCCTCCTCGGTGTCGTCCTCGATGTGGTCGACGATGCCGTGGACGAGGGCGTGAGAGAGACGCTCCTGGACCGTGCCGTTACGCCACTCGTCGGTGGCCTTGATCGACTCGACACCGTCGTCCTTCACCGTCTGCGCGAAGGTGATGAGACGCTCCGTCGCCCCGGGGTCACGATTCTGGATGACGTCCTCGACGTGCTGGAGCATCTCCTCAGGGATGTCCTGATAGACGCCCAGCTGCCCGGCGTTGACGATGCCCATGTCGAGACCGGCGTCGATGGCGTGGTAGAGGAACGCCGTGTGCATGGCCTCACGCACCGGCTCATTGCCGCGGAACGAGAACGACAGGTTGCTGATGCCGCCGCTGATGCGGACGCCCGGGCAGAGGTCCTTGATGGCGCGCGTCGACTCGACGAAGCTGGCCGCGTAGTCGTTGTGCTCCTCGAGCCCCGTCGCCACGGCGAGGACGTTGGGGTCGATGATGATGTCCTCGGGCGGGATTCCCGCGGTGTCGACGAGAAGCCGGTAGGCGCGCTCGGCGATCTCGAGACGGCGCTCCGTGCTGTCGGCCTGTCCGGTCTCATCGAAGCACATGACCACACACGCGGCGCCGAAATCGCGCAGGCGCTGCGCCTTCGCGAGGAAGTCCTCCTCGCCCTCCTTGAGGCTGATGGAGTTGACGATGGCCTTGCCCTGCACACATTTGAGCCCGGCCTCGATCACCGACCACTTGGAGCTGTCGATCATGATCGGGACCCGTGCGATCTCGGGCTCGGTGGCGATGATGTTCAGGAACGTCGTCATCGCCCGCTCGGAGTCGAGCATGCCCTCGTCCATGTTGACGTCGACGATGTTCGCGCCGTTTCGCACCTGATCCACGGCCACGTCGGTGGCCGTGCTGAAGTCGCCGTCGAGGATGAGCTTGGCGAAGCGCTTGGATCCGGTCACGTTGGTGCGCTCGCCGATCATGGTGAACGTGGCACCGTCGAAGATCGCATACGGCTCGAGGCCGCTGTAGCGGGTGACGTGCGGATTGTCCGGAGGGGTGCGCGGGGTCACGTCGGCGACGGCGTCGCCGATGGCGCGGATGTGGTCCGGGGTCGTGCCGCAGCAGCCGCCGATGATGTTGACCAGCCCGTCTTCCGCGAAGCCGCGCAGCGCAGCGGCGGTCTGCTCGGGGGTCTCGTCGTAGCCGCCGAAGGCGTTGGGCAGGCCGGCGTTGGGGTAGCAGCTCGTTCGCGTCCAAGCAACGCGTGCGAGCTCCTCCATGAACGGGCGCATCTCCTGCGCACCCAGGGCACAGTTGATGCCGACGCTGAACGGTTCGGCGTGGGCCACCGACGCCCAGAACGCCTCGACGGTCTGGCCGGAGAGCGTGCGGCCGCTCTTGTCGGTGATCGTCACCGAGATGGCGAGCGGCACCGTGACTCCGAGCTCACGGGTGATCTCGCGGAAGGCCACGATGGCGGCCTTGGCGTTCAGCGTGTCGAAGATGGTCTCGATGATGATGAGATCGACGCCCGCGTCGATCAGGGCACGGATCTGTTCCGCGTACGCGGCGTGGACCTCGTCGAAGGTGACGGCGCGCTTCGAGGGGTCCTCGACGTCCGGCGAGATGGAGAGCGTCCGGTTGAGCGGCCCGACGGATCCGGCCACGAACCGTGGCTTGGACGGGTCTTTGGCGGTCCAGGTATCGGCGGCGCGGCGCGCACACGCCACCGCGGCGTGATTGATGCGTGTCACCCACTCCTGGGTCCCGTAGTCCGACTGGGCGATCGTCGTGGCGCTGAAGGTATTGGTGGTCGCGACGTCGGCCCCCGCGGCGAAGTACTCACCGTGGATCTCCTCAAGCACGTCGGGGCGCGTGAGCGCGAGCAGGTCCATGTTGCCCTTGAGCGGCGAGGGGTGCTCGGCCAGATCACCGGCACGGAAGTCGTCCTCGCTGAGCTCGTAACGCTGGATCATGGTGCCCATGCCGCCGTCCAGCATCAGGATGCGGTCACGGGTGATGGACTCAAGGGTGGGTCGCGTGCTCATCCCATGAGCGTATCGGACGAGAACCGGCGATTACCTGCCGGAATGTCCGGTTTCGTCAGGCCGCGGCGGGCGGGTCATCCCCCGCGGGTGCGCCGACGAGCTCCGCGATGACGGCGGGGAGCTTGCGAACGATGGCGCCGCGCGAGACCACGGCGGTGGCGCCGGCCGCCCGGGCCTCCGTGATGAGGTCCTCGCGCGTGTGGGCGCAGAAACCCACGACGGGGAGCTCTGCCGTCGCCGGATCGGCGCGAAGCGACGCGAGCAGTGCAAGGGCGTCGACACCGTCGGCGTCCATCTCGATGATCAGGGCGTCCGCACCCTCGGCGAGTCGGGACGCCAGCCGTTTGGGGCTCGCCGCTCCGGCGGCCGCACGTCCGATGCCCTCGATGCCCGAGACCAGCTTCTGCCGCAGGAGCAGGTCCGGGGAGTAGACGACGATTGGCGCGGACATGGGTGAAGGTTAGCCGGGCGGTACATCGTCCGTGCGAGCGCCGGTCGCGCGGCGATCGTAGCCGCTCCGAGATCGGTGGGCCATCGCCGGTGACAGGGCGGGCGCTCTCAGGCCAGGATGGTGGCGATGGTCTCGGTGATCGGGGTGTTCACCCGCACGGCCCGGTCACCACGCGGCTTGAGGATGCCCCGCTCCTCGGCGCCGTACATCTCGGCCAGCGCGTCAGCGACGTGCGCCGGAAGTCCGGCCTGCTGCAACGCCGGCGACCACCCCTCCTCGGGGATCGTCACCACCGGAAGGGTCGTACCGAGGGCGTCGCCCAGCGCCGAGGCAACTTCGGCCTCCGCATAGGACGGTCCGACGATGTCGACGACCTCGCTCGCCGACGGTGGGTACTGGAGGGCCCCGGCCGCAACCTCGCCGATGTCGAGGGTGGCGACCATGGGATGCGGACGATCGGCGGAAGTGGCGAACACCGGGTAGACACCCTCTTCGCGAGCAGCACCGAGCACATCGCTCACCTTCTCCTGGAAGTGACCGGGACGGAGTGCCGTGACCGTCGCACCGGTCGCGCGAAGCGCGTTCTCGAGGTGGTGCAGGCCGACGATCGGACCCGTGCCCTCCGGCAGGTCCGCGCCGACCGACGAGAGCACGACGACGTGTGGGACCCCCGAGTCTGCGACGGCTCCGGCGATGGACGTGATGAGGCGCTCGGTGTGGGCGGCCACGTCCTCGACTGCGGGATCGAACGGAAGGAGGACGAAGAACCCCGCACATCCCGTGAGCGCATCGGCCAGACCGGCACGGTCGTCCAACCCGACGATCCGCACCTCGGCGCCCCGGTTCTCCCATGCCTCGGCGGCGTCGGGACGTCGGACGAGGACACGTGCTCGGGCGCCGTCGGCGATGAGGCGGTCCGCGGTGGCCGATCCAACTCGGCCGGTGGCTCCTGCGATGGCGAACATGTGTTGCTCCCCTTTTTCTGTCTGATCTGTTGACCAGGGTAGAAGCCACTATCAGGATGATCTATGATTGTCCACGCATGATTTTTGATCGATCATCTTTCATCGCTGGACGTTCACGTCGGCACGAGTGCCGCTCGTGAGCACAGCCCGATTCCCGCCGGAGACCCGTGACCGCCTCGCGCGCGTACTCCACACGTTGCGGATGCGCGGCACCTTCTACTGCGATTCGACCCTTACCGAGCCGTGGGCGCTGTCGATGCCCGTCCTCAGCGACACCATCAGCTTCCACGTCATCACGGGCGGCGCGTGCTGGCTGCGATCGAGCGACACCGATCCGATGGAGCTGCGCGCCGGCGACATGGTGCTCATCTCGCAGAGACTGGGTCACGAGCTCCTGAGCAGCCCCGATATCCCCATCCCGCGCGAACGCGTGGATGAGCTTCCGCAGGAGTACCGGACCCCGCACTACTCTGTTCTGAACCACGGCGGCGGCGGACGGGCGACCAAGCTCATCTGCGGGATCGTCTCGGTCGACGAACCCACGGCACGAGAGCTGATGGCGAGCCTTCCACCGGTCATCCACATCGGCGGTGACGGCGCGACGGTGGCACCTGCACTGCGTGACACCCTGCGGCTCATGGCCGACGAGCTCGCGCATCTTCGTCCCGGCGGTGAGGTGGTGGCCACTCGGCTGGCGGACATCCTCGTCGTCCAGGCGATCCGTGCATGGCTTGACGGTGATCCGGACGCTCGGGAGGGGTGGCTGCAGGCCCTGAACGACGAGCGCATCGGTGCGGCGCTGGAGGAGATCCACCGCGATCCGGGACGCGATTGGGACCTGACGTCGCTCGCCCGGACGGCTGCCATGTCGCGATCGGCATTCAGCGCCCGGTTCACCGAGCTGGTCGGCGAAGCACCGATCGCCTACCTCACCCGGTGGCGGATGAACCTCGCCCAGCGGCAGCTGATCGAGAGTGATGCGAGCATCGCACAGGTCGCGTCCGAGGTCGGCTACGGCTCGGAGGCCGCGTTCAACCGAGCCTTCCGGCGCACCGTCGGCCGTACCCCGGGATCGGTGAGGCGGGAGGCGTCGAGGGCCAGTCGATCTCCAGTGGGCTGACGGTGACTTTCACTCCGCCGATCTCCTACGACTTCTTCGCCGAGTGGGTCCGATGCAGAACCATCGCCACCAACAATAGAGCGCCGACGATGTTGCCGATGGTGACGGTCACCTGGTTCCAGGTCCACCAGTCGGCGATGGAAACGGAGTCGCCGAAGAGAATGCCCGCCGGGATCAGGAACATATTGACGACGGAGTGCTCGAGACCCAGGGCGAAGAACGCGAAGATCGGCAGCCACATCGCGGCGATCTTTCCGATCACGCTGTTCGACACCAGCCCCATCACCGTGCCGGTCGCCACCATCCAGTTACAGAGCACCGCCTTGATGAATGCGGCGCCCACACCCGCCGCCGCACCCACCTCGGCGTACGCGAGGGTCTTCGCCTCGGCGCGCTCTGCCAGCACGTCGCCCAGGGCGCCCGCATCGACGTTGCCGAACTTCGTCGTCGCGGCGTAGAAGAGCACCGCGAAGGTGACTGCGCCGATCAGATTTCCGACGAAGACCCACGACCAGTTCCTGACCAATCGCAGGCCGGAGGTCCTGCCGTCGAAGAGCGCGACCGGGATCAGCGCGAAGTTGCCCGTCACCAGCTCGAAGCCGAGCAGGACGAGGATCACGAATCCGAGAGGGAACAGCAGCGCCCCCACCCAGAGTGGCGATCCATCGGCCACGACGGTCAACGCCACGACCGTGGCGAAGGCCAGGATCATGCCCGACATGAACCCGCGTATCAGCAGGTTCTCGACCGACAGTGCCGCCTTCTTGGCACCGGCCGCCGACATGGCGACAACCAGCTGGTCGGGGGTCACGTAGTCCTGGACAGGCTGAGGACTCTCGGCCATGGCAATCTCCAATCGGCCCTGGTCAGTCGCACGACCGGAGGATGGTTCCGCCGGCGACGTGCCTGATGTGGTCGAATTCTGGACAGCGCCTGAGACGACCTCAAGGTCTCGAATGTCCCTTATCGTCGCCTAGGCAAAAAGTGCTCGACCAGATCGCACGACAAGCGTCGATCGAGCCACGGCATCAGCCCGGAGGACAGAGAAAAGCGCCTCTGCAAACGCCGGTGAACACGAACGGACTCATCCGCGACGCACCCTGACCATCCCCAGGGACTCGGGCCGTACGTCGGATGGCGGAGACGATGCCGAACGACCGTCCCTGCCACAATGACCACATGACACCACCGCTGATCCCCCTCGAGCACTTCTTCGACGACCCCGAGCGCGCGGCTCCCCGGATCTCTCCGGACGGGTCACGCCTCGCCTGGCTCGCACCAGGCGACGGAGCGCTGAACGTGTGGGTCTCGGACCGCGACGGTGGTGAGCCGGTCCAGGTGACGCACGACAGCGACCGCGGCGTCCGCGACTACGCATGGTCGCGCGACGGTGCGCGCATCCTCTACCTGCAGGACACAGGCGGCGACGAGAACACCCACCTGTTCGTCGCGGACCCGTCCCACCCGGACGACGAGGACCGGGACCTCACACCGTTCGAGGGAGTCAAGGTCAACGTGGTGGACGTACCGCGTCATGATCCGACGCACCTGCTCATCACGACGAACCGTCGCGACCCCGCCGTGTTCGACGTGGAGCGCATCGATCTGGAGACCGGCGAGCTGGAGTTCGTCGCCGAGAACCCCGGCAACATCCTCGGCTGGCTGACCGACCGCGACGCGCGACTGCGGGCAGCCTTCGCGCAGACGCCCGCCGGCGACCACGAGCTGCTGGTACGTGACGACGAGTCGTCGGAGTTCCGCGTGCTGGCGGAGTTCGACAACGAGGACAGCGGTTACCCGTACGCCTTCAGCGCAGACGGGCGCGAGATCTATGTGGGGAGTGCCCGAGACAGCGATCTGGTCCGGCTGGTCGCCATCGATGTCGAGAGCGGCAAGGAACGGGAGATCGACTCCGACGAGGAGGCCGATCTCGGGCGGCCCGTCATCTCCGACAAGACCGGTGCGCTGCTGGGCGCCGTCTACCGTCGCGACCGGCTCGTGATGCATCCTTTCGACGATCGATTCGCACGTGACTGGGAACGTCTGCGCGCCGTCCATCACGGCGACCCGATGATCACGAGCACGGACGACGACGAGCGCTACTGGACCGTCGTGTTCGACGACGACCGCGACCCCGGCTCCACCCACCTGTTCGACCGCGAGAGCGGTGAGTCACGTCTGCTGTTCCGCTCGCGCCCCTGGCTGGACCCGACGATCCTGGCGGAGCGTCGTCCCGTGCGGGTCACCTCGCGTGACGGCCTCGTGCTGCGCTGCTACCTGACGCTGCCGGTGGGTGCGGACGAGCGCAACCTCCCCACCGTGCTCTTCGTCCACGGTGGCCCGTGGGCCCGCGACGCCTGGGGCTGGGATCCGCAAGCTCAGTTCCTGGCCAACCGCGGCTACGCCGTGCTACAGGTCAACTACCGGGGATCGAGTGGTTTCGGCAAGTCGTTCATGCACGCCGCCGAGCGGGAGTTCTCCGGCAAGATGCACGACGACCTCATCGACGCCGTCGACTGGGTGGTGG
Organism: uncultured Bifidobacteriaceae bacterium; assembly: GCA_964531025.1. GTDB lineage: Bacteria > Actinomycetota > Thermoleophilia > Miltoncostaeales > Miltoncostaeaceae > CALMEC01. The sequence continues at coordinate 1,649,101 of CAZHDY010000001.1, read as the reverse complement.
CCGAGGGTATCGCCGATCCGGACCGCATCGCGATCTACGGGGGGAGCTACGGTGGTTACGCCGCTCTCGTCGGAGCGACATTCACTCCGGACGTGTTCGCCGCCGCCATCAGCGTGGTCGGCCCGTCGAACCTGGTCACCCTCATCCGGAGCTTCCCGGCGTACTGGAAGCCACTTCTGGCGGGCACATGGTTCCGCTTCGTCGGTGACCCGGACGACCCGGAGCAGCTGGCCGACCTCGAGGCCCGCTCCCCCATCAACCGCGTGGACCAGATCCGCGCGCCCCTTCTCGTCATCCAGGGTGCCAACGACCCCCGGGTGACGAAGCAGGAATCAGACCAGATCGTGGACGCCCTACGCGAGCGCGGCGTGCCGGTCGAGTACATGGTGAAGGACGACGAGGGCCACGGGTTCGTGAAGCCCGAGAACCGGATGGACATGTACCGGCTCGTTGAGCGCTTCCTCGCCGACCACCTTGGCGGACGGAAGAGCGAGACCGCCTGATCAGGTGATGCCGCCGAGCTCAGATAGGTGCCGCTCTACCTACTTGGTGCCGGCAACATAGTCGGCGAGCGCCGCGTCCAGAGGGCGAAGCCTCGTATCGATGACATCGCGGACCACATCCTTATCCACACCGAAGTACTCGTGGATGAGGATGTTACGCATACCACGCATCGCAGCCCAATCGATCTCTGGCAGCGCCTCGATGATGTCGAGAGGAAGGTGTCTTGCGGCTTCGCCGATTACGGCGATGTTCCGTTCAACAGCGTCGGCGGCCATCTCGGCAATATGACCGTCGGTGGCATCAAGGTCAGCGGAGTATCGAAGGCATCGGGCAATAGCGGCGCGGATGTCGTTGATCCACTCGTCGGGATCGCGGCTCACAACGCCACCGCATCAGCGACGGCGGTCGCGGATACGCGGCCCTTCAGCAGGTCGACTGAAAACACGTCGACCTCACGTTCCAGTATCCGACGGAACTCGTCACTCAATCCGCCCGCACGGAACAGGATGTTCCCATCCGCTGGATCGAGATCGACGAGGATGTCGATGTCGCTATCCCCCGTGGCGTCGCCCCGTGCGACCGAACCGAACAACCGCGGATTCGTCGCACCGTACTTCTGCAGCGCGGCTTCGAGCTCACCACGACGTGCCTCAATGAGCTCACGCAGCGCGATGCTCGATGGTGTTGCGCCTCTTCGAACCATGGGATCAGGGTACCGCACCCCGCCGAAGCGGCTTACGACGAAGTGTGGTCCGGCGCGGCCAGGTCGATGACGCGGCTCGATCCGCCCGGGTCCTTGCGCACGTAGATCGCGCTCCCGAGACGTTCGGCGACACCCGGCAGGTGGGTGATGACGACAACCAGGCGACCGTCGTCAGCCATGCGCTCGACGCCGGTGATGGCGAGCTCGAGCGAGTCGGCGTCGAGAGTGGAGAAGCCCTCGTCGAGGAAGAGGCACTCCAGGCGACCGTCGGTGCCGCTCGCGATGTCGGACATGGCGAGGGCCAGTGAGAGGCTCGCAAGGAAGCGCTCGCCACCCGAGAGCGTGGCGGCACTCCGCACCCGATGGCCGCGCCGATGATCGATCACGGCGAGCGGATCCGGATCGCGGCCGGCAAAGGTATACGCACCGTTCGACAGGGTGAGCAGCCGCTGGGTCGCCCCGCGCGCGAGGCGCTCGTGGAAGCGGCTGAGGAGGAAGCGCGGGAAGCGGTTGGCCTGGAGATCCTGCGCGAGAACCGCAGCGATCTCGGCCTGTCGGCGCTCCTCGGCCGCCTGGGCCGTAAGGCGCTGCCCGTCCACCGCGGCGCGTTCGGCGGTGGCAAGGCGCTCGGACGCACGCCGGTACTCGGCATGCGCGGCGCGGAGGCTCGCGCTGAAGTCGACGCCGGGATCGACTCCGAGGTTCTCGGCGTGCTTGGCCACGCGTGCGTCGATCTCCTCGGCCCGCGCCTGGGCCTCGTTGATGCGCTCCTCGGCATCCTGTGCCGCCCACGACGCCTGGCGTGAGAACTCCGCCGCGTACTCCATGAGCTCGTCCGGCGGGGTCTCGACCGACGGTGCGTCCAGCCCCAGGCGCGTGGCGACCACGGCGAGCGACTGACGGAGAGGGCCGATCTTCGTCCGCTCGATGTCCCGAAGGGTCGTCTCGGCATCCATGACATCGCTCGTGCACTGCGCCACGGTCGACGCGGCGAGCAGGACGGCCTGCTCCAGGGACTCGAGGTCGCGGAACGATCCGTCGAGCGTCGCGACGGGATCGTTCCCGTTCGCACGCTCACCGAGACGCTCCTCCAGCTCGGCGATCTCCTTCTCGTCGTGGAGCAGCTGCGCGTTGGCCTCGGTGATCGACCCGATCTCCTGTTCCACCCACGAGACCAGCGCATCCAGACGACCCTTCGCCTGCTCGTAGACGCTCTCGGTGTCGACGGCGCGCGCAGCCAGCAGATCGTGCGCGGCGAAGTCCTCGAGATCGATATCCGGATCGAGAGCCCGCAGGGCAACCACGGCCTGTGCCTCACGCTGGCGGGCGTTCTCCAGGTTACGGAGCGCGGCCCGGTGTTCGGCCTCCTGCTCGTTGAACGCCGCGGTCAGTCGCGTCGCGCGATCACGCAGCGACTTCACGTCAACGGCGATCGCATCGAGATCACTTGTCGGAGCCGGTGGCACGACGTGCACCGGCTGCTCGCACACGGGGCAGGTGTCGCCCGCAGACAGACGGCTGCGGAGGGTCGTGGCCAGGTGGGCGCGCCGCAGAGCATCCAGTCCCTCGTCCGCAAGGTCGGCGTCGTCGGTGGCGAGACGCGCCTCCTCCTTCGCGGCGTCGCGCGCGGCCACGGCGACGGCGACCTCCGTCTCGGCGTCGCCGATCAATCCCCGTGCGGTGCGCACGTCATCGACGGCGTCGCGGACGGTGCGCTGGACGTCCCGATTCTCCTCGAGCTCTGTGACCTCAGCACGAAGACCCTCGAGCTCGACGCGTCGCCGTGCCACCTCCTGACGGCGGGCCTCCAACTTGTCGCGCAGAACAGGAACGTTGGCACGAGCCGCCGTCAACCGCTCGGCGACCTCACGCAGCGCGGCCAGTTCGGACGCGCTTCCCCCGTACTCCTGTTGCAGCCGGTCACGCGCGTCAGCTGCGTCGTCGGCGGTGCGTTGCGCCTCGATCCGCTGGTGGCGGGCCGATGCCAATCGTTCGGTGGCCTCACGGTACGCGGCCAGCGCGGTGTCCCAGCCCTCGCGCGTACCGAGGTCGACGGCGGCGGACTGGATCTGCTTGAGGGTGGCCGTGCCCTCCGAGATGCGCACGCGCTCACGCGCCGCCAGGTCCATGAGCGGCTGAAGCGCGGCCAGCTGCGCCTGACGTCCTGCCGCGTCGCGCAGCTCGCGGGCGGCCCGGTTGCGCTCGGAGCTGTCATACGACCCGAGCCGCACACGTTCGGCCTCCAGCGCCAGTGCCGTGGCCGAGTGCGCGTCGCGTCCGGCGATCGCCGCCGTACGAACGGCCTCCAGGCCGGTGACCCCGAACAGCTGCCGCAGGATGTTGTCGCGGTCACGGGGCTGCGCCTGGAGGAACTGGGCGAACCGTCCCTGCGCCAGGAGCACCGCCGACGTGAAGGTCTGGAACGACATCCCGATGAGCGCCACGATCCGCTGGTTGACGGCGGCGTGTCCCGTGACACGGGCGGTGGGATTCCCGTTCCCGTCGAGCTCCTCCAGCACATGGTTGGGCTCGGGAGCCTGCGGGCCGAATCGGCGGACAACCCGCCAGAGGCTGGCGCCCGACGCGGCGGAGAACTCGAGCTCGACCTCACCGTGCGTCGCTCCGAGTGACAGGAGCTCCCGGGGTCCGGCGAGTTCGGGCGTGCGCCCGAAGAGGGCGAAGCAGACCCCGTCGAGGATGGACGTCTTTCCCGCGCCGGTGTCTCCGGCGATGACGACCAGGCTGTGATGCGAGAGGTCGATCGTCGCATCCGAGTACGAGCGGAACGAGATGAGGCGCAGGCGGAGAGGCCTCACTCGGCGACCTCCCGGTCGGCGCGCTCCAGCGCGGCCTCGAACTCGGTCAGGAGGTCGGGGTCGACGGGACGCCCCACGGACACCAGCCATTCGCTGTACAGCTCGGCGAGCGACTTCTGGATGACGTCCTCGTCATCGTCGGGGGGGACCGCGAGATCCTCGGTTCGGCGGCTGGTGATCTGCTCGACGCGCAGCGCGTCCGGCACCTGCTCCCGCACGACCTTCACGAGGTCGAGGCGGGTGTCGTCCGAGACGACCTCGCAGAAGAACCAGGCGTTCGGATGCCGGGCGGCCAGTTGCGGAAGCTCGTCCAGGGATCCTCGGATGCGGACGAGACGTCGACCCGTGGTGATCGGCACGGTGGCGGTCGTGACATGCCGGTTCTCGATGTCGATGACGGTGACCGACGGCTCGTCGCCATCACCCGAGAAGTCCAGGCCGAGAGGGCTGCCACTGTAGCGCGCGTCCACCGAGATGGAGGCGACGTCCTGCGGCTTGTGGAGATGACCGAGCGCGACGTAGTCGAACACGGTCGGGATGTCGGCACCGGGGACGGCGTACGTGCCGCCCAGGGTGAGTTCGCGCTCGCCACCGCCGGCGACGCCACCGCGCACCATGAGATGTGCCAGGAGAACCGTCGCGCCGCCACGTTCGCCGCGGATCCGTCCGACCTGACGGCCCACATCCTGGAGACGTTGCCGCACCAGGTCGCCGTACGCCTGACGCGACACGGCGCGGATGGCGCCACGTGTGGTGTCGGCGTCAGCGGGCTCAGGCCATGGGATGCACGCGACGGTCAACGGTCCCGCCGCGGTCTCGACCGTGAGGACGGAGTCGGTGGCGGCGAGAAGGATGCGCGGCGCCAGGTAGGGCGCCAACTCGGCCCAGAAGAGCGGCTCGTCGTGATTGCCGGTGATGGCGACCACCGGCGCGACCGCGCCCAGGCGCTCGAGCCCCTGAAGGCAGGCCGACAGCACGACGGGATCCACGATCCGACGGTCGAGGATGTCACCCGCGATCAGGATGGCGTCGACGGAACGATCCTCCGCGATGGCCGCGATCTCGGTGATGACGGCCTCGGCCTCGGAAAGGCGATCGACCCCGTAGAGTCGCTTGCCGAGATGGAAGTCACCGGTGTGAAGCAGACGCATCTAGACGTCCCCTCGCGCGAAACGGTGCGACGCAGGACCGGATCCGGCCGGGGCGAACCCTCCAGCACGCAGGGGAGCCCGGGGCGCGTTGGGGCGAGCAATGTCGCCTGGCTCTCTTGCAATGGCAGCGCCGCAGGAGGCGTCCGACGAGCGAAGTGGACGACCGCAGCCTGTCGAGACATGAAGAGCCAGCATCGCCCGACACATTAGTGGTCGGTCCGGGTTTTCCCGAACATCGGCACGAAGGCTGCAATCGTGATTGCGGTGCTCAGGGTGCCCTGAGCGCATCGCGGCGCAACCATCGCAGGATGAGACCGCAGACGACCAGTGCGGCGACGGCCACGATGAGGAGCGGGATCCGCCACTGCGACCGGCGGTTCGATACCTCGTACGAGGCCCCTGCCAGCGCCTCTGCACGCTGACGCTCGTAGACGATGAGTGAGGACGGGGCACGGGGCACGGCGTCGCGAAGCGCCGCGGCGGCGAGGTCGTACTCACCGGTCGCCATGCGATCCATGGCGGTACCGAACGGGTTGTCCTCGTGGGGGCCGGCGGCCGGCACAAGACGGAGGACGGCGCCGGCGCGTAGCGCCAACGGCGGGGTCTCGCCCCTGCCCCTCGAGTAGACGACACCGTGGACGAAGCCGTCCTCGTCGAGGATCGGCGCGCCGAGATCACCACGGGTGACCGGACCGTCGAGCGCGACGAGATCCAGGTCCGGGCGTCCGGTGACCTTCGCCTGGACGTCGAACCGCAGACGCCGCAGGGCTGCCACCCGGCCCGGTTCGTCACCGACGCCCACCGCGATCACGGCGTTCCCCTGCGTCTGGCCGTCCTCGACACCGAGATAGGGCCCCGGTTCCCCGGTCCGCAGGTGGATGAGGTCGCGGCGGGGGTTCTGCACCGGCGTCGCGTTCACCGCGTGGATGTCACCCACATCGGCGTCCGCGGACGCCTGCAGTTCGGGTCCGATGATGGTGACGCGCACCGGACCGCGAACCGGGCGGGCGTCGTCGGACACGTTGTCCATGCCGGGAACCCGACGAGAACGGAGGTCGTCGATGAGCATCGTATCGGCGGGACGGACGACGGGGCGGACGGTGACCACGTCGCGCGGCCCGACCCCGAAACCGGTACCGATCACCCGGACCTCGTCCCGGACCGGGATGCGGCGCCCCCCGTCGACCACTGCGGTGATCGGGATGTGGACATCGACGCGCACGACCGCGGCGAGCGCCCGCACCGCCGCGTGGTCCAGCGGGTCCGAGGCCCGGTCGTCATTGGGCGGCGTCGCGACGGCGTGAGCGGCGCCCAGGACCAGGACGACCGCGAGGGCGAGAACGCTACGGAGTGATGGTGAAGAAGACATAGGCGCCCAGGATCACCAGGTGCACCACGCCCTGAAGACGCGTCGCGCGGCCCGGGACGACGGTGAGGATGCCGGTCATCACCGTCAGCACGACGAGCACGATTCCGGTCTGGTCGAGACCGAGCACGAGCTTCGTGTCGAAGAGGGGCGACAGGAGCGCGATGGTCGGAACGGTGAGGCCGATGCTCGCGATGCCGGATCCGTATGCGAGGTTGAGGCTGACCTGGGTCCGGTTACGCATGGCGGCCCGCACGGCGGCGATGCTCTCGGGGAGAAGCACCAGGATGGCGATGATGACGCCGACGACGGCGTAGGGCATGCCCGCCCAGGCCACGGCGGACTCGATGGTGGGGCCGAGGACCTTGGCCAGGCCGACGACCGAGATGAGGGCACAGATGAGGAGCGCGAGGCTGCGAAGGGTCGCCTTCATGGTGGGTGGCTCGGCGTGCGAGTCGGCCGCGTCGATGGGCTTGCCCTTCGTGTCGACCGGCAGGAAGAAGTCGCGGTGGCGCACCGTCTGGGTGAAGACGTAGCTGGACCACAGGACGACCGACGCGATGGCGGCGAAGGCGAGCTGCGCGGACGTGTAGGCCTGGCCGTTGCCTGATTCGGTCACGCTGGGCAGGACCAGGCAGATGGTGGCGAGGACGGCGACCGTGGCGAGTGCACCGCCGGTGCCTTCGGCGTTGAAGCGCGGGGTCGCATATCGATACGAGCCCATCAGGATGGACAGCCCGACGATGCCGTTGCAGGTGATGACGAACGCGGCGAAGACCGTGTCACGCGCAAGCGTGCTCTCGGGCCCGTCCGCCGATAGCATCAGCATGACAATAAGTCCGACCTCGATCACCGTCACGGCGACGGCGAGGATCAGCGAACCGAACGGCTCACCGACCCTGTGGGCGACCACCTCGGCGTGATGGACGGCGGAGAACACCGCGAGCGCCAGAAGCGTCGCGACGAGCACCGCCCGGATCGGTCCCACGTCCCAGCCCCAAGCGAACACCAGAAGCACCAGGGCGGCGATCGGGGCGAACGTCGTCCAGCGGCGGGTCAGGGTCGCGAGAAACTGCATGCGTCCGAAGGGCTCTCCGGGTGGACTCGAAAGGGACGGTGAAGCGTACGGCTAGTGGCGGAAGTGGCGGTGGCCCGTGAAGACCATGACCCCACCACGCTCGTTGACGGCCTCGATGACCGCGTCGTCACGAATCGACCCGCCGGGCTGAACAATAACGGTCGCGCCCGCATCCAGGGCCGTGAGCGGGCCGTCCGGGAACGGGAAGAACGCATCCGAGGCCACGACGCACCCATCGGTGGAGAGTCCGGCGATCGCGGCCTTCTCGGTCGCCAGGCGCGTCGAGTCGACACGGCTCATCTGACCGGCGCCGATTCCGATGGTGCGACCCTCGCGGGCGAACACGATCGCGTTGCTCTTCACGTGCTTCGCGACGCGCCACGAGAAGAGGATGTCCTGCCACTGCTGCTCGGTGGGCTGGGCCTCGGTGACCACGTTCATCTGCTCGCGGCCCTCGCCGCTGCGGTCGCGGTCCTGCACCAGGAGACCACCGGTGACCCGACGATAGTCGAGCTCGCCGGGGTTGAAACGCCGGCGTTCACGGGTGAGCAGGATGCGGATCTTCTCCTTCTTTGTGAGGAGCTCCAACGCGTCATCGTCGAAGCCGGGCGCCATCAGCACCTCGACGAACGTCGATGCAAGCTTGGCGGCCAGCTCGGCCTCGATGGTCCGGTTGACCACGATCACCCCGCCGTACGCGGAGACGGGATCGCAGGCCAGAGCACGGTCGTAGGCCTCGTTCACATCCCCACCGATGGACGCCCCGCACGGGTTGTTGTGCTTCACGATGACCGCGGCGGGCTCCTCGAACTCACCCGCCAGGGCACGCGCCCCGTCGAGGTCGAGGAGGTTGTTGAACGACAGCGCCTGCCCGTGCAGCTGGTCGACGCGGGCGAGCAGGTGGGTACGTGCGCCCCACGAGCCGTAGTAGGCGGCGCGCTGATGCGGGTTCTCGCCGTAGACGAGGTCCGAGAGCTTCTCGAACTCGGGCATGAGGAGCTCGGGGAAGTCGCCCTCGTCGGCGCTCATCCACTCGGCGATGTCGGCGTCGTAGCGGGCGGTGTGGCGGAAGGCGTCGAGCGCGAGCGCCTTGAGCGTGTGCTCGTTCAGGTCGCCGTCGCTCATCTCGAGCTCGGCGAGCACGGCGTCGTACTGAGCGGGCTCGGTGACGACGGCGACCCGGGCGTGATTCTTCGCGGCGGCGCGGATCATGGCGGGCCCGCCGATGTCGATCTGTTCGACGACCTCGTCATCCGAGGCGCCCGCGGCGACCGTCTGGGCGAACGGGTAGAGGTTGACGACGACGAGGTCGATCGGCTCGATGCCGTTGGCCTCCATCTCCTCCACGTCCGTGGGGATGTGGGTGCGGCCAAGGATGCCCCCGTGGATGCGCGGATGCAGCGTCTTGACGCGACCGCCCAGGATCTCGGGGTGCTCGGTCACCTGGTCGACGCTGACCACGTCCAGCCCGGCGTCGCGCAGCGCGGCCGCGGTGCCGCCCGTCGACACGAGCGTGATGCCCAGCTTGGCCAGTCCCTCGGCGAAGGCGACGAGCCCGTCCTTGTCCGAGACCGACAACAGCGCGCGCTTGACCTTCATCTATGAACTCCCGTCTTCGATCACAACCCGACGCCGCTCCGCGGGGTCACGTGACACCCGGCCGGCGGCGAACAACGCCACGGCGTGAGGAAGGATCCTGTGCTCGACCTCACGGATCCGCTCACGGAGCGACTCTACGGAATCCGCGCTGGACACGGGGACCGGTTCTTGCAGGATGGGCGGCCCACCGTCCACGACGGGGTCCGCGTAGTGCACCGTCACGCCCGTGTAGCGCACACCCCACGCGAGCGCCTCCTCGATGGCGTGCATGCCCGGAAAGGCCGGGAGCATGGACGGGTGGAGGTTGATGACCCGGTCCGGAAAGCGGTCGAGGAAGTCCGGGGTGAGGATGCTCATCCAGCCGGCGAGGACCACCAGGCGGGGCCCGGCGGCGGCGACCACGTCGGCGAGAGCACGGTCGCGCTCCTCACGACTGGCGTAGTCGTCACGGAGGACGACGTCGGTGGCGATACCCGCCGACTCGGCGACGCCGACCGCGGGTGCGTCCGCCGACGACACCACCACGCGCACGATGGACACGGGCGAGTCGGGATCCTTGTGCAGCTTCTCGATGAGGGCGACCAGGTTGGTGCCGCGACCGCTCGCTAGGACGACGACCGGGAAGACGTTCTCAGACACGGCGCAGGCCCTCCCCCGCCTCGATGTGACCCACGACGGACGCACCGTCCAGGAGCGCGACGACGCGGTCGGCGTCGTCCTTGGCCACGATGACGCAGAGGCCGAGGCCCATGTTGAAGGTGTCCCAGGCGTCCTCATCGGGCACGGCCCCGGTGGCCACGACGGCCGCGACGGCCGCATTCGGCGTCCAGGCGGTGGCGTCGACAACGGGGCGAAGCCCCTCGGGCAGGACCCGCGGGAGGTTCTCGGGAAGACCTCCGCCGGTGATGTGGGCGATGGCGTGGAGGTCGACGCCCGCCTCCTGCAGCCGCGCGACGTCACCGGTGTAGAGACGTGTCGGAGTGAGGAGAAGATCGGGATCTGCGGCCAAGAGGCCGTCGGCGACGAGGCGGCGCACCAGGCTGAAGCCGTTGGAGTGCAGACCGCTGGACGGGACGCCCACGATGAGGTCGCCCTCCACCACGCGGTGCGGGCCCAGCAGGTCGTCCCTCTCCACGATGCCGCAGGCGAATCCGGCCGCGTCGAGGTGATCGTCGGCGACGACGCCGGGGTGCTCGGCGGTCTCGCCTCCCAGCAGGGCGTAACCGGTCTCGCGGCAGGCGCGGGCGACACCCTCAACGAAGGCGCCGGCCACGGCCGGGTCGAGACGTCCCACCGCGAGGTAGTCGAGGAAGAACAGCGGGCGGGCGCCGGTGCACGCGAGATCGTTGACGCACATCGCGACGAGGTCCTGGCCGAGGCCGTCCACGCGGCCCAGCGACTGCGCCAGCGCGATCTTGGTGCCGACGCCGTCGGTGCACCCCACGATCAGGCGGTCGGGGTCACCGGGCAGCTCCATGGCGCCGGCGAAGCCGAGGCCCCCGGAGACGAGGTCGGCGATGTTGGCGGTGTGCGCGCGGGCGGCCTCGAGGCTGACGCCGGAGTCCTCGTAGGTGACCCGGCTCATGCGCCGCTCGCCACGCTCTGCGGCGCGTCCTCGAAGCTGAGCTTGAGCGCCTGACCGGGGACGGGGATCGGGTAGTCGCCGGTGAAGCAGGCGCGGCAGTAGCGCTCGGCGGGAAGACCGAGCGCGGTCTGCAGGCCGTCCAGCGAGATGTAGGCGAGGCTGGCGGCGCCGACCTCCTCGCGGATCTTCTCCACCTCGTTGTTGGCGGCGATGAGCTCGTCACGGGTGGCCATGTCGATCCCGTAGAAGCAGGGCCAGCGGACCGGCGGACTGGAGATGCGCAGGTGGACCTCGGTCGCCCCGGCCTCCTCGAACATGCGGATGACCTGCTGGATCGTGGTGCCACGGACGATGGAGTCGTCGACGATGATCACCCGCTTGCCGGCGAGGATGCTGGGCAGCGGGTTGAACTTGCGCCGGACGCTGTTGCGCCGCAGCTGCTGCTCGGGCTGGATGAAGGTGCGGCCGACGTAGCGGCTGCGAACGACGCCTTCCCCGAACGGGATCCCGGATTCGTTGGAGAAGCCGATGGCGGCCGGGGTACCGGAGTCGGGCAGGCCGACCACCAGATCCGCGTCGACGGGCGCCTCGATGGCCAGCTGGCGGCCCATGCGGTTGCGCAGATCCCAGACGGCCTGGTTGTCGATGATGCTGTCGGGCCGGGCGAAGTAGATCGTCTCGAAGACGCAGAGCTTCGAGTCGGCCTTGGGCATGGCCTGGATGCTCTCGATGCCGTCGGCGGTGAGGCGGATGGCCTCGCCGGGCACGACGTCGCGGACGTAGGTGGCGCCGATCTGGTCGAACGCGCAGGTCTCGCTGGCCACGCACCAGCCGCCGTCGGGGAGCTGCCCGATGGCCAGGGGCCGGACACCGTACGGGTCACGGAACGCGATCAGCTCACTGGACGACAGGGCGACAGCCGAGAAAGCACCCGAGAAACGCGGCATCGCCTGACGGACGGCCTCCATCAGGTCGCCGTCGGTGTTGGCGAGCGCGGCGACGATGAGCTCGCTGTCGGTGGTGGCCGAGAGGTCACCCTCGTGCTGCAGATCGCGTCGCAGTGACACGGTGTTGCAGAGGTTGCCGTTGTGACCGAGGGCGATGAGCTCCTGGCCGCGGGTGTGGACGACGGGCTGGGCGTTGTCCCACTTGTTGGCGCCGGTGGTGGAGTACCGGACGTGCCCGATGGCCATGTCGCCGGTGAGGGTGCGGAGCGCGTTCTCGTCGAAGACGTCGGTGACGAGACCCAGATCCCGGAACACCGTGACGTGCCCCTGCTCGGCGACGGCGATCCCGGCGCTCTCCTGGCCGCGGTGCTGCATGGCCATGAGCGCGAAGAAGGTGATGCGCGCGACATCGCGCCCGGGGGCCACGACGCCGAAGACGCCGCACTCCTCCTTGGGTACGTCGTCGAACGTCTCGTCGTGCTCCTGGGCCGGGGCTGTGGTCATCGAAGTGCGTCCGGGATCGCGGTTTCGTATGCCTCACGTGCTCGATCGACGGAAAGCGTCACGGTTGTGTCGCCGACCTGCACGTCCAGGTTACCGCCTCCCACCGAACCGATCTCGCGGATCGGCACGCCACCGGCCAGATCACGGAGCGCCGCGACGCCGTCGGGTGGGCAGGTGAGGAGGATGCGACCGCCTGCCTCGCCGAAGAGCGCGATGTCGGGACGGACGGAATCGTCCAATCGGATCGTGGCACCGATGGCCCCCGCGACGGCCGACTCGGCCAGGCTGACGGCGAGGCCGCCCTGCGAGATGTCGTGTGCCGACCGCACGGCGCCGCGCCGGACGGCGTCCGCCACGAAGCGGCAGAGCGCGACCTCGGCGGCGATGTCCGGTGCGTCCGGGAGGCCGTCGGCCGTGCCCAGGTACTCGCTGGCGTCGAGACGCGGCTCGCCGGACCCGGCGAGCAGGACGACGTCGCCCGCGGCGACAAAGGCGTGACCGGTCGTGGCCGACGCGTCGTCCATCAGGCCGACCATGCCGACGACGGGCGTCGGGAAGATCATGCGATCGGCGCTCTCGTTGTAGAGCGAGACGTTGCCCGAGACCACAGGGGTACCGAGCGCCAGACAGGCGTCGGCCATGCCGGCGATGGCCTGGGCCAGGCGCCAGCCCGTGTGTCCCTTCTCGGGGTTCGGGAAGTTGAGGCAGTTGGTGATGGCGGACGGGGTGGCACCCACGCAGGCCACGTTGCGGGCGGCCTCCAGCACTCCGGCGGCGCCTCCCCCGCGGGGGTCGGCCTGGCAGTGGCGCTCGGCGCAGTCGGTGGTGAGAGCGAGGCCCGTCGCGCGACCGGGCACGCGGACCACCGCGGCGTCACCGCCGGGCCGCACCACGGTGTTGGCCCCGACCAGGTGGTCGTACTGCTCGTAGACCCAGCGCTTGCTGGCGATGGAGGGACGGGCCAGCAGGTCGCACCAGGCGGCCGCCAGGTCGGCGGGTTGGGGCACGGTCGTCGGGTCGATCGGCTGCGGCGACGACGCCGGGTTCTGCGGGACCTCGTAGACGGGGGCGTCATCAGCCAGAAGACGTGCCGGGATGTCGACGACGACCTCGCCGCCGTGAACGGCCACCAGGGCGTCGCCCTCGGTCACCTCGCCGATGTCCGTGGCGTCGAGATCGAACTCCTCGCACAACCGGATGACCGCATCGGTGTTCTCGGGGGTCGCCACGGCGAGCATGCGCTCCTGGCTCTCGGACACCAGGATCTCGGCGGGCGCCATGCCCTCCTCGCGCAGCGGCACGCGGTCGAGGTCGATGCGAAGACCGACCCCGCCCTTGGAGGCCATCTCGCTTGCGCTGGAGGTGAGGCCCGCGGCGCCGAGGTCCTGCAGCGCGACGAGGAGGCCGCTCTCGGCGAGCGCCTGGCAGCAGTCCATGAGCTTGCGCTCGGTGAACGGGTCGCTGACCTGCACCGAGGGGCGCTTGTCGTCGTCGTGCGAGAACTCGGCGCTGGCCAGCACGCTGGCGCCGCCGATGCCGTCCTTGCCGGTGCGGTTGCCGAAGAGGATGAGGCGGTTGCCCACGCCCTCGGCGGCGGCGCGGAGGATACGGTCGGAGGGCACGATGCCGACGCACATGGCGTTCACCAGGCACGAGTCCTCGTAGGCCGGGTCGAAGCCGACCTCGCCGCCCACGGTCGGGATGCCGATGCAGTTGCCGTAGTGGCCGATCCCCTCGACGGCGCGACGGAAGAGGTACCGGCTGCGGTTGCTCTCGAGGCTCCCGAAGCGCAGCGAGTCGAGCAGCGCGATGGGCCGGGCGCCCATGGCGAGGATGTCGCGGATGATGCCGCCCACGCCGGTGGCCGCCCCCTCGAACGGCTCGACGGCCGACGGGTGGTTGTGGCTCTCGATCTTGAAGGTGACCGCCAGGCCGTCACCGATGTCGATGGCGCCGGCGTTCTCGCCCGGTCCCTGCAGCACCGCCGGCCCCTCGGTGGGGAAGCCGCGAAGAAGCGGCTTGGAGTGCTTGTAGGAGCAGTGCTCGCTCCACATGAGGCTGAACATGACGAGCTCGGGCCCGGTGGGCTCGCGACCGAGGAGCTCGGGGATGCGGTCGTTCTCCCAGTCGGTCAGACCGAGCTGACGGTGGAGGGGCTGGGCTTCGGTGCTCATGCGGCCACCCGGCCCTCGGCGAGCAGGCCGACCATGATGATGCGACCGTCGGCCGAGCCGAGCAGGTCCTCGCAGGCCATCTCGGGGTGCGGCATGAGACCCATCACGTTGCCGGCCTCGTTGGCGATCCCGGCGATCCGGTCCTGGGATCCGTTGGGGTTCTCGTCACGGTAACGGAAAACGACGCGGCAGGCGTCGGCGTCGCCCTGCCACGCGCCGTCGTGATGCTTGATCGGGACCGACAGGGTCTCGCCCGCACGGCGCTCACCGGTCCAGGGCGTGGAGTCGTCGACGACCTCCAGGGTGGACTGGCGACAGATGAACGTGCGGGTGTCGTTCGGCCGGAGCACTCCGGGCAGCAGGCCGGCCTCGCAGAGGATCTGGAAGCCGTTGCAGATGCCGAGCACCGGTCCCCCGGATCCGGCGAACGTGTGCACGGCGTCCATGATGGGGGCGCGGCTGGCGATGGCACCGCAGCGCAGGTGGTCGCCGTACGAGAAGCCACCGGGGAGGACGACGGCCGAGGTGTCGGCGGGAAGCGCGTCGGCACGGTGCGAGACGAGGACGGCCTCGTGGGTCTCCGAGGCGATCTCGGTCATGACGCGGGCGGCGGCCTCGTGGTCGAGGGAGCCGGGGAACTGGATGACGGCGATGGTCGGCTTGGACACGTGATCAGCCCTCGACCGCGATCTCGTAGTCCTCGACCAGGCGGTTCACGAGGAGTCGCTCGCACATCTCGCGGGCCTCGGCCTCGGGGTCGTCACCGTCCAGCTGGAGCACGATGCGCTTGCCGATGCGCACGTCGCCGACGTCGTCGAACCCCATGGTGTGGAGCGCCCGGGCGACGGTCTGGCCCTGCGGGTCCAGGATCTCGGCGCGGGGCATGACGGTGACGACGACTCGGGTCATTCGGTGCACTCCTGGATCCAGCTGTCGATGGTGCGGCCGGTGAGCCGCTCGTGGGCTTCGAGATAGCGGCCGCGCGTCCCCGCGACGACCTCGGGAGGAAGAGCCGGCGCGGGCGGGGTGTGGTCCCAGCCGGAGGCGTCCAGCCAGTCGCGCAGGTACTGCTTGTCGAACGACGGCGGGCTGATGCCGACCGCGTACTCGTCGGCCGGCCAGAACCGGGACGAGTCGGGGGTGGCGACCTCGTCGCCGATGGTGAGCACGCCGTTCTCGTCGCGTCCGAGCTCGAACTTCGTGTCGGCCAGGATGATGCCCGCATCCTCGGCGCGCGCCGCGACGAACTCGTAGAGCGCGATGGAGATGCGCTCGGCCTCCTCCAGCGTCTCGCGCCCCACGATGTCGGCCGCCTGGTCGCGGGTGATGTTCTCGTCGTGGCCCGTGTGCGCCTTGGTGGCCGGGGTGAAGATGGGCTCGGGCAACCGTTCGGACTGCCTGAGACCGTCCGATAGGTGGTGTCCGCACACGGCACCTTTTGCCGTGTAGTCGCGCCAACCACTTCCGGAGAGGTATCCGCGCACCACGCACTCGATGGGGAGCATGTCGAGCTTCTTCACCACCATGGTGCGGCCGGCCAGGTCATCCCCCGCCTCGGCGGGCACGTCGCGCACGTGGGTGCTGACGAGGTGGTTCGGGGCGATGTGGCCGGTCTCCGCGAACCAGTGAGCCGACACGGCGGTGAGCACCCGGCCCTTGTCGGGTATGGGTGTCGGCATCACGACGTCATATGCGCTGATGCGGTCGCTCGTGACGATGAGCAGCGTGTCGCCACCGAGGTCGTGGACGTCACGGACCTTGCCTTGCAGGAGGAGCTGCACTCAGTGGAGTTTAGCTGTCTGGTGTCAGGCTCGGGGCGCTGGTGACATCAGGCGCGAAGTCGGCGCTGGACACCCGAAGAACGCTGTGTGCGAATCGCCACCGACGGGTGACCTCAGTCCCGCCCTCCATACGGGCGGAACCCGGGAAAGAGCCGCGCGGCGGGCAGGTGAGGTTTCAGACCCGTAGGGATGCCGCTCCGGATGCGGGGACGGACGGTTGTCCTCCGGCGTTCCCGGGTTTCCGTCCCCGTGGGGATCGGGGCACCCCCGCGATCAGCTCACGCTGTCCATGAACAGCGCGATCAGCTCCCGCTCGAAGTCGGGGATGTCCGCGACGACGCGGCCCCACACCTGGTTGCCGTCGCGGAACGCGGGTTCGTCCACCCAGGTGCCCCCGGCGTTGACGAGGTCGTCCTTGATGCCGAGTGACCCGGTGACCCGCCGTCCCGAAACGATCTCCGCCGAGATCGCGACCGATCCTCCGTGGCAGATGATCCCGATCGGCTTGCCCTGCGCGTTCATGGTGCGCACCAGATCCACGATGGCGGGATAACGGCGCATCTTGTCGGGCGCCCAGCCCCCGGGGATGACGATTCCGTCGAACCCATCGGCGCTCACGTCCGGCGCGAGGCGTTCGGCCTGGACCGCAAGACCGTTCTTTCCCCGGTGCGGATCGAGATCGCTTCCCACGGACACGACCGTGGCACCCTCCTCCTGGATGCGCATGACCGTCACCCAGTACTCCAGATCCTCCACGCCGTCGGCGACAAGGACCGCGTAGGTCCGCCCCTTCAACCGCATGCTGCCTCCTTCGCTCGCGACGACCGGACGCTCCGGCGCCGGTCCTATGGGTTCTGTACCCACATTCTGTCGCTCCACACTCCCGGGGCACGATCGTCAGGTCACATCACGCGTCGGACCCGACAACGGCCGGCGTGCGCGCCTGCGCTATCCGATTGCAACGGACAAACCGCGGTGCGGGCACCCACCGCCGATGCGCGATTAGGATTCCTCGCCGCGATCCCGCATGACCGCTCCAGGAGACCGCACTTGACCGGACCGTCCGCCACTCCGAATCAGCCGCCGAACCGCCCCGCCGCTCGTGCGCTGGCCGGATTCCTCTTCGCGTCGCGGTGGCTACAGGCCCCGCTCTACGTCGGATTGATCGTCGCCCAGCTCTTCTACGTCTTCACGTTCATGAAGGAGCTGTGGCACATCGCATCCGATCTCACGGACCTCAGCGAGGCCGAGATGATGCTGATGGTCCTCGGCCTGGTGGACGTCGTCATGGTCGCGAACCTGCTCATCATGGTCATCGTCGGCGGCTACGAGACGTTCGTGTCGCGCATCGACCTGGATGACCATCCGGATCAGCCCGAGTGGCTGAGCCATGTGAACGCCAACGTGCTGAAGGTCAAGCTGGCCATGGCGATCATCGGCATCTCGTCCGTGCACCTGCTGAAATCGTTCGTCGGCGCGACCGACATGTTCAACAACAGCGATCCGCAGATCGCGGGCAACGCCGGTGAGATCCTCATGTGGCAGACGATCATCCACATGGCGTTCATCTTCTCGGCGATGGGCCTGGCGTGGATCGACAAGATCGGCGACCGCCGCCACCAGGAGGCGCGGATCGAGGACGGGCACTAGACGAGCGGAGCCAACCCGCCCATCGGGTAGCTCGCCGCGCCCACGACGCGGGCCCGAGCCGGGTCCCGATCCCGACGGCGCGGTCCATGTTTCGTGTCCGACCGCGATTGACGCCCCGACAGGCACGGCACCGATACGAGCCGTCGGCCCCGCGCCCTTCGCGGTCGCCGTCCATGACGCTTCATTCGTCATGTCGTATCGACATGAATCACCGTCATAGCGCGTGTATGGGACACTGTGCCCATTCACCGGCTCGGCGATGCGTCCGAACAGAGATGGCACCGCCGGCCGGGCACGGATGCGACCGAAGCCGACTCGCACAACCTCACGAGGAACGACGATGCCGACGAGTGCGCCCTCAGACACCGGGAGAGAAGCGACCATCTCGAAGGAGCGCACGAACGTACGGCTTAGATCACGGGGCGCCCGCCGCCTCGCACTGGCGGCCGTTGCGTTCTCCCTCATCCCGGCGAGCGCACGTGCGGTCACCGTCGACCCAGCGAACCGCGACTCGGTGGTCGCCGCCTATACCGCCGTCGCGGTCGAGGGAAATCGCGTCGACCCCGGTTGGACCGGGAACGCCGAGACTTGTACACCCGGAACGGAGTCGGCCGCCTCGCAGAACGCGGCCCTTGAAGCCGTCAACTTCGTACGCGGCATGAACTACCTTCCACCGGTCGTGCTGGATGCGGAGCTGAGCCGTCGGGCGCTCTCGGCAGCGCTCATCATGGCCGCCAACGACGACCTCTCGCACAATCCGACACCGGCGTGGCGTTGCTGGACTCAGGAGGGGGCGGACGCCGCGGGAACATCGAACCTCGCGATCGGTCTGAGGACGGCGACCTCGACCGTCATCGCGTACATCAACGATGACGGCTTGACCAATCGCGCCGTCGGACACCGGCGTTGGCTGCTCTATCCGCCGCTCGGGACGATCGGCTCGGGAACGACCACGAACACCAACGCGATCACGGCGATCGGCACGCCGTCCCAGGGTCGCGCGAACGTGCTCACGGTGTCGTGGCCGCCGTCCGGGCAGGTTCCGTGGCCGCTCATCTTCGACCGGTTCAGCATGTCGTCCGCGCTCTACCCGAACGCGGACTACCGACAGGCGCAGGTAACCGTCACGGCCAATGGAACACCCCTGCCGGTGACGATCAACCCCATCGAGAACGGTTACGGTGACAACACGATCGTCACCGAGGTCGCGATTCCCGATGCGCTCCGATCCGCACGTCCCGAGACCACGTTCGTCATGACGGTCTCGAACGTCATCAACCCGGCGACCAATACGCCGATGACCCTGACGTCGCAGACGCACGCGTTCGACTTCGACACACCCGAACTGGTGAACCTGACCGCGGTCGGGAACCAGGGTGAGATCCACTGGGCAGCCGCCGAGCACGGGGTACCGATCACCGGGTTCACCGTCACGTACACGCCGTCAGCGGGAACGGGGGCGCCGCAGACCTTCACTCTGCCGCCGTCGGCCCGTTCGTTCACGCCTCCGAGTCTCGGAGCGAACAACGTTCTCTACACCGTGGACCTCGTCGCGCATTCGCGTCTGGGTGACATAACGGAGAGGACCTACTTCGTCGCGAACCGTGCGGCTACGACGACACGCCCACCCCAGACCACGACGAAGCCCCCGGCCACGACCTCACGTCCGCGCCTGATCGCACTGGGTCCTCCACGGATCGTCCGTGTTGAACGGGCCCGTGCCGTGCAGCTCAAACTGAACACTTCCGCCACGGTCAGAGCGACGGTCTACCGTCGCCATCCCCGGCTTCGCCGATTCGTGGCGTACCGCGTTCTGAAGCCGCGAAAGCTGGCAGCCGGGAAGCGCCGGATGATGATCGGCGTCCTCTCGAAGGGCACCTACCGTGTCGTAACCACCGGGAGGCGGCCCGGCTGGGTGACCGCGAAGCGCACCACCGACTTCGCGGTCCGTTGACGGACGCACGGTAGCCCGCCCAACTCTCGGCTGAGAACCGCCCGGCACGACAGGTCTCGCCATAGAGCCTTACCCCTGGCGAGCCTGCCTCCAGAGATCGGCAAACCGCTCCGGCTGCCGGGCGGCTCGTGACAGGAACGCGGTGATCTCGCGGGGACCGAGCCCGCCGTTGATCGCGGTCTGAGCCTCGAGCCTGCGCTCGTAAACCTCGTCCGGTATCTGTGCGTTGAGACGAAGGGGTTGGTCCCCGGTACGGATCGCGGAGGAGATCAACCGGATGTCGTTGCGCAGATCGGCACTTCGCTGGTCGTCCTTGTCCGGGCGTGTACTGAAGAACCGCTTCCCCGCTCGCGTCCGGGCATGGGCGGAACGCGCGCTGACATGGATGTCGCGGTCACCGACGCCACGACCATGGGAGGTCTGATCGGAGTACCAGATCGGAAGGTTCGAGTTGTACCGAACCCCTCCCCGACCGGTGGTGACGCGCGGTGTCATCCAGTGTGCGGTCAGGATTTCCCCGGCATCCGGGAACGCAGCTTCGAGAAAGCTCCGTGCGATCGTCAGCGTGTCGCCACTCACCCGGACCTCGTCCACCACCATCACGGTGCGACCGGTGAAGAACGTCTCCTGCCGTTCCGGGCGATCGAGGCGCACGCGGAAGGCCTCACGCAGATCAGCCGCGTCCTGACGAAGGGCATCGGTGTCGAGGGCTACGCCGACACCGCTTCCCTCCTCCGCACCACCGGTCTGGTCGCGCCACATCTGACGATCCAGATTGATGAACCGGTGCCATGGTGGCGAGGGCTCCTCGTGACCGAGGATGAGGAGATCCCAGAGTTCGCGGACGAACCACGAGATCGGGCGCGCGGACTTGTCGAGAAAGACGATGTCATCCACACCAGCGGCGATCGCTTGATCGACGAGCGCCGACGTCAGTTGCACGTACTGGACCCGCTGAATGGGATCGACAAGCAACCGATAGTTCCGTGGTTGTTCTGTGTGCGACGTTCCCACCACCTCCTACTGCCCCGGCTACGCGACTCGGACGCGCATCCTCTCACCAACCAACGTGTCGGACCGACTGCTTTCCGGCATCCGCCATCGACGGGTCGCGCGGCCCCACCGCCCCTCCCCTCCGGCTACTCCCGCAGCCGGGTGGCCATCTCGGCCCGGACGGCCTCCTCCAGGCTGTCGGCCCGGTGGCGACGCACCAGGTCGCGCATCAGACGCCGCACCTGGGCCGCCTGGAGGCCCGTCCTCCAGCTGATGGCCTCCACGTCGCGGTGGCCGCGCAGCACCGCGCCGATGACCAGCTCCTCGCGACGGTCGCGCACCGCCGCCCGCAGCCGCTGGATGTACTCCCGGCGCATCGCCTCGTCAGAGGCCCCGTTACCGCTCGTGTGTGCTCCCATGGCATCTCCTGTCGTCGCTGGACGCACCAGTCCCGTCGGGACTGTGTGACCGGTGACAGCGAGTGCCTATGTCTGAGCGGTGGTGGAGCCTTCCTGAGCCCTCGTCATCTCGACACGATCCACCTGGTCGGTGGTGGGTCTGAGACGGGACCGCTCGTCAGGGGAACGGCATGGTGCCACAAGAGCCGTTGGGCGTCAAGAGCGTGGTCGTGCATGAACGAGGACGTCGTCTGACGTCTCGTTGATGCCCATGACAGTGGGTGCTGGCCGGCACCAGCCACAGAATCGTCGGCGCCCTACCCGATCGGGAAGGGCTCGCCGGCTACCCCGCGATCAGGCGGTAGTAGCGCGCCGAGAAGGGCGCCGGGTCACGACGCCCGGTCTCCTCACGCTCGATCGCCACAGCCAGCCGGCCCTCGGCCGCCAGGTGCGCCGCGGTGTCGAGGAAGTGCTCCGGCGTCGGGTCCGACCCCGCTTCAGCGGCGGCCCGCTCGAACAGCGAGGCCTCACGAATAGGCTCGCCGGCAGCGCGGAGAGCATCCAGGATGGCCTCGCGGAGCACGGTGTCGGTGCGTGGGATCACCGGGGCCGACGTATCCGGCCGTGCGGGGCCGGGTACGGGCAGACGCTCCTCCAGCATGCGGTCCGCGTGACGGGTGTACCACGCGGGGTTCATGAGCTCGTTGAGCGCTTCTTCGCTGATGACCTGACTCACCTCGTCGTCGGCCGTGAGGAGCTCGCGAAGCGGACGGCTCTCGTCCCATGCGCGCATGGCATTGCGCTGTACGGCGGCGTAGGCCTCCTCGCGGGTGAGCCCGCGCTCGATGAGACCCAACAGCACGCGCTGGCTGTAGACCAATCCGTGCGACGAATCGAGGACCGCCTGCATGCGCTCGGGCGACACCACCAGGCCGTCGACCAGCTTGCGGGTGGTGACGAGCATGTAGTCGAGGAGCGTGGTGGAGTCGGGAAGGATGACCCGCTCGACGCTGGAGTGGCTGATGTCGCGCTCGTGCCACAGGGCGACGTTCTCGAGGGCGGCGACGGCGTTGGCGCGGATGACGCGGGCGAGGCCGCTGAGGCGCTCGGCCGTGATCGGGTTGCGCTTGTGCGGCATCGCGCTGGAGCCCTTCTGCCCCTTGCGGAACGCCTCCTCCGCCTCGCGCAGCTCGGTGCGCTGCAGGTGACGGAGCTCGACGGCCAGACGCTCGATGCCCGCCGCGCAGAGGGCGAAAGCGGTGAAGAGCTCGGCGTGGCGGTCGCGTGCGACGACCTGGGTGCCGAACGGTTCTCCGGTGAGCTCCAGTTCAGCCATGACCTCGGCCTCGATGTCGGGGTCGAGCATGGCGTAGGTGCCGACGGCGCCGGACAGCTTGCCCACGGAGGCCTGCTCGACGGCTCGGGCGAGGCGCTCCTCGTTGCGGGCGCTCTCGGCGGCGAACCCGGCCAGCTTCAGCCCGAAGGTGGTGGGCTCGGCGTGGATGCCGTGGGTCCGCCCCACACACGACGTGTCGGCGTACTCACGCGCCTTGGCGGAGAGGGTCTCGGTGAGAGCGTGCTGCTCGCGAAGGAGGATCTCGCCGGCCATGCGGATGGCGATGCCCATGCCGGTGTCGAGCACGTCGCTGGAGGTCATGCCGTAGTGCACCCACCGCGACGCCGGCCCGATGTTCTCGTTGACGTTGGTGAGGAAGGCGACCACGTCGTGGTTGGTGGTCTTCTCGATCTCCTGCGTGCGCTCGACGGTGAACGCGGCCTTCTCCTCGATCTGACGAAGATCGTCCTCGGGGATGACCCCGCGCCGCGCCCACGCGCGGCACACCGCCAGCTCGACGTCCAGCCAGCGCTGCAGCTTCGCGTGTTCCGTCCACAGTCCGGCCATCTCCGGCCGTGCGTATCTCTCGATCATGATCCGATGTCCCGACGCATCTGGCGCCCGTCGAAGTTGATGAGGTCGGCCCCCCGGTAGGCGAGCGTCCGCGCGGCGTCCAGGTCGGTGCCGCGGGCTGCCACGGCCAGCACGCGTCCGCCGGAGGTGACGATGGCGCCGCCATCACCTGCAGCGGTTCCGGCATGGAGCACCTGGCATCCCGCGGCGGTGGCCTCGTCGAGGCCGGTGATGACGTCGCCCGAACGCGGCGTACCGGGGTAGCCGGCGGCAGCGAGGATCACGGCGACACACGGATCGTCGGAGAGGACTAGGGGCCGCTCCTCCAGCTGGCCGCGGGCGGCCGAGGTGAGCACTGCGACCACATCCTCGTCGAGGCGCGGCAGGATGCACTGGGTCTCGGGGTCACCAAAGCGGACGTTGAACTCGATGACCTTCGCGCCGTCCGGCGTGATCATGAGACCGGCGTAGAGCACCCCGGAGAACGGGATGCCGCGGCGGTTCATCTCGGCAAGCACCGGGCGGTGGATGGTGTCCAGGAGTTCGTCCGCGAGCGCGTCCGAC
This sequence comes from uncultured Bifidobacteriaceae bacterium, assembly GCA_964531025.1. Taxonomy (GTDB): domain Bacteria; phylum Actinomycetota; class Thermoleophilia; order Miltoncostaeales; family Miltoncostaeaceae; genus CALMEC01. The sequence continues at coordinate 1,625,425 of CAZHDY010000001.1, read as the reverse complement.
ACATCGGCGGGCGGCGAGATGGATCCCATGCCGCCGGTGTTGGGGCCCGTGTTGCCCTCACCGATCGGCTTGTAGTCGCGGGCGGCGGGAAAGCGCACGGCGCGCGTCCCGTCGCAGATAGCGAGCAGCGACACCTCGGGGCCGGTGAGCCCCTCCTCCACAACCACTTGGCTGCCGGCGTCGCCAAAGACGCGGTCCTCGAAACAGGCGGCGAGCGCCTCGCGTGCCTCGTCCTCGGTCTGGGCGACGACCACGCCCTTGCCGGCGGCGAGGCCGTCCGCCTTGATGGCGATGGGCAAACCGAAGCGCTGCACGGCGGCCATACCTGAATCCACGGACTCGACGGTCTCGTAGGCGGCGGTGGGGACGCCGGCGGCGCTCATGACGTCCTTGGCGAACGCCTTGCTGCCCTCCAGCCGGGCGGCCTTACGGCCGGGACCGAAGGTGGTGATGCCCGCGTCACGCAGTGCCTCGGCCACACCGGCCACAAGCGGTGCCTCAGGACCGACGACAGCCAGGTCGACGTCGTTGGCCTGGGCGAGTCCGATAAGCGCGGGGGCGTCGGTCGCCGAGATGTCGTGGACCTCGGCGTCACGTGCGATGCCCGCGTTGCCCGGGGCGCACAGCACACGGTGCCCGCCGCGTTGCGCGGCCAGGACGAGCGCATGCTCGCGGCCGCCACTTCCGATGATGAGAACGGTTGCCATGGGGTGCGAACCCTAGCGAGCGACGCGAGCCCGGGAGGGTGTGCGTTCACCCCCGTGGACGGGTGTCATTCGGTCAGGCGAGAGGCTTTCGCGACGACCGACCGTGCCGGGACACGGGCGAACAGGACACTAAGATGACCCGATGCCCGTCCCCGTGCTCCTCGACGCGACCCCTCTCGCCCGGGGACACGGCCAACGCGGCATCGGCACGGCACTCCGCCACCTCGTCGAGCACCTGGCACACCAGCGCCGCCCGACACTCCTCACCCTGCCCGGGCAGGAGATCCCGCCCGAGTTCGGTCGCCGCGACTTCCGCTGGCCGAAGTGGCCCACCCACCGGATCCCGGATCCCTGGCCGTCGATGAAGCTGCACGACGCGCTTCTGGCCGATCCGCCGGAGCTCTTCCACGCCACGCAGCCCGAGCTGACGCCGGATCCGCACATCGTGCCGACGGTGATCACCTGCTACGACCTCATCCCGCTGCACCGCCCCATACGGAATCCGCTGCACCGCTTCGCGTACGGCACATACCTGCAACGCCTGACCCGCGCCGAGCACATCATCACGATCAGCCACGCCGTGCGCGATGACCTGGCCGCGCAACTGGGCATCCCGGAAAGCCGTGTGCACGTGATCCATCTGGGGCCGCCGCCCGTGCACACCCCAGCGGGTGTGACGCCGAAGACGCCGTACGTGCTGTACTCGAACAGCATCGAGCCACACAAGAACCCGCGGCTCATCATCGACGCCTTCGCCGCGGTGCACGGAGTGGACCTCGTCATGACGGGCCCGTGGAGCCGTCGACGGCGCGACCGGCTCGAGCGACATGCGGAGCGAGTGGGCGCCGCATCGCGCATCCATTGGCTGGGATACGTGGAGCCGTCGTACCTGGCGGCGCTCCGCCGCGACGCCCTCGCCACGGCCACACCGTCCACAATGGAGGGGTTCGGATTCCCGGTGCTCGAATCGCTCCTGGCCGGCACCCCGGCCCTCGCGGCCGACATCCCGGCATTGCGTGAGGCCGGAGGCGACGCCGCCGTCTACCTGCCACTGGACGATCCGACCGCCTGGGCCGACGCCATCCACGAACTGCGGGGGCAGGGCGAACGCCGCGAGGAGATGGCCGAACGCGGGCACCGGCACGCCGCCACCTTCGACTGGGACCGAACGGCGCGCGAGACCGTCATGGTCTGGGACGAGGCACGGCGTGGCTGACCGCGGGAGTCGCAGGAGCGGTCCGATCACCGTCGTGCTCGACGCGCGCATGGCGCGTCGACGTCACACGGGGACGGCCACCTACATCAACGGCCTCATCGCCGCTATCGGCCGGGCCGGTGCCGACAACATCCGACTGCACGTCGTGAGCGGCCCACCGCCGCTCCCCCGCCGAGGACGCCTCACGCGCATCGGGAACCTGGTGCTCGACCTGGTCTGGACGCACATCGCCCTCCCGTTCATCGCCCTGCGGCGACGGGCGCGGGTGATCCACGCACCGTTCAACTGGGGTCCCGCCCTGGCGGCGTGCCCCACCGTGGTGACGGTCCACGATCTGGCCTGGGAGCGTGTGCCCGAGACCTTTCCCGGGTTCTTCCGCCGATACGCGCGGATCTTCACCCGGCTCACGGCGCGTCGCGCCGCGCGCATCGTCGCGGTGTCGCAGGCCACGGCGGACGACCTCATCGCCCTCTATCGCGTGCCGGCGGACCACGTCCAGGTCATCCCCAACGGCGTCGAGGCCGATGCCACACCCGCCATGGCGCCGCGGGAGCCGTTCATCCTCGCGGTGGGTGAGTTCGAGCCGCGCAAGCGGATCATGGAGCTCGTCGCCGGATTCACCGCGTACCGGGCGAATGCCCCGTCGGACCCGCCGCCGTGCGACCTCGTGCTGGTGGGATCGGGAGGATCACAGGCCGATGAGGTGCGGGCCGCCGCGACCGATCATGTCACCCTGACGGGATTTCTGGCCGGCGACGCGCTCCCCGATCTCTACCGCCGCGCGACACTGTTGGTGTTCCCGTCCTCGTACGAGGGGTTCGGCCTTCCGGTGGCGGAGGCGATGGCGCACGGATGTCCGGTCCTGGTCGCCCAGAACTCGAGCCTGGTGGAGGTCGGCGGTGACGCGGCCATCCCTCTGGACGACCCGACGGCGTCCGGCATCGCCGAAGCGTTGACAGATGTCCTCGCCGATCGCGAGGCGCTGGCGGCCCGCGGCGAGCGATCACGAGATCATGCACGCTTGTTCGACTGGGACGACGTGGCCCGCAGGACCCTGGACGTCTACCGAGAGGTATCTGAATGACCACCACACACCACGACGCGCCGACGAGCGCCCCCCGGACATCCATCCGTCGAGGTGAGCGTCTGTGATCGCCGCCGTCGACGCCCACATGGTGGGTCAGCCCTCGGCGGGCGACGCCGGCAACGCGCGCTTCCACACGCTGCTCGTCCAGGCGCTCATGGCGACCGCCGGCGACGACGACAGCGTTGCGGCCCTGATCACACATGACGAGGCACGAGCACTGATCGGCGACGGACCCCACATGGAGACCGTGGGGGCCGGCAACGTGCGACGACTCCTCCGGGACATCCCCCGCAGCCTCGAGACCGTGGACGCCGATGCCGCGGTGTTCAGCTACATCAGCCCCTTGAAGAGCCCGTGCCCCTCGGTCGTGGTGGTCCATGACGTCCTCTTCCGACTGCAGCCCGAGTGGTTCAGCCGCCGCGTCCGGCTGCTCCTCAATACCTTCGTGCCGATGTCGGTGCGGCGGGCCGGTTCGGTCATCACCGTCTCGAAGCGCAGTCGCGAGGATCTGATCGACGCGTTCGGCGTCGACCCCGAGAAGGTGCACGTGGTCTCGAACGTGCCCGCGCCGTCGTTCCACCCGCGTGAGGGGGCCGCCGAACGGGTGCGGGATCAGCACGGTCTCGACCGCTACTGCCTGTACGTCGGGGACGTGCATCCGCGGAAGAACCTGGTGGCGCTCGCGGAGGCGATCCGCCTGGTGGGCGATCGTGATCTGCGGCTGGCGGTGGTCGGTCGCGCCGGGCACCGGGGTGAGGAGCTGATCGCGGCGAGCGGCGGCATCTGGCTGGGCCCGATGGGCGACGACCAGCTGGCCGACCTCTACAGCGCGGCCGCAGTCACCTGTTACCCGTCCCTGTACGAGGGCTTCGGCCTGCCGGTGGTGGAGGCCATGGCCTGTGGATCGCCGGTGGTGGCGACCACCCGCGGCGCGCTTCCCGAGATCTCGGGTGACGCCGCCATCCTGGTCGACCCCTATCCGGCACAGCTGGCGGACGGTATCCGCGCCGCCCTGGAGCCCACGACGGCCGATCGTCTGCGTGAGGCGGGGCCGAGACAGGCGGCCACGTTCTCGCTCACCGAGATGGGCGAGCAGGGGTGGCGAGCCGTCCGGGCGGCGGTCGAATGAGAGGATCGCAGCCCTGTTCGGAGCTTGAGCGGCCGCACGGTGTCAACGCTGGTGCCAGGCACTCAACATATGCACGGCAGATCACACGAGCACAAAGTTCCTGCTCTCGAACGTTTTTCGTGAGCGAGATCGCCAGCTGTCAGCTCAGGTGCCTGGCACCTGAGCTGACAGGGGCCCAGGGCAGCGGGCCCACGAGGACGGACCGAACGTGAAACTGGCCCTCATCGGGACGCGCGGGATTCCGGCAGCGTACTCGGGGTTCGAGACCGCCGTCGAGAACCTGGCCGCCGTCTTCGCCGAACGCGGACACGAGGTGGTCGTCTACTGCCGTCCGCACATGACCGAGCGCCACCACGAGTACCGCGGCGCGCGGCTGGTGCACCTGCCGACGATCCGCAACAAATACCTCGACACCCTCGCACATACCGTCATATCGACGGGCCATATGGTCACCCGTGAGCGACCCGACGTCGCACTGTACTTCATCGCCGGTAACGCCCCTGTGGTGCCGCTGGCGCGGGCGGCGCTCATCCCGAGCGTCCTCCAGATCGACGGGCTGGACTCCGAGCGCGCGAAGTGGCCGGCCGCCGCCAAGGCGTACCTCCGGTGGACCGAACGCATCGCGCCCCGTGTGGCGACCCTGGCCGTGACGGATTCGGATGCCGTGGCCGAGAGCTACCGCGAGCGCTACGGCCGCGGCATCGAGGCCATTCCCTACGGCGCGAGCCTGCCGGACCCCGGCGGCACCGAGTGGTGTGATCGGCTGGGTGTGGAACCGGGCCGCTTCATCCTGTTCGTGGGACGCCTGGTGCCCGAGAACAACGCGCACCTGCTGGTGGAGGCCCATCGCCGTTCCGGGACGGACTGGCCTCTGGTCGTTGTCGGCGATGCGCCGTACAGCGAGGGGTACATCGACGACCTGAAGCGTGGCGCGGGACCGAACGTGCACTTCCCCGGGTACGTGTTCGGCACCGGCTACGGGGAGCTCGTGCACCGCTCGGGGATCATGTGCGCGCCGACCGAGGTCGGAGGAACCCACCCGGTGATCGTGGAGGCCCTGGCGGCGGGCGCATGCCTCGTGGTCAGCGATCACGCACCCAACGTCGAGGTAGTGGGCGACACCGCCGCCACGTTCCCCCTGGCCCGCGGCGCTGAGGGACTGGCCGAGACACTCGCCGCGCTGACCGCCGACGGCGAGCGGCGACGCGACCTGGGCGAGCGGGCACGGGTACGCGCCGCTCAGCGCTTCAGCTGGGAGACCTGCGCGGACCGCTACCTGGAGATCGCGGAATCGATACGCCGCCGCTGAGATGACGCGCGACCGGCGTCACACGAGGCCCGAAGCGAGGACCACCGCCTCCGCGGCACGGTCGGACACCTCGTCGAACGACGGCTGAGCGGCTGCGACACGGGAACCCCGGACCGCGAGCGCGTTGGCGATCGCCGGGTTGGACTGGACGAACGAGGTGGCCTCCATCGCCTCCAGAATCGTCCGCGCCGCGAGTACACCACCACGCGTGAGGATGCGGTTCGGCATCGTCCCCGGCAGCGCCACCACCACATGGCCGTCCGCCCAGGCGGCGAGCGCATCGAGCAGCGGAGTGACTCCGGCACCCCAGACCCATGTCACACCCGGGAGGCCGGGGGTCTGCCGTCCGGCGACCAGATTCATGGCACCGACGGCCCGTTCCGGAGGGTTGGGGGCGTCGAAGCTGCCCCGCCGACCACCCTTTCGTACCGGCAGTCCGCACACGACGACCTGAGCGTCGGGACGCACGACATCCCCCATGAACGCCCACTCCGACTCGTCGAACAGCACGATGGTCGGAGCCGCCGCGAGGGCGAGCCGCTGCCGGTCACTGCGACCGCCCGGACCGATGAGCGGTACATACGGCACATCGGGATCACCGGCATCGAATCGGATCGCCCCTCCGCACACACGGCGCACCCCACGCGAGAGTTCGCGCGCGAAGCCGCGCAACGTGTCGTTGGCGAGTGACGACGCGCTCACAGGATCCCCCGCAGATGGTCCAGAAGCCTCTCGGTGACCGCCTCCTCGGAATGGAACGCCAGCTGGTGGACGCGTCCCTCGGCCAGCCGGTCACGAAGCGCGCGGTTCTCGACCACCTCGACGATGGCCTCGGCCACAAGCGAGGGCGGCTTCTCGTCGAGGAGCAGCGCGGCATCACCGGCGGTCCACGGCACGGCCGACGATGAGTAGGCGACGATCGGCAGGTCGTAGTGCATGGCCTCCACCAGCGGCACGCAGAAACCCTCGTGGTCCGACAGGCAAAGGAAGAGGTCGGCGTCGGCGTAGGCCGTCGCCATCCGGCCGTCGCTCACAGAACCCAGGAACGTCACCTCGTCATGCAGGTCCAGATCGTCGACCAGCTGACGACAGTACCGCTCATAGAGCGCCGCGCCACCCCAGGAGCCGATGTGGGTGAGGTGGGCGTCCACCCCGACGTCCTTCATCGCGTGCATCGTCATCACCAGGTGATGGAGCGCTTTGTTGGGCACGCCACGCCCGACGAACAGAAGCTCGAGGCGACGGGAGCCGCGGCGCGTCGAACGCAACGGCGGCGGGAGGGGCGGGCGCAGGATGCCGACCACCGCCGGGTCCGGAAACCCCAACTCGGTGAGTTCTTGCGCGTTGTAGTCCGAGTCGGCACTGGACCCGTCGACCATGTTTGCCAACTCGCCCAGGCGTCGTCTGCCCATCGCGCACACCTGCGCCAGTCCCGGGGTCCACTCCCACAGGAGTTCTGCGGGCGTGATGTTGTGGTAGCCGATCGCCGTACGATCAGCGCGTTCGAGCACATGGTCGATCGACTCACTGGAAATTGAGTAGTGCAGCAGGGCCAGGTCACCGGGACGGGCGATGTCGTCCCACCGGCTCGCGGGGTGCACCATCGAGCGCAGATCCTCCTGGACGTACCGCATGTCGGCGAAGATCTCGCAGCGGATGCCCATCCCCTGAAGTACCTGCTGTTCCTGCAGCACGTGGTTGGAGATGGCGTCCCGCCGGACGAACCCGGTGACGACGATGTGGGCCGCAGCGCTCATGCCCACTCCTCCAGCGCACCCAGCATCCGCGTGCGCACGGCATCCCACGAGAACTCGGTCCGCACATAGGCGCGGCCGGCGCGCGCCAGGGACTCCCGCAGTGCGTCGTCACGCACGATGGCGTCGAGCGCCGCGACAAAGGTGTCCTCGTCGTCGAACCACAGTCCACCGTCGGAGTCCTCGCAGTGCCTGCGCAGCACGTCCGATTCGGCGTTGACCAGTGCCGCGGTGCCCGCCAGCCACGACTCCAGCAGCACCATTCCCAGACTCTCCAACCGCGACGGGTGGATGAACACGGAAGCGCCCGCGTACGCCGCCGCCATGTCGGCGTCATCCACGAACCCGAGATCGATGACGTGCGGGGCGATCTCCTCGGGGATCGGAAGATCGCCCGACCCCATGAGCGCCAGCGGAGGCGCGTCCGGATTCATGCGCCGGTAGGCAGCGTAGTGGGCGAAGAGCATCGGCACGCCCTTGGCGACCTCCCGCCGGCCGGCGTAGAGCAGGTAGCCGGGCTCGATGGCCCTCGCACCGCAGAAGGCCCGCACAGAGCCATCTGACGGCAACGGCCGGTCGTGGTAACCCACACCGCCCAGCGCCCATGTGCCCGTGGGCGCAAGACGCTGGAAGAGCTCTGCCTCGCCCGTCGAGTTGAGCAGGCATCCGCGCACGCGGGACAGCATCGACCGGACCAGCGGCGTCCAGGCGTGGGCCTCATCGTGAACGCAGGGAATCGGACAGCAGCGTTCGGGTCTGCTGACGGCCGCCCAGTACGTCGTGCCGAACAGGTACGGCACGGGAAGGATCCAGTCGTACCGAGAACGATCGTCGATGAGTCGCTGGAGTCCCGGTGACCAGACCGAGTTGGCCATCCACTCCAGCTGATCGGCGTACGTCTGCGGCGCGTTCAGGTCGATGCCGGCATGGAGCGAGAGCCACCGGTCGTTGTCACGACGGGTCTCGACCTCGAACCGGCGGACCGTCACGCCGTTGATCCGCTCCTCACCCTGCGGAAGGGCGTTCTCCCAAGTGAAGTGGTCGAGTGCGCAGGTGGTGAGCACCTCGACATCGACGCCGTGTGCCGCCAGGTTCTCGGCCTGGAGTCGGCACAGGGTCTCCGCACCGCCCACGACGCCGGGACCGTACCGCGGGACCACGAATGCGATCCGCGGACTAACTCCGGGCATGCACGATGTAGTGGCGCGTCCTCCGGGCCGACCCCTCCGTCTCACCGTCCGGATGCTCGATCCCGACAGCCGAGAACCCCGCCGACTCCAGCGTACGCGCAACGATTTCCGCGGGAACCGCCCGCCGAGGGAATCCGCCCTCAGTCACGACATCGGCGACGGCATCCGGCGCGTCCGGCTCGAGACCGACCACGAGGACGATGCCATCCCCGCGAAGAGCCCGCGCCGCCTCAGCCAGGAGAGCGTCCACGTAGCGCAGCGTGACCCGCTCGACGACATCGACGATCACGACTCCCCCTACGGCATCCCCGTGCAGCTTCTCGAAGACGGTCAGCGGATCGTCCCAGATGAGATGCTCGGCGGCAGTGTCCGAGGCTTGGTCCCGGTGCGCCTCGACCCCTGAAAGACCATCGACGCCACTCACCAGGCCGTCGTCGCCCACCCCGATCTGCAGCGCCGGGGAAGCATCGGTGAGAAGCGTCCGGATCCTGGCCGAAACCGCGTCGGATCCGAGGAATCGCGTCGACTCCGCGGCGAGACGCCGGGCGTCGTCATCGCGCGAGGCCTCCCGCGCGTCGGTGCCTCCGAGGGCGACCACCTGCCGCTTGAGCGCAGCGACCTCCCGGCTCAGATCCGACACATAGCGGAGAAGCGCGGTGTTGAACTCGCTCATCTCCGAATACATCCGCAGGAGCGGCTCGCTGGTACCCGCCACGAGCGTACGTTTGACCTTCGACACCACCGGCCCGATGATCGGCTTGGTCGACGGTCCCACACCCATGTCCGGCAGCTTGGCCGCGAGGTCGCGGAGACGCTCCACGTCGCGCGATTCGATGGGCTCGTCGGTCACGTGGTCCATCATCAGCTCGTCGATGGAGTAGTGGCCCCTCGCCTTCTTCTGGGCGACCCGGGTCCGAAGACTCTCCATCAACGCCGCGACGTCGATGGACTCCCCCACCGTGGTGCGATCCTCACTCACAGACACTGCTCCTGTCTCTCACGGCCTACCCGTCGACCCTACAGGGCCACGGCGACCTCACCTTCCAGCCGCCGGAAGACCAGGAAGCCGATCAGGAGCGCACCGAATCCGACACCCCCGCAGTAGACCCAGTCGGCCCAGTCGGGCCACACGCCCGCATAGACGATCTCACGTACGCCGGAGATGAACGGCGTCGCCGGATTGGCGAAGTAGGCGATCCTGAGGATGTCCTCGTCGATCCGCAGCCCCGGCAGCGCTTCGTACGTGTAGAAGATCGGCGTGAGGAAGAACCAGGGCACGGTGATGGCCGCAAAGATGTGCTCGACGTCGCGGAAGAACACGTTGAGCACGGACAGGATCATGCCCACGCCGAGCGTGAAGGCCGCCAGGCAGATCAGAAAGAAGGGAAGCACGACCAGTTGCCCGTGAACACGGCCGTCGACGATCTGGCATCCGACGATCGCGATCAGCAGCATCGCGCCGGCGGTGACGCCGTTGGATGCGACCGCGGTGAACGGCACGAACTCGCGCGGGAAACGGACCTTCTTCACAAGGTTCGCGTTCGCCACCATGCTGCTCGCCGCCTGTTGGACGCCGCCGGCGAAAAACGTCCAGGCGGCGAGTCCCGTGAACAGGAACCACGCATAGTGCGGTACGTCGACGACCCGCCAGACATAGTGGAACATCGCCGCGTACGTGGCGACCAGGATAATGGGGTTCACCAGTGTCCAAAGGATTCCAAAGAGCGATCCCTTGTACTTCTGGCGGACCTCGCGCTTGACCAGGTTCCGAAGGAGCGGGCTGAAGCGCCGGTACTCGGCCCACCGCCCCCCGGACAGCCGACCCGGGGTCGCTGTCAACTCGGTGTTCGGATCGGTGGTCACTTCAATCACAGGCGATTGCCCTACCCTCATTAGAATGGTGGATCGATGTCTGAAGAACGCACACGGAGTCAGTCGATGAAGCGACTTCCACCAGGCGCCATCCGTCTGGACGGGGTCTCCCGCCGCTTCCGGATCCAGCACGCGCAGAATCGTACGCTCAAGACACAGTTCTTGCGCCGCACCGGGGTGGAGACCAAGGACTTCTGGGCACTCCGCGACATCGATCTCTCCATCGAGCCGGGTGCATCGGTCGGCATCGTCGGACGCAACGGCTCGGGCAAGAGCACGATCCTGAAGCTGATCGCCGGGATCATGTCTCCCACCACCGGCACCGTCCGGACCGGCGGGACGATCGCGTCGATGCTCGAGCTGGGTGCGGGGTTCCATCCCGACTTCAGCGGCCGCGAGAACGTCTTCCTGAACGCCGCCATCTTCGGGATGTCCGAGCGGGAGGTCACCAGGAAGTTCGATGAGATCGTCGCGTTCGCCGAGGTCGAGGACTTCATCGACTCGCCGGTCCGCACGTACAGCAGCGGCATGCACATGCGTCTCGCGTTCGCGATCGCGAGCCATGTCCGCGCCGACATCATGCTCCTCGACGAGGTGTTCGCGGTCGGTGACGAGGCCTTTCAGAGAAAGTGCCTGGGTCGCATGTACGAGTTCCGGCGCCACGGCGGGACCATCGTGTTCGTCTCGCACGATGCCTTCGCCGTCGAGCGCATCTGCGGCCGGGCCATTCTCATGGAGCACGGAACGTGCCTGATCGACAGCGTCCCCCGCGAGGTCATGGCGGAGTACCACCGCCTCCTCGCCGAGACCGAGAGCCGCACCGGAAGCATCGGAACGGCATCCGTGACCGAATCCGAGGACGGCAGCTGGGGAACCCGTGACGTCACGGTCACCGCATTCCGCCTGTGCAAGGAGGACGGAGCGGAGGCCAGTTCGTTCTACAGCGGCGAATCGATCGCGCTCGAGATCGAGTACACCGTCCACACACCCGTCGAATCCCTCAACTTCGCGTTCGCCGTCAAGACGATGGACGGAGTTCACTGCTTCGGCACGACGACGGAGAACGAGGCGATTCTGCTCCCCGGTCACGAGTCGGGAGTCCTGCGATTCGCGATTCCCCGGCTGCCGTTGCTGGAGGGCAGGTTCTCGCTCGACTTCTCTCTGGCGGACCTGGAGGGCCGCACCACGTTCCACGCGTCGGAGAACGCGCACGAGTTCAGTGTGTTCCCCCAGAGCCGTGCGAATGGGATCGTCGACTTCGACGGGCGGTTCGAGGTTCGAACGGTTCAGAGATAGTGCACGAGGAATGCGTGCACTCACCATCGACGCGCAGAGGGATCCCCGAAGAGCCTGAGATGAGTGGCGAAGGGCACCCTCGGCCGCCGGCCGATCCGTCGCATCACCAGACCGGCCGACTCCCAGGCGTCCTCTATGGGCTGCCGGAGCCGGCCCGGTTCGTGCTCGTCGGAACGGCGAACACCATCATCTCCGGCCTGGTGTTCATCGGTCTCGCCACGATCATCGATCCAAGGATCGCCTACGTGATCGCGTACGTCGTCGGCGTCGCGTTCACCACCGTGGCCTCGTCCAATTATGTGTTCCGCGGCCGGCGATCTGCAGGCGGACGAGCCCTCTTCGCCACCTGGTACGTCGTCGTACTGCTCGTCGGCGAGGTCGTTGTCCACGCCATGTCCATCGTGGCCGAGATGCCACCCTGGATCACCTTCCTCGCGACCATCGCGGTGACCGCCCCGCTGAACTACCTGGGTGGACGGCTCATCCTCGGCCGCCCGGACCAAGCGCGCTGACGCCCGCTCACGGCCTCACGACCTCGAGATGGTCCGCAACCGCGCCGACACGATCCGGACCCCGAGGGACCTCCGCAGACTGAACCTGCCCCTCAGCCGGGCTCCGGCAGGTCGGCGAATCCCGGCGGCCGTCGCACATCTGCGATCCGGCGGGCGACGAAGACGTTGAGACCCTCCCACGACGTCGCGTCCGCTACGAGAGGACCCAATCCCCCCGTATCCTCGATCACCCCGATCAGATAGCCGTCGGCCTCGATCTCGTCGCGAAGCGCCTCGAGCGACTCGTTCGCCGCACCCGCGTTGGACACCGACCACTCGAGGACGAAGCCAGCGGAGGGATTGCGTTCGCGGAACAGGCGGCTACCGCGCCAGACGGCAGCCTCGTCACCCTCCACGTCGACCTTCACGAGTGCCACCCGCAGTTCTGGATCGATCATCTCGTCGAGCGTCGACTGCGTGACGATCGTCGCCTCCGACGGCTCGGAGTCCTCACGGGCACGGTGCGAAAGCGGCGAATGGTCCGAGATCACCAGGCTCATCTCACCCACGCTCGCGCCGATGGCGTGCTGATGGACGTCGCACCTGTCCCCGTACCCGTTGAGATCGATCGTCCTCGCCAGCACTCGTGCGATGTCCGGACTGGGCTCGAAGGAGATGACGCGGCCACCCGGAGCCACGTGGTTCAGTGCCGTCAGGGTCATGACGCCGACGTTCGCGCCGACATCGACGACGGTATCGCCCGGCCCGAGGGTGTTCGCCATCAAGGACCGCACGCCCAGCTCGTAGTCGTCGGTGCCGTGCCGGCCAAGGAAGGCGATAAGACCGACCTCGTGTGACGGGATGATGAGGTCACCGACTCCCGTCGTCACGAGGACATCGAGATCCTTCATGACCGGCACCATCCGAGTGAGGTCCACCGCCGACTGGAGCGAGTCGATCCGACGTGCCAAGGCCTCGGAGCGAGAAGCAACGGACGCATCGAGACGCTCGAACTCCGCCCGCATGTCGTCCTGAAGCGAGTCGATCCGACGTGTCAAGACCTCGGAGTGATAGGCGACGAACGCATCGAGACGATCGAACTCCGCCCGCATGTCGTCCGAGACCCCTTCGTGGAGCTCAGCGAGCGTCTCGTGCTGATCGGCGACCTCGGCGAGCATCATGGCCCGCGTCACATGCATCTCGGCAATGATGCGATCCAGCCTCGACTCAACCTCCCAGGGATCCTTTCCGCGCCTTCGAGCGGATGGAGTCGAACGACCAGCCAGCGTCCGGCGAATCCTGCCCCAGCCGAGCCTCATCCGAGCACCTCCGACCACTGACGCCGGGCGAGGTCGACCGCGAAGTGGTCAACCAGCTCCTGCTGGGCCGCACGGATCCGATCGGCGTAGGAAGCATCACCCGCGATCAGGCGCGTCGCAGCTTCGCGGATCTCGTCGTCCGACGCACAGGACCCGGGCGCACCACCGCCCCCCAGCACGTCCAGCATGGATCCGGCCCGGTACAGGACGGGGGTTCCCACAACCATCGCCTCGATCGGAGAGTAATGAAGGTGACGCGGTTCGGTCGACGGGTAGATGAACACGTCACTCGATGCATACAGGTCCACGAGTTCGTCGTCCGTCAGATAGGGGAGAACCGCATCATCATCCACGGGTCCCGTCTGTCGCCCGAAGATCAGGTGGGGAAGGCTGTCGAACGACTCTTTGATGTTCCGGTAGACGTCACCGTAGTAACCGCCGGACGCGATGCCGGGACACAGGAAGAGCGCCTTACCGGATCCACCGGTCCAACGACCCGCGTGCAGATAGGTGTCGGGTGCCAGCGGCACCGTGATCGTGTGGGCGTGATCGGCGAGAACAGCGTCTTCGACATCAGCGAGATTGTCGTAGCCCTGGCCGAACACGAAGCGATCGCCGACCCGGGTGATCTCGCTGAGGAGATCAGGACGTTCGGTGTACGGCGGCAACTCCGTGTACGTCAGTGGATGTTCCCGACCGAAGACGCGTGCGACGATCGTGCCGTCGAAATGACGTGCGGCCTCGGACAGGGGCGTCGTGTAATACGAGAAGGATGATATGAAGACCCCGAAATGGTCATTGATGATCGCTCGCTCGGTCGTCGACCAGTTGCGCTCGTAGAACTCCATCGCGTTGAGGATCTCCAACGCGGAGCGAGGTACCGTCAGCGCGTCGTCGTAGTCGTAGGTCACGACGGCGCTCCTATACGACGGATCGTGGTCCGGAATCCGTTTCGGAATGAACACCTCCCAGCCCAGCGACTGGAGTATCGGTACCTCTGACTGGAGGAGTGTGCGGTGATTGACCGCCCAGATCAACCGCGGTACACCCAGAGAAGTAGTGCTCGTAGAGCCACTCGCAGCCTGCGTCATTCCATTCCCTCCCGCCCCTGCGGGAAGCCGGCGAAGCGACTCCTAACGGTATCGGTGGTCGCACCGGCGACGAGGTTGCCGTCACGCTGCACCATGGGGTGTTCGCCATGCGGTGCAGTAGTGACCGCGACACCCCCTCGCCCCTCGCCCACAAGACTCCCATCTTTCGGACTACTTACCAGCACCGCCTCCCCACCTCCGGATCCTCGACTCCAAACGACCGCACCGCGATCAAACATCACCATCCGGTCATTCATGAGTCGCACGTCGAAGCGGCGATTCTCGTTTCAGAGGACGCGATCGGTTGCGGGACGTCAGAGTGTCCGGCAGATGACGACCAAACCGTCCTGCCGTCGTGGATGAGTCGGAGGACGCCGTCGTCGCCCAGCTCGACTCCCGCCCCTCCATGCCCAGCGGTATTGGAACTCCACGTCGGATCCTTCGGCCCGAAGACCCGGAGGTCGCCGCTACGATCCAGCATCAACAGTGCTCCGGGTTCGGCGACGCCGCTTGCCCATACGGGATCACCGGCCGACGAATAGATCACGAAATTGCCGTCGTCGGCCTGCATCATGGCCGTGAAATCGCCGTTCGGTGATCGCAGGAAGCCACCCGGGGCGAGAAATCCACCTGGGCCGAGGCGGTCCCCGATGTAGCCACGGTCAGACGACCAGACGGCATGGCCGTGGTGCCGGATGACGAGGGTTCCCTCATCGGAGATCTGGAGGGTCGAAGCTGAGAAGCCCTCCGTACCCGACGCCCAAGAAGCGACACCGCCCGTGTACGCGACCAGGTTGCCGTCGTCCTGCATGACGACCTCGTCCTCGATCCGCACGTTCGGCAGATGCCATACGGACTCACCGTCGAGCAGCACCCGCAAGCCGTCGTCGAAGACCAGCTCGGCACGACCGCCGTCAGATATCAATGCCGTCGGAGCGCTCAGTGCCTCACCCGCACGAAGCCAGGATCGAGGGGAGCCGCCCGTGGCCTGGCTGGCCGATGATGCAATCACCGAACGGACTCTACCCACGGAGGGCGAAGCCGGCCAGCCGCTCTGTCACACGCATTGGTGGATATACTCTTCGCTTGAGCGACGACGGCAACACCGACCTCGCCAACCGACGGTTCGAGGCCGTCGCGTCCGCGATCACGGACGGACTCCCCACAGCGTCCCCGGGGATTGTCGGTGATGTAACCGAGAGGAAACACGTGCCGCCGGGGAGAGCACATCATCTCCGCATCGCCGAGACACGAGCCCGCTTGAAGGTTCTCCTTATTCGGGTGGACGTACTATTGCGACGCGCATCGTCGCCGCTCATAGAGCGTCTGCACCGTCGACGGTGATCTATTGACTCTCGACATTCCGGAGGTTGTATGAGCACCGATCGAGTGGTGGTGGTCGGCGCCGGAGGCCACGCGAAAGTATGCATCGAGATCCTCGTCCTGGCCGGTCATGAGATCGCAGCCTGCGTCGGCCTGCCCGGCGATCCGCAGGACTGTCTCGGCCATGAAGTCGTCTACGGCGACGAACGACTGAAGGATCTCTGGGCTGACGGGGTCCGCCGTGCGTTCGTCGCACTCGGCCCGAACCGACTCCGCTGCCGACTGGGCGAGTACGCGACCGACATCGGTTTCGAGATCGTGAACGCCATCCACCCCAGATCGGTGATCTCGCCGTCCGCGACACTCGGACGCGGGATCGCCATCATGGCCGGAGCCGTGGTCAACGCCGCCACGAGCATCGATGACCTCTGCATCATCAACACCGGCGCAACAGTCGACCACGACTGTAGGCTTGGCCAGGCAGTACATGTCGCCCCTCAGGTCGGAATCGCAGGGAATGTCGCGATCGGCGACCGGACCTTCCTCGGAATCGGCAGCCGGGTCATCCCCGACCTTCGGATCGGCGCCGATGTCACGATCGGAGCCGGCGCAGCGGTCATTCGTGACCTTGAGGACAACGCACGGGTCGTCGGGGTTCCGGCGAAACCAATCAGGGAGAGTGGAGAGGGTTGAAACGCATCTTCGTCGCAGAACCAAGCCTCCTCGGACGTGAGCGGGAGTACGTCGTCGATTGTCTCGACACCAATTGGATCTCGTCGAACGGGAAGTACATCGGGATGTTCGAAGAGGCCTTCGCTGCGTTCGTCGGCACGCGATACGCGGTCGCGACCAACAACGGGACAACAGGGCTCCACCTCGCGCTCGTCGCCCTCGGGATCGGGCCCGGCGACGAGGTCATCGTTCCCACGGTGACGTACATCGCGAGCGCGAACGCCGTCCGCTACACCGGTGCAACACCCGTCTTCGTCGATGTCGACTCAGAGACGGTGAACATCGATCCCTCGCTCATCGAGGCCGCGATCACGCCACGGACCCGGGCGATCATGCCCGTACACCTCTACGGACACCCCGCGGCGATGCCTGCCATCCGCGAGATCGCAGAGCGACACGGTCTCCTCGTCATCGAGGACGCGGCAGAGGCCCACGGCGCGGAGATCGGTGGCCGACGCGTCGGCTCACTCGGCGACTGCGCGGTGTTCAGTTTCTTCGGCAACAAGATCATCACCACGGGCGAAGGAGGAATGGTCACCACCGACGACGGCGATCTCGCCTCCCGGCTGCGACTGTACCGTGGCCAGGGCATGAGCACGAACCGTCGTTATTGGTTCGACGTCGTCGGTTACAACTACCGGATGACCAACATCCAGGCAGCGATCGGCCTCGGCCAGTTGGAAGCCGTCGATCGCATCCTCACCGCACGCGATCAGATCGGCGCCTTCTACGATGAGGCGCTCGCGACCCTCGATGACAGGCTTCGGCGCCCGATCACACAGGCCGGGACGCGACCCGTGCAGTGGATGTACACCGTGTTCCTCCGTAACGGCGGGGAGGATGAGCGCGATGCCTTCATGGCCGCACTCGACGCCGCCGGCGTTGAGACGCGGCCCGTCTTCTACCCGATGCACCAGATGCCACCGTATGCCGGATCCGGCAGCTTTCCTGTCGCCGACACCTGGTCGGCGCGGGGCGTCAATCTCCCGACGCATCTCGGACTCGATGACGCGGATCTGAGACGTGTCGCGGATGCCGTCGCGGACGCGTTGCCACGGTGAGAATCGCCCTGTGCTCGACGATCGTGCCGTTCGTGCGCGGTGGAGCACGGAACATCGTCGACTGGCTCGAGGAGGCCCTCGTCGGTGCCGGACATGAGGTCGCGAAGGTCCTCATCCCGGAGGTCGACCATCCGGGCAGCCTATTCGGACAGATGGTCGGTCTCCGCTGGCTCGACCTCTCCGATGCAGACCGGGTGATCTGCTTTCGTCCGCAGTCCCACCTCGTCCGCCATCCTCACAAGATCCTCTGGTTCATCCACCACCTCAGGACCTACTACGACCTGTGGGACGATCCCGGACTCGGTCCGCCGCATACGCTTCGCAACATCGGGTTCCGCGACGCACTCCATGCCGTCGACACGGCTGCGCTGGACGAGGCCACACACGTCTTCACGAACTCGAACACGGTGCGGGACCGACTCAAGCGGTTCAACGGGATCGAGGCCGACGTGCTCTACCCGCCGGTGGCGCATCCCGAACGCTTCCATCCGGAGGAGTACGGCGACGAGGTCGTCTACGTCTCCCGCATCGAGCGCCACAAGCGCCAGCATCTGCTCGTCCAGGCACTCGGTCACTGCCGCACCCCCGTACGCGTCAGGCTCGCCGGAGAGTGTCGTGATGACGATTACCGTGCCGATCTGCATCGTCTGGCCCGCGAGGCGGACGCCGGAGACCGACTGGTCATCGACGATCGGTGGGTGACAGAACCCGAGAAGGTCGCGGCGCTCAACTCCTGCTTGGCCGCTGCGTACCTGCCGCTGGACGAGGACTCCTATGGATACCCGACCCTTGAGGCCGCCCACGCTGCCAAGGCGACCATCTCGACCCGGGACGCAGGTGGCGTGCTTGAGTTCGTCGTCGACGACGCCTGCGGGGTCGTGACGGAGCCGGATCCGGCCGCGATCGCGGCCGCTCTCGATCGCCTCTACGAGGACCGGGCGCGAACGCGCCGCCTGGGGGAGGGCGCCGCTGCCCGCCTCGACGATCTCGGCATCGGATGGGACCGGGTCCTGTCGAGGTTGCTCGCGTGAAGGTGCTCCTCGTCTCGACGGGCGGACTGTTCGAGAAGGGCCCCGACCACGCAACCGCAGAGTGCGTCGCAACCCGCCTCGTGGACGAGGGCCACGACATCGAACGGCTGAGCTTCCCCTTCAGCCTCGAACCGACGCTGCTCCCCACCCAGCTGACGATGATGCGGCTCCTCGAGGTGGAGGGAGTCGACCATCTCGTGGCCCTCGATCTCCCGGCCGCGCTCTTGCGGACCGAGGCGCCCAAGACCGTGTGCCTGACGACCGGCGGTGCACCCAGCGAGTCCGTGGCCGGTTCGACTGCGTCGGAGTCCCACAGGCGTGTTGTGTTGAACGCGATCCGCGGGGCCCTCGGCGAGACCACCCAGGTGTTCACCACATCCGGGCTGCAGGCGGTCGAACTCAGCCAGTCCGTTGGTCTCCGATCGCAGATCGTGAAGGACCCCCACGGGTCTGACGACGCCGACACCCACGCTCACAATGCCGGTCCGATCCTGGTCGTCGGCGACATCGACGGGCGTCATCACCACATCGAGGCGGTGTCAGCCCTCGCCTACGTCGACCGATCGATCCGACTCGTGATCACCGGCATCGAGCGCGACGCGAACTATGCTCACCGCGTCCGTGACAGGATCGCCCGTCTCGGCCTGGTCGATCGCGTCGTGTTCGACCCCTGTGAAACGAGCGCGCAGGAAATGGCGGCGAGAATCGACGCTGCTCCGGCGGTCGTGTGTTTCTCGAGCACCCACGACGACGGAGTGATTCTCGCCGCCGCCGCCGCAACCCGCCGAACGCCACTGATCACGTTCACCGGCTCCGCCGTGCCGTACTCGATCTGTACGTCGGGCCATACCGGCTGGCGCGTGTCGCGAAGGCCGGCATCCGTGGCCCACGCGATCTCCCAGGCGACCGATCACTCCCTTGCCGCAGCTCTCGGCAACGCAGCCCACATGCGGGCGATCGAGGGACGACGGACACTCGACGACGCGATCGCCGAGGCTCTGCGGTGAGAATCCTCCTCTTCTCTCCGACCAAGATCGGCACGCAAGCCGCCGACCGCCTTCGCCGGCGGGGCCATCAGGTGTGTCTTGTCCATTCCGACGCGTGGACACCGGACGAGGAGGCACCGGCGACCGGAGAGTCGCTCGTCCACGATCAGTTGGATGCCATCCGGCACGAGGCGCTCAGGTGTGACCTCGCGGCGTTCGTTGTTACGGACGAACCGGAGGAATGCGGTGGTCTGGTGCCATGGATCGTGGACGTCGGGGGCGTCATCTGTCTCGTGTCGAACGGCTGTGCACGCCTCGTCCCGCGAGCAGACGCGAGTACGCCCCCGTCGCCGCCCGTCCAATACGAGACCGATCACATCGTCGACTCGATCGACGGGTCGACGCAGACGTCTCTTAATTGGATCGGCCGCCATGCCACCGCCGTCATCACGCCGAGCGTCGAAACGGCGGCGGCCCTGCGACCCACCTGTGCCGGCCCGGTTGTCATCGGACCCGTTCCGAGACCGGATACCGTCACCGAGTTGGACGACGCACTGGACGCACTGCTCGATGTCGCCGCCGAGCACGCCCGGATCCGCCCCGTCCTGGACGCCCTTCGCGCCAGCGTCGCGCACATCGGTATCTGGCAGGGCGACCGAACGGTTGTCAGCTTCACCGAGCACTGGGAGCCACTCAGGATCTTCCGCGCCGCCCTGACCCGGAATCGGTCAGACGGGGATCGATGATCGTCTCAGGGCTCGCGACGGACAACGGCGGAGACACCCGTCGGTCCGGTCGCGCACGTCATGCGTTCGATGCATGGGAGGACGACCCGTGCCCGAATCGGTAGTGCCGATCGCGACGGAGCCGGGGAACGTCCTCCCGGCATGAGAGCGACCACACGGGTCGTCGCCGGCTGAGCGACGCCGTCGACGGTCAGGATCCCTTTCGAGAATTCGCATATCGCGATGGGCACCCTTGTCGGAGCCGAAGGGTCCTGGCAAACCGTGGTCGCCCGACCAGGTTGCCTGTCCACATAGTTCAACGCACCCGGGAACGTGTCCGGCATGAGCGTGTAGTAACCGCGCTGCAAGAGACCGGAGTCGTCGACCACGACGACCGGAGCCGAGCGAGGTGACCCGTCGATCGTCAACGCGCTCTCCACGGCTCCGAGGATCTGCTGCTGTGCAACCGCTTGCCGGCGCTGGTGTTCCCGCTCACCCGCCGCGGCCAGAATGACAAGGACCGCGAGCACCAGAGAGATACCTGCGGCGAGACGCGTGCGATCACCGACGAGCACGCTCAAGGTCACGACAACGCCGATGGTCATCGGGAGCGCGGTGACAGAGAAGATCCTGAGCGGATCGACGAGGTGGAGACGCTCCTGCGTATAGACCATGGCCGCCAGAGGTCCGAGCACGAGAGCTCCGACACCGACCCATCCCATCCGCCACCTCATACGAGGTTCACTCGGGTTCTGGTGACGATCCGAGAGGGAGAGCGCTGCGACGATCGCCAGGGCCACAACCAGCATCACAAGCGAGAAGGCGGTGACGGCCCATCCGTTCGCCGGCGAGACGATCCGAGCGACCCCGGTCCAGATCCGCCCGTAGAGGTCGATCCATTCCGCCGGGTCGCGAACACTCCGCGAATCGGCGAGCGATGCCTGATACGTCGTCTGTCCGCTGATCTGCATGACGACGAGACGTCCACCGGCGATCAGCGGGGCGGCGAACCAGGCGCCGAGGAGGGGAAGCACGGCCCGCCAGGTCCATCCCGGACGAAGAAACACGAGTGGCGCAGCGATCACATAGATCAGGTAGGGCGAGTCGTACATGAAAAACCCCGTCAGACCGCACACGATCATCGGTATCGAGTATTTCCATCGGATGCTCGAACGAACCTGTATCGCGTAGAGAAGGAGCGCGATCGTGACGAAGGCGAGCGTCCAGTGGATGTGAACCGCGCGAAGCGAGAACTGCCATTGGAACGCCGGGAACAGAGCAAAGAGGAGCCCGCCGACGAATGCCGGCGCGATGCGCGTGCCGAGTACCCGAAGAAGGAGACAGCCGGCCGCGGCCTGAACCGCCATGCCCGCCGCCTGGACAATGTGTAGTCCCACGAATGAGTTCTCGGTGAGCAGATAACCGATCGAGAACGGCACCATCACGAAGGGGCGACCGGCATGGAGCTGGAGGTCCGTCGAGGCCGGCGTCCAGAAGACCACGCCGGCGCGATCGAACAGCGAGTAGATCCCCCATTCCTCGACCGAGCCGACGTCCCTCACGTGCACCAGTTGGAAGAGCGCAGCGATCACGGCGGCTCCGGCCGCGGCGAGGATGAGCGCCGGCCATTCCTTTGACCCGACGATCGCGTCCGACGTCCCGGGCCCGTCGTCCGCAACCTCGGGCCGTCTCCTCCCAATCCCCAGCACCCGCTGAGCTTACCGAGAACAGCAGCGCCATCAGAACGCCACACCCGGCTCAGTACCGGACCACCACCCCTGTTACGTACGCTGTGCCTGATCTCCCCCTGCCGAGCCGCGGGTGACACAACCGCCTCTGACCAAGGGTGAATTGATCCCGAACACCGAACCCACATCTGATCAGCGACATACCGACTATGAGGCGCGCAAGACCGGTCTGGACGCGACGTTCTCGGTGTACAGACCGGGTGACCCGCTCCCGTCCGCCGGCGACTTCGACCTGGTTGCGGCGATCAACGTGTTTCACCACATCCCGGTGTCGGTACGCGTCGCAGCGATGCGCACGATCACCGGGGCCCTGCGCCCAGGTTGCCTCTGCGTCATCGGGGAGTACAACCCTCGCAGTCCCCTTACGCAGTTTGTCGTGAACCGTTGCGCTTTCGACCACGACGCGGTACTCCTCGCTCCTGCGGAGGTAGCTGTGCACCACAACCTGGCTCGTCGTCGACGATGTCCGCTACGTGGTCTTCACGCCCCGTGCGACGCCTCGGATGATGAGGCTCGAACGCCGCCTCGCACGGATCCCGATGGGAGCCCAGTTCCTCGTCGTCGCCAGACGCATATGACGACAGACGTTCATCGGACGACGAAAGCGAGGCGATCACACTGACCGCGATGTCCACAGGACAGCCTTCCCCACACACGATCTCGATCGTGGTTCCCGTCTACCAGGGCGAGCGAACCCTTCCGGCGCTACTCGCCGAACTGGCACCGCTTACCGCACCGTTCCACACACCTGGCGGGCACGCGGCCGTGGTCACGGAGGTTCTGCTCGTCTGGGACAACGGCCCCGATCAGTCCGAACGCGTCATCCGCGACCTCGCCGCAGCACACGAGTTCGTGCGTCCGGTCTGGCTGAGCCGGAACTTCGGTCAGCACTCCGCCACCCTCGCCGGAATGGCCTCGAGCGGCGGCGAGTGGATCGTGACGATGGACGAGGACGGCCAGCACGACCCCTCGGCGATCGGCGCCCTCCTCGACACGGCGATGGGCGAACGCGCCGACATCGTCTACGCGGAGCCGGCCAACCGGGTCCCGCATTCCCTTCCGCGCAACCTCGCATCCCGAAGCGCCAAACGATTTCTGCGGCTCGCCAGCGGCAGTAAGGACATCACCTCGTTTCACAGTTTCCGCCTGATGCTCGGCGAGGTCGGACGGAGTGTCGCGGCATATGCCGGCGCGGACGTGTATCTCGATATCGCGCTCTCCTGGGTGGCGCGCAGCGTGGCGACGTCGCGCATCACGATGCGCCAGGAGATGGATCGGCCCAGCGGGTACAACTGGCCGTCGCTCTTCTCCCACTTCTGGAGGATGGTGCTCACCAGCGGCACCCGGGCACTGCGGCTCGTGAGCATCCTGGGCGTCCTCCTGGCCGCCTGCGGCGTCGCACTCGCGATCACCGTTGTCGTCGTGCAACTCATCTGGGGATTCGATGCTCGCGGCTGGTCGTCGCTCATGAGCGCGACCCTCCTCATCGGCGGAGCGATCCTCTTTTCGCTCGGGGTCATCGCCGAGTACCTGGGAGTCGCTGTCAACGCCTCCATGGGACGCCCGCCGTACCTCATCATCAGTGACCGTGCACACGGCCCTCACGGACGGATCGCGCCACCTGGGCGAACCGACGATGGTCGACCCGGCGTTCGGACTGAGGGGTGACGACCCACCCCACCTGGGTGATCGGATCCGGAGGTCTGCTCGGAAGCGCGGTGGTGCGGGCGATGCGGAGCAGGGGTGACCGGCTGTTCGTCGAGCGGTTCGCCTGGGATGAGCCCGAGGCCGCCGTCGCCACCGCCCGCGCGACCGCAGCCAGGATCGGCGCCCTACCGGAGTGGCGGGTGATCTGGTGCGCCGGTTCGGGAGTCACCGGATCGTCAGCGGCATCGTTCACGCTCGAACGCGCGGTCCTCGACGCGACGCTGGACAGTCTCGGGCAGGGCCGTCCAGGGACCGTCTTCTTCGCCTCGTCCGCCGGTGCGCTCTATGCAGGCTCCGCGGGGCCACCGTTCAGCGAGGGACACACCCCCCAACCGCTGGCCCCGTACGGACATGCGAAGCTCGATGCCGAACGACACCTCGCGGACTTCGCCAGGGACACCGGGCATCGCGTCCTGATCGGAAGGATCGCCAACCTCTACGGACCCGGTCAGAAGCTGGACAAGCCACAGGGCCTCATCTCGCATCTTCTCCGGTCGCTGTACACACGAGCGCCCATGTCCATCTACGTCCCGCTCGACACGATCCGCGACTACCTCTACGTCGATGACTGCGCGGCAATGATCCTCGACGCACTCGACCGCGTCGAAGCGGGCGGCGAGTCGCCGGTCACGAAGATCCTGGCCTCCCACCGACCGACAACGGTCGGCGAACTCATCGGCGAAGTACGACGACTGTCGCATCGTCGTCCACCTGTTGTGCTCGCCCAGAGCCCGCTGGCCGCGCTCCAGTCCCGGGACCTCAGGCTGCGATCGACGACCCTCCCGGACATCGACCATCGGTCGCTCACGCCGCTGGGCGCCGGGATCGCGGCGACGGCGCAGAACATACACACGGGACTCACCAGGGCACAGCGGACGTGATCGACGAGACCGACCCCTCGGCAACCTGCCGTCGATACCGCACCGCAGCGGCCGCGGGACGGAACGAGGCGGGATCAGAACACGCGGTCCCCGCCTTCACATCCACGACGCGCGCGTCATCCACTCTCACCGCTCGACGTGCCATTCCGAAACGCGCATCGAAGCCACCCGGGGATCGCCTGCCGTCAGCGGGACCGCGGGGGCACCTCCTCTGGTGAGGGTCACCTTCGTCGCGACACCGGCCGTCACGGGGACGGCGAGCGTCACGGTCCGCGGATTTCTCGTCACATCGACCTTTGTCAGCGTGCTCGCAGGGGTTGAAGCGGTCAGCGTGTAGGGCCCGTCACTGACACCTGCCACACGAAAGGTCACACGAGCGGTACCGGTCGTCGAGGACCACACGTAGCCCTGGGCCGTGTCGCGCATCCACCACCAAGGTTCGCCACCGATGCTCTCCGGCGGCCACCATGTCGCGCTACGCAGAAAGACGAACCGTTTCACCGGATCCGCCGTCACCTGCCAGACGGCGCTGCCATCAGGGAACGTCGTCAGGACGCGGAAACCGGGGGGCGGACGATTGGGATCAGGTGCAGGAACGCCCCTGGCCGCGTAGCCGGCGGGGTTGATCGTCACGAGGTCGATGCCGGTGGCCGCGAGCTTGGCCGCGGTTCCCGGGAATCGCGGATCCCCCACCGACTGCAGGAAGTCGGTCGCGGTGTTCGCCTCGCCCAGCGACCCGTTCGCGATGCGCAGGCCGTGGACGCTCTGACCCCACATCCAGTAGCGGTCCTCCAGTTCGAGGCTTCCCCCCGGGGCCGCGTACGCAGGCGTCTCGAGGACCACCTCGTCACGCGGACGCGTCTTCAGGAATCGCCACGTCGGGACCTTCGTATCGGTCACGCCGTTCACGGAGACGACCGGGCCGGACGCGATCGGGAGCCCGATGTTCGCCTCCGCGACCGTCACGAGCATCGCGCCGGCAAGGACCGCACCCACGACGGCGGTGTGCCGGATCCTGCCGAGCACGCGGTCCAGTGCGAATGCCGCGACCACGATCAGCGCGCAGGTCACCGGCACGGCGAACCGCGCGTACACACGCAAATAGTCCGCGAACTGGAAGAGGTAGCCCGAGGGCATCGTCACCCGGTGTCCCAGGATGGTCATGGGCGAGGCGAGGCTGAAAGCACCGCAGACGACCGCGATGAGCCCGGACGCGAGCACCGCGACGCCCAGTCGTGTCCCGATCGTGCCCCGGCGACGCAGGGCGATCACGAATCCGGCGATGGCCAGACCGATGAGCGTCCACATCAGGAAGATCGTGCGTTCACCCCCCGGACGCGCGTGACGGGCCCAGTCCTCCTGTCCGATCACGCGATTCATGACATCACTCGCCCCCGACGGGATCACGTAGTCGAGCGGTCGCGCTCCGTACAACTCGAGTTCGACTTCCGACCGGCTGAAGGCAGCGTCCACACCCGACTTCGACGACGCCAACGCCGCCGCGAGGGGAACGGCCACGAGCACGACGAGCAGACCGGCGACGACCGCGAGCTGCCGCACCGCAACCCCGACGCCGTCCGTGCGCATGTGGTGCACGCCGGCCACCGCCATCACGCAGACCACCATGATGACGACCATCACGCCGTAGTACGGGTTCGAGAGCCACGCGAACGCCACAGAGGCCGTGACGACGAGCGCGCGACGCACCGACGGCGCACGCGCCCACCACAAGGCGGCCAGCAGCGCGAGCGGGAAACACGCCATGTACGCCAGCGGGAAGTGCGAGCCGATCTTGAGCAGGTGGTGCGGAAAGACCACGAACGCCAGGCCCGCCCACGCCGACGCCGCGACGCCCATACCGAGCCAGCGCACCAGCGCGTACATGGCGGCTCCGGAGAATGCGACCCCCAGGATCAGCGCGATGTTGATGCCTGCCTGTGGTCCGGCGACCTCGGCGATGAGCCACGAAGGGCCGTAGCTCGCGAACTGCATCAGCACTCCGGTGCCGACGACAGGCCGGCCGAACGGGGCGGCGACGCCATCCTGCACGCCGGTTCCCCAGATGTCCGTGCCCCTGTTCACGGCGTTCCAGACGTCCCACGCATAGCCCGCCGGATCACCTCCGCCGCCACCCGGAATCCAGGACGTGATGTGCACGACGAGCGGCCAGGTGATCGCGACGGCCAGCACGATGTACCCCGTGAAGGCCAGGAACAACTCCAGCACCCATCGTCGTCGACCGAGCCCCGATCGCTCGGGCCTCACCTCAACATCGTCGCGATTCGAAGATTCGTCGATCGGTCCTGCACTCCATGGTCGCGCGCCTCGTGGGTCAGGTCGCCCGTGCATCCCCGCCCGCGGGCAAAGGGCAAGACTGTCAGACGCATCATCATGTGGTCGGCCGTTCGGTCACGCCACGCTGGACGACGCGACGGAGGATCGCCCGCACACCACCCAGGATCGTGTCATCACCACGACCGAGCCAGTCGTGCAGCACGAGGAAGAGGACCGCGCAGAGCGCATCGGCCATGAGCAGTCGACCGGACGAGCCATGCCATAACGCGAAGAGCGCCACCACCACGGGCCCCATCGCTCCGAAGGCAAGGAGCAGACGTCGCCGGTTCAATGCGATCGCGTGATTCACGACGACCACCACGAGCGCAAGAGGCACTCCTGCCGCCATGATGGGCAGGAGGAGCTGGTCCGCGGCGCTGTAGCGATCACCGAAGACTGCCGGGACCAAGAAGCTGACGGGCTCGGCGATCGCGACCAGGACGATTCCGACCAGTGCGGTCGCGACGACCCCCAGGCCGAGGAACTCGAGGGTCGGGCGGTTCGCCCCCCGGGCTGCCGCCACTCGCGGCAGAAGGACGAAGCTGACCGCCATGGGGACGATCATCACGCCCGTGCGTCCCAGGGGTGCGAGCGCACCGAACAAGCCGGCGTCCACGTCGGGGAGCGTGAGCTTTGCGGCCACCACGTCCGCGTTGACAAGGGCACCGATACCCGTGAGCGCCACGACCGGGGCGCCGAACACGCGGGCGAGCCCGGTGCGCGATGCCGGAGGAGCGGTGCCGGAGAAGACCAGATCGACGCGCGCGAGTCCGGCGGCCACCAGCAGTGCAGCGATCACCGACGCGGTGCTGGCCGCCACCGCCGCGGTCGATGACGACAGCGCCGTGTCGAACAGGAGGAACGCCAAGGGACGACTGACGCCGAGAACCGCGAGACAGGTGGCGGTCGCGGCGAAACGATGGCGCCCCTGGAGGGCCCCGAGCAACATGTGGAAGGGCACGAGGACGACGAGCGCGACGCTGGTCAGCAGCAGGAGGACGGCGGGGACCGCATCCGCCGATGCGGACTCCACGACGACGATTCCCGCACCGATCACCGCAAGCGCGACGATGCTGAGCATCGACACCCGTGCGAACGACGCACGGACGAACCCCTGGCTGTCGGTTCCCGAAGCCACGATGCGTGCGATCCCCGCCTGGATCCCGCCGCAGGGGACCAACGCCCCGACGACGACCGCGAGAAGCGCCGCGACCAGCCCGAAGTCCTCGGGCCCCACCCTGCGGGCGGCCAGCACGAAGAAGACGAAGTTGCCGAGGGTCCAGGCGGCGATCCCCCCGAGCATGAGGATCCCGCCGGTGAGAACCGTGGTGCGTTGCATCCGCCGCAGCATCGGCTCAGGCTACTGTTTCATGCCCGTCGTCCTCAGAAAGGGAGCCCGGCCGTCACGATGAAGATCGCCGTCGCCGTCTGCAACTACCTGCCGTATCGCGCGGGCATCACGAACGTCGCCGAGCGTCACGCCCATCACCTGCGGGATGTCGGGCACGAGGTCGTCGTACTCGCTCCCGCACATGATCACCCTGCCGGCGACACGGTGATCGACGGCCTACAGGTACGGCGATTCCGCCAGCTCGTGCGACACGGCAACTCGGCACTCGTCCCGTCGATCGCACGTGGAATCCGCGGTGCGGACGCCGTCTACCTCCACTATCCGTTCTACGGTGGCGCCGAGACGATCGCCGCCGCCGCGTTCATCACCGGCGTGCCGCTTGTCACCTTCTTCCACATGGACGTCCTCCGGTCCGGGGTCGAAGGACGGGTCCTCGCGCTGTACGAGCGCTCCGCGGCGAAGTGGATCCTGGAGCGTTCGGACCGCGTCTTCGCCAGTTCGCTCGACTACGCGGCACATTCGTCGATCTCCCGGTACCGGCTCCCGACCCTCGAGGGCTTCCCCTACGCCGTCGACACCGAGCGCTTCCGACCGGCCGACGATGACCCCGACACCGACGGCGCCACGGACACCCGACGGCCGTCTGTGCTCTTCGTCGGAGCCATGGACGGCGGGCACGCCTTCAAGGGGGTTCCGGAACTGATCCATGCGTTCAAGGCCGCGAACCTGGCCGAGATCGCGGATCTGACGCTGATCGGTGACGGCGACCTCCGTCCCGGTTACGAGAGCCTCGCCGCGGAGATGCTCCCACAGGCCGATGTCCGGTTCCTGGGCCGGGTCCCGGAGGAGGATCTCCGTGCCACACTGCGCGATGCCGACCTGTTGGTCCTTCCGTCGACGACGGCCGAGGAGGCCTTCGGCATCGTCCTCATCGAGGCCATGGCGAGCGGCACTCCGGTCGTGGCATCGGCGCTGCCCGGCGTCCGCGAGATCATCACGCCGGAGACCGGACGGATGGTCACCCCCGGTGATGTCCCGGACCTCGCCGACGCTCTGACGGAGTTGCTGGCCGACGACGCGGAGCTCCGAGCGATGTCCAGGGCTGCCCGCTCCCGGGCGGTCGCCGAGTACTCACAGGAGCGGGAACGCGAACGGCTGGCGGAGATCTTCGGGTCGCTGCGGGCGCGGCGCCCCGTCGGTCAGCGTCTGCGCAGGCGCAGGTAGACGACGCCGAACGGCGGACGGACATCGGCGGCGCGATCCACCGCACGGAAGTTGAGCGGTGCCAGCAGCGGAAGGAGGTTGCCGGCCACGTAGCTGACCGGCGCAAGCCGCGCGAACGCGGCCGAGAGCCCGACACGCTCCGACGCCATGCGACGCTCCAGCACCTCCCAGCCGTCCCCGATGAGCGCCGTGAGCTCATCGTCGTCGAAGCGGTGCTCGAAGAACACCCGTCCGTCGATGTGCTCGGTCGCCTCTCCCCATGTGTCGGAATCGACGAACACGTCACTGCCTGCCGGGGCGATGTTGGTGGTCAGGTGCAAGACGCCGCCGGGTGCCAGCACGCGGTGGAGTTCACCCATGGCACGGGCGAGTCCCTCACCGTGGATATGCTCGACCACGGACACACACAGAACATGGTCGAAGGAACCGTCCTCGAACCCGAGGTCCCTCGCGTCCTCGATCCGAAGGTCGAGGTCCGGATCGAGCCGCCGCCAGAGGGCGATCTCGTCCTCGAAGAGATCGACGCCGACCCACCGGCCCGATCCCCGGACGGCCAGGTAGCTCGTTACGAGCTTCGGGCTGGACACATCGAGGCAGCGACCGTCGAACGGCCCTTCCACAGCCGCACCGAACTCCCAGACCCGCCATGCGTCCATCGGGACCAGCAATCTGTTGAGCACACCGCGCCGGGTACGGGGCTCCTTGAGCGCCCCGGAACGGATGGCGCGGACGCCGACGCGCAGCGAGTGGAACCAGAGGCCGAGAACGGCACGCAGCGCGG
This sequence comes from uncultured Bifidobacteriaceae bacterium, assembly GCA_964531025.1. Lineage (GTDB taxonomy): Bacteria > Actinomycetota > Thermoleophilia > Miltoncostaeales > Miltoncostaeaceae > CALMEC01. The sequence continues at coordinate 1,595,080 of CAZHDY010000001.1, read as the reverse complement.
TCGGCCTCATGCGGCCCTTCCCGCCCGACCACGCACCTGCGCGCGGAGCCGCGAGAGCAGGTACATGGCCTCGGCCACGACCCACACCACCACGGAAAGGACGAGCCCCACGAGCCCGGGCCGGTGCTTGCGGGTGAACGGAGCCATGGTCCGGAAGTACGCCGCGTCGGCCATCGGAGGACGCACACCGTCGACGCTCGATCCCGCCCCCACGTGCACGATGTCGACGCCGGGCCAATAGAGCACCCGAAACCCGGCTTCGGAGATCCGCAGGCTGAGGTCCATGTCCTCCGCATACATGAAGAAGCGCTCGTCGAAACCGCCGACGCGGACGTACGCGGAACGCGACATGAGCATGAACGCCCCGCTCACGCTCTCGACCTCACCCTCCTCGTGTTCCCCCAGTCCTCCCATGGTGTAGCGCGTGGACCAACGATCCCGCAGATACCGGTCGAGGCCGGTGAAGTAACAGATCGAGGACCAGATCGTCGGAAACCCGCGCTTGCACCGTCGGTCGAGGCGACCGTCGGGATCGATGAGACGCGGCGTCAACAGCCCGATCGTCGGGTCCTCCCAGAGCCGGTCGAGACACGCCCGCAGGGCACCGGCGGGAACGATCATGTCGGGATTGAGCGCCAGGATCGCCTTCCCCCGAGCAACGGCGAACCCGAGGTTGTTGGCACGGCCGAACCCGATGTTCTCGTCGAGAGCCGTCAGGTTCACCCAGTCGAAACGGTCCCGCACGAGTTCGACGGTACCGTCATCCGAGTCGTTGTCGTAGAGCAGAACCTCCATCGACACCTGTGCCCGCTCCGCTTCAAGGCTCTCGAGGCAGTCCGCGAGGAGATCGCGGCAGCGGAACGAGACGATGACGATCGTGAGCTCGATCTCCTCCTCGCCGACACTCACAGCTGGGACTCACCCTCTTCGGGAGCGGTATCCGGTGCCGCGTCGTCCCGTTCCCAACGCTCCGAGATGATGAACCGCGGTCTGGCCCGCACCTCGTCGTACACCTTGCCGACGTACTCCCCGACGATGCCGAGGGTCACCAGTTGGAGGCCCGAGAAGAACAGCACGACCGTCATGAGCGACACCCAGCCCGGAGTGCCCGTGTCCGTCATGGCGGAACTGATGACGACCCAGAGAATCCCGAGCAGGGAGATCGCGCCGACGATCGCGCCGATGACGGTCACGATCCGAAGCGGCAGCTTCGAGAAGCCGAGGACGGCGTTGAGCGCACCCGTCGTCCGCTGCCGGAACGAGTACTTCGTCTCGCCGGCAAGGCGGGCGTTGCGTTCGACCTCGACGGGCACCTGCGTGAAACCCACGAACGCGCGGAGACCCGGGAAGTAGCGGTTGTGCTCGGTCATGCCGTTGATCTGGTCGACGACCGCGCGGCTCATCAGGCAGAAGGGACCCGCGTCACGGGGAAGCGTCACATCGACGATTTTCTCGGCCAGCCGGTAGAACGAGCTGAACGCCGCTCGCTGGAGCACGCCCTCCTTCCGGTCCTTGCGGACGGCGTAGACCACCCCGGCGCCCTTCTCCCACTCGGCGATGAGGCGAGGGAGCGCATCCGGTGAATCCTGAAGATCGGCGTCCATCACGATCACGGCGTCACCCGCAGCCGAGTGCAGGCCCGCGTTGATCGCCGATTCGTGACCGAAATTCCTGGACAGCTTCACACCGACGACGTGGTCGTCGTCCGCGGCCAGCTGCCGAATCATGTCGGCCGAACCATCGGACGACCCGTCGTCCACGAGGACGATCTCGTAGTCGTAATCGAGAGCAGAGAGAACGGCACTGACCTGTCGGTGCAGCTCGGGAAGTACCTCCGTCTCGTTGTAGACGGGGACGACTGCCGAGATCAGGCCGCGCTTCCCAGGAAGCACACGCTGGTTGACCATCACGGCAATGGTATAGGTCGCCTCCAGCGCCGGTCGTTCTCACACCGAACTCCGTTCGATGTCGACCGGGAGGTGCTGCGGGTTATGCGACCCCGGTCGCCACGCCGACGATGCGAGTAACCGGGCCGCGAGCGATCGGGATCACGCAGCCGCCGGTTTTCACCGCGCGTCCCGCATGATCCGTACGACACCCGCACCGACTGGGTCGCCACCGAAGGGCCCTCCCCGGGTTCCCCGTCAACCGCGGGAGACCCGCGACCGAGTGGTCGATTCGATGGAAGCACAGCGTGGGGTGCGCCACGGTGGCGCCACCCCACATCCACGCTTGCGCGGATCACCCGCCTACGCGCCCAAGCGCTCCAGGTCCCCGTCCACCATCATGGCCACCAGCTCCTCGAAGCTCACCTTCGGCTCCCACCCGAGTTTCGCCTTCGCCTTCGCCGGATCACCGATGAGGAGGTCCACCTCCGCCGGACGCACGAACTGCTCGTCGATGCGGATGTAGTCCTTCCAGTCGAGGTCGGCATGCCCGAAGGCAAGTTCCACCAGCCGCTCCACCGTGTGGGTCTCGCCTGTCGCAACGACATAATCGTCCGGCTCGTCCTGCTGCAGCATGCGCCACATGGCCTCGACATAGTCACCGGCGAAGCCCCAGTCGCGCTTGGCGTCCAGGTTCCCCATCGCGAGATGGTCCGCGAGGCCGAGCTTGATACGCGCCACGCCGTCCGTGACCTTCCGGGTCACGAACTCCAGGCCACGACGGGGTGACTCGTGGTTGAAGAGGATCCCCGACGAGCAGTGCATCCCGTAGCTCTCACGGTAGTTCACCGTGATGTAGTGCCCGTAGCACTTGGCCACACCGTAGGGGCTGCGCGGGTAGAGCGGCGTCACCTCGGACTGTGGCACCTCCTGGACCTTCCCGAACATCTCACTCGAGCTGGCCTGGTAGAAGCGGATCTTGGGATTGACCTGTTTGATCGCTTCGAGCAGCCGTGTCACACCGACGGCGGTGAACTCGGCCGTGAGCACCGGCTGCGCCCAGGAGGTCGGGACGAACGACTGGGCGGCGAGGTTGTAGACCTCGTCCGGCTCCGACTCGATGAGCGCCTGGGTGAGCGACGGCTGGTCGAGGAGGTCGCCCTGCACGAAGCTGATGCGCTCACGGATGTGCTCGATGCGGTCGTACGACTCGGTGGAAGAGCGCCGGACCATTCCCCAGACGTCGTATCCCTTGTCCAGAAGCAGCTCGGCCAGATACGAACCGTCCTGCCCGGTGATGCCGGTGATCAAAGCGGTGGGCACGTCATTCCTCCTCGTCGATGCGCGCGCGCCAGTAATCGAGCGTGTCACGCAGCGTGCTCATCAGATGGTGTTCGGGTCGCCAGCCGGTGTCCGCGGTCAGGCGCTCCGCGGAACCATAGAGGTCGGGCTGCTCACCCTCGCGCCTCCGGGTCTCGTCGCTGGTGAAACGGACGTGGGCCGATGAGTGCCGGGCGATGAGGTCGAGGACCTCCTGCACCGATATCGAACGCCCCGAGGCCACCACGTACGGGACCCCCGGATCACCCGATTGAAGGATGAGGAGATAGGCCCGCACCACGTCGCGGACATCGAGGAAGTCGCGGCGCGTGGCGGTGTTACCGACCTTGACCTCGATGACGTCGCGTCCCTCGCGCTCCCCCAGCGCGATCTGGCGTGCGACACTGGGAACGAGAAAGCGCTCGTCCTGCCCGGGCCCCAGGTGATTGAAGGGCCGCGCACGCACCACGTGCAGGCCGAACCCGTCATGGTACTGCCGGACCATGAGGTCGACCGCGGCCTTGGACGCCCCGTACGGAGAGTGCGGACGGAGAGGTGTCTCCTCCGTGACCGGAAGCTGCGACCGATCCACCAGGCCGTAGACCTCGGAGCTCGTGATCACGAGCACACGGGCGTCCGGGTGCGCTCCGCGGACCGCCTCGAGCACCGTGAGCGTGCCGTCCACATTCAACCGCCAGGTCGCGACCGGATCGGCGAACGACCGGGCGACCGAGGCAGCGCCGGCCAGATGGACGACGACATCGGGACGAAGATCACCCATCAGGGCCGTGACCGCGCCACCATCCAGGATATCCACCACATGGACGGCGACCACGTCGTCCAGAGGCCGGGCCGATGCGACGATGTCGGCACCGTGCACCTCGTAACCCGCCCGGGAGAGCTCGCCGGCCAGGTGGCGTCCCACGAAGCCGGAGATCCCGGTGACAAGTGCGCGCACCCGGCGAAGATACCAGCACCACATCCACCGTCCATACCGAGTGCACGACGGACGACAGCAGGAAATACGTAGCCCACCGACGCACCCGTCGCATGCACAGGTGAGGCCCGAGAATCGATCATCTAACCTTCCCGGGTGTCCTCCCGTCTCCGCATCCTCGTTCTCGGCCTGCTCGCGCTCGTCCTGATCGCACCGATCGCCGCGGCGTCACCCCAGGACGTGATCGACGACTTCCGCGAGCCCAAGCAGACGCTCGACAGGAAGTACAGCTGGAGCGACCTGCGTGCTGCGGTCACCCTGATCCGGACCCAGCGCACCGAGGACCCCTCCTTCCAGGAACAGTTCGCCGAGGAGGTTCAGCGCGTGATCGCGCGCGACTACCTCGGATTGGCCCGTCCCGGACCGACGACCATGGACGCCGCGAACCTCCCCTCGTGGGTGATCGCCATCGCGACGGCCTCGTTCATCCTGGTCGTCACCGGTATCGCCGCCGCGGTGTGGCGACGGGTCCGCCCGCTTCGCTGACGTCACCGCGATCCGGCTTCGGTAGAGTCCCCCGGCGCGATTTCGTCTGCCTCCGACGCCGCGCGACCACCGCCACGACCCTCAAGACGGGAAGGCAATGAGCCCAACGCCGACATACACGCTGTCCGTCCGTGCCACCATCGACCCGAAGGTCGAGAAGCTGGGCCGCGTACTGTCGATCATCGGCGAGAACGGCGCGGAGGTGACGGCCACCGACTTCGTACGGTCGACGACGAGCGGCGTGACCCGCGACCTCACGGTCCTGGTGCGTGACGCCGACCACGGTGACGCCCTCGTCACCACGTTGGGCGCCCTCAACGGCGTGACCATCGCATGGGCACTCGACCGCGTGGCGCAGTCGCACATGGGCGGCAAGATGACGATGCGCAACCGCGCGCCCCTCACGAGCCGCGACGACCTCTCCATGGCGTACACGCCGGGCGTCGCCCGCGTCTGCATGGCGATCCACGACGACCCCGAGCGGACCTGGGACCTCACCATCCGCGGCAACAGCATCGCTGTCATCACCGATGGCTCCAGCGTGGTCGGGCAGGGTGATCTCGGACCGCTGGCGGCCCTCCCGGCGGCTGAGGCCAAGTGCATGTTCCTGCGCGAGATGGCCGCGATCGACGGATTCCCGCTCCCCCTCGACGTCCGCGAGGCCACCGACATCGCGCACGTGGTCGAGAAGATCACCTCCGTGTTCGCCGGCGTGCACATCACGGACATGGCGGCGCCCAAGTGCTTCGAGGTGCAGCGCCTCCTCTCCGAGTCGCTCGACATCCCGGTCATCCATGACGTCCAGGAGGGAACGGCCGCTGCGGTCATCGCCGCGCTCACCAACGCCCTCAGGATCGTGGGTACGGCACCGGCCGATGCGACGGTGGTCGTGGCCGGACTCGGCCCCAGCGGAGTGACGACGACCCGCCTGCTCGCCGAGGCCGGCGTCGGCAACGTGATCGCCGTCAACCGTGACGGCGCGGTCTTCGCCGGCAACGCACAGAACCGCCCCGAGCTCGACTGGATCGCCGGACACACCAACCCCGAGGGACGCAAGGGGTCGTTGTCGGACGTCATCGTCGGCGCGGACGCCGTCGTCGGGCTCACCCGTCCCGGCATGCTGACCGCCGACGATGTCGCACGCATGGCGAAGAACCCCATCGTGTTCGCGCTCGCGATGCCCGAACCCGACATCACGCGGGAGGAGGCCATCGCGGCCGGTGCCCACGTCTACGCGTCGGGCCGTCCGGACCTGCCGAACCAGATCACGTCCGGGGTCGCCTTTCCCGGCATCTGGCGCGGTGCGCTCGACTGCCGCGCACGGGCGATCGACGACTCCATGGTCCTGGCCGCTGCGCGTGCGATCGCCGCGACATCCGCCGACGGAGCCTCGCCCGAGAACATCGTGCCCTCGGTCTTCAACGCCGACCTGGTGCCGAACGTGGCCCGCGCGGTACGTGAGGCCGCCGAGGCCGCCGGTCTCGCCCGCATCGGCGACGGAACCGCCGCCTAGCACACCTTGTTCGCGCACCCGCCGTCACGACGGGTGCGCAGCATGTCGAAATGACCGCTTCCGCGGAATCGTGGAAACGAGCCTCTACGCCACCAGTCTCCGTTCGAGTCGGCGTACCGGGAGCCAGAAGAGCGCGGCGGTCACCAGCACCAGCGCGCCCACGTGCAGCGCGGTCGTGTCGTCCACCGTGCCGAGCACGAGATCCCGCGTCGCCTGCACCATGTGCGAGAGAGGAAGGCACCAGCCGATCACCTGCGCCCAGGCCGGAAGCTCCGTGAACGGGAAGAAGATCCCGCCGAAGAGGAACATCGGCGTGAGGAGCGCGGTGAAGAAGATGTTGAAGTGCTCGATGTTCGAGACGAAGGCGGTATATGTCATACCGACGATCGCGAAGCAGAGTGCCCCGACGATGAAGACCAGCGGCACGAGGAGCACCCACCAGGACGCGACGAGCCCCATGACGGCCATGACGACGACGAAGACGAGCCCGTAGATGACGCCACGCGTGGCCGCCCACAGGTATTCACCGACGACCACGTCACCGACCGACAGCGGCGTGGTGATCACCGCCTCGTAGATGCGGCGCACATGGATGCGCACGAAGGCGTTGTACGTGGTCTCGAGGATCGCGCCGAACATCACGGCCGAGCAGGCGACACCGGGCGCGATGAACGTCACGTAGTCCACGCCGTCCACGGTTGCCAGGTACGTGCCGAGCCCCATCCCCATGATGAGGAGATATGCCACGGCCTCGATGAAGCGCGGCCCGAGCGTCGTGAGGATCGTCTTGCGTGAGATCAGCGCGTTGCGCTGCCACATCCGCAGCGCCGAACGCAGGTGCACACGCCGGGAGGAGAGTTCATGTGGGGCGCGCGTCGACATGCGGACGCCTAGAGCGCCTCGATGGCCTCGCGGAAGTCGTCCGCCATACCGGTGTGGCCGAACTTCTCCGCCTGGTCGATACCCGCGAGATAGGCGTCGGCCGCCTCGTCGGCCCGCCCGAGACGGGCAAGCGCGTCACCCAGACGTCCCCACGCGTTACCCTCGTCCTCCGCGAGGTCGAGGTACGCGCGGAGTTCGCCCACGGCGTCCTCCCAGCGCTCGGCCCGATAGAGCTCGTTCGCGTAGCCGTAGCGGGCGCGCGGCTCACCGGGGTCGTCGGCAGCGAGCTTGGCGAAGTAGTCCAGGCGATCCACGCGGCGAAACGTATCGCCCGGGGACGATCTCCGCCGAACCCGCCGATCGGGTCTGACGGCCGTTTCCCGGTGAGGGCGCCTCCACTCCCCGTTCATACCTTCATGTGGCGGCTGTGACGCACTCGACGCGATCATGCATGCGGACCCACGGAACATTTGTGTAATGACCATTTCCGTAATGCCCGCAAAGCCCAGCGGTACGCCATTCTCGTCACTCGCCCCCACTCCGAAAAGTTTGTGACGGCTTCACGATCGAGAGGGTCCTCACGATCGGCGGAAACCCGCGTGGGTTGTGCCGATCCGTACGATCATGCGTCTGCCGAAGTCGGGTGCTAGCGTGTTACAAAGTCACCGGTCGAACGGCCTGCCGCACACGGCCCGAGATCGAGCAACGACTTTCCGAAGGACTCCCGTGTCCGTTCCCACATCACGAGATGTGACAGCAGAATGAGCCTCCGCGACTACCTGCCCGTCGTCGTGTTCTTCGTCATGGGCCTCGGCGTCGGCGGCGGACTCATCGCCGCGTCCTTCCTGTTCCGGCGCAAGCGCCGCAACCCCGTGAAGGAACTGCCCTACGAGAGCGGCATCCTCGCCACGGGCCCCGTGCGGCAGCGCTTCCCCATCGACTTCTATCTGGTCGCGATGCTGTTCATCATCTTCGACATCGAGGTGGCGTTCATGTACCCGCTGGCCGTGTCGCTCAAGTCGATCGGACTCGCCGCCGTGATCGAACTGGTGATCTTCGTCGCCGTACTCGGTGCCGGCTTCGCCTACGTCTGGAGAAAGAGAGCCCTCGAATGGCGCTGATCCCTCCACCCGGAACCCCCGTCGAGCGGTCGCCGCGCACCGACAAGCGCGTCGACTGGGACCTCCGCGACCCCGAGGTCCAGGACTTCATCAACCGGGGCATCCTGACGACCACCGTCGCCAAGCTCCGCTCGTGGGCGCAGGCGTCGTCGGTCTTCCCGGCCACGTTCGGCCTGGCCTGCTGCTCGATCGAGATGATGCACACGGTCACCTCGCGCATCGACATCGCACGCTTCGGCGCCGAGGTCTTCCGCAACTCGCCGCGCCAGGCCGACCTGATGATCGTGTCGGGCCGGGTCTCGCAGAAGATGGCACCGGTGCTCCGCCACATCTACGAGCAGATGCTCGAGCCCAAGTGGGTCATCTCCATGGGCGCCTGTGCATCCAGCGGCGGGGTCTTCAACAACTACGCCCTGGTGCAGGGCGTCGACAAGATCGTGCCGGTGGACGTCTACGTCCCGGGCTGCCCGCCGCGGCCCGAGAGCCTGATCGAGGGGTTCATGCTCCTCCAGAAGAAGATCGGGTCGTCCAAGGGCCAGAGCTCGTCCCGCCAGCTGTGGGACGAGTCGCAGAAGGATGCCGACGCCGCGACGAAGGACAAACCCTGAGTCACCTCGGCACACTCATCGACGGCGCCTGCCCGGGCGCCGTGGTCCAGGAGATCGAGGCCCACGGAGAGCTCACGATCGAGGTACCGGCGGATCGCCTGCTCGAGGTCGCCCGGTTCCTGATCGGCCCGCCCGCGCTGTTCCGCCTCCTGTCCGACGTGACCTGCGCCGACTTCCCCGAGGAGCGCGGCCGCTTCCGCATGGCGTACCACCTGTACTCGCTCGAATCCGCCACGCGGGTGCGCCTGCGCGTGTGGGCCGGGGCCGAGAACCCCGAGGTGCCGTCCGTGACCGGCGTCTGGCCGACCGCCAACTGGCACGAGCGTGAGGTCTACGACATGTTCGGCGTCCGCTTCACCGGGCACCCGGACCTCGCCCGCATCCTCATGCCGGACGACTGGGTCGGACACCCGCTCCGTCGTGACTACCCGATCGGAGGAGAGGAGGTGCAGTTCACCGATGCCGTCTGACGAGAGGGTCGACACCGGGGTGGGCGGCGACCTCCCCATCGCCTCCGAGGCGCGCGGCGTATTGGAGGCCGCTCGCCGCGAGGGCCGCTCGCTCACCGAGACCGAGCGCGCGATCGCGGCCGTCGAGGCGTTCACGCCGCAGGAGGCGCTCGCCCGCCAGCACGCGGCCGAGGCCGACGAGGAGGAGGCCGGACGACGCCGGCCGATGATCCTCAACCTGGGCCCGCAGCACCCGTCGACGCACGGCGTGCTTCGCCTCATCACCGAGCTGGACGGCGAGGTGGTGACCGACCTGCACCCGGTGATCGGGTACCTCCACACCGGCATCGAGAAGCAGTGCGAGAACAAGACGTTCTGGCAGGCGGTGACGCTGGTCACCCGCATGGACTACCTCTCGCCCTACTTCAACACCCTCGCCTACTGCCTGGCCGTGGAGCGCCTGCTCGACCTCGAGGTCCCCGAGCGCGCCCAGTGGCTGCGGGTGATCATGTGCGAGGTCAACCGCATCTCGTCGCACCTGCTGTGGCTCGGCACCTGTGGCCTGGAGCTCGGGGCGATGTCGATCTACTTCTACACCTTCCGTGAGCGGGACGCGGCCCTCGACATCGGAGAGATGATCTCGGGCGAGCGCATGAACACCCGCTACTTCCAGGTGGGCGGGTGCTCGGCAGACATGCCCGAGGGCTTCGAGTACGAGCTGCGCGACTACATCACCACGCTTCGTCGTCGGATCGACGAATACGACGCGCTGGTCTCGAAGAACCAGATCTGGGTCGACCGGCTCAAGGGCGTCGGCATCGTGTCGGCCGACGACCTCGTGGGCCTCGGCATCACCGGTCCGGTGCTGCGCGCCGCGGGCGTCCCACTGGACCTGCGCAAGACCAACCCGTACTCCGGCTACGAGCACTTCGAGTTCGACGTCCCGACGACCACCACCGGTGACGCATACGACCGCTTCACGGTGCGCATGCAGGAGCTGCGCGAGTCCTGCCGCATCATCGAACAGGCGCTCGACACGATGCCGGCCGGATCCCACATCGCCGACGACCGCAAGGTGGTGCTCCCGCCGCGCGAGGAGCTGGCGGTGTCGATGGAGGCACTCATCCATCACTTCAAGCTGGTGACCGAAGGTTTCTCGGTGCCGGAGGGCGAGGCCTACTGCGCCGTCGAGAGCCCGCGCGGCGAGATCGGCTGCTACGTCGTCGCCGACGGCGGACCGAAGCCGTACCGCTGCCATATGCGCGACGCGTCGTTCGTGAACCTGCAGGGCCTGGCGCCCATGGCGAAGGGCGGCTACCTGGCGGACCTGATCGCCGTCATCGGTTCGCTCGACAACGTGATGGGAGGTGTCGACCGATGACCGCCGCCGAGGTCCGCGCGCACATCGACCCGATCCGCCACGAGTTCGCCGACCCCCGGTCGCTCGTGCTGCCGGCACTCAAGTACGCCCAGACGCAGGACGGTTACCTCAGCGAGGAGAACCTGGAGGCCGTGGCGGAGGCCACCGGCTACTCCCGCGCCTACGTCGAGAGCGTGGCCTCATTCTACGACCGTCTCTACCTCACGCCGGTCGGCGACCGCGTGGTTTCCGTCTGTGTGACGCTTTCCTGCATGCTCCGCGGCAGCGACGAGGTCATGGCGGCGCTGGCCGAGCACATCGGCGTCGGACCCCACGGCGGCACGAGCGCCGACGGTCGCATCACCCTCCAGGAGGCCCAGTGCCTGGGTGCCTGCGACAAGGGTGCCTGCATCCAGGTCGACGCGGAGAACACCGTGGGCCCGCTCACCCCGCCCGAGGCCGTCGCCATCGTGGACGAGCTGATGGACGCCGAGATCCCTGCGGAGCGGTGGCGATGAGGAGGCCGACGTGCCGGTTCTGAACAGCGTCTACCGCCATCGCGAGGCCGGAGCGCCCCTCACCGAGCTCGCCGACTACGAGGCCGCCGGGGGCTACCGCGCGCTGCGCACGGCACTGACCGAGATGCCCGCCGACGACGTGATGTACCAGTTCCACCGCTCCGGCCTGCGCGGTCGCGGCGGCGCCGGGTTCCCCATGGGACGCAAGGCGAGCTTCCTCCCGAAGGACTCACCGATGCCGTCCTACGTCGTCTGCAACGGCGACGAGTCCGAGCCGGGCACCTTCAAGGACCGCGAGATCATCGAGTGCAACCCCTTCCAGCTCCTGGAGGGGATCGTGCTCGCCGCCTACGCGGTCGACTCGCACCAGACCTACGTCTACATCCGGGGCGAGTACGAGCACCAGGCGCGCGTGCTGGACGCCGCTCTGCACCAGGCACGCGCCGCCGGGTACGTGGGCGACGACATCATGGGGAGCGGCTACGACTGCAACGTGACCGTCTACCGCGGGGCCGGCGCCTACATCTGCGGTGAGGAGACCGCGCTCCTGGAGAGCCTCGAGGGCAAGCGCGGCCAGCCGCGCCTGAAGCCGCCGTTCCCGGCCGTCGCCGGTCTCTACGGATCGCCCACCCTCATCAACAACGTCGAGACGCTCTCGGCCCTGCCACCGATCATCGAGAAGGGCGCCGACTGGTACCTCTCGATGGGCACCGAGAAGAGCCCCGGCACCAAGGCGTTCTCCATCTCCGGCCACGTACTGCGGCCCGGCAACTACGAGATCGTCCTGGGCGATACCACGCTGCGCGAGCTGGTCTACGACTTGGCCGGAGGCCTGCGCGACGGACGCGAGTTCAAGGCCTGCTGGATCGGCGGGTCGAGCACCCCCGTGATGGGCGCCGACAAGCTCGACACCCCACTCGACTACGAGTCCATCGCCGAGGCCGGCAGCGCCCTCGGTTCGGGCGGCTGCATCGTGATGGACGACTCCGGCTGCATCGTCCGGGCGTCGCTGCGCCTGGCCCACTTCTACCGTCATGAGAGCTGCGGCAAGTGCAGTCCGTGCCGCGAGGGGACGAACTGGATGGAGAGGATCCTCCAGCGCATGGTCGACGGCGAAGCCCGCATCGAGGATCTGGAGATGCTCGAGTCGCTCTTCGGGCGCATCTCGGGCCGCACCCTCTGCCCGCTGGCCGACGGCGCCATCGCCCCCATCAAGAGCGCGATCGCACTTTTCCGCGACGACTTCGTGCGTGTGATCGAGAACGGATCGCCCCGCCCCGAACCCATGCTGGAGGCCGTCGGTGTCTGATGCACCCACGCCACAAACGCCGCCCACGGACCTCATCCGGTTCACGCTGAACGGACGCGCGGTCTACGCGAAGCCCGGGACCATGCTCGTCGACGCGGCCGCCGAGGTCGGGGTCGAGATCCCCGTCTTCTGTTACGAGCCGCGCCTCGGCGCGCCCATCGGCGCCTGCCGCATGTGCCTCGTCGAGGTGGAGGGCATGCGCGGCCTGCAGACGGCCTGCTCGACACCGGTCGCCCCGGACATGGTGGTGCACAGCAACAACGAGGCGGCGAAGGACGCGCAGGACAGCGTGCTGGAACTGATCCTCGGAAACCACCCGCTCGACTGTCCCGTCTGCGACAAGGGCGGTGAGTGCCCGCTCCAGAACCACACACTCAAGTTCGGCCCGGGCCGCACGCGCTTCGTGGAGCCCAAGCGTCACTTCCCCAAGCCGCTCGATCTGTCGACGGTCATCGCGCTGGACCGCGAGCGCTGCATCACCTGTTTCCGCTGCGTCCGCTTCAGCCAGGACGTCGCGGAGGACGGACAGCTCACCTTCCAGGAGCGCGGCGCCGGCACGGAGGTCGCCACCTTCACCGGCAAGCCGTACGAGGGGCGCTACACCGGCAACATCATCGACCTCTGCCCGGTGGGTGCGCTGACCAGCATCCCCTATCGCTTCGTGTCCCGTCCGTGGGACATCATGAACACGCCATCCGTGTGCGGGAACTGTCCCTCCGGATGCAACGTCGAGATCACCGAGCGCGACGGCGAGATCAAGCGCGTGACCGGCCGCGCCGAGCCGAACTACGCGGTGGAGGAGGGCTGGATCTGCGACAAGGGCCGCTGGGGCTACCCGGCCGCCTGGTCGCCCAACCGGCTCACGACCGCGCTCGTGCGCGGTGAGGACGGCATCCTCCACGAGACGCCGCTGGAAGAGGCCGTCGAGCGCGCCGCGCACATCCTGCGACGGTCTGCGGCGACCGCGGTGCTGGTGGGAGCGGGCGCGACCGTCGAGGACGGCCACCTGTCGACCAAGCTCGCCGAGGCCATGCCCGGAGGCCGCGTGGGTCGCCTCGGCATCCCTGCGCGTCCGCATCTGGGGCCGCTCCGGAACCTGCCGCGGGCCGAGCTGGGCGACATCGACCAGGCCGACGCCGTCGCCGTCGTGGGCGGTGACCTCGGCAACCAGCACCCCATCGTCGAGCTCCGCCTGCGCAAGCTGCTGCGTCGCCGCGGCACCCTCCTGGTCGCCGGTGCCCGTCCGCAGATGATCGCCCCGCGCGCAACCGAGTCCATCACGACGGCACCCGGCCGCCTGGCCGATGCCCTCGACGCCGTGGAGCGTGTCCTCGAGGGCGCATCGCGTCCCATCCTCATCTGGGACGAGTCCGACCTCGCCAACGACGAGGCCGCCGCCCTCCGCCTGGCGGCCATCGCCGAGGGATGCGGCGCTGAGGTCATCGAGCTCGTCGCCGACGTCAACGCCCCAGGGCTGCGGGCGCTGGGCCTCTCGACCGAGAACCTGCTGGACGACCTCGCCGGCCGGCGCGTACCGACGCTCCTCACCGTGCACGCCGACCCGACGGAGTCCGCAGGATCGACAGCGTGGAACGCCGCTGTCGAGGCCGTGAACGACATTATCGTTATTGCAACGCATCGCTCGCACATCACCGACAGCGCCACCGTGGTGCTGCCCGCCCTGATGAAGCAGGAGATCGAGGGCGTTCTCGTCTCGACGACGGGACGTGCCCAGCGCCTGCGCCCGGGATCGGACGGTCCCGAGGGCGCGGCGGCGGCATGGGAGATCCTGATCGGCCTCTCGCATCGCATCGGAAAGCCGTTCCCCTGGCGCACCCCGGCGCAGACCTTCGCGGCGGTCGCCAACGAGTATCCGGCGTTCGCCGGCCTGAACTATCAGGTGATCGGCACCGAGGGCGCTCCCATCGGCGACGCGGACGTCGTCCCGGTGCAGGAGACCGCGGCGCCCGAACCCGTGGGAGACGGACTACCGCTCGTCCTCACGACCGAGATCTTCGGCGACGCCACCGCCTGGCGCTCGGACGCCCTGGCGTCCCTGCGGCAGCAGGCGGCGCTGCGCCTGTCGCCGGCCGAGGCCGTCCGCCAGACCGTGACGACGGGTGACGTCGTGGTGGTCCGGTCGCCGCACGGCTCGTGCGCACTGCCCGTCGAGGTGGACGACAGCGTTCAGGACGGCGCGGCCTTCGTCATGACCGGTCCGCCCAGCGCCGGCGCCCACGCCCTCCTCGGCTCGGATCACGGACCCGTGAACGTGCGGATCGGAGTCTGATGCAGGAGGCGATCCTCACGATCGTGATCAAGGCGGCGATCCTCACCTTCCTGTTCGTCACGATCTTCGCCTACACCATGCTCCTGGAGCGACGGCTCCTCGGGCGGATCCAGGGACGCCGCGGACCGAACCGCGCCGGCCCCTTCGGCATGATGCAGCCCGCCGCCGACGTCGTGAAGATGCTCTTCAAGGAGGATTTCACCCCGAAGCAGGCCAATCACCTGGTGTTCCAGGTGGCGCCGGTGATCGCGGTGGTCGCGCCGATCATGACCCTCGCGATCATCCCCTTCGGCGGGTCGACCACCATCTTCGGCCATCACCTGACGCTCTACGGGACCGATCTCAGCATCGGCCTTCTGTTCGCGTTCGCGGTGGCGTCCATGGGCCACTACGCCCTCATGCTCGGCGGCTTCGCCAGCGGCAACAAGTACGGCCTCATCGGCGGTGCACGCACCGCGGCCCAGCTGATCTCGTACGAGGTCTCCATGGCCCTCAGCGCGATCGGCGTGGTCATGCTCGCGCAGAGCCTCTCGCTCGTCGACATCGTGCAGGCGCAGCAGGACACGGTCTGGTTCATCCTGTTCCAGCCGGTCGGGTTCGTGCTGTTCTTCATCACCGGCATCGCCGAGACGAACCGCACGCCGTTCGACCTGCCCGAGGCGGAGAGCGAACTGGTCGCGGGATACGCCACCGAGTACGGCGGTACCAAGTACGCCGGCTTCGCGATGGGCGAGTACCTGAACATGCTCCTGGTGTCGGCCCTGACCGTGACACTCTTCCTCGGCGGCTACAGCGGCCCCTGGCTGCCGGAGCCGGTGTGGTTCCTCATCAAGGTCTTCGCGCTGGTCGTCGTGTTCATCTGGGTGCGCGCCACCCTCCCGCGCTTCCGCTACGACCGACTGATGAAGCTGGGGTGGAAGGTCTTCCTCCCGCTCGCAACCCTCAACCTGCTCGTCACCGCACTCGTGGTCGGACTGGGCTTCAGCGACTAGGGGTAACACAATGGGAATCCAGGACACGATCAAGGGATTCAGCGTCACCTTCAAGGGACTCTTGGAGAAGCCGACCACCATCGGCTACCCCGAGAACAAGACGCCGGTGCACCCCCGCTTCCGCGGCCGTCACCGTCTCTGGAAGTTCGACAACGGCCTCGAGAAGTGCGTCGGCTGCTCACTGTGCGCCGCCGCCTGCCCGGCCGACTGCATCCGCGTCGTCGCCGAGGAGAACACCCCCGAGCACCGCGTCTCCGCCGGAGAGCGGTTCGCGCGCATCTACGAGATCAACATGTCGCGCTGCATCTTCTGCGGCTACTGCGAAACCGCGTGTCCGTTCGACGCGATCACGCTGGAGAACTCGTACGAGCTCTCCGAGTACAACCGGCCGCGCGACCTGGTGTACACCAAGGAGATGCTGCTGGAACCGCCGATGAAGGAAGCCCCCATCCGGGAGCCGAAGCGTGGGTGAGCAGATCGCATTCGGCCTCGCCTCCGGGGCGGCCATCGGCAGCGGTGTCCTGGTCGTCACCCTGAAGAACGCGTTCCAGGCGGCCGTGGCGCTGATCGCGACGCTCATCGCTGTCGCGGTGCTCTTCCTCCTGGCGCACGCCCCGTTCGTCGCCGTGATCCAGGTGATCGTCTATGCCGGCGCGATCGTCACGCTCTTCCTCTTCGTCCTCGCCTATCTGGGCGACCGGGCCCGGCAGACACCGGACCGGCTGGCGCACTATCAGGTGTTCTCGTGGCTCGTGGTGCTGGTGCTCGCGGCCATGGGCGCCATCGTGTTCCTCACGACGACCCTCGCCCGCTTCACCGACGTGCCGAAGCCCCGCTCCGAGCTGGGCAGCCCGCGCGAGATCGGTGACGCCTTCCTCAGGGAGCACCTGCTTCCGTTCGAGGCGACGTCGCTGCTCCTGCTGGCGGCGGCCGTCGGCGCGGTGATCCTCGCGAAGCGCGCGGTCCAGTCCGAGGGCGGCCGATGACGGACCTCATGACCGCGGCGGCGGGGATGCCGACATCCTCGTACCTCGGCGTGTCCCTGGTGCTCTTCGCGCTGGGACTCGTCGGCGTGCTCTCGCGACGCAACCCCATCCTTCTTCTCCTGGCGGTCGAGCTGATGCTGAACGCGGCCAACGTCGCGTTCCTGGGCTTCGCACGCCACTGGAACAACACCGACGGTCACATCTTCGCCCTCGTGGTGATGGTGGTGGCCGCTGCCGAGGTCGTCATCGGACTGGGACTCACCGTCTCGATCTTCCGACAGCGCCGCGGTCTTGACGTCGACGAGTTGACGGAGCTGTCCGGATGATCGCCGTTCTCGGGTGGGTCGTACTGCTGCTGCCGCTCCTGGGCAGCCTGATCCTGATGTCGTTCGGTTCGAAGGAGCCGTCGAAGCCGCTCACGCGCGCCGTGGGGGTCGGCTCGATCGGCCTCGCATTCGTCGCGACCCTCGCCATCTTCATCGACATGCTGGGCAAGGACGGCGCCGAACGCACCGTCGTGTCGCGCCTGTGGGAGTGGATCGACGTCGGGGGCGTCACCGTGGACCTCGCGGTGCGCGTCGACCCGCTGTCGGTGCTGATGATGCTCGTCATCACCGGGGTCGGATTCCTCATCCACCTCTACTCCACGGAGTACATGGACCACGACGAGGGCTACCGGCGCTTCTTCGCCGAGCTCAACTTCTTCGTGTTCTCGATGCTCCTCCTGGTGCTCGCGTCGAACGTGCTCTTCCTCATCGTGGGATGGGCGTTCGTCGGTCTCGCCAGCTATCTCCTGATCGGCTTCTACTACGAGAAGCCCTCCGCGGTGGCGGCGGCCAAGAAGGCGTTCGTCATGAACGTCATCGGCGACGTGGGCATGGTGATCGGCGCCTTCCTGCTCGTGCGCGAGCTGGGCACGCTCGACTACGACCAGATCTTCAACACGGCCCCCGGCAAGATCGAGGCCGACAGCGGCATCGCCCTGGCCATCGCGCTGCTCTTCTTCGTCGGCGCCGCCGCCAAGAGCGCCCAGGTGCCGCTGCACACGTGGCTGCCCGACGCCATGGAGGGCCCCACGCCCGTCAGCGCCCTGATCCACGCGGCCACCATGGTCACCGCGGGCGTCTACATGATCGCCCGCATGCACGTGATCTACGAGCTCTCTCCGCTGGGCATGGACATCGTGGCCGCGGTGGGCTGCGTCACCCTCTTCATGGCCGCCACCATCGCCATCGCGCAGGACGACATCAAGCGTGTGCTGGCGTGGAGCACCTGCAGCCAGATCGGCTACATGATCATGGCCGTCGGCCTCGGCGCGTACGAGAGCGGCATGTTCCACTTCCTCACGCACGCGTTCTTCAAGGCGCTCCTCTTCCTCGCGGCCGGGGCGGTCATCCACGCCCTGGGCGGCGAGCAGAGCCTCGACCGCATGGGCGGGCTGAAGCGACATCTGAAGCCGATCTACGTCACGTTCGCGATCGGCTGCCTGGCCATCGCCGGTGTGCCCGGACTGTCCGGCTTCTTCAGCAAGGACGAGATCCTCGCGCACGCTCTGGCCCACGGCACCTACGGCCTCGTCCTCTACATCGTGGCCAGCGTCGCGGCATTCCTGACGGCGCTCTACATGTTCCGCCTCCTCTTCCGGACCTTCCACGGTGCGGAGCCCGAGGGCGGATACGAGCACGCGCCGCACGGCTCCGGCCGGGCGATGATGATCCCGCTCTACGTACTCGGCGCCCTCGCCCTCGTCGGCGGATGGATCCAGGTGCCGTTCGGCTGGCACCTGCTCACCGACTTCCTGGACCCGGTCTTCGCGGACAGCATCATCGACCCGGTGAAACCGTCGCACGCGCAGGAGATCATCAGCCTCAGCGTCTCGTCGGTCGCCGCGGTGCTGGGCATCACGATCGCCTGGGCCTGGTTCGGCAAGAACGCGTTCCGGCGCCGTGACTTCGTCGCCCGACACCCCGCGCTGCACGGCTTCCTGAAGGACGCCTGGCGGTTCGACGAGGTCTACGACGAACTCGTGGTCGATCCGGGTCGCAACACGGCCACCACGCTGCGGACCCACTCCGAGCCGGTGGTCGCACAGGGCCCGGTCCGCGCGGTGACCGCCGTGGCAGAGGAATGGTGGCGACTGCTCCACCACCTGCAGAGCGGCTTCGTGCGCACCTACGCGTTCGCGCTTCTCGCCGGGCTCGTCGGCGTGGCCACCATCATCATCCTGGTGGTGCGCTGATGCCCTGGGTAACGCTGATCATCCTGATCCCTGCGGTCGGGTCACTTCTCATGTTCCTGATGCCCCGGAAGGACTCGGCCGCCGCTGAGGGCGCCGCCGCCGGGTTCGCACTGGCCACCCTGGCGATCGTGGTGGTGGCGTTCACACGCCTCGACCGCGACGACGGCGCACTACAGCTGATCGATCACCGGACGTGGATCGACTCCCTCGGACTCGCCTGGGACGTCGGGGTCGACGGGATCTCCATCTGGATGATGGGGCTCACCGCCGTCCTGTTCGTGCTGGCCATCTTCGCGGCCATCGCGCGCATGCCCGAGCGACCACGTGCGTTCCTCGGCCTGATCCTCCTCGCCGAGGCCGGTCTCATGGGGCTCTTCGCCGCCGGCGATCTGGTGCTGTTCTACGTGTTCTGGGAGGCCATGCTCGTGCCGTTCGCCCTCCTCGTCTGGATGTGGGGGGACGCGCGACGCAGGGTGGCGACGCTCACCTTCGTGATCTACACGATGGTGGGAAGCCTGCTCATGCTGGTGGCCATCGTGGCGACCGGGGTGATGTCGGCCACCGGGGACGAGACCTTCAACTTCTCGATCCGCGAGCTGGTGGGGACACAGTGGAGCCAGACCGAGTCCACGTGGCTCTTCGCGGCGTTTGCACTCGCATTCCTGATCAAGCTTCCGCTCTTCCCCTTCCACGGCTGGATGCCGTTGGCCTACGGCTCGTCGCCGCTCATCGTGACCGCACTGCTGTCGGCCGTGATGAGCAAGGCCGGGGCCTACGGGCTGATCCGCATCGGTATCCCGATCTTCCCGGAGGGGGCCGGCAACCTCGCCCTGCCCATCTCGATCCTCGCGGTCATCGGGATCATCTACGGATCGCTGGTCGCCTGGCAGGCCACCTCCATGCGCATGCTGGTGGCGTACTCGAGTCTGGCGCACCTCGGCTTCATCATCCTCGCCATCATGGCCTTCAACCAGATGGCCGGACAGGGCGCCGTCCTGCAAATGGTGAACCACGGCGTGGTGACCGCGGCGGCGTTCGCCATGGTCGGCATCCTCGGCCGGGTCCGCGACGGTGACGAACAGATCGACGGGCTGTCGGGTCTGGCGAAGAACGCACCGTGGGCGGCGGGGATCTTCCTCGTCATCAGTATGGCCGCACTCGCGATCCCGGGATCGAACGCCTTCGTCGGCGAGTTCTTCATGCTGACGGGCATCTTCCAGGAGCGTCCGGTCCTTGCCGTGATCGCCTGCGTCGGCGTCGTCTACGCGTCGGTGTACATGCTGCGGCTGTACCAGTCGACCATGAACGGTGCGGCCGGTGACGATGCGACCTCGGCGCGTCGGAGCGAGCTCCGCTCGACCGACGTGCTCTACATCGCCCCGCTCGTCGTCGCAATGCTCGTGATCGCGCTGTGGCCGGCCGGGATCATGAAGTCGACCGAGGCACCGGTTCAGCAGGCCTACAGCGTCTGCGAACCCGCGGGTAACCTGCTGGTCGAGGCCGAGCCCGGCAGCCGTGAGTACAAAATCGCCACCGAGGGCCCCTGCCGGTGAACGTCGCTCCTCTCACTCCCTTCCTCGTCGTCTCCGGCGCCGGCATCCTGGCGCTCCTGGCGGGGCTGCTCCCGGCCCCCCAACGCCGCATCGCTCCCACGGTGGTCTCGGTCCTGGGCCTCGCGGCCGCCGGGATCGTGGCGGGATTCTTCTGGGGAGACCGTCGCACCGCGCTCTCGGACAACTTCGTGTCCGACCGCTTCAGCCTGCTGCTGACGTTCATCTTCCTGGTGACGACGCTGGCGGCACTGGCACTCGCGTGGCGCGAGCCGTCAGCCGCCGACAAGCGCGGTGAGTACGCCGGTCTTCTCATGCTGGCGGCATCCGGGATGATCCTCGTCGCCGGTGCCGGCACGACCATCGTGCTCTTCCTCGGGATCGAGCTCTTCTCCGTCGCCCTGTACATCCTGTGCGCGATCGAGACGTGGCGGGTGCGCTCGCTCGAGGCCGGTTTCAAGTACCTGATCGTGGGTGCCGTGGGATCGGCGGTCCTCGTCTACGGCATGGCCATGCTCTACGGCGCCACCGGGACCGTGGTGCTCTCCGAGATGCAGGACGCCCTCATGCGCGGGGACATGCTGGGCGATCCGCTCACGCTGGCCGGCATCGCCATGGTCATCACCGGCCTCGGCTTCAAGGCGTCGGCGGTCCCGTTCCACATGTGGACGCCGGACGTCTACGACGGTGCGCCGACCCCGGTCACCGCCTTCATGGCGACCGCGACCAAGGCCGCGGCGCTCTCCGGATTCGTGATCATGTTCTCGGGTGCACTGGTCGCCACGTTCGACGACTGGAAGCTCGCGGTCGCGATCATCGCCGCCGTCACCATCATCGTGGGCAACGTCGCCGCGCTCATGCAGAGCGGGATGAAGCGGATGCTGGCCTATTCCGGGGTCGCCCAGGCGGGATACCTGCTCGTCGGGATCGCCACCGGAACCCAGGAGGGGATCGAGGCGCTCCTCTACTACCTGATCGCGTACATCGCGATGACCCTGGCGGCCTTCGCCCTCGTGGTTCAGCGTGAGAGGGAGATCCCGCAGGGTGATGCCATCGCCGGCTTCGCCGGTTACGGGCGACGCCGTCCGCTGTCGGGGATCGTCCTCACGCTGGCGATGCTGTCGCTGGCCGGGTTCCCTCCCCTCGCCGGTTTCGTCGGCAAGTTCCTCCTCTTCGGTGCGGCGATCGACGCCGATCTCACCTGGCTCGCGATCGTGCTGGCCGTCGGCAGCATGATCAGCCTGGGCTACTACCTCCGCGTGATCGGGACCACCTGGGCCGGCGACCCGGAGATCGACGGCAGCGAAGGCCGGCGCTCGCCCGCCGCGGTCCAGGTCGTCGCCATCGTGGGAGCCGTCGCGGTGATCGCGCTGGCGATCGGGGCCTCGCCGGTCCTGGACCTCTGCCGTGACGCCGCGGCGGCGGTCATCCCCGCCCTGTAGTACCGCGGCGGGGCGGTGCTCTCGCAGGCTTCCGGAACACAGGGGATGCGGCCCCGGCGGAAGGGAATCCTTCCACCCGCCCCGCCCGATCCGCCGGGCCCGACTACCCGGCACACCGGCTCTCGCCGCGCGTTCTGGGAGGGTGGGCGTTCACCCATTGCCTCGGGACGGTCGGCCCGCGTCGAACGGGCTCCGGCCCTTTCCCGGCCGAGGGACATCAACCTGGTGCCGTATCCCCGAACGCAACCGACGCCCGCCTCACGAGAGGCCCGGCGCAAAGCCCCCGGACTGGCGGTTGGCCGGGGTGGGTGGATAGCCCTTCCGCCAGTCCCCCATCGCGCAATCAGGACGGCAGGCGGAGCAGGATCACGCTGATGAGCGAGATCTGGTTCGCGACGACCGACGCCTCGACGCTCACGCCGTAGCCGTCCTCCAGGATCTGCTGGAACTGATCCAGAGCCACCGCCACCGCGTCCCACTGTCCGCCCTCGGCCGCGGAACGCGCCTGCTGGAGCAGGGTCAGGCCGTTCTCGGCAACCGTTGCGTCCGTGACCCGGTTGTCGGAACGCGCCGCGCTCCAGCGTCGGATGGCCTCGTCGATGAGACCGAGGCTGGTCGCGGGCGCCGCCGGAGGCGCCGTGATCTGCTGGCTCGGATCATTGGCCGCAGTGAAGGAGCCGTTGGGAGCCAGCTGCGCCAGTCGCAACGACTTGTCGGCGTTCAATGTCGCGGTCGCGGAGACCTCGGTGCCCGGACGGATACCGGAGACGTCGACGCCGACGGGCACCTTCATGCTCGTGGCGACGACGAAGGAGGAATCGACGACCGTGGTCACGCGAACGGTGTTCCCGACCCTACGCAGTTCGCCTCCGGTGGGAATCGGGATGGGGCCGGCGGTCGGAATGACGCGGACACCGTCACCGTGCAGCGTCCCGTTGGCGGCGATGGTGACGTTCGTCGTGACGAGATCGCCGACAGCCGGACGGACGGCGTGCAGCGCCTTGGTCTTCTTGCCGTTACGGGGAAGCCACACGGCCTGCCGGACGACCACCACGCCACCCCGGGTGCCGACCGCGACAGCACCGGCGTAACGCTGGACGACGACGCCACGGACACGCGTCTTCCTCGTCTGTGACACCGGCCGAAGGCCAGACTGGAACGTGCCGTTGCGGGCCCACTTGATACCCCACTTGATGCCCTGAGGCGCGCGACTCCACTTGATGCCCGCGGTCGGCCGACCCCACTTGATGCCGGTGACGCGCACACGCGTGCCCGGCTTGTGCCGGCGGACGGCATGGATGGTCATGAGCCGACCGGAGTTCAACGCCACGACGGCCGTCTTCGACTTCGGTTGCCATCCGACCACGGTGCCCATGCGATCGGGCGGCAACGGGCGCACACCGACCGACGTGACCCCGGCAGTGGCGGGAACCGCCAGAGCCGCCGTCACGACGCCGAGGATCCCCGCACGCGCGACGTGACGTCGCGTCAACCTGCGCCGGGGTCGCCTCATCCGGTCGTCGCTGCTGTCCCCACCCATGAAGCGCACAGTTTATCCCCGACGGCCAATTCCCTGCTTAAAGTCCACAATCCATACACCAATCCTCACAACAGCGGGCCACGTCATCACTCACGAGGCCATGGGATCACGGATCCGCCGCCGTCACGACGCTGATAGCGTCGCCCGCATGGTCGACCCCTCGGACCTGGCGCCGTTCACCTCCGAACCGGACGAGCTCGCGCTCCTTCTCGACCTGGACGGCACACTCGCTCCCATCGTCCCTGACCCCCACGCCGTCGCCATCCCCGGCACCATCCGCCGGTCCTTGGAGCGGCTCACATCCCGCATCGGCCTCGTCGCCTTCATCAGCGGCCGATCGCTGGCAGACCTCCGGCGCATCGTCGCGATGGACGGCGTCCTGTACTCCGGCAACCACGGCACCGAGATCGTCGGCATCGACGGCCACCCGATCGACGCCGGCGTCGGGGATCCCGCACCGCTCCGGGAGTTCGCCGACGGCTGGAGGCCGGACGAGCTGGAGCGCCACGGCCTCTGGCTGGAGGACAAGGGAGCCACCCTGACGTTCCACTACCGCAACGCCCCCGACGTGGACATGGCCCGGGCGTTCCTCGATGCCCACGTGGCCCCGAGGGGGCGCGACACCGGACTGCGGGTCGAGCCCGGGCGGATGTCGCTGGAGGTCCATCCGGCGGGTGACAGCTCCAAGGGCACGGCGACCCGCATCATCCTCGCCGACGCACCCGCGATCCGGTCGGTCATCTCGATCGGCGACGACCGGACCGACGTGACCGTCTGGACGATGCTCGCCTCACTCCGCGACGAGCGCCGCTTGGAACGGACACTGTGCGTCGGAGTGCGGTCGTCCGAGACGCCGCCGATCGTGACGGACTCCGCCGATCGCCTCGTCGACGGTGTCGTGCCGGGCACGGACACGTTCCTGCACGTACTCGCCGATTCGCTGCCCTCCTGACGGGAGCGGTACCCCGGGTGCCTGGCACCCGAGGTGTCGCTCACGCCCGTCGACGTACGCGCATCCTCAGCGAGCACGGTCGCGGATGGCGCGCAGATCCTCCCGACCACGGGTGTTGACGATGCGGTCCGGCGTCGCTCCCGCGCGACGCGCCGTCAGGATGCCGTAGCGCCGGACGGCCAGCTCGTCCGTCGAGTGGGCGTCGGTGCCGATCGTGAGATCCACCCCTGAGGCCAGGGCCCGACGCGCGTTGGTCGCATTCAGGTCGAGCCGCTTCGGCTGGGCGTTGATCTCAAGCGCGGTGCCGGTCTCGGCGGCACGGGCGAAGACGGCGTCCAGGTCCAGGTCGTATCCCTCACGCCGCCCGAACATGCGGCCCGTCGGATGACCGACCACGTTCACCAACGGGTGATCGACGGCGGCCAGGACACGCTTGGTGAGCTGCTGCCGCGATTGACGAAAACCACTGTGAAGGCTGGCGGTCACCCAGTCGAACCCGGCGAGCAGGTCGTCCGGGTGGTCGATGCGTCCATCCGCAAGGACGTCGACCTCGCACGCCTTCAGCACATCGATGTCGTCGAACTCCGCGTTGATCTCGTCGATGGCGTCCCACTGCATGCGTACGCGGTCGGCATCGAGGCCCCCCGCCATCGCGAGGCTGACCGAATGGTCGCTGATGCCGATGTACTCAAGCCCCAGGGAACGCGCCGCCACCACCATCTCGCGGAGCGTGTTGCGCCCGTCGCTCCAGTCCGTGTGACAGTGGAGTTCGCCGCGCAGATTCTCCTCGCGAACCATCTCGGGAAACGACCCGGTCTCGGCCACGGCGATCTCGCCCGTGTCCTCCCGGAGCTCGGGCGGGATCCAGGCGAGACCCAGCTCCGCGTAGACGGCCTCCTCGTCGGCGCACCGGAGGATCTCGCCGTCCGGCCGGGTGATGCCATGCTCGGACACCGACAGTCCCCCGCGTACCGCCATCTCACGCAACCGGACGTTGTGGGCCCGGCTCCCCGTGAGGTGCTGGAGCAGGTTCCCGAAGGAGGACGCCGGGGTGAACCGGGCCTCAACCCGGATACCCGACTGCGTCATGACGGCCGCACCGCCGGTTCCCGACGAGAGCAGCTCCGTCGCCATCGGATGGTCGCGCATCGCATCGGTCACCGCCTGCGGATCCTCCGTCTCCACGACGAGATCGATGTCGTGGACGGTCTCACTGCCCCGCCGGATGCCCCCGGCGACCACGGCACGACCGACCATGTCGAGCGCGCCCAGATCACGGGCGAACCGCTGCGCGACCGGATCGGCCCGCCCCAGCGGGACGCGCTCGCCGGTGCCCCCACCCTGCGCACGAGCCGCCAGCTCGTCCGCCAGCTGCGCCACGGTCTTCGGGCCGATGCCCTCCACGGTGACGAGGCTTCCGTCGGCGATCGCCGCGTCCAGTCCCTCCAGATCGACGACGCCGAGCGCCTGCCAGACGGCGCGGGCACGCTTCGGCCCGATACCCGGCAGGGCGGCGATGTCCGCGAGACCCACCGGAACCCGCTCGGCGATCCGCGTGAGCGCGCCGATCTCCCCGGTGCGGGCGAGCTCCACGATCTTGTCCTGCAGGGTCGATCCGATGTCCGGGAGGTCGGTCGCACGACCGTCGAGAGCCATGCGCGCGACCGAGTCGGTCACCTGGGACACGCGCGCGGCCCCGCGACGGTACGCCAGCAGCCGATGACGTGAGCGCTCGCCGTCGATCTCGAGCAGGTCGGCGAGCAGCGCGAAGGATCGCGCGATCTCCCCATTGGTGGGCAGGTTTCCGGATGTCATGCTCGAAGGGTAAACGGTCGGTTAATCGGTGCCGCAAGCCTGGGTGCCCCCGAAGAGGGCGACTAGACTCCGGGCATCGTCATCCGGGACGGCGTCGATCGTTTGACATGAGGAGTTGGGCGTGGGTCGTTTCACATGGCCGATCATCGGCGTCGGAGCCGTGGCCTTGGCCGCAGGCACCGCTTTCGCGGGTACCCAGTACACATCCCGCGCGTCCATCGGCTCGGTGGAGCCGGCACCCGGCGCGGCGGTCCGCACCGCAAAGCCGGAGATCGCATTCGAGACCTCAAACGTCGACCGGCTCTCCGATGTCAGGGTGACGATCAACGGCAAGGACCGCACGGACCTCGTCGCGCGTGACGGAAACGGACGCCTCGTCGTGCGGACCGTCAGCCTCAAAGAGGGTCGTCACACCGTCGATGCACGGATCGCGACCCGGAATCTGTTCGCACGCAACGTGTCGCAGCAGTGGGAGTTCGAGGTCGACACCACGGCGCCACCGCTGAAGCTGAACGTCCCCGAGGTCGGCGGCGCCGTCAACGAGCGGGCGGTCCCCGTCAACGGACGGACGGAGCCCGGGTCGACCGTGACGATCCGCTGGCCCGGCGGGACGCGAACCGTCAAGAGCCGCCCCAATGGTGTCTTCGCCACGAAGGCACCGCTCAAGGAGGGCCCGGCCAAGCTCACGATCGTCGCGAAGGACCGCGCCGGCAACACGACGCGCGCCGTCCGCGCGTTCACGGTCGACACGAAGGCCCCGGGTCTGTCGGTGGCCGATGTCCCGACCAAGATGACCGAGACCGACACGCCGCTCTTCACCGGTGAGATCACCGACGACGATCCGGCCGCCACCACGATCGGCGTCATCGTCAACGGCCGCGCGATCACACCGGTGCGCTCGGACCAGGGCGCGGAGGGCACCGACGAGCCGACCGTGTCGTTCAAGGACAGGACGTTCCAGCTGTCGGTGGGAACGTTGCCGCAGGGGCGCAACACGGTGGTCGTCTATGCCGCCGACGCCGCCGGCAACCGCACGCAGAAGCAGCACTCGATCCTGGTGGACAGCACCGAGGAGTTCGGTACCAAGGATCTGATCGAGGGTGCCCGCGGCGAGGACGTGAAGGCCCTCCAGCAGGGGCTGGTGGACCGCGGCTTCAAGAAAGTCAAAGTGACGGGCGTCTACGACGCGCGCACGACCCAGGGCGTCCGCCGCTACCAGGCCGTCCACAAGCTCTCTCAGAACGGCATCTTCGGACCGCGCACCCGTGAGGCGTACGTCGGCAAGATCGTCGTGACCCTCAGCAAGTTCCGCCTCGCGCTCTACCGCGACGGCAAGGTCGTGAAGACGTTCAAGGTCGCCATCGGCGCACCCGGCTTCGCCACCCCCACCGGCAGCTATCACGTGGTGAACAAGCAGGTCGACCCCTCCTGGTTCCCGCCCGACAGCCCGTGGGCCAAGGGGCTCGGTCCCATCCCGCCCGGTCCCGGCAACCCGCTCGGTACACGCTGGATCGGGACGTCGGCCCCCGCCATCGGGATCCACGGCACCTATGCGTCGGGCTCGATCGGAACCGCCGCCAGCCACGGGTGCATCCGCATGAACATCCCGGACGTCGAGGAGCTCTACGAAGAGGTCGCCGTCGGCATGCCGGTGATCCTCAACCCGTAGTCCGAGATGGACCAGGTCTCGTCCGGCACCTGGGACGCACGTGTCCTGGCCGCGTCGCGACCGGTCCTCGTGGACGTCTGGGCACCCTGGTGCGTGCCCTGCCGGAAGGTCGAGCCGCTGGTCGTCGATGTCGCCGCGAAGTACGGCGATCGCCTCGAATGCGTCCGGCTGAACGCCGACGAGGCACCCGACCTCGTCGGGCGGTACCAGGTGCTCACCCTTCCCACCGTTCTCCTGTTCGCCGACGGCGAAGAGGCCGGTCGCATCCGGGGGGTCCCGAAACCGAGGAAGCTGTCAGAATTGATCGACCGCGTCATCACGTCCGAGTAACGAAGGAGCACCCGCGTTGGCCATCTACTTCAGCATCCACGCCTGCCAGCCGTTCGCCGACATCGGCATGGACAACGTGGAGGGATACGACAGCGTCTCCACCGTCACCGCCGACGGTCAGATCGTCGGTCTCCGCATCGAGAACCCGCGTGAGGTGGTGCGGCTGGACGAGATCATCGAGAAGCTCGGTCTCGACCCCGACGCGATCTGGAATCGTCTCCGCGCCGACAACGACGTCCTCCTCGGCCGACGGCAGGCCACCTGGGGCGGCGGCGGCGCCTAGAAGTCTTCAGCAGGATTCCTCGGAGCCAAGTGCGACGGCCAGGCCCCGGGACCTTGACGAGTGGCGGGTCGGCGTCGCCGACGACGTGTACCACACCGCGATCACCCATCCCGACCAGCGTCGCAACCGGCTTCTACGAAAGACATAGCCCCGGCGACATGACCGAAGTCAGAGGTCCACCGGGGCGTTCTGAAACCAGTGTAGGGGATACCTCGCTCGATGCCAACACCACCCATCGACCCGCCACCACCGACTGCGGGTACGTGGGTCACCGATTGGCTCAGCGAACCGCGGTTCAGAGTCTTTCTGGACGCTGCGGGCGACGACCCTGGAGCCGCCCTTCGACTCTATGAGTGGAACACGCGGTTGTCCGCAGCGCTGGTGCATGACACTGCGCACTTCGAGGTCGGCCTGCGCAACGCCTATGACCGTGCACTGACCGCGTACCTCCCTGCGACCCGACACTGGACCGCCGAGGGAGACGTTGTATTCGCACCTATCTTCCGCATGAAGAAGGGGAGGAAAGTCGATGTCAACGAGCGTCGCCGTGACGAACTGAACCGCGCCCTTCGCTTTGCCGGCGGTCGGGGAGCATCTCCAGGCAAGGTCATTGCCCAACTCAATCTCGGATTCTGGCGCTACCTGACGTCATCCGCTCACGAAGTGAGCATATGGCGGCCGGCCCTTCACCATGCCTATCCGTCAGGCACCCGTCGCACAGATGTAGACGGCGCGATCGGTCGACTTCACGAGCTTCGCAACCGAATCGCCCATCATGAACCCCTACTCACCAGAGACATCGTCGCACTGCATGACGATCTTCTTCACATCGCAGGCCTTCTCAATCGCAACCTGTGCGCCTACATCAGTCACCACTCGGAGGTTCGCGGGATCCTTGCACGTCGGCCTGATTAACCTGCAGAGCCGCGTAGCCAACCCGACTCCAGTGGCTTCGTAACCCCCGAGCCGAGTCTCCTTACGGTCTACCGGCTACCTACCGTCCCGACATTGACCACGCACCATCAATGTCGCAAATCCATCCTGCTTCAACCGCGGAACCCTCAGGGCTCCACATTCATGTGTTCAAGCAGTGATTCGCTGACCAAGGCGCAAGACTGACGACGGCGCGTCAGCCCTCCACCCACCCGGCCAGGTCCGCGCGGGCCTGCGGGTACCACGCCTCAAGCTCCGGTGAGGTCTCCCACTCGGACTCCAGGAGGAACAGCGACGACGTCGGCGTGCTGGCACCCAGCTCGACCAGCACCGGTTTCAGGAAGACCTCGGGGGCGAGGCTGTGCCGGGGAAGTCCACCGAGCATGACCGGGACGGCCGCTGTCCCGGCGAGCTCACCGGCACCGATGCGGTCGAGGAACAGCTTGAGCAGGCCCGTGTACGTCGCCTTGTAGGTCGGGCTCGCCACGATCAGGAGGCGCGCCCCGCGCACGGCGTCGAGTGCGGGCTCGACCTCCGACGAGGTCCAGTCGAACAGGGCGGGTCCGAGGTCTGCCAGCTCGACCACGGCGTCCGGCGGTCGCCCGGTGAGCCCGTCGGCCACGGTCTCCGCCGCGCGCCGGGTACGCGACCGCGCCTTCGGGTTTCCCACGACGACGACCGTGCTCATCGGATGCCTCCGGAACAGCGTGATGACCGACGACTCACGATGATGCCGCCGGCAGGAACGCCTGGTTGACGGTCGCGGCCGATCCAGAGGATTCCGCCGCCAGTCCCCGGGTACGAAGGCGCGGCAGTACACCCTCACCGAACCAGTACAGCTCCTCGAGGTGGGGGTAGCCCGACAGGATGAACTCGTCGATGCCCAGTTCGGCGTAGGCGGCGATCGCGTCGGCGACCTCGGAGTGGCTCCCCACCAGCGCCGTTCCCGCACCACCGCGGATGAGGCCCACTCCCGCCCACAGGCCCGGGGCGATCTCAAGTGCGCGGGGATCGCGCCACGATCCGTCGCGCCGGCTCTGCTCGTGCAGTCCGCGCATCCTCGCCTGGCCGACGGACTCGCTTCGCGCCAGGCTGCGCTGAGCATCGCGAACCGCATCCTCACCGATGGCGTCGAGGAGCCGGCCGGCCTCGGACCACGCCGCCTCGCTCGTGTCGCGCGAGATGACGTGCAGACGTATGCCGAACCGCAGCTCACGCCCATAGCCTCCCGCCAGTTCGCGGATCCATTCGAGCTTCGCACGCACCGCAGGGATGGGCTCGCCCCAGGTGAGGTAGACGTCACAGTGACGCGCCGCGACGGGACCGGCGGCTGCCGACGAACCACCGAAGTACAGCGGGGGTACCGGTGCCGGCAGCGACGGGATCCTGGCGTCGTCGACCTTGACGTGCTCACCGTGGAAGGTCACACGGCGCCCTTCCCACAGCTCGCGGACCACCAGGAGGAACTCGTCGCATCGCCGATAGCGCTCGTCCTTGGAGAGTCGGTCCCCGTAGGCGCGCTGTTCATGGGACTCACCGCCGACCACCACGTTCAGAAGAAGGCGTCCCGGGGCGTGACGGACGAAGGTCGATGCCATCTGGGCCGCGAGCGTCGGGCTGGTCAGGCCGGGACGCAGGGCGATCAGAAACGCGAGCCGCTCGGTCTCGCGCGCCAGCATCGCCGTGGTCAGCCACGCGTCCTCACACCACGCACCCGTCGGGGTGAGGGCGCCGGTGAAGCCGAAGTCCTCTGCCGCCCGGGCGATCGACGCGAGGTAGCCGATGCTCGCCTCCCGGTCACCCACCGCGATCTCAGGGGTGGAGGTGACATGACCAGCCGTGATGTAGCGGGAGTCGCCGTTCGTCGGGAGGAACCAGTGGAAGGAGAGGGGATTCGTCATCGTGGATCGGTTCGTCGGTGATGGACGTGCATCGCCGGCGTCAGAGCTGGCCGTGACGCGGAGGTCGCTCGCCCGACAGGACCCAGCGCCCGAGGTGCTGGATCTTCCATCGGACGGGGTCGTGGAGCGTGTGGGTACGTGCGTCACGCCACAGACGCGCGAGGTTGAGGGTGTCGGACGCGGCCCGCGTCCCGCCCAGTTCGAAGATCTCGCTCCCGGCCGCGACGGCGGCCCGGGCAGCGGACGCCTTGGCGGCGGCAACCGCCAGGGAGGCGGCGGCGGCACTGTCGTCGGTGATCGCGGACTCGGCCTCCTCGATGCGACGTACCGCCTCGACGAGGAGCGCTTCGGCCGCGCGCACCTGGAGCTCCAGCTCGCCCGCCTGCTGGACGGTGAGCGGGTCGTCCGCCGCTCGGTCGACCCCGGCCTCGAACCAGGGGCGGGCGGCCTCGACCGCACCGACACCGGCGCGCAGCGCGGCCCGGGCGATGCCCGCGTCGATCGCCGCATGGAGGATCTGTGCCCGGGCACCGTACGTCGACGGTCCGTCGAAGAGGGTGGTGTACGCCACGACCTCGTCCGCCTCGACGGTGACCTCCTCGAACGTCGTCGTTCCGCTGGCGGTGGTGCGCTGTCCGAGCCCGTTCCAATCGTCGACGATGGTGATGCCCGCACGTGCGGCATCGATGTAGGCCACGGCCTTCGGCGCGTCGATCGGCCCGCCGTCGATCGTGGCGCGCACGGCGAGCAGATCCGCGAGAAGCGCACCCGTGCAGTAGTACTTCTCGCCGGTCAGGCGGTAGACATCACCATCCCATCGGAGCGTGGTGCGATCCTCCGCGATGGTGGCCGTACCGCGTTCGGTCTGTGCGTTCGCGATCCGGGCGCCGCCCAGAACGGCGGAGAATGCGCGCTCCCGCTGGGCCGGGGTGCCGAGGCGACGAAGGAGATCCAGGAAGACGAAGTGGCTCTGGGGGATCTGGGCGACGCTGGCGTCGGCCTCGGCGATGCGTCGGACCACCTCCACGAGGGTCCCGAGGCGGACGTCGGGTCCGCCGGCCGACGCCGGAACGGTGATGGAGAGAAGACCCGACGAGGACAGGAGGTCGAGTTCCCGGCGGGGGGAGACCCGCCCCCGGTCCCGCGCCGAGGCCGTGTGGGCGATGACGGGTGCGATGCGCGAGGCCTCGGTGAGCGCCGCGGTGTCATCGACCAGGACCCGCGCCCCGGAGAGGGGTGGCGCGGACCGCTTCGCGGTGTCCGTGGTACTCATCCGGCGGCGACGGCGAGTTCGCCGCGGCTCACAGCGTCCGCCTCGCGCTCACGGATCAGGGGAAGGACGTTGGCGCCGAAGTACTCCACATCCTCGTGGTAGTGCAGGAAACCCAGGAGGAACAGGTTGACCCCGCGCTTCTTGTACTCGATGACCCGGTCGGCGATCTGCTCAGGCGTCCCGATGAGCCCGGTGCGAAACCCGTCGTTGTACTGGACGAGGTCGGCGAACTCCGAGTCGGCCCACATCCCGGCCTTGTCGGACGTCGACTGGCCGGCCTGCTTCACGGCCGATCCGAATCCCTTCACGGCCTCGTGGTCAGCCTTGGCGATGATCTCGCGCAGGACCTCGCGGGCCTCGGCCTCGGTGTCCCGGGCGATCAGGAAACCGTTCAGCCCGAACCTCACGGACCGCCCGTGCAGGGCCGCCTCCGCCCGGACGTCGGCGATCTGCTCGGTCACGCCGTCGAGGTCCTTGCCGTTGCTGAAGTACCAGTCGGAGACACGTCCGGCCATGAGCCGGGCACTCGTGGAGTTGCCGCCCTGGAAGATCTCCGGCGTCGGGCGATCCGGGAGGACGAGCGGCTTGGGCTTCAGATCGAAGTCGTGGAGTCGATAGAAGTCACCGTTGAACTCCGCGTGCTCACCGGTCCAGATTTCCCGGACGACACGGATGAACTCCTCGCTGCGCCGGTAGCGCTCGTCGTGCTCCAGCCACGGCTCACCGAGTTTGGTGAACTCGTCCTTGAACCAGCCGGACACGACGTTGATCGCCGCACGACCGCCGGAGAGATGGTCGGCGGTCGCGATGTACTTGGCGAGCACACCGGGATGCCAGAGACCGGGATGGATGGCGGCGATGACCCGGAGGCGCTCCGTCGCCAACAGCAGCGCCAGACTGAAGCTCGTGGACTCGTGCTGGTATGCGGCGCCGTATGAGGCGATGTAGCGGACCTGTGAGAGGGCGTAGTCGAAGCCGTTGTTCTCGGCGAGCCGAGCGAGCTTGACGTTGTAGTCGTACCCCCAGTCGGTCCGCTGCTCGATCTTGCTGACGACGAGCCCACCGCTCACGTTCGGTACCCAGTAGGCGAACCTGAGGGCGTCGTCGCCGGCGCCGGAAAGGGACGTGCCGTCGGTTGTCGGGGACACGGGTGTCATCGGGGCTCCTCATCTATTCCAATAAACTTGGTAGAGAAGGTAGGCATCGCGACACGCGTCGTCAAGTACGGACGTCGCGGCAGCCGTCAGGCATCGCCGATCACGCGACCGGCCACGCCTGACACACACGGGGTGCGGTTCCGACGATCATCCGGACCGCCCGGAGCACGGGCGATCCCGCGCGGGACACGGCCCATGGTGGCCGGGGATCCCGCCGCTGCCCTTACTGCGCGGGAACAACCCCCAGGATGTCCACCACGAAGACGAGGGTGTCGGTCCCCGAGATACCGGCCTGCGCATTGCCCTGCGGGCCGTAGCCCTCGGCAGGCGGGGCGACGATGAGGACGCGGCTGCCGATGCGCTTCCCGACGATGCCCGTGTCCCAGGCCGGGATGACCTGGCCCGAGCCGACGGGGAAGCTGGCGGGTGAACCGCGGTCCCATGACGCGTCGAACTGACGGCCGTCGGCCCAGATGACGCCGACATACTGCGCCACGATCGTCTCACCGGCCTTCACGACGGCGCCGTCCCCCTGGATCAGGGTGTCGGCGACGAGTTCCTTCGGAGGGTCCGTCTTCGGGATGGTGATCTCCGGCTTGTGACCACGCCGGCCGGCGACCGTGGGGAGACCCGCACCCGCCTGCGCGACGGTGCCCGAGGGACCGTGGAATGCGATGTCCATGACGTCGAGGACGAGCACGGCCGTGTCGGTGACCGGCTGGCCCATCTCGTCCGTACCCGACTGTGGCAGCACGACCATGATGCGGCTGCCCACACGCTTGCCGATGAGCGCCTCGTTCAGACCCTCGCCCTCGGCGGGGGACGCGTTCACCGGGATCGAGACCTGCTGCTCGTGGCTGCTGCCGAGGCTCTCCCCCGTCTGCCATGACGCACCGGTGAAGCGGATGTCCACCACATCACCCGGCTGGGTGACCGGCCCGTCACCCGCGATCAGCGTCGTCACCGAGTATCCGCGCGGCCCGTTGGACGGTATCGTGATCTCCGCCGACTCGCCGAAGGCTCCCGTCACCTTGGGCATCTCGTCGGCGACGTTCCCGCATCCCGCGGCCGTCGCGACCGCAAGAGCCGCAGCCGCTCCCAGAAGTACCTGTCGGAGTCGCATCGCCTGAGAAGGTAGCGGATTGCCCGTCCGCCCCGACCTTCGCCGGCCAGGGAGACGCAACGTCAGTCGATGACGAGGCCGACGCTCACCCGGTACACCCTGTCGTTCCTGAGGTCAAAGCTGGTCACCGGGGTTCCGGGGCGGAAGTTCCCGACCGAACAGGACCGGCGACCGGCCGCCGTGCTGCACGTCACGCGGCCCACACGGGTCCGGACCTGGACCTCGGTCGACCCCACGCCGATGCCCTTCTTGGTGCGCTCGGCGGTGCGCGTGGTGACGATGTGACCGACGCGCCCGTGGAAGTAGTGGATCACGAGGCCACGATAGGTGTGGATGGTCACCGAGCCCGTGATCGGATGCCGGACGGTCCGGGTGGCCGCAGGCTTCCCAAGGACTGCGCGCACCTTTGCCGGGGTCATCTGGAGCTTCACCCCGGCGACACCCGAGTTCACGACCAGCGCCCCCTGGGCGGCCGGCACGAGGGCCAGGCCCGCGACGGCGATTGCGAGTACCGAACGGCGACATGCTCTGTTCATGCCGGCGACACTACTCCCGGACGCCGTCCGTGTCGACGGGGGGCCGGAGCCCGGCCTCCCGTCGCTGTCCCGTCAGACGCGGTCGAGACGGATGGCCAGGGGCTCCCCGTCGAGCATCTGCTCCTCGCGGGCGATCCCCGCAAAGGTGGCTCCGTGCCCGGTGGTGATCGAATCGGCCAGCGTCTCGCCGCGGATGCGGTCGGCGTGCTCCGTGATGGCCTCACGCAGCGGCCCGGACCCGTCCAGGTGCAGCCGGATGCGCTCCTCCACTCGGAGGCCGGCGTTCTTGCGGACGGCCTGGACGGCGTGGATCACCTCACGCGCTAGGCCCTCGCGACGCAGTTCCTCGTCAAGGGTGGTGGCGAGCCCCACGGCGATGGGACCGTCCGTCGCGACCACATAGCCCTCCGACGGGCGGACCTCACGCAGAACGTCGTCCGACCCGAGGTCGTGCGAGGTGCCGTCGACGACGATGGAGACCGTGCCCCCGTCGTCCAGGGTGCGTACGGTGTCGGCGCCGTCCAGCGCGGCGACGGCCTCGGCGACGGCCGGCATGGACTTCCCGAACCGGGGTCCGAGCGAGCGGTAGTTGGGTTTGACGGTGATCTCGACCAGCTCGGCGGGATCGGTGACGAAGCGGACCTCGCGAACGTTCAGCTCGTCCGAGATCAGCTGCACGTGCCCCGCCATCGCCTGCGCATCGGCCGGTGAGCACGCGGTCACCGCCTCGGCGAGCGGCTGGCGCACCCGGATCTTGGCGTCCTTGCGGGCCGCACGTCCGAGGGAGACGGCGTCGCGGACGGCGGCCATCGCCCGGACGAGATCGGGATCCCGGCGCTCCGAGTCGGCGGCGGGCCAGTCGGTCAGGTGGACGCTCGGCGGTGCATCGGGGTCGTGGGCGGCCACGAGGTTCCCGTACATCTCGTCGGCCACGAACGGGCAGAACGGCGCCACGAGCGAGGAGAGGGTCGTCAGGCACTCGTGCAGGGTGGCGAACGCCGCCTCCTGATCGGCGCGCTCGTCGGAGCGCCAGAAGCGGCGGCGCCCGGTGCGCACGTACCAGTTGGAGAGGTCGTCGACGAACGACGCGATGGCGCGGCCGGCCGAGAACGCGTCGTAGTCCGAGAGGGACGCGGTGACCTCGTCGACGGTGTCGGCGAGCCGCGCCAGCGCCCAGCGGTCGATGGCGGGACGGTCGGCGACGGCGGGGGCTGCGTCGCCGGGCGCCCACCCGTCCGGCAGCGCGGCGTAGGTGACGAGGAACGAGTACGTGTTCCAGAGCGTGAGCAGGAAGCGGCGCATGGCGTCGTCGATCGCGTCTTGGCTGAAGCGGAACGACTCTCCCGCCTGCTGGGCGGTGAGGAGGTACCAGCGGAAGGGGTCGGCCCCGGAACGGTCGAGCACGGACCACGGTTCGATGACGTTGCCGCGGCTCTTGCTCATCTTCTGGCCCTCGCCGTCGAGGATGAGCCCCAGGCAGACGACGTTCCGGTAGGCGACCTCGTCGAACAGCATCGTCGCCTCGGCATGAAGCGAGTAGAACCAACCGCGGGTCTGGTCCTGCGCTTCGCAGATGTAGTCGGCGGGGAAGCGGCCGTCCAGGCTGTCCTCGCCCGCAAACGGATAGTGGTGCTGGGCGAACGGCATGGCGCCGCTGTCGTACCAGACGTCGATGACCTCGGGCACACGCTCGGCCTCGCCACCACACGAGTCGCAGCGCAGACGGACGTCGTCCACGTACGGCCGGTGCGGGTCGAAGTCCTCGCCGGGGGCGACCACGGCCCGCTCTCGCAGTTCGTCGAAGCCGCCGACGGCGCTGACGGACTCACAGGATCCGCAGCGCCACAGGGGCAGCGGCGTGCCCCAGTACCGCTCACGGGAGATGGCCCAGTCGACGTTGCCCTCGAGCCAACGGCCGAAGCGGCCGTCGCGCACGTGCTCCGGATGCCAGCCGATACCGGAGTTCAGATCGAGCAGACGCTCCCGGAAATCGGTGGTGCGGATATACCAGGACGGCTTGGCGTAGTAGAGCAGCGGCGTGCTGCACCGCCAGCAATGCGGATAGGCGTGGCCGTACGTCTCGGAGCGCAGCAGGAGCCCACGTCCGTCGAGGTCGGCGATGAGCTCGTCGTCGACCTCCTTGACGAAGCGGCCGACGTAGTCGGTCACCTGCGCCGTGTAACGGCCCTGGCGGTCGACCGGGTTGGTGAGCGGGAGATCGTTGGCACGGCCGACGGCGAGGTCGTCCTCACCGAACGGCGGGGCGATGTGCACGATGCCGGTTCCGTCGTCGGTCGTGACGAAGTCGGCGGTGACGACCACATGGGCACCGTCGACGTACGGGAACGGCGCGCCATAGGTGCGACCGACGAGCGTCGACGCGGGGAAGGTCTCCTCCACCACGGCGTCCTCACCCAACACGCGAGTGACAAGGGGCTCGGCCAGGATGAGCCGGTCACCGCCGTGGACGACGCGGGCGTACGTCACATCGGGATGGATCGCCGCCGCCTGGTTCGCGGGAAGCGTCCACGGCGTCGTCGTCCAGACCAGCAACGAGGTACCGGGCTCGTCGACCAGCGGGAAACGCACGTACACCGAGGGATCGTCGACATCGCGGTATCCCTGCGCGACCTCGTGACTGGACAGCGCGGTGCCGCAACGGGGGCAGTACGGGACGACCTTGTCGGACTCGTAGATGAGACCCCGGTCCCAGAGGGTCTTGAGACTCCACCAGATGCTCTCGATGTACGGCGTGTCCATCGTGCGGTACGCCTCGGAGGTGTCGACCCAGAAGCCGATGCGCTCGGTGAGGCGCTCCCACTCGTCGAGGTACCCGCTGACCGACTCGCGGCAGCGCGCGTTGAACTCGGCGATGCCGTACGCCTCGATCTCGGGTTTGCCCGAGATGCCCAGCTGCTTCTCGACCTCCAGCTCGACGGGCAGGCCGTGGCAGTCCCAGCCGGCCTTCCGCGGGACCAGGCGTCCGCGCATCGTGTGGAAGCGGGGGAAGATGTCCTTGTAGACGCGCGAGAGGACGTGGTGTGAGCCGGGGCGGCCGTTGGCCGTCGGCGGGCCCTCGTAGAAGACCCACGGCTCGGCGTCCGCCCGGAGCTCCAGGCTGCGCTTGAAGATCTGGTCGTGCTTCCAGCGGGCCAGGACCGCCTCCTCCATGCGGATCCAGCCGTCCGGGGATCCGGTCACGTTGGGAACGTCGCGCCAGCTCATGAAGCCGCCTCCATCTGCGCGAGACCGCCGCGCACCTGGTCGAAGTCGTCGAAGTGGGTGAAGGGCCGCCCGCGTGACGCGAGATCACGGGCGAGGAAGTCACGGGCGAAGACGCGGTCCGCCACGCCGGCCACGCAACGGTCCGAGATGCCGTCCCCGATCATGACCGTCGTGCGTCCCGCGCGCCGCTCGGCCAGCGGTGCACGCTTGCACGGCCGGTCACACGCCGTGCACCTGGGGCCGCGGTCGTCCCAGCGGATGACCGCGCCCTCCGACGAGAACGAGCAGTCGTTGGCGACGACCTCCAGATCATGGAGCCCGGCGTCGTCCAGCACCGGCTCGATGACCGAGCGGAATCCGTTCGACAGGACGAGCACCTCGTGACCCTCGCCCCGCGCCCAATCGATGAAATCCACGAATCCCCGTCGCATCGGTGCGCGCGCGGCGACGATCCGACGCACGTCGTCGGGTGTCGCATGAACCGTGGCGAATTGTCGGGTCAGCGCGTCCTCAACGGTCATCTCGCCCGCGTGCAGCGCCGGTTCGAGGGCATCCCAGACCTGGGGGTCTCCGAACGCCTCCACGATGACGTGGAGGGTGTCGCGCTGCGTGACCGTCCCGTCGAAATCGCAGGCGATGAGCAGGGCTTTCACAGGAGCGGGAGCCTACCAGAGAGCCTCTCGGCCGCACCCCGTCCGAGACGGCGACCGCTACCGGATCCGGCACCCGGACCGGACCCAATACACTTCACTGATGGCTCCCCGTCCCGTCTTCCTCCATGGTGTCGGCGGCGGTACGTCCACATGGTCGATGCAGGAGCAGCGGTTCGAGGGGTGCTATGTGCTCGCACTCCCGGGCCATCCGGCCGGCACACCGCTTCGCACCGTCGGCGGCAACGCCGAGTGGCTTGCGCATTCACTGCGTGACCTGCCGGGTCCCAGCGTGTTCATCGGACACTCCCTGGGCGGGGCCATCGCGATGCACCTGACCCTGATCGCACCACAACTTGTCAGCGGGCTTGTTCTCGTGGCGAGTGCGGCCCGGTTCACCGTAACGAACGACCGCGTCGCGGCCGCGCGTACCGACGTCGCGGGGACGGCGGAGACCCTGATCGACGAGGCCTGGCCGGATCTCGACGACGAAAGTGTCCGAGCAGACGAGGTGGAACAGATCGTTCAGAACGGCGCCGAGACCCTTGCTCGTGATCACGAGGCGCTTGCGGAGGTCGACCTGACCGACCGTTTGCACGAGATCGACGTCCCCACCCTGGTCATGGTGGGCGCCGACGACACGGTCACCCCGCCGTCCGACGCGGACATCCTGGCCGCCGGTATCCCGCGCTCGACCCTCGTGAGGATTCCCGACGCAGGGCACCTGCCGATGAAGGAGACGGCCGACACGGTCTCCCTCCTCGTGGCGGGCTTTCTGGCCCATGTGGAGTGCGAGCAGGATGACTGAGCACGTCGCGCTGGTGGTGAACCCCACGGCGACACGCGCGACCACGCGCCTGATCGACGACGTCCACGATGCGCTCGTCGTGTCCGGTGAGGTGATCGTCCACACCACCGAACGGCATGGACACGCCGGTGAGCTGGCGCGCACGGCCCGCGACGCGGGCGCCACGGTCATCGCCGTGATCGGCGGGGACGGGACCGTGGGTGAGGCCGCCGCCGCACTGGCAGGATCGGACACGGCCCTCCTACCGGTCGCGGCCGGCAGCACGAACGTCTTCACCCGGAGCCTCGGCTGGCCCCACCCGGGACAGAACGCCATCCCCCTCATCCGACGTGTCATGGGTGCGGTCAGACGGCGGGAGGTCCCACTGGGGCGCTTCATCACGGCGCAGACCGACCGCACGTTCCTGGTCAACGCGGGGTTCGGCATCGACGCCGAGACGGTGCAGATCATCGAGTCGCGCCCCTGGATCAAGCACCACTTCCGTCAGGCCGGATTCGGTGCGGTCGCCCTGCTGGGCGCCATTCGCGCGTCACGGCCGGCGGGCGCCGTGGTGACGCTCGACGACGGCGAATCGGACACTTTCGCGAGCCTCATGGTCGTGACCGGTTCACCGTATGCGTACGTCGGCTCCCGCCCCCTGGACCTGGTGCCGGGCGCGACGTTCGACGGGCGACTGCGGTGGCTGGGCATCCACCGTCACCGCGCGGACATCATCGCCGCCGTCCTGAACGGCGCCGTCCACGCGGACGGGCGACACCTGGGCTCCCGCGGGGTCCGCGACGGCTGGGCGCGCGAGATCACGGTCCAAGCCGAGCAGCCGATCGCCTTCCAGGCGGACGGCGAACCCCTGGGATGGCACCGCGAGGCCCACATCGGCATCGGACCGACGCTCACCGTCGTCGCGCCTCCCGACACCGAGAGGGAGATCACCACGTCCGGCTGAGATCTCGAAAGGTGAGACGGCGCGCTCAAGTTCCGTTGAGGGGTCGCCGATACAGGGACTGTCCGTACCCCTCCCACCGGACCAAAGGAGCCCTCCCTATGGCACGTCCCGATCCCGCGGTCGAGCTCAAAGCTCTCACCGCAATGGCCCTCGACCTCACCCGAGTGGACCCCGATCGTCCGCCCGGAAAGCGCCTCGTCGAATGGCACCGCGAGCTCGCCCAGGTACTCGGCGACACCGCCGGTCCGGCCCACACGAATCGCGATCTTCTCCGTGACGCGGTGCGTCTTTCGAAGGCGCAGCAGCAGCAGCCCGTCACCCGCTAGCCCTCTTTTTCCTCTCTTCTCTGTGTGACCCCCTGCCGTTCTCTGTCCCCGGTGGCGGGTGTGCCCCGATAGGCACATCAGGAGCCCGCAGCCGCGGACCGTTCCTTTTCACAAACCTCATCCGCCGGGCCGGTGACGTCTGAGCAGCGTCGCCGGCCCGCATACGCGTCTCCTGCCGTTGCCTCTTGGGTTGCGTATTCGGGGACTGGCGGTGGGCATCCACCCACCCGCCCCGGCCAACCGCCAGTCCCTCCTGCGTCGGGCCTCTCGTGACGATCTCTCGCAGGTGGTTGGGTGCGGGCACAGTCGGTCCTGCCGTACACGGGCCAACCGTGGGTTCCCTGGCTGCGCTCGACAGGACCAACGGCAGGGTGCGCGTCATTCGCACCCAACACTCCAACGACCCCGGCCAAATGTGAGGCCCCGCGCAAAGCCCGGGGACTGGCGGCTGGACGGGGCGGGCGGGAGGATCATTGCCCTTCCGCCAGTCCCAGGGCTGCGCCCCCTACGGCAGCGCCCGGTAGTCCCCCGGCTCGCCGTCGAAGACCAGCCCTCGTTCCAGTGCGACCAGGAAACCCGCGAGGTGACCGTCCGTGCCACCGGCCAGGCGGTCCAGGACGACGTCGATGGGTTCGGTGCACACGGACCGATCATCCGACGCGACAGCGAGGGTGGGTTCGCCGTCGCGGATCAGGCGGATCCACTCCCATCCGGTGATACGGCAGACCGCATCCCCGTAGGCGGCACCCAGCGCGACGGCGGTCTGCCGAGGATCGTCCGGGGGATGCCCCGCGAGCCGTGCGATGGTGGCCTCGAGGGCGACACCGACGTCCTCGGCGTCGGTGCCCGGCTCGATGCCGATGATCCCGTATCCGACGGGCGCCAGAAGCGCGATGGCCTCGCGTTCGTCCGTGGGCAGAGTCTCTTCGCGGACTGCGCGATCCGTCACGACGAGGATTTCGGGGCGCCACTCTCGACGCGTCCCGAGGCCACCGCGGCCGGGTCACCGATGGCGTACTCGCGGTGTGCGCCGAGCTTGCGGAATCGGATGCGGCGCTGCCGGAGGCGGTCCTCATCGGACAGCGATGCGAGGTCGCGAAGCTCACGCTCGACGTACTTGCCGAGTTGCTGTGCGGACTCGTCGTAGTCCGTGTGGGCGCCGCCCTCGGGCTCGGGGATGACCGCATCGACGATGCCGAAGCGGTAGCAGGTGGCGGCGGTCGGCTTGAACGCGTCGGCCGCCAGACGCGCCTTGCTGGCGTCGCGCCAGAGGATGGCCGCACCACCCTCCGGTGAGATGACCGAGTACGTGGCGTGCTCGAACATCAGGACGCGGTCGGCGACGCCGATGGCCAGGGCTCCGCCCGATGAGCCTTCGCCCACGATCACGGCGACCGTCGGGACCGGGATACGCACCATGGCGGCGATGCTCCGGGCGATGGCACCTCCCTGCCCTCGGTCCTCGGCACCCGAGCCCGGGAAGGCACCGGGGGTGTCGATGAGGGTGAGGAGCGGGACGCGGAGCTTGACCGCGAGGTCCATGACCCGCATGGCCTTGCGGTAGCCCTCGGGGCTCGGCATACCGAAGTTGCGGTACGTCCGGTCCTGCGTGTCGCGGCCCTTCTGCTCTCCGATGATGGCCAGCGGGGCGTCGTTGAACCGGCCGATCCCGGCGACGATGGCGGGGTCGTCACCGTGATAGCGGTCCCCATGGAGTTCCTCGAACTCGGTGCAGATCCGCCCGATGTAGTCGAGAGGGTAGGGACGCTCCTGATGGCGCGCCAGCTGGACCTGGTCCCAGTACTCGGACGTGTCGGCCGACGCCTGGTGACGGCGACCGGCGATGCGACGGACGAACCGGCCGCCTGCGGAGCGTGAGCTGCTCATGCGTCGGCGCCCTTCTTGCGCGGATCGACCATCCGGCCGACGCGCTTGGCCACCTTGCCGGGCAGACGCGGAAGGGTGTGGGTGACGGTGTGGGCGATCGACTCGGCGACCTTCCCCATGCGGTCGCCGCCGGCCTCGGTCAGTGCCTGCGCAAGCGTCGGGGTCTGTGCCAGACCGGGACGGTCACAGATACGCAGGACGCGGGCGATGCGTGCCGGTAGATCGCGCCGATCGACGATCGCATCGATCTGGCCGTTCTTGAGCTGTGACTCGGCCAGACCGAAGTCGGGCGGGAGCTTCTCACGGGTGGTCTGCTCGATGACGCGCGGGCCCGAGAACGAGATGAGCGCGCCGGGCTCGGCGTAGGTGAAGTCGCCGAGCGCGGCGAACGACGCCCACACGCCGCCGGTGGTGGGATGCGCCAGGACGACGATGATCGGGAGATTCGCGTCGGCCATCTCCTCGAATGCCACGACCGTCTTCGCCATCTGCATCAGGGCGAGCACGCCCTCCTGCATGCGGGCGCCACCGGAGGCGCTGACGGCCAGAAGGGGCACACCGAGCTCGATCGCGCGATCGCAGGCGCGGGCGATCTTCTCGCCGACGACCGAGCCCATGCTCCCACCCATGAACGCGAAGTCCATGACGGCGGCGACGCACGGCCGGCCCTCGATCTCCAGCTCGGCGATGACCACGGCCTCACCCAGGTCGGTCTTCTGCTCGGCCTTGCGGGCACGGTCGGGGTAGGGCTCGAGGTCCACGAACTGCAGCGGATCCGAGGCACGCAGCTCGGTCCAGATCTCGCGCCATTCCCCGCCGCCCGCCATGTGGTCGAGCCGCGCCCGGGCGGTGATGGCGAAGTGATGCCCGCAGTTGGTGCAGACGCGCGCGTTCGCCACCATCTCCTCGTCGCGGAAATGGCTCTCGCACTTGGGGCACGTGGTGGGATCGAGCGGTTTCTTGGACCGCTCGGGGATGTGCGCGATCCGCTTGAGGCGGTCGACGGTCACCTGGATGTGCTTGGACACTGCGGGGGATTATGACAGCAGCCTCAGGTGACCGAGCTGCCATCAGTCCCTGGATGACGCACCCAGGGACTGGCGGAGGGGCATCCACCCACCCGCCCCGGCCA
The DNA here is from genome assembly GCA_964531025.1 of uncultured Bifidobacteriaceae bacterium. Classification (GTDB taxonomy): domain Bacteria; phylum Actinomycetota; class Thermoleophilia; order Miltoncostaeales; family Miltoncostaeaceae; genus CALMEC01. The sequence goes on along the minus strand of CAZHDY010000001.1, from coordinate 1,550,649 downwards.
ACCGCCAGTCCCTCCTACGTCGGGCCTCTCGTCTCGATCTTTCGCCGGTGGTTGGGTGCGGGCACAGTCGGTCCTGCCGTACACGGGTAAACCGTTGATCCCTGGCAGCGCTACCAAGGATCAACGGCAGGTGCGCGTTATTCGCACCCAACCACCCAGCCTCCCCGGCCAAATGTGAGGCCCCGCGCGAAGCCCGGGGACTGGCGGCTGGATGGGGCGGGCGGGAGGATCATTGTCATCCGCCAGTCCCTCGGCTGCGCAACCAAGGACCAACGCTTTGCCCGTGTACGGCGCCTACTCCCCCTCAGTGACCCGCCCGGTTTCCTCCAGCCACTTCTCGACGCTCTCGCGGTACTCGGGGACCAGGTGCGACTCGCGCCGGTGGCGCAGGATGAGGCGTGCCGCGTCATCGGACGAGAGACCGCGCAGTCGCAGGGTGGCGTAGGCGACGAGGACGCTGCGTCGCCGGCCACGCTGGCAGTGGATGAGGACCCGGGCGTCCGGATCCTCCAGCGCCTCGGCGGCGAACAGCGCCGCCGGAGCCCAGTCCGCGGGGTCCTGGGGCCGACCGTGGTCCCACATCGTCGCCTCGGCGACGTTCTCCGGACCGAAGGTGCGGCGCTCCCAGTAGAGGTCGCCGCTGAAGGTCGTCTGCGCCTTGGCGCGGCAGTTCACGACATGGGTGACACCGATCTCGTCATGCAGAATCGGCAGCGACCGCGGGGTCGGCAGGTTGCCGACCGCGATGCGCTCGGTCCCCAGCCAGCTCCACGGAGTCGTCTTCGTGCCCGGTCCGTAGACGGCGTCGGTGAACCCGAACTGCAGGCGCCGCCAGAGCGGGCCGTCGAGGCCTGCCGGACGGTCGGTCACCCCGTGAAGGCCCGCATGGCGATCGTGGCGTTGTGCCCACCGAAGCCGAACCCGTTGGAGAGGACGGCACCGAGGGGCGCCTCACGCGGGGTGTCGAGCACGTGGTCGACGCCGACGCACTCGGGGTCCAGCTCGGCGACGTTGATGGTGGCGGGGATGACCCCGTTGCGGATACCCATGGCGCTGATGGCCGCCTCGATGCCTCCGGTCGCTCCGAGTGCGTGCCCATGCATCGACTTGGTCGAGCTCACCGCCACCGATGCGGCGCGTTCGGTGCCCAGAGCACGCTGGATGACGCGGATCTCGGACGGGTCACCGACCGGTGTCGAGGTGCCGTGCACGTTGACGTAGTCGATCTCGTCGGCGGCCAGGCCGGCGTTGTCCATCGCCATGGTCATCGCCCGGGCCGGTCCCTTCGCCGTGGGGTCGGGCTCGGTGAGGTGATGGGCATCGCCGCTCATCCCGTAGCCGACGACCTCGCAGATGATGTCGGCGCCACGTGCTTGTGCGTGAGCAAGTTCTTCGAGCACGAGGACAGCGCCGCCCTCGCCCATGACGAAACCGTCCCGGTCGATGTCGAACGGGCGACTTGCGGTTGTGGGGTCGTCATTGCGGGTCGAAAGGGCCTTCATCGAGTTGAACGCAGCGATGCCGATCGGCGTGATGGCGGCCTCCGCCCCACCGGCGAGCATCACGTCGGCCTGGTCGCGACGGATGGCCTCCAAAGCGTCACCGATGGCGTGGTTACCCGAGGCGCAGGCCGTCACCGGGCAGGAGAGCGGGCCGCGCAGACCGAGCGCCATGGAGAGCTGGGCGGCACCCATGTTGGCGATCATCATCGGGATGAAGAGCGGCGAGACCCGGCTCGCACCGCGCTCGTGGAGGACGCGCGCCTGGTCCTCGAACGTCCTCAGGCCCCCGACGCCCGAGGCCACGATGGCCCCGATGCGGTCGTTGTCGGAGTCGCGGTCGATCTCCAGCCCCGCGTCCGCGACCGCCAGCTTGCCGGCGGCGACGGCGAACTGCGCGAAGCGGTCCATGCGCCGAGCGGCCTTCGCATCCATGTACTCGGTGGGGTCGAATTCGCTGATCTCGCAAGCGAACTTGGTCACGTGCTCCGACGTGTCGAAGAGCGTGATCGGCACGGCGGCCGACCGGCCCTCGAGCACGGCCTGCCACACGGTGTCGCGACCGGTGCCCAGCGGCGTCACCAACCCAAGCCCCGTGATGACCACACGGCGTCTGTCCGTTACCCCCACGTCTTCCCCCTCTACATGGACAGGCCGCCGTCGATCGGCAGCACAGCTCCGGTGATGTACGACGCCGCGGGCGAACAGAGGAACGCCACGGCGGATGCGACGTCGGCGGGAGCCCCCAGCCGAGCCAGCGGTGTGGACGACAGAAGCGCCGAGCGCTGGTCGTCGGTGAGATCAGCCGTCATGTCGGTGACGATGTAGCCGGGAGCGACGGTGTTGACGCGCACCCCTCGCGCGCCGACCTCGCGCGCCAGCGACTTCGCCATGCCGATGACCCCGGCCTTGGCCGCCGAATAGTTGGCCTGCCCGGCGTTCCCGCCCAGACCGACGACCGACGATACGGCGACGATCGACCCGCGGCGTCGCTTCAGCATGCCGCGAAGTACGGCCTTCGCGGTGAAGAACGCCCCACCCAGGTTCGTCTGGACGACCTCGTTCCAGTCGTCCGCGGTCATGCGCAGCGCCAGTCCGTCGCGGGTGATGCCCGCGTTCAGGACCGCGGCCTCGACCTCGCCGAACTCCTCGGCCGCGGCGACGAAGGCGGCGACGGACGCCTCGTCGGCGACCTCGACCTGATGGACGAGGCCCCGGGCTCCCGCGGACTCGACCTCGGCGAGGGTGCGTGCCGCACCGTCCGCATCGCGGCGGTATCCGATGACGACGTCGAAGCCGGCGTGCGCGAGCGCGGTGGCGCAGGCGGCGCCGATGCCGCGGCTGGCACCCGTGACGATGGCGACACCCTGGCTCATCCGGCGGCCTCCAATGCTGCGATGTGCTTGGGCTCCGAGATCTGCGACGTGGTCGCGTCGCGCTTGACGCGGCGGACGAGCCCGGAGAGGACGCGGCCCGGTCCGATCTCGACGAACCCGGTGACACCGAGGTCGAGGGCCTTCTGGACCGCGTGGCCGAAGCGGACCGGCGAGGTGAGCTGATCAAGCAGCACCGAACGGAGCCGTTCAGCGGGTTCGACCTCGACGGTGGTGGTCGAGAGGAAGCGGATCTCGGTCTCGGCAGGGGTCCAGGCCTCGAGCGCGGGAGCGAGACGGCTCGACGCCGGCGCCATCAGCGGGGAGTGGAAGGCCCCACCGACCTGGAGCAGGGACGACTTGTACCCGCGCTCCTCGGCCAGCGCGACGAACCGGTCGATGCCCTCGAGCGATCCGGACGCGACGACCTGTCCGGGGCAGTTGTAGTTGGCAGGCCAGACCTCACCGGCCTCCTCGCACAGGGCCTCGACGACGGCGTCGTCCTGCCCCAGGAGTGCGGCCATGGTGCCCGGACGCTCCTGGCCGGCCGCATGCATGGCGGCGCCACGCTCAGCGACGATCCGCAGGGACTCGGCGTAGTCGATGGCTCCGCAGGCCACGAGAGCCGAATACTCACCCAGCGAATGGCCGAGGACGACGTCACCGCTGACGCCGTGGTCGCGGGCGACGCGCCACGCGGCGACGGACATCGCGAGGATCGCCGGCTGACAGACGTCGGTGGGGACCAGACGCTCCGCCGGACCGGTGGAGATGATCTCGGACAGACCGTACCCCAGCGCTTCGTCGGCCTCCGCGAAGGTGTCACGCGCGACGGGGTACGCATCGGCCAGATCCTTGCCCATGCCGACCTGCTGAGCCCCCTGTCCGGGGAACATGAGCGCGATCATGCGGCCACCGGCGGCTCGTAGCGGACGATCGTGGAGCCCCAGGTGAGTCCGGCACCGAACGCGATCATGAGGAGCAGGGACCCCGGCTTCAGTCGCCCGTCGTCGCGCGCCTCGGAGAGAGCGATCGGCACGGACGCGGACGAGGTGTTGCCGTAACGCTCGAGGTTGACGACGACCTTCCCCGGATCCATGCCGAGCTTCTCGACCGCGTGGTCGATGATCCGGAGGTTGGCCTGGTGCGGGATGAACAGGTCGATGTCGTCGGCCGAGACACCGGTCTTCGCCAGGAGACGGGTGGTCGAGTCGACGATGACGCGGGTGGCGAACTTGAAGACCGCGGGCCCGTTCATGAAGATGAACGCGTCGTCCTTCTCGAACGGCCGGTTGGCGGGGTTCGCGCTTCCGCCCACGGGCAGACCGAGTTCATGGCCCATACCGCCGTCGGCCCCGATGTCGAAGCCGAGGAAACCGGTGAGCGAATCATCGCCGGCCGTGACGAGCGCCCCTCCGGCGCCATCACCGAACAGGACACAGGTGGTGCGGTCGGTGAAATTCGTGAAGCGCGTCAGGGTCTCCGCGCCGATGACGAGGACGTTCTCGGCAAGTCCGCTCTCCACGAACCCGTATGCCTGGGCGAGGCCGTAGACGAAGCCGCTGCACGCCGCGAGGCAGTCGTATGCGGCCGCCTTGCGGGCACCGAGTCGATCCTGGAGCAGACAGGCGGTGGTCGGGAAGAGGCCCTCCGGCGTCGCCGTCGGGACGATGATGGCGTCGAGGTCCGCGGGGTCCAGACCGGCACGATCGAGGATGTCGCGTGCGGCGCCCTCGGCGAACGTGAGCGTGGTCTCGTCGCCCGTGGCGATCCGGCGTTCGCGGATTCCCGTGCGGGTCATGATCCACTCGTCGCTGGTGTCGACCATGCGCTCGAGGTCGTCGTTGGTCAGGCGCCCCTCGGGAAGGAACGAACCGACGGTGTGGAGCCGCGCACGACGGCGGGTCATGGGACGTGCCGAGATCATTGCTCTCCTTCGATGACCGCGAACCGCAGGGTCGCCTGCACGGCGATTTCGTCACCGACACGTGCGGTGCCGGTGCCCTCGCCGATGGGTCCGCGCTGGCGCGTGAGCGTCATTTCGAGGTCAAGAGTCTCGCCCGGCATGACCTGGCGCTTGAAGCGCGCTTTCTCGATGCCGGCGAACAGCGCCAGCTTGCCGGCGTTCTCGGGCGCCGAGAGAACGGCGAGCCCGCCGGTCTGGGCGAGCGATTCGATGATGAGGACGCCCGGTGTGACCGGATAGCCGGGGAAATGCCCCTCGAAGAACGGGGCGTTCTCGGGCACGGTCCAGCGTGCCCGGGCGGACTGGCCAGGTGTCAGTTCGACGACCTCGTCAACCAGGAGGAAGGGGTCGCGATGCGGGAGGATCTCCTCTGGCGCCGGAAGACTCAAGCGAAGCGATGCTAGCCAATGTCGGAACTGCATGACGGGAATCGCCGGGGAGCACTGGTAGTTTCGCCGACCATGAACCTCACCGACGCCCACGTCCTCATCACCGGAGCGAGTCGCGGCATCGGTGCCGCCATGGCGAAGGACTTCCATGACTCCGGGGCCCGTCTCACGCTCGCCGCGCGTGACGAGAGCCGACTCCAGGCCGTGGCCGAGCCGTTGGGCGCCACCGTCGTGCCGGCCGACCTCACGGACACCGACGCCCGCGAGCACCTGATCGAGGCCGCGGTTGCGGCGAACGGTCCGGTGGACGTACTCGTGAACAACGCGGGCGTCGACGAGTCGGGCGCGTTCTGGGAGATGGACGCCGAACGCATCAACCGGCTGGTGTCCCTCAACGTCATCGCCGTGATGGACCTGACGCGTCGGGTGCTTCCGTCCATGATCGAGCGCAGTCGCGGAAACATCGTCGTGCTGTCATCAATGTCGGCGGTGGCCGCGATACCCGGTCTCTGCGCCTATTCGGCGACAAAGGCGGCGACGAGCATGTTCGCCTCCGGCCTGCGCGCCGATCTGCGCGGGCTCCCCATCGAGGTCACGAACATCCAGCCAGGCTTCGTCGAGCCGACCGACATGGCCGACGCCATCATGGAATACAGGCCGTCGTTCGCGGCACGCCGGCGGCTGCGCCGCCTGGGCATCCTCCCGGACGTCGACCGCGACCGGCTCTCACGCGATGTCGTCCGCGCGGTGAAATCCGGCAAGAAGAACGTGACACGACCGCGCCGTGGAGTGACATCGGCCGGCCTGGTCGAGATGCCGCGACGCATGGTCGCCGCACTCATCAGCGGCGTCCCCCCGCGGGCCGACCACCCGTCCGACGGCTGAGGCGACTGCCGGCGAGGTGCGCCGGACCGCAGCGCGGCAGGACTCGTGCCCGCACCCATCGTGGCGGTATCGAGGCGATGTCAAGGCAATGTCAAAACCGGTGGGCACGCCATCAAAATCGTGTCAAAACCGTGGTCCGACCATTAAGACCCGGGCTTCAACTGTCGAACTCAGCAGTACGCGACGTTTGCTCCGGCGACGACGAACGGCCCGGCCACCGCACGGACGCACAGGCTCGACACCCGATCGCCGTCCCGGGGCAGCCGACGCGTAGTGGCCGGACCGCCGCAGGCCGGACGGCGAGGTCACGACCGGCGGCTTCGGTTCGGCACGGACGCCGACCGGACCGCCCACGACGGTCCGGCGTTCACAATGTCCACGGCGGACGGTGGCCCGGATCCCGCAGCACACGCGGCTCACGCAATGAAACCCGGTCCGCCGGACCCTCGTGCGGGTGCACGACGTACAGATTTCCCCGATACCGTTATCGGGGATGTCCCACCTGACCCGCCTGCTTCTGCTCATCGCCGTCGCGATCGGCCTGTCGGCCACCGCAACCCCGTCGTCCGCCGAGGCGCAGGCACCCGTCCGCGGGATCGTCCTCGACGGGACCATCGACCCGGTCACCGCTCAGTTCGTGACGCGACGACTGAAGGACGCCCAGAAGGACGGCGCGTCCCTGTTCGTCATCCGCATGGACACTCCGGGTGGCCTCATGGACTCCATGAAGGACATCGTCGGCGAGATCGAGGCGTCCTCGGTGCCCACCGTCGTCTGGGTGGGCCCCGCGGGTTCACGCGCAGGGTCGGCCGGCGCCTTCATCTCGGCCGCCGCCCACCGTCTCTACATGGCGCCGGGCACGAACATCGGCAGTGCGACGCCCATCAGCTCCACCGGCGAGGACCTTGACGCCAAGATCCGCAACGACGCGGCGGCGCAGATCTACGCGCTGGCCGAACTGCGGGGTCACAATGCCGACGCATACCGGACCATGGTGACCCAGGGCGCGAACTTTCCGGCCAGCCAGGCGGTGGCCGAGCGGGTGGCGAACGGCATCGCGGCCGATCCGTCGGCGCTTCTTGGGCAACTGGACGGAGAGCGCATCGACGGCCGCGTCGTGCACACCGAGGGCCTCACGGTGGACTTCGAGGAGATGCCCTGGTACCTGCGGCTGCTGCAGGTCATCATCAACCCCAACCTCCTGACGGCCCTCTTCGGACTGGGGATCGCGGCCATCGGGTACGAGCTGTACAACCCGGGCGGGATATTGCCCGGCGTCACCGGCGTCATCCTGATCCTGATCTCCGCACTCGGGTTCGCCATGGTCCCGTTCAACTGGGCGGGGATCGCCTTCCTGCTCCTGGCGTTCGTGCTCTTCACCCTCGAGGCGGCGGTGGCCGGTTTCGGCATCCTGGCCGCGGGCGGGGTGATCTCCCTGATCCTCGGCGGGCTCATCCTCTTCGATGACGCCCGGGGCCCCGTGGTCTCCCGTCCCGGTCTGATCATCAGCGCCGTGGTGGTGGGCGCCGGGTTCACGTTCGTGGCGCGCGCGGCGCTCCGAGCCCGGCGGATGCCCCGGACCACCGGGCGCACCGGCCTGATCGGGCACGTCGGAGAGGTACGCCGGACGATCGAGGGTGACCGGGGCCAGGTGTTCGTCGAAGGTGAGCTCTGGGCTGCCGTGACGGCCGATGACGTTAGGATCCCCGTCGGACGCCGGGTGCGTGTCACCCACATGCAAGACCTCACGCTGACCGTCGAGGCCGAACCAGAGGAGCCGAAATGAGCGGCGCTGCCATTGCCGTCATCATCGTGGTCGCGATCTTCGCGATCATCCTGTTCTCGTCCATCAAGATCGCGCGCGAGTACGAGCGCGGCGTGGTGTTCCGACTCGGGCGCCTGCTCGGCGTGAAGGGACCGGGTCTCTACCTTCTGATCCCCTTCATCGACAAGGCCGTCACCGTTGACCTCCGCACGATCACGCTCAACGTGCCTCCGCAGGAGGTCATCACCCGCGACAACGTGACCGTCAAGGTGAACGCCGTCGCGTACTTCCGGGTCCTCGAAGCCGAGAAGGCGATCGTCCAGGTGGAGAACTTCCTGGTCGCGACCTCACAGATCGCGCAGACCACGCTGCGAAGCGTCCTGGGAACCGTGGACCTCGATCACCTGCTGTCGGAGCGCGAGCAGATCAACGAGCGCCTCCAGGGGATCATCGACCAGCAGACGGCGCCCTGGGGCGTGAAGGTCTCCGTGGTGGAGGTCAAGGACATCGAGCTCCCGCAGGCGATGCAGCGCGCGCTGGCACGTCAGGCCGAGGCCGAGCGTGAGCGGCGCGCCAAGATCATCGCCGCCGAGGGTGAGCTCCAGGCCTCCGAGAAGCTGACCCAGGCGGCCGAGGTCATCGCGCGGGAGCCCGCAGCGCTCCAGCTGCGCTACCTGCAGACCATGAACGAGATCTCGTCCGAGCGCACGAGCACGATGATCATCCCGCTTCCGATCGACCTGTTCGAGCCCTTCATCAAGGGCCGCGACCGCGGCAACGCACCGCGTCCCCAGGTTCCGCCGGCGCCGGCCCGGCCGGCCGGCGACACACCGCCCGCCGCCCCCCCGCAGGAGTAGGTCGTCTCATCGGCGGTGGTCGGCGCGGACGGAGCCTGGACGGAAGTCGCGAGACCCAACCGCGTCAGGCCGGCGAAAGACGAACGTCAAGATTCTGTGAAATCCTTCGGTTGAGCTTCCTGGGGCTTGTGGCTACCGCGCCACCTGGTCTACCGTGGTCACGATGAATACCCATGGCCGTCTCCGCTCATACTTTTTCGCAGCAGTACTGCTTGCCTGCGTCGGCATCGTCGCCGAAGCCAACGGAGCGGTGCTGGTCGGTCGCTGGACCCTCGACGAGGGGACCGGCCAGGTCGCGAACGACTCGTCCGGCAGCGGGCTTCACGGGGTGCTGGGTTCCACCAGTGCCGTCGAGGCGGCCGATCCCCAGTGGACGCCGGCCCTCTTCGGGAACGCGCTGGCGTTCTCAGGAGGAGACCGGGTCTCGATCCCGGCGAGCCCCCTGCTGACGCCGGCGACGGTCTCCGTGACCGCGTGGGTGCGCCGATCCGGTACGCCGGGGAGGTACCAGTACATCGTCTCCAAGGGCGGCCTGGACTGCCTCGCGAGCTCGTACGGTCTCTACACGGGTGACGGCGGCGCGGCGTTCTACATCCTGAAGTACGGTCAGCGGGAGTTCGTCAAGTCGCCCGAGGCCGATCAGAGCATCTGGGACGGCCGGTGGCACCACCTCGCCGGGACGTACGACGGCCAGCGGGTCCGGATGTACGTGGACGGCGTGGAGATCGGCAGAGGGACACGCACCACCACCCCGATCCACTACGCCACGACCGAGAGCGGCACCTTCATCGGCGCCTATCGCGGATCGTGCGATCTGGGATTCCGAGGCGGAAACATCGACGAGGTGGAGATCTGGGACGGTGCGCTGACCCCGTCCGAGATCGCGGCGGAGGCCGCGCGACGGCCGGAAACGATCCCTCCGGGACAGGATGTGCCTCCTCCGTCCACCACGGTCCCGGGTACCCTGCCGACATCGACCGCGCCCACCACCCTGGGCTCTCTCTCGACATCGGCGACGCCCAGCGCGCTCTGTCCACGCGTCTCGATCACACCCACGCCCACCCGTCTCACGGTCGGCAAGCGCTCACGGATCCTGGTGAGCACCACTTCGCCCACCACGGTCCGTGTCCTCGTCACCATGCCGGGGATCCGGCGAGCGGTGTGGGTCCGCCCCGGCCGTGCCACCCCCCTCGTCATCCGGCCCACGAAGGCCGGGATCATCCGGACACAGGTGGTCGAGGTTCCCAGGCCGCAGATCACAGCATCGCCCAAACGCGTCGCAGCCAATCGACGCACCACCGTGGTGATCCGCCCGGTGCGCCTGAGCAGTCGCGCGAGCGTCGTGGTGGAGGTCCGGGCGCCCGGACAGGTCAAGCGGGCACGTGTCCACCGAGGACAGATCACACGCGTCGAGGTCCGTTCGCCCAAGGCGGGCAAGGTCGTCGCCACGGTGGTCCCGATGTGCCGCACGTCGAACGTCGGCCGGGTCCTCCCCCGCCGGTGACGCACGCGCGGAACCCGTCGACTGACGGGTTCCGCGCGCTGCCGCTTCGTGGGATCACGCCTAACGGGGGGCGGCACGATGGCCGATAACCCCCCAGTCGGCTAGTTGTCGACCCCCCCAAGGCCCGCGTATCATCGCCTTTCTTGGGGTGCGTCCACCCCCAAAACACCGCCCGCGTTCAAGGATTGGAGCCCCGTGGGAAAACAGCCGCCTGAAGACAACCGAGACGACTCGGCAGCCGTGGGGCGTCGGGGCGTCAGCCGTCGAGGATTCCTGAAGGGAGCCGGCATCCTGGCCGGAGCCGCCGGCCTCGACATGAGCGGCGCTCTGCGAGGAATCGCACACGCGGCCGGAAGCAACCCCATCGTGACCGAGAACGCGCTTCCCGGTACCCCCGGCTGGGACATGGATTGGGTGAGCGACCAGATCGAGGGCTTCACGACCGAGTTCAGCGTGAACGCCGGCGAGACGGTCGAGTTCAAGATCAAAACGCCGTCGACCAGCTATCGCATCGACATCTACCGCACCGGGTGGTACGGGGGCGTCGGCGCGCGCAAGGTCGCCACCGTCACGCCCTCGGCGACACTTCCCCAAACGCAACCCAATCCGATCCGCAACGACGACCTCGGACTCGTCGACTGCGGCAACTGGGCGGTATCGGCGACCTGGGCGGTACCCGCAGCAGCCGTCTCGGGCGTGTACGTCGCCAACCTGATCCGGCTCGACGTCGCCGGCCAGTCCAGCCGGATCATCTTCGTGGTCCGAAATGACGGACGATCGACCGATCTCTTCGTCCAGACGTCCGACACGACCTACCAGGCCTACAACCGTTGGGGCGGACACAGCCTCTACTACTCCGAGGGCGACATCGCACCCTACGGCCGCGCCGTGAAGGTCAGCTACAACCGGCCCATGGATCCCGGCCAGCTCGAGAACGACTTCTGGTACGCCGAGCAGCCGCTCGTTCGCTGGCTGGAGCGCAACGGCTACGACGTCTCCTATACGACATGTATCGATACGGACCGGCGCCCGCAGGAGCTGTCGCGACACAAGGTGTTCGTCTCGTCCGGCCATGACGAGTACTGGTCGGGAACGATGCGCGCCAACATCGAGGCCGCACGTGACGCCGGCCTCAACCTGATCTTCATGACCGGCAACGAGGTCTTCTGGAAGACGCGGTGGGAGGACAGCACCGCGGGCAGCAACCGTTCGCATCGGACGCTCGTCTGTTACAAGGAGACCCTCAACGGCGCGAAGATCGATCCCAGTCCGGAATGGACCGGCACGTGGCGCGATCCGCGCTTCAGCCCGCCGTCGGATGGCGGTCGCCCGGAGAACGAGCTCACCGGAACCCTCTTCAAGGCGATCAACCCGGTCGACGACCCGGACTTCGCCATCACCGTGCCGGCGGAGTACTCGCGTCTGCGTTTCTGGCGTGGGACGACGATCGCCTCACTCGCACCGGGTACCGTCGCCACCCTGTCGGGCGCCACCCTCGGGTACGAGTGGAACACGGACGGCGACTTCCCGTCGCGTCCCCCCGGACTGATCCGCATGTCGCAGACGACCGAGACAGCCCACGAGGTCCTCGAGGACTTCGGTAAGACCTACGCGACGAAGCCGCTCACCCACTACATGACGATGTATCGCGCGCCCAGCGGGGCGCTCGTCTGGAGCACGGGAACCGTCCAGTGGGCGTGGGGCCTCGACTCGTACCACACCAACCGGCCTGCCGCCGACGTCCCCACCGACATCCGGATCCAGCAGGCGACGATGAACGCACTGGCCGACATGGGCTGCCAGCCGGCGACGCGTCAGACCGGTCTCCTGGCAGCGACCGCGTCCACCGACCATCTGCCCCCCGTCTCGACGGTCACTAACCCTCCGGCGGGCGCGACCGTGCCGGTCGGATCGCCCGTCGTGCTGACGGGAACCGCCACCGATGCCGGCGGCGGCACCGTGGCCGGGATGGAGGTCTCGGTGGACGGTGGCACCACGTGGCACCTCGTAACGGGAACGTCCTCCTGGACCTATACCTTCGTGCCGACCGCGATGGGACCGATCACGGTCAAGACGCGCGCGACCGACGACAGCTGCAACATGGAGACGCCCGGCGCCGGACACACCCTCGTCGCCGGTCCCCGCACGCTTCCCGGATCATTGTGGAACGGAGCCGCGACCCCCGAGGTCACCTCCTCGGACGACACCACTCCACTCGAGCTCGGCATGCGTTTCCGGACGTCCGTCGAGCTCTTCGCGCTCGGCGTGAGCTTCTACAAGGGAGCGGGCAACACCGGAACGCACACCGGACGACTGTGGACGGGTGACGGTTCACTTCTCGCCACCGTGACATTCAGTGAGGAGACGGCCTCGGGATGGCAGACGGCGACGTTCGACCAGCCCGTCAACCTGACCGCCGGCACCACCTACGTGGTGAGCTACTCGGCTCCCGCGGGTCACTACTCCTATGACGCCGGATACTTCCAGCAGGCCTACGAGATCGCGCCGCTGCGAGGGCTGGCCAACCTGGAGGACGGCCCCAACGGCGTCTTCAGCACCGCTCTCGGGCAGTTCCCCGCACAGAGCTACGGCGCCAGCAACTACTGGGTCGACGTCATCGTCGACACCGACAATCACCGGGCACCCACGGCCGGCGACCCGATCCCGGCACGCGGCCTGGCCGCCGTCGCACTCGACGACGTCGTGTCGATCCGGTTCAACGAGCCGATGACGCCGTCGAGCATCGTCGCGGAGTTGCGCAACGGGAACACCGTCGTGCCGACCACCGGAGCCTACGACGAGGAGACCCGGCGTTACACGCTCACGCCCTCCTCGCCACTCGCACCGCTCACCACCTATACCGCGATCGTGACCGCCGCACGTGACCTGGCCAACGAGCCGATGGCCGCGCCCTACTCCTGGACGTTCACGACCACCGGCGCACCCGGACAGAGCCCGACCAGCATCTGGACCACCAGCGCGACACCGAACACGCCGTCGGTCACCGACAACAACCCGATCGAGATCGGCGTCAAGTTCGCCGCCACCGCCAACGGCCTGGTCACCGGCGTCCGTTACTACCGCGGCGACCGGAACACCGGTACCCACCTCGGCCGCGTCTGGTCCGACACCGGGACCCTGCTTGCCACCGCCGTCTTCACGGACGAGAGCGCAACCGGCTGGCAGCAGGTCAACTTCGACACCCCTGTCGAGATCACCGCCGGATCGACCTACATCGCCTCGTGCTACTGCCCGGCAGGCGGCTACCCCGCCGACGGTGCGTTCTTCGGATCGTCGGACATCGCCCGCGGCCCGATCCGGGCGCTCGCCGGAACGACCACCGGCGGGAACGGCGTCTTCCGCTACGGAAGCGGCGGGGGATTCCCGTCCACCACATACAACCGGACGAACTACTGGGTCGACGTGATGTTCGAGGTTCCGCCGGACCTCTCGGCGCCCACCGTGGCCGACCGATCCCCGGCAGCGGTTCTCGAAGGAGTGCATCGCACCGCCCCCGTCACCGCGACCTTCGACAAGGACGTGGTGCCCTCGTCCATCACGTTCACTCTCAAGGCGTCCAACGGCACCACCGTCGCCTGCACCCGTCAGTACGACGCGCCCACCCGGACGGCGACCCTCCAACCGAACGCGCCGCTCGCCGCGGGCACCGAGTACACCGCCTCGATCACGGCGACCTCGGTCGAAGGCGGCACCGCCATGGGCGAAGCCGACACCTGGACCTTCACGACGATCACCCCGTCGGGCGCCACGCCGGCGACGCTCTGGGACACCTCGGTCGCCCCGGCTGTCGCCGCGGTCTCGGAGCCGGATCCGATCGAAGTGGGCATGAAGTTCCGAGTGGACGCCGCCGGCGCGATCACCGGTATCCGCTTCTACAAGGGAGACGGCAACACCGGTACCCATGTCGGTCACCTCTGGAGAGGCGACGGCACGCTCCTGGGATCCGTCGTGTTCTCGACGGAGACCCGCAAGGGCTGGCAGCAGGCCAACTTTGCGACGCCGATCCCCGTCTCACCCGACACCACCTACATCGCCTCTTACCACGCACCGTCCGGCCACTATGCCTTCACCTCCGGAGGCTTTGCTCAGACGGTGAACGAGCCGCCGATCCACGGACTGGGTGCGGGCGTCGACGGCGGAAACGGTGTCTTCGCATACGGGTCGGGCTCCTTCCCGAACCAGTCGTACAACAGCGCCAACTACTGGGTCGACGTCGTGTTCGTCGATGCGCAGGCCCCGACCGTCACCGGACGCTTCCCCGCATCCGGCGCAGCATCGGTCGATCCGACCATCTCCCAGATCACGGCCACGTTCAGCAAGCCCGTCGATCCGGAGACCATCTCCTTCCAGCTGCGCGACGACGCCGGCGGCCTGGTGGCCGGCACCCTGTCCTACGACGTTCCCACCCGGACGGCGAAGCTCACGCTTCAGGGACCGCTTGCGGCCGGTCGTCCGTACACGGCATCCGTCGGCGGAGCCCGCGACCTGAGCGGCAACGCGATGTCGGCCCCGTCGGTGTGGTCGTTCACCACCGCCTCCGGATCGGCGTCGACCCTGTTCGGCTCCGCCACCCCCGCGGTCGCGGCGACCGACGACGGATCGCTGGTCGAGGTGGGTATGCGGTTCCACGCCACCCGTGCCGGCAACGTGACGGGCGTCCGGTTCTACAAGGGGACGGGCAACACCGGAACCCACATCGGTCGCCTCTGGGGCCCTGACGGCAGCCTGCTGGCATCGGTGACGTTCACCGGCGAGACGGCCTCAGGATGGCAGACGGCCCACTTCAGCACTCCAGTGGCGATCACGGCGGGTGCCGTCTACACGGTCTCCTACGTGGCTCCGGCGGGTCACTACGCCGTCAACGGCGGGTACTTCGCAAACGGCCCCGTCACCAACGGACCGCTGGTGGGAGAGGCCTCCGGCACAACCGGAAACGGCGTCTACCGCTACGGCTCTGCCGATGTGATGCCGACAAATGCGTACAACGCCAGCAACTACTGGGTCGACGTGCTCTTCGTGTGACGCCGCGCCGGGTCACCTTCTCGGAGAAGGTGACCCGTGACGCCCCGGTGCGTCCAAAGATCGCCACACGGTGAACCGACCGACCGTCAAGGATGAGGAATCGCGGAATGACCGAGAGACAACGCAACGGAGTGCTGATCATCGTTCAGAACCTTCCGGTCCCGACCGACCGGCGGGTCTGGCTGGAGGCACAGGCGCTGTCCGCCGCCGGCTTCGACGTGAACGTCATCTGCCCCAAGGGGCCCGGCGACCCCTCCCGACAGGTCATCGACGGAATCCGGATCTTCAAGTACCGGGCCCCTGCAGCGACCAGAGGTCTCGCAGGGTATGTCGTCGAGTTCGTCTGGTGCTGGATCATGACGGCACTCCTCAGCCTCGTCGTCAAGGCCCGTCACGGGTTCTCGGTCATCCAGGCGTGCAACCCGCCGGACACCTACTGGTTGCTGGCCCGTATCTACCGTCTGGTCGGCGTCCGGTTCGTCTACGACCAGCACGATCTCAACCCCGAGCTGTTCCGGTCCCGATTCGGTGAACCGCGCACGACGATCGCACGGGCACAGTTGCGCACACTTCACTGGCTCGAGCGTCGCACCTACCGGGCCGCGGACCGGGTGATCGCCACCAACGAGTCCTACAAACGGATCGCCATCGACCGCGGTTCGGTGCCGTCGGAGCACGTGACCGTCGTCCGCTCCGGTCCGGACACCGACCGCATGCGGCCGATCGTTCCGGTGCCCGCACTGCGCCGCGGTAGGAAGTACCTCCTGGTGTACCTCGGGATCATGGGCCCTCAGGACAACGTCGACGTTCTCCTCGACGTCATGTCACAGATCGTCGAGCGCCGCGGACGCGATGAGGTGGGGCTCACCCTTCTCGGCTCGGGCGACTGCCTGGATGAGCTGCGTGCCCGCTCCCGCGAACTGGGTCTCGAGGACGTCGTCCACTTCACCGGACGCGTCGGGCCCGACGCGATCGCCGAGTACCTCTCGACGGCCGCGCTGGGTCTGGCACCGGATCTCAAGACGCCGCTCAACGACGTCTCGACCCACAACAAGACGATGGAGTACATGGCCTACGGCCTGCCCTCCGTGTCCTTCGACCTGCAGGAGACCGCGATCACCACCGGCGACGACACCGCGGTCGCCGTACCGTCGGGCGATATCACCGCGTTCGCCGACGCGGTCCTCGACCTCCTCGACGACGAACCGCGACGGATCGACATGGGCATGCGGGCCAGGACACGCTGCGTCGACCTGCTCGACTGGCGCAGCCAGGTCACCGGATACGTGGATGTGTTCCGCTCGCTTGTCCCCGGGCACACCGCCCCCAGGGAGTCCCGACCGTCCTGGCCTGACGCCGACCGACGCGGATCCGACGAGGCATCCTCCGCCAACGGTGGCGTGGCCATCGATCTTCGCGATCCGACGGCGTTCGCGGAGTCGCTCCGCCGCGTCTCACCCGACCCGGAGACGGCGGGGATCGAGGCCGACGGCGACAGAATCCACTGATGGGAATGCGCGTGCACAAACCGGCGCCCCTCACGCGCCGGCCGGGAGTCAGCGTCGTGGTGCCCTGCTACAACTACGGCCACTATCTTCCCCACCTCGTCACGACCCTGCGTGCACAGGCCGACGTCGATGTCGAGATCATCATCGTCGATGACGCGTCCCCCGACGGCAGCGGGAACGTCGCGGAGGAGCTTGCGACGACCGGCGACGACATCGTGCTCGTCCGCCACGAGACCAACAAGGGCCACATCCGCACGTACAACGACGGCTTCATGGTGGCCAGCCGCGAATACGTGACCCTGGTCTCGGCAGACGATCTCCTGCCCCTGGGTGCCCTGGCCCGCGCGACGGCGCTGATGGAGGCACATCCGTCGGTGGGCTTCGTGTACGGCTACGCACGCTCGTTCTCGGGTGAGGCACCTGCAACGGTCGGTCGGGTGCGCAGCTGGACGGTCTGGTCCGGTCGCAGTTGGATCGCTCTCTCCGCGCGTCTGGGGCGATCGTTCATCGCAAGCCCCGAGGTGGTGATGCGCACCGAGGCTCTTCGCGCGGTCGGCGACTACGACCCCCGTCTTCCTCATTCGGCGGATCTGGACATGTGGCTGCGAACCGCCCTTCACTATGACGTCGGACGGGTGAACGGCCCCGACCAGGCCCACTACCGCGTGCACGACGCCAACATGCATCTCACGACCTTCGACGGCTACGTCATCGATCTGAAGGAACGACGGACGACGTTCGACCTGCTGTTCGAGGAGCACGCCCGCGATCGCGACGACATCCTGAGGCTCAGGGACCGGACACGCCGTGCGCTTGCGAACGAGGCCATCCGCCGTGCGCTCGCGGACGTGCGGGACGGACGCACCGACGCCGCCGACGCCTTCATCACCTTTGCCCGCGAGACCGACCCGACCATCGAGCGGTCGCCGTGGTGGTGGATGTGGTCCGCCGGACCGGGCCGAGGACGGCGCTATCCGTTCGCCGGATTGCGATCGCTCGGTGCTCGGGCGGCACATCACGCCGCCTGGCGACGCGAACGGCGCTACGGCTTCTGATGGAGGACAGCCGTCGCATCTCCGGCGCGTTCGGATGGGCACTCGCCAGCAACTTCGGGCTCCGCGTCGCCAACATGGCCCTCGGCATCGCGCTGGCCCGCATCCTCGCGCCCGAAGAGATCGGCGTCTATGCCGTCGCGCTCACCGTCTGGAGTGTGCTCGGGACGGTCGCCGAGCTCGGCCTCGGGTCCGACGTCATCCGCTCGAAGGACCCCGAGCGACTGATCCCGACGGTCACCACGCTCAGCGTGGCGACCGGAGCTGTGCTGACGGGCGGGATGCTGCTCGGGGCACCGGCCGTGGCCGACGCCTTCGGGAACTCAGGTGCCACCGACGTCGTCCGCGTGATGGCACTCGGGATGCTGGTCATCGGGTTCACCACCATCCCCTCCGCACTGCTCACCCGCACGTACCGGCAGCCGACGCTCCTGGCCGCGAACGCTGCGGGTCTGGTCGTTCAGGCCACCCTCACCATCGCCATGGCACTCTCGGGTATGGGAGCCATGTCCCTTGCGGTCGGGTTCGTCGCCGGCCAGGTCGTGACCGCGATCGCCATGGCCGTCGGGGCACGCCACGCTCCGCACTTCGGATGGACAGGGTCCATCGCCCGTGAGTCGCTCGCCTTCTGCATCCCCCTGGCGTCGGCCAATCTTGTGTCGTGGCTCCTGCTGAGCGTCGACAACCTGATCGTCTCACGAGAGCTCGGTGCCGTCGCCCTCGGTCTCTATCTCTACGCGTTCAACGTCTCCTCGTGGCCGATGGCCGCGATCGGTCAGGCCATCCGCGTCGTCGCACTTCCTGCGCTCTCGCAGGTCGGCGATCCTGAACGCCGGGCACGGGCTTTCGAGGGAGCCATCCGTGTGCTCTTCCCGATGGCCGTGCTCCTGGGGCTCCTGCTGAGCACCCTCGCCCAACCCATCGTCCGCGCGCTCTACGGGGAAGAATGGGCGCCGGCCGCTGCCGCGCTCGCGGGACTGGCCGTCTTCGGTGGGCTGCGACTGTTGCTGGACCTCACCGCCACGTACCTGATCGCCTGTGGAGCGACCCGCCCCGTGCTGGTCGTCCAGCTGATCTGGATCGGATTCATGGTGCCGGCGATGATCCTCGGAGTTCGGTGGTTCGATCTGGACGGCGCCGGCTGGGCCCATGTGGTGGTCGCAGTGATGATCGTCGTCCCGGCGTACCTCGTCCCCCTCCGGATCACCGGGGTACGGATCCGCGCCCTGGCCGCAGGCGGAGCACGCGCCCTGCCCCTGGCCGTACCGGTCGCGGTCGTCGCCGTTCTGGTGAGCCGCACCGTGGACAACCCATGGGCGGCGACGGCGATCGGTGTGGCAATCTGCCTCGGCGGATATGGGGCGGTCATGCTGCCGGGAATCCGACGCGGCATCCAGGACCTTCGAAGCCAGGCACCGGACGGGCAGGCGTCGCACCCGGACCCATCCTCGGATCCGGGGACCGTCGAGAAACAGGTCGTGACGCTGTGACTGACATGAAGATGCTGATGAAACGCGGCTTCGTCGCACTCCGACGAAGCGGCCCCCGGCAGACGACCGAGCGTGTCGCACGGTATCTGGGAAACCGCTTCGGAGGCGAGGAGACCTTCCCGCTCGCCGATGCCCTTGTGGCCGACCCCTCCACCGCTCCCCCGCTCGTGGCCAATCCGCGACCGCGCGGTTCCGTGCTGCGCATCGGCTGGGTCTGCACACCACCGGCGCTCGGTTCCGGGGGCCATACGACGATGTTCCGGATGGTCCGCGCGCTCGAAGAGCGCGGCCACAAATGCTCGCTCTTCCTCTACGACCGCTTCGACGGAGACTTCGCCCAGCACGAGGAGATCATCCGACAGGGCTGGCCGGAGATCGCCGCCGACGTGCGCGACGCCACGGATCGCGTCAGTGACGTGGATGCCCTCGTCGCCACCTCCTGGGAGTCCGCGCACGTCGTCGCACACATCGTCCCCGCACACGTTCGTCGGTTCTATTTCATCCAGGACTTCGAACCATGGTTCTATCCGCACGGTGCACACCACGATCTGGCACTTCTCAGCTATCGATTCGGTTTCCAGCACATCGCGCTCGGCGCGATGGTCGCGCGGTGTCTCGAAGAATCGGTCGGTGCGGGCTCCGACACAGTGCACTTCGGTTGTGACCGCGAGACCTATCGTCTGCTGGAACCGGCCTCCGCACGTCAGGGAATCGTCAGCTACATGCGTCCCGTGAATCCCCGACGCGGCCACTGGATCGCGCGGCTCGCCCTCACGGAGTTCGCCCGTCGCCGACCGGACGTCCCCATCTACCTCTTCGGGTCGCGGCTCGACGACCTACCGTTCCAAGCGACCGTGTACCCGCATCTCAGTCCGACGGACCTCAACGCCCTCTACAACCGGTGCGTCGTGGGCCTCGCGCTGTCGTTCACCAATATCTCCCTCGTTCCCGAAGAGCTCCTGCGAGCGGGTGTGGTGCCCGTCGTCAACGAGCGGGGCTCATCACGCGAGGTACTCGTCAACCCGCACGTCCGCTGGGCCGAGCCGACGCCCGGCGGCTTGGCGACGGCACTCTGCGAGGCGGCGGACAACGCGGCAACGCCGGACCCCGCAACCCTATCCGCATCCGTCGACAGTGACTGGTCACGAACCGCCCGTGAGGTCGTCACCGTCATCGAAGACGCACACTTCGACACTTCAACGTCGGGAGCACCGTCCTGATGGACCTTTTCGATGTCGTCCGCATGATCCGACGCCAGTGGATCGCCGCCCTGATCGGCGTGGCGGCCCTCCTCCTCGCAGGAGTGGTCGTCACGCTGGTGGTGCCGACCAACTACGAGGCGACGGGCCGTGCGGTGCTGCTCCTCCCCCCGGAGTCGTCCGGTCTCGAGCGCCTGACCAATCCGTACCTGAACATCGATGCCAACATGCGGCTGACCGCATCGCTCGTGGCATCGGACCTCGCAACGGACAAGGTCCGCCGTGAGATTGCGGATCAAGGCTTCACCTCTGCCTACTCACTGGCACTACCACCTGAGGTCGGCCCCGTCCTCGACGTGCAGGCACGCGACACCGACTCCGATCGTGCCGTCCGGACCCGTGACGAGGTCATGCGACGAATCGAAGCGACCCTCACAACGATGCAGCGCGATGTCGGTGCACCGAAGTACCAGTTCATCACCATCCGACGTATCGCCACTCCCGACTCGGCCGCAGCGGTTCCCGGCGCAAAGCTGCGCGCCCTCGCCGCCCTCTGGGCACTCATCATCATCGCGACACTCGTCGTGATCGCCCTGCGCGATCGCAGTCGACGTCCCGCCAGCCTGGGTGAAACGGATTCCAGCACGTCGAACGATGCGGACGAACCACGCACGTCCTCGAGCGGATCGAACGACGAAACCCCGTCGAACCGCAGTGACAAAGATGGCGAGTCCTCCGACGAGTGACGGCAGGGCCTTCGGCCTCTCTGGAGTGACGCGCCCCCGAGTGCAAGCACCCGCCCTGAGCTCAGCGTCTGGGCTATTTGAACGATCGGCGGCACGATTCGTCATCGTCTATATCGTTCTGCTGCTCTGCATTCCGTCCCAGCTCGTCTTCGGACCGCTCGGGTCGATCGGCACGCCGGCGAACATGTGGGCACTGGTGGGCCTTGGCGCGTGGATAATCCTTGCGCTGCAGGGACGTCTACCCGGTGACGGCGTCACCCCCGTGCGCCTGGGTATCGCATGTGCAGCCACCGCAGTCGTGATCAGCTACGCGGCCGGCTTCGCGGCCGGGCGTTACGCACCCCTCGACGTCCGAGAGTTCACCAACGAACTGTGGACGCTTCTTCCGGTGACCAACGACGACCTCGCAGCAAAGCTCGCGAGCGGTGCAGACCGCGGACTTATCACTTTCGCCGGACTGGCGGGAGTCGCGCTGATCGCCAGTGACGGACTGAGAACACGCGATGATCTCGATCTCGTGGTGACGTGGCTCTGCCGAGCTGGAGCCTTTGTCGCGGCCCTCGGCATCGTTCAGTACTACACAGGCTTTGACATCGCCAGTATCTATCGGATACCCGGCCTTACCGCCAACTACGAGATCGGCCAGGCGGCAAGCCGATCCGTTCTCCGTCGGGTGTCGGCAACGGCGGTCCATCCCATCGAGTTCGGTGTCATGATGGGCGTACTCTTCTGGTTCGCCGTCCATCGGGCACTCACACTCCGACGGATGGGTGCGTGGATTATCGCCGGTGTCATCGGCCTGGGCATCCCCATGTCCGTCTCGCGCTCCGCGATCATCACCGCAGCGGTCGCCGGGATCATCATCTTTGTCGGCTGGCCACCGCGACGCCGCTGGAATGCACTGGCGCTCCTTCCGCTCGTCGCAATCGCGGTCCGTCTCATGGCTCCCGGTCTGGTGGGCACCATCCGATCGTTCTTCCTGAACATCGACAGTGACCCCTCGGTTTCCGGGCGCACAGCCGACTATGTGGTCGGTATGAGACTCCTTGACGAACACATCCTCTTCGGGCGAGGCCTGTTTACGCTCGTGCCCCGTTACTACCGGGTATTCGACAACCAGCTCCTGGTCGGCCTCATCGAGGTCGGCCTCATCGGAGCGGCCCTCATCAGCGTTGTCTTCATCGCGGCCTTCCTGGACGGACTCTCCGCACGACGCCGACTGACGCATCCAGCGGATCGGTCACTGGCCCTCACCATAAGTGGATGCGTGGTCGGAATTCTCATCAGCTATGCAACCTTCGACGCACTTACGTTCCCGATGGTCGGGGGTTTGACCTTTCTGTTGTTCGGTCTCGCAGGTGCTATGGGCCAACGTGGCCGCGCCGCGATCTCATCATCCGACTCCCGAATCGAAGCGGTGACGGAAGCGCCCGTTGCTTCAGGGCAGGAGCGCTGATGACCGGCGATGAAACCTGCCGACAGGTGATCGCAGTGGTGATCGTCACCTACAACAGCTCGGACCTCCTCGCGGACCTCATCCAATCACTTCCGGCAGGGGCCGGTTCCGTGGACTGGCGGCTGATCGTCGTGGACAACGACTCGCACGACGAAAGCCTCGCGGTGGTGCGTTCGGCCCATCCGTCCGCGACCATCGTCCAGATGGGCCGCAACGCCGGATATGCCGCTGCGATCAACGCCGGGGTGCGAGTCGCAGACGACGCGGCGGCAGTGCTCGTGCTCAACCCCGACGTGCGTCTGGAACCGGAGTGCATGCCGCGTCTGCTGACGGCGGTCAACCGACCGGGTGTCGGCATCGCGGTACCCCGACTGGTCGACGCGCACGGCATATTGATCCCATCGATGCGTCGTGCGCCATCCATCCCGCGGGCGGCGGCGGATCTGTTCATCGGCGCGACGCGGGCAGGCCGCATCGGTACCCTCGGCGAGGTCGTGACCGATGATGACGCATACACCACAGGGCGCACGACGGATTGGGCCGAGGGTTCCACCCTGATGATCAGCCGACGGTGCCTGGATGCCGTCGGGGAATGGGACGAGCGTTTCTTCCTCTACTCCGAAGAGACCGAGTTCGCGCTACGTGCCGGAGACGCCGGCTTCGCCACCTACTACGAGCCGAGCGCAAGCGCCGTCCATCTCGAAGGTGGATCGGCCACCTCAGAACGGCTCTGGCCGCTGGTGCAGGTCAACAAGGTCCGCCACTACGGAATGCGGCATCGGATGCCGGCCACCATCGCGTTCTGGGCGCTGGTGGTCGCGAGAGAGGCCGCGCGGGCGGCGATGGGTCGCTCACACTCGCGGCGGGCCCTTCGACGTCTGCTCGCCCCGTCCAGCTTCACCCGGCCGGCGGGACCCTGGTTCATCAACGGGTGAGATCGATCAGGGTCTCAGGGACTTGATCCTCGTACGAAGTCGTCCCCGCAGGTTCACCAGAGAACTGTCCTGGAAGATGATGGCGCGAATGTCATCAAGGGTGTCTCTACCCCGAACGCTGTAGCGCGGTTGCAGCCAGGCGTCGGCCGACACACGGTAGCGATCACTGGAATACACCCGGCGGTAGCCCGCCTTCCGAAGGTATCGCAGCGTGTCACGTCGATATCGGCCGAACGGCAGAGCGGCCTCGTCCACGGAGGCGTCGAGCACCGCGGCCAGCCGATCACGAGCAGTCACCAGCTCGTTCGTCGCCTGAGTGGACGTGAGACGGTCCCATGGGATGTGTTCCATCCCATGGTTGCCGATGCGGATACCGGCATCACGAAGCTCGCGCAGCTCGGATTCCCCCAGGCTTCCCGGTTGACCCATGCGTCCGGCCAACGCGAAAACCGTCGCGATGAGATTGCGTTCTCGAAGCCTCGGCAGGCCGATGGTGTAATCGGAGACGTTACCGTCGTCGAAGCTCAACCTCACCTCGGGTCGCCCCACCACCAGATCCAGGATGCGGACGAAGAGCTCCTCCGAAATCCAGTAGGGCTCCTCACCCGGCTCGAGCTGACGTTCTGGGCGTCCGACGCCGTGGAAGCAGATGTTGACGGGATGGCTCATCGGCCACCGCGGGTGGTGGCGTCCTGTCCCCACGATCGGGACCCCGGCCGAACGCGGGCGGTGACCGCGGCGATGGCCGTAATGGCCGCGTAGACCACCGCATGCGGTATCAGGCGCGGATTGGGGATTGCCACGTCCCGCAGCCAGGACCATCGACGCGAGGAACGGACACGCTGCGGACCGTCTGTCACCGCCGTCTCACGAAGCGCACTGTTCCCACGTCGGACGCGCACAAGTCGACGGACCAACGCGGACGTCGTACGCGGCGCCTCCAACCGCACGGTCACCTCGTCGATCTGACGCTTTTCGGACGCCACGAAACAGGAGTCGAGGAACAGGTCGTCGGCGAGCACATCGGGGAAACGCTCGAACCGACGGCGCCCCTCCTCCGAGAGCATGATCGCGCCGCGCCCGTAAAGCGCATCGTCGAACGCCGGCAGCCGCGCGTTCACCGCCTGGTACGCGCGCACCGGCCAGGGGCGACCCGTCACATCCACATATCGAGCCGGCGTGACCGCAAGCACGCCCGGTGATCGAAGCCCGGCGACCAGGGCGGCCAGGGCACCGTCCGGAAGCACCACGTCCGCATCCAGGAACAGTCGCGGAAAGACACTGGCCGCGGCCTCACCGATATTGAGTGCCCGAGCCTTGCCGGGTTCGGGAAGCGTGATGACCTTCACGCCCGGGCGCTTCGCGGCCTCGGCGGTCTCATCCGCGCATCCGTTGGCAACGACGACGACCTCTGGGACCGGATCGGCACCTGCGGGAAGAAGCGCGTCCAGGCAGGCACCCACCGTCGCGGCCTCGTTGTGTGCGGCGATTACGACACTGCACAGGTTCGCCGGTGAGCCCGACGACGATTCCACATGAGCCACGAGCGGCAGTCTATAGAGTCGATCCATGTCGGACGACCCTCGCGTTGCACCCATCGATGGCCCGGCCGTCCCGGCTGTCGCGGCGTTTCTGGAGCGCTGGATGGGCTCCGGCGTGTCCGCCGATACGTGGGCACGGGGCATGTCGGCGTCGTGGATGGCCGACGACGAGAACCGCGGCTCATGCCTGCGCGTCGGCGACACCGTCGTCGGTGCCGCGCTCGCCTTCCGAAGCCAGCGCGAGATCGATGGCCGAGTCCAACGGTTCTGCAACCTGGGTGCGTTCTGCGTCATGGAGGCCTATCGACCGCACTCCGTCATGCTCCTGCGGGCGCTGCTTCGTGCCCGCGACGTCACCTTCACCGATCTGTCGCCGAGCGGGGTCGTGCCCGACCTCAACCGTCGTCTGGGATTCCGCGAGCTGGACACGACCACCACACTGATCCCCAATCTTCGGATACCGCCACGCCGCACGCGAGTCGTGACGGACCACGAGGTGATCACCCGTGAGCTGGACGAGACGAGCCGACGTGTCTTCGAGGATCACCGCGCCTCGGGCGCCGCTCTTCATCACCTCCTCGTCATGGGTGGCCGGCGGTGCCTGGTCATCTCGCGCCGTGATCGTCGCCGCGGCATAAGGGGATTCCGAACCGTCCTCTGGGTATCCGACCCCGAGGTCTTCGCAGCCGGGATCGGTGCCCTCACCGCGCGCTACCTCCGTGAGGGATCCGTCGCAACGCTGGTGGAACGACGAGTGGCCCCGGAACACATTCGCGGCGGACTGCCGGTGCGAAATCCGCGTCCGAAGATGTTCAAGAGCCGGACCCTCGAGGCATCGGCGATCGACAACCTCTACAGCGAGCTGACCGAGATCCCCTGGTAGCCGAGCGTCCGTAGCTTCGAGCCGTCCCGATAATCATGGGGCTGCGACGGTAAGACCATCCGCCCTCCCATCTAGGACTGAGCCGCGATCGTCCTCGCATCATCCGGACTCGCTGGGGTCCGCGATGACGACGAGAATCGTCCCTTCATCCGAAGGAAGGGCTCCTCCACGTAGCGGAACGAAAGAGCCGCGATCACGAACGTCGCCGCTATCCCGACCAACGATGCGGGAACCGCCCCAGGCAGTGTCCTATCGAAGAAGTTGAGCAGCGGCAGATGCCACAGGTAGACACCGTATGACCGCTTCCCGAGCCACGTCAGAGGACGAAGAGCGAGGAAGCGCCCGAACCAACTCGTCGCATGCGTGACGACGCCGGCGATCACCGTCGCCGTGATGAGCGCGATGATCGTCGAGCCACCGTCCCGGTACAACGGAGCGGTCACGTCGGCGGACATGACAACGAACGCACAGAGTACGGCCGCTCCAATCATCGTCAACCACATCGGCGGCGCGAACCGCCGATCGATCATGACCACGGCGAGCAGGCATCCGATGAGAAGCTGCTCGGCCCGTGTATCGGCCGCATAGTAAATGCGGTCGGTTGTCCAGTCGCTGAGACCGGCGGCAATTCGATAGGCGACCGCGATCACAGTGATCGTTGCTACCGCGACCACAAGCCGGCGGCGACCGACCCAACGGAGCAGCACGACCAACAGCAGCGGCCACACGAGGTAGAAGTACTCCTCGACCGACAATGACCAGGCGTGCTGCCATGGCGCCAGATCGACACTGGAGGCAGCCAACGGCGAAGTCACATACCCGACGGCGGCCAGCACCGGAAGAATGCTGTCCGTGCGGTCCCCCGCAGGCAGGAAGATCAGATAGGCAAGGATAAAAACGACGGCAATCGCGAAAAGGGCAGGAAGCAATCGCAGTGCCCGCCGCGCGTAGAAGCGGCCGAACGCGACCCGTCCCGCGCGATCCCACTCACGAACGAGGATTCCCGTGATCAGGAAACCGGACAAGACGAAGAAGACGTCCACGCCCACAAAACCGCCGGGAAAGGTCCCCGTATACGCGTGGTAGAACAACACGAAGAGCACGGCGAACGCTCTGACGCCGTCGAGACCGGCGAGATAGCGTGCGCCGACGGCGATCTTGGCGGGCAGTGACTGTTTCGATTCGTCGTCCATGACGCTCCCGGCGATCATCCGACGATCGCCGAGCATCGGACTGACGATCGCAGCCGCGGTCTTGGAGCGCCGCGACAATCCACGGAAAAGTGTATCCGAAGAACTCCTATCCGTGAAGGGCTCCCTCCACCTGCCGTCCCCCGGCGAGCCACGCCAGCTTCCAGCCGTTCGATTCTGAACGCATAACCACACCGGTACAGAGTGGTGGGCTATCCGATATCGAGGCCTTCTCTGCCTTGCTCGATGGCATCCTCACCTCGTCCATCGCGTGGATGACGCTCAGTTCGAGGGAGGTACGGGTGAACCGTCGTCCCACCTGTTGTTACGCCAGACATTGCCGGGCCGGGTCTCGTCGAAGGAGGTGATGGGTCCATAGGAACCGCACGCGTACTTCCCACGATGGAATACGTTGTCAATGAAGACAACGTTGTTCGTGCCTTCGGAGAAGGGTTTCCCCCGTGATGATCCTCCGTACGCGCAGAATCCCCCCGTCGTCGGCGGGAAGACGTTTCCCTCCACGCGTACGTGTTCGACGACGGCGAAGTCACCGTACCCCGTGAGCGACGCGGAACAGCCCGCATCCGGCGGGACATCAGGAGCGTCACAGAGGATGGTGTTATGCCGGATCGTCGAGTGTGAACCGAACCGAATACCCGATTCGTGATACGTACCCGTGGGATCCCTCATCTGGCCGTGGACGTACGAGTTCTCGACCACGCAGTCACGGAAACAATTGATCGATCGGTTACCACCGGTCACGTGAAGGCGCGTGGCCGTGAAGTTCACGCCATCCAGACCTGTGCCCGGCCGGTCACCGACATCGATCGATGTGTCACTGATGGTGAGCGACCCCACCTCCTCGACCGCGACTGTCCCGGTGATCCGTGATCGCTTGATCGTCACATCCCGAGCCACGACCACCATGTCGCACGTGATCGCACGTCCCTCGATCACGGTGCCGGCGGTGGTGATCGTGCACGACCCCGTGTACGGGGCCAGAGTGACCATCAGGTCGTCTGATCCCACCGACACAGGTTTACCCGACTCTGACGGCGCAGACTCCCCGGAGGGCTGATCCTCGCTCCGTGAGAGAACAAGGGTCAGCGCGACAGCACACGTCCCGAGAGTGACGGCCGCAAGCCACTTCCATACACCGCGGCGTCGGCCGTCACTCATGCTGTCTATCGCTCGTTACTACTAGTTCGCGGGTGGCACCAGCGACCCGTCATCCCATTTGTTACCACTCCAGACATTGCCCGGCCGGCTGGAGTCGAATGAGGTGATGGGACCGTAGTAGCCACACGCTCGCTTTCCGCGAACGAACACGTTGTTGATGAAGACGATGTTGTTCGTTCCCGACGAGTAGGGCTTCCCGGGCGACGACCCACCGTATGCGCAGTATCCCCCCGTCGACGGCGGGAACGTGTTGCCTTCCACGCGGACGTGCTCGACGACGGCGAAGTCACCGTACCCCGTGAGCGACGCAGAGCAACCGGCGTCCGGCGGGACGTTGGGGGCGTCACAGACGATCGTGTTGAACCGGATCGTCGAATAGGAGCCCACCCGGATACCCGACTCGTGGGTCTGGCCGGTGGAATCGGTCATCTGGCCGTGGACGTACGAGTACTCGACCGTGCAGTTGCGGAAGCAGTTGATCGACCGGTTGCCACCGGTGACGTGCAGGCGGGTCGCGGTGAAGTTGACGCCGTCCAGGCCGGTGCCGACCTTGTTGCCGGCCTCGATGGAGGTATCGGAAATCGTCAGTCCTCCGCTATCCGAAACGGTGATCGTTCCGACGACGCGCGATCGTGTGATCTTCACATTGGGCGCCGCGATCACCATGTCACACGTGATCGTCCGCGCGTCGATCACCGTGCCCGCAGCGGTGATCCGGCACGACCCCGTGTACGGGGCGAGAACGACACCTGTGGGGGTGCCGGTCGTCGCTGCCGACGGAGCCGCACCACCCGGCGTGGCCGGAGTCGTGGGTGATGTCGCCGGCGGCGTGGTGGTCGTACCCGTTCCGCCGGCCCCCGGGGGGACACCGACGGTTCGTCCGCGAGCCACCCGGGTGGCGACGCGACCGCCGGGACGGATCCAGGCGGTGACCGGGGCACCGGATCCCCCAAGGCCGGCTCCGGAGACGTTCCGGCCGAAACGCGCACGCACGCGGACCGACGCCGTGCGATCGCCGACCAAGAGCCAGATGCCGCCCGCAGCCGAGACCAGCTTGCCGGAGACCGGAATCGCGCGGTTCGGTGTGGACGCACCCAGTCGACGGACGCGGGTGACGACAGCCTGTCCGCGGCTGTTGACGCGCACGGAGAATGCACGTCGCGACCCGAAGCCTCCGACCGTGGCGGGCTTCACGCCCCGGGCCAGTGTGAGCACGACAGTCGTTCCCGTTCCGGCGGAGACCACGACATGCCGGCCGTTGCGGCCGATGACCCAGCCGGCGAGCATGTACGAACCGGTGCGACCACGCCTCACGAGACGGGACTGGACCGTCCCATCAGACAGCTCGACGACCGAGCGGCGATGGTTCTCCACCGTCCCCTCGATACGTACGCGCGAACCGATCTGAAACTTCTTCGCGCTCCGGACGACGTAGACGTGTTGATCGGATGTACGGATCACGACCGCGGCCGGCTGCGTCTTCGATGCGATGACGACCCCGTCGCGCACCGGTAGCGACCGGGTGTCCGCTGGTGTCGCCTGATCGACGAAAAGCAGTGCGACCATGCCCGTCAGAACGACCAACATCCAGCGCGAAAGCAGGCGCCCGTTGCGCCATGACTGTGTACTCACTTGTACCCTCCCATTGAGCCGCGGACCAGCGTACCACGCGTCTCATTCGATCCAAGTCGGCCGGGGCTCGCTCGCCACAAGGGGTTTACAGCGATGTGACGGGGTGGTTCTCGTCAGGTCAGGATCTCGTCGCCAGCTGTCATCGCGGCGACCGTCCGGACATCGGACCACCCACCACGGACGCAACCGTGAGTGGCCCTGCGGTCACGTGCCGCGGCCGTCGGACCAGACGAACACATCCTTTCGCCCGCTGTACCGACGGCGATTCCCCCGCAGCATCGACACAGAACCTCGGCTCAGAGGCTCCGGTCGTCCACGGTGGCGTCGAGCGCCGCGACGAGGTTCACGACGAAGGCCAGCGATCCAGGCGACGGATCACGATCACCGCGGACCACGTCGGCCAACCAGGCCTCGGAGATCAGCCCGTTCGCGACCACCCCCTCGACCGCAGCGGGATTTGCGCGGATGTGACGCGTCACGAGGTCGGCGAGCACCTCCGTTCCGGCCGCCGGACGATCCACCCGCCGGATGCGTTGCATCGCCTTGCGCTGTGCACGGCGTGCCATGAGGACGAGGCCCCGTACCCGCTGGACACCGCGCGGGGCGATATAGGCGACGGGGGCGGGCCGGCCGTCGAGGGGCATACGCGCGAGATCCGGGTCCAGCTCCAGCTGTAGCCGCGCAAGGAACCGCGACGCGTACTTCTCCTCCGGCGGCAAAGCGGTCACTTCGTCGATGAACCGCCGGTCCAGCATCGGGTTGACGACGGTTCGATCCCACGCGACCGCGGTGTCGGTGACCCCGGCCCAGCGGCGCATCCGCTCTCTCAGATAGAGCTCGTCCGTCGCACGGAGCCACGGCAGACCGTAACCACTCAGGCATCGGTAGACCTCGCCACGGGCGAAGTTCTGCGCGTCGTTCCACATCCGATCGCCGATCGCCTCCGACTCGACCGCCTCGTTGACGAGCATCCGCCATTTCGCCAGGCGGTCGGTCCGCCGACGTGTAACCGGGACGTCACGTGACGAGCCCAGATAGTAGAAACCACGGGCGACCTCGCCACCCAGTCCGGAGATGCGGACACCTTGGGGCAGGCGCCGCTCAACCCAGTCGAGCGCTGCGAAAGCCAGTGGGTTCGCCGAGCACTCGACCCGGCGGGCGGCCCGGACGCACATGTCGAAGGCCTCCGCCGGATCCAGATCTTCGATCCCGCTGAACCACTCCACGTGATGACGCATGCCGTAGCGCTCGCAGATCGCGGCCGCGATATCGACGTCCGGGTCACCCGGGATGCCCACGGTGATCGCGTGCAACGACCGGCGTCGCTCCGGCGGGACGGCGCTCAACAGGATGCGCGAGTCCTGGCCCCCTGTCAGCTGGAGGCTCAGGTCGTCGCCCTCGTCCGTCATCTGGGTGAGGATCTCGCGAAGCACGTCGGCACAGCGGTGAACCGCTTCCGTGGCTCCGCGAGCCACGGTTTCCGGGCCGGAATCGGGATCCTCTCGGACCTCGCCGCCACGCAGCCGTGTGGACATGGACGACACCGTCCGGACGCCCCAGAAGACGGTCCGGTCTCCGAGTTGCCAGCCGAGAAGCGACTGGAGGAGGAGCCCGTTGCGGTCCAGACCGCCTCCCGACATCGACGCGAGAACACCCGCTGACGTCGAGACCGCGTTCCAACCGGGTCCCGTGACCCGATAGATCTGGTGAAAACCCATGAAATCACGGACCACCCGGACACCGTCGTCTCCGAGCCGAACGGCTGCGAACGGAGGAAGGACTCCGCGGAGGCCGGGACCGTCGAACAGGACCTGGATCTCGTCGTCGGTCAGCGGACCGCTCGGACCACGTGCCACGTTCCCCAGGGCGACGGGCCGGTCACCGGCCGGAGCGGGTGTGCCCCATGTGACGAGCAGAAGCCCGGGCGCGTGATGCGTGTCCGGCTCGAATCGATCGAACCGCACGTGATCCCGTGGATCGACCGGAGCGTCGGACCCCTCGGGCCCCCACGTGACCGCGGCGAACCCGGGGCGGTCTGCGATCCAGGCGCACATCGGGATCAGGCGTTCAACTTGGCCGCGACGAACTCCGTCAGCGAACCCAGCGTCTCGAAGATCTCGCCCGAGAACTCATCGTCGTCGATCACGAAGTCGAACCGATCCTCGATCGCCGTCAGGACGTTGAGCACGGCCATGGAGTCGAGCTCGGGGATGTCGCCGAGGAGTTCCGTGCCGGCATCCAGCTGATCGGCGCGGTGCGGGATCTCCAGCGTTTCGACGATCAGATCACGGACCTGCGACAGCAGTTCGGGAGTTGCGGTGGTTCGATCGGTCATGGTGTCCTTCCGGTGACGAGCACCTCCGCTGCGGGAGGGTGCGAGAGGAACGCGCTTGGGCTGGCGGTGGCGCCGTAGGCCCCGGCCTGCATGATGGCGACAAGATCACCGATGCGCGGCGCGGGGAGATCGACGTCTGCGCCGAGCAGATCCAGAGGGGTGCAGAGACATCCCACGACGGTGACCGGCTCATCGGCACCCGAGTCGCCGAGGCGGTTCGCCAGTGCGATGGGGTAGTTCCTGCGTATCACCTGGCCGAAGTTGCCGGAAGCCGCCAACTGGTGATGCATACCGCCGTCGACGACAGCGTACAGACGCCCGCGTGACCGCTTCACATCGATGACCCGCGTCAGGTAGACGCCGGACTCACCCACGATGTAGCGACCGAGCTCGAGGACGATCTCGGCCTCCGGCATGCGTGGTCCGGTCGTCCGGAGGAGCTCGGCGAGTGACGAGCCGACCGCGTCGAGATCGAGCGGCGTGTCCCTGTCGGAGTACGGGATGCCGAATCCGCCACCGATGTTGAGGTAACGCAGAGGCTCCGGGAGATGCTCGGCCAGCCGCAGAGCGAGCTCGACGGTGCGCTCCTGCGCCTCGGCGATGACCGACGCGCTGAGGTTCTGCGAGCCGGCGAACACGTGGAAGCCCAGAAGATCGAGATCCCGGTCCTGGAGACGACGCACGAGAGCGGGGACCTCTTCGCTGTCGATACCGAACTGCTGCGGCCCCCCGCCCATGCGCATGCCGGATCCCTTCACGGCGAAGTCCGGATTGACCCGGATCGCGACCCGCGGTCGCACGCCGAGTTCCTCGCCTGCACTCGCGACACGCTCCGCCTCGGTCTCCGATTCGAGTTCGATCTGGATACCCGCGGCGACCGCGCGGCGGACCTCGTCTGGGGTCTTCCCGGGTCCGGCGAAGCTGACGGATTGCGGTGCGATCACCGTGTCGAGAGCGACACCCATCTCGCCGACCGACGCGACGTCGATCTTGTCGACCAGCCCGGCCAGATGCTGCACGACCGCGGGGAAGGGGTTGGCCTTCATCGCGTAGCTCAGGCGGAGCGACGACGGCATCGCCGCGCGCAGCTCGGCGACCCGGCATGTGATGAGGTCGCGATCGTAGGCGAAGAAGGGCGTCGAGCCCACACGGTCCGCCAGGAGCGAGACCGGCACGCCGCCGACGGCGAGCTCTCCGTCATGCGTTCCGAAGTGCGACAGGGGTGCGCTCATCGTCCGTGCTCCGCCGCGACGCTGACGCGGTCGAGCTTGCCGTTGGGTGATCGCGGGATCTCGTCGACGATGACGACCCGGTGCGGGACCATGTAGGCGGGCACCGAACGACGGATCTCCTCGATCACCGCCTCAGGCGTCAGATCCGGTGCGCGTCCGGTCACGACCAGGGCGATGCGCTGGCCGATCTGCTCGTCCTCGACACCGAGGGCGACCGCCTCGACCACCAGCCCGGTGTCGTGGGCCGCCTCCTCGATCTCGGTGGGGCTCACCCGGTAGCCGGACGTCTTGATCATCTCGTCGTTGCGCCCGACGAAGTACAGGAATCCCTCGTCGTCCATCCTCACCGCGTCGCCGGACCACACGGCCATCTCGGGAGCGCGCCAGGACGTGTCGGTGCCGGGAACGACGCGGAAGCGCTCAGCGGTGCGCTCCGGATCGTTCCAGTATCCGAGCGCGACGAGGGCGCCGCGGTGCACGAGCTCGCCCGGCTCGTCCGGGTCACAGCGCGTGCCGTCCGGCCGCATGACGACGACCTCGGCGTTGGGGATCGCCTTGCCGATGGAATCCGGACGTCGGTCGACCTCGGAGGGATCGAGATACGTCGAACGGAATGCCTCCGTCAGCCCGTACATCAGATAGGGCGACGCCTGCGGGAAGAGCTCCCGGAGACGGGTCAGCGTGGCGCGTGGCATCCGGCCGCCCGTGTTGGCGAAGTACCGCAGACCGGACGCGGCCTCCTCGGACCACTTCGCCGATGCGATCTGGTTCCACAGCGGCGGCACGCAGGTCAATGCGGTCACACCGTGACGCTGACATGCCTTCACCACGTCACCGGGGAGAAGGTAGTTGATGAGCACCACCTGCGCGCCCGCGATGAACGCCGTGGTCAGCTGGCTGAATCCGGCATCGAAGCTGAGCGGTAGGGCCGCCAGGATGACGTCGTGCTCGGTGTGACGCAGATAGGTGGCGACGCTGGCCGCCCCGGCGAGCATGTTCCGGTGGGTCAGCACGACACCCTTCGGGGAACCCGTGCTGCCCGACGTGTAGAGGATGGCGGCCATGTCGACGTCGATGACCCCGGAGTCCGGCACGTCCGCCGGGTCGACGGTCTCGGGCACGGCATCCCAACCGACGAGGGTCGCCCCACCGGCCACGGGATCGCCGTCCGCGAGCTCGGACGTCGATGCATCGACCACGACGATGTGACGCAGGTCCGGACAGTCGCCGAGCACCTCGTCCAGATCGTCGAGACGCCCGCGCGACGTGACGAGGACGCGGGCTCCGCAGTCGGCCAGGATGTGACGGACCTGACGGGGCCGCAGGATCGGGTTGACCGGCACGATGACTCCGCCGGCGACGGATGCGCCGAATGCGGTGGTCACCGTATCGACGCGCTTGTCGAGGTAGAGCCCCACTCGGTCGCCGGGACCGTCGATGAGATCACGGAGGAGACGGCCGACCGCCACGGTCCGCGCAGCAAGCTCACGGTAGGTGAGCGCCTCGTCGCGGGTGGCCAGGGCGACCCGGTCCGGATGCTCGGCGGCGCCGTCGGTGAT
Organism: uncultured Bifidobacteriaceae bacterium; assembly: GCA_964531025.1. Taxonomy (GTDB): domain Bacteria; phylum Actinomycetota; class Thermoleophilia; order Miltoncostaeales; family Miltoncostaeaceae; genus CALMEC01. Next base: position 1,515,431 of record CAZHDY010000001.1, on the reverse strand, counting down.
GAGGTGATGGAGGTTTATGTGCATGCGGCAGTGCTTCCGTCGGGCGGACGGCGGTCAAGACTCCTTATCGGACGTTCGTCTCCCCATCATCGATCGGGCGCAGCCCGTCGGGCTCCTCCTGGAACCGTCGCCCGCAGTCGGTACAGGTCAGGTCGGCGTCCAGCCCATGGCCGCAGAAGCACGCCCAACCCCGCTGACGGGCGGGCACACCGACCATCAGCGCATGATCCGGCACATCGCGGTGGACGACCGCTCCGGCCGCGACGAACGCGTGACGGCCGATCGTGATGCCGCAGACGATCGTCGCATTCGCACCGATCGTGGCGCCCTGACGGACCGTCGTCGGCGTCAGGTCGTCGCCCGACTTCTTCACCGTCGCCCGCGGAGTGAAATCGTTGGTGAACACCATCGCGGGTCCCAGGAACACGTCGTCCTCGACGGTCACCCCGTCCCAGACGAGCACGGCGTTCTTCACGGTCACGTTGTCCCCGAGCCGCGCGCCGGTCTCGATGAACGCGTGGTCGCAGACGTTGCATCCGGCACCGACGACGGCGCCCGGAAGGATGTGGGCGAACGCCCACACACGCGTACCCGGTCCGACCTCGTCGCTTTCGCAGAGACCCTTCGGGTGGACGAACACACCCTCGTTGACGCTCACAGTGCCTTCCTCAGTTCGGCCGCGATCCGCTCCTGCTGCTCCGCGGTGAGGTGCGGGTGGATCGGCAGTGACAGGAGTTCCGTCGCCGATTCCTCCGCCACCGGCAGCGTTCCGGGAGCAACAGGCAGGTGGCCGAACGCCCCGGTACGGTGGATGGGATTCGGGTAGTGGATGGCGGCGCCGATGCCGGCGTCGTTGAGGTGGGCCAGCAGCCGGTCCCGATCGGAGACCCGGACCACGTACAGGTGCCACACGTGCTCGTTGCCCTCCGCGATCACCGGTGTGCGAACCGCATCGAGATCACCGAGCAGTTCCTCGTACCGCGTGGCCGCGGCGCGACGTGCGTCGTTCCAGCCGTCGAGGCGCTCCAGCTTGGCGCGCAGCACAACCGCCTGAACCGTGTCGAGCCGTGAGTTGAACCCGAAGATGTCGTGCTCATAACGGCGAAGCCCACCGTGGCGAGACATCGCCCGCATCGTCTCGGCAAGTTCCCCGTCGTCGGTCACGACGGCACCCGCGTCGCCGTATGCGCCGAGGTTCTTTCCCGGGTAGAAGCTGGTCGCCGCGGCGCGTACGCCGTGACCGATGCGCCGGCCGTTGCGGCGAGCACCCTGGGACTGGGCCGCGTCCTCGAGCAAGAGGATGTCGCGAGATCCGATGACCTCAGCGAGATCCTCGAACGGAGCGATCTGCCCGTAGAGGTCCACGCCGATGATCGCGCGGGTCCGGCCGGTGATGGCCGCCTCGACGCGGGCGGGATCGATCAGCAGCGTGTCATCCGAACAATCGACGAGCACCACGTCCGCGCCCGCACGGACAACGGCCTCGGCCGTGGCGATGAAGGTGTTGGCCGGCAGGATGACCTCGTCGCCCGCACCGATCCCCAGCCCCCGGACGATCAGCTCGATCGCGTCGGTACCGCTGGCAACACCGACGCAGTGCGCCGCCTCAGCGTATGTGGCGTACTCCGCCTCGAATGCCTCCACATCCGGTCCGCCCGCGAAGGCGGTGGCGGCGAGCACCGCCGACCACCCGGTGGCCACACGGTCGGCGACCTCCGCGTGCTGTGCCGCCAGATCCACCATCGGTATCCGGGTATCGCTCATACATCGCTCCCATTCGTGTCGGGCAGGGTGAAATCGATCGTCTGGCCGGAGTCCCGGCGAAATGTCGCGGGCACACCGGCCCACGCCTCACCGGCCGGCACCGGCCGGGTGACCACGGACCCCATCCCGACCAGCGACCACGCGCCGATCGTCAGGTCCTCGCGGATCAGGGCACCCGATCCGACATATGCGCCGGTTTCAACGCGTACCCCGCCGGCCAGCCGCACGCCGGCGGCCAGGGTGGCGAAGTCACCGATGTCGTCGTCGTGGGTGATGACCCCGGCCGGCATCATGGCCACGTGAGCGCCGATGCGCGACCACCCGGTGGCGACCGTCGTCGCGTGGATCACTGTGCCGTGACCAACGCTGACCGATTCGGGGATGACCGCGGTGGGGTGGATGAGGGTTGCGTAGCGCTCCGCAGGAAGATCCAGGCGCGCAACGATGCGCGCGCGGCCCGTGTAGTTGTTCGGGTTGCCGACGCACACGGTCACGAAGTCGTCCGGCCGGATGGCGTCGATGCCGCCGATGATCGGCACCCCTGCCACGGAGGTCCCGTGGCGGGCGGGGTCGTCATCGATGAAACCGCGGAGATCCCATGTGGGACGCTGGGCGTTGATCGCGGCGATCAGCTCCGTGGTCTCACGGCCGAAGCCGCCGGCACCGATGAGGACGAGCGGCCGGACCGTCACCGGGCCGCGTCCAGCACCGTCTGGATCACCCGGTCCTGATCCTTCTCCTCGAGATCGTGCGAGAGCGGGAGGATCAACGAGTCCGCCGTCAGGCGTTCGGTGACGGGGAGGGGCCGGTCGGCATACGCCGCGCATGCGGGCTCGAGGTGGGCCGCCATGATTCCCCGCCTGGTGGAGATCGCACGCTCGGCACAACGGGCCATCAGCTCGTCGCGCGAGAGCGGGAAGTCATCGTCGAGGAGCACCCAGAACGACTGGTAGTTGGACTCGCCGTACGGCGGATCAGTGACCGGCGAGAGTCCCGGCACATCCCGGAAGGCGTCCTGGTAGCGGGCGGCCTGTGCACGACGACGCTCGATGAGCGCCGGCAGCTTGCGGAGCTGCACACGTGCCACCGCGGCCTGGATGTCGGTGAGGCGGAAGTTGTAGCCGGTCTCCAGGTACTGCTCGATGACGACGCCCTTCGCCTTGTGGCGGTCGGCGGCGCTCATGCTCATGCCGTGCTCGCGCAGCCGGCGCAGCCTGGCGCCGTGCTCGGGATCGAGGACCGTGATCAACCCGCCCTCGCCGGCGGTCACCAGCTTGCGCGGATGGAAGGAGAAGGCGGTCAGGGCGGCACGCCCTCCGACCTGGGCACCGCGATACGTGGTACCGGCGGCACAGGCGGCGTCCTCGATGACGGTGATGCCCCGGGGATCCAGCTCGGCCCGGAAGGCATCGATGTCAGCGGGCACTCCGCCCTGGTCGACCACGATCACCGCGCGGGTGCGATCGGTGACGAGTTCGGCGACCGCGGCCGGATCGAGGTTGCCGGTCGCGACGTCGACATCGCAGAACACCGGCGTGGCACCGACGTACAGGACCGCGTTCGTCGTCGCGATGAAGGAGAACGAGGGGACGATCACCTCGTCGCCCGGACCGACGCCCGCGATGACGAGGCACAGGTGGAGCGCGGTCGTGCAGCTGGAGACGGCGACGGCGTCCGCCGATCCCGTCAGTTCGACGAAATCGCGCTCGAGTGCCGCGACCTCGGGTCCCTGGGCCACCCAGCCGGACAGGATCGCGGCGGCGGCGGCATCCGCCTCCTCCTGCCCCAGCCAGGGGCGGATGATCGGGATCTGCGTCAGTTCCTCGGTGCCCATGTCAGCTCGAGGCGGATGCGACGGTTGCACGCTCCCGCGTCCACCACTCCACGAGAGCGGTGAGACCGTCGGTCAACGAGACCTGCGCCTCGAAGCCGAGATCCGCAGCGGCTGCTGACGTGTCGGCCAGACGCCGGCTGACCGGGTTGACCTTGCGCTCGGGACCGTACTCGGGCTCGAGATCCGTACGTCCCATCACGCTGAGTAGCCCGTCGGCCAGATCCCGGAGACTGCTCTCCTCGCCGCGGGCGACGTTGTAGACGCGGTCGCTGACCTCGGACTTGGCGGCCAGGACGTTGGCGCGAGCGATGTCGTCGACGAAGACGAAGTCCATCGTCTGGAGACCGTCACCGAGGATGAGCGGGGGCTGACCGGCGGCGATCCGCTCCATCCAGCGCACGAGCACCTCGGTGTAGACACCGTGGATGTCCATCCGCGGACCGTATGCGTTGAAGTAGCGCAGGGCCACGTAGTCCAATCCGAACATCTCGTTGAAGCTGCGGAGAAGACCCTCGTTGAACATCTTCGACGCGCCGTAGATGGTGCGGTTGTCGTAGCCGTGGTGGGACTCGGTGGTGGGGAACTCCTCGGCCAGTCCGTACACCGACGCCGACGACGCGGCCACCACACGCGAGACCTTCGCGTCGACCGCCGCCTCGAGGACGTTGTACGTGCCGTCGACCATCACCTCGAGGGCCAGCCGCGGCTCCTCGGCGCACTGAACGATGCGGATCGCCGCCTGGTGGAACAGCACGTCGATGCCGTCCATCACGCGTCGGACGGTGTCTAGGTCGCAGATGTCGCCCTCGACGAACGTGACCAGACCGCTCTTCTGTGCTTCCGACAGATTGTCGAGCCGGCCACGCACGAGGTTGTCCAGGACCACGATCTCGGCGACGTCCTCGGCCACCAGCTGATCCGCGATGGCGGAACCGATGAAGCCGGCACCGCCGGTGATCAGGACGCGCTTGCCTTTGAGGTTGCTCACTCGGTTGCTCCCACTGTCGTCGATTGAAGCGGCACGCTGACCCCGCCCTCGGCGAGGCTGACATCGGATGCCTCCAGTGCCCGGAGGATCCGCAGACCGGAGTGCCCGTCGGTCACCGGCCGACGCTCCCCGCGGATACCCGCGGCGAACTCCTCCACGACGCCGCCGAGCGCCTCACGATCGGAGAGCGCCGGAGCCACCATGTCACCGATGCGGTAGGAGACCTGGTTGCGGTGACGCAGTTCACGGTCGGCGTCGGTGTCGAGATCGACGGAACGGTCATAGATGGCGATGCGTTGCACAGGGTTGAGGTCGTCCCACACGAGTGTCTTACGGGAGCCGCCGATTACCATCGTCCGAATCTTCGTCGGACTTAACCAGTTGACGTGCACGTGGGCGTTGCAGCCCGACCCCAGATCGAGCGTGAGATGGCCGACGCACTCCTGGCCCGCCGCGATGGGGTCGGAGCCCTGTGCCCCGACGGCCACGATGCGCTGCTCCTCGGGGAGGATGTAGTCGAGGATGGAGAGGTCGTGGGGCGCCAGATCCCAGATGACGTTGACGTCCGGCTGGACGAGGCCCAGGTTGATGCGGACCGAATCGGCGAAGAGCACGTCACCCAGCTCGCCGGCCTCGATCACCTTCCGGATGTACTGGACCGACGACGTGTAGCAGTAGGTGTGATCGCACATCACGACACGATCCTCCTCCTCGGCGACCTGCAACAGGCGCTCCGCCGAGGCCACGGACTCCGCCAGGGGCTTCTCGATGAGGACGTGCTTCCCGGCCCGCAGGCAGGCGATGCCGACATCGGCGTGGGTCGAAGCGGGCGTGGCGATGACGCACGCATCGACGGCGGGGTCGGCCAACACCTCGTTCAGGTCGGACGTCGCTCGTGCGCCCGAGTACAGTCCGGCGATCTGCGTCGCCCGTGGGACGTCCAGATCACAGACGTAGGTGAGTGCTGTCGATGGGTGATTCGCGATGTTGCGGGCGAGGTTCGGACCCCAGTACCCTGCACCGATCACCGCTGTGCCAATCCTTTGCATGCGTCGATCCTCGATTCGGTGGATGTTGAGCCCGCGTGCGCGGGCGCCGTGCTGATATCGCATCCTGCGATATGCGGGTGGAACGTCCCTGTCAGTACGCTCCGCGCTTGGCGAAGACAGCCGGAACGGTCCGCAGAAGAATCTTAGTATCCCACCACAGGGACCAATTCGTGGCATAGAGGAAGTCGAGCTTGCACATGTCGTCGAACGGCATATCGCTTCGACCCATCGTCTGCCAGAGCCCGGTGATGCCCGGTGTCATGTCGAGACGGCGGCGGGCCCACCCGGTGATCTGATCCGATTCCTCGAACACGAACGGCCGAGGGCCGACGAGGCTCATCTGACCGGCCAGCACGTTGACGAGCTGCGGGAGCTCATCGAGGCTCGTCTTCCGGAGGAACGCTCCCAGACGGGTGACGCGCGGGTCGGCGGCCTTCAGCTTGAAAAGGGGGCCGTCCCCCTCGCTGAGGTGCGCCAGTGCGGCACGCTCGGCGTGCGCACCCACCCGCATCGTTCGGAACTTGATGATGCGAAAGCCCGCTCCGTTGCGACCACACCGCCGCTGGAGATAGAACGCGGGACCGCGAGAGTCCAGCTTGACGGCGAGGGCGATCAGTAGGAGGAGCGGCGCGAGCAGGATCAGCAGCACGAGCGAAGCGACGACATCGATGCCGCGCTTCACGAGGCGCGAGCGACGATCCAGGCCGATGCGCGGAAGGGTGACGACCGGGACGCCGCCGAGATCGTCCAGCTTGGTGTTCGCGGTGAAGACCTCGCTGTAGCGGGGCACGATCGACACCTGGAGCTGCGGTCGGCGGATGGCGCGCATGAGGTCGAGCGTGGCGTCGTGATCGCCGTCTGTCTCGGTGAAGAGGACACGGTCGATACGGTGGAGGTCCACGAGCCGGTCGAGGTCCTCGATCGCCCCGATGATCGCCGCGCCCTCCGGGGCTACGGCCGGGTCACCCGACGCCCTGTCGACGACGAAGCCGACGACGTCGAGCCCGTACTCGGGGTGCTCCTGGATCCTCTGTCGAACCAGCTCGGCGTCCGGACCGACCCCCACGATCACGGTTCTCCGCGGCGCGAAGAGCGACGGGAGCACCAAGGATCGGACGACCGAACGGACACCGGGTACGGCCACGAGCAGGATTCCGCCGAGGACGAACGCCTGGGACAGGCTCATCAGCCGCCATCCGGCGATCGCCTCGAGCATCCGTGCGAGGAGGAGGGATCCGATGGAGCCGAGCAGCACGGCGTGGAAGACGGCGGGCATCTCGTCGAGACTGGACATGACCAGCCGGCTGTGATCGGCGTCGTAGAGCCGATAGACGGTGAAGAGCACGAGCCAAGTCGGAATGCACAGGACGAGGAAGACGAAGATCGCACCGGCGGGCACGGACTCGACCGAGAGAACCGCTCGGCCGGCCACGAACGTGAGTGTCATCCCGAGGACGACGGCGAGCATGTCTCCAAGAGCCAGGGCCCACGGACGCCCCCGCCCCATCCGAAGGCCCGGGTCCGATATCCGGCGCGCTGCAGCCCGTCCGCTGTGCGGTGCGACCTGCGCGTCGGTGTTGGTTTGGGCTTGCGTCGTCACGGGGCGGAGGACTCCAGTAGGTACAACCTGCTGAATCAGAGTAGGAGTCGTTATGTCCTGCAACAACTGGTCGAACGTCTAGAAAAATGTCGAAAAGTGGGTACTAGAGCTGATATTTCATGTAACGGATTCCGACCTCACCGATTAGGTTTCCGAGGTCCGCCGGACAGGCGGGACGGCGACGTGCCGGCGACCGGCACCGACGTCCGCCGCGTCTGACCGGATACCCGCATCGATGGCCCTCCGTATCCGTCGCGAAACGCGACGCCGGGAGGGACGGTGCCGGAGGCGGGCGGCACACCGAGACGCGACGAGGGCCACGTGAGCAACGTGGCCCTCGATCAGCTCTGTTCCCGAAATGAGTCGCTCCTCGTCCGTGGCCCGATGGCGACGGACGAGGAGCGGGGATCATCCGGCTACTTGGCGAGCGCGGTGAAAGCGCGCGTCCGGACGTCGATCTTGGCCCCCTTGGCGTTGGTGGTCCAGATCTGCATCCGCCCCGGGCCCACGGCGATCCGCTTGCCCTTGGCCAGGCCGCTGAAGGTGTAGGTGTTCTTTCCCTTCTTGGCCGCGATCGACACGTTCTGGAAGACGACCCAGCGGATGACGGTCTTCTTCCTCGTCACGATCTTGACCTTGCCCTTCACCTTCACTTTGACCTTCACGTTCACCTTGGCCGTGGTCTTCCGCTGGATCGACAGCGTCACCTTGGCGGGCGCGCTCATGTTCCAGGTGGCCACGGTCCGGCGGCGCTTGTCCTTCGCGTCCTTCGCCTTCTTGGACGGGAAGAACTTGGCCGGCGCCAGCGTGAAGCTGGTGATGCGGGCCTGCGGCTTCGTCGGCGGGACCGGGACAGGCTGCGAGACCGACGGGGCCGGGATGCCGACCGCGTTGGACAGGGCGACCCCCCTGGTCCAGCTCTCGGACTCCGAGTAGCGGATCGAGGCACCCTGGTCCGCCGGCGTCACGACGTAGGTGGCACCACCGGTACCCGTGGGCGCGCAGGCGTTGCCGGCGGCGTCGCAGCGAAGCCAGGCGCCGGACAGCGAGGCACCGAGCGACCAGCGGCCCGGGGTAGCCGTGAGGGTCGAGCCGGGCGTGTTCCCGCCGGAGACCGACGGTGCCACGACCGGAGCGACGTCCAGCGCGACGGTTCCGGCGACGGTCTGCCACCCGGACCGTGCGTCGGTGTCGACACCACCGACGGTGGTCCCGGTGATGGGAACATCGATCGAACTCGCCGTGGTGATCGTCACCTTGCCGTTCTGGATGTACGCGGTGACGTTGTTCTTCGCCGCCGCCCATGCCGTCTGCTGACGGATGGCGATCCCGGCCTCGGTCATCGTGGGGTTGGTGATCGGCGCGACCGAACGATCGAAGTACTGGTCGTAGCGGGCGAAGAGCCGGTCGAGAACACCCTGGTTGTCGCTGCCGTACATGATCCCGTGACCGTTGCCATCCACCATGAGGTTCGGCTGGTGCATGTAGTGCGGACGCGGATCGTTGCCGGTGAGGTGGTTGAACATGATCCCCACCTCGCTCGCCGTGTAGACGTCCCACCCGGCGTACGTGTCTCGACAATCGGTCCTGATGGCCGGGTTACAGTTCCCGCGCGGATCGTTGTTCTTGTTGAGGTAGATCCAGTTGTACTCGTCCAGCTGGTCACTGCGGGTGGCGACGTTGTAGTAGATGTTGGACGGGTGGCGGGGAACCGTTGTGGCCGGACCGATCTGACGTTGGGCGGACTGGACGGACGCGTCATCCGCGACCCACTGGATGCCGTTCTCCGTCAGAGCGTCGATCATCGCCAGGTTGAAGGGCTTCCCGGGATACGAGCCGAGACCGCTGTGCTCCCCGGTGACGAGTTCCCTCGGGTCGATGGTGATCCCGTGGGTGGCGGCGAACGGGATGTTCGGCTGGATCTGCTGGTTCAGCCCCTTGAACTCACCATTGGGATCGTTCAGTGGAAGGGTGTCCAGGTTCTCGTGGGACCAGGTGTGGTTGATCCACCGGAACTGGTCTCGGATCGAGGGCTGGAGGATGTTGTCGCCGAAGGCGTCGTCGGGGACAACCTCTCCATTCGGCCCACGGTGGTATCCGTAGCCGTTGAAGACCATGTCGAACTTGATGCCGTGGGCGCTCTGCCAGGCGAGAGCGGCCGCCGTGTCGGACGGCTGCATGCGGATGTCGACGACGTTGACGTCACCCGGCCCGGGCGGGCAGGTGGTCGGATCGTCGTTGCCCGGCGTGCACTTCAGCGTCGGACTCCACTTGGTGGTGGGAATGAAGATGTCGTCGATGTGCGACGCGAAGTACGTCCGCGGCGAACCCAGATGGACTCCGCGCGTGACCCAACGGATCATCCCGCGGCGCAGGAGCTGGTTGTGTGACTGGAATGGATTGCTGGTCACCGACATGACCATCTCCTCCACTCCGTTCGGCCGGGTGTAGGTGCCGAGGAACGGGGAGCCCGCATTGGGAGCCGGTGCCGAGACGAGGGTCGTGAAATTGGGCGATGCCGGCAGCGTCAGCGTGCCGTACGTCTCTCCGACGCTCGGGTTGTTGTCCGGCACGGGCACCTGCCCGCGCAACTCGGGAAAGACCGCCTTCCCGGCTGCCGTGAGAGCTCCGACCTTCCCGTCCTGCGGACCCGAGGCCGCGGGGTCTGTCGGCGAGACGAGACCGTGGACCGGGGTCGGCCACAGCTGGTCCGTGATCTGACGGATGCCGAACGTGGTCTCGTACTTCGTGAGCGCCGCGATCTCGGCGGTGGTCATGTGACCGTACGCCTCCTCCGCCATGTTGCCCGTCGTCATGATGATGGCCTGGTACTTCGCGTGGTTGGCCCCATAGTCGGCGAGGAAGGCATCGGACAGGTCCTGTTTCGACGAGTCGAACGTCGCGTACGGGATTCCCTCCATCTCGAGCACCTGACGCCAGGTCTCGTAGATGCCGTCGGGAAGGACGACCGGATTCGTCGACCCGGAGTTCGTTGTCATCAGGAGCACCTTGAGATCGGTGCGCTGATTGGGCTGCGAGTCCGCCGCCCGGAGGAGCGCCGGCGTGAGCGCCGCGAGCAACAGCGCGATGATCGCGGTCGCCACCCCCAATCGGGTGCGTAGCGGTTTGACGAGGGTTGATCTCATTGGCGTTACCTTCCTGGTGACGAGACCTATCGGGCCGAGGCGCAGCGAACCGGCGCCGGCAGACGACGGAGATTGATGTCGGATACGTAGGGACGGGCACCGAGTGAGCAGGCCCGGGCGCGTGAGCGCGCGACGAGCGGGTCGGTCGGCGTGGCTGTGTAGTCGGTGGTCGTGACGAGCTTCTTCCGGGCCCGCATCCACCGAATGGTCTGGACGGCGTAGCGGGCATCGGAGGTCGAGACCGCCCGATAGCGCTCGTCGTTGAAGTCGTACGTGGCGGTGGCGTCCTCGCGGTTCCAGCCGTCGATGTACGGGGTGAGACGCCGGACGTAGGAGTCACCGTTCTGCACCATGAGAACCCGGCGTCCGGTGCGGACCTCGCGGCTGATCGCCGCCACGAGCGCCGTCATGCCGGCGGTCTGCGACCGATGCGACTCGACCATGTCGACGTTGTCGAGGAGGATCCCGTCGAAGCCCTTCGCCATGACGGGACGCACCACCGAGCGCAGGACGAGGGCGCGGAAGGCGGGATCGGCGACGTCCGCATACCACTCGTCCCAATCCCCCCAGTGGTCCAGGCGATAGGGGGCGGCCGCCCGGCTCCACGGGCGTCCGTTCTCGATCGTCCCGACCGACACGTAGGCCAGCACGCGAACGCCCCGGCGACGCAGGGCCACGACATGTGAACGCGGGGTGTCGACTCCGTCGACCACGACCATGTCGTACCGGGCCAGGGCGGACACCGGAGCCAGCTGCCCGATGGAGAAGGCCCACGTACGGGTCTGGGTGAGCGGGGTGGCGCGCGGGTTCGGCGCCGCATCGGCGAGCGCGGCGACAGAGAGCGCGGCGATCGCCACGACGGACGCGGCGATCCTCCTCATCGGACGGCCTCGGATACGGGGACGTCGAGGATCGACCCCCAGGGGTTCGGGAGATGCCCGGTCGATGCGAACGCGTAGTGCGCACCACGACGCGCGGCGAGGTCGAGGATCTCCGAGCACTCGTGGGCCGGGACCCCGTAGACGAGATGCCAGTCCTTCGCCGTCCACCCGTCGTGTGGCGTCGCGTCGAAGGCGAGGTAGTCATCGACGGACCCCTCGAAGGTGACCACCGCGTCGAACGCCGTGAAGGCGACGGACGGCATCAGCGGCTGACCAGGGTTGACCGCCACAGCGATGCCGGCGCGGCGGTGATGATCGGCGAGCGCCAGCGCCGGACGCAGGGCCTCGTGATCCGAGGCCGCCTGGTCGAGGAAGACGCCGTCGATGTCCAGGGCCTCCCGATAGCGATCGACGTCACGGGCCAGCGCGGCGTACGACCGCTCGCCGTACGACAGCGTCGCGTACCCGTAGACCTGTACACCGGCGCGGCGGAGCGTCGCCACGGCCTCGGCGTAGTCGCGCCCCATGTCCGGGTGTGGTCCGGAATCGGGGTTCACGATCACGATCGACCCGGCGGGAAGCCCGGCGAGCCCGGCCCATTCCCCGGGGTGGTGTATCGGCGAGACATACGCCGGGACCCCGAAGGCGACGGCCTCCGCGGAGGTGTCCTGTCGGCCGTCCGGACCGGTCATCGAGCCGCCGTGACCCGACGGCTGGTGGTGGCACCGAGCCAGATGAACGCCACCGCGACAACCGCCGCGACCACGAGGAACACCTCCGCACCGCCACCGGCCGCGGTGTCCACCACGAGGGCGGCCGCGAGGACCACGACGAGTCGGTGCGCACCACCGGAGTTCGCCACCACGAGCGCCCCGAACATGCCGGCACCCAGGACGACGTACGCCACGATGACCACGAAGGCCGTGCGATCGGGCGGCGAGATCGTCGAACCCAGCCCGACGAAGAGCGCACTGAGTACGACGAGTGCCGCCACGTAGCCGCCGAGAGCGCGAAGAAACCGGCGCATCGCACGACGTGAGTAGCCGGACGGGTTCTGGTCGCGTTGCAGGCTCTCGCGGTTGTCGATGCGGAACTCGACGAACCGCCGCTCGGCGATCCCCATGCTCAGGGTGATGGGAAGCGCCGCCGCACCGAGCCAGAGGGTGACGGGTGCGTCCTTCAGAAGCAGCACGACGATCGGAGACGCGATGAGCAGACCGAGCAGGAGACCGTAGGTGGCCATCACGAAGCTCCGGCGCACGTCCGCCAGATTCAGGCGCGCCCAACGGCTCGACCGGGTCTCGCGGAAGGCCACGATACCGAGCGCGGCTGCGGCCGCGACCACGACGCTCGCGGTCACCCATCGCGCGACACCGGGAATCAGCGAGAGGAGGACGACCAGGAGGGTGAACGGGACCAGCACCGCTCCCAGCTCCCGGTCGCGGTCGAGCGTCAGGAGGACGATCGCCGCCAGCAGATAGACCATCTGGGCATCCGCCGCGAGGACGAGGGTCTGGTCGATACCCATGGCGGCTGCACCGATCCCCAGGCCGACCGCACCGACCGCACCCCCGATCAGGGCGGCCCGCAGCACGGCACGCATGGCGGGGAGACCCACCCGTGCACCCTGGAGGTGGGCGAGGGACGAGACACCCTGACTGGCGACCCAGCCGAGCAGGGTCACGCAGACGAAGACGGCGGCGGCGGACTCGATGTCCGTGAGACGCGCCAGCGGGAAGAACAGAACCCCCGGGAGCGCGAAGAGCAGCCCGCGGAGGATGCGGCGACGGCCGACGGGGTCTCGCTCGAGGCGGACGCGGCTGCGCGTGGGATGAAGGGGTGCGCGATGGTAGATGGCCGAGGCGAGGGCGAACACGTCGTCGCAGTCGTACTCCCGGCGCGCCATCTCGTCGTTCACACCACGCGCCTCGATCGCCGCCGCGATCTCGTTCGGATCGAGGGCACTGGTGGTCACCGCCCCGAGCCGGCGCCCCAGAGCGTTGATGGGATCCGACGAACGCCGGTCCGGCACGAGGCCACGGGCGCGCGACGCGCCGGGCATCGAGATGCCGCCGAGGCTCTCGTCGGGACGCGATGTCAGGCCTGGACGTGCGCTCACGCGACAGACCCGATCGCCTGGGCCTCGGTGTCGGCGACACGCCGGCCGATCGGGGCCGACTGCGAGGCTCCGGGCGTGAAGTATCGGGAGTACACCTCGCGGAAGATCGCGAGGAAGTTGTCCAACGTGAACTCGGTGAGCGCCCGTTCGCGGGCACGGCGCGCACAGGTGGCGCGGAACTCGTCGTCGGTCAGCATCATGATGCAGGCGCCGGCGAGTGCGGACGGGTCGCACGGTGGCACCACGAGGCCCGTGTCACCGATCGCCTCGGCGACCCCTCCCACATCGGTGCCGATGGAGGCACGCCCGCAGGCCATCCCCTCGATCACCGTGTACGGGAAGGCCTCGGAGAGGGACGAGAGCACGACGACGTGACCGGCGCCGTACGCGGCACCGACGTCGGTGGTGGGTCCCTCGAAGGTCACTGCGTCCTCGAGGCGAAGGCGGCGAACCAGGGCCTCACACCGCTCCGCGTATGCCTCGTTTCCGATGGGCACGGGACCGAAAAGGCGAAGTCGCGCATCCGGGATGGTCGCACGCACATCGACGAACGCGGTGATCAGCGTCTCCACGTCCTTCAGCGGGTCGATCCGCCCCACCCAGGCGAGTGTGGGCACGTCGGGCTCGGGACCCGCCTGCGGGAACTGGTCGGGGTCGATGCCGTTGTAGATGGGCTGGATCGACTCGGGGTCGGCGCCGAGCCGCACCTCCCACCGGCGGTTGAACGAGCAGACCGGTGCGATCAGATCCGTCTCGGCATACCCGACGAGGACCAGCAGGCGCATGAACCGCAGCACGAAATCACGGACGGGGTACGTATAGCCACTGGCCTCGGCGGCGAGATAGCGCTCACGCATATAGACACCGTGCTCGCTGAGGATGTAGGGCGTTCCGTACGTCCACTTGGACGCCAGCGCGTGCAGGATCGGCAGTCCGTCGCAGACGCAGTGCATGAGATCCGCCTGCATCGGCGGAGCCCACAGGGCGCGGAGGAAGTGATCCAGCAGGTCCGTCGCCGTGAGGGCGTCGGCGAGCGGGTATCGACGGATGAAGCGCTCACGCCTCCCCCGGGCACGCCGCGCACCCATGACCTCGTGGACAGCCAGAACGGTGTTCTCGGAGCGGATGGCCTGGCCCACATCGTACGAGCGGCCGAGCGTCTGCAGCTCGCGGAGCGCGACGAGGAAATCGAGGATGCCACCATCGTCGTCGACGTAGAGGGCCTCGACGATCGCGCGGTGGCATTCGGCGACGTGTCGTGCACGCGCTCCGCGGACACGGCGGCCCTGACGGGGAGGCGGTCCCCAGACCGGGATCGATCGCACGTCGACGACGTTCTCGGGGAGAGCCACGACCGGCTCCTCCCGACCCGTTCCGGATACGGCCGCAACGGTGAAGCCGACCTCGGGGAGCCCACGGATCAACTGGTCGCACCAAGTGGTGACACCGCCCTGCGCGAACGGATAGGCACCCTCGGTGACGAGCACCACGTTGCGGTGGCCGGTCTTCATCGGGAACGACCCCCATCAACGGGCCGGTTCCGTGCTTCTGTGGGTGAAAACAAGTGCGGCATGACTCCGAACCACGTCGACAGGTACCGACGCGTCGTCAGGTATATGGAATGAGCGGGATAGTGGAGTTGTCTGACGGTGACCGTTCGGTTGCGGCCCTGCTCAAACGAGGTGACGATCCGTGCACCAGCGCTCGCGGCAGGGGGCAATTATACGGGCGTTCCGTACCGGTAACCCCCCCAATGGTCAAGGTCGACACTGGACCAATAGCCAGGCTACAACGAGGGTTTTGGAGACTTCCCATTAGTTAGTCAAGCAACGACATCGGGCCATGCCGACCACGACGAACCCTCCGCCGGTGCAGGAGGAACGCGCGGACGTCGTGGAAAGCGGTGAGGTACATCGACCACATAGCCGGTTAGGTCATCACCTCGCGCATCGGACACATGGGACACGCCACCGAAGCCGCCGGCACCCGCGGGATCCTCGATCGGCGAGCGAGCGAAGATCGCCTCCATGACCTCGCGGGGCGGCGCGTGGCCCGATAGCGCGATCCGTCGTGGGCTCACCGGTGATGTGACGCCATCACACGAGCCCGAGAGATCACGCCTCACCCCGCCAATGCGAACCATCGTAGAGACGGCAGTCCGCGCTCCGGCACCGTCATCCCTCGAGCGGTGACCGCGTGGCCCGATGGATGGACGGCGTGCCGGCCGGCGATCGGACGGCCATCCGACACCGGAGGGTCGTCCCCGACCCGATAGCGGTGCTCATGCGCCGACGACCGCCACACGCTGCCGCGTCTGCCCGGTGTCGCGCCCGGGCCGCGACGATTCGCTCGGAGCGTGTTTCTGGTTGAATCGCGTCAACCCAAGGAGAGACCGATGCGCGCGATCTGGAAGGGCTTCATCAGCTTCGGGCTGGTCACGATCCCCGTTGCGATCGGCAACGCACAGCAACGACGTGACGTGAGCTTCCGCAACCTGTCACGGGAGTCGCTCGTCCCGGTGAAGCAGAAGCGCTGGGATCCCGTGAAGGACGTGGAGGTCGGGCCCGACGACCTCGTCAAGGGATACGAGATCTCGAAGGGACGGTTCGTCACCATCGAGAACGACGAGCTCGAGCGCTTCGCCGCCAAGCAGGAGCGCACCATCGAGATCCTGGAGTTCGTGGACGCCTCCGAGGTGGACCCGGTGTTCTACGAGCGCACCTACTGGGTCGAGCCCCAGGAGCGCGCCGACCGACCCTATGCCCTCCTGCTGCGTGCCATGGAACGCTCGGGTCGCGCGGCCATCGGCCGCTTCGTGCTGTCGACCAAGGAACACCTGGTCCTCGTGCGGGCGGTGGGCGGTGCACTCGCCCTGGAGACCCTCTACTACGTCGACGACCTGCGGCTCGGGGAACGCGAGGAGATCGCGGACCGGGTGGCCGGCATCGACATCCGCGACGACGAGCTCGCCATGGCCGATCAGCTGATCGACGCCCTCACCCACGACTTCGAGGCCGACAAGTACACGAACCAGACCCGCGCGGCACTCCTGGAGTTCCTGGAGGCGAAGGCCGACGGCCAGGAACCGGTCATCCCCGAGGACACGTCCGAGCCCGCCCCGGTGGTGGACCTCATGGCGGCACTGAAGGCGAGCCTGGCCGCCCAGCCGACGGAGGGCTCTGACGCGGACGACGGGGCGACGACACAGCGGACGCGGAGAGCCTCGTAGACACGAGGTGACAGGCCGGTCGCAAAGCGGCACGAACACGAGGTTTTCAACATACGAGCCGTTTGTCCTTTGCGTTTTCCCCCGGAACCTGGAATGATCCGCGGTCCGTGGAATTCCATCGTGATGATCGGGTCGAGCGCCGCAGGGCGCGTCGACGGCAGATTCGGCGGCGTCGCATCGGCGCAGCCATCGTTGCACTGGCGATCGTCGGCATCGTCGGTGTGAGCGCGACGAACCTGCTGGGCCCGTCCAAGCGGAGCACGGCCGACGCGCAGCAGCAGTCCCAGGAGGAGACCGGTCCCACCTATCGCGACGGTCACCGCACCCTTCTGCCGACATTCCGCATCGTGGCTACGTTCGGGGCGCCCTACGGCGGATCGAAACTGGGCGACCTCGGTGTCGGCACGCCGACACAGGCCGCCGACCGGCTCGTGAACCAGGTGGTGCACGCCTACGACATCGGCGACAAACCGGTGATGCCGGCGCTCGAGCTCATCTCGACGATGTCGCACCCGACGCCGACCGAGTCAGGTCTCTACAGCTCGCGCTACAGCACCCAGGTGATCGACGAGTACCTGAGCGCGGCACGTCAGAACGGCGCCATCCTCATCCTCGACATCCAGCCGGGTCACGCCCGGTGGATGGATGAGGTCCAGGCACTCCGCAAGTACCTCGAGATGCCCGACGTCTCGCTGGCCCTCGATCCCGAGTGGTCCGTGCCCAAGGACAAGAGGCCCGGCCAGGTGATCGGCACGATCACGCCCGAGGAGATCAACGAGGTCTCGGGTTACCTGCAGCAGATCGTCGAGGAGCACAACCTGCCCCAGAAGCTGCTCATCGTCCACCAGTTCAAGGATTACCAGCTGAAGGACCGTTCGACGGTCGTCGACCGTCCCGACGTCGCGATCGCGTTCAACGTGGACGGCTTCGGCACCCCGGAGGCGAAGAAGGCCACGTACTCCAGCATCACGAGCCCCGAGCGCGGCAAGGTCTTCCCCTACGGCTTCAAGCTCTTCTACGAAGAGGACGTGGAGGCCGGCGGGCGGGTCATGGAGCCGGGAGAGGTCATGGGCCTCGACCCCGCTCCGGACATCGTCGTCTACGAGTAGACCGAGCGACGCTCACGCACCGTTCCCAACCGGGCGGCCATCGGATCGGCCCGGGTGGGACGAAGCCATCCGTCAGGAGTGACGGGAACCACGGGAACGCGACCGTCGATCGCCCGCAGGTGACGGACGGATCAGCCGGCCCGATCGGCGACGACGACCCTCCCTCGGCCACGGGCCTTCGCGGCATAGAGCCGACGATCGGCGACCTCGTAGAGCTCCTCCACCCCACCGGCGTCGGCCGGGGCATGGGCGACACCCACGCTGATCGACATGCGCCCGTCACGGGCCGGGCCCGATCCCGGTGGCGCCGGGATCTCACGGACATCGGCGCAGAGTCGTTCGGCGACGGCGACGGCCTCCTCGTCCGGGCGACCACGTACCAGGAGGGCGAACTCATCACCTCCCATCCGGCATGCGACGTCGGCGGGCCCGGCTGCCTGCGCGATCACTGAGCCCACCGCACGAAGCACGGTGTCGCCGGCCAGGTGACCACCCAGATCGTTGATCGACTTGAAGTGGTCGACATCGACCACGATGAGGCTGGCTCCTGACGCATCCTCTCCGGCCAGTGCCTCGGCAAGTTCCCCGTCCAGAACGCGACGCGACGACAGACCGGTGAGGGCATCGGTGTTCGCCTGCAGCTCCAGCAGACGCTCGGTGATCTCGGTGGCGCGTCGCTCCCGGAAGATCAGGACGCCCGTCGTCAGGACGGCGGCGACGAGGTACAGCGCCCCTCCCGCCACCCCGCCGGGGGTGACGACGAGGGCCACCGCGACCATCACCGCCGCGGACGCACCGGCGATGATGGCGAAACCCAGCGGACGCAGATAGAACGCCGCCCAGATCACCGGTAGGACGAAGAACCCCTGCGAGCCGGCGGAATCGTCACGCGTGCCCAGGACCACCACGGCCTGGACTGCAAGCGCACCCGTCGCACAGACGAACCCGGTGAGCGCCCGCTCGGCGACACGATCCCGCCGCAGCACGAACGCCAGGCCGAGGATCACGGCGGGCACGAGGACACTGACGGCCACGAACTCCGCGAGCGAGACATTCCGGCCGTCGGGTTCGGGTGATCCGAAGACCACCTGCGCCGTTCCGTTCTTCACGGCGAGCAGGAAGGCGGCGACGACGAGAAGGACGCTGCCCATGCGAGCCGCCTCGATCGGTTGGCGCGTCTCGAGGCCCGTGATCCATCGGGCCCGTCGCGCACCGGTCACGCCGGCAGCCCCAGTCGGTCGCGCCCGTCACGCTTGGCCCGGTAGAGACCGGCGTCGGCGGCGTGGTAGAGATCCTCGACGGTCCGCGCGTTGTCGGGGCAGTGCGCCACGCCGACGCTCGCGGACAGACCGACGGTCCGATCACCGACGCTGAGCGGGTTCGCGCGGAGCTCGGCCAGCACCCCCTCGGCACGCTCCACCGCCGAGGCGCGCGAGCATCCGGGAAGGAGGACGGCGAACTCATCACCGCCCACACGGCTGACGATGTCGGACGGACGCAGGTTCCGGCGCAGGACCGCCACGATGTGTCGCAGGGCGACGTCCCCCGCGACGTGTCCGTCATGATCGTTGATCCTCTTGAAGTGGTCGACATCGATGATGAGGAGAGCCGCGCCCTCGGGCAACGCCGGCTCGCCGACCAGCCGGTCGATGGCCTTGTCGAGCACGTGCCGAAGCGACGCCCCGGTGACGGGATCGATGTCCGCCCTCCGTCGGAGTTCGGCCAGTCCGCGCTCGCGGTCACGACGCGCCTGGACGACACAGACGGCCGAGAGAATGGCGATCGCTCCGCAGAAGACCACGTCCTGGAAGGCTGCCGCGGCGGGCAGCACGACGATGGCACACACGACGAGACCGACGACAGCCGTCGCGGTCACGAGGATCATGCCGTGACGTTCGAGGTACGCGGCCGCATAGACGACCGGCAGGAGCAGGATGATCTGGGGCCCCGCCGTCGCATCCCGCGTTATGAGGTTGAGCATGACGACAAGGCCGATCGCCACGAGGGGACCGACGAGCGCGACGACGGGAGATGTGCGACGTGCCCGGATCTGAAGACCGACACCCGACGCGATGATGACGACCGCGATCACGATGACCGCCACCAGGACGATCGACGCATCGATGACCGGATCGCCTCGGGCGACGCTGATGAACCTCTCGAGGAACACCGTGCCGAGAAGGATCACCCCGCCGAGCATGAGCAGGAAGCCCAGTGCCCGTATTGCCCGATAGGGATCCGTCGTCGTCCACCGGGCACCGCTCGGTGCGTCGGCCGCCGGCCACTCGGGGATCGGTTCCTGGCCACCCACGCGGGCGAGGACGCTGTCCGCCGAGATGGTCATCCGATCACGCATCCGTGTGTCGCACAACATCTCGTCGCCATGTGGCCACCTCGTCGGAGCACCCTGTCACATGTCCGCAAAGCCTACTGGGCACGAAGGAAGTCAAAGGTTATGTCCAGGTCAGAATTTCGGCGGCGTTTGATGGATTCCCGTGGGCGAGGCGTCAGTCGTCACCGGTCGGACATCCGGTACTCGCGTCCTGCATGCAGGTGGACGGCATCCGCCGATCGGGACGTCGCGGTCACGACACCGTGAACGTGATGCGTGTTAATGACGAGAAGTGGTCGACACCGTCCGGTGCCGTGACACGGAACGACGCCGGTCCCGCACCGACGCCGCCGCGTGGAACGCGTCAGCGCCCGGCGGAGCGCGCCAGGACCTGGGATTGCGCAACCCGCCACGGAACCGCCGGATCATCATCCGACAGTCGCAACACGAAACGCTCGACGAACTTCACACGGCGGCGGGAGTCACCCGATATGACCACCACGGTGTCACGGTCCTCGACGTACCGCACACCCTCCATGGAGACGTCGACCACGACGGAGATGGGTTCGCCCGCCACAACACGGCGTACGGCGACCTCGGTCACCTGGGGACCGCGGACGACGAGCCGTGACTTCGGGCCGTCGGGTCGGAGCATCTCATCCACGATCATGCGCGGCGCGAGCGTCAGCATGGCACCGTCGTCCCCGTCGATCGCCTGGGCCCAGGCGCTCACGAGGCGGCGTACCGACACCGCGATCACATCCGGATCCACACGACCGTCGACCAGTGCGAGGTCCCGTGCCTGAACCATGGCATCGTCGTCGAAGTCGACGTCGACGAGCTCGCCGAGGTTCGTCCCCGGAGCCGTCGCGTTCTCCTGCGCGTGCTCGACCGCCGCCTCGTCCCGGATGCCCGCGACGTCCTCATCGGGGAGCGCGATCAGCGGCGAGTAGAGGTTGTGCTCGCCTTCGATGTCCTGCTCGATCGAGATGAGTCGCCACTCCCCGTCGGCCAGTGGCTGGAGCGTCCAGTACTCGCGGAGCCACGACTCCTGGGACGGGTTGTCGTTGTGCGGGATGACGCGGTTGAAATTGTCGACCACATAGTCGTCCGTCCATGCGGCGATCCGCACGACCACGCGGTCGTCATCGTCGTCGTCGCGGTTCACGAGACCGACGTACTCGACCACCAAGTTGTGGATCGCTATGTGGTTGACCCACCCTTTGCGCGCGAAGTCGTTCAGGCGACGTTCCCACTCCACCATCAGATCCGGGGCCACCATCGTCCGAAGAAGCGCCACATCCCGCGCCTGCCAGGCCTGCTGCACACGGCGGAACAGGCGATCGGCGCCCGTCACGACGGCGGTCTGATCGAAGTACGGGTCGTCGCCCGCTGCGGTGGCGGAGGCGACAGCGATCGCGCGCCCCCGTTCCGATCGCGCTCGCTTCGTCTTCTTGTCGCGATCCTTCGCGTGTGCCTGCGACCACGTGGCGGCTCTGCGCGCGGCCCGGGCAGCGCACATTCCGAAGATCCAGATGACGAGGAAGAACGCGACGATGAGACCGAACGCGATCGCCGTGCCGCGCGGTCCGAGGTCGTAGCTGCCGCCGTAGCCGCCGCCGTAACCCCCGCCGCCGCCACCGCCGAAGCCACCTCCTCCTCCACCGCCACCGCCACCTCCGCCGAAGCCACCCGTCCCACCACCGGCTGCGGCGAACGCGCCGGACGGAACGATGAGTGCCACCGACAGGGCGGTGAGGACGGCAAGAAGTCGGGAGCGACGGGTCACGCGGCGCATTCTATGGGGACGCTCACGCGGCGGGCGCCCTCGGACCCGGCAACGGGACGAGGGGGTCGGTGAGGTTGTGCGCACCCTCCTCGTCCTGCTCCAGATGGACCAGCCGCCACGCGGTGCCACGCGGGGCGAGCGTCCAGTACTCGCGCAGCCACGATTCCCTGCCGGGGTTGCCGTTATGGGGGATGACCGTGCCGTCGGCATCCGTGACGTAGTCGTCCATGTGAGCCGAGATGCGCACGACGACGCGATCGGCATCCGGATCGCGGTGGTTCACCAACCCGACGTACTCCACGGTGACGGCGTGGACCTCGACGCGGTTGACCCACCCCTTCGCGGCGAAGTCGTCGAGTATGAGATCCCATTCGCACATCAGGTCGTCAGCGACGAGGTTGCGGAGCCGAGATCGGTCGCGTTCGGACCAAGCCGCCTGGACCTCACGGAAGAACGCGGCCGCTCCGTCCCTCACATGCGCGGGACCGAAGTGCGGATCGGTGAGCGCGGCGGCGTGAGCGGCGGACACCACGGCGAGGATGCGCGGATGACGGAGGGCGTCGGTCGCCGCGTCGCGGGACGTCACGTACGCCTCTGACCAGACGGCCTCCATGCCCACAGGGTACCGCCGCATCGAACCGGACAGCTCATACGCGGGGACCACCCGAACCACGGCCGACCACCGCGATGGGCTGCGCACGAAATCCTCGGCGGCGTTCCTTTCGATCCACGACGGGGTGACCGGTGCCTGGCACCGGTCACCCCGTTCACGCCACTGAAGCCGACGAGTCGCGTCGTCCTTCGGATGCCCGGGAGGCGGGCGTCGGCCGCCTCCCGGTTTCCACGATCACATGCGGGGACACCACACGCGGATCAGTCCTCCGCGTGGCCCTCTCCACCGGCGGTGTCCTCGACGGCGTCGGTGTCCTCACCGGTCGTCTCAGCAACCGCTTCGTCACCGGCGGCGGCCTCCTCGTCCATGATCGGGACGTCGGAGCCCTCCTCCACCGGGGCGATACCGACGACCTGGTCCTCGTCACCCATCACCATGAGCTTGACGCCCTCGGTGGAGCGACCCATCTTCCGGATCGAATCGACACCGATGCGGATGATCTGGCCCATCTGCGAGATGAGCAGAAGCTCCTGGCCGTCACGGACCGGGCGGGCGGTGATGAGCTCGCCCTTCTTGTCGGACACCTTGATGGTCCGCACGCCCTGGGTGGGACGCCCCTTGCGCGGGTAATCGCCCATGGGGGTGCGCTTGCCGTAGCCGTTGCCGGTGACCACGAGGAGGTCCTCGTCGTCGTTGGCGACGCACACGGACAGCACCCGGTCCTCGGGCTTCAGGGTCATGGCGCGCACACCACGGGTGTCGCGGCCCATGGGCCTCGCCTGCTCCTCGTGGAAGCGGGCGGCCTGGCCACGAGCCGACACGAAGAGCACGTCGTCGTCACCATCGGTCAGCGCGGCTCCGATCAGCTCGTCATCGTCCACCAGGCGGATGGCGATGATCCCCGCCTCCTTCAGGATGGTGTCGTACGCGGTGAACTCGGTCTTCTTGACCATCCCGTCGCGGGTGGCGAGGAGCAGGTACTTGCCCTCACCGTAATCGCGGGTGTTGAAGACCTGGCGCACCTCCTCGTCCGGCTTGAGGGCCAGGACGTTGGCGATGTGTCGACCGCGGGCGTCGCGTGCGCCCTGCGGCAGCTCGTGCACCTTCTGACGGTATACGCGGCCCTGGTTCGTGAAGAAGAGGAGCCAGTCATGCGTCGATGCGATGAAAAGGTGCGCGACGTAGTCGTCGTCCTTCACCTTCGCCCCGCGAAGCCCCTTCCCCCCGCGCCGCTGCGCGCGATAGGTCGAGACGGGAAGGCGCTTGATGTAGCCGGAGGTGGTGATCGAGATGACCATCTCCTCCTCGGCGATGAGGTCCTCGATGTCGATCTCGCCCTCGGCGGGAACGATCTCGCTGCGACGCTCGTCGCCGTAGCGCTCCTTGATCTCGAGCAGGTCCTCGCGGATGATCGCGTACACCTTCGACTCGTCCCCGAGGATCGCGCGGAGTTCGGCGATGGTCTCGAGCAGCTGCGCGTGCTCCTCCTCGATCTTGCCGGCCTCCAGCTGGGTGAGCCGCTGAAGACGCAGGTCGAGGATGGCGCGCGCCTGGACCTCGGTGAGGTCGAAGCGCGACATGAGGCCGTGGCGCGCCGTCTCGGGGTCGGGCGACGAGCGGATCAGCTCGATGACCTCGTCGAGGTTCGAGAGCGCGATGAGGAGGCCCTCGAGGATGTGGGCCCGCTGCTCGGCCCGGTTCAGCCGGAAGCGCGAGCGCCGGGTGATGACCTCACGCTGGTGGTCGAGGTAGTGGCGGATGAAGTCGCGCAGGCCGAGCACCTTGGGCGCACCGTCGACCAGGGCGACCGCGTTGACGCCGAAGGTGGTCTGCGCCTGGGTGTGCTTGTAGAGCTTGTTCAGCGCCACCTTCGGCACGGCGTCACGCTTCAGTTCGATCACGACGCGCAGACCGTCGCGGCCGCTCTCGTCACGGACGTCGTCCGGGCCGGAGATCTCGGGGATGACCTTGTCCTTGGCCAGCTCGGCGATCTTGCGGACGAAGTCGGCGGTACCGACCTGGTACGGCAACTCGGTGAAGATGATGGCGTTCTTGCCGTGCTTCAACGGCTCGTTGTGCGCCCGGCCACGCATGACCACGCGCCCACGACCGGTGCGGTAGGCGTCGGCGATGCCCGAGCGACCGACGATGAACCCACCGCTCGGGAAATCGGGGCCCTGCACATGCTTCATCAGTCCGTCGATGTCGATGGCGGGGTCGTCGATCATGGCGACGGTGGCATCGACGATCTCGCCGAGGTTGTGCGGCGGGATGTTGGTGGCCACACCGACCGCGATACCGGCGCCACCGTTGACGAGAAGCGCCGGGAAGCGCGCCGGCATGACGAGGGGCTCTTTACCCTTGTCGTCATACGTGGGCGTGAAGTCGACGGTGTCCTCGTCGATGTCACGGAGCAGCTCCGTCGCCATTCGGGTGAGCTTCGCCTCGGTGTACCGCATGGCGGCGGCGGGGAAGTCGTTCGACCCGAAGTTCCCCTGACCGTCGACCAGCGGGTAGCGCGTCGAGAACGGCTGGGCCAGACGGACCAGCGCGTCGTAGATGGCGCTGTCGCCGTGGGGGTGGAACTTACCCATCACCTCGCCGACGACGTTCGCGCACTTCACGTACGAGCGCTCGGGCTGGAGGCCCTGCTCGTTCATGGCGTACAGGATCCGGCGGTGCACCGGCTTCAGGCCGTCACGCACGTCGGGCAGGGCGCGTCCCACGATCACGCTCATGGCGTAGTCGAGGTAGGACGTGCTCATCTCGACGCCGAGATCGCGCGGCTCGATGCGTCCGTGTCGATCGATGGCCACTAGGCGATCACCTCATTCTCCGCTGACGATGCGGCCGCCCCGCCGATGCGCGGGCAGCCGTGGACGTACGCGACGCGGCCCGAGGGCCACGCCGCTCCGTGCGAACTAGACATCAAGGTTCTTCACCTTCTGGGCGTTGGTCTCGATGAACTCGCGCCGCGGCTCGACCTGGTCACCCATGAGGACGGAGAAGAGATCGTGGGCCGCCAGCGCGTCTTCGAGATCGACCTGCTGAAGGATGCGCCGCTCGGGGTCCATGGTGGTCTCCCAGAGCTGCTCGTAGTTCATCTCGCCGAGACCCTTGAAACGGCTCAGCTGGATGCCCTCACGTGAGAGGTCGAGGATCGTCGTCGCCAGTTCGTCGAAGGTGGCGGCGTCACGGGAACGCGCGCCACGACGCACGACGAAGGGCGCATCGCCCACCTGCTCACGCAGGGCGGCGCGGGACTGACGCAGCTTGACAAGGTCACGCGCCTGGAAGATGTCGAGCGGGATGGATGCCGTACGGGCCTCACCGGTGCGGGTCTCGACCGAACGTGCCTGGACGACACCCCGCTCCTCGTCCTTCGACACCACCGAGAGGGTGCTGGTGGACGTGGTGGCACGCGCCACCGCGTCGGCGAGCGCGTCGAGGTCGGCCGGCTCCAGCTCGACGAGTCCCGTGACCTGGAGGAAGTCGGTGACACCGTGTCCGTATGTCCCGCGAAGAGCAGCGGCCCAGCCGTCGTGCTCGCGCAACAGGCGCTGGTAGCGCTGGAAGCGCGACTTCGACATCGCGACGGCAGGACCGTCGACCGGGTGGACCTGGATGTCGGAGGCGTTGCGGTCGAGCAGCCAGTCCTCGAGGTCCGGCTCCTTCTCGATGTACTGCTCCTGGTTGCCCTGCTTCACCTTGTAGAGCGGCGGGCAGGCGATGTAGACGTAGCCGGCCTCGATGAGCTCGCGCATGTGCCGGAACAGGAACGTCAGGATCAGGGTGCGGATGTGGGCGCCATCGACGTCGGCGTCCGTCATCAGGATGAGCTTGTGGTACCGGGCCTTGCCGAGGTTGAACTCCTCGCCGATGCCGGTGCCCATCGCGCCGATGATCGCCTGGATCTCGGTGTTGGAGAGAACCTTGTCGAAACGGGCCTTCTCGACGTTGATGATCTTTCCGCGCAGGGGCAGGATCGCCTGGAAGCTGGCCTGGCGCGCCTGGACCGCGGAGCCACCGGCGGAGTCACCCTCCACGAGGAAGAGCTCCGTCCCCTCGGGGTCGCGGTCGGAACAGTCGTGGAGCTTCCCGGGCAGTGCCGTGTCGAGAGCACCCTTGCGGCGGGCGAGGTCACGTGCTTTACGCGCGGCAAGTCGGGCCTGCGCGGCCGAGATCGCCTTGTTGCAGATGATCTTGGCCTCGGCCGGGTGCTCCTCGAGGTACTCGCGGAAGCGCTCGTTGACTACGCGCGCCGCGAAGCCCTGGATCTCGGAGTTGCCGAGCTTCGTCTTCGTCTGGCCCTCGAACTGCGGTTCGCGGAGCTTGACGGCGATGATCGCGGTGAGGCCCTCGCGGGTGTCGGCACCGTCGAGGTTGTCCTCCTTCTCCTTGAGGAAGCCCTTCTCACGGGCATACGCGTTGATCGTTCCCGTCAGGGCCGTGCGGAAACCGGAGAGGTGGGTACCGCCCTCGTGGGTGTTGATGTTGTTCGCGTAGCTGTGGACGGCCTCGGTGAAGCCGCCGGTCCACTGCATGGCGACCTCGATCTGTCCCTCGGGTCCCTCCGCCTCGAAGTAGACGACGTCCTTCTGGATGGCGTCCCGGCCGCGCTCGTTGATGTGACGCACGAAATCGACGATGCCGCCCTCGGCGAAGAAGGTGTCGGACCGGCCCTCGCCCCGCTCGTCCACCAGGTGGATGGTGAGGCCCTTGGTGAGGAACGCCGTGTCACGGAACCGCTGCGCGAGCGTGTCGTAGTCGAACTCGGGATCCGGGAAGATCGCGGGATCCGGCTTGAAGGAGATCTGTGTACCCGTACGGTCCGAGGGCTCACCCCGCTCGATCGGGCCCTCGGCGTGACCGCCCTCGCGGTAGATCTGGCGCCACACGTACCCGTCACGATGGATCTCGGCGCGGAGTTCCTCCGAGAGCGCGTTCACGACCGACACGCCGACGCCGTGGAGCCCACCGGACACCTTGTAGCCCTCGCCACCGAACTTGCCACCGGCGTGGAGCACGGTGAGGACGACCTCCAGGGCGCTCTTGCCGTCCTGCCCGTCCATGGTCGCCACGGGGATGCCACGACCGTTGTCGGATTCGGTGCACGAACCGTCGGGGTGGAGCGTGACCTCGATGTGGTCGCAGTAACCCGCCATGGCCTCGTCGACGCTGTTGTCGACGATCTCGTACACAAGGTGGTGGAGGCCGCGATGGGTGGTGTCCCCGATGTACATTCCGGGGCGTTTTCTGACCGCTTCAAGGCCCTCGAGGACGGTGATGTCCTGGGCGTCGTAGCTCGCGGAAGCGGTGGCTGTGTCGTTGGACGTCGTCACGGTCTCCTAAAGGAAGGGGGACCAGCGAACGCTATCAACCTCGTCGGCTGCGACGCCCCGGTTTTCTCGGTTTTTGCAGGGATTTTCGTTGTCTTTCGAGTGCGATTCGGGCGGCTCGCGCACGGACCAGGAGCGCCCTCAGCTCATGATCGTCGAGCTCGGGTATCTCGGCCTCCGCCGCCGCCCGATCGCGGTCCGTCGGAACAACATCCCGGGGCTCCTCGGAAGCGGTGTCCGCGGGCATGACGTGGTCGCCGATGACGAAACGGATGCCTGTCACGGTGACATCCGGGACGGCCCGCGTCAGTGAGGAGAGAAGGCGTTCCGATCGCAGGCTGAGCTCCTGTGCCCAGGCGCCCGATGCACAGGCCACCGCCACGACCCCGGCACGGCTGAGACGCACGATGACCGCCTGCCGGGCGACGTCCTCGCCCACCACCTCCGACCATGCGGCACGAAGTCGACCGATCTCGGACCGTGCCCCGCCCGGCACGCGCGTGTAGCGGGTGAGCCGGCTCGCGACATCGACGGGATCGCGACGATAGCGCCTCCTAGGAGACATCGATCTCCCCCCGTCTCACGTTCAGGACGTGTGCGGCACCGGCCGAGGCGGCGAGCGCCGCCGCATCGGGATCGGCGCTCGTCACCCATGTCTGGCCGGTGTCGCGGACGGCATCCAGCAGTCGCCGCCGGCGCTCGGGGTCGAGCTCGCTCAGGACGTCGTCCAGGAGCACGATGGGGGGGACGGCACGGCTGGTCAGGAGATCACGGCAGGCGAGAAGGAGGGCGAGGACCGCCGTGCGCTGCTCGCCCTGGCTACCGGTGCGCCGCAGGTCCTGATCGGCGATCCCGATCCAGAGGTCGTCGCGGTGCGGCCCCGACAGGGTCTGGGCGGCGTTCAGGTCACGGTCGCGGGTCTCGGAGATGAGATCCGCGAGTGTCGCCTCGAAGTCCTCGGGATCGACGTCCAGGAGCGCATGAGGTGAGGGTTCCCAGGCGAGGCGCGCATCGTCTCCGCCGCCCAGGCGGTCCATCCAGATCCTGAAGAGGGGATCCAGTTCGGCGACGGCCGCGCGCCGCGCGGACGAGATCCGGGCTCCCAGCTCGACGACGGCGGTGTCCCAGGGACCGAGGCCGGCGACACCCGTGTGCCCGGCGCGGATCCGCTTCAGCAGGGCGTTGCGCTGGCTGACCGCCGATCCGTACGAGGCGGACGTCGTGATGTACGAGGGATCAAGTCCCTCGATGAGGCGATCGACGACGCGGCGGCGGGCGGCGGGCGGTCCCTTCACCGCACGCAGTTCCTCCGGAAGGAAGACCAGGAGTGATCCGGAGGCACGCCACTGGCCAAGCGAACGCACCGGCACCCCGTCGATCCGGAGTCGACGACCCACCCGCGGCTGATAGCCCATCTCCCGGTTCTGGGATCCGGTCGGCGAGTCGACGTCCAGAGCGACATGGAGAGCGGTGCAGCCATGACGGACGGCCTCCGCCTCACGCGCCGTACGGGGTGACACACCGACGAGCCCGAACGCGACGGCCTCGACGATCGATGTCTTGCCGGCGCCGTTCGGTCCGCTCATCACGATGAGGCCGGGGCCCACATCCAGCGACAACCGATGCCAGGAACGCAGATCCGACACCTCCAGGTGTCGGACGCACCAGGCGGACGTGGTGTCGTCAGGCGTTGAGACGGATGGGCATGAGGAGGTAGCGATACCCATCATCGCCTCCTCGCAGAAGTCCGGGTCGTAGCGGGCTGATGAGGCCGACGCGCAGTTCGTCGCCACTCACGTGCTCGACCCCGTCCCGCAGGAACTCGGCGTTGAAACCGATCTCGAAGGCCTCACCGCTGTAGGCGACCGGAAGCGACTCGTGACCCTCGCCCAACTGTTCGCTGGTTGCGGAGACGGTGACCTGTCCCTGCTCGAACGCGAGACGGACCGGAGCGCTGCGCTGTGCGAGCACACCGATACGTGACAGCACCGCTGCGAGCTCGGCCCGGTCGAAGACGACCTCGTGCTCGAACTGGTCCGGCACCAGCTGCCGGTAGTCGGGGAACTGTCCGTCGATGAGGCGGCTGATGAGGCGCGCGGCGCCGATGCGGAATGTGGCCTGCGATTCACCCAGGACCACCTCGATCTCGGTGGCCTTCATGGCCGTGGCCAGGCGTGATGCCTCCTGGAGGGCGCGGGCGGGCACAATGGCCTCGCGTGTCTCGGCCGGAGGATTCTCGAGCGGGGTCTGCATCACGGCCAGGCGATATGAGTCGGTGGCGACCATCGTGATGCCGTCGGGACCGAGGCGCAGGAGCACACCGGTGAGCACCGGACGGGTGTCGTCCCGTGAGGCGGCGCGTGCGACGTGGTCGGCCGTGAGCACGAACGGCTCGATCGGCATGGTGATGCCGTCACCCGTATCCGCGGGGAGATCGGGGAACTCGGACGCCTGGAGACAGTTCAGCGTGAACGAGGACTGTCCACCGGAGAGGGATACGACGCCCTCGTTGGCGCGGTGCTCGAGCTCCACCTGGCCGTCGGCCAGCGTGCGCACGATGTCGGTGGCCAGACGCGGTACGACCACGGCACCGGCGTCGGCGATGGTCGCGTCGACGGGGACGCGGAGCGAGAGCTCCATGTCCGTCGAGGACAGCAGCACAGCACCGTCCTCGGCGGTCAGAAGAACCTGACCGAGGATCGGGATCGTGCTCTTGGACGAGGCGGTCCGGCCGGCGAGGGCGAGCTTCCCGGCGAGTTCATCGCGTTGGCATGTGAGGCGCATTCGAAGGGGGATCCTAGCGATTCGATCGGCCGTCATGGACGAGGTCTGGGCCTACTCATCATCGTGTGTCACGAGGAATGGGACACGTCTCCACACGGGGTGATGAAACCCAAAAGAAAGATGATTTGATCGTTATGATCGTCGTGGGGCCTGTTCGATCTCTGGATTACGGTCAAAGTGCTGGAAATCGCGTTCTTTGGGTCCTGTCTCCGTGTGGAGAACCGGTGGGAAAGGCGGCGGGTGTCCCCTGGGGGTGGGATGAGGTTTGCCGGGGTGGTCGACGGATGTCGGAGGACTCGACGCGCCGTGACGGGATGGGGACGATTCGGTGGATGGATCGGGTCGCTGTGTGCGGCGTTTACCGTTTCGTGGGGGTGGTGTGTGGATTTGTTTGGACCCGTCTCCGAGGGTGAGCGCTGCGGTGGGGCGGTGGCGGGGCTATCCATGCATGGGTCCCACGAGCCGGTAGTACGTGTCTCCTGCCGTTGTCTCTCGGGTTGCGCAGCCCGGGGACTGGCGGTGGGCTATCCACCCGCCCGCCCCGGCCAACCGCCAGTCCCGGGGCTGCGCGCCGGGCCTCATGTGGGGCCGGGGAGGTTGGGTGGTTGGGTGCGAAGAACGCGCACCCGGCTTTGGGCCTGG
Source organism: uncultured Bifidobacteriaceae bacterium (assembly GCA_964531025.1). Lineage (GTDB taxonomy): Bacteria > Actinomycetota > Thermoleophilia > Miltoncostaeales > Miltoncostaeaceae > CALMEC01. The sequence continues at coordinate 1,484,213 of CAZHDY010000001.1, read as the reverse complement.
GGCGGGTGGGTGGATGCCCTCCGTCAGTCCCTCCTACGTCGAGCCTTTCGTGACATCTCTCGCAGGTGGTTGGGTGCGGGCACAGTCGGTCCTGCCGTACACGGGCCAACCGTGGGTCCCTGAATGCGCCGGAAGGGACCAGCGGGAGAGGCGCGTATTTCGCAGCCAACGCTCAGCGATCCCGGCCAAATGTGAGGCCCCGCGCAAAGCCCGGGGACTGGCGGTTGGCCGGGGCGGGTGGGTGGATGCCCTTCCGCCAGTCCCAGGGCTGCGCCCCGCAGAACCAAGGGAAATGCTCGCTCCTCACCACGGCAGCATCGACCGTTCGAGGAAGCCAGCGCCCTTAACGGGTCAAACGGTGTTCTTGATCCGGTCGGTCAGCTTCTGCACGGCGTCGAAGACCTCGCCCTCGTCCGTCATGAGCTTGCTGATCTTGTTGACGGCGTAGAGCACCGTGGTGTGGTCGCGGCCGCCGAAGGCCCGGCCGAGTGCCGGAAGCGAGGTCTGTGTGAGCTCGCGCGAGAGGTACATCGCGACCTGACGGGGCATCACGACGCGCTTGTCGCGCTTGTGTCCGAGGAGCTCGGCGATGGTGATCCCGTAATGGCGGCTGACCTCCTCCTGGATCGACTCGACGCTGATCACGACATCGGTGGCCGGGAGATATCCGCGAAGGACGTCGCGGGCGAGGTCGACGGTCACCGGTTGCTTGGTGAGCGAGGCCTGGGCGACGACGCGGGTGAGCGCACCCTCCAGCTCACGGACGTTGTCCTGCAGTCGTCCGGCGATGAAGGAGAGCACCTCGGGATCGTGCACCGTGTAGCCCGATGTCTGGACCTTCTTCCGGAGGATCGCGATGCGCGTCTCGAGATCGGGGGGCTGGACGTCGGTGATGAGACCCATCTCGAAACGGGAACGGAGCCGTGCTTCGAGCGTGGCGATGGCCTTCGGAGGACGGTCCGAGGAGATGGCGATTTGCTTGCCCGCCTCGTAGAGGTCGTTGAACGTGTGGAAGAACTCCTCCTGCGTCTGGTCCTTGCCTGCCAGGAGCTGGATGTCGTCGATCAGGAGAACGTCAACCTGACGATAACGATCCTTGAAGGTCCGGATGTCGCCCTCGCCGAGGGCGCCGATGAAGTCGTTGGTGAAGGTCTCCACCGAGACGTAGCGGACCGTCATGGCCGGGTGGTTCTTCGCGACGAAGTGTCCGATGGCCTGGAGGAGGTGCGTCTTGCCGAGGCCGACGCCGCCATAGAGGAAGAACGGGTTGTAGGCCTGGGCCGGCTGTTCGGCCACGGCCATGGCCGCCGCATGGGCGAAGCGGTTGGACGGTCCCGTGACGAAGTTCTCGAACGTGAAGCGGTCCTGCAGCCGGCCGTGGACGCGACCCATCATCGGGTTCGTGTTCGAGACCCCGTTGGCGGGACTGTCGAAGATGTCCAGGAGGTCGGTGTCGGAGGGCGGGGGATCCAGCGGGACGGATGCCGGCATGGCGGGGGTGATGACGGGCTCCGCCTCGTCGCCGTCGCCCTCGGTGGGGATGATGAGGACCTCGACGCCCAGATCGGTACCGAGCACCTCGAAGAGCGCGTCCTTGAGGACGGCGTGGTACCGCTGTACGACCCAGCTGCGCGCGAACTCCGTCTCGACCGAGATGGTGATCCGGTCACCGTTCAGCTCGACGGCGCGGGTGTTGCTGAACGCCAGGTTGTAGGTGGCGTCGTTGAGGGTGGAGCGCAGGCAGGCGAGGACCTGCTCCCATACGGCGGCGAGCTTGTCGGGTGGCGCGGACCTGTCGTCGGGGTTCCACACGGCTAGACGGTTCGTGCCGTGGCGTCGCGGATGCGGGGTGCGTCAGCCGTGGATGCAGCACCCCGCGAGATCGTGGAGCCGCCCATTCTCAGAAGAGTGTGGTGAGGAGGTTCGTCCCCGCCTCGGTGATGTCACGCGTGCCGTCCGTGGCACGGTCGATGTAGCCGCGGTGCTCGAGGAAGACGAGCTCGCGACTGGCCAGCGCACGCGGGATGCCCAGCTCGCGTGCGAGCGAGGCGAGATCCGACGGGCCGAGCTCGACAAGAAGGGCAAGGAGCCCACGGGCGTGCTCGGAGAGCTCATTCCCCTTCGGCACGGAGGTGCCGACCGGTGCGCGCAGGGTGACGACGGTTCCGCTGGCCAGGTTGTCGTCGATCTCGAGGGACCCGCCGACGGCCCGCATGGCACCGAGCGTCACGGGGAACCCGGATCCGACTCCGCGCACGATGGCGCGGTGCTCCGTCGTGGCGGTCGAGAACCCGATCTCCAGGGCCCGTTCCTTGTCGACGATCCCGGGCCCCGAGTCGCTGACGCGCACCGTGGCACCGTCGTCGAGGACGGAGATGCAGGCCTCCTTGAAGTCGGCGTGCACCAGGTTCTCGATGATCTCCCGCGCGGCGATGGGTGGTACGGAGGAACAGTCGGCCACACGCATGAAGAGGGTGTCGATGAGTACGCCGGCCTCGTCCGAGACCTCGTCGACGACGGGTGGCTCGTCGGGAGCGGTGTAGCGCGCAAATCGGACACAGCGGTCCTGCGACGTCGGCTGGGGGAGGTCAGGTCGGATCATTCGAGGAGGGCAAACGTAGCAACAGCGGCACGGCATCCGAAAGGGGGTATCGGGGCCGTTTGGAGGCTGTGGAGAAGAAAGTCGGGTGGGTGCGGGAAAAACCGGGATGTTTGCCGTCCTGTTACCCCCTGTCTTCCTCGGTAAATTCGTGATTTGCAGGAAAAACCGTTGTTGTCCACAGGGGTGTCCACAACTGTGGACGTCGAATGCGTGTCATCTCGACGAGCCTCGCGTTGCCGGTCGCGTGGACGGTGCCGCCACGGACGGTCGCGCGGTGTGCGTGCCTTTGGTACCCTCCCCCGACGCGAGACCGGCCGATCGGTTGCCGACGGCCCATGCAATTCGACAGGAACGTGTGAACCGTGAAGCGGACCTACCAGCCCAACAAGCGCAAGCGTAAGAAGACCCACGGCTTCCGGGTGCGGATGAGCACCCGCGGCGGTCGGGCCATCCTCAAGCGCCGTCGGGCGAAGGGACGAGCCCGCCTCTCCGCCTAGGCGCGAGTCCGAGTGCAGGCCACCCAGCCATCACGTCCCAAGCGGAATCGGATCAGCCGATCCGCGGACTTCGACGCCGTGTACCAGCGCGGGAAGTCGGCGTCCAACCGTCACCTCGTCGTCTACGTGTTCCCGCGTGAGGACGCGCCCAAAGGCGTACCGCCACGACTGGGTATCTCGGTGTCGAAGAAGGTCGGTGGCGCCGTCGAACGCAACCGCATCAAGCGGGTCGTGAAGGAGCAGTTCGCCGCGGTCGAGGGGACCATGCCGTCGGCCGTCGACGTCGTGGTCATCGCCCGACCCGGATGCGCCGAATACCTGGAGGAGCAGGGCAGCGCCGTCCTCGGCACCCGCCTGCGCGAGCTCCTGGCCCGGGTCACCGGCGTCGAGCGGGTCTTGGACGCCACCGCATGATCCAGAGGATGATCGAGCGCGTCGTCACGGCACCGATCCGCTTCTACCAGCGGTTCATCTCACCGCTGACGGGACGCCGGTGCAAGTACCTGCCGACGTGTTCGGAGTACGCGGTCATGGCGATCCGTGAGTTCGGCCCGTTCAAGGGAACCGTGCTCGCCGTCTGGCGGCTTCTGCGGTGCAATCCCGCGTCGCACGGCGGTATCGACTATCCGTGTGATCAGAAGGTGTTCCGTCACTGATGGGTAATCCGCTCGGCTTCCTCGAGGGCCCCCTCGAGTCGTTCCTCGTGTTCCTCAACCACCAGGGTGGTCTCACCATCGGTTGGGCGATCGTGGCGCTCACCATGGTGGTGCGCGTCGTGCTCCTGCCCCTGTTCATCAGCCAGTACCGCTCCGCGCGGCGCATGCAGGAAGTCGCGCCGCTCATCAAGGAGCTCCAGAAGCGGTACAAGAACGACAAGCGCCGGCAGCAGGAAGAGATGATGAAGCTCTTCCAGGAGCACCGGGTGAACCCGTTCGGATCGTGCCTGCCGATCCTGTTCCAGGCACCGATCTTCATCGCGCTGTTCTTCGTCCTGCGGAACTTCACGCAGGAGAACGACATCGAGGGCCCGCTCTCGTTCATGGGGATCATCCCGAACGTCGAGACGCAGTTCCGGGATCTCGGGTGGCGGGCCGTCCTGCTCGCGGTGATCTACGGCGTATCGCAGCTTCTGGCGACCGAGGTGGGTTTCGCGACCTCGCCGCAGACGAGCGAGATGCAGCGGAAGATCTTCCGCGTGCTGCCGATCTTCATCGTCGGCGGTCTGTTCCTCTACCCGAACGTGCCGTCGGGTCTGATCCTCTACTGGATGACGACGAACCTGTGGACCTGCGGTCAGCAGGTGGTTCTGAAGCGTCGTCTGGGTCCCCTTCAGGTCAAGGACGTGGCGCTTCTGGGCAAGGCCGAGCCCGAAGCGGCGACGACGCCCAAACCGAAACCGAAACCCAAACCCAAACCCAAGCCCAAGTCGAAGAAGAGCGTGGAACGCCGCGCCGCGGAGGCCGAGGCGGGCGCGTCGGCGAACGGCGGCGAGGCCGTGCCGGACACCGGCCCGGACTCGACGCGGTCGACGTCGGGCAGCGGCTCGGGAGGATCCCGCTCCACGTCGAAGGCATCCGACAAGAACCGGCGGTCGGGCGGGGGCTCACGCTCCGGCCAGCGCCGACGTCCCCCGAAGAAGCGATGAGCGACGACATCACACGCACTCTCGACGAGGTCTTCCGGTCCGTGGTGAGCGCCATGGACCGCACGGCGGAGATCACGATCACTTCCACGGAGGAAGGGGTCATCGACGTGTCCGTCACCGGTGAGGATCTCGATGTGCTCATCGGGCGGGACGGTGCGGTCATCGATGCGCTCCAGTACTTGGCGCACCAGATCGTCCACCGTAAGAGCGACGGCGACGGTGGTCGCGTGGCGCTGGACGTCGGGGGGTACCGTGAGCGGCGCCGGCAGCAGCTGGAGAAGCTGGCCGATCACGCGGCGAACGAGGCCGTGACCTACGGTGAGGAGATCGAGCTGGACGCCATGACCCCGCATGACCGGCGCATCGTCCACATGGCGCTCGCCGAGCGGACGGACGTGGTGACGCGCAGCGAGGGGCAAGAGCCCCGGCGGCGCATCGTCGTGGAACCGGCGACGGACGGTGAGGGCGGCGGCGAGGTCTGACGCCGGGTGCCCCGTGGTCGTCATCTCGTCGGGACGCGCACGGACCCCGTGAGGGATCGCGGGCGTGGTGTGGCCGGCGGCCGGGACGTGGCCTTCCCTGCCGACCCGGTGGAGCGGGACCCGGGCGCGTCAGCCGGTGGACGCACACCCGGCGTGGATCGACGATGAGAGCGGTGGATGTTTCACGTGAAATGGTCGCACCCGTCCGTCGCCTGAGCGATGCGGTGTCGCGGTCGGATGTGGAGTTGTCGGAGGACGACGCCGGCTGGCTCGTTGCGTTTCTCGACCGCATGGCACTGGAGCGTCAGAACCTGACGGCGATCGACGATGTGGAGACGGGCGTCGACCGGCACCTCGCGGACAGCCTCGTGGGTGCGGCGGTGCCCGAGATCCGGGACGCCGATTCTGTGGTGGATCTGGGTAGCGGCGGTGGCCTTCCGGGTATCCCGCTCGCGCGCGTCCTTCCCGGAGTGTCGTTCACTCTCGTGGAGAGCGAGCGTCGAAAGGCGGACTGGCTCGTGCGGGCCGCTTGCGAGTTGCCTAACGTACGGGTGGTGGCGGATCGAACCGAGAGCCTGGCACGGGATGAGCGCGAACAGTGGAGCGCGGCGACCGCGCGGGCGCTTGCGGCCACGCCGTCGCTCCTGGAGCTCGCGGCACCGCTGGTGACGGTCGGCGGCGCGCTCATCGCGTGGCGCGGGCCTTCGGATGCCCGTCCGGTGGCGGCGGATCACGATGCCGCCGGCCAGGTGGGCTTCGTCTTCGACCGCGTGATCACGGCCGAACCGTTCGCCGGCGCCGAGCGGGCCCTCAGCGTGTGGCGCAAGGTGGCGCCGACCCCGCACCGTTTCCCCCGGCGACCCGGCCGCGCGACCAAGCGACCGATCGCGTGATCTACGCGGTCGTCAACCAGAAGGGCGGGGTCGGCAAGACCACGACATCGGTGAACATCGCCGCGGTGCTGGCCCGCTACGGGCGCCGGGTGCTCCTGGTGGACGTCGACCCTCAGGCGAATGCGTCGAGCGGTGTGGGCGTGCACGCTCCTGAGCGGAACATGGCCGACGTGATGCTGGATGGCACACCGGTGCGCGATGTCCTCGTGACCACCGCATACGACGACCTGGTGCTGGCGCCCGGGTCGCCCGACCTTGCGGGCGCGGCGGTCGAGCTCCCGCAGCGTGAGGGACGTGAGTTCATCCTGCGTGAGGCGCTGGCCGTGGTACGCGAGGACTTCGATGCCGTCATCCTGGACTGCCCGCCGTCGTTGGACCTTCTGACCATCAATGCGCTGGTGGCGGCGGAGCGCCTGATCGTGCCGGTCCAGTGCGAGTTCTACGCATTGGAGGGCCTCAGCCGGCTGATGGAGACCGTCACGGCGGTGCGTGCCCACCTGAACCCGGATCTGCGGGTGTCGGGGATGCTCATGACGATGCACGATCCGCGGACCCGTATCAGTGGTGAGGTGATCGCCGAGGTCCGGCGACACTTCGGGGACCTCGCGTTCCAGACCGTCATCCCGCGCAATGTCCGGCTGGCCGAGGCGCCTTCGCACGGGGCTCCCGTCGTCCACTACGATCCCGTGTCTCCGGGCGCGGTGGCATACGCGCATGTCGCGAGAGAGGTCGTGCAACGTGGCTGATCGACCACAACGTTTGGGACGCGGGTTGTCGGCGTTGCTCGGCGGCGCGGCCGCCGAGGTGGCCAAACCGACGACCGGCGCCGACGGGGTTTCCGATGCGGACACGCCTGTTGATCGTGGAACGCCGACGACGGGTGGGGACCAGGGTCCTGTGGCGGGCGATCTGGTCATGCTCGAGGTGTCACGCATCGCGCGCAACCCGGATCAGCCGCGCCGTCGATTCGACGAGGCCGCCCTGGAGGCGCTTGCGAGCTCGCTCCGGGAACGGGGTCTGGTCCAGCCCGTGGTCGTGCGGACCGAGGGTGACGGTTTCGTCCTCATCGCCGGTGAGCGGCGCTGGCGTGCGGCGCAGCGTGCGGGTCTGACACGGATACCCGCACTCATCCGGGAAGCCGATGAGCGTGAACAGCTCGAGATGGCGCTCATCGAGAACGTCGTGCGTGAGGACCTGAACCCCATCGAGCTTGCTCATGCGATCGCTGCGCTGGTCGAGGACTTCGGCCGCACGCACGAGGATGTCTCGCGGACGCTCGGGCGGAGTCGATCGGCGATCACCAACGTCCTGCGACTGCTAGAGCTCCCCGACGTCGTGCAGGAGATGGTGTCCGAGGGCCGTCTCGGAGAGGGGCATGCACGTGCCGTGCTTGCCGCTGACGGTGCCGCGGCCCGCCGTCGGATGGCCGAGCGCATCGTCGACGAGCGACTTTCCGTCCGGCAGGCAGAGGCCCTGGCCAAGACAGAGTCGATCCCGGAGATGTTCCGGAAGAAGCGCCGCACGGAGGTCGAGGGAGGCGAGCGTGTCCTGGAGACCTTCTACGGTGCCTTCGAGGTGCCGGTGCGCGTGCGCCCGTCGGGAGAGGGCGCCGTCGTCGAGCTTCGCTTCCCCGACGCCGAGTCCCTGACGCGAACCCTCGAGCGCCTGGAGGCGGCTCGGGCGGAGGCCGAGTCCGACTGATGGACGCGGGTGTTCAGGCTGTTTGGGGTCTGAAAGCCCTGGAAAGCCCAGGGATGTTTCACGTGAAACATTGCTGAGCGAGCAACCGTGCCTGGATTGTCCGGCGTCTGGTTTACCCGGCGATCTGTCGTGCTGGGTCCAACTGGCGGCTGTGAGCACCGACCCAGGCACGCGATGTTCGGTTGTCGTCGTGCAGGGCCGCGTCGGAAAGCTGGGTGTCAGCCACCAAGCTTTCCGCGCGTGGTTCGGGGTGGCCGTCTCAAGCGGGTGATCCAAGATGAAATACCTGGAAATGAACCGATTGTTTCACGTGAAACAATCGGCGGCGGCGCGTCGCTCGGATGATGTGTTCTCGGGAAAGCTGGGTGTCAGGCACCAGGCTTTCCCGGTCGGGATCGTCTGCTGGTCAAAGCAGGCGCCTCGCGTCGGCGGTTTCATGCGGAACGCGAACCCAGCGCTACGCACGATGTAAAGCCCGTCCGGGTGTGTGCCGACGTCATATGTGGAGCGGCGCGCCGACTTCAGTTGAAGAGCCGAGTCCCGCACGGGCGGGCGATGCCGTGCGGTGTCTGTTGGGTTGTGCACATTTCGCGAATTGCAAGGAATCAAGCGATGGAATTCAGTGAACGGCTGGCAGCTCTTGCCACGAAGGTAGAGAACCAGAAGGACGCCATAGCCACCGAGGAGGCCACGAAGAACGCCTTCGTGATGCCGTTCATCGCGTCGGTCCTCGGGTACGACGTCTTCGATCCGCTCGAGGTTGTTCCTGAGTACACGGCGGATGTCGGCACGAAGCGCGGCGAGAAGGTCGACTACGCGATCATGCAGGACAACGAGATCCAGATCCTCATCGAGTGCAAGGTATCCAGAGACGGCCTTCGGATCGAGCATGCGTCGCAGCTGTTCCGATACTTCTCGGTCACGAATGCTCGGATCGCCATCCTGACCAATGGAATCGAGTATCAGTTCTTCACTGACCTCGACGCGCCGAATCGGATGGATGACCGCCCATTCCTTGTGCTCGATCTGCTCGACCTCGACGAGACCGTTCTTCCTGAGCTCAAGAAGCTCTCGAAGGCGGACTTCGATCTCAACTCGATCATCAACGCCGCCGAGGAGCTCAAGTACGTCGGCGCCATCCGGCGGGTCATCGCGGAGCAGTTCCGGAATCCGTCAGACGAATGGGTCAAGGCCCTGACAGCACGGGTCTACGACGGCATGTTCACCCAGCGGGTGCGGGAGCAGTTCACCGGGCTTGTGAGTAAGGCCATGAAGCAGTTTCTCAGTGATCAGGTAAACGATCGCTTGAAGACCGCTCTCGGTGCGGGAACCTTCACCCCGTCGCCCGCGGATGAGGAACAGCCGGAATCGGTCACCAGTCAAGACGTCGCGGAGGCCGACCTCGATCGCGACACCGAGGTCGTCACGACGATCGAGGAACTCGAGGGGTACCAGATCGTTAAGGCCATCGCGTGCGGAGAAGTGAAGCCCCATCGCATCGCGCAGCGCGACGCGAAGAGCTACTTCGCGATTCTTCTCGACGACAACAACCGCAAGCCGATCGCTCGCCTCCACTTCAATGCGAAGAAGCAGAAATACCTCGGGTTGTTCGACAGTGAGAAGGTCGAGACGCGTGTCCCGATCGCGAACCTCGAAGAGATCTATGACCACGCCGACACGATTCGGGCGACTGTTCGCGGGTACGAAAACGCCGAGGTCGCGGTGTCACCCGCGGTGGAAGAGTGATTCGCCCTTAGATCGGTCGGTTCAGCTGAGTGTCGGCGGACCCGGCGGTTGAATCCACTAGGTCGCGAAGTCGTCCGGCGAGACCTGGTCCAGGAACTCCTTGAACTTGCTCACCATGTCCTCGGCGTCGTCGGGCTCGTCGTCGAACTCGATGGCGCTCTCGACGATGAGGTCGTCGGAGGCGAAGATGGGTGCCCCGGCTCGGACCGCGAGGGCGATTGCGTCACTTGGACGAGAATCGATCTCGATCTCGTTGCCGTCGGACTGGAGGGTGATGAGCGCGAAGAACGTGTTGTCGCGAAGCTCGGTCACCGTGACCCGGGAGATGGACGAACTCAGCTCGCCCAGGATCTCGGTCATCAGGTCGTGGGTGAGCGGTCGCGGGGAGTCCGTCCCCTGGAGCTTCATCAGGATCGCCGCTGCCTCGGCGTGCCCGATCCAGATGGGAAGGAACTTATTGCCCTGGACCGTCTTCAGGAGCACGATCGGCTGCTTGCCGACCATGTCGAAGCTCACGCCGTAGATCACCATCTCCTGCATGGCCGACCTCCCCGAATGGATCGCTGACGGCCGATCCCATTATAGGTCCGCGGTCATTTCGCGGCCGACGGCGTGTCGGGCCCCGTTCACCGGTGCCACGCGTCAACTGGTCTTGATCGCGCCGCCGTCGATCACCACGTCGGTACCGACGATGCTGGCGGCGCGCCGGGAGGCGAGGAACGAGATCAGTGCGGCGATCTCCTCCGGTCGGGGAATCGCCGGGTCCGTATGTGGTGAGGGGTCTGCCTGGTCGAATACGCTCGATGCCCACCGGATCCGGCGTGGGCGTCGGACCCGCGATCCGCATGGTTCGTGATACCCTTCCGCGTCGCAGATGGGCGATTAGCTCAGGTGGTTAGAGCGCATCCCTGATAAGGATGAGGTCCCTGGTTCGAGTCCAGGATCGCCCACTCCGGAGACCGTTGACGGCTCACGTCGGCGGTTGTCCGCGTCTTTGCGAGGAGAGACGCCCCGACGACTAGGTTCTCGTCCGTGGCCAGACTGCGCAGCCCACTGCTCGCCGTCCTCGTGCTCGCCCCGGTGTTCGGTGAGTGGCTCTCGACGGCCACCCCGCCGCTCGACTCGCTTCTCTGGCCGCCGACCACGATCCTGTTCGTCTCCCTCTACGGATGCGGTGCTCTGCTCTGCCGTGAGATCGCCCGCCGCCGCGGTCTCGGTCTGCGGGGCCTCATCCTGCTCGCCGCCGCGTACGCGGTCTGGGAGGAAGCCCTCGTCGATCGCTGGTGGTTCGAGCGCCGGCCATTCGACGAGGGTGGCCTCGAGGCCTACAGCGAGGTCTGGCACACCAACGTCATCCTGGCGACCAGCCTCACCATCTTCCACGTGACGGTCAGCATCGTCTCGACGATCGTGGTGGTGGAACTGCTCTTCCCCGGACACCGCGACCGGCCATGGGTGAGCGGCCGCGGGCTCGGGTCGGCCGCTGCGGCGTTCTTCGTTCTTCCTCCGGCGCTCTTCGGCGAGTACAACCTCGACCCGCTTCCTCAGCTCGTCGCCTCGGCGGCGCTCATGGCGACCCTCGTCCTCGTCGGGATCCGCCTTCGTGGATCGCCGTCGCTCTGGCGGTCGAGGTCCGCTCTGACACCGGAACGTCGTGGTGTGGTCCCCGTGACGTTCGTCGCGACGGCGCTGAGCGTCTTCGCCGTGGGCCTCGCAGGGACGTCGACTCCGTGGCCGGTCACCCTGCTCGCCGTGGTCGCCCCCCTACCGGTGGCCGCCGTCATCCTCCGCACCCGGGTGTCGGGACCCGTGTTCGGACGTGACGGCCTGCGCGTCGTCCTCGGGGTCGTGGCCTTCCGGTGTGTTCTGGCCGGTGCCGTCGGCCTCGCCGGCCGCCTCGACCTCACCCTCGGCGCTGTGGCGGTCGCCTACCTGTTGTGGCGTCTCCGACAACGCGTCCGTGCCGATGAGGGCGCGTCGTTCAGCCCGTCCTCTCCGTGAGACACGAGGAATCGTCCGGGATCAGTCGTCCGGGTTCCCGCCGCCACCGGTCTCCCGCTTCGTCAGCTCCAGCAGGTCCTCGTAGATCGCGTGGAGGCCCTCGTCGGACAGCGGGCCATGGTTCACGCCCTGCAGGTACTGGTGCATCCACGCCTCGCGGGACTGGTCCACGAACGCCATGCCATGGGCCTCCTTGTACTCACGCAGCCGCGCGACGAGCTCCAGCCGGCGATTGATGGCCGCGATGATGCGGATGTCGTTGTCGATGATCTGCTCGCGCATCTGGCGCACCAGTGCGTCGCGGGCGACGTCGTTCATGAAGGGCCTCGGGATCGGGACAGACGGACCGTCGTGGAGACATCGTAGGGGGCATCACAACCTCACGGTCGTGCCCGACGAGATGGGCGGGCCGGGGAGCGTGGACACGTTCGGTACGTCACCGTGGCCGGCCCGGGGCGGGCGAGTGGACAAGGAGCGCATCCGCGGCCCCCGGGGCGCGCACCATGCCGCGACCCCCGTGGCACGACCCATCTGGGTCTCATCCATCCGATGACGGTGATAGTTCCGGTTCCTGCGTTCGCGTGGCGGGCGATCGTGGGATACCCTGTCGCCGTGGATTTCTCGCCCATCCAAATCGGAATCGTCCTCATCATCGCTCTGGTCGTCTTCGGACCGAAGCGGCTTCCGGAGCTCGGCCGTCAGGTCGGCCGAAGCCTGAGAGAGGCCAAGAAGCAGATGTCGCAACTGAGCGACGAGGTGTCGCGGGTGGTGGACGTGGAAGACCTGAAGTCCGAGCCACCGACCAAGAAGGCGCCGGCCGGCGCGCCGGCGTTGGGTCCCAGGGAAACGCCGCTCATCACCCGCAAGGGCGCCGCCGTCACCGCCGAGGCCGCGGCCGAATCGGACGACGACCTCCTCGACGGTGTGCTCATCACCCGTCAGGCGGACGACGGAGCACTGCCTGAGGGGCCCACGGCGATGATGCAGGACGACACGGCGCCGGATGACGACCCTCATGAGGGTGTCACCGTGGACGGGGAGACTCCGCCCGGCTCACCGCCACAGGACTGATGGGACGGCTCTCCTTCGTCCGCCGGGTCCGGCCGGACGAGAAGCTCACGATCATCGAACACCTCGACGAGTTGCGGCGCCGCATCTTCGTCAGCATCGCCGTGCTGGTCGTCGCCTTCGGCGTCATGTTCGCCTTCCACCAGGACGTGCTCTCGTGGCTCCAGCGTCCGCTCCCCGGCGACCAGGTACTCGTGACCCTCGCCGTGACCGAGGCGTTCTTCACCGTCGTCAAGGTGAGTGCCTACGCGGCGCTGATCGTGTCGCTCCCGTTCTGGTTCTACCAGTTCTACGCCTTCATCATCCCCGCCGTCGACGATCAGCCGCGACGCAAGATGCTCGTGATCGTGGCCGCCATTTCCGGTCTCTTCTTCGTCGGTGCCGCGTTCGGGTACTACCTCGTCCTCCCCGTCGCCCTCGAATGGCTGCAGTCGTTCGGTGACGACCTCTTCGCAACCCAGCTGCGGGCGCAGGACTACTACGGTTTCGTCAGCATGTTCGTACTCGGGACCGGGCTGATGTTCGAGTTGCCCGTCGCCATGCTCGGCCTCGCCCGCATCGGGATCGTGCAGGCGGACGTCTACAAGAAGAACTGGCGGATCGCCGTCGTCATCATCGCCGTGGTGGCGGCCGCGCTCCCCGGTGGCGACCCCTTCAGCATGCTCATGCTGATGGCACCCCAGCTTCTGCTCTACGTGCTCGGGTACTTCCTGGCGAAGATCTTCGGACGCGAGGCCCCCTGGAACCGCACGGACGACGAGTCGTCGTCCGGTGACGAGGCCGCTCCGGTGACCCGCACCCCCTGATCCCGGTCCGCCGGGGACCGGGGAGCAGAGGGACCAGGGGGCCGAGGAGCGCCGTCACTCCGGCGATCGCCGGGCGTGAGACGGGCGCAGTCGCGACGGCGACGCACTACTCATCGAGTTCATCTAGTGGAGGACCGGTGGACCCTCCGTGGATGCCCCGTGTCCGTCCCCGGCGTCAGGCGTATGGGTGTGCTGGTGTCGGCGCGGCAGGAACGCCGCGGGAACGAAGGTGACGACGAGAGCGGCGACGGCCACCCAGTACGTCGTCCGGAAGGCCTGAGCCAGGTCCGTCATGGCGATGCCCTGAAAGGCGTCACCCAGCCTCTGGGCCACCTGCTCCGCCCATGCGGGCGGCTGGCCGCCGGTCTGCTCGGCCTCGCCGATCGCCCGGAGGGCCGACAGCGGTTCGGAGGCGTTCTGCCGGTTGGTCAGCACCACCGCGATGAGGGCGACCCCGACGGAGGCGGCGACCTGCTGGATGACGTTGAGCAGGGTCGAACCGCGTGCCACCTGCGAGTGCTCCAACGTCTTCAGCGCCGCTGTGAAGATCGGCATCATCGTGGCGCCCATCCCCAGGCCCATGACGAACAGATAGGTGATGAGGACCCAGTAGGTCGCATCGGTGCCGGTGTTGAGCGCGAACCCGGTCGTTCCGATCACGATGGCGAGAAGCCCGAACGGCACGATGCGACCGACCGGGACGCGGTCGGCGAGGGCACCGGCGATCGGCATGGTTACCATCGCGCCCAACCCCTGTGGTGCGACCAGCAACCCGGCCATCAGGACGCTCTCGCGGTGCACGTCCTGGAAGTAGGTCGGCACCAGCAGCATCGCACCGAAGAACGCCGCCGCGAACGTGAACATCACGATCGTCGCGACCGTCAGGTCACGGTTCTTGAACAACCGGAGGTCCAGGAGCGGATGCTTCGGGCGGAAGGCCCACACCACGAACGCGAGGATCAGCAGGACCCCGAGCAGCCCCGGAAGAAGGACGCTCGTCGCCATCACCGTGCCCGCAGCCGGAATGGACGAGACGCCGTAGAGGAACAGGGCCAGCCCGGGGGACATCAGCAACATGCCGACGAGGTCGAAGGTCTCACCGGGTTCCGGCGCGTCGGGTGCGAGCGCCCATGCCGCGTAGGCGATCGCGATCACCCCGAGCGGCAGGTTGATCAGGAAGATCCAGTGCCACGAGGCGGAGTCGATCAGCCAGCCTCCAACGATCGGTCCGAGGATCGGGCCCAGCAGCATCGGGACACCCAGGATCGCCATGAGTCGACCCATCCGCGCCGGGCCGGCAGCCCTGGTCAGGATGGTCATGCCCAGCGGCATCAGCATCCCGCCTCCGAGACCCTGAAGCACCCGGAAGACGATCAGCGACTCGATGCTCCACGCCGCGGCACAGAGCACCGAACCCAGCGTGAACAGCGTCAGCGCCATGATGTACAGACGCTTGGTGCCGAAGCGGTCCGCGGCCCAGCCGGTCACGGGAATGATCGCCGCCAGGGCCAGGGTGTAGGCCGTGACGGTCCACGCCACCGTCGAGTACGCGGTCACGTCGAACTCGGTCTGGAACGTGGGTAGCGCGACGTTCACCACGGTCGTGTCCAGGATCGCCATGATCATGCCGAGCACGACCGCGATCGCGATCTTCATGACGTCGCGCGTGATCCTGGTGTCGTCGCCATCGCCGGGGTGCGGATCGACGCTCCCGCCGTCCGTCGAACCGGCAGGCGGGGCAGGGATGTCAGTCATCGGGTCTCTTCCTGGGTCATCGGAATCGGTGGGGCGTGCGGCGTGTCGGTGGCGGGATCGACCGGGGGCCGGAGGTAGTCGCCGTCCAGGATCGGCTGGAGTGCGGCAGCGAGATCTCGCACGTGGGGTTCGGGCAGCCGTTCGATCAATCCCTGGAGCGCGTCCCGCCGTGCCCGGAAGTGCTTCTCGACAACCGCGCGGCCTTCGGTCGAGAGCGAGACCAACCTGACCCGCCGGTCGTTGACGTCCTCACGTCGCTCGACCAGGTCGAGCTCCACCATGCGATCGAGCGCGCGGCTGACCGCCGTCATCGACGGCCCGACCTGGGAGGCGACCTCGTTGATCGGCGTCGGCTCGTCAAGGCACGCCAGAAGCATCGCCACCCGGATCTGGGTGAAGGACAGATCGACTTCGGCGAGCGCGCTCAGCGCCTCAGGTTCGGTCGACATGAACACCTTCCGGAAGAAGGCGTCCAGGAGCTGCACAAGGGTGTCATGTTCGTGCACCCAGAGATTATTGCACGCACGCAATGATTTCGTCTCCACGAATATTTCGAGAGCGCACCGAACGTCATGTCGGGGAGTCGGAGGCTCGTGCCCCGATCGTCCGGTCCGTCCCGCTGTCTCCGCATCGGGGCCTCCGAGGACGGCGAGCCCGTGCATCCGTCGACCGGCTGGCTACCCCTCCCGCAGTCCGTGTCCCGTGACACGCAGGAAGACGTCCTCGAGCGTCGCGCGGCGGATGGCGCGGAGCTCGGACATGATCCCGGTGTCCCGCGCGGCCAGGTAGACGGCCTCGCCGTCGTCCGCGAAGAAGGCCAGCACGCGTCCCCGGCGGTGATGGCCCCGCACCCGGTCGGACAGCCTCTCGACGAGTGCGTCGGCGTCGTCGTCCGCGACCACGAGCTCGACGACCTCGCGCCCGACCTCGGCCTCGATCAGCTCGCGTGGCTTTCCGGATCGGGCGATCATCCCATGGTCCATCACCACCAGGCGGTCGCACAGCTGCTCCGCCTCGTCCATGTAGTGCGTGGTGAGAACGAGCGTCACGCCCCGCGAGCGGAGGTCGCGAAGCCGGTCCCAGACAAGATGCCGGGCCTGGGGGTCGAGGCCGGTCGTGGGCTCGTCCAGGAGGACGACCCGGGGCTCGTTGATGAGGGCGCGGGCGATCTGGACCCGCCGCTGCATACCGCCCGACAGCGTAAGGACGGCCGAGTCGGCCCGCTCGCGCAGCTGCACGAAGTCGAGCAGTTCCTCGATACGCTCGCTCGCGACCCGCCGGTCGATGTCGAAGTACCGGGCGTAGACCTGCAGGTTCTCGCGGACCGTCAGTTCGACATCAAGGGTGATGTCCTGTGCGACCACACCGAGGCTCGCCTTCACTCGACGCGGTTCGACCGCCGGATCGCGACCCAGCACTTCGAGAACCCCCGCGTCACGGTGCGCCATGCACGAGAGCAGCCGCATCGTGGTCGTCTTGCCCGCGCCGTTGGGACCCAGGAAGCCGAAGCACTCACCGCGCTCGATCCGGACGTCCACGGCGTTCACGGCCACCAGGTCGCCGAAGTGCTTCGTCAGGCCCTTCGCGAGGATGGCCGGGGCGGCGGGATCCGCCGGCTCCAGCGGATTCACGACGGCGTCGAGTATGCGCCGTCCCGGTCGCGGATGGCCTGGATGGTCATGGTGAGACCCGTCTCCAGGTCGATGGTCGGTGCCCAGTCGAGCTCCGCGCGAGCCAGCGCGATGTCGGGCTGACGGATGGCCGGGTCATCCTGAGGCAGTGCTTCGAACACGACGCTGGACTCGCTGCCGGTCAGACGGATGATGGTCTTCGCCAGGTCGAGCACGGTGAACTCGCCCGGGTTCCCGATGTTCACCGGGTAGTGGTAGTCGGATCGGATGAGCCGCACGAGTCCCTCGACGAGGTCCGTCGCGAAGCAGAACGACCGGGTCTGGCTGCCGTCGCCGAACACCGTCAGCGGTTTGTTGGCGAGTGCCTGGCGCAGGAAGGTCGGCACGGCACGCCCGTCGTTGGGTCGCATACGGGGTCCGTACGTATTGAAGATGCGCACGATCTTGGTGTCGACGCCCTGCTGGCGGTGGTAGGCCATGGCGAGCGCCTCGGCGTACCGCTTGGCCTCGTCGTACACCCCGCGCGGTCCGATGGGGTTCACATGTCCCCAGTAGGTCTCGGGTTGCGGGTGGACCTGGGGGTCGCCGTACACCTCGCTGGTCGAGGCGAGCAGGAACCGTGCGCGGTGTCGCTTGGCGAGGCCCAGGGCGTTGTGGGTACCGTACGAGCCGACCTTCAGCGTATGGAGGGGTAGGCGCAGGTAGTCGATCGGACTGGCCGGCGATGCGAGGTGGTACACCTCGTCCACCCGGTCCGGGAACTCCAGGTGCTCCACCATGTCGTGCTGCAGGAACTCGAACCGCGGGTCGCGGATGTGGGCGATGTTCTCCAGCGAACCGGTGTCGAGGTTGTCGACGCAGATGACGCGACTGCCCTCGGCGACGAGCCGGTCGCAGAGGTGTGAGCCGAGGAACCCGGCTCCGCCCGTGATCAGGCAGGTTTGAACGGACATGCGGTCAGCGTCCCCTTCGACGTAGGGCCATTCCCAGGGTGGATCGAACGATACGGCCGAAATGGATAATGCCCGCCATCCCGTCGTGCATCGACTGGGAGCCCGGCGCCGGTCGCATGGTGACGGGCACCTCCCCGATGGACAGGCCCCTACGGGCCACCCAGATCAGGAAGGTCGACTCGGTCAGCCCGTCTGGATACCCGCGTTCGGCGAGGGGGCGGGCCACCGACAGGCGCATGGCGCGGATGCCCGATGTGGGGTCGGTGACGTTCACGCCGAGCGGCCGGGCCATGAAGCGGCAGGCCTCGATGCCGAGCCGCCGCGCCTTCGACATCGGGTAGCCGGCGCCCAGGAAGCGCGATCCGATGACGAGGTCGTGCGTGTCGAGTGCGGCCAGCAGGCCGGGGAGCTCCTCGGGTGTGTGCTGACCGTCGGCGTCGAGCTGCAGCACACGGTCCGCACCGGCCTCGATCACCGCCCGGTACCCGGCGCAGAGAGCACCGGCGTAGCCCAGCGACTCCCGGTTGACGATGACGCGGGCACCCGCGTCGCGGGCGATGCGGTCCGTGCCGTCGTCCGATGCGTCGTCCACCACGACCACGATGGCGTCCGGGATGGTCGCGATGGTGCGCTCGACCACGGCGCCGACCGTCGGGGACTCGTTCAGGGCGGGGATGACGACGCCGATCACGGTGTGGTCCACCGCCAGATCTGTGCGCGACCGAGGTCGTCGACCAGCTCCAGCCGGGAGGTCGGCGGCACCACCCGCCGGTAGTCCTCACGGAACGTTTCCCAGTTGCGCGGCCAGCCGGTGCGCGGGTGCACGGGACCGGTGATGACGTATCCGCCACGGGCGCGTGCCGGGTCGGGAAGGGGATCCATGAGTCGTAGCTCGCGTGCCCGCTCGGGCGAGACGAACGCGGGGTCCTCGACCTTGGGGATCGTCAGGCGGTCACGTGCCCGATACGTGTCCAACTTGGCGAGCCAGGTGTAACTCTCCGTGATGACCGGTCCCTCCGGCAGCGTCGACAGGCGTTCCGACACACGCGCGAACAGGGCGACGTCATCGCCGCGCAGATCACGGGCCGGGACGGTCCACAATACCCATATCGACGCGACCAGCGCGACCGCCGGGGCCGTCATCCACACCAGCCGTCCGTCCACCGCCAGGGCGATGACGAGCGCCGCCGGAATGGAGAGAAGCGTCAGGTAGCGGTTCGGCTTCGCCAGGTTGACGAGCGTGCCGAACTCCAGGTACACGGCTGCCAGCGCGCACCACAGACCGGGCAGGACGGCGCGCCGGTCCCGTCGGGCGACGACCAGCAGGATCGCGACGACCATCACGGGCAGGGCGAGGAACAGGAGACTCTTCGAGTCGAAGGCGCCCTCCCAGAGCATGGACATGTAGGAGTCGTCCCAGTTCCAAGCATCGACCGGGTTGCGGAAGACGCCCTCCGTGCCGGCGCCCACGAGGGGGGTCATCGGGCTGCCCGATCCGATGGCGAAGACCAGTGCCGCCAGGGCGGGGATCACCGCGAGGCCACCGATGGCGGGGAGGATGCCGCGGCGGATGCCGGCCCATCCGGCGACGAGCACGATCGGCGCGATGAGGAGCGCGTTCTCCCGGACGGACCAACCGGCACCCAGGGCGAGGCCGGCTCCGAACGCCCACCAGCGGCTCGCATCCGGACGGCCGGCGCGCAGACCGAACCAGACGGCGAGCGCCACGATGGCGGGGGCGATCGCGTCGGGGCGCAGGACGGTGCCGAGGCGCACCTCGATGGGCGTGAGGGCGACGACCGACGCGGCCACCAGTCCCACGCGGGGCGAGGCGATGTCGCGCCCCAGCAGGTATGCGGCGACGATGGCGACGAGCGACCAGAACGTGGGCCAGACCGCCACCTGGTAGTCGCCGGATCCGAACACGCGGAAGATGCCGGCCGGCGGGGCGAGCATCACCAGTCGGGTGCCGAACCACTCGGCCGGCCCCGACGGGAAGTAACCGTTCGACATGTTCTGGACGAGCGCGATGAAGCGTGACTCGTCCGACGCCCATGCGAACGACGCCCCCACGTAACCGGCGATGCGCACAACCAGGCCCACCGCGAGGATCCCGGTGAGGATCAGGGCCGTGGTGAGACGGGACGGCTTCACCGGCGGCGACCGATCACCGACCGGAACGCGTTCGCGCCCTCCCGCAGGGCCGTGGGGGCGACGAACCGGGCGACCACGAGGAAGACCACGAGACCGATCGCGCTCTTGGCGCTCACGCCGATCATGGTGTCGACGAGGGCCCCGTCCGCACCCGTCGGGATGAGGGGATTGGCGGCGACGGCCGCCACGCCGCCGATCAGCGCGGCCACGGCGATCCGCCCCTGCTCGGAGACCAGGCTGCGGACGGGGAGCTCGCGGAGGTTCTGGCGGACCATCCAGCCGGTGACGATCGTGTTGATGACGACGCCGACCGAGGTGGCCAGTGCCAGGCCGGCGAGGCCCATCGGCTTCAGCAGGACGATGTCGAGAACGATCGTGACGACCACCGTGAGGATGGTGGCGTTCATGATCGCCCGCGTCTGGTTCATCGCCGACAGCATCCGGTTGTGGAGGTACCCGATGAACGCGGCCCACGTGCCGAGCGCGTAGTAGCGGAGCGGCGACGCGATGTCCGACACGCAGTCGGCGCCGCACTTGGCGCCCCCGAACATCACGCGCGAGATCTCGTTGGGATACGCCAGCAGCACCACCGTCATCGGCAGGGACACCAGGCCCATGACGTCGGCGGCGCGACGGAACGCCCGTGCGGTGTCGGTGCGGCGATCGTCGGCCACCAACCGGGCGATGGCGGGGAACAGGGGGGTGAGCAGCGGCACCAGGAGCAGGGCGCGGGGTGCCTGACCCGCCTGGTTCGCCCAGTTCAGGGCGGCCGCTCGTCCCGACTCGTTCAGCTGGTTCGCGAACAGCTTGTCGGTGAACCCGTTGATCTGCTGCAGGACCGAGGCCGCGACGACGGGGATCGCGAGGATGCCGATGGAGCGAAGGCGGGGATGGTGTAGTCGGGGGCCGCCCGCGTGGGCGCGACGCAGCACCATGATGAGCTGGGGAAGCTGCAGGAGGACCTGGGCGACGGCGCCTGCCACCACACCCCAGGACGCCGCCCGGACCGTCCCGCCGCCGACGGCGAGACCGATCATGATGCCGAGGTTGAAGGCCACGCCGACGGCCGCGGGACCGACGAACCGTCGCTGTGACTGCAGGATGGCCGTCAGGAGCGCGGAGAGGCCCTGGAGCGCCAGACCGGCCGACATGATCCGCACGAGCTCGTTCATGATCTGCGCGGCCTCGGAGTTCATCCGGAACAGTGCGGTGAGGGCCTCGGGCCAGAGGGCCATGAAGCCGCCCATGGCGATCAGCGCCAGGCACACCCAGGTACTGATCGCCCAGAGCAGTGACCATGCCGACGTCTCGCCCCGATCCTTCCGCTCGTGCTCGAAGGCGGGGATGACGATCGTGACCAGCGCGTACAGCAGCACGGCGGCCGCCGTGTTGACGATGAACAGCGACTGGACGTAGGCGTCGGCCTGGTTCCCGCCGAGGCCCGTGGTGCCGAAGACGCGGGAGAGCACCGCCTCGCGGGCGAAGCCGAGGACGCGGGAGAGGATGCTGAAGGCCGCCACGATGACGGCGGCGCGGGCGATGGCCCCCTGTTTCACCGGGGGGTGAACCCGTACAGCTTCTCGCGGCCCACGATCACGAGGGTGTCGTCGACCGCCACCGCGGACGTGTAGCGACCGTCCGGGAAGGTCCAGACGCGCTTGCCGCTGGTGACCTCGAGGCCGAAGGTGGCGCCGACCTGCCCCTTCGGTGCGAGCGTCGACACGTAGACGATGTCGCCGATGACCGTGGCCGAGCCGCTGATGCGCTCTCCGGTGTCGAAGGTCCAGCGCGGTTGACCGGTGACGGCGTCGAGGGCATACAGCTTGTGGTCGTAGCTTCCGACGAAGACGGTGCGCTTCGCAACCGCGGCGCTGGAGTAGACGTAGTCGTCGGCCGATCGCACCCAGGCCACCTTGCCGGTGTCGGCCTGCAGGGCGACGATGCGGTTGTTGATGTTGCCCACGAAGACCCGTCCGTGTGCGACGGCCGGTCCGGCGTAGAACCGTCCCGGGCCCTTGAAGCGCTCACCTGGGCTCTCGCGTCGCCACACCAGACGGCCGTCCGCCTTGGCGAACGCGCGGACTTCGCCGGCGTAGTCGGTCGCGATGACGTTGGGGCCCGACTCGGCCAGACTCGACTTCACGTCGCCCGCGGCCTTCGCCGTCCAGATGGTGCGTCCCGTGCGCGTGTCCAGGCGCATGACCTCGCCGTCGAGCGTGCCGACGTAGATCGCGTTCCCGATGACGAGTGGCGACGACTCGCTGGCCCGGCCGATCTTCCGCACCCAGATGCGCTCGCCGGTGTCCGCCCGCAGCGCGACGATGCGACCCTTCGTGGTGGTGAAGTACGCCACGTCGTCCCACACGGCGGGGCTCGAGGCGATGAATCCGTCCAGTTCGGTGCGCCACAGTGTGCGGCCGGAGCGCAGGTCGAGCGCGAAGGTGTGGCCGTCGTTGGCGCCGCCGATGACACGGTTGTCCACGATCACCGGCGGGAACTCCATCAGCGAACGGGCGTCGTGGGTCCACAGGCGTCGATACGGCGGCCGGATGCCCGTCAGGTTCGTGTTCGCCCGCGTGCGCGCGGCGTCATGTCCGTACTCGGGCCACGATCCGGTGGGGACGCTGGCCGTGGTGTCGGTCGCGATGAAGCCCGTGGTCGATCCCTGGATGTCGCCGTCGCCCCCCGCCAGGCGCCAGGCGATGAACCCGCCGACGAGGACGAGCACGACGGCCGCCGCGATCGCCGCGACGAGCTTACGGCGCCTGATACGCATAAAGGGTCGTGCGTCCGACGATGAAGAGCGTCTTGCCGGCGGCCACGGCGGGTGAGTAGCGTCCGTCCTGCGACTCCCAGGCCACCTTCCGGGTCTTCGTGTCGACGGCGAACGTGGCGTCGGCCTGTCCCCGTCCGGCCAGTCGTGACACGTAGACGAGATCGCCGATCACCGTGGCGCTTCCCGAGACGGGGCCGCCCACGCTGTAGCGCCACAGCTCCTTGCCGTCCGACAGGCGCAGGGCCCGCAGGTAGTGGTCGTACGAACCGATGTAGACCACTCCCCGGGCGATGGCCGGGCTCGAGTAGACCATGCTGCCCGTCGGCACCCGCCAGATCTGAGAGCCGGTCTCCGCGTCGATGCCGTAGACGGCGTTTGCGATGTTCCCGATGACGATCGTGGAGCCCTGGACCGCGGGACCGCCGTAGAACCGTCCGCCGAAGTGCTTGCTCCAGACGATCTGGCAGTCGCGGGCGCGCATCGAGTACACGTAGCCGGCGTAGTCGGCGAAGATGATGTTGTCCTTGTACTGGGCGGCGCTTCCCTTGATCGCGCCGTTCGCGCCCTGGGCGCACTGCTTCTCGCCCGTCGCCGCGTTCAGCTTGTAGAGGCTCCCGCCGTGGTCGCCGACGAAGACGCTGTCGCCCACGATGAGCGGGGAGGATTCGACGGCTCGTCCACCGGTGGAGAACGGGCGCTTCCAGGCCTCGCGCCGTCCCGCGGTGCGGAGGTTGTAGGAGTTCACCAGGCCGTCCATGCTGGCCACGATCACCGTGGCGCCGCGGGGTCGGGGATAGATCGCCGGTGATGCCGCCATCAGCCCGCCGGGTTTCGTGAGCTTCACGCTCCACCGCGGTTGTGGTTCCCCCTTGCGGTTGCGGGTGGGGTTCCGGACGTCGTAGGCGAAGACGCGACCCACGTTGTTGCTGAAGACCGCCGTCCCCTGCCAGACGACCGGCGGGAACTCGATCAGCGCCTTGCCCGTGTGCTTCCAGCGCTCCTTGCCCGACGGCGGTGGGACCGTCACGTTCGGGTTGTATCGCGTGCGGTTCGTGTTGTCGCCGTACTGGGGAGACTGCAGCGCGGGGTCGTAGAGATCGACCCGGATCGTCTCCTTCGTGGTCGGCGTGATGGCCTGGAAGCGTTCGCCGAACGGTTCGTGGCGGACGTAGACGCCGGTGGCGTCACCGGGGATCGTGAAACCGCCGTTTGCGAACGGTACGGGTGTGCCGGGCTCCGGCGACGACGAGAACACCGGGGCGACGATGGCGCCGGGGATGTCCGCGTCGGTGTCGCCGTTCTTCACGTGGACGACCCGGTCCTGGACCGTGGGATCGGGCTCGGTTGTGGACGTTGTCCCGTCGCCCGAGCCGTCACCGCATCCGACCGCTCCGGCGACGGCGAGCACCGCGAGGCCGAGCACGCAGAGCCACCGTTCAGCGGGTGGGTTCAGCGGGGCTTCCCTTCCAGATCAGTGCGACGATCGCGCCGAGCACGAGACCGATGAAGGCCCCGAAGATCGTGGTGGTCAGGCGGGACCGCGTGGTCGCCGAGGCGGACACGGTCTCGGCGCGCGCCACGATGTTGGGCGCGAACTGCTCCTGGATCGCCGCCGCTGTCTTGGCGTCGTTGGCGGCGCGGATGTTGTCCTGGAGCACCGTGGTGAGGACGACGAGGGCGTTCTCGGACCCGCTCCGGCCGGACAGGCGCCGGATGTCCGCCTGGGCCTGGGTGACACGGGCCTCCGCAGTCGTGGCCTGGGCCCGCATTGTCGCGAGGATGCCGTCGTACTTGCCCTTCACCGCGGCGAGTGCCGAATCGGCGTAGGCATTGGCGCCGTCGATGGCCACCTTCTTGTCCTTGTCGGTGAACGTGAGGATGGCCACCGTCGGCTGGTTGCCGCCCGCGGCGCCGGGCACCCGGTCGACCGTGGCGCCGATGCCGTCCCGCACACGCTGCAGGTCCAGGCCGCTGCGCTCGGCGGTTCCCGCTACCAGCGCGTCCGACTTGAGGGCCCGTACCGCGGTCACCGGGGTGGTGTACGGCGTCGACATCGGCTGTCCCGAGCTGTTGGTGGCAACGCCCATGTAGACGAGGCTCTCGGCGGAGTACGTGACCGTCCGCGTGAGGCTGATCAGGAGGGCGACGAGGGCGACGGCGACGGCTCCGATGATGAGCGCCCACCGTCCGGCGGCGAACACGCGAAAGTAGTCGCGAAGGGTGACATCACGCGATTGCATCCGGCAAACCTATCGATCGTGGGTGACGGCTCGAAGCCCCGTGGGTGTGCGTTCCAGGATGACCTCCGACAGGAATCGGCTGAGCACGACTCCGGGCGTGTGCTTGCCCACGCGCGACTCGGGATGCTCCCCGGCGGCCATGCGCACGATGAGCTCCGGATAGCGTCCGCCTGCGGCCAGGGGGAGCGGGAAACCGCCGCCGAAGCGGGTGTTGATATCGGTGATCCCCTGGATCTCGCCGTCCTTCCGGAAGCACTGGACGGTGGACGGGCCCACCAGGCCGAGCTTCTCGATCGTGGCGACCGCCAGGTCGACCAGCTGCGGGTCGTCGAGGGTCTCGCCCTTGTGCTGCTCGCCGCCCTTGGCCTGGAGCATGGCCCGCGGGATGGCACCCAGGGCCTTGCCGTCCAGGTCGCCCAGGCAGTCGATGGAGAACTCGGTGCCGTCGAGCGCCTGTTGGTACACGCTCTCCAGCGGGGACTTGCGCTCGTAGAAGGCGAGCTCTTCGGCGTCCTCCGCCCGGTAGATGTGGCGTGCCGCGAAGCCCATGCGGGGCTTCAGCATGATCGGGAACCTCATGTCGGCCGGGTCGGTCTCGTCGGCCAGCCAGGTGGGCGGCGACGGCAGCCCCGCCTCCGTCAGCATGAGGTGACAGTCCCACTTGTCCTGACAGCCGCGGGCGACCTCCGGCGTGGGCAGGAAGACGGTGGCTCCGGACTCCTTCAGGGCGGGCGCCAGCGTCGCCAGGATCACGGGGTCCAGGTCCGACACCGGCAGTACGGCCGTGATGTCGTTCGCGGCGCATGCGGCGAGGATGGCGTCGGGGTAGCCCGGGTCGTCCACCAGCGGGACCTCCACGGCCCCGTCGGCCAGATGGATCGTGGGCGAGATGTCGCCGGCGTCGGCGACGATCACGCGCCCGTGATGGGGCCCCTGCGCGAGCACGTCCTGAAAGGCGCGGACCATGTCCACGCGGGCGCCCGAGCAGGTGAGAAGGACGTTCACTTCGGCGATGGCGGGGTCTCCTGGTCGTTCGCGGGCCTCTCGAGCAGGTCGAACCCGCCCGTCTCGCCCCGGTAGGTGTCGGTGGGACGGACGAGCACGAGAACCGTCCGAAGCATGATCGTGATGTCCTCGAGAGGACTCCAGTCGCGGATGTATTCCAGGTCGATCGCGATGCGCTCGGACCACGGGAGCGTCGCGCGCCCGCGCACCTGCGCCAGGCCGGTCAGCCCGGGCCGTGCGTTCAGCCGTCCGCGCTGCTCGGGTGTGTAGCGCTCGACCTGTGAGGGCACCGTGGGCCGCGGGCCGACGATGCTCATCTCGCCGCGGATCACGTTGAAAAGCTGCGGCAGCTCGTCCAGCGACAGGCGGCGCAGCGTGGCCCCGAGCTTGGTGATGCGGTCGTCGTCGGCGTCGACGGCGAGGCCCTTGCCCATGCCCTCGGCGCCCTGCACCATCGTGCGGAACTTCAGCACCTGGAAAGGACGGCCGTGGAGGCCGGCGCGGGTCTGGCGGAAGATCGCCGGCCCCGGTGAATCGCGGCGGATGAGGATGGCCAGCACGATCATCACCGGCGCGGTCAGGATCGTCATCGGGATGGCGATCACGAGGTCCATGATGCGCTTGACGCGTCCGCCGAGTACCGGCGGTGGTGTCTCAGATGAAGGATGCGTCACGGCCGCCAATCCTCGCACACGGGCCCATGTCGGGTCACCGACGCGCCACACGCTCGGCGATCTCGGTGAAGCGGCTTGCGAGCACCGCGCGGTCGTAGTGCTCGCGCACGTAGCGCTGTCCGGCGTCCCCCAGACTCCGCCGCAGTTCCGCGTCGGCGGCGAGCTCACCGACGGCGGCCGCCATCCCCGCCGGGTCCTCGGGGGCGATGGCGACGCCGCACTCGGCGCGGTGGACCAGGCGCGAGAGCTCGCCGGGGGGGACGGCGGCGACGATGGGGCGACCCGCACCCATGTAGTCGAAGGTCTTGTTGGGCAGGGCGCCCGCGAAGAGCTCCTTGTCCTGGTACGGCAGCAGGCAGATGTCGGCGCGTTCCAGCCATGCCGGCACGTCGGCCTTCGGCACGGGATCGACGAAGACCACGTTCGGCAGGTCGAGGTCCGCCGCCATCTGCTGCAGGCGCGGCTTCTGGTCGCCGCCGCCGACGAGCACGAACCGCACGCGCGGATCGTCGCGCATGAGGTCCGCGGTCCGGAGCACCGTCTCCAGCGAGCTATAGGTGCCGTGCGCGCCCACGTACATGGCGCAGACCGTGTCGTCGGGGACGGGGAAGTCCGGCGCCGGCCCGGCCTCGGGCGCGGGATCCACGCCGTTGGTGATGACGGTCACCCGCTCGGGCGGCACCCCTTTGGCGATGACGCCGTCGCGGATGCCCTCGGTGAGCGCGATGACGTGCTTCGCCCGGCGGTAGCAGAAGTGCTCCAGTGCGCTCGCCACGCGTGCGAACACGCTGCCCCTGGTGACGAGGCCCATGGCGATGGCCGACTCGGGCCAGAGGTCGCGCACCTCGAGCACGAAGGGGACACGCTTTACGCAGGCCACGATCGCCGCGCCGGTCGCGGCCGGCAGGGAGGGTGACGATGCCACGATCACGCCGGGACGTGGCGCGCGGAACGCCGCGATCGTCGCCCACCAGGCGAAGCTCAGGTAGTTCGCCAGCCGCGAGCGCAGGTCTCTGCCGTAGCCCGGGGTCGAGTAGGTGCGCCACATGGTGAGGCCGTCCTCGGTCTCGCGCACGATCTTCTTGCCGCGGTAGGCCTCGGGGACCGTCCGCTCCTTGTGCTGGACGAACGACGTGATGACGTTCACGTCGTGACCGCGCGCCGCGAGTGCCCGCGTGTGGTGCCAATGCCGCACGCCACCGGGCTGGTCGCCGCGGACGAAGTACTGGGAGACGTAGACGACCTTCACGATTCCCTCCGTCCGGTGAGTCGTGCGTAGAGGTCGATGAGCTTGGCGGCCTCGTGCTCGAACGTCATATGATCAAGGAACGCCCGACGGCCGTTGGCGCCGAGCGCGGCGGCGCGATCCGGTGTGTCGAGCAGCTCTGACAGGGCGCGGGCGTGTGCCGCCGGATCATCGGCCGGCACGGTGATCCCCGCATCCGCCTGTCGCAGGATCGTGGCCGTCCGGCGGAGGTCACTCGCCACGAGGGGCCGCCCGCAGGCCATCGCCTCCATGACCTTGGTCAGCCGGCCGCGGTCGTTGTTCGGCGTGTGCTGCAGGGGCATCCAGACCACCGCTCCGCGCGACAGCACGGCCGGCACCTCGCCGTAGTCGAGGCGGCCCAGGAACTCGACGCCGTCCGGCATGGGGCCCGGGTCTCCGGGGCCCGCCAGGAGCAGGCGCGCACCCGGGGTGGTGATCATGGGGAAGGCGTCACGCATGATGTCGCGGCCGCGCGACCGGTCGAGTGCGCCCACGTAGACGACGGTGCGCGGCTCGGCGCCCGGGAGGTCGGCGAAACGTGACTGTGACGCGAAGTTCGCCACCGAGACGGCGTCGATCCCGGTGCGGGCGAACTCGAGCGCCATGTCCTCGGTCACGGCGACCACCGCGTCGAGCGTGCGGGCCAGGGTCCGCTCGCCCACCCCGACGACGGTGGCGAGCGGCGTGCGCAGGGGGCCGGGGATCCAGGGCTTGGTCCGTGTCGTCTGCGAGAGGTACTCGTGTGCGTCGTAGACGAGCTTCGTGCGCGTCGTCGCCGCGACCACCGCTGCGGGCACCAGGAGCTCGGGATCGTGGATGTGGATGACATCGGGTCGTTCACGGCGGGCGTGGTCCATCAGGCGCCACCCGGCGGTCACGCGTCGGCTCCGTGACGGGCGCGGATCGAAGCCCATCACCGTGGCGTCGGCGCCGGCGGCGCGCAGGCTCGCGACCTCGCGCCGGTAGATGCGCCCGTCGTCGGGGCGGTGGACGCTCGTCACGTGGATCGCGCGGATCCCGGAGAGGTCGGCCGGCGCCGGCGGGGGCGGGGGCTCCGTGCCCAGGCGGACGCCCTCGTCCATCAGGCGGTCGAGCGCGGGTCCGTCCCAGGCGTCGAGGAGATCGCCCCGCGGGGTGGTCTCCGCCAGGACGGCTCCCGCCGCGCGCACCAGCCGCTCGGTGCGCCGGTCACCCGGTCGTCCGACCACCGTCACCACCAGTCCGCGTGTGGCGGCGTCGGTGAGGCGGGACGTGAGGGCCGGGTCGTCGACGCGGACGACGAGTGCGGTTGAGCCCGCGGTCGTCGTCAACGGAGGATGGCCTCGTAGAGCGGGATGTGGGCGGCGGCGTTCGCGGCCCAGGTGTATGTCGCCTGTGATCGCTTCAGTGCCTCGGTCTCGAACGCCTCGCGCGTGGACGGATCATCGAGCACGCGTCGCAGGGCGTCCGCCAGTGCCACCGGCTCCGTGGGAGGCACGAGGAAGCCGGTCGCTCCGTCGTCCACGATCTCGGGAGTGCCGTCGACCGCCGTGGCGACCACCGCCCTGCCGCAGGCCATGGCCTCGCACACGACGGTGGGGAGCCCCTCGCTCAGGCTCGGCAGGCAGAAGACGTCGCCCGCCGCCATCCACTTGGCCACGTCGTCGTGGGGCACCTTGCCCACGAACCGCACGCGGTCGCCGATGCCGAGCTCGGAGATGCGGGCATCGAGCGACTCGCGCAGCTCACCGATGCCGGCGATGACGAGAAGCGGGGGCTCGGAACCGTCCGCCAGGCGGCCCATGGCCTCGATCAGCGTGTCGATGCCCTTCCGCGGGGTGAGCACGCCGACGAAGGTGATGATCCGCTCGTTCTCGGGGAGGCCGAGCTCGCGCCGGGTCTCGGTGCGGTCCCGTGGGAAGAACACCCGTGCGTCGGCTCCGTTGGGCACGACGGCCACCTCACGTCGTGGCTCGGCAAGCGCGTCACAGGCGCGGCGCATGGCCTGTGACACGGCCACGATCTGGTCGATGCCGGCCACGGCCTCCACGACCTGTTCACGCTGCGCGCCCCCGCGTGCCGGCACGTCCAGCACGTCCGCGCGGTGGGCCGTCGCAAGGACGGGAACCCCCAGCCCGGACGCACACCTCATGGCGGCCCACCCGTCGGGCACGAGCATGTGCGCGTGGATGAGATCGAAGGGCCACCGCTCATGGATCCGCCGCAGGGATCCGGCGATCGACACGCGCATGGATTCGCCGTTCCAGTGGCCCAGTCGGCCGCCCGGCAGCGTCACCTTGCGCGGGTAGAGAACGGGGATCCCGTCGTAGACCGCGGTGCCGGGGACGTCGCGGAAGCGGGCCCACCGCTTGAGGAGCGGAGGCGCGATGCCCTTGGGCGAGATCACCCGCACGTCGTGGCCGAGGTCCGTCAGGGCGGTGGCCTGCTCGTGCACGAACGTGCCGGCCGTCGGATCGGCGGGGCTGGGGTACAGGTGGGAGAGGAAGAGGATCTTCATTCGGTGGTGTCGCGGGTGTCGCGTGCCAGAACGAGGGTGAGCATGCCAAGGCCGAACACGATCCACATGGGCGCGAAGTGAATCACGGACGACGGACCCATGGCGCCGATGACGAATCCCAGGAGTGAGAGGGTTCCGGCCAGCGCCAGCCAGCGGACGAGCGGATCCTCCGCGGTGCGGGCGATCCGTGCCTGTCGCCGGAAGAGGGTGAGGTACATGCCGGCGAAGACCACGAAGCCGGGGATCCCCAGGTTGACGAGAAGCTCCAGCCACCAGTTGTGCAGGTTGTCGACGCCGGTGTACGAGTCGAGTGTGAGCAGGCGCGCCTCGGCGTTGCCGGCCCCGATGCCGATGCCGCCGCTCTGCCGCACCTGGTCCAGGCCCTCCACCAGGACGGCCTCGCGTACGGCTCCCGATCCCATCTGCTGCTTGCGCTGTTCGAGCAGCAGGCCGACGTCGAACTTGGTGACGGCCTCCTCCGGTATGGGAAGGATCCCGTTACCCGACAGGGACGGCACCACCAGCAGGACGACGAGCCCGGCGACCATCACACCCAGGAAGCGGGTGAGGCCGCGTCCGTAGATGAGCAGGAACACCACCAGTCCGGTGAGGATGAGCCCGGTGGCGAGGAGGTTCGAGCGGCTGCCGGTGAACATGAGGCACGCGAGCGTCAGCACGGTGCCGAACACGCCGACGATGACCATGCGACGGTCACGGAAGAGGACCACCGGAAGACAGAGGAAGTACGGCAGCGACAGCGTCAGATAGGTCGCGAAGTTGTTCTGGTTGCCGAAGAGGCTGGTCGCGGCGTCGCTGGAGCGCCCCAGGAGCTGCGACGTGGGGAGGCGGAACCCGAGGCGGATCTCCGCCAGGCCCAGGAGGGCGGCCACCATGAAGGTGATGCCGAGGACGATGAGGAGCCGTACCGCGTTCTCGCGTCGCCGGCAGGCGATGGCGATGCCCAGCGCCAGGCCGCTCATCATGAGGAGGAAGAACGTCCAGCGGACCGCGCTCAGCATGTTGTCGGCCCAGAGGATCGAGATCGTCGACCAGACGTTCAGCGAGAGCAGGAAGCTCGCCGGCCGGGCCATCGCGCGCGGTATCGGCAGTCGGCCGTCGACCAGCAGGTAGGCGGTGAGGCCGACGCCCATGAGGACGATGATGATCCGGAAGCCGAACAGCTGCGGCGCCTGCGGCAGTGCCAGGTTCGGTCCGAGGATTCCGGCGACGGCCGCCGCGATGATGCCGACGACACCCAGGCGCGGAAGCGGTGAGCGAATCACGATGGTCGCCAGGAACGCCGCGATCGCCAGTCCGAGGCCTGCGGCCGGTTGCCAGGCCGCCACCCCGCCGAGGATGACGGCGCCCACCAGGAGCGCCGCGATCCCACGGTGTCCGAACGGTCGGCCGAGGGCCAGTCCGCCCCCCGGAGCGGGCAACCGCACGACGAGGGCGGTGGTGAGCGCGGTGATGACCACGAGGACCACGGCGCCGAGTGGGTTGAAGGCGGCGATCGCTCCGAGTGCGACGGCCGCGGCAAGGATCATCATCACCGCGCGCGGCGTGGGGACCGTTGCTCGGACGGGTGTTCGCGGGGAGCCTGCGGGAAGCGGCGTCAAGAGGGCGATGGCCGCGATGCCGATGACGGCCAGGAGCGCGGCGACCGGAGGCGACAGTGCGACGACCGCGCCCAGGATGATCGCTCCCGCCGACAGGGTGACGATGGCGGGGCGTGGCAGAGCGGTTCCGGGCATCGCCGAGGGAGAGTAGATGATTGGTTCCACGGGATCGTGGAGGTGGGGTTGCGTCACGGGTCGCCGGTCAGGGGCCGGTCGGGTGGGTCAGGGGTGCATCCGCGTCGCCGGGGCGTGCACCACGTCGCCTCGCGGTCCGCTTCTCACGGCCTTCGGACGGGTGCCCGACGACGTGCTCACGAGCAGATGTGCTCGTCCTTCCGATGAGTTCTCGGTAGCATCGAAGATGCCGAAACCTCCCGTTTCGGGATGTGCTCGCCCTCCCTCTTCCGATCATGGCGCACGACATGACATCCGACGCTCAAATGCGCGCCCGCCGTCTTCGGCGTGTGCACATGGCGGCGATCATCGTCCCGACCGTCGTCATCGTCGTCGCCTGTCTCCTCATCGCCCGGAACGTCATGACGGCCGGCGAAGACCGCCGTGACCTCCACGGCATCGAGCGGGAACTGGTCTCCCTGCGTCACTCGCTGCAGACCGAGAACGCCAGCTACTGGCGGCTGTGGGCCTTCGGGGCCCCCGCGACGCCCAGCCCGAGGATGCAGCAGGTGTTCATCGAGGGGAACGCCCGCTTCAACGAGCTGGCGGCCCGGCGTGAGCATGTCCCGGCCGAGGCGTCCGCCATCCGCCAGGTCCGGGAGTCGCTGGAGTCCTTGGCAGAGGTCCTCCTCGACCCGGACCCGGCCTCCGGTCGACCCGGTGTCCTGACACCCGGACAGCGGCTGGGACGCATCGCCGTCGGTCGTCTCGACACGGCGCTGTCCCAGTGGATCACCATTCTCAACGAGAGCCTCGACCAGTCGAGCGCCGACGCCGACGCCGCCATCGCGCGGCTCCTGATCGCACTCGGCGTCCTCGTCGCCGTCCTCGTGGCCGCGGCGACGATGATGTGGGCGCAGATCGATCGCCAGCGGCGACGTGTCCTCGACGATATCGCCACCGAACGCGACTCGACGCGTCTGGTGATGGGCTCCGTGCAGGACGGCCTGATGGAGGTCGACGAGCTTGGCCGGGTCAAGTGGGTGAACGAGCGCATGTGTGCGCTCACGGGCCGCGACGAGGAGGACCTCATCGGCGAGCCCCCGCCGTGGACGGCCGATCTCCCCGTCGGTTTCACCGGCGACACCGATCTCATCGTCCGGCGCACCGACGGACCGGACCGCGACGTCCTTCTCACGGTCTCCCGGCTGGCCGGGGACCGGGGTTTCCTGCACGTCGGCAAGGATATGACCCTCCGCCGCCGTGCGGAGTCCGAGCTCCGTGCCCTCTCCGTCGAGCGCGAGGTGCTCCGTGAGGTCGCGACCTTCGTGGCCGGTGGCCCCGAGCCCGAGGAGGTCTTCGGTCTGGTAGCACGCGAGTCGGCCCGTCTGCTCGGCGCCGACGCCGCCGTCGTGCGGAAGTTCGTGGATGATCACGAGCGCGCCGTGGTGATCGGGATGTGGATCCGACCGGGTGAGGGGCGGTCGGAGCCGCCGGCGCGCGTCAGCCTGTCGAGCGATGCGTCCTTCGCGCAGCTCCTGCGCACGGGGACCTCATCCCGTGTGGACGACACCCAGACCCTCGACCGTCATACGGCGGACCTCTACGAGAACGCCGGCTACCGCACCAGCATCGTGGTCCCCATCAGGGTCGGCGACGAGCACTGGGGTGTGCTGGAGGTCCTGTCCGGGATCCCCGGCAGTATCCCGCCGGATGCCGAGACCCAGCTGGCGCGGTTCGCCGAACTCGTCGGCATGACGGTATCCAATGCGGACGCCGCCGCCCGTCTGGCCGACCAGGCGGCGACGGACCCCCTGACCGGGCTCGCGAACCACCGTCGTTTTCATGAGCGTCTCCGCACCCAGGCCGCCGCGGCCCGCGATGCGGGGGGCGATCTGGCCGTGGTCATGATCGACCTGGACCGCTTCAGCGACGTCAACGCCACCTTCGGTCACCAGGTCGGCGACGAGGTACTCGCCGAGACCGCACGGCGGCTTGCCCGCGAGGCCCGAGTGGGCGAGACGGTCGCGCGGGTGGGTGGCGAGGAGTTCTCCTGGATCCTTCCGAACACCGACGGTCTCAACGCCTGGCGCGCCGCCGAGCGTGCGCGCCGCGCCATCGCCGCCACGCCTTTCGCGGGCGGGGTCGGCATCGTCACCGCCTCGGCCGGCGTGGCGGACCTGGCACAGGCCTCCGATGCGGACGAGCTCCTTCGCCTCGCCGACGGTGCCCTCTATTGGGCCAAGGCGAGCGGGCGGAACCTGACCCTCCGCTACTCACCGGAGGTCGTCCGCGAGCTGTCCGTCTCGGAGCGGGCCGAGCGTCTGGCACGCAGCCAGGCCGTCACGGCGCTGCGCGCGCTCGCCCGTGCGGTCGACGCAAAGGATCCGTCCACGGCTCGGCACGCCGAGCGGGTGGCGACGCTGGCGGTGGCGATCGCCCGTGAGATCGGCTGGGGGGATGAACGTCTGCAGCTCCTCGAGGAGGCGGCTCTCCTTCACGACGTCGGCAAGATCGGTGTCCCGGACGCGCTGCTGTTCAAGTCGGGCAAGCTCACACAGGAGGAGCGTCGGAGTGTCGAGGCGCACGCCGGCCTCGGTGCCGAGATCGTTTCGGACATCCTCTCGGCCGAACAGGTGACGTGGATACGCGCCCACCACGAGCGTTGGGACGGCGGCGGCTATCCGGACGCGCTGCAGGGGGATGACATCCCTGACGGTGCGAGGATCATCTCCGTCGCGGACGCCTGGGACGCCATGACGAGCATCCGGACCTACGGAAGCTCCCGGCCGTGGAGCGCCGCGCGGGAGGAGATCCTGGCGCATCGGGGGGCGCAGTTCGCCCCCGAGGTCGTCGACGTGTTCATCGAGATGTCGGCCCACATGGGCGATCCTCCGTCTGATGGGCCGATCGTCGTCGATGCGGGTCCGTCGAGCGGCGACGATACGTCGGATCCCGGCGACGCCTGAACAGAGGGGCGGCCGGGTTGGTGCCCCTGAGTCAGAAGTTCGTTGTGGTCTGGTGGCTGCAACCCATGCCGGGATGAGACCACGCGTCTTTCGATGGCAACGCTCCGCGGCGTTGTCATCGTCGGCACCCATATGAACCGATATGGGCACCTCCTCGTCCTCGTCCCGACGGGGTTTCACTCGCCACACCGACAACGAACTTCCGACTCAGGGGCACTAGTGCCCCGCGCCCAGTGAGAACCGCACGAGCGAGGCGAGTGCCAGGACGGGCGTGAGGATGAGGCCGAGGCCCCGGAATCGCCGTCCGACAGAGCCCGCTCGCGTTCCGATGGCCAGCAGGATGAGCGCGACGGCCCAGAGGATTCCCAGCACGACCCACAGATCCGGTGCGGGTGTGGTGTCCCAGTAGGATCGTGATCCGTCCGTGTAATACGTGTCGGTCTGACGGAATGAGACGACGGCGGTGGCGAGCATCACGACGATCGTGGCGCAGATCACGCCGCTGACCCGGCGTGACCCTTCGGTCACGCGACCGCGGGTGAGACGATCTGTCGCAGCGACAAAACGCCGGTGGCCACGACGCAGATGAGGGTGACCAGGTCGATCACTGCCAGAGCGCCGCGATCGGCATCGCCCATATGCGGTCGTCCAAGGGATGGACCGTTGCGCCCGTGTGCAGGACGACACCTCGGTGGAAGGTCGAGCCGAGGCTGTCGCGCAGCCAGCGCAGGTGTCGGGCATCGTGACCCGTCACTGCGTCACCGGCTTTGATCTCGATGGCGACGACCCGGCCGTCCGCGGACTCCAGGAGAAGGTCGATCTCTCGCTCTCCATTCGTGTCGCGAAGGTGGAAGGCGGTGACCATGGGGGATGAGAGCTTCAGCAGTGGGCGGATCTGCGCGACGACGAAGGTCTCGATCAGTCGTCCGAGCCGGCCGCCGTCGCGCAGCAGGCCGGCACGACTGTCGCCGCTCAGGTGAACCGCCATTCCCGGGTCGACGATGTGGTACTTCGGTGACTTGATCATGCGTCGGAGCCGGTTCGTGGTCCACGCGGGGGTGCGCTCGACCACGGAAAGGTCATCGAGGAGGTCGAGGTAGGTTCGGACGGTGCGGTGGTTCAGGTCGGCGGCCTCCGCCAACGTCGAGAGGTCGGGTTGACCGGCGGTGTTCAGAGCAACCGCGCGCAGCAGAAGCGCCAGGCCGGCTGGGTTGCGGACGTCGGCGGCCTCGGGGATGTCATGGCGTACCAGCTGCTCGACGTAACCTTCGTACCAACTCGAGCGGGCGAGGTCGCTCAGCGTGATGGCATCCGGGAACCCTCCACGGATGGCGTGGTCGATGTAGTCGACCAGCGAAGGGGCGGGATCGAGTCGCGCGACCGTGGGCTCCTCGTCAGCGAAGAGTCGCTCGAGGAATCCGTGGGCCTGTTGATGCAGCCCGAGTTCGCCGATGGTGAGTCCGTACATGGCGATCGGAACGACCCGTCCGGTCCCGGGCCACCCCTCCGGTGTCAGTCGTGCTCGGGTGCTGCCGGTGATGAGATATCTCCCGGCGCCCGGCATGGAGTCGACGGCGCGCTTTATCGCGCCCATCGACTCCGGCTCAGCCTGCCACTCGTCGACGAGCAGGGGAGTGGCGTAGGTCGCCAGGACAGAATCGGGAGAGCTTCGGAATGCCAGGGCCTGTTCCGGGACGTCCAGTCGCATGACCGATTGCGCGCGGCGCAGCGCAGTCGTCGTCTTGCCGCATGCGCGCGGACCGGTCAGCATCACCGCGGGCAGTTCGTCCAGCAGGCGATCGAGGACGCGGTCCACATATCGGGGCACATATAGGGATTCGTCGTCCATCCGCGGCTCCTCGTCGGCCCGTTCTGGATCCGCCAGGCCAGCTAATACAAGTTTAGCAGGAGATCTAATACAAGTTTCACAGGACGGCTGATGCAGCTCTAGCAGGACGGCTGACGCAGATTTCGCAGGGTTCGCCTGGATTGCGCGCTCCTGCTGTTGGTTCTACGGGGCGCAGCCGGGGGACTGGCGGTGGGGCATCCACCCACCCGCCCCGGCCAACCGCCAGTCCCCGGGCTTCGCGCGGGGCCTCTCATTTGGCCGGTGATGTCGGGTGGTTGGGTGCGGGCACACGCGCACTTGCCGTTGATCCCTTCGGACGTATTCAGGGATCGATGGTTTGTTCGTGTGCGGCAGGACCGACCCTGCCCGCACCCAACCGCCGGCGAAGGATGGTCACGTGAGGCCCGACGTAGGAGGGACTGGCGGTTGGCCGGGGTGGGCGGGTGGATGCCCTTCCGCCAGTCCCTGACTGCGCATTCAGGGACCAACGCTTTGCCCGTGTACGGCAGGTACCGCGTGTGCCCGCAGCCAACCACCTGCGAAAGATCATCACGCAATCCCTGAATACGCGGAGCCCTCATTCGGCTCATACGCGGTAACCCATCGCCCTCCGCAGCACCTCGGCCACGCGTCGGGCCTGGATCGTGACGGAGTTGAGTTCCGCCTGGCGCACGCAGGTGGCCTCGTCGGGCCCACCGTCCAGCACCCGCGCGATGCCCCAGCGGATGTCGTCGGTGTCAAGGGGGTCGATCAGGACACCGCCGTCTCCGATGATCTCGGACGGACCGCCGACCTTCGTGGCGACGACGGGCCGGCCGGACGCCATGGCCTCCAGCGCCACGATGCCCAGCGGTTCGACCGTCGATGGCATCGCGAGCACGTCGCAGGCGGCCATCCAGTCGGCGACGGTCGCGTTGTCCACGGCGCCCGTCAGCGTGACACGATCTTCGAGGCCGCGCTCGGCGACCTCGCGCTCCAGATCGCCGCGCAGCGGGCCGTGGCCCACGTAGACCAGCCGCATCTCGGGGCGCTCCACCAGCAGCGGTTCGACGGCATCCAGGAGACGTAGCGGGTTCTTGCGCGCGGTGAGCCCTCCGACCGCCAGCACGACCCGGGCATTGTCCGCCACGCCCAGTGCGCGCCGGGCTGCCGACCGGTTCCCAGGACGGAAGCGTGTCGTGTCGACGCCCATGTTGATCACATCGACGGGCCGGTTGATGCCCGCCTCGACGATGAGACCGCCGGCCAGGAAGCGACTGACCGCGATGACGCCGCGTGCACCTCGGATGGCGGGGCGGGTGAGCATCCGCACCGGTCGTGACCGGAGGTTCCGGACGTCGCGTCCGTGCGCGGTCAGCACCCAGGGGCGGCGCAGGACGGTTCCGGTGAGTGCGGCGATGGCCCCGGTCGGAAAGAGGTAGTGCGCGTAGATCACGTCGCACCGCCGGGCCCGGCGCAGGGCACGCACCAGGAGTCCGAGGTACTTCGCGGGGGTTTGCCGGCGGCCGCTGCGGCGGTGGTCGATGACCACGCGGTCGACCTCGTGGCCTTCGGCCTCGAGCGCCGTGCACATGGTGGCGATGAAGGCCCCGTAGTCCGGATCGGCGGGGCCCGGATACATGTTGCTCAGGCACATGATCCGCATGGGACGGTTCACGGCGTGGGGGTGGGCGGGGGCGCCGCGGGCGCGTCGCCGCTGTGGCGGAACGCCAGCAGCGCGGCGCCGATACCGAGGAGCGTCCACACATAGGGATCCTCGAACAGCGCCGAGTAGAGCAGGCTGTGGAGGAAGATCCCGACGAGGATCGCCAGGACGGTCCAGGCCACCAGCCCCTCGGTGTCGCGGGGTCGCGAGACGCGGACGAGCGTCACCACCGCGCCGAGACCCATGAGCGTGAAGAGGCTGATGCCGATGAGGCCGAGCTCGGCGAGCACCGTGATGGGCGCGGTGTGCGAGATGAAGACGCGGGTTCGGTTACGGTCCTTCTCCGGGAACGTCTCCGCGTAGCGCTCCGAGAACGCGCCGAGGCCGACGCCGTGGACGGGCGAGGTCTTCCAGAGGTCGACGCCGGCCGTCGCCAGGCGGTGGCGGCCTTCGCTCGTCGCGATGAGCTCGTCCCACGAGGTGAACTTCTCGCGGACGTTCTCCTTGAACGCCATCGCGGGACCACCGACCAGCACGAGCGCGGACAGCGTGACGAGCAGCGTGCGCTTCACGCCGAAGCCCCGAAGGGCGATCAGGAAGAGCGCGGCCACGAGCATGATCGCGCTCGAGCGTGAGAAGGTGACCACGAGCCCGGCGGCCATCACCACACATGCGGCGGAGAGCAGCCACGCCGACCGCGTTCCGCGCGTGACGAGGAGCACCGCGACGCACGTCACCATCGTCAGGGCGAGGTAGCGACCCAGCATGTTCGGGTCGAAGAAGATGCCGTTGGCGCGGAAGAACCGGTTGTAGTTGTTCGCGATCTGAAGGGTGTCGTTCCACCAGATCGTGTCGGTTGCGAACTGGTAGAGCGCGAGCACCGCGACGGCCGACGCCATCGACGCGGTCACCGCGATGAGGGCGCGCAGCGGCCGATTCGCGTGCGGCCACAGCGACGCCACGAGCCGCAGCAGGATGACGAACGGGATGTAGAAGCAGACGATCTTGACCGTCGCCTCCTGCATGTCGTCGCTCCACCACACCGACACCAGCGTCACGGCCGTGAAGAGTGCGGTGGTCCCGTCGATCCAGAGGCTTCGCGACGTCGTCACCGGGAAGCGACCGGTCCGGCGTCCGACGATCCAGACGATCAGGCCGAGGCCCACCACCACGTAGAGCGGTGCGAGCAGGTTGGCGCTCTGACTCCCCACCGTCACGGGTATCCGGATGGGGAGCGTCAGCGCGAGCAGCACGAACCAGATCACCGGTCGGGCAAGGATGAGGCGCACCACGATCACGCAGACGACGACCGCCACGACGAGGGCGGCGACGGCGATCCCGATACGTGGAAGTGAGGATATGCGGTCCCAGCCGCGGGTCGCGTCGTCGCGGGAGATCAGGCTGGCGCCGAGCAGGATCCACGAGGCCACCAGCACCGTGAGGGATGCCGCATGGCGGGCGGAGGCCGCCTCCGGATCCCGTCCGGGGACGAGGAAGCCGACGATCGCGAGACCGGCCACGACGGCCGCCAGGATCTGGAACTTCTCGGTGAGCGTCATGGGCGGAGCGGGATGATCGCCCGCGCGTTGTCGGTGGTGGCCACGATCCACAGCCGTGACGGCGGAATCTGGCGCGGAAGGGTGATGCGCGTTGTCTGGAGGGGTCCGCGTGCGGTCGCCCCGACGAAGGGGCCGACGATGGTCGTGCTCGTCCCTCCGGGATCTGCCGTGCGGCGGGCGATCCTCAGCGTGACCCGCGTGCCGGGGGGCAGGGCCTCACCGGTGGGGGTGGTGAGACGGATACGGGGCCGCGTGCCGGCGCGCGGTGCGGGCGGGATCGCCGCGCCGATGGCGTGGCCGACCCAGCAGGTGGTGGTGCGGGTGCTCGAGTTGCGGGCGCGGTCGGCGAGGGTGGCACGGATGACGTAGACGCCCGGCGCGACCGGGGCTCCGCCCGTGGCCGTCCCGTCCCAGTTCCAGACCACGGACTGGCCGTCGGCCACGCCGGCGCGCTCGAACGTGGCGACCGCGTCGCCGCCGGAGGCGGGGACGGCGGTGAGGGTCATCGATCCGCGGTCGAGCGCGGTGGCGGCCACGCGGCACTGGCCGTCGCCCTTACCGGCGATCGCGGCCGACTCGGCGGACACCGTGCCCAGCCGGGGGGCCGAGCGGTCGATGATCGTCCTCCGGCTCAGGCGGTAGTTGCGCTTGCCGATCCAGGCGTGAAGGCTGACCGAGTACTCGCCGTCGGGCATCACCTCGCCCTGGTCGTTCGTCCCGTCCCATTCCAGCCGCACGATCCCCGCCGGCTGCGGGCCCGTCGTCAGGGTGCGCAGCACCTTCCCGGTGTCGACATCCTTGATCGTGACGTCCGCCTGGCCCGCCTCGTTCATCCGGAAGGCGATGGTCGCCGTCTTGCGGTTGCTGTCGCCGCTGGGGCTGAAGAGGCTCGTCGCCTGGAAGCCGCGGACGAGCGGCGGCGGGGACGGGAACGCGTAGGGCACGAGGAAGACGGCCAGCCCGACGAACGCGAGCGCGATGGCCAGGATCGCGGCGTAGCGCCGGCCGACGGGAACGTCGTCAGATGCGGGAGGCTGCGTGCTCAGCGGGGTCGGAAGGCGAGGCAGATGTAGAAGCCGAATCGGCCGACGGGTGTGTGGGACAGGCGCAGCTCGGCGTTGCGGGCCGCGTTCAGGCGGTAGATGCGGCCGATCTGCGATCCGATCTTCCCGCCCGGGCGGAAGAAGATGCCGCGGCGGCTGACCGTCACGAGCCCGGCGGCGCGAGCGTGTGCGTCGAGGTCACCCCACGTCTGCCAGTTGTCGATCGGGGCCAGGCTCAGCTTGATGCCCGGTACGCCGTGCTCCTTCAGCCAGCGGCGCGCGCCGTGGAGGCTGCGGCGGTTGGGCGTGGACACCACGATCACCCCGCCCGGTGCCAGGCGTTCGCGCGCCGCGGCCAGGCAGGCACGCGGATCTTCGAGGTGCTCGAGGACATCCGTGATCGTCACGAGGTCGAACGGCCCCTCCGGCGGCTCGTAGGCGCTTCCCACCTCCGCCCGCAGGCGGTCGGCGGCGCCGAGCTCGGCGAGCCGGTTCTGGGCGATCTCCACCGACTCCGGTGAGAGGTCCACCCCGACGCCCGAGTAGCCACCCTTGGCGAACTGTTCCAGAAGGAATCCCGTTCCGCAGCCGATGTCCAGGACGCGGGCCTCTCGCGGGGCGAAGCGGTCGACGGTCTCCAGGACGAGAGCCATCCGGCTCTGCAGGTGCCAGTTGCGCTCCTCCACCTCGAAGAGGCGGGGAGCGAGGTTGTCGTAGTACTCCTGGACGTTGGAGAGGCGGTCGCTCACGGGATGGGGGCCCATTTCTGTGGGAGGGGGGTCTGACGTGCCCACCGGCGGAACGCGGCGAGCGCGGGTTTCGCGGTCCAGTCCGAGCGGTACAGCCCGGCCGGCCAGTCTCGGTGATCCTGAAGATTGAAGTACACCACTGCCACCACGTTCGGATTCCTCTTCGCGAGCTGGAACGCGCGCTGCATCCAGGCGGCCTGCTGCGCCTCCGTCACAAAGTACCGATGGTACGGGCTGTAACTGGTGGCGTAGCTGGTTTCGCTGATGATGACGGGCATCCTCCTGCCCGGCCGCAACGCGTCAAGCTCACGCGTCAGTGTATTCAGGGTGGTCCACGAGGGGAAGAACGCCGCTCGTGCGGGAGGGCCCACCGAGTGCATGTGCTGCGCCCATGCGTCGAACGGCAGAGGGCCCGGGCCCAGTGCCCGTATGAGCTGCCGGAAGAACGAGTGGGTGCCGATGGTCGTGCTCGCGCTCTTGCACCCCGCGTTGTCGGCGGCCGCCGTTTCGCCGGCCACCACGACGATGCGCGGCGCCACGGCCTTCACCTTCGGGTACGTGGCCTTCAGCAGCCGTGCGTAGTTCTGGGGGGAGACCGGGACCCAGCGGCTGCCGACCCTGCGGCACTGGGGCGTGGTCATCAGGTCGATGTTGGGCTCGTTGCGCGGGCTAAGGCTGCGGATGGCCGGCAGGGTCCCCGTGCCGTTCGGGTCGGGGTACGTGCCGCTGTAGCGGCGGGCGACCGCGGCGGCGAAGTCCGATCCGGGGCCGGGCGGCGGCGCGGCGTTCCACCTACCCGACGGGGTGGCCCATGCGGGGGTGCCGAGCAGCGTGACCATCGTGTTGGTGCCGCGGCGGTGCAGCCCGAGGACGATCCGGTCGTACATGCTCCAGTCGTACGCCGGGTCGGCGGGGTTCCGGGGGTCGCGTGGTCGTGTCGCGGCGACCTTGCTCCAGTCGATGTCGAGGCGGGTCCAGCGTGCGTTGGTCTGCGACAGGCGCGTGAGGCGCTGCTCGATGACCGTCGGATCCGGGCTGTTCGAGATCTGGTCGTCCTGCACCGCGATGACGGGTGCGGAGACCGCGGGGGCCGCGGCGATCAGGGCCGTGACGAGGGTGATGACGGTTCGCTTCACTGCACGGGCTCCGGGGTGATCGGGGCGGGCGGATCGACGACGTTCACGATCCGGATCGCGGTCTGCCGGAGGGGCGGGCGTTTCTTCCCGCGGGCGGGCTTCTGCGGGACGGCGATGCGCTCGATGACGCCGATCCGTTTGCCGTCGCTCGCCAGGCCGAACGCGCTGCTGCGCAGGACCGCGCGTCGCAGAGGAGGCCTACCCGGGGTGCTCTGCAGCAGCGAGCGCCCCGCGGCGATCGCGAGCGTCCGGTCACCCAGCGCGATCGGTGGTGCGACGTCTCCGCTCCAGACGGTGACCGGCTGCCATGTCGGCGTGTCGAATCGGATCACCTGGAACCGTCCCGGTGCCACGTCGCGGACCACGACGGCCACGGCGCTCTCGGATGCGGCCAGGCGCAC
This sequence comes from uncultured Bifidobacteriaceae bacterium, assembly GCA_964531025.1. GTDB lineage: Bacteria > Actinomycetota > Thermoleophilia > Miltoncostaeales > Miltoncostaeaceae > CALMEC01. Next base: position 1,440,736 of record CAZHDY010000001.1, on the reverse strand, counting down.
GATCGGTCCCGGACCGGGAGGCGGGATCGTCGCCCGCTCCTCAAGCGTTCCGTCCCCGGCGACCGTCGCCACGTGGATGTTGCGGTCACGCGCGTCGACCCACACGACCGTTTTGCGCGTGATCGCGACCTGCGACACCGACGCGGGCACCACGTCCACCGTGGTCTCCGAGCGCTGTCCGAGCGGGTTGGTGGAGTCGGTCAGCACGTCCTGCCGGACCAGGCGCATCTCTCCTGCGTCGTTGCGCATCAGCAGGTTCACGGCCATGCCGTCGAGTCCGACGGCGAGGGTGACCGGCGCGGTGCGGCGACCGTCGGTCTGCACCGGGGTGTCGTGATCGTTGTCGGTGCAGCACCAGGTGACCATGGGCCGGAAGTTGCGGCCCGTCGCCGCCAGGACGTGCTGGCCGCCGCTGTTCGCCGCGAGCAGGCCCCCGGTGGTCGGTCCGGCGCTGGTTCGCAGGATGACGCCCGGGATGGGGCGTGACGCGAGCAGGTTCCCCGCGAGGCGGATGCGGAACGTGTCCGTGCGGAACACCGTGTACGGCGCGCCGATGCGGATCGTGTTCGCGCTCGATCGCGCGTAGACGACGTGGTCGCCGCCGAGGGCGATGGCCATGGGCTGCCAGCCGTTGATGCGGCGTTCGTTGGCCGGTGTGGCTGCGGATGCCGTGGCGGTGGTCGCGGCGAGGAGAAGGGCGCTCAGGGTGACGGGGACTCGGATTGGGTCACTCCACGGATGGGTGGCGGGAGGGTCCGCGGCAGGGTAGCCGAGGCATCCCACGGAGGCCATCGATCGTGGTGTGGAGCGGGTATTGCGCGTCTCCTGCCGTTGGTCCTTGGTTGTGGGTTCGGGGACTGGCGGAAGGGCATCCTCCCGGGCGGATTATCCCCCCGCCCACCCCGGCCAACCGTCAGTCCCTCCTGCGTCGGGCCTCTCGTGGCGATCGTTCGCGGGCTGTTGGATGCGGCATCGTCGGTCCTGCCGTACACGGGCAAGGCGTTGGTCCCTGGTTGCGCATTTCAGGGACTGGCGGAGGGGCATCCACCCACCCGCCCCGGCCAACCGCCAGTCCCTCCTGCGTCGGGCCTCTCGTGATGGTCTTTCGCCGGTGGTTGGGTGCGGGCAGGGTTGGTCCTGCCGTACATGGGCCAACCGTCGGTCCTACAGGCGCGTCCTGGGACTGGCGGAAGGGCATCCCCCGCCCGCCCCGGCCAACCGCCAGTCCCTCCTGCGTCGGGCCTCACGTGACGATCCATCGCAGGCCGTTGGATGCGGGCACAGTCGGTCCTGCCGTACACGGGCCAACCGTCGGTCCCTGAATGCGTGATCAAGGATCAACGGCAAGACGCGTGTGCCCGCACCCAACCACCCAAGCTCCCCCGGCCAAATGAGAGGCCCCGCGCGAAGCCCGGGGACTGGCGGCTGGCCGGGGCGGGCGGGAGGATCGTCGTCGCCAGTCCCAGGGCTGCGCCCCATAGGACCAACAGCAGGTGCGCGTGCTTCCTCACGCGCACACGCAGCATGTCAGCACGAGGCCCTTCTACCACCCCCCAAATGGCGTCGGGGCCGCTCACGCGGCCCCGACGGGTACAGCTGGAGGTATCGCGAAGCGATCCCTACGGGGTGGCGCCACCCATGGCCTGCAGGAGGATGCCGGTCAGGTCCTGCTGGAGTTGCTGCTGCGTCAGGGCGCCTGAGGGGACCTCCACGTTCGGCGAGTCGGTCGGGGTGGCCTGGACCGTGAGGTCGATGGCCGCACCGTCGAGGCCGCTCTGGGACTTCATGTCCGCGTCGGTCACGAAGTCACCGCGGATCTGGATCCGCTTGACCATCTGGTCGTCCTTGCCGACCCAGACGTCCACCTTCGCGTTCTTGACGTACTCGGCGAGCTTGGTCTCGGCCTCGGCGATCTCGGAGGCGCTCGGACCGTCGCCCTGCGACTTGGCGATCTCGGCGGCGGCCTTCACGAGGCCGGCGGTGTCGACGTCACCCGCGATGTGGTGCGTGTCGGAGCCCTCGATGTTCTCGCTGCCCTTGACCTCCGGGTTCTTCAGGAGGTCGGCCGCGTCGACGGACTTGAGTGCCTCGGTGATCTTGCTGAGGTCGGCGTTCTCGGTGCCGGTCGTCTGGTTGATGCTGTCGGCAGGGAGCTCGTACCACTTGTCGTTGAGCTGGAGGAAGGCCTTCGTGCCGTCGATGACACGCACGTTGCCCTTGAAGTTCAGCTTGCCGGCCTTCAGGTCGAACGCCACGTCGGCGGACTTCTTGGAGGGGTCCGTGGGACCGGAGAGCTCGATGCTGATGGGTCCGTCACCGAGGAACGCGGCGGCCTGCGGGTCGGAGATCTTTCCCTTCAGATCCGCGTTGACCTTGAAGACCACCTTGGTGGGCGCGTCCTGCGTGTCGGGGATCTTGATGCCGTTGAGGATGGAGACGGCGTCGCCGCCGCTCGATCCGGTTGAGACGTCGGTCGTCTGGTTACCGGTCGTGCCGGTTGTGGAGTCGCCGCCGCCGCAGCCCGCTCCGATCAGAGCAATCGCGGCGATGGGAGCGACGAAAAGCGCGGTGCGTCGGCGCAAGACGGTTCTCCTTCATGAAGATGAGCGTGTACCTGGAATGCGGCCCAGTGTAGAGCGAACCGACGCGGGGATCGTTAGGTTCGGGCAAAGAGTCCCGCTGCTGCCGGGAATCATGTTCCGGGGCATCGCCTCCGGATCGACCCCGGACCGAGGCGTCGTGTGGCGCGGTCCGGGGGCGTTCTCCCGCAGCGGTCGTGAACGGTCCGTCAGTACGCCGTGTCGTCGCGTCCGGTCGCCTGGATCTTGCGGTCGATGTCCGTGCGCTGGGCATCGAGCCACTTGGACACGTCGTTCTCGTTGACGACCTGCCGGATGTGCTCGGCGCGGCTGCGGCGCGTCTCGGGCTCCATGGTCAGCGCCTCGAAGAGGGCGTTCGCCTGGGCCTCGATGTCGAACGGGTTCACGGTGAGGCAGAACGAACCGAGTTCCTCGTGGGCACCGGTGTTCTCCGAGAGGATCACCACGCCGTCGCGTTCGTTGACGCTGGGGGCCTCCTTCGCCACGAGGTTCATCCCGTCGAACACCGCGTTCACCATGATCACATCGTACTGCTTGTAGATGGCGCAGGCACGGGCCATGTTGCTCTCGAACCGCAGCGAGATGGGCATCCAGTCGGTGTTGCCGTGCTTCGTGTTGATGTGACTCACGAGCGACCGGATGTGCTGCTTGTACTCGACGTACTCGTCGACATCCTCACGGGTGGGTTGGAGCATGGCGACGAACGTGATGCGCTCCGCGAACTCCGGATGCAGGTCCAGGAAGCGGTCGAACGCCTTGAATCCGCGAAGGACGTTCTTGGAGAGGTCGGCCCGGTCGATCCGGCAGACCAGGAACTCGCGACGGCGACGCAGGAGCAGCTCCTCTTCCGCGGCGACGTCGGGGGTGTTGGCCAGCTCGCGGAACCGGTTCGCGTTGATCGAGATGGGATACGACCGCACCCAGATCTCACGCCCGTCCCACCGGATCAGCTGGCGCTTCTCGTCGACCGGGACGTCCAGTAGTTCCTGTACCGAGCGGAGGAAGTTGTGTGCGTAGCGGTCGGTGTGGAAGGCGACGATGTCGTTGGCCAACAGGCCCCGCAGGATGGACTCGCGGATGTGCGGCGGAAGCACGCGCCAGGCATCCGGCTGCGGCCACGGGATGTGGACGAAGAAGTGCAGGAACGCGTCGGGGCACGCTCCCCGGATCACCGGGGGCGCCAGGTACAGGTGGTAGTCGTGGAGCATGACCAGGCAGTCCGGTCGGTCCGCGACCTCGTCGATCACGGCCTCGGCGAAGAGCCGGTTGGCCGCCACGTACCCCTCGTCCCACGCGTCGAGCTCGCTCTGCCGGATGTCCGGGGCGTTCGACAGATCCCAGAGGTAGTGCTGGGTGAACCAGAGGATCGGGTTCGCCACGATGTTGTAGTAGCGGTGGTAGGTCTCGGGGTCCATGACCACGAATCGCCCGCGGGTGTCCAGGCCGATGTCGGGGATCGCGAACGATCCACCGTCGGCCTCGTCGGCGACCCGGACGTCCTCCTCGCTCAGTGCCGCCGAGATCCACAGGGCGCGCGTGTGGTCGACGAGGCCGGTGAGCGCCGACGCGAGGCCGCCGCCGCCGTGCTCGAACGTTCGTTCGTCGTCCGGCCGCCGCCACGTGATGGGGCCGCGGTTGGAGACGAGGATGAGATCGCTCTCCACAGGCCTATTCATACCGGTTCCCGCGTGCCGTCATCGGGACGGTGTGCGCGCCGCCACCGAGGCGGTGTGATACGAAAGGTGACCGCACCGTCGGTGCGACCCATCCCGCATGCTCAACGGCCGCCTCTATTTCCAAGCCTGGTTCGTCGCGACGATCGCCCTTCTGGTCGCGTTCCTGACGCTGCAACCGCAGGACGAGCTCATGGCTCCCGAGTCCCCCGGCGTCTTCGACGGGCAGGGCGCGCGCGCCTACGCCGAGGACCTGACGGCCACCGCACCGCTCCGGGTCCCGGGCACCGAATCCGCCGAGGCCGGATCGCGATGGATGCGCGATCAGATGGCCGAGCTTCCCGCCGGGCATCGCCTCGTCGCGCAGCAGCAGGCACGTGTGCGCGTGCAGGGCGACCAGGTTCCCATCACCAACGTCATGTACACGGTGGGCCCGAGTGCACCCACGCAGTCGGCCCGTAACATCGTCGTCGTCGCCCCGCGCGACTCGCCCCGGCAGGTGGCCGGCAACGCCAACGCGTCCGCCGTGCTGCTCGAGCTCGCACGTGTGGCCGCACAGTCCCAGTACCACCACACGATCATCTTCCTGTCGGTCGACGGCGACACCCTCGGCAACGCCGGCCTCCGCTGGTACCTCAACTCGGTCGACACCAGCCGCATCGCCGGCATGGTCGTCCTGGACGCCGTCGGCGGCGACGACGGAAACGAGGTGCACATCTGGTCCGGTGGGGCGCACCGACAGGCCCTCGGGCTCCGGCAGGCGGCGGAGCAGTCCGTGCGCGACGCCGGCGGCGTGCCCACCGAGACCGCGTCGCTCACCTCGCAGCTCATCGCGATGGCGGTCCCCGAGACGCGTGGCGCCCAGCGTGCGGCGATCGACATGCGCGTGCCCGCGGTGACGCTGTCGGCGCGCCGGGAGGGACCGCTTCCGGCCGGCATGAAGCCCCCGGCGTCCTCGGAGCGCCTCCGGCTGGTCGGCAACGCCGCCCTCCACCTGGTCGGCCGGCTCGACGTCCGCGAGCGAGCACGCACGCCGGATGCGTCCTTCGCCTATGCCGGTCGCATCCTGCGGCCGTCGGTCGCGCGTCTCGCGCTCCTTCTCCTGGCACTTCCCCTCTTCGTGATGGCGCTGGACGCCGCGGCGCGGATCCGTCGCGCGCGCGTCCGGGTGTCCACGGGGCTTCGCGCCGTGGGCTGGAGGTGCGTACCCCCGTTGGCAGCACTCTTCCTGGGGCATGTCCTCACCCTCACCGGGGTGCTCGCCGCTCCCTCCGTGGGGCGCCCGCCCCTTCCCGCCGACATGGCATTCACCCGCGGCGACGGGCTGGCCCTCCTCCTCGTCGTCCTCACCGCGGCCGCGGTCGCCGTCGCGATCCGGGGTCGCATCCACGCGACCGGCGCCAATCCGCCCGCCGAGGCGTCAGCCGCGCTCCTGTGGCTGTCGGTGCTCATCCTTCTGGCGTGGTGGAAGTCGCCGTACACCCTCGTCCTCATTCTTCCGGCGGCCCATGCCGCCCTGGCGGCGACGGTGGTGCCCCGGCGCTGGCAGCTGGTCGCGCTGGCAGGGGTCGCGCTCGCTGCGCCGATCGCGGTGATCATGGCCGTGTCGCAGGCCATCGACCGGAACGTCTGGTTCACCCTCTGGTATCTGCTCCAGACGTCGATGAGCGGTGCACGCGGGTTCCTCGGGCCGGTTCTGCTCGTGCTGGTCGGCGTCTGCGTCGTCTCGTTGGGCAGCCTGGTGCTGTTCCGGGCGCGGAAGGGCCTCATCGGCCGCCGCTGGCGCCGGCAGCTGGACGGGTGATCGCACCGGAGTCAGACCTGGCGGCGTAGACTTGCCGCGTGGCAAGCGACGTGGAGGCGAGCGACATGGCAGAGGAGCCACGGCAGCGTGACGCGGACCGTTCGCGCGCGCACATCCTGGACGCAGCGGAGCGGCTGTTCGCCGAGCGCGGCTTCAACGCCGTGACGATGGCCGACATCGGCGCGGGCGCCGGGGTGTCGCGGGGTACGCCGGGGTACTTCTTCGGGACCAAGAGCGCCCTGTACGGGGAGGTGCTGCGCCGGGCGGCGGCCACCTTCTCGATGTTCGGCGAGACCCTCAAGGTCCGGGCGGCGGCCGAGGAGCGCACCGGCGACGAGCTCGTCGCCGACACCACGCGTTCGTTCGTCGACCTGCTCCGCGCCCGACCCGATGCGGTGCGCCTGCTCGACCATGACGGCGGTGATCTCGGCCATCCGCAGGTGGACGCGCTTCGCAACGCGCTCGACAGCCTGGGACCGGATGCTGACGGCGTCGCCTATCGCATCCTGGCCGTCTCCTGGTTCGCCGCGGCCCATCCCGATCTGGCCGAGGCCCTCGGCGTCGATCTGGGTGACTCCGAGGCGATCGTCGCGCTGGTGGGCGGCGGAAATCCGGAGTCAGCGGATGTCACGGCGTCCGAGCCGGTGTCGTCGCGTCCGACGATCACCGAGACCGCTGAGGCCGCGGCGGTCGTGGTGGCGCTCAAGAAGAAGAAAAAGAAGAAGGGCAAGAAGAAGAAGGCGTGAGGCGACGTCGGCCGAACCACCGCCGCGGGAGACGCCCGTGAGCACATTCCGTTCCCTCTCGGTGGTCGTGCCCGTCTACAACGAGCACGAGTCGCTGGACGTGCTCATGGAGGAGCTCGTCCCCGTGCTCGACGGCCTCGGCCTGACCGCGCAGATCATCTTCGTCGACGACGGGTCGAGCGACGGCAGCCTCGGGGTCCTCAACCGTCTGGCCGAGGCCGATCCGCGTGTGACCGTCGTCGTCCTGCGGCGCAACTTCGGCAAGGGCGCGGCGCTCATGGCCGGCTTCCGCCAGGTCACGGGCGACGTGGTCATCACCATGGACGCGGACCTCCAGGACGACCCGGCCGAGATCCCGGCCCTGGTCGCCGACCTCGAGGCGGGCGCCGACCTGGTCAGCGGCTGGAAGGCCGACCGGCGTGACCCCATCACCAAGCGTCTGGCGTCGAAGGTCTTCAACGGCGTGACGGCACGGTTCTCCGGTCTACGGCTGCACGATCTCAACTGTGGCCTGAAGGGCTACCGCGCCGAGGTGGTGAGGACGCTGTCCATCTCGGGCGACCTCTACCGCTACATCCCCGTCATGGCGGCGGCCGACGGATACAACGTGGTGGAGCGTGCGGTCAACCACCGTCCGCGGCGGTTCGGGCGCTCGAAGTACGGACTCGAGCGATACGTCCGCGGGTTTCTCGATCTCCTCACCATCATGTTCATCGGGCGTTTCCGGTGGCGACCCATGCACCTCTTCGGTGGTCTGGGCCTGCTCTTCACGATGGCCGGGCTCGGTGTGTCCACCTACCTCGTGGTCGAGAAGATCCTCGGACACTCCATCGGGCAGCGCCCCCTGCTCCTGCTGGGTGTGCTCCTGATCGTGGTGGGTGTGCAGCTGTTCACCATCGGTCTCGTGAGCGAGATGATCCAGCGCAATCACCTCCGCCGCGACATCGACGAGGTCGAGGCGCGTATCGCCCGCGTGGTGGGCGGCACGGCGTCCGACCGGCGCGATCCCGTGTTGTAGCTTGCCGGGAATGAACGCACCGGTCCGACTCAGTCGCCGTACGGTCATCGTCCTGGCGATGATCCTCACGAGCCTTGTGGGTATCGCCCCGTCCCTGGCGACGGCGGCCACCGTCAACGTCTACATGACGCGCGGTGATCGTCTCCAGATCGTGCAGCGTCCGATGCCGTCCGGCGCGGACCGCGAGCTCTACGCGGCCCGGATCCTCACGAAGGGGCCCACCGCGGCGGAGCGCAAGGACGGGATCGGGACGAGCATCCCCCGCGGAACGGTGGTCCAGTCGGTGACGGTGCGGGACCGGGTCGCGGAGGTGCGGGTCAGCCCCACCTTCGCCACCGGTGGGGACGGTGCCGCGGTCCAGCTCCGCCTCGCGCAGGTCGTCTACACGATGCTTGTCAACAAGAACGTGGCGGCCGTCCGCATCCTCGTGGGTGACGAGCCCAGCCCGGGCCCGGCGGCGGATCCCGACGGTCTTCTCGATCACTCCACGGTTCCGCGCTTCGAGATCATCGGGCCGGTCCCCGTCGATGCCCGGCAGGTGCAGCAGCGGCTGGCCCAGCTGCGCTATCTCCCGGCCGGTTACGTGAACGGGCGCATCGACTACCGCACCTCGCAGGCCCTCCTCGCGTTCCAGGGCTGGGAGGGGCTCTCCCGGACCGGGGCGGCCACGCTCGACACCCGCCGGGCGCTGAACCGTGCGCGCGTCCCGGCGGCCCGGCGGCTGACGGCCGGCCGGCGCCTGGAGGTCAGCCGCAACAAGGGTGTCGTGCTCCTCATCGAGAACAAGCAGGTCAAGCGCGCCGTGCACGTGTCCACCGGTGCCGGCGGACGGACGCCCGCCGGGAACTTCAGTGTCTACCGGAAGGAACGCATGTCCTGGTCGAACCCGTTCAGCGTGTGGCTGCCATGGGCCAGCTACATCGTCGGGGGGATCGCGTTCCACCAGTACCCGGAGGTCCCGTCCTACCCGGCATCGCACGGGTGCATCCGGGTCGGTCGCCCCGAGGCCCGCATGCTCTACGAGTTCGCATCCTTCGGTACCCCGGTGTCCGTTGTCTAGCGCGCCGGCCGACCACATCGCAGGCGGGGGCATCTCGGTGCGCCGTGTCGTGTTCGTCGCATGCGCCGCGGCTGTCGCGGGCACGTGTGCCCCGAGTGCCCTGGGTGCCGGCACCACCGTCTCCATCGGTGACAGCGGCACCTCCACGTCGCGCATCGTCGCCGACAGCAACGCGCTCGCTCTCACCGCCCAGGGCTACACCGTCACACGCGTCGCCTACGCGGATCCGTTCGCGGCCGATGCCGCGCTTCGTTCCGGAGCGGTCGACCTCTACGTGACCGACACGGCCACCCTGCTGCGTCGCGTTCTTGCCCGTCCCGTCGAGCGTCGGCCCGCCCGTCTGCATGCCGCGCTCGCGGCCCCTCTGGCGGCCCGGCAGCAGGCCGTGGTCGCGTTCGCCCCCGCCGACGATGCGCCCGATCTGGTCTGTTCGCGTACCGCGATGAAGCGCTTCGGCATCGGCCGTCTCGATCGACTGGGAATGGTGTCGAAGAAGGTGATCCTCGGTGCCACCGCACCGCAGGTGATCCGTGCCGACGGGGTGGTGGCGCTGCGCGCCCAGTTCCGTCGTGTCGTCGTGGCGAACGGCGACGCGCGCTTCACCCTCCTGCGCCGTGGCAAGGTGCACTGCGTCACGGCCACAGGCGCCGAACCACGCGTTGCGGGTACGGGCTTCCTGGCCCTCAAGGATCCCGCACGCCGTTTCGCGGGAACGCCGGCCCGGCCGGTGACCGTGGGATCGGCCGCCTATCTGGCCACGGCGCCGGCGACCCTCACCCCGACCGTCACGGCCGTCGGTGCGCGCTACACCACGGACCAGCTCCGTTCGGCGCGGGTCCGTGTCGAGGTGGAGAATCAGCCGAGCACCGATGTCGCGCGCGCGACCCTGCAAGCGGCCGGTCTCCTCCCCTAGCGGGGTGCTCCTGAGCGGGAGCACCGGCCCGTCGGTCGCGGCGGGTGATGAACCTTCATGAATCGTCTTCCCGACATGAACGACGTGCCCGGCACGTCGGAGTCCGACGACGACGTCCTCGACGTCGCCGTCGCTCCCCGGCCCAACCGGCGGCAGCAGGCCTTCCTCGTCGTCCTGGGCGTGCTCGCGATCGCGGCGCTCGGGTACGCCCTCTGGCGCAACTGGGACGCCGTGTCGGCGTACGAGTGGCATCTTCGGCCGAGCTGGCTGGTCCTGGGCGCCGTGCTCGTCATCCTGAGCTACACGTGGCAGGGGCTCACCTACACGCGCTCCGTCGAGTGGCTCGCGCCCAAACACCCTCCGACACGCGTTCACCTTGCCATCTGGGCGAAGTCGCTGATCGCGCGGTACATCCCGGGAAACGTGATGCTGGTCATCGGCCGTGCGGTCATGGCGCGACAGTGGGGCGTCCCCCGGCGCACGACCCTCGCGGTCACGGTCTACGAGCAGATTCTCGGTCTCGGCATCGCCGCGATCGGAGCCATCGGCTACGTGGCCGCGTACGGCAACCCGAGCAATCCCCGCCTCATGTGGGTCCTCCTGGCGGTGCCGCTGATCCTCCTGTCGCTCCACCCGGTCCCGTTCCGGCTGCTGTCGGGCTTCGCGCTGCGGCTGATCCGTCGCCCTCCGCTCGAAACCGTGTTCAGCGAGCGTCAGATCCTCATCCTCGTGCTGCGCTACGCAGTCGGCACGAGCCTGCTCGTCGTCGGTGTCTGGGCACTGGTGCGCTCCGCCGTCGGTCCGGAGGTGGGCGGCCCCTTCGAGGTCGGGCTCGGATTCCTGATGGCGTTCGTCATCTCGTTCGTCGTGTTCATCCTGCCGTCGGGCATCGGCCTGCGTGACGGCCTCCTCGCGCTCGTGCTCGCCCGCCACCTGCCCACCGGTGTTGCCCTTGCCGTCTCGGTCGGACTGCGATTCGCCCTGATCGTGACCGAGGTGATCTTCGTCGGACTCGCGACCCTCGCCGGGCGACGTCGGTGACGTCCCGCGACGTCTGGCGTCGCCGGTGGCCGCCGATCCTTGTCGGCGCGATCGTCGTGACCTACGCGGTCGCGTTCGCCGCGATGTCGGCTCAGCGGCATCGTGCGTTCTGGACCGCACGCTTCGACCTGGGCAACATGGTGCAGGCCGTCTGGAGCGTCGCCCACGGCGGTCTCCTCGTCTCGACGGAGGGGGCCGGCGAGCAGATCTCGCGGCTGGGCGGACACGTCGACCCCATACTGGCGTTGTTCGCGCCCCTGTGGTGGGTCTGGCCGTCGCCCTACATGCTGCTGGTCACCCAGGCGATCGTCGTGTCGACGGCCGCCATACCCGCCTACCTGTTGGGCCGTCTGTGGATCGGACGCGCGGGGGCGGCGGTCGCCTTCGCGGCCATCACGCTTCTCGTCCCGGCAACGCAATGGGCGACCCTGTTCGACTTCCATCCGGTCACGCTCGCGCTGCCACTGCTCCTGTGGGCCATCTGGGCCGCGGCCACCCGCCACAACGTGGTGTTCGTGGTGATGATCGTCCTGGCGTGCGCGACCAAGGAGCACGTCGGCCTCGCCGTGATGTTCCTCGGGATCTGGATGACCTTCGCGTTGGGGCGACGTCGTGCCGGACCGGTGACGGCCCTCGGGGGGCTCCTGTGGAGCGTCATCGCCGTGGCGGTGGTCATGCCGGCGTTCGCGGCGGAGGGCGGTGCCTCCATCGCCGAGGACCGCTACGGCGCCCTGGGCTCGACGCCCGGCGGCCTGGTGAAGACCATCGTCACGGATCCCGTTCTCGTGGTTCAGACGATCACGACGCACGATCGCATGTGGTTCGTGCTCGCACTTGTCGTCCCGCTGGCCGGTCTGTCACTGCTGTCGCCACTCCTGGCACTCGGTGCCCTTCCCGAACTCGCCCTGAACCTGCTGTCGAGCCGGCCCGAGCAGCACTCCATCGAGTACCACTACGGAGCCGTGATGGTGCCCTTCCTGGTGGCCGCCGCGATCGACGGCTACGGGCGGCTCACACATCGCTATCCCCGTGCGGTCGCGATCCGGTGGGCTCCGGTCGCTCTCGTCGGCGTCGCGGTGGCGTCGGGGTGGCACTGGGGACCACTGCCGTTCTGGCAGCATGTTCCGGGCGGATCCATCGTGCGGGCGGAGCAGTACTCATTGCCTGCCGACCGGGCCGCGCTCCGTGAGGCCATCGCCATGATCCCCTCCGATGTCGTGGTGAGTTCGGGCAATCGTCTCGGCGCCCACCTGTCGGCCCGACGGCGCATCCACACCTTCCCCCGCGTCGACGACGCCGAATGGGTTGTCGTCGATCGCAACCGTCCGGACGTGGGGCATGACGTGAAGCCGGAGCAGTTCCAGGACGCGGTCGAGAGCCTCATGCACTCCGGGGCGTTCATGGTGCGCTACCAGCGCGACGGCGTCGTCGTCCTCCAACGGACCGCCGGATGAACCGCGACGCTACACCCGCTCTCGTCATGCTCCCGCTGTCCCTGCTCGCCGGGGCGGCGCTCCTGCTCGACTGCTTCCGTACGGAACTGCCCGGGCTGGAGATCGGGGTGACGGGGGTGCGCGGAGCGCCTGCGCTCTGGCTCGCGGTCGCGGCGGCCGTACTGATCGCGCTGGCCGCCCTGCGCATCGTCGTGCGGGACCGCCATGGCCGTCGTGCAGGACCGGCCGATCTGTGGCCAGTCGTCGGGCTCGCCGTCGTCGGATTTGCCGTGGTGATGACGGCCCTCTTCGGGTGGTCGACCGGGCGGCTGGCCGCGCAGGGGGTCGTCGATCCGCCGCAGGTCGACCTCGTCGCGGACCGGTTGCTCTTCCTCACGGCCGGGGCCCTCGCAGCGATCGTGGCGAGTGCCTTCGGGTGGTTGCGTCATCTGATGGATGTGGACGAGGGGTGAATGGTGTATACGGCACGCACGATGTTGTGATCCGAGAGCACCACGGTGCGCTCCCCGCCCTGGAAGGGGACCGTGACGGTGCGGGCCGACATGTCCAGCGTGGTGGGCGGCGTCACCTCGGTCAGTCCCCGCTGGAAGATGTGGTCGAGGACCAGATCGTCCACCGTCGACTCGGTGAACCCGGCGTCCAGGACCGTGGCGATCGCCGGGTGATGGGATCCGGCCGAGTTCATGTCGCCGGCCATGATCACGGGCTCGTCGGGTGTGAGATGACGTCCCACGAGGGGCATCACCCGGGCCATCTCGGTTCCGATGACGTCCCACACGAGCGAGTTGTGACAGTGCAGCGAGATCGCCGTGATGCTCCGACCGTCGTGTCGATGCCGTAGCCGGGCCCCCACCAGGCGTCGCGGCTCCAGCACCCAGTGCACGCGCTCCCGGCATCCCAGGCGCAGGCGGTGGCCCTCCCGGATGGCGAAGTGCGGAGGGTTGTGGCGGATCGTCCACACCGTCTCGGGCATCCAGTCGCGGTGGCACAGGATCACGTTCGATGTTCCCTCGTGCGTGCGCCACAGGTCGGGATTGCGGTCGGCCAACCACCCGCGCAGGGCGATCGGTCCGATCACCGGGTGCATCACCGAGCGCACGGCGCGCATCCCCGTCTCTTCCGCCAGGCGTCCTACCGCCTGAGGGGGCACCTCCTGCAGTGCGACGATCGTGGGGTCCAGTGAGCGGATGACCGCCGCCATCTCGTCGATGTACTTGCGGTTCTCGTGGAGCCGGGTTCCGTCGTCGATCGGGCGTCGGAGGAAGGTGGATCGCCGCGTCGGGCCGAGTCCTGTTCCGTTCTGCCCGTGGAAGAGGTTCCAGGTGAGGACCGTGATGTGGCGGGCATCGGTCATGGAGGGAACGCTACGTGTCCGGGCCTCACGTGGGGATCCTTCGCATCTCGTTGGGTGCGGGCACAGTCGGTACCTGCCGTACACGGGTGAACCGTCGCCCCCTGGTTGCGCTGCCGGGGGACTGGCGGAGGGGCATCCACCCACCCGCCCCGGCCAACCGCCAGTCCCTCCTGCGTCGGGCCTCTCGTGATGGTCTTTCGCATCCCGTTGGGTGCGGGCACTGTCGGTCCTGCTGTACACGGGCAAACCGTTGGTCCTCGGCAGCGCAACGAAGGATCGACGGTGGGTGCGCGTGTGCCCGCACCCATCCACCCGACCTCCCCCGGCCGAATGTGAGGCCCCGCGCGAAGCTCGGGGACTGGCGGTTGGCCGGGGTGGGTGGGGGGATAGACCGGTGGGTGGATAGCCCTCCGCCAGTCCCAGGGCTGCGCCCCGCAGGACCAACAGCAGGTGCGCCGGTTCGTTCTTCGCCTCGCCGTCCGGGTAGGATGCCCCGCGGTGTCCGCCTCCGAATCCGAAACCGACGCGAACCCGCCCGACGCGGGCGACGCGTCCGGCCCGACGTCCGAGCCCTCCCGTCGTGAGGGTGTCGTCTCGGTCACCTACTGGATGATCGCCGGGGCGATCTACTGCGTGCTCGGGATCATGGTCCCGTGGATGTTCTTCCTCGGGTTCTGGCAGGCGCTCCTGTACGTGGCGGGGGTCACCGCGCTGCAGCCGTTCATCGTGAGGCGCTTCGCGTGAGCTGGGCGGCACACGACCTCGAGCCGTACCTCATGCGGCTCAAGATGGGCTCGATCATCAGCATCCCGTTCTGTCTGATCGGCTCCTACTCGCCGGACTTCTTCACCAAGTGGGCCGTCTACGGCCTGGACTTCAGCGGGACCAAGCCGGTCGTTGACGACCCCATCCAGTTCCATCGTGGCTGGCCGGGTGTCGGCTTCACCCACGGTCTGCTCTTCCCGGTCGTCATCGGCCTCCTGATCTACCTGCTGTCGAAGAAACCGGCCTGGGGGATCTCGTTCATCCTCGGGGCGTGGGCGCACGGCCTGAGCGACACGCTGGACTCGGTCGGCGTGATGCTGTTCTGGCCGTTCAGCGACATGTTCGTGCACTTCGACGTCTGGCAGTACGTCGGCGATGAGGGGAGGCGGCTGGACGCCGTCGCCTACTACACCTCCCTCGGAGGTGTCTGGGACGTGTTCTGGGCCGTGCTGCTTCTCAGCCGGTGGCGCATGCTGACCACGGTCTACTTCGAGACCAAGATCTTCCCCAGTGACCCCTTCTGGCCGTGGGCGAAGCGGAAGGTCGGCATGGTCGGATGCCTGACCATCTATCGCACGAGCGCGTTCTTCGCGTTCACGGCGATCATCGGATGGACCACCTGGGCCCTCTTCGTCAACGAGTTCCACCCATCGTTCGACTGGTCCCTCGGGGGACCACAGTGGGCTCCGAAGGTCGGTCCGCCGTAGCCCCGGCCGTCCCCGGGGTGCCGGGCGGCGGATCATTGGGCAACGGCCCGACGAACTCGTCCTGCGGGCATCGGGCCGGACGACCGAGCACCGTGCTGACGACGCGCGAGAAGCCCACCTGGAACTGCAGGGTGATCATCCCGGGCTTCGTCACGCGCAGCTCGGTCGTCCAGGTGGAGGTCGGCATGACGCAGCCGTCCCCCTCCACCACGCGCCAGTACGGCGTGTACCGGATGCGCAGGCGGTAGCGACCCGGCTTGGTGGCGTGCACCGTGACGCGTTCGCTGTCGATGCGACGGACCGAGATGCTGCCGGCCGGGGTGGCGATCGGTGTCGCGTCAGGTACCTCGTAGACCTTCCAGCTGCCGATCTCGGCGATCTGCGGAAGCACGTCGCCCTTCTGGAGGAGCGCCGCCTCCTGCATGGCGCTGTAGTCCAATGAGTCCTCGGGCAGGAAGACGTAGCGGACGGCCATGCGACGGAGCCATGTGCGGTAGGACTGCGCCGTCAGCTCGCCGTAGAGGTCGGCGTTCGCCGGGAAGTCGTCCTGGCGGTACCAGCCGCGCGTGAGCGGCACCCCGTGCCGGGCCAGGTAGAAGGCCTCCCAGTGGTGATCGGTCGCGACGATGGAGACGCGGTAGTTGGGATCGGCATGCTCGCTGAGGAACGCCTCCACAGGGAACCAGAACTCCTCGCTGGACGAGCGCACCGCCTGCGATTGTTGGAGACCGCGCACGGCGGGGTTGAGCTGCCATGCCAGCGCACCCGCGATCACCAGACCGAGTGCCAGGCGGGGACGGAAGCCCCGCAGTGCGATGGGGATGAGAAGCAGCGGCAGCCCGAGGTACTGGAGGAGCCGACCGGCGTTCGCGCCGAGCGGGGACGAGACCATGAAGGCGGCGATACCCAGCAGGCCGTAGACGCCGAAGATGCCGCGTAGCGGCCGCAGGTCGTCGCGGCCCCACGTGAGGGCGAGACCGATGACGCAGTAGGCGAGCAGCGCCGCCAGGTCCTCCGCGGCGAAGGGGTATTGGGCGCCCGACGTGCTGAAGGCGCGCCAGGGGATGAGCGTGGCGGCGAGGATGACGGCGTAGGCGATGGCGACGCGCCGTTCGGGCCCTGGGCGGAGCACCGTGCGGCGGTTCATGACGGCGAGCCCGCACAGTGCGCAGATGAGGAGGAGCAACGCCAGGAGGTGTCCCAGGGCCACCAGGGCGCCGAACATGATGCAGAGCGTCCATCTGCGCGACTGCATCGTCATCAGCGCGCAGAGCGCGAGGGCGAGCCCGAAGATGAAGGGGTACGTACCGGTGAGGACCGGGACCGGTGCCAGCAGCGTGAAGACCGCCGCGGCGGGGCGGGCCGAGGCACCCCACTGCCGGGTCACGATACGGGCGAACACACCGGCGGAGGTCGCGATGCTCGCCGTCACCACGACGATCGTGGTGAGGAGCGCCGCAAGGGGGTAGTAGATCAGGCTGTAGTTGATCTGGCTGTAGCGACCGGCGTACCAGTTGTTGTCCCAGAAGCGCCACCCGTGTTCGCGCCAGACCTGGGTCTGGTAGAGGTGGGCCGGCGCGTCCTCGCCCTTCGGGAGGAACAGGAGGAAGGCGATGGCGATGAGCCCGGCCACGGCGGCGGCGGAGCGGGGGTGCCAGAGGACGGCGTATGCGCGCAGGTGCCACGGTGTCCGTGGAGGGGTGCCGCTCTCGTCACCCCGGATCTCGTTCATCGCGACATTCAGATGCGTGATCTCACGGAATCAATCACCTAGGGCGTGGTCGCTCCGCCCGCTGTGCCGCCCGCGGCACCTGCGTCGGCGGGCTCGGGTGTGACCGGGGTCGTCGGCGTCGACGGCGTCGCCTCGGACTTCGGCTCCTCCTTCGGTTTCGCGTAAGCGGAACCGTGGCTCGTCCAGTAGGTGGAGGAGATGGTCGGGACGAAGGCCTCCTTGGGCGTCGGGAAGGCCTGGTTCGACTGGCCCTTCGTGACCTCCCTCATGAAGTCGCCCCATATCGTGGCCGGCGCGCGGCCGCCCTGCTGGTTGCCGAGCGAGATGTTGCTCTCGGGGTACCCGACCCAGACGGCGGTCACGTACTTGGGCGTGTATCCGACGAACCACACGTCCGTGGCCTGGTCGGTCGTACCGGTCTTACCGGCCACGGGCACGTTCGGCAGGTTGGCCTTGGTGCCGGTACCGCCGGTGACGTTGGCACGGAGGATCTCGGTGACCTTGGCCGTGACGCCGTCCGACAGGATCTTCTTGCGCTTCGGCGTGAAGACCCGCGACTTGCCGCCGACGCGGCTGAGGCGCGTGATCGGGAGCGGGTCCACGCGGAAGCCGCCGTTGGCCAGCGGTGCGTAGGCGCGCGCCATGTCGAGCACGCTGACGCCCCTGCCGAGACCGCCGAGCCCGAGGGAGATGTTGTACTGGTCGCTGTCGAGCTGTGAGGTGACGCCCATCTTCTTGGCCATGTCGTACACGGTCTTGGGTCCGATGTCGCAGGTCAGCTGCGCATAGACGCTGTTGTCGGACGACGTGGTCGCACTGACGAGATCCTTTGCGCCGCCGCTGGAACCGGAGAACGTCTTGACCCCCGGATGGGTGCCGACACCGGACCCGGCGCAGGTGCTTCCGGGGATGCGGAGTCCCGAGACGCTGTAGTAGGTCATGTTCGGGCTGTAGCCCTTGTCCAGTGCGGCCGTGAGGACGAAGGTCTTGTAGGTGGACCCCGCCTGGCGGCGACCCGATCCGGCGATGTCGAACTTGCCGATGCGGCTGTCCTTGTTGTACGTCATCGTCGATGCCATCGCCAGGATGCGGCCTGTGTTGACGTCCATCATGACGAGCGCGGCCTGCGGTCCCCCGTTGGGGTAGTACTGGCCCAGCACGTTCCGCATGGCGTTGCGCGCGACCGACTGAAGACGGGGGTTGATCGTGGTGTAGACGCGGTACCCGCCGTTCTTCACCTGTTCCTTGCCCATCGCCCGCACGAGGTGCGCCTCGACGTAGTCGACGAAGTAGCCCTCTTTCCGTTCCTCGAGGTATGTGCCGCGCTTCAGCTGAAGGCCCAGTGCCTTCGTCTGCTCCGCCTTCTCCGGGGTGATGTAGCCGTCCTTCGCCATCTCGCTCAGCACGAGGTTGCGGCGCGCCTTGGCGTCCTTCGGGTTCTTGAAGGGGTCGTATGCGCTGGGTGCCTGGGGCAGGCCGGCGAGGAGCGCGGCCTGGGCCAGGGTGATGGTGTTCACCGGGCGATCGAAGTAGATCTGCGAGGCGGCCTCCACCCCGACCGCGTTGTTGCCGAGGAAGACGCTGTTGAGGTAGCGCTGGAGGATGGCGTCCTTCGAGTGCTTCTTCTCGTACTGGTCGGCGAAGTAGGCCTCCGAGAGCTTGTTGCTCCAGTCACGGTCCTCGCCCGGGTGGCAGAGGTTCTTCATCAGCTGCATGGTGATGGTGGATCCACCCTGGCGGCCGCCGTCGTCGCCGCTTCGGATCTCGTTGACGAACGCGCCGGCGATGCGCTCGTAGTCGAGGCCCTTGTGCTTGTAGAAGTCCTTGTCCTCGATCGAGACGGTCGCCTGGATCAGGTGCTTCGGCATCCGTTGCAACGACACGGGATCGCGGTTCTGCGTGGATGCGATCGTGGCGAGTTCCTTCTGGTTGCGGTCGTAGACCCGGGTGTTCTGCCCGAGGGTGAGCTCGTCGCACTTCTCCTGGCGCAACGAGTCACGGACGAGGGTGAACGAGTGGGCGGCGACCAGCGTGCTGGATGCGAGCACGCCGCCGACCGCCGTCCAGATGATGCGCTGGATGTCGCGGCGGCGGACCCTGCGGTTTCGTCCGATGAGGCTCAAACGGGCACTCCCTGTGAACGGACCCGGCGGAGGTCCCAGATGACCCGTCCCGAACGGGCGTCGATCAGGCCGACGACCTGCGAGGTCTCCGACCCGAGACGGCCGTAGACGAACCAGGTGAACGGCGAGCGTGGTGCGACGGTGCGGCGGTGGGCCGCCACCGAGACGCCGCCGTCAGGAATGGGGATGGTCACCGGTTTCTCCAGGTACACGAGATCGACGTGGTCGACGATGTTCCGCCAGGTGCGGTTCGCCACCGTGCGGGCTGTTCCTTCGGTGCCGGCCCGTGCTCGTCGTGCCTCGCGTGTCGCGTCATAGAGAAAACGCCACCCCTTGTCCGGTCGGGACGTGAAGTTGATCGGTTGCGCGTCATGGGTATAGCGACGTGCCACGAGGGATGGTCCCCAGGTCGCCACGATGACCCCGATGGCGATGGCGGCGACGATGTATCGCCGGCGCCGCTTGTGCACCCGTTCCTCCCGCAAACGCCTGTAATCCGCGGAAGTATAGCGACGGTGCCCCCACCGGTCGAACGGGTCCGGCACGCTCCGCGGCCCTTCTGTCGAATCTTCAGGATGCGTTCGGTGAAACCGGGGTCGGCATGCCATCATCCGTCCTGTGACCGATTCCCGCGACGCGATCGCCGCCGTCCTCTTCGACGCGTTCGGCACCCTCATCACGCTCCACAAGCCGGTTCGCGCGCTCGTGGCCGCGCTCGAGGAGGTCGGCGCTCCCAACCCGCCGTCCGCGGTGGCCTCGGCGCTTCTGACCGAGGTGGCGTACTACCGGCGCAAGCAGGACACGGGCCGCGATGCCGCGTCGCTGGCGGCGCTTCGGCGCCAGTGCGCCGAGGTGTTCTGCTCGACGCTGCCGAACCCGCCGTCCACGGCCGATGCGACGCGCGTCCTCGTGGACAGTCTCCAGTACGAGCCGTTCGATGATGCCGTGCCGACCTTGGAGCGTCTGCGCGACATCGGGGTCCGCATCGGTGTGGTCAGCAACTTCGATGTCAGCCTGACCGAGGTGCTCGAGGACACCGGCCTCGCCCGGCTCGTGGACGTGACGGTCGCGAGCGCCGTGGTCGGTTCGCGCAAACCCGATACCGCGATATTCACCGCCGCGCTCGACGAGCTCGGCGTGGAACCCTCCGCTGCCCTCCACTGTGGCGACCGCCGTGACGAGGACGTGATGGGTGCCCTCGCCGCCGGGATCCGTCCGGTGCTCCTTGAGCGTGATGCCCAGGTCGATCCCGATCCGGAGCTGATCACGGTGCGGTCGCTCACCGAGGTCGCGGACCTGGTGGCCACGACCTCTCTCGCGATACGAGGCGACGCCTCACCCGCCGGCTGACCGCACGCCGACCGGAAGGGGGCGGACCCGTGGCCCGCCCGCCCGTCGATCGGGTCAGTGCGCCAGTGTCACGTGACGCAGGAGGGTGTCCATGGCGGCGTCGAAGTCCGCCTCACAGCTCTCGCCACCCTCGGCGATACAGGTGCGCAGCTGTTCGGTCATGAGCAGCAGGCCCACCTGGTCGATGGCCGCCTTGGCGGCCGCCAGCTGGGTGAGGACGCTGCGGCACTCGGCGCCCTCGTCGAGCATCCGTTGAACGCCGCGTAGCTGGCCCTCGGCCCGCTTCAGCCGCGTGATGAGCTGCTGGCGGCCGTCCGCTTTCTCCGTCTTCTCCGTGGTCGCCATCAGTGGCCTCCGCATCCGCAGCTGGGGCCGCAGCCGCCGCCACCCGCGCGAACCGGGCTCGGTCCGGGATCGACCTGGGGAGCCCCCCTGCGGGGACGCGACGTCACGAACTGCGTGACCATCTGCTCGGCCTCGGCGCCGCAGCTCGGGCAGACACGGTCGTCGTCCCGCAGGAACCCCTGGCGGAACACCTCGAACTCGGCGCCACAGCTGGGGCAGGAGAGATCGTAGGAGGGCATCGGATCAGGCCAGGCCGAGCTTGTCTTCCAGCATCGCGCGGGGCATGAGGCCGAGCGCCTGCTTGGTCAGGTTGCCGTTCTCGAAGCGGGCGATGAAGGGGATCGACATGACGCCGTAGCGCTGTGCGGTCACCTTGTTGGCATCGGTGTCGAGCTTTCCGACGACCACGTCGTCGTGCGCGTCGGCGATCTCCTGGATGATCGGGGCGATCGCGCGGCACGGTCCGCACCACTCCGCCCAGAAGTCGATGATGACGGGCTTGTCGCTCTCGAGGACGAGCCCCTGGAAGTTGTCGTCGGTGATTTCGATGACGTCGGCCACGTGTGGTCCTTTCGCATTTGCGTTTGGGTTCAGCTTGCGGTGCCTGCGGGTGACGGGGCGCCGATCTCGAGCCAGCGCTCCGCGTCGATGGCGGCCATGCAGCCGCTGCCCGCGGCGGTGATCGCCTGGCGGTACTCGCGGTCCTTCACGTCACCGGCGACGAAGACGCCCTCCACGCTGGTGGAGGTGCCGTCGCCCGTGATGTACCCCTCGTCGTCGAGGGCGATCTGGCCCTCGAATATGGAGGTGTTGGGGGTGTGCCCGATCGCGACGAACACGGCGGCGAGGTCGATCGTGCTCGACTCACCGGTGACCGTGTCCTCCAGGCGTACGCCCTCCACGACGGTGTCGCCCAGGATCTCGGCGACGACCGAGTTCCAGCGCAGGTCGATGTTGTCGGCGGCCAGCACGCGGTCGGCCATGATCTTCGACGCCCGCAGCGCGTCGCGACGGTGGATCAGCGTGACCTTCGAGGCGATGCGCGACAGGTAGAGCGCCTCCTCGGCGGCCGAGTCGCCGCCGCCGACGATCGCCACGTGTCGGTCCTTGAAGAAGAAGCCGTCACAGGTGGCGCACGACGACACGCCGTGGCCCCGGAGCTTCTCCTCGCCGGGCACGTCCAGCCACCGGGCGGACGCACCGGTGGAGATGATCACGGACTCGGCCCGGTACTCGTCGTCACCCACCCAGACGCCGAACGGACGCTCGGAGAGGTCCACACGGGTGACGTCGGCGGTGATGATGGTGGTGCCGAAGCGCTCGGCCTGTGCGCGGACGTTGTTCATGAGCTCCGGGCCCTGGATGCCCTCCGGGAACCCGGGGAAGTTCTCGACGTCCGTCGTCAGCATCAGCTGGCCGCCGGCACCCCAGCCCTCGATGAGGACGGGCGACAGGTTGGCCCGTGCCGCGTAGATGGCGGCGGTGAGCCCCGCCGGGCCGCTTCCGATGATGATGACCTTGTGCGTCTCTGCCACGCTGCCCTTCCCTTCCGGTGATACCCAGCTGGGTATGGTAGCGCGTGGCGGGGGCAGCGTGCCGTGTTCCCCGAGCGGGCGCAGCCCTGGGACTGGCGACGACGATCCTCCCGCCCACCCCGTCCAGCCGCCAGTCCCCGGGCTTCGCGCGGGGCCTCACATTCGGCCGGGATCGTTTGAGCGTTGGGTGCGGGCACACACGCACCTGCCGTCGATCCTTGATCACGTATTCAGGGACCAACGGTTCGTCCATGTACGGCAGGACCAACCCTGCCCGCACCCAACCACCGGCGAAGGATCATCACGTGAGGCCCGACGTAGGAGGGACTGGCGGTTGGCCGGGGCGGGTGGGTGGATAGCCCTTCCGCCAGTCCCAGGACGCGCCTGTAGGACCGACGGTTGGCCCGTGTACAGCAGGACCAACCCTGCCCGCACCCAACAGCCCGCGAAAGATCGCCACGAGAGGCCCGGATCGCGATCAGGGAATCCGCTGTTGCCGTTGATCCTTCGGGCGCTGTCGCGTCGCGCGGGGCCTCTGGTGCGGCCGGCGTCGCGGACCGTTGGATGCGACATACGGCGGTGGGTGTCCGCCTACCTGGCCAGGCCAGATGATCCGCCGGTCAGGTGGTCGGCTCACCCGCCGGCTCGGTCGCATCGGCCGTGTCATCGACGAGGTCGGTGGGCAGCCATACGAGCTTCGTTCCGGCGCCCGTCGGGCGGTTGCTGGAGGTGAAGTACCGGCGTCCCTGTTCACCCTCGATCCTCTCGATGCGTCGTGCGTCCTCGAGGGTCACGATGCCCCAGGCCACCACCACGCCGATCACGACGCCTTCGGCGATTCCGTCCGGTCCGGAGCTGCGAAGAACACCGATGAGGAACCCGAGCAGCGCCACGGTGGCGATGAAGAGCCCCAGGCCCATGGTCATCGCCCAGCGACGCCAGTCGCCGGGGCTCGCCTCCAGGCGGCGCTTGCCGGAGAGCCGCTTCGCGCGCGGTAGGTACTCGGACGGAGCCGTCTTCCTGAGCCACATGCGAAGGAGCGGGTAGAAGGTCGCGCCGGTCAGGCCGCTCACGCCGACCATGATCCCGATGAACTCCAGCGAGAGGCCGGTGTCACCACCGGCCTGGGTGATGATGCTGACGATGAACATGGCGAGGCCGACGCCGACGAGTGCCCATGACCACATGCGCACCAGTGACGTGTACCGCCAGAGCTTCTCGTGAACCTGCATCCGCGCCATGCGTGGTGTGTCTCCTCTGCTCACCCGCCGGCAATCGCGGGTCCCTGGACCAGGGGGACTCTAATGGGCGGCGGCCCGAAAGACCGCTCGCCTCGATGGCTTCCGACACCTCTCCAGCGTGGACCCGCCAAGAGTCGGGCTGAAGATCGTCGGCTTCGCGTTGCCATGCCCCAGTGGCCGGTGATCCCGCCGTTGACGACACACATGACATCGACGGTGGAGAAGCTGACGCTCCTGCCGGTGGGGCGATGCCGAGGAACTCACCGTCGTGAGTGCCGTGGTAGGTCTTGTACGTGGTGACCATGTCATCGGCTGCGACTTGTCAGGGGATCTCGGGGGTGAAGTCCGAGAACGCCATGCGGATCACCTGGTAGAGGCCGAGGACCCCGCCTTGTCGGCGGCCGCGCCGGGCTGCGGGGTGTGGTCGATGAACGCGTCGTCGAACAGCTCGTCATAGAGCGCCCAGTCGCCTGTGCCCTGGACCTGTTCGGTGTTGCGGCGAACCACGGCGATCGCTGCATCGCCGGTCGTGGTGTTCGTCATGGCATGTCCTCCTAGCTGGCGGTCGTCGTCAGAGTTGGGTCTGGCCTCCGTCGGCGAGGAGGTCGATGCCGAGCACGAAGCTGCTGTCGTCGGAGGCGAGGAACAGGGCTGCGTTGGCGATCTCCTCGGCACCGCCGATGCGGCCCAAGGGGACGACCTCGGCGAACTGGGCCCGTGCCGCGTCGGCGATCTCCCTGTCGGGGAACTGGAAATCGAAGATTGGGGTGTCGACCGGCCCTGGGCTGAGGTTGTTGACGCGGATGCCACGGTCCTTCAGCTCCGCGGACCAGCTCCGAGCGAACGACCTGACGGCAGCCTTGGAAGCGGAGTAGGCGGTGTAGACCGGGATGCCGACGAGATGGCCGCTGCTTGACACGGTCACGATCGAGCCGTTGTCGCGTAGCAGCGGCAGCGCCTTCTGCACGGTGAAGAACGTTCCACGCGCATTGATGTCGAACGTGGCATCGAAATGCTCGGGCGTGGCGTCGGCCAAGGTGACCTGCTGAGCGTAGCCGGCGTTGGCGATGATGATGTCGACACCCCCCTTCTCGGCCTTGACGGTGGCCCACAGTCGGTCGAGATCGTCGAGGTTGGCGATGTCACCCTGCACTGCGGTCACGTTGCGACCGATCTCGGCGGTCGCCCTGTCGAGCTCGGCCTGGCGGCGGCCGGTGATGAAGACATACGCGCCCTCATCGACGAACCTCTTGGCTATCGCCAGCCCGATGCCGCTGCTGCCGCCGGTGACGACAGCGACCTTGTTGTCCAACTTGCCCATTGGTTCTCCTTCCGGGCTGGAGGCCCGATTTTATAGCGATCGCTAAAGAGCGATTGCTTGCTAGAGTAGCGATCACTACAGAGGAGGTCAACCTTGCGCCGGGGACGCACCAGGGAGTTCGACACCGAGCAGGCCCTCGACGTCGCGCTGGAGCTGTTCTGGCGGCATGGCTACGAGGGGACGTCGATCGCTGAGCTGACCGAGGCGATGGGGATCAACCCGCCGAGCCTGTACGCGGCGTTCGGCAACAAGCGGCAGCTGTTCCAGATGGTGGCCGACCGCTACCTGGAAGGGCGTCGGCGGGGCTTCGAGGCCGCGCTCGGTCAGCCCACCGCACATGAGGTCGCCGAAGCATTCCTGGCCGACACCCTACGAACGGCCACGCTTCCTGGGATGCCGGCCGGGTGCTTCAACGTGCAGGCCGCGCTGGTCTGCGGTGAGGAGTGCGCCGACGTCCGCGATCTGCTCGCCGAGCGGCGCGTCGGCACGCGCACCGCGCTCCAGGAGCGGTTCAAGCGGGCTGTCGCGAGTGGCGACCTCCCTGGTGGTACCAACTGCGCAATGCTCGCTCGGTACCTCACTACTGTCGCCGAGGGCCTCAACGTGCAAGCCGCTGAAGGGGCTACGCGCACGCAGCTGCGTGGTGTTGTTGCCACCGCCTTGCGTGGCTTCGACGGCGCAGTCGCGATCTGATCCGTATACGCCATCGCATGGGCTGCTCCGGGTTCGGCCGCCGACAACCTGAAGGTCATCGCAGACGAGTGCGATGAGTATCTACTGGGCACGAGGAGGCTCCGGGCCGGCGGATCGGTGTCGAGGCTGCATCGCTTGATCTGACCGGCCAAGGTGAGGCCGGCGCGAGCTCCGTCACGTCTGCGTGTGAGGCCTTGAATGAAGGCCCCCGAAAGGGTGGGTGGAGAGATGGATGCCCTTCCGCCAGTCCCAGGAATTACCTCGTTTACTTGCATCCTGCAAATGTCCTACTGCGCTGGCTAGGATAGTTCGGTTGCGAACGACCGGGGGTGATGGGTGGACCAGACGACGGAACGGGAGAACGGCTCGCAGCGCGGACTCCTCGCCGCGCTCACCGTGGCGGGCGGCAGCTTCGCCCTCATGCAGGCGATCGTCGTTCCGGCGATCACGCCCATCCAGACGGATCTCGACACGACGACGGCCTGGGTGGGATGGACCGTCTCGATCTATCTCCTGGCCGCGTCGGTCGCGACCCCGATCCTCGGCCGGCTGGGCGATCAGTTCGGCAAGGACCGCATGCTCCTCGTCACCCTCGGTCTCTTCACCGTCGGGTCGGCGCTCGCCATGGTGGCCTGGGACATCTGGTCGCTCATCGTCTTCCGTGCGCTCCAGGGTGTGGGGGGTGCGGTCTACCCCTTGTGCTTCTCGATCATCCGCGATGAGATGAATCCGCGGCGCATGGGTGTGGCCATGGGTCTCATCTCCGCCATGCTTGGTGTGGGCGGCGGGCTCGGCCTCGTCGTCTCGGGCCTCATCACCGACCACGCCTCGTGGCGGTGGCTCTTCCTCGTCGGCGTGGTGTTCGGGATCGTCGGCTTCGTCCTCACCCGTCGGTTCGTGCCGCCCTCCCCCCACCGTGCTCCGGCGTCGGTCGACATCCCGGGCGCGGTGCTCCTCAGCCTCGGCCTGGTATCGCTGCTGGTGGCCCTGACCGAGGGCAATCCGTGGGGATGGACGTCCGCCCGGATCCTCGGGCTGCTCGTTCTCGCGGTCGTTCTCCTGACGGTGTGGGTGATCGTCGAGCGTCGCGTGGCAGCACCGATGGTCGACATGCGGATGCTCACCCGGCTGCCGGTGCTCTTCACGAATCTGGCGGGTCTCTTCTGCGGGTTCGCGATGTATGCGATCTTCACCGTCTTGCCCCAGTTCATCCAGATGCCCCGTCCGCTTCCCGTCGACGTGCGTGACCTCGTGACCTATGGCTTCGGCGCCACGGTGACCGGTGCCGCGCTCTACATGCTCCCGGGCGCGCTCGCCATGCTTCCGGCGGGTCCGTACGGGGGACGTCTGGGTCTGCGGTTCGGGTCGCGGGTGGTGCTCACCGCCGGTCTCGTGATCGGCGGCGCCGGCTCCGCGCTTCTCGCTCTCGCCCACACGGCGTCCTGGCACATCATCGTGTTCTACGCCGTCGGTGCAGTGGGAGTGGCCGTCGCGTTCGGGGCGATGCCGAAGGTCATCGCCGACGCCGTCGAGCCCACCGAGACCGGTATCGCCACCGGCATGAACACCGTCATCCGGACCGTGGGAAGCGCCATCGGCGCCCAGGTGGCGATCACGCTGCTCGCCACCCGCACCATCGAAGGGACCGAGATCCCCGCCGAGTCGGCCTTCGCCCTCTCCCTGTGGCTCGGTGCGATCGCATCGTTCGTCGGAGCGGCCATCGCCCTCCTCATCCCCCGGCAGCGACACTCGGGGGCGTCCGCATGACCGAGGCCGTTCGTCACGCGCCATCCGGTGGCGCGGCGGCGCTCGTTCCGATCCGGCGGTGACGGGGTGACAGGCGGTTTCACCACGCTTCGCGACCGGGTGGCGGCCCATCCCCGGCACCGGTGGATCGCCCTCGCCGTGCTCGCCAGCGGCATGTGGCTGTCGGTCCTCAACATCAGCATCGTGAACATCGCGCTGCCCGCGATGGCCACCTCGCTCGACGTCGACCTCACGTCCATCGGCTGGGTGGTCACCGCCTTTCTCGTGACCCAGGCGACGCTGCTTCCCCTCGCCGGCCGCGCCGGTGACCTCTACGGACGGCGGCGCGTCTTCCTCATCGGCACGGTGCTCCTTGTCATCGCGTCCATCGCCTGCGCGCTTGCGTGGAACGCGGGATCGCTGATCGCCTTCCGGGTCGTCCAGGCCATCGGGGCCTGCGCCATGGCGCCCACGGCGTACTCCTACGTGGGCGTTCTCTTCTCGGCGCGCGAGCGCGGGCAGGCCACGGGCGTGCTGATCGGGGCGATCGGCTTCGCACCGGTCGTGGCGCTGAACATCGCCGGCGTGCTCATGGCCGCATTCGGGTGGAGGAGTGTCTTCTGGTTCAGCCCCGCCGTCGGGATCCTCGTCATCGTCGGTGCCCTCCTCGTCCTGCCCCGCCTTGAGGCGGAGGGCGGGCGACGCCCGTTCGACATCCCCGGGGCGGCCCTCGCGGCGGCCGGTCTGTTCGGCACACTGCTTGCGATCAGCAAGGCCGAGACCTGGGGGGTCACGGCGCCGGCGACGCTGGTGGCGTTCATCGGCGGCTGCGTCGCGCTGGTCGCGTTCATCGTCTGGGAGGGACGCGCGCCGGACCCCCTGCTCCCCCGCGATCTTCTGCGCCGGCGCTCCATCGTCACCGCGAACACCGCTTCGGGGACGTCGGCCGCGGCGCTCTTCGGCGTGATGATCCTGCTCCCCCTGTACTTCGCCCGCGTCCTCGGTTTCGGTCCGATCGCCATCGCTCTGGCCATCACGCCGATCGCCGGTTCGTTCCTGGTGGTCGCGCCGCTCGCCGGTCGTGCCATGGGCCGGTTCCAGGCGATGACGCTGGCGGTCACCGGATATCTGATCGGCATGGCCGGAGCGGTCCACATGGCGTTCACGGGCGCCACTCAGGACTACCTCTGGATGCTGCCCGGCCTGTTCATGTTCGCCGCCGGCCTTGCCCTGGCGCAGGCGCCCGCCACCGCCGTCGCGATCAGCGACGTGCCCGCGCATCGTCTCGGCGTGGCCTCGTCGCTTCCCAACATCAGCCGCTATGCCGGAGGTGCGATGGGCACCGCGGTCCTGGGCGTCGTCATGCACGCCGCCATCCCGGCGGGCGCCGAGCGCTCCATGGAGCGTGCGAGCGCCACTGTCCGCGACGACTTCGTCGCCGGTTTCCGCTGGGCGCTCCTGGTGGGCGCCGTCTTCCTCATCCTCGCGGCGGCCGTGGCACGCCGCATCCCGGTCATGACCCTCGGAGTCCCCCACACGAAGGAGAGCGCATGACGCGCAGTTCATGGTTCGCGTTCATCGGAATGGTCGTCTTCACGATGGGTACGAGCATCGTCACGCCGCTCTTCCCCCTCTACAAGCAGGAGTTCGGGCTGTCGAACGGCACGATCACGCTCCTGTTCGCCACCTACACGGCCATGGTCGTGCCCACCATGCTCGTCGCCGGCAACCTCAGCGACCGGCTGGGACGCAAGTGGCTGATCCTGCCGGGCATGTGCGTGATCACGGCCGCGTCGCTGGTGTTCGGCTTCACCACCTCGGTTCCGGCGCTCTTCGCCGGGCGCATCCTCCAGGGTATCGCCATCGGGATGTTCCTCGGAGTGGGCACCGCCTTCGTGGTCGACCACGCCCGCCCCGAGAAGAAGGCCCTGGCCGCGCAGATCGCCGGTATGGGCTTCCGGCTGGGCTTCGGCCTCGGCCCCGGCCTTGCGGGCATCCTCGCCCAGTACGCGTCCGATCCGATGCACCGGCCCTTCCGGCTGCACGCGCTGATCATGGTGCTGGGGATCGTCGCCATCATCATGGCGCCCGAGACCGTCACCCGCACCAGGAACACGTCCTTCCGGATCCGCGTCGGCGTGCCGGCCGGTCAGAAGAAGGGCTTCTTCACCTTCATCGCCACGGCCGCGTTCCTCATGAGCTTCCTCGACGGGACGTTGCTCTCGCTCGTGCCGCTCTACCTCTTCGAGACCCTCGGGATGACCAACCTGGCGGTGGTGGGCCTCGTCGGTTTCCTGGTACTGGGAGCCGGGGGCTTCACGCCGATGCTGCTCCGTGGGATGGACCCGCGTCGCGCGATCATGTGGGGCGTCACGCTCTCGGCCCTCGGGTCGGGGCTCGTGCTCCTGTCGTCCAGCCTCGACACCGTCGCGCTCGTCGTCATCGCGGCCGGTCTCATCGGCTTCACCAACGGCCTCATCCTGCAGGGCGGGACCACGATCGCCAGCGTGATCGTCCCCATCGAGGAGCGGGGGAAGCTGATGTCCCTCCTCTACGTGTGTGCGTACTCCGGTACGGTTCCGACGGTCGCACTGGGCTACCTTTCACGGGGGATCGGCCTCACCGCGACCATGGCGATGGCCAGCGGGTTCGCGGTCCTGCTCGCCCTCTTCATCCTCACCGTGGGACGCAGGAATCTTCGTGAGGTCATCCCCCACACGCCCGTCGAGGTGAAACCCCAATGAGGCTCCGGCGCCGATGAACGACGAAACCGAATCAGATGTGACCGTTTCCGCGTCGTCCGACGCCGAGACGGCCGATGTGGCCGCCGAGGTTGACGCCGACGCGACCGGCGACATCGATGCGGTTGCTTCCGAACCCGCCCGTCGCCGGCGCCTGCCCCTCGTCTTCGGTCTCGGCGCGCTCGTCGCCCTGATCGTGATGGTCGTGCTCGTCGTTCGCGACCCGACTTCCGGTGGTCCGGACCGCGTTCCCGGGCTTCCGACGGATGCTCTGACGCTGGGCGTTCAGGACGACCAGCTCGCGACGGCCGACATCCCCGACCTCGGTGCCCGTCTCGACCGGGTCCGGGCGACCGGCGTGACCGTCACCCGGGTCGACGTCGCCTGGGCCGACATCGCACCGACCCAGCCGGCGGATCCCGCGGATCCGGATGACCCCGCCTATGTGTGGGCGCGCACGGACGCGGTCCTGGACGGTCTGCGGCAGCGCGAGATCCGGGTGATCCTCGTCATCTCGGCGAGCCCGGGCTGGGCGAACGGCGGACGCGGACGCGAGTGGGCACCGGAGGCGCCGGCCCTCGGCGACTTCGTCCGTGCCGTGATGAGTCGGTATGACAAGGACCGCGTGGACATCATCGCCGTCGAGCCTTGGAACGAGCCGAACAACCCCGGCTACCTGATGCCCCAGTGGGACGGGGTCGGACCGGACGCCGCCGCGGCCTCTCCCGCCACCTACGCGGGCCTCGTGCGAGAGGTACGGGAGGCCCTCTCCGGCACCGGCGTCGCCCTGGTGGGTCCGTCGACCGCCGACATCGCGTCCTCCGCTCCCGGCGTCGGCGGTGTCAGCGTCACCGACTTCGTCGGTGCTCTGGCGGAGGTCACGCCCGCGCCGGCCTTCGACGCCACGGCCCAGCACATCCAGCCGCAGGCGTCACCCGGGGCGAGCGCGGATCGCGTGCCGTCGCTCGCTGCTCTGCCCGAGCTCCTCGCGCTGTTCGACCGCATCGCGCCCGGACGCGATCTGCTGCTCACCCGTATCGGGTTCGCCACCCCACCCGGCGGGATGACGTCGGATGCCCAGAGCACGGCCCTCACCGAGGCGTTCGAGGTGCTGCGCGCCGAGCCACGGGTCCGCCTGATGGTGTGGGGTCCGCTCCAGGACACGATCGAGAACCCCGCCGGTCTCATCACGACGGCCGGCGCTGACAAGCCGGCGCTGGCGGTCTTCACCCGCACCCCGAAGGAACTGGACTCCGCGACCCCGTAGGGAGGGTCCGGACAAGGGGTGGGCGTGCCATGCCGCACGGGGTCGTTGTGATTCCGGTCGACGGGATCGTGGTGCCCGACGCCAGATCCCGTCGGGGTCTGGCGGTGAGGACGTCCGTCCTCGTCCCCGCGGGACGGTGCGACCCAATACCCCAATGGGTATATGCCACACTGGTGGCAGATCCGATCAAGGAGCAGGCCATGAGCGAGTCAACCACCACCGAGTATGCGATCACGCGCGACATCGACGCCCCCTTCGACGAGACCGTCGAGCGGGTGACGGCCGCCATGGCCGATGAGGGGTTCGGCATCCTCACCACCATCGATGTCCGGGCCACCCTCAAGAAGAAGCTGGATCTCGACGTCGACCCGTACGTGATCCTCGGCGCCTGCAATCCGCAGCTGGCGAGCCGGGGCCTCGCCGCCGAGCCCGACCTCGGCGTCCTGCTCCCGTGCAACGTGGTCGTCCGACGGCAGGGTGAGGTCACGCACGTGGCGGCGATGGATCCGTCGAGCGCGCTGCGCCTGGCCGACAACGACGGCCTGACGGGGCTGGCCGGCGAGGCCCGCGAACGGATCGCACGGGCGGTCGAGGCTCTCTAGTGCGACACTAGGCGCTGCCCGTCACGTCCCCGCCCGCCGCACCGGAGACCCCAGTGAGCACCGCCGCACCCTCGTTGAAAGAGCGGCTCGCCGAACTCGGTGAGCCCGCGTACCGCGCGCGCCAGGCCGAGGAGGCCCGGCGTCACGGCGCCATGGACTGGAACGACATCACGTCGTGGCCCAAGGCCCTGCGCGAGAAGATGGAGGGCGGACCCGGCCTGTGGGCGGTCACGCCACGCGCCTCGGCCCTGAGCACCGACGGTACCGTCAAGTGGCTCTTCGGCGCCGACGACGGATCACAGATCGAGGCGGTTTCCATCGCGCATGCGCGGGGTCGACGCACGGTGTGCGTTTCGAGCCAGGTGGGGTGTGCCCTGGGATGCCGCTTCTGTGCCACCGGCAAGCTGGGGGCCGGCCGCAACCTGCGGGCCGACGAGATCATCGATCAGGTCGTCTACGCGCAGGCCGAGGCCGAGCGGGTCGACGCCCGCGTGAGCAACGTGGTCTTCATGGGGATGGGCGAGCCCATGCAGAACCTGGACGCCGTCCTCGATGCCTGCCGCTACTTCACCGATCCGGACGGCGGGCTGGGGATCTCGGGGCGCAAGGTGGCCATCTCGACCGCGGGGTGGGTGCCGGGCATCGCCGAGCTGGCGAAGTCCGACGTGGCCGTGCGGCTGGCGATCTCGCTGCACGCCGCCGACGACACGACGCGCAGTGCGCTGATGCCGATCAACAACCGCTGGCCGATCGCGAACCTCCTCGCCGAGTGCCGCCGCTACTGCGACACGACGGGCCGTCGCGTCTTCATCGAGTACCTGCTGCTGCACGAGGTCAACGACCGGCAGGAGGACGCGCGGCGCCTGGCCGACCTGGTGCGCGACGGCAACTTCCACATCAACCTGATCGAGTTCAACCCGACCGGGGGCGAGTACCGCGCAAGTTCGTCAGAGCGACGCGAACGCTTCATCATCGCTCTGGAGCGTGCGGGCGTCACCCCGTCGGTGCGGCGCTCGCGTGGTGCCGACATCGACGCGGCCTGTGGCCAGCTGGCGCTGTCGACGGGTGGTTCGGCGGACCAGACACCGGAGGCCTGATCCGGGGACTGGCGGATGACAATGATCCTCCTGGGCGGACTATCCTCCCGCCCGCCCCGTCCAGCCGCCAGTCCCCGGGCTTTGCGCGGGGCCTCTCGTGGGGCCGGTGTCGGTGGTGGTTGGGTGCGGGCACACGCGTACCTGCCGCTATCTCCTGGTTGCGCAGCCCTGGGACTGGCGACGACGATCCTCCCGCCCACCCCGTCCAGCCGCCAGTCCCCGGGCTTCGCGCGGGGCCTCACATACGGCCGGTGATGCTGGTGGTTGGGTGCGAAATACGCTCCCTGCTGTTGGTCCTACGGGGCGCATTCAGGGACCCGCGGCTGGCCCGTGTACGGCAGGACCGACTGTGCCCGCACCCAACCACCTGCGAAAGATCGTCACGTGAGGCCCGACGTAGGAGGGACTGGCGGTTGGCCGGGGCGGGTGGGTGGATAGCCCTTCCGCCAGTCCCAGGGCGCGCAACCAGGGATCAACGGCAGGTGCGTCCGGCACTACTCTCATCTAGACCTCACAGGTGGCCAGCGCGGCGAAGTACGCCTCCTCGTCCGGCACGTCCGCCGGGGTCGGCTTCACGTCCGCGTGGCGCACGACGCCGGCCTTGTCGATGACAAAGGACGCCCGCGTGCTGATGCCGCGTTCGTCGAGGTAGACCCCGTAGTCCCGGGCTACCGCGCCCTTGGGCTCGAAGTCCGCCGCCATAACCGTGTCCGTGAGGCCGAGCGAGTCCGCAAAAGCCGACTGCGCGAAGTGGCTGTCGACGCTGATCGCGATCACCTGGGCGTCGGAGCCCGCGTAGCGCGTCTCGTTCTCTCCGATCGCGGTCAGCTGCTTCGTGCAGACACCGCTGAAGGCCAGCGGATAGAACACGAGCACGACGTTCTTCTTCCCGCGGTAGTCCGAGAGCGTGATGGTCTCCCCGCCGCGGCTGGGAAGGGTGAAATCCGGGGCCTCCTGGCCGACGTCAACCGCCATGTCATGCACTCCGATCGTCTCGCCGTTGGTTCTCATGCGACGCTACACGGTACGCTTGCGACCTATGTCCGACGAGGTCCGTTCCAAGAGCGTACGCCGCCGCGTGGCGCCTCCCGAAGAGGGGTGGTCGCTCGGGGCAGGGGTGGACGGCCTGCCGACCGCCTTCTGGGCCGTCATGATCGTTCTCCTCGGTGCGCTCGCGACGCTGGTCCTCGTGCTGGGCTACACGACCTACGGCGTCCTGGTCCTCGTGCTCGCCGCCGCTGCGGCCGTGAACCTGTTTGGCCGTCACAGCTGAGCGACTGGCCGAGGCGCTGCGCGCCTCGCATCCGGAGGCCGACCCCGGTGAGCTCGATCCCGACACCCTCGCCCGCTGGGTGACCGACGCGGGACACGATCCCGATGACGCTCCCCTGGTCGCCTCAGCGCTTGCTCATTGGGAGTTGTTGATCCCGTGAAGATGTGAGGCGGGTCTTCTGGGGTAGCGTGCCTCTTGCCGTGGTCTTCTTGGTTGCGCTGTCGGGGACTGGCGGGTGACAATGATCCTCCCGCCCGCCCCGGCCAGCCGCCAGTCCCTCCTGCGTCGGGCCTCTCGTGATGGTCTTTCGCATCTCGTTGGGTGCGGGCACAGTCGGTACCTGCTGTACACGGAGTAGGCGTTGATCCTTGGTTGCGCTCATAGGTTCAATGGCAGGTGCGCGTTATTCGCACCCAACCACCCGACCTTCCCGGCCGACTGTGAGGCCCCGCGCGAAGCCCGGGGACTGGCGGTTGGCCGGGGTGGGTGGGTGGATTAGCCGTCGCCAGTCCCAGGGCTGCGCCACCAGGAGCTAACGGCAAGGGCACGTAGTCATCTCTTCACACCCTCCGCAGGGGCACGTCAGGCCCCCGCGCGAAGGATCACCCCGCCAGCCGGGCCTCCAGGCCCGCCATGTCGATCGGATCGAGCGCCCAGTCGAAGCGATCGGCCAGGGCACGCGCGAACGCCCCCTCCACCACGGCGCGCGCACCGTCCCCACCCTCGGCCGCGATCGACGTCGGGGTGACATCGGGGGCGCCGCACGCACTCATGATCTGGCCCCACATCGGATCGACGTCGCGGTTCAGCGCGACACCGTGGGTCGAGATCCCCGAGGTGACGCGGATGCCCACGCTGCCCACCTTGCGGCCCTCGACATAGACGCCCATGCGCTCGTGGTCGCTCTCGGCTGAGGCGAGTCCACTGGCCTCGCACATGGAGTCGACGAGCGCGCCGACGAAGCGCCGTACACCGCCCAGCCGACGGATGTCGGCGATGACGTATCCGGTGATCTGTCCGGGGCCGTGCCAGGTCATGAGGCCACCGCGGTCGCTGTGGACGCAGCTGGCGCCGAGCCGTTCCAGTGTGGCGTCATCGACGAAGAGGTCGGACCGCGATCCGTGTCGCCCGTATGTGTAGACCGGCGGGTGTTCCAGCAGCCAGACGACGTCGTCGATCCCATCGTCCGCCCGCGCCGCCGCGATCCGCCGCTGCAGGTCCCAGGCTTCGGTGTAGTCGATGCGCTCGGTCGCGAGAAGAAGGGCCACGTCACCGATCGTAGCGCCGGCGACATTTCCCGGTCGCGCGAGAGGCGAGAACGGGTCCCGGGCGGGAAGCACTCCCGTCCGGAACCCGTCAGTCCTGAAGGTGCCGGACCGTTAAGACGGGTCGGGCGGTGAGTACTCCGCGACGACGAGGCGGTAGCCGAGGTCCATCTCGCTGCGGTTGGTCATCCATCCGTGC
Source organism: uncultured Bifidobacteriaceae bacterium (assembly GCA_964531025.1). Taxonomy (GTDB): domain Bacteria; phylum Actinomycetota; class Thermoleophilia; order Miltoncostaeales; family Miltoncostaeaceae; genus CALMEC01. The sequence goes on along the minus strand of CAZHDY010000001.1, from coordinate 1,405,071 downwards.
ATGGCATCCCAGGCGCCGCTCCGGAGATCCTCCGAGAGGCGCCGCAGGTCGTCGAGGATGTGGTCGTCGCCCAGTTCGGCCAGGGTCGCGATCCGTGCGCGGACACGGCGTTCGAGGTACGCGGACGGACGCCGCCAGTGCGCGGCGATGATGTTGTCCTGGCAGTCGTGCGGGATGGGCACGGGGACGACCCGCGATTCGCCGCCCAGTGCCTCGCGCACCGCGTCGATCGCCGGATAGCGCATGGACTGGAGGAACGCGGCGTCCGGGATGTACCGGTAGAGCCAGAAGTCGTTGATCCGGGACGGATCGAGGGTCAGCACGATGGCCCTGCGGGTCGCGACCCGGGCGAGCTCGCGCAGGCCCGCGATCGGATCGGCCCAGTGCTCCAGCGTGAGCACCGACATGGCGGCCGCGAACGACCCGTCACGGAACGGGAGCGCTTCCGCTGCACCCTTCACCACGGGTGCGGAGCCCGTGCCGCGCTTCGCGATGAGCGCGTCGCCCAGTTCGACGGCGACGACGCGGCGATCCGGGGGCTCATAGGCGCTGGTCCCGGCTCCGACCGACAGCACCGACGCGGCGCCTCCGACCGCCTTGGCGATCTGCCGGAGAAAACGCGGGTCCGCCCGACGCATGAGCCCGTATCCGTGGGTCACGGCATCGTAGGCGTACGGGTTGTTGTCCTTCGCGAGTATGGATCCGTCCATGTTGTAACTCTCCCCTTGGAGCGCCGTAAGGGACGGCGCGTTCCTTACGGCAAAAGTCTAAAAACCACCAACCCCGAACGGAACTACACGATAGTCCAGGATCGTCGTCAGGGCGACGCGGCGACCTCGACCGATGGGGTGTCTTCTGTCCTCCGGGCCGTTCGACGGCCTGCGGCGCGGACGAGGGCGGCGGTGGTTGCGAGCAGGGCGACGACCAGCAGCACGTTGCGGATCAGAAGCAGGGCGACGGGCAGCGGAGCGGCCCGCTCGACCAGGTCGCGGTACATGAGCGGGAAGACCAGCTGGGTTATGGGCAGTGACACCGTGACGCTGATCGCGGTCACCGCACCGGAGGCTCCTGGGATGACGAGCACCATGGGTATGAGCCAGGCCAGGTACTGCGGTGAGACGACCTTGCCGAACACCACGCACGCCAGGAGCGTGGCGGCGACCGCCGTCACCAGGTGCTCGGGCTGCGCCGTCGTACCTGAGACACGGAGGAAGAGCATCGCGATGACCACGATCGCAACCACCAGCGCGAGGGTCGAGAGTGTCGCCGCGATCTGCGGCGAGTGCCCGTCGATGTTGTCGCTCCCGAAGCTCTGCACCTGTTCGAAGTCCAGGCCGAGGGCGTGGATGACCGACGATCCCAGCGACTCCATCTGGAGGGGGCGCTCGAGGTGGTACGCGAAGAGCTGCCAGATCCCGGACGGGGCCATGATGAAGAACGGGACGAAGGTCGCGGCGACCCCCAGCGAGAATCCCGCGATGCCCCACGACGTTCGTCGCACCCCGCGGTGGCGCAGATGCCAGACCGCGAGCACCGGGACCAGGAGGACCGGCACGAGCTTGATCGCGGTCGCCAGGGCCAGGAGGGTCCACATCCATCCGAACCGCCGCGCGACCGCCGCCACGGTGAGCCAGGCCAGCAGCACCGTGAGCAGCAGGTCGTAGCGCGTCTGGAGGAGCGTCCCGAGCAGCACGGGGAGCAGGATGGTGACCGCCACCGCCAGGACCGCGCGTCCGCGCGACAGGTCCACGCGGTCCGCCAGGACCAGTGCGGCCACGGCCGATCCGGCCAGTGCCGCGCACATGGCGAACGAGAACACGAGGGTCGGCGGACCGGGGATGCGGTCGATCAGCCAGAACGATCCGGTCGCGAGCGGCGGATACTCGATGTCGAAGTCCCGGTAGGGGACGAAGCCCGCGTCGATCATCCGGACCGCGTGCTGGTAGACGCGGGTGTCCCCGAGCTGCGGATACGCGTAGATGACCCATCGGACGACGGCCCAGAAGCCGAACGTGAGGGCGACGACGAGGGCGGCGCGACGCTTCACGAGATCGTGGAATCAGTCATCTAGAGGTCACTCCCCATGATCCGGCCCCGGTTCAGGTCGATGTACACCGCTACGGGTGCGGTCCCCCCGGCGATACGGATGCCCGCCGACTCCCCGTCGGGTGGTGCGATGTCGTGGCAGGTGCCGCCGTCGGTGGCCACGCGCACCCGCAGCAGACCGCCGTCGATCTCCTCCCATCCGGTGATCGTCGTCCCGCCGGGGGCACGTCCGAGGGTGACGCCTCCCGCCTGCTGGCCGGGACGTGACAGGCGATGGATGGGGGTGAAGCGTCCCGCGGCGTTCATCGTGGCCGTTGCCACCTCGGTGGTGTCGTCACGTCCGGCCGCCCACGAGATGGTGAGACGGCCGTCGGGGACGAAGACCAGGCCCGGTGCCATCTCGGCCCGGCCGGGGCGTGACATCTCGCGTGCGGTCTCGTCCATGGTCGTGACGATCGTCGGGGTGTCCCAGGCGTCATCGACGCGACGTGCCACGCTCACGATGGCCGGCCCGCCTCGGGCCGACTGTACCCATCCGACGGCGGCCGTCCCGCTGGCGAACGCGGCCACACCGGGATCGACCGCGTGGTGGACCTCCGGCGAGACCGGGGTGGCGTCGGACCACTCGCCGGTGGCGCTGCGGCTCGTCGCCCAGATCTGCGCGCGGCGGTTGGACTGGCCGTGCCATGCGACCACCGCGGATCCGTCCGGGGCGACGGCCAGTTGCGGCGTTCCCTGGCGGCCGACGGCGGAGAGGGTCCGCGGTGCGGACCACGCGCCGTCGGGGGAGCGCTCCGACATCTGGATCTCCGTCGAGGTGCCGGACGCGTCGATCTGCCACACGGCGATACCGCGCCCGGCCCGATCGAAGGCGATGCGCGGCCGTCGCGCGGCGAAGGTCTCGGGAGAGATGTAGGTCATCGACGCCCACCCGTCCCCGTCGCTCACGACGCCGATGCGGGCCCGATGCGATGGGTCGTACGTCTCGAGGGCGACGAACGCCGTTCCCTGGGGCGTCATGGCGACGTCGGGATCGCGGGAGTTTCGCCCACCGATCTGACGGACGGGTGCCCACGCCCCCGCGTCCTTGCGAGTGCGTACCTCGACCGGCGCCCCCGTCGTCGTCTGCCACGCCGCCACGGTATCCGTCCCGCCGTTGGAGGCCACCACCGGCATCACCCGCTGGCGGTCCGAGAGCACTGTCGCCGGCCCGCTCGGCCCGCACCGCGAGGCGTCCACCGTCCCGCCGCAGCCTGCCAACGCGAGGGCCGCGCAGGCAACCACCGCGACGCCTCCGTCGCGTCGCCTCAGTGCTCCCGCTCCAGGTGCCGTTCCACGATCGAGATGTCCCGCCACTCGCCGTCCAGGCGGCCGTGGTCGCGAAACGTGCCGACATCGGTGAACCCCGCATGCCGCGCCAGAGCCAGGCCGGCGGCGTTCTCGGGGAAGATCAGGCCGACCAGCTTCCAGTATCCGAAGGCGGGGGCCTTCACGATCAGGTCGTCAAGGAGCTCCGAGCCGATGCCGCGTCCCCGCGCCTCTGAGGCCACGTAGACCGTGTACTCACCGACGCCGCTGAACCAGGATCGGTGACTGAAGGGAGCGATCGCCGACCAGCCCAGCACGGCGCCGGCGACATCGGCGACGAACACAGGGGCCGTGGCGGCACGCCCGGCGAGCCAGCCACGCCGTTCGCTCTCCGAGTGCGGGGCCTCGGCGAACGTGGCGTTGCCGGCGGCGATGGCCTCGTCGTAGATGACGCCGATCCGAAGGGCGTCGTCGAGGGCCGCGGGGCGGACGGTGACGTTGCTCATGAGCAGGGGCTGGGGCCCGTCAGCGGCGGGCGATTGGCCAGGGTCAGCGTGGCGTCCTTCTTCTCGCCGGAGCGCAGGTAGGTGATCTCGATCTTCTCACCGACGCGACGACTGGACACCTCCTGCGAGAGGTCGCCGAAGTCGCGCACCGGCTGGCCGGCCACCGACGTGATGATGTCCGCGCCCTTCGGGGGATCGCTCTCGGACTTGGCGGTGGTGGCCTTCAGGCCGGCGGCCTTCGCCGGTCCGCGGTCGTCCACCGTGCGGATGGCGACGCCGGTCGTCCCGTTCAGGCCCAGCGCCTTGGCGGTCTGCGGCGTGATCTCCTCGCCGGTGATCCCGATCCAGGCGTGCCGTGGCTTGCCCTGCTCGATGATGTCCTGCATCACCGGGCGGACGATGTCGATGGGGACGGCGAACCCGATCCCCTCGTTGCCTCCGCTCTGGGTCGCGATCTGTGAGTTGATGCCGATGACGCGTCCGTGGGCGTCGAGCAGAGGACCTCCCGAGTTGCCCTGGTTGATGGCCGCGTCGGTCTGGATGACGTTGCCGATCGGGGTCTTGTCCGGCGAGCACATCTGCCGCTTGAGGCCCGAGACGATGCCGCTCGACACGCTGTTCGTATAGTTGAGCGGGTTGCCGATCGCGATGACCGACTGGCCGACCTGCATGCTGCGGCTGTTGCCCAGCGGGAGGACCGTGGCCGATGCCGGGGGTGTCCCGGCGTCGAGGACGGCGAGGTCGATCGCCGGGTCCGAGGCCAGCACCTTGGCGTCCGTCTTGGTCGCGTCCTGGTAGGTGACCTGAACGGTGCGGGCGCTCTCGACCACGTGTGCGTTCGTGAGGATGTGCCCCTTGTCGTCGACCAGGAAGCCGGTGCCCAGGCTGTTGCCCGCCTGCACCTCCACGACGCCGGGTCCTGCCCGCCGCACGACGGCGGGGATCGACGGGGTGTCGCCGCTGTCGGCGTCATCGGTCTCGACCGGGGGCTGGGTGATGGTCTGACCGGATGCGTCGACCGATTCCGTCACCGTGACAGTACGAGTCGCGCCGTCATCGTCCGTCAGACGCGTCACTCCGAAGGCCACGAGGCCGCCGACCAGAGCGGGCACCAGTACCGATGCGATCAGCGGGAACCGTCCGCGTCGCCGCGGTGGTGTCGCCGGCGGCGGTGTGGACGGAAGGGTCGGGAGGTCGTTCATGCGCTAAATGATGGCGGCTCGTGTGGGTGATACGACAGGGAGTGGGTTTCTCCCGACGGGTGCGAATCCCTTGCTGTCATCAGGGAACTCACAGGTGACGCGGCCCGCCATCAGGTGCCGCCGCGCGTCACGGTGTCGTGGAGAAGGAGCGCAAGGGCCACCACCATCAGGCCGACGGCGGTGATGCGCTGCCAGCCGAGCTCGATGGGTTGCAGGCCCAAGAGGCCGTAGCGGTCGGCGATCGCCGCCGAGAACGTCCCTCCGAGCGTCACAGCGATGTAGGTCACCGTGGCGCCCATGTGCACCACGGCCACCAGGCTCGTGACCAGGAACACCACGCCGAGTGCGCCTCCCAAGTAGGCCCACCAGGGGCCGTCCCCCAACGAGCGGGCCACCTGGCCGCCCTGTCCGGCCGCGATCGCGAGGACCGCCAGGATGATCGCCGACACGACCACCGAGACCATCGCCGCACCCCACGGAGAGCCGCGCAGCACGTCCCGCATCCGCGCGTTCACGGTGGACTGCAGGGCGAGGCACATGCCCCCGGCGATCGCGAGGACCGCGTACATGAACGTCCGCCACATTCCGTTGATCCTACGGATCGGTGCCGTCGGAGCATCGTCTGCGGCCGATCCGCAGGGGACGTCATGACGACATCTTCGCGTGTCGGTCGACGGTGCATCTAGACTTCCTCCAATGTCCCAACGAATCCTCGTGGTCGACGACGAGCAGTCCATCCGCACGATCGTCGAGTTCGCATTGAAGGACGCCGGGTTCGAGGTCGTGTCGGTCGGGCGGGGGGACGATGCGCTTGCCGCCGTCGACCGTGAGACCATCGACCTCGTGGTGCTCGACGTCATGCTCCCGGGCATGGACGGGCTCGAGGTCTGTCAGAAGATCCGCACCGACCACAGCATGCCCATCATCATGCTGTCGGCACGCGGTGAGGAGCTCGACAAGGTGCTCGGCCTGGAGCTCGGCGCCGACGACTATGTGACCAAGCCCTTCTCGCCGCGTGAGCTCGTGTCGCGCGTCAAGGCGAACCTTCGCCGTGGGCGCATGGACTCGGACGTGGAGGAGGCCCTCCGCATCGGCGACCTCGTCATCGATCCGGCGGCCCGGTCGGTCCAGAAGAACGGCGAGGAGCTCACGCTCACCCTCTCCGAGTTCGAGATCCTCCACAAGCTCGCCAAGTCACCGCGCCGCGTGTTCACCCGGCAGGAGCTCATGGACCACCTCTGGAAGGGCACCTTCTACGGTGATCTCCGGAGCGTCGACGTCCACGTCCGCCACCTGCGTCAGAAGATCGAGGACGACGCGTCCAACCCGACGCTCATCCGCACCGTGCGCGGCGTGGGATACGCGTTCGGCGGAGAGGACACCTCCGGGGCATGACCACCACCCCGCGTCGGCGTCGGGTCGGCCTGTCGGCCTGGCTCGTCGTCGCGTTCGTCACCGTCGGGGTGCTCGCCAGCCTTGCGGTGCTCGTCGTCGTGCTCCCCACCCTCGAGCGGTCGATTCGTGACACCGAGTCGGATCGGATCCAGACGCAGACGATTTCGGAACTCCACCAACAGGGTCAAAGGGCGTGGCAGTTCAACGAGACCGTGGACGGCCTCGCCGAGCGGGTCGAGGGCGACGCGCGTCTGACACTGGTCCCGCCGTCGTTCTACCTTCCTTTTCAGCAGCAGATCGTGAGTGAGAGTCTGACCCATGGCTTTCTGCCAGGGCTCAGCGCGCCGGCTATCCAGATCACCGAGAACTGGAGTCGCCCTCAGCCCGAGATCGTGCGGGTGGCATCACGGCGGGTGCACGTGGGTGGCCACGACGTGCTCCAGGCGGCCAACGCTGTGATCGTCCATAACGATCGTGGTCAGGAGATCAAAGCTGTTCTCGAGATCGCGCGTCCGATGGACGGCATACCGCCCCGCCTGGTCACGGTGCAGCGACGCGTGATGATCGCCGTCGCCGTCGTGCTCGGGCTCGCCAGCCTCATCGGGATCACGCTCGCCCGCTTCTTCGGCTCACGCATCCGTCGACTGGCCGGCACGGCCGCCGAACTCGCCCGCGGTGAGCTGTCGGCACGGGCGGCCGAGTCGTCGCCGCGTGAGCTGACGTCGCTCGCCGGGAGCATCAACCGCATGGCATCGCGCCTGGAGGGGCTCGTGGACGAGACCGTCACGGACCGCGATCGTGCACGGGCCCTGGTGGGCGCGCTGGTCGAGGGCGTGATCGCCGTGAGCGACCAGGGCGAGGTCACCGTCGCCAACGACTCGGCGCGCACCCTGCTACGTCTGCCCGAGCACGTCTCGGAGCTCCGCCTGGAGGATCTGCCCGACGCCGTCCGCACCGTGGTCGGTGAGGCGCTCGAGATGCCCGGGGCACCGCAGATGACCGAGGCCGAGCTACGTGGCGGTCACCACGTCCTCCTCTCGGCGATACGCCTCTCGAAGGAGGCCGGCACGGTCATCACCCTCCGCGACGTCACCGAGGAGCGCGGACTCGACCGGGCACGGCGGGATCTCATCGCGAACGTCTCGCACGAGCTCAAGACCCCGCTCACCGCCGTGAAGGGATTCCTTGAGCTGATGGAGAGCGAGAGCCTTTCGCCCGAACGGCGCGCCGAGTTCCTCCGGCTCACCGACGTGGAGGTGCAGCGGCTGGAGCGGCTGATCGCCGAGCAACTGGAGCTCGCGCGGATCGACGCCGGCGCCCTGCCGCTCGATCGCGAGATGGTCGACATGAGCGAGCTCGCGGACGGGGTCGCCGGCTCTCGCTCTCTTCTCGCCGAGCGCGAGGGCATCGAACTCGTCACCTCCCATCCGGACGAGCCGGTGATGGTCCATGCCGACCCGGCCCGTCTGGAACAGCTCCTCCTCATCCTCCTGGACAACGCCCTCAAGAACACCGAGGCCGGAGGGAAGGTGACCGTGGGCGTGTCGCACTCCGACGACGACGCGTTCCTCACGGTCCGCGACACGGGTTCCGGTATCCCCATCGAGGCCCAGCAGTTCATCTTCGACCGCTACTACCAGGCCGACGAATCCCGGCAGGGCGGCGGCCTGGGGCTGGGGCTGTCCATCGCGCGCGGCCTCGCCGAGGCACACGACGGCAGCATCGAGGTGCGGTCGGCGCCGGGCATCGGTAGCGTCTTCACGGTCCGGCTGCCGCGTGTCCGGGCGTCGTCGCCGCACCAGGTCCAGGGGGAACCAAGGGAATGACACGTCAATCTGACGAGAGATGTGCGCTGGTCACCGGTGCCAGCCGGGGGCTCGGGATGTCGATCGCCCGATCGTTGGCCGCGGAGGGCTGGCGGGTCGTCGCGGGGGCACGCGACCCGTCCCGGGTCGACTACGGGGGCGATCCCCGCATCACGGTGGTCCGGCTCGACGTCACCGATCACGAGACCGTGCGCCACGCCGTGGCCACGGCCGAGGAGATCGCGGGCGGAGCGCTGGACGCCCTCGTGAGCAATGCCGGCTATGCCTATCTCGGTCCGGTGGAGGGCCTCGAGATGGATGCCCTCCGGACCCAGTTCGAGACCAACGTGTTCGGTGCGCTGGCGGTGACCCAGGCCGTTCTTCCCGGCATGCGCGAGGCCGGGCGGGGCCGCATCCTCATCGTGTCGTCGGTGGGGACACATCTCTGCACACCGCTGGTGGGCGGCTACCGGGCCAGCAAGGCGGCATTCGACGCGATGGCCGACACGCTGCGCGTCGAGGTGCGCCCCTACGGTGTGGAGGTCATCCGGGTCGAGCCCGGCATGGTGGCGACCGGCTTCTCGACCTCGGCGGTGCGCTCGCCCGCCATGAGCGTCGACGACGGCCCCTGGGCGGGCATGACGGCCCAGACCGTCGGCGGCCTGCGTCGCTGGCGGGAATGGGTCGACCTTCCCGCGGACGAGGTCGCCGATCAGATCACCGGGCTGCTCGGGATGGCGGATCCGCCCGCCACGACCCTCATCGGTGAGGACTCGGTCCATCTGGCGGGGCTCACGGACGACGAGATGCTCGACTTCCTCGGGGTCGACGGGACGATCGGGACGTGACCCGGGTCGTGGTGGCGCCGGCACCCTTCAAAGGGGCCGTATCGGCATCCGCCGCAGCGCACGCGATCGCCACCGGACTCCGTGCCTCCGGACACGATCTCGACATCACGGTGGTGCCGATCGCCGACGGTGGTGAGGGGACGCGCGACGCCCTCGTGGCGGGTGACGGCCAGGTCCGGTCGTTCGAGGTGTCCGATCCGCTCGGGCGCCCGGTGTCCACGGCCATCGGTCTCCTGCGGGGTGAGACGCCGACCGCCGTGGTCGAGCTGGCCGCCGCATCCGGGTACGAGCGCCTGGCGGACGATGAGCGCGACGTGATGGCCGCGAGCACGTTCGGCACCGGTGCGCTGATCCGGGCGGCACTCGACTTCAATCCGGCGCGCCTCATCCTGACCCTCGGCGGGAGCGCCACCACAGACGGCGGTCTTGGGATCGTCCGCGCGCTCGGCGGCCGCATCCTGGACGGTGACGGGCGCGAGCTGGCGGGCACCGGCGCCGACCTCGTGCGGGTCGCGCATCTCGACCTGGCGCACGTCGACCGCCGTCTGGCCGACGTCGGGATCGTCATCGCCGGGGACGTCACCAACCCGCTGATCGGGCCGGACGGCGCAGCGGCCGTGTTCGGTCCGCAGAAGGGGGCGACCCCCGAGGAGGTGGACGAGCTGGACGCCGGTCTGCGTAATCTGGCCGACCTGTTCGTGACCGGCGGTCATCGCGACGTGCGTGATCTCCCCGGCGCGGGGGCGGCCGGTGGCGTGGCGGGCACGATGGTCGCGCTCTTCGGTGCGACGATCACCTCCGGTGCGGATCTGGTCCTCGACGTCGTCGGCATCGATGCCGCCCTCGACGGTGCCGACCTCTGCATCACCGGCGAGGGGCGACTCGACACGCAATCGCTGGATGGCAAGGCGGCTGTGGCGCTCGCCCGGCGTGCGGCGGGACACGGTGTTCCGACGGTGTGCCTGTGCGGGCAGGTCGCTCTCGGTCCTCGGCAGACGCGCGAGGCGGGATTCGCTGCCGCCCTCACGATTGGTTCCGGCGACCCGTCGGCCGACTGGGTTGCCGAGACCGAGCGGGACCTGGCCCGGACGGCCGCGATGGTGGCCGGTCTGCGCTTCGCGGCCTAGGGACGGGCTGCGGGAGGACGGGCTGCGGGACTTCGGCCGCCGCCAACGGGATTCTGGTGCCAGGCACCACCCACCCCGTCGTTCGTCTGGGGCCCCGCGACGGGACGCTACGAGGCGAAGCTCCGGCGGATTCGGTCCAGGGCGGGGTCGTCAGCCAGCCAGCGCTCGACGGCCTCCAGCACGCCGGCACCGTAGGACCCCGCGGTGATCCACGGTGCCTCGTCCACCAGGCCGGGATCGTCTTCCACCCCGTTCTGGACGATGGCCATGAGCCCCACCACGTCCGCGAGCTCCAGATCCGCGCGGCTGTCACCGACGGCGAGGCAGTCCTCGGGTCGCGCGCCGCGTCGTGTGATGTCGAGCGCCACCGCGGGTCCCTTTCCCGCCTGCGCCGGCAGGAGGTGGAAGGTGCGGCGGCCGTCGGCGGTGGCGACGCCGTTGTCGATGAGGCGCAGCGTCCCGCGCGACAGCGTCTCCACCAGGTCGGCGGCCTCGTCGCCCACGGTGCCGATCAGCAGGTGGCTGCCGAAGCGCCCGTTGCACCACGGCTCGTAGGGTTCGAGTCGTCCGTCTGCCCATGAGAGCAGGGTGTCCACGATCCCCGTGGCCGTGATGGCCTCGTGAACCGTCTGGCCCGGTTCGCACGGGTAGCCGGCGTCGCAGGCGCCGAGCTCGCCGAGTGCCCCGTCCGCGCCCAGCATCCGGGCGATGGCCGCGAGCTCCGGAAGGCGGCGTCCGCTCACCAGTACCGACTGCGCCCCGGCGTGGTGCAGGGCCTCGAACACCCGGATGGAGGCGTCCGTGAAGACGCCGTCACCGTCGCGCAGGATCCCGCCGCCCTGCCCGAGGAGCGTCTCGTCGAGATCGAGGTAACAGATCTTCATCAGGTGGGCGGAACCTCCAGGGCGTCGGTCCGCGGGGCGGATCGTCGCCGGTCGGTGGAGAGCGGGTAACGATTGTGCGTCACGGGCGGTCAGTCGACCACGGCCAGCTCCGATCGTAACCGGGCAGGCACGTCGGCGCGCGGCGAGGAACCGGAGGAGTGTCCCCGTCCGTGTCATGTCGTTTCGCCGTAGGCCCGCTAGGCTGTCTCCCCATATGGAGAAATTGAAAGGTCTTGTGCTCTCCGGAGGGGCGGGCACGCGCCTTCGGCCGATCACTCATACCAGCGCGAAGCAACTCGTCCCCGTCGCCAACAAGCCGGTGCTCTTCTACGGCCTTGAGGCGCTGCGCGACGCGGGCATCCGCGAGGTGGGCATCATCGTCGGCGACACACGCGCCGAGATCGAGGCGGCCGTCGGTGACGGCTCGGCCCTCGGGCTCGACATCACGATCATCCCGCAGTCGGCCCCCCTGGGGCTTGCGCACGCGGTGCTCACCGCCGAGGAGTTCCTGGGTGACTCGTCGTTCGTCATGTACCTGGGCGACAACCTGCTGCGCGACGGCATCTCGGCCCTCGTGGACGAGTTCCGCGCCAACAGCCCGGACGCCATGATCCTCGTCACCCCCGTGGACGAACCCGAGCACTACGGCGTCGCCCAGCTGGACGGCGACGGCCGGGTGCTGCGCCTGGTGGAGAAGCCGAAGGAGCCGGTCAGCAACCTGGCGCTCGTCGGCGTCTACATGTTCACCTCGGCGATCCTGGATTCGGCGAAGGCGATCGAGCCCTCGTGGCGCAACGAGCTGGAGATCACCGACGCGATCCAGCACATGGTCGATCGCGGCCTGCGCGTGGACCCGCATGAGGTGACCGGCTGGTGGAAGGACACCGGGCAGGTGGGCGACATGCTCGAGGCCAACCGTCTCATCCTCGACGTCCAGGAGACGCGCATCGACGGAGACGTGGACGACGACTCCATCGTCGAGGGGCGCGTCGTCATCGAAGAGGGCGCACGACTGGTGCGCTCCACGGTCCGTGGACCGGCGGTGATCGGAGCGGGCACGGTGATCGAGGACGCCTACATCGGTCCCTACAGTGCCGTCTCGCACGACTGCACGGTCGCGAAGGCCGAGATCGAGCACTCCATCATCCTGGAGGGGTCGACGGTCCGTGATCTGGACGCCCGCGTCGAGAGCAGCCTCATCGGTCGCGGGGTAACGATCTGTCGTACGGACGAGAAGCCGCGCGCCTACCGCTTCGTGCTCGGCGACTCCTCGACCATCGGGCTTGTATGAAGCGGGTCGAGGCGCGTCTTCCGGGGCTCGTGATCGTCGAGCCGACGGTTCACGGCGACGATCGTGGTTTCTTCCTCGAGAGCTATCGCGAGGACACCCTGCGCGAGCTCGGCGTCGATGAGCACTGGGTTCAGGACAACCACGCCCGCTCGGGCCGCGGTGTCCTGCGCGGCATGCACTTCGCGCTGCCGCCCGGACAGGCGAAGCTCGTGCGCTGCGTGCGCGGACACGTGGTGGACGTCGTCGTCGACATCCGCCGGGGGTCCCCGACCTACGGTCAGTGGGAGGCCATCGAGCTGGACGACGTGAGCGGCCGCATGGTCTACGTGCCGGTCGGCTTCGCCCACGGCTACTGCGTGGTCAGCGAGATCGCCGACGTCGCCTACAAGTGTTCGGGCTACTACGACCCCGAGCTCGAACGCGAGATCTCGGTGAATGACCCGGACGTCGGCATCGTATGGCCGGACGTCGACATTCTCCTGTCGGCCCGTGATCAGGCGGCACCGAACCTCCGCGACGTGGCCGATGACCTCCCCTTCGAGTACGGGGCATGAGGGTTCTCGTCACCGGTGCCGCCGGCATGCTGGGCCATGACATGACCGCGTTCCTTCGTGGTCGCGGTGACGACGTCGTGCCCGTGGACCTCGAGGTCGACATCACGGATCCTGAGGCCATCGGAAGCTGCATCGCCGATGTGCGGCCTGACGCCGTCATCCACCTCGCCGCGTGGACGAACGTCGATGCCGCCGAGGAGAACGAGGACAGCGCGTACGCCGTGAACGCCGACGGCAGCCGCAACGTGGCGGCTGCGGCGGCGCGCATCGACGTGCCGGTCGTGTGTGTGTCGACCGACTACGTGTTCGCCGGTACCCAGGTGGGGGGCTACGCCGAGGACGACCCCGTCGGTCCGATCGGGGCCTACGGCCGGACGAAGCAGGCCGGTGAGGCGGCCGCGATCGCGGAGCACCCGGACGGCGTGCGCATCGCCCGGACGGCGTGGCTCTACGGCGCGAACGGCAACAACTTCGTCGACACCATGCGACGTCTGGGATCCGATCGCGACACCGTGACCGTGGTCGCCGACCAGGTGGGCTCGCCCACGTGGACGCGGGATCTGGCCCCGGCCCTCGCCGAGCTTCTGCATCAGCCCGCGGGCGTCTACCACACGGCCGGCGGCGGTCGGGTGACCTGGGCCGACTTCGCGCGCGAGATCTTCCGCCTCGACGGGATCGACTGCACCGTTCAGGACGTGACCACGGCGGAGTTCGGCCGCCCGGCTCCGCGGCCGGCGGTGTCCATCCTGCGCGTCACGAAGGACGGTGCGCCCCGCTTGCGCGACTGGCGTGAGGCGCTCGCCGACTACCTGGCGGAGAATCCGACGACATGAGGGGGATGCGGTGAAGGTTCTCGTAACCGGGGGTGCCGGCTTCATCGGCTCCAACTTCGTTCTGCGCACGCTGGAGACCCGGCCCGACTGGGACATGACGGTGATCGACGCGCTCACGTATGCGGGTAACCGCCGGTCGCTCGAACCCGCCGCCGACCGCATCCGGTTCGTGGAGGGATCCATCGCGGACGAGGCGCTCATCGACCCGCTGATCGCGGAACACGACGTCGTGGTGCACTTCGCGGCCGAGTCGCACAACGACAACTCGCTGGACAACCCGTGGCCGTTCATCGAGTCGAACATCGTGGGCACCTACCGCATCCTCGAGGCGGTCCGCCGTCACGGGAAGCGGCTCCACCACATCTCCACGGACGAGGTCTACGGCGACCTCGAGCTGGACGATCCGAACCGCTTCACCGAGTCCACTCCGGTGAACCCGTCCAGTCCGTACTCGGCGTCCAAGGGATCCGCCGACCTGCTGGTGCGCGCGTGGATCCGGTCCTTCGGCATCCAGGCGACGCTGTCCAACTGCAGCAACAACTACGGCCCGCGACAGCACGTCGAGAAGTTCATCCCGCGCCAGATCACCGGCATCCTCACCGGTGTCAAGCCCAAGCTCTACGGGGCCGGCGAGAACGTCCGCGACTGGATCCACGTCGACGACCACAACGACGCCGTGGTGGCCATCATCGAACAGGGAAAGCTCGGCGAGACCTACCTGATCGGTGCCGACGGCGAACGCAACAACCGCGAGATCATCGCGCTCCTGCTCGAGCTGATGGATAAACCGGCCGACTGGTTCGAGCACGTCAACGACCGTCCCGGCCACGACATGCGCTACGCCATCGACTCGTCCAAACTGCGCGCCGAGACGGACTGGTGTCCCCGGTACTCCGACCTGCGCGCGGGTCTTGCCGACACGATCGTCTGGTACGCGGACAACCGCGACTGGTGGGAGACGTCCAAGGTCGCGGCCGAGGAGACCTACGCCCGACTGGGACGCTGAGTCGGGTGCGAAGTGGTTCGCCCCGCCATCCGATGGTCGCCGGTCTGGTCGCGGCGGCGCTGACGATCGGACTGGTGGGTTGCGGCAGCGGGCCGTTGACGACCGGGAAGGTCACGGACTGGCTGGACGACGAGTTTCCCGACCTCACCTGGGATGTGAGCTGTTCCACGTGGAAGGGCGAGTGGTTCACCGAAGAGGACCGGTGCTACGTGACCTTTGAGTGGGACTTCTCCCGGCCCGTGCCCGACCTCTTCCTGACGGAAGCCGAGATCAGCGACCGGATCCAGGAGAAGGGACCTCCGGCATATCGGATGTACGGGGAGGGCGGGCTCTGGATCAGTCCCACACCGCCTCCGGCGGAACGAAGGCCGGGGAAGGACGTGAGGCTGAAGTGTGACCGCAACGACGGGCGCCTCATGATGGAGTTCACCTCGTTCAGCGAGCCAGAGGGCCTGCGGGCTGTGGCCGAGATCGCCAGGAACCTGAACTGCAAGGCCGTGTTCGTGAATCCGGACAGCAGGCTCATCGGATAACCAGGCGGTTTGCCCGGCGACGGCCGAGAGACCTGCGCGAGACGGGTCGCTGACATCTGTGGTCGCCGTGGCGCGGTACGGATGACCGGGTGGATGGGGATGGACCACGGTAGATTCGGCGTATGGACGGGGCACCCAGGACATACCGACTCACCCCGGTCCAGCGGGGTGCGAATGCGTTCTTCCGGCTGATCACGCGACTGGGCCTCGGTGCCCGCTATCGGTATCTGCTGACGGTGATCGGTCGTCGGACCGGGCTGCCGCGTACCACGCCCGTCGACGTGATGACGTACGCCGGATCGCGGTGGCTGGTGGCGCCCTACGGCGAGGTGAACTGGGTCCGCAACCTCCGCGCGTCCGGTACCGGCATCCTCCGGCGAGGACGACGGCGGAGCTCGTTCCGCGCGGTGGAGGTGGATCCTGAGACCGCGGTCCCGGTGATCCGGCGCTACATCGCGGATGTCCGGGTCACCCGGTCGTACTGGGGCGCCGGGCCTGACGCGACGGACCGGGAGCTGATCGAGGAGGCTCGTCGGCATCCCGTCTTTCGGATCGTCGACGTCGAGGTCTGAGGGCGGCACAGGTCACCGGCTGCGCGGCCCCGTCGGTCTGCCGAGGCGGATCGTGAGGTCATGCGGACCGCGCGTGTCGCACCGGGTGCCAGGCACCCGGTGCGACAGGCCGAGATCGTCGGGCACGAATGTGCCTGCAAATCTCCGATTTACGTTGTCGTGGTGTCCTGCCGCGTGCCTGGCACCGGGTCGGACATCGCCTCCTCGGGTCGCGTCGTCCGCTCTCCTCCACAGTTGCGGAGTGAGTGCTCACTCATTTACGATGCGGATCATGGGTCGCGCTCCCGCCATGTCACGTGAGGAACGCCGCGCCTCCGTCGCCGCGGCGGCCGTTCCGCTCATCCGTGAGTACGGCCGTGCGGTCACCACGCGCCAGATCGCCGAGGCAGCCGGTGTTGCCGAGGGCACCCTCTTCCGGGTGTTCACCGACAAGAACGACATCCTGCGCACCGCGGTGGAACACGTCTGCGCACCCGAGCCCATGCTGGCCGAGCTCGATCGGCTGGACGCGTCGCTACCGCTGGCCGATTTCGTCGCCCGGCTCGTCGAGGTCACCCGGCGGCGTGTGAGCGAGATCTTCGACGTGACCATGGCGGCACGCTGGATTCCGGACGCCGCGCGCAGGCCTCGGGTCGCGCCGGATGCGATCGAGACCCGTGTGCGCGCTCTCCTCGCCGACTATGAGGACGAGCTCTCGCTGCCGCCGGCCACGGTGGCGGACATGATCCGCCTTCTGCTCTTCTCTGCGGCCCATCCCATGATCAACGAGGGGCGGCCACCGACGAACGCCGACATCGTGCACATGGTGCTCGAGGGCGTGCGCCGCCGGGAAACGAGCACGATCGATCCCACGCCGCGTTCGCGGCGGAGGGCGTCGTGATGGAACGTGATCGTGAAATGAACGGGGTGCGACGGGCTCCGCTCGGGACCCCGGGGCGCGCGCCCAGCCGGTCGAACCGCGCGTCGATCGCGGTGCGCGCATGCTGATCCGCCTCGGCCGGCGCTTCCTGCGCCCCTACGCACGGCAGATCGCCGTCATCCTCGTCCTGCAGCTGGTCGGCACCATCGCGTCGCTCTACCTGCCCAGCCTCAACGCGGACATCATCGACAAGGGCCTCGCGATCGGCAGCGTCCGCGCCATCTGGGGATACGGCGGCCTCATGCTGACCGTGACGCTCGTGCAGGTGGTCTGCAGCATCGCCGCGGTCTACGTGGGCGCCAAGGTCGCCATGGCGTTCGGACGCGACGTCCGACGGGAGCTCTTCGCGACCGTCGAGACGTTCGCCGACCGGGAGATCAACCACTTCACCCCGGCATCGCTCATCACCCGCAACACCAACGACGTGACCCAGGTGCAGACCCTCGTCGTCATGACCTTCACGCTCCTGGTCGTCGCTCCCATCATGTGCGTCGGCGGCATCGTCATGGCGCTCCAGGAGGACTTCGGCCTCTCGTGGCTCCTCCTGGTGGCCGTACCGCTTCTCGCCGTCTGCACCGGCCTCATCGTCGTGAACCTCGTTCCCGGCTACCGTGCGATGCAGCGCAAGCTGGACAACATCAACCGGGTGATGCGCGAGCAGATCACCGGTATCCGCGTGGTGCGTGCCTTCGTGCGTGAGCCGGAGGAGGTCGTGCGCTTCGGCGACGCCAACGAGGAGCTCAACCGGGTGACCCTGCGGGTCGGTCGGATCATGGCGCTGATGTTCCCCTCGATCATGATGATCCTGAATGTTTCGAGTGCCGCGGTGCTCTGGTTCGGCGGGTACCGGGTCGACGACGGCACGATGGAGCTGGGGGCGCTCACCGCGTTCATCGTCTATCTGACGATGATCCTGATGTCGGTGATGATGGCGACCTTCATGGCGGCCATGATCCCCCGCGCGGCGGTCAGCGCCGACCGCATCGGCGAGGTGCTCGACGCCGTACCCTCCGTCGCGCCACCCGCCGACCCGCGGCCCGCCCCGCCGGTGCACGGCGTCGTGCGGTTCGACCGGGTCACGTTCGCCTACCCGGGCGCCGACGATCCGGTTCTCTCGGAGGTGTCGTTCACCGCCGAACCCGGTGGCACCACGGCGATCATCGGATCGACCGGATCCGGCAAGACGACGCTGATCTCCCTGATCCCGCGCCTGTTCGACGTTACGGGCGGGAGCGTGACCGTGGACGGTCTCGATGTCCGCGACTACCGGCAGGAGGATCTCTGGGCGCGCATCGGCCTCGTGCCGCAGCGCGCGCTGCTCTTCCAGGGCACCGTCGCCTCCAACCTCCGCTTCGGCAACCCCGACGCCACCGATGACGAGCTGTGGGAGGCGTTGCGCATCGCCCAGGCCGACTTCGTGGCCACGATGCCCGACGGTCTCGACACGCCGATCGGCCAGGGCGGCAGCACCGTCTCGGGTGGGCAGCGCCAGCGTCTGGCCATCGCTCGCGCGCTCGTCCGGCGACCCTCCGTCTACGTCTTCGACGACGCGTTCTCCGCGCTCGACGTGGCCACGGACGCCCGCCTGCGTCAGGCACTGCGCCCGGTGCTCCGCACCGCCACCATGATCGTCGTCGCCCAGCGCGTCTCGACGATCCGCGAGGCCGACCGCATCGTGGTCCTCGACAACGGTCGTGTCGTCGGCACCGGCACCCACGACGAGCTGCTGGCCGCCTGCCCCACCTATGCCGAGATCGTCGCGTCCCAGCTGACCGCGGCGGAGGCGGCATGAGCGCAGACGACACCCGCAACGGGGACCCTCCGTCGGTTCCGGGCGAATCGTCAGAGCACCACGACGAGGCCGCGCGCGACGCCGCCACGGTGCGTCACGCGACCCGCGCGGGCACGAACCGGCGCTCGCCGTTCGGCGGCGGTCCGATGCCGGTGGAGAAGTCCGAGGACTTCGGCCGCTCCGCGCGCCGTCTGGTGGGGCTCCTGCGGCCCGACGGATTCCTCGTCGGTGTCGTCGTCCTCATGGCGCTCGTCGGTGTCGCCCTGTCGGTCATCGCCCCACGGGTCATCGGACATGCCACGGACATCATCGCCAACGGCTGGATGGGCCACGGGCTCGGCGATCTGAACCTTCCGGACGGTGCCACCAAGGCAGACGCCGTCGACGCTCTGCGCGCCCTGGGCGAGAACACCCGCGCCGACATGATCGCCGGGATGGACGTCTCGCCCGGTGTCGGAGTCGACTTCACCGCTCTGGGCCACACGCTGCTCTGGGTGGTGGGCCTCTACGCGGTGAGCGCCCTCATCATGTGGCTGCAGGGCTTCCTCCTGGCCGGGATCGTGACGCGCACCATGAGTACGCTCCGCACCGACGTGGAGGACAAGCTCAACCGCCTGCCCCTGTCGTACTTCGACCGGCAGCAGCGCGGCGAGGTGCTGTCCCGGGTCACCAACGACATCGACAACATCTCGCAGTCGATGCAGCAGACCATGTCGCAGCTCCTCGTGAGCGGCCTGACGGTCATCGGCACCATCGTCATGATGCTCACGGTCAGCGGATGGCTCACCGTGATCACGCTGCTCTCGATCCCGGTCATGTTCGTCATCACCGCTCAGATCGCGAAGCGCAGCCAGAAGCAGTTCATCACCCAGTGGCGCGCCACCGGCGAGCTGAACGGTCAGGTCGAGGAGTTCTACACCGGGCACTCGCTCGTGACGGTTTTCGGCCAGCGTCAGGAGGCGGCCCGCCGCTTCGCCCGGACCAACGACGAGCTCTACGAGTCGTCGTTCCGGGCCCAGTTCATCTCGGGGATCATCATGCCCGTGATGATGTTCATCGGGAATCTCACGTACGTGCTTGTCGCGGTCGTGGGTGGTCTGCGCGTGGTCAGCGGAGGCATGACCATCGGTGAGGTGCAGGCCTTCATCCAGTACTCGCGCAACTTCACGCAGCCGCTCTCACAGGTGGCATCCATGGCCAACGTGCTGCAGTCCGGGGTGGCGTCGGCCGAGCGGGTGTTCGAGCTCCTGGACGAGGACGAACAGGTGTCCGATCCGGAGCACCCGCGCACGATCGCCCGCGACGCCGAGATGGGTGAGGTGCGCTTCGAGCACGTCAGCTTCTCCTACCTGTCCGACGAGCCGCTCATCCGCGACCTGTCGCTCGTTGCGGCGCCCGGCCAGACCGTGGCCATCGTCGGGCCCACCGGTGCCGGCAAGACGACGCTGGTCAACCTCATCATGCGGTTCTACGAGCTGGATGGCGGCCGGATCACCCTGGACGGTGTGGACATCGCCGAGATGACGCGTGCCGACCTGCGCGCCCGCACCGGCATGGTGCTCCAGGACACCTGGCTCTTCGGCGGCACGATCGCCGAGAACATCGCCTATGGACGACCGGGCGCCACGCATGACGAGATCGTGGAGGCCGCGCGTGCGGCCTACGTGGACCGCTTCGTGCGATCACTCCCCGACGGGTACGAGACGGTGATCGATTCGGAGGGGAGCAACGTCTCGGCCGGTGAGCGGCAGCTCATCACCATCGCCCGCGCGTTCATCTCGGATCCGGACCTGCTGATCCTGGACGAGGCCACCAGCTCGGTCGACACCCGTACCGAGCTCGTCCTCCAGCAGGCGATGAGCGCGTTGCGTCACGATCGCACGAGCTTTGTCATCGCGCACCGGCTGTCCACCATTCGCGACGCGGACCTCATCCTCGTGATGGAGGACGGCGCGATCGTGGAGCAGGGGACCCACGAGTCGCTCATCGCGGCGGGCGGGGCGTACGACCGGCTCTACCGGTCCCAGTTCGCCGCCCCGGTCACCGAGGACGACGAACCACCGGAGGGCGCCGCCGCGGTGCCCTCACCGATTCCAGGCTAGCCGGCCGGTTCCGGGTCCAGATCGATGGGCTCGTCGATCGACGACAGGAGCCACCGGAAGGTCGTGGGCGTCTCGCCCGTCTTCTGGGCCCTCAGGTTGGTCGAGTCGATCACGTGGGTCACCAGGGTCCGGCGGTGCTCCGGCGCCTCGGGGAAGTCGCCGATGACGACGGCCGCGTGGTCGTGAAGCAGGTACATCCCCCGCCGGTCGCCGGTCGGCGCGGTGAGGGTTCGACAGACGACCCCGGCCGCGGGTGACGTTCCGTCAGCGACGGGGGTGATGCCGTCGGCCCGTGATCCGGTGGCTCCCCCGACCGATGCGTCGTGTCGTTCGCGGAACGCCGTCACGGAGGCGATGTCCGCGTCTCCGGTCAGGAGCACCCGCACGGGGTGGCCACGTCGTTCCACGTCGCGGTCGAAGGCCGTCCAGAAACGGTCGGCCTCCTCGGATTCCACCGGAAGGCGCGGATCGATCACCACGACCGCGTCGGGTGCCTCCACGTAGGTCGACCAGATCGTCGCCCCACCGGCATCGGAGGACCACCGCCACAGGCCGTCGGCGATCCTTGTCACGTTCATCCCCATACCGGCCAACTCAAGCAGATTGGGGCTCCCGCCGACAGACCATCGTCGTTTGCAGGACGCAATGCACCTGGGGGAGGATGCCGTCCATGCGTCGTCACATCATCAGCACCGTGCTCACCGCCGGACTGCTCATCCCGGCCGTCGGGCATGCAGCGGACGCCCGATCCACTTCATCGGATCGTGTGGAAGCCACGGGTGCCACCGAGCACGCGAAGAAGAAAAAGAAGCCGGTGCCCCGGTTCACCTTCCGGTTCCCCGGGCGCGGCTTCGGTCACGGTGTCGGCATGTCGCAGTACGGGGCGTACGGGATGGCGCTGGACGGGAAGTCGGCCGAGGACATCATCACCACGTACTACCGCGGGACGACGATCTCCGAGCTGCCCACCACCACGGTGCGGGTACTGCTCGTCGGTGGAGCCCCCCGCGCACGGGTGTCATCCAGCGATGAGCTGACCGTCGGCGGCGGTGACGGCGACGGTTCGCAGACCCTTCCCGGGGACACCGAGCTCTTCGTGCGCCACGCGGGCGGCGGTCGCATCGTGGTCGCGCGGGCCGACGGCCGGACGGTGGCCGAGCGCAAGGGTGCGCTGGTCCTGACACCGAAGGACGGCGGCACGATCAGCCTCAACGGGACGCGGTACCGCGGCAGCCTCCAGGTGACGCAGCTCGGATCGAGCGTGCGCGTGATCAACGTGATCGATCTCGAGGACTACCTCCTGGGGGTCGTACCCCGCGAGATGCCGGCCTCGTGGGGCGACAGGGCTCCGGCCGTGCTGGAAGCGCAGGCGATCACGGCACGCTCGTACGCCATCGCCACCAAGAAGGCCGGCCCGTTCGACATGTACGCCGACGAACGCAGCCAGGTCTACGGGGGTGCCGGCGGCGAGGACTCGCGCACCTCTGCGGCGGTTCGCGCCACGGCGGGGAAGGTGGCGACCTACCAGGGGAAGGTCGCGACCACCTACTTCTTCTCGACCTCCGGTGGGCGGACCGAGAACTCCGAGAACGTCTTCTCCAACCCCGTCCCGTACCTGGTGAGCATCAACGACGCGAAGTACGACCGCATCTCACCGCGGCACCTCTGGCGTGGTGAGGACATCCAGCGCTTCACCGACACGCGCCTGGGGCAGTTGCTGGGGACGAAGCCGGTGCTCAGCATGAAGATCATCAAGCGCAGCGCATCCCCCCGGGCCCTGCGGGTCCGCATCACCACCCGTTCCGGCGGGGTGAAGATCATGACCGGGCCGGAGGTGCGCCGGGCACTCGGCCTGCGCTCACACTGGTTCGAGATCCGTCGCTCCGTGCGCTGAGTACCTGATCGTCAGCGCGCTGGGATGATCGAGCGCGAGGACGTCGCGGTCGACGCGGACGGCCGTTGCTCGATGGGCCTGCGGACCGTATGCAGTCGTGGGCATCACCTCTTGCGTGATCTGAGGTATCACGATTGCGTGCTGGAGAGCATTTCACGCTGCATGTTCTCTTGCGGTGAAAGCCCTGGAGCTCAGACGATCTGACCGGTAGAATGACCATATGACCAAATCGATGACCGCAACGGAGTTGAAGGCGACGATCCTCGCCGTCCTCGATGAAGTGGCAGCCGGTGAAGAGATCGAGGTGACGAAGCGAGGACATCCGGTCGCTCGGATCGTGCCTATCCGGGGCGCTGCTTCGTTACGTGGTACCTACGCGGGCGTCGCTGCCTCCGCTGCTGAGGAGGAGGACCTCTTCACCACAGGTGTTCACTGGGACGCCGGATGAGCATCCTTCTGCTCGACACCCACGTCGTCCACTGGTTGACGGCGGAGCCCGACCGTCTGAGTGAAGCGGCCGCGACGGCGATTGAGAACGCCGAGGAACTGGCCGTCGCGGACATCACCTGGTGGGAGCTGGCGTGGCTCGCCCACAAGGGGCGCATCACCCTTACGATTCCCACCCGCACATGGCTTCGGGGGTTGTCGGCGGTGCTCCGGACAATGCGGGTGGGGCCCGATGTCGCCGATACGGCCGCGGCTCTTCCGTCGACCTTCCTGGGCGATCCGGCGGATCGCATGATCTACGCGACGGCGATCGAGACGGGTTGTCAGCTGGTGACCAAGGATCGCCGTCTGCGCCAGCACCCGCAGCCGCGGCCGATCACCGTCTGGTAGATGCGGCCCCATCGGTCACGGGGCCCGAGGGACAATCCCTACTGGTTCTCGAGCAGCTCCTCGGCGGGCACGTCCCGCCACACGCGCGCCGGAAGTCCGGCCACGAGCTTGCCGGCGGGAACGTCCTTCGTCACGAGCGCGCCGGCGGCGATGAACGCCTCCTCACCGATCTCGATCCCGGGAAGCAGCACGCAGGCACCTCCCACGCGGGCTCCGCGTCGGATGGTGGGGCCCTTCACGGAGTCGTGACGCGCCTCGGTGCGGCCCATGAAGTTGTCGTTGGTCGTCGCCACGCACGGCGCGATGAACACGTTGTCCTCGAGCAGCGAGTACGCCGTGATGTAGACGTTCGCCTGGATCTTCGTGTTGTCGCCGATGGACGTGTCGTTCTCGACGAGGCTGCCGCGGCCGAGGATCACGTTGTTCCCGATGGTGACGCGCTCGCGGACGGCCGTCTGATCGCCGATGACGCAGTCGTCGCCGACCACCGAGCCGGCGAAGATCACGGCGCCGGCGCAGATCGCGGTGCCGGACCCGATGCGAAGCGGAGCGGCCGGCTCGCGCTTGGCCGTGGACCTCTTGCCCAGGCGGGGCTGCTTGCCCAGCACCACGTTGTCCTGGATGACGACGCCGTCGCCGATGACGGTGCCCTCGTGGATGACCACGTTGGCCCCGATCTCGACGTCCTCGCCGATGACGACGCCCTCACCGAGGACCAGGTTCTCACGGCTCACTGTGCGCCTCCTGAGACGGTTTGACTGCGCGGGATCGTGGGATCGATCCTCAGGACAGACTGACGGGCCGGCCGGACGAGGCCAGCGATTCGGTCATGGCCTCCAGGACCTCCACCACGGCGAGGCCGGCGGCGGCGTCGGACAGGGGGGTGGTTCCGTTGGCGACCGATTCCACGAAGTGCTCGCAGACGAGTCGCAGGGGCTCGGTACCCGGGATCTTCGGGATGTGGATGTCTCCCGAGCGAACCTGGATGTACTCGCCGTACTCCGATGTCGGGGGGACGGGGCCCTTGTCGTAGACCGTGACCTTGCGGTCGGTTTCCATGTCGTCGAACACCACCATGCGCTCCGACCCGATCACGGTCATCTTCCGCATCTTGTGCGGGTCGAGCCATGACAGGTGAAGGTGCCCGGTGACCCCGGACGGGAAGCGCAGATGGCCGAAGACCACGTCCTCCACACCCTCCTGCAGGTACGAGCTGCCCCAGGCGGCGACCTCCGACGGGCGCTCGCCCGCGAACCACAGCATCACGCTGATGTCGTGCGGGCCGAGGCTCCAGAGAGCGTTCTCGTCCTGGCGGACGATGCCCAGGTTCTGGCGGTTGCCGTACATGTAGTAGGTCTTGGACCCGAGCTCGCCGCTGTCGATGAGCTCCTTCACCTTCCCCAGGCCGGGGTGGTACACGAGGAGGTGGTCGACCATGGCGACGAGGCCGCGCTCGGCGGCGAGGTCGGTGACCCGGCGGGCGTCCTCCACCGTGAGGGCGAGCGGCTTCTCGACGAAGACGTGCTTGCCGGCGTCCAGAGCCTGGCACGCGAGCGCGCCGTGGGTGGGCACCGACGTCGCGATGACGACGGCGTCGAGCGAACCGTCGTTCAGCAGGTCGTCCAGGTTCGTGGTGAACGTGCTCTGCGGGAAGGCGGCGCGGTGCCGGTCGAGGACCTCCTCGTCGAGGTCGCAGCAGTAGGCGAGCTCGCACCCCGGCAGCCGGTCGAAGTTCCGTGCGAGGTTGGGACCCCAGTAGTTGAGGCCCACGACACCCAGTCGAACCGTGCTCAAAGCGTCCAGACCTTTCCGTCGCGCTGCGGCACGACATTGCGGAAGTCGACCACGAGCTGCGCGTTGTCGGCGACGAAGTCCCAGTCGACCGAGCTGTGCGGGGTGACGACCGCGACGGCGTCGGCCGCGGCGAGGTTCTCGGCGGTCAGCTCGACGCTCGTGAGGCCCTTCTTCACCAGGGTCGGGATGTGCGGGTCGTGGTACGAGACCTCCGCACCCTCGCCGACCAGCAGCTCGATGACCTTGAGTGCCGGGCTCTCGCGCATGTCGTTCACGTCGGCCTTGTAGGCGACGCCGATCACGAGGATACGGCTGCCGTTGAGCGGCTTGCGCTTGGTGTTCAGCGCACGCGACAACTTGTTGACGCAAAAGGACGGCATGTGCGAGTTGATCTTGCCGGCGAGCTCGATGAACTCGGTGTGGAACTCGTACTCGCGGGCCTTCCAGGTCAGGTAGAAGGGGTCGATCGGGATGCAGTGGCCACCGAGGCCGGGTCCGGGCTGGAAGGCCATGAACCCGAACGGCTTCGTGGACGCCGCGCGGATCACCTCCCAGACGTCGATCCCCATGCGGTCGCAGAGCATCGCCATCTCGTTGACGAGGGCGATGTTGACGCTCCGGAAGATGTTCTCCAGGAGCTTCGTCATCTCGGCGATCTCGGGGGTGGAGACCGGCACGACCTCGTCGGCGAACGCGCCGTAGAGCTCCTGGGCGCGGTTGGAGCACTCCTCCGTCAGGCCGCCGACCACCTTCGGGGTCGTGCGGGTGGTCCAGTCGGTGCGACCGGGATCCACGCGTTCCGGCGAGAAGGCGATGTTGAAGTCACGTCCTGCCTGCAGTCCGGAGCGCTCGAGCACCGGCACGAGCTCGTCCCGGGTGGTGCCGGGGTACGTCGTGCTCTCCAGGACCACCAGATGCCCCTTGCGGAGGCGTGTGGCGAGGCTCTCGGCGGCTCCGAGGACCGCCGACAGATCCGGCTCACGATGGTCGTCGAGCGGTGTGGGGAGACAGATGATGACGTTGTCGACGAACCGCATCTTGTCCCAGTCGGTCGTCGCCGTGACGAGGCCCTTCTCCACGAGGGGGAGGAGCCTGTCATTGGGAACGTCCTCGATATAGGACTCGCCGCGGTTGAGCTGTGCAACCTTGGACTGGACGGCGTCGAGGCCGATGACGGGAACACCGGCTTCCGCGAAGGTGACGGCGAGCGGCAGGCCGACGTAGCCCATGCCGATCACGCCCACCCGCGGCGCGGGTGGCGTCACCACGCGTGTGTGGGTTGGGTCATTGTGTGCAAGGGGTTATCGTAACCGAAATGGCCGACGCGACGCTTGAAGGCATGCCCCGGATCGCCCGCGCCCCGGAGGAGATCCGCATCCGTGGCAGCCTCGCGCTCGCTGTCGTGGCGGCGACGGTCCTCTGGTGGGTGACCCAGTGGTTGGTCGACCAGCCGCTCCAGATGCGCCGGGCCCTGTTCGTCGCTGTCCTCGTCTTCGTGCTGGGCGTGATCGCCGCCGTCCTCAACGTGTCGCGGCGTGTGAACGAGGGACTGGCCGAGGTGCGCCCGCCGGCCGCCAGCATGGTGTTCGAGACCCGGGCCGCCGGCCGGGAGCGGCGCATGCGCTACTCGGGCGCGGTCTTCCTGACCGTGATCGTCGTGCTGATGTTCGATGCTCTGGCCGAGTGGGGCGGTGTGACCGCCGGCGTCATCGTGGGCGCGGCCCTGGCCTCCGGCATCCTGGATCTCGTGGAGGCGTCGCGCTGGGAGAGGCAGGAACGCAGCAGGCGGAGCGAGCTGTGGCTCCTGGTGCGGCCGAAGGCGCTCGTCACGAGTTACGGCCGCGTCGTCGTGATCGAGGTGCCGGACGATCCCCCGGGCAGGGCGGAGAGGTCTATTCGTTGACGGGCGCGGCGTTCGCGGCGATGACGTCGCGGACGGCGGTCACGTCGGCGTCGACCACCTCGAACCGTTGGGGCAGGTTCTCGATGCCGTCGAACCGGGCTGGTCGTGGCGGTTCCTGGCCGATGGCCTCCATGGTGGTGGCGGCGAACTTGGCCGGAAGCGCGGTCTCCAGGCAGACCAGCGGCTCGTCGGTCTCGCGGACCTGTCGTCCCACGTGCACGCCATCCGCGGTGTGGGGGTCGATGAGGCGGCCGTAGCGGTCGTGGATCTCGCGGATGGTGGCCAGGCGGTCGGCGTGCGTGCTCGATCCGGCGACGAACCCGAACCCGGCGATCACGTCGGCCGGTGAGCCCGGGGTCGGCAGCGTGAACACGCCGTCCGAGGAGAGCGCAGTCCACAGGGTGCGCACCGTCCCGGGATCGCGTCCGACGGCGTCGAACACGAAGCGCTCCAGGTTCGACGCGCGTGAGATGTCCATGGAGGGGCTGGACGTGGCGTGGGTGGCCTCTGCGGCGCGGGGACGGTAGATGCCCGTCCGCACGAACTCCTCCAGAACGTCGTTCTCGTTGGTGGCGAGGATCAGTCGTCGGATGGGGAGGCCCATCATCCGGGCGATGTGGCCGGCGCAGATGTTGCCGAAGTTCCCGGAGGGCACCGAGAAGCTGACCGGCGTGGCCCCATCCTTGCTGGCCGCAAAGTAGGCGGCGAAGTAGTAGACGACCTGCGCGGCCACCCGGGCCCAGTTGATCGAGTTGACCGTCCCGATGCGGTAGGCACGCTTGAAGCGTGCGTCGGCGGAGACGCCCTTGACGATGTCCTGGCAGTCGTCGAACACGCCACGTACGGCGATGTTGTGGATGTTCGGATCCTGAAGGCTGAACATCTGCGCCGTCTGGAAGGCACTCATGCGCTCGTGCGGCGACAGCATGAAGACGCTGATGCCACTCTTGCCCCGCATGGCGTACTCGGCGGACGAACCGGTGTCGCCGCTCGTCGCGCCCAGGATGTTGAGGGTTTCGCCGCGGGTGCCCAGCACGTACTCGAACAGGTTTCCCAGGAGCTGCATGGCGATGTCCTTGAACGCCAGGCTGGGACCGTTCGACAGGGCCAGGATCCACAGGTCGTCGTCCAGCCGCACCAGGGGGGTGATGTCCGCGGGGTTCTCGCCGGGGCCGGCGTTGGCGAAGACCGCGGGTGTGTAGGTGCGGTCGACGATGTCGCGGAGGTCGGCCTCGGGGATGTCGTCGATGAACAGCGACAGGATCCGGAAGGCGAGGTCGGCGTACGACAGATCGCGCAGCTCGTCGAGGTCGGCCTCGCCCAGGTGCGGGTAGACATCGGGAACGGCGAGCCCGCCGTCGGGCATGAGTCCCTCGAGGAGGATGTCGGTGAAGGAGGCGCCCGGTTGATCCGTGGTGCCCCGCGTGCTGATGTAGCGGACGCTCACGGGCGGGCGGTGGCCCATTCGGTGAGGATTCCGCTGATCTTTCCGGCCGCGTCGCCGTCGCCGTAGTAGAGCGGGCGCTCGGTCGGGATATCGGTGCGCGTGAGCGCGGCCACGACCTTTGCGGGATCCATGCCGGTGAGGACGTTGAAGCCGCCGGTCACGGTCTCGACCCACTCGGTCTCGTCGCGGAGGGTGACGCACGGGATGGCGTGGAAGTACGCCTCCTTCTGGACCCCGCCCGAGTCGGTGACCACCGCAGCGGCCGTGGTCAGGAGGTTCGTGAAGTCCAGATAGCCCACCGGTGGCGCCACGTGCAGGTCCGGGATGGACGTGAGCGCATTCCAGAGGCCGGCGGCCTCCAGCTTGGCGCGGGTGCGGGGGTGGACCGGGAAGATCGCCGGGCGACCCAGGGCCGACAGCACCTCCACCAGCGATTCGAGGGCCTCGCGGGTGTCGGTGGCGGCTGCCCGGTGGACGGTGACGAGCACGTACTCGCCCGCCTCGAGCCCGTATTTCGCGGCTCCCTCACGCTCCTTGGCGACCGGCGCGAACAGGAGCGCGGCGTCGTACATGACGTCGCCCACGACGTGGACGCCGGAGGTGATGCCCTCGGCCTCCAGGTTGTCGACAGCCACCTGGGTCGGCACGAACAGAAGCTCGGACAGGTGGTCGGTGACGACGCGGTTCTGCTCCTCGGGCATGGACCGCACGAAGGAGCGCAGCCCGGCCTCCACGTGGGCGATCGGGACGTCACGCTTGGCGGCCGCCAGCGCCCCGGCCAGCGTGGTGGTGGTGTCCCCGTAGACCATGACCAGGTCCGGGCGTTCGCTTTCGATCAGGGGATCCAGGCGTGCCAGCATCGTCGAGAGCTGCATGTTGGGCGAGCCCGGGCCCACCTCGAGCGCGTGGTCCGGCGCCGGGATGTCGAGCTCGTCGAAGAAGAGGTCGGCGAGCTCCGGGTCGTAGTGCTGTCCGCTGTGGACGAGGATCTCGTCGTTGTCGCGCCGCAGGGCACGGGAGAGCGGCGCCGCCTTCACGAACTGCGGGCGATTTCCGATGACCGAGATGATGTTCAGAGAGCGAGCCCCAGTCCTGAGATCTCTTGCGTGATGACGGTGAACCGTCCTGTGGCGATGAGTATGCCGATCGCGATGGTGAGAATCCCGGACACCGTCGTGATGATCTTCCAGTGGTCACGCACCCGGCGTGACAGCGCCAGGGTCTGCGTCATGAACAGCCCGGCGAGCAGGAAGGGAATGCCCAGACCCAGCGCATAGACGAACAGCAGCGACGCGCCGACTCGCGGCGACTCCGTGGGGACGGCCAGCGTGAGCACCTGGCCGAGGAACGGTCCGGTACATGGGGTCCACGCGATGGCGAACGCGGCGCCGGCCAGCATGACGCCGCCGAGGGTCGTCGGACGGCGGCTGAAGTTGAGGCGTCTCTCGCCCTGGAGGAACGACAGGTGGGGGATGGCCAGCATGAGCGCGCCCATCGCGATGAGAAGTCCCCCGCTGATCACATTGATCAGGTCACGCCGGTCGGAGAGCGAGTTGCCGAGGTAGCCGGCGCCCGCGCCCCAGAGTGTGAACATGATGGCGAAGCCGGCCACGAACGCCCCGGTCGCCGTGAGCACGGGTCGCGACCGCGCGGCGACGGTGCCGTCGGGTCCCATGGCCACGGTGCCGGAGGTGGCGCCCGAGATGAACGACAGGTAGCCGGGGACGAGCGCGAGCGCACAGGGGCTCGCGAACGAGACGAAGCCCGCCGCAAGGGCGTCCGCGTATGTCAGCACCGAGACGTTGTACGCCATCGTCTCCGGATGGTAGCCGCCGTCGGCCGCCGATTGCGTCAACCGTCGCGGTGCGTGACGAACGGCCCGCCGGGAGAGTTCATCGCACGGGTGTGCGATCTATCGCACGAAGCTCGCCACCGCGTTGATCGTCACGGCGATGATGACCGCGCTGAAGAGGTACGAGAGCAGGCAGTGGCCCAGCACCAGGCGCCGCATCCTCCGCGTGGTGACGTTGTTGTCACTGACCTGGAAGGTCATCCCCAGCGTGAACGAGAGGTACGCGAAATCGCGGAAGTCCGGCGGGGACGGCTCCTCGCCGGACTCGGCGGGAAAGGTGACGCCACCGCCGTCGGCGTAGTAGCGGTGCGCGTAGTGGAGCGTGTACTCGAGGTGGAGCACGAGCCACGAGACGAACACCGTGGCGAGGCCCAGGATCACCAGGGCGGTCGCGCCTCCGCCGTCTCGGGTGTTGGCCTCGTGCAGCACGATGCCGGACCCGGCCAGGCTCACCGTGGCGGCGAGGAGCGACAGGGTTCGGGCGAGCCCGCGGGTGTCGTCCTCCCGGGTCGCGATGCCTGCGGTCCGCTCTCCGTCGCAGCGCATGAGCGGGATGAGCAGGGCGGTGATGACGATGGTGAAGGCGACCCATCCGGTGAGCAGGCGCGCGATCCACGGCTCGACACCCGGGAGCACGAGCACCGTGGCGGCTCCGACGACGAGTCCGGTCACGATGCGGGCGATCGCGGGGATGCGGAGTGGGTGGAGCCGTTCGGTCACATGGTCTTGTTGTTCCGGTCGACGGGCATTCCTGCCCGGGGCCGAAGCGCAGACCCGCCGTTTGCCGGTCAGACGGCGGCGTCGCTCCGCAGCGGCAGGCCCACCAGCCAGCGCTCCGCCGCGCGGTGACGTGCCTCCAGCTGGTCCAGGGTGGCCTCACCGATCTGACGGATGCCGACCGCGCGGTTCAGCTCGGCGTTGACGTGCGCGTGGGTCAGGCGGCGGTCTCGTGATAGCTGCCGGACCGCCGCCGCGTTGGCGTCGCGCAGGCGCCGACGCCGCTCGCGGGGGCTGACCTCGCCCTCGTTCACCAGCACCAGGTGCGCGACGTCCGGGAACTCGATCAGGAGGCCCTCGTCGTCGGCGTCCGATGCGTCGATGCCGCTCTCGAACGGGGTGTGCACGGCGGCCTGCCCCGTGGGGGTGGCCGACACGGGCATGAAGAGCGACAGCTGGTCCTCGTCACGGGCCGGCGGGCCGGCCAGCTCGTCAAGGGCGGTGGGATCCGGCTCGGGTGCCGGGCCGTCCTCGTCCTCCTGGCGACGCAGGCTGTGTCGTCGCTGCTCGGCGACGGCGATCACGTGGTGACGAAGGCGGGGGTCGTCCGGGACGTACATGTACGCGGGCTGCGGACCCAGCCCACGGATCCATCGGGCGATGCGTCCCACGGCCTGGCGGAAGAAGAGCTCGGTGGTGGTCGTCGTCGCGAAGACCCCGACGCGCAGGCGGGGGATGTCGACGCCCTCCGACACCATGCGGACCGCGACGATCCAGGGGTCCGTGCTCCGCCCGAACGCGGCGATCCGGTCCGAGGCGTCCGAGTCCTCCGACAGGGCCACCACGGCGCGTACCCCGAACCGTCGCAGCATGATGTCGGCGATCGCGCGTGCGTGCTTCTGATCGGTGGCGATGACGAGCCCGCCGGCGTCACGGTGGGTCTCGCGGATGGTCATGAGCTGGCGGTGGGCCTCCCCGACGACGTGGGGAAGCCACTCGCCCTCCGCCGACAGCGCGGTGCGCAGCCGCGCGGCCGACCCCACGCGGTCGAGGTTGTCGGCGAACGAGGCGGAGGCGAGGGCACCGTCGGCGCCGACCCACTCCATCTCGCCGTCCATTCTCGGGAAGTGCACGGGGCGCACCACCCCGCCGTCGCCGAGGGCGGCGGCGTAGCCGTAGTCGAAGTCGGCCGTCGCCAGGCCGTCATCGTCGTAGTGGACGAACGGGATGGCGAGCGTGTCGGACCGGAAGGGGGTGCCCGACAGTGAGAGCCGCTGGGACGCCTCGGTGAAGGCGGTCGAAACGGCGTCACCCCATGCCCGGTCGTCGCCCGCATGGTGGATCTCGTCGAGGATGACGAACGCGCCGCGGGCGATGTCACGGATCTCCTGTGCGCTCTTCGCCACCTGCTGGTAGGTGGTGACGAGACCGTGTACGTCGGCGGGCAGGCCACCTTGCCCGGATACCCATGCGCTCTCGAGGATGAGGCCGAAGACCTCGGCGGCGTCGGCCCACTGTCCCTTCAGGTGCTGGGTCGGCGCGACCACCACCACGCGGGCCGGCTCGCGTTGCACCGCCTGGCGCGCCGCCGTCAGCGCGAACGTGGTCTTTCCGGCGCCCGGCGTGGCGACCGCCAGGAAGTCCGCGCTCGCTCGCGCATTGAAGCGATCCAGCGCGTCTCTCTGCCAGCGTCGGAGTCGGAGCGATCGGGCCATGTGAACGGGCCACGATAGCGGCTGCACCCGGCGTCGATTCCCGGAGCCGGATCGACGAACACGGAAGGATCCGGTCCCTGCGAGGCGAACGTCATCAGCAAGTATGGATGCTCACGAGGATCGGTATATCGGTGCACTTTCCGTTCGGGTCACCGTGGCATCCGTCGTCCACCATCACCGGGGCGATGTCTCGCCCTCGACGACTCAGGGAGCGCAGGCACCATGGACCCGATGACGATCATCGTCTCCGTCGGATTCGGCATCGTCGGGGCCCTGGCCCTCCTCACCGTCGTGGTGTTCCGCAAGGCGCTTCGGCGTGACGTCGTCCGACGGGCGACGGCGAGCGCGGTCGTGGCCGGCGACGGTGCCGTGCTGGCGGATCTACAGCGGCAGCGCGCCCGGATGATGCGGGCCCTGGAGGATCGCGACCGGCGGGTCACGGTTCCGGTGCGCCCGCCCGTCGTCGAGCCGTCAACGGTGGAGATCGGCGCGGGCCTGCCCAGCGCGGCCTAGCCACCATCTAGACTTCAGGCGCGTCGGGTCGCTCCGTCGAAACGGCGAATCGCCGTGGGACGGGCCCAGTTCCGTCCGCGCGGTGTGACCGAAACCCCGCGTCACAGGAACGTCTCCCGCATGAGAACCGCCCGTCGTACGTCCGTCGCCTTCGCCGCGGGGGCAGCCCTCGTCGCGCTTGCCCCCACGGCGTCGGCCCGACCGCTTCCGCAGGCACCCGACTGTCCGATCTTCCCGGAGTCGAACCCGTGGAACCAGCGGGTCGACCGGCTCCCCGTGGCCGCGGGATCGAAGGCGTTCATCTCGGCGTCGCGTATCACGCGTCTGCACCCGGACTTCAGCGACAGTGACGCCGACGGATATGGCATCCCGTTCAACGTGGTTGATTCGGCGACGCCGACGTCGCCGGTGACGTTCGACTACGACGACGAGTCGGACCCGGGCCCGTACCCGATCCCCGACGGGGTCGCGATCGAGGGTGGCGGGGATCGGCACATCCTGCTCATCGATCGCTCCACCTGCACGCTGTCCGAGCTCTTCGCCGCGCAGCGCACCGGAACGCGTGGCTGGCACGCGGGATCCGGTGCGCGCTGGGACCTGCGCTCCGACCGGCTGCGACCGGCGGGCTGGACGAGCGCCGACGCCGCCGGACTGCCCATCTTCCCGGGGCTCGCCCGGTACGACGAGGTCGCGGCGGGCATCGGCGGCATCGACCACGCGCTGCGCATCACCCTGCCCACGACGCAGCGCGCCTACCTCTGGCCGGCACGTCACTTCGCCAGCAGCGTACGCACGCCGTCCACCCCGCCGATGGGACTGCGGATCCGTGTGCGCGCGTCGTACGACACCCGTCGCTTCGGCCCGCAGACGCGCGCGATCCTGGAGGCCGGGAAGCGCTACGGGTTCATCGTCGCCGACAACGGGTCCGCCGGGTTCATCTCGGGAGCCCCCAGTCCCGGCTGGAACGACGAGGATCTGCACGACCTCCACGGCGTACCGGCGAACGCGCTCGAGGTGGTCGACACCTCGTCGCTCCCGGGAACGCCCGCGGCACCCCGTGCCTGGAACATCCGCTGGACCACCGTGGCCGGCAAGCGCCGCGCCACGATGCTGCTCTCGCGTTCGGCGAAGGTGACGATCTCGGCGCGCGTCCGTGGCCGGGTGGTGGCGCGGAAGCAGGTGCGGGTGAAGCAGGGGTTCGTGGGCGTGGCGATCGCGGCGCGCAAGGGTGCCACCTACCACCTCGGGTTTGCGCGCGGTTAGCCGATGTCCGGGGACATGCCTCGGAAACGACGAAGGCCCCGCTCTTGCGGGGCCTTCGGAAGATGGGCCATGAAGGGATCGAACCTTCGACCTTGGGATTAAGAGTCCCCTGCTCTACCAGCTGAGCTAATGGCCCGAGGGACGAGCATCCTACCAGTCGGCTTGCCTACGGTGCCGCGGTCACGACCCCTGGTGCGGTGGGCGTGGGCACCGACTGCGTCGCCATCGTCGCGACGCGCTGGATTCCCTGCTGGGCCTCCTGGCGGATCTCCTTGTCGGCACCGGCATTGGCCAGAGCCCGGCTGTATGCGAGTCGCGCGCGAAGTGCCTGTGTCTGTTGTTCGGCGATCTGCCCGTAGAGGAGCCAGCCGGCGGCGTTCTTCGGGTGGGCCTTGGTGAATGTGTCCAGCACCGCCGTCTGCCGCTGCGGGGTGTCGGCCAATGCGTAAACCAGCGAGTCGAGCTGGCCGGCCGTCTTGGGCGGCGCGTCAATGGCCCGCTGGATCGTGCGGTCGGCGTCGGCGGTGCGGTTCGCCGAGCGGTAGCGGAGCGCGAGATCGACCAGCGCTTCCACGTCGGTGGGATTCGCGTTGACGCGATCCTCCGCCTCCTTGATGATCTGGTTCTGTCCGGTGGGGTCGTTGTCCCCCCAGATGATGAGGCCGAGAACGACGGGAAGCACGCCCACGAAGGCGACGGCGCAGATGATCGAGATGATCTTGACCATCCGCTTGGTCCGCTGTTGATCCAGAAGCATTCGGGCACGGTAACACAGGAGCCCCTCAATCCACGGGGGTTCCGGATCAGGTCCCGGTGCCGACAATCCTTCCGTCACGAACCCGGATCACCCCGTCGATCATGACGAGTGACGGAGGGCTCTCGGATCGCAGGAGTGTCTCCGCGGGATCCTCATCGGCCACGGGGATCGCCACCAGGTCCGCGCGCTTTCCCACCTCGATCGACCCGATGTCATCCTGCCGACCGCAGGCGCGGGCGGCATCGATCGTCAGCATGGCGACAAGCGTGTACGCGTCGGGTGATGCGGGGGCGTGGACCTGTCGGCAGACCCGGGCCTCGTGGCGGAGGTCGTACCGGCCGCCGCTGGCCGGGCTGTCGGTTCCAAGTCCCACGGATACCCCGCCGGCCCGCGCCGTCATCAGGGGGTGGGTTCCCACGCCGAGGGTCGTGTTGGAGACCGGACAGTGCGCGATGCCGACGTCGGCGGCGGCGAGCAGGGCGATGTCGTCGGCGGAGACGTGTACGCAGTGGGCGGCGACCATGTTCGATGAGAGGGCTCCGGCGGTCGCGAGACGCCGGACGACAGAGCCGTCACCCGGCCACCGTCCCGGTGTGGAATCACGCTCGCGGAAGAGATCGCGCATCGGGCCCGGCAGGCCGCAGACCGCGGGCAGTTCCTCCGCCGATTCCGCCAGATGGGTCATCCAGGGGCGGTCGGTGAGGTCCGGGTCATCCATGAGCGCCGTCCAGTGGTCGCGACCCACCGTGTAGGGAGCGTGGGGAGACACGCCGATCGCGACGCGGGACGACGACGGAAGTGCCGCGATGCGGCCGGCAAGGTCGCGCGCCGCGCTGCGGGCGGCATCCCCGGTATGGCGACCGAACGTCTCGAGGTGAACGACTCCGCGCATCCCCAGCTCGGCGAGGGCATACGCCGCCGCGCCGGTGGGACCGCTGTCCAGCACCGTGGTCGTACCGGACAGCAGGGCACGTCGCGCACCCTCGCGGGCGGCTTCCAGGAATCCATCGGGACCCATGCCCTGGCCCGCACGCATGATCTGCCGGAGCCAGTCGGCGAAGGTGCCGTCGCCGCCGGTGAGGGTCGTCGCGCTCCACTCGAGGTGGCAGTGGGTGTCGATCAGCCCGGGGAAGACGGCGCACCCGGGCAACGCGACGATGGTCGCGTCGGTCGCGCCCATCGCCGCACGGGGACCGATGTCATCGATCCGTCCGTCGGCGACGGCCACGTAGCCGTCGTGGATGGGAGTACCGACGACCGGGACGATCACGTCCGCTGTGACGATGAAGGAACGGCCGCGTTCCGGGTGGGTCACCCCCGGCTCCTACGGCGGGACGATCGCGCGGTCAGGCGCTCTTGGAGTCCTCTCCGGACGTGATGACGTCGGGACCCCCGTTCGGGCCGTCCGTCGTGTCCGTCTCGTCGCCGTCCTTCACGCTGTCCTTGAACTCGCGCATACCAGAGCCCAAGCTGCGTCCGATCTCCGGCAGGCGCTTGGCGCCGAAGAGGACGAGAACGATGACGAGGATGATGATGAGCTCCGGCCATCCGAAGCCGCCCATATACCGCTCCTTTGGTGGATCGATGCCGGCCCGGCGAGGTTAGCACGCAGTGCCCGAATTACGATGACTGTCGGCCTGACGGCCGCGAATGACGAGGCCGTCAGGCCGGTGCTCGGAGTCGGGGCAGTCCTTCGCCGCTGGGCCCGGCCACTCTCATCGGAACGTCTGTGGTGCGACTTGACGGAGACGTGGTGAGGGGTCCGTCATCGTCGGCCCACGTACCCACCCTCTGGCCGCAGCCCCCCGGATCCGCCCGGCCACCCCGACCAACCATCGCGATGGTTGATTCCCGCGGAACTCGTGGCGTGGTGCGTGCCCCCGTGGCGCGGATACGGCCCCTCATCCACCCGCCCACCCCTGGCCAGCCACCGGGCGACTCGAACAGGCGACCAGCATGCTCGGCACCGCCCCGCATCCACCGGTGACGCGCCCACGTCCACTCTTCCAGGGAATCAACCATCTAGGATGCCTCGAGTGACTCATCTGGAGTGGATGGCCGTCGGCTGGGGAGGAACCGTCGCCGGTCTCGGATTGATCGTGATCTCCACCGGCGAGGGCATGCTGCGCTTCGCTGTGATGATCGCGCTCTGCCTGCTGGCGGGGTTTCTCGCCGGCGTACGGGCGGAGGATCGCCGCGTGTTCCACGCCGCGGTCGTCGCGCTGGCCGCGGCCGCCTTCTGGGCGATCTTCGTCGCCTTGACGACCCTGGTGGACATCCTCAGCGGACCTGGCGGCGCCAGTTGGCGTATCGGCGGTGACTCGCAGGTGCGGAATCTGGTCACGGGGTTCGTCGCGGCGATCGTCGGCGGTGCCATCGCGGCGCACCGTCTGCGTCCCCAGGGACGCACTCGTCGGAGCGGCGACTAGATGGTTGATCCCATGATCCCGTGGCGTGGTGCGCGTCTCCGGCGGCGCGGGTGCGCCCCCCTCAGCATGCCCTTCGGCGCCCGGCGGTACCCCGCATCCACCGGTGACGCACCCCACATCCACGATCCCGCGGAATGACCCATCTCGACGAGTAGTGCCACGATGTCCGTGGCACTACTCATCGCGGCCCTTCAGTCCGGTGCGTCGGGGAAGTCGCGGTAGGCACGACTGGCGGTCGGACCGCGCTGCCCCTTGTACTTCCCCTGATACGGCGTGTCGACGGGCGTCGTCATCTGGTGGAACGAGAGCTGACCGATCCGCATCTCGGGATAGATCGTGATGGGCAGGCGTGAGACGTTGGACAGCTCGAGGGTGATGTCACCGTCGAAGCCGGGGTCGATGTACCCGGCGGTGGAGTGGATGAGCAGCCCCAGGCGTCCCAGGCTCGACTTCCCCTCGAGTCGCGCGACCAGGTCGTCCGGCAGCGCGACGCGCTCGAAGGTCGTCCCGAGGACGAACTCGCCGGGGTGGAGGATGAACGGCTCGTCGTGGGCCACCTCGACCAGCTCGGTCAGGTCCTCGGAGGGCCGGCGGACATCCATGTAGGGCTGCCGGTTGTTCCGGAACACCCGGAACTGCGCGGCCACGCGCACGTCGACCGACGAGGGCTGCAGGAGCTCCGGGTCGTACGGATCGATGACGAGCCGTCCGGACGCGAGCTGTTCTTTGATTGATCGGTCGGAGAGAACCACGCGCGGGCGAGCGTACGCGTCCGGGAGGCCGGTTGCAACACCTGAGCGCCCCGGGTCATCAGCGCCGGAGGGGCGCTAGCCTGTGTCCCTATGGCAGAGCACCGCGGTTTTCGCGTTCGCGTCGCCCCGAGCGATGACCTCCTCGCCCTCGCGCGCGCTGCGCGTGCGGAGGGACGGGTGCCGGATGTCGTCTTCGACGGCGAGGTGCTCGTCGGCGACGGTCCGGTCGGCGCCCTGGATCTGGTGGACGTCCCGATGGACGAACTGGACCAGCTCCTCGTCCCCAAGCGCCTGCCTCGGTGGGTCATCGGCAAGGGCAGCTTCGGTCCCGGCTATGTCGGCATCCGTTCCTTGATGCGCAACAAGTCGCTGACCACGGTCTGCGAGGAGGCGGCGTGCCCCAACATCTCGCGCTGCTGGACCCGCGGCACGGCCACGTTCATGATCGCCGGTGAACGCTGCACGCGTGGCTGCAAGTTCTGCAACGTCATCAGCGCGAAGCCGCTCGCACCGCCGGATCCCGACGAGCCCAACCGGGTGGCCGACGCCGCCGCTCAGATGGGGCTCAAGTTCGTGGTCGTCACCGCGGTGGCGCGCGACGATGTCCCCGACGGCGGTGCTTCGCATTTCGCGGCGACGATCGCCGCGCTTCGTGATCGCCTCCCTGACGCCAAGGTCGAGGTTCTCATCCCGGACTTCCGTGGCAACTGGGATGCTCTCGACGCCGTCATCGACGCGGGGCCCGACGTCCTCAACCACAACACCGAGACGGTGCCCCGCCTCTACAAGCGCGTGCGGCCCGGCTCCCGTTACGAGCGGACGCTCGAGCTCCTCGAGCGCGCCGCGAAGGCCGGGATGGTGGCCAAGAGCGGGATCATGGTCGGGCTGGGCGAGGAGCTCCCCGAGGTTGCGCAGGTCTTCAGCGATCTCGCCCAGGTGGGCTGTGGTCTGGTGACCGTGGGTCAGTACCTGCGGCCGTCCGACTCCCACCTGCCCGTCGAGCGCTACTACGTCCCCTCCGAGTACACGGCGCTCAAGGAGCTGGGTGAGGCCCAGGGGCTGGCGCACGTCGAGGCCGGACCGCTCGTCCGTTCCAGCTTCGAGGCGGATCGCGTCGCGGAGGCCGTCGTCCCCGTCTGACCCGGTGTGGTGCCGCCCCGAAGCGGAGGCGGAGAACGACCCGTGGTGTCGCGGGGTGCGATCGGACGTGCGAGGATCTCCGGTATGAGCAGCGACATCCTTCCCGCGGACCAGGCCCGCGCCGGCCGGGCCCTCGCGCGCATCTCGCGGGACACGCTCGCGGAGGCGACCGGGCTGACGGTCGAACAGATCCGTCGGTTCGAGGTGCGCGAGTCGTCGATCACCGACGACGAGAACCATCGTCTTCGCCGCGCTCTCGAGGACCATGGCGTCGAGTTCTTTCCGGACGACGATCACGGTGGCTACGGCGTTCGCCGCCGCTTCGGAACGAAGACCACCGGCCGGATCAAGAACTGGGAGGCCGAGGGCGGTCTCGTCGCCAGCGACGACATCTAGATCCCCCTGGGTCGATGGATCCGGCGAAACGATCCGACCGCGACGGTGTCCGGGTACCGCGGCCGACGATCCAGGCGTTGATTGACGTTCTGTAAACACGTGACCAAGCCCATTCAAGTTCGCTGTCGGCGATTCCGATAAGGCAGGTGGAAGCCGGACCTGAGGCTTTCATGCTCACCCCGATCGGCGCACCCGCCGACGATGGACAGAGGAACACCTGATGAGGAGCTACAGCACCAAGCGCATCGAACTTCCCGGCGGACGTTTCGTCGAGGTGGTGGTGTTCGATGATGTCGTCACGTCCTCGCCCGAGTCCGTCGGCTCCGGGGTGGACGCCGAGGCCATCGTCGCACCGAGCGAGCCCGGCCTTCACA
The DNA here is from genome assembly GCA_964531025.1 of uncultured Bifidobacteriaceae bacterium. Taxonomy (GTDB): domain Bacteria; phylum Actinomycetota; class Thermoleophilia; order Miltoncostaeales; family Miltoncostaeaceae; genus CALMEC01. The sequence goes on along the minus strand of CAZHDY010000001.1, from coordinate 1,364,565 downwards.
TCTGCACCGAGTGCTCGAGCGAGCTCGTCTACCCGGTCACGTGGGAGGAGTCCCGCGGCGACGCCTGGGAGATCACCCTCCGCTGCCCTGACTGCGAGCACTGGCACACGGGCGAGTACAGCGGTGACATCGTCGACCACTTCGACGACGCCCTGAACGACGGGACCGAGCAGCTTCTCTCCGATCTGCGCACCTTCGCGCGGGTCAACATGGAGGAGGACGCGGAGCGTTTCATCCGCGCCATCGACCAGGACCTCATCCTGCCCATGGACTTCTAGGTGGTTGATTCCGCAGAACGCGTGGGGTGATGCGTGTCCCTGGTGGCGCGGATGCACTTCTCATCCACCCGCCCACCCCAGGCCGGCTACCGGTGACGCACCCCCACAACTGGTCATCCGCGAGCGTCCTCCCAGCCGCCCGCTACGCTGTCGTCATGCCTGACTACTCGGTGTCCGAAACCCGTGACCGCCTGGGGCGCGACGACGTGGTCGTGATCGACGTGCGCGAGGCGCACGAGCTCGCGGCGAATCACGTGCCGGGGATGGTGCACATCCCGATGAGCGAACTGCAGGACCGCATCGACGAGCTGCCGACGGAGGTCGAGCTCGTCATCTTCTGCCGCAGTGGGAACCGCTCCGGGCAGGTGGCCGACTACCTGAACAGCCTCGGCGACTGGGGCGAGGTCGCCAACTGTGAGGGCGGCATCCTCGCCTGGCATGCCGAGGGTCTTCCGTATGAGGGAGATGTTCCCTCGTAGGCGTCAGGCGGCGACGGGTGCCGGGTAGCGCTTCACCACCCGGTACGCGGTGTCACGCTGGATCGGGCGGCGTCCGGTCTCCTGGATGAGCTCCACCATGCGTTCGGTGTCCACCCGGAAGGCGGTCCCCGCCGACCGGACGACGTTCTCCTCGATCATGATCGAGCCCATGTCGTCGCACCCGAACTCCAGGGCGCGGATCCCGACCTCGAGGCCCTGGGTGACCCAGGACGACTGGAAGTGGTCGAAGTTGTCCAGGTACAGACGGCTCACCGCGAGCATCAGCAGGTAGTCGTTGTGATCCGTGGGGACATGGTCGACCCCTCGGCAGCTGCCGCCGCCCGACTGGTAGCTCCAGCAGACGAACGCGCGGAATCCGGGCGCCTCGTCCTGCAGATCCCGCAGCCGTCGCAGATGCTCGACCCGGTCGGCCCAGGTGTCGACGGTGCCGTACATCATCGTGGCGGAGGTCGACAGGCCCTTCTGGTGTGCGGTCCGCATGACCGACAGCCACTCGTCCGACGTCGTCTTGCGCGGCGCGATCACGTCGCGCACCCGGTCGACCAGGATCTCGGCGCCTCCGCCCGGGATGGAGTCCAGACCGACGGCACGCAGCCGGTCGATGGTCTCGTCCAGCGTCAGCTTCGAGTACTTGGCGATGTGGAGCACCTCGGACGGCGACAGCGCGTGGAGGTGGACCGGGTAGCGCTCCTTGATCGAGGTGAAGAGGTCCTCGTACCACTCGATGCGCAGGTTCGGGTGGTGTCCTCCCTGCAGGAGGAGAGCGGTGCCGCCCAGCGCCAGGGTCTCTTCGATCTTACGGAAGATGACGTGCTTGGGGAGCACGTAGGCCTGCTCGTGGCGGGGATGCCGATAGAACGCGCAGAAGTCGCAGTCGGTGATGCAGACGTTCGTGTAGTTGACGTTCCGGTCGATGATGAACGTCACCTCGTCCGCCGGCGTCCGCCGCGCGCGGGCGCGCCCCGCCGCGGCACCGATGGTCTCCAGGTCGCGTGACGCGATCAGCGCGAGGGCGTCGTCCTCGGTCAGGCGCTCACCGGCGTCGGCGCGATCGATGATCTCGTGGATGGAGGTGTCGGATGCGGTGGTCGTCATGAGGGCCTCAATTTAGATCAGGCGGCCAGGGCGGGGACGGTTCCGAGTTCGCGCGACGAATGCGCGAGCTCCAGGTAACGGGTGAGGCCGGCGCGCTCCTCGGGTCCGAATCCGTACGAGAGCCGCGTGAAGTACCGGCGGATGAACGACGCCGGGAAATCGAAGCGCTCCGCTGCCGCCCGCACCGCGGACTCCGGGTCCGCGGCGTGGTTGCGCGGCGCGTTCTCGATGACGCGACTGACGGCCTCGATGGAGGCGGCGTGAGTGGCGAGGGCCTCACGGCGTGCCGCCCACACGGCGAACACCATCGGCAGACCGGTCAGGGCGCGCCACCGCTCGCCCAGATCGGTCGAGTACGGCGCGAAGGAGGTACGCAGTGCCGAGAGGGCCTCGTCGGCGATGAGCAGGACGCCGTCCACGTTGTCCAGGGCGGCGGCGGGTGACCCGTCGAGTGGGACGAACGACACGTCAGGCCCGACCAGGATGCGCAGAAGAGCGACGGACGTGGCGCTGTGCCGTGTCACCGCGACCCGCCGCATCTCCTCGAACGGCACGCGGGAGAACACCTGGATCGAGTCCACCGCTCCGGCCGCCGACACCGAGCCGACGGGGAGGAGGATCAGGCGATCGGCGTTACGCGCGTATTCGATGCTCGACATGGCCGACACGTCCAGACGATCGTCCAGCACCGCCCTGTTGAGGGTCGTGGGCAACCCGTCGGTGAACGTGACGTGCGGCAGGCGCTCCCGTTCGAGCTGGTGATACACCGGGTACATGTTGAGCGCGACGATGCGCCCCACGCGCAGTGGTGTCGACGGGCGACTCACGAGAAGCGGTCCACCACCCCGTCCGCGATGGTCCGAAGCGCGGCCACGGCGACGCCCTGGAGGCCGTCCAGCGCATCACATGCCGAGCGCACGTAGCTCAGCGCGCGCTCCCGGGACTCCGCGATCGCCGGTGACGCCGCGATCTCGGTGCAGAGGGCATCGACGTCCTCCCCGGCCGGGACGCCGGCCACACGAGGACGAAGGTCCGGGTTGTCGCGCATCGCGTAGATGACGGGAAGTGTGACGGTCCCATCGCGCAGGTCGGTCCCGCGACGCTTTCCGGTGGACTCGGGGTCGCCCGTGAGGTCGAGGATGTCGTCGAAGATCTGGAAGGCCATGCCCACGTGCTCGCCGAACACCCCGACCCGGTCACAGGTCTCGGCGTCGCCGCCTCCGATGCGGGCGCCCAACCGGCAGGCCACCGCGAACAGCGACGCCGTCTTGCAGCGGCACCGCGCCAGGTATGCGTCCTCGGCGAGTGCGACGTCGAACGCCGCCTGCTGTTGGAGCAGTTCGCCCTGCGACAGTGCCAGCGAGGCCTCGGAAAGCTCGAGCACCGCCTGCGGGTCGCCGGTCCTGGTGAGCTCGGCGAACGCCCGCGCGAACAGGAAGTCCCCGACCTGGGCCGCCGCCCGTGGGCCCTGGGCATGCGCGATCGTCGGTCGCCCGCGGCGCAACGATGCACCGTCGATGATGTCGTCGTGGACGAGCGTGGCCATGTGCACCAGCTCGACGGCCGAGGCGGCGGACACCAGCGCCTCACGGTGATGGCCGGGATTGGGTGCTGCGCAGAACACGAGCAGTGGCCGCAGACGCTTGCCCCCGGCGGCAAGCGTGTCGGCCGCCGGCGTGGACAGCAGCGCGGTGTGTCCCGCGACCACCTCGCCCAGGCGACGTTCGCAGTCATCGAGAAGGCGTCGGAACGGCCGGATCAGGCGCATGACGCGTGGCGGGGCGGTGGCTACGACGCCACCCGGCCGTGGTGCAGGGCCGCCATCCGGCCGGTGAACATGTGCCAGCGGACGTCGCTGATCCCGCATTCGCCCATGAGCGCCGCCAGGTCGCGGGGCGTCGGAAACCGCTTCGCGGACGCCCAGATCTCCGAGTAGAGGCCGCTGGAGGCGCCGAGGGCCGCGCCGATCCGGGGAAGGACCCGGTCGAACCAGAGGCCGATCACCGGGCGAAGTACGGGGGCGGGCGAGAGCTCGAGGATCACGACCCGCCCGCCCGGGCGGACCACGCGGGCCATCTCGGTGACGGCCCCGCGCAGATCCGGCAGGGTGCGGGCACCCAGCGAGATCGTGGCCGCGTCGAAGGCGTCGTCGTCGAACGGGAGGGCGAGCGGGTCGGCGTGGCGGAACGTGACGTTCGTGCGGGCGTCGCGAGCGGCTGTCTCCCGCGCCATCTGAAGCTTCTCGTCGTTCAGATCCGTCCCGACCACCGCGCCCGCCCGGCCGACGCGGTCCGCGAGAGCGAAGGTCATGTGTCCGGTCCCGCATGAGAGGTCCAACGCGCTCCCGCCGGCCGACAGGTCGGCCACCCGTGCCGCGGCCCGACGCCAGCGACGGTCGAGGCCCATGCCGACGATCCGGTTGAGCAGCCCGTAGCGCGGTGCGATCCTGCGGAACGCCATGCCGTCGGCGCTCATCGTCTCGAAGTCGGCGGGCGTCGTCATCGGCCGGCGCCCTCTTCGTCGCCCCAGCGCGCGACGAGGGCGTTGTCCACACCCAGGTGATCAAGTGTGCGGGCCACCACGAAGTCGACCAGGTCGTCGACGCTCGCGGGGAGGTTGTAGAAGCCGGGGGATGCCGGCAGGACGGTGGCGCCGGCACGGGTCACCGTCAGCATGTTGGTCAGGTGGATCTCGGACAGCGGTGTCTCACGTGCGACGAGCACGAGGCGTCGCCGCTCCTTGAGGGCCACGTCGGCGGCGCGGTGCACCAGGTTCCGGCCCGAGCCCGCGGCGATGGTCGCCAGCGTCGACATGGAGCAGGGCGCCACCGCGACGCCGTCGATCTTCGCGGAACCCGACGCGTAGCGGCTGGTGAGATCTCCTTGGTCGACGATCTCCACGTCCCCGGGGCCGGTCGCGAAACGCTCGACGAAGGCGGCGACCGTCTCATCCATGGGCTGTGTGGGTTCGGGCCCCTGTCCCAGGATCTCGTGACCGATCACCTGTGCCGCCGCACTGCTGGCGCAGAGCCCGACGGAGCATCCGGCGGCGGTCAGCGCCGACAGCGTCCGCCCTCCGTAGATGGCGCCGCTCGCGCCCGTCATCGCCAGAAACACCCGCATGACGGCCATCGTAGTCGACCGCCGCGTCTGGCAACCCGGTTGTGCTCGCGCGGATCGGCGCTTTCGCGGTCAGTCGTCGTTCCCGATCGGCCTCGTGGGACGGGCGCCCGCACCGGTCGTGGCGGTTCCGGCCGTCGGATCGGCCCTCATACGACGGCCTCGACATCGTCCGAAATCACGTGTGGCGCCCGGAGGCGCCACACGTACCGCGGTGACCGATCGTCGTGTCGGTCTACTTGTACTTCGTCCCCAGGCCCTCGAGGAAGTGCGCCAGCTCGTTGAGCTGCTGGTCCGAGAGGTTGCCGAAGGCGGGCATCGGCGAACCCGGGACCACGGACTGGGGGTCCTTGAGGTGGTTGACATGCCAATCGATCCCGTGTGCCTTCGACCCCTCCTCGGTGAGGTTCGGGCCGAGGTTTCCACCGACACCGGCGACGGTGTGGCAGTTGAGACACCCGGATTCCTGGAACAGCTGCTTACCCGCGAACGCCTCGGTGTCGCTCTCCGGCACCTCGATGGCGAGCTCGCCGCCACCGTGCGAGCTGGTCGCACCCTTGTAGGTGGTGTAGGTGAGGAACCAGACCAGGATCACGGCCAGTGCCATGGACACCGGACGCTTCCAGATCCGGCGCTCCGGTCCCCGGTCGATGAACGGCCAGAGGAACAGGATGCCGAGCAGAAGGTTCGGGATGATGAAGGTCGCCATGATGACGGGCTTCAGGGCGTGCGAACCGTCGAAGACCTTCAGGAGCTCGAAGAGGAAGAAGAAGTACCACTCCGGCCGCGGGACGTAGCTGTCCGTGGTGGAGTCGACCTCGGGGCCCACCTCCACACGTGCCCAGATCGCCAGGAAGATGATGATCCCGACGACGAGCGACGCGACGATGGTGTCCTTGTAGATGGCGTAGGGGAAGAACGGCTTCCCCTGCTCCTTCGCCTTGGCGTAGTCCTCCTTGTACGCCTTCTTCTGGGCTTCGTTCACGACTCGGCCTCCACACGCACCGGGTCGGGGGCGGGCTCACCGGCCGGCACGGGGGTGCGTCCGTGCGCGATCCGGTCGCGGGCGGCCTTGCGGCGTGCCGCCCTCTCCTCCTCCTCGATGGCGAGGCGGCGCTTGGACCACGGGGTCTCGGCGATGCCGAGCCGTGCGACGAGCGCGACATGCATGGCGATGAACGTCGCCATGGCCCCGGGTATCAGCAACATATGGATGGCATAGAACCGGGATAACGTATCCGGCCCGAATTCGGGCCCTGCCCGGAGGATGCCGCCGAGGTACGGACCGATGATCGGTGCCTGTGCGACCAGGTTGATCGACACGACGGTCGCCCAGTAGGCCTTCTGGTCCCAGACGAGGAGGTATCCCGTGAGGCCCATGGCCATCGTCAGCGTGAGGAGCATCGACCCGGTGAGCCACGTGAGTTCACGCGGGTACTTGTAGGCACCCCAGAGGAAGACGCGGCCCATGTGCAGGAAGACGACCACCACCATGGTGCTCGCGCCCCACTTGTGCATACCGCGGACGAGCCATCCCCAGGTCACCTCGTTGGTGATGGCCTCGATGCTGGCGTGTGCCGTGGCGGGGTCCGGCTTGTAGTACATCGCCAGGAAGATCCCGGTGATGGCCTGGAGCCCGAACACCACCATCGCGGTGAATCCGAGCGTCTGGAACCAGCCGGTGCCCGTGGGGATGTTCCGGAAGAGGAACCACTTGCCGGCGCCGACCGCGCCGCTGCGCTCCTCGACGAAGTTGAGGACGTCGTCGCCCACCTTCTGGACGGGGTTCTTGGGCCCGATGTCCGGCGTCGAGGTTGCGTTCGTGTTCGTGTTGTTGTCTGTCGCCATGGCTTCCTAGACGAACGGGAACAGGTTGGAGAGGACACCGGTCACCGGGTCGCCCGGCGGGTGCAGCTTGTGCGGGTTCTCGTCGTTGTCGATCGAGTACGCCTTGCCGATGAGGACGCGGTCCGCCGGCTTCGCCTTTGCGTACTCCACGTCCTTCCCCTGCGCATCGACGATCTTGATGTCGAAGCGGTCGAGGGGGCGCGGCGGCGGTCCGGCGGTGCGACGGCCGAGGCTGTCGTACGCACCACCGTGGCAAGGACAGGAGAATCCGTCCTGACCCTCGGAGTAGCTGACGGGGCACCCGAGGTGGGCGCACCGGTTCCAGATCGCCAGCAGTTTGTTGTCGCGGTTGCGGACGAACACCAGGCGGTCGGCCTCCGGGGCCGGCCCGGTGACGGCGATGGAGGTGGTCTTGTTCTCAGGGAAGTCGCTCAGAGGTCCGACGTCCACCCATCGCCAGTCCTCGTGCTTGACGCTGTCGGCGACGGCGAATCCGATCACCGGCACCAGGATCGCGGCAGTCATCACGCCGCCCATTCCGACGGCGACGATGCTCAGGAACTTCGTTCGCGTGTGGTAGCCCGGATCGTCGGCATGGGGATCCGTCTCCACGACATCGACGACCTCAGGACCCGAGTACGGACCCCGTTCGTCGCTGTCGACCAGCTGCCCTGTTTGTTCTTCGCGTTCCACTTCACCTCCGCTGGACGGAACTTCCGGGGGATTCAATCGAACCTGCCTCCCGTGCGCAACGGACGATCGGGTCGCTTGTCCCTGGATCGTTGGAGCCTACCTTCCCCGATGCCCCGATGGGCGGATTTCTCATCGATCTCTCGACCGGGTCAGCCCGCGTGTCGCCGGGTGGGTCCCCGAAGCGGTGCGACCGGGCTGTTTCACCGACGGCCCCTCGGCATCGGTCGTGTCTGCGCCCTGCTCGTTCGTCGGAAATCTTGGCAGTGCGGCAGGTCATGACTAACGTTCCGGCAGATGACGTCCCGTCCCTGCCGAGCTGCGGTGTGCGGCGACAGAACCCACCATTGCTCGGGAGTATCGATGAAACGCGTATTGCAGCTTGCCGGTCTGACGCTCGTCATGGGTACCCTGCCCACCGTGGCGGGTGCGGCCCCGGCGCTCAAGGTCGGCGTCCAGATCAAGAACGGGCCGACGTGGTCCGTACCGGCGCCGGAGGGCGGATACGTCTTCGCGGGCAAGGATTCCAAAAGGTTCAAGGCCTGCGGAGCCAACCGCACCCTGGCCATCGGATGGGCCGGCAACACGCCGATCGAGGGCGGGTCGGGCTTCCTGGGGGAGAGCATCGACAAGGAGGCGCTCCTGTTGACTGCTCGCGGACACACCGCCACGACGGTGCGGCCGATCGTGGTGTGCGGAACGCGCATGGCGCCGGGGCGGACGATCACCTCCAGGCCGCCGACCAAGTGCCCCGCCACATTCGTGGGGCTCGGTCTCTACCGAGCCGGCATCGGCTATCAGCAGACCCCCATCCTGAGCGAGCCGCTGGGCGCCGCCGGAAGCCGCGGTTGGCGCTATGACGCCAGCGTAAGCGGTGGAATGGCCCAGTGCGTCAAGCGGACGTCGTTCGGCGCGATGTCGAAGGTGAAGCGCACCGCCACCCTCCAGCCAGGGCAGGTCACCGGCACCGTCACGGCCGTCTGCCCGCGCGGTCAGCGGGCGATCACCTGGGGCACGGGGATCAATCCGTCTCCGCTGAACCGCTTCCAGTCGGCGTCTGTGCCCTACATCACGTCGATCGTCCCGACGTCCAACAGTTGGCGCCTGACCGTCACGACACCCGACAACCTCCCGGCCAAGGAGGCGACGGAGTTCAGCGTGACCGCCGTCTGCGGTGTGCCCGGCAAGGCCTACGTGGCGCCCAAGAAGAAGTGAGGTGAGGGGTGGGTGGGAGGCTGTCGTTGTCTCTTGGGTGCGCAGCCCTGGGACTGGCGACGACGATCCTCCCGCCGGTCTATCCCCCCACCCACCCCGGCCAGCCGCCAGTCCCCGGGCTCTGCGCGGGGCCTCTCATTTGGTCGGGGGAGGTTGGGTGGTTGGGTGCGGGCATACGCGCACCCACCGTTGATCTTTGGTAGCGCTGCCGGAGACCGATGCTTTGCCCGTGTGCGGCAGGACCGACTGTGCCCGCACCCAACGCACAAACGTTTGATCGTCACGTGAGGCCCGACGCAGGAGGGACTGGCGGTTGGCCGGGGTGGGCGGGGGGATAGACCGGCGGGAGGATGCCCCTCCGCCAGTCCCTGAATACGCAACCAGGGACCAACGGCAGGTACTGGTATTCGAGTCCCTACTCGCCGGGGATTCCGAACTCCGTCCAGCGGGCGTCTACCCGCTCCCGCGTAGCGTCATCCATAACGGCCTCGTCGGGCCAGGGGCGCACCACGCCCTCGCCCTCCCACTTGCGGGTCGCGTCGAAACCGATCTTCGACCCGTAGGCGAAGTACGGGGCGGCGTGGTCCAGGGCGTCCACCGGCCCCTCGACGACCATCATGTCGCGACCGGCGTCAACGTTGCTGAACGCGTGGAAGGCGACGTCCGACACGTTCTGCACGTCCACGTCGTGGTCGACCACGATCACGCAGCGCGTGAGTGACATGAGGCCCAGGCCCCAGACGGCGCTCATGACCTTCTTCGCCTGGCCGGGATAGCGCTTCTCGATCGAGACGATCACGCAGTTGTGGAACACGCCCTCCAAAGGCATGTTCATGTCGACGACGTCGGGAAGGCTGGTCCGGATGAGCGGCAGGAAGATGCGTTCGGTGGCCTTGCCCAGGAAGTAGTCCTCCATGGGGGGCTTCCCGACGATGGTGGTCGAGTAGACGGCGTCGCGCCGCATCGACATGCCCGTCAGGTGGAAGGCCGGGTAGTCGTCCACGGGGGTGTAGAAGCCCGTGTGATCGCCGAACGGTCCCTCGGGGCGAAGGTCGTTGGCATCGACGTAGCCCTCCAGCACGATCTCGGACTGTGCGGGCACCTCGATGTCGACGGTGCGGCACTTCACCATGTCCACGGCCTTGCCGCGGATGAACCCGGCGAGGAGCATCTCGTCGATTCCGGGCGGCAGGGGTGCGGAGGCCGCGTAGGTGGTGGCGGGATCCGTGCCGATGGCGACGGCCACGGGCACCCGGCCCTCACTGTCGCGCATGTGCGCGGCACCGTCCTTGTGGATCTGCCAGTGCATGATCGCCGTGCGCGCGTCGACCTTCTGGATGCGGTACATGCCGCAGTTGCGCGCTCCGGTGCGCGGATCCTTGCTGAACACCAGCGGCAGGGTGATGAAGGGGCCGCCGTCGTCGGGCCAGCAGTGGAGGATCGGCAGCAGGTCCAGATCCGGCTCGTCCAGCCAGACCTCCTGGCACGGCGCGTCCTTCACCATCTTGCTGGAGAACGAGGCCAGGGTCTTCAGTTTCCCGAGTGCCCGCACCTTCTCGACGATCCCCTGGGGCGGCTGCAGCTCGAGCAGCTCCGAGATGCGGTCGGCCAGCTCGTCGGGGTGCTCCACGCCCAGCGACATGCCGAGCCTCTTCCAGCTGCCGAACTGGTTGATGAGGACGGGCAGGCGACTGCCGCTGACGTTCGAGAAGTGGAGCGCCGGTCCGTATGTCTTCATGACGCGATCGGCGATCTCGGTGATCTCGAGGTGCGGGTCGACCTCGGCCGTGACGTCGACGAGCTCACCCGCGTCACGCAGGGTGGAGATCCATTCGCGAAGGTCACGCATCGAGCACCTCGTCAAGCGCGGGGGTGGGTGGGAGGGAGTCGGCCAGCCGGCGGAGCGGCCCGGTGTCGGAATCCCGGCGGATGGCGTCCTTCGCCGTCGCCAGGGCCTCGGCCTGCGCAGGGTCGTCATCGGCGATCACGGACACGGCGCTGCGCCACAGCGCGGCCAGGTGCGCCGCGTCGCCCGTCGCCACCAGCGACGCGGAGAGGGCGATCAGATCGGCGAGCTCTTCGATGATGCGCAGGTCGCCTCCCGAGGCCACCCGTACGAGCCCCTGGGCGTAACAGAAGTCGCCCGCGAGGATGCGGTCGGCGGTGGCCAGGTCGAGCAGGCGGGGTGTCCCGTGATGGAGCAGAAATCCTTCGAGGATCAGGTCCAGCCCGAAGGCCGCCTCGCCGGTGAGGCCGGGCGCCGCCAGCGGAGCCACGACCGGGTCCGGCAGCGGGTCGGTCAGCGCGCGTGCCAGCGAGGGTTGGGCTTCGAACAGTCGCGTCACAGTCCGTCGGCCGCCCGGGCGAGGGCCTCCCGGGTCGTGGCCAGCTCCCGGTCGCCGTGGGTGAGCCCCGTGAACCAGCATTCGAACTGCGACGGCGGCGGCGACACGCCCTCGTCGAGGAGCGTCCGTGCGAATCGCCCGTAGGCCTCGGTGTCGCTCCGGGTCGCCGATGCGTAGTCGGTCACCGGTCCCTCGGTGAAGAACGGCGTGAGCATCGAACTGATGCGGTTGATCGTGACCGGCGCCCCGCTGTCGGTGATGGCGGCCTCAAGGGCCGCGCCGGACTCCTCCAGTCTCTCGTAGACCTGAGGACGTGCGAGCGCCTCGATGGTCGCGAGGCCGGCGGTGGTGGCCAGCGGGTTCCCGCTGAGCGTTCCGGCCTGGTAGCAGGGGCCGACGGGCGCCAGTTCGCGCATGATCTCGCGGCGCGCGCCGAACGCCCCGACGGGGAGGCCTCCGCCGATGATCTTGCCGAGGCAGGTGATGTCGGCCCGGACCCCGAAGCGCTCCTGGGCTCCGCCCAGCGCCAGGCGGAAGCCGGTGATCACCTCGTCGAAGATGAGCAGCGCGCCGTGGCGGTCGCAGGCCTCGCGCAGGCCCTCGAGGTAGCCGGGGGCGGGAAGCACCGTGCCCATGTTCCCGGCGACCGGCTCGATGATCATCGCCGCGGCGCCGTCCAGCGCCGCGTCGGCGGCCGCCAGGTCGTTGTACGGCACCAGGCGCGTGTTGGCGACGGCGCCCTCGGGCACCCCGGGGCTGTTGGGGTGACCCAGCGTGGTGGCTCCGCTTCCCGCCTCGACCAGCAGCGGGTCGATCGCACCGTGGTAGCCGCCGATCGTCTTCACGATGCCGTCGCGTCCGGTGGCCGCGCGTGCCAGGCGGATGGCGCCGGTCACGGCCTCGCTGCCGGAGCTCGTCATGCGGATCATCTCGATCGACGGGAACGCCTCGGTCACGGCCTCGGCCATGAGCACCTCACGCGCCGTCGGGGCGCCGTACGAGGTACCCAGCGGAAGCGCGTCGGTCAGGGCGTCGATCACGGCCGGGTTCGCATGGCCCAGGATGGCCGGTCCCCAGGTGGAGAGGTAGTCCACGTAGCGGTTGCCGTCGGCGTCCCAGACATGGGGCCCCTCCGCGCGGTCGATGAACAGCGGGTCACGACCGATGGACCGCATGGCGCGCACGGGGGAGTTGACCCCGCCCACGAGCACCTCCTGGGCGCGGTTGAAAAGCTCTTCGCTGGACGTCATGGGCATGCCCTCCGTGAGCGTATGGCGAGTGGCCGGGTGCTCCCGACAAGGAGCGGCGCGATGGGTCGGTTGGTCACCCAGTCGAGCGTCGCGACACCGTCGCGAGTGCCCCGACGCCGCCAGACGCCGCGAGGGGCATGCCCGTGGCTTCCTCTGTCGGTCAGCTGAGCCACGTGGCGACATCCTCCGCTGCGTAGGTGATGATCAGGTCCGCACCGGCGCGGCGCAGTCCGATCAGGGTCTCCAGGGTGGCCTCGCGCTCGTCCAGCCAGCCGCGCTCGGCGGCGGCCTTCAGCATGGCCCACTCGCCGCTCACCCAGTACGCGACGACGGGGAGGTCGGTGGCCGCGCGCGTCTTCGCGATGACGTCCATGTACGTGGTCGCCGGCTTGACCATGACCATGTCGGCGCCCTCGGCCTCGTCCTGGGCGATCTCGCGCATGGCCTCACGCACGTTGGCCGGATCCATCTGGTAGCCGCGTCGGTCGCCGAATCCGGGTGCCGATCCGGCGGCATCGCGGAACGGCCCGTAGAAGGCGCTCGCGTACTTCACCGAGTACGACATGACCGCCACGTCCTCGAAGCCGGCGTCGTCGATGACCCCGCGGATGGCTCCGACCCGGCCGTCCATCATGTCGCTGGGCGCGACGACGTCGGCTCCTGCCTCGGCGTGGCTGAGTGCGGTCCGCGCGATGATCGCGATGCTCGCGTCATTGTCGATGCGGTCGTCACGGATGACGCCGCAGTGGCCGTGGTCCGTGTACGCGCAGAGGCACACGTCGGTGACGATGACCATGTCGGGCACCGCGGCGCGGATGGCACGGATGGCCTGCTGCACGGCTCCGTCGGGATCGTATGCGCCGGACGCGTGCTCGTCCTTGTGGTCGCTGATGCCGAACAGGAGCACCGCGGGGACGCCCAGCTCGTACGCCCGCAGCGCCCGCTCGGCCATGAGGTCGGGGCTCTCACGCCGCTGTCCCGGTAGCGACTCGATGGGCTCGATGCGCTGCGAGCCGGTGACGGCGAAGAGCGGCAGGATCAGGTTCTCGGGGCCGATGGTCGTCTCGCGGACCATCGTGCGGAGCGTGGCGCCACGCCGCAGGCGGCGGGGACGCACGGTCGGGAAGACCCCGGAGGGGCGGGTATCGGTCACCGGTCAAGCCTATCGAGGGTCCGGCGCGTCCGGCGACGGTCGGGTGTCCCGTCCCGATCGGGCAACGGGGTGGATGGTATCCGGCACTGTCCACCCCGTTGGACACGAACGCACGCCGCCGTTCGCGAACCAGACACGAGCGTCGAGGTGGCTGTGTGCAGGAGGTTTGTGGTTCGGTGCTCCAACGGGGTGCAGCGCGCCTGGCGCCATCCACCCCGTCAGCCATGGGAAGCATCCCACACGGGTACGGGTGCCTGACACCGAAATCCTGTTGACGATGTCGAGGTCCGGTCGGCCGGACCCGCGCCCCTGCTACATCCGCTCCGGGGACTCCACGCCGAGCAGGTCCAGTCCTGTCGTCATGACATGAAGTGTGACGGCGGCCAGCGACAGGCGTGATTCCCTGATTGCCTCGTCGTCGGCCTTGAGGATCGGACAGGCTTCGTAGAAGCCGCTGAACGCCTGGGCGATGTCGAACAGGTGCGCGCACAGACGGTGGGGGGCCAGGTCGTCGCCCACGTCGGCCACGACTGAGCCGAACTCCAGCAGGCGCAGGGAGAGGTCGCGTTCGGCCGGCTCGGTGATCCGGATCGGTGCGGTCTGTGCGGCGGGGTCGCGGTCGGCGTTTCGGAAGACGGAGCGCACACGGGCCGCGGCGTACTGCATGTACGGCCCCGTGTTGCCCGAGAACCGGACCATGCGATCGAGGTCGAAGGTGTACTCGCTGTCGTGCGCGACGGAGAGGTCCGCGTACTTCACGGCCCCGATGCCCACGGCGGGGGCGATGCGCGCCCGCGTCTCGTCGTCCAGGTCGGGGCGGGCGTCGTCGATGACCTCTCGTGCCCGGGTGACGGCCTCGTCCAGTAGCGCCATGAGCCGAAGCGGGTTGCCGGACCGCGTCTTCAGCATCTTCCCGTCCTCGCCCAGGACCGTGCCGATCTGGACGTGTACCACCTCAACCTCGTCCGGCAGCCATCCGGCGAGTCGCGCGGTGGCGAACACCATCTGCAGGTGCAGCGCCTGCGTGGCGCCCACGACGTAGAGCACGCGATCGGCGCCGAGGTTCTCGACGCGGTACCGGATCGTCGCGAGGTCCGTGGTGGCGTACCCGTAACCGCCGTCCGACTTCCGGATGATGAGCGGGAGCGGTTCGCCCTCACGCCCGGTGAAGCCGTCCGGGAACACACAGAGTGCCCCGTCGCTCTCGACGGCGATGCCGCGCTCCTCCAGCTCGCGGCAGATCCCCTCCAGCCGGTCGTTGTAGGTGCTCTCACCCGCCAGGTGCTCGTCGCGCAGGGTGACGTTCAGCGTGGAGTAGATGCGGTTGAAGTAGACGCGCGAGCGCTCGAAGAGCCGGCCCCACAGGCGGTTCGCCTCGACCTCACCGGCCTGCAGGTCCACGACGCGTGCGCGTGCCCGGTCGGCGAACGCGGGGTCCTCCTGGAATCGTGCGTAGGCGGCCTGGTAGAACGCGTTGGGGTCGGTCTCGACGGTGGCCGCCTCGTCCGAGTCCGGGCCCACCTCGACGAGACGCTCGATCAGCATCCCGAAGTTGGTGCCCCAGTCGCCGATGTGGTTCTGGCGGATGACGTCATGGCCCAGCATCTCCAGCGTGCGAGCGAGGGCATCGCCCACGACGGTGGTCCGCAGGTGCGCGACGTGCATCTCCTTCGCCACGTTGGGCGCCGAGTAGTCGATGGGGATGGTCTTCGGCTCCTGGACCGGGATGCCGGCACGCTCGTCGGTCAGGAGTTCCGTCGTCAGCCGGCCGATGGCGACGTCGTCGAAGGTGATGTTGATGAACCCGGGTCCCGACACCTCGATCTCGGACACCAGGCCGTCCAGGTCGAGGGCCTCCACGATCGCGTCGGCCACCTCACGCGGCGGACGCTTGGCGCGTTTGGCCAGCGCCAGCGCGGCGTTGATCTGCACGTCGGCGAACTGGGAGGGGCGGATCACGGGATCCTCGTCCCGGAACGCGTCTCCGAGGGCGGCTTCGATGGCGGCGGTGGCCGCGGGGATGACGAGGGCGCGGGGGTCGGTCACACATCCAAGCTTAGATAGATGGTCTCTTCCCCGGTCTCGTGGCGGTGCGCATGCCCCCCCGGTGGCGCGGATGCGCCACCGGGCGACCGGAACAGGCAACCAGCGTGCCCTTCGACGTCCGGCGTCGCCCCGCATCCCGCGGCGGCGCAGACCACAGCCACGATCCTCCGAATCAACCATCTCGTGCCCGTGCGCGACAATGGCCGCGTGACGCGACCACCCACCACCGACGAGATCATCCACGGCTATCTGAGCGGGGCCTTCCCCATGGACGTGGACGGGGCGGTGGGGCTGTACGTCTTCGATCCGCGGGCGATCATCCCGATGGACGGCTTCCGCGTCCCGCGGTCCGTCCGGCGCGGGCTGCGTGACCACGGCTTCCGCGTCACGGTCGACGAGCGCTTCGGAGACGTCGTGGTCGCGTGCGGCGGCGAGCGGCAGGGCGGCGAGTGGCTGACCCCGCGTCTGGCGCGTCACTACGACGAGCTGTTCGAGCGCGGCTTCGCCCACAGCGTCGAGGTGATGCACGGCAACCACCTGGTCGGCGGGCTCTTCGGCGTGGCGATCGGAGGGCTCTTCACGAGCGAGAGCATGTTCCACCGGGTGTCGAACGCGGGGAGCATGGCCCTGGTGGCGACCTACGCCCACCTCAGTACGCGCGGGTACACCCTCTGGGATATCCAGATGGTGTCCGACCACACGGCGCGCTTCGGGGCCGTCGAGATGACCCATCACGACTACCTGACCCTGTTGGCGGACGCCTTGGCGCGGCGCTGCGACTTCGTCTGAACCGCTCAGCGCGACCGGCCCTCCCCGAACCCCCCCCATCAGGGCATCCTGGCTCTCGGTGAGGGGCGGACGATGCGCAGGGTGCTGCATCGCCTGCAGATCTGCACGCTGCGATGCGCCCGCGGCGGTGGGATGAACGTTGGGGTGTCCTGCACCGGGGTGTCGGCGCGGGGAACCTGACAGACCCTCGCGCGGGTCAGTTCCGTTGCACCACTCGTCCCCGACCGCGTCCTTGACACCCACCTCGGGGCCATCGCGCTGGTGACACCGTCCACGTGTCCAACCACCACGGGTGGGTTGAGGTGGGGGCCGCATACCGCATCGAGGAAATCAACGTCGGGTTTCCTGGAACCGGCGACCAGGAAACAGAGGAACTGGAAGTGATGGTGACGTCACTGCGAGCCGTTTTGACGCCGAACACGGAGGCGGAGTTGGAGGCGTTGCGTCGCAGAGCGCGGGATCGGGGTGGCAGTTGCCGTGTCTGTGGTGGTGTCTGCGATGGAGCGGAGGCGATTGTGAGGGCGGGCAAAGGTTGAGGGCGGTGAAGGCGGTGGGCGTTCTCGTCGGATGGACGTCACTTCCCTGTTGTGTGCGGTTACGGCGCAGTCCCGCTGGGGAGGGCGTCAGTGTCGATATCGCTGGGCTCCCCGTTTGGAAACGAGGTGGACCGCGTCATCGCGCATTCGAACATCCTCTTCTGATGCATCGTTAGGTCGGCCCCGTCGATCTCCAGTTGCCCGAGCCGATCGTCCACGTCGAGGAACGCGGTGAACTGGTACTCCTGCCACTCCCACCGCATCGACGCCGACTGCATCAGGCGGGCGTCGCGTGTCGGCTCGCCCATCAGTTCGATTGCACGTTCCGGGGTGTCACCGATCTTGACCTGGCACCACGTCTCTGGCCACGTCTCCGGGTCCACGTTCGCTTCACCACCGCCTCCGCAGCCTACGACGGCAAGTGTTGCCGTCGCCGCGACAAGCGTCGCAACCTTCTTGCTGAAATCGAACATGCGTTCTATCCTTCCTCGACCTTGGTGGTCGCAGCGGTTGACATCAGAGTGACACGGAAAGCGCGCTGCGAAGGTGCTCCAAGCAGCTGCACGCGACCCCACTGCGAGGCTCTCCGAGGTCGACCCTTCCGTACGATCGGGAACGAGTCGTGGACGATCGTTGGCCAGATCGCGGTGAATCTTCGCCGAGGGTCAGAGCGGCTGCCGACGCAGTGACGGCGTAGTTAAGCGGGTTGGGAAGTGGTTCGGTGCCGACGACCTGGCCGACGGGGATGTGGAGGCACTCAGCGATCATCGCGGTGCGCTCCACCTCCGGTAGTCGTCCCCGTTTCCACCGGCAGACGCAGCCGACGACGTTCTCGACCTTGTTGTCAGTGTTCCAGTCAGGATGTTGGGACAACCGTTGGGTGAGTTCCGTCGAGCTAGGTGTGCTCGCCGGCCAGGCGGCGCCGCAGCTCCTGTACGGCGGCGAGTTCGGCCTCCGCACGCTCCACCTGGTCGGTGTACCCGCTCACGTCGGCGAACTCGGGGTTGCGCAGCGCCGAACGGATGAGGGCCAACCGCGCGTCGGGCCAGTCCTCCACCAGGCCGAGCTCCGCCTCGGCCACAGCGAGCTTCTCGGAGAGCTCGTCCAGGAGCTTCATGAGGCGGTTGGCCTCACCGTCCAGGTCATTCGTGAGGTGTCGGTAGATCTCGTTCAATTCGCGGTCTTCCGTCGAAGCGCAATGGATCCTGCCACGCCGAACACGATCGTGAGAAGGACGAGCTGTCCGATCCTGGTCCAGAAGCGTGAACCGTCAATCGTCGGTTCGACGATCAGGGTCTGGAAGATGCGGAAGGACGGGCCGAACGGAACGACCTCCGAGATGGCGCTGGCGGCGCCGCTCTGGGTGAAGAGCCCGAGGAAGATGAGGGGCAGCGCCAGCATCAGGGCGGCCAGGAGAGCCGTGCGGGTCTCGCGTGCCAGGGCTCCAACCAGGACCCCGAAGGCCGCGAAGGCCAAGCCGGTCGCGATGAAGGCGGCAGGCCAGAACGCCCAGCGGCCGATGGTCAGCGACGTCGTGAGTGCCACTGCGGCGAGCAACACGGCGCCGATCACGAGGCAGATGATCGCTCCGAACGCGACCTTCTCGAAGACGAGCGTCTCCAGCCGGACGAGCCCTCGTCGCAGGCGCACGAGGGTGTTCTCCTCACGTTCGGACGACAGGCCCGCTGCTCCGAGCAGCACGCCGACGAGCGCCAGGCTGACGAGAAGGGCTCCGGCGAACCCGAAGCCGGAGAGCGGTTCGCGGCCGGTTGGTGGCGGGGGCATCCGCAGCTGGATGGGGTTGCCGATGGCCGTCGCCGCGACATCGGCCAGGTCGAGGTTCACCCGGGCCTCGACGATGAAGTTGAGCAGGGGGTCCATGCTCGCGGCGAGGTCGGCGCGGCCGTCTGCTCGCAGGCCCTGCTGCAGGTCCCGGACCAGCACGTCGCTCTTCTCGAGCCCGAGCACAGTGCCCGTACGCGAGAACACCGCGACCTCGCCGCCCTGGACCACGATGCGCACCAGATCGATCGTCTGCTGGATGTACGTCTGGGCCAGATCCTGGTTGAGACGGTAGATGGACGACTCGAGGCGACGCGAGATGGACTGGGCCTCGATGGGTGAACGATTGCTGGGCTGCACCGTCACCACCGGCGGACGGATCCCGGACTGCAGGTCGCTGATGAACCCTCGCGGAAGGGTAATGACGGCCGCGACCCGTCCGGCCGAGAGCGCCTCGCTGGCCTCCGTGGCGTCCATGCGCTTGAGGTCGACCTCCTGGGCCAGCCGGTCCTCGTATTCCTTCACGCCGAGGCGTCGGTCGCCGACCTTCACCGTCCGGTTGCTCTGGTCGTTGTTGACGAACGCCACGGCGGGGCGCCGCTCGCCGCCCTGCAGTGCCAGGGCCACCAGCGCCGCGACGATGAGCGGATAGCCGATCAGCATGGCCAGGAGACCCCGGTTGCGCATCAGAAGGCGCAGATCCTTGGCGAGGATGGCCCGGAACGCCCTCATGCGTCCACCAGGTTCAGGAATGCGCGCTCGGCGGCGTCGGTGGCGCTGGTGCCGGGTGTGCCATGGGCAGCGACGAGCTCATCGGCGGTGCCGTCGAACACCTGCCGTCCGTGGTCCAGGATCACCATGCGCTCGGCGTAGCGACCGGCCTCGTCCACCGACTGGGTCGAGAACAGGACGGCCAGGCCGTCGCGTTCACGCAGGTCGTCGAGCCAGGTCCACAGGCGGTTCACCTGGTCCGGGCTGAGGGTCGCGGTCGGCTCGTCGAGCAGGAGAGCGGCGGGTCGTCCCGCCAGCCCGAGCGCCACGTTCAGTCGCTGGAGGGTTCCGGTGGACAGCTCAGCGGCGGGACGATCGGCGTACCGGGCGAGGTCGGTGCGCTCCAGGAGCTCCGTGGTCACGGCGTCCGGGTCCTCCATGCCCTCCAGGCGGGTGAAGAGCCGGATGTTCTCGCGGGCCGTCAGACGCCGGTAGACGGCCGGGTCGTGCGGCACCCAGCCGATGTGGGAGGTGGAGCGCTCGTCACGATCGACCTGGCCTCGCGTCGGCGTGCTCACGCCGGCGAGGATGCGCAGGAGTGTCGTCTTGCCGGCGCCGTTCGGGCCGAGCAGCGCGACCGCGTCACCGCGCTCGAGGCGGACGGTGACGTCCTCCAGCGCGGCGACCGACCGGAACCGCTTCGACAGGCCCGTGCCGTGGAGTAGTGCGTCCGCGCGGTCCGTCCGAGCGTCGCCGTCCGTGGAAACCATGCGGGCATGGTACTCACGTCGTGTGGCGGGTCCCTCGCTCGTGCGTGTCGATTCGGTGAAGGTCGGCAGCGGGTCGGGCCGTCGTACGGTGCGAGCGCCCGTGCCGGTGTCGCGATGGCGGCCGGGTGCGGTACGATTTCGCCCTTATGGCCGCGGTATCCCCGGAACGGCTCGAAGCGGCCGATCGTGCTCGACAGCGGGCGGCGATTCAACGTCGTCGTGCCGCGCTCGTCGCCGTCGTCCTGATCGTGGTCGGGCTCGTCGTGGTCGTCATCGTGCAGCGTCTGCGCGACTCGTCGTCCAGCGGGGTCGTGGCGACACCGGTCAGCGGCAGCTCCACGGATCTGGGCCAGCGCCCTCCCAGCCGGGTTGTGGCGACCGCCGGACCCGTCGAGATCCAGCTCCCCATCGCGCGCGATCGTCTGCGCACCACGCTGTTCCGCTCGATCAACGACAGCGCCGGCGTGAGCGTTGCGCCGGACTCGTCGTGGAAGCACCATGTGGCGTCGGGGGACGGCCAGCTCGGACCCCGCACCGCGGGCATCGACTTCGCCACTGCCGCGGGCACCATCGCCTTCTCGCCCGTGGACGGTGTCGTCCAGGGGTCGCGCCCCTACATCGTCGCCGGCAAGCAGGTGGGCTACGAGATCGACATAAGCCCGAAGGCGGCCAGCGACGTCCTGGTCCGTGTGCGCAACATCGAGGACATCCCGTCTGAGCGGAATGCGCAGTCCCTCTGCCAATCCCGGGCCGGTGTCAGCGTTCCGCACGTCGGCGAGGTGGTGTTCGCCGGTGTGACATGTGTCGGCCAGGTCCGCGACCTGGGTGACGTGCGTGATGTGGTCAAGCCCGAGATCACCGACTATCTGAAGGGTGGCGACGACCCGAACACGGACGCCATCAACCATCTCCACATCGAGGTCGTCCGGGTGGCGCAGTGACCGGTACCGATCTGCGCGTCCTCATCATCGGCGACGTCTTCGCCGGGTCGGGTCTGCGTGCCCTCCTCGAACGGCTGCCCGACCTCCGGGCCGAGCACGATCCGCACATGGTGATCGTCAACGCCGAGAACTCCGCCTCCGGGTCGGGTACCTCCGCGCGTCAGGCCCGCGAGCTTCTGGACGCGGGGGTCGACGTCCTCACCGGTGGCAATCACACCCTCCGCCAGCAGGATCTGTACGCGGTCCTGGAGAGTGAGCCCAGGGTTCTCCGCCCCGACAACATGGCCGTACGTGCCCCGGGTCGCGGTACGTACCTGGCCGAGGTCCGCGGCGGCTTCCGGGTGGGCGTCGTGAACCTCATGGGCGGGGTCTTCCTCGACTCGGCGCAGTCCCCCTTCGCCGTGGTCGACACCCTGGTCGACCGGCTGAAGCGGGAGGCCACGCACGTCATCGTCGACTTCCATGCCGAGGCCACCAGTGAGAAGGTCGCCATGGGTCGCCATCTGGACGGGCGGGTCACGGCCGTGGTCGGAACGCACACACATGTGCAGACGGCCGACGGACGCGTGCTTGCCGGAGGGACCGCCTACATGACGGATCTCGGCATGACCGGACCCCACGGCGGGGTCATCGGTGTCCGCACCGACATCATCCTGCGCCGCTTCCTGACCGGTTCGTCGGGGCGCTTCGAACCGGCCACCGAGGAGATCCTGGTGCAGGGGGCGCTCATCACGGCCGGTGGTGACGGCCTTGCCCGGGAGATCCGGGCGATCAGCGTTCCGGCCTGACAGGTCGCTCCCACCATCCGATGCGCGGGAACGCGGCGGCCGCCAGCACGATCAGCGCCACGTTGCGCACCACGAGCTGCGCGATGGCACCGTCCTCCATCGCGACCAGATCCCAGTACGAGTACGGGAAGTAGATCTGTGTCGTGACGAGGACGGTCACGACGGCCCCGGCCGCCAGGGCACCGTACGGCCCCACGATGAGGAGGCACGCCGGCAGGAGCCACAGCACGAACTGTGGTGAGAGCACCTTCCCGGTGAGGACGAGGAGCGCCAGCGTCGCTGCCGTCGCCGACACCAGACCGTGGACGGTCAGCCGCTTCGGGGCGCGGCGCAGGAACGCCACCAGCACGACGGCGACGGCGACGATCGAGGCCACCTGCAACCCGGTCGCGACGGCCGTGATCACATCGACGCCGAGGCCGCTGATGTTCTGGCTCCCGAAGCTCGTTCGGACCGAAAGTGGGATGTCCGCCAGGGCGTGCAGGCCGAGCAGGTACGACCCGCCGAGTGACTCGATCTGAAGCGGGCGGTCCAGGTGGTACCGGAACATGTGACCGATGCCCGCCGATCCGAGTACCAGGAACGGCAGCCACACCACGATGCTCGCCGCCACGGCTGGGACGAGGGTCCGGCCCGGCCACCGGCCGGTCCGGTGACGCTGCCAGATCACGAGCACCGGGATCAGAGCGGCGGGAACGAGCTTGATGGCGATCGCCGCTGCGAGGAGGAGCCACATGGCCGGGAAGCGGTCCGTGACCGCGGCCCACAGCGTCCAGGCGAGAAGCGCGGTCAGCACCAGGTCGAACCGTGTGGCGACGATGTCACCCAGAAGCAGGGGCGTCATCGCCACGATCATGCCGGTGGCCGTTCGCCGGCGCGGGCTGAGTCGCAGCGCGTCGGCTGTGGCCAGGGCACCCAGAAGCGTCGCCACGAGCGACAGGAACATGACGAGCGAGAATGCCGTCGCGTAGTCGGTCGGGATGAGCCGCACCACGTACATGAGTGCCGCGGCCAGCGGTGGGTACTCCACATCGAAGTCGCGGTAGGGCAGCCGCCCGTCGGCGATCTGCGCGGCGACATCCCGGTAGACCGGGATGTCGGTGAGGTGCACGTGCTGCACCGGATCCCAGACGCTCGTGATGATCCACGCCGCCGCCGCGAGGCCGATCAGCGGGACGGAGCGCCGGAGGTCGATCATGTGCCCTCTGGCAGCGTGCGCACGTGCTGGTCGAACACCGACGGCACCGGCCGGGGACGCGCGTCCGTCACCGCCGCTTCCCGTCGGGTCCAGGTCGGGATCAGCACGAGGATCGCGAACGGCAGGAACCACGGGATGTAGAGGTAGAACCAGTGGGTCAGCGAGAGCTGGATGCCGATCAGAAGTAGCCCGGTGAGCGCGGCGAACGAGCGAAGGTCGAGCCGGCGGGGCCAGCGGATGAAGGCGATGGCCGCGATCACCACAAGCACCGAGAGTCCGATCTGAACCGGTCGCAGCTCGGTGTGCTGACCCCAGATCGAGAACGGTGACGTACGCCCGAACTGGAAGCCCATGGTCCGCGACCAGAATGCGTGCACGCCGTCCATGCCGTCCAGGAGTACCACCCAGCCCGTGCCGACCACGGCCAGGGCGAGACCGGCGATGTAGAGCCACAGTCGTCGCGCGGTGAGCCTCTGACGTGGGTACGGACTTCGTGCCCACAACAGCAGCAGGATGGCCGGCGTGAACTTGGACAGGGCCGCGAGCCCCGCCATTACCCCCCGCGCGACGGGACGGTGGGCCACGACCAGACCCCAGATCAGGAGGGCCGCCACCAGACTGTCGTTGGCGTTGCTCTCGAGGGAGTAGGCGGTGAAGGGGTAGGCCGTCCAGGCGAAACCCAGGAGCACGGCCAGGGAGCGACCGCCGAGCCGCCAGCCGAGGAGCATGAGGCCCGCGATGGCGAACAGGTCGAAGGCGACGGCCGCCGCGTGCGCCGCGTCCAGGCCGTCCCACTTGCCCTCCCACGGCGCGATGGCCTCGAACGGCACGTAGGCCAGATAGACGACCGGACCGTAGGTGTCGCACTGCGAGCAGTCGGACGGGAAGGTCCCGTACGGCGTGGCCGCGTGGGCGATCCGGTCGGCACCGATGACCCCGGCGTAGCCCACGTCGATGACGTTGGCATCGAAGGCGTTGAGCCCGATCCGAACGCCGAGCACCAGGAGGAGGAGCGCGAACAGGAGCCATGTGGGACACCACGAGTTCGCGCGGGGTGTGGCGCTGAGGATCATTCGTGGTGTGGCCGAGTCCGGCGACTCGGTCGCCGGTCGACGGCGCAGCCGTGGTCTCCCGAGCCCGATCACGGCGAGGCGGACGGCCAGATAGACGAGGGGCGGGTACGCGAGGGGGACCGACGTGAAGATCTCACCCCGGTTGAACCAGGCGAGCGAGACACCGAAGGCCGCCAGCGCGGCGAGGTCCAGGGTGTGCCATGAGAAGAAGCGCCGCCATCGGATCAGGGGCACCAGGAAGATGACGAAGAGCGGGATCCAGATCTGCGGTTCGGTGAGCGCCCGACCGAACGCCCCCTTGTAGCCGCGCGCCATCTGCCAGTTCACCTGGGGGCCGGTGCGCGTCTCCACGATCTGTCCGCTCGTGTCGTCGATGAGGACCTGCGCCTGCGTCTTCCCATTCGCATCGACGAAGCCCTGTGTCCACAGGTTCTTGGCCGTGTCACGCGTGGGCGTGGGGGTCCGCTCGACGGGGTGCTCGCGGATCCATTCGGCGGCGGTCGCCGATGTCCGGGCGATGCGGGTGACCTCCGCGGCCGTGAGGCGCGCGGGCGGACGGACAGGCGTGGTGCTCGTCCCCTGGGTCGTCGGGACCGTGGACTCTGCGCCCGTCGTCGTCGCCCCGAGCGCGTTCGGGGCGCCCACGACGATCGCGACGATCGCCGCCACCGCGAGGACCGCGCGATGCACGCGACGTCCTACCGGAACGACCAGCGGCGGTTGAGCAGGAAGGTGATCGGTGTGTAGGCGCCGACGGCGATCATCTGGGCGGGCACCTTGGGTAGCCCCACCTGCACCAGAATGCGCAGGAGAGCGAGGTTGATCGCGAGGCCGATCAGGCTCACCGCGAGGTTGCGGGAACCCTGCTGGAGGGTGGACAGCTCGTGCTTCCGGAACGTCCAGTGCTTGTTCAGCATGAAGTTGGTCGACCAGGCAACGGTGAATGCCAGGACGGCGGCCACCATGTAGTCGACATCCGCCGGGTGCACCAGCACCGTGTACACCAGCAGGTTGACCACGAAACCGGATGCTCCGACCACGCAGAACCGCACCAGTTGCGCCCAATCCTCAGGCTTTGTGCCCTTGAGATCGGGAATCGCGAAGAGGCGTTTGCGCGGTGGCTTGGCCTGGGAGGCATCCGACGTAGACACGACGAACGATGGTAACAGAGCACATGTTTCCCCCCGCATGATGCGGTCGTTCTACACTCAACCTGAACCCGTCGCTCCGAGAGGCACAGTTGGCCATCGACCACACGCGGAACACCCACAGCCAGGTCACCCCACAGGACGCGCTTCGCTACGAGCAGCGCTTCGCCATCCGCGCACGCAAGATCAAGGCGTCCGCCATGCGCGACCTCATGGCCCTGGCCGAACGGCCGGATGTGATCTCGCTGGCCGGCGGGTTCCCCGACATGGACCTCTTCCCGGCCGAGGTCTTCGCGTCGGTGATGGACTCCGTCCGCAGCGACCACCTGACGTCGGCGCTGCAGTACGGGCCCACGGAGGGACTGCGCGAGCTGCGCGAACGCATCGTCCAGATCATGGCCCACGAACGCGCCACCGCCACGGTCGACCAGATCATGATCACGAGCGGTGGCCAGCAGGGCATCAACCTGTCGGTGCGTTCGTTCGTCGATCCCGGCGAGGTCGTGATCGCGGAGGGCCCCACCTACCCGGGTGCGGTCCCGCCGTTCACGACGTACGAGGCCGACGTGGTCCACATCCCGATGGACGACGACGGGATGATCGTCGACGAGCTCGAGCCCACGCTGGAGCGCCTGGCCGCCGAGGGCCGGACGGTCAAGCTGATCTACACCATCCCCAACTTCCACAACCCGGCGGGCGTCACCATGTCGCTCGAACGCCGCGAGCGGCTCGTGGACATCGCCCACCGGCACCACATCATGGTCGTCGAGGACAACCCCTACGGCCAGGTGCGGTTCGACGGTGAGCCCCTGCCGTCCCTGTACGAGCTGGACGAGGGACAGGGGTGGGTAATCTACGTGTCCACGTTCTCCAAGATCCTGGCGCCCGGCCTCCGCGTGGGCTGGGTGGCCGCGCCGCCCCCGGTCCTGCGGCAGATGAACCTGGGCAAGCAGAGTGAGGACCTCTGCTCCGGCACGATGAACCAACGGTTCATCATCGAGTACCTCAACCACTACGACTGGCGCGAGCACGTGGCGCGGGTGAACGACGTGTACCGCACCCGTCGCGACGCGCTCCTCACGGCCCTGGAGGAAGAGTTCCCGGCCTCGGCCACCTGGACCCGTCCGCAGGGCGGCCTTTTCGTCTGGGCGACGCTTCCCGACTACATCAACACGCAGGATCTCCTCGCCCGTGCCCTCGACCACAACGTCGCGTTCGTGCCCGGTGGAGCCGCGTTCCTCGACGGTCAGGGCATGAGCTCCATGCGGATGAACTACTCGCAGCTGCCTCCCGACGTCCTGGCGGAGGGGGTCCGCCGCATCGGCGAGGTGATCGCCGAGACCAGCGAGCTGTTCGAGGGACTGGGGGGCGTCCGATGAAGGTGGCCGTACTCAAGGGTGGACGCTCGTTCGAGCGTGAGATCAGCCTCCGCAGCGGGGCCAACGTCGAGGCGGCGCTACGCCGACTGGGGCATGACGTCGTCGCTCTCGACGTCGACCGCGAGCTCGTACGCATTCTCCGCCGGGAGACCCCGGACGTGGCCTTCATCGCCATGCACGGTCAGGGCGGCGAGGACGGCACCGTCCAGGAGCTGCTCGAGATCATCGGCGTCCGCTACACGGGTTCCGGTGTGCACGCGTCGTCCCGTGCCTGGGACAAGGTGGTCGCGAAGGCCGCATTCAAGGCCGCGGGTATCCCGACCCCCGACTCGTACGCCTTCAGCCAGGCGGCGTTCCGTGAGCTCGGCGCCGCCGACGCACTCGGTGAGATCGAGGCACAGCTGGGTCTTCCCCTGGTCGTCAAGCCGGCCCGCGGGGGATCGGCGCTCGGCATCCGGTTGGCGCACCAGTCGTCCGACATCCCGGCCGCCCTCGTCGCGGCGCTGGCGTACGACGACCGGCTCATGATGGAGCGGTTCGTGCGCGGCCGCGAGCTCTCGGTGGTCATCCTCGGAAACGACGATCCGGAGGCGCTCCCCATCGTGGAGGCGATCCCGCTGGGCAAGGAGTTCTACGACTTCGAGTCGCGCTACACGCCGGGTGCCACCGAGCTGCGCGCGCCCGCCGACCTTCCCGACGCGGTCGCGGACGAGGTCGTCCGCGTGGCGCTCGACTGCTACCGCGTCCTCGTGTGTCACGGTTTCGCCCGGGTCGACCTGATCCTCGACGAGGACGACCGGCCCTGGGTGCTCGAGCTCAACACGATCCCCGGACTGACCGACACGAGCATCACGCCCCGCGCGGTGATGGCGGCGGGCATGGAGTTCGACGAGATGATCGAACGCGTGCTGGGTTACGCGGACCTCGGGGGATAGCGGCCGGGGTCAGCTGTCGCGGAGGTAGAGCAGGACCCGATCACTGGTCCAGGTCGCCACGCCCGAACCGAAGAAGTCTCGGTCTTCGGTCCAGACGGGGCAGTTGAGGGCCAACGCCGTAGCGACGATCGGCCAATCGTCGGGGTCGCGTTGCCCGATTCGCCTCAGCGCCTCATCCTTCATCGGGTCGGTCACCTCTTCGGGGATTCCTCGACGAGTTGATGGACGGCGTTCAACCCGAGGGTGAGGTCGGTCACCGCGATGCCGCGCCTCTCCAGGATGGCCGGGAGATGGCGATGGGCATCAGAGAAGCTTGCGGACGGAGCGCAGAAAGCGACCGTTTGCGCAGAGGTGACAAGAAGGTCGGGCACTCGGCGGCCGAGCACAGCTCGGATCAGGATGTTCGCGTCGAGAACGAGTCTCTTCGTCGTCACGTCGTCTGTGCGTCATCTCGTTGCGAGCGACGCACCGCATCGAACTCTGCGACGACGGCGTCCTCATCGATGCCCTGCTCACGCATCATCGATTGCAGCTTCTCCGTGGCTTCGCGATATGCCGCGATGGCCTCGGTGCGGTCGTCACGGGTCGGGATGAAGACACCGACGCGCCGCCCGTGACGCGTGACGGTCACGGCTTCGTCGCCGTCGATGTAGTTGGCGAGGTCCCGCCGGAACTCGCGTACGCCTATGGTCACCACCGCCGTCTCCCATGAGTGTGTAACGCCTGTGTACACATACGGTAGCGCAGCCTCGGCTCTGGCGCGAACCGGATTGCGGCGACTAAGCGTTCGGGACGGCTCTAGCGTCCTATGAACGCATGGAGCATGTACCGCCACATCCATTGATCTCCTCGGACGCCTCCGCGCGTGCCGATCTGCGGCTCGCTGTGCGCGATCTGTACGCATCCCAGCACGTCCGGATGCTGCGCTTCGCCGCCGCTCGACTGGGAGACGCGGAGATCGCGCGGGACGCCGTCAACGAGACGTTCGTCCAGGCGCTGCGACGCCTGTCGGCGCTGCGTGACCCTGAAGCGCTGGAGGGCTGGGTGTGGTCGATCCTCGTCAACGAGACGAAGAATCACCGGCGGGCGCGCAGCGCCTGGCCCACCGCACAGCTGGATGATGACGACCTGGCTCTGGAGGCGCCCGAGCTGCCGGTCGTCGATCACGACCTCCGGCGCCTGATCCGTGACCTGCCGGACCGGCAGAGGACGGTTTTGTTCCTGCGGTACTACGGCGACCTCACGGCGGTCCAGATCGCCGAGCTCCTCGGCATCGCCGACTCGACGGTCCGCGCGACCCTGCACCACGCGCACACGGCGCTCAGACGTGCTCTCACGGAAGGGGATTCCCATGACGAACAGTGATCTTCCACGTGACCCGCTTATCGGTGACACCCTGGAGCGCTGCGTTCCGTCGGGCCCGTGGCCCGACGACTGGGCGGGCATCTCCGCGCGGGCGGAGCGTCGGCGTCCTCGTCGCATCGGGGTCGTGGGTGGTGCGGTTGCTGTCGCCGCGTGTACGGCCCTTGTGGTGTTGACCGTCGCGCTCGTCCGCGACGGGGAGTCGCCTGCGTCCTCGCCGCCCGTGATGCCGGACGGCTACGGCATGGTCGGCGACGACTTCGTCCTGGGCGACGCTCCGTCCCCGACCGTCGAGACGACGCTTCCGGCGATCGAGGAAAGCAAGGCCGTGGTGCGGTCCGAAGTCGACGGTGTGAGGTTCCTCGCAGGGCCGAGAGTCG
The DNA here is from genome assembly GCA_964531025.1 of uncultured Bifidobacteriaceae bacterium. Classification (GTDB taxonomy): domain Bacteria; phylum Actinomycetota; class Thermoleophilia; order Miltoncostaeales; family Miltoncostaeaceae; genus CALMEC01. The sequence goes on along the minus strand of CAZHDY010000001.1, from coordinate 1,335,234 downwards.
GTGACGGCAGCCTTTGCCTCACGGTGACGGTTCCGGCCCGCGGGGTGATGGCGAGATGCGGACTCACTGACGAGCTCATCGCCGCGGGCGTCGCCTACACCGTTGTGAACGACTGGGGGTCCGGCAGCAAGACGACCACTGATTCCGTTGAGCTCTACGGCACCAAGACGGTGTACGGCATCGCGCCGGTGGACACGGTGAGGGTGACCGACGTCCAGACCGCGAAGAGCGAGGTGAAGAACCGGGCGTTCGTCATCACCGTCCTACGACCCAGCAACGTGCTGACCACGGTCAGGAGTGACGGCAGTCGGCCGTACTTCCCTCTTCGGCCGCTGCGCCCTGCCTCTGAGCGGGTACATGTGGCGTCCTCGGCGGCTGTCGTCAGCGAAACGGGTGAGATCGACTACCCACCGAGCATCGTGGCGAAGGTCGACAGTGTGAACTCAGTCTTCGAGCGATGCATGCGGGAGAACGGTGCAACGGTACGAAAGGTCCCGGATCCGTCGACACCGGGTGGCGCGACGGCGATCAACGGCGACACCACCCCCTGTCGAGCGCAGTTGAAGGCCGCGAACCAACTCGCCAACAGCGCCGAGATGCGAGCGGCGAGCAACAGCCGACAAGCGGCGACCCGAGAGCTGGGGCGGTGCGTCGGCCGGGTATTGAACCTGACGGAGGAACGAGTGTGGGAGCGCTTGAACGCGGATCGGGTTGACGTTGCCGTGAGGTCGGCGTGCGTGGAGTCCGTCCGGCGCGTTGCGGCCGACCGGGCTCGTTCGTGACATTGATGTCGTGAGGCGTCCGGCTATTGGGATGACGACGATTGCCGGGTGGTACTGGTGCACAGTGCCCCCAGTGATCGCTACGCGCTCCGCAGTTCCTCGGCTGGCAGGTCCTCCGGGTTCGGGATCTCCTGCGGCGGACGCGGCTCCGTGTCGTCGAAGCTCGCGAAGGCCTCGCCGTCGCGTCCGTCGTGCGGGTTCGCGCCGCCGAGGGCGAGGATCACGGTCCGTCCGGGTCCGCGGTTCGCGATCTGGCGGACCACCTCCGGTGCGATCCGGATGGCCCCGTCGGTTGGGACCTCTGTTGTCCCCTCGGCGGTGAGGACGTCCAGGATCCCTTCCAGTACGACGAGGACCTCCTCCTGGCGCCCGTGGCGGTGGATGCGTCCGCGCTCGCCGGGTTGCAGGGTGATGAGGTTCATGCCGAACGTCGTCACGCCGAGCGCACGTCGCAGGCCCTGGAAGCGCTCGCCCGTGTCGGGGTCGAGCCGTGTGACCGCGATGCCGGATTCCATCGTCGTCCTCCCTGTCGTCGCGCGCAGGTCTGCGCACGGTCGTCCCAACGCTACGCCGGTGCCGGCTCTCCGTGTCAGCGGGCGCCGATGATGCCGTCGGCCATCGCGGCCCAGGTGCGTTCGAGTTCTGCCCATCGTGTGTCGGCGGCTTCCGCCGTCAGGTTCGCCAGGAGGGGCGGGTCGGTGGCGGCGAGGAGCATGTGCGCGGCGACGTCGGGGTCGAGAACGGAATCGGTGCCGGTGAGCAGATGGCGCAGGTGCGTGTGCCACCCCCGGTAGACGGGGTGACCGAGGTGGTTGCCGAACTCCTGCATGAGCTCGAGGTTCGCGCGCCGGTGCGCGATGAGGGCGGCGCCGAACGCATGGATGCGCGCGTCGGGCGGCGCACCGGGGCCAAGGGGCGGAGGGCCGATGAGGAAGCTCTCCTGAAAACGCCGCTCCCCGGTGTCCATCAGGGCGTGGATCAGCCCGGCGCGATCGCCGAAGTGGCGGAACACCGTGCCTTTGCCCACACCGGCGATCCGCGCGACGGCATCCATGGTGAGCCCGTCCGCCCCACTGGTGCGGATGACCTCGCGTGCCGCGCACAGCACGCGGTCGCGGTTCTTCACGGCATCGGCGCGACGACCCCCGGGCGGTGAGTTCCCGACGATCAGCGGGGCCGGTGATTCTGGTGCGGCGATGTCCCCCTCCTTTTCCGGACCGCGGTCCACTTATGCTACCGTGATTCCACCTAAACGGACTCTAGTCCGGCTCGATGAGTGATTCCACGGAAGAGTGGATGTGGGGTGGCGTCACCGGTGGATGCGGGGCGCCGCCGGAGACGTACACCACGCCACGACTTCCGCGGAATCAACCATCGAGCGAAAGATCAACCCTGGAGGACAGCATGAAGATCGGATTCGTCGCCGGCAGCCTTGCGCCGGACAGTGCCAACCGCGAACTCGCCCGGGCCGCGGCGAAGCTCGTCCCGGGTGGAGACGGGGTCGTGATCGAGGGGCTCGACCTGCCCAACTACACCACCGAACTCGAGGCCGATGTGCCACCCGCCGTCGCCGCGTGGCGCGATCAGGTGGCATCGCTCGACGGCGTGGTGTTCGTGACGCCCGAGTACAACGCGCTTCCCTCGGGAGTCGTCAAGAACGCCATCGACTGGGCCTCCCGTCCCTACGGCCAGGCCCCGATCGCCGGTAAGCGCATCGGGGTTCTCGGTGCCTCGATCAGCCCCAACGGCGCCGTGTGGGCACAGGAGGCCGTCCTCAAGGCGGTCCCGATCGCCGGTGCCGTGGCCTTCGACCGCGAGCCGGTCCCGGTCGGTCCCGCCCCCGAGAAGCTGGCGGACGGACGCATCACCGATGCCGAGCTGGAGGGACGGGTGCGCGACTATCTGGCGGCGTTCGCGACGTGGGTCGAGGCCTCGGACGACTGATCGCGGAGGGGGCGGGGCGGCGCGACCGACATGACGTCCGCCGAGCGGGCACAATGTCGCGATGGCCATCGCCCCGTCCTCCACACCGGCGCCGCCCCCACCGGACCCCGATCGCATCGAACATGAGGTGATCGACGGCATCCTCGTCGTGCGTCTGCTGCACGAGGGCCGGGCGAACGCGCTCACCGAGCGCATGCTGTCGAGCCTCACGAAGCTGCTGGCCGCGCAGCCCTACCCGGACATCCGGGCCGCGATCCTGACGGGGGCCGGTGACCGCCACTTCTCGGGCGGCGCCGAACTGGGGAGCGATGCTGTTCTCGACTGGTCCAACCGCATCCGGCGGATCGAGCACGGCATCCAGGACGTCGCCGGCGCGATCCAGAAGAGCTCGTTCCCGGTCATCGCCGCGTTGAACGGTGACGCCATCGGCGGCGGTCTCGAGCTCGCCATGACCTGCGACTGGCGCGTGGGGCGTGACGGGATCCGGCTCGGGATGCCGCCCGCCCGCCTGGGGCTGGTCTACACGGCCGACGGTCTCCGGCGCTTCGCCGATGAGATCGGCATGGCGCGCACCCGCGAGCTCTTCCTCACCGGGCGGTTCATCGACGCGCGGGCGGCTCGCGACATCGGTCTGGTCAACCACGTCACCTCAGCCGATGAACTCCTGCCGGTGGCCCTCCGCATGGGGCAGGCAATCGCCGCCAACGCACCCATGGCCGTCGAGGGGATGCGCGTGGTGTTGCGGGCCATCCTGGACGACGACACCCCCGACGCCAAGGCGCAGCAGTGGCGCGTCCGGACATTCGGATCGCAGGATCTCGCGGAGGGCGTGGCCGCCGCGCGTGAACGTCGTCAGCCCCAGTTCCGAGGTCAATGAACGTATCCGCTGTTCGACATGCCACCTTCGGTACGCGTCTGGGCGCATGGCTCATCGATGCGATCCCGCATTCCATCGTCCCGTCGCTGGTGTTCCGCATCACCGGTGACTGGATCTACGGCCTGGCCGCGTACCCCATCGTCGGCCTCCTCTGGTCGATCATCCCCGAGGCCCGTACGGGGAGCACCTTCGGCAAGCTGGTCGTCGGTATCAAGGCCGTCGACAGCGGGTCGGGTCGGCCGATCGGCCTGCCGCGGTCGGCCGTGCGGTGGGTCATGAAGTACGTCGTGTGCAGCGTCCTGCCCGTCGGCTACCTCTGGTATTTCCGCGACGGTGAGGCCCGCACGTGGGCCGACCGCGTGGCCGGCACCGTCGTGGTCACTCCCTACGTGGATCCGGAGCCGGAATCGTCGGCCTAGATGGTTGATTGCGCCGGGTGTCCGAGGAGGTGTGCGTTGCCGGTCTCTGTCGAGCAGCGCTGGGGACGCCCAGCGATTGGGCGGACAACGTCCTCGGGACGCGGATGCCGGGTAGTCGTGTCCGGCGGCTGGCCAGGGGTGGGTGGACGGATCCGTCCGGCCGGGTCCGAGGGATCAGCGGGTGCCGGGCTGCAAATCCGTCGGACTGTCGACGTTCTCGTTGGTCGGGCGACGGTGTCGCCCGTGAGGCGGAGTCGCTAGTGCTTCTGCTCGTTGGCCCACATGCGGGGCGCGCAGGAGAGGCCGAAGAGGATCCAGATCAGACCGAGACCGAAGGGCAGGTAGCCCACGTGGTGTCGCTCGTGCCAGCCGACGATGGCAAGGAAGATGCCCAGAAGCACGAGGAGAAGAACCACCCAGGCGGGAATGCGACGCACGTTGACACCTCTTCGGGGAAATCGGTCGAACGAGGCGAAAGCCTACAGGGAATCCGTCACGTCCACAGCGGTGCCCTCACAGGACATTTGCCCCCTCTCCACGTGGTTTGATGCGGACCCATGCCTGATTCCTCTCCTGATCTCGGTCGCAGTGCGCGTCTCGCCGGCGGCCCCTCCGACGAACTCGTCGCCGCCGGTCATCGTGCCGAGGTGGCCGACGGTGTCCGTCTTGCCACCGCCATGTCCCTGTCGGACATCGCGCACTCGGTCGTCATGATCGAGGGCGGCGCCATCGACGATGAACGGGGTGCCCGGCTGCTCGGAGGGCTGCTCGATCTCCACGCCATCCCGCCGGAGGAGTTCCCGTGGGATCCCTCGCGTGGCGACGCGTTCAACTCGCGTGAGCATGAGCTCCGGCGGCGCATCGGCGCGGACGCCTCGGGCTGGTTGACGGCCGGCCGGCCGCGGCGCGAGGCGTTCCGGGTGGCATTGCGGCTTGTGGCCCGCGACGACGTGCTCGACCTCCACGACGCGGTCCTGGACCTCACCGAGGCGCTGGACGCCCGGGCCGAGGAGGAGATGGAGACCCTCGCCGCCGACTACACCTACCTGCAGCCCGCGCAGCCGACGACCTTCGGGCACCTGCTCGCCGGGTTCGCCGAGGTGTTCCGCCGGGATGCGGTGCGCCTGCGGGCGAGTGTCGACTGGCTGGACCGTTCGGTGGCCGGGGTCGGGGGGAGTGCCGGGTCGCGCTGGCCCACGGATCGCGAACGCCTGGCCGAGCTGCTCGGCTTCGCGGGGCTCATCACCCATACGAAGGATGCAATGTGGGCGGCCGACGGGTACGTCGAGCTGGCGGGCTCGGTGGCGATTCTCCTGACCGGGATCTCGCAGCTGGCCCAGGACTTCGAGATCCTGGCGAGCCGTGAGTTCGGCGCCATCGAGCTGGCCGACGCCCATTCGCGTCAGAGCGACCTGATGCCGCAGAAGAAGAACCCCTACGCGCTGCCCGTGTTGCGGGCCGCCGCAGCGGAGGCGGCGGGTTCGGTGACCACCATGCTGACCGCCCTCCACACAGGATCCGGGCGCACGGACCACTACCAGGTGCTGAACGGCGGGATCCCCCGGCTCCTGGATGGCGCGCGTGATGCGGTGCGTCTGGCCGCCGCGGTGGTCAGGGGGATGATCATCCACCGTGACGCGCTGGAACGATCGGCCCGCGAGGCGTTCCTCGTGGCCGCGGATGTGGCGGATGTGCTGGCGCTGACGTCGGGTATCGACTATCGCACGGCACACACCGTCGTCGGACGCACGGTTCGCCGTCTCGCCGAGTCCGGTCAGGGGCCGGACGCGATCACCGCGGAGCTTCTCGTCTCCATTGCCGCCGACATCGTGGATGAGCCCCTCGTGGTCGACGAGGCGGCACTGCGAAGCGCGCTGGATCCGGCGTCGTGCCTGATCGAGCGCACCCAGACCGGGTCGTCCACGCCGACCGAGATGCGCCTGCTCCTGGATCGGGCGCGTGACGAGAGGGAGGGGGCGCGGGCATGGTCGGCGGAGGTCCGTTCACGGGCCGCTGCCGCCGCGGAGACGCTCCTGGGCGAGGCGCGCCGTCGAGCCACTCCCGCGACCTGAGTCCACATCCGAGCGGAGTCGTCGATGGTGGTGAGGGGCCCGGAAAACCACCGGGTCCTCCGAGCCCATCCGTTCGGATTGTCAATCGAATGGTTGGGCGACACGCATGCGGATACGGGGAGGGGCCCCTCAGCTCGAGTTCTCGGTGAGGGCCGGAACCGGATCCGGCGTGGGATCCGCCCAGATGATGGTGACCGTCAGACGATTGCGGTAGCGCAGCAGGAGCCGGGTCAGCGCCCCGCCGATGGTGAGGGCGAAGACGACGTTGCCCACCGCGTGCGCGGTATCGAATGAGAGGCTCCTTCCGGATGTCGCGACAAACGACGCCCAGTTGAGCACGGGACCGAGGACGGCGAGCGTCCAGAGGTTCATCGCCCAGCCGAAGAGGAACCCCCAGACGAATCCCACGGCGGCCAGACCACGGGGATTGCGGCAGACGAATCCGAGCGCCGCGCCCGTGACACCGGCAAGGCCCCAGAGCGCCATCTGCGCGGGCGTCCACGTGCCCTGACCGAGCGCCATGTTCGACAGGAGCGGTGTCAGGGCTCCGACGGCGAACCCCGCTCGCGGCCCCAGGGTCGCTCCCGTCACCAGGACGATGACGGTGACGGGCTTGACGTTGGGAAGCGCGACGAAAAGGATGCGGCTGGCCGCGGCTGCTGCTGCGAGTGCCGCGACGATCGCCAGGCGCCGCGCATCGGGCCGACCCCGCTCGACCGCGACGAGGCCGACGGCGAGGATGGTGATCACCGTCGTGGCGGTGAGGGCGGCGGTGCTCGTCATGTGACGACCACTTCGCCCGTCCGGGCCGGTCGCACCGTGCCGTTCACGATGGACAGATGGCGGTCCGCGATCTCGGACACCAGCTGCCGGTCGTGGGTGACCACGACGACCGCGGCGCCCCGCGCGGCGTATCGGCGCAGAACGGCGCCCATCCGTCGGCGGCGCTGTGGATCCATGCCGCGGGTGGGCTCGTCCAGGAGGAGGACGGGACGCGACGAGGCGAGGACCGCTGCGATGGCGACCCGTTCCCGTTCGCCGACGGAGAGGTCCATCGGATGGCGGTCGGCGAACGCGGAGAGCTCGAGATCACGTGTGGCCTCGGCGGCGCCGGCGGCGGTCGTCCAGACTGCGTCGGCGATCTCGTCAGCCACGCGTTCACGTAGCAGGCGGCGTCCCCCGTCCTGGGGCAGGTAGGCGATGCTCTCCGCGCGCTCCTCGGCGGACAGGTCGCTCGCGTCACGTCCGTTGATCGTGATGTGCCCGTCGGCTGCCTCCTGCACGCCGACAAGTGTCCGCAGAAGCGTGGTCTTGCCGCTGCCGTTGCCGCCGGTGACGGCGAGCACCTCACCCGAACGCACGTCCAGGTCCGTCGCGTGGAGCACGTCGCGGTCGCCCAACGACACGCGCAGTCCGCGGACCGCTATCAGCACGTCCCCAGACGGTGGAGAGGAGCGGGCGGAGGACGCCGGCGGCGACACCGGCGGGGTGACGCATCCGCCGTCCTCCATCCAGATCGCCTGGTCGGGATCGAGTGACATGCGGTGGTCGTTATGCTCGCTGACCACGATGCCGACGCCGTCGGCGGCGAGGTCGTGAAGGACCGCGCAGAGCGCGGTGATACCCGCCGCGTCAAGTTGTGACGTCGGCTCGTCCAGGACGAGCAGCTTCGGCCGGTGGGCGATGGCGCCGGCGATCGCCACGCGCTGGCGCTCGCCTCCCGACAGGGTGGCGATCCTTCGCTCGGCGAGGTGCTCGGCATCGACGCGCCGCAGCGCGTCGGCGATGGCTGCGGGGATCGCGGACGGCTCCACCCCGCGGCTCTCGAGCCCGAACGAGATGTCCGAGCTCACCGTGCTGCGGACCGCCTGGGTCTCGGGATCCTGGAAGACCGAGCCGACGACCTGGCCCAGCTCGGCGACCGACGCGCGCCGGGTGTCGATGCCGTCGACCAGGACGCGTCCGGCGAACGTGCCACCGCGGAAGTGCGGCACCAGACCCGAGAACGTGCGCAGCAGTGTCGACTTCCCTCCGCCGGACGATCCGCGCACGAGGGTGATGGTGCCCGCGTCCACGGTGAGCGTGAGATCCCTCAGGGCGGGTCGCGCGGCGCCGGACGGGAGGAAGGTCACGTTGTCGACGTGAGCGAGCGTCATCGTCGGGCCGCCGCTGCCGCCGCTGCGGATCCCGCCACGAGGATCGTCATGGTGGCGATCAGAGAGCCCGTTTCACCGATGCTCGCGAGCCGGGGATAGAAGCGGAAGTCGCCGACGACCCCCGCGATCGTGAGGGTGCCGACGACGATGAGGACGACGGCCCCGGCCGACACCACTCGATCCGGCGGTTCGAGCTGCCGCCGCGGTGGCCGGGTCGTCGGCCCCGTGCCGTACCCGCGGGCCGACATGGCCTCTGCCACGTCGATCGCCCGGTCGAGTGAGCTTCCGACCAACGGGACGGCAAGTGCGCCCGCGGTGCGTGCGCGGGATCGCCACGGGCCGGTGGTGAGCCGGTGGCCGCGCAGACGTGCCGTCTCCGTGAGCCCCGCCGCATCACGACGGAGCGTCGGGACCAGGCGTGCCGCGATGGACGCCGCCAGTGCCGAGTTGGGCGCGAGGCGGGACGCCAGCGTCAGCAGCCGGTCCGGGTCGGCCAGCGCGAGGACGGACATCACGATCAGGGTGACCGCCGCGGCGCGTGCGCCGAGCACGAGTCCCGCAACGACCTCCTCGAGGGTGACCTGCATGTCGAAGAGGGGGACGTCGGGGAGCTCGAACAGGATCAGGTCGCCGTTGGCCTGGACGAACGGGTTGAGGATGACGACACCGACCGCGACGATCGCGGCGATGGTCAGGATCAGGGAGCTCCGTGCCGGCGCGGCACCGGTCAGAAGGAGCGCCACCACGAGGACCGATCCGATGATGAGCGGCTGTGTCGTCGTGAACGCGATGAGGCACAGCCCGACGCCCATGAGGAGGAGCGGACCCGGTGCCCGGACCCCGTCGGTCACGGCGTCTCCCAGCCGGCGCTCGCGGTGGGCTTTCCCGTGCCGTCGAATGCGACGGCGAAGCGGCCCCGGAGGGCGCCCGGATCGGCGGCGATGGTCTGCGCTGCGCGCCCTGCGTCGTCGCGCGTGATGCCGACGACGGCCATGAGCGCCCCGCCGTCCTCGGTCGTGTTGCCCGTCGGGACGACGACCGCGACGGCACGGCCACCCGACACGGGTACCCATCTTCCCTTGGCGTCGATCACTTCCACGGAACCCCGGTGGATACGTGCCAGCAGGTCCGTGTCGGACGCGTCGCGGACACGTCGCCAGACGGGGTCGCGGTCGGCGAGCCCCGCGTCCGAGTCCACGCGAACGCGCCAGGGGCTGTCCGACGTGACCACGTTCACGCCGCGGTCGCGCAGGACGGTGTCGAACGGCGCGTCGGCCGTCACCGCCTCCGGGCGTGACGGGTAGCCGTTCACGAACGGCTCCGGCCAGCTGCCGACGGCGCCGTACGCGGTGGGATGGCCCTGCCACTCCCGGTAGTCCCACCAGATCCGGTCGCCGGAACGGACGGTGTACGCGTCCGCCCCGCGCCCCGCATGTATCCCGTTCACGAAGTAGAGCCAGTCACGTGCCGGGTTCGTCTCCATGCGCCGCCCGTCGATGGACGAGACGAATCCCCCGCCGAAGTCGGTCTCCACCGTGTGGGTCGCGCGCAGGCCGTCCATCACGGACCGGCCGGCCGCGAGCCCGTCTTCGGACAGGACGTGCTCCCCGTAGCCCTCCGTGACGAGAAGCGCGGCGTCGGACCCCGTGCGATCGGAGACGCGCTCGCAGCCGGTGAGGACGAGCGTCGCGATGAGAAGCGCGGCGAGGACGATCCGGATTCGGTTGCGCACCCGCGTCTCTCCTCGGAGCGGTGGTTGCCGCGTGGCTCTTCGTCGATGTCCGGCGGGGCAGGTCTCCTGGCTCCCGGTCGATGCGGGGTCACGCCTTCCCGAGGGATCCTCAGTGGCCGGACTCTGCCGTGTGACACCGCTCGCGGTTACAGTGGCGGGACCGCGTCGGCCTCTCACCGACTTCCCTCAAGCGCCCGAGGGCGACCACCGCGCGAACGGAGTCAGGGTACCAGCGGTGGCGTGGTGGTGGTGCCGTCCGCCGGCACCAGACGGTCGGGGTCGGCGACCTCGTCCCGGTGAAGGGCCTCGCTCTCGGCCGCCGGTGGCGCAGGTGGCCGGGGAGGCTTCCAGTCGAGGTCGACTTTCGGGATCGGCTCCTCACGGATCATCGCGATGAAGGCCCGGCCCAGCTCGGCGTGGAAGTGTGTGCCGAGGCCGGACTCGATGATGGCCAGGGCGTCCTCGACCGGCATGGCCTTCCGGTACGGCCGGTCGGTCGTCATGGCGTCGAAGGAGTCGGCCAGGGTCAGCATCGACGCGCCCAGCGAGATCTCCTCGCCGGGCACGTTGAAGTACCCCTTTCCGTCCTGCCGCTCGTGGTGCTGACGGATGGCCGGCAGCAGGGAGCGGGTGAGGCTGAGGGACGACAGGAGGTCCGCCGACACGATGGGGTGGCTTCGCATCAGCTCCCACTCGTCGTCGTCCAGGGCACCGGGCTTGTGGAGGATCGAGTTGTCGACGACGACCTTCCCCAGGTCGTGAAGGCGACCGGCCCAACGTGTGTCGATGATCGTCTGCTCGGGCAGTTCCACCGCTTCGGCCAGACGTGACGCCAGATCACCCACACGTTCGGAGTGCTGGGCGGTGTAGGGGTCTCGGGCGTCGACCGCGGCTGCCAGTGCCTTCAGGGTCTCGCGCGTCTCGTGCCGCAGCGCGCGGTGGCGCTTCATCGCGAGGAACACGGCGACCAGGAGGAGAACGCCGAACAGGAGGACCCGGGGCGCCTCGTTGATGAGGATGGCGAGCACGACGGCCAGGCATCCCTCCATCACGTAGCTCACCAGCTCCGGTCCGCGGACCACGGCCATCGGGTTCCAGCGCCGTTGCGTCATGGCGGCGGAGATCGACACCACGGCGACGATCGACACGACCACGTAGGTGAACCACATGGTGAGGATCGGCGGGTAGACGCTCCACTCGAAGTTCTCGAACGCTCCGTCCGGTGCCATGCCCTGGAAGACGCTGGCGGCGGCGAGCGTGGCGACGGTTGCGACGGCTCCGTTGAACCCGACGCGGACGGGTGTTCTGCGGCGGGCGGTCTCGCCGAGCATCGTCGATGCGCCCGCGACCAGGGCGGCCCACCCCGGCGGCAGCAGGATCGCCCCGGCGAGGTGGAAGCTCGCGGCGAGGCTGAAGGGGTGCTCCAGCTCCTCGTCGTCCTTGCCCTCGAGGGTCGCGATCTCCATGATGGCGCCGCCGATGAGCAGACCCAGCCAGAGCGCGATGGCGGGCGTGTCGGAGCCCACGGCCAGCGTCGATGCCAGGGCGACCGCGGCTCCACCCAGCGTGAGGGTCACGGTGATGACGGTCTTGGCCGGGCGATTCACTGTTTCGTGGATCCTTCGTGGCGGTCCGTGCGGACGGTGCCGACCTCAGGGCGCGGGTCATCCAGTCTATCGCCCCAGGGGTGATTTCCATGGAGATTTCCGCAGGATGCGGGGACGATTCGACGTGGAGCGCCGACGCGGCCCCGGTCACCGGACCGGGGCGGAGTGAGTAGCGGCGGTAGGACTCGAACCTACGACACGCGGATTATGATTCCGCTGCTCTAACCAACTGAGCTACGCCGCCCGGTTTCCCCGCTGGGGAAGCCCAGTAACGGACTCGAACCGTTGACCCCTTCCTTACCATGGAAGTGCTCTACCAACTGAGCTAACTGGGCGAAACACCGGCCGAGGCCGGTAGTGGGGGGAGGAGGGTTCGAACCTCCGTAGGCGGAGCCGACGATTTTACAGACCGTTCCCTTTGACCACTCGGGCATCCCCCCGGGCCGATGCAGGGTACTCGAATGGCGCGCGAGGCTCAAGCGGTGAGCGTGATTCACACGTTGCAGGCTGGCCGCGGGTGAGAGGACCGGACCATGGGCACGGAGTATCTGTCCGGCGTGGGCTATCGTCACTCCATGCAGCACGGTTCCGGGTTACGTCCGTCGCGGCCGTATCTCCGCGGAACACGGACGGTGACGGGTGTCCGCTGACGCCCAGCTTCTCGGGGGTCGCTACCGCGTCGACGGCCTGATCGGCCGGGGCGGTATGGCCACGGTGTGGCGTGCGACCGACACGGTGCTGGGCCGTGAGGTCGCGGTGAAGCGCCTTCATGCGCGTCTGCACGGTGACCCGGAGCTCGAGGAGCGCTTCCGTCGTGAGGGCCGGGCAGTCGCGGGTCTCTCGCACCCCAACCTGGTCCGCCTGCTCGACCAGGGGGGCATGGACGACGAGCCGTTCCTCGTGTTCGAGCTGGTCGAGGGGCAGGACCTGAAGACGATCCTCCGCCAGCACGGGCGCATGGCGCCGGAACGCGCCAGCACGGTGGTGGCGCAGATCGCGCGGGCTCTGGCGGCGGCGCATCGCTCGGGAGTCGTGCATCGCGACATCAAGTCGCACAACGTCCTCGTGGACACCGAGGGGACGGCCAAGCTCACCGACTTCGGCATCGCCCGTTTCCTGGAGGCCGAGAACAACCTCACGCGCACCGGCATCGTGATCGGGTCGAGCGACTACCTCGCGCCCGAGCAGGCCGAGGGCAAGGAGGTGGACGCCCGGAGCGACGTCTACTCCCTCGGTGTCGTGCTGTTCGAGGCGCTGACGGGGCGGTTGCCGTTCACCGGTGACACCGCAGTGGCCGTCGCGACCAAGCACGTGTACGAGGACGCACCGGATCCGCGCACGATCGCCCCCGACATCCCGGCCGACCTGGCCGAGACCTGCATGCGCGCCATGCGTAAGGACCCGCGACGGCGATTCGCCACGGCAGACGCGTTCGCCGCGGCGCTCATGGGTGAGGTCGAGCCGGATACCGCGACGGGTCAGGAGGATCCCACCACCTCGAAGATGCGGGCCATCCGCCGGCGTGACGCCCGTCGCGAGGGCGTGCGTCCCGGTCGCGGTCGTGGGATCCTGGCCTGGGTGGTGGGGCTGCTCATCGTGGCCGCCCTGGTCGCGGCGGCGGCCGTCCTCATCCCGGACCTGCGCAGCGATACGATCGGTGGCGGATCGTCGCCGCCGACGAGCGATCCGGTGAAGATCCAGTACACGCCGACCGACGTCGATCCCTTCGGCAACGACGGTAAGGAGAACCCCGAGGACCTTGGCAACCTCAACGACGGGAATCCCGACACCAATTGGCGGACGGAGCAGTATCAGCAGGCGTCGATGGGAAAGGACGGCGTCGGGCTCAAGCTGACGTTCCCCACGTCGACCTTCGTGCACACGATCACGATCGACACCCCGACTCCCGGCGGGAAACTACGTGTGATGGACGGTTCGGTGGACCTCTCGTCCGCGGACGCTCTGTCCCGTGGTGAGCCGTTGTGGGAAGGGGCGCTGGAGAGCCCGGTCACCACGATCCCGCTGTCCTCCGACACCGCGCACGGCGCTCTCCTCCTCTGGTGGACGGAGCTTCCACGCGGTGACGGCGAGGCGGCGAACCCCCACTGGGTCCGCATCGGGGAGGTCACCGTCATGGGCGTGGAGAAGTCCTGATGGTGGATCCCTGGGAATCGTCACTCGTCGATCTGGCCGACCGCCTCGGTCGCCAGGGTGCGCGCCGCAGTGAGCTGGCTCCGCGTACCAAGGAGGAGTACCTGGGCGACTGCCGCCGCGTGGCGCGGTGGATGGCCGACCACGGTGTCGCCAGGCCCGCCGAGATGACGGCGTCCGCACTGGATGCGTGCTTCCGCGACCTGGAGTGGACGCCCGCCACGCGGCGGCGCGCGCGGGTCGCCCTCGGCATCTGGCTGGCGCCGCACTTCCCGCCCAGCCGTTCGCCCACCGATCTGATCGACGCACCGAAGGTGATCCCGGGGCCGGTGCCGCGACTGACCCAGGATGACGCCGCGCGGGTGGTCGAGTCGGCCGGGGCAGAGTCCGGGGATGCGACGCCGGTGCAGGCGTCGCTGGCCCTGCGCGACCGGGCCATCATGGAGGTCCTCTACGGAAGCGGTCTGCGACGTCAGGAGATCTGTGACCTCATGCTGGCCGGGCTCGACTTCGAGCACGAGACCCTGCGTGTCGTCGGCAAGGGCGGCAAGCCCCGCACGGTCCCGGTGACCGAGCACGCCGTCGAGGCGCTTCGCCGGTGGCTGGAGGACGGGCGTCCGAATCTGGTCCATCGCTCCGCCGTGGCCTCTGATGCCGAGCCCGTCTTCCTGACCCGGTCCGGCCGGCCCCTGGACGGGAGCACGGTCTACCGGATCGTGTCCAAGCGGCTTCGTGCCGCCGGTCGCGCCGGGGGTCCGCACCTGCTGCGTCATGCCGCGGCGACCCATCTCCTGGAGGGCCCCGACGGCGAGGGTGGTGCACACCTCCGCGTGGTGCAGGAGGTGCTCGGCCACTCGAGCCTGGCCACCACGCAGCGGTACACGGGCGTCAGCACCAAGGCGATGCAGGGTGTCCTCCGGCGGGGGCATCCACGCGGATGACCGACGTCTCGGCCACGGGGTACTGGCGGCTGGTCGACGCTTTCCTCGCGTCACGGTCCAGCGTCAACACCAGCGCGTCATATCGACGTGATCTCATCGTGCTCTCCGAGGCCCTGGGTCTGGGGGGTGCTCCCGAGGGAAGCGTCGTCTTCGGAGTGGAGGACGACCCCGAGGCGCGGGACGCGGCCGTGTCGCTGTCCGGGCTCGGCGCGGAGTTCTGGCAGGAATGGCGCGACGGTCTTCAGGGATCGGTGGCCAGCCGCCGTCGCCGTGTAGCGGGTGTCCGCGCGTTCTGCCGCTGGTGGTCGGCGCTCTACGCGCTGGAGAACCCCGTGTCCGATCTCAGCCCTCCCGGTGGCGTGGCCGACGCGAAACGCCAACTGGGTCGCGAGGTCGTGGCACTCGACCCGTCGCAGGTGCGCCGCATGTGCGAGACCGCGGGCTCGCTTCCCGGCCCTGAGGGCGCCGGAGTGCACGCCCTCATCGAGATCCTCTACGGCTGTGGCCTGCGGGCCGGCGAGGCGTCGGCGCTCAGCGTGTCGGACCTCCACCTGGACGATCCCGACGACCCCTTCATCCTCGTCCACGGGAAGGGCTCGCGGCAACGGGCCGTGGCGGTGCCGGTCGTCGCGCGGACGGCCCTTCTCGCGTATCTGGGTGTGGGCCGCCCGGAGCTTCGTGCCCGGGATGTCCGGCCGCGGCCCGATCAGGCGCGGCACCGCGATGCCGACGCGGTGTTCCTCACCGCCCGCGGGCGACGCCTCGGCCGCGCGGGCGTCTGGCGTCAGGTGCAGAGGGTCGCCGAGAAGGCAGGGCTCATCGCGAAGGGACAGCGTGTCTTCCCGCATGCACTCCGTCACTCGTGCGGCACACATCTCATCCAGGCGGGCGTCGACATCCGGTACGTGCAGGCGCACCTCGGTCACGCGAGCCCCGTGACGACCGAGATCTACACGCACGTCACCGCTGCGCACCTGCGCGAGGACTTCGACCGGGCGCATCCGCGGAGCCGCCGAACGCGGGCATCCTGACGCTTCGGGCGCGTGGGCTCCGCCGAGATGACCCGTCCGGGATCAGGCGAAGTGTCAGATGGATCGGGCGCCTCTCAGTGCCAGGTCGCGTTCGTCATCTCGATGGTGTCGTGGATCCGTGCGGTCGGTGGGCCGGATTCTCAGCGGCGTCACCGGTGCGAATCGACGCGGGTCCGTCCGCTTTCGAGGTCGATCACCTCGACGGCGACGAGCGATCCGTTCTCGATCGTCACGCGTCCCACGGAAGGGCGCATCGCGTCGGCCGGAAGCTGTCGTCGATAGCGGCGCACCACGCGATCGGCCCAGCCCCGGATACCCGGTCGCGGATTCGGATCGACCTGGAGGCTTCCCCACGGACACACCGCACCAGGTGAGAAGACGACGGTGTCGCCGACCCGTGCGACATCGGGTTCGTGCCAGTGGCCGTAGACCAGCAGGTCGACGGGGCCGACCCGGCGCAGGAGACCGCGGTGCAGTCCGGCACGCCACGTCAGGTGACGGCGCGCGGTGATGTCGGCGAGTGTCACAGCCGTGTCGATCGGGTACCAGCGGCGGCCGTGGATCAGACCGATGCGGACGCCGTCCACGGTGATCGTCTGTGTGCGGGGCAGGCGGGTCGTGCCCAGGCGGTCGTGATCGCCGCGCACCGCGACGACCCGCGCGATGCGTCCGAGATCGTCGAGCACCGACGGCACGCAGATGTCGCCGGCGTGGAGGATGAGGTCCGAACCATCGAGTGCGGCCAGGGCGGCGTCGGGCAGCTCGGGAAGGAACTCGCCGACGTGGCTGTCGGCGATGACACCGATGACGGTCATGCCGTCATTGTCGCGGTTCGGCGCTCGTGCGGGGAGCCCGGGCCGACGGAGTGGACATCGCGTGCCCGGCACTGATGTCCACTCACCATTGGTCGACGACCGCGTCCACGCTGCGGACCACCGGCGGGCTTTCGTCACCGCAGCGGTACCCGTCGTACCGGCGCACCTTCCCGTCCGAGTAGTGGATCGCGAGCATCGTCCGCGTCCCGCCCTCGCAGCCGTCGGCGTCCCAGCGCTCACGGCCGGGGATCCAACCGCTGTCACGCAGCGCGATCTCGAGTCGTCGCAGCATCGTCCCATCGCTGACGGATCGCACCGATTCGTCGGAATCGGGGAGCGCCCTCTGGCGTGAGTACTCCACCTTCGTGATCGATCCGGTCGAAGGGATCGACCGTCCGGCGTCGGATGTCGCGGTGAACCAGAGGGCGAGCGCGAAGAGGCCGCTGAAGAGGGTGATGAGTGCGGCGAGGGTGATGGAGCGATGGGAGACGGACATCGGGCCGATCCTTCGGGAGGGCGTGTGACATCGGTTCTACGTCGCCGCCTCGCGATCCGTCACACGAGGCGTGTCCTACCGCGTGCCTGACACCGGTGGGTCACCCCCGGGGCCTCCGTCCATCGTCCGCAATCGAATCGCGGCTCACGGACTGTCCGGCCGGTGACACCCTCCGATCATTCCTCCGCCCGGTCCGGGCGGACCGGTCAGCGCTGCCCGTCGATCTCCAGCGCCAGGTCGATCAGGTGCTCCACGAGCGCCCGGTACTCGATGCCGGCCGCCTCGAAGAGCTTCGCGTAGACGCTCGTCGGGGTGAAGCCCGGGATGGTGTTGATCTCGAGCACGCGGGCGTCGCCGGACTCCTCGACGAAGAAGTCGATGCGGGCCATCCCCACGCAGTCGATCGCCCGGAACGCGCGACGCGCGATGTCCTGCAGCCGGGCGGCCAGGTCCTCGGGGATGGCGGCGGGCACCGTCAGCGCCATGCGGCCCGGCAGGTACTTCGTGTCGTAGTCGTACCAGTCGCTGTCGTAGGAGATCTCTCCCACCGGTGAGATGCGTATCTCTTCGTTCCCGAGGACGCCGACCTCCACCTCGCGACCGGACATGCCGCGTTCGACGAGGACCTTGCGATCGTGCTCGAGCGCGCCCTCCACGGCCTCGGGCAGGTCGGCCGGGTCGGTCACCCGTGAGATGCCCACGCTCGACCCGAGGCGGGCGGGCTTCACGAAGACCGGGAAGGGGAGTTCCTCGTCCACCCGCTGTCGCACGGCATCGGGGTCGGCCTCCCACTCGGAGCGCCAGATCTCCACCGACTCGACCACGGGGATGTCGAGGGTGCGCGCGACGGTCTTGAACAGTGCCTTGTCCATGGCGATGGCGGAGGCGCCCACGCCGGCGCCGACGTAGGGCACGCCCGCGATCTCACAGAGGCCCTGCACCGTCCCGTCCTCGCCGTACGGTCCGTGGAGCACCGGGAAGACGACGTCGACCACGCGGGTGGTTCCGCCCGACAGCGACGCGATGAGGCCGCGACCGTCGGAACCCGGGACGAGTGCGACCGGCTCGCCGTCCAGCGTCCATCCGCCGGCGCGATCGATGAGCACGGGGAACACCTCGTAGCGGTCGGCGTCGAGCGCCTTGGCGACGCTCGATCCCGACACGAGCGACACCTCGTGCTCGCCGCTTCGGCCGCCCATGAGAACCGCGACGCGCCGCTTCATCGGCCCGATCCGGTGTCGTGGGGATGATCGATCACGGGTGTGGTCTCCATTCGCTCAGTTGCCCTGGGTCGCGGGGCTCGATCCCTGGCCGTTCGAGACGATGATGGTGACCACCGTGTCGGCGGAAACCGATGTTCCGGGTGCGGGATCCTGGCGCACCACGGTGCCATCGGGTTCGGATCCCGACACGCTGCCGCCGCTGATGGGTGCGGGCAGTCCCTCTGCCTGGATCTTCGTACGCGCGTCCTGGAAGTTCGATCCGAGGACGTCCGGCACCTGGATCGACCCCGGTGACGGCGTATCGGGCGTCGTCGACGTGGTGGATGTCCGCGCCACGGAGATGTAGATGGTGACCCGGGAGCCCTTCTCCACCTTGCGGCCGGCCGGAGGATCCTGTCCCACGACCAGGCCCGGTCCACGACGCGAGGTCGGCCGGTCGACCGGGACGGAGATGAACTCCAGTCCCTGGAGCTGTGCCTCCGCCTCATCCTGGGACATCAGCGCCAGGTTCGGGACGGCGACCAGCTCAGGGCCGAGGCTGACGGTGACCGTCACCTTGCTCTGCTCCGGCTGCGACGACCCCGCCTCCAGGGACTGGCTGGCCACGAGGCCCTTCTTGGTGGTGGCGTCGTAGGCCTCGGCCTTGACCGGGACGAAGTTGGCGTCGTCCAGCGTGGTCCGCGCGGTCTCCCAATCCATTCCGGTGACGTCCGGGACGTCGGCCATCTGCTTCCCGGTGCTCACGTTCATCGTGACCTTGGACCCCTTCTTCACCTTCTCTCCGGCCGGAGGGGAGGTGTTGATCACATGGTCCGCCACGATGACGGGGTCAGGGTTCTGCTCCTCGACCACCTCGAAACCGGCGTTGGTGAGCTCAGCGCGCGCCTCTGCCGCGGGCGTGTCGGTGACGTCCGGGATCGTCTTTCCGTCGTCGCCGCCACCCAGGATGAACGCCGCGGCGCCGCCGACGATGGCCAGCAGCAGGATCGCGATGAGGGCGACGAGGCGTCCGCGGCCCTTCTTACGCGGTGGCGTGGCGGACGGGGGCGGAGAGGTGTTCAACTGACGCTGTTCCGCCGGGGCGACGCGACGGGTCGCTGCCGTGGCGGGCTCCGGAGGCCGGACCGTCGGGATCACGCGGGTCGGCGGGTCCATCGGCGCCAGGAGCGCCGTCCGCTGGTCCGGCTCGGGAAGCCGATCACGGATCGCCAGAAGCGCGTCCATGAACTCCTGCGCCGTGCGGTAGCGGGCGCCGGGGCGCTTCTCCAGCGCGCGCATCACGACGTCGTTGAGTTCGTCTGGGATGGCGGGCGCCAGAAGGCGCGGCGCGACCGGCAGCTCGTTGACCTGCCGCATCGCGACCGAGACCGGCGTGTCGCCGTCGAAGGGGACGCGACCCGTGAGCAGCTCGTAGAGGACGATGCCAACGGCGTAGCAGTCGCTGGCGGTGGTCACGTCGTCGCCACGCGCCTGTTCCGGGGAGAGGTACTGTGCCGTGCCGATGACGGATCCGACCTCGGTCATGTCGGCCTCGTCCCCGGCACGCGCGATGCCGAAATCGGTGACCTTCAGATGGCCGTCCTCCGACACCATCACGTTCTGCGGCTTGACGTCGCGGTGGATGACGTCGCGCTTGTGGGCCGCGCCGAGCGCCGCCAGGATCTGGAGAGCGGCGTCCACGGCGTGGCGCGGGGCGAGCGGGCCCTGCTGCCGGACGATCTGCTTCAGGTCCGGGCCTGGCAGGTACTCCATCACGATGTAGTAGTTGCCCTCGTACTCGCCGCGGTCGAAGACGGCCACGATGTTGGGGTGCGACAGCTTGGCGGCCGCCGAGGCCTCACGGCGGAACCGCTCGACGAAGTCCGGATTCGACGCGTACCGGTCGGACAGGATCTTGACCGCCACCTTGCGGCCGAGGAGCCGGTCGTCGGCCAGCCACACCGTGGCCATTCCGCCGGTGCCGATCTGGCGATCGATCTGGTAGCGGTCGTTGATGAGGGTTCCGGCTTGGACCGTCATGGTCGCTCCAGGGCCGCCCGCATCACGCGCGCGGCGATCGGGGCGGCCACCACGCCGCCGGTGCTTGTGGTGTCTTCGACGCGAACGGCGATGGCGATGGTGGGATCCTCCGCAGGAGCGAAACCGATGAACCAGGCCATGTTGCCTCCGGGTACCTCGGCCGTACCGGTCTTCCCGGCCACGGAGAGCCCCGCGAGGGCCGCCTGCGTTCCTGTGCCTTCGTCCACCACAGAGCGCATCATGTCCGAAATCTGCCGTGCGACGTCGGGAGGCATGACCTGATCGAGCGTTTCGGGGCGCGTCTGGCGGATGACGTCGCCGGACCGATTGCGCACGCGGACGACGACGTAGGGGCGCTGTCGGCGCCCACCGTTGGCCACCGCTCCGGCGACCATGGCCATCTGGAGCGGGGTCGCCAGAAGCTGCTCCTGCCCGATGGCGACGCGTGTGGCGTCGATGCCGTCCTCCCCGTTCGGCAGGAGCGTGGAACCGCGGAACCGGCCGGACGCGACGACCGCGGACGACGGGAGGCCGTCCACCGGGGGGCGTGAGCCGAAGCCGTATCGGTCCATCGTCTTGCCGAGTCGCTGCGGCCCCAGCTCCTGGCCGAGCTGCGCGAACGTCGTGTTGATCGAGTTGGTGAGCGCGTCCTTCAGCGTGTGCTCACCCCAGACCCGGCCGCCGAAGTTCGTGATGGGCTGGCCGTTGATCACGATGCGACCGGTGTCGTTGTACGTGGTCTCGGGCGTGGCGATGCCCGATTCGAGCGCCGCCGTCGCGGTGACCACCTTGAAGGTCGAACCCGGGGGCTGACCGCTCTGGGTCGCCCGGTTGAGGAGCGGCGAGTCGGGGCGCGATCGGATGGCACCGAATCGGTCCGCCACCTCGCGCAGGTCGAACGACGGGTTGGACGCCATGGCGACGATCGCGCCGCTCTTCGGGTTCAGCGCGACGACGGCGCCCGGTTTCCCCGTCTCGGCCAGCGCGGCGTTTGCGGCCTCCTGCACCCGGCGGTTGAGGCTGAGCTGCACGTCCGCGCCCTGCTTCGTGTCGAGGTTCAGGCGCTCGAGGAGTGGCTGCGCCCCGTAGCTTCCGCCGAGGTAGCGGTTCATCTCGGCCTCGACGCCGGTCTGTCCCAGCTGTGTGGTGGCGTACCCCACCACGTGAGGTGCGAGGGTTCCGTTGGGGTAGACGCGCCGGTACACCATCTGCGACCCGTCCTTGACGGGCACGCTGCGCGCGAGGACGGTGCCGTCGGCGGTGATGATGCGCCCGCGATCGATCTTGCGTTCACGCTCGAAGAAGTGCGGGTTGTCCGCGCGGTCGGCGAGGCTGGACGCCCGCACCACCTGCCACCAGGCCAGGAACACGGCCAGCAGGGCGAATGCCACGATGACGGCGACGTAGAGTCGCTGGATCGACCGGTTCACCGCGGCCTCAGCGGTTCACGGGTGCGCGAGCTGATGAGGCACAACAGTGCGACGGCGGCGAAGTTCGTCACGATGCTCGACCCGCCGTAGCTCATGAACGGCAGCGTGACGCCGGTCAGGGGGACCACGCGGACGATGCCGCCGATGATGAGGAACGTCTGCACCGCGAACATGGAGGTCAGCCCGGCTGCGAGCAGCTTGCTGAACCCGTCGTTGGCCTGCGCCGCGATCACGAAGCCGCGCTGCACGATGAGGAGGAACACGACGAGGATCCCGAGGGCGCCGATGTAGCCGAGCTCGCCGCCGATGGCCGAGAAGATGAAGTCGGTGCGGAGCTCGGGGATGAACGTCGAGCCGTCGGCGCGGACCAGGAAGCCCTCACCGAAGCCCGGACCCACCAGCCCGCCCTCGGCCAGCGTGTAGAGCGACTGCACCATCTGGTAGCCGGTCTTCTGGGGGTCGTCGAACGGGCTGATCCAGCTTTCGATCCGCGTCTGGATGCGCGGGACCGAGACGTAGACCAGCAGCGATCCGGCGGCGAACATGGCGAGTCCGGTGACCGGGTAGGCCAGGCGTCCCGTCGCCACGAACAGCATCGCGAGGAGGATCGCGACGAACAGAAGGGCTGTTCCGAAGTCGTTGAGGACGACCACGGTGAGGAGCGCCGCGCCCACGAACAGGAGTACCGGGCCGATGTGGCGCATCGCCGGAAAGGGCACGCCCATGAACCGTGACGTCGGGATGGCCAGCACCTCACGCCGGTCGCGGAGGTAGCTGGCGAGGAAGAGGACGAGCAGGATCTTGGCGAACTCGCCCGGCTGGATCGACTGGCCGCCGCCGATCGGTATCCAGAGCTTCGCCCCGTTGCTCTCCCGGCCGAAGACCATGGTGATGACGAGCAGGAGGACGGCTGAGAGACCGAACAGGTAGGTGTAGTCCTCCAGCACGCGATAGTCCCGAAGGAAGGCGAGCACGGCGACGAACACCACACCTCCCGCCACGATCCACAGAAGCTGTGTCCGGGCCAGGGTGGGAGCGATGCGGTGGAGTTCGACCAGGCCGATCGCGACCAGGGTCGCCACCAGCGGCAGGAGGTAGGGGTCGGCGTGCGGGGCGAGCGTGCGCAGCGCCGTGTTCATGGCGAGGAAGACCCCGAGTCCGACGATCACCCCGGCGACGGGGCCCGCGCGGAAGGATCCGGCGTCCGCGGTGGCCACCGACGCGACGCCGATGATGGCGAGCAGCGCGGGGATCACGAGGAACGCCGCTTCTCGGGTGCGGCGGGAGGTCACGCCTGCGCCTGCGCCCGCCTGCTCGCCGGTGTCGTCGGTTCCGGTGGGGTGATCTCGGGGATGGCGGGTATGCCGCTCGCCCAGATGATCGCCACGGCGCGTGAGACCGCGTCGCCCTGGCCGGTGACGCTGGTGTTCATCGCGGGCGTGGGCGGCGAGGTCGTGTGATCGATCGGCACACGGGTGTCGCCCCACTCGCGGTACAGGTCGATTCCGAAGAGGGAGAACGAGCCGCCGTGGTAGACGCGGACCGTCTCCGCGCCGTTCTTGGCGTTCACGAAGTAACTGCGCGAACCGATCCAGGTACCGAACGCGATCACGCACGCGAGGACCAGCGCCGACAGCCACGCCACACGTCGCAGCACGGTCCCGTCCTTCTGGGGTGCGGCGGGCTCGAGGACCGCTGCGGTCCGCATCGGCGGGGGCTCATCGGACGGGTCGTCCTTGGCGGGTGTCGTCTCGACCGTCGGTTCGTCGCCTCCATCCCCGTCCGAGCCGGTCGATGCCGTGTCGGCGAGCGAGACCTCCGTGGTCGGCTCGTCGCCGGTCGCATCCGGTGGGAGCGACGGGAACTCGGCCGTGTGACCCCGTTCGTCCTGGACAAGGGTCCCGTCGACGCGTCCGAGGACGACGGTGACGTTGTCGGTGCCGCCGGCCTCCAGCGCGGCCTGTACAAGTGCCGACCCCGCGTCGTGAAGTGTCGCGGACGAGGTGACGATCCTCGCCATCGCCTCGGCGCGCACCATCGTGGACAGGCCGTCGCTGCAGACGAGGATGACGTCGTCGGGCTCGAGCGCGAGGTCCACCTCGTCGACGGCCACGTTGTCCTCGGCACCCAGGACCCGCGTGATGATGTTGCGGGACGGATGGCGCTCCGCCTCCTCCGGCGTGAGTGTGCCCTGCCGCACCATCTCCGCGACCAGCGAGTGATCGTCGGTGACCTGGCGGATCTGGCCGTCACGGATGACGTAGGCGCGCGAGTCGCCGACGTGAAGTACACGGGCGACGTGCTCGCCGATCAGGACGGCGGTGACGGTGGTCCCCATACCGCGATGGTCGTCGTCGTTGGCGGACAGCTCGCGGATCTCGCGGTTGGCGTCGGCGATGGCCTCGAGCACCAGCGCCGGGCTGGGTGCAGGACCGGTTTCGGCGAGACGGTCCACGGTCATCTGGGCCGCCACCTCACCCGCCTTGGCCCCGCCCATGCCGTCGGCGACCGCCAAGAGCGGCGGTCGTGCGTAGAGCCGGTCCTCGTTGTGCTCGCGGACACGTCCCGTGTCCGTCAGCTGGGCGACTTCGACGAGGCGAAGGTCCACTGCCGGGCTACTCCTCGTAGCGGAGAACGGTATCCCCGAAGCTGACGAGGTCGCGCACCTTGAGCTGCGTCGGCTCCTCCACCTTGTGCCCGTTGAGGAACGTGCCGTTCGTGGAGCCGAGATCCTCGATGAAGAAGAACTGGCCGTTGGGGTAGACCCGCGCGTGCATGTGCGACACGAACTGGTCGGACAGCGGGATACCGTTGCTGCGCGAACGGCCGATGGTCATGCCGGCTTCCAGCGGGTACTCGCTGCCCGGGGCGAGCGACGGCGACTTCTCCACGACGAGGCGGGGCTCGATGTGCGTGGTGAGATCCAGCGAGGGGCCGGACGGCCGGCGCTGTGCGCGCTCGATGGCGGCGGCGTCCGGGACGTCGGGTTCCGCGACGGGTGCGGGCACGACGGGGATCGCCTCGACGGCAGGGGGGAAGTCCTCGGGGACGTCGTCGACGATCGGGCTCCCGTCCTCGACCGCCACCGGCTGCGGAGCGGCGACCAGTGGCTCGGTCTCCCGCAGGTCGCGTGACGACGAGCGCACGAGCGACCAGACGAAGAGATAGAGGAGGACGAGGAACGCGCCCTGGGCGACGAGCAGGCCGGTCTCGGTCATCGGTGGTCCACCTTCACGTGCTCGACGATCATCTCCGTCGTCCCGACGACGATGCGGTCGCCGTTGGCGATGGCGTGTCGACGGATCCGCTGCTGGTTGACGTAGGTGCCGTTGGTCGAGCCGAGGTCCACCAGGAAGTAGTCCAGCCCGATGTGGCGCACCTCGGCGTGCTTGCGGCTCGCGTTGGCGTCGTTGACCGAGATGTCGCACTCGCGGCTGCGGCCGATGGTGGTGGTGCGCTTGGTGAGGCGGTGGCGACGGCCGTCGATGATGAGCGAGACCTCCTCCTGCACGAACGGCTCGTCGACCCGTTCGGCGGGGGGCATCATCTGGGTGCCGCTGACCCCGGCCAGACCGTCGTTCGTGTGGGCGGGCGCGATCGGCGGAGCGGGCGGGACCGGCGGAACAGGCGGCGGTGTCGGCTTCGCAACGGGGGGAGGCGCCACGGGATCCGGTGCGCGAGGACCGTAGGCGGGCGGAGGTACCGCGGGCTTCTTCGGCTCCGCCACCGGCGGTGGGATGGGCGGCACCGCAGGAGCGGCGATCGCGGCTTCTTCGTGCGGAGGCTTCACCCGGGCGACCGGGGCCGGAGGGGCGGGGTCGGGCTTCTCCACGTCCTCCTCGGCCGCGTCGCTCGGATCCTCTTCGTGGTCCGCGGGCGGTGCGGCCTCGGATGCCGGGAAGCGTCCGGCGAACGGGTCGTCGTCGCCGGGCACACCGGCCTCTGCCACGTCACCGGGTCCCGTGTCGCCGCCGTCCCGATCGGCGGCCGCGACATCGTCCGCCTCTGCGTCCTCGACGGCGGGAGCCTCGGCGTCCGCCTCCGGCGCGGCAGGGACGGAGGGGATCTCACCGGAGAGGTCCGTCGCCTCGAGAAGGGGCGCCTCGTCTCCGCCGTCGTCGCCGACCATCAGGTCGGCAGCCGGTTCGTACGGTGCGAAGGGCACATCCCGTGCGCTCGGGGCGCCGGCTCCGTCGCCGGCATCCGGTGGAGCGCCGTGTACACCGGCGGGCGGATCCACCACGCGGCAGGCGATCCCGTACTCGCCTCCGCGGAGATCCTCGTCCGTCTCGAACGTGACGACCGGCTCGGAGAGCAGGGTGAAACCGTCATGGCGGGCGCGCTGGGTCAGGTAGTCGGCGAGCTCGCGGGTGGCCGCGCGTTCGAACGACGAGTAGTGGGCGCGGTCGGGGGGAGACAGGTAGACGACGTACTCGTTCGGCACGTAGATACGCGCGACCGATACGGCCTTGTGGTCCTCCATCTCACGCCCGAGCTTGCGCGCGAGCTCGACCAGCTCCACGTGGCCGCGGAACACCCGGCCGAAGACCTTGTTCACAAAGCCGGAGATGGCACTTTCCATGTTGCGTAGGGCACTCATGATGCTGGCTGTCGCTCCACCTGGTTCGCGCGGAGCGCCGCCGTGCCCCGCCGATCCGGGCCACGTCGAAAGCGTTCGAGTGGAAGGGCGGCTCCGACGGCAACGAGTATACCGCCGGGCAGGAACGCTCCGATCGCGTTCTCGACGCTGCCCCCGGTGGCCCGGACGGCGATGACGAGCACGACGAGCCACATCACGATCCCGACGGTCCGCGGTACCCCGCGGCGCAGTCGCATGAGACCCGGTACCAGGAAGGCGGCTCCCGTCATGACCGCCGCGGTGGCGACGACGGACGGATGGTCGGCCAAGGCGTCGCCGATGACCGTGACCACCGTGAGCGGTGACCGGACATCCGTCAGGTCGGGCCAGACGCCCCCCACGCGGCCTCCGTCGATGGCGGGATCCGCTCCTGCCGTGATCTGCCAGATGAGGATGCCGAAGAAACCGGTGACGGCGGCCCAGGTACGCCACACCCAGCCGCGGACCAGTCCTGTGGTGAAGGCGATCACCGGGGTGAGGCCGAGTCCGGCGATCAGCGGTGCCACCGCGGGAATGGCGAGAAGACGTCCCCGTGATCGCACCGGTGCGATGACGACGAGGAGTGCAGCGGTGACCAGGAGCGCGAGAGCAGGCGCCTCGCGTGCGAGGAGTGCGCATCCGATCACGGCGGCGGCCAGGCCGGTGAGCCAGGGGACGACGGTGAAGAGCGCTGCGGCACCCAGCGCCACGCCCACAGCGATCGACGTGGGCTCGTCCGTGAAGCGGTCGACGCCGGCGCCGACGGCGGCCGCAAATGCCAGGGCCGGGACGATCCGTGCCACCCAGGGGACCGGGCGGCGCTCCGGTGCGGCGACATCGGGGGTCGCATACGGCAGCTCGTGCGCGACATGGGCCGGAGCGGGATCCGCCACCGGGGGGGCCTGGCGCGCCCGGCGACGCGACGGCTGCGGTGCACCGTGCACATGCTCTCGGAAGGCCTCGGCCAGCCGGTCCGCGTGGGGACGTCGGCGCGGATCGGGGTCGAGTCCGGCGTCGATGGCGGCGCACAGATCGCGGGGCAGGTCGCGCCGGACCGATGCGATCGGTGGAACGCTCCCCTCGGCGACACGCCGGAGGGAGTCCGCCGGGTTGGCACCGGCCTGCGGGTTCTGACCGGCGAGACCCTCGTACAGGACGATGCACGCCGAGTAGACATCGGACGCCGGGCCGGCCTCACCGCCGCGCGCCTGTTCGGGTGCCATGTAGGAGACCGTCCCGATGAGCCCGCCGGTCAGTGTGAGCCCGGCCTCACCGGCGATGCGCGCGATTCCGAAGTCGGTCAGGCGCCCCCGGCCGGCTTCGTCCACCAGGATGTTGGCCGGCTTCACGTCCCGGTGGACGACCCCCGCCCGGTGCGCGTGGTCCAGGCCGTCCAGCACGTCGGCGACGATGGAGAGATAGTGCGCGTCGCTCAGGGTGTCCGCGCGTCGGTGGGCCGACAGCGAGTCGCCGGTGACGAGCTCGCTGATGAGGTAGCAGGCGTGGTCGTCCTCGCCGAAGTCGAGCAGTTCCACGATGGCCGGGTGGGAGAGGCGTCCGGCCGCCCGGACCTCCGCGCCCGCGCGCCGGGCCATCTCGCCGTCCAGCGGGATCTCCTTCACCGCGACGGCCTCACCCGTGGCGGCGTCATGGCCACGGTAGACGGTGGCGGCGCCACCGCGACCCAGTACCGGTCCGAGGTGGTACCGGCCGAGCACCTTCCGTCCCATCGCCAGGGTGGGTTCGTTCATCGCGTCGTCCGCCGCCGTCCCGCGGCCGCGGTCGACCGGTGGTGCGGGCTGCGGAACGCCGCCGTCATGCGGGAAGGAGGTTGGAGAATGCTCACGAAGGCTGTCTTGTCGATGAATACGGAAACCTCACGAGATTCACTTCGTCATGCCCGTGGTAGCATCCTTCGACCCTCGGTTCGGGGTGATCGCCACGGGCGAGTGGTGGAATTGGTAGACACGCTAGGTTCAGGGTCTAGTGCTCGTACGAGCTTGGGGGTTCGAGTCCCCCCTCGCCCATTTCTTGAGTCCGCAGGAAGGCGGAGGCCCTTGGTTTCTGATTCCGGAGATGCCGCGTGAGCTTCGTTGACGAAGATTTCTTCGACGAGGGTAGCGGCGAAGGGTCGCAAACGCCACGACGCCGGTCCGGCGGTCGGGGCGGTGGACGGCCGTCCGGTGGCGGCGGGTCGGACTCACCGTTGCAGCGTCGCGGCGTGCGGCTCGGCATCTTCGTCGGTCTGGCCGTGGTCGTGCTTCTCGTCCTTGTCACGTCCATCCGCGGATGTCAGCGGGACAAGCTCGTCGACTCGTATCGTGACTACGTCACGGCCACCAACGAGATCGGTGAGCAGTCGGCCACGATCGGCACCGAGCTGCGCGCGCTGCTGGCGAACAGCAAGATGCAGAGCCCGGCGCAGATCGCCGACGAGACCAAGAAGCTCGCGACCCGTGCCGACGATCTCGTGAACCGGGCCTCCGGACTGAAGCCTCCGGGCGCACTGAAGGGCCCCCAGAACACGCTCGTCACCGCGCTGCAGTACCGGCGCGACGCTCTCAACGAGCTGCCCGGCGCCATCGCCGCCGCCAACCGTGGCGGCGTGGACAACCCCGAGCGCATCGCCACGTTGGGCGCTCCTCTTCAGGCCATGGCCGCCAGCGACGTCATCTACATGCGGTCGTTCGTGCGTCCGGCCGAGGCGGCCATCCAGAAGGACGACATCAAGGACCTGGTGGTCCAGCAGTCGCAGATGTTCCCCGGTACCACGTACGAGGGCACCGCCCCGTCGGGGATCGCCAAGACCCTCAACGACCTGCGCCGTACCCGGGCGCCCTCCGGCGGCGCCAGCGACCAGAACTCGTCCGGTCTCCACGGCCTCAGCCTGGTGTCGGTGGTCGCCGTCAACGGAGGCAAGGAGACCCAGCTCTCCCCGGGAAGCCCCGCGTCTCTCGCCGCCTCGGGCACCACCTTCAAGGTCACCGTCGAGAACGGCGGGGACTTCGTCGAGACCAACATCACCGTCACCATGACGTACACGTCACCGACGGACCCCAACGGTGTGGTGCAGACGAAGACCATCGGGGAGATCTCGCCCGGCTCCGACAAACACCAGTCGGTTACGTTCGACCAGCCGAATCCGCCGTACCTTGACACCGAGACGCAGATCAAGATCGAGATAACCCCGGTGGCGAACGAGAAGAACCTCGACAACAACACGAAGACCTACCCCGTCCGCTTCCAGAGCAACGGCTAGATGGTCGCCCCCCCGGTCTCGCGGCGTGGTGCGTGTCCCCGGCGGCACCCCGCATCCACCGGCGGCGCGGACCACAGCCACGATCCCGTGGAATCGACCATCTGGATGGTCGGCACCGTGGTCTCGCGCTAGCCCATGGACGTGTTCCTCGATGCGTGGTGGTGGTTCGCCGCGGCAGCCGCACCGGGTGTCATCGCCCTCGTCATCGCCCTCGTCCTCGCGGTCAAGCTCCGGCGCCTGAAACGCGCGCAGCGGGTGGCTCTGGGCGGATCGGGCTCCACCGACCTGATCACGGCGCAGGCCGGGATCGCCGCGTCCGTCGAACGCTCTTCCGCCGATCTGGAATCGCTTCGTGGCGAGGTGGCGGAGATCGCGGCGCGTTCCGATGAGGCCCTGCGCACGTCGACCCGCTTCCACGGGGTGGAGCGCTACGACGCCTATCGCGACATGGGCGGCCGTCAGTCATGGACCGTCGCCTCCATCGACCGCGAGGCCAACGGCACGATCCTGACGGCGCTCCACGGACGCGAGGACACGCGTCTGTTCGTCAAGGAGATCACCGCCGGCCGGGCGGACCTCGAGTTGTCGCCGGAGGAGGCGCGCGCTCTGGCGAACGCGCGGGCGAAGATCGCATGAGGGTGGCGTTCCTTGGGCCAGCGGGGACCAACAGCGAGGAGGCTCTCCTCGGTCTGCTCGGTCCGGAGGGCGAGCACACGATGGTCCCGTATCCGACCGTCGTCGACTGCATCGAGGCGATCCGCGCCGGTGAGGTGTCCGAGGCGCTGGTCCCGATCGAGAACTCGCTGGAGGGACCCGTCAACGCGACCCTCGACGCACTCGCCCGCGCCGACGGCGACATCGTGATCCGTGCCGAGGTGATCCATCCGGTCCGTCATCACCTCATCACGCGTCCCGGAGTCGCCCTCTCGGACATCACCCGGGTTCTGTCCCATCCTCACGCGGTGCCGCAGTGCCAGACATGGCTTCGGGCCGAACTGGCCGGGGTGGACACGGTCGCGGCCAACTCCACGGCCGAGGCCGTGCGTCTGGTCGTCGAAGGCGACCGGCCGTGGGCGGCCATCGGCACGCTGCGCGCGGCCGACCTCTACGGCGGCGAGGTCATCGCGGCCGACATCGAGGACGCACGCGACGTCGCCACCCGGTTCGTGATGCTCGGGCGCGAGGCCGTGGACGCACAGGGCCCGGGACGCTTCGTGACGTCGATCATCTGCGTGCCGCCTCGCGACCGGCCCGGTGGGCTCCTCTCCATCCTTCAGGAGTTCGCCATGCGGGCGATCAACCTGACCAAGCTGGAGAGCCGGCCGACGAAGACGGGCCTGGGGCGCTACCTCTTCTTCATCGACATGGAGGGCAGCCGGCAGCGCGACATGGCCGTGGACGCCGCGCTCCGCGCACTCGAGGAGCAGGACATCGCGCACGTGGTCTTCCTCGGCTCGTACCCCGCGGGGCCGCAGATCACGTTCTGACGGTGAGATGAGTGGTGTCACGGAGGCGCGGTGTGGTCCGCGCCGCCGCTGGATGCGCGGTGCCGTCGCATGCCGACGGTCAGGGTGGTGTCCTTTCCGAGGCGTCCGGTGGCGCATCCGCGCCGCCGGGGGCACGCACCACGCCGCGATCTCCGTGGCACCACTCATCTCGTCCGGTCGCCCCGGATTCTGCTCATTCCATCGGTTTACCAAACGCGTTAGGGTACGGGCATGAAAATCGTGCTCAGCGGTGGTGGAATTGTCGGGCTCATGCTCGCGCGTCTGCTTCGGATGCGGGGCTTCGAGCCCATCGTCTTCGAGCGGATGGAGGAGGGACAGTTCATCCCGCGCGGCTACATGATGGGCTTCCAGGCCTATCCGCCGTTCGAGGAACTGGGCCTGCTCCATCAGATCCGCTCCGAGGGGTGGGACATCGCGCCGCGCCCCGATCAGGACCCGGTCGCCGTCTGCGTGGCGTTCGGCTACGTCCACCAACTCCTCGCGCGGGATCTGCCCGTCGAGTATGGGCACTCCGTCGTGGACCTCGTCCGTGACGACAGCGGCCGCATCGTCGGTGTCATCGCGGAGGGTCCCGATGGCCGCAAGGAATACGACTCGGACCTGGTGGTCGCGTGTGACGGGACCATGTCACCCGTCCGTCAGATGGCGGGCCTGGAGGCGGAGTTCACGCCACTGGCCGAGGCCGAACTCGCCTTCACCAGTACGGAACCCGGTGGCACGTCGTTCGAGATGGTGTACCTGGCGGACGGCGGGCACATCGGCACCCTCGGATGGCCCCAGGGTTCCGGCGGATGGCGTTCCTGTCAGAGGGTCGGCCGCGAGGCCGCCCTGGCTCCGGGGCTGGACGCCATCAAGGAGATGTGGGCGCGGCTTCTGCCGTCGTCCGCCAAGGGCGTGGCGGGCGTGGAGTCCCTCGATCAGATCCGCTACAGCGAACCGACCCTCCTCCGATGCCCACGATGGTGGGTCCCGGGGCTCATCCTCATCGGCGACTCGGCGCATTTCTTCGGTCCCGAGACCGGTGTCTCGAGCGGTATCGGCTTCCAGGATGCCCAGGCCC
The DNA here is from genome assembly GCA_964531025.1 of uncultured Bifidobacteriaceae bacterium. Classification (GTDB taxonomy): domain Bacteria; phylum Actinomycetota; class Thermoleophilia; order Miltoncostaeales; family Miltoncostaeaceae; genus CALMEC01. Next base: position 1,303,094 of record CAZHDY010000001.1, on the reverse strand, counting down.
TGGCCGAGGCCGTCCGACAGAACCGCAGCAACCCCGATGCCGTCTGCGCCGCCTACGAGGCGTGGCGCGTACCGGCGGTGCGACCGCTCGAGGACGCCGACCCGGGTCGTCAGCGGCTCGTCACCTACGGACAGATCCCGGGCAAGCCGGACGAGGTGTGGCCGCCCGCGGCGTGATCGCGTGCCCGGCCCGGTACGAACCGGACCGGGTCATCCCCTGGCATGAGCGGCTACGATGACCGTGTGTCCACATCCGGTACCCGCACGTCCTTCCACGGACTGAAGCCGCAGGAGTGGAACGAGGTCCTCGCTCCACCCGCCGACATCGCGGCGCTCGTCGCGGCCCTCCTCCCCGAGACCGCGGGCGAGCCCCTGACCCTCGATCAGCTCGAGCGCGTCGCCCAGCAGGTGGCGGACCACCCCGAGATCTGGGGACCGCTCGTCGTCGTCGACCGCGAGCGTCGGCGCTATCGCCTGGCCTTCGAGGACGACCGCATCGACATCTGGGTCCTGTCCTGGATGCCCGGCCAGGGCACCGGCTTCCACGACCACGACACCTCCGGCGTCGGGCTCGCCATGGCGCAGGGCATGGTGGTCGAACGTCAGATGCTCCTGCCCGAGGGTGCCACGCGTCTCGAGCTGCGACCCGGTGACGTACGCCAGGGCGGCGCCGGTTACATCCACTCGGTCGCCTGGGGCGAGGGCGAGCCGGCGGTCTCGATCCATTGCTATTCGCCGCCGCTCGTGCGGGTCGGCCAGTACCGGGTCGACGACCAGGGCGTCATGTCGCGCCACATCGAGCACGGCCGGCAGGAGCTCATGGACTACACCATCGCGAGCGTGGACCCCTCGCGCGCGGACGGCTAGTAGCCCGTCCAATCGGGTGACCTGCCGGAGGCCGGTTCCGGCCGACGGACGATCCATCCGCCGCTCCGGACAAGCGGTCCATCCACCCGCAGTGAGCCTTCGGGGTTCCGATGAGAAATGGCGCCGACGATGGTCTGACTACTGTCCGGGCACAGCGGCGCGCATCAGGAGGGCAACGGGATGAGGCCACTTCGCTATTCGATCAACACGACGCTCGACGGCTGCTGTCATCACGAGGCAGGGGTCCCGCCGGACGAGGAGTCGATGGGCTACTGGACCGCCGAGATGGAACGTGCCGACGCCCTGATCCTCGGCCGGGTGACCTACGAGATGATGGAGTCGGCGTGGCGGAAGCCGACCACGGGTCCCTGGCCCGACTGGATGGATGAGTGGGAGGTCCCGTTCGCCGAGGCCATCGACGGGGCGAAAAAGCACGTCGTGTCGAGCACGCTGAGCGAGGTCGACTGGAATGCCGAGCTGGTGTGCGGCGACCTGGGGGAAGCGGTTCGGGCGCTCAAGGAGGAACCGGGCGAGGGTCTGTGGGTGGGCGGCGTCACGCTCCCCCTGGCATTGGCGGATCTGGGACTGATCGACGAATACGAGTTCCTTGTACAGCCGGTGCTTGCCGGAGGCGGGCCGACGTTGCTGGCCGGTCTGCGCGAACGCATCTCGCTCGAGCTCGTGGATCGCCGTGAGTTCCGGTCGGGTGCGGTCGCCCTGCGATACCGGTCGACACGCGTTTCCGCATGACGTGAGCGGTTGTGGCGGGTCGGTTGCGCACCGACGCGGAAAAGGGACGGCTCGGGCTATGTCGTCCCGGGCAGGGCGTGCACACGGACGTGCGGAGATATCGAGCGGGAACCTCGTTCGGGATACCGGAACCGGCCCCACACATCATCTAGGCGTCCAGCCAGTCCTCCACGTCCGACGCGGAACGTCGCGGAGCCCTGGCGATCCAGGTCTCGGGTGATCGACGCGATGCAGCGCGCTCCACGTCCGGCCGACCGAAGGTGAGCACCGTCACCGGTGTCCAGCCGTCCTCGAGTCCTAGCCGGTCGACCAGCAGGTCCGGTTCACGCACCCCGTTCGGGCACGAGACAATGCCCTCGTCCCATGCCGCGAGCATCATGTTCTGGGCGGCTCGTCCGGCGTCGAACGCCCACAGCCGGCTCTCGCGCGTGTCGGCTGCCACCGCCACAGCGAGGGGAGCCGACATCACCATGCCCGGGACGTAGACGGCGGGGGCCAGCAGGGCCCGTGTCTCGGCGGATTCAGCCACCGAGAAGCGCCACGGCTGGCGGTTGCGCGCGCTGCCGGCGATCCGCCCGGCGTCGAGGATGCGACGGACCTCGGACGACGTCAGCCGCTGCTCGGAATAGTGCCGGTGATCGCGCTTGCTGACAATTGTCAGGAACGTGTCGGCCATGCGGTTCTCCGGTCCTCTCCGTCGGGGATTTCGGCGTACATTAGGGATGACGTCACGCCACCGAACAAGGAGACGAGGCCGTGCCCCCGCTTCATTCGCACATCGCCGTCTGTGTTGACCGATCCGAGCCTGCCCAGGAGGCGCTTCGACAGGCGATTCAGCTGCGTGACGATCTGGGCGCGGAGCGTCTCTCGGTCGTTCACGTCGCCCCCTGGCCGATGATGTACGCGGGTGAGGCCGCGGGATGGGCGCCCAATCAGAAGGAGATCGAGGACAGCGCCGCCGAATGGCTCGACGAGGTCATCGGCGACGCCAAAGGCGCCACCGCTGTGCTCCTCGACGGATACCCGCCCGTCGCCGTGTGCGACTGGGCGGCTGACAACGACGTGTCGCTCCTCATCGCGGCCTCCCATCGCGGCCTGGTCGAGCGGGTCCTCCTCGGCAGCTTCGCCGGGTACCTGGTCCGTCACGCCCCCTGCTCGGTCCTCCTGACGCGGATGCCGAAGGCCGATGGTTGATTCCGGGGAATCAACCATCTCGACAAACCGTGTACCGCCCCGTTAGCATCGATCTGTCGTGCGGGGGGCACGATGGACGATCACGATGATCGTCGCCCCACAACGAGGGCGAGGAAGGTTCAACCGTGGCCGAGGGTGTCGTCAAGTGGTTCTCCGCTGAGAAGGGGTACGGGTTCATCACTCCCGACGACGGGGGTCGGGACCTGTTCGTCCACCAGTCACAGATCCAGATGACCGGATTTCGGACACTGGAGCAGGGGCAGCGGGTGCGGTTCGAGTCGGAGGACGGTGACCGGGGACCGCAGGCCGTCGGCGTTGTCATTCCTTAAGCGTTTCGTGCGGCGGACCGTCGACGTTTTCGGCAGTATTCCCGCGATGAGTTCTCGATGGCCCAGATCGGCTCGCCGCGTGGGCGTCGGTGCCCTCGCGGTTGCCGTGGCGCTGGCTGTCTCCGCGTGCGGGGGCGAGAGCGCGCCCACGCGCGTGAGCGTCGCCGATGCATGCTCGCCCGACCATCGCGGCCACCGTATCGTGGTGGAGGGGTTCCTCCGGCTTCCCGAGAAGCTCGCCCTCAGCGACACCGCGGTCATCGAGCTCTACTCGCTGATGGGCGGGGATGGCGATCATGTGCCGCTGCGGATCGGAGTCGGTGACGGCCCCGACCAACTGCGCGACCTGCCCGACACCTACAGTGCCTCCAGCCTCCGGGTCGGTGTCCAGAACGACGAACGGACGGCATCGATCATCGACCGCGTCGTCGTGACCGCGAAGGCGACGGAGGAGGACGGGGCATGCCTTCTCGTCGATCCGGCGATCGAGCGCGCCGCCGACGGCTGATCGGTCCGTCGGTGCCGGCGCACCGATTCAGGGGTGACGCGGGTCGGATGTGACACGGTTCGGTGGGACCGTGCAGCGCCCATTTCGCGGCATCGTCGTCGCGGGCGGCGTGGCAGGACTGATCTCTGCGTCTCCGTCGTTCCGCGGCAGGTGATGTTCCCGTGCCACGCAGGCACGGAACGGCTCACCTCGGCGAGCGGGTACCGCGCCGACGCAGGAGCGCCGTGTCGAGCACGATGCCGAGTTCCTCGGCGAACACCACGTTCATCTTGGAGCCGAGTTCCTCCGGCACGTCCGCCTCGAACTGCGGCTCGTTGTCCTTCGGAAGGATCACCGTGCGGATACCCGCGCGGTAGGCGGCCAGGACCTTCTCCTTCACGCCTCCGATGGGGAGGACCTGTCCGATCAGGGTGATCTCGCCGGTCATCGCCACGTCGGGATCCACGGGACGACCCGAGAGGGCCGACACCAGGGCCGTCGTGAGGGTCACGCCCGCGGAGGGCCCGTCCTTGGGCACCGCGCCGGCGGGGACATGCAGGTGGATGTCGTGCTTCTGGAAGAAGTCCTCGTCCAGCGTGAGGCCCAGGGACGCGGCGTTCACCCGGACGAACGAGACGGCCGCCTGCGCGGACTCGCGCATGACCTCTCCCAGCTGGCCGGTCACAACCAGTCGTCCTGTTCCCGGCATGACGCCCGCCTCGACGAAGAGGATCTCGCCGCCGGCTCCGGTGACGGCCAGCCCCGTCGCGACGCCGGGTTCGCGCGTGCGTCGTTTGACCTCGGGCCGGATGCGGTCGGGTCCGAGCAGCTCGCGCACCTGATCACGGCCCACGTTGACGCGCTTCGTGGAACCCTCGGCCACTCGGCGGGCGATCTTCCGCGCCACCGAGCCGATGCGGCGCTCCAGGTTGCGGACGCCTGCCTCGCGTGTGTATTCGGCGATGATGGTCTTCAGGCCCGCATCCGAGATCCGCAGCTCCTTGGACGTCAGCCCGTTGGACGACAGCTGCCGTGGGACGAGGTAGCGCCGCGCGATGTGCAGCTTCTCCTCGTCGGTGTACCCGGCGAGCGGGATGATCTCCATCCGGTCGCGCAGCGGCGGCGGGATGGTGTCGAGCACGTTCGCGGTGCAGACGAACATGACCCGTGACAGGTCGACCGGCAGATCCAGGTAGTGGTCACGGAACGTGCTGTTCTGCGCCGGGTCGAGCACCTCGAGCATGGCCGACGAGGGATCGCCGCGGACGTCCGAGCTCATCTTGTCGATCTCGTCGATCATGATCACGGGGTTCATCGACTCGGCGTCCCGCAATGCCCGTACGAGGGTGCCCGGCATCGCACCGATATAGGTGCGACGGTGACCGCGGATCTCGGCCTCGTCGCGGACGCCGCCGACCGAGATGCGCGCGAACGTGCGGCCCAGTGCACGGGCGATGGACTGCCCGAGCGATGTCTTGCCCACGCCGGGAGGGCCGACGAAGCACAGGATGGGCCCGCTGACGTCGTGCTTCAGGCGGATGACGGCCAGGTATTCGAGGATCCGGTCCTTGACGTGCTCGATGTCGTAGTGATCCGCGTCCAGGATCTCGCGTGCGCGGGTCAGGTCGAGGTTGTCGTCCGTGAACGTCGACCACGGGATCGAGAGGATCCAGTCCAGGTACGTGCGGATGACGGAGTACTCGGCGGCGGCGGCGGGAAGCCGCGACAGGCGGTCGAGCTCCCGGTCGGCGGCCTTGCGTACGACCTCGGGCGGGTCGATCTCGGCCAGCCGCACGCGAAGCTCGTTGACCTCGGCCTGGGTCTCGTCGGTCTCGCCCAGCTCCTGCTGGATGGCACGGAGCTGCTGGCGGAGGTAGTACTCCCGCTGCTCCTTCTCCATGTCCGACTGGACCTCGTTCTGGATCTTCGCCCCGAGTTCCAGTACCTCGGCCTCACGGTTCAGGAGGACCGTGATGCGCCGCAGGCGCGTCTCCAGATCACGCTCGCTGAGGAGCTCCTGCTTCTCCTCGGTGGTGAACCGCATCGACGCCGCAACGATGTAGGTCAGAAGTGTCGGATCCTGGACGTTCGAGACCGCGAGCTCCAGCTCGTCCGGCAGGTACGGGACGAGGTCGATGATCCGGCTGAAGATGCTCTGGATGTTGCGGGAGAGCGCATCGATCTCGCGGGACGACGCCGCCTCCTGGGGCATGGCCTCGACCTCGGCCATGAGGTACGGCGAGGTGGACGTGTACCGGCCCACCCGGATGCGCTCGACGCCCTGGGCGAGGATGCGCAGCGTGCCGTCCGGCGCCTTCATCATCCTCTGGACGACGGCGGCGGTGCCGACGTCGTAGAGGAGATCCGGGCCCGGCTCGGTGACGTCGGCGTCCTTCGAGGTGACCAGGGCGATCATGCGCGTGGACGAGTCCACGACGTCGTTGATCAGCCGGATCGACCGCTCCTCGCCGATGGCGAGCGGCGCCATGGCCCCCGGGAACACCACCGTGTTCTTCAGCGGGAGGACGGGGAGCTGGCCCGGGATCTCGGCCACCTCTGTCTGGAGTGAGGTGTCGATCGCCATGCGTCAGCTCGTCAGGACCGTCAGGAGGACTCGCGTGATGACGGGACGCGTGGCGAGCGGGAGGGCGATCTGAAGGAGACCGCGTTCGTATCGGACGGTGCTGGCCTCGGGATCGACGGGGGTGCCGAGACGGAGATTGCGCTCGACGCGACCCCAGTCGATCTCGGCGTGGTGGTAGACGCGCCGGCCGCCCTCGTTCGGTCGGCGGCGCTGGCCGCTGACCGAGAGGACGTCGCCGTCGAGGACGACACCAAGCGAATCCGGATCGAGGCCGGCCAGATCGATCGTGACGTTCAGCGTGGGCGGATCCTCGGTCATGTAGACGTCGGTGTCCGGACGGATGGGGCCGGTCACCCCGAGGGGGCCGCCGATCAGCTCGGAGAGGAACTCACCCTCCATGCTCATGCCGTGAAAGCCGTAGATCAGTCGGTCGCGTCGTCCCACTCGGCGCATGGTACCGCGCGTGAGCGGGTACGGTGGGGTATCCGTCACTCACCTCGGTGGAGATGTCCGTGCCCCAAGAGTCGCGTGTGTCGTCGCGGTATGACGCTCTCCGGCAGATCGCGTTCGCTGTGGTCCACGGAGTGGACGGCGGCGCGGCGTTCGCCCTGGTGTGCGAGATCGCCGCGGGTCTGGTCGGAGCGGACGGCTGCGGGCTCGTGCGCTTCGAGGACGGGATCGGCCATCAGGTCGGTCGTTGGGCACGCGAGGGGATGTTCCCGCAGGGGGTGCCCCCGCAGCAGCCGTTGGACGGGGACAACGTCGCGGCCCGCGTCTCACGCACCGGCGCGACGGCGGTGGTGTCCGAATACGGCGAGATGAACGACGTACGGGGACGGCTGCTCGCCACGGAGTACCGCTGCGGGGTCGGTGTCCCGGTGCAGGTGGGCGTCCACCTCTGGGGTGCCCTCATCGTCGGATACCGCGATCCTCGACCGCCCGACTCCAAGGTCATCGACGCCCTCGCCGATATCGCCGACCTCGTGGCGATGGCCATCCCCAACCTCGATCCGTCGGCGCGTCGCGGTGCGGAGGCGCTCCTCGACCTCCTCCTCACGTCGGCACCCGTGGGCTTCGCCTACCTGGACCGCGATCTCAACGTCGTCCGGGCGAACCCCGTGTTCGCCGCCATCGGTGCGCGCAATCCCGACGAGGTGTCCGGACGTTCCGTCGAGCGTCTCGCACCCCGGTTCCCTCCGCTCCGGGTGGCGGAACTCCAGCGCGTCCTGCGCAACGGCATCCCCATTCTCGACGTGCCGCTTGTCGGGGCGACGGAGGGCCGTGCCGAACGCCACTGGCTCGTGAGCTACTACCCCGTGCGTCCACCGCGTCAGCCGATCCAAGGGGTCGGCGTGGTGGTGGTCGACGTCACGCGCGAACACCGGGCGCGGGAGGCACTCCGCCGGGAGCGCGACTACTCGACGGCGCTGATCGATGCGCTCCAGGACGGGCTCGCGGTCTCATCGCTCGACGGCACCCTGACCGACGTGAACGACCGTCTTTGCACGATGACCGGGTTCCGCCGCGAGGAGCTCGTCGGTGCGTCACCGCCGTACCCCTACTGGAATCTGGATGACGCGGACATGTCCGACTTCGATCCCGCTCGCTTCGCCCGGTCGACCGGGGAGGAGCAGGCCCGGTTGCGGCGCGCGGACGGCTCCGTCTTCCCGGTGGTGATATCGCGGGTCGCGCTGCGCAGGATGGACGGCAGCGTGCGGGGATACGTCGCCACCATCCGCGACAACACCCAGCAGTGCCGCGCCGAGGACGAACGCGCGAGCCTCCTCGCCGACGAGCGCGCCGCCCGGCGGCGCGCGGGCATCATCAACGACGTCGTGGCGAGCCTTTCCCGCGCCGTGACACCCGAGCAGGTGGTGGACGTCCTTCTCACCCGTTCCATCTCGCTCCTGGGCGCGGCGCACGGTGTACTGCTGACGCATGAGGACGGTCGCCTCCTCCCGCTGGCCGCCGAGCCGTCCGGGTTGGCGGAGCTGGTCGCTGCCGACTGGCCGTCCGGCCGCGACCGGACCACCCTCATGCGCGTCGCGACCACGGGGGTCACGTGGCACTCGGAGCTGTTCGCGTCGATCGGGCACGACCTGCCGGGGCTGGCGGCGCTCTTTCCCGAGTGTCCCTCCGCCGTCGCTGTCGAGATGCCCTCGGACGAGTCCTCCACCGCGGGTGTCGTCCTGCTCCTCTATTCGGAGCCGAGGGCGTTCTATCTGGACGACCATGCCCTCCTGGAGACCTTCGTCGATGTCGCCGGTCAGGCGCTGCAGCGCGCCCGGATGTACGACATCGCCCGCGAGAGCGTGGAGGCGCTCCGGGAGCGTGATGCCCTGCGCACCGCGCTGCTGCGGGGCGTGTCGCACGAGTTCCGCACCCCGCTCACGGCCATCGCGAATGCCGCCGCCGCCCTGGAGGGCGTCTCCGACGAACAGGAACGACGTGAGCTCGCCGGGGTCGTACGCGTTGAGACCGCGCGTCTCGACCGGTTCGTCGCCAACGTGCTTGACCTCTCCCGCTTGGAGGGCGACATCCTGGTGCCGCGACTCGACTCCTGTTCGGCCGACGAGCTGGCGGCCGGGGCTCTGGAGGCCGCATCCGCCCTGGTGGGGCCGGTACCCATCCGGCTTGAGATGGCGTCGGACCTGCCGCTGGTGCGAGCGGACCCCGTGTTGACCGAGCGCATCCTCCTCAACCTCATCCACAACGCCGTCCGGCACGGCGGTCCGGACATCTCCGTCAGCGTCGTCCATCATGATGGCGAGGTGACCTTCGCCGTCGAGGACAACGGGACCGGTGTGCGCCCGGGGGCCGAGGAGTCGATCTTCGAGCCCTTCGTGGGTGAGCACGAACGCGGTGGACTGGGCCTTGGGCTGGCGCTCTCGCGCGGTCTGGCCGAGGCGCAGGGCGGGCGGCTCGAGCTCGATCCCGCCGTCTCGCACGGCGCACGGTTCGTGGTGAGCCTTCCGGTCGATCAGCCGGAGTTGCGATGACCTCGGGCGCACGCGTCCTGGTCGTGGACGACGAGACGCAGATCGTGCGCGGCCTGTCCGCGGCACTGCGGGCCGCCGGCTATGAGGTCACCAGCGCGGAGACGGCGAAGGACGCGGTACGGTCATTCGCGGTCCGCCCACCGCACGTGGCGATCCTGGACCTCATCCTGCCCGACGGCAGCGGTGTCGACCTCTGCCGTGCCGTCCGTGAGTGGACCGACCTCCCGATCATCGTGGTCTCGGCACTCGACACGGAGGTCGACAAGATCGCGGCGCTCGATGCGGGAGCCGACGACTACATAACCAAGCCGTACGCCGTCGGTGAGTTGCTCGCCCGTGTCCGTGCGGCGCTCCGCCGCGTCACCACCCGTGGGACCACCCCCATCGTGACCTTCGGCGATGTCGAGGTGAACCTCGCCCTGCGTGAGGTGCGGCGTGGCGGTGAACTGGTGCACCTGACGCCGTTGGAGTACGAGCTGCTCGCCCAGCTGGCCGGACACGCCGGTCGGGTACTGACGCACGCGACCCTTCTGAAGGCCATCTGGGGGCCGCAGTACGTGAACGAGACCCACTATCTGAGGGTGCACATGGCCACGCTCCGGCAGAAGCTGGAGGCTGAGGTCGGGCGACCCCGCTATCTGATCACCGAGACGGGTGTGGGCTATCGCCTGCGTCCGGACGGGTGACGTCACGGTCTGGGAAACTCGAGTCTTGCGGGCGCTTTGATGGAATCTTGATGCATGCGGTGGGTTTCTTGATTCCGGTTTGACGCACGCTGGCCTAGGTTTGGACCAACCGGGCGCGCTTGGACGCTACCCCCCACCTGGACGTAACAGCTCGACGTGAACAGCAATGAGTCCATATCGCCCAAGCGCTCCCGGGGAATCGCTCAGATTCCGATCTGCGAGACATGTGCCAGGCTTCTGGACGCCGTTCTGGGCGTCACGAACAGCATCACCGACGAGGGGGGCGAGGGGCACACGAGTTGTGCGCTGTGTGGACGACCGGCCACCGTACGGGCACGATCCAGGAGCATTACGAGGTCGTCGAGCACCCGCCCGGGTGAGGTGGAGATGGTCGTGGCCGATCACCTCATGAGCCTCGCGATCTCGGGAGAGATCGGATCCGACACCGTCGATGCCGTGAGCAACGCGCTGGTCGCCGCCCGGACTTCAGGGCACGCGATCCTCATCGACCTGCTCAACGTGAGGGCGAAGAGCTCCCGCGAGGTCAGGTCGTTCATCGAGCGACTTGCCAGTGAGCAAGGAGGACCGACCGGGCTCGTCGTCCATCCGGGTCAGCTCCCCGGTCGTGCTCAGGCACGGGTGCATGCCGCCGGGTGGATCGTCAGCGACTCCCACGAGGAGGCCGAGCGCGAGCTGGGGCGCATGATCGCCGAGAAGGAGCTCAGGGCGCCAGGCGAGTGAGGTTCCAGCCGTCGTCGTCCCGCGCATAGGCAAAACGGTCGTGCAGGCGGTTGTCGCGGTGCTGCCAGAACTCGTACGCCCTCGGCGTGAGCACGTATCCGCCCCAGTTGTCAGGACGCGGGATGGGGCGTCCCTCGAACCGCTCTGCGATCCGGTCGACACGGGACTCGAGGGTATCTCGATCGGCCAGGGGCCGGCTCTGCTCGGACGCCCACGCGCCGATCTGGCTGAGCCGTTCGCGGGATGCGAAGTACGCATCCGAGATCGCGTCGGAGGCCGGCGCGACGGCCCCCTCGATGCGGATCTGGCGGCCCACCGCCGCCCAGTGGAAGAGCAGCGCTGCGCGGGGGTTCGCGGTGAGCTCCCGGCCCTTTCGGCTGTCGTAGTTCGTGAACCAGACGAATCCGCCGGGCCCGAAGTCGCGCAGCAGCACCATCCGCGCCGAGGGCAGGCCCTCAGGTGTCGCGGTCGCGAGGCCCATGGCCACCGGCTCGTGGACCCCCGCCGTCACCGCCTCGTCCATCCAGCGCGTGAACTGGTCCAGTGGATCCTGCGACGGTTCGCCGTCGTCGAGGGATGAGAGCCGTTCGACGGGTGAGGACATCCTCTGGAGCCTAGATGAGTAGTGCCACGGCGATCGTGGCGTGGTGCGTGCCCCCGGCGGCGCGGATGCGCCACCGGATGCCTCGGAAAGGACACCACCCTGACCATCGACATCCGCCGTCGCCCCGCATCCACCGGTGACGCACCCCACACCACGCCGCCGTGGCACCACTCATCTAGCCAAGGGATCCCTGGTTGCACATTGAAGGACCAACGGCAGGTGAGCGTATGCCCACGACCTCTTCTCATGGTTGTCTCATTCTCAACCGATGAATAAGGCAGAGACCTCGTACCTGCGCTACTTTGACGAGGAACACGATCAGCGACCCTGTCGCGGTTGGGATGGTGAGAGATGACGACACGCTCCGAACTGGAAAAAGCTCTCGAACGTGCGACCTCCGACTATCTGTCTGTGTCGAAGTCGTCGCATCTTTTCGATGAGGGCGAGTACGCCCGTGCCGAGGCCGAGGCCTGGGAGCGTCTGCAGTCGGCTCGTGAGGAGTTCGAGGCCGCCGAGACCGTCGGCGTATAGCGCCCCGCTCGTACTTTCCCGGTACGTTCGATGACCTCTGCCCAAACGTCGCTGTTCGATTCGGATCCCGGTGTCGCCGTGCTGTTCTTCGACGGTGGGTCCCGGGGGAATCCGGGTCCGGCGGCGTGGGGCTACACGATCACCGACGCATCCGGTGAGGTCGTCGCCCGTCAGGGCCGCGCGATCGGGGTCGCCACCAACAACGTCGCCGAGTACGGCGGGCTCATCGCCGGGCTCGCCCGTGCCGTGGATCTCGGAATCCGGAATCTGCTCGTGCACGGCGACTCCAAGCTGGTCATCGAGCAGATGGCCGGGCGCTGGCGCGTGAAGGCCCCTGGTCTTCAGGGACTCTCACGCGAGGCCAAGGATCTCAGTCGCCGCTTCTCCTCCATCACGTTCGAGCACGTCCGTCGCGCGCACAACACCGAGGCCGACGGCCTGGTCAACGCGGCGCTGGACGCGGAGGCGGCGCGATCGTCCTAGCACGGCGACTGTGACGTGGGCGACGGCCTCCACGTCGCCGTGTTCGCGGACCAACCGCTGGTCCGGGAGGCCGTCACGGCCCTGCTGCGAGGGCGTCCGGAGGTCGCGGACGTGGTCGAAGCGTCCGATCTGCGGTCACTGGCCGGGCTCGTGGGAGATGACCCGCACGAGCGCGTGGTCATCTGTGCGCCGCGGTCCGACGTCGCGCAGGTCGTCCGCGACCTGAACCTCGTCCATCGCGGCGGTCCCGTCCTGGTCCTCGCGCCCACGCCGGTGCGCGCCGACACGGTGCGGGCCGCCGTGACGGCCGGAGCGGCGGCCGTTCTCACCGCCGACGCCACGGCCGGGGACCTCGTCCGGGCCCTGCGATCCGTCGCGGACGGGGTCGGCTACATCCATCCCACGATCGGAGCGCTGCTCGCCCATGACGACGGCCTGGGACCGGTGGAACAGCTGTCACCCCGTGAGCGGGAGATCCTCCGGTTGATCGCCCTCGGCATGACGAACCCGGAGATCGCCCACACCTTGGTCGTCAGCCCGCGGACGGTCGAGACCCATCGGGCGCGGCTCACGCGGAAGCTCCAGGCCGAGACCCGTGCCGACCTCGTCCGTCACGCGCTGCGCAGCGGTCTGATCACGGGAGCCGACGGGCCGGCGTGAACGGGCGGTTCAGACCGCCGGGGCCGCCTCGGCCCATCGATTCTCGATCTCGGCGACCAGGGCGTCGGCGTCGGGCCGTACGTCCTCCGGAGCGTGGGTGGCCACGAACCGGGCCTCGGCCACGAGCCCGTCGAAGCGGTCCTGGGCGTCGGTGTACCGGCCTGCCGTGAGCGAGCGCTGCCGCAGCCGGATGATCATCTCGCGGGCCTCGGTCTCGTCGAGCGAACTCGCGTTGGGGTTCCGCGTGCCGAGGAGCCACCAGAAGAACGCCATCAGCGGAACCTTGACGGCCAGGAATACGCCGACGACCCACCAGGTCATGGCGGCGGGACTTACCTCGTTCGTCAGGTATACGGCCACGAGCGTCCCCAAGGACACCAGCATGGCGATCACCCCGGTGATGGCCAGGAGGCGGCCGCCGCGCAGATTTCCGTGAGAATCGAAGGTGAAGCGGACGAGCAGCGACGGTTTCTGCGTGGTCACGGCGGCCATGGACGAAGCATAGGTCGACGGCCGCGTATCCCCAAGCCCTGTCGTCCCTCGAAACGGGCCCGAGTGACCCGAAGTGTGACAACGGTTCGTAACAACAGTTTCATAGTTGGGTCGGACCGCGCCACCCCGCTAGAGTGCAGCACCTTCGCGGGTCGGGGACGCTCCCACCAGGTGCGTTTCGGCTCGCGGGTCGCGGACCGCCCGTGACGCATGTCCGGCGATGCCGTGTCGCTTTGCTTCGGGGGACACCACTTCAAACTTGCGACGTAGACAGCTGGGAGGCGGAGGCACCGCGCGGAAGTCCGCGGCCGGTGCGGCCTGATCCGGCGGCTCAGGAGAGTGATCCATGGGGACATTCCAGGAAGAGATCGAGGAGATCAAGCAGTATCAGCGCAGCGAGCGGTTCTCGCGGGTGACCCGCGCGTTCACCGCGACGCAGGTCGCGGAGCAGCGCGGCGTAATCAAGTCCGACTACATCGTCGCCCGTGAGGCGGCGACCGCCTTCTACGCACACCTGCGGAAGCTGTTCAGCGAGAAGCGCTCCATCACGACGTACGGCCCGTACTCACCGGGTATGGCCGTCGCCATGAAGCGCGCCGGCATCGAGGGCATCTACCTCGGCGGCTGGGCCACCTCCGCCAAGGGCTCCAAGGACGAGGACCCGGGTCCCGACCTGGCCTCGTACCCGCTGAGCCAGGTTCCCGATGAGGCCGCCGGTCTCGTGCGCGCGCTCCTCACCGCGGATCGCAACCAGAAGTTCGCCCGGTCCCGCATGACGGACGCCGAGCGCGAGGCGACCCCCGAGGTCGACTTCCGGCCCTTCATCATCGCCGACGCCGACACCGGCCACGGTGGTGCGGAGCACGTCCGCAACCTGGTCCGACGCTTCGTCGAGGTCGGAGTCCCCGGCTACCACATCGAGGATCAGAAGCCCGGCGTCAAGAAGTGCGGCCACCAGGGCGGAAAGGTCCTCGTGCCGTCGGACGAGCAGATCAAGCGCGCCAACGCGGCCCGCTTCCAGCTCGACATCATGGGCGTCCCCGGCATCATCGTCGCCCGGACCGACGCCGAGGCCGCCAACCTGATCGACGGCGCCTCGGACGAGCGCGACCAGCCGTTCATCCTCGGTGCCACCACGAAGGGCGTCACGCCGTACCGCAACACCTTCCTGGCCATCATGCGTCAGCTGCACAACGGCGGACTCGACGAGCTCAACGGCTTCACCATCTACGCCGTCGCGGACGAGGACTACGCCGAGGCCGACGCATGGCTCGAGAAGGTCGGCCTCACCAAGGAGATCGACCAGGCAATCGCCGACTACAAGGCCAACGGCGGTCGTCAGGAGGCCTACCTCGACACCGTCGGCGACAAGTTCGTCGCCGCATGGCAGGACGCCGCGGGTCTCCGCACGTATGCCACCGCCGTCGCCGAGAAGCTCGCCCAGGCCAAGGACGAGGGTTCGGACATCGGCATGAGCGTCGATGAGTGGACGGCGTTCGCGTCGACCGCCTCGTGGCGCGCCGCGAAGGCGAAGGCTGCCGAGCTCGGTCTCGACGTCTACTTCGACGCCGACATCGCCATGACGCCCGAGGGCTACTATCAGGTCCAGGGCGGCATCCCGTACGCCATCCAGAAGTCGCTGGCCGTCGCTCCCTTCGCCGACATCCTCTGGATGGAGACGAAGATCGCCGACCTGGCCGAGGCCCGTGAGTTCGCCGAGGCGATCCACGCGGTGTACCCCGACCAGATGCTCGCCTACAACCTCTCCCCGTCGTTCAACTGGGACACCACCGGTATGACCGAAGAGGAGATGCGTGACTTCCCCGCGGAGCTCGGCAAGCTCGGCTTCGTCTTCAACTTCATCACTTATGGTGGCCACCAGATCGACGGCCTCATGTGTGAGGAGTTCTCGCGGTCGCTTCTCGAGGACGGCATGCTCGCCCTCGCGCGCGTCCAGCGTCGCCTCCGTCTGCTCGAGTCGCCGTACCGCACGCCGCAGACCCTCGTGGGCGGCCCCCGCGCCGACGCCGGCCTCATGGCCGCCTCCGGCCAGACGGCCACCACCAAGGCCATGGGCGAGGGCTCGACCCAGTCGCAGCACCTCCAGGTCACCGAGCTTCCCACCAAGACCCTCACCGGCTGGGTGGAGGAGTGGGGCGCCTTCTACAACGTCGACGGTCCGTTCCGCGTCCGTCTGCGTCCGTACACCGGCAACTCGGAGGTCCTCGAGCTCGCCGTGTTCGGCAAGGACGACCAGATGCTCGCGCACACGGTCTTCTCGCAGCTCACGGACCGCCGCGGTCGCTCGATCCTCTCGATCCGCGACCAGCAGACCTTCGAGCCGGCACACCGCAAGCGTATGTCGGTCCTGCTGCACCTGTTCCTTATCAAGCGTTACGGATCGACCTCGATCCACTACCTGACGCCCACCGAGGACAACCTGCACCAGGCCAACCGCATGAAGGACCTCGGCATCTTCTCGGCTCTCGCCGAGGAGGTCGGTGAGATCCTCACCGCAGACGTCGCCGAGGCCCGTGTCGACGCGCTGACCGCGCCGGACAGCGCCGAGCTGACGAAGCTCATCAAGAAGGAGAGCTAGATGGCGTGATTCCGCGGAAATCGTGGCGTGGTGCGTGCCCCCGGTGGCGCGGATGCGTCACCGGGCGACTCGAACAGGCGAACCAGCATGCCCTTCGGCGCCCGGCGACACCCCCCATCCACCGGTGACGCGCCCCACATCCACTCTTCCGTGGAATCACCCCATCGGGTCCTTGGACCAGCTCGCTTCGTGATTCGGAGGCCCGCATCTCACATGAGGTGTGGGCCTCCGGTGCATTCAGGGGCTGTGCGGCGGAAGGACGTCCGTTCCGTTCGCAGGGGTCGCGCCGACACCGGGTTCGCACGTGATCGTCGTTCGGATTCACTCTTCGGCCCGATGTGCCGATGAAGGATCGCCAGCGATGTCGGCCGTATCGTTCTGAACCGTCCCTCCAGTGGGTGGAGCGTGTCGCAGGACACCCACCGACCGCGTCCACGGCTCCCAGTCGCCATTTACGCGGCGATTCATCGACACATAGGAGCGGATCACCAATGCGTCACCTCGGCACGGGACTCAAGGTCCTCGGTGCGGCCACCCTGCTGGGTCTCCTCGGCAACTCGGTGTCCATCGCCGCTACCGGTCATGGATTCACACTCGGCGGAAACAACACCTCCCCCAAGCAGACGACGATCAGCCGTACGACCGACGGTCCGGTGCTGAGGCTCCGGACCAAGAGCACGGCGGCGGCGCCTTTCAGCGTAAACGGCCGGGGACGCGTGGCGAACCTGAACGCCGACACCGTCGACGGCGTCGACTCGACGGCCTTCGCGCGCACCGCGACGACGGATGCGCTGACGCAGCAGGTGTCCGGTGCCAGAATCGTTGCGGATTCGGCCGGTGCCGTCGCCGGACAGGCAGAGGGAAAGGCGAACGCCGCCCAGGCAGCTGCCACAACCGCGGACGGCAAGGCGAGCGCTGCCCAGACGGCCGCTGCGACTGCGGACGGTAAGGCCACGGCGGCACAGTCGACGGCCTCGACGGCGGACGGGAAGGCGACCGCGGCCATAGCTCGACTTCCCGTGGTCCAGGGATACATCACCTCGAGCGGAGGCCCGGGCAGTAGCTACAACCGCGGAATCACCTCTGTCAGTCGCTTCTCCACCGGTCAGTACCATCTCGTGGTCGCGACGCCGACGCCGTTTCAACTCGACCGCTACGTCGTCCAGGTCACACCGGTGATCAACAGCGGGTGCGTGGCAATGGTGGCGGGAGGCAACGGCACGCTTCTCGTGTTCATGAACTCTGCCGGCGGCTCGGCGAACCCCGTTGACTGTTCGTTCTACCTCACGGTCACTCCGCTGTGACAGGCCACCGGCATTCCCCCATTGGACCGTGTCATCGGGCGCAGCGTGACCCGTTCGCCGGTCCGCCTCGCGCGCGTCGTTCTTAGAACGACGTCGGGTGGGGCCACCGTCCGCCCCACCCCGACATCTTCGGTCTACTCGGCGTCGGCCTCGGTGCTCCCGGTCGGCCGCATTCCGAGCTCGGCGTCCAGGCGCAGCAGGCCGGGGCCGTCGTTGTCGATCAGCTCGACGCGTCCGATGATCTCGGAGACGGTCGCCTCCTCCTCGATCTGCTCCTCCAGGAACCAGTTGAGCAGCGGGCGGGAGTCCAGGTCTCCCTCCTTTTCGGCGGCGCGGTAGAGGTCGCGGATAGAGGCAGAGACCTTCTCCTCGTGGGCCAGTGCGGCCTTGAAACAGTCGAGGACCGACTCGACCTTGACCTTCGGCGCGGCGATGGCGCCGATCTGCGGGCTGCCGCCGCGGTCGCTCACGTGGTCGATGAACTTGTTGGCGTGCACGATCTCCTCGTCCGCCTGGTGGCGAAGCCACGACGCCATGCCGGGGAGGTCACGGATGTCCATCTCGATGGCGAGCTGGCGGTAGACGATCGATGCACCGAATTCGAGGGTGAGCTGTTCGTTGAACGCCTTCTCGAGCTTCGTTGAGAGTTTCATGCTGCGTCGTTCTCCTCAGTCCGTGTGTCGATCAAACAACAATCGCAACGGTACTCTCCGCGCACCCCGTCACGCCGGGCTTCCCGTCGGTTTGTGACAGGCCATAACAATGTGGTCCACCTAACGGTGGAGCGCCTAACGAGGGTACGAGATCCCTCACTCCGGACGCGAAGGGATGGGGCATCCGTCCGCAGAAACACCTCGGGCCGACGTGAGGTCGGCCCGAGGGGAACAGCGCGGAGTGGCGAGGAGGGTGTCTAGCTGATCTCCTCGTACGCCGGCAGGGTGAGGAACTCCACCAGGTCGTCCGCCTTCGAGATCTCCTTGAACATCTTGGCGGCCTCGTCGTACTTGCCGAGCTTCCAGTTGTCGCCGAGCTCGGCGCGGACGTTTTCCATCTCCGACTCGAACAGCTCGTCGAAGAGCGCCTCGTCCAGGTTGCGGCCGTCCTCAAGGACACCCTTGTCGCTCTTGATCCACTGCCACAGCTGCGACCGTGAGATCTCGGCGGTGGCGGCGTCCTCCATGAGGTTGTGGATCGGGACGCAGCCCACACCCGCGAGCCAGGCGCCCATGTACTGCACGCCCACGTTGATGTTGGTGCGGACGCCGGCCTCGGTGATGGGGCCGTTGGGACCGAAGTCCAGGAGGTCCTCGGCCGTGACGTTCACGTCCTCGAGCTTCTTGTCGATCTGGTTGTCGCCCGGCATGACGGCGTTGAACGCCTCGAGGGCGATCGGCACGAGGCCCGGGTGGGCGACCCAGGTGCCGTCGTGGCCGTTGTTGGCCTCGCGGACCTTGTCCTGGCGCACCTTCTCGAGCGCGGCCGCGTTGGCCTCCTCGTCACCCTTGATCGGGATCTGCGCCGCCATGCCGCCCATGGCGTGGGCGTTGCGACGGTGGCAGGTCTTGATGCACAGCAGGCTGTACGAGGTCATGAAGTGCGTGGCCATCGTGACCAGCGCGCGATCCGCGAGGACGAAGTCGGGGTCCCGGCGGAACTTCTTGATCACGCTGAACAGGTAGTCCCAGCGGCCGCAGTTGAGGCCGGCCGAGTGGTCGCGGAGCTCGTAGAGGATCTCGTCCATCTCGAAGGCGGCCACGATCGTCTCGATGAGGACGGTCGCCTTGATGGTGCCCTGCGGGATGCCGAGCTCGTCCTGCGTCCGGATGAAGATGTCGTTCCAGAGGCGTGCCTCCAGGTGGCTCTCCAGCTTCGGCAGGTAGAAGTACGGCCCGCTGCCCGCGGCGATCTTGTCGCGCGCGCTGAGGTACATGAACAGGGCGAAGTCGAAGATGCCGCCCGACACGGGCTCGCCGTCGACCGTGAAGTGCTTCTCGAGCAGGTGCCAGCCGCGGGGGCGCACCAGGAGGGTCGCGATCTCGTCGTTCAGCTTGTACGACTTGCCGCCGCCCTCGAAGGTGATCGTCTTGTTGACGGCATCGCGCAGGTTGACCTGCCCTGCGATGACGTTCTCCCACGTCGGCGTGTTCGAGTCCTCGAAGTCGGCCATGAACGAGTTGGCGCCCGAGTTCAGGGCGTTGATGATCATCTTCCGGTCGACCGGGCCGGTGATCTCGGCGGTGCGGTTCGCGAGGTCGGCGGGCTCCGGCGCGATCGTCCAGTCGCCGTCGCGGACGCTCTGGGTCTCCGGGAGGAAGTCGGGACGCTCACCCGCGTCGATGCGCTTCTGACGCGCCTCGCGTGCGGCGAGCAACTCCTTGCGGCGACCGTCGAACTCGCGGTGCAGCTTCGCCACGAGCTCCATCGCCTCCGGTACGAGGACCTCGGACATGCCGGGGACCTCGGGGCCGCGGATCTCCACGCCCGCGGGTGGGGTGATGTTGCTCGTCATCATGCTCCTTAGGGTCGCAAACCAGGAAGGCCCGGCCGCATATGGGTGCCGGGAACCTTGCGAACACTAACGGATGCAGGCAATCACGGGGTTCACGGAGAGCGCGGCTTCGGGAAACGCGCCCTCTCCATGGCGCGGCATGTGGCACGTCTCGATGCGCCGTGCGCTTCGGGACTCCGATGGGGTTCATCGCCACCTCCGTGGTCTCCGTGTCGGCGGCACGGTCAGAAACTTGCATGACGATAGTAACAGGCGTAGGCTGGTCACCCGACCGCGAAAGGGATCGCCATGGACGCTCTCACCGCCATCCGTCGACGCCGAGCCGTCCGGCGGTATACCGATCGACCCGTCTCGGACGAGGACCTCGACATGGTGCTCCGACTCGCGCTCCACGCTCCCACCGGGCACGGCGCGCAGGCGTGGGGGTTCGTGGTCGTGCGTGATGACGAGCGCCGGGCGGCCTTGGCGGAGCTCGTTCTGGCAGGTGCCGCGGAGTACTTCCGCCTGTTCCGTCCTCCGGCGGAGGGCGCGACACCCGAGGAGCACGCCGCGTGGGCGCGGGGCTACGCCGACGAGGCACTCGGGACCTATCGGCAGGTCCCCGTGTGGATCTGCGGTGTCGTGGTGCCGCGCTTCCACCACGACGACGCGACGATGGAACGCATCGAGCGATTCAGCGACGTGACGTCCATCGCCTTCGCGCTCGAGAACCTCATGGTCGCGGCACGTGCGCTCGGACTCGGGACGACACCGACCAACTTCCACTTCTTCGACGAGGCCGGCTTCCGCGCGCTCCTCGATCTGCCCGACGACGTGACCCCGCACTACCTCACGCCGTTGGGATACCCGCCGGAGTTCCCGAAGGGCCTTCGTCCCGCCCTGGCGGCGGCGCGACGTCCCTGGAGGTCGCTCGTGCACGAGGAGTCCTTCGGGAGGACCTGGGAGGGGGCGGCCTGAGGCCGCGTTCGAGGGGCCGCTAGCCTCCTGCCGTGCTCGGTCGCGACTACGCGGGTCAGAACTGCTCCATCGCACGAACCCTGGAGATTGTGGGGGAGCGCTGGACCCTGCTCATCGTCCGCGACGCGCTTCTGGGCTATACCCGTTTCGACCAGTTCGCGGAGCGCCTCTCGATCGCACCGAACACTCTGACGACACGACTGAACCGGCTCGTCGATGCGGGCATCCTGCGGCGACGGCCGTACCAGGAGCGTCCGATCCGGAACGAATACGTCCTCACCCGTGCCGGTCGCGACCTCCTACCCGTCGCCCTCGAACTCATGCGCTGGGGTGACGACCACCTGGCAGCGGACGGTCCCCCCGCGGAGGCGCGGCATGCCGGCTGTGGCGGGTCACTCGGTGCCGGTGCCGTCTGCGCATCGTGTGGTGAGGTCATCGACGCTCAACACGTGGAGTGGTTCTACGGGCCGGGGTCGTCGCGTCCCGCGGGTCCGCGACCGGTCCAGCCGTACATCGACGACTGACCGCCTCGGGATCCGGGTCGGATCTACCTCGTCGACTCGTGGGTGCGGAGTGCGGGGCCTCAATCGGCTCGACGCTCTCGTCTGGGTTCCACCTCGACGGCTGCGGCGGCCGGTCGTCCGACCGAGGACGCGCAGGCGTGCCTCTCCAGCGACCTGTTCACGGCGGACGTGGTGGGTGCGCTCGCACGACTTCTCAAAGGCGATCCCGAGATCCGCATCTACGCCACCGTCTGAGGACTGTGGTGCTCCCGAGGGGAGATCGCGGCCTGCTGGGTGTTCTCGGTGATACGGATGCGCCCCTCTCCATCCACCCCGGACCACTCACCGGTGGTACCACTCACCTGGGTCGGCTGGTCCGGTCGGGCCGGTGGGCCCAGATGAGTCGATCGTCCTCGTCGCGTTCCCTCCGATGAACCGCAACCGTCGTCACCGGGCCAGCATGAGAGTCGTTCCCCGCGGGCGCTACTTGCCGGGGGTCAACCGGCGGAGCACCTTCCCCTCGCAGTCCAGTGCGATCGATGCGGTCTCCTTGAACGCGTTGGTGGCGTTCACCGACACGCATCCTGACGTATTGTCGGGCCCACGGATCGCCACGTACCACGTCTCGGGCTCATCGACCCCGGCCTTCGCCTCGGCGATCGCATCGGCGAACATGGATCCGTCGATCTCGGTGACCGCAAAGCGCTTCTCAGTCGCCGTCGCCGTGCCCGCCCCGCCGAACTCTCTCCAGTCGCCGTCGTAGTACCAGCTGTACGTCCGACGGGAGGTGGCGTCGACCGGGAGATACGCGATGGCATAGCCCGGGTGGATGATGAGCGAGAAGGCCTCCGCGCGTCCGGTCTTCTCGACGATCGCCGAGGTCAGTGCGGCGTATCCCGTGGAGGTGTACAGGTCCATCTTCCCGCCGGCGTCGAAGAGCCCCGTGTCGGAGGATTCCCGGCTGGAGAAGAAGATCGTGAGCGCAACCACGAGCCCGATGCTGGTGATGATCGCAGCGACGAGGATGAGGGGGCCGCGTCCCACCTTCGCCGAGGCCGTCCTGGGTGGCGGGGCGGTTGACACTGCGTCGCCGGTGACGGCGGCGACGGCATCGGTGACGCGCTCCTTGCCCGGGCGTCGGAGATCGCGGATCAGCGTCTGCACGTCGCCGACGGTCTCGGCACGAAGCAGGCGCTCGATGCGGGCCTCGGACTCCTCGCGGGTGATCTGTCCATCGGTGGACGCCGCCTCAACCACCTCGATGGCGGCATCCCGGTCGGCGTCACGTGCTTTCTTCTGCGGGTCGATCACGCCGTCAGGATAGTCATCCTCCGGTCCCGTCGGTATGACACGTTCTCCGCATCACACCCGTTCGATGGTCGGTGTCGCTGTCCCGCGCGCCCTGGAGCGCGAACGGCCAGGGCGAGGCGGTCACCGGTCGGCGGCGTCCTCTCGCAGCCGGCGGCGATCGATCTTCCCCGTCGCTCCTCGTGGAAGCTCGTCAAGCCACCGGATGATCTGCGGTGCGGCGAACGTTCCGACCGTGTGCGCGGCGAGCCGGCGGATGTCGCGGTCCGTGGTCTCGTCGACGGCCACCCCCTCACGAGCACGGACGAACGCCGCGGTACGCATCAGCCCGTCCTCCATCGGGACGCCGACAACGGCGGCCTCCTCGACGGCGTCGTGCCGAAGGATCGCGCTCTCCACCTCGACGGGGCTGACCCATCGTCCGTCGACCTTGAACAGGTCGTCGCGTCGTCCGAGGTGGCGGTAGACACCGTCGTCACGGCGCATCACGTCACCCATGCGCAGCCACTCGCCCCGGACCACGTCGGCGGTCTCGTCGTCGCGGCGGAAGTACCCTGTGGTGTTGGACGGACTGCGGACCCACAGACGCCCCGGTGTACCGTCGGGCACGGGTACACCGTCGTCATCGGCGAGTTTCAGCTCGACGCCCGGGACGGGCCGGCCGACCGTCCCCGGCAGGTGCTCACCGGGACGCACCGAGAGCACGATGTTGCTGCACTCCGAGCAGCCGAACCCTTCGACGATGTCGACGCCGTGCTCGCGCATGCGCTCCAGTACGACCGCGGGCAGGCTGTCGCCGGACGAGACCGCCAGGCGCAGCGACGCGAGCGAACCTTCGTCCGGGTGACGTTCGAGGAACGTCGCGAGCTGTGACCAGAAGGTGGGGACGGCCGACAGCACCGTGACGTCGTGTTCGGCGACGCGGTCGAGGATCGCGCGTACCGTCGGTCGGCGGCGCGTGAGGACGGCACAGGAGCCGCGTCCCAGCGGGCGGAAGAAACCGTTGCCGAAGCCGAGGGAGGCGAAGCACTTCGCGACCGACATGGTTCGGTCGCCTTGTCCGAGGGCAAGTACCTCGCGGCTGTAGCCCTCGATGCTCGCGACGAGATCCCGGTGCGCGTGCATCGCCCCCTTCGGGATGCCCGTGCTCCCGGACGAGAAGATCATGTAGGCGAGGTCGCCCGGGTGGACCGGCAGGACGGATTCCTCGTGGCCGGCGTCACCTTCGGCCGGTGCGATGCGGGCGAACCCGGTGGGGATGTCGGTCGCGGGTTCGGTCACGACGATCGCCGGTTCGAAGGCGCCGAGTGCGGCCGACAGCCTCGGGGAGTCGGGCTCGAACGGTGCGGTGACGGCACCGATCCGCTGGGCGCCGAGAAAGGCGGCGCACCAGTCGCGCGAGTCCGGTAGCACGACGGCCACGCGATCGCCGGCGGCGATGCCCCGGTCACGGAGGGTGCCGGCGAACCGTGCGGCGGTGGTGTCCAGCTCACGGAACGTCCAGCGTCCGTCGTCGTCGATCACGGCGGGGTCGTCGCCCCGGCCGGCCTCGATCCACCGGCCGACCAAGAGGTGGGCGATGTTCGCATTGACGGATGGGGCGGAATCCGTCATCACGGATATCCGAGCATGTCGGCGACGGCGTCGATCAGCTCGGGGGGAGTGCGCGACGGCAGGGCCAGGACGGCGTCCGTCGCCCCGACCGTCGCGTACTCGGCCAACAGGTCACGCAGCTCGTCGGGAGGCGCCACCAGTCCCGTTGTGCGGAGCCAACGGAGGGCCGCGCGCGGCGTCGTTCCGAGCGCCTCCGCCTCCGGGGCCAGCCAGGTCTCCGCCTCAGAGACGAGAGGCATGACGAAGGTGTAGAGGCAGGCGGCGAAGTCACCCTCCGAGTCGGGGCGTGTGGTGAGCGCCGTCCGCAGCCGGGTGTCGAACGTGGCCGGGTCGACGAATGCCGCGATGATGCCGTCCGCTTCACGACCCGCGTACTCGAGGAGGCGGGGCCGGTGGGCGGCCAGCCAGACGGGTGGTCTGGCGTTCGGCCGGTTGGGGGCGTCGACGATGGCGTCGTCAACTGTTGCGCCGTCGGGATGCGCCTGCATCGCGCGGAACACACGTACCGCTCGGTGCAGGCGCCGTGTGCGCGTCGCACGGTCGGCGAACGGGATGCCGTAAGCGCGATGCTCGGCGACATCGGACCCGGTTCCGAGGCCGACCACCATGCGGCCGCCGCCTCCGATGGCGTCGATCACGCTCGTCATCCGGACGGCGAGCGGCGCGGGGCGATAGGACGCCGAGAGCACCGCCACCCCGAGTCGCACGCGGGGGACGAGCGGTGCGAGCGCCGCCAGGGTCGTGAGCCCCTCGAATGTCGGCTCGTGTTTGACGCGGCCTGGTGACTGGAGGTGGTCGTTCACCCAGATCCCGTCGAAGCCGCGGGCCGCGATTCGTTCCGCTGCGGCGCGGATCTCCGGCCAGGAGCCACCGTACTGGGGGACACGGACACCGACGCGCATCGCTCGAATCGTACGCGCCCACCGAGGGCGACGGCTGGTGACGCCCTCCATCACCCCGCGCCGGGCTGCCATGATGCGGCGCGGTAGGACCGACCGGCGGCACGCGTGGCGGCCCCGGCGTCAACAGTCAGTTCCTAAGAGGGAGGGCCACATGTCCGAAACGCCGCCGCATTCATCGTCGAAGAGCGGAATGAGTTCGGGCGAACGCAACCGGTTGATCGCGGGAGCGGTCGTCGTCGTCCTGATCCTGTGGTTTGCCATCGCGAACCGCCGCCGTGTCCACGTGGACTTCATCCTCTTCGACCGCCAGTCGCGGATGATCTACGTGATCATCGTGTCCGCGGTGCTCGGTGTGATCGCCGACCGACTCTTCCTTCGTAAGCGCAGCAAGAAAGACTGAACAGCGGCCGGCGGTGATCGTTCCGGGCTCTGTCAGCCGGGCCAGTCCGGGCGCGGGTTCGGGCCATCGCCGTGCGCGGACTCCATCGGAAATGCCAAGTGAGGTGCTGTTTCTCTTGGCATTCGGGTGTCTTCTGCCAACCTGACGCACCACCCACGGCGCAACTTGCAAGTTTTCGGCCGTTCTCTTGGTATTTGGCATCTCGCGGTCGAAAACCCCACAAGTCGAGTCGCGGCTGTCGATGCCGGCTCACTGAGCGTGGGCGGCCTCCCGTGCCTCGTCGAGGGACGGGAAGCGGAGCACCGACGAGACCCGGCCGTCGTCCACGGTGAACAGCGTCGCGACCTGGACCGGATCCGGTGAATCGGGCCAGGTTGCACGCTGTTCGACGATGACGGTACGGTCGTCGATGACGTGACGCCCATGCGGGTCGAGGTGGATCCCGGACCGCACGATCCAGTCGGCGAAGTCCGCGGCGTCGATCGGACCGGTACCCCGGGGGCCGTGGACGACGACCGGATCGGACACGATGGTTCGCGCCGCCTCGAGGTCACCACCGTTGACAGCGTCGTGCCACGCCGCCACGGCGTCGTCGGTGGGATGGGGATCTGTCGGTGTCACGCCGACCTCCTACTTGCGTCAGGTGCCTGGCGAGTGGACATCGCGTGCCTGGCACCCGATGTCTACTCCGGATAGTCGGTTAGGGCAGTAAATGCCGCGTTTGCAGGAGATGATCGTTCACCGCGGGAGCATGGTGGACACATCGTGCCTGGCACGTGATGTCCACTCCGTGTCGCTCGTGGGGCCGTGAACCATCGACGTGGGCGCCCGCACGGCGTCGATGCCAAGATGCCCGACATGGCAGACGAGCAGTCCTACATTTTCACGATGCACCGGATGTCCAAGTCCTACCAGGACAAGCGCATCCTCGAGGACATCAACCTCCAGTTCTACCCGGGCGCCAAGATCGGCCTCCTGGGCGGCAACGGGGCCGGTAAGAGCACCGTGCTCAAGATCATGGCCGGTGTCGAGCAGCCCTCCTCGGGAGACGCCGCCGCTGCTCCCGGCACCACCATCGGGTACCTGGAGCAGGAGCCGACCCTCGACCCGGACAAGGACGTGCTCGGCAACGTCGAGGAGGGCGTCGGCCCCCAGCGCGCAAAGCTCGATCGCTACGGGGAGCTCTCGGCGAAGCTCGCCGAGCCGCTCGAGCCCGACGAGATGACCGAGGTCCTCGACGAGTTCCAGGCGGTGCAGGACGCCATCGAGCGTGACGACCTCTGGGACCTCGATCGTAAGCTCGAGGTGGCCATGGAGGCGCTGCGGCTCCCGCCGGCGGACGCCGATGTCACCAAGCTCTCGGGTGGTGAGCGCCGTCGGGTGGCGCTCTGCCGTCTGCTGCTCT
The DNA here is from genome assembly GCA_964531025.1 of uncultured Bifidobacteriaceae bacterium. Classification (GTDB taxonomy): domain Bacteria; phylum Actinomycetota; class Thermoleophilia; order Miltoncostaeales; family Miltoncostaeaceae; genus CALMEC01. The sequence continues at coordinate 1,276,187 of CAZHDY010000001.1, read as the reverse complement.
CGTCCCCGGACCTCCTGCTCCTGGACGAGCCCACCAACCACCTCGACGCCGAGTCGGTCGCCTGGTTGGAGCGCTTCCTGGACGAGTACCCGGGCACCGTCGTCGCCGTCACCCACGATCGGTACTTCCTCGACAACGTCGCCGGGTGGATCCTTGAGCTCGACCGCGGTAAGGGCATCCCCTGGAAGGGTAACTACTCATCCTGGCTGGAGCAGAAGGAAGCCCGGCTGGCCCAGGAGGAGAAGGAGGGCTCGGCCCGCCGTAAGTCCATCGCACGCGAACTCGAATGGGTGCGTGCCGGTGTCAAGGGCCGCCAGTCCAAGGGCAAGGCACGTCTGGCGAACTACGAGCGCCTGGTGGCCGAGGAGGCCGAGCACTCGCGCCAGTCCAACGTGGAGATCCGGGTCCCCCCGGCCCCGCGTCTGGGCGACCTGGTCGTCGAGGCCACGGACCTCGTGAAGGGCTTCGGCGACCGCGTTCTGGTCGATGGCCTGTCGTTCTCCCTGCCCAAGGCCGCCGTTGTCGGTGTGATCGGCCCCAACGGGGCGGGTAAGACGACGCTCTTCCGCATGATCTCCGGGCAGGAGACGCCGGACGGCGGTGAACTCCGGGTGGGCGACACGGTCCAGCTGGCGTACGTCGACCAGGCCCGTGACGAACTCGAACCCTCCAACACGGTGTGGAAGGAGATCTCGGGTGACAAGGACATCATGCTGCTGGGCGGCAAGGTCGAGGTGAACTCACGCGCGTACGTTGCATCGTTCAACTTCAAGGGCGCCGACCAGCAGAAGCTCGTCGGACAGCTGTCGGGTGGTCAGCGAAACCGCGTGCACCTGGCGAAGATGCTCGCCACCGGCGGCAACCTGCTGCTGCTCGACGAGCCGTCGAACGACCTGGACGTCGATACCCTCCGCGCCCTCGAGGACGCCATCGACGGCTTCTCGGGATGCGCCGTGGTCATCAGCCACGACCGGTGGTTCCTGGATCGCGTCGCCACGCATATCCTCGCCTTCGAGGGTGACGGTGAGGTGGTCTGGTTCGAGGGCAACTACGGCGAGTACGAGGAACACCGGCGCCGCACCCTGGGTGAGGACGCCGACCGTCCCAAGCGCATGAAGTACAAGCGCCTCGCGCACTGACGGAGGGGGCACCCCGATCGGCCCGTCAGGTGCTGTCGGGAATGACCCCTACCGGCGGGAGACCGGTGATCCGTCCGACGGAACCCCGTCCGGGTAGTCGTCGCGCCGCGCGATCTGGACGTTGTTCCGCCCCAGCTGCTTCGCGCGGTAGAGAGCACCGTCGGCACGTCCGAGGGCCGCGTCGATGGTGTCGTCCGGTGGCGCCCAGTCGGAGACCCCGATGCTGGTCGTGATGCTGTGGCCGTCCATTGCCTCGGACGCCCGGCGGATGTCCTCGAACACCGTGATCGCGGCCCTGTCCCCCGGGTCGAGCGTCCGCGCCGGGAGGATGACCCCGAACTCCTCACCACCGAGTCGGCCGACCACCGCACTGCGTTCGGTGCTCGTGCGTTCGCGCAGCATGGCCCCGTAGCGCTGGAGCACCTCGTCGCCGGCCGAGTGGCCGGCGGTGTCGTTCAGCAGCTTGAAATGGTCGAGGTCGAGGATGGCGACCACCATCGGCCCCCGCGAGTTCTGCGCAAGGCTCGCGGCGCGCGCGAAGAACTCGCGACGGTTCAGTACCTGCGTGAGATCGTCGACCGTCGCCAGCACGGCCAGTCGCTCCTCTGCGCTGCGACGGGCCGCGATCTCGGCCTCCAGCTGCTGGGTCCGGTCGCGAAGGCTCTGCGTGGCGCGGAACATGCCCAGCGTCAGGATCGGGGAGACCGTCAGCGGGAGCATGAACGGAAGGCCGATCTGGATGATCCACCCGGTCAGGTGGTCGGGGAGGATTCCCGTGAACAGGTACACCGCGGTGCAGATGGCCACGGATACGATGGCGGCGAAGAAACCGAGCGCCATTGCCGAGGCGAAAGGACCCCGTCGTTTCGGTGTCGTTTCGGGCGCGGGCATGACCGTACCCTCATCCGGTGGCGCCGCGGACGGCCGTGTCGGCGTGCTCGTACTTTGAGCCAAGTCAGTGGGCGCGTTCGGTGTCAGAAGCGCGAGGGAAGGTGGGCGCCTGTGGGGTATTCTACTCATCGAGCGTCCGTCCACGAGTTGGGAGCAGTATGAGCAGCGATCCGTTTGGTGCAAAAGCCAGCCTTGACGTCGCAGGGCGTCAGCATGCGATCTGGCGTCTTGATGCGACCGGTGCGGATCTGCCGCGACTGCCGTACACCGTCAAGGTCCTCCTGGAGAACGTCCTCCGCAACTGCGGAAGCGAGTTCGTCACCGAGGACGACGTCAGCAACCTCATCGGGTGGAAGCCGAACAGCGGCACCGCCGCCGAGGTTCCGTACATGCCCGCCCGCGTCATCCTCCAGGACTTCACCGGCGTCCCCTGTGTCGTCGACCTGGCCGCCATGCGCGACGCGATGGTCGACCTGGGCGGCGACCCGCAGAAGATCAACCCGCTCGTCCCGGTCGACCTCGTCATCGACCACAGCGTGCAGGTCGACCGCTTCGGCACCCCGCAGGCCTTCGAGGAGAATGTGGAGCTCGAGTACGAGCGCAACGCCGAGCGCTACTCGGTCTTCCGCTGGGCGCAGCAGGCGTTCCGCAACTACCGCGTCGTGCCGCCCGGCACCGGCATCGTCCACCAGGTCAACGTCGAGTACCTCGCCGAGGTCGTCATCCCGCGCGAGGTCAACGGAGAGCTGGCGGCCTTCCCGGACACCCTCGTCGGTACCGACTCGCACACCACCATGGTCAACGGCCTGGGCGTCCTCGGATTCGGTGTCGGCGGCATCGAGGCCGAGGCCTGCATGCTCGGCCAGCCGCTCGCGCAGCCCAACCCGGTCGTCGTCGGCGTCAAGCTGACGGGCCAGCTGAAGTCGGGTGCCACCGCCACGGACCTCGTCCTCACGCTCACCGAGATGCTCCGTAAGCAGGGAGTCGTCGGCAAGTTCGTCGAGTACTACGGCCACGGCCTCTCCAGCCTGCCGCTCGCCGACCGTGCCACGATCGCCAACATGGCGCCCGAGTACGGCGCCACCGGCGGCATGTTCCCGATCGACGACGAGACGCTCCGCTACCTCACCCTGACCGGCCGGTCGAAGGAGCAGGTGGCACTGGTCGAGGCGTACGCGAAGGAGCAGGGGATCTTCCGGACGGACGACGATCCGGACCCCGAGTTCGACGAGTACCTCAGCCTGGACATGGGCGACGTCGAGCCCTCCATGGCCGGCCCGCGCCGTCCCCAGGACCGCGTCGTGCTGCCGAAGGTCGACGCTGAGTTCCGCGAGAATTACCCCGACGGCCTCGTGCAGAACGGCTCCGGACCGCACTACCCGACGGTGGACGTCACCGACAACGGCGAGACCTTCCCGCTCGGTTCCGGTTCGGTCACCATCGCCGCCATCACCAGCTGCACCAACACCTCGAACCCGTCGGTCATGATCGGCGCCGGCCTCCTCGCGAAGAAGGCCGTCGAGAAGGGGCTCACCACCCCGCCGCACGTCAAGACCAGCTTCGCTCCCGGCAGCCGTGCCGTGACCAGCTACGTCGAGAACGCCGGTCTCACCGAGCCGCTCAACAAGTTGGGCTTCAACCTCGTCGGCTACGGGTGCACCACCTGCATCGGTAACTCGGGTCCGCTCAGCGAGCCCATCACCCAGGCCATCGAGGACAACGACCTCGTGGTCGCCGCCGTGCTCTCGGGTAACCGCAACTTCGAGGGCCGCGTCCACGCGAACGTGCGTGCCGCCTACCTGGCGTCGCCGCCCCTCGTCGTCGCATTCGCTCTCGCCGGCCGGGTCGACAAGGACCTCACCAAGGAGCCCATCGGTCAGGACAAGGACGGCAACGACGTGTTCCTCGCCGACATCTGGCCCACCCGCGAAGAGGTCGACGCCGTGATGGCCGAGGCCATCGGTCCCGACGTCTTCTCGTCCAACTACGCGAGTGTCTTCGAGGGCGACGAGCACTGGAAGGCGATGGAGGCCCCGACGGGCGACAACTACGCGTGGGACGAGAACTCGACCTACATCCAGAAGCCCCCGTTCTTCGTCGGCCTCACCCCGGAGGCCCCGGGTGTGGAGGACATCGTCGACGCCCGTGCCCTCGCACTGCTCGGCGACTCGGTCACGACCGACCACATCTCGCCCGCCGGTGCCATGGCGACCACGTCGCCGGCCGGCAAGTACCTGACGTCGAAGGGCGTCCAGCCCCGTGACTACAACAGCCTCGGATCCCGCCGCGGAAACCACGAGGTCATGATGCGCGGCACCTTCGGCAACATCCGTCTGCGCAACGCGCTCGCGGGTGGCAAGGAGGGCAACTGGACGGTTCACCTCCCGGACGGCGAGGAGATGTCGATCTACGACGCCTCCATGAAGTACCAGGAGGAGGGCGTTCCGCTCGTCGTCATCGGCGGCAAGGAGTACGGAACGGGCTCCAGCCGTGACTGGGCGGCCAAGGGCACCCTGCTCCTCGGCATCAAGGCCGTCATCACCGAGTCGTTCGAGCGTATCCACCGCAGCAACCTGGTGGGCATGGGCGTACTGCCGCTCCAGTTCACGAACGGCGAGAGCGCGGAGTCGCTCGGCCTCACCGGCCGCGAGGTCTTCACGATCCGCGGGCTCACCGAGCTGCAGCCGCGTCAGAACCTGACGGTCGAGTTCACCCGTGAGGACGGCAGCACCGGATCATTCGAGACCCTCGCCCGTATCGACGGTGACGCGGAGCTGAAGTACCTGAAGAACGGCGGCATCCTGCAGACGGTGCTCCGTCGCCTGAAGGACGAGGCCTAGCCTCCGCCGGAATACGTGTCGTTCGCGAAGGGGTCCCGGGTGGGGCCCCTTCGTCGTTTTCGGGCTGCGCTCATGGCCTCACGTCAACGGGCATCGGGTTGCGTTCGAGGTGACGCGCACTCGCTGTTGGTCCTGGGCGGCGTGGCCGGGGACTGGCGGAGGGCATCCACCCGCCCGCCCCGGCCAACCGCCAGTCCCGGGGCTTCGCTCCGGGCCTCACGTGCTCGAGTGTCGGGTTGCGTCCAGGGTTGCGCACTAGGTTGAATTTTCCCTTTGTCCGGATGGGTGTCCGCCCATCCGGTGAGAACGGCGAGTGCCGTGCGATGCCGGGTAGTCGGTCCCGGCGGATCGGACGGGGCGGGTGGGTGGATTGACCGCCGGGAGGATTCCCTTCCGCCGGGCCCCGCAGCCGACGCCCGAGAATTCCCTACGGCACGCGCACCACGCGCAGCACGTCGGTCGTCGGTGACAGCGCGTTCGTGCCCGCCAGCACGACCACGTTGTCGCCCGTCCGCACGTGACCCTCACGTCGTGCGAGATCGAGCGCCTCGCGGACCATGATGTCGTTGTCGTCGAAGCCCGACAGCGCGAGCGGTGTGGTACCCCAGCTGACCGAGAGCTGCTGTCGCACCCGGGCATCGGGCGAGAAGCCGAGGATCGGCTGGGTGGGACGGAAACGCGCCATCGCGCGCACCGTGAAACCGGATCGGGTGAGGCAGATGAGGGCGGTGGCGTCGACGCTGGCCGCGACGCGTGTGGCCGCCGAGGTCATGGCGTCGGTGACGGCCCGCTCGTCGTCGCCGTGGGCGTGACCCACCTCGGCCGTACGAAGAGGAGCCACGAGCCGTGCCCATGCCTGCGAGTCGAAGCCGTGGTCGGCACGTTCACAGAGCCGGGCCATGGTGGCGATGACGTTGACGGGGTCGCTGCCGACGGCGGTCTCACCCGACAGCATCACGACGGACGATCCGTCGAACACGGCGTTGGTGACGTCGGTGGCCTCGGCCCGCGTCGGCGTGGGCGCATGGACCATGGACTCCAGCATCTGCGTCGCCGTGATGGCCGGGCGACCGCGTGCGATGCACTCACGGGTGATCATCTTCTGGAGGTGCGGGACCTCCTCGATCGCGTACTCGATGCCGAGGTCACCGCGCGCGATCATGATCGCGCCGGAGGCGTCGATGATCCCCGCGAGGTTCTCGACCGCGGCACGGGTCTCGACCTTGGCGACCACGAGCGGCCCTCGGGGGTGGGGTTCCGTGCCGAGGCGGCGTACGTCGTGGGCACTTCGCACGAACGAGATCGCGACCATGTCGACGCCCTCGTCGACGAACGCGTCGAGGATCTGCAGGTCATGCGGCGTCGGGGTGTTGATCCGGAGCCGGTCGGCGGGGATGTGGACGCCGGGGCGGCCCGAGATGTGCCCGCCGTGGATGACCACGGCCTCCAGGTGCTCGCGACCCGTGTAGATGATCTCGCAGTCGATGCCGCCGTCGCCGAAGCTGACGCGGTCACCCATCTGGACGCTGTCGAGGAGCGGGTCATAGTCGACCTGGACGACCTGGGCCGTCGACTCGGTGTTCCCCGGCTCGAGGCGGATGGTCTGGCCGTCGGCGAACTCGACGCCCTCGGTGCCGAAGGTCCCGGCACGCACCTTGGGTCCGGGGAGGTCGACCAGCGTTCCGATCGGCCGCCCCATGTCCTTCGCCACCTCGCGGACGCGCCGGTGCACCAGGAGCGCGTGCTCGACGGTCCCGTGCGAGAGGTTCAGCCGTACCGCGTCCATGCCGGCGAGCGCCATCTCGTGGATGACCTCGGCGGACTCCGATGCGGGTCCGATCGTTGCCAGGATCTTGGTACGGCGTTTCTCGTTCGGCATGGGGTGGACGATACCCGCGCCGGCGGTCCCATGGACGGGCGCGTCGCAGGTCGTTCACGGTCCGCTCGTCGGGACTTCGACCCAAGCCAAGGGGTGGACGGTGCCAGGCACCGTCCACCCCGTTCGCTCTCCAGGGCGGTCAGCGGTCACGCTGCCAGCCCTTCGATGACCTGTCTGTCAGGCGTCGTGGGGTTTCGGCGGTGGACCCTGAGGTGGGCGCGGGGGCGTGGTCTTGGGCGCCGGGGTGGGCTGTCCGGGGGGTGCGGACGCACCCGGTGGGGTCTTCGCCGGACCGCCGGGACGTCGCGCTGGTGGTGGGCCGGCCGGGGGCCGGCCCTGGCGTGGGGCCCCGGCAGGGGAAGCAGGCGTGGTCGGAGCCGAACGGCGCGGGGTGCCGGGCGGACTCGGGGGAGCGGGGCGCGGTGTCCGACCTGCCGGGGGTGCCGGTGTCGTCGGCCCGGCGGTGTCGCCGGGCTCGTCCCAGTCGGGAAGTGCGGACGCGGTGACCGCGGGTGCCGGCGGGGGTGTCGATGCCACCGGCGTCGTGGATCCGGCGGCTGGTGCCGACACGGTCGTCTCGCCACCGGGTGTGCGGCTCGACGATGCGGGGATGACCGCGATCCGAGGGATACCGTCGTCCACCACCACGGGCTTCTTCTCGGGGCGCGGCGGCTCGGAGCCGACGGGTTTCGCCGGTGGCGCGGGCCAGCCCGGCAACGGTCCCCCGGCTCCCCCTGCCCCGGGCATGGGCGCCGCGGAGATCGTCGGTGCGGCTGCGGGCGATGCCGGGCGGACCGGAATGGATGGCGGCATATCACTGTCGGGAGTGGCTGCCGGTGCAGGGGTGGGGACCGGTTCGGTCGCGGCGGGCGGGGCCGGTGCCTCGTCCTGTGTCGGGGTGCCCGTCGGCATACCCGAGGCCGACGCTGCACGGACCGGGATGGGCGGTGGCATCTCGATGCCGGGGGCGACAGGGGATACGGGCGTCGGGGTCGGGTCGGCAGCGACCGGATGGGCCGGCGCCGGTGTGACCTCCGGCGCGGTCGCCGGTGTGTGCCGTGCGACCGGCACGGGTGGTGGCATCTCGATGTCGGCAGCGGGTGGTGTCGGCACAGTCGCGGGGGATGCGCTCGGAGGGGGAGCCGGTGCGGAGGGTCCGGAGGGTGTCGAAGCCGGGGTGACAGCGGGTACCGGTGCCGTCGCAGGGGGTGCCGGCGGTGCCGGCACGGGTGCTGCTGGGGATGCACTGACGGTCGCGTCGGCCACAGGTGCGGCGGGATACGGGCTCTGTACGGCGGGCACGGGTCGCGCGGTTGCGGGCGGTGGTCCGTCGGGAGAACCCTCGACCGGGGCTCCGACCGCGGCGGCCTGCGCCATCGCGGCGGCTTCGCCGAGAGATACCGGAAGGCCCACGGTCGGGGCTTCGGTCATCACCTGTGCGTCCGTGACCTCGTCGGAGGTGGTCTCCTCGATTGGGTTCGATGTGGCCACGGGGTCCAGGGTGGGATCCTCGGCGTGGCGGAGGCGCTGGTCGAAGTAGGCGACCGTGACGATGGCGGCGGTCAGTGGTGCCAGCAGGACGAGGCCCAGCGTGAACGGGACGAAGACACTGACGAGGACGGTCCCCACCGACGTCGCCCCCTTACGGAGACCTTCGTCGAAGGCCGCGTTCAGTGCGCCATGGACGAACAGGGCGATGACCCCACACACGAGGAGCGCGGACAGAGTTCGTACCCATCCGCCGGTCAACACGTCCCAGGCGCGCGTCACCGCGGCGACCGGACCGCATCCTTCGCGGACCATCGTGGGGATCGCGACCATGCCGACGATGGTCGTCATCGCCCAGATGACAACGATGGCGAGGAAGGTTGCGACGACCACGGCGCTGTTGGCATCGGTCGATCCGAATCTCTCGATCAGGACGACGGGAAGCACCACGGCGATGATGTTGGCGACGGCGATGGCCAGGACTCCGGGGGCGTTCCGCAGACCCGTTCGCAGAGAGGAACGCCAGTCGCAGTCGCCGGTGAAGTACTGATCAGCGAGCGCCACATGGAGGGACGCCATCGAGAGGAGGCTTCCGAAGATGGTCATCACAACCGCGATGCCCATCACCAGGTTGAGCCGGCTGAGGGACTCGGGTGAGGTGAGCAGGATCTGCCCGTCCTCGACCCAGGCACCCGCCGGGATCGACTCGCGGGCGATCATGTAGGCGATCAGCGCGACGGGGATCGTCGTGATCGCGGAGATGATCAGGAGCTTCTGCCATGCCCGACGGTACACGCGGAGACCACCGCCCAGAACGGTGCGGACGGGGTTGGGTGAGCTGCCGGTGCTCATCGGGGCACCGAGGACTGTCGGAAGGAGGCGTTCATGATGGGAGGTGGGCCCGGACACGGGCTCACCTCCTTCACATCGGCGTTCGAAGGGCGGCTCTTTAGCCCGCTCTGCGGGGCGAACAGGTGGTGAGCGTATCCGTGGGGCGGTGAGCTACGCTCCCATGGAACGCAACGCGAGGTGATCACATGCAACCCACCATCGAGAGTCTGCTTCTGGCCGACTTCGCTGAGGTCGTCAACGGCAAGCTCTATCTGATGGGGGCCGGGTTCACCGCGGTGCAGATGGCATCGCTGGACCAGCCGCACCGCTTCTACGTGGCGGCGTCGCTGCGGATCCCGTTCAGCCATTCGGACCGCGGGGTCACCTTCTCGGGGCGTCTCGAGACGCTGGACGCCGTCCCCCTCGACTGCTGGTCGCTCGAAGGGCAGATCGAGGCCAGCCGGGCACCCGGCCAGCGGGAGGGCGACACGGTCACCATGTTCGCGGCCCCGGTCGACGTCATCGTCCCGGAGCCCATGGACGTGGTGCTCCGCTTCCGGCTCGGAGAGGACGAGCGCACCGCACGTTTCCGTTTGGTGGTGGCCCAGGCCGAGACGGACGTCTAGGTGGTTGGTCCCACGGGACCCGTGGAATCAACCATGGCGAGCCTTCGACCTCGACGGCTTGCTGTCGGGACAGTCCGCTAATCCACGGCCCGTGTCTCCAGGAGCGGATCCACCAGGGGGCGCAGCCGTTCCACGATGCCGGGTCGTCCGGCGATCACACCGTCCGGCATCCCGTCGACGGCGTCGAGGTGCGCCACCTCGCCGCCCGCCTCGCGCACGAGCATGGTGCCTGCCGCCCAGTCCCAGATCTGAGGGCCGCGCTCGTAGTAGCCGTCCACCCGTCCGGCCGCCAACCATGCGAGATCCAACGCGGCCGACCCGGCGCGGCGGATGTCGCGGACGCGGGGTAGGACGCCGCTGAGTGCGGCCGCCTGGCGGTCACGGACGCCGGCGTCGTACGCGAAGCCGGTGGCGATGAGGGCGTCGCCGAGGTCCGTCGACGGGGACATGGTGAGGGGGGTGCCGTTCCGATGCGCGGTGCCCGGCATGGCGGTGAAGAGCTCGTCGCGTGACGGGTCGAACACCACGGCGGCCAGGTCTCCGGTCGCGTCCTCGGCATGGATGCTGACGCACCAGGTCGGAATACCCCACAGGTAGTTCACCGTCCCGTCGAGGGGATCGATGTGCCAGGTCAGGCCCGCCGACCCCACGTCGACGGACGTGCCCGACTCCTCCGCCACGATGAGGTCGCCGGGGCGACGGGAGCGGATCAGATCCAGGATCAGGCGTTCGGCGTCGCGGTCGGCGTCGGACACGAGGTCGGTGCGCGTGGACTTGGCCTCGATGCCCGTGGCAGGCCCGCCGAAACGTCCGAGCAGGAGCTTTCCGGCCGCACGGGCTGCGGCGACCGCCAGCTTCAGAACCTCGTCGGCGATGTCCGCTCGGGATGGCATCCCCCGATGCTAACCGCCTCTCCGTGCCCTCTGGGAGTCGCCCCCACGGCGGAAGGCGCCAGATGAGTGGTGCCACGGAGATCGCGGCGTGGTGTGCGTCCCCGGTGGCGCGGATGCGCCACCGGACACCTCGGAAAGGACACCACCCTGGCCGTCGGCGTGCGACGGCGCTGCGCATCCACCGGTGACGCACCCCACATCCACTCCTCCATGGCGCCACTCATCTATTCTGGAGCCCGCATGTCGTCACCACTCACCCTGATCTCACCCCGCGGCTACTGCGCCGGTGTCGACCGCGCCATCGAGACGGTGGAGGAGGCGCTCAAGGACGAGGGCGCACCCATCTACGTCCGCGGCGAGATCGTCCACAACCGCCACGTGGTCGACGGCCTTGCCGCCAAGGGTGCCGTCTTCGTCGACGACCCCTCGGAGGTTCCGGAGGGCGCCACGATCGTCCTGTCCGCGCACGGGAGCAGCCCCGAGATCTACGAGAGTTGCCGCAACCGCAACCTCAAGATCATCGATGCCACCTGTCCGCTGGTCAGCAAGGTGCATGCCGAGGTCCGTCGTTACGCGAAGCGCGACGCCACCATCCTGCTCGTCGGACACACGAACCACGACGAGGTCATCGGAACCCGCGGTGAGGCCCCCGACAAGGTCATCGTCGTCGAGAATGCCGATCAGGCTCTCATGGTGGAGGTCCCCGACCCGTCCAACGTGGCGCTCGCCACGCAGACGACGCTGTCGCTCGACGATATGAGCGAGATCATCACCATCCTGCGCCGCCGATTCCCCGAGCTCATCGAGCCGACCTCGAGCGACATCTGTTACGCGACCCAGAACCGCCAGGACGCGGTCAAGGAGACCGTCACCCACGGTGCCGATCTGGTGCTGGTGGTGGGATCCCAGAACTCCTCCAACTCGCTCCGTCTCGTCGAGGTGGCGCGGGCCCGCGGTGCCGACGCATATCTCATCGACGACGTGTCCGAGTTGAACGAGGACTGGCTCCGTGAGGGCCAGCGCATCTCGCTGACGGCGGGTGCGTCGGCTCCTGAGAGCCTCGTCATCGGTGTCGCCGAGCGCCTCGAGGAGCTGGGGTGGAAGCGTGGCGGTAGCGACGTGCCGAGCGACGAAGGCATCGTCTTCGCCCTCCCCCACCAGGTCCGCAAGAAGGACCGCACACCCGCCTGACCCGGTGTGCGCCGCTCACGCACGAGCGGCGCGGTTCACGAGGATGGACGCGGCTATTCAGTCGGCCTGGAGGAGGATCGGCTGGCCCGGAACGGGCGCGTAGTCCTGCGGCAGCCGCCGCTTCAGATCCTGGGCGTCGATGGCGAACCGCGGGTCGATCTCGATGTCGACCGCGGGGTCTCCGGATGCGTCGGTGGGTACGTCCACGCCGGCCGCCCTCAGCCATCCGGCGTACAGGCGGTTCAGTGCACGTCGCGTGGTCTCGGGGCTGTCGGAACCCTCGGCGTTCTTGATCGGTGAGAACTCCTCGTCCCGATCGGCCTCGACGTTCACGGTCCGCTTGGCGAGAGGAAGGGCGTCGAACATGAACGCCTCGAACTTGACGGCGTTCGGCGTGTCCGGAACCACCGGTGCATCGCTGTCGTCCACGTGGCGGACGGCCTTGATCGCACGGTGATAAGGGAGCCCGCCGTCGGCACCCACCCTCTCCGCGAAGTCACGTTCGATGGCGTGTGCGGCGATCGACCCGGCCCAGAACAACAGCCCTCCGTCCGGTGCACGCAGCTCCGCCACCTCCTGCGGCAGGTCGCTGTACTCGACGAGGATGGCGCGACCGTCGCGTCGGGCGACGACGCCCACCCTTTCCTCGGGCTCGTGCTTGCGGACGACGATGTTCGACATCTGGGCCCCGGCCAGGGCATGATGGCCGAGCAGGCGCGGGTCGGCGACCCGGAGCATCGGGTTGTCGACATTGAAGGTGACGAATGTGGTCATCCCGCGGTCGCGCATGTCGTCCAGGATGCCCTCGCGCACGAGCGCGGGAAAGATGCCGCCGTGACCGTCGGGCGAGAGCGCGATGCGGTCCGGCGCCTCACGCAGGATGCGGCCGGTCTGCCGGTCGACGGCGGGAAGCTCGCCCTGCACGAACAGACGGACGGAGTCCGCAGGTAGCCCGTACCAGTCGTTCTCGGTGAAGAGCGCGCGGGTGGCCGCGTCGTTCTGGGGTGAGGTCATCACGTACCAGGGCAGGTCGCACCCGTATCGCGTACGCATGGCGGCGATGCGCCCGGCGTGATGATCGAACAACGTCCGCCCGGTCACGGAGCCGACCGGGAAAGCGCCCTTCGGTCCGTCGAAGCCCAGTCGCGTCCCCTGGCCGCCGGCAACCAGCACCGCGGCGACCCGGTTCGCGCGCAGCAGCGCGGTCCCCTTGGTGATGGCGGCCTCGTCGTCGGCCCCGAGAGGGACGACGTCCGGGGGTTCGAGGGCATCAAAACTCTCGTCCGCGCCCTCGGTCGCGACGAGATCCCTGATGAGTCGTCCGACACGGTCGAGGTCAAGGTTCGCGACCTGATCGAGGAGGCGGCGGCGGGTGGTTTCGTCGACACGGTCCAGGGTGTCGGCGAGGTCGGTCTGTCCGATGCGGACGAGCGCTTCTCGAGTCACGGCTTCAGCGCCACCTTGACGACGCCGTCCCGCCGTTCGGCCATCATCGCGTATCCCTCGGCGCCGTCGGCGAGGTCCAGCTGATGCGTGAGCAACGGGCTGGGATCGAGTCGTCCCGCCGCCACCAGGTCGAGCAGCCGGTCGAAGTATCCGGGACCCGGGACCAGCCCGCCGGTGACGGTGATGTTGCGGAGGAACTGGTCGAACCAGTTGATCTCGGGCGTGCGGCCCATGAAGTGGTCCATGCCCAGGCACGAGATCGCGCCACCGGCGCGCACCGCGGCGTGGGCGGTGGCCATGGACTGAGGGCTCGAGATCGAGTCGACCACGACGTGCGCCCCTTGCCCGTCGGTCAGTTCGTGGACGCGCGCACGGATCTCGTCGTTGTCGCGCGTCGTGATGATCTCCGTGGCGCCCAGGGTCCGGGCGATGGCGAGACGGTCCTCGTGGTGGCCGAGGCAGATGACGTTCGCGGCTCCGATCGCGGCGGCGGCATGCACACCGGACAGGCCGACCGCGCCGTCACCGATGACGACGACGTTCTGCCCCGGCTGCGTCCCCGCACTCTGCAGACCGTGCATGCCGGTGGACATGACGTCGACCAGGGGCAGGACGGTGGTCTCCTTGTCGGGACCGGCGAGCGCCTCCGGGATCAGGTGGAGCGTGGATGCGGCCAGGGGTACACGGATGTACTCCGACTGTCCCCCCTGCGTCTCTCCTCCGTGCTGCCAGACGCGCGGCGCCCAGCCGAAGAGCGACCACCGCTCGCATGACGACGCGAGATCCTCCTGGCAGTAGACGCACGTACCGTCGGCGACGCTGCACGACGACATGACGCGGTCACCCGGCCGGAGCCCGACGACCTCGGAGCCGACCTCCTCGACCGTGCCGATGAACTCGTGGCCCAGACGTGATCCGGCGGGAAAGCCGAAGGCCTCACCCGCGCCGAAGATGTGGAGGTCCGACCCGCAGATCGCCGCGAGCGTGACCTTCACGATCGCATCCGTCGGCTGAAGCAGCTCGGGATCGGGGACATCGATCACCTGGACGTCGGTGATGCCCTGGAACGTCAGACCCTTCATTGTTGTCTCCTGCGGCGTTTCGGTTGGACGTCGGGGCCCTGATGGGCTCGGCGAGCATACGCGGACCACGGCACAGTCCGATGTATCGGACGGAGGTCGCGCGTCCGTTACCGTCCCAGCATGAGCGATCCAGACGTGTTCGATCCGGGAGGCGCGTTCCGCTCCGCGGTACGGGACAGCCTATCCGCCGATCCGCACCCGACCTTCGAGCGCCTCGCCGCGAACCTGGGGATCCCGGTCGATGAGGTCATCCACTTCGCCCTGTACCGGTGGGCATCCGCCGGTGCGGAGGCACTCATGTCGACCCGGCCTCAGCTGCTTCGCGAGCTGGACGCGGCCGCCGAGCGGGGCGACCTGACCGCCGTCCGGGGCCTGGTCGCGATGATCCTGGCGGGGCTGGACAGCGACCTGCGGTAACGCTCCGGGCCGGGAGGTGATCCCCCGGCCCGATGACACCGAGCTACTGGGCGAAGCGCCAGATACGGTCCGAGTTCGCCACGTACAGGGTGCCGTCCCCTCCCTCACCGAAGGTCCGGATCCCGGTCTTCGGGACGCGGACGCCGAGTGCTCCGGTGATCTCACGCCGGTCGCCCGGGCGAGGCCCGGCGCGCATCGACCAGATACGTGACGAGCAGAAGTCCCCGAACACATAGCGCCCGTCGAGGCCCGGGATCGACGGGCCACGGTAGACATATCCGCCGGTGACGGAGCACCCGAGCTGATGGCTGTATACGGCGACGGGACGGATCAGCCGCTTGATGGTGAGTGGCGTGGTGCCGTGCCGGAGGTTGCCCTCCCAGACGCGCCACCCGAAGTTGGCTCCCCGCGCGCCGGCGACCGTCGTGAACGAGATCTCCTCCTGCCGGCCCTGGCCGACGTCACCGATCCACATGTCGCCCCGCTCCCGGTCGAACGAGACGCGCCAGGGGTTCCGCAGCCCGATCGAGTAGATCTCACCCGGGATACCTGCGCGACCACGGAAGGGGTTCGTCGGAGGGATGCGGTACCCGAGCTTGCCCTGGCGTCCGTTGACGTCGATCCTCAGCAGCTTGCCGAGGCGCGACTTCATGGCCTGCGCGCGGTCCTGCGGGTCGCCGCCTGCACCGCCGTCACCCATTCCGATGTAGAGGTAGCCGTCCGGTCCGAAGGCCAGCGCCCCGCCGTTGTGGTTGGTGTAGGGCTGCGGGATCCGCATCAGTTGACGCCGGTAGCCGGGGTTGGCGATGTTCGGATCGCCGGGGGAGCGACGCAACTCGGCGATGACCGTTGCGCCGTCCAGGTCGGTGTAGTTCACGTAGAAACGCCCGTTGGACGCATACTTGGGATGGAAGGCGACACCGAGGAGTCCCTGCTCGCCCCCTGAGCGGACCAGCCGGCTGATGTCGACGAACGGTCGCGGCTGGACCGTTCCGTCCCGCACGATGCGGATGGTTCCGCGCATCTCCGCTGCGAAGAGTCGCTCGTCTCCCGTGGGCGCGGTCAGCGCGGTCACGTCCCTGAGCCCATTGGCCGCGGGGACCAGGCGCGCCGACATCGCGGGGCTCGCGCCGATTCCGAGCACGAGGCACGCGGCGGTGAATCGGGATCGGACGGTCATCGGTATCTCCTTCGTCGTTGGACGAGCAGTGGGTTGAAGGGTTCGCGGAGCCGGTCGGATTCCGGAGAGGATGCCGACGATGCGAACCACACGATCACGGCGGCAAGCACCGGAACGGTACCCGGTATCGGACTGGTCACCGCGAGGAGGAGTCCCCAGGCGAGTGCGGCGGCTGTCGTGAGAGTTGCAGCGAGCCATCGGGCACCGGGTGCGTGCACGAACAGCATTCCGGCGCACGCGGGGGCCAGCAGGTCCAGCCATCCCATGAGCGACCGGCCGAAGGTCGCGTCCTGCAGGGCCGGGAGCGGCATGCCACCGGCCGCGGGCGAGGCCACCGCATGCAGGTCGGCCGTGGGCTGGGTGAGGTGTCCGCCGAACACCAGCACGGAATCGACGATCGCCAGGATCACAAGTCCGACGGCCAGCGCACGCTTCGTGGTGAGCGACGCGATGCATGCGGCGATGCCGACGCATGCCATGCCGATGAGCGCCACTCCGGCGCCGTCCTGAACGAGGCCGTCGGCCCGCCAGGCGACGACGAAGAGAATGGGTGCCAGCACGAGGCTGATGATCGGGCGCCGCCACAGGGCGACCACGCCGACGAACGCGGCGGCAAGTGGGGTGCCGAAGGTGGCCAGACGCGCGAGTGCGGTGCGACTCGGGCCACTGGCGACGATGAGGAGCACACCGATGCAGAGGGCCGCGACCGGGATGGCCAGGCCCAGGATGCGGGCGCGCCGGAGGCGTCGCTCGTCACGCCACCCCATGGCGACGAGAGCGCCCTGAACGGCGCACAGCACCGCGAAGCTCCACGTGTAGGGCCAGGACATCCGCGGGAACAGTAGCCCGAGAACCGGGCCGGTGCGCTATGGACTGACGGGGTTCCCCGACGACGAGCGTCGGAGAGGCGGCTCTACGCGGCCAGGATCGGTTCGATGGCCGGCTGGAGAACCCGGCTGACCGAGACCGGAAGAAGGCGCACGAACGCGTTCAACTCGGCGGTCGGTGCCCCGTTCACGATGCCCTGGGCGAGACGGTCCAGCACCGCGAGCTCACGCGGACCGAGCTCCGCAGCGACGGGATCGAGCGCATCGACGATGCTCGTCTGAAGGTCGGCGTCGAGAACCTTGATGGAGTCCATGAGTTCGGGTGGCATCTCGTTCGGCATAACGACGATTATCGCACACGCAATGTCCCTTTCGTCGGAGCGGCAAGGGATTGCATACCTCGGGACGAAGGCCTCGGCATGGATATCGACGGGCTTCAGACGGGGTGGGCGGCGACGGACGTGGAGCGGTCCGGGGCACGGTCATCGACAGATGCGATCGGGCTTCGTCATGTGGATCCCGCCTCGGCGCTCCTGTGTCTCGGGGGTGCGGGTGGACTCGGCGTCCTCGCCGTGGTGAGCGCCTCGGTCGGGTCGTGGGGAGGTGCCGCGCTCGCCGCCGTGGCGAGTGGCGCCGTGGTCGTGTTCACCAGGTCCTCCGTGCGTCGACGCCGACGTGGTGGACTGCGTTCCGCGTCCATGAACGAGGATCTCGCGGTGCAGCATCGCGATGGCCTGGACGCCCTAGAGGGTCACTCGTCCGAGGCCGACCGCTGGAGCGACGCGGCCTGATATTCGGGTTGCGCATTCAGGGACTGGCGGATGACAATGATCCTCCCGCCCGCCCCGGCCAACCGCCAGTCCCTCCTGCGTCGGGCCTCACGTGACGATCTTTCGCCGGTGGTTGGGTGCGGGCAGGGTTGGTCCTGCCGTACATGGGCGAACCGTTGGTCCCTGAATACGTCCGAAGGGATCGACGGCAGGTGCGTGTGTGCCCGCACCCAACGCTCAAACGATCCCGGCCGTATGTGAGGCCCCGCGCGAAGCCCGGGGACTGGCGGCTGGTCGGGGTGGGCGGGAGGATCGTCGTCGCCAGTCCCAGGGCTGCGCCCCCCAAAAGACAACGGCCGGTACGCGTATCCCCGCAGCCAACTACCGCATCCCAAACAACGCCTACCCGGCGAGCAGTCGCTTCACGTCGTGCGCGATGTCGTCGGGGTCGATCGTCGAAAGCGGGTAGTAGACGGCGAGCTTCCCGTCCGGGTCGACGATCCACACCACCCCGCTGTGCTCGATGAGTGACGGATCCTCCGGAGATTCTGCTGCCAGCACGCCCCAGCGCTTCCATGCGGCCCGCAGTTCGGGGGCCGAACCCACGAGCCAGTCCACGTGTCCGGTCATCTGTCGTCTCTTGAGGAACTGCCGCACTGCGGCCGGGGTATCCCCCTCGGGATCGACCGAGATGACGACGAGCGCCGTGTCCTTCGCCTCCGGCCCGAGCTTGCCCTGGGCGTAGCGGAGCTTCTGGAGGATCACCGGGCAGATGTCCGGGCACTTCGTGTAGAGGAAGCTGACCATCACGACCTTGCCGCGAAGATCCTCCAGGCGGACGAGCTTCCCGTCCTGGGACTTCAGGTCGAGGGCGGCGGCACCCTCGCGGGGGTCCACGGTCCCACCGCGGAACTCGGAGGCCGTCGCGGAGGTCTCCGTCTCGATGATGACCTCGGCCGCGTGATCATCGTGGTTCGTCTCGGTGCCGGAACCACCACAGCCGGCGACGGCAAGGAGCGTGGCAAGGCCGAGAGCGATGGCGAGTCGACGTGCGCTCACTCGATCCACTCCAGTGGGTGAACCACCCGGACGGATGACCCGATCTCCCGTAGCCCGGCGGCAATCTGTCCGGCGCAACCCGGGTTGGCCACGGCGACCACCGGCGCCCCGGTCGCCGCGATGGCCTCGGCCTTCTCGCGACGAAGGACAGCCGACAGCTCCGGCTCGGTCACGCTGTAGAGCCCGGCGGATCCGCAGCAGCGCCCGGCGTTCGCGACCTCCACGCACTCGCCGCCGGCCGCGGTCAGAAGCTCCCGGATCTCGGAGCCGATGCCCTGCGCGTGCAGGTGGTGGCAGGCATCGTGCACGGCGATGGGGCCGCGTTCGCCCGGCCGGGGATGGAACGTGATCTCCAGCACGTCGCGGACCTTCGCGGCGAAGCGTTCGGCGCGTTCGGCCCACTCCGGATCGTCGGCCAGGAGTTCACCGTAGGCCTTCATGTGGGCACTGCATCCGGCGCTGTTGGCCACCACGACGTCCGCGTGTTCGAACTCCGCGATACGTTCCTTGGCCAGTCGTTCCGCTGTGGAGGGGCGTCCGTAGTGCGCCGACAGCGCGCCGCAGCATCCGCCCGGCGCCGGCGTGGTGGCACGGTAGCCCGCGTTCGCCAGTGCGGTGAGCGTGGCCCGGTGCACCGGCCTGTAGGCGACGTTCATGACGCAGCCGGTGAGGAGCGCCGCCGTCGGTCCGTCGCCCTGCGGGGCCGGGAGCGGTTCACGCAGCTCCCGCAGCGAGACACGCGGGGAGGCGCCCCGCAGCCGCAGCGGCAGCAACTTGTCCAGCCGCAAGGCCTGGGTGACACCGAGGCCGACGGCCATCAGACGGATGAGCCACGGTCGCCGGAAGACGACGTCCATTCCCAGACGACGGACGAATCGCGCCCGAGGCGGACGGTGCGACTCGATCATCGCCCGCGACGATTCGATCAGGCGCCCGTACGGCACGCCGGAGGGGCAGGCCGCCTCGCACGCGCGACATGCCAGGCACTCGTCCATCATCCGGATGAAGGTGTCGTCGATGGGCGCGCCCTGGTCGACGACGGCGCGCATGGCGCTGATGCGGCCGCGGGGTGACGCGGTCTCCTTGCCGGTCACCCGGAACGTTGGGCAGTGCGGAAGGCAGAGGCCGCACGAGACGCAGTGCCCGATGTCTTCGGATGTGGGTCGATCGTGGCTCATCAGGCGTGCACCCGGGTCTCGGGACGGCGAAGGACGGAACGGGGATCGAACACGCGCCGGAGGCGTTCCTCGATGACACCGACCTCCGAGGCCCGGCGGGGCGTGTGGATGACCGGAGCACCGAGGTCGGTCGTCTCCGTCGCATGCCCCCCCAGACCGATGACGAGATCGGCGATGCGAGCGACCTGGTCCGTGTCGGGGAGCGCGATGTCGCAGATACCCGTGCCCATCTCGGCGATGAAGGCGACGTCCATCGGTGCGATCACCCGGACCAGGTCGGCGACCCGCGCGGGTGGGACGCCCACGTGGACCATCGTCGTGTCGTGCGGCTCACGCGGAGCGGTGGCCTCGGTCATCTGCGGTGGCGCCACCACGTCGGCCGACGGCCCCGCGAGGCGCACCCAGAGTCCCTGCGGGGTGACGAGGACCGCCTCGACGCGGAAGACGTCGCGCACGATCTCCTGTCCGCGTCGGAGGCACTCGTCGGTGGGCGCCTCCATGTGGAACCACTCGCCGAAGGGCGGCAGCGGGGTCAGCTTCAGGGTGACCTGCACGATGACGCCGAGCGTCCCCGCGGATCCGGCGGCGATGCGCGGGATGTCGTAGCCCGCCACGCTCTTCACGGTCGGTCCGCCTCCCTTGACCAGCCGTCCGTCGCCGGTGACGAGGACGACCTCCAGGAGCGAGTCGCGCACCGGTCCGTACCGCAGACGGTGGCGTGAACTGGCGGCGCTCGCCACGACTCCCCCGACGGTCGAGCCCGGCCGGTGATCGGCCTGCGGCCACCATTGACCGGCGTCGTCCAACGTCCGCGCGAGTGACTCCACGGGAGTGCCCGCCTGCACCGTCACGGTGAGTTCGGCGGGGACGTGCTGCAGGATCCCGTCGAGTCCGGTCGTCGAAAGGAGGAGCCCGCCCTCGCCCGCGTCCGCGCGGCGACGCGTGGCACCTCCGACCGGGGTGACCGGTGTTCCCGCGGCGGAGGCCTCGGCCAGAGCGGCCTGCATCTCGGGGATCGAGGTCGGGGTCAGCGTGGAACCAGTCACCAGAATCAGACCCACATTCCGTCGGTGAGGTCCTCGTGGGCTCCGCCGATGTCGCCGCAGCGGCTTCCCAGTGGCAGCACCTTCTCGGGATTCACCCCGCCGGTCGGGTCGAACGCGGTCCGCACCCCGGCCATGGCGTCCAGATCCTCGGTCGTGAACGTCAGTGGCATGAAGTCGCGCTTCTCCAGGCCGACGCCGTGCTCGCCCGTCAGCACCCCTCCCACCGACACGCACAGGTGGATGATCGCCTCGCCGGCCTTCATGACTCGCGCCGTCTGCTCGGCGTCCCTCCGGTCGAACGCGATCAGCGGGTGGAGGTTGCCGTCGCCGGCGTGGAAGACGTTCACGATCACCAGGTCGTGGGTGCGGCCGATCTCGGCGATGCCCTCAAGGACCTCGACGAGGCGGGTGCGCGGGACCACGCAGTCGTGGAGGTAGTAGTTGGGCGCGATCCGCGCCATGGCGCCGAACGCGGACTTGCGTGCCTTCCAGAGCAGGGCACGCTCGGCCTCGTCACGGGCCACGCGGATGGTGCCCGCAGCGTGATCGCGGGCGACCCTCTCGACGACGGCCGCCTCGTGGTCCACCTGTGCCGGCGTGCCGTCGACCTCGACCAGGACCATCGCGGCGGCGTCGGTGGGAAGACCTGCGTGGGTGAACGCCTCGGCCGCGCGGATCATCCCGTTGTCCATCATCTCGATGGCGGCCGGGACCACCCCGGACGCGATGATGGCCGACACGGTCTCGGCCCCTTCGCGGACCGTGGCGAAGTCGATGAGCATCGTCCGCACGGTGGGCGGGTTGCGGGTCAGGCGCACACAGATCCGTGTGGCGACGCCCATGGTCCCCTCGCTCCCGATGAAGGCTCCGCGCAGGTCGAGTCCCGGCGCGTCGGGCGCGAGGTCACCCAGCACGACGACGGAGCCGTCCGACAGGACGACCTCGACGGCCAGGATGTGGGCGGCGGTCACCCCGTACAGCAGGCAGTGGGGGCCGCCGGCGTTGGTGTTCACGTTGCCGCCGATCGAGCAGGCCTGCTGGCTGGACGGATCCGGGGCGTAGTGCAGACCGAGGGGGCTCACGGCGGTGGTGATGTCGAGGTTCAGCACTCCCGGCTCCACCCAGGCGCACGGGGTCTCCTCGTCGATCGCGATGATCCGGTTCATGCGCGAGAGCGAGATGACCAGCGCCTCGTGCAGGGGCACGGCGGCGCCCGCCAGCCCGGTGCCGGATCCGCGTGGGACGATGGGGATGCCCTCGGCCGTCGCGGCCCGCATGCATGCCGCCACCTCGTCGGTGGTCTCGGGAAGCGCCACCACCCCGCACGCCCCGATCTGGACCGACCCGTCACGGGAGTAGAGGGCACGTTCCAGCGGCTCGTGGAGGACGCGGTCGTCACCCAGGACACGGCGAAGGGTGGTCACGAGGTTGGCCCGCGAGGTGCTCGGCGTGGTGGACGCGGTGGTCACCCGTCGAGGCTACCGCAGTCGAACGACATCGAGCGCCGTGTTCGGCCGCGTCCGCTACGGTGCTCCGACCGCTCTCCAGCCGACCGTCACCGGGGTGAAATGCGACACGGACATCGCCAGATCGCGGGTCTTCTCATCGTGCTCATCGGAGCCGCGACCCTCGTGGCCGGTTGCGGCGGCGGCGACGGTATCGCGAAGGAGACGTTCATCGACGGGTTCGTGACCAAGTCGGGACTCACCCACGACCAGGCCGTCTGCGTGACGGACCGGCTCTACGCCGACCTGTCCTCGACGGAGATCCGGACCATCCACGCGGCCGACGACTGGGAGACGCTGTCCCCGAAGGAGAGGCAGGCGATCGTCGCGGCTTCCACCTCCTGCCTGACGCCCGATGCGGATCCCTTCGGTGGCACCGGGTCGGGCATGTCGACCGGGACCGGTGGCGATGCGCCCGTCACCACGGGGAGTGAGGGGATCACCACCATGGGCACCGATGGTCCGGACGGCGTTCCCTCCGGGACGACCACCTCACCCTGACGCTCCGCGTGCCGCTCATCCTCGGGTGGAGGGCACCTCGGTGCGGGTGGTTCCGCGGGATGTGAGGTCGTCGAGCGACGTGCCCGCCTCGCGTGCCATGGCGGTGCGCACCTCGTCCATGACCTCGGCCGCACCGTCCCCGACGAGGAACAGGTACTCCGTGTTGCGTAGCCGGCCCACGCGTCCCACGCGCTCGCCCTTCGGGTTGTGGATTCCGATCTGTGCGCCGACGTAGCGCCGGAAGTCGACGGGTACCCAGGCCATCTCACCCCTGTCGGCGAGCAGCGCGGTGATGTCGTCGGCGGGCAGATAGCCCTCGTCGTTGAACGACACCATCAGGTACGGGGCGCGCACGGCGTCGACGAGGCCGGCGAACGCCTCCCAGGCGCGACGCTTCGAGTTGTAGGGGCTCTTCGTGGTGCGGCAGTCGATCCGCTTGCACGCCACGCCGTACGTCTCGGGAGCGTCGTTGCGGATCAGGGTCTCCCAGATGTGGTAGTTCGAGAAGTACGAGTGCTGGTTGTAGGGCGGGTCGATGTACACCAGGTCGAACAGGTCCTGGGTCGCGCGCGCCATCTCGTTGGCGTCGCGCCGTGTGGCAGTGCCGTGTCCGTCGATGAGTTCCGGCAGGCGGAGCTCGAGCACGTTGTGTGCACGGGGCGCCCACTTCTTGAGATACGCCATCTGGAGGCCCGTGGTGGAGTCCACCCGGTCGGCGGCCTCCATGAGGCTCGTCAGCAGGATCGCCCGCTCCACGCGGTCGTCGGTGATCCGGTCGATCTCGGGGCGGATGGCGTCGATGCGGCGTCCGTTGTGCGGCTGGAAGAAGCGTGAACGCACGCAGAAGGTCTCGGTGAAGTATCCGTCGACGCCGGGGAGCGCCGAGAGGTGATCGAGCTTCTCCTGGAGCGCCGTGCGGTCGACCGTCGCCCCGTCCGCCTCGACGTAACAGGTGGCCAGCACCTCGGAGTACGTGGCGAGGTCGTTGGCGGTGACGTGGAGGCCGGCGCGCTTCAGTCCCTGGGACACCCGTGTGGTGCCTGCGAACAGGTCGCAGACGTTCTCGACTCCCGGCAGGCGCTCCGCGATGTCGGTGATCCGTGGAACGAGCGTCCGCTTGGAGCCGATGTACTTGATCACGCGGCGATGGTAGCGGCGCGCCCGGATAGGCCGGCTGGCGGTTCAGGGCGTCGTCGCCCTGCCTCGTGAAGGCTGGCACCAGAGACGCAGGCCGCCCGTCGCGGGCTCATCGTCATTCCAGCGGCCATGTTGTTCGGTCGGTCGTTCCTGCCCTCCGATGCCGTTGTCAGCTCCGGTCTACTCTTCGATGGAGGCAACGATCGCGTCGGGTGACGACCGGCCAAGGGGGCTCGCAATGATCATCGACCGCGTCGAGGACGAGAAGTATCTCGCCAACACCTATCTCGTGGCTGAGGGGCCGGGCGGCGCGGGGGTCATGATCGACGGGAACGGCGCCGCCGATCCCCTTCTCCGCCGGGTCGACGAGGACGGCATCACCATCACGCACGTCCTCCTCACCCACCACCACCCGGACCATGTCGCCGAGATCGCGCGCTACCGGGAGCGGTTCCCCGGGGTTCCCATCCTCGCCCACGCGATCACTCGTGACGAGCTCGAGTCCGGGTCGGTGGATGAGGTCCTGGACGACGGGGAGACCGTCACGACCGGTGATCTCACCTTCCGTGCCATCGACACGCCCGGTCATTGCCAGGGTCACTTCGCCTACATGCTGAACGACGCGGATTGCTTCACTGCCGACGTCCTCTTCCGTCGCACACTCGGCGGGCACGCGCGTCCGGGCGGGAACTTCCCCGAGCTCAAGGTCTCGGCCCTGGACGTCCTCATGGCACTCCCGCACGACGTGCGGGTGCACCCCGGCCATCGCGAGCCGACGACCATCGGTGAGGAATGGGAGGAGAACCTCTTCATCCGCTTCTGGCGGGGACTCGACGCGCCACTGGACGAGCCGGTCGAGGTCGAGGACATCGGCCCGGGGACGATGCTCGTCTGGGCTCCCGACTACGACGGCGGCAACAAGGCCCTCGTTCGCTTCGACAACGGATCCGAGGGAATCTACTTCGGGTCGCGCGTCACCCGTTCGGGTGGCTGACGCCTCGGTCCGTCAGGGTCCGCTCGGCAGTTCGACCGCGGTGGTGGTCTCCATCGCCGGGTAGGTGGCCCAACGACTCGACCACCGGATGAAGGTCGGGTTGGGCCGGATGTGGTTCAGCGCGCGCAGCAGCATCACGTGTGTGCGGTGATAGCCCCGCGCCTGGTGCAGAGGCTGCTTCAGGGTGACGTGCCCGAGGTGGTACGCGGTGGTGGTGCCGGCGTCGTAGAGCGGCAGCATCGCCGTCAACGTTTTCTCTCCCGAGAGATAGAGGCGCCGGGCCCGGTCGTCTCCGAGCGACGCGAGGTCGGCCAACCCGAGCAGGGTGAACTGGAAACCGTTCAGCGTGAAGTTGCCGGGCTCCGTCGGGTACTCCTCGAAGAAAGGCCGCCCCTCGAAGGTGGCCAGCGTACCCCCGTTCTTCACGTGGGTGCGCAGCGGTCCGAGCCCACGGCGCGCGGCGGCCAGGTAGGACGGCTGATTGGGCACGAGCCGGTGGACCCGGGTGAGCAGCGAGATCGCCTGACCCTGGGCCATCGCCGAGATCCATCCCTGCTGAAGGAGGATCGTCGTCCCGCCGACGCGGAAGGGGAACGGGTAGCGCCATGCGCCGGTCGTCTTGTCCTGCAGCCGGACCAGCCACTGCGCATGCCGGATGGCGCTGGCGCGCGCGGCCGGATCGCCGGTGCGGATCCAGATCGAGTACTGCTGGAGGCCGTACATGGCGATATGCGTCGGGTGCTTGACCAGCCGGCCGCGGTAGGGGAACCCGATGATCCCGTCCGGACCAAGGCGCGTGTTCCACGCCGTGGTGAGGGGCGGTGACTCCGCCAGGTTCAGATAGACCCCGGCGGGGTCGTAGTCGTCATAGCCGCTCACCTGGGCCTGCGCGGCGCCCGTGGCGCCGAGCGTCATCAGCACGACCAGGGCCAGGAAGACACGGTGGAGAAGGGTGGTGCTGTCGGCGGTGACGGAGTTGCGCATGCGGTGTCTTTCGGGTGCCGGCGCACCGGCGGGCGAGGTCGGGTGCCGGGGAATCCTGCCGGGAGGACAGTGCACGGTGCCCGTGGTCCGGGTCTCTCTCCGGCGACGCGCCGAATCGGGGTCGCTCGGCCCGGCGGTCGTCCCCCGGCTACTTACGCAGCGCTCCCAGGACCCGGTATGCCGCCTGCTCACCCGCGTCGATGGCCTGCACCACGTCGCCGCCCTGTGCCATCACGAGTCCGTCGATGGCGTTCAACCGGGAGAGGGATACGGTGACGTCCTCCACGCGATCGGTGGTCACGATCGACCATGCGTGCGGGCGCCGGAGCACGCCCAGTGACCCGACCGTTGTGCCCGGCGACAGGAGGCCGAGGTCCACCAGGCCCTCGCGGCAGCGGGCGGCCAGGTCGGCGTCATCCCGCGGCCACCAGGGGTCGGTCTCGTCCGGGGAGCAGTAGACCTCGCCGGTCACCACGGTCCGATCACCGGGTGCCAGACGGGCGCTCCAGTTCTTCGACTCCGCCAGACGCGAGAAGGGCACCGCGGGGTCGTTCACCTGGATCCACGGCTCGTCGGTGAGACGGGGGGCGTCCACGGCGAGCGCGACGACGGCGGCCGCGCGCGCGGGAAGGCCCGGGGGCGGGTCCCATCCGAGGAGCCGCAGCACCAGCCCCCCGGTCAGCCCGGCGACCACGGCCGGTGTCTCGATGGTCTCGGTCCGTCCCGACGGATCCTGCACCGCGACTCCTGTGACGGTGCCCCCGTCGGTGGTGACGTTCTCCACGCGGTGCGATGTGAGGACCTCCCCGCCGCCCGCGACGACGGCCCGCGCCATGGCGTCCATCAGCTGGCCGACGCCGCCGGCCGGGTACCACCAGCCGTCCGGTGCGTACTGCTCGGCGAAGAGCTTGTGGCAGCGGGTCGCCGTGATCCGGTCGACCGAGGCCCCGTCCACCTTCTCCATGTAGGCGATCACATCGTCCAGTGCCGACGCGTCCGACGTGAACACCGATGCCAGGTAGTCGCGGGCGGTCGCCGTCGGTGCGGGAGGAGGTGGAGGTGTCGCGGCCAACGGTCCCGCCTGCTCGTAGTACCGGCCGCGACAGATCGCGCCGTTCGCGTCGATGCAGGCGACCGGACGGTCCACCCAGACCAGGTCGGGACCGAGCAGCTCGCGCAGCCAGGCCTCTCGCGCCGCGTCGTGCACGAACAGGATGTGACCGCCCAGGTCGAACGTGAACGGCTCGCGGCGGGTCGTGATGCAGAGCCCTCCGACGGTCGGCGCCGCCTCGATCAGCACGACGCGAACCCCGGCGCGCACAAGGGCGAGTGCAGCGGCCAGTCCGGCGGGACCGGCGCCGAGGACGACGACCCGTGGGGACCGGGCGGACGATGACGGGCTCACCGGGCGAGCCTACCCGCTGGTCCTCGGTACAGATGTGGGGTGTCGCCGTGCGCCGAGAGACACCGTGACGAGGCGACGCCCGGTGGTCGTCCGGTGCGGCGGAAGGACTGCCGGTGGCGCATCGGGTCACTGGGGGACCCGTTCCACGCCACGAGGCCGTTGAACCACCCCACGAGTCGTCGCCGGGCCGTGAACGCGGGTGAATCATCCGGCGCGCGCAGGGACATCTCGCCCGGTTCGGATGCGGTCAAGGGTCGATATGCTCGCTCACAATGCCGCTCATCGCGTTCATCATCGCCATGGTGTTCATCCTCGTAGGAGGTCTCATCGAGCTACGCAACGAGGTTGTCGCCGCGCGGCGGG
Organism: uncultured Bifidobacteriaceae bacterium; assembly: GCA_964531025.1. Taxonomy (GTDB): domain Bacteria; phylum Actinomycetota; class Thermoleophilia; order Miltoncostaeales; family Miltoncostaeaceae; genus CALMEC01. Next base: position 1,248,515 of record CAZHDY010000001.1, on the reverse strand, counting down.
AGCGGCTCGGCGTCGTCGAATGGGTCTGGATCATCCTGCCCGTGCTCTTCCTCGCGCTCGTCGTGATCCTCGCCGCCGAGACCGGGGTGCGCCAGTGACGACCGAGGTGTACCCGTCCCGCCCCGCGGGACGCTTCATCCAGCTGATCTCCGACTACATCAGCCTGACGAAGCCGCGGGTCATCTCGCTGCTCCTGTTCACGACCTTCTTCGCGATGCTCGCGGCCCAGGGCGGCTGGCCGCCCGTCCGGATCATGGTGCTCACGACGATCGGCGGGTACCTCGCCGCGGGTGGGGCCAACGCCATCAACCAGTGGTTCGATCGCGACATCGACGCCGAGATGCGCCGCACGGCCGAGAGGCCCATCCCCGCGGGACGGCTCGGTGCGACCCACGCGCTCACCTTCGCGATCACCATCAGCGTCGCCTCGGCGCTCATCCTGGGCTTCGGGGTGAACTGGGTCGCATCCGGACTGGCCATGGTGGGGCTCGTCCTCTACGTCGCGATCTACACCATCTGGCTCAAACGCACGACGGTGCAGAACATCGTCATCGGCGGTGCCGCCGGGGCGGTGCCCCCCATGGTCGGCTGGGCCGCCGTCGACGGTGACGTGGGCGTGGCGTCGCTCATCCTGTTCGCCATCGTCTTCTACTGGACCCCGCCCCACTTCTGGGCCCTCGCCATGATGATCAAGCGTGACTACGCCAAGGTGGGCGTACCCATGCTCCCGGTGGTCCGCGGTGATTCCGAGACCGCCAAGCAGGTCCTCTGGTGGACGCTCGTCATGGTCGGCGTGTCCCTTCTGCCGGTGGTCGCCGATGTCGCCGGCATCGTCTACCTCGTGTCGGCCCTCGTGCTCGGGGGTATCTTCATCTGGATGGCGATCGACCTGGCACGCACGGAGAGTCAGCGGAGCGCGAAGATCACCTTCCACTACTCGATGATCTACCTGGCGCTGCTCTTCGTGGCGCTCGCCGTCGACGCCGCGCTGAAATGAAGCGGACCCGTCTGATCATTCGGACCTGTGGACGTTCGTCGACGGGGAGGGAGGGCCGTGTCGCGGCGTAGACCTCGCGAGGCGGGCAAGCCCAACTTCTTCCTGACCCCGATGGGGATCGTCTTCACCACGGTGGTGATCGACCTCATCGGCTTCGGGATCGTGGTGCCCATCCTTCCCCTGTGGGCGAAGGACCTCGGCGCCTCGGCCACGGTGGTCGGGGTGCTGACCGCGGTCTACTCGCTGATGCAGTTCATCTTCGCCCCGGTCCTCGGGCGGATCTCCGATCGCTACGGGCGCCGTCCGGTGATTCTGGCCTCACTGGTGGGGACGGCGTTGTCGTCGCTTCTCATCGGGCTCGCCAACTCGGTTCTGTTGCTCTTCGTCGCGCGGATCCTGAACGGCATCTCCGGCGCGTCCTACTCCACGGCGCAGGCGTACGTCGCCGACATCACCACACCCGAGACGCGGGCCCGCGGCATGGGGTTGATCGGCGCCGCGTTCGGTATCGGCTTCGTGATCGGCCCGGCCTTCGGCGCGGTCTTCGCCCTGATCGACCACCGTCTGCCCTTCTTCGCGGCGGCGCTTCTCGCCGTGATCAACCTCATCATCGCGTGGAAGCGGCTACCCGAGCCGGAGCGCACGCCCGGTCCCGTCTCCTCGCGCCGTGCCCTTTTCGCGCGTGCGTTCCGCGATCCCGCCATTGCGCCCATGGTGGTCATCACCTTCCTCGGCACAGCCGCCTTCGCCGGCATGGAGACGACGTTCGCCCTCCTCGGTGAGCGTCGCTTCGATTTCGGGCTGGCGGAGGCCGGTGCCGTCTTCGCCTTCGTGGGGGTCGCGGCGGCGCTGGTGCAGGGGAAGGCGCTCGGACCCCTCGTCGACCGCTACGGCGAACGCACCATCATGCTCGTGGGGATCGTCCTCACGGGCGGAGCCCTCGGACTCCTGGCCATCACCACCCATCTCTGGGCGCTCTTCCCGGTCGCCGCGCTGCTCGCCGCCTCCGGGCTCGTGTTCGCCCCTGTCACCGCCCTCGTGTCGAAGGCCTCGTCCGACGCCGACCAGGGGGGATCGCTCGGGGTGCTGGCCTCGTCCAGCGGGCTCGCCCGCGTGCTCGGACCGCTGGCGGCGGGTGCGCTCTTCGATTGGCATGTCCCGGCGCCGTACCTGGTGGGCGCGGGCCTCTTCACGGCCTGTCTGGTCATCGCCCTCGTCTGGGCGCGGGAGGTGTCCGACACCGCGTCGGGAGCGGTGACCCGTGGTGCCCGTCGCGGGCCGAGCGTCGGCTGACCCTCCGACGCGGCCATCGGGCCGCTCGGACCCGCACCGGTTCCTCGTTGTCGGGCGGCGATCGGCGGTACGACAGTCGCGACCCGGGCCGGCGGCAACGGTGCGAACATCCCGCTCGGAGCCCGGGCTGAGGTCGTCGATTCCTTCATCATGCGAGACGGAAGGGACGCTCATCCCGGCCTGACCGGGACAATCCATACCCGGGGCGTGCGGCGCCTTGAGAGGCCAGGTCTGCGTGGTAGGCTCGCCAGCGTGTCCGACTCGAAACTTTCCCCAAAGCAGCACGCTCTGCCGCTCGCCGTTCTCGGCATCATCATCGGCGGCATCTGCGTCTTCGTCGCGAAGTACTTCGACTGGATGCCCGAAGCGGCGTCCAAGGAGGCAGACCGTGTCGACGGCCTGATCTGGTTCACCGTGTGGACCAGCATCGTGGTGTACACCGTCGTGATGAGTTTCCTCCTGTACTCGGTCTGGAGGTTCCGCGCGAAGCCGGGGGACGAGCGTGACGGATCGTCCAACCATGGACACACGGTCCTGGAGATCGTCTGGACGCTCATTCCGACCGTCGTGATCGGTATCACCGCCGTGTGGGCCGCCATCGTCCTGGTCAAGAACGAGGAGATCGCCGACGCATCACCCGGTCCCGTGAAGATCAACGTCGTGGGACAGCAGTTCGCATGGTCCTTCACGTATCCGGAGCTGGGCGTCGAGACCGGCGACCTGCGGGTACCGACGGACCGTCAGGTCGTGCTCACGCTTCAGGCCCAGGATGTGATCCACTCGTTCTTCGTCCCCGAGACCCGCATCAAGGGCGACGCCGTTCCGGGGATCACCAACAACCTGGTCCGGTTCACGATGAAGCCGGAGACGGCGGGCACCACCTACCGGATCATCTGCACCGAGCTGTGCGGTGCCGGACACGGAGTCATGCGGTCGCGCATGATCGTCATGTCGCCCGCGGACTATGACGAGTGGGCGAAAAAAGCACAGGCGAGCGTGAAGGGATAACCAGGGCAGATGTCACACGATTCTCCAGCTGGTAGCGGCACTCCGCTCGGTTACGCACAGGGTGGCGGACACCACCATCACAGCGACTCCCGTTCACTGGCCTACTGGTGGACCCGGGTCTTCTGGTGGACCGTCTTCGGCGTCGCGCTCGGAATCCTCGTCCCGTTCTTCCTCCGTCTCGTCTTCGGCATGGACCCGCTGTGGGAGCACCAGGTCTTCGTGGCCACCATGGCGCTCGGCGGTGGTCTCGGCTTCATCGCCGGCATCGGCTGTTTCGACTGGTGGTTCCGGTGGTTGACCGGACGCAAGGTCGACTACGACGACCACTCGTTCCACGGTGCGACGTCCTGGCGCGACTACTTCAAGATGAACACCGACCACAAGGTCATCGGCATCCAGTACATGGGTGTCGTCCTGTTCTTCCTGATCGTCGCCGGGTCGCTCGCCGAGCTGGTCCGGACCGAGCTGGCCCAGTCCGGTGCCGACATCGTCGGCGGTGAGGGCTTCAACCGGCTGTTCACGGGCCACGCGGCCCTCATGATCTTCCTGGTGCTGATCCCGGCGTTCGGTGGTATCGCGAACTACGTGCTGCCGATCATGATCGGCGCCAAGGACATGGCGTTCCCCAAGTTGAACGCGCTGTCCATGTGGATGCTCCCGCCCGCGGGAATCCTGATCCTCATCGGTGTCATGACCGGCGGCTACTCGTCCGGTTGGACCGCCTACGTGCCGCTCGCCGAGCAGGGAGGGACGGGTACCACCCTCTTCGAGGTCGGTGTGCAGTTCGCCGGGTTCTCCTCAATCTTCACCGCGGTCAACTTCCTGGTGACCATCATCACCATGCGGGCACCGGGCATGACGATCTGGCGGATGCCCCTGCTGGTCTGGGCGAACGCCACGACGCAGGCCCTCATCGTCTTCGGCACGCCCTTCGTCGCGGCGTCCCAGTTCATGACGATGTTCGACCGCATCATGGGCACGAACTTCTTCAACTGGACCGGTGGTGGCGACGTCGTCAGCTACCAGCACATCTTCTGGTTCTACAGCCACCCGGCCGTCTACATCATGCTGATCCCCGGATTCGGGATCATCAGCGAGGTCATCGCGACCTTCGCGCGCAAGCCGATATTCGGGTACCGGGCCATCGCGTTCTCAACGGTCGCGATCGCCGTGCTCGGCTTCGGCGTCTGGGCCCACCACATGTTCGTGTCGGGTATGACGCCCTGGCTGCGTATCCCGATGATGGTCACGACCATGCTCATCGCGGTCCCGACGGGCATCAAGATCTTCTCGTGGCTCGGCACGCTCTGGGGCGGGCGCATCCATCTCCAGACACCGATGTACTGGGCGCTCGGCTTCCTCGGGACGTTCGTGTTGGGCGGCCTGTCCGGGGTGTTCATCGCCATCCTGCCGGCGGACATCTTCGTGACCGACACCTACTACATCGTGGCGCACATCCACTACGTCTTCTTCGCCGGAAGCATGTTCACGATCTTCGCGGGCATCTACTACTGGTTCCCGAAGGCCTTCGGGAAGATGATGGATGAACGCCTGGGCAAGTGGCATTTCTGGTTGACGTTCGTCGGGTTCAACGGGACCTTCCTCCCGATGCACTACCTCGGCGTCCAGGGCATGCCCCGCCGCGTGGCCGACTACGAGCCCCGGTTCGAGCACCTGAACCTCGTCATCAGCCTGTTCTCCAGCCTGATGGTGATCGGGACGCTCGTCTTCTTCTACAACCTGGTCAAGTCGGCGATGAAGGGCGCGAAGGCCCCCTGGAACCCGTGGCGCAGCCGTACGCTGGAGTGGCTCCTGCCGTCGCCCCCGCCACTGTTCAACTTCGACGCCCCGCCGCAGGTCGTGGGCGGTCCGTACAACTACGGGGTCGAGGGCGCGCGTCACGCGATCATCTTCGCCGGCGAGGACGTCGGCGGATCCGAGATCTCCGAGACGCTCCACCCGAGCATCCTCGTGGTCGCACGCGAGACGGTCACCACGCAGGCGCTCGTCGACGCGGTCCGCGAGCTGGACAAGTCCGGGCACTGGCGCTTCTCCTTCTTCACCCCGGTGGAGACCGAGGCCGAGGTCGAACCGATGCGGCGTCGCCAGGCGCTCGCCATCGCCGCGCTGCGTCGTGACGGCATCGTCGCCTCGGGCACCGTGGCCGCGGGTGAGACGCTCGAGACCATCACCCAGGCCGCCAAGGATGACGCGTCGCACGAGATCCTCATGGCGACGTACGACGTCACCCACTCCGAGTGGCTGCGCAAGGACCTGGTCGACCGGGTCCGCAAGGCCACCAACCTTCCGGTCGCGCACCTCACCATGGGTCGCGGCCAGGCCGCGGCCGGCATCACCGGCCGGGATGTCCAGCACCTCATGGTCGTCGCCGGAGACGGCATCGACCAGGCGCTGCTCGACGCCATCCGCGCGCGCGTCGACTACGACCCGAAGCGGGTGACGCTGGTGCTCCCGGCGCACGTGCCCGAGCCGGACTGGGGCGAGGAGGCCACCGAGGTGCGCCGCGTCGCCATCCAGAAGGTGCACGATGCGGTCAAGGACCTCCAGGACAGCGGTGTGATCGCCCAGGGCGAGGTCGTCGACGGCGGTTCTGCCGAGGCCGCCCGCACGGTGGCCAGCGCCATCCTTCCCGACACGCTCGTGATCGTCGGCGGAGAGACACTCAGTGAAACGGAAATGAGCGAGATTCGCGTGGCGGCACCCGGTGTCTCCGTCGAACGCATCTCCCTCGACGACCTCGGGACGGTGCGTGCATGACCACGGAAGCTCACTCCACGCCCGTCACGCAGTCGGTCGGTAGCCAATCGGCGGTCTCGCGCATGAACGCCGGTGTCCTCGGCATGGTGCTCTTCATCGGCTCCGAGGTCATGTTCTTCGCCGCCTTCTTCGCGGCGTACTTCATCGCCCGCAGCAATGCACAGAGCTGGCCGCCGCACTTCGAGGGCCGTGAGCCGTTCGACGGTCTGCCCCAGCTTCTGACCGCGGCGAACACCGGACTCCTCGTCTTCTCCAGTTTCACCATCTGGTGGGCGGAGAAGCGCATGCGCGCGGGTGACCGGAAGGGGCTCCACCGAGGCCTGCTCCTGACGATCTTCCTCGGTGCGACCTTCCTGATCATCCAGATCAACGAGTACGCGCACCTGGAGTTCTCCCCGCAGGACACGATCTTCGGCACGACGTTCTACATGCTCACCGGTCTCCACGGTCTGCACGTGTTCTTCGGTCTCTGTGCCCTCACGTTCTGTTACATGCGCGCTCGTGCCGGCGAGTTCAGCCACGGGAAGGACGGGGCTCTGGTGAGCACCTCCATCTACTGGCACTTCGTGGATGTCGTGTGGGTGTTCCTCTTCGTCGTCGTCTACCTCGTCTGATGGCCCTGAATATGAATCTTCGTCGTCGCTCCCGTTCGCTCGCTGTCGTGGCCGTGGCCACGCTCGCCGCGACCACGCTCGCCGCCTGCGGCGTCTCGTCCGAGGGCGAGGCGGACATCGCGAACGGCAAGCAGAAGTTCATGACCAACTGCGGTTCGTGTCATGCGCTCGCCGACGCGGGCAGCCCCGGTGGGATCGGACCGAATCTGGATGACGCCTTCCGTGCATCCCGCGCCGAGGGCTACCCGAGCGACTCGTTCTCGAATGTCGTCGAGTACTGGATCAAGCATCCGAACCGTCGTCCGTCGAATCCCCCGGTTCCCCACATGCCGGCCAACCTTGTCACGGGCCAGGACGCCATCGACGTGGCCTGGTACATCGCGACGAAGGCCGGAGCGGGCAAGGCGGCCGAGGAGAGCACCATCAGGCCGGCCAAGCCGCTTCCGAAGCTGCGATCCGAGATCGAGGAGTAGTCCGTCCGGATCCATCCGGGGCGCGTTACGAATGACGCCCGGTCGCTCTGCGATCGGGCGTCGGTCATTTCGGGGACGGATCGCGTCATGCCGCTCGGTCCGACATACGCCCTTCAAACAGCTTTTTAACGATTGTCAGTTTTAGTCGGTGGGACACGATGCGGTCGACCGCTCCAAAACCCACCGGTGAACCACGAAAAGCTATCGGCTGTCGCCTGTGGTCGGCGGGGGGCGTCGGACCATCCGGTAAGGTGCCGCGACCAAGGCACCCTTTCTCGGAACCGATACCCCGAAGGAGTCATGGCAGCCGACGCTCACGCACTTCCTCCCGCTCGGATTCTCGTCTACGCGCGCGAGTTCAACTTCAACGGTTCCCGTATGGCGGGGCCCAGCGGCCTGTGGCGCATGCAGGTCCACAACATCGGTGAGGACGACCACGATCTGGCGGTCCGCCGCGCCGACGGGGTGACCATCGCCCGCAGTCCGATCGCATTGCCAGGCACCACGAAGGCGATCCGTGTCCGTCTGAAGCCCGGGCGCTACACGTTGTACTGCCGCGTCGCGGGGCATGAGGCCCTGGGGATGGCGGTACCTCTGAACATCCGTAAGCCCAAAGTGAGGACCACCGCACCGTGAGCGCGAAGAAGATCCTGACGGCCAAGAAGCCGAAACCGAAACCGAAGGCCACGAAGCGTGTGGGTGCCGCACCCATCGACGCGAAGGCCCGCCAGCGCGTGGAGCGTCTGTACTGGCGTGCCGGCTTCGGTGCCCTTCCCCGGGACGTGAACGCTCTGGCCCGGCAGCCGCTTCCCAAGCTGGTCAACGGTCTCCTCACCCCGAAGGGTCCCCAGCTGTCCGGGCCGCCGGCGAAGGTCAACGATCAGCCGATCGATCCGCTGAACGAGTACGGTCACGACGTGCTGTGGTGGCTGGACCGGGCGGTTCGCGGCCGCCACCCGCTCGTCGAGCGCATGACCCTCAACTGGCACGACCATTTCGGCGTGTCCAACGACAAGGTCGGCGACACGAAGCTGATGCTGCGGCACTACACCACACTCCGCAAGCACTCACTCAAGTCGTTCCGTGGGATGGCTCACGCCATCGTGCACGACCACGCCATGCAGCGGTTCCTCGACCTCAGCAACTCGCACAAGCGCGAGCCCAACGAGAACTTCGCCCGCGAGCTCTTCGAGCTGTTCACCCTCGGTGTCAACAACGGTTATACCGAGCGTGACATCCGCGAGGCGGCGCGCGCCTTCACCGGCTTCACCTACGGTTGGAACGACAAGCGGTTCGGCTTCGACCGCGAGCGTCATGACGACGGCGTCAAGGTGATCTTCGGCAAGCGCGGCCGGTTCAACGCCGGCAACGTCATCGACCTCGCCATCAACCACCCGCGCCACGCGCCGTACATGTGCAAGAAACTGTGGGGCTACTTCACCCCCCGGCCCTGCCCGCCGGCGACGCTGCGTCAGATGGTGACCGCCTACACGAAGAGCCGCACCCAGATCCGGCCGGTCCTATCGATCATCCTGCGCCACCCGGCGCTCTATGCCGACCTCGACGAGCCGGACCAGGTCAAGCCCCCGCTCGTCTTCGTGGCCGGCATGCTCCGCAAGACCGGTCAGTTCGTGACCGTCCGCGACTGGGTCGGGCTCCTGGACGACATGGGCCAGAAACCCTTCCATCCGCCGAACGTCAACGGGTGGGACCAGGACGAGGCGTGGATGTCGACCGCCTCGGCCCGCGCCCGGTTCCAGGCGGCGTCGCGCGTGGTGCGCGACATGAACATCAAGGACGGATCGATCTCAAAGGCACAGACGCCGAAGGTCGCCCTGGAGCGCGCGTTGGCGACAACGGGCACACCGTGGGTCGGCCCCCAGACGCGTGCGTCACTCCAGCGCTTCGCACGCACCAGCGTGGCCGGTCGCACGAGGGAGTGGGAGGTCAAGCACTACTTTCCCGAGCGACAACGCGTGCTGCGCCACATGCTCTTGTCCGGCCCCGACGCACAGGTCTGCTGATGTCTGAGAATCCCCGTGGGTGCAGCGACTGGCACCATTCGCGCAGAGAATTGGTCGGCCGTATGGCCGACGCCATCATCCCGATCCCGGGCGACCCGCTTGACGAAGGCGGCACGGCGCTCGCGGAGGATGCGCGCGGCTTCACGCGGCGAAAGGCGCTGATCGGTGCCGGAGGCCTCGCCGTGGCCTGTTCGGTGTTGCCCAAGTTCGGTGCACGCGGCCTGTTCGAGGCGGCCACCGCCCAGGCGGCATCGGATCCCAATCACCGCATCCTGGTGTCCGTCTACCTGGACGGTGGCAACGACGGTCTGAATACGTTCATCCCGTTGGCCGACCCGCAGTACCGTACGTACCGCTCCCGGATCGGTATCGCCGACTCCGCAGCGCTTCCGGTGACCGGTACCTCGTTCGGCTGGCACCCCAGCCTGGGCGGCATCAAGCAGCTCTACGATCAGGGTAAGGTGGCGGTGCTTCCGGCGGTCGACTACGCGAACCCGGACCTCAGCCACTTCAACTCGCAGATCTTCTGGCGCACCGGTGTCGCCGGTCACACGAAGGATCCGACGGGCTGGCTGGGGCGTGCCATCGACCACATCGGCAACACCGAGAACCCGCTTCAGGCGATCAGCATGGGGTGGGGGCTCGATCCGATCCTCCTCTCGCGCAAGGCGCCGGTGGCCACGGTCTTCAACCCCGCGGACTTCGGCTTCTACATTCCGGACGTCTGGAAGACCGACACGGCTCTGGCGCCCTACCGTGGTGCCGTGCGGGGCGCCAAGAGTGCGGCGCGTAAGTCGGCTCAGCGGGCGTTCCGCGGTGCCATCCGGGTCTACGATTCCCTGGCCGGTCTGCGGGCCGAGGGCAGGACCCCGCCGCCTCCGCCGGTCCCGTATCCGGACAAGGTCCGCGTCGGTGAGGGTCTTCGGAACCTGGCGCGCATCCTGGGCGCGGGCCTGGGCACCCGTCTTGCCACCGTGTCGCAGAGCGGCTACGACACGCACGACGGGCAGACCGAGTCGCATCCCAAACTCCTGCAGGGGCTGGGCGACTCGCTCCTCGCGTGGCAGGCCGACCTGGATGCCCGTGGTCTGTCGGATCGCGTCCTCACCGTCGTGTGGAGTGAGTTCGGCCGACGTGTCAAGGACAACCAGTCGATGGGAACGGACCACGGCGCGGGCGGACTCGTCCTTGTCATCGGAAACCACGCCAACGGCGGCATCCAGAGCGAGTTCCCCGGTCTCGGCACCCTGGACCGTCAGGGCAACCTGCTGGTGACGACCGAGTTCCGGAACCTGTACGCAAGCCTGCTCGAGCAGTGGCTGGGTATTCCCGGTCCGACCATCATCCGTGGCGTCGACAGCCGTCGTATCCCGCTGGTGAAGTAGGGCTCCCGCGGGTATGCCTCGGGGGTGCGTATGTCGCGGAGTGGGCCTGGTCAGAGGCCTGTTCCGCCTGCCGACAGTCTGGAGCAGGTGGGGACCACGCATCGGCGTGGCCCCCCACCCGTGGTCTTAGAGACGTGTGGCCGTGACGTAGAACTGGCAGCCGGAGACGGCCGCACCGGCGGCGTCCGTCGTGGCGGCATAGAGCTTGTTGGAGACGCTGCTCACATGCACATGGCAGTTGTCCGAGATCGGCGTGGCCTGGATGACGTAGTTCGTGTAGATGAACGCCGGATCCTCGGTCACGACGATGTGGAAGACACCGGTGCTCGGGATCGTGGCAGCGCCGAGGCCGCGCCCGGTGACGACACCGGTCGCCGCGACTCGCGCCTGGACGATCGGCAGCTGCGGCGTGATCCCCGCAGCCTTCGCGTCAGCTGCCGTCGCCTTTGCGTCGGCGGCGACGGCCTTCGCATCGGCGGCCGCCACGGCCGTCTCGGCCGCGCCGACACGACCTGTCAGCGCGGCGGTGTCGGCGGTGCGGGTGAACGCCGTCGAATCGAGCCCGTCGATCTGGTCGGCGTTCAGGTTGGCGACCTTGCCGCGTCCGTTGAGTGTGAACGGCGCGTCGGTTGCCCGCTTGGTGCGGAGGTTGAGGACGGGGCCGTTGGTGGTGCGCTGGAGGCTGGTCACCTTATTGGCCTTGTTGCTCTTGCCGAGGATGAATCCCTGGCCGGTCGCAGCGAGCGATACGGAGTTGCCGATGATGCCGAGGACGGCGACGGCTCCGACGGCCTTGAGTGCGGTACCGAGATGGCGCATGTGTGCTCCTGACGCGTTCTGAATGGCGGGTTCGGGAACCGTTTCCTCCGATGCCTCGTCGTACATCCCGGCGGCGAGGTCGTCAGGTCGGTTCGATTCGGCCGCATATTGTCATTCAGACATGCAATTGTCACGCACCGCGCCACCGGTGCGATCCGATGGCTCATGCAGGAAGGGCGGCTACTGCTTCGCGCACGTCAGCCACGCCTCCTCGATCAGATCGCGCAGCACCCGGCTGCCGATGACGCGGAGGCGGATGAGCACGGCGGGATACCCGTCGAAGTGCGGAATCGTGAACACGCCGCGGCGGCCGGAATCCAGGACCGCCTCCTTCACGGAGAGGTCGGCCAGCCGTACCGCGATGATCGGTCCGGCGGGTGGTGTCGCATCACCGAAGCGCCGGATGTCGGCCTTCGTGAACGGCCGTTCCCAGGCAAACGCCGTGCCGTCGACGAACCATGTGCGTCTGCCGTAGCTCGTGCCCTCGACGACCCCGGGGAGGGCGGACACGATCCGTTCGACGTCGTCGATGGAGGGCATCAGACGACGCGGGTCGGATCGGTCGACGGCGCGTGGCTGGTCACGTCCATGGCGACCTCGAGGCTACTCCCGGCGCCAGCGGGGAGCCACTGCGGCTCCGCCGCGACCGACGGGTCCATTCCTCAGACGCTCTCCTGCCGGAGCGTCTGCGCCCTCCGTCGTGGGCCGGGCGGCGTTTCGCCGGCGTTGTGAAGGACGTGCACGTGTGATGCGTTTGGCGCCGCGCGGACTTGTCTCACTCGCGTGTGTGCGGGATTCTTGCGATCACACGTCGGATCGGCGGGGAGGGACGATGATCAGTGTCGGTGTGATGGCGGGGTGCCTGGCCTTCGGCGGCGCGTGCGACGACGGTCGGACTCAACGCGCGGCCGCTCACCAGGTCGAACCGCGGCCGGTGTGCCGGGTCGAGAGGGTGACGCGACGACTTGGGCGCCGGGGTGAAGGGGACTACGGCACCGTCGTGAAGGGGCCGGTTGATGCGGGCATCTTCAGGGGGCCGACGGCTCTCGCCTACGGTGGCGTTACTCGACTGGGGCCGCCGATGCGGGGTGAGCGGAAGCGGATCCTGAAGTTCCCCGTCGGGCTCCGGGCGAAGTGGGGCGCTTCGGCCACGATCCGTGCGATCCGGATCGACACGGGTCAGCTTGGCTATTGGACGTACTCCCATCCGACACGGGGACCCGGGCACCTGGTATCCGGCTACGTGATGAGGCTGCCGAAGAAGTTCGGGACGCCCGCCGGCGGTCCCGGGGGCGTGATCGTCCCGGGAGCCGGCTGCTACCGCCTGGAGACCCGTACCGCCGGCAAGGTACTCAACCTGTACTTCGAGGTCCCTGACGAACAGGAGCCTCCGCTGCCATCCCGATGAACCACTGACGGTGGTCCACCCCGCAAGATGCCGGAGTGGGAGGATATGCGGGTGCCCGTTCCGTCTTCCGTCGATCCGCGTCCCCTTCCCGCGCTGCGGCCTCCGGGGTCTTGGAGGGATGTCCCCATCGAGGCCGTCGACGAACCGCTCGTCGCTGTTGCGGACATCGGCGGCCGGGTCATCGATGATCCCCAGTACTTCCGGTGGGGACTCCCCGGGGCGGCTGAGCGCTGCCTCATCCGTGAGGGCGTCGCGAGCCGGCTGGCGCTCGTGGCCGAGTCACTTCCCGCCGGCCTGACGCTCGTCGTCTGGGACGGGTGGCGCTCCTTCGAGACGCAGAACGCCCTCTACACCGACTGGCGGGGGCAGCTGGCCGAGCAGCACCCCGACTGGTCCGCCGAACGCCTCGACATCGAGACCGCGCGGTACGTCAGCGTGCCCAGTGCCGATCCCGCGCGACCGGCGCCGCACATCACCGGCGGCGCGGTCGACCTCACATTGGCCGACGAGAACGGTGAGCCCCTCGACCTGGGGACCAACTTCGACGCCTTCGTCCCCGAGGCCGGGGCCGTGGCGCTCGAGGAGACCGCGGGTCCGGCCCGTGATCTTCGTCGCCTGCTCTTCTGGTCGATGATCGACCAGGGCTTCACCGCCTACGTCGAGGAGTGGTGGCACTTCGACTTCGGTGACCAGTTCTGGGGGTCCATCCTCGGACGGCCCGCCTGTTACGGGCCCGCGGACCCCGGAGGATGAGCGGCCTCACCACCCGCCAGCGCCAGCTCATCGTCCTCGCCGTCGCCTCCCAGGCGTCGATCTCGATCGCCTCCTGGGGGCTCGGCGCCCTCGGTCCCGACCTCAAGGAGGCCTTCCATCTGTCGGCCGCGGGTCTGGGTGCGATCCTCGCGGCCGGGTTCATCGGCAACGCGCTCATCCTGATCCCGGCCGGGACCCTGGTCGATCGCAGCGGGCCCCGTCGTCCGCTCATCGCGGGAGGTCTCGCCTCCGGCGCATGCCTCGTCCTCGCCGGTTTCGCACCCACGGCGCCCCTGGTCGGAGCGGCCCTCTTCCTCTACGGGCTCACCGCGGCGTTCGTCGCCGTCGCGGGGACCGTGTCGGTCTTCCACGGCTTTACCCCCGAGCGGCGTGGCATGGCCCTCGGGTTCCGCCAGATGGCGGTCTCGGCCGGTGGCCTCATCGCCGCCGGACTCCTCCCGGGGCTCGCCGCGATCGGGGGCGTGCGCCTGTCGCTGGTCACCGCCGGTATCCTGGCCGCGCTTTTCGCGACGCTCTTCGGGCTGGCGTCGCCTCCGGGCGCCCTCCATCGCGGCGGCGACGACGATCGGCGCGATCTGCGCGGCCTCTTCCGCGTGCCCTCCATCTGGCGTCTGGTGGCGATCTCGGCCGTTCACGTCTCGGCGCTCACCGCCGTGCTCAACTTCTCGGTCCCGGCTATCCGCGATGACGGACGGTCCGCCGTGATCGGTGCTGTCCTGTTCGCGGTGGTCAGCCTCTCGGCGATGGCGTCCCGACTCTTCTGGGGACGTCTCGCCGATTTCGGGTCGGGCACACGGCGCCGCGCCTCACTTCGCGACGTCGGAGTCGTCACTGTGATCGGCGCCCTCGCCTACTGGGCGGTGGCCCCCGCCTCCCCGCTGCTGGCACTGCCGGTGATGTTCGTATTCGCCTTCGGTGCGATGGGGGCGAACGGAGTGCTCTATCTGATCGCCGGCGAGCTGGCGGGTCCCGCTCGTGCGGGACAGGCGGTCGGCCTGATCTCGATGGTGCTCTTCGGCGTCGGCGGGGCCATCTCACCGGCCCTGGGCGCCCTGGCGGACGCGTTCGGCTACCGCGCGCTCTGGCTCGTGGCCGCCGGCTTCGGTGCCGCCAGCGTACTTCTCACCCTGGGGCTCCCCCGGGACGGACGACCCGGTTCCGGGGTCCGGGAGAGCGCGGCACCTCGCTAGCATTGCCGGGTGTCCACCGCACCCGCCGCACACCGGGCGGAGGGACTGGCGGTCGTGCCGGCGCTGTTCGGCCTCGTCAAGTTCGCCCACACGGTCTTCGCCCTTCCGTTCGCGCTCGCCGGCGCGCTGCTGGCGCGTATGGCGATGCCGGCGTGGGCGACCATCGGCTGGATCGTGCTCGCCATGGTGGGCGCCCGGTCGCTGGCAATGGCGCTCAACCGGCTGATCGACGCCCGGATCGACGCCGCGAACCCTCGGACCGCCACACGCGAGATCCCGAGCGGTCGGCTCTCCCGTGGTCAGGTCGTCTGGTTCTGTGTCGGCTCGCTGGCGGCGCTGCTGGTCGCGGTCAGTCAGCTGCCGCGCCTCACCTGGTACCTGTGGCCGATCCCGGTCGCGCTCTTCGTCGTCTACCCCTACGTGAAGCGCGTCAGCTGGGCGTGCCATCTGGTGCTCGGGCTCAGCATCGGCATCGCGCCCATCGGCGGCTGGATCGCCGTCACCGGTGAGGTGGCCGCCGCGCCCTTCGTGCTCTGGGCGGCGGTGGCGGCATGGGTCGCCGGCTTCGACGTGCTCTACGCGCTGCTCGACGCCGACTTCGATCGTGCGGCCGGCATCCGGAGCGTCCCCGTGCGCTTCGGTCTGCGCGGCGCCCTCTGGTTCTGCCGGGTGCTCCACCTGCTCTCGGTCATCGGGCTCGTCGTGGTCGGCCTCCTCGTCGAGGCCGGGCCGGTCTACTTCGTCGGTGTCGCCCTCTGCATCGCGGTTCTCATCTGGGAGAACGTGTCGGTGCGACGCGGCGAGCTTCCGAAGGTGGCCTTCGCTTTCGGCGTGATGAACGGTGTCGTCTCGCTGCTCTTCTTCGCCGTCGTGTGCCTCGAGGTGGCGGTCCACTGATCACCGGCCGTCAGCTCGTGAAGTCCTACGGCCTGCGTCGCGTCCTCGATCGGGTCGACATCGACCTGGCGGAGGGGGAGTGCATCGCGCTCGCCGGTCCGAACGGCGCCGGCAAGTCGACGCTGCTCCGCATGCTGGCCACCCTCCTGTCCCCCGAATCCGGTGATCTCCGCGTCCTTCAGGAGGATCTCCCCACAGGCGCCCCCAGGATTCGCGGGCGCATCGGCTTCCTCGGCCACGACCCCGGCGTCTATCTGGACCTCACCCCGCTCCAGAACCTCGAGCTCTTCGCCGACCTCTACGGTGTTCCCGACCGTGTGCACCGCGTCGAGGAGCTTCTCGAGTTCGTGGGCCTCATCCACCGGGCGCACGACGTCACACGCACGTTCTCACGGGGAATGGTGCAGCGACTGGGGCTGGCGCGGCTTCTGCTCCACGATCCCACCCTTCTTCTCCTGGACGAGCCCTACTCGGGGCTGGACGCGCTCGGTGCGGACCTGCTGGACGGGATCCTCGCCGAGGGGCGAGCCGCGGTCATCGTGACGCATGACCTCGACCGCACGCCGCGATGGGCCAACCGCATCCTCGTCCTCGACCGCGGCCGTCGCGTGGGCGAGATCGACGCGGATGGAAACGACGGAGCCACGGTGCGGGACCGCTATCGCGAGCTGGTCGCATGACCCCCTCACGCCTCCGCCAGTTCCGCGCCCTCGTGGTGAAGGACCTGCGCCTTGAGATGCGGACACGCGACACCTTCGTCGTGATGGTGCTCTTCGTCGTGATCGCGATGGTCATCCTGCAGTTCGGATTCGGGACACGTGAGAGTGATCTCACGCGGTTCATCGGCGGCATGCTGTGGGTGCCCCTGGCCTTTGCGGCCGTACTCGGTGTGGGACGCAGCTACGTGCCCGAGCGCGAACAGCGGGTGCTCGACGTGCTGCTCGTGGCCCCACTGTCACGCTTCGTGATGCTCCTGGCCCGCGCCACATCCATCGTCGCGTACTTGCTGGCCGTCCAGGTGATCGCCATCCCTCTGGCGGGCATCTTCTTCGTCCGCGAGGGGGACTACTGGTCCGAGGTCGGGTGGATCCTGCTGGCCGCGGTCCTGGCCGACATCGGCATCGGGATCCTCGGGACGTTGGTCGCCGCAATGGCCGTGTTCACCCGTGCACGCGAGCTGGTGATGCCGGTCATCTTCCTGCCGCTCTTGCTCCCGGTCGTCATCGCGAGCGCGGGAGCAACGTACTCAGTGGTCGTGTCGAACGACATGGCCCAGTACCGCAACTTCGTCCTGTTCCTCGGCGGCTTTGCGGTACTCTTCGCCCTCGTGGCCTACGCAACATTTGATGCCGTCTTCGATGACTGAGGCGAACGGAACGGCCTCACGCCCCGTCGGATCCGGCGCCGCCATCTGGGCCCTGGCCGCGGCGGTGCTGATGGCCGGTGGCATCGCCGGAGCCTTCTGGGTCGCACCGGACGACGTCGAGGGCGACATCCAGAAGCTGCTCTACCTGCACGTGCCCGTGGCGCTCGTCTCGCTGTTCGCGTTCGGCGTCGCCTGCGTGACCGCGATCCTGCAGCTGCGCCGCCCCCGGGAGCACTACGACGACGTGGTGGTGGTCTCCATCGGCCTGGGGCTCCTGTTCGTGGTGCTCACCATCATCTCCGGATCGATCTGGGCGCGTGGCTTCTGGGGCACCTGGTGGCGGTGGGACGATCCGCGGCTGGTGACGTACCTCATCATCGCCCTCATCTACTCGGCGTTCTTCGTTCTCCGATCCTCCACCGAGGATGCACAGAGAGCCCGGTTCTCCGCTGTGTTCGCCGCGATCGCCTTCGTCTCGGTGCCCCTGTCGTTCTATGCCGTCCGTCAGGCGCAGGAGGCGTTCCATCCCATTGCGGTGAGCACCGACGGCCTGCACATGGACGGTCAGATCGCCGTGTGGGTCGGGGTCTGCCTCGTGGCCGTGACCGTCCTGTACATCGCCCTGCTCAAGCTGGAGCTCATCCAGCGCAACACGGAGCGCCGGCTGCAGCGACTCCGCGCGGCGCTCGAGGAGTCTTCGTCATAGAGGTCTCTGTCCCCGGGAGGGTCAATCGATGAACGACTACGTCGTCGCCGCATTCGTGGTCGTGTGGTTTGTGGTCCTGGTCTACGTCGCGGCATTGGCGATGCGATCCGCGCGCACCAACCGCGAGGTCCAGTTGCTCACCCGGCTGGTGGAACGTCAGGGTGAGGACGGGTCCGGGGAGTCGGACACCCCCTGACGGTTGGCCCTTTCACGCGTTCGGGCATGAAGGATCGGGGTCCGGGGAGTAAGGTGGGAAATCGGTGGATTCGAGGCACACAATGAACCTGGTCGTGGTCGGTCTGTCCTATCGGACCGCGCCCATTGAGCAGCGGGAGAAGGCATCGCTCACCGATGCGGCTGCGCGTTTCGTGATGCGTGCCCTTCGGTCCGAGCCGTCGGTCTACGAGGCGGTGGCGATCTCCACCTGCAATCGGACCGAGGTCTACGTGCGCACGGAGGACGGGACGGCCGCCGAGGCCGCCATCAGCCAGGCGCTGGTGGACGCCACCGGCATCTCCCGTGGCGAGCTCGAATGCGCGCGCTATACGTACCGGGATCGCCGTGTGGTCACGCACCTCCTGCGGGTCATCTCCAGCCTCGACGCCATGGTCATCGGCGAGAGCGAGATACAGGGGCAGGTCCGTGAGGCCTTCGAGCGCGCCCGCGAAGAGGACGCCGTCGGCCCGATCCTCGACCAGCTCTTCCGGCACGCCATCGCCACAGGCCGCCGAGTGAGGACCGAGACGGCCATCGGCGCGGGCAGCGTCTCCGTCGCCTCCGTCGCGGTGGATCTCGCGATCGAGGGTAGCCCCGACCATCTGAGCGATCGGCATGCGCTCCTGATCGGCGCGGGTGAGATGGGTGCCGCCACCGCTGCCGCCCTCGTCGAGGCGGGTGTCGGCCGGCTGACCGTTTGCAACCGCACCGTCTCCACCGCTCGCCGGCTCGCCACCGAGATCGGCGGCGCGGGTATCTCGTTCACCGATCTGGACGCGGCGCTTGCCGCCGCCGACATCGTGATCTCGTCGACTGACGCCCCCCACCACATCCTCGGTCATGGCGACGTCGAGCGCGCCATGCGCGCCCGTCCCGGACGGCCGATGGTCCTGATCGACATCGCGGTCCCGCGCGATCTCGCGCCCGAGATCTCGGACGTGCCCGGCGTGGTGCTCCACGACATCGACGACCTCGAGCGGGTGGTCGAGGTCAACCGTGCCGAACGGATGCGCGAGGCCTCGCACGCCGAGAGCATCGTCATCGCCGAGGTCGAGCGGTTCCAGAACTGGCAGAAGGGACTCACCGTGACCCCCACCATCGCGTCGCTTCGCACGCACGCCGAGGAGATCCGGGCGACGGAGATCAAGCGGATGAACGGCTGGTGGGAGTCGCTCTCGCAGGATGATCGTGCACGTGTCGAGCAGCTCACCAACTCGATCGTCAACAAGCTCCTCCACGAGCCGACGGTCCGTCTGCGTGATGCCGCCGTGGATGGCGATGCCGTCGACCACGTCGAGACGCTGCGCCACCTGTTCGGCCTGGAGGCGATCCCCTCGCAATGACGGGGAAGGCTCACGACCGTACGGTCGTGATCGCGACCCGGCGCTCTCCGCTCGCCCGCACCCAGACCGACTGGGTGGCCGATCGGCTACGCGCGGCGGGCCTTGCCGTCGAGACGCTGGAGCTCGTCACCACCGGTGACCGCTGGAGTGCGAGCGGTTCCACCGAGGCCACCCGCGGACTGTTCGTGAAGGAGCTGGAAGAGGCGCTCCTGGACGGCCGGGCGGATCTGGCCGTCCACTCCGCCAAGGATCTCCCGGTCGATCTCCCGCCGGGCCTGGACGTCGTCGCCGTACCCGAGCGTGAGGACCCCCGCGATGTGCTCGTCGGAGTGCCGGATGGCCTGACCGCCGTGACGCCCGGCGCCCGTGTCGGCACCGGTTCCGCACGCCGTGCCGCACAGATCCGCCGCGCACGCCCCGATCTCGAGTGCGTCGAGATCCGCGGAAACGTGGGCACGCGCCTCGACAAGCTTGCGCGCGGAGACGCCGACGCCCTCGTCCTGGCCGCCGCGGGACTCAACCGTCTGGGGCTCGACGTCGCCGACGCGGTGCCGCTGTCGCTCGACGACTGCGTACCGGCCGCGGGTCAGGGGGCGCTCGCCCTGGAAGGGCGCCGGGGCGATCCCGTCGCCGACGCCGTGGCGGCGGCCATCGACCACGCCGACACGCGGCGGTGCCTGGCCATCGAACGCGACATCCTGCGCGGTCTGGGTGGCGGGTGCCGGGAGCCCATCGGCGTCCACGCCCAGCCCGGGGACGACGGTCTCGTGGTCCGCGTCTTCGCCGCCACGGAGGACCACTCGCGGCAGGTGCGCGAGACGGTCACGCTCCGGGCGGACGACGACGTCACCGTGGTCGTCACCGCACTGGTCGCACGCATAACCGACCGCCTCTCGTAATGGGTGGTGCCGAGGCGATCCGTGTGGTCGTCACCCGGCCGCGCGAGCAGTCCCGTGAGCTGATCCGTCTGCTCACGGAGGCGGGCTATGCGCCGGTGTCGCTACCGCTCCTCGACATCCAGCCCCTGCCGGTGCCGGACGATGACTGGGAGTCGTTCGCCATGGCTGATGTCGTGGCGGTCACCAGCCCCACCGGTGCGCATCATCTGGTGGCGCGTCTGGCGGAGTCGGGACGCACGGTCCCCGAGGGCATGCGCGTGGCGGCCGTGGGCCGTGAGACCGGTGCGGTCCTGCGGGCGGCGGGAATAGCCGTCCACGTCGTCCCCTCACGTGCGACCGGCGTGGCGCTGGCCGACGCCCTGGCGGCCGAAGGGGTCGAGGGTCGGCATATCGTTCTCGCGCGCGCACGCGAGGGCCGGGTCGAGCTGGCGGACGGCCTGAGGGCCGCCGGCGCCCGTGTGACCGAGCTCCCCCTCTACGAGTCGGTCGACGCCGCGGTGGATCCGGCGGAGGTGGTGGTGGCGTGCGGTGCCGAGGTCTGGATCGTGACCTCACCGAAGATCGTCGAGGCCGCGGTGAACATCGTCGGCCGGGAGCACCTTCGGGGGACGACGGTCGTGTCCATCGGTCCGACGACCAGTGCACGCGCCCGAGACCTCGGTGTTCCCGTGGCGGCCGAGGCTGCCGAGCAGTCGGCGTCGGGTCTCGTGGCCGCCCTCATCGGGCTATGAATGGACCGAGGCGAGATCTCGACGTCTGACGCGGGACACGAGATGGGTCGCGCCACGGAGGTGTGGATGTGGGGCGCGTTACCGGTGGATGCGGGGCGTCGCCGAGGGCAGGTACCACACACCGCGAATCCCGCGGTACGACCCGTCTAGCCGCCGAGGGCGACCAGTTCGGTGTCAAGGGCGTCGATGGTGATGCGCACCCCGAGGCTCCAGTTGCGTGCGGCCGCGGCCTGGATCCAGAGCGCCGGGGGGAGAGTCGTGTAGTTCCAGGTCGCCCGGAACTCCTCGATGGTCACCCGCGCGGTCGCCAGATGCTCACGTGCGGCGGCCAGGTCACCGAGGTTGATCGCCCTCGCTGCGGCCTCCATCTCGACCTGGCCGGCCAGCCAGATGGTTGCCTGGGCCGGCTCCGGGAAGTACGGCGAGTTGACGGTGGCAGACCATGTGATCCGGATGTCACTCAGACGGTAGGCCGCCGGCTGAAGGCGGGCGGGGGCGTTCGCCGGGTCGGTGCCGTTGTCCGGCGGCGGATCGGCCGCCGGGGGCCCGTCGGGATTCGCGGCCGGACCGGGGGCCACCTCGTCCGCGGCGGCCGGACCGCCGGCGGGTGATGTGCGTGACGGGGTCGAACCGGAGGTCTTCGGGACCACGATGGGGGCGTCGGCGACGGCGAACGAGTCGTTGGGGGCGAGCTCGGTGACGTCCAGCGGACGGTTCGGGTTGCCCTCCTGGACACTGCTCGTGATCGAGTCACCGACCCGGAGCTTGGTCGTGTCGGTGCCGGTCGGCACCTTCAGGGTGAGCATTGTCGTGTACCCGTTGCTGCCGACGCGGACACGCATGGTTCCGGCGGTGCGATTGATCGCGACGACGGTTCCGGCGATCGGAAGCGTGGACTGTGCGGGTGGGGTGGGGACTTCCTGCGCCGAGGTCATCTCGACACGTCCCTTGTCGTCGACGCGCATGTTGACGATCACCGATGCGCCGAACGGACCGGACAGCGCCTTGGAGCGCTTGGTGGTGCGCGGGATCCAGACGGCGCGTCGTGCGGCCGGAAGACCGATGGTCGCGCCCGGCACCGAGAGCACGACGCCCTTCTTACCGACGCGGCCGACGACGCGGGCGCGAAGGCTCATCGTCCTGGCCTTGCCGGTCCGGGTCACGCGGGCCTGGAAGGTTCCGTTTCGGGCCCACTTGATGCCCCACTTGATGCCCTGTGGCCTCTTGCCCCACTTGATGCCCTTGGTGGGCGTGCCCCACTTGATGCCCTGAACGCGGATGCGCGTGCCAGGAGACGACTTCCGAAGACCATGGAGTACGTAGACGCGCCGGTCGGTGGTGGCGATGACCGTCGTCTTGTTCTGGGCGTTCCAGGCGACGACGGTGCCGTTCGGGTTCGGGAGCGGCGCGGCACCGGCACCCATCGCGATCGTCGTTGACGACATCGCGAGGGAGAAGCCTGCGAATGCGACCAGCCGCTTCAACCGTGAACCCTTCCCGGGGTCATCGAATGCCCCGCCGAACCAGATGGATGATGTCATTCATCGGCGTTTGGCCGGCGAGAGTTGAGCATTCGTCAACGAAGAGTTCATCGAATGATCACGTTCGAACGTCGCAACTCGTCTCCTGCAATGCGCCGCGGGCCGTGGACGGTCGTGCAACCGCATTATGCAGGGAAAACCTGGACAGATGGCCAGGTGGGACCGGCGTACTAGGTTTTGTAGGATTGTAGTCACGTTATGGTCGTAACCCTTCTCACCGACTACGGGCCGGGCAGTGAACATGTCGGGGTCCTCCACGCCCTTCTCGCCCGCCAGGCCCCGGACGTCCAGGTGATCGACCTGGCCCACGATCTCTCGCCGGGCGATGTCCGTGCCGGCGCGACGGTGCTGGCACGCGTCGTTTCCCATGCTCCGGTCGGGATCCACGTCGCCGTCGTCGATCCCGGTGTCGGTACCGACCGTCGCGGCGTGGCGCTCCTGGACATGGACGGTCGCGTCTACATCGGTCCGGACAACGGCCTGCTCACCGAGGTCGCCCCGCCGCAGAGCGTGACCGCCGTCGTCGACCTCGGCGGCTACCGGCGCCATCGGCCCTTCGTCACGTTCGACGGTCGTGACGTCTTCGTTCCGGCCGCCATCGACCTCCTGAACGGCGCGGAGATCGACGACCTCGGTCCACGGATCGATCCGGCCGGCCTGGTGCGCCTGCCCTGTCCGGAGAGTCACGTCGCCACCGATCACATCATGAGCGAGATCGTCGGTGTGGATCGCTTCGGCAACGTGCAACTCGGGCTCGGGAGGGATGCACTCGTGGCGGCGGGCCTTTCCGTCGGCTGCGGCGTCTGGGTCATCCGGGAGGACGGAGAGCGGTGTCACGCGGTCGTCGCGCAGGCGTTCGGCGACGTGCCCCAGGGTGGCGTGGCCGTCCTGATCGACGGTCACGGTCACCTGTCCGTCGCGGTGAACCGGGGTGACGCGTCCGCATTCACCGGATACACGGGCGCCAGGGTCTGGATCACCCGGCGGTGAACGTGAACGCGATCCGGCTTCTTTCGTCGCCGGAGCTGGCCGAGGACCCTCGTGATCCGCGTTCGGATCGTGTGCCAGGTCTCTTTCGTTCGTGCCCGGCCGACGGGATGCCCTCCCGTCGTGCGTGCTTGCCGCGCGAGTCGACCGGATGCGAAGAGATGGGGGCCGGCCCTCGCAGTGCCGGCCCCTCATTTCTTTAAGTGTCACGGGCGGCCCGATTTGTTGCACTCGGCAACGTGCGTTTTACGTTGTGAGACGGGCCGGGCAGTAGGTCACGGGACTCAGGGGACTCTTGGTGCCGCTACCGTGTCGGCCCGATGATTCCGCGGGTGATGCCAGATGGGTCAGAGACGCGACACGCAGACGGTGTAGCTCGCGGAGCCGGTCGTCCCGTGGCGCTTCGTCGTGCCTTCGATGTTGACCAGGCCGGTGAACGTCGCGGGGATCAGGACGCTTGTGACGCGAGCCTTTGCGATCCGGGGAAGGGCGAAGCTCTTCGCGCCGGTCAGGCCGCCGTTCACCCGGCTCGGCGTGAACCGAAAGGCGAGGCGGACACGGACCCGGCGTCCTCTCGGGAGGACCGTCGCGGCGTTCGCCGCACCGCAGATCCCCTTCCGCTTCACCGGTCCCGGTCCGTTGGCGCAGGTCACGAGCTGCTGCTCGCCGGCGACCTTCGGGGACGGCCAGCAGTAGCCGGTCGATCGGACCTCCATGACGCTGCCGGCACCGTTCCACAGGAGGGTGGGCGGTGCCTCCGGGGTCGCGGCCGAGGTAACCGGCGCGACGACGGCGACGGTGAGACCGGTGATCAGGAGCAGACGGACGTGAGGACGGGGTGGGACGCGCATGATCGACCTCCGGTGGGCGTAGCCGTGCCACGCGTGATGTGGCCGGAATCTACGCTCGCCGGACCGCCTGTGGGGACGTCGCGTACGTCGGCGGAGGCCTGTTTCCCGCGGAGCCCTGGGCGCCACGGGAAACAGGACCTCAGCCCGATGTCGTGCAACGGGCCCGCTCAGGCCTCCGCGGCGACCCTCTCCCGCAGGCGCTTCGCCGCCTCCACCAGGTGGGTGAGCGCGGGGCGCACATCGTCCCAGCGGCGGGTCTTCAGGCCGCAGTCCGGGTTGACCCACAGCTGTGCGCGGTCGATCCGCCGCTCGGCCTCCTTCAGTAGCGCCTCGATCTCGTCGGTCGACGGCACGCGCGGCGAGTGGATGTCGTAGACACCCGGGCCGATGTCGTTGGGGTAGGTGGTCGACCCCTCGAACGCGTCCAGGACCTCCATGTCGGACCGTGAGGCCTCGATCGAGATCACGTCGGCGTCCAGACGGATGATGTGCTCCATCATGTCGTTGAACTCCGAGTAACACATGTGCGTGTGGATCTGCGTCTCGGGCTTCGCGGCGGCGACGGTCAGGCGGAAGCAGTCCACGGCCCAGCGGTTGTACGCATCCCGGTCACGGATCTGAAGGGGCAGCCCCTCGCGGAGCGCCGCCTCGTCCACCTGGACGATGGCGCAGCCGGCGGCCTCCAGGTCGGACACCTCGTCCTGGATGGCCAGGGCGATCTGCGTGCAGGTCTCCTCACGCGGCTGGTCGTTGCGCACGAACGACCACTGGAGGATCGTGACCGGGCCGGTCAGCATCCCCTTCACCGGACGGTCGGTCAGGTTCTGTGCAGCCTGCCACCACTGAACCGTCATGGGGGTGGGACGCGAGACGTCGCCGAAGATGATGGGCGGCTTGACGCATCGACTGCCGTACGACTGGACCCAGCCGTTGGCCGTGAAGGCGAATCCGGCGAGCTGTTCGCCGAAGTACTCGACCATGTCGTTGCGCTCGGGCTCGCCGTGCACCAGGACGTCGAGGCCGATCTCCTCCTGGAATGCGATCACCGTGGCGATCTCGTCGGTCATGAAGCGCTCGTACTCCGCGCGGTCGATGGCGCCGGTGGCGAAGTCACGTCGCGTCTTGCGGATCTCGGGGGTCTGTGGGTACGACCCGATGGTCGTCGTCGGATAGTCGGGGAGCGCGATGCGCTCGCGCTGGATGACGCGTCGCTCGGGAGCGGGTGCACTGCGCGAGTAGTCGTCCGGACGGAGGGCTGCCGTCCGGGCATCGACGGCGGTGTCGTTCGTCGTCTTCGACGTACGCCGTGACTCCTGGACCGCGCGGGAGTCGGCGAGCCGGACGTC
Source organism: uncultured Bifidobacteriaceae bacterium (assembly GCA_964531025.1). GTDB lineage: Bacteria > Actinomycetota > Thermoleophilia > Miltoncostaeales > Miltoncostaeaceae > CALMEC01. Next base: position 1,222,869 of record CAZHDY010000001.1, on the reverse strand, counting down.
GCGGGTTCCGGCGTCGGCCTCGGCGAGTTCGCCGAGGAGCGTGAGCTCCGTAAGCCGCTCGTCGGCGAATGCCAGCCACGACCGGACCTCCGGATCCAGCCGGTCCTCGCCCTCCAGCGTCACCGGGAGGTGAAGCAGCGAGCAGGACGGTGCGATGGTCACCCGGTCGCCTCCGACGGCCGCCACCGCGGTGTCGATGACGCCGAGGGCGGCGTCGAGGTCCGTCGCCCAGACGTTGCGCCCGTCGATCACGCCGAGCGAGAGCCGTGTGGGTGTGTCGGCGAACGTCGTCAGCACGGCGCCGATCTGCTCGGGTGAGCGGATCAGGTCGACATGGAGCTCGTCGGGGGCGGCCTTGGCCACGCTTTCGAGCGTGCCGTCGAGCGTGAGGCCGGCGAAGTACGTCGTCAGCGTGACCGGGACAGGGCTGGCTTCACGGATGGCGGTGAACGCATCGACAAAGGCTGCAAGCTCGTCCGGCGTCCGGTCGAGGGCGATGACCGGCTCGTCCAGCTGGATCTCCGTCGCGCCCTTTGCGGCGAGCTCGGCTACGAGGTGCACGTACTCGGGAACCAGCGCGTCCAGGAGGGTCAGGGGGTCGTCCACGCCCTTCGACAGGAGGAGGAACGTGATCGGCCCGACGACGACGGGGCGCGTTGCGATGCCGAGCGCCCGGGCCTCGTCCATCGGACCCGTCCAGTGGTCCGTGCGCAGCTCGAACGTCTGCCCCGCGGCCAGCTCGGGCACGAGGTAGTGGTAGTTCGTGTCGAACCACTTCGTCATCTCGAGTGGGCGGCGCGTGGCGTCGCCGCGTGCCAGGACGAAGTAGTCGCTCAGGCTGCCGCGGTCGATCGCACCGAAGCGCTCCGGGATCGCGCCGAACGCCCAGATGGTGTCCAGGATGTGGTCGTACAGGCTGAGGTCGCCGCTCGGGATCACGTCGATCCCGGCGCTCTGAGCCTGTGTCCAGTTGCGCCGACGAAGCGATGCCGCGACGTCGCGCAGCTCTGTCTCGGGGGTCGTCCCGGCCCAGTACGACTCCAACGCGAACTTGAGTTCGCGGTTCGGGCCCATGCGCGGCAGCCCGAGCACGGCGGTTCGTGCCATTCGTGTGACTCCTTCTCCGTGCGGCCCAGACGCGGGGCTCGCGGTTGTCGGGTTCTCGCGTGAGCGAGACGAGGCCGGCAGGTTTTCGGGCTTGGACTCGACCGGCGTGACGAGCCTTCCCAGGCTTGGTGCCCAGTGGCGTCGTCGTCACGTCGCGGGTCCCCACCGCTGCGCGTCAGCTCCGGACTTCGACCGGATTCCCTGATAACCCCGTGGGGTTGACCGACTTCATCGAAGAGCCTACATGCGACTGCGGGAAACGGAGAAGGTCGACGGCGCGTCCGGTCGTTCTAGGTCAACTGAACTCGGATGGATGAAGTACCCGAACCACCTGGTTGATGTGGCTGAAATCGGCGACGTTGTGGGTTAGGAGGACGGCTCCGTGTACCTGTGCCGTGGCGGCGATCAGCAGATCCGCGTTCCGGGTGCGCGGCTGAGCCCCGGCACGCCGTACGAGGGACGCCAGGCCACCCCAGGCGCGTGCGACGTCACCGTCAACCGGTAATGGAGCGAAGCGTTCCTCGATCGCTCCGAGACGTGCGGCGCGTCGAATCCGCTCGTCGTCGGTGGTCGCCATGAGCAATCCGAAATGCAGTTCACCGATTGAGACCGCGCTGATGGATGTTTCGAGGCCTGTGGGAATCGCATCGGCGATCAGGACGGACGTGTCGAGGAGCACGCGCATGCTCAGCGTGCGTACGGATCGTCGAGTTCGATATCGAACTGGACGAGGTCATCCCGTAGGCCCTGCGGGGTGGGGGTCGCCCAGATCGGCGCCAGCTGATCTGACGGAACCCACGTGTTGCGGGCGATCGGTCCGATCTGAGCGACGGGTCGACCGGAGACGGTGATGATCATCGTCTCGCCAGCCTCGGCTCGACGCAGTATCTCACCGCTCGAGTTGCGAAGTTCTTTCTGCGGGATCGTGGCCATTGACGGAGGGTAGCACTAGTGCTACCTCAGCAGAAGCGGTCAGCCTACGTCCGGATCCGGTGCGTCGCGGCCGGTTCGTGATTGCTGACCTTTAAGAAAGAGGGCAAATCATTAAAGGTCGGGCCGTGACCGTTCAATGGACTTAAAGGTCGTCGGCCAAGGCACGTCGTAGCAGAGTGCCCAACACATTCCGCCACCAGCTATCGGGCGCTCCCTCGACTCGGAGCAGAGATGGCGGGACCCAGATTCGAACTGGGGACACCACGATTTTCAGTCGTGTGCTCTACCAACTGAGCTATCCCGCCGGAGTGGGGCAGCCTAGCAACCCCACACCCGTCATGTGTCGCTGACATACTGGCCGCATGTCGAGTCGCGGGCACATTCTGATCGTCGAGGATGAGCGGGCGATCCGCCGCCTCATGCGCATGTATCTGATGGAGGCGGACTACTCGATCGCCGAGGCCGGCGACGGCCGGCAGGCCCTCGAACAGATCCGTCAGGGGGGCATCGACCTGGTGCTGCTCGACCTCATGCTTCCCGAGATCAACGGGATCGAGGTCTGCCGTCAGATCCGTGACTCCAACGGGTACGTCCCCATCATCATGGTGACGGCCATGGACGACGAGGACAGCCGTGTCGCGGGGCTGGAGGTGGGCGCCGACGACTACGTGACCAAGCCGTTCTCACCGCGCGAGCTGGTGGCGCGGGTGCGTGCCGTCCTGCGCCGGATCGCGGCGCCGGCCGAGTCCAACGGTCTGATCGAGGCGGGGGAGCTCTCACTGGACCCGACCGGTCGCCGCTGCACGTTCCAGCATGAGGAGATCAACCTCACACGGCTGGAGTTCGACCTGCTCGCCGAGCTGGCGGGACATCCGCGGACGGTGTTCACACGTGACCGCCTGCTGGAGAAGGTCTGGGGGCACCAGAACCCGATCGGCGGTAAGACCGTCGACGTCCACATCGCCAACCTGCGGCGGAAGCTGCCCGGGTGGAACGGTCTCGTCGCGGTCCGCGGAGTCGGCTACAAGGTCGACCCCGACGTCGCATAGCGACCGTCCAGTGCCCTCGGGTCGGGAGTACTCCCGCGGTGCGGAGCGCGCATCTTCATCGAGACGAGGAAATCGGCGGCATCGGTCCCGGGAGAATGGGTGGAGATGATGCGGCCACATGGAGGAGACACGAGGGACGCCGGACCTGAGCGGGGGGAGGGACGCGGCTGTGGAGTCGCAGGGCGCCTTCCGATTCGCGGATCGGCCCGACGCGTATGAGCGGGGTCGCCCATCGCTGGCGTTCGTCCTACCGGCGGCACATCCTCGTCGGGGTCATCCTCGTCGTGGTGGCGTCGGTCATCGGCCAGTTCCTCGTCAGCACCGCCATCAGCGCGCGCGTCAAGTCGGCGGAGCGTCGAGCGTTGCAGCAGCAGGCCCAGATCTACGCCAACGAGGTCGCGAGGGCACCCGACCGCGCCACGAAACCCGCCCGGGACAAGAACGCCACGGCCGCGGATGTCGCGCGGCTCCTTCCGGGTACGAGGGTGGTCGTGACCTGGCCCGCGGCGCCGGGCCTCTACTACAACGTCGTGCAGCCGAGTCGTCAGGACGCGGAGGTCACCGCCAGGTCCGGCGACGTCGAGGTAAGGCTGGCGCGTGAGTACAACCAGACGTCCACCTCGCCCTGGGCGATCGTCGCCATCATCGCGTTGATCGGTGTTCTCGCCACGGTCATCTTCGTCCTGGCCGAGAGCGTCGCGCGCCGTCTGCGGCGCCAGGTGAGCGGGCTGGCCGACACGGCCTCCGAGTTCGCGTCCGGCGACTGGTCGGCGCGGGCCGTCGTATCGAACGATGAGCTGGGCCGGGCCGCCGCGGCCTTCAACCACATGGCCGACCGCCTGGAGGAGGCCGATGTCACGCAGCGCCGGTTCCTCGCCGACGTCGCGCATGAACTCCGCACCCCGGTCACGGCCATCGACGGTTTCGCGGCCGCCCTCGGGGACGGGGCGGCGGGTACGGAGGAGGACCGGGCCGAGGCCATCGGCTTCATCCGCGAGGAGGCGGTGCGTCTGCGCGAGCTCGTGAGCGACCTCCGCAGCCTGACCCGCTGGGACCTGGGTGAGGCCGACCTCGACATCCGCGCTGTCGACCTGGCGGACCGGGCGCACAACGTGGCGCAACGCTTCGCCGTCTCCGCCCAGGACGCAGGTGTCACGCTCGTCGCGGAGGGGGACCCCGTCGTTCTGCGCACCGATCCCCGCCACGTCGACACGGTCCTCGCCAACCTGGTCTCCAACGCGTTGGCCGCGACACCGACGGGAGGCGAGATCCGCGTCGGGGTGACCGCCGAGCGGGACGGCGGTCGGATCACGGTGCACGACACGGGACGCGGTATCGCCCCCGAGGACCAGAAGCGCATCTTCGACCGTCTCTACCGGGTCGACCGAGCGCGCTCACGCGACGACGGGGGCAGCGGGCTGGGCCTTGCCATCGTGAAGCGGCTCGTCGGACAGCTCGGTGGCACCATTGACGTCACGTCCCGGTTGGGGACCGGGACCACGTTCACCGTCAACCTGCCGCCGGATGCGGCGACGCGCGCCGATGCGACCCCGGCGCAGGAGGAGGAATCCGAGTGAGGAACCCCGATCGTCAGGTCTTCCGTCGTGTCGACGACGCCACCGAGGCCGAGGTCGCCGCCATCGCGGACGAGTTCCGCCGTGGCTTCGACGCCGTGGCACAGATCGGCCGGCCCGGTGTGACGGTCTTCGGATCGGCGCGTGTACGCGAGGGCTCGGAGGTCTACGACAGTGCCCGCCGCTGCGGAGAACTCCTCGCCGGTGCCGGCCTCGCCGTCGTCACGGGCGGCGGCCCGGGCGTGATGGAGGCCGCGAACCGGGGTGCGCACGAGGCCGGTGGCCGGTCCGTCGGCTTCAACATCCTCCTCCCCGAGGAACAGGGATCCAACGGCTACACCGATGTCGAGATGACGTTCGATCACTTCTATTCACGGAAGGTGATGCTGGTGAAGGCGGCCGAGGGCTTCGTCATCTATCCCGGTGGCTTCGGGACCAATGACGAGCTGTTCGAGGCGCTCACCCTGATCCAGACCGACAAGGTCGGCCACTTTCCCGTCGTTCTCGTCGGGAAGGCCCACTGGAAGCCGATGGTGAACTGGATCACCAGCAAGTTGGTGGGGTCGTACATCAGCGCCGGGGACCTCGACCTGCTGGAGGTCGTCGACACCGCGGACGAGGCGGTCGCTCAGATCGAGGCGTGCCTCAATCGCGAGTGCGCACACGAACTGGGCGCGACCAGGGCGGTCGGCTAGACGCCTGAGGCCCCGCGGCGGGCGGCGAGGGTCAGTGGCCCCGTGGGCCCTCGTCCGTCTCGTCGCGCGCGGGACGCTTCCTCTGGCTGCGTGCGACGCCGGCCACCAGCAGCACACCGATCAGCAGGTAGGGGATCCCGAAGAGGAAGCGCCGCTCGTCGAGGAAGATCAGGAAGAGCAGCCCGCCGATGGCGAAGATGATCCCGATGGCGTAGCTCAGGACGAGCCCGGTGGTGCTGCTCATGAGGCGAAGTGCTTCTCGATCGTCTCGGTCACCTTGGCGACGAGGGTGTCCCAATCGGCGGCGTCGGCCACCGTGACGCTGACGAAGTCGGACGTCAGGAACACGTTGGTGATGCCGCCGAGAGCGAAGATCGCGCTTCCCAGCGCCGAGTCGGCGGGGTCGGAGCCCTCGCGGAAGGTCTCGGCTCCGCCGTCGGTCGCCGGACGGTCCAGTTGGAACTTCAGGGCGTTCGGGTTCGGCGTGGGAAGTGGCGTGACGCTGGTCACCGGATCTCCTGATCTCGTTTGCCGAGAGAGGATAGCGAGGCATCTGAGCACGAGCCGGGGGACGGAGCGTCGGCGAGGCGGTCGTCGGGCGTTCGGAGCGCCCCGGTCGGGAGTCCGCCGACGGTCACTACCATCGCGTCAATGAACGACGCCGACGCCGACCGCAGCCGACTTCTCGACCTCATGCGCGAACGCGCCCATTTCCGCGAATCCGCGGTGATCTCGGGCACGCGCTCGTCGTCCTACTTCGACGCACAGCAGGTGCTCCTGGATCCGGAGGGGGCGGACGTCGCCGGACGTCTGGCGCACGGCATCCTGGCGCCGTACGGCCCACACGCGGTGGGCGGTCACATCGGCTCGGCCGGTGCATTCGTCTGTGCCACATCGGCCGCGGCGCTCGGCGCGGGCGTGCGGTGGAACGGGTTCTTCGTCCGTGACGACGCGAAGCGCTACGGCCTGCAGAGCTGGATCGACGGGCCGTTCATCGAGGAGGGAACGCCGGTCGCCGTCCTCGGGGACGTGCTCGCCACCGGGGCCACGCTCCTCACGACGATCGAACGGGCACGTGCCGCCGGAGGCGAGGTCGTCGGCGCGCTCGTCATCGTCGACCGCGACGAGGGCGGACGGCAGGCCGTGGAGGAGGCGCTGGGCGATGCGCCGTTCTCGTCCCTCTTCACCGCCGCCGACATACAGGGCGGGTAGTATCGCCGCATCCGTCTGCGACCTGGAGTTTGGGAATGGACCTGAGGGGTAACCGCGTCACCTGGATCGGCCACGCCACGTGGCTGTGGGAGACCTCGGAAGGCCGCCGCATCCTGGTGGACGCCTGGCTCAAGGACAACCCCTCGGCGCCGCCCGAGTTGCACAACCCCTGGCCGCTCGACGCGGTGCTCATCACGCACGCGCACTTCGATCACATCGACAATGCCGTCGAGACGATCAAGCAGACCGGTGCCCAGGCGGTGGCCATCTTCGAGATCGGTGCCTGGCTGGAGTCGCAGGGCTGCGCCAACGTCATCCAGATGAACATCGGCGGAACGGTCCAGGTGGCGGGCTGCAAGGTCACCATGGTCCAGGCGATCCACTCCTGCGGGCTTCTCGAGGGCGACACCATGGTCGAGGGCGGTGACCCGGCCGGCTTCGTCATCGAGTTCCCTGACGGCCTGGTCGTCTACCACGCCGGCGACACAGACGTGTTCGGCGACATGGCGCTCATCGGCGAGCTGTACAAGCCCGACGTTGCGGTGCTTCCGATCGGTGACCACTTCACCATGGGTCCCCGTCAGGCGGCGTACGCCGTCCGGCTTCTCGGCGTGAAGCAGGTGCTGTCCGGTCACTTCGGCACCTTCCCGGTCCTCACGGGTACGCCCGAGCAACTTCGCGTCCTCGTCGATTCGGACGTCTTGGTCCCTGACCTCGTCCCCGGGATCACGTTGCCCTGACGGGCGCGTGATGGCGCGGCCCACGGCGCAGGTCATCCGGGTCTCCGGACCGACCGCGACGATCATCTGGGATGGAGTCGTGCATGAGGCGCGGATCGCACCCCGCCTGCCCGGGCGCCCACTCGTCGTGGGAGATGTGGTCGAGCTGCGGGCTGCCACGGATGAGGCCGTCATCGAGCGCATCGTTCCGCGTCGAAGCGTGGTCGAGCGTGCCAACGGTCCTGACGGCCCGCGCCGGCCGATCGTCGCCAACGCCGACCTGCTCCTCGTCGTCGATGCGCTGACATCACCGGACCCCCGGCCCTCCCTCGTCGATCACTATCTCGCCGCCGCCGCGCTGGGCGGACTCGCCGCGGCCGTCGTCTACACCAAGGCCGACCTTGCAAAGGATTCCGGGGACGATCTGGTCGCCCTCTATCGTGGCATCGGTTATCCGGTGCTGCGCGGTTCGGGTCTGGATGACGCGTTCGTGGAGGATGTCCGCGATCTCGTCGATGGACGCGTGGCGGCTCTCGTCGGGCAGTCCGGCGTCGGGAAGTCCGTGCTCACGCGCGGGCTCACCGGGGTCGACCGCGCCGTGGGTGCGGTCAGTGACCGCATCGGTGGTCGCCACACGACCACCGATCCCCGGCTCTTCCCCATGTCGACGGGCGGGGCTGTCGTCGACACCGCCGGTGTGCGGACGCTGTTCCTCCCTGCGCACGACGTGGAGGATCTGGCGGACGCCTTTCCGGAGGTCCGTGCGATCCAGGGGAGGTGCCGTTTCCGCGACTGCCGGCACGTCGGAGAGACGGGCTGTGCCCTGCCCGGGACCATGGCCCTGTCGCGATACGAGACGTATCGCTCGCTGATCGACGGTACGTCGGCTGCGCGCTGATCTCACGATTTTTCCATGTTCGGTCCTTGACCCGCGGGCTTCCGCTGGGTAGGTTCGCGACACAAGTAGCGAACCCACAATTGAGGTTGCCATGAGCGGACGTCGTCACCACCTTCGGTTCGTGCCCCCCATCGCGGGAGGCGCGCCCCCAACTGGGTGGGAGGCGCTCGACAAATGGGTCGGGGGCTCCGGTGGATCCGGGTCGGGTGACTCGGCTCCCGCGTCCGGTGGCCAGAAGACCGGTTGGGAGGCGTTGGACAAGTGGGTCGGTGGGTCGGACTCGGGTTCGGGTTCGTCCGCGGGGGGATCCTCTGCCTCATCCGGTGGTCAGAAGACCGGTTGGGAGGCGCTCGACAACTGGGTCGGTGACTCGCCTGGTTCCGGTGGTGCATCGACGGGTTCGGATGCCGCATCGAGTGGCACGACGGGTTGGGAGGCGTTGGACAAGTGGGTCGGTGGGTCGGACTCGGGTTCGGGTTCGTCGACGGGGGGATCGTCGGCGTCGGCTGCGCCGAGTGGCAAGACCGGCTGGGAGGCGCTCGACAACTGGGTCGGTGGATCCGGGTCGGGTGACTCGGCTCCCGCGTCCGGTGGCCAGACGACCGGTTGGGAGGCGTTGGACAAGTGGGTCGGTGGGTCGGACTCGGGTTCGGGTTCGTCCGCGGGGGGATCGTCGGCGTCGGCTGCGCCGAGTGGTAAGACCGGTTGGGAGGCGCTCGACAACTGGGTCGGTGGCTCGGGTTCCGGGGCCGGCGCGGGAGCCGCTGCGTCCGGTGGTCAGAAGACGGGTTGGGAGGCGCTCGACAACTGGGTCGGCGGATCAGCCGGCGCCGGGGCGGGAGCCGCCGCGTCCGGTGGCCAGACGACGGGTTGGGAGGCGTTGGACAAGTGGGTCGGTGGGTCGGACTCGGGTTCGGGTTCGTCCGCGGGGGGATCCTCTGCCTCATCCGGTGGTCAGAAGACGGGCTGGGAGGCGCTCGACAAGTGGGTCGGGGCGGGCTCGTCCGGCGGGGGTGCCGCCGCGCAGGGTGGCGACGCCGTGGAGGACAAGACGAGCGACCTCAAGGAGAACCTGCAGCGGATACGCGAGGAGCTCCCCGAGGTTGCCGAGAAGGTCGAAGCCCAGGCCAAGGGCTTCTTCGCCAAGATCAAGGCCTTCTTCGCCGGAAAGTAAACGCCGGGTCGGCAGTGGACGATCCACCGGCCCTCGGGTCAGCCGCTGATCCATCGGCCCGCTTCGGGGAGACCGCTGGCGCCCGGCGACGTACATGCGTCAGCTCCCGTCGGTGGTCCCGGGGCGCGTCGTCCGGCTGTCGACCATCTGCCCGATGGCGCGCGTCCACCGCGACCGCATCCCACATCCGCGATCGCGCGTAGTCTGGCCCGATGGCGCGTACGGTCCAGGAGCATTCGGCCGGGGGAGTGACGCTCGTCCCGGTCGGGCGCGAGATCTTCGTCGCCCTGATCGAGGTTCAGGATCATGCCGTGCTGGCGCTCCCGAAGGGGCACATCGAGGAGGGTGAGACCTCCGAGCAGGCCGCCGTGCGCGAGGTCCGCGAGGAGACCGGTCTCGGCGCGGGTCTGCTCGCACCGTTGGGGTACATCGACTACACCTTCTATTCGCGTCGTCAGCGGGCCCGCGTCCACAAGCGCGTGGACTTCTACCTGCTGGAGTACCGGTCGGGCTCGCCCTGGTACTTCAACGACGAGGCCGACGGCGTGCGGCTGGTCCGGCTGGCGGACGTTCAGGACGTCGTCTCCTATCCCGGTGAGCGAGAGGTGATCCGGCGCGCGCTCGCCCAGATCGGCCGGGGAATCGGGCATCCTCAGCGTGTACCGGCCGCCGTATAGCGGGGGAGGGGTCGATCGCTCCGCGGCGAACTCGGAGTGTGGTGCTTCGGCACCCGTCGTCCGTGATCCCGATCGCCCGGAGCGTGCTTGGTGTTCGCACTCAATTTCTATTCGCCCCTCTTCGTCGACCAACTCCGTAAGGGGCGGAAGACGGCCACCATCCGTCTGGGCGACAAGCGCCACAAGTACAAGAAGGGCCAGATCGTGTGGGTCACCGTCGGTCATCGGCACGGTCCCCGGCAGAAGATCTTCGCCGCCATCATCGACCAGGTCGATGTGAAGCCGATCCGGGAGCTCACGCAGCGGGAGATCGAGCGTGACAACCCGGAGTTCCGCCTCGTCGAGGACACCATCCACTTCCTGTCGCACATCTACGCGCGCGAGGTCGGCCTGGACGACGAGGTCTCGATCATCCACTTCAGCGAGGTCATCGAGTACCCGTCGCTGAAGTAGAAAGGCTCGCCGCTTGTGGCGGTACGCAACGGGTGACCGGTGCCAGGCAACGGCCTGCCCGTTCGGGTACAGCTCTTTCTGTCGACGCGCTCGCCCAGTAACGTGGCGACATGAAGCGGATCAGGGCGGGCTGGAGACTGACCAAGAAGAGCTGGAGGGTTCTCGCGGACTCGCCCGGCCTCGTGAAGTTCCCCGTGGTCGGCGCCCTTTTCGCGCTGCTTGTCGCGGTCATCGTCATCGGCCCGGGCCTGTATCTGATCGAGGACGGATCCGAGGTGGCCGGGGGCATCGTCGTCGCCGTGGGCTCGTACCTCGTCGCCTTCGTCACCTACTACTTCGCGGTCGGCCTCGCGCACAACGCCGACCGGCTCATGCAGGGCGAGTCGCCCTCGTTCAGCGACGGGATGGCTCTCGCCTCACATCGGACCGCCGCGGTCGCCGGCTGGGCTTTCGTGGCGATCGTGATCGTGGCCCTCATCCGGGCCATCAGACAGCGCTCCGGTATCGGTGGAGCGATCCTCGGAGGGCTGGCAGGTGCCGCGTGGGGTGTTCTCACCTTCCTCGCCGTCCCCGTGATCGCGATCGAGGGGACCGGTCCGATCGCGACGCTGAAGCGCTGCGGCACCCTGATCCGGAGTCGCTGGGGCGAGCAGATCACGGGTACCGTCGCGATCGGTGGGATCGTCTTCCTGGTGGGAATGCTTCCGGGAATCCTGTTGATCGTGGCCGGGGCCATGGTCTGGGCGACGACCGGCGCCGTCGGGGTGGTGCTCATCGCGATCGGGATACTCGTCCTCATCGCCGCCGCCCTCGTCCAGCAGTCGCTCACGACGATCTTCGGCGTCGCCCTCTACCACCACGTCGCGGAGGAGCGTGCGGTGGGCGGCTTCACCACAGACGAGCTGCAGGGTGCTGTCCGTTACGGTCGCGGGATCGGTCCGGCGACGATCTGAAGCGATCGGGGCGTGGTCATCGCGACCACTGCCCGGCGAGCAGCGTGACCCCGAGGGCCGATGTGGGTGACCCGAAGACCCCGGAGATCAACCGGAGCCACCTCCGTGCATGCGCGGGACGGCAGAAGCGTGTCGTCGGAATGCCAATTCATGAAATGAAAACTTCTTCAAGTCGGTGCTAGGGTCTCGTCTCCCCTGAGAGGAGCGACGCTGGGAATCCCCCTTCACCAGGCCAAGGCAGAACTGTTCCGGACGCTCGGACATCCGGCGCGTATCCGCATCCTTGAGCTTCTGGACGAGCGTGACCACGCCGTCTACGAGCTCCTGGAACGGATCGACATCGAACCGAGCAATCTGTCGCAGCAACTGGCTGTCCTGCGTCGAACGTCGCTCGTCACGTCGCGTCGGGAACGGGGTACCGTCATGTACGCCATCTCCGTTCCCGAGGTCCGCGACCTGTTGCTCGCGGCACGCATCATCCTCCGCGGTCTGGCGACAAATCAGGAGGAGATCGACGCTCAGATCGCCTCGCTCGTTTCCTCTCCGCCCGCAGCATGACCACGTCGCAGATCGGTGATCGCTCGGCGGCCGGCCGGGAGGACCGCTCGACCCCGGGTGCCCTCCGGTCCCTCCGTCGTCTTCTGCCCACTCGTTCGGACTGGGTGCCGAGCGCAATCGGCAGCGACCTGCTGGCGGGTCTCATGGTCGCGCTCGTCGCTCTTCCCCTCGCGCTGGGCTTCGGAGCGAGCGCCGGCATGGGTGCCTCGTCCGGGCTGATCACGGCGATCGTCGCCGGTGCCGTCGCCGCCGTGTTCGGCGGGAGTCGGGTCCAGGTGAGCGGTCCGACCGGAGCGATGACCGTCGTCCTCATCCCGATCATGGCGAGTCATGGGGCGGGAGGTGTCCTCGTCGTCGGGCTCCTGGCCGGGATCATGCTGATCGCACTCGGTATCGCGGGCATCGGTCGCGTCATCCGCTACCTCCCCGTCACCGTGGTCGAGGGATTCACGGCCGGCATCGCGATCATCATCGCGTTGCAGCAGGTCCCGTCCGCGTTGGGCATGTCGGTCGGCCACGACTCCGTGTTGCCCATGACCGCCCACGCGATCGCGGACTGGTTCCGGTCTCCCGATGTGCTCGCGCCCGTCGTGACGGTGGCGGCCGTAGTCCTGATCCTCGTTCTCGCTCGTACCCTGCGCACCCTGCCGGGCGCGCTCGTCGCGGTGGTCCTCGTGACCGCGGGCAACGGGTTCTTCGCCTGGGGGCTCCCCACCATCGGCGCGATCCCGTCGAGTCTGCCGATGCCGGCGCTGCCATCGATCGACGTCGGTGTCATCGGGGCGCTCGTCCTGCCGGCACTTGCCGTTGCGGCTCTCGCGGCTCTCGAGAGCCTGCTGTCCGCGACGGCCGCCGACGCGATGACCGTGGGCACGCGCCACGATCCGGACCGGGAGCTGGTCGGCCAGGGGCTCGCGAACCTGGCCGCTCCTCTCTTCGGGGGCGTGCCGGCGACGGCGGCCATCGCCCGGACTGCGGTCAACGTCCGATCAGGTGCCCGCACCCGGCTGGCGGCGCTCGTACACGCGCTCGTCCTTCTGCTGATCGTCCTGGTCGCCAGCGGCCTGGTGTCCGAGATCCCCCTCGTCGCCCTCGCGGGTGTCCTCATCGCCACAGCGATCCAGATGATCAAGGTGTCGAGCCTACGGGCGCTGGCCCGGTCGACCCGTGGCGATGCGGCCGCACTCATCCTCACGGCGGCGGCCACGGTCGTCTTCGACCTCGTCACGGCGGTCCTCGTGGGCCTGGTGGTCGCCGGCTTCTTCGCCATCCGACAGACGGCGCGTACGGCCCGACTGGACGAGATGCCGCTGGACGAGTCGGACCATGCCGCCGAGGAGCAGCGCCTCCTCGACGATCACATCGTCGCCTTCCGCATCGACGGTCCCCTGTTCTTCGGGGCGGCCCATGACTTCCTTCTCGAGCTCACCCAGGTGAGTCGGGTGCGGGTCGTGGTCCTGCGCCTGGCACGGGTCACCACGATCGACGCCACGGGGGCCCACGTCCTCGCCGACATCATCGACCGTCTGGAGCGCGACGGCATCACCGTCATGCTCTCGGGTGCACGGCCGGAACACGAGCGTGTCCTGCGTGAGATGGGCGTCCACGAGCGTCTCGCCCACGAGCGCCACCTCTTCGCCACGACGCCCGAGGCCATCGCCCACGCCCGTGAGCACGTCGCCCGAGAGGGGCATCTGCATCACGGCGCCGTCGTACCCTCGCACTGACGGTCACGGAGATCGTGGTGGATGCACGACAAACGAGCATCCGCTATTCTCTGGCACTCACATCCTGAGAGTGCCAAAAACAAGGAGAGCTGATGGGGCTGAAGCCGCTGGGCGACAGGATCGTCGTCCGTCAGATCGAGGCCGAGGAGGTCACCGCGAGCGGGATCGTCCTCCCCGACACCGCACAGGAGAAGCCGCTCCGCGGCGAGGTTCTCGCCGTCGGTGAGGGACGCTGGGAGAACGGCACGCGCGTACCGCTCGACGTCGCCGCCGGTGATGAGGTCATCTACTCCAAGTACGGCGGCACCGAGGTGTCCGTCGACGGCGAGGATCTCCTCATCCTTCGTGAGTCCGATGTTCTCGCCAAGGCGGTGAAGTAGATGCCGCACAAGGAGATCAAGTTCCATGAGGACGCACGCCGTGCTCTCGAGCGTGGCGTCAACACCCTCGCGGACGCCGTCAAGGTGACCCTCGGTCCGAAGGGCCGCTACGTCGTCCTCAAGCGTCCGTTCGGCGCCCCCACCATCACCAACGACGGTGTCACCATCGCCCGCGAGATCGAGTGCGACGACCCGTTCGAGAATCAGGGCGCGCAGCTCGTGCGCGAGGTCGCCACCGCGACCAACGACATCGCCGGTGACGGCACCACCACCGCCACGGTCCTGGCTCAGGCCATCGTGCGCGAGGGCGTGAAGAACGTCGCCGCGGGTGCGAACCCGATGGGCCTGAAGCGCGGCATCGAGGCCGCCGTCGAGGTCGTCACCGAGGCGGTGCTCCAGGCCGCCACCCCGGTGAAGGGCAAGGAGGACATCGCCCGGGTCGCCACGATCTCGGCGCGTGACCGTGAGATCGGCGACATCATCGCCGACGCGATCGAGAAGGTCGGCAAGGACGGCGTCGTGAACGTCGAGGAGGGCCAGACCTTCGGTATGGACCTCGAGTTCACCGAGGGCATGCAGTTCGAGAAGGGCTACGTCTCGCCGTACATGGTCACCGACCAGGAGCGCATGGAGGCCGTCCTCGACGACGCCTACGTGCTCGCCCACGGTGGCAAGGTCAGCGCCATCAAGGACATCCTCCCGATCCTGGAGCAGGTCATCCAGACGGGTAAGCCGCTCCTCATCATCGCCGAGGACTTCGAGGGCGAGGCCCTCGCGACCCTGGTGGTCAACAAGCTCCGCGGAACCTTCACCGGCATCGTCGTGAAGGCCCCCGGCTTCGGTGACCGCCGCAAGCGTCTCCTCGAGGACATCGCCGTCCTCACCGGTGGCGAGCAGATCAGCGGTGAGATGGGCCACAAGCTCGAGAACACGCAGCTCTCGCAGCTCGGTCGTGCCCGTCGCATCGTCGTCGGCAAGGACTCCACCACCATCATCGACGGTGCCGGAGACCCGGAGGAGATCAAGGCCCGCATCGCCACGGTGAAGACCGAGATCGAGAACTCCGACTCGGACTACGACCGTGAGAAGCTCCAGGAGCGTCTCGCGAAGCTGGCCGGTGGTGTGGCCGTGGTGAAGGTGGGTGCCGCCACCGAGACGGAGATGAAGGAGAAGAAGCACCGTGTGGAGGACGCCCTCCAGGCGACCCGTGCCGCCCTCGAGGAGGGCATCGTGCCGGGTGGCGGTGTGGCTCTCGTCAACGCGCTTCCGTCGCTCGACAAGCTGGAGCTCGAGGGCGAGGAGGCCGTCGGTGCCTCGATCGTGCGTCGCGCGCTCGAGGAGCCGCTCCGTCAGCTCGCCGCCAACGCCGGTCTCGAGGGATCGGTCGTCGCGGGCAAGGTCAAGGAGCTGAAGCCGGGTCGCGGTCTGAACGTCGACACGGGTGAGTACGTGGACCTGGTCAAGGAGGGCGTCATCGACCCCGCCATGGTGACCCGCTCCGCGCTGCTCAACGCCGCGTCGATCGCCAAGAACGTGATCAGCACCGAGTGCCTCATCGTCGAGGCCCCGGAGAAGCCCGCCGAGGGTGGCACGATCACCAGCCCGAACCTCGCCGGCGGGATGCCGCCCGAGTTCTAGGCCGCGGTCGCGTCTGGCGTTTCGTGGGGCCCGCTTCGGCGGGCCCCACGTCATTTTGTCCGCACACGCTTGGTGCGTCTCGTGGCCGCCTGGATGTGGGTCTTCCGGGCGTGAGATCGCGTGCGACCAAAACGGGGTGCCTGTCCTTCCATGTGCCCGGCGTCCGGTCGGACACCTGCCAGGCGCAGGGTGCCGCGGCAGGAGCGGCGACGTCGGCGACCCTGCAGATGGCGCAAACGGTCATCGTCCGTGCCGGGGCAGTGCCGGCGGGTCGGGGCGACGCGGACATGTTGCGCGGGCTGCACCGTGACGGTGCGTCTCCCGGAGGACGTCGAACGCGACCTACTTGCGCGGCGAACAGGGACGAGACGAACGGATGTCCGCACGCGGTCATTCAGGGTGACGGAGCGGTTCTCCAGACGTCGTCAACTCCGTGCCGCGACCACGTCCCTCGCCTGACGTGCGATCTCCAGCTCCTCATTAGTCGGGATGACAAGAATGCGGACGCGCGACGTCTCGGTCGCGACGTCACATGCGTGGCGCGAGGCGGAGGTATTCGCCTTCGGGTCCAGCTCGATCCCGAACACCTCCAGGCCCTCCACGCAGCGTTCACGGACCACCGTCGCGTTCTCACCGACCCCGGCCGTGAACACCACGGCGTCCACCCGACCCAGCACCGCTGTATAGGAGCCGATGTATTTGCGGATCCGGTAGCAGTAGACGTCGAGTGCGAGCTCGGCCGCCGCGTCGCCGCCGAGCGCCGCGTCCACCAGGTCGCGCATGTCCTGACGCCCGCAGAGGCCGAGGACTCCGGATCGTGTGTTGAAGATCTTGTCGATCCGGTCGATGTCGTAGCCGGCCACACGTGCCAGATGGAAGACCGCGGCCGCGTCGATGTCGCCGGTTCTCGTCCCCATGACAAGACCCTCGAGCGGTGTGAGGCCCATGGACGTGTCGACCGAGATCCCGTTCCGGACGGCGCAGGCCGACGCCCCGTTGCCGAGATGCAGGACGATGACGTTGGTCTCGTCGGGTGACCGGCCCAGCATCCGCGCCGCCTCGCGCGACACGTAGGCGTGCGAGGTCCCGTGGAATCCGTAGCGACGGATGCGGTAGCGCTCGGCGACCTCCCGGTCCAGCGCATAGGTGTGCGCGACGGGAGGGATCGTCGTGTGGAACGCCGTGTCGAACACCGCGACGTGAGGGACGTCGGGGAAGAGCTCGCGGGCGCCCTCGATGCCGGCGACGTTGGCCGGATTGTGGAGCGGGGCGAGGTCGGACAGCCCGCGGATGGTTGCGAGTACGTCGTCGTCGACGACGATGGATCCCCCGAACGAATCGGCGCCCTGCGCGACCCGGTGCCCGACGACGGCGATCCCCGTGGCGTCGAGCGGCGGGCCGTGGGTCGCGAACGCGTCCCTCATCGCCGCCATTGCCGCGCGATGGTCCTCGACGGTCACGTCTTCGGTCCAGGATCCCTCCGGCGTGGTGTGGGTGATGCGTCCGCCGTCGGATCCGATGCGCTCGACGAGCCCGGTCGCGTGGGCCTCCGCCGTCGCGGGGTCGACGACTTGGTACTTCAGGGACGACGATCCGGAGTTGATCACCAGCACGCTCATGCCGACATCCCCTGGGCCTGGATGGCCGTGATGGCCACGGTGTTCACGATGTCCTTCACGAGGGCGCCGCGCGACAGGTCGTTGACCGGCCGGTTCAGCCCCTGCAGCACGGGGCCGATCGCCACCGCGCCCGCCGATCGCTGCACCGCCTTGTAGGTGTTGTTGCCGGTGTTCAGATCGGGGAAGACGAACACCGTCGCCCGTCCCGCCACCTGAGAGTCGGGGAGCTTCGTGCGGGCCACGGACGCATCGACGGCGGCGTCGTACTGGATGGGGCCCTCCACGATGAGCTCGGGCGCGTTCCGGTGGACGATCTCCGTCGCCGTCCGGACCTTGTCGACGCCCGCGCCCGACCCCGACTCGCCGGTGGAGTACGACAGCATCGCGATGCGTGGTGACACGCCGAACTGCTCGGCCGTCGCGGCGGACGAGATGGCGATGTCGGCAAGCTGCTCGGCCGTCGGATCGGGGTTCACGGCGCAGTCGCCGTAGACCAGCACGCGGTCGGCCAGGCACATGAAGAGCACCGACGAGACCACCGAGACCCCCTCGACCGTCCGGATGATCTCGAACGCCGGGCGGATGGTGTGTGCGGTGGTGTGGGCGGCGCCCGACACCATGCCGTCGGCGAGACCGAGGTGGACCATGAGCGTGCCGAAGTAGGAGGGGTCCGCCACGACCTCGCGCGCGCGGTCCAGGGTCATGCCCTTCGCGGCGCGAAGCTCGGTGTAGACCTCGGCGAACCGCTCGCGATGCTCCGATTCGGCGGGCTCGATGATGTCCGCGGCCGAGAGGTCGAGGGCGAGCTCGGCGCCGCGTGCGCGCACGCGGGCTTCGTCCCCCAGGATCGTCAGGTCGACGGCCTGCCGGGCGAGGAGGGTGCTCGCGGCGCGCAGGATGCGGTCGTCGTCGCCCTCGGGCAGCACGATGTGCTTCCGGTCGGACCGTGCCCGCTCGATCAGGTCGTACTCGAACATGAGCGGGGTGACGACCTCGGACCGGGGAAGGTTCACCGTCTCCAACAGCCGCTCGCCGTCGATGTGCTGGTTGAAGGTCGCCCGGGCGATGTCGATCTTGCGGTGCGAGCCCTTCGAGAAGAGCCCGACGGTCTTCGCCATGCGCCGGGCGGCGTCGTAGGTGCCGAGCTCGGTGGAGATGATCGGGAGACGCTGGTTCAATCCCTCGAGCAGTCGTGTGAGCTGTGGCGTCGGGACGAAGCCGCCGTTCAGGATGAGACCCGACAGCGACGGGAAGCTCTCGGCGGCGTGTGCGTTCACGACCGTCAGCACCACGTCGGACCGGTCTCCGGCCACGAGGATCGCCGCGCCCTCCTCGAGGCGCAGCAGGACGTTGTCCACGGTCATGGCGCCGACGATCGTCGCCTCGGCCTCACGGTCGAGCAGGTCGGGGTCGCCGCTCAGCAGACGACCGTCCACGGCATCCATCAGATCGGCCACCGTGGGTGCCGAGAGCAGGCTCACGTTCGGCATCACCCACGTCGGCACGGCCACGTCGGCCAGGGCGACCCGGACCTCGTCCATGCGGTCGGGGTCGGTGCGGTTCACCACGACCGCCACGACCTCGGCGTGCTCGGCGTGGAGCTCCGCCCGGGCGATGTCGACGGCGTGACGCACCTCGGCGCCGGAGCGGTCGAGCCCGGCGGTGACCAGCACGACGCCGGATCCCAGGTTCGCCGCGACGCGCGCGTTGTAGGACAGTTCCGTCGGGCTGGACACGTCGGTGTAGTCGGACCCGACGATCACCACCGCGTCGCAGAGTGCCTCCATCTCGCGGTAGCGGGTGACGATCGTCGACAGTGCCGCGTCCGGATCGTCGTGGACGTCGTCATATGTCACACCGACGCATTGTGCGTAGTCGAGGTCGACGCCGCCGTGTGACAGCAGGAACTCCAGCACGCCGTCCCGGGCCTCACCGCCCGCCGTGATTGGGCGGAAGACGCCGACGCGGACCTGGGAGGCGAACAGCTCGACCAGGCCGAGTGCGATCGCCGCCTTTCCGGTGTGCCCCTCCGAGGAGGTCACGTACACGCTCCGCGCCATGGGACTCCGCTCCCGCGTCGAATGTGGAGACCCGATACTGCCGGGCTCCCGTGCGTCGATGTCCGCGTCGGGTTCGGGTGCGGTCGATGTCGTCCGAACGTCGTCGTCGGACGCGTGTGTCGTGGTCGTCGGGGGCGGTGGCGGGGTGCGGGAGGTGCTCATACTCCTGAGAGGGTTGCGATGCCGGTCACCGCCATTGTGGGCGATGTCCGGTGGCCCGCGGCCCCATCGGAGTATCGATGCGGTGACGCGCCGGTGACGATGGCCCCCGCAGCCACCGCCGTGTGTCCGATCTCACCGACGCCGGTCGAAGAGACCCCTGTCGAGGATCAGCGGATGCGGAAGGGCACGGTGGACACGCGTGAACGGGGCAAGCCGGAGGCGTTCGCGTAGACGATCATGCGGTACTGCCCCTTCACGAGCGGGCGGTTGTTGATGCGTCCGGTGAGCTTGATCTGCCGGTTGCCCGCGACCGTACGACTTCGGACCATCCCCACCCCGACGTAGCGCGTGCACCGGGCCCCGCGGACACTGCCGCGCCCGATCCGGGGGAGCACGCATCGGCGACCCTGGCGGACTCCGGGGAGCCCCCGCTGGTAGCGCATGGTGATGGTCGCGCTCCGCGACACGGTGAAGCGCAGCACCCCGCCCGAGCCGGGTGGCCGCGGTCCGGTGGCGGGGACCGGAAAGAACGCCCGGGGAAGGACGCGCACGTTCGTGAGGACGAGGACCGGCTTTCGCGCCCGCGGCGCGGCGGGAGCCGGGCCGCCCGATGCGGGTGGTGCCGGCGCCGTGGGAGTGGGGGTGGGGGTGACCGGCGGATCCGGTGGAGACACGAAGGAGCGGTCCCGGACGAACACGTCCTTCTGGCCGTTCGTGTCGCCCGGGACCACGCCGTGCCCGATGGTGTCGAACGTCACGAAGCGGCCGTCGCTTCCCGAGAGGGAATGCCAGCCCGTGGCCCACGTCGCGGGAACTCCGGTGGCGGACGTGTCCATGCGGTTCGTGGTCCCCGCACACAGGTTGCGCGCGACGAGCCCATCGGCGGGAGGACTGTTCCCGGAGAGGTCACGGCTTGTGAAGGTGACGACGCACCCGTCGGCCGAGATGTCGGGTGGTAGGAGCCCGACCTGCGTGCCGGGTGTCCCGTCGGTCGCCACGCTCGCCAGCACGGTCGTGCCGACGCACCGGTCGCGGACGTAGACCCGGACCCCGGCCGCGGTCACGCCGTCCACGAGGTTCGTCGCATCCGAGATGAAGGCCACGCGACAGCCGTCGGCACTGATGGCCGGACTGCGCGCCTCACCTCCCGATGCCTGCTGTCCGGTGGCAGACACGCTGACCCGTTCGATGGCGCCCGTCGTCATGTCGCGAACGAAGACGTCCATACGGCCGTTCGTGTCGCCGGCGACCACGTTCGACGCGGGGCTCGCGAATGCGACGAAGCGACCACCGTCGGAGGCGTCACCGGTGGTTGCGCCTCCCGCGCAGGCCATGCCGTTGGTGGCGACGCACACCTGACGCAGCTCACCCGTGGCGCGGTCGGCGATCAGGACGCTACGCGTGCCGCTGAGGGGAGCCAGATCGAACGCCGTCGTCGTGAACACCACATGGCTCCCGTCGGGAGTGATGCGTCCGTCGGTGGATTCCCCGTTGCCGTCGTTCCCGGCGGCCGTGGTGCTGAGGCGCGTGAGCGTGTTCGCAACCCGGTCGTACGTGTAGATGTCGGCGTAGGTGTTGGTGGTGCCTGCCGTGGTCAGGTTGGTCGAGTGGCTCGAGAACACGATGTGGCGGCCGTCCGCGCTCATCGACGTCTCGGCGTACAGCGGCTGGAACGACACCGTCCCGTACGGCACCGAGTCCTGGTCGCCGTCGCCCTGCGTACCGTCCGATCTCACCGAGATGCGGCGTGTCTCACCGGTGGTCCGGTCGTGCAGGAAGACGTCCGACCGGTTGTTCGTGTCGCCCGCGACGAGGTTGTCGGCGGTGCTGACGAACGCGGTCCAGCGTCCGTCGGCGCTGGTCGAACCGGACCAGGAGTCGTTGTTCCCCTGTGCGCCGGACGAACCGAGGCTGACGCGTTCGACGGCGGCGCCCTGTGCCATGGCGGGCAGCGTCACCCCGATCAGGGCGAGTGAGGCGATGATCCAGCGGGGGAGCTTCATCGTCGGGCCTTCCTCTTGGGCGCGGGCGGTGGCAGTACCGAGACGTTTCGTGTGTGGGTGAAGCGGTTGTCGAGGCGGTCGCGGACGGTGGCGGTGAGGCGTGCGGCGCGGAAGGTGCGGAGGGTGCGGATCTTCACCCGGTTGGCGACTCCGACGTTCATGATGACGACGCGGCTCTTTCCTGGGGCCACCGTGTAGCTGCCCTTCGCGATGGTGATCGTGCGCTTCTTCCTGCCCACCGTGAATTTGTTGCGCGTGACGATGGTGAGCGTGCCGCGGCATGGTCCGTTGGCCTCGGTCTTCGGGCATGTCACCTTGACCCCGACCTTTCCCTTCTTCGTCAGGGTGAATCGGGTTCCGGTGACACCGATGCGCACGATGCGGTCGGTGGCGGCGGGTGGGGCGGGTGGTGTCGGGGCGGTCGGCTCGGGGAGCGTCAGCCGCCAGAGCTCGTTGCCGTGGGAGCCGTCGTCCGCGGCGAAGTAGAGATCGCCGTTCCACAGCGTCATCTGCGGGTAGGGAAACCCGATGCTCTCGCTGGGGCCGGGGAGGATGTCGCCGACGAGGTCCACGGTCTGGCCGTCGGTCGAGTACGGCTCCCTGCCCGTGCCGAGCGGAGCGGCGCTGAAGTAGGCACGCCCCGCGCGCTGGACGACCTCGGACGGATTGGACCCGTCGGGGCCGGGTGCCAGGTCCGCGAGCAGCCGGGGAACGGATCCGTCCAAGGTCCAGGGTTCACGTCCGGTGCCGGGGGTCTCGGCCGCGAAGTGGAACCGACCCGAGGCGATGCCGAACTGATTCGGGTTGGACGAGGCGGCACCGGGCACGAGGTCGGCGACGAGGGCGGCGGACCCGCCCTGCGCCACCCAGAGTTCTCGCCCCTGGCCGGGGGTCTGGGCGGAGAGGTAGAGGTCCGCTCCGAACGGCGTCAATGTGTAGGGAAAGGAGCCGGTCGCGCCGGGCACGATGTCGGTCACCTGGGGACCGACGGTTGTGATGCGCCACAGTTCGCTGCCGTGCGCCGTCGTCGTGGCCGTGAAGTAGACGGTGTCGATGACGGTCACGATGTCGGTGGGATTGGAGTCACCGGCACCGGGCTCGAGGTCGCCGAGGAACTCGGGCGGTCCGCCCGTCGTCCTGTACAGCTCCCGGCCGAGCGCCGGAACGTCGGCCGAGAAGTAGAGGTCACCGTTCGCGACGGTGAGCGATCCCGGATCCGATCCGGCGGCACCCGGCAGCAGGTCGAGCGGCGTCAGAGTCGTCCCGTCGGTGCGGAACACCTCGGTGCCGACGGTGGGGTTCGAGGCCCGGAAGTAGAGGCGGTTGTGTGCGACGTGGAGGAAGAGGGCATCGGACGAGGCCGATCCCGGGTTCACGTCGAACGCGAGCTCGGTGGTCGTCCCGTTCGTCCTCCAGACCTCCCGTCCCGTGGCGGGCGACGTGGCGCTGAAGTAGAACCATCCTCGATAGACCACGCCGTCGGCGGGGAAGGAGCCGGTCGGCCCGGGCACGATGTCCGCGACGATCGCCGTCGTCACCCCGTCGGTGCGCCAGAGCTCGTTTCCCGTCTGCGGCGTGGTGGCCGTGAAGTACAGCCAGCGGCCGTCCCCCCCGAGAACGGCGGGACGCGATCCGCTCGGCCCGGGGAGTACGTCCGCGACGAGTCGGGGGACGAGGGATTCGGGTTCGGCGGAGGCGGTGGCGCCCATCAGAAGGAGGACCAGGGCCGACGTTCGGAGGATGTGGGCCAGAGTGCGGTGCATGCCGGATCATTGTCAGCCGGCCGATCGTTCCGGAAGGTGCGTGGGACGAGGTTGGGACTGATGCCGGAGCGCGGTCGCCCCGAGGCGCGGGCGGCTGGACGCGAAGGGGGACGTCACGGGGCCACCGACCCCCGATGGGAGCAAGAGCGGGTCACCTCGTGAGGCATCGTCGCTTGCGCCCTCAGGGCGCCCGGCACCTCAGAGGGTTTTCGCGCGCCGGGGTTTCGCCTTCGGCTTCGGTGTCGGAAGCACGGTGGTGTTGCGTCGCAGCGTGAAGCGGTTGCCCACGGTGTCGCGAACGGTGACCGTCATACGGGTTGCCCGGACGGGGCGCGACGTCGCGATGCGCGTGCGGTTCGCCGTCCCCACCCGCAGGGTGACGGTGCGGGTCGTGCCGGCGGGGACCGCGTAGGTGCCGGTGGCGATCGTGATCACCCGCTTCTTCCGGCCCACCTGGATCCTGGTGCGTGTCGCGATGCCGACGGATCCCCGGCACGGCCCGTGCACCTCGGTCTTCGGGCAGGTCACCCGGACGTTGAGCGTGCCCTTCTTCGTGAGGACGAAACGGCTTCCCGCCACGGCGATGCGCACGGTGCGGTCGGCAGGCGGCACGTTCGGCGGGGGCGCCACGGCCGGCAGAGGTGGCGCCAGCTTCCAGAGTTCCAGGCCGTGTCTGCCGTCGTCTCCGCTGAAGAGCACGGCACCGTTCAGGGAGGTGAGGACGTCGCTGCCCGCGATGGATCCGTCGGGCCCCGGGAGCAGGTCGCTGACGAGGTCCACGGTGACGCCGTCGGTGCTGTAGAGCTCCGTGCCGAGTGTCGGCTCTTGAGCCGCGAAGTACGCGCGCCCGCCGTGGGCGAGGACGGACCAGGGGGACGAGCTCGGCGGCCCGGGGTTGATGTCCGCGATCAGCCGTGGGGCCGAGGCCCCGTCGGCTCCCCAGAGTTCCTTGCCGACGTCGGGTCGCGACGCGGTGAAGAAGAGCATGCCGGCCGCCACGCGGAGGCTTTCGGGAGAGGAGGAGGGGGCTCCGGGTGAGATGTCCTTGGCCAGCGTCGTGATGTTGCCCCGTCGCATCCAGAGCTCCTTTCCCGCCGCCGGGGTCGTCGCCGTGAAGTACAGCGTGTCGCCGAGGACGGTCAGGCCGCTCGGGTCCGACCCCGATGCGCCCGGGACGATGTCGACGACCTGGGGACCCATCGGCGTCAGGTGCCAGAGTTCCCTCCCGGTTGTCGGCGTGGTGGCCACGAAGTACACCTCGCCGTCGAACGTCGTCATGCCGGACGGGTTCGAGCTGTCGGCCCCGGGTGCCAGGTCTCCCGCCACCAGGAACGGCAGGCCACCTGTGATGCGTCGCATCTCGCGCCCGAACGCCGGCCGGGTGGTCGAGTAGTAGAGCGCGTCGTCGATGGTGGTGAGCGAGGTTGGCCAGCTTCCGGCGATTCCGGGTTCGCCGTCGATCAACGTCAATGTGGTCCCGTCGGTCCAGTACAGCTCGGCCCCGGTCGCCGCGGTCGTCGCGGTGAAGTAGAGGCGGCCGTGCGCGACCGTCAGCTCGTTCGGACCGGACGACGCAGAGCCGGGTTCGACGTCGAACGCCGGTTGGGTGGTGGTGCCGTCGGTGCGCCAGATCTCCCGGCCGAGGGCAGGGGTCTCCGCCGTGAAGTAGAGCCATCCGTTGAACGAGACGGCTCTGCGGGGTTCGGACGATCCGGGGCCCGGAGCGATGTCGGCGACGCGTGCGGTCGATGTGCCGTCGCTCCGCCAGAGCTCATAGCCCGTCGCGGGCTCGAACGCTCCGAAGTAGGCCCACCCCTCGTGGACGCCGATGACCTCGGGATAGGAGTCGCTGGGACCGGGCACGATGTCCGCCACGAGCTGCGGCACCAGCGGTTCCGCGGCGACGGCGGGTCCGCCGCAGGCGAGTCCCAGAGCGGCGACGAGAAGCGACCATCGAGAGCGTGCGAGGGCCATGATCCGATGCATGGCCGGATCATGCTCAGGGCGCTCCACGTTCGGGAAGGTCCGTGGGACGAGGTTGAGACTGACGAGAATGCCGGCGATCGGACGCTTGAGGGGCCCGTCTGTCCGACGAGACGTCAGATGGACAGCTCAGGCCGGCTCGGTGTCCCCTGACGGATCCGTCAGGTAGCGCGTCAGTCGCTGGAGGGCGTCGGACAGCCGGCGGAAGTAGGTGCTGCGGCTGAGGTGGAGGTCGTGGGCCGTGCGCTGATGCGTGCCGTCGGGCGTCAGGTAGCGCAGAACGATGGCGTCGTGCAGAAGGCGTTCGTCGGGTGACGGGCCGAAGGCGGCCTCGACGCCCTCGGTGATCCATGCCCGCAGCCCGTCGGCGCGCGCGGAGATGGAGGGACCCGCCGCCTGTGGCAGATCGGCCAGGGCGACCGGGTCGTGGAACGCGCGGAGAATGAGACGTACGTCCTCCACGTCGACGGACCCCACCGGGGCGGCGATGACCCCCGGGGCGGGAAGACCCAGATCGGCGTAGACGAGTGCCCGGGCAGCCGCCACGATGCCACCCGGTCCGTGATCGATGATGTGGCACTGGATCGTCCGGCCGCCGTCGCGCACCTCGAGCTCGGGGACGACCACGGCGCCGAGCGCCGCCGACAGCTCCTGGGCCTCGAGGTCGTCGGCCACGGCGTGACCGTAGATCCATCGGAGGTTGGTGAGCCCGGACCGCTGGAGTGCCGCCAGATTGAGGGCGCTCAGCACCGACGCGTCGGCCCCCTCGGTCAGGTCGACGGTGCTTCGGAAGAAGAGGACGTCACCTCCGGCCGCCCGGTTGCGGGCGTCGGCGATCCACGGGCCGAGGATCACGTCCTCGTCGATCCACGTCGGCGCGCGCCCCGGGGTCGTCACGATCGCGAGGCCCACGATCTCACCGGACGCGTCACGGGCGATGTGGACGCAGTCGGGTGCCTCCTCCAGGAATCGCCGGATTCCCGGCCACCAGCCGGCACCACCGATGTGCGCCTCCAGCGCCGCCGTGTCGTCGTCCCGCGGGCCGTCCACCTGCGTGCGCCGGGCGGCGCCCCATCCGAAGGCGGCCTGGATGGCGGGGTCGTCCACCAGGTTGATGATCTCGGCCACCATCTCGGGGTGTCCCTGCAGCGCCCGCCGCGTCAGCTCGTCCGCGACGCGGCGGCGCACCTCGCGTTCGCGCCCGGGATCCAGGGCGACGAGACGCCGCCGCGTCGCCTCGGCCAGGCGTTCGTGGATGCGGACACGGGAGCCCGTGAACTCGGCGAACGAGAGATCCCGCAGCCATCGCTCACCGGCCTCGGCGTCCACGTCCGGGAGTGCGGCCGCCAGGAGTCGCGCGTCGATCATCGGCGCGACGGACGCGACCTCCAGGATCTCCCGCTGGACATCCGTCAGCCCACCCGTCACACGGAGCAGGAGCGCATCGGCCAGCGCATCGTCGATGTTCGGTGATGCCAGGTTGACATCTGCGGCGGAGCGTGTGGCGTCGGCTCCGACGGCGAGCGCGAGTGGAAGTCCGTCCGCCCATTCGAGCAGGGCGTTCTGGTGGTCGGCATCCAGGACTCCGTGCCGGGCCATGAGCGCGCGGCCGCGTTCCTCGTCGAAGCGCGACAGCGACAGCGCGGTCATGACAGCGTCCCATCCGTGCGTCCACCATTCGGGCTCCGGAGGACGCCGGCAGGCGATCACCACGCGCCCGGTCGCAGAGAGCATGGGCAGGATCCGCGCCCGCAGGGTGCCGCCGATCGACGCGACCCACTCGTACGCGTCGATGAGGAGAAGCGGATGCGTCGCGGTCGCGGCATCCTCCAGGACGGCAGCCAGCGCGCCCGGATCCGATGCGTAGACCCGGCCGTCCGCCAGGTGGACATCGCGTCCCGCTTCTGTCCCACGCCGTGCGATCTCGCGCAGAAGGGTGCTCTTCCCGATCCCGCCGGGGCCATGGACGAACAGCAGCGATGCCCGGTCGCCCGCGAGGATCTCGGCGATGGCCGCCTCCTCACCGGGGCCTGGAACGTAGCGTGCCGCGTCACGCTCGTCCACGCGTTCGCGGAGGTGGCGGGAGTGCGTGGAGGTGCGACGTGGTGACCGCTGTTCGCGGCGGGAGGAGGGATGGATGTCGGAGCGACTCACACAGACCTCCAGCAGATGCGTCGCGGCCTCCCCGGCGGTGATGCGTCGGACGACCGTGATCGTCACGGCGACATCGCCGACATGGAGTTCTTAGTATGCCAACAGAACGCGTTCTCGCCGCGTTTGCGCATGCTCGCGGGTCTCGGTACACGTCTGTCAGCCGGGTGCTCCGCCGGTGAACGTCATGTGGTGTGAGGCGACGCCGGCCTATACCCGTTGTGGCGGCCGGGTGGGCCCGGCGCCCGACGGCGTGTGCTCCGGCAGGTGATCCGATGAGCCGGCGCGACGTAGTCTGCGGGTCGCTATGGCCAGTCCCATTCCGGCATGGTGGCGCCCGGGTGCGCCCGTCGCGGTCGTTCACGACGTGCGGAGCATGCACAACGTCGGCGCGATCTTCCGGACCGCCGACGGTGCCGGCTTCTGCGGCGTTGTCCTCTCGGGCATCAGCGGTGTCCCGCCCGATCCCCGCATCGCCAAGGTCGCGCTGGGAGCGGAGGAGACCATGCCCTTCGTCACGGTGCACGGCCTGGACGAACTGCTCCCGCTCCTGGACGACGCCTGGGTGGTGCTACTGGAACAGCACCCGGACTCGGTCTCCGCGACGCGCGCGTCGGCGCCTCCTGCGGACCGTCGTGTGGCGCTGGTCGTCTGCGGAGAGCTGGACGGTGCGCCGCGGCCTCTGCTGGAGAGGGCGGACGTCATCCTCGAGATCCCCATGCTGGGTCACAAGGAGAGCCTGAACGTGTCGGTCGCGTTCGGCATCGGTGCCTATTCGGCGGCGGTCATACGCGACCGTGCGGACGAGGGTCTGGTGCGCCATCGCGGCCGATACCCGGTTCGGGACGGCGTGCTCACCCGCGGCGTGACCCAGGGCGAGACGCCCGAGCGCTGACCGGGCGGACGGTGTCGCAGGCACGGTACGGCCCGGCCCCCCGATGAGCCGGGGAACCGGGCCGTACCCGTTCAGATCAGTGGTCGATGCCGATCACCGGGGTGCTCGGCATCGATGGAGATCCCTCTACCACGGGCGCCTCCTTTCCGCGCGTCCCGTCCCACCCGGGACGGTGGATCCGACGGCGGGTCGAGCGTCTCTCGGTACCAGTGCATCCGAAGGGGGTCGAACGCTTCCGGCGGCCGTCATCACGGATTATTCGGCGGCGGTCATACGCGACCGTGCGGACGAGGGTCTGGTGCGCCATCGCGGCCGATACCCGGTTCGGGACGGCGTGCTCACCCGCGGCGTGACCCAGGGCGAGACGCCCGAGCGCTGACCGGGCGGACGGTGTCGCAGGCACGGTACGGCCCGGCCCCCCGATGAGCCGGGGAACCGGGCCGTACCCGTTCAGATCAGTGGTCGATGCCGATCACCGGGGTGCTCGGCATCGATGGAGATCCCTCTACCACGGGCGCCTCCTTTCCGCGCGTCCCGTCCCACCCGGGACGGTGGATCCGACGGCGGGTCGAGCGTCTCTCGGTACCAGTGCATCCGAAGGGGGTCGAACGCTTCCGGCGGCCGTCATCACGGATGTGCGACGCAGGCGCGCAGTGGGGCGACTGGGTCGTGGCCATCGACCCGACGTGGTCCCCGTTCTGACGATCCGGATGGGCGCGGTCACGTCGTCCTCGCCTTCGAGTGAGCGATCCACCTCGGAGGGCAGATCACCGATGCCCCTTCAGTCTCGTCCTCTCAGGGGCGTACGTCAAGGGCTGTCCGGGGCCGATCCCACGCCCCGCTCAGCCAATCAGCTCCCCGAAGCGGGCACGTCGCTGTTCGGCGCGATGATCTGGTCGATGAGGCCGTACTCCAGGGCTTCGTCCGCGGTGAAGAAACGGTCCCGCTCGGAGTCCTCGTGGATCTGTTCGCTGGTCTTGCCCGTGTGCTCGGCCAGGATCTCATCCAGACGGCCGCGGATCGCGAGTGCCTCACGTGCGTGGATCTCGATGTCGGTCGCCTGCCCCGAGAACCCACCCGAGACCTGGTGGATGAGCACCCGGGAGTTGGGGAGCGCCATCCGCTTGCCCTTCGTCCCCCCGGCCAGGAGCACCGCGCCCATGCTCATCGCCACGCCCACGCAGATGGTCTGCACGTCGGGCTTGATGAACTGCATGGTGTCGTAGATGGCAAGACCCGCGTAGACCGAACCACCGGGCGAGTTGATGTAGAGCGAGATCTCCTTGTCGGGGTCGTCGCTCGACAGGTGCAGAAGCTGCGCGACCACCAGGTTCGCGATCTGGTCGTCGATCGGGGTCCCGAGGAAGATGATGCGCTCGTTGAGCAGTCGGGAGTAGATGTCGAACGAACGCTCACCGCGCGAGGTCTGTTCGATGACCATCGGAATAAGTGGGCTCACGTCTGCCGGGTCCTTTCCGCGTGCCTGTCCACAGCCGGTCGTGTGAATGTAGCGGGGCGGGTGAGCGCGGCGCCCCTCATCTGGGATCACCGGGTCCCGGCGGCAGACGGGTCGACCGCCGGATCCAGATCACGAAGCCCGCGAAACCGGTCACCACACTCGCACCCAGGAAGGGGGCCAGCACGGTTGCCGCTCCGGCCTGGCCACTGCGCGCCACCAGGAGGGCCAGAACGGTGAAGACCGCCACCCACACGATCGTCAGACGTCCGAAGACCCCGAGGCCTGATGCTCCACCCCGATCGCGTCGGGCCAGGTCGGCGACGATGACCACGATCAGGGCCAGGATCGACGCCATGGTGAACCCCGCCAACGGCGGGATCCCGGTGAGCTCCTCGTTGAACGCCACCAGGAGCACCAGCCACGTCGGGATCCCGATCGCCGCTGCGCGCCCGCAGCGGCGGGTGAGGCGGTCGATCGCGTCCCAGTCGTCCGGCGGCTCCGGAGGCCGTTGTCGGTGCTGCGGATCGGTCGGAGACATGCGCGACGGAGCCTAGATGAGCGGTGCCACGGCGATCGCGGCGTGGTGCGTGCCCCCGGCGGCGCGGATGCGCCACCGGATGCCTCGGAAAGGACACCACCCTGACCATCGACATCCGCCGTCGCCCCGCATCCACCGGTGACGCACCCCACACCACGCCGCCGTGGCACCACTCATCGAGATGGTTGATTCCACGGAAGAGGGGATGTGGCACGCGTCACCGGTGTCTGGCTCGGGGTGGGCGTGTGGATGGTCGCGCATCCGCGCCACCGGGAACACGCATCACGCCGCGAGATCGTGGAATCAACGATCGAGATGGTCCCGGCGTGGGCATCACTTTCCCGTCGCTTGACCGTTCCGAAACCGTGGCTTGACCGTTGCGATGTCGTCGGGGCATAGCGTGCCCGCATGAAAACTCTCCGTGCACTCCTCATCGCGGGCACCGTCGCCGTGGGCGGCGCCACCGCTCCGGCGGCCTTCGCCGGAGCCCACTTCACGAGCCCGTCGGGCAACATCGACTGCCTCGTCCATGCGGAGGCCGGCGGAACGGCCTCGTGCTGGGTCGAACGCGCCGCCTGGCGTTCCACCGTTCGCAAGCCGGCGTCGTGTCCGCTGGCCTGGATGCCCACCGAGGTGTCGCTGACGGGCCGTCGTGTCAGCGTCGGTGTCTGTCGTGGCGACATCGGTCCGATGTGTCAGCCCGGCGGATGTCGCGTGCTTGGCTACGGCAAGAGCATCGTCACCAACGGCATCCGCTGCACATCGACGACCAGCGGCATCACGTGTCGTCGAGCCACCGGTGCGAAGCGCCAGGGCTTCAAGGTCTCGCGTCAGGGGCGCATCCTCTACCGCTAGGACGAGACGAAGCCACTACACCGAGGTTTCGATCGATCGTGCGACGGTCACGGGATCATGCGGTGCCACGGGGTGGACGCGGCCGCTCCCGTCATGTTGACTGTTGTCGCATCCGCCGTCGGCGGCCCCCAAGTGACCGGCCGATCCTCCGGGGCCGGCAGGGAGATCGAAAATGCGAAAGCTCCGCACCGTCCTCGTGTCCGTCGTCCTTCTCGGGAGCGTCACCGTGGCCGCTCCGGCGGCCATGGGCTTCGTCCAGATCACGAGCCCTTCCCGGAACATCGACTGCATCGTCGATGCCTCCGACGGCGGCACCGCCTCGTGCGTCGTCGAGCGAACCACCTGGAAGAGCTATCCGAAACGTCCGGCCAACTGTGACCTGGATTGGGCACGCAGCCAGGTGACCCTCTGGAAGCGGCGCGTCTCCCTCGGAGGCTGCCGGGGTGATGTCGGGCCGCAGTGCATCACGGGCCAGGCGACTCCCTGCCGGGTGCTCGCCTACCGCAAGAGCGTCGTGGTCGGCGGCATCCGCTGCACCTCCACCACCAGCGGCATGGTGTGCCGGCGCACCACCGGTGTGAAGCGCCAGGGGTTCAAGGTCTCGATGCAGGGGTACACGCTCTACAAGTAGTCCTCAGGTGAGGGCCTGCGTCTCCGATCGTGCGGGGGGCCGAACTGCTGGTGGCCTCGCTGAGCGGAGACCTGGCGGACGCGGGGATCAGGGGCGGTCCCGATCCGCCGACGGGGTGGACGGTGCCCGGCACCGTCCACCCCGTCGGACACCGACGTCAAAGGACGAAAACCGGTGTGTGCAGGACGTTCGTCGGTGGAGGCGAGCCCCGGACGGGGCGGTCGGCGAACACCTGTCGTCCTGATCGCGGCCGGCGACGGGGTCGCTGGTGCCCGGCACCGTCCACCCCGTCGGTCATGAAAGAACGCGTACCATCGGTCAGGTGATTCTCGACGGTCTCTCGCCCGAGCAGCGTGATGCGGTCACGCATGCCTCGGGTCCCATGTTGGTGGTCGCCGGTGCCGGCTCCGGAAAGACCCGCGTCCTCACCCATCGGGTCGCGTGGCTGGTCGAGAACGGTGCGCATCCGGACGAGATCGTCGCCCTCACCTTCAGCTCCCGTGCCGCGGACGAGCTGCGCTCCCGTGCCGAGGCCCTGCTCGGTCGTGCCCATGACACCCTGCGTGTCCTCACCTTCCACGCCTTCGCCGGTGAGCTGGCCCGGGTGCACGGCGTGGAGCACGGGCTGCTTCCTCCGGCCGTGTGGGCCACCGAGGAGGAGCGGGCCCTCATCATGCTCGACCGCATCGGTGAGCTGGGACTCCTGCAGCACGACCTGCGTGGCGGGGCGGGGCGTGTGGTGGACGACATCATCCGCCGCATCGAACGCTGCAAGAACGAACTCGTCACAGCCGAGGACTTCGTCGGGTACGCGAAGATGGCGCTGGACGAGGCGAGTACCGCGAGGGAGAAGGTCGAGCGCACCCGCGATCTCGAGTTCGCCCACGCCTACCTCGCACACGATCGCTGGCTGGCCGAGGAGGGCCTCGTCGACTTCGGTGAGGGGATCGTCCGCGCCGTCAAGGTTCTGCGCGGCAACCCCGAGCGCCTCACCGCGGTGCGTGAGGGCATCCGCCACGTGCTGGTGGACGAGTTCCAGGACACCGACTTCGCCCAGTCGCAGCTGCTCTACCTCATCGGTGACGGGGCCGAGAGCCTTATGGCCGTCGGCGACGACGACCAGGGCATCTACCGCTTCCGCGGCGCGTCGACCAAGAACATCCTCGACTTCCGGGCGCGTTACCCGAACCGCCGTGAGATCAAGCTCGAGCGCAACCATCGCTCAACCCAGTCGATCCTGGACGCCGCCCACGCGCTGGTGGAGCCGTTGCCGGGCCGCGCCGACAAGCACCTGGTCGCGCTCGAAGACGCCACCGGGCCCATGCCGCGATTCTGGATCGCGCGCGACGAGGATGCGCAGGCGCGTGCGGTGGCCGAGGCGATCCTGACCTACCAGGCCGAGGGGATCGCGCTCGAGGAGCAGGCCATCCTCATGGACTCCGTCCGCACCGAGGCGCCGGCCTTCGTCCGCGTGCTGGAGGCCGCCGGCATCCCCCATCAGGTCCACGGCGGGCTGGGGCTCTTCGAGCGGCGCGAGGTCCGCGAGGTCATGGCGTGGCTGCGTGCCCTGGCCGATCCCGACGACCCGCAGGCGCATCTGCGCCTGGCCGGCGATCTGGGCCTGCCGTGGGCCGACAGCACCGACGCCGTCCACATGGCAGGGGAGCGCACCGAGACGGCCACCATGGCCCTCGCCCGCGTCGCGCGCTCCGTGGGGCGCCCGGAGTTCGAGCTCATCCTCAATGCGATCGGTCCGGCGATCGTGGGTCCGCCGGCGGACCTGGTGCGGACCGTGCTCGACCTGTCCGGGGTCCGGGAGCGTGCGCTCGCTCTCGGGGGAGCGGAGGGTGCCGCCCGTCTCGCCGGGCTCGCCGAGTTCGAGCGCCTGGGTGTCGAGCTGGCCGACCGTGATCCGCAGATCGACGGGACGACCCTCGTCCACCGGCTGGTCGGGCTGTCCGAGGTCGGTCACCGCGGCAGCGTGCCCCGGTCGTCCGAGCGCACCGGCGTCCAGGTCTCGACCATCCATCAGTCGAAGGGGCTCGAGTTCGACGCCGTGTTCGTGGTGGGGCTGGTCGCCGCACGCGTCCCCGGTCGTGATCGCCGCGGTCCGGACATCCCGGACGCGCTCCTTCCCGAGTCGCTGGAACGTGGCCGCGACGCGCATGTGGCCGAGAAGCGCCGGCTGTTCTACGTGGCGCTCACGCGTGCCCGCCGGCATCTCGTCCTTTCGACATACGAGCAGGGCGAGCGCAACGCGCAGAAGCCCTCGCCGTTCTTCGACGAGGCGCGGGCGGCGGTGGGCGATCCCGAACCCGACCATGTGGGCGAGGGGCCCGAGCGCGTGATCCTCGACGCGATCGCGCACGCGCGGCGTGACCTGGAGGCCGCGGTCCGAACTGCGGCGCGCACCCGGACCGAGGGCGGCGACGAGGTCACGGCGCGCCAGGAGATCGATGCGCGCATCGAGACTCTGCTGGAAGCGCAGACGCAGGCGTTCGACCCACCGCGGCTGGGCCCGGCGGCTCTCCGTCCGCCCAACCCTTCGCCGCCGTCGATCGACATCTCGCCGAGCGACCTGCAGGCGTACCGCACCTGCCCGTTGCGCTACCGGTTCGCGAAGGTCGACCGCGTGCCGTCGGTGCGGCGCCCGTCGGGCTCGGTGGGCACCGCGCTCCACCTGGCGCTCGAGGCGCACTTCCGGCCGGGTGGCCCGGGCGGCGATGGAGACGCGCTGGTGACGCGGTTCGCGGATCAGCTCGAGCGGCTCGGCGTGGCGGACACCCCCGAGGGACAGCAGGCGATGACGCGCGCACGTGAGCACCTCCCCGCGTACCACGCGAAGATGACCGGTCGTGGGTACGACGGGATCATCAAGGGCGTCGAACGTCGCTTCACCCTGCCGCTCGGCCGTCATACGGTCCACGGGCGGGTCGACCGGATGGACCTGCGCCAGGGGAGCGCCCCCGGGTTCCAGACGATCGACTACAAGAGCGGCAAGCCACCCTCGCATCCGGGGGTCGGTGACGAGGACATCGTGCTGGCGCTCTACATGAAGGCGGTCATCGACAACGGGGCGCCATGTCGCGGCGCGCGACTGGACTACGTCTTGGACGGCGGTGACCGGCCGTTCGACCCCACGCCGGGCGAGCTGGCCGTGCTGGTGGAGGAGGCCGAGATGCTCGCGAACGCCGCGGCCGACCGCCGATTCGACCCGACCCCGGGGTTCCACTGCCGTTCGTGTGACTACCAGCTTCTGTGTCCGGAGCGTGATCGATGAGCACCACCGTCGCCACCATGGAGGTCGGGCAACCGGTCGAGGGCGTGTTCGCCGTGCGCTCCAAGGAGCGGCGTCTCTCGCGACAGGGCAGCGCATACCTGGCCATCACGCTGGCCGACGCCACCGGTGCCATCGCCGGGTACGTGTTCGACCAGGCCGACTTCTTCGACGGGCAGTTCGCCACCGGTGACCGCGTGCGTGTCGCCGGGCAGGTCATCGCGCGCAGCGGGCGTCCGGCGCTTCGTATCCGTCACCTCCGCCCGGCTGCGGACGAGGTGGCCGCCGAGGACCTCCTCCCACGCAGCCACCGGGAGCCCGAGGAGCTCATGGGGTTCGTCGAGGTGCTGACCACCGAGATCGCCGATCCCGATCACCGGGATCTGGTGACCGCGGTCTTCTCCGATCCCGCTCTGGCGGACGGCTGGTTGTCGGCCCCCTGCACGCGGTCGGGTCATCATGCGTACCGCGGCGGGCTTCTGGAGTACACCGTCGGGGTGGCGTCGCTGGCCCAGACCCTGTGCCAGTGGCATCCGCGCCTGAATCCCGACCTGCTGGTCGCCGCCGCACTCGTTCATGGCGTCGGCCACATCCGCGAGTGGCGGATGGGGGCGACGTTCGAGCTCACCGACGAGGGGCGCCTTCTGGGATACGTGGCCATCGGGCACGAGATCATCGATGCGGCCGCACGGCGCACCCGTCTGCCGGAGGCCAAGCGGCTGGCGCTGCTCCATGTGGTGGGCTGGCATCAGGGGGCGCCGGCCGGTCAGCACATGCAGTCAGCCTCTCCCGAGGCACTCGCGCTCATGCGGATCACCTCGCTGGAGACACAGGTGAAGAGCCGGCTGGAGGGCGGTGGACCCGTGGACGACGCACTGGCATGAGGTCTCGGACGTTGCATCCGGTTCCCACACCGGAGGCGACGTCCCGCTCGGTCGTGATGGCGCGATTCCGCGGAACTCGCTGTGTGGTGCGTATCTCCGGTGGCGCGTCCGCGCCACCGGGGTCGCGGCGACTCCCGCGCCGACGAGAATCACGGAACGGCGTACGAATCGAACCTCCCGGGCGGGGGTGAACCCCTCTCCGCTCGTTTTGAAGACGAGTCGTGCCACCAGGCCCCGACCGCTCCTCGCTACTTGCTCAGCCACAAGTACATCGGTCCGACCCCGTGAGAGCCGTCACTGCGGGTCGCGACCCTGTTCCTCCATCTCGGCGCGCAGCCGGGCGGCCCGGCGACGGAGTCGGTCGCGCGCCTCCTCGAGGTCGGCGACCGACGCGGTGATGGCCTCGATCTCGGAACGGACGCGGGTCTCCCGATCGGAGGAACCCGTGGACCGTGGGCCGGCCTCCGAAGCCGTTGACGGTCGGTCCATCGGTGACGTGGCCGTGTCCCGACTCGCCGCGACATCCGAAGCGCGGTGCGGTGCGAGGCCCGGGTCGTCGGCGGCGACATAGTCACCGGGGCCGTCCGGGTGATCGAACGCGCGCACGGCCCGTCGCCGGATGAGCGCGGCCCCCGCACCGAGTCCCGCGCCCGCGGCGGTCGCAACGATGAACCGACGGATACCCCGAACCACTCCAGCCTCCTTCGCCGTCCAGGACCCATGCTACCCGCGGTCGCCGCGACGGCCGTTTGCAGAGCCGTTCGTGGGGATCGTGGAAGGTGTCCGACCCGTCGCGTGACGGGACACGAGTCGCTGGTATAGTGTCCTGCCCGCTCAGGGTGGGAAACCGGCTCCCTGCGCAAAGACAGCCAGGGTGGCCGCATTCGGTCGCGCGACACATTTGGAGGCAGGGATCAACCCGTACGAGATCATGCTCATCCTCAACCCCGAGGTTGACGGCACACGCCACGACGAGATCGTCGAGCGCGTGCGTTCCCTCGTGGTGGGCAACGACGGCGCCGTGGCGCACGTCGACGACTGGGGGGACCGCAAGATCGCCTACCCGGTCGAGGGCAAGCAGAACGGCCGCTACATCGTGGTCACCTGCGACGCCAAGCCGGAGGCGCTCACGGAGATCAACCGTGTCCTCTCCATCAGCAAGGACGTCGTGCTCCGCTCGCAGACCATCAAGCTGTCCCGCGCACAGGCCGAGATCCAGATGGAGAAGGGGGCGACCGCCCCGGTCGACGACCGACCGGACGGCGAGCCGTTCCCACGTCCGCAACGCCCACAGCGCCGCCGGTCCCGCTAGTACGACCAAGGAGCGACAGTGGCTGCAGATCTCAACCGCGTCACGCTCATCGGGCGCCTGACCCGTGACCCCGAACTCCGCCACACCGGCGGTGGCACCGCCGTGTGCTCGATCCGCCTCGCGGTTTCGAGCCGTCAGCGCGACGAATCCGGGAACTGGGACGACAAGTCGAACTTCTTCGACGTGACCGTCTTCGGCCGTCAGGCCGAGAGCGCCAGCAACTACCTGTCCAAGGGTCGGCGCATCGGTGTCGACGGGCGCCTCTCGTGGCGTGAGTGGACGGCACAGGACGGCAGCAAGCGGCAGAACGTCGAGGTCGTCGCCAACGACATCTTCTTCCTCGACTCCCGTAACGAGGGTGGCGGAGGCGGAGGCGGCCAGACCGGCTGGTCCGCACCGGCCGGCGGCAACGACATCCCGACCGACACGAGCGACATGCGCTCGTCGTCATCCCCATCGTCATCGACCCCCGTCGATGACATCGACATTCCCTTCTAGAGAGTTTCAGGAGACACACGGTGCAGGCAATCCTCGCTCAGGACGTCGACGGACTCGGTAAGGCCGGTGCGGTCGTCAACGTGACCCGCGGCTACCTCCGCAACTACCTGGTGCCCCGCAACCTGGCGGAGATCGCGACCCCCGCCAAGATCGCCGAGGCCGAGCGTCGCATCGCCGCCGAGAAGGCCGCTGTCGAGAAGCGGATCGCCGAGGCCGCCGACATCGCCGCCCTCCTCAACCGCACGATCCTGACCCTCAAGGCAAAGGCCGGCGGGGACGGACGGCTCTTCGGATCCATCACGTCGCAGGACGTGTCGGATGCCATCAAGGAGGCCCGTCAGGTGGACATCGATCGGCACAACATCACGATCGAGCCCTCCATCCGGCAGACCGGCACCTACACGATCCCCGTTGAGGTCGCTCCCGGTGTCAAGGCTGAGGTCAAGACGATCGTCAGTCCCCTTATCGACGACCCATCCTGAGCACCGCTTCCAGCGCCTCCGAGCGCTCCAGGTCTCCCGTGGCCAATCGCGTTCCCCCACCGCAGAACGTCGAGGCCGAGCAGCACCTACTCGGCTCGCTGATGGACGCGTCCGGCAACCTCGCCGAGACGCTCTCCATCGTCCAGGTCGACGACTTCTACCGTGAGGGGCACCGGTCGATCTTCGAGGCCATGCTCGACCTCTTCCACAAGGGCGAGCCCATCGAGCCGCTCACGGTGATCGACCAGCTGACCAAGTCGGGCACGCTCGAGGCTGCGGGCGGACGCGACGCGGTCCTGGACATCGTCCAGACCCCCTATATCGCCGCAACCTACCGCACGTATGCGGAGATGGTTCACGACGCCGCCACCCAGCGGCGCCTGCTTCAGGTCAGCCAGGCCATCGAGGCCCTCATCGCCAACCGCGAGGGCGAGACGGCCGACATGGTCAAGGAGTCCGAGGACCTGATCTACGGTCTCTCGGCGAAGAACACCCGCGGTGACTTCCGTTCGGCCGAGAACTTGGTGCACGAGGCCGTCGAGCGGCTGGCACAGGTGTCCGAATCCGGCAGCGACATCACGGGGCTCGCCAGCGGTTTCCACGATCTCGACCGGATGACGGGTGGCTTCCGTCCGGCCAACCTCGTGGTCGTCGCCGCCCGCCCCAGCATGGGGAAGACCGCGCTCGCGCTGGGCATGGCCCTCAACGCAGCGCTGGACGAGAACAAGAGCGTCGCCATCTTCAGCCTCGAGATGTCGGCCGACGAGATCATCGGACGCATGGTGTCCGCCACCGCGATGGTCGACGGTTCGCGCCTGCGGACCGGGCGCCTGACCGGAGACGACTGGCCGCGCATCGCGCAGGCCGCAGACCGTCTTTCGCACGCCAAGCTGTTCATCGACGACAGTGAGGGTGTCACGGTCCCGGAGATGCGCACCAAGGCGCGTCGCCTCAAGAGCCACCACGGCCTCGACCTCGTCGTCATCGACTACATCCAGTTGATGGAGTCCGCGCCGGGTCGTCGTCGCGACGACAACCGGGTGCAGGAGCTCTCGCAGATCTCGCGGTCACTCAAGTTGATGGCGCGTGATCTCGATGTACCTCTCATCATCCTCTCGCAGCTGAACCGCGCCCCCGACCAGCGGCCCGACAAGCACCCGCTTCTGTCGGACCTCCGTGAATCGGGAGCGATCGAGCAGGATGCCGACGTCGTGCTGATGCTCTACCGCGACGAGTACTACAACAAAGACAGCGAGGAAAAAGGCATCACGGATCTGGACATCGCCAAGCACCGAAACGGCCCCACCGGTCGTGTGCGCCTGGCCTTCCTGGACCGCTACGCCAAGTTCGGCAACCTCGCTTCCGAAGACTGAAAGGGACTGACACCGGATGCCCTCGACGGTGATCGTCGGCGCCCAATGGGGCGACGAAGGAAAAGGCAAGGTCGTGGACCTGCTGGCAGAACGCAGCGATGTCGTCGTCCGCTATCAGGGCGGCAACAACGCCGGGCACACCATCGTCCGTGAGGGTGAGACCTTCAAGCTGCACCTGATCCCGTCCGGGATCCTGTACCCGAACACGCTCTGCATCATCGGGAACGGCACGGTCATCGATCCGGGCGTCCTCTGCAAGGAGATCGACTCGCTCGAGGAACGTGAGGTGTCGACGGCCGGCCTCAAGATCTCGAGCGGCGCGCACCTCATCATGCCGTACCACGTGCTCCTGGACGGGGCGTCCGAGATGCGTCTGGGCCGGTTCTCCATCGGCACCACCCGTCGCGGCATCGGGCCCTGCTACCAGGACAAGGCCGCGCGCGTGGGGATCCGCGCCCAGGACCTGCTCGACCCGAGCATCCTCGTCCGCAAGCTGGAGATCGCGCTCGAGCAGAAGAACGAGCTGCTCGAGAAGCTCTACGGGATGGAGCCACTCGACCCGGCGAAGGTCGCCGACGAGGTGCTGCCTGCGGCCGAGCGCCTGGGGCCGTTCATCGCGGACGCGTCCTTGCTCGTGAACCAGGCGCTCGACGCCGGTAAGCACGTGATCTTCGAGGGCGCGCAGGGCACCATGCTCGACGTCGACCACGGCACGTACCCGTTCGTCACCTCCTCCAACCCGGTGGCGGGCGCGGCCTGCACCGGCGTCGGAGTGGGACCCACCCGCATCGGCAAGGTGCTCGGTATCGCCAAGGCATACGTCACCCGCGTCGGTGAGGGACCGTTCCCCACCGAGGTCGACGACGCCGCCGGCCGGCACATGGCCGAGAAGGGGCACGAGTTCGGAACGACCACCGGACGCCCGCGTCGCTGCGGATGGCTGGACCTGGTCGCGCTTCGCTACGCGGTCCGCGTGAGCGGCATCACCGAGATGGCCGTCACCAAGCTGGACGTCCTGTCCGGACTCGAGACCCTCAAGGTTTGCGTCGCCTACGAGACCCGCGACGGAGAGCGTCTCACCGAGCTCCCCGACAACCAGACCGTGTTCCACGGGTGCCGTCCCGTGTACGAGGAGGTCGACGGGTGGACCGAGGACATCTGCGAGGCACGCGATCTGGACGAGCTGCCCGGCAAGGCCCGTCGCTACGTGGATCTCATCTCTGCGGCCATCGGCATCCCGGTCACCCTCATCGGAACCGGCCAGGGCCGCCACCAGGTCATCGACATCTTCGAGGAAGACTGATCACGCGTCGCGCCTGACGCAGGCGTCGGGTGGATGCCGCAGTGACGGCATCCACCCGACGGCCATGCGGTGGCCGCGCGGGATCAGGCCGTCGAGAGGAGCAGCGCGAGCGTCGCGATCCAGATCGCGGCCACCGCGATCCCCGACGCCCACCCTCCGTCCATCGCGACCGCGACGACCATGGTGGCCACCACGGCGGCACCGATGAACGATCCGGCGACGATCTTCGCGGTGCGGTCGCTGGGCTCGCTGCCACTCATGACCGGCACCTCACGTGACGGTGAGACCGGCGACGAGTGCACCGGGCTGTTCTCCAAGTAGGCGTCCAGGGCGCGCATCACGTCGAACGCCGCGCGGTCGCTGTCGTCCGACTCGCCGAGCTTGGCGAGTGCCTCCTGCAGGAGGGCGCGGCGGGCTTCGGTCTCGGCGCGGCCGGTGGGGGGAATGCTCACGCGACACAGGATAGCCGCCTGCGTTCTCTCATCCCACATGGTGGGAAATCTCGGTACTCGCGATCCCACGCCGGGCGTGGCGTTCTGCGATTGTGTGAACAACGAGGGCCGTGTGAAGGAGAAGACAGTGTCAGACGATGTGACCCGGTTGCCGTACCGCCTCTTGACCGGCCCCGACGACCGCAGCTTCTGCGAGCGGGTGAGCGCCGCGCTCGACGACGGCTACGTCCTGCACGGTGGGCCCGCGGTCACGTTCAACGGGGCATCGATCATCGTCGCCCAGGCGGTCGTCCTTCCCGAGGCGCGGGCATGAGCGACGAGCCCCGACCCGAATACGGTCCCTCGACCCGGGCGATCCGAAGCGGCGTCAACCGGACGGAGTTCGACGAGACCAGCGAGGCTCTCTTCCTGACCCAGGGGTTCGTGTACGAGACCGGCGCCGATGCCGAGGCCGCGTTCGCCGGTGAACTGGACCACTACGTCTACAGCCGGTACGGCAACCCCACGGTACGGATCTTCGAGGAGCGCCTCGCCGCCATCGAGGGGGCGGCCGACTGCTTCGCGACCGCAAGCGGTATGGCGGCCGTGTTCAACTCGATGCTCGCGATCCTGAACGCGGGTGATCGTGTCGTGGCGTCGAGCGCGCTCTTCGGCTCGTGCACGGTGATCCTGCGTGACCTCCTTCCGAGGTGGGGTATCACCACCACCTTCGTCGACGGCCACGATCTCGACCAGTGGCGCGCGGCGCTCTCCGAGCCGACCCACGCCGTCTTCTTCGAGTCGCCGTCCAACCCGATGCAGGACCTGATCGACGTGAGGGCCGTCTGCGACATGGCCCACCGGGTGGACGCGACGGTCATCGTTGACAACGTGTTCGCCACGCCCATCCTGCAGCGGCCGCTCGAGCTCGGAGCGGACGTCGTCGTCTACTCCGCGACGAAGCACATCGACGGGCAGGGTCGTGTCCTGGGAGGGGCCATCCTCGGCACCGAGGACTACATCCGCAACATGGTGGAGCCCATGATGCGCCACACCGGCCCGGCAATGAGCCCGTTCAACGCCTGGGTTCTCGCAAAGGGCCTGGAGACCCTCCCGCTCCGTGTACGGACCCAGGTCGACTCGGCGCTCCGCATCGCCACCTTCCTCGAGGGGCATCCGCGGGTGAAGGCCGTCCGCTACCCGTTCCTGCCGAGCCACCCGCAGCACGACCTGGCCACGCGTCAGATGTCGGGGGGCGGCACGGTGGTCAC
Source organism: uncultured Bifidobacteriaceae bacterium (assembly GCA_964531025.1). Lineage (GTDB taxonomy): Bacteria > Actinomycetota > Thermoleophilia > Miltoncostaeales > Miltoncostaeaceae > CALMEC01. The sequence continues at coordinate 1,180,172 of CAZHDY010000001.1, read as the reverse complement.
CTTCACGCTCGAGGGCGATCCCGAGCAGGGAAAGGAGGACGCATTCGGTCTGCTGAACGCGCTTCGCCTCGTGGACATCTCGAACAACCTCGGTGACGCAAAGTCGATCATCACGCACCCGGCGACGACGACCCATCGGCGTCTGACCGCGGAGGATCGGCGCGCCGTGGGCATCGAGGACTCCACGGTCCGTCTGTCGATCGGCCTCGAGGACACCGAGGATCTCATCGCCGATCTGACGCAGGCTCTGGGCTGAGGCGACCCGCTACTCGTACATGATGACGTTCGGTCGCGGCCTCAGGTTGAGTACCGCCGTCGGGCTCATCAGACCCGTGTCCTCCTCGTAGAAGAGCTTGAACCCGACGTATCCCGCCGGACGATTGCCGGTGACACGTCGATATGTGCCGGTCTTGGCGCTCGCCGTTCCGAAACCGTCCGCGTTCAGGACGAGGTCGACCCGGGCCCGGTCACGCAGTCGCTGGCGACGCAGGATCATGCCGTCGGTGAACTGGTGCACGATGAAGAGCTTGTCGGGCAGGTCGTTCGCCCTCGCCAGGGAGGAGAGATACGCCGACACCCGGTTCACCTCGACCGCGTCCACACGTCCGATGACCTTGCCGGGAACCTCGTTCGGTCCCATGCGCCACTCGGGGTCGATGGCGAGGCCCACGTCCGGCTCCTTCAGCCAGCGTTCGAACCTCTTGGCTTCGGTGACGAAGTCGGACCGACCGGGCTGGATGTCCAGGATGAGGATGGCCTTCGAGGCCCGGGCCGCCGCCAGATACCGGCCGATGACCGCGTTGGTCTGGCGGGAGCGGTACATACCGTCGTCACCCGGGCTGGCCAGGGCGATGACCGCGATGAGTTCCATGGCGGGCATGACCGGCCGCGAAAGCTTGGCCTGATACTCCTTGGTGTGGCCGACAAGTCGCCGTCCGGCCACCGCCGGCGTCCCGATACCGAGGATGCCGAGGGCGCGGGCCTGCGGTGCGCCGTAGTGGACGAGTACACGGTGTTCCGGGAGGATGCTGCGTGTGCCGTCGGGCAGGGTCGGGCGTGGCCTGGGTTTCGGGGCGGCCGTCGTGGTCGTGGTCGCCTGTGCGCTTTTCACCGCCGTATCGTCGTCGGATCCGCAACCGGTCACGCAGGCCACGATTCCGATGCCGATCACCGAGGCGAGGAGGCGTCGGCGCGCCGACATCGCTCGGCGGCGTTTGGTGCGGAAGGCGTCCAGATTCACAGGCGGCATGCTGTCATGTCGTCACGAGCGCCGGCGTGCGCCCGGCCGGCGTCCATCCGGCGGGAGCGGATCAGCCGGTGGCCTTACGCGGGCGGCGCTTCTCGATGTTGAGGGCGACGGCGTCGCGAACCAGCTGGGCGAGCGCGCGTTCGTTCAGTGCGTCGCCCTCGTGAAGGTCGATCGCCCGACGTGCGTTCCCGTCGAGGCTTGCGTTGAAGAGGCCCTCCGGATCGTCGAGCGACGCTCCCTTCGCAAAGGTCACCTTGACGTGCTGGGTGTACGTCTCGCCGGTGCAGATGATCCCGTCGTGCTCCCATGTGGGAACGCCACGCCACTTCCATGCCTCGGTCACCTCCGGGTCCGCCGCCCGTACGACGTGCCGGATGCGGGCCAGCAGCTCGCCACGCCAGTCGCCGAGTTCGGCGATGCGGGCGTCGATGTGCTCCGAGGGGTCGATCGGCGATCCGGTGTCGGTCATCGTCGTTCCTTCCGTTGAGGCTGCGATGTGCGACGGCGCACGGTCCGGCTGACCGTCACGGTCTCCGGCGCATGCTACGACCGACCTCGGGAGGCATGGTGGGGTCCGGTCCATGCAGCACGACCGGTTTTCGGCATCTCACGACCGGACTTCGATGTCGCCCAGATCGATCGGCAGGTGGCGGGTGAGCGCAGAGATGCCGTTCGGAGTGATCAGGAGGGCGCGCTCGGAGGGGATCCGTGCCACCCAGCCGGCCGCCAGAAACGCATCGAGGAGCGCGGCGCCGACAGCTCCGGCGATGTGATGCCGCTGTTCCGACCAGTCCATGCAGACGCGGAGAAGGGGCCGACGGGAGGCTGCCGCAACCGCCTCGAGGTCGACACCGAGGGCATCGAGGACGGTCGGCGCGTCCTTACCGAGAACATACGGGTGGGCGGCGAGTGGCCGACCGAGTTCATCTCCCGGCCTCCGCCGCGTGTCGGCGATGCCGTCCTGCGGCAGGAGCGCACCGGCGTCGACGAGCGCCTGGCTGACCCGGACGCCGAATCGTCCGGCCAGGTGGTCGTAGCAGGAGCGTGCGGTCCGCAGGCGTGCGGCGCGGGTTCCTTCACGCAGCGATCGGACGGGGGTGACGGGCGCGATCTGCGCAAGGGCCTCAAGAACGGCCGCCGCGTGATCGGATGTGAGCCGGTGATAGCGGTGTCTCCCCGATCGTTCGACGGAGATCAGCCCGGACTTACGAAGACGCGCGAGCTGTGCGCTCGCGGCCTGAGGCGAGACGCCCGCCTCAGCGGCGAGGACGCTTGCCGGAAGTGACCGTCCGTCCGACAGCGCGACGAGGATTCGGGCGCGTGTCGGATCGGCGAAGAGCGCGGCCGCGCTGGCGATGTCGATGTCTCCATCGGTGCCGGTGGTGCGGTCCATGGAGCCAGTATCCCGCGATGACGGTTCTGCCGTGACGGAATCATGGACGGAGGGTGCCATTTCGCAGGTCAGCCGTCCTGCGAGGGAGACACCAGGGCGACCCGAGGGAAGTACGCTCGATATCGGCGCGTATCGCGTGTGAGGAGGCGGTGCCCGTTCACCGCTGCATGAGCGCCGATAGAGAAGTCGGTGAGTGGGGTGAGCCGGGTGCCCCCGCGCCTGCGGTACGACATGGACGCTCTACCGGCGAGGAATCCCGCCTCCAGGTGCTCGTGCCAATGACGCCCATGCCCCCGGGAGGATTCGAACCTCCGACACCAGGTTTAGGAAACCTGTGCTCTATCCCCTGAGCTACGGGGGCGCGTGAGCGCAAGGATAACGACCCAACGGTCGGTGCAGGTCTTCCCCCGCATACGTGGCCACTCCATCCGCGTCGAGGGCCAACCCCACAGTGGAGGCCAGAGTGGGCACAATCTCCCTCACGACCACCCGACCCCTCAGGGAGCCTCCATGTCTGATGACGACCTCTCCATCGACGGCGTGAGTTCCGCGTCTCTCTGCGACGCCATGGCGGCGATGTATCCGCATCGCGCTCACGTCCTCGACCTGATGTCTCCAACGCCGGGAGAGGTGCTGTTCGGCAAGGTCGCCACCATGCGGTTCTTCCCGAACCGCATCGACCATCACAGCGAGAGGGATCGCTTCGACGACATCCTCGCCGAGGTCGCCGACACGGGCAACGTGCTCGTCATCGCGGGCGGGGGATACCCGGACCAGGCGGTCGCCGGGGGCAAGAAGGTGGCGCGCATCGAGGCCGCGGGGTTCACCGGTCTCCTCACGGACGCGCGTATCCGTGACATGGACGAGATCGCCGACTTCGAGATCGTCTGTTACGCCAGCGGCGAGACGGTGCGCGCGGCCGGCGACGACTCGCGTCCGCTCGAGGGCAACGTGCCGGTCGAGATCGACGGGGTCGGGGTCCTGCCCGGCGACTGGGTCTACGCCGACAACGCGGGCGCGGTGTTCATCCCGGTCGACTCACTCGACGAGGCGCTCGAGCGTGCGCGCGACATCGAGGGTCGTGACGCCGCGGCCGTCGCCCAGACCCGCGTCGAGATGACGCGTCGACGGCAGGAGTCGGGGTCGTCGCGACGCGGGCGGCGTCGCTGAGCCGGCCGATCGAAGCGGAACGTCGCGCGACGAGGTGACGAATCCGTCAGGCGGCGGCCATGGTGGCCAGGTACGGCTCCCATGACACGGGGCGCTGAGGGGCGGCCACCCGGATGAAGATCTCGGGTGACGGGGGGCGCGGTCGTGTGCGGGGGAACATGCGGATCTCGGCGGGCAGGTGATCGGCCTTGCGCGCATTGCACGGCGCACACGAGGCGACGATGTTGTCCCAGCCGGATCCGCCTCCGCGGCTCCGCGGTACCACGTGGTCCATGGTGAGGCGGGTGGTCGCACCGCAGTACTGGCACGTCCAGCCGTCGCGTGCGAAGAGCGCTCGCCGGGTGATCTTGCGGGCCTCGTAGCGCGGTACCCGGACCATGTAGGTCAGCCGGATCACCTGAGGTCTCACGAAGGAGCCGCCCGTCGTCCGGATGGCCATGTCGGCCTCTTCCAGGATCTCCGCCTTGGCCTTGAGCACGAGCACGACCGCCCGATGCAACGACGTCACATGGATGGGTTCGTAACTTGCGTTCAGTACAAGGACGTGGTGACCCACTCGTCACCCCCAATCGGAGAACCGCTGGAATCCTAGACCATGGTCCGGCGCGTGGTGGTCGCCGGATGGTTAACGCGTCCGGGTCGCGTCGGGACGATGCCGTGGGCATTGCACGGCTCGGTGGGTCACACCTCGTCGGACAGCGGTTCGGCCGGGACGGGTGCTCCGAACAGGGCGCCGTCGCGGAGCATCGCGCCCATCTCGTGTGGACCCGTCGGCCTGCTGTAGTGGAAGCCCTGGGCGTTCACGCAGCCGAGGTCGCGAAGGACGTTCTGCTGGATCTCGCTCTCCACGCCTTCGGCGACCGTGGTGAGCTGGAGGCTTTCGCCGATGCGGACGATCATCTCGGCGATCTGGAGATCCCGGTAGCCGTGGCGGAGACCCTCCACGAACCCGCGGTCGATCTTCACGATGTCGATCGGGAGGTTCGCGAGATAGGCGAGTGACGAGTAGCCGGTCCCGAAGTCGTCGATCGCAAGGGTCACGCCGAGCATCTTCAGGTCGCTCATCACGGTGCGGACCGCCTCGTGGTCACGTGCGAGAGCGTGCTCGGTGACCTCGAGGGTGAGGTGGTTGCCCGTCAGGCCGTGGTGATGGAGCGTCTCGGCGACCCAGGCCGAGAACCGAGGTTCCTCGAATTGGCGGATGGAGACGTTGACCGCCACGCGGGCGTCGTCGAGGCCCGGGATCTCACGGGTCCAGTCCGCCATCTGTGCGATGGCGGTGTCGAGAACCCATGATCCGATGTCCCGGATCAGCCCGGTCTCCTCGGCGAGCCCGATGAAGATCACCGGGCTGACGTGTCCCCGCACCGGGTGCTCCCAGCGCAGCAGTGCCTCCATACCGGTGATCCGTCCGGTGGCCAGCGCGACGATCGGCTGGTAGGCGAGGAAGAGCTGGTCGCGCTCCATCGCATGATGGAGGTCGGTGAGCAGGCCGAGTCGCTCGGAGGCACGCTTGTTCATCGACGGCTCGTACATCGCCCACCGCCCACCTCCACGGGCCTTCGCCGCATACATGGCGACGTCGGCATCCCTCAGCATGCTGCTCGCGGTGGCGCTGGACGACTCCGCCACCGCGATGCCGATGCTGGACTGGACGACGAGCTCGTGCCCTTCGATCGACATCGGCTCGCTGATCAACCGGCCGATCCGCTTCGCGAGACCTGCGACCTCGTCCTCGCCGGAGCACGACTCGATCAGGACGGCGAACTCGTCGCCGCCGAGCCGCGCCGCCGTGTCGGAGCTCCGCAGCGCGGAGCGCATACGGTCGGCCACCTCCACGATCATGGCATCGCCCGCCGGGTGGCCGAGGCTGTCGTTGACCGTCTTGAAGTCGTCGAGGTCGATGAGGAGAACGGCCACCGTGGAATCGGTCCGGGGAATCATCTTCAGGGCGTGATCGACGCGGTTCTCGAAGAGCGCGCGGTTGGCGAGATCGGTGAGTGCGTCGTGGAACGCGCGGTGTTCCAGCATCAGCTCCATCTCGCGTCGATCCGTCACGTCGCGGCTGTTGATGACGATGCCGCCGACCGACGCGTCGTCCGTCTGATCGATGCCCACGGACTCGATGTACCGGGCCGTGCCGTCGGGGGTGCGCATCAGCCAGGTGATGGGCGATTCGTGCGTGAACGTGGCGCCGCCGCGTAGCGGGAAATGTCCCATGCGGCTGGTGTCGTCGGAGGCGACGAGGTCGGTGATCGACGTGCCGACGAGGTCCTTCGGCTCGACGCCGAACAGGCGGTCGGCCACGTCGGAGGCGTAGCGGATCACGCCCGTCGCATCGACGATCAGGACGGCGTCGCTCGAGTTCTTCACGAGGGACCGGAAGCGTTCCTCACTCTTCTCCAGGGTGTGGATGAGGCGGGTGCGCGCGCGGTCGAGGAGGATCCACAGGCCGGCTCCGGTGATGAACGCCAGCGCGATCATCGCCAGCACGATGTTGCGCAGCCGCACCGCCTGCCGCCGGTTCTGCTCGCCGGCCTGGTGCGTCGCCTCGGCGGACGCGGCGATCCATTCGATCATGCCGCTGCGCATGCGGTCGGCCGCGGTGCCGGTCCCGCGGAGTGCGGCCGTCGCATCCCCACGGAGCACGTCGCCGCTCGATACGTACTGCGCGATGACGTCGTCGATCATGCGGATGCCCGTGATCACCCGCTCACGGGCATCGACGATCGCCGGATCGTCACCGCCCGTGCGCTCGTCCATCAGCTCGAGGACCGTCTTCCGGAAGTCGCGGTACGCCGTCATGAAATCGACGAACGGCAGCTGCCTACCTTCCGCCTGGCTGCGCCAGATCTCGCTCTCGACCGTGATCATGCGGTCGCGCGTCAGCATCAGGCGCTCAAGGCGGTCGCTCGCCGTGCGCTGCCGGTCGTAGCTGGTCAGGAGCCCTCGGCCGAGGATGGCGACCAGGATGACGCTGCCGAGGAGGATCGCAGCCAGCACGACCACCTGCAGATGCTGGAGACGCCGAAGCTTGGCGGTGGGCTCGTGCCACCCGTTGACGTCAAGCGATCCGTCTGAGGTCTGTCGTTTCACATCTGTGGACTCGTCTGCAGGTACGGCGCCGTCGGTCCGTCCCGGGACCTCAGCGTCGTGCGGCGCCCGGCGCACCCTCCCGGAGGTAGGTCAGGAGTGCTCGGTCGGTGACCCACTCTATTGGTGCGTGGTCGTCCGTGAGGATCGTGCCGCCCGGATCCACCATGCGCATCCGCGCCTCGATGGTGTGTGCGGCCGCCTCCGCCAGACCGGGTGTCGCGCGCAGCCGCGCCCGGATCTCCGTTTCGGAGACCTCGGCGGGGAACGCGAAGACGAGCGAGTTGAACTCGTCGTACCGGGCCTCGACGACGGTGGGGAAGACGTCGCGCATGGTCGCGGCGATCATCTCGACGGCCTCGGTCTGGCCGGGCGGCGTGCCGACGTTGATCCCGACGACGCCCGACGGTGTCAGCCGATCGCGCACGAGCGTGAAGAACTCACGCGACACCAGCTGGAACGGGATGTACGGCTGACGGTATGCGTCGATCACCATCGCGGAGTGGCGTTTCGACGTCCGGCGGAGCCAGACCCGTGCGTCATCGGTGTGCACCGTGAGCCGTGGGTTGCTGTCCATGCCGAGGTACTTCCGTCCGACCTCGGAGACGAGCGGGTCGATCTCGACTCCGTCCACGGTCATCTCGGGCCAGACGTGTCCGTACATGTTCGACATCGTCCCGCCCGCGTTTCCGAGCACGGCGACGTTGCCGGTGTGGTCCCCGCTCAGTGCCGGCAGCGACAGGAAGCCGTCCCAGTAGCCGTCCGTCAGGACCCCGTCGCGGGGCAGGAGCGAATGGACGGCCCATCCCTCGTTCAGATGGAGGATCCGGTCGCCGTTGTCCTTCTCGATGACCTGCACGAACTGGTAGGCGGAGTCGCGTTCGAAGAGCACGCGACCATCGGTGGCCGCCTTCGTCGCGCCCGGCGGGATCAGCGTGGCCAAGGCGATCAGCACCGGGACGACGAGGGCGCGCGGGGGCAGGAGCGGCGCGGCCGCCAGCGCCAGCACCGCGGCGACGGCGATGATCGTCCGCTGCGTGCCGATCCACGGGGTGATCACGATCACGGGGAGGAAGGTCCCCGCCAGTGAGCCGATGGTCGAGATGGCGTAGAGCCGGCCCGACACGGTGCCCGCCTCGGCGACGTCCCGGACCGAGAGCCGGATCGCCCAGGGCGAGATGGTGCCGAGGGCCGTCACAGGAACCGCGAACAGAAGCATCGTTCCGAAGAAGGACGCGATGAACCCACCGGCGCTCACACCGTCGAAGGCGCCGGTCGCGGCGCTGAAGAGCGGTCGCGAAACGAAGGGCAGGCATGCGATGGTGATCGCTGCGCCCATGACCACGTAGGCGAGGGCGCGCTCCGTCGGGTAGCGGTCGGCCAGCCTGCCCCCGATCCAATACCCTACGGCGAGATAGAGGAGCATGAGCCCGATGACGTTCGCCCACACCAGGTTGGACGTGCCGAAGTAGGGCGCCAGGAGTCGTGCCCCCGACATCTCGGTGGCGAGCGAACAGGCACCGCCGGCGAGGACGAGAAGGGTCAGTCGCCAGGAGTGCGGACGCGCGTCGGCGGCGATGGTCGACCCGGGATCCAGGATCGCGGTCATATGGCGGTGAGTACTCCCCGCAGATCGGGAGCGCGCAGGGCCCCCGCAGGCAGGTCGGGTGCCTCGGCGCCACCGCGGGCGACGTGGAGCGCCCGGGCGATGCCGTTCTCCAGCGGACCGATCACGTCCGGTTTCCACGAGTCTCCGACGAACAGCGTCTCGGACGGGTCGGCGTCCATCGCCTCGAGCGTGCGTGCGTAGATGCGCGGATGGTGCTTGCGCGCGCCGACGTGGGCGGATGTGATCGCCAGGTCCACGCGGTCGTGCACATCGGCCTGACGCAGGTAGGTGTCCAGGTCCCAGTGCCAGTTGGAACAGACCCCGATCCGAAGGCCGCGGTCGCGGAGCTCATCGAGGACGGCGGCGGTCTCCGGATACGCGGCGACGTGGAAGCCGCGCACCTGTACGCGTATGGCGTTCATCAGGTTGGCGGCCAGCTCGCCTTCCACCCCGCAGTCGGCGAGCATCCCGCTCCAGCGCTCCTCTTCCCACGCCTCGTACGCCTCGCGTGATGCGCTGGCCTCCTCATGGAGGATCCCGTCCAGTCGCTCGACATGCCAGCGCTCGGCGATCTCGGGCGTGATGTCAACGCCGAGAAGGGCCAGAAGCTCCGTCAGGGTCGGCGTCGGATGCGCGGCGTTGGCGAGCGTTCCGTAGAAGTCGAAGATGACGGTTCGGACGGGCACGCGGCGAATCGTCGCACGGGCAGGACCGAAATGCCCGCCCGGACGGTGGGCCGACGTGCTGCCCGTCTAACGTGTGTCCATGGCTGTTTCGGGGGCACGGGTACTGATCGTCGGTGACGGACCTGATGCGGACGCCGCGGCGGGACTCGTGTCTGCCCGTCACTGCCGGGTGATGCATGCCGCGGGCGAGGCCGAGGCCATGCGGATGGAGATCCCGGATCTCATCGTGGTGGACGAGTGGACGGCCGAGGACGCCCCACACGTGACGCGCGCCCGGGCGGCGGGAGCACGTGTGACGGTTGCGGCGGAGCTCGTCCTCGACTCGGTGGGCCTTCCCGTCGTCGCGGTCACGGGCTCTGCGGGCAAGACCAGCACCTGCCGTCTCATCGACGCCATGCTCCGTGCGGCCGGCCGGGACCCCGCCATCGCCGATGCGCGCGGCGGCAACGCCTGGCCGAACCACACCCTGCTCGACGGCCGTGCGGCCGGCGCCGACGTCGTCGTGGCCGAGCTGACCAGTACCCACCTCTGCCACATGGACGGCTGGGCCGGGGCATCGCTGGCGGTGCTCACAGCACTGTGGCCCGATCACGTCGAGCTGCACGGCTCAGTGGCGGCGTACGAGGCAGCGAAAGCCCGTCTTCTCGACCGGGCGGACCGGGTCGTGGTGGGGGCCGATGACGACGTGGTCGTCCGGCGCGGCGCGGTATGGACCATCGATGCCGAGTTCTCGTCAGAGAGGGCTGTCGACCGTGGGGCCTGGGTCGACGGCTCGGACGTCGTGGTCGCCGACGGCTCAGGTGCGACCGTACGGGTGATGTCGCTCGACGCGGCCCCGCCGTGGGTGCATCCGGGTTCGCTTCTGGCCGCGGCCGCCGCGGGGGTCGCGCTCGGCATCCCGGCAATGGACATGCGGGCCGGCGTCGTCGATGTCGGGGACGTTCCGCACCGTATGGCGAGTGTCGGGGAGCGAGAGGGCCGAGAGCTCATCGACGACTCGGTCTGCGCGACACCGTCGAAGCTCATCGCGGCACTGGCGCGTTGCCCTGTCGGGCGTACGGTCCTCGTCGCCGGCGGGCGAACGGAGGTCGGCGGGCGGCGTGTCCATGCATCGGCCTCCGAGCGGGAGGCCCTTGCACAGGCGACAGCGGCGATCGGACGCACGGCGCGCGTGGTGGTCCCGTTCGGGGAAGCAGCCCCCCTCTTGGCCGGCGTTCCGTTCGCGGCCGGGTCCGAGGACGACCTCGCGGCCGCCATCAGACGTGCCCGTGAGCTCTCCCGGGCGGGGGACACCATCCTCGTGTCGCCGATGTTCCCGGTGTCGCAGGAGGAGCGGGAGGCGGTACCCGGTCTCCTGTCGGGAGACGCGGGAGCGCTGGGTGGTTGATTCCGTGGAATCAACCACCCAGATGAGTGGTGCCACGGCGGCGTGGATGTGGGGCGCGCCGCCGCTGGATGCGCGGTGCCGTCGCATGTCGACGGTCTGGGCGGTGTCCTTTCCGAGGCATCCGGTGGCGCATCCGCGCCGCCGGGGGCACGCACCACGCCGCGATCGCCGTGGCACTACTCATCTAGATCTTGCGGGCTCCCTCGCGGCTGCGGGTGCACGGACCGCACGCGGGGCCGGGGTTGTAGCGGTTCAGCCGCGTATCGCAGTGGATGCAGAGGCGCGGGCGGGTCGACGGCGCGACCTTCTGAGGCTCCGGGCAGTCGCACAGCTTGGGGCGCGGCGCGTTCTTCGGGCGGTACAGCTCGGCGATCAGCCCGCACGACTCGCACACGATCTCGATACGTTCGATCGGGCGCGGCTTCACGGGATGTCCCTGTCAACGGCCAAGCCTTCAGGGTGCCACAAAACCGTCACGAAGGTGGACATCGTCACGCGGTCGGTCACCGGTGGAAGGGCTGGGACCACGTTTGTGGCGTCGGATGGCGGGTGACGATGCGCTCTGTATTCTCCGTCGTGAGCAGGGACGTTCGTCCCGGCGCCCGAAGTCGTATGAACCGCTGCTATTGACATAATGCCCTTATGAGCACCCAGAAGGCGGACAAACCGTCGATCCCCGATGTCAACGGTCAACCCCGAAACTGGCTTCAGCCATTTCTTCTCCTGTCGCTGGACCAGTGGCAGAGCCACGGCTATGAACTCATCCGCCGCCTCACGCTGTTCGGTTTCGAGGCGATCGATCCCGGGAGCGTCTATCGCACGCTCCGGCAGCTGGAGAAGGACGGCCTGCTGAAGTCGGACTGGGACACCACGAACGGGGGTCCCGCCCGCCGGCGCTACAGCGTGACGGAGGCCGGACGGCAGACCCTCACGGGATGGGCGGACGCCCTCCGTGGCTACCAGCACATGCTGGACGAGTTCTTCAACCAGTACCCGACGGCCAGCGACGACGACACGTCGTCGGGCGACGCGGAGCGCACCTCCGACCCCACCCCCTGACCACCTCGCCGCGGTGGTCTCCGTTCGGCGGAGTCGCACCGGGCGCGGCCGACGAAACGAGACACACAGATGGCAACCGAACCGAAAGCGGCACCGGACTCCCCCGATCTCCAGGACGCGGTCGACGCTGCGGCCAAGGCCGGCGAGGCATCACTCGAACTCCTGGCGGGGCTGCTGGACGACGCCGGTCAGATCTGGCAGCAGAGCCTCATCATGTGGCGCCGGCCGCTGGAGGCCGCGGCGCAGCGGCCTGTCGCACCCGGCTTCCATCAGTACGGCGAGGGCAAGACCATCGAGGAGCTCTCGGTCGGCGACACCGCCAGTCTCACGCGCCGTATCTCACAGGCCGACATCGACACGTTCGCCCGGATCTCGGGTGACGACAACCCCGCGCACGTCGACCGCGAGTGGGCCGACCAGTCCATCCTCGGTGGACGCGTCGCCCACGGCATCCTCACCGCCGGAATCGTCTCGGCCGTACTGGGAACGCAGCTCCCCGGACCCGGCGCCCTCTACATGGGCCAGACGCTGAAGTGGACCGCACCGGTCCGCCCGGGGGATGAGGTGACCGCGACGGTCACCGTCAAGGAGATCGTCCTCGAGAAGAAGCGTGTCGTCCTCGACACGGTGGCCACGGTCGGTGACACGACGGTCCTCGTCGGCGAGGCGACCGTCCGGCCCCGGGCGGCGGACAAGTAGACGGATGTCGGTTGCGGTGAACGACCGCGTCGCGCTCCTCGTGGTGACGACGTGGTCGATGGTGGCCCCCAACGTGCAGCCGCGTCCCGCGGGGCACGACTTCGGAAAGGTGACAATGTGAGCTTCTCCAACAGCAAGTCGGACGAACCCGAGAAGCGCCCTCCGCTCGCGCTCGAATCGATCCTCTCGCAGGTCGATCCGCTCGGGATCGGCCGCGCCGGCTTTGAGGCTGCCACCAGCCTCGCCGCGAAGCCGCAGGCGGTGTTCGCGGCGAGCACCAGGTTCATGACGGGGATGCTCGCCGCGGCGTCGGCGGCCACGTCGAAGGTGCTGGGTGAGGATGCCGACGGACCGGAGGCGCCGGGCCGCAAGGACCGTCGCTTCGCCGATCCGGCCTGGAAGGAGAACCCGTTCTTCTTCGCGGCCCAGCAGAGCTACCTGCTCTGGGGCAAGCTGATGACCGAGCTGGTCGAGGAGGCCGAGATCGATCCGGTCTCCCACGAGAAGGTTCGCTTCGGCACCGAGGTGATGGTCGACGCCCTCGCGCCGACCAACTTCCTCGCCACGAACCCGGCGGCACAGAAGAAGGCCCTCGACACCGGCGGGCTCAGCCTCTTCCGTGGGGCGCGCACGTTCATCGACGACGTGGCGACCAACCGGGGCCTTCCCCGTCACGTTCGCAAGGACGCGTTCACCGTGGGGAAGGATCTCGCGGTGAGCCCGGGCAAGGTGGTCTTCCGCAACGCCCTCATGGAGCTGATCCAGTACGCACCGACGACCGAGAAGGTCCACGAGGTGCCGATCCTGATCAGCCCGCCGTGGATCAACAAGTACTACATCGTCGACATGTCGCCGGGGCGCAGCTTCGTGGAGTGGGCGGTCAACCACGGTCACACGGTGTTCTGCATCAGCTACCACAACCCGACGTCGGCCGACCGGAACGTCTCGTTCGACGACTACCTCGAGCGGGGACCGCTCGCGGCCCTCGACGTCGTCCAGGACATCACGGGTTCCGACAAGGTGAACATGGTCGGGATCTGCCTCGGTGGCACGCTCACCGCGATGATGCAGAGCTATCTCGCCGACAAGGGCGATGATCGCGTCCGCTCGGCGACGTTCCTGAACACCCTCACCGACTTCACATACCCCGGCCGTCTGGCGGCGTTCACGGACGATCAGTCCGTCGCATACATGGAGGACGCCATGTCCGGCCGCGGGTATCTCGAGTCGACGCAGATGATGAACACGTTCACGTTCATGCGCAGCAACGACCTCGTCTGGAACTACGTGGTCAACAACTGGCTGATGGGAGAGGACCCGCCGCCGTTCGACATCCTGTCGTGGAACGGCGACGGGACGCGCATGCCCGAGTGCATGCACTCGCACTACGTGCGCTCGTGCTACCGGGAGAACGCGTTCGCCAAGGGGACGATGGAGCTGGCCGGTGTGACCCTCGATCCCGGCAAGGTGACCGACGACGTCTACGTCCTGGCCGCGCAGGAGGACCACATCACCCTCTGGAAGGGCTCGTACCTCACCACGCAGGTCCTGAAGAACGCGTCGCCGCACTTCGTGCTCACGTCGTCCGGACACATCGCCGGCATCATCAACCCGCCGACCCCCAAGGCGTGGTACCGCACCAGCGACGCGGATCTGCCCGCCGACCCGGACGACTGGTACGCGTCGAGCACGCACCACGTCGGATCGTGGTGGGAGGACTGGGCGGAGTGGATCGCCGCGCGGGGCGGGAAGATGGTCGCGCCCCCCGAGTTCGGCAGTGACAAGCACAAGCCGATCGAGGACGCGCCGGGGTCGTACGTCTTCGAGAAGTAGGCATCCCGAGGGGGTCGTCGCGACGTGCGGCGACCCGATTTCGGATGGGCGCTTGACAGAGTGGGCGGTTGCGTACTATGGTTAACGAACCAACCCCGATTCAGGAGATCGACATGGCGAAGACCACTATCGAATACACCAAGGCCGCTCAGGACAAGACCATCGAGGCCATCAAGCAGGGCCAGACCGTTCTCGTCGAGGCTGTTTCCGCCTGGGCCGAGGCCGCTCAGAAGGCCATCCCGAACCTTCCCGCCCTCCCCGAGCTCCCCGAGCTCCCCAAGGGCGCCATCCCCAGCGCCGACGAGGTCGTGAAGACCAGCTTCGACTTCTACGCCGAGGTCCTCGAGGCCAACCGCAAGTTCGCCAACGACGTGCTTGCCGCCGCCGCGCCGGTCCTCAAGGACGCCACCAAGGCCTCCAAGTAGTTTCGGATCTCGAACCGGCACCGACCATGAGCACGTCGAACGATCCTTGGCAGAGCGGAGTCGAGGAACTCGGCCGGTTCATCCACACCCAGCGCAAGCTCGCGAAGCTGTCGCTCCGCGAGCTCGCCAGTTTGACGGATCTGTCAAACGCCTATCTCAGCCAGCTCGAGCGCGGGCTCCACGAGCCCTCCATGCGGGTGATCAACTCGATCGCCCGCGCGCTCGACCTGTCTGCGGAGACCCTTCTCAAGCAGACGGGGATGTTCACCGCATCGCCGGCGGCCGGTGAACCCGCCGCTCCGACGGAGGCGTCCATCCTCGCCGATGAGACGCTCACCGACGATCAGAAAAAGGCCCTCCTCGCGGTGTACCGCGGGTTCCGGGCCACCGCGCCCGAACCGTTCGACGACGGTACGGACGACACATCGACCTGACCGTCCGAGGACGGCCGAACGAAGGAGCCAAGCATGGCCACAGCGACCACCGATCCTCTCATCGACATCGCCGGGCGTGCGGTGTCCTCCATCGATCTCATCAAGCGAGCGGCCCTCGACATGGCCCGCGCCTGGCGGGTGGCGACCCCCATCGAGTTCTGGCTCGCCGTACCGGGCTCGCTTGATCTCTACGACGCCGGTCTTGAGGCATGGGAGGCCTACGTCGATGTCCAGACGACGAGCGCGCGCATCGTGATCGCCTCGTGGAGCGAGGCCCTCGACGTGCTTGCCGACGCCGTCTCGTCCGTGTCCGCCCCGGTCGCCACCACGACCACGATCGCCGCGATTCCGGCGACCTCGTCGGCCGTCATCGACGCACCGATCGTGGAGGCGAAGACCGTCAAGCCCGCGGCACCGAAGGCCGCGACGCCCAAGGCGACGAAGGGCCGCGCCACGACCACGCGCCGGACCACCAAGAAGACGACCACGTCCGCCGCGCCCACCCCGGCGGCGAAGCAGACCTCGCCGGCGACGCCGAAGACTGCTGCGAAGAGGACCACGGCTCAGCCCGCTGCGGCCGCTGCCCCGGTCGCACCGGCTTCGACGCCGCAGACGGCTCCCAAGGCGCCGGTCTCCGAGACCCCGAAGGCCAAGCGGACCTCGGCTTCGACGCCGAAGACGGCTGCGAAGAAGCCCGCCACGGAGTCCGCTGCTGAGGCACCGAAGCCCCCCGTCGCGGACGCTCCGAAGGCCCAGAAGCTCCCGGGCACCGAGAGCTAGCGGCACGCATTCACCGCATCGGACGATCGAACGGCCTCTGATCCAAGGATCAGAGGCCGTTCGTCGTTCTGGGTGCGGGCTCCGTGGAGCGCCGGGTCAGAAGGCGTCGATCGCGTCCTGCCAGCTGAACGCCCGGGACGGCTCGGTGTCGTCGTCCACGTACGGGAAGTGGGACTCCTTGACGACGATGTCCGGGTCGATGCGGACCACCGAGTATCCGGCCACGGCACCGGCCCCGAACCCGGGGGTGAAGACCCGCATCGGCCGGTCGATCACGCCGTCGAGGACCGCGTCCTGGATGGCGATCGGGATGCTGGCCGCGGACGCATTGCCGACCCGGTCGATGTTGAAGTACATCTGCTCCTCGGCGATGCCGGCCTGGAGGCCCAGGTCCACCACCATCGTCCGGTTCGCCTGGTGCGGGACGACGAGGTCGATCTTCCCGGAGTCTCCCGGCAGGGCCGACAGCTCGCCCATCATCTGTTCCAGGTAGCGCTTGACGAGCGACTTGACCTCGGGGCCCCAGACGGTGATGTCGTTGTCGAACTCGGGGTTCGGCCAGATGATGGCGTTCACCTGTGCCACCGGACCGCTGGCATAGGTCTGGATGGCCTCCACGTCACTGGGCTCGCCGTCCTCGGCGGGGGCGATGACCATGGCTGCGGCTCCGTCGCCGAAGATCATGCGTGACGTCCGCACGCTCCCGATCTTGTCGGAGAACTTCTCACCGAACACGATGAGGACGGGACGCTTCACGTCTTCCAGGATCCGGATCCCCTCGGCGAGGCCGTAGGGGAATCCGGCGCACGCGGCGACGAGGTCGAAGGACGCGTGCGTCTGGTAGATGCCGAGCTGCCCGGAGATCCAGGTCGCCACCGACGGGATGAGCCGGGTGTTGGTACACGAGCAGAAGATGACGGCGGCGATCTCGTCGGGTGAGCGACCGGACCGCTCAAGGGCCGACCGGGCCGCCGACAGGCCGATGATCTCCAGGTCGCGCGCCGTGTAGAGGCGGGTCTCGATGCCGGTCTTCGACGAGATCTCGGCCGACGACATCGGGCTCCAGCTGTATGCCGTGTTCCGGATGACGTCGTCGTTCGAGCAGACGACCTCACCTTTCTCGACCGCGATCGCCTCGATCTTGGGACGAACGGCGTAGGCGTCGGACACCACGATCGGCGGGACGGGCTTCTGGGGCACCGGCTCCTTGGGCGGCCTCGGACGTCGGCGGGGCGGCTTGTCGCCGCGTGCCCGCTCGATGAACATCTGCACCTCGCGGTTGCGAGGGACGAAGAGGATCACGAAGTCGTCGTCGCCGATCTCGGCGGCGCGGGCCAGGCGACCGCGGGCGCGGTCCCAGGGCGACTGGTTGTGGAGCACCATCGCCATCCGCCGGAGGGCCTCGAGCTCGGGAACGGCCTCGTTGCAGTCGATGATCTCCTGGAAGGAGTAGACGGGGTAGTCCGGGTCGTACTCGGCGAGCGTGTAGGCGAGGTCCGTGTCGCTCGCCATGAACTCCTGGATCGTCGGCTTGATGGGCTCGAGCGATGTGGCCTGGTGACGCTTGTTGTTGAAGACGTCACCGAGGATTTCTCCGATGCGCGACTCCACCTCGTCGTCCCACTCGGCGGGAAGACTCTCGTAGGCGCTCTTGATGGTCGCGACCTTCTCCGCACCATCCGCCCACGGCTGGAGCACCGGGATGTAGATGTCCGACCGCTTCTTCGGCACATCCTTCCAGCGCATGGGGCGCTTGTCGTACATGGTGAGGGCGAAGCGATTGGACCAGAACAGGTTGAGCGCCATGTCCCGGAGGAGCTGGTACTTCGTCCGGTATTTCCCCTCCGCCGCGCGTTCAGCGATCTCGGCGCCCTTCGGGGCCTTCGCCTCGAAGTCCCGGCGTACGACGTCCGCGAGCTGGGCTTCGGTGTCGATGACGCTGAAGTCCAGATCACCCTCGAAGTTCGACGGGAAGACGAGCTGATTGTGTCGATTGATGACGAACGGTTTGCTCATGGTCCACCCTGTCTTCGGGGGTTGTCTGTGGGATGGCCGGACGGTAACGACGGACACGGCACCGCGCAACGGGGCCTATTACCAATAGGTGCGTTCTGCCGGATTCCCTCGCGGAGTGCTGATGGGTAACGTGCGGGCATGCTCGAACGGATCGCAATCATCAACCGCGGAGAGCCTGCCCGAAGGCTGATCCACGCCGCTCGAGAGTTGTCGGTGGAGGCCGGGCGTCCCATCCGGACGATCGCCCTCTACACCGAGGAAGAGCGACATGCGACGTTCGTGCGGGAGGCCGACGAGGCCGTTCTGATCCGCAGCGAGATCAACCCGTATCTGGATCTCGAGCAGCTCGAGAGCGCCCTGCTCGTCAGCCGTGCCGACGCGGCCTGGGTGGGATGGGGCTTCGTCGCCGAGGATCCGGCGTTCCCGGAACTCTGTGAACGCCTGGGCGTGACGTTCATCGGCCCGGCTCCCGACGTGATGCGCCGCCTGGGCGACAAGATCGGGGCGAAGCTCCTGGCGGAGGAGAACGACGTCCCCGTCGCCGAGTGGAGCGGTGGCCCCGTCGATACGGTCGAGGACGCGCTGAAGCACGCCGACGAGATCGGTTTCCCGCTCATGATCAAGGCGACCGCCGGCGGTGGCGGGCGCGGTATCCGTCGGGTCGAGAAGGCCGACGAGGTCGCCATCGCGTTCGAGCGCGCACGCGACGAGGCCCTCCGCTCGTTCGGCGACGCCACGGTGTTCATGGAGCGCGTGGTCCAGGATGCGCGGCACGTGGAGGTCCAGGTCATCGCCGATGCCCACGGCAACGCCTGGGCCCTCGGTGTCCGCGACTGTTCGGTGCAGCGGCGCAACCAGAAGCTGATCGAGGAATCGGCCTCACCGGTGCTGGCCCCCGAGCAGTCGAAGCTCCTCGCGGACGCGGCCGTCCGTTTGGTGAAGGCGGCCGGCTATCGGAACGCGGGCACCGTCGAGTTCCTCTACCAGCCTGCTGAGCAGAAGTTCGCGTTCCTCGAGGTCAACACGCGCCTCCAGGTGGAGCATCCGGTCACCGAGGCCACGTCCGGTGCGGACCTCGTGAAGCTCCAGATCTTGGTCGCGTCGGGCGAGCCGCTCCCGGGTGAGCAGCCCGCTGAACGCGGACACGCGATCGAGGGGCGTCTCAACACCGAGGACCCCCAGCGCGGTTTCGCCCCGGCACCGGGACGCATCGTGCGTCTGCGCTTCCCGTCCGGACCGGGTATCCGTGTGGACTCGGGCTTTGCCGAGGGCGATGAGATCCCGTCGGCGTACGACTCGATGATCGCCAAGATCATCGCCTGGGGCTCCGATCGCGCCGAGGCCCTGGCCCGTCTCCGGCGCGCCCTCGCGGAGACGTCCGCGGTCATCGAGGGTGGCGCCACCAACCGGACGTTCCTCCTGGAACTCCTCCAGCATCCCGATGTCATCGCGGGCACCGTGGACACGGGATGGCTCGACCGTCTCGGGACGGATCCGCTGCTCCCCGCCCATCTGGGTGACGTCGCGGTCGTCACGGCGGCGATCGAGGCGTGCAACGAGCAGGAGTCGCTCGAACGCGCGGAGTTCTACGCATCGGCCCGTCGCGGCCGGCCCGCCGACGCCAGTGACATCGAGACCACCGTCGAGCTGCGTTTCCGTGGTGCGCCGTATCGCGCGGTGGTGGGCCACCTGGGTCCGGGCGAGTACCGCGTCCGCATCGACGGTGCGGACCTCGACGTACACGTGGACAACCTGGGCGAGTTCGACCGGCGTGTGGTCATCGGCGACCGGATCCACCGCGTCACGCTCTCGCCGAGCGCGTCAGACCTCCTCGTCGAGGTCGACGGTCTCGCTCACCGTGTCTCGCGTGACGAAGGCGGACTGATCCGTGCTCCCGCCCCGGCTCTGGTCGTGGCGATCCCGGTCTCCGAGGGCACCGAGGTGGCCGCCGGCGAACCGGTTGTCGTGGTCGAGGCCATGAAGATGGAGACCACGCTCACCGCTCCCTTCGCGGGAACGGTGCGTGAGGTGCTCGTGGCGGGCAACGTGCAGGTGGCTGCCGGAGCACCGCTCGTCCGCCTCGAACCGAGCGGGTCCGATGACGATGACGACGCCGCCGTCGTCGAGCGCGTCGTCTTCACGTCGTCGTCGGGTGACGACGAGATCACCCGTGTCCTGGACGACATGCGGAGCCTGGTCCTCGGCTACGACATCGACCCCGCCACCGCCCGCGGGCTCATCGCCCGTCTGGACTCGCTCTTGGCGACGGGTGACGGGACGGACCTTCTCGCCCGGAAGCTCGAGATCCTCCGGATCTTCGCCGACCTGGCCGAGCTCTCACGTGATCGGCCACCCGTCGAGGACGCCGACGGTGACGAGTGGGTGCACTCACCGCGCGAGAGTTTCAACGGTTTCCTCCGGTCACTGGATGTCAAGCGCGAGGGGCTGACCGAGGCGCTCCAGCAGAGCCTGTCACGGGCCCTCACCCACTACGGGGTCACGTCTCTGGACCGCTCCCGGGAACTCATCGACGCCTGCTACCGGATCTTCCTCGCGCATCAGCGCGTGGCGACCCACCTGCCGGTCGTCTCGACGGTCCTCGGCCACCTCCAGAACCGTGCGGACGGCCTGGACGACGGCAACCGCGACGAGCTGCGTCACACCCTCGACCGTCTGATCGTGGCCACCCAGCTGCGGCATCCCGCCATCGCGGACGAGGCGCGGGCGGTCCGGTTCGCGGTGTTCGACCGGCCGGAGCTGCTCGAGAGCCGAGAGAGCAGCTACCGCCAGTTCCGCGAGGACATCGACGCGTTGGCGGCCGGTGCCGACGGTGCCGCCGGGGCGGAACACCGCGCCCGTCTCATCGACTCACCGTTCCGGCTGCTCTCGCTCCTCGGAGAGCAGGTCGCGCTCGGTGAGGGCCGTGACCGCATCCTCCTCGACGTCTTCACGCATCGTTACTACAAGTTCCGTGAGCTGAAGGGCACCCAGATCAGCGAGCGGGCCGGTCGCTGGTTCCTGACGGCGACCTACGACCGGCGTCGGCAGAACCTGGCGATGCGTGACGTGGGCCTGGTCACCACCGTGACCACGGGCGAGAACGTGGGGGCAGCACTGGCGGAGATCGGTGCCCTCATCCGTGAGGGTTCGTACCCGGACGGTGCCGTCGCCGACCTCTACGTCGCATGGAGCGATCCGCCCGCCGACCTGGACGAGATCGCCGCGCACCTCACCGACCTGATGCGCTCGGCGGACCTGCCGGAGGCGTTGAACCGCGTCGCCGTCTCCATCAACGACACGTCCGGCGGAGGCGACCGTCACTTCACGTTCCGGCGCGTCGACGGTGAGCTGGTCGAGGAGCGGGTGGCGCGCGGGATGCACCCGATGATCGCGCGTCGTCTCCGGCTGTGGCGGCTCGACGAGTTCGCCCTGGAGCGGCTGCCGTCGGTGGGATCGACCTATCTGTTCCGATGCACCGCCGACGAGGGCGGGGACCGGCGGTTGGTCGCGATGGCGGAGGTTCGCGACTTCAACCTGACCCGTGACGCGTCCGGAGCGCCCCTGGCGCTGCCGGGTGTGGAGAGCACGCTGGGCAACTGCCTGGAGAGCATCCGCGGTGCGCGTGCGGACGGATCCCGGTCCAAGGGGGACGAGGTCAATCACGTGTTCCTCTACGTGTGGCCCGTGGTCTCGGCCTCCATGGACGATCTTGTCATCGTGGCGAGGAATCGCCTCGCACAGATGACCGCCGGGCTGGGGCTGGAGGACGTCACCCTCTACATGCGCACCACCGACCAGGAGGGCACCGAGGCCGGTGAGATCGCCCTCAGCTTCAGCTACCAGCCGAACGCCGGCGTCACGGTCCTCGTGAACGAGGCCCCGGCCAAGCCGCTGGCCCCGCTGACCGACTACGACCGGCGCAAGCTGCCGGCGCGTCGTCGCGGCACGGTCTACCCGTACGAGCTCGTTCCCCTCGTTTCCGGGACGGACGGCGGGTTCACCGAGTACGACCTCGACGAGAACGGGGCGTTCACACCCGTCACCCGCGGGCCGGGCGGCAACACCGCCGGCGTTGTCTGCGGCGTCGTCTCGACACCCACCGAGAAGTACCCGGAGGGGATGACGCGCGTCGTCATCATGGGAGACCCGACGCGATCCCTGGGATCGGTTTCCGAGCCCGAGTGCAGCCGGATCATCGCCGCGATCGACCTTGCCGAGGAGATGAAGGTCCCGGTCGAGTGGTTCTCCCTCTCGTCCGGTGCGAAGATCTCGCGCGACAGCGGCGTCGAGAACATGGACTGGGTCGCACGCGCGCTGCGCCGGATCGTCCGGTTCACCCAGGACGGTGGCGAGATCAACATCATCGTCGCCGGCATCAACGTGGGCGCCCAGCCGTACTGGAACGCCGAGGCGACGATGCTCATGCACACGCGGGGCATCCTCATCATGACCCCCGACAGCGCGATGGTGCTCACCGGGAAGCAGGCGCTCGACTACTCGGGTGGTGTGTCGGCGGAGGACAACTTCGGCATCGGCGGTTACGACCGCATCATGGGTCCGAACGGCGAGGCCCAGTACTGGGCTCCGCACCTGGCCGGTGCCTGTGACCTTCTGTTCCAGTACTACGACCGCACCTACGTCGCTCCCGGCGAGCGATTCGCACGTCCCCGTACCAGTGGGGATCCCGTCGATCGCGACGTGCGCGAGTTCCCGCTCTCGGCGGCGCCCGGCGAGTTCCAGACCGTCGGCGAGATCTTCAGCACCGAGACGAACGCCGAGCGCAAGCGTCCGTTCGACATCCGTCCCGTGATGCGGGCGGTGGCCGACCTCGACAGCGAGCCCCTCGAGCGCTGGGCCGGGATGGGCGACGCCGACACCGCGGTGGTCTTCGACTGCCACCTCGGAGGCCGTCCCGTCTCGTTGATCGGCATCGAGTCGCGGCCGATCCCGCGGACGGGCTTTCTCCCGGCGGACGGACCGGACCAGTGGTCCGCGGGCACCCTGTTCCCGGCGTCGTCGAAGAAGGTGGCGCGGGCGATCAACGCGGCGAGCGGGTCACGGCCCCTCGTGGTGCTGGCCAACCTCTCGGGATTCGACGGATCACCGGAGTCCCTGCGCAAGTGGCAGCTCGAGTTCGGAGCCGAGATCGGGCGCGGCATCGTCAACTTCGACGGGCCCATCGTCTTCTGCGTGATCTCCCGGTACCACGGTGGCGCGTTCGTCGTCTTCTCAGGGGCGCTCAACGACAACATGGAGGTCGTCGCGGTCGAGGGCTCGTACGCGTCGGTCATCGGCGGTGCGCCTGCCGCGGCGGTCGTCTTCGCCCGTGACGTCGACACGCGGACCAACGAGGATCCCCGTGTCCAGGAGATCGAGGCCCGGATCGCGGAGGCACCCCCTGCGGGTATCGCCGCGCTGCGCGCCGAACTCAACCAGGTGCGGTCCGCGGTGCGCTCCGAGAAGCTGGGAGAGGTAGCCACCGAGTTCGACGACATCCACAGCATCGAGCGCGCTCAGAAGGTGGGATCGGTCGACACCATCGTCACGGCCGCCAATCTCCGCTCATACCTCATCGAGGCCGTCGAGCGGGGAGTCGCGAAGTTCGAGGGGGGCACGTCCGGCGGATCCTGACCGTGCCCCGGTGAGCGTGTGCCGTCGGGCGGGCTCGGACCTCGATTGTCGGTCCACGGAGGTGGACTCCCGGGGGGACCATGTGCGAGTGACCGCGAGTGGTGACCGTCAGGGGTGCTCGTCCTCGGCGGGGCGGTCACGCTCCGCCAGTTCCCGGAACGCGTCGGGAACCCGGGCCCGGTCGGACAGGCGCACCGTCGCGTAGCCGACGGCGGCGCGCCCGAAGCGTTCACGGACCGCGTCCATCGAACGGTCGACCTCACGACGGACCGCGGTACGCGGTGACCCCGGCCGGATCGGGTCGGCGTCGTCGGTCGTGACCGGCAGCTCGGTCTGGACGGGACCCTCCTCGTTCAGCTTCGATACCGATACGCCGAGCAGCGTGACGAAGCGCTCGTCGGGATTGTCGTCAAGGGCTTGACGGACGAGGAGGTGGGCGATCTCGGTGAGCGTCAGCGTCGTGCAGACCGGTTCGGACAGGGTGATGGACCGGGTGACGCTCCTCATGCGCAGGAACCGCACCCGCGCGCTGATGGTGCGCCCGGCGAGACGTTCCTTCCGCAGACGTGACGAGATGCGGTCGGCGATGTGCCCCAGCGTCTCGGCGAGAAGGTCGGGC
The DNA here is from genome assembly GCA_964531025.1 of uncultured Bifidobacteriaceae bacterium. GTDB lineage: Bacteria > Actinomycetota > Thermoleophilia > Miltoncostaeales > Miltoncostaeaceae > CALMEC01. The sequence continues at coordinate 1,156,089 of CAZHDY010000001.1, read as the reverse complement.
GTGGGACGGGTGCGGGGGAACGCGGACTGCGCTCCCAGCGATCGTTGCCGGGGAGGGGCCGCGACCCGACGGGGATCCTCGTTGTGGGCCAGAGCGTGGAGCCGCCGGCCGTTCTCGGCACCGAGGATCGCGGTGAGGCGGTCGGGTGAGTCGCGGGCCAGGTCCCCGATGGTGCGGATGCCCGCTGCGGTCAGGCGACCCTCGGTGGCCGGGCCGATACCCCAGATGAGCCGGATCGGAAGCGGTTCGAGGAACATTCGTTCCTCGCCCACCGGTACCATCACGAGCCCGTCGGGTTTCGCAACCTGCGAGGCGATCTTGGCGAGGTGCTTGGTCGACGCCATACCGATCGAGAGGGTCAGCCCGACCTCGTCCTGAACGCGTCGCCGGATCTCGTGGGCGATGGTCGCGGGCGATCCGAAAAGGCGTTCGGATCCCCGCACGTCGAGGAATGCCTCGTCGATCGACAGCTGTTGGACGGCGGGTGTGTAGTGACCGAGGATCTCCATCACACGCTGGCTCAGCGTGCGGTACTCGCCGAAGCGTCCCGGCACGAGGACCAGGTCGGGGCAGCGCTCCCTCGCCCGCCAGGTGGCCATTCCGCTGGCGACGCCGAACCGCTTCGCCTCATACGAGGCGGCGAGGACGACGTTCCCGCCCACCGCCATCGCGCGACCGCGCAGTGACGGATCGAGCAGCTGCTCGACCGACGCGTAGAAGGCGTCGAGGTCGGCGTGCAGGATGGTCGGTTCCTGCGGGGGCATCGCCCGAGTGTAGCGAACATGTGTTCGTCACAGGGAGTGCGTCGTGCCACCCCCGGGCGCGGGCTACTTCGGTCCGCCTCCCGTCAGGGAGCCCAGGGCCATCTGCTCGCCGATCTTGCGGATGAACTGCAGCTGTGTGCGCACGCGCTCCGAGAGCGGCTGTCCCGTGCTGAGGCCGCCCTGGTTCTTGTCGAGGAGCTGATTGAGGCGGGAGACCGTCTGGTAGAACATCGTGATCGACATGACCTGGTCCGGCGGCAGCAGCATCGGCATGCTGGCGCGGTGCCGCATCCACGCTGCGGTGGGGAAACGGGTGTCGCCGATCACCCCGGCCCGGTCGATGTCATCCATGAGCGCGAGCGTCCGGGAGACCTCGGCCATGACGTCCTTCACGGGCTCGCCGCTGGTCGCGGCGGGCGGACGCTGAGCGGGCGGGGCCTGCGGAGGTGGGCCGGCGGGACGCGGACGCGCCGGGGCGCCCGGACGGGGACCGGCTCCGGGAGCCGGCGGGCGTGACGGGCCTGGAGCGCCGGGCCGCGCACCGCCGGGGGCGGGCGGGCGCTGTGTGTGGGGCGGACCGGACGGGGCCGCGCCGGGACGCGGTCGGCGGGCCATCGGGGCTCCGGGGCGAGCGGCGGCCGGGGATCCGGCAGGCGGACGCTGGACGGGGCCACCAGGCGTACCGGCACCGCCGGGGCGCGGGGGACGCGGTCCGCCGGGCCCGGCGGGACGCTGCTGCGGTCGGCCCTGAGGCGGGTGGGGCTCCAGCGCGGAACGGTCGAGCGTCGGGGAGGTCGCCGGCTGAGACGGCACCGCTGTGGGCGGAAGATCGCTGCCGGGCACGCGGGGGTTCTGTCGGGGGGCGGCCGGAGGGGCCTCATCGGGAACCTGGGGCGGCACCGCGGGCATGCCGTCGCTTGCCGGAAGACCGGGGAGTGGCGGGAGCGGAGGAAGTTCGGGAAGCGGGGGAAGGCCGTCCTCGGACGATGCCGGCTCCGGTGTGGCAAGCCCCGCACCGTTCTGAACTGACGGGGCGTCGAGCGATCCGCTCAGCAAGGCCTCGGTCTCGGTGGACAGCGGCGGGATGGAAGTGGTGTCGGATGCGGGCCACGCGATCGGTGCATCGGTCACCGACGGCGCTGCACCGAGGTCCGTGGGAAGGTCGGTGGCATCGGTCGTCCAGCCGAGTGCCGACCCGGGGAGAGCGTCCGGGGTCGGATCCGCAGGCTCACGCACGGACACCACGGGGATCGGCGCGGGTTCGTCGGTCTCGGCGAAAGCCGGGATGGCGAGGACACCGGCGGTCTCCACCGACGATGTCTCCTGCGATGCAGGGGCTGCTGCGGCCGCGGCACCGTCGGTCGGTGCGGATTCGATCTCGCTACGCCGACGCTTCGAGAGCAGGAAGACGACGAGAGCGACGGCGAGGGCGATGGCGATTGAGACTGCGGGGCTCACATTCGGTCCTTCCACTGCACGGCAGATCCCAGGTTTGGTCGATGACGGGCACCTGCCCAGCTACCATCGGCACGGATAGGGGCGACCTCGAGGGTTTTCCCTGCGGTAACGCACCCCGCAACCACGATTTCGCGGAATCGGGCCTCTGAATGGCGAAATACGCCGACTTGCAGGTCAGATCATGCCAGCGGCGTCGTTGCGTGGTCGTCTCACGGACCACAGGCAGGCCCCGTGGCTCAGGCCTCGGAGGACTCCGGCCGGGGGCCCTTGAGCAGGGGGGATTCCCGCATGAGGAGCCACGACAGCCAGATGCCGACCGCGGTGAGAGGAACCCCCATGGCGAGCTTCGCCGTGCCCAGGGCAACCAGCGCGTCGGCCAGATAGAGCGGCACCTGTACCGCCAGGCGCGCCAGGAATATCGCGGCCAGCACCCACGTCGCTCGGGCGGCGGGGATACGGCATGCCGGGTCGCGATGCCAATCGCCCAGTGGATCGCGTCCGGTGAGCCCGGTGACGATGTAGCCGACCACCGGCCGGCGGGCGAGGTTCGATGCGATGAACGCCAGAGCGGAGACCGCGTTCATGATGATGGTGGGCAGGAAGAAATCCCCGGCGCGACCCGTGCGGGCGGCGATGAAGGCCGCCAGCATCACGCCGGCCACCCCTCCCGCGACGTAGCGGACGGTCTGTCCGCGCGCCAGGCGCACGATCGCCAGGACGACCGCGGCCGCAACGGCCACGATGGCCGCGGTGCGGATCGCGTCGCGATTGAACGACACGAAGGCGACGAACACAATCGTGGGGACGGCCGATTCGGCGGCACCGCGCCAGCCCCCGATGGCTTCGGCCATTCCTGGAATGGCGGGTCGATCAGAGGATGCGGGCGAGGTCACGGACCCGCATTCTGGCAGGGTCACTGCCGTCGCGTGCGTGCGTCCGGGTCGGTTGTGGCGTCGGGTGCCCGATCAACTAACGTCTGCGCATGATCGAACTCTTCCAGATAACCGGCTCGTCCAGCTTCGCGGTCCGCGCGGCGCTGGAGGAGGGCGGTATCGACTACACCGTGCACGACGTCCACCCGCGCGACCGCGCCGACGATGCGGCGTTCGCGGCGGTGAACCCGCGGATGCGGGTTCCGGCGATCCGCGACGACGACACGAACGTCTACGAGACGGGTGCCATCCTCCTCTACCTGGTGGAGCGCTTCCCCGGTTCCGGCCTCGGACCCGCTCCGGGCGAGCCTCTGCGGGGCGATCTGCTCCGCTGGGTGGTGTACCTGGCCAACACCCTCCACACGATCCACTACCCGTTGCAGTACCCAGCGATGCTCACCGCTTCCGACCAGGGGCATGAGGGGATCTCGGCGAAGGGCCTGGCGCAGTTCGAGGAGGCCGGCGACTACCTGGAATCACAGCTCACCGGACGGCAGTGGTGCCTGGGCGACGAGTTCAGTGTCGCCGACGTCTACCTGTACATGCTCAAGGGATGGGAGTCCTACGGATCGCCGCGGCTCGGTGGCGATGCGGTCGATGCCCACTACGAGCGGGTCGGTGCGCGCCCCGCGATCGTGAGAGCGCGTGGGCTGGACGATCTGGACGAGCGGCTGATCCGCTTCCACCCCGAGTTGCGGGGCGGCAAGCCCATCTAGATGAGTGGTGCCACGGAAGAGTGGATGTGGGGCGCGCAACCGGTGGATGTGGGGTGTCTCCGGGCGTCGAAGGGCATGCTGGTTTGCCTGTTCGAGTCGTCCGGTGGCGTATCTGCGCCGCCGGGGGCACGAACCACGCCGCGATTTCCGCGGCACTACTCATCTAGGGTCGGTCGGATCCGCTCGATCCGCCACCGGGACGGATGATCGACATTGCGCTGCGTCCACGGCGCGCCGGCCGCGGAGTCGGTCAGTCGTGCCGGTGGAAGAAGCGGCGCAGGACGCCGCGGCGCTCGGTACGCGTCGCACCGGCGAGCTCACGTTCGGCGAGCAGGTCGCACACCGACTGGATGACCTCTCGGGGGTGGTTCTCCGGCGAGAAGAACACCCGGTCGGATTGGGGGTCGTAGGCGATCAGTCCGGTGGCGTCCTCCGTGAGGTGGACGATCCGCGGCAAGGCCTCGTCCAGCTCGTCGATCAGGTCGGCCTGGTAGGGGACGGCGATGCGCACGTCGCCGGCCCGAAGGACGATCTCGATCGTGGGGTGCAGCACCGTGTACGTGCGCTCCTCGTCCGCATCGACGCGGTCGAAGGCCACGCCGTTCGTCGTGAGGGTCTCGCCCAGACGGTCCCAGGCGGCGACGTCGTCATCCGACGGGGCGGCGTCCATCATGGCGTGCATCTCGAGGTTGTCCATGGCACCGGCCCAGTCATCGCGGGCTGAACCGGGCAGGAAGACGATGTCGTAGCTCATGTCCGTTCGCTCACCATCTCAAATGGGGATCGCTCTGGTCGACGTCCCTCGCACAACCGTACACCCGGTGGGCCGCCCGCCGTCATAGGGGATGACGATGTGAAACAGGGTCGGGTCGGCGTCGAAGACGTACGGCAGGAACAGACGATCACCCTCCCACATGGGCAGGACGTCCAATCGATCGACGGAATGCCACGACAGCGTTCCCTCGTCGTTGTCGGCGAACGGCTCGCCCACGGAGTCGTCAACGCGGAACACGAACGCGAAGTGATCCTCGCCGTTCACGCCGAATCCCGGCCAGCCGATGGTGCCCCGCAGCGTCGGTGCCTCGACATGGAGTCCGGTCTCCTCGGCGATCTCCCGGCGGACGCACGTGACCGGGTCCTCGTCCCGTTCCATGTGGCCGCCCACTCCGTTGTACTTCCCGCGCTGCATGTCGTCATCGCGCGCGATGCGATGGCACAGCAGCACGTTCCCGTCGCGCACGATGTAGGCGAGGGTGGTCATCACCGGGGTGAGACGTGACGGTGGTGCCGTCACCGTGATGGGAAGGGATCCGGTGGCGGCCATTCCTCTTCGGGTCTCGGGTCGCCTCCGCGCACGACCCGGACGGCCTGGCTGCCCATGGCCAGGTAGGGGGCCAGTGCGGGGCGCCGCCAGTGCTCCCACTCGCGGCACGCCGCATCGGCGTCATCCGGGTTGTTGGCGATGGCGACGGCCAGCGCCTGCGCGTCGCCCATGCCGAGACCCGAGCCGATGCCGGCCTCCGGGTTGAAGGCGTGGAGCGCCTCGCCGATCAATGCCACACCCGGGAGCCACCAGGTGTCGCAGGTCACGCCCTGACCCTCGCGGTAGAACCAGTCGTCCTCGGTGGCGGCCGCCAGCGCGTCGGCGGCCACCGGAAGCAACATGGCGAAGCTCCGGCGGTACGCCGCGAAGCCGGGCGCCATGGCCTCCTCCGCGCCACCTTTCGGGCGGGGGATCTGCCAGCTGGCGGCCGTACCGCCCGACCAGGTGAGCATGGTGACCTGACGCCCGTCGGGAAGGAAGTGGATCGCGAAGGGTTCGGGCGCCTCGACCTCGCTACTCCACGAGAGCGTCGCCGTGTCGAACTCGTCGACCTCGGCCGGGAATCCGGCCATCGTCCGCACCGGTGAATGCGTGCCGTCGGCACCGACGACCAGGTCCGCCGCGATCTCGATGTCGCCGTCGTCGGTGGAGACCCGGCAGCCGACCACGCGATCACCGTCCTTCACCAGGCCGGTGACCGTCGACCCGTTACGGATGTCCACGTCGCGACGTAGATGGTCGAGCAGGTATTCACGTCCGAGTCCGTACGCGACGGGATCGTCTCCCTGATACGGCGGGATGGCGCGGCCGGTGCGCCGTACGGCGTCCATCAGGCCGATGTCGTCCAGAGGGCCGTATGCCTGGAACGGCAGCATGATGGGTCCGGGGACAACGGTTCCCGTGGGGCTTCGCTCCAGGACGACGGGCGAGATGCCGCGTCGGCACAGGCCCTGGGCGAGGACGAGCCCGGCCATACCGCCGCCGACGATGACTACCTGCATGTGAAGCTTCCTTCGTTCTGGTGCGACACGTCGTCATCGTCTCATGCGTCCGGGGGGCCGTGTCGTCACCAGATCACCCGGCTGCCGCGGCTCATACCGGCGAGACCCGAGAACGCGAGGCCCTGGCCGTCCATGGAGGCGTCCGGCGTCGGCTCGATCAGGATCGTCCGTGTCGCCCCGGAGACGCTGGAGGACGAGGCGGACAGGTAGACGGGCTGACGGAAGGTCGCGGCCCGGCCGCGGAGGCGGATGACCACCCGCCGTCCGCGCCCGGGACGGATCGGGCCGATGTCCAGGGTGCGCGCCCGCAGGGTGCCGTAGCCGGGGCCCCACACGCGGAGTGTGGTGTCGGTCGCGCTCACCGTGCCGGTGCTCTCGAGCGTGACCGGGATGGCGACCTGGTCGCGGTCGACGGCCACCGTCGCCGGTGCGGTGATCGTGAGACGCTCGACCGGCTCGATGGAGAGCCCTGTCGCCGACGTCGTCCATGCTGTGCCGCATGCCGTGAGGGCGAGGGCTGAGGCGATGGGTCGCCAAAACCTCATGGAGTGTCGGGGGCGGAGTGCGGCGGGCATGCTCGGTCCTTCGGGTCGTGATGCCCGTACTACGTCGCCGGCGCGCGCGGGGTCACACGAGAACCGTTGCCGGAAGATGATCCGCCGCTTCGAAGCGTGTCCCGTCGGCCGCCTCTCGCGAGGCGCGCAGACGAAACCATCTAGGGGAACACGGTGTACCCGGAGTTACCCATGAAGAACCCCTGGCGGGTGGATGTGTCGATGCATGCGATCCCCTCCGGGAGAGCGAGGCACCGACGTGATCCGTCGGGCGACGCGACGGTGGCGCCGGACGGGATGCGCTGAGCGACGCCCCCGTCGCGGATCGTGTCCGAGTTGCACACCGGCGTGACCTCCGACCCCTCCATCACGATGCGTCCCACGTCCTTGGGGGCGTCGGGGTAGGTGCATTGGCCGGGCGGCGCGGGGTGGCGGTCCTCGAACGTCTCGCACGCGGTGATGCCCGGCGCGTCGACGATCAGGCAGTAGACGTCCGTGTCGTTGCCGGCGAAGTGGTCGCTGTCGAGCGTGACGCTGCGGGCGGATCCGATGCGGTCCATCGCCTCGGCGTATGTCGTCGGCGGACTCGTCGATGCGTCGGTCGACACGGTGTCCGTCCACGTCTCGTCCGTCGACGTGGTGTCCATGGTGCCGGTCGTGTCCGTGAACGTCGTGTCCGTCGCGATCGTGTCGGTGAAGACCTGGTCATCCGTACCCATCGAGGTCGACGTGCCGGTGAGCGAATCCGATCCGCCGCACCCCGCGAGGGCCAGGCCCAGAAGGCCGATGGCGCAGGCGAGCACGGTGCGTCGGCCACGGCCGAGTGGACGGAGGGAGGGTGCGGTTCGAACGAGCATCGTCGGTCCTGGAGGCTTTCGTGGGTCGGGACGCGCTACGCGCTGGTCACCGAACCCTACGAGTCGTCACATCCGTCGGGAAGTCACAGGAGGTGAGAAAACGGCAAAGCCGGACGGGTACGCCGGCTGCTGCAAAGGGGGATTACCCGCTCTGTTCCTCGAGATGGTGATTCCACGCCTCCGTGGAATCACCCGTCTCGACGGTGCCTGCCCCCGCGGTGGTCACGTCATCCAGCCACCGGGCATGGGTCCGTGCCGCGTACGCTGCGACGGCGTCGCGACCCAGGATCTCGGTGAGGGCGGCATCATTCGTAGTGGCGTCGATCGCCTCGGACAGCGAGCGCGGCGGATCCTGGACGGGTGGAGCCGAGGCCTCCGGATCCAGGCCGAGGACGACTGCGGTCAGAAGGGCCGCGACGGCCCAGTGCGGTTCGGCGTCGGCGGCGACCCTCAGACCCACGCGTGCGGCGGCGGGCCAGTCGTGGAGTGGCTCCTCGTCGATGGGGCCGGGATCCGCCTCCCACGTGACCGGAACGGGCGGGTGGACCGACGCCCCATCCTGTGCGTAGGAGGGATGTGACGGTGCACCGAAGAGCGTCAGTGCGGGCAGATGCGCGTGCACGCTGTCGGCCGCGCGAGCGGCCGTGCCGGAGGATTCGTGGGCTCCCCACCCGAACACCGGCTGGTCGTCCTGCCAGACGGACACCTGCACGTGGGTCGTCGCCGGAGGCAGGGACGGGTGCGCGGGCGTCGCCAACGAGAGCCGTGCGCCGGCCCGGCGTGCCAGCTCGTTCAGGGCATAGGTGAGACGGAACACGTCGTCGGCGGCGTCCAGGGGCTGGGCTTCCGCGAGCGTGATGGCGAACTGCCCCGGACCGTCGGCCGTGGACACGCTGGACACCGACACGAACCCGCCGAGTCCGGAGGTCAACGGCTCGAGCAGAGTGCCGAACCGGTTCGCCTCGACGAGCGAATCGCGACCATTGCCGTGGGGAAACGGATCGCCGTTCCCGTCGAGGATGTACCCCTCGACGGTGATGCGGATCAGTGCTGAGAGCCCGAGTCCCGCCAGGCGATCCACCGTACGACGGAGCACGCTGCGCGGCGTGGTCGGCACGATGTCGCGATCACGGGTGACGATGTCGGCGATCACGTGACCGGTGTGGTCTCTCCAGGGGACACGGCGGAAGGTGGCGCTGTCGGGTACGGCCAGCGTCGGCGCGGTGGACTCGGTGTCCGGTGGGGCGAAGACGTTGCCGGACAGCCGGATGCCCGACTCGAGGACGTGTCCGACGAACGACGCCGTCGGAAGACGCTGCCCGCGCGGGTGTCCGTGGTGGTCCGGCCAGGTGAGCTCGACCTCGCGGATGCTGGATCGACGGATGGTCTGTTCCAGGAGGGAACGGGAGTTGTGGCGGATGATGTTACGGCGGATGCGTGTGTCGTTCGGGCTCATCGTGCGGTCTTTCGGGCGGAGGGAAGGGGTGTGGACGGCGCCGTCAGCGGGCGATCGCGTCAGCCGGACATCGATCGGTCGTCACCCTCGCCGGCCGACGTGCCGTCGACCCGGTGCGCATTCGCCGATTCGTCTTCCCCGTACCCCTCATGCCCGCTCGACCGCCGTCGCGACGAGGCCGTGGATCGGGGCGCAGTCCTCCTCCACCTCCGGATGCCATTGGACCGCGACCGCGAACGAGAGGTCGGTGACCTCGATCGCCTCCGGCAGCCCGTCGATCGGGCACCGTGCGGTCACGGAGACTCCGTACCCCACGGTGTCGACACCCTGGTGGTGGTGCGAGGCGCGGGTGATCTCGTTGGCTCCCTCAAGGGATGCCACGTGCGAACCGTCGGCGATGGTGATCGCGTGGTGGTTGCCCGCGAACGTCCCGACCGAGCGTCGGTGGTGATCGTGGCCCAGCGCGTCCGGAAGGTGCTGATGGAGCGTTCCGCCCGCGGCGATGTTGAGCAGCTGGAAGCCGCGGCAGATACCGAGCACGGGCATGTCGCGCTCGAGTGCCCGTCGCATCACGGCCAGCTCGACGCGGTCGCGAAGGTGATCGACCGGTTCCATGTGTGCGCCCGGGGTGCGGCCATACGCGGTGGGGTGGATGTCGGCGCCGCCGGTGAAAAGGACGGCGTCGGCCACGTCCAGGATCTCGTCGGGGTCGTGTTCCAGGTGCTCGTCGGGCGGGACCAGCACGGGAAGGCCGCCCGCCTGGCGGATCGAACGCACGTAGTCGATCGGGAGCATGGCGGCCCGGCCGTTCCAGCCGGCGCCCCATCGCACGTCCTCGACACCCATCGTGACGGCGACGACGGGTCGCCGGGAGCGGTGCTGCTCCCGCGTCTCCGGGATCAGTGAGAGGGGTGAACGTGACGCACCCACGGGCGCTCGTCCCGCGTCGCGAACGGGTGCCGTCCCGGTGGCTGATGGATAAAAACCGTTAATTCCCATTGATTTTCCCATATTTCCGTATCGGCATCTCATTGTCAAGGCATGAGGTGGGAAATCGATGCCCGTCTGGGAGCGTGCTGTCGCACCTGGTGCCTGGCACCGGGCGCGACAGCGTCCCGGTCCGGAGAGGAGAAAGTCCTGGAAGTAGGGGATATCGCTGGACGCGGTGTCGCGCTCGGTGCCTGGCACCAGGCGCGACAGGGGGGTGTTTGCGTCCTCAAAATGACGTGCGCCCGGGCGGAGATGGGTCCGCCCGGGCGCTGTCGATCATCCGGCCATCAGACGGGGTGGTTCACCCCGTCGAGGCTGGCCGGTCACCTACGAAGCCGACGACCCGTTGGGCTGCGGGACGATGCGGATGTACGGCTTCGGCTGCTCCCAGCCGTCCGGGTAGATCTCGCGGGCCTGCTCGTCAGAGATGGAACCGGCGAGGAAGACCTTGTCGCCGTTCTTCCAGTCGGCCGGCGTGGAGACCTGGTGCTCGGCGGTCAGCTTGAGCGAGTCGATCACGCGGAGGATCTCGTCGAAGTTGCGACCGGTCGACATCGGGTAGGCGAGGACGAGCTTGACCTTCTTGTCCGGGCCGATGATGTAAACGTTGCGCACCGTCTGGTTGTCGGCGGGGGTGCGCTCGGTGGCGTCACCGGAGGTGTCGGCCGGAAGCATGTCGTAGAGCTTCGAGACGACGTAGTCGGTGTCGGCGATCAGCGGGTAGTTGACCTCGGCGCCCGCCACGTCGGCGATGTCCTTCGACCACTCCTTGTGGCGGTCGAGCGGATCGACCGAGAGGCCGACGATCTTCGCACCACGCTGGTCGAATTCGGGCTTCAGCGCCGCGAGCCGACCGAGTTCGGTGGTGCACACGGGGGTGAAGTCCTTCGGGTGGGAGAAGAGCACGGCCCACGAGTCGCCGAGCCAGTCGTGGAAGTCGATCTCTCCCTCGGTCGTCTGTGCCTGGAAGTTGGGGGCCTGCTGCCCGATCTGCAATGCCATGAAGTTTTCTCTCCGTCTCAAAGGGATTGACGTCCGTTGGGCTCTAATATACACAAACACCCTTGACAAATCGGTATTTCTCGATCAATCTCTACTTATCCGATAGAGAAAGAGTATCCTGCGGGTACAACGACGGAGGAGTCGAGGGTGGCTGAGACACGAACACGGGAGCCTCTGGCGGCGGGCGCATCGCTCGTCCGGAACGCCGGTGGCGACGCGCCCGTTCCGGTGATCGGTATCGGTGCGGGTGGCCATGCCCGCTGCGTGATCGACGCCATGCGCAGCGTCATCGGCGGGTTCCGCATCCTCGGTGTCTACGACGACGATCCGCGTCTCGCCGGGCGTTCGATCCTCGGGGTCCCCGTCCTCGGGGGGTACGACCAGGACCGCGTGGCGCCGTCCGCGTCGGCGTCCGCAGCGTTCGTCGGGGTGGGCGGTGTCGGCCTGACCTCCGCCCGGAGACGCGTGTTCCTTCTGCTCCATGGCGCCGGTTTCGCCCTGCCCCCGATCGTCCATCGATCCGCTGTCATCTCACCGCGCGCGTACGTGGCCGACGCGGCCCAGGTGCTCGCCGGGGCCATCGTGAACGTCGGGGCGACGGTCAGCGTCAACGCCATCGTGAATGCGGGCGCGATCGTCGGTCACGACGCGTCGGTGGGCGCGCATGCCCATGTCTCATCGGGTGCTGTCATCGGCGGCTCCGCCGTGATCGAGAGCGGGGCCCACATCGGGTCGGGCGCCACCGTCCTCGAGGGGCGCCGGGTCGGAAAGGGCGCGACCGTGGGCTCCGGGGCCGTGGTCAATCGCGACGTCCCCGCGGGCACGACCGTCGTCGGGGTTCCGGCACGGCCCATCGCGACAGCAACGGTCGCGCCGATCCACGTCGAACCCCTCGCTTCGTGATTCGGTCCGTCTCACCCCGCTGAGAGCGCGCACTGCAGGGCCGGTGCTGTGCGCACCGGCCCTGCGGAGATCGGACGGGCTGGGATCGGATGCGGTGGTGTCAGCGGCTCAGGATCGTTGCATCGGTCCCGTCGGATGAGGTCTGTTGTCAGAGGGCGGTCTCCCCGAGGTCGGTGCTGAGGCTGGTGTCGGTCGTTCCGCTGGAGGACGGTGTCGTCCCGCCGCTCGAGCTGTTGCCGTAGCCGCCGGCTCCCCCGGGACCCTGGCCGTCGGCCGGATCGCAGTCCTCGCCGTTCGGGCCGGTTCGGCCGTCGCTCCCCTGGGTGCCGTCGGGGGTCTCGCTGTTCTGGACGGGTGCCAGGGTGTCGCCGGACGCCGGGCTCTGCTGCGTCACCGTCGGGGTGCTGGAGGCCGGGGTGCTCGTGCCACCGTCGGAGGCGGCGCTCGCGATTCCGTAGCCGCCGGCGGCGACCCCGAGTGCGAGGGCCGGTACGAGGATCGCTCGAGGAATGCGACGGGTGGGGGTGGTCTCGGTGCTGTCCATGTATCGCCTTTCGTTCGTTCTCGTTGCTGCACGTCCAATGGAAGCAACGCCGTCTGGCAGGTCCCTGGCACACGCATGAGCGTTCCGTGAACATGTCGGCGACGGAAAACGGACCGCGGTCCGCTATGCTTGGCTGCATGAGTGAAGACGCTTGGTACGACGTGCTCGGAACCCGAGAGCGCCCCACCCTGGGGCTCGACACCTTCGGAGATGTCCCGCGGAGCGATCCGCGACTGCATCCGCAGGTGCTACGTGAGGTGGTGGCCGAGGCCGCGCTGGCCGATCGTCTCGGGATCGATTACATCGGCCTCGGGGAACACCACCGGCCCGACTTCGCCATCAGCGCCCCCGACGTGGTGCTGGCGGCGATCGCCGGGCAGACCGAGCGCATCCGGCTGGGAAGCGGTGTGACGGTGCTGAGCTCGGATGACCCCGTCCGCGTGTACGAGCGCTTCGCGACCCTGGCCGCCGTATCCGGTGGGCGCGCCGAGGTGCAGCTGGGCCGAGGATCGTTCACCGAGTCGTTCCGTCTCTTCGGATACGCCCTCCAGGACTACGAGGCGCTCTTCGCGGAGAAGCTCGACCTGTTCGCCGCCCTCCAGTCGGAGGAAACTGTCACATGGACAGGAACGATGCGGGCGCCGCTCGAGGATCAGCGTGTCTATCCGCCGACAGAACTCGGACGCCTTCCCGCCTGGATCGGCGTGGGCGGCACACCTGAGTCGGTCGTTCGCGCGGCGCGCTACGGCATGCCTCTCCTGCTCGCCGTCATCGGCGGGTCACCCGAACGCTTCGGCGCGTTCGCGGAGCTCTACCGGCGGTCGCTGCGCGAGTTCGGTCAGCCCGACCTGCCGGTCGGCCTCCATTCTCCCGGCCACATCGCCGCCACGGACGAGCAGGCGCGCGACGAGATGTTCCCCGGTCAGTCGGAGTCGTTCACCCGCATCGGGAAGGAGCGCGGGTGGGGAGGCCCCTATACCCGCCGCGTGTTCGACTCGCAGACGGGACCGGACGGCGCTCTGTTCGTCGGCTCACCCGAGACCGTGGCGACCAAGATCGCCTGGGTCATCAGCCTTCTGGGGCTGTCGCGCTTTCAGCTCAAGTACGCCGTCGGCAGCCTGTCGCACGAGAAGCGGATGGAGTCGATCCGCCTCTACGGCGAGGAGGTCATCCCACGGGTGCGGCAACTGCTGGCGGAGGATGCCGAGGTGCCGTCACCGGTCTGAGGATTGGGGCGCGAGTCGAGTGGATTCCGTGGAATCAGCTCATCTCGGGCCGGGTGCGACCGTCGTGAGTCCCGCAGCCGATGCGGCGCTGCCCAGCTCCCCGTCGTAAGAGATCATCTCGTCTGCTCCGATCCGGAGCGCCACGGCCAGATGGAGGGCATCGTGGGAGCGGAGCCGACCGGGCAGGGTTCCTGCCGTCATCAGGTCGCCTCGTGTGAGGTCGACCAGTGAGACGGCATCAAGCAGAATGGCCACGGATTCGGCGTCGATCTCGGCGGGATGCCGGCTTGCGGCACAGTGCAGCTCTGTGTGGAGTAACCAGGATGCGACGACCGGCCCGTTGTTTCGGTCAGGAGCCTGGAGGTAGGAGACCAGTGCGTTCGACTCCGGCTCGTCGATGACGAGCTTCATCGCGGCCGACGTATCGAGGTACGAGATCACCAGGACCCGCGGGTGTCGCGGAGAAGCTCTTCGCTGGGCGTGGGCGACGTGCCACGCGTGATCTGAGCCAGGTCGCTGAGTGGCCGTCGCGGTGGCCGGAGTCGGCCCGTGGCTTCGAGGTCCGCGAGAGAGTCCCCGGTTGCCGGTGAGATGACCGCGGCGATCCGGCCACGGTTGGTCACGTGGATCGTCTCGCCGCCGGCGACCGCCCGAAGAATCTCTCCGCTCTGATTTCGCATCTCGCGATGGGTGACAGTGCGCATGTAGCACACCGTAGCACGCTGTTGCCGATCCCAAGAAGACATCCGGACGGCATGAGTCGCCCGGGCCGCATGGCCACGGGCGTACGCCCGGCTCCTACGTGCCGCGACACCCCGTGTCGGGGCCGCTCAGCTTCGCAGCTGGGCGAGGAACTCCGTGAAGCCGGCGCTCACCGTCCGCACCGCCGGGGCGAAGTCGGTCGAGGATTCGTGGTCCCATACCGCCACGCTCGGTGTGTCGGGTGCGCCGCGATAGTCGAGTACCACGAAGTCGCCGCCGAACAGCGCCGCGATCGGGACGAGGTCGATGCCGTCGCCGTCGGGATCGCTCGCCAGCCGCGAATCGAGTTGCGAGGCGATCACCTCCACATCGGCCCAGCCGTGTTCGGCGTCCCCAGCGGCGTCATCCAGGACGGGCAGGAAGCGCTCGATGCTCCTCTCGTTCGCCCCCAGTAGGAAATGCCGACGCAGTGGTACGCAGCCGTTGCAATGCGTCAGGAACGCGCGGTAGTCCGCGGGCAGCACGATGCCGTAGTAGGCCTCGAACTCCTTGAGGTGGGTGTCCGAGGGCGGGGGCAGAACGCTGTCTGGCGCGCTGTCGATCATGCCGCCCAATCCTAGAGTCCGTGTGCGTGACCGGTGCATCTTCCCCGCCTGGTCGGTGCCGCGTCCGTTCATCTCGCGACGGGTGCGCCGGGGCAGGGAGCAGGGACGTGTCGGTCGATGACGCACCGGGCTGCCTAATCGGTTAGCCTGCGCGCATGACGACCGATCGACGCGACACCATCGCCGGGGGCTTCTCCGAGACGGCATCCGACTATGACGGGGCCGTCCGCTTCAACATCGAGGGGGCGCAGCGCCTGGTGCTGTCGATCCCGCCCGGCGTCTACGACGACGTGCTGGACGTGGGATGCGGAACCGGCTGGGCCACCCAGGCCCTGATCGACCGCTTCCGGCCCGCCCGGGTCACGGGAATCGATCCCGCCGGGGGCATGCTCTCCCAATTCCGCGAGAAGCTCGGGAGCATCGAGGGTGTCGACATCACCCTGCACGAGGCCGGGGTCGAGGACATGCCCGTGCCCGCCGGTGCGTTCGACCTCGTCATCTGTTCGATGGCCTACCACTGGTTCCAGCACCGCTGGGTCGCGGCCGAGCAGATGGCCCGCGCAATGAAGCCCGGCGCCGTGCTCGCGATCCTCTGCTCGGGCAAGGGCGGCGAACAGGACTACCGCGACGTGATCGCCGACATCGAGCCCATCAACTACCAGTGGCTCGGGGCATTCGACGGCAACCTGCGCGACATCCCCGAGATGGAGGGCTACCTCGTCGCCGCCGGCCTGGAGCCCATCGACATCTGGATGGAGCGTCGCGTGCGCCACGTCCCCGTCGAGGAGTACATGGAGCGCATGCGTGTGGTGGCGGGGCACATCATCGGCGACCCGGGCACGCCCGAGGTGGCGTCGTGGCTGGCGAAGGTCGAGGAGAGGATGCGCGAGCGCTCCGGCCCGCGCGGCTGGCGCTACGAGTTCATGAAGCTGTTCGCGCTCGCGCGCAAGCTGTAGGAGAGTCACGGGCACCGGATCGGATGCCCACTTCGATCTCTGGGATCCGTCAGGTCGTCCGCTCGCCTCCGGACGCCGTCGGCGTTACGGTCCGACGGTCTCGTGCGAAGTAGAGGTAATGGACGATCGATCGAGAGAGACACGTACCGCGCCGACCTCAGGGCAGGTCGATGCCTTCGAGGCGCTGTATCGCGCGACGTTCGACGACGTCACCCGCTTCGCCGCCCGCCGGCTGCGTGAGCCTGAGGATGTCGCCGACGCCGTTGCGGCCACCTTCGCCACGGCGTTCGCCTCATGGGACCGATTCGATCCACGACGAGGCCCCGCCATTGCCTGGCTCTTCGGGATCGCGCGGAATGTGATTGCCGGCGAACGGCGGCGACGGCGGCAAGCGGATCGTGTGGCACGCCGGGTGGGTGTCGGCGACCTCGTCGCCCCCGATGAGTACGAGCGTCTGGCCGAGGTCATCGATGCGGTGCGGCTCGCACCGGCGCTCGAGCGGATGCTGGAGGACGGACTCACGGAGGGTGAGCGTGAGCTGTTGCGTCTCGTCTGCGAGGACGAACTGTCGGTCGCGGACGCCGGACGTGTTCTGGATATCACTCCCGTGGCCGCTCGAATGCGGCTGGCACGTGTGCGACGACGGGTTCGTCGTGCCATGGACGGATCCGACGAGAACATCGAATCACTTTTGCGGCTGGGTCCAACGACCCGGCTCGCCGCGGCGGTCAGGAAGGACGGATGATGGACACGAAGCAACCTGCGGATCTCGGTCTGGAGGGTTTCAGGGAGCGTCTTCTCGAGGCCGTGGTCACCGGGCGGCTCGAGTACGAGGATGCGCCTGAACCGACGGTGACCCGGCGATCGCCGTGGTGGAGGGGACGTTCGCTCCGATTCCGACTTGCTGTCGGGGCGGCCGCTCTGGCACTGGGCGGCGTCGCGGTCGGGGCGACCGTCATTCTGACGGGCGAGGAGATCGTGGAGCGGTCCATGCCCGCCGGGCACATCATCGTCAGCGGGATGGAGCCGACATGCGTCGCATCGGTCGACGGGCGATCGTATCGCTGCACCCTGGATCACACGCCGCTCGAGCAAGAGTCCGGCTACACGGGCTGGATCATCGGGACCGTCGGGTCCGACGGACGCATCAACGGCGCCTGCCGCGGAGTGTCCGCCGATGGACTCGTCTGGGACTGCTACCTCGGAGACGAGGCAGTTCAGGAGGACCTCATCGCTCCCGACCTGCTCGGCGAGCCGCAATCGGGGCCCGCGGCCGGATGATCACAGCGACCGAGGTGCCGGACGGGGACGGGTTCCGTGTCTCCGCGGTCTGCCCGTTCCACGGCGATTCGGGCCTGAGAATGGCTGGCCACGGTCCCCTCGTCGAGGCGTTTCCCGGTACCCCGCACTAGGATCAGCCGATATCCGCTGGGGGGCCCGAACGGGGCTGAGATCCGCCGATCGAGGCGGACAACCCAGGAACCTGATCTCGGTAATGCGAGCGGAGGGAGCGGTCCGAATGCTGATCCATGTCCACGTGGCGCCCACACCGATGGGCGACGAGAACGGCAGGTACGTCTGTGTCGAGGGCGCCATCCGCGTCATCGAGGAGAGCGGGCTGGAGTACGAGGTCGGTGCCCTCGGCACGACGGTGCAGGGTCCGGCCGAGCGGCTCTGGCCGCTGATGCGCGACCTGCACGACGCCTGCTTCACCGCGGGCGCCGATACCGTCATGACGCACATCCGGATCCTCCAGTCGAAGGAGGACGTCATCGAGGCGTCGATGTCGGACCTGGCGGCGCGGATCACCCACTAGAGATTTGATTCCACGGAAGCGTGGATGTGGGGCGCGTTGCCGGAGGCACGTGCCGCGCCGCGCTTCCCCGTCGAATCAACCATCTCGACCGGTGTCGGCGGTCATCGCACCGCCACAGTCGCGCGGCGCCGGTTCTCCGCGATGGTCGGTGCGACGCCGGCCGGTGGGCCGGCTCCTGGATGATCGGCCCGAATTGCGGAGCGCGCAACCATCGTCGTACCGGTCCACGGAGATGACTGTCAACAGGGAGTCACGGTGATTCGTGCGAGCTCATGGTGGTGGCATCACTGTGACGATTACCGGCATGGGATGACGTCAGCGCTTGTCACCCGAACGGGTGATCTTTCTTGCGTTCGACGGGTGCGGCGACGAGTATCCGCCTATGCGCCGTCTCTCGTCTGACTGGATCGCCGCTCTTGTCGCAACTGCGATCGCCATCGTCGTGATGCTGGTCGTGTTGCTCGGATCGGATGGAGGCGGCGGCACACCTCGGACCGAGCCGACGTCCGCGGCTCCGACCCCCACCGGTGGCGGTGTCGCCCGGGACACGCCGATGACGCCATCCTCCGGCGGACGTGCCGTTCCCGTGCGCGTCCCCGGCTACGCGGTCGCCCCGGTGGCTATCGGAACGGCACGTGAGTCCCTCGTCTTCCGCACGCGTAACTCGATCCTGAACGGGCTCAGCGGTGCTTCGACCGACTACCTGATCGAGATCAAGCAGGCCACCCGAGCGGGCCGCACGAGCCTCCTGATCGGCGTCGCAGCCCGTGATGAGGCGACACCGTCGGCGATCCCGGCCGACATCGCGCGCCTGATCGGGGCGGCACCTGACACCCGCCGCACGGTGGCCGGGCATCCGATCGCCGTCTACCCACCGGCGGGGGGGAACACGCTGGCGATCGTCGATGGAGGAGCGCGCCGGGCCGTCGTTGTGATGGCGACCGGGCCGCGTGAGGCGCTCGCGCTGGGTACGGCAGTCGCCCGCGGCATCTGAGTCCCCCACCGCCTCGGGCCATAATCGTGGGTCACATCCGCAAGGGCGGTGGCACGCCGTCCCGGGTTCGACGGTGGGTCTGTTGCATGTTCGGCTGACGCGTCGGAACCAAGGCGAGTACTCCGGCTTCGGCGTGAGCTGCCTCCGGCCCACGATGGATCATCCGTCGGGCGTCGAGCGTGTGTCGGCCGGACACTTCAGTCTCGGCATCAGTTGCCGCTGATATACACGACGGCCCATTCGATCGATGTCGTTGTCGCACCGCGGTACGTAACGCGCAGACAACGGAACACCTCTCCGTCGCCCCGGGTGGTCCGGGGCGACGGAGAGTCGTCAAGCCGCCGGTTTAGGGCAGCTTGTACGCCACCACCTCAGCCTTCATCTTGGTGGTGTCCGAGGCGAATCCGGCGCCTGTGATGACCATGTCGTCCGTGATGGCCGGTGTCGCGTTCGCCTGGGCCGGGAGCTGCTCGGTCCAGACCTCCGCTCCGTCCTTCTTGTTGAACGCGCGGATCTTGCCGTCGAACGTGATGTTGACGACGACGTCGTTCACGACGGTCGAGCCGCCGTAGTTCATCGAGTCGAAGTCCTTCTTCCAGACCTCGTCTCCGGTCGCGCCGTCCAGCGCCACCAGCTCACCGCCGGCCGTCGAGAAGTCGCAGAGCTCGGAGCCCTCGGTGTAGTTCGCCTGTGACGTGTACACGGAGCACAGGTTGTTGACCGGGACGTAGATGATTCCGTCCGAGACCGCCATCGGCGTCTCGACGCCACCCAGCCAGCCGGGGTACACCGTGACAGGAAGCTTCGTGAACGGAGCGTTGCGGTTGGGGCCGTCCTGGTCGGCGGTGCCCTTGCCGTCACCCGCACCGGCCTCCGGGGTGTGCTTGCCGACGTCCTTCTTCCAGATCAGTTCGTGCGTATCGCGGTTGACGACGTAGACCGTGCCCATCTTGCCGCTCACCACGACGACGGGTGTCTCCGTGCCGTCGATGGTGAAGTCGGTCAGGATCGGCGGCAGGTGCAGGTCCCAGTCACGCAGGTCGTGTCCGATGGCCTGCCAGTGCCACTTGTACTCGCCCGTCTTGCCGTCGAGGACGACGAGGCTGTTGGTGTACAGGTTGTCACCGGGACGGCTGGTCCCGTTGGGGAACTGCGCCACACCCGGCCATGGACCGGGGTTGGCCACCGCCATGTAGATGTTGCCGTCGCCGTCGACGCTCGGGGTGCCCCACAGGCCACCGCCGCTGTTGACCTTCGGGTTTCCCCACAGGTTGTCGGTCGTGGTGTCGAACTCCCACTTCTGGTCGCCGGTGTTCAGGTCGAAGGCGTACACGATGCCCTTGCCTCCGCCGCCGTAGAAGTTGGAGAGAGAGGCGCCGGGCACGCTGCTGATGATGGCCGTGTCGTTCCAGACGAGCGGCGCCATGTCGACACCTTCACTGGCCTGGCGGGTGATCTTCTTCTGCCACTTGACCTCACCGGTCTCCGCGTCGAGTCCGAACGCGTCGGTCGCGGTTCCACCGACGACGACGCCGTCACCGAGCGCGACGCCGTTGGGCCCGGAGGAGGGCGAGTCGAACTTGCGCTCCCACTTGACCTTGCCGTCGGCCTTGTTGACCGCGTAGACGTTCGAGCTGATGTCCTGCAGGAAGACCGTGTCCTTGGTGCTCACGGGGTTCGCGGAGAACACGCCGAAGGTGCTCTCACCGGTGAGCGGCATCGACCAGGCCTTGGTCAGGTCGGCGATGTTGCCGGCGTTGATCTTGCCCCCGACGGCACGGGTGTTGTTGTAGTCCGCGTTGGGTGCGGAGAAGCTGCCGGCGTTGTCGGATACCACGGAGGGAGTGCCCGTCGGCCACGACACATCGGAACCGCTGTCGTCGCTGCCGCATCCGGCGATCAGTCCACCGGCAGCGACCAGGGCACACGCGACAAGCGCGGGTCCCGATCGCCGTCGGCGAACGTCGGGTGTCTGTTTTTCCATCTTCGCCTCTTTCGAGATTGGGTTCACTGAATGCTCAGTACGTAGGCGACAACGTCCTCGAAGTCCTGACCCTGGGCGCGTCCTCCAGGCATCAACGGTGGCTTCCCGTTCTTGACGGTGTCGTGGATGAAGGTCTCGGTCAGTCCTTGGCCCGCGAGCCGAGGGCCGACCCCTCGCTTGGTGCCCATCGAGACGTGGCACTCCTGGCAGTGTTTGACGAAGACGTCCTTGCCTCGGGCGACGTTTCCGGGCTCGAGCGCCGCCGTCTCCGTGGTCTCGGTGGTCAATGTGGTGTCGGTGGACACGGTGTCCGTGTCGGGTGTCGACGACGAGCTGTCCGAACTGCCGCCACCGCAGCCGGTCAGGCCTGCACCGATGAGGACGGCGGCGAGTGCTGCGATCGCGCGCCTCACGGGTGGATCACCACCTCGAACCGACTCTTCTGTCTGATGGACATCACTGAAGCGGCCTCCTATCGGGATGTGGACGGCGGTGGATCTCGGTGTCTCGCGGCCTCTGCATGCGACCGGTACGCACAGCGGAGCGATCAAGCACGCCGGAACCCGGGGTCGGACGGTGTTCGGTCCGTCGATGGCTCCTGGGGCGAGGGACGGCAGCCGTACGTGTCCGACAGGTGCTCGGTCGGTCACCGTCGGCGGTCGTCACGTCCCGTGCATCCATCCCTTCCCCCTTGCTCTGACGCTCGTCCGTCGTGGATTGCCTAGGCAGTCCGCCATCCTTGAGATCGTCGGAGCCGATGACAAGTGTCACTGCGGCGCGAAGGCGCCGACAGTCAATTGAAATACCTGCATATCGCGCATTTACCGGAATGAAACACATCTCACCCTTTTGGGTGAACTAACCGCCTAGTAAATGTCATTTGTCCCCTCTGCCAGGAGGTGCGGGTACGCACCCGGAGTGATCGGGCGTGGTTCCGTTCGCGTGTGCGCTGAATCCGTGGCGTTCGGGCGCGAATCGTCTTTTCGCCACCCACGGGCCGGACCTGCGGGATACGCTGCCCGTATGGACACTCAGCAGATGAAGCAATTCGCGGCCGACCGTGCCGAGGTGTTGTTCAACCGCGGTGAGCTCGACCGGATCCCGGAGTTCATCACCGAGGACTACATCAACCACGAGGCGTGGGAGGGTGAGGCCCCGGGTCACGAGGGTTTCCGTATCCGGATGCAGCGACTGCACGACGCCTTCACCGACATGCGTCTCGAGCTGTTCGAGACCATCGCCGAGGGCGACATCGTTGCGTACCGTGCGGAACTTTCGGGCGTGCACACCGGTGAGCTTCTGGGCATCCCGCCGACGGGCCGTCCGTTTCGTGCACAGCAGATGCATTTTTTGCGTCTGCGTGACGGGAACGCATGTGAGCACTGGGCTACGCGTGATGACCTGGGAATGATGATCCAGCTCGGTGTGATCACCCTTCCCGGGTCGGGATCGTCGCTCTCGTCATCGTCATAACCACCGGCTGATCGGTTGGTCCGTCAATCGACGGTGACGGACTGTTCGCGACGGTATCCGCGGTGGCGTCCGGCGGTGTGGCACACGGTCTGCCGTGATGATTCCCGGCGCTATTCGCGCTGACCACCCTCTACGGCGTCCGCGATCCGGTTCGTTCGTCTGGTTGCTCCGGTCCGGTCAGCAGCCAATGGTCGTCTGTCGCCCAGCCCGCCACAAATCGTCGGGCGCCCGAGCCGTGAGTGCCCTCGGTGTCGAGAGTCCCGCCGGTGGCGACGAGGGTGAGTCCTTCCATGGCGGGCGCGAATCGCGACGGGAGGTCGCCGGGCTGCTCGGCGAGGTGGGCGATGGCCCAGTCCAGGAACGAGGAGAGGGTTCCTTCCGGAGCGACGGCCAGGAAGAACACCATCTGCCGCCACGCATGCGCTGCGTTGCTCACCGCGCGCAGACGTTGGCGCTCGCTCCCCGGCACCGTTTGAAGCGTTCGGCAGATCCATGCGAAGCACTCCGAGGCGAGGGAGGTGAGCGCGAGCTCATCGGTCAGCTTCAGTCCGTTCACGAGATGCGCAAGGTTGTGCGTCGTCAGGATCTGCGACTGCTCGATGGTGGCCCTGTTCTGCGCAATCGGTGGGGTGTCGTCATCGACCCCGGCCAGCTGCCGGCAGAGTTCGGTGTATCCGGGGGAGTGGGATGCCGCCCGTTCGTCGCCGCGGGTCACGTCGTCCAATGATGCGAGGGCATCGAGCGGGAGCCCGTAGTAGCGGTGGTACAGCGTGTCGCTGATGACCGGGATGGCCTGCCTCGCCGAGAGCAGATGGTTCTCGTCGAAGCGACATGAGCCGGTGTCGGCGGTGAATGTGTTGGTCAGGCGAAGGGGCAGCTCTGCCGCGGCGACGAGCGTGCGCAGCTCGTTCACCAGTGCGTTCGGCGTGATGGTCTGAGGGAAGCTCACGAGTGCTGTACGCGCGAGCTCACGGAGGGTCTCATACGAGACGTAACGCGACGCATAGTTCGAGGTGAGCGACGGCTCCATCGCCGTGATCCAGGGCAGGTCCTCGATGGGCGCGATCGTGCGACGCCGATGGGAGGCGGCGTAGGCCTCCTCGTAGAGGCGGCGCAATGCCGGTGACTCGATCGCGTTGGCCTTCGCCGCTCCGGCGAGTCGTGGAACGAGACCGGCGAGTACCTCCGCGGACGAGATGATGCCGGCCTCGGTCAGCGTGTCGAGCGTGCCCTCGAGGCAGCGTCGGGCCGACGACGTCAAGCGTTTGGGGATGGGGGTGCCGACGGCAAGGCCGGTGGTCTGTGACTCGGCGTCGGTGATGGGGCCGAGCTCGTCCGCGATGGTGTCGAGTCCACCGAGGGCCGCATGTCGGTCGATGCGTTCCGCGATCACGTGGGCGAATACGTCGGGTCCGGGGAGGGCCGCGTCGCGTGCCTGGGCGCGCCGAACCCGGTTGAGTCTGGGAGATCCCAGTGTTCCGTGTCTGCTGACGAATGACGCGAGGATCTTCCGGATCACTCCGACGTCACGTCCGGTGAGGGCCTTCGGGTCATCGATGCAGATCTGGAGGTAATGCCGAAGGCGGGCGAAGTTCCCCTTCGGTCGATCCGGTCCCTTGGCGAGCGGGTGTTCGGAACGTTCCCTCTCGTAGTCGGCGAGCAGCGCCTTTGCCCTGCCCTTCCACTGCCTCGTGAAGATCTGGCATGGCCAGCCGCCCTCGACGACCGGTTGCCCGTTCGCCTGGCGGGCGAGAGTGCCGTCCTCGTTGCGCCCGAACCTCGGAATGGGCCCCCGGACGGTGGAGAGGAAGAGGGCGACGGCGCGGTCGTACATGGGAACCCACCGTACGAGCGTCTCCTTCATCGCCGCGACCTGTCGGCTCGGCTCCTTGGCGCGGAGACGGCGGACGGTCTCGGCTGCGGTCTCCAGTGCGAGCGTGCGGGAGCTGAGGCGTGCCCGGTCGGTGGGTGTGGGATAGAAGGGGATCCGGTCCCAGAAGGGTGCGATGGCGCGAAGGGTCTCGTACGCGCGGTGAGTCTCGCCGTTCACCAGGAACCAGTGGACGGCGGGGAGCGCGGCCTCCTCGGGCGCGTCGATGCGGTAGCGGCCGCTCTCGAGCATCCGTCCCAGTTCTTCGCGACCGTTCTGGGTGATGAAGTAACCGTTGAGGATTGCCCGAGGCGTGGCTCCGTCCGGTGCTTCGATGATCGCCAGTCGCTCGGTCTCATGGGCGAGGAGGGGCGTGTCGTCGGTGAGGTCACCTGTGGCGGGTGCGCCGTGGGCCGCCTCCGAAGCGATCCGGGACTGTCGCTTGCGGCCCGGTACATGTGACGTGGCATCGGTGCGGCTGCCGGCCTTGGACGTGAGGGCCCTGCTCCAGATCCGCCGCCTCTTCTCGGTGCCGGGTCCGTTCCCCTGGAGGGCCCACATGAGCTCCTCCAACGCGTGGTCAGGGTCGACCCGGATTTTTCGATCGTCGCTCACGTCGGCCTCGGTACGGGAGGAAGTCGTAACACCGTCACCTGGGAGACCTGGAGGCCGGAGCGAACCTGCGCCGATCGCCGGACGTTCTGCCGCTGAACCGCTCCAGGAGGTGATGCGGCACTTTATCGCCCGGGGGTGTCTGGCTTGAGACGGTTTCGATCAGACGTCAAGAGAGGGGGATGCGAGAACCGTGTGGTTCGACCGGACTCCGCAGCATGGGGACAGAGACCCGGTCCGTTTCGAGTTGATTGGGGCGAACTGGGGAATCTGTGTCAGGTTGCGTTTGACGTGGGGGTGGGCGCTGCGGCGACGGAGTCGGCGTAGCGGTTGATGCCCCGCGTCGGCTCTTATGGGCTCGGGGTCGTGGCTGGGGCCGGGCCGGGGTTGTGTTCCGACGCGGGGTCAGAACGGTGAGCGGAGCGAGGCGTTGTGAATGCCCTGCGTCGGCTTCGAGCCGATTGGGGCGACCTGTGTCAGGTTGTGTTTGACGCGGGGGTCAGAACGGTGAGCGGAGCGAGGCGTTGTGAATGCCTCGCGTCGGCTCTTATGGGCTCGGGGTCATGGCCGGGGCCATGACCCCGAGCCATAAAGAGCCGACGCGGGGACTCGAACCCCGGACCCCTTCATTACGAGTGAAGTGCTCTACCAGCTGAGCTACGTCGGCGGGCGCGCCTCTCGGAGAGGCGCCGCGGAGGTGCAGGATAGCGACTCCGGCGTCATCACATCGGCACGACTAGGCGCGGACCTGACCGGTTGCCCGCCGAACGGACTACCGGGGCCGGATTCCCGGCAGCTCCGGCTCGTCATGGATGGCGCCCTCAAGGCGAAGGAGCGCCACCTTCGTGGGCACTCCGCCCCCGTAGTTGCCGAGGCTCCCGTCGGATCGGATGATCCGGTGGCAGGGGATGATGATCGGGATCGGATTCGTGGCGCAGGCCGAACCGGCGGCACGCACGGCGCGAGGGTTGCCGGCCTCTGCTGCGAGCTCGGCGTAGCTGGCGGTGTGGCCGTACGGGACCAGGCGGAGCTCCTCCAGGACGGCGCGCCGGAAACCTCGGCTGAGCGACATGTCGAGCTGCACCTCGAACGTCCGTCGCGTCCCGGCGAAATATTCGTCGATCTGACGTACCACGGGATCGAGCGGTGCCGGAGCGTGCAGGATCCGGGGGCTGATCGTGCCGGCGAGGTCGTCGAGGACCGCGTCGGGCGACATACCGGGAAGGACCAGACGCACGACACCGGCAGGTGTGGCGGCGATGGTCAGCCGGCCGATCGGCGTCTCGAGGGTGCGGTAGACCACGTCCAGCAGGCCGTCGGACCGCGCCTCATCGGCCAGGCGGGCTCGCAGGGTCCGGAGGCTCTCATCGAGATCCGGGGCGGGAGGGAGGAGGTCGGGATCGTTCATGGGGCTGTTCCTCCGGTGTCGGGGCGCTCTCCGAGCAGCCGTCGTAGAGCGGCGATGCCGTCGGCACCGGCACGACGGGCGGCGGCTTCCGACCCCCCGACGATCTCGGCGATCTCTCGGTACGGCATGCCGGCGATGTGGTGATAGACGACCACCTGCCGCTGGCGTCCGGTGAGCTCGGTCAGTGCGTCCCATGCCGAGCCGAACTCGTCCAGGCCGTCGCGGTCATGGTGCGGACGCGTCTCGGGGACCTCGGCCATGGGGACGGCGTGCCGCTGTCGGCGTCGCAGGATGTCGATCGACTTGCGATGGGCGATCGTGACGAGCCAGGCGCGGAGGTCGGCGGGGAAGTCCAGCCCCGGATAGGCGCGAAGAGCCGCGAGGAAGGTCTCGGACCACGCGTCATCGGCATCGACGGGACCGACCAGCGCCCGGCAGACCCGCAGCACCGTGGCGCCGTGGTCGTCGACCACGCGGTCGAACGGCGGACGCCGGGGGCTGATCGGGCCGGCACTCATCTCAGAACAATCGGTCGTGGGTTCCCATGACACGGGCCTCGTGATCGAGGAGGAAGCGCTTTCGGTCCTCGCCGCCCGCATACCCGACGAGGCGTCCGTCCGCACCCACCACGCGGTGGCACGGGATGACGATGGAGATCGGGTTGAGGGCGTTCGCCGCGCCCACGGCGCGGGCCAGGCCGGCATCGCCCAGGGCGGATGCGATGTCACCGTAGGTCCGTCGCTCTCCGAACGGGATCGCGCGAAGCTCGGCCCACACCCGCTCCTGGAACGCGGCCCCGTTCGTGGCCAGCGGAAGGTCGAAGGCCGTCCGTTGTCCGGCGAAGTACTCGTCCAGCTGGTCACAGACCTCGTCGAAGGTGGCCGGGTCGGCGTCTCCGAACTGCGCGATGTCCGGTTGCCTCCGGTGATCGGTCATGTAGAGGCCGCACAGGCGGCCGGCCTCGTCCGCGACGAGGGTGAGCGGTCCGAGGGGTGAGTCGACCGTCGTATGGGTGCGTCCCATCGTGCGACGGAGTGTATGTGCGTCCATGCCCTGACGACGCACGGGGTGGGCGGAATGTGAGGTCATCGGGGGCGATGGCTCCCGTGGAGTGGACGCCGTGCCGACTGTGTCGCGACCGGCTATGCGGTCCGCCTCATCTGTCACGCTGTCCGGCACTGTCCCGAACCTCCGCGAGCCCCTCCCGCCGATGACCGATCCCAGCGACGCACAGCCCGACGTCCCCGAACCGAAGCCCGCCGCCGAGACCGGCCATGAACCGCCGTCGGTTCCCGGGGCCGAGCAGAACCCCGGAGGAGAGCCGGCACCCACGACCAACGTCGGTATCGATCGTGGATATGTGATCGGGCACATGGCGCGGTCACTCGCCGAATGGGCCCTTCGCTTCATCATCATCGCCGTGGCCGTCGGTGGGGTCCTCTGGATCATCTCCAAGATCTGGGAGGGGGTTCTTCCGGTCTTCTTCGCCCTGCTCCTCGCGTCGCTGTTGTGGCCCGTCGTGCGTTCCCTTATCCGCTTGGGGGTTCCTCCGGCCCTCGCGTCGATCGGGACGATCCTTGTGACCATGGCGGTGATCGTCGGGGTCATGATCGCGATCGCACCGTCGGTCATGAGCCAGGCGTCCGAGCTCGTCGGGCAGGCGGCACAGGGAGTGCGAAAACTGCGCGACTGGCTGTCGGGGCCCCCGCTCAACATCGAGAACGAACGGGTGGATCAGTTCGCGGATGAGGCCCAGCAGTGGCTGCAGGATCGATCCGCGTCGATCGCCTCCGGGGTGTTCAGCGGCGTGACGACCGTTGGTGCGGTGTTCTTCACCGCTCTCATCGTCGTGGTGCTCACGTTCTTCATGCTGAAGGACGGGCGACGCTTCCTTCCGTGGGTGCGCAAGGTCGCCGGGCGCCACGCCGGCGGTCATCTGACCGAGCTGTTCACGCGGATCTGGAACACCCTGAGCGGTTTCCTCCGCATCCAGATGCTGGTCAGCCTCGTCGACGCCGTCCTCATCGGTGTGGGGCTGGCCATCCTGGGGATCCCCCTGTGGCCGGCGTTGACGATCCTGACCTTCTTCGGTGGGCTCATCCCGATCGTGGGAGCTGTCGCGGTGGGCGCCCTCGCCGTCCTGGTGGCGCTGGTGTCCAAGGGATTCACCATCGCCCTGATCGTCCTCGCCATCATCCTCGTCGTGCAGCAGGTGGAGGGACAGGTCCTTCAGCCGTTCCTCCAGGGGCGGACCATGGAGATGCACCCGGCCATCATCCTCCTGGCCGTCGGCGGCGCGGGCACCATGTTCGGAATTCTCGGCGCCTTCTTCGCGGTGCCGGTGGCGGCCACCGTCATCGTCATCCTGCGCTACACCAGTGAGCAGATCGATCTGCGCACCGGTGATGTCCGTGCCGAGGACGTGGCGGTCGCGACGCCCGAGGGCGCGGCGATCGCGGCCCACGCCGAGCACGCCGCGGTCGGTGTGCGACGCCGGAAGGAGCACGAGACCCGGGTCCGGGAGGCGCAGGAGGGAGGCGCGGAGCCCATGCACTCCGAGGAGCGGGGTATGGCCGGACTCTGGAAGGCGCTACGGCAGCGCAACCGCGACGATGAGCCTCCGGAGTCCGACGGCTGATCGTCCGAGGCGGAGGCCTGGTGCTTCCGCGCGCCCCTACCTCGGTCCGATGCGGTCCCGTCCGTGCGGGCTGTCGAGATCGAGCACCGGACCTCGCGGAACGATGCCGCGCGGATTGAGCGCGCGGTGCGTCACGTAGTAGTGGCGCTTGATGTGATCGAAGTCGACCGTTTCCGCGACACCCGGCCACTGGTACAGCTCACGTAGGTACCCGGAGAGGTTCTCCATGTCAGCGATCCGATTGCGGTTGGCCTTGAAGTGCCCCACGTACACGACGTCGAACCGGATGAGCGTCGTGAACAGGCGCCAGTCCGCCTCGGTCAGCCGCGATCCGGTGAGGAAACGACGCTCGGTGAGCAGGTCCTCCAGCCAGTCCAGTGAGTCGAACAGCTCACCGAACGCGCGGTCGTATGCCCGCTGGGTGGACGCGAACCCGCAGCGATAGACCCCGTTGTTCACCGTGGCGTAGACGCGCCTGTTGATCGCGTCGATCTCTGCTCGGAGATCCTGCGGGTAGTAGTCCGTGCGGTCGTCGGTGAACGTGGCGAACTCCGAGTTCAGCATCCGGAGGATCTCGGACGACTCGTTGTTCACGATCTGACCGGTCACGGTGTCCCACAGCACGGGGACCGTGACGTTGCCGTCGTAGCCGGGAACGGTGGCGGCGTAGGCCTCGGACAGATACGCGAAGCCGTTGATCGGATCGGGCGTGCATCCCGGCACGTCGCGGAACGCCCAGCCTTTCTCGTCGCGGATGGGGTCGACGACCGTGAGACCGATCACGTCCTCCAGCCCCTTGAGGCGGCGCATGATGATGGTCCGGTGGGCCCACGGGCACGCCAGCGAGACGTAGAGGTGATAGCGATGGGCCTCCGCGGGGAATGGTGTGGATCCGTCGGCGCTCACCCGGTTGCGGAGCTGGCTGTCCTTCCGGAGGAACTCGCCGTCCTTCCCGGTGGGCGCGGTGTATCCGGCGGCGGTGGTGGGCGGATCGTTCTCGGTCATGAGGACAGGGTAGTGGGGTCGACCGACCGGGGCGACGACCGGGATCGCCCGGGGTAGATTGTCGGCATGCCCGATCGCCTGTACTTCACGGACTCCGACGAGGCCAACGTCCTCATCGCGCAGGATCCGATGGCCTTGGTTGTCGGCTACGCGCTCGACCAGCAGGTACGGGTTCAGAAAGCCTTCATGGGGCCGCTCGTCATCCGGGAGCGCGTCGGCTCACTGGACGCCGCCGTCCTGGCCGACGCCGACCTCGACGCGGTCTTTCGCGAGAAGCCCGCCGTCCACCGATTCCCCGGCAACATGGCCGCGCGCGTCAAGGATCTGGCCGCCTACATCCGCGACACCTACGACGGGCACGCCGAGCGGATCTGGACCGAGGCCGCGGATGCTGATGATCTCGCCCGTCGCATCCAGGACCTCCCCGGTTTCGGGAAGCTGAAGGTCAAGGGGTTCGGCGCCGTGCTCGCCAAGCACTTCGGGGTCGCCGCCGCCGAGGGGCTTGTCCCCTGGCATCCCACGCTGGGTGATGTGGACTCGCCGGAGGCACTCACCGAGTACCAGGCGGCCAAGAAGATCCACAAGAAGGAGTGGGACCGAGCCGTCAGGTAGCCGGCTCCCCGGGTCAGGCGTTCGGCGGACCCAGGACATCCTTCAACGCCGCGCGCGCTTCTCCGAGCGGATCCGCACTTCCGCGCACCGCCTCGCCGCGACGCAGGAGGTGCACATGGAGCGATGCCGAATCGCCCACCCACATCCGCGCGGCCAGAAGCGCCCGTTCCCAGAGGATGGTGCACTCGAGTCCGATGAGGTAGTCGGCCTTCTGTCGTCCTCCGAGGATGCCGGGCTTACCGAGGCCGGCAATGTCGGCGAGGTGCTTGTGGACTTCGCGGAAGCTCAGCGGTGACTTCTTCCCCGGCCGGAACGTCTCGGCGAACAGCAGGGCCGCCACCTCGGTGAGCGGTGTGGCCTCAAGACGTTCGAGGGCGATGTCGGCGGACGGGTTCTTCATAGCGGCAAGCGTAGCGTCCGGTGGGACGGCGGACGGGTTTCGCGAGGCGGTCCTGATCGGGGCGTCGTCGGAGGGTCAGGCGCTAGCGTCAGCGGGATGCCCTCACCCGCTCCCGCCCTGCTCTGCGCTGCCGTGCAGAAGACGTTCCCCGACGGTGTCGTCGCGCTCGACGGTATCGACCTGCAGGTCCCGGACGGCGCGTTCTTCGGCCTGCTCGGTCCCAACGGGGCGGGCAAGACGACGCTCATCCGGAGCATCGTCGGCCTGGTCCGCGTGGACGGTGGCCGACTGGAGGTGCACGGTCGCTCCATGCTGGGTGGCGACGCTCCTGTCGCACGCAAGCTCGTCGGGTACGCCCCGCAGGAGATCGCCCTCGACCGCTTCGTCACCGCCCGCGATCTGCTCCGCCTGCACGGCCGGTACTTCGGCATGGCGCGTGCCGACGCGACCGAACGCGCCGACGAGCTCCTCGAGGTCTTCGACCTCACCGACAAGGCGGGCACGCTCCCCAACCACATGTCCGGCGGCATGCGGCGACGGCTCATGCTGGCGCGTGCGCTGGTCCACCGGCCCCAGCTGGTGATCCTCGACGAGCCGACCGCCGGAGTCGACATCGAGCTCCGCGACGAGATGTGGCGCTACATCCGCAGGTTGCATGCGGACGGCACGACGATCCTGCTGACGACGCACTACCTGGAGGAGGCCGAGACGCTCTGCGAGAACGTGGCCTTCATCCGGGACGGGCGCATCGTGTCGCAGGGCACGCCCGCCGAGCTGCGCGAGACCTTCGGTGCCGGACGCCTCGAGGACGTCTACCGGCAGGTGGTGCACGGATGATCGACGACATCCGGCAGGCCCAATGGCGCGGCGTGGGTGCCCTGGCCCAGCGCGAGGTCACGCGCGTCGTCCGCATCTGGAGCCAGACCATCGCTCCCAACGTGTTGTCGGCGGTGCTGTTCATCGCCATCTTCGGTATGGCGCTCGGCGGTCGGATACGTCAGATCGACGGTATCCCCTATGACGTCTTCATCGTTCCCGGGCTCGTCCTCATGGGGATCGGCACGGCGGCCTATGCGAACACTGCGTCGTCGCTGTTCCAGGCACGTTTCGACGGGTTCATCGACGACCCGGTCAGCGGGCCCATGCGTGCCCGCCACCTCCTCGTGGCGTACCTGGCGGGGGGCGTTGTCCGCGGACTCCTCGTTGGGGCGCTCACCCTGATCTTCGCCGTCATCCTCGTGGACCTCCCGGCGGTCAACCCGCTCTCGGCGATCGTCGCGTGCCTCCTGGCGGCCGTCGGCTTCGCCGCGCTCGGCGTCGGCGTGGGGCTCATCGCGAGGACCTGGGATCAGCAGTCCTACGTCGGGAACCTCATCCTGACCCCGCTCGTCTTCCTCGGCGGTGTCTTCTACTCGGTCGACGTCCTGTCACAGCCCTGGCGCGAGCTCACCCACGCCAACCCGATCTTCTATCTGGTCGACGCCACGCGACACGGCATGCTCGGCACGAGCGACGTCCCCGTCCTCCTGTCGCTCGGGGTGAGCGCCGCCATCACCGCTGCGCTGGTCGTGTGGGCGGGCCTCATGATGTCGCGCGGCAAGGGCATCCGGACCTGATCGTCGGGGGGCGTCGGGTCAGTCGCGCAGCGGCGATCCGACGACGGTGAACCGTGTGCCGTCCATCTCACCCGACAGCAGGGGCATGGCTTCTGCGATCGCGGCCTTCACGCTCTCCAGCTGTAAGGACGCGGCGTGCGCCTCGGCCGACTCCCAGAGCTCGGTCACGAAGACCGTGTCGGGCGCGTCGTCGTTAATCCCGACCTCGTAGAGGAGACATCCCGCCTCGGCCAGCTCGGGGCTGCGGCGCGTCAGGATGGCGACGAGTTCGTCTCGCCTGCCCGGGCTCACGCCGAGGGTTCCCGTGGTCGCGAAAGCCATACGGGCGAGGATACGTTTGCGGACCTGTCGAGGTCAACGGGGTGGATGACGCCAGGCACCATCCACCCCGTTGATCACCACGGATCTTCCGGCGCCGCCATCCTCATGGGCGCCGGTGCCTGTTCACCCGGGCAAGGGCGGGGTGACGTTTCCGGTTTCGGCCACCAGATCGGTCTCGTCCCGATACCGCCAGAGTGCGGTGGCGGTCACCCGCCACCAGTCGCTCGCCGTGCCCGTGCCTCCTGACTCGTCCTGCACCGTGAGGGTCCCGGCGATGACCTCGGCCCGCCAGCCGCCGAGCACCGCCCCCGTCGTCTCCCAACGGGGAACCGGGTGCGGCTCCAGAAGTCCACGGAGGTCGGCGGCGATGTAGGTGGGCCGATCCTCGGGGGCGGCCGCTGCGATCTCGGCGACTGTTGTGACGCCGGTCATGACGAGCAGGCTGTCCACCTCGGAGTTGACCGCTCCGGCGATATCGGTGTCGAGGCGGTCGCCCACCATGATCGGCGCGGTGGCCTCCATCCGCCGCCGCGTCTCGTCCAGGAGCGGGCGGGCGGGCTTGCCGGCCACCTCAGCCTCGCGTCCGGAGAACCGCTCGAGCAGGTCGACCAGGGCTCCGTGCCCCGGTCCCAAGCCCCAGTCGGTGGGGATCGTGGAGTCGGTGTTCGTCGCCACCCAGGGCAGGCCGTCGGCGATGGCGATCGCCCCGAGGAGGATCCGGTTCCAGGGAAGGTCGGGCCCGTAGCCGGTGGCGACGGCCACCGGCTCATCGTCGAGGCCCGCCACCGGCCGCAGTCCGACCTCCCGCAGGGCCACGTCGAGGCCCTCGCCTCCCGTCATGAGGATCGGTGATCCCTCGGCGAAGCGATCGGCCAGCAGTCGCGCCGCGGCCTGCGCCGACGTGACGACGTCCGAGGGTGTGGCCGCGATTCCCAGCCGCGTGAGGTGGTCGCTCACGCGGTCGGGTGTGCGTGACGCGTTGTTCGTGATGAAGGCGATCCGCAGGCCCGCTTCGCGTGCGGCCGCGATGGCCTCGGGTGCGAGGGGGACGGCGGCCGAACCGGCGTAGACCACGCCGTCCAGATCGAGCATGGCGACGTCGTATTCGGTGTGCAGCGGAGCCGGGGACTGGCGGAGCATGGTGCTTCCTTTCCCAAATCACGACGGGCCACCCCGAGGGCGGCCCGTCGTGGAAACGCGGTTTCGACTGAGACGCTACGCGCCCAGGCGCTCCTTCAGCGTGGTGAACCGGTCACGCAGCACCTTCGGAAGCTTGTCGCCGAACTTGGCGAGGTGCTCCTCCGTCTGCGGGATCTCCGCGCGGAGCGCGTCCTCGTCGACGGTGAGCAGCTCGCTGAGCGCGGCGGCCGAGATGTCGATGCCGTCGGTGTCCAGCTCCTCCGGCTTGGGGACGATGCCGATGGCGGTCTCCTGACCTTCGGCGCGACCCTCGATGCGGTCGACGATCCACTTCAGGACGCGGGAGTTGTCGCCGAAGCCGGGCCACAGGAACTTGCCGTCGGCGTCCTTGCGGAACCAGTTGACGTAGAAGATCTTCGGGACCTTCGCGCCCTTCACCTTGGCGATGTCGAGCCAGTGCTGGAAGTAGTCGCCCATGTTGTACCCGCAGAACGGCAGCATGGCGAACGGGTCGAACCGCAGCTGGCCGACGGTGCCGAAGGCGGCGGCCGTCTGCTCCGAGCTCATGATCGAACCGAGGAACACGCCGTGCTCCCAGTCGAACGACTCACGCACGAGTGGCACGACGGATGCGCGGCGGCCACCGAAGAGGAAGGCGCTGATCGGAACGCCGGCCGGGTCCTCCCACTCGGCCGCCATTGACGGCACCTGGCTGGCCGGGACGGTGAACCGTGCGTTGGGGTGCGCGGCGGGGTGGTCGGCGGCGGGGGTCCAGTCCTCACCGTGCCAGTCGATGAGGTGCTCGGGCACCTCTTTGGTCATGCCCTCCCACCACGTGTCGCCGTCGTCGGTGAGGGCGGTGTTGGTGTAGATGGCGCCCTTCTCGAGGGCCTCCATGGCGTTGGGGGTGTTGCCCCAGCCGGTGCCCGGGGCGACGCCGAAGAGGCCGGCCTCGGGGTTGATGGCGTAGAGGCGGCCGTCGTCGCCGAACTTCATCCAGGCGATGTCATCACCGATGGTCTCGACCTTCCAGCCCTCGACGGTCGGGATCATGAGCGCCATGTTCGTCTTGCCGCACGCGCTGGGGAACGCGCCGGTGACGTAGTGCACCTTCCCCTCGGGGGAGGTCAGCTTGAGGATGAGCATGTGCTCGGCCATCCAGCCCTCGTCACGTGCCATGACGGACGCGATGCGAAGTGCGAAGCACTTCTTGCCGAGGAGGGCGTTTCCGCCGTAGCCGGATCCGTACGACCAGATCTGGCGGGTCTCCGGGAAGTGCACGATGTACTTCGTGTCGGCGTTGGTCGGCCACGAGACGTCCTCCTGGCCCTCCTCCAGCGGCGCGCCGATGGAGTGGACGCACGGGACGAACTCACCGTCTGCGCCCAGTTCGTCCAGTGCCTTCTGGCCCATGCGGGTCATGATGCGCATGGACACCACCACGTACGGAGAATCTGTGAGCTGTACGCCGATGTGGGACTTGTCGGATCCGAGCGGTCCCATGGAGAACGGGATCACGTACATCGTCCGGCCCTTCATGCAGCCGTCGAACAGCCCGTTCAGCTCCGTGCGCATCTCGTCCGGTGCGCGCCAGTTGTTGGTGGGGCCGGCGTCGACCTCGTTCTCCGAACAGATGAAGGTGCGATCCTCGACACGTGCTACGTCCGACGGGTCGGACCAGGCCAGGTAGCTGTTGGGCCGCTTGGCCTCGGACAGCTTGGTGAAGGTGCCGTTGTCGACGAGGAGCTGACAGAGATCGTCATACTCCTCCGCCGAGCCGTCACACCAGCGGATCTGGTCGGGCTTCGTCAGGGCAGCGATCTCGTCGACCCACTGGGTCAACTGCTGATGCTTGGTCGGGACGGTGGTACTCACAGACAGGTCACATCCTCTGTCGTCGCGGTGGTGGAGCGGTGCGCTCACGCTGGCTCACGCCGCGGGTGGCACCGGATCGCGAAGGTTACTCCCTTTGTCGGGCGGGTATGTCCCCATTTGGCATGCAAATCGCCACTTTCGCGGAACGTGCAGGCATGACGGACGGTCGGGATGTGCGCGCATCGTTACGACCGTTGCGATGTCGTGCATTCATATCGGTGAGGCGACGTCGAAATGCAGAAGAGACATGCCGGTTTGGCTTTTCGTCAATGTTCCGTTTGGTCCCTATTGATATCCGGTCTCTCGGATCCGGTGCCCATGATCGGCCGGTGGCATCGATGGACGCACCGACACCACGCGTCGAGCACCGTCGTGGGAGGTCGCTGCTCGACGCGTGGAGATCACGGGTCCACCCCGCTGTCCGGCTTTCGCGTTGTGAACGTCAGGGCCGCGCGGACACCACATCGTCCGCGGGCGGGATGTTGGCGTTGACTCGGAACACGTTGCCGGGGTCGTAGATGGCCTTCACACGCCGGAGCCGTTCGTAGTTGTCGCCGTACGTCGCGCGGATCCGGCCCGCGGACTCGGTCAGCTGGTCGGCCATCATGAAGTTGAGGTAGCCGCCCTGGCTGGAGAAACGGTGCACGTCGTCGTGGTAGTCCTTCGCCCACCTGTCGATGGCACCGGAATCCGCGGGATCTGAGGAGATGCCCGCGATCACCAGGGACCAGCGCGCATCGCGGCACCTCCACGCGGTCGCCTCCGGTGCGACCCGGTGAACGGCGCCATCGATCGGATAGAAGTGCATGACGGACTGGGCACCCGGACCGAGCCGACGGCCGTGAGCGACGTGCCGGGCGATCGCCTCGTCCGGTAGCTCGGTCACGAAGTCGCCGTGCCAGGACCACTGCATGCCGCTTGGCATCAGTCCGTCGAAGAGCTGCTGGAGTTGAGCGAACGGCTGCGTCATGCGCCAGTCGAACAGCGGCGGCGGCAACTCGGCCATCATCGGCTCCATCTCGGTCCGTGCCTCGTCCTCGGGACCGTTGTAGCAGGCGATGAGCGCGCCGACCGTCTTTCCCTGGTGCTCGGTCGGGAACGGGTCGCACATCGGCACCGTCTTGAGCCCGGCGAAAACGCTGAGCCGCTCGCTGGCGCCCGGCAGGTGGTCGCGATACGAACGCAGCATCTCCTCGGCGTCGTCGATGTCCCAGAACACCGGTCCTCCGAACACTTCGTCAACGGCGTGCGCGCGGAATGTGAACTGGGTGACGATGCCGAAGTTGCCGCCGCCGCCACGCAGCCCCCAGAACAGATCGGGGTGCGACGTCTCCGAGGCCGTCACGACGTCGCCGTCGGCGAGTACGACCTGCGCCTCGACGAGGTTGTCGATCGTCAACCCGAACGCGCG
The DNA here is from genome assembly GCA_964531025.1 of uncultured Bifidobacteriaceae bacterium. Classification (GTDB taxonomy): domain Bacteria; phylum Actinomycetota; class Thermoleophilia; order Miltoncostaeales; family Miltoncostaeaceae; genus CALMEC01. The sequence continues at coordinate 1,118,924 of CAZHDY010000001.1, read as the reverse complement.
CGTCAGGTACCCGGTGCCGCCGGTCAGCGTGAGCCCACCGACTCCGGTCGACGACACGAAGCCCATCGGCACTGCGAGCCCGTGCACCGCGGTTGCGGCGTCGACGTCCCGCATGGTCGCACCGCCTTGGACACGCACGATCCGTGCGTCCGCGTCGACCGCGACGGCACGCATCTCACCGAGGTCGATCACGAGTCCGTCGTCGACGCTGCCGAGGCCCGCTCCGTTGTGGCCTGCGCCGCGCACGGCCAGTCGGACCCCGTGCTGCACGGCCCGACGAACGGCGGTCACCACGTCATTGATGTCCGCGCAACGTGCGATCGCGAGGGGATGCTTGTCGAGCATTCCGTTGTACAGCTGACGGTGATCGTCGTAGAGGGCGTCGCTCCGGGAGATGACCTCGCCGGTCAGCTCTCCGCGCAGCTCGCTCAGGATGGGCGTAGTCTCACTCGTGGTCATGATGTCCTCCCATTCGTGACAGGTGCAGTTCGATGGCGAAAACGCTAGGAACCGGCCGTGGGAAGGTGAATGCCCCAGCCACCGCGCGTGATGCCCGTTCGTCCGGGATCGCCCCGGCATCTGTCCGCGCGTCCGGGCGAGCTCGCCGAACGTCCGGGGAGGCCTGAGCGATGGACGTCCTTTCGGACGTGCTGATGGCCGTGCGGCTGACCGGCGCGGTCTTCTACGACGTCGAGGCCCGACCGCCGTTCGTGTCCACCAGCCCGAGCTCCGAGGCGATCGCCGCACGGATGATCGCGGGCGCCGAGCACGTCATCGGGTTCCACGTGATGACCGACGGCGTCGCCTGGACCGAACCGGTCGACGATCCTTCGACGGCCATCCGGCTACGGGCGGGAGAGATGGTGATCTTCCCCGGCGGGGACGCCAACGTGATGGCTTCGGCGCCCGGCATGCGGTCGGAGCCGCAGTGGGAGAAGTTCCATCGACCCGTCCTCGGACTGCTCCCGACGTCGATCGTTCTCGACGATGTCGGTGACGACGGCGATGCTGGCGAGCGGTGCCACTTCGTGTGCGGCTACCTCGCGTGCGACGTGCGACCGTTCAACCCGTTGCTGGAGTCGCTGCCCCAGACGCTCCACGCGCCGGTGTCACCGCAGGCGTGGCACTGGATGACCGCACTGCTCGACGCGGCGGTCGAGACGAGCCAGCAGCATGACGCCGGCCGGGAGGCGACACTCGCCAAGCTTGCCGAGCTCATGTTCGTCGAGGCGATCCGGCATCACATCGAGTCGTTGCCCGACGACGCGACCGGCTGGGTGGCGGGTCTGCGCGACCCGCAGATCGGTGCCGCGCTGCGGGTGATCCACGAGCACCCGCAGCGGGCCTGGACGCTCGATCTGCTCGCGCACGAGGTCGCGATGTCGCGCTCCTCGTTCGCGGAGCGGTTCACCGCATTGGTCCGGATGCCTCCGATGACCTACCTGACGCGCTGGCGGCTGCAGCGCGCGGCCCGATTGCTGGAGTCCGGGCTGTCGGTGGCGGCGGCCGCCACCGCGGTGGGATACGAATCGGAGTCGGCGTTCACCCGGGCGTTCAAGCGGCATCTCGGGGAGTCGCCCGGCGCATGGCGGCGGGCGGCGGCCGCTCGTGCGGACCTTCTGACGGCTCCCTGACGGCTGATGGATCGACAGTGAGCGCGGCGGGGAGGGCCGCGGCGTCGAATCCGTGGACGGCGCTCTGAGGTCCGTGGGTTGTGCTCAGTCCCTCGGCCGCGGTCGCGAACGGTCTGGAGGGCACCGGACCGTCCTGCGATGTGACCACGATTGTCGCGGTGGCGTTACTCCTATGACCCGGTTCCGGTGCTCCTGCGAGCGGTCTGGTAGGAACCAGCGGAACCGGTGAGAGTGACTCGTCCCGTCCGCATACCGAAAGGACCAACAACGATGAACCTGCCCAGCCTCTCGTCCGAGCCGCAGGTCCCGCTCCGCGACCCGAACCGTGTGCCTTTCAACTCGCCGATGCACGACCGCATGTGCCTCACAGGCCTCGCGCTGGGGGTTCTCGCCGGCGCGCTCGTCTTGATCGGCGCCTTCGGCAGTCGGGTGATCGCATCGTCGGCGAGCGGGAGTTTCGGCGGTGGCCCCCGGCGGGCGATCATGGAGCAATCCGGTTTCATCGTCATCGGGCTCATCTCGGTGATCGCCCTCATCCTCGCCATCGCGCTGCCGTTCGCATGGGCGCGCATCACCGGTATCGGCGTGCTGGTGGCGTCCGCGATGGTGTGCCTGATCATCGTGGTGGCGGGTCGGTCCGACGATCGATTCCTCTTCAGGGAGGGTCCTTCGCTGGGACGCGGCGGATGGATCCTCTACATCGCCGGCCTCGTGTTCACCATCGGCCTCGTGCTCGCCCTCGTCGGAGCGCCCCGCATCGGACGGGGGCCGATTCCCGGCGGTGTCGTCGCCACATCCGGATATGCCATCGCCGGGCTCGTCCTGTCGCTCTGCGGGATTTTCGGCGGTGCGACCGCGGCGATCGGAGTGGCGATGTCGATCGCGGGACTGGATGACATCAAGCGCAGCGAGGGCACGCGGGGTGGCCGCGGTCTCGCCATCGCCGGCCTGGTGGTCGGCATCGTGATCCTCGCCTTCGGTGCCGCATTCGGGTTGATCGGCGGGCTCGTCGCGGAGCCGACCCTGAGCAACAACTGACACCCGCTTCGTCGGGATACGGCGCGTCCGGATGATCGGACGCGCCGGGTCGAGACTCAGAAGGGCAGGCGGCCGGCTCCGGTCAAGGGCATGGTGGTGCCGGAGTGGATCGCATGGGCGATGCGGTGCGTCATGGCTTCCACCGCGAGGTCGAGGGTCGGGTTGAGCTCCATCTCCGACCGCGTCAGCTGGATCTCCTCCAGCGCCCGCTGCAACCCCGCCACGCGTGACGGCACCGCCACCGGACGCAGTGCGTCGAGCCGATCGCGATGGCGCACCGTGCCCTCGGACCCGAGGGCCACGGCGAGCGCGTCGGCCATGTAGCCCGCCGCTCCGTCGAGCACGAGTGCCCAACCGTCGGTCAGCAGCCGGCGCCGTTCGCGCTTGCGTTGATCCTCCACGCGCTTGACCGCAGTGCGTTCGCCGCGCTTGCCTTCGAGCGCCGCGGCCTCCGCGGCGAGCCGCTTCAGCTCGTCGCTGGGATTCGTGTCCGCGGCCGTCTCCATGCGCGCCTGGATGTCGCGGATCAGCATGGCGCCTGCCGTGCGACCCGAGACGGTCGCGTCGGCCAGCTCGATCCCGAGCGTGCGCATGGTGCGTTCGAACGCGTCGGCCGACAATGCCGCCGGCCCCTGCGAGCGTGCCAGTGCGGCCGCCTCGTCGGGAGGCACGCCGTCCTCCGTGAGCCGGGTCGCGATGGCCTGCCAGCCGGGCGACCGGAACGGGATCGGCAGGCAGCGCGAGCGGATGGTGGGGAGGATGTCGCTGATGTGATCCGTGATGAGGATGAGGTGCGAGAGCGGCGGCGGCTCCTCCAGCTGCTTCAGGATTCGTGGTGCGCCCTCCTGCTCACGGAGGCGTTCGGCGCCGTCGATGATGAGCACCCGCCGCCGGCCGACGACGGGACGCGCCGACAGGTCGGCGAGCGCCGGCTCGAGATCGGCGTCGAGCCGGATGGACGCACCGCTTGCCGTCACCAGCGACAGGTCCACGGAGGGCTCGTCGGGATCGTGGGTGCCGTCCGGGTCGATCAGCCTCCAGGCGAGGGCGCGGGCCGCGTTCCGTTTGCCGGTGCCCGCCGGGCCGAACAAGAGGAGCTGCTGCGGTGGGCGCTCGCGGGTCAGGATGCGGGCGATGATGCGCTCGGCCACCGGCTGGTTCGTGAGGGGGATCATGCGAGCGCCTCCACGGCGCGCATGATCTCGGCGTGCACCGTGTCACGGGGCGCGTTGCCGTCGATCACCGTCACGCGATCCGGGTCACGTCGCGCGATCTCGTCGAAGGCCTCGCCCACGCGTTCCTGGAAGAGGCGACCCTCGGCCTCGATGCGATCGGTCTGCTCACCCTTCCTCCGGTGAAGCGTCACCTCGACCGGAACGCGCAGAATGATCGTGAGGTCCGGGAGCAGGCCGTCCACCGCGGGGCGGTTGATCGCATCGATGACCTCGATACCCATCCCGCGCGCGACCCCCTGATACGCCAGCGACGAATCGAGGAACCGGTCGCAGACGATCCAGTCACCGCGGTCGCGCGACGGCCGGATGAGCTCGCGCACATGCTGGGCTCGGGCGGCGGCGAACAGCAGGGCCTCGCTCATCGGCTCGATGGTCCCCTCCCCGAGGAGCAGGCTGCGGATACCCTCGCCGAGCGGCGTGCCGCCGGGCTCGCGGGTCTCGACCACGGTCCGGCCCGCCCGTCGGAGCGCGTCGGCCAGGAGCCGCGCCTGGGTCGACTTGCCGCACCCGTCGACGCCCTCGAAGGTGATGAAGCGTCCGCTCACCAGGGGCTCGCGACGATCGCGGCCGCGATGACGAGGCCGATGATCGCGATCACCAGTATCCAGCCCACCGGCCGTGCCCAGGCCGGCGGCAGGAGGGTGTCGAAGTCGGACTCCTGCGTGTGCTGAAGGCGTCCCAGGAGGTCGTCGTGGGGATCGTTCGGGTCGGTGCTCATCGGGGTGCGTCCATCGCCTCCGGACATCCTGCCCGATCCGGGCAGCGAATCGCGTGGGCGCGTCCGTGTATGACCGGACGGATCAGGGGTGCGTCACACGTCGCGCAGGTGGCGCCGGGTACGGCACGTGCCTCCACACCACGCGGCAGCGGGTACTCGGCGCCGCATCCCATGCACCTCATACGCCCACGGGCACCGCCCATCCAGTCACCGCAACGTGGGCAGGGGCCGATGAGCCGCCCGGAGTCGAAGTCCCGTGGCTTCGGTGGGGGCTGAGCTCCCTCGAGGAGTTCGTGCACCCGCCTCAGGGCGGTGGGGCGGTCCAGCGTACCGCGGGCGATCGCGTCGATCCATGCGTCGCAGTGGATGCCGGTCGCACGGTCGAGCATGACCGGCGGAAGGACTTCGCGCAGTGCGTCCGCCGCCGGCGACCGCCAGGCCGGTTCGTCCACCAGGTATCCGTGCTCGGCCAGCCGGACCAGTGACGACTCGGGGATACCGTCGGCCACCAGTGAGGCGCGGGAACGCGGCGTCGCGCCGACCATGCAGAGGGCGGGCAGGTCGTGCAGGCGCAGTCCGGGGTCGATCCGGTGGAGCACGTACGCGACGATCGCGTCGATCTCACAGGCCAGCGCCCGCGACTCGCCGGCCATGTCGTCGATGTCGCGGAGGACGTCGTAGGGCGGGGACGCGCAGCGCGTCGTTCGCAGCAGATCGGGCCGGTCCGTGCAGACGGTGTCGCGCACCTGGACGGCGAAGAGGGGGTCGTCGGAGGAGACCACGAGCGCATCGGCCGATGTCGCCAGCTTGCCGAGTGCCCTCACTGCGGCGCGTCGCCGCGGTTCCCAGTTGGGTGGATTGCCGCGGGCCTGGTGGAGAGGACCGTCGACGGTGACGATCCGATCTCGGGTGTCGCCGTTCGTGCACTCCAGGTAGGCGACACCGTGAGAGGCGTGCTCGGTGACCTCGTCGGCCCCCTCGGGGATCCACGCCGTCGGTGGTGAGGGCGTGTCGACGACGACGAGTCGGATCATGGGTCCCGGCGCTCGGTCACGGTCTGTCGATCGACTACGAATCCGGGGTGTCGGCGTACCCGTTCGGGTTCGCGCTCTGCCATCGCCACGTGTCGGCGCACATCTCATCGACGTTGCGTTCGGCGCTCCAGCCGAGGTCCTCGCGGGCGCGGGAGGGGTCGGCGTACGAGGTGGCCACGTCACCGGCACGGCGGGGTGCGATCTCGTAGGGCACGTCGCGGCCGCTGGCACGTTCGAACGCGGCCACCATCTCGAGCACGCTGTAGCCGCGTCCGGTGCCCAGGTTCCAGGGGTGGCACCCCGGCCGTTCCGGCAACGCCGCCAGGGCGGCCAGATGACCGTCGGCGAGGTCGACCACGTGGATGTAGTCGCGGACGCCGGTGCCGTCGCGCGTGGGGTAGTCGTCCCCGAAGACGGAGAGGTTCTTCCGGCGGCCCACGGCCACCTGGGCGATGTACGGCATCAGGTTGTTGGGGATATCGGCGGGATCCTCGCCGATCCGGCCCGAGACGTGAGCGCCGACCGGGTTGAAGTAACGGAGCAGGGCGATGCGCCATCGCTTGTCGGCCACGGCGACGTCACGCAGGATCTGCTCGATCATGAGCTTCGTCCAGCCGTAGGGATTGGTGGCCCAGAGAGGTGCGTCCTCGCGGAGGGGCATCGTCTCGGCCAGCCCGTAGACGGTGGCGCTGGACGAGAACACCAGGGTCCGGCAGCCCTGCGCGTCCATCACGCGCAGCAGCGATAGCGTCCCTTCGACGTTATTCGCGTAGTAGTGCTGCGGGATCTCCACCGACTCACCCACGGCCTTGAGACCGGCGAAGTGGATGACGGCATCGGGGCGGAAGGCGGCGAACACCTCCGACAGCCCGTCCTCGTCGCGGATGTCCACTTCGTGCAGAGGTGCCTCGCGTCCGGTGATCTCGGCCACCCGGCGCAGCGCCTCGGGGTGGGCGTTCGAGAGGTTGTCGACAACTGCCACGTCCTCGCCCTCCTCGAGCAGGCGAAGGACGGTGTGGCTTCCGATGTATCCGGCTCCGCCGGTGACGAGTACGCGCATCGGCCAAACCCTAGATGAGTGGTGCCACGGGTTCGTGGCGTGGTGCGTGCTCCCGGCGGCGCGGATGCGCCACCGGACACCTCGGAAAGGACACCGCCCTGACCGACCGTCCGGTGAAGGGGATGCTGACCGGCCCGGTCACGATCCCGTGGAGTCAACCGTCCCGATGGTTCGCGAGCCTGTCAGAGACCGGGGATCCGCGGCGGGCGGACGTCGTCACCCGTGATCATGGCCCGGGGGATGTCGTCCACCATCCAGGTGATGTCGCCGGGAGGACAGCCCAGCAGCTCGGCGGCTCGCTCCAGTGCTGCCGTGAGCCCCGGGGGTCGACGCGACGGCGTGTGGGCGTCCGAGGCGATCACGTGCACGAACCCCGCGCGAAGCAGGCGCTCGGCGGCGCGCTGCGGCTGGTCGCCGAGCATCCCGGTGATGCTCTCGGCGTTCACCTGGATGAGGGCTCCGCGGCCGATGAGGTCCCGTACGCGGTCGGGGTTCTTCTGGACCGACGAGCAGCGCTCCGGATGCGCGATCAGCGTCCGCAGGCCCTGCATCTCCAGTTCGGTCATGAGCCTCGCGAGATCGAGCGGCCAACCCTGGAACGGCATCTCGACAAGAAGCCAGGGGCCGTCGCCGAGGGCGCTCCCCGCTCGCTCGTCGACGTCCATTGCCAGTAGCTCGTCGATGTCGAGCTCCATCCCCGTCACCAGATCAAGCGGGATGCCCTCCTCCGCTAGTCGTTCGCGGAAACCGGCGACGGCGTCCGCCACCATCTCCGGCGTATTGGGGTACTTGGGTCGCCGATGTGGGGTGCAGGCGATGGTGGTCGTGCCGTCGTCGACGGCCACGCGTGCCATGTGGACCGCGTCGCGGATGGTGGAGGGGCCGTCGTCGATGCCCGGCAGCAGGTGGCAGTGGAGGTCGATCACGCGTCGAAGGGTGCCAGGGTCCGCCGGCCGGTGCCCGGGATCGGTCCCGGTGGCGGGATGTGCGGGGAGTCGGTATCCTTAGCGGACCCGAGGGGCTATAGCTCAGCTGGGAGAGCGCCTGGATCGCACCCAGGAGGTCAGCGGTTCGAATCCGCTTAGCTCCATTGTTTACGACGTTCGGGAACACCTGGCATCGCTCGATGGGGGTGCCAGGGCGGCGAAGGGCTCAGTGAGCCGGGATCGTCGCCCCTTCGTCTTCGCTGATCTCGATGCCCGTTGGTCAGGGTTCGGTTCGTCAATCGCTTACCGTGTTCGTCGATGCGGGCGTCGAGGGTTGTCCCGTCGGCCAGCGGTTTCAACACGGTGCTGTGGTACCTGCGTGATTCCTTCGTGGTACCCATGTTCGCGGGCCAGGGATCGATCGATGTCGGCGAGGCGTGCGTGGATGCGGTCCCGCTGGCGTTTGAGGGCCTCGAGCACGCCGTGACAGCACGGCCCACGGGTGACCAGCTCACCACATTGCGTATCGGAGCCAGCGGTCGAGCCGCAGAGGCGGCGGACCTTCGGGTCGATGCGATGCCGGCGTTGGGAAACGTCATCGCTGCGACGATCTCGCCCGGCGGGATCGGTTGTGCGGGGTTCGTCCGGCGGTCAGCCCATCTCGCCCATGCGCCCTTCGCGGCGCGCCCGCAGATGGACGGCCGCCCAGGAGCGGAACGGCCTCCAGGGGTCGGAGACATCGGCCAGCGTGACGTCGGAGCCGTAGAGGTGACGGACCTCCGCGTCCAGGCGACGCTCGGTGCGGGGGAGGACATCGATGGTGTTGGCACCGCGGATGAGAGCCAGGTCGGCCGCGAACGGGCCGACTCCGGTGATGGAGAGCAGTTGGTCACGCGCGTCGTTCTCGGGAAGGCCGCGCAGGTGCGGGCCATTGAGGACGCCGTCAAGGGCCGCGTGTGCGACCGCGACGAGATATTCGGTCTTGCGGCCCGGAAGAACCAGTTCGCCCATATCGACGGCGTGGACGAGATCGGCGGGTGCGGGGAACGCGCCGTCGGTCCCATGAGTGGCGATCAGCTGGCGACGGAACTGTGCCGCCACCGGTACCCGGGTGCGCTGGGACAGCACCGCCCACGCGGCCGCCTCGTAGGGCGAGTGGAATCCGCACGGCCGGAAGCCGGGCAGGGCCCGCTGTGCCGCGGCGATGATCGGGTCGCGGTCGCCGACATCCGGCCACGCTGTGGCGTCGATGTCGAGGGAGAGGAACCGGGCCACCTGTTCGGCGGCGGCATCCAGGTCGCCGTCACCGGATACCTCGATACGCGCGGTCGCCCCGTCCTGGGTGATCTGCGCGGTGGCGGGTGTCCAGTCGTGTTCGCTGACGAAGCGAGCATGCAGGACATCGGGATCACCGGCCGGGATCGCCGTGGGAACGAATCCCTCCCAGAACCGTCTGCTGGTCTGCAGTGACCACGGCCCCCGCACCTCGACCGTCACGACGTGCCGTGTCATCGCTCGCTCACGCCTTCGAATGGATCGTGACGACGTACCCGTCCGGGTCGCGGAACGCGAACGGGAATCCGAACGGACCCTCGGACGGATCCTGCACGATCGTCACCCCTCGCTCCACCAGGCGCGCGTGTCGACCGGTCGCGTCGTCGTTGTGGAACCAGACGCCGACACCCGCGCCGAGCTGACCGACCGCCTCGAGGTCCACGCCGGGCAACGGATCGCGCACCGCGAATGCGACGCCTCCTGCGGAGAACACCACCGCCGACGGGTTCGGGACGGGTAGCCGCGTCAGCCCGACCGTCGTCTCGTAGAAATGGGCGGATACTTCGAGGTCGCGCACCTGGAACGCGACGAAGTCGGGCCCGGTCGTCGTGGCTGTCATCCGAGCTCTCCTTCGTTCGTCCACCGTGAGTGTCAATAGTCTGACACTAAGTGCTCGGGTCTGTCAAGCTGTTGACATGAAGGAGGGAGCTCGGACCGCGCCGGAGGAACTGGGCGTGCTGATCAAGGAGGCACAGGCGATCCTCCATCAACGCATGGACGAGGTGCTGCGCCCCCTCGAGCTGAGCGTGCCGCAGTACGCCTGCCTACAGGCAATTCACGACACGCCCGGCATAACCGGCTCCGAGCTCGCCCGTCGCGCCTTCGTCTCGCGTCAGTCCATGAACGTGCTCCTGCAGGGACTCGAACGGCGAGGACTCATCGAACGCTCCGACGACCTCGGCCCCAGGCGCGAGCGTGCGACGACCCTCACGCCGGCCGCCACGGTCATCGTCGGCCGTGCACGCGCCGAGGTCGCCGCGGTCGTGGCGACGATGACCGGTGATCTCTCCGCCTCCGATCTCACCCGGCTCCGGGCGCTTCTTGCAACGTGCCGCGACGCGCTCCTCGCCCCCTGACCGTGCCGGGGTGGCGCGATCAGCGACCACCGGTCGATGGGTCTCGACGACGGCTGCGCGACCGGTGGTGCTCGTCACCGTCCGTCGACGCGGCCGTCGTCCATGACCTCGCCCCGGATGGTCTTGACCCTGATGTGGAGGAATCCGGGGACCTGTGATCGCAGCTCATCGGTGAGGTCCGCGATCCGGAGGTTCGACGCGGGTGTCCGGATCTCGACATCGACGTCGCGACCGTGGTTCACCACGTCGACCACCTCGGACCCTTCGACCGGCTTGATCCATGAGGCGGCCGTGTCGGAGATCCTGTTCAGCCACGTCGCGTGCAGCGCGACCATCGCGGTGTTCGCGGCGAGGGGGACGGTGACCAGGATCAGCATGCCTGCGAGCACTCGGCGGGCGCCGCGGGTGGCGCCGCGTTCGGATCCGGCGGCCTGCTCCATGTAACTCAGGACGGCGAACACGGCCACGCCCATGAGCACCAGGGACACGAGGTTCGAGGCGAAGAGCAGCATGGCTCCGAGCGCGGCCTCGAAGTGCCCCGTTCCGACGCAGATCCCGGCGACGGCGATCGGCGGCACCAGTGAGATGGCGAGTGCGACGCCCGGAAGTATCGCCGCGACATCGCGCCGGGACAGCGCGATGGCTCCCGCGAGCCCCGTGACGAGCGCGGCGATGAGATCGAACAGCGTCGGTGACGTACGGCTCGTGATCTGGTCGTTGGCGAGCACGTTGTAGCTGTCCGGCATCAGCTGGACCAGCAGCACCCCGATCGCGAAGACCGTCAGCACACCGAGCAGCACGACCAGCGGGGCGGTGGTGCGGGCTCGTCTCACCATGGCGAGTGCGATCCCCATGATGGGCGTCGCCATCGGTGCGATCAACATGGCGCCGATGACCGTGACCGCTGAATCCGCGAGCACCCCGACCGTGGCGAGGACCGTGGCGATGATCAACATCGTCCAGAACGCCGACCGCTTCGTCTCGGCATCTCCCGCGCTCGGTTCGAGCTGGAGGGTCAGCTCGTCGAGCGTGCGCTGCTGGTGAGAGGGCAGGATGAAGTGCCGCAGGCTGTGGGACATCGATGGTCCTTCTCGTGATTGCCCCGGCATTGTGCCCGGTGCCGAGGAGTTCCCGTCATGCCCTATCCGGATGGGGCGGGGGGCACGCACCACGCCACGATGTCCGTTGGCATCACTCATCGAGACCGGTCGCCGACGATGTCGTGGGTAGTGGCGATGCGATGGCCCTTCAGCGAGGGTGCGGGATCACCAGAGCGGGCGCACGGGCGGAAGACGCTCCGTGGTCGGGTCGGTCAGGAGTCCCTCCAGATCCGCGCGCAGCCTCTCGACCCTCTTGCGTCCGATCGCCATCGCCCACCGCTCCTCCATCTCCTCATAGATGGCCTCGACCTCGTCGAGGAGGGTGCGCCCGCGTCGGGTGAGGCCGATGTTCTGGCGCCGTGCGTCCTCGGTGGAGGTCGAGCGCTCGATGTAGCCGGCCGAGACCATTCCGTCGACCAGCTTCGACGTCGCCTGCTTCGTCATCCCCATCAGGGTCGCGAGGTCGGTCACAGACGTCGTGTCGCGGGCGGCAAGGAGGACGAAACCGAATGCGGGGCGCACGTCGGTCCATCCGCGTGACCGCAGTTGCTCGTGGAGCCCCTCGATGAGAGTCCGGTATCCGACGGCGAAGAGCCGGGCCAAGGGTGTACCGGTCGGCTTGCTCACAGAGACCACGGCGGGGTGATGACGCTACCGTCGGACAGTCGGGCCTGGCCTCCGACCGGCATGCAGCACAGGAGTCGCAGGGGCACGTCGCCGATGTTCGTGAGCTCGAAATGCGTGTCGGGTGGAACGACGATGGCGTCCCCGGGAGTCGCCAGGGCGTTCGTGTCGTCGAGCCGCACGGCTGCCCGTCCGGACAGCACCACGAAGACCTCCTCACGAGTGAGGCGATGAGGCGTCGCGGGTGTGCCGGGTTCGATCTCGACGGTCCAGACGGACACGTCGGTGGATCCACGGCTCGGCGTCGCCAGAGAGGTGAACGCGGTTCCGTGGAGGCGGTGGGTGGGCGAGGTGGGAGCGGTCAGTACGGGCATGGTCTCTCCGGGATGTTCGTCAACGACGTTGACTATCTGCCGGGAGTCTGACACGCACCGAGCAGATGGTCAACTTTGTTGACTACCTGCGGAGCGCCGGTGGATCGAGGGTCGGCCTTTGACCTCGGGCTGTCACCCCGTCCTCCCCGCGACGGAGGTCAGGTTCCACCGAAAGGAGGACTCGCGTGCATGTGAACTGGTGAGTGCGGCCGGGTGGATCGGACCACCTCCGGCCTGCGTTCCACGTCGTCCTGACGACAAGCCCGGGAACGGCTCACGGACGCCATCTACGCAAAAGGTGCGTAGATAAGGTTCTGGAGGATCGACGTGGGCGTTCCGCGTCGGTATGTTGCCTCGCCCATGAGCAATTTCCGCCGCTGGTCCATTCCCGTCCTGTCGTCGTTGGCGGTGGTCTGCGCCGCCACCTCCGCATCCGCTGCCGGTGCATGGCAGCCCGAGTCGTACCTTGCGTCACCTCTTCGCGAGGCGACGGGTCCGGCACTTGCCGTCGCACCGACGGGTGCGGCCGTCGCCGGATGGCAGGGGAGGCTTCCCGACGCGTTCGGGAATTTCGACGCGTACGTCGGGTCGCGCTCCGGCGGCACCGGACCGATCCCCATGGGGGGCCTGCCCCAGGGCGTCTCATCCGCGAAGGCGCACACCGAGGACGACATGGGCATGACGGCCGCGGTCAACGCATCGGGCAAGGCCGTCGTCGCCTGGGTCCAGGCCACCTACACCGGCAACTTCCGCGTTCAGGCCGTCGTCCGGCCGGCGGGCGCTGCGACGTTCGGTCCCGTCCAGACCCTGACCGCCGAGGGGGCCGATGCCGTGACGCCCGCCATCGCGATGAACGCCGCCGGCCAGGCCGTGCTGGTCTGGCGCCGGCATGACACGGCGACGGACTCCTGGCCGGTGCAGGCCGCTGCGCTGGACGCCGCCGGCACCACGTTCACCGCACTCAACGCGGGCGGAAACGTGGCGAGCGAGCCCGGCAACACCTACGCCTATCGAGGGCCGGTGCGCGTGGCCGTCGCACCCAGCGGCGCCGCGGTGGTCGTGTGGGACGCCTTCACGGCCGGTCTGCAACCGGTCTCCCGCTGGGCGTGGAGGGCTCCCGGTGCATCGGCGTTCAACACGGCGCACGACATCGGTGCCGTCACGCGCGAGGCCGACGTCGCGGTGGGCGCCGGCAACACCTTCGCCGTGAGCTGGGTCGCGGGCAGCGGCGGCACCGGCGCCACGGTTTCGGTCGCACGCCTCACATCGGACGCGCTGGGATCACCGCTCACCGTCGGCACGAGCCCGAGCTCGGTCACGGCGACCCGCGTCGGTGTCGACGCCGCGGGCGACGCGACGGTCGCTTTCACGGCGACGACCGCCACCGACCTGAACGCGAAGGCGGGTGTCGCGGTCACGACCTGTGCCACGACATGTCCGGCCCCGATATGGCTGACCGACACCACCCAGGACGCCAAGGACCTCGTACTCGCTGTCAACGATGCCGGCGACGCGGTGGCCGCCTGGACGCGCTCCAACGGCACGAGGGATCTGATCCAGGCGTCGCTTCGCGGTCACGGTGCGTCCTGGGACGCTCCCGTCTTCATCTCGGGCAGCGGTCAGCCGGCGCACGCGCCACAGGTCGGCATCGACGCCGGCGGCAACGTCACGGTTGTGTGGACGGCGGCCAACGTCGCACAGGCCGCGGTCCGGCAGGCGACCGGTGCCGTCGCGGGGGCGACCGCTCCGCCCACCGGGCCGGATGGCACGGGCGGCGGCGGAAGCTCGGGCGGCGGCGGAGGCTCGGGCGGCGGAGGAGGGTCGGCCACTCCTCCTGTGTCCGAGCCGACACCGCCGGCCGACCGTGCTGTTTCCGCGTCGGTGACCCAGGCCAGGGCCGTCCGCGCCACCTCCGCCGGGAGCTTCAGCGGCCCGCGGGTCGCCTGCCGTGAGGCAAGGGCCGGCCGCTGCCGGGTCGTGGTGCGGTTCACGACCACGCGGCCACGCAAGGGAAAGAAGCCGGTGACGATCGCCGCCGGCGGTGTCACGTTCACGCTCTCCGGCGGCGCGGTGAAGAAGCCGCCCGCGATCACGCTTCCCCGCCCCGCACGGCTCCTTCTCGCGGCGAAGCGGAAGCTGGCAGTTCGCGGAATAGTGACGATAACGGACGCCGTCGGCAACCGGCGTGTGTACACCGTCACCACCACGGTGACTCCTCCTCCCCCGCCGCGAAAGGGCGGGTCAACCACCAAGCACTGAGAGGTGCAGGTCATGTCACGGACAGCACGAGACGCCATCGCGCATCCATTCCCCCGGTCCAGGGCATCCCGCCGGCGTGGTACCTGGTTCGTCGCGGCCCTTCTGATGGCCGCCGCGATCCTCGTCGTCCTCGGGATCCGCGCATCGACGGCCGGGGCTGACGCGGTGATCCAGACCTACCCGCTGCCCGACGGCACCGCCGGAACCGGGCTGACGACGGCTCCGGACGGCACCGTCTGGTTCGCGACCGGTGACGGGAACATCCCGCAGCCGCGGATCGGCCGGCTCGACCCCGCGGCGGCGCAGCCCGGCACCTCCGCCGGCATCTCCCTCTACCCGACCCCGACCTTCACCGGAGCGCCGTGCTGCGCGACCATCGTGCGATCGCTGGCGTACGACCCCGAGGGCAACGTGTGGTTCGTGCGGAGCGACGGGATGTACGGCTACGGCCGGGTGGGCGACCTGCGCGCCGGGACCGACAACGGCTTCTCGTGGGGCACCGTGAAGTACCAGAACGGCGCGAACACCGCCTACATCGGTCTCTGGGGCATCGCCTACGACCCGACCACCAAGCAGGTGTGGCTCGCGGAGAACACGACGACCAACGTCGCGTCGAGCCCGGGGCAGTACGCGGGTGCGCGGATGGCGGTGACCGACAAGGCCCTCGGCCTCTCCGAGGGGCCGAACATCGCTCTGCAGGGTGGGCGCACGACCATCGACAGTCTGCGCTACGACGCAAAGCCGCGCGGGGTCTCGATCGGCGCCGACGGGCAGGCGTGGTTCGCCGAGTCCGATCCCGGCAACCCCGGTTGGCGGATCGCCCGTACCAACGGCACCGGTGACTACACCGAGTACCTCATCCAGCCCTGCGTCGGCACACCGTGCTCGGGCAGCTACACCGGCACCGGCCCCACCGAGACGACGGTCGCACCGGACGGTTCGGTCTGGTTCACCAACGAGCTCAACCGATCGATCGGCCGCCTCGACACCGTCGGCGGCACCTTCACGACCTACACGCTGGCGTCGATCGCTCCCGCTCTGGCGAACGGTCGTCCGATGCAGATCCGTACGGCGGCCGACGGCACGCTGTGGGTGGCCGTGTACGGCGGGATCAGCAATCCCGGTGCGAACGCGATCGTCCGGATCGTCCCCTCGGCGGCGACTCCCACCGCGACCGTCTACTCGACCGGGGCATCCGCTCCGCTGTCCGTCGCGCCGAGCTCGACAGGCGACGTCTGGTTCGGCATGAACCCGGTGTCGGGCACCGGGGCCATCGGACGTCTGCAGGGCGTCCTCACCGGTGGTTCATCCGGTTCGTCCACGCCTCCGGCGTCCGGTACGACGACCCTCACCCCGAGCGCCGTCGGCGTGGCCCGGCCGGGAACGGTGACCACCAGCGGCGACACCACCAGCATCACGCAGATCTGCGTCGGCCCGCCGCAGGACCGCTGCAGCCTCGTGTACATGGTCCAGTCGCACGAGTACGTCACCGGATTCCCCGGGTCGAAGGCCAACGAGTACGTCACCATGGCCACGACGCCGGTGAAGAAGCCGGTCAAGAAGCCGGCGAAGCCGAAGAAGGCGAAGAAGCCGCCGCTGCCGATCCTCGCGAAGGTCAGCGTGACGTTGAAGGGCGGTCAGAAGAAGACCACGAAGATCCGTCTGAGTCCGAAGGCACGGGTGGCACTGGCGAAGAAGGGGACCATCCGGGCGACGCTGATCGTCCAGCAGAGGATGAAGAACGGGACGCTGAAGACCATCCAGAAGAAACAGGTGGTCTTCCGAGCCAAGAAGAAGCCCGTGAAGAAGCCGGTGACGAAGCCCGTGAAGAAGTCCGTGAAGAGGTGAGGCAACCGAGGTCGGTCGTCGTGGGCCGGTTCGTCCGGCCCACGGTGCGCCGATCCCGGGTACGCGGCTCTTCGTGACGCCGGCGGTTCAGTCGGTCAGTGCCGTCCAGACGGCCGCCGCGGCGTCCGAGTGGGTATGGACGCCGAGCTTCGCGTAGATGTTCTCGAGGTGCTTCTGGACGGTCCGCGGTGCGATCCCGAGTTCGGTGGCGATCGTCGCCGTGTCCGCACCGAGCGCGAGTGCGCGCAGGACCTCGCCCTCGCGCGCGGTCACCCCGAGGCGCTCCGACATGGAGGTGGGGAGACCGGGGCCCTCGAGGATGCGGGCGACTTCGGCGTTGCGCCCGCCCCGCAGCCCGTCGAGCTCGAGGACGGTGCGGAACGCCTGGACGAGATACGGGCGGGCTCGGGAGAGGAGGGCGCACTCGCCGTCGGAAAAGTCCGACGAACACCGGGACAGGGCGACCGCCACGAGGCGCTCCTCGCGCGCCGGCAGTGTGAAGGCGACCTGCGCCGTGATCCCGAGGGGCAGGTAGAACTCACGGTAGAGGTCGCTCGTCCGGAAGCCGCCGTCGTCCACGTCCGAGATCCGTGTGGGGCGGCCACTGCGTGTGGTGCGCTGATGGCGAAGGACGGGGTGCTGCTCGGCGTGGACGGCGAACCGCGCCACGAGTGATTCCGGAACGGGAGGGTCGGCGATCGCGAACAGGTCCTCGGGTTCCGGCCCGACCTCGTTGTAGGACGCGTAGTCGCACGGCACGGCCCGTCGCAGCGCGGAGAGGAGCCCCGCGCGGAATTCGGCGAGCGTGTCGAACCCCCCGACGTCGCCGATCAATTGCAGAAGTCTCTCCACGGCCGCAAACCTACCGACGCCCGTACGGATCGGTCATCCGGTGGCGCACACGACGGGCGACGGAGTTCGCGCTCGGAGCGGTGTGCCGGGCCCGGCGAGGGTGGCGTGTCCGGGGAGGGGCCGCAATGATCCGGTCGACCTCGACTCACGGGAGCACACCATGGGCGAACCCCGATTCGTCTACTACACCGCCACCACGCTCGACGGTTTCATCGCGGATGAGGCCGACTCCCTCGACTGGCTCCTCAGCCAGCCGATCGATGAGGACGGACCGATGAACTACGGCTCCTTCATCGCCGGGATCGGCGCGATGGCCATGGGGGCGACCACCTACGAATGGGTCGTCGCCCACGAGTCGGAGGCGGGGCGGCCGTGGCCCTACGACATCCCCTGTCTGGTGTTCACCCACCGCGACCTGGCCCCGGTCGCCGACTCGGTGCGCATCGTGTCGGGGGTTCCCGCCGACCATCGGGCGGCGTTGGACGCGGCGGCGGGCGACCGCGACATCTGGGTCGTCGGTGGCGGGGACCTGGCCGGCCAGTTCGCCGACGACGGGATGCTGGACGAGGTGATCGTCTCGGTCGCGCCGGTCACGCTGGGATCGGGACGCCCTCTGTTCCCGCGCCGGTTCGATCTCGAGCTGACGGAGGTTGCGCGGAACGAGGCATTCGTCTGTGCGCGCTACGCCGTTGCCGGACCGCGCCACACGGCCGGAGCCTGATCCGGGTCAGTCCACACGCATGTGGGCCAGGACCAACCCGACCGGGATGCTCACCACCAGGAGGACGAGCAGTGCGCGGTAGGCCCACCAGCCCCAGAAGGTGATGCGTGATGCAGGCCCGTCTGCGGTCGATGCGGGTCGCCGGACGGCGTCGCGGAGTATGTCGACGAGGATGACGAACAGGATCACGCCTCCGACGTCGACCAGGTTCGGCAGCCCGGCGAGGGTGCCGCCCATCACCACCGCGTTGCCGACGTTCCAGCCGATCAGCTGCGTCCATCCGAGACGTGCTCCCGTCGGATGGTCGAACCACGAGGGCGCGCGCCCCATGACGTACTGGGCGACCCCGCACACCAGCACCATGTACGCCGCCAGCCAGCTTCCGCGGCTCCAATCGAGCGGACCGGTGACCGCGGCGACCAGGCCCCCCAGGAGGATGAAACCGGATCCTGCGACCAGCAGCCAGGTCCCGGCGCCGACCGGACGGGTGGAGCGCACGGGCGCCCCGTGGGTGTGCGTCGTCATGGTGTCGAGCTTTCTCGGCGGGGCATCTTCGTGACTCCTTCGACGGTTCCCGACGGTTCCGGGGAACGATCGGGCGTGTGGTCCGGGCAGGGGAACCCAGGCCGACCGTTTCGCTCCCCGGTCGAAGTTATCCAATCACGACTTGGAATAACGGATGCGGGGCGACGTGGGACATATCGCCCGGCGGCGGTGCTCATGCCTCCCGCATTCCCCCCGGCGGGGTAGGCTCACGTCATGCCGCGGAACGTGCTCGGCACCGAACTGCTCGACTGCTCCCACGAGCCGCTGACGGGCTTCTATCGCGACGGATGCTGCTCCACCGGTTCGGGTGACATGGGGGTGCACACCGTCTGCGCCGTCATGGATGAGGAGTTCCTGGCGTTCTCACTGGCCGTCGGCAACGATCTCTCCACACCGCAGCCGGCCATGGGCTTTCCCGGTCTGCGCCCCGGTGACCGCTGGTGCCTCTGCGCACCGCGCTGGCAGGAGGCGTACGAGGCGGGGATGGCACCGCGCGTCGTGCTGGAGGCCACGCACGAGCTGACGCTGGAATGGTGCGACCGCTCGGCGCTGATCGAGCACGCCGTGGACCCACCCGGTACGTCGTTTTGACGTAGATCCTGGCACCGGCACTTGCCAGGGCATCGCGAATCCTCCATTTTCTTCCCAAATCGATCTCACGACCCGGGAGGAATCCTCGGTGAAGAAATCCCTCAGGGCGGTGGCAGGCGTGGTGGCCGCGCTCGCCGTCGGAGCAGCCGCCGGCACGGCGAGTGCGGCCACTCGGCCGACCTACTACACCTACAAGAAGTGTTCCTCGAAGATCCTCTGCCAGGGACTCGCGGTGACGAACGGGACCGGCTCGAAGGTCGCCGCCCTCCAGCTCGGACCCAAGTGTCGTCTCAAGGGATCGAAGGCCACCGCCTACAACAACCGTCAGTACACGGTCTCGAAGGGGGCTTTCACGGCCAAGCTCAGGCTCACGAGCTATGACTCGGGAGTGCTGGAGGGAGAGGCGGCCACGGTGACGGTTCGCGGCACCGTCGTGAACAAGGTCCGGATGCGGCTCAACTACACCATCGTCGGCAAACTGGTGCCGGGGTGCAGCAACGTCGCGAAGACCGGGTCGATCGTCCTCCCGTTCGCGGGGGTCGCACGCGGCGGGTAGGTCGCACTGCGGCGCTCAGCGATGCGCGGCATGATGCGGTGCGGCACGCCTTCCGGCGTGCCGCACCGAGATGCCGTACTGCCGATGGCCGGCGAAACCGCGAGGCGAACAGGAACCACATGAGCGAGAAGACCAAGCCCAGTGTCACCGTCCCCGGGGGCGAGCCGCCCACCGAACTGGTCATCGAGGACATCGAGGTCGGTGACGGAGCCGAGGCCACCGTCGGGTCGACCCCGGTCATGCACTATGTCGGCGTCGCCTGGTCCAACGGCCGTGAGTTCGACGCCTCGTGGGATCGCGGCAACCCGTTCACGTTCGCCCTCGGAAAGGGCCAGGTCATCCGCGGATGGGACGAGGGTGTCGTCGGCATGAGGGTCGGCGGACGTCGCAGACTCACGATTCCGCCCGACAAGGGCTACGGGACCCAGGGCGCCGGCGGGGTGATCAAGCCGAACGAGACGCTGATCTTCGTCGTCGATCTGATGACCATCCGGTAGGGGATCATCGAGTCCGTGTTCTCTTGACGCGGGGTGTGAGCGGGTTCGATTGATCCGCGACGCTCTCGTCGGCGGCGGTAGCGCCATCCGTCTGACCGCCGATCTCCACATCTGACGTATGCCGGGCACGGCCGCACCTCCTAGTCTGGGTGCATGTCGTCGCCCGGCTCACGTCGAGACCTCCTCTGGGGGCTGGCCTTCGCTCTCGTGGTGGGAACGATCGCCGTCGTCGGAACGGCACATGTGGACTGGCACGAGTCCCAACGCCCGGTGGATGCCGTGGCCATCGTCTGCGCCGTCGTGGGCGCGGGCGCGCTCGTGCTGTGGAAGCGCTCCGGCATCGTCATGCTCGTTCTCGTCGGGGCGGCGATGTTCACGTATCTGGCTCTCGACTACCCTCGTGGACCGGCTCTCCTTGCCGGGCCGGTCGCACTGCTCCTGGCGGCCGCGACCCAGAACCGGGCCGTGGCGTGGAGCGCCGCGGTCGGCGTTGCGATCGTCACGGTCGTGGGTTCACTCGTGGGGCAGGGCTCCATCGGGACGGTGGCCGTCGCCGGACTGGGATGGCCGTTCGCGGCCGTTCTCGCGGGCCAGCTCATCTCAGCCCGTCGGCAGCAGGCCGAGAGTGATCGTGCCCGCGAGGAACTCCGACGCGAGCGTGTCCGTGAAGCCGAGCGTCTCCGCCTCGCCCAGGATCTCCATGACAGCGTCGCCCATGCGATGGCCACCATCAACGTGCAGTCCGGGGTCGCCGCCCATCTGCTGAATCGTGATGCAGCGCACCTCGACGCGCAGCGCATCCACGCGACTCTTGAGGCCATCCGCGTCGCCAGCGGCGAAGCCCTCGACGAACTCGGATCCATCCTCGCGGTCATGCGCCGTGACGACGATGCCTCTGCCGAGGCGGAACGTCGACCCACGGGAGACCTCGTGCGCCTCGATGATCTCATCGATCGTGCTCGCGCCGACGGCATCCACCTCGAGCTGTGCCGGGATGACATCGTGATTCCGCCCCGAATCGGTGAGGCCGCCTACCGCGTCATCCAGGAGGCTCTGGCCAACACCCTCCGCCATGCCGGTCCCGGTTCGCATGCCACCGTAAGCGTGGTGCACGATGGGGAGGACGTCGTCGTGAGCGTCGTCGATGACGGAGGCGGAACCCCGGCGGTACCCGCACATGGAGGGACCGGCCTCGGTCTGGTCGGTATGCGCGAGCGCGTCGAGGCGACCGGCGGCACGCTCGTCGCGGAGTCACGCCGCGGTCGTGGATTCCAGGTCGTCGCGCGCTGGAGGGCGATGTGATCCGCGTCCTGCTGGCCGACGACCAAGCCCTCGTTCGTGGCGGCTTCCACGCCCTTCTCGAGTCCGAGGACGACATCACCGTCGTGGGCGAGGCCGGCGACGGCGACGAGGCCGTGCGCCTGGCCGCGAGCCTTCGGCCGGACGTCGTCCTCATGGACATCCGCATGCCGCGACTCGACGGCATCGCCGCCACGCGCCGAATCGTGGACGATCCTGACCTGGCCGGTTGTCGTGTCCTCATCCTCACCACCTTCGAACTCGACGACTACGTGGCCGATGCGCTCGACGCCGGTGCCAGCGGGTTTCTCGTCAAACACACCGAACCCGGTGAACTCATCCGCGCCGTCCGCGTGGTGGCGGAGGGTGAGGCCCTTCTCTCGCCGGGCGCCACGCGCCTTCTGATCGGACGTTTCGTGAGCCGGACCGAGAGCGGACGGTCCGTGCCCGCCGAACCGCCGCCCGCGATGCGGGATCTCACGGCGCGTGAGCACGAGGTCGTCGCGCTGGTGGCCGAGGGACTCTCCAATGACGAGATCGCCGAGCGCTGGGTGGTGTCGAACGCCACCGTGCGCACGCATGTGAGCCGGGCGATGACCAAGGTCGGGGCGCGTGATCGTGCCCAGCTGGTCGTCTTCGCGTACCGGTACGGGCTCGACGAGTAGTGCCACGGAAATCGTGACGCGCCCCACATCCACGCCGCCGTGGCTCTACCCATGTGACTCGGCCGCCCGATCTCAACATCTGACGTACGCGTGAATCCACATACGTCCGACGCGATCCGGCCGGGGTCGGAACAGCCTTCGGTGCATGAACGAACACCCCACATACAGCGACGCCGTGGCGACGAGCGGGCTGACGAAGACCTACGGTTCCCGCGCCGCCGTCAACGCCGTCTCATTCGCGATCCCGGCCGGATCGGTCACGGGCCTCGTCGGCCCCAACGGCGCCGGCAAGACGACCCTCATGGCGATGCTCCTGGGCCTCGTCCGGCCCTCCGGTGGTTCGGCCACGGTTCTGGGGCACGACCTGTCCGATCGGGCCGCCTACCTGCCTCGGGTCGGTGCGCTCATCGAGTCGCCCGCCTTCCATCCGGCCGCCAGCGGCTGGGCGAACCTCCGTGCCCAGGCGATACTCGGTGGCCACGACTCCGACCTGCACCACATCGACGAACTCATTGAGCTCGTCGGCTTGGAGGGGCGCGGCGACGACCGTGTCGGCGCTTACTCGTTCGGCATGAAGCAGCGGCTCGGCATCGCCGCCGCGCTCATCGGTGACCCCGAGCTCGTCATCCTCGACGAACCCACCAACGGTCTCGACCCCGTGGGCATGCAGGAGGTGCGCACCCTCGTCGGCAGGATCGCGACACAGGGGCGTACCGTCCTGGTCTCGTCCCACCTGCTGAGCGAACTGGAACAGGTCTGTGACTGGCTCGTCGTCCTCGACAAGGGCGGCCTCGCCTATGCCGGTGCCCCCACCTCCCTCGGGTTCCGCCACGTCGTGCTCTCGGCCGAGGCCGTCGACCCGCGGTACCTGGACCCCCTCGTCGAGATCGCCCGTCGCGTCCACCTCGACCCGGATGCATCCGTCGTCGATGGTGCCCTGCGGATCGTCCTGCCGGACGATGCGGACCCCCGCACCGCGGCGGCCCGCCTGAACGCCGCCGCCTCCGAGGCCGGCATCACCCTCTGCTCGCTCGCCACCCACGAGCCCGACCTCGAGGAGCGTTACCTCGGGGTCCTGAACTCCACCGAACCTCGTGAGACGATCGGAGCCCCCCGATGATCCGCGCCGCCCGAGCCGAGTTCCTCCTCATGCACCGCCCCCGCCTCTGGGGAATCCTTCTCGCGTTCACCGTCGTCTTCTCCGTCGCCGTCACCTGGGCGTTCATCGCCGGGGCGGAGGACTCCGTCGTCGGAAGCGCGTCTCATGTCACAGTGACGATGAATGACCTGCGCGCGGCGGGAGGCGCCACCACCGGTGTCATCGCCGCGATGTCCTTCAGCTCGCTCCTGGTGTTCGCCGCCTTTGTGGCGTCGATGGCGAACGAGTACACGCGCGGAACGCTGCGCAGCGCGTTCACCCGTCAGCCCGATCGCCTGGGCCTGGTCGGTGGCAAGGTGGCCGCCCGGTTCGGCGTCACGCTCGGCCTCATGGTCATCGCGCTGGCCATCGGAACCGTCACCGCGTTCATCGCGGCTCCGAACGCGGTCGACACGGGGGCCTGGACCGGCGGCGATGCGCTCACCCAGACCCTCGAGAACACGGTCCGCGTGATGGGCTATCTGGCGTTCTTCGCGGTCATCGGCACCGCCTTCGCCGTCGTCTTCCGTTCGACGCCGCTCGCTCTCGGTGTCGGCCTCGTCTGGTTCGGCCCGATCGAGAACGCCATCGGCGAGGGGCGCGACTGGGCCGATCGCTGGTTCCCCGGTCTCATCGCCCGGGCCGAGGTCCGCCCGGACCCGTCGGGCGTGATCTCGACCGCCACCGCCGCCTGGACGATGGTCCTCTATGCGGCCGCGGCCATCGTCGTCACGGCATGGCTGGTGCACCGTCGCGACGTGACCGCGTAGTGCTGCGGGTCTCGTCCAACGGGGACGATGGTGTCAGACACCATCGTCCCCGTTGGCGGAGTCATCACGGCGAGCTGCGCGTTCTGAGTCGACGATCCGCCCTAACGGGGTGCCTGGTGTCGGGAGGTCGTCTCAGAATGAGGGGTTGGGGCTGCCACAGGAACAGGTGACGGTTGGTCGTCACGCTGCGCGTGCAGCCGACCCCAAGAGCCCAGATCTGGGGTGGCGGCCGCGGCGGTCGCGGTAGAGCACATCGGAACACCAGACGTGGATTCCGTGTCTCACAGCCTGGCACTAAGGGAGAACCTCCGAAAACTTGACATAGCGTCACTCGGATGCGATCCTCTCGCCTCCATCCCTGCTTGGAGGCTCTCATGCGGCATGTCGTCATCACGAAGCTGGTCGGTCGATCCGGCCGCGCGTGTCTCTGGGTGGTCTTGGGGTCGCTTCTCGCGGTGCTGGCTATGCCGAGTTTGGCGGTCGCGGCTCCCATTACGGTGAACAGCAGTACGGCATGGGTTTCGACCGATCCTGACGGTACCCGCGTCTATCCGGCGAATGCTGGTGAGGTGACGCTGACGTTCAATACCACCTCTGATGCCGATCCTGAAACCTTGTCATGGTACTGCGACAGCGATGTAGATCATGTCTGTGGCAGTGGCATCAATGGGCTGAAGTTCATCTATCCGGACTCCAGTCGAACGTCTACGCTGGTCATCTCGTTTCGTCAGAACAACGTCGATGTCGAGACCTTGACGTTCCGATACCGTGCGCTCGCCGCGGGCGCCGGTGGCACCGGCTCGACGCCGGTTGCGCCAACCGCACCGACCGTCGCACCAACTGCACCGACCGTCAAGCAGATCAAGCTTCCGAAGGTCAAGAAAAAGACTCAGACACTCGGGTCAGTGAGCTCCGCCGGCGTCGTCACCGTGACGTATCCGGTGAAGGAAGAGGGCGTCACGACGGTCACGACCGCGTACGTCAACACGACCGATGCCAAGCTGCTGGGGCTGACGATTCCGAAGAAGGCGAAGAAGGTCAAGATCGGATCGGTCACCGGGCGTGCCAAGAACGCCGGCACCCAGACCGTGAAGATCAAGCTGACCGCAAAGGCCAAGACTGGCCTTGCCAGGCTTGCGAAGAACGCCACAGCCAAAACCACCGTCAAGGTCGGCATCGACATCAAGCTCACCAAGAACGGGCTCAGTAGCGCACGTTCCACGCCGCTTACCTGGGGCAGCCTGCGCCGGTAGCCGTGCGGCACGGAACGCACTGAGCTCGGTGCGTGGTGGTCTCTGGCAGGGCACTTCGGGACACCAGACACGGAATCCGTGGCTCGTGTCCCACGATGCCGGCTGGCATCCTGGGACCCACTCATGCGGCAGAAGATCCCCGAATCTGATGCAGCGTGTGGGTCTCGTCCAACGGGGACGATGGTGCCGGGAGGTGGTCTCATGGTGGGGTGCGGGCGAGGGTTGCTTGGAGCACCATCGTCCCCGTTGGCGATGACGACCTCCTGGTCGCGCTCCGCTCCCCTATTCGGGCGGCTTGAAGAGTTGCGTTTCCTGACTCAAATCGCCGGATGCCGGTGCTCAAATCAGCGACTTCTCGTCTCGAATCAGCGCGTCATCTGGCATGGATGGCGTCCATGACGCCATCCACTCCGCATCACGTCGCTCTGGCAGTACTGACGGGGCGTTCTCGTCCTGCCCGTCCGGCGTGGGCAGCACCACCCACGTGAACCTGAGACGCGGCCGCCCTCGGGCTACGGGGTCGTGGCGGACACCGGTTCCCTCAGCCGCCGGACCGTGTCCTCCAGCTCCTCCAGGGTCACCTCGCCGGGGCTCCTGCCGCGCATGATCCCGTCGGCGTCCACGTAGTAGGTGCCGGGAAAATTCGCCATATTGAGGACGCTCATCACGATGTGGTTGCCCGCGTCGTAAATGGACGGATACTTCCAGCCCATCTGCTCGTTGAACCTCTGCGCGATCGGGTGCTCGGTGTCCGATCCGATACCGAGCATGGCCACGTCTGGGTGACGCTCGGCGAACTCACGCAGAGCGGGCGCCTCGTTCCGGCACGGTCCGCACCACTCCGCCCACACGTTGATCACCACCGGCTTGCCGCGGAAGTCGCTGAGGGCGAGCGGTTCGCCGGTCATGAGGTTCTTGCCGGCGATCTTCGGTGCGGGGTCGGTGCCGTCCAGCGGGACCTTCGCGAACTTCGGGTCGTCACCCATGCGCAGGATGCCCAGCATGAGCACGCTCCCGAGGACCGCCGCCACGATGACGCCGATGATGACGGCACGTCGGCTGACGGGGGGATCGTCTCCCGCGGTCTGGGCGTCGGTATCGCTCATCGGCGCATCGTATCGCCGCGCGTCGTGCGTTCACCCGGTCCGTGGCCGAGCGGAGTGCGCAGTATTTCGAGCATGACCGTGGCGTAAAGTAACGGTCCCGTCAATGAATCCACCGTTCCGAGGGCGTTATGAGCACCGTTCCGGCCGATTACCCACCACGCTTCCGAGCATCTGACTACGTCGTCCGCCCAACCGCGGGCGAGGACGAGCGCATCGACGTCGGCGTCCTCTTCGTCGGCGGAGGGCCGTCCGGGCTGGCCGGTGCCGTCCGCCTGGGCCAGCTGCTCGCCGAGGATCCCGCCGTGGCCGAGCGTCTGGGCGAGGTGCCCGTCGCGGTGGTCGACAAGGGGAAGACCACCGGCTCGCACCTGCTCTCCGGATCGGTCATGCGCCCCGGTCCGTTCAAGGCGCTTTTCCCCGACCTCGACTATTTCGATCTGGGGCTCTTCACCGAGGTGAAGAAGGAGGGCGTCTACTTCCTCACCAAGAAGTCGGCGCTCCGCATGCCTCCGCCGCCGGCGATGCGCAACCACGGCAACTGGGTCGTCTCTCTCAGCCAGCTCGGACGGTGGATGAGCGAGCAGGCCGAGGAGCTGGGTGCATACATCCTTCCCGAGACCGACGCGCAGAAACTCCTCGTCGACGAGGGACGCGTGATGGGCGTCGTCACCGGCGACAAGGGCCGCGGCAAGGAGGGTGAGGAGCTCGGCACCTTCGAGCCGGGCATGGAGCTCCACGCCCGTGTGACCGCTGTCTGCGAGGGAACGCAGGGGCACATCGCCGGCATCCTGCGCAAGCACTTCGATCTGAACCAGGCCCCCATGACCTGGGAGCTCGGGGTCAAGGAGGTCTGGGAGGTCCCGAAGGCCCTCGACAAGATCATCCACACGGTGGGATGGCCGTTGCGCCTCGGCTCCCAGTACCGCGAGTACGGGGGGTCGTGGCTCTACCCCATGGGCGAGGACAAGGTCTCCATCGGGTTCGTGGTCGGCCTCGACTACGCCGACGCCACCGTCTCGGCTCATGATCTCCTCCAGGAGTTCAAGGGACACAAGCTCGTGCGGTCCATCCTCGACGGCGGGCGTCGTGTGGCCTGGGGTGCCAAGACGATCTCCGGTGGCGGCTTCTACGCGCTGCCCAACCGCTTCCACGTGCCGGGCGCCGTTCTCTGCGGTGAGGCTGCCGGCTTCGTCAACATGGCCGCCCTCAAGGGTGTCCACTACGCCATCCAGTCGGGCATGCTGGCCGCCGAGGCCATCTACGAGTCGCTCAAGACCGAGACCGAGACCCAGACCACGGGCCTCTGGGGCTACAGCGAGAAGATCCAGAACAGCTTCATCTGGAAGGACCTCTGGAAGGTCCGGAACATCCGGCCCGCCTTCCAGCGCAGCTTCTTCTACGGCGGGTACGTCACGGCGATGGTCACCGCGACGGGAGGCCGTGTGCCCAAGCACGTCCACCACGATTCGGACGCCCAGGCCCCGGTGTTCGAGGGCACGCGGTTCAAGAGCTACCCGAAGCCGGACGGCAGCTACACGTTCGACAAGCTCTCCAGCGTCTTCCTCTCGGGCAACAAGACCCGTGACGACCAGCCGAGCCACATCCGCATCCAGACCCACGTGCCGCGCGAACTCGCGCTCACCTGGGAGTGGATGTGTCCGGCCAAGGTGTACGAGGTCGGTGAGGAGCTGGACGGCGGCATGGTCGAGGTCCATGTCAACCCCTCCAACTGCGTGCAGTGCGGCGCTATCACGGCCAAGGGCGGCCA
The DNA here is from genome assembly GCA_964531025.1 of uncultured Bifidobacteriaceae bacterium. Lineage (GTDB taxonomy): Bacteria > Actinomycetota > Thermoleophilia > Miltoncostaeales > Miltoncostaeaceae > CALMEC01. The sequence continues at coordinate 1,090,901 of CAZHDY010000001.1, read as the reverse complement.
GCTGACCCCGCCGGAGGGCGGCTCGGGCCCCGAGTACTCGCTGACCTAGGGGCACTCGCCGTATATCGCAGCTTTTCCTCCGGGGTGGCCGATCGGCCACCCCGGTCGCATTTTTGGAGCGACGATGGATGGAATCGGTGCCGTCGCGTGTAGTAAGGAAGATGAACGACGCTCCCGATCAGGTGCTCATCACGGCCATCCTGGAGTCACGGGACGCCGGGGCCGTCGCGGAGCTCTACGACCGGCACTGGTCGGCGGCGTGGAAGGCGGCGCTCGTGATCACCGCCGACGCAGCAACCGCCGAGGACGTCGCTCAGGATGCCTTCCTGGCCGCCCTCGACGCGCTGGAGTCCTTCGACACCGGTCGGCTGTTTCGCCCCTGGCTCGTTCGCATCGCCGTCAATCGCGCCCTCAACCAGCGGCGCTCGACGAAGCGGCTGGTGCGGTTGACCCCGGGCACAGACACCCGGGCGTCCCGGGACACGGTCCTCGACGATCTGGTCCTGGACGAGGCTCTCCGGGAGCTGCCCGAGAAGTACCGGGTCGTGGTCGTCCTGAGATACCTCGTCGGCTACACGTCGGAGGAGATCGCGAAGGTGCTCCACCGTCCCGTGGGCACCGTCAACTCACGCCTCAGCCGGGCGCGCCAGCAGCTTGCACACCTATTGGAGGAGACCGATGAACGACCTGGAGACCCGTCTCACCCGGGCGTCGACCCGCATCGTGGAGCCCGAGGCGGCCCGGTGCGACCGGGGACGCGAGGCGGCGATGGCGTGGGCGGCGGGTGAGCCGACGCCACGTCGATCCCGATCAGAGGGACGACGCCGACGTATCGTGACGGTGGTCGCGCCCACGGTGGCCGTGGGAGCCATCGCCGCGATCGCCGTGTTCGGCCTGGGCACCCGGTCGGACGAGGTGGTGCCGGAGCGCACGGTCGCGGTCTCGAGCGACGAGGTTTCGCTGGAGCGCATCGCCGCCGCCGTCGATCCCGGTGACCGGATTGAACACAGCCGGTGGGTCGATATCGGTGGGAGGCCGATCGAGCAGTGGAGTCGCCGGGGAGGGGTGTCGGTCATCACTGACCCGACGAATCTCCTGCAGGAGCCGTCGACGCCGGTGGCGAGTCCGCCGATCTGCTCCATGCTGTCCGGCGATGGCCCGTGTCGGACCGTCGGTGAGGCTCTCAGCGTGATGATCCGTTCAGGTAATCCTGAGGTCGTGGGACGGGTCATCGACGGGAATCGTGAGGTCATTCGTATCAGGGTCGACCCGACGATGACGATTCGCGGCGTGTCCGGGACGGTTGACGTAGATCCCGACACGCTCCTTCTCGTCGGTGTAGACCTCAGCATTCCGGCCATCAAGGAACGGGCACGGTACCGATACGAGATCTATGAGTTCCTCCCCCCGACCGAGGAGAATCTGGCGCTGTTCAGGAACGCAACGACGCCCTAGATGGAATCAACCATCTCGTCCACGGCTCGGCGCACGACGGCCAGCGCCACGTCGTCGTGCATCGGGCTCTCCGCGTACTGGCGCGCCGCGTTGTAGACGCCCTGGGCGATGTCGTGCACGGGGCGGTCGGCCAGAGCTCGCACCGCGTCGTTGAAGCGTCCCTCGCCGAACTGGTCCTCGGGCGGCCCGGCCTCGGTGATCCCGTCGGTCGTGATCACGAGCAGGGATCCCGGGTCGAAGGTCTCCCGGTGTGACCGATATGACGTGTCGTCGATGAACCCGAGCGGGGGATCGGGGGCCTCGAGGGTGGAGGACGTCCCGTCGGCATGCACCACGATCGGTGGCGGGTGGCCGGCGTTCGTCCAGATGAGCTGGTTGGCGCCGACGTCGATGATCGCGAGGAAGGCGGTCACGAAGGCCGCGTCACCCATGCGGCTCTGGATCATGGGCGACAGCTGGTCGAAGAGCGCCGCGGGATCGTGCTCCCGTACGGCGAGGCCCTCCAGCATGAAGCGCACCATCCCCGTCGTGCCGGCGGCGGGGATGCCCTTACCGGCGACGTCACCCACCAGAACGGCCACCAGGTCGGGGCGCAGCAGCCACACGTTGTGGATGTCGCCGCCGACCATGGCTCCGCCGGCGGCGCGGTAGAGGGTCGCGATCTCCAGCCCGGGGACCACCGGTGGTTCCTCGGCAAGGAGCGCGTCCTGCAGCCCCTCCGCGATCCGGCGCTCGTGCTCGAACAGCAGGGCGTTCTGGATGGCGGCTTCCGCGTGCTGCGCCAGCTCCTGGAACACTCGCAGGAGCCGCTCGTCGAACGCGTGGGTCTCCGGCGAGTACACGGCGAGCACGCCGTAGGCGCGGTCGGCGAGCTCGATCGGGATGGCCAGCACCGATCGTGTGCCCATGGCCTCCATGGGACCCAGCACCAGGTTGGGTTCGACGATGACGTCGTGGCAGACGAGCGTGCGCCGGCTGTCGGCCACACGACCCGCCACGCCCATGCCACGCCGGGTCCGCAGGCGGGAAAGATCCGCGTCCTCGGGGAAGCCACGTGTGGCCACTGCGATGATGTCGCCGCGCCGCCGGACATCGAACAGCACCACGCGTCCCGAGGGGATCAGGTTCGCGATCTGGTCGACCAGGTGATCGTGGATATCGGTGCGCGTGAGGGCCGACGCGAGCATGTGTGCGGCGCGGGCGACGGTCAGCTCCTCCTGGGCCCGTTCCTCCTCGCGCTGAAGGAGCTCGGCGTTCTCCTGAGCGAGCGAGCGGGCGTCCATGAGGGCCCGGTGCCGGACGGTGATGTCGGAGAGGATCACGACCCGTCCCAGCATGTGTCCGTCCGAATCGTGGGCCGGGGCGCTGAAGCGTTCGATGATGCGCCCGTCGATCGTCTCCATCTGATCGCGCAGAACGACGTTGGGCTTGCTCTCGACCCGGATGGCGATACGTTCGAACGCATCGGGATCTGTGAAGCGCGGCCTCACCAGTTCGCGGAGGATCTTCTCGGCAGGCTGGCCGGCCAGACCTTCGGTGGGGATGTCGAGCAGCTCGCCGTATGCGCGATTGACCAGGCTGACGATGCCGTCCGTGTCGATGACCAGGACGCCGTTCTGCGTGGTGGCGAGGATCGCCTCCATGATCTGCCGGTTGTGTTCCTGATGATCGCGGAGAAGCGCGTTCTGGACGGCCAGGCTGATCTGTGGTGCCAGGGCCTCCAGTGCGCTGCGCTCCCGGTGCCCGATGGGTGGCCGTCCGCTCAGGTTGATCATCCCCACCGCCCCCAGCCCGGGATTGGAAGGGGTGCGAAGGGGCATGGCCACACCGCTCGCGTTACGGATCGCTTCCCGTGCCGCACCCACGTCGATGCCCCGGTCCTCGATCTCCGTGAGCCGCGCGAGCACGGCCGGTGTGTGACCGAGGTCGGGCCACAGCGTGGCGCTTCCTCCGGGGAGGGATGTCAGCCCGAGGTCGGCCGTCTCGGGGCGGAAGGCGGCGAGTGCCGCGCCCAGGTTCTCGCCGAGCTCCGGGGTCTCGGTGCTGTAGGCGCGTCCCACGCGGCGGCGGTCCTCGTCCTGGGCGCGGATGACGACGATGTCGACGTCGAAGGTCTCACGAAGGCGCTCGGCGATGGCACGGAGGCTGCCCTCCAGTGACGCGGGTCGATCGAGGCCCGCGAAGAGCTCGAACGGCGATGCCGCCGCCGGTCCGGAAACCGCGGTCGGGATCCGCTCGTCACTCACGGTGCACGTCGATCATGTGGGCGTAGTGGGCTGCGCTCTCGAGGATCCCGGCGCGCTGCTCCTCGGACGTCTCGCGGATGACCCGACCCGGTGAACCCACCACCAGTGATCCGGGCGGGATGACGGTCCCCTCGGTGATGAGTGCCCCCGCCCCGATGATGGACCCCGATCCGATGTGGGCGTGATTGAGGATGATGGCGCCGATGCCGATGAGGACGCCGGCGTCGACACGGCAGCCGTGAACGCACGCCAGATGCCCGATCGTGACGTCGTCCCCGATGGTGCAGGGAACGCCCTCGTCGGCGTGGAGCACCACGCCGTCCTGGACGTTGGACCGCGCGCCGACCGTGATCCAGTCCGTGTCACCGCGGATGGTGGCGTTCGGCCAGACCGACGCCCGGGCTCCGAGTCGCACGCGTCCGATGACGCAGGCGGCGTCGTGGACGAACGCGCCGTCCCCCAGCTGCGGTGTGTATCCGGAACATTCGCGAATCAGGGTTCACAGGATACCCCTCATCGGGTGAACTTCTCGAAGGATTCCGCCATCCGCTGCGGTACTGTTACCGGTCTCGCCGATCTGGGGGGACGGCGATCGATGAGGAGGCACAGGTGAGGGCACGGCTCAGAACGGTGATCGCGGTGGGCGCGCTCGCCGCCGCCACGGGCATCGCCGCCTGCGGAGGGGGCGACGAACCGCCGGCGGTGAGCCCGCCGGTGTCGGTCACCGACAACACGCCGACCATCCAGACGACCACCGTGCGTACGGAGACGGTTCCCGGTGATGCGGATGCGGGGCGGACCGTCTTCGAGCAGACCTGCCAGACCTGCCACCCGGCAGGCGGATCGGAGGCGGGCACGGGTCCGAAGCTGGCGGAGGCCGGTTTCACGGCCGAGCGGATCCGGCAGCAGATCCTGCATCCCCGCCAGGCCATGCCACCGAATCTGGTGAGCGGCGATGATCTGGACAATGTGACGGCCTATGTCGCCGGACTGCAGTAGGGACTCCCGCAGTGTCCGGCCGGTGACATTTTTCGTCGCGTTCGTCGCGGGAACCTGTCCGCGAACAGGGTAGAGTGGTCGGAGTCATGTTGATCTCGGAGGTTTCGGTATGAGAGCGGTGAAGGTTGCAATCGCTTCCATGGTTCTCGGCACGCTCGCCGTGCTTGTCGCGGGCTGCGGTGGCGCGGATCCCGAGGCCGCCAAGACGCCGACCGACGCGATCACGATCACGAACGGGGATCGGGGCACCGACACCGGTGGCGCAGGTGGCAACGGCGATGAGGCCGCGCTGCCGGGTAAGGCGATCTTCGAGGAGCACTGCCAGGGCTGCCACCCGGCGGGCGGAACCGCTGCCGGTGTGGGTCCGAACCTCACTGAGAGCAAGAAGAACCCCGCCGAGATCCACAAGCAGATCGAGGAGGGCAGTGGCTCGATGCCCGGCGGCATCGTGAGCGGCCAGGACCTGGAGGACGTGACGGCATACGTCGCGAGCCTCAACGGCACCGCCGAGGCGCCCGCGGGCGGTGGCGCGACCACGACGGACGCCGCTCCCAAGCCCACCGAGACCACCGGTTCCGCTCCGGCGCCGACTCCCACACCTGCGGCCGGTGACGTTGCCGCGGGCAAGACCTTCTTCGAGGCCACCTGCCAGGGATGCCACCCGGCCGGGGGCACGACCGCCGGCGCCGGCCCCGCGCTCAAGGGCATCGGCTGGACACCTGAGCAGATCGAGAAGCAGGTCGTCAACGGCGGCGGCATCATGCCCGGTGGCCTCGCCTCCGGCAGCGACCTCTCCAACGTGGTCGCGTACGTCTCAAGCCTGCAATAACCTCGTATGACCGTGACGGGGCGTCTGCGCGATCGCGTTCAGGCGCCTCTCGCACACGTACCGCGCATCGGGTTTGTGAAACGAGGGTTGCGGTAGAGTGGACCCATGGGTCTTACAGTCACTCGTCGCAACGCAGCTGAGATGGTCGTGCTCCACCTCGAAGGGGAACTCGACATCTACACGGTCGGCGCGTTCCGCCAGGAGTCGGATCAGATCGATCCCGCTGAGGTTCAGACGGTGGTCGATCTCGCCGATGTCAGCCTGCTCGACTCGTCCGGGCTCGGAGCGCTGGTCAGCCTGCTGAATCGGGCGCGTGCTGCCGGTGGCGTTCTCGGTGTCGTCTGTCCGCAGCGGCATCTGAGGCGTGTGTTCGAGATCACGGGTCTGCGTCGTGCATTCGTGTTCGGCGACGACCTCGAGGGTGTACGCGCTGCACTCGCCGAGGCCGCGACCTCTCCCACCGCGTAGCCGAAAACTGCTCGATCTACGTCTGATACGGGCGGAGACCGACCGCATCCGGACGGGCCTCACCCGACGGGGCGCGGAGGCGGGACTCGACGAGCTTCTCGTTCTTGACGAGCGTGCCCGCGCGCTGCGCACAACGGTCGAGACGACCCGTGCCGAGCGCACCAAGGCCGCCAAGGCCATCGGCGCCGCCAAGAAGGCCGGCGAGGACTCCGGTCCGGCCGAGGCCGCTGCGCGCGAGCTCGGCGAACGGCTGAAGGCCGACGAGGACGCCCTGCGCGCCGCCGAGGAGGAACGCGACGGCATCCTGCTGGGGCTGCCCAACCTGGCGGAGGACGCCGCGCCCGACGGGGGCGAGGAGGACTTCGTCGAGGTCCGCACCGTGGGCGGCATCCCCGAGTTCGGCTTCACGCCGCGTGATCACGTCGACTTGGGAACCATGTCCGGAGGCATCGACCTCGAGCGCGCCGCTCGCACGTCGGGTGCCCGCTTCGTCTACCTCCTCGGTCCCATGGTCCGTCTGCAGATGGCGATCGTGGCCTATGTCGTGGACACGCTGGAGAGCGAGGGTTTCACGCCCGTCATCCCGCCGGTGCTCGTCCGCGAGGAGGCCATGTACGGCACCGGGTTCTTCCCGACCGACCGTGCCTCCATCTACGAGACCGCGGACGACGACCTGTATCTCGTCGGGACCTCCGAGGTTCCGCTGGCCGCACTCCATCAGGACGAGATCCTCGACGTCGACGACCTCCCCTTGCGGTACGTCGGCGTGTCGTCGTGCTTCCGTCGCGAGGCGGGCGCCGCGGGCAAGGACACGCGCGGCATGTTCCGCGTGCATCAGTTCGACAAGATCGAGATGTTCTCGTTCTGCCACCCGGACCGGTCGTCCGAGGAGCACGAGTTCATCCTGTCGCTCCAGGAGCGCCTCCTTCAGGCCTTCCAGCTCTCGTACCGCGTCATTGACATCGCCGTCGGCGACCTTGGGGCGTCCGCAGCACGCAAGTTCGACTGTGAGGCGTGGATGGCCGGTCAGGGCCGCTACCGCGAGGTCACGTCGGGCTCCAACTGCACCGACTACCAAGCTCGCCGTCTTCGCGCGCGTTTCCGTGATGGTAAGAACACGGTCCCGGTGCACACGCTGAACGGCACCGCCTCCGCGCTCGGCCGCACCATGATCGCCATCCTCGAGACGCACCAGCGCGAGGACGGCTCGATCGCCGTGCCCGACGTGCTGCACGGATACGGTGCCCCCGCGGTGATCGTGCCCCGCGAGACCGACTGACCCTTTCTGTAGCGGTTCCGGCTCGGGTCGTCGGTGTCGATCCCAGCGAATATGAGTCGGTCCAGATGACGTGCGTGGTTGCCCAGGTGGAAGAGCGTCAGGTTGCCGCGCGCATACGCGCGACCAGCGCGTCCAGCCAGCCACCCACACTGCGACGGGCTTCGAGTGTGTCCGGGTAGCGGCAGCGCAGGTGCAGACCCTGCTCGTCAAGCACGAACCACAGCATCACGCCGTCGGTCCGGATCGTGGCTCCCACGTACTGCGCCTCGAGCTCGACGGCGTTGATGCGCACCGGGAGCCGTCGCAGATCCAGCCATGAGATCGCGAACATCCCGGGGGACTCGGGCATGCCGCCCCAGGGGGCAAGGAGCGGCGCGAGAGGCCACGATCCCAGGCGAACGGCCTCCTTCACCGCCGAGGCGCAGGCCGCGGGATCCGGATCGGCTGACTCCAGGACCGAGTTGGTGATGAACCAGCCCACCGAGTTGTGCCAGGTGGTCTCGTAGCGGCTGTGCACCGGGAAGATCGCCCGTAGTGGGGCGCCGGCCAGCTCCTGTGTGACTGCAGTCATCGCCGAGACGGCGAGCGCGAGCGTCGACACCTCGGCCGCGCGCGCCGCGGCCTCGAACCTCGCGCTGCTCTCGACGTTGAAGACGTCGCGCACCTCGACGCGCTCGGCCTGTGGCCCAGGCTCGCCGAGCGGCAACGGGAAGTCCGGCATGACGCCGTCGCCCGCCTCCATGATCTCGGCCCAGCGCCGGCGGACCTCGTCGGGCGCCTCCGGGCGGCGTTGCAGTTCCAGCGTGTGCTCGGCGAAGGCGGGGGCGGGTGACAGCTCGGGGTCGCGTCCCGCAGTGACCGCCGCGAGAGATGCGAGGAAGTCCCGCGCGATCACCAGCATCGACCACAGGTCCACGTGTGAGTGGTCGGCGCCGAACACGATTGTCGGCCCGTCGGCGGTCTCCAGAACACACATGCGGTGCGAGGGACGATCGAAAGGCGAGCAGTAGCGATCAAGAACCTCGCGGACCGCGTCATTCACGGCCTGCCCTGGCGCGATCGGGTGTTCCACCCATGCGCCCCGCGACACCTGGACCTCGCGCAGCTCAATCTCGCCGATCGGGCTTGTGATTCCATCGCCGCGCACGAAGACCGAGCGCAGCGTGCCGTGGCAGGCGATGACGCTCAGCCATGCGCGCTCCAGGTGCTCGCGCGGCACGTTCTCGCGCAGCTTGAACGACAGCGCCATCCACGACCCCGCGCGATCGCCCACGCTGACGTGCCGTCGTTGGTCGAACGAGATGGGCAGGGGGTCTCCCGGCCGCGACACGGAGACGTCGTAGCCCATGAGCCGGCCGAACGGCAGACGTAGGTGCGCAACATTGGTGAGCCGCATGGCGGGACCCTAGTGCCCTTCGGGCCGGGAACTCTTTGTGGGTATGGCGAGCCCGGCCGCGGGGATCTTCTGACTCAGGGACACACGCCGCGTGCCTCTTCGCAACCTAGTCTCTGCGCGGGGAGGAATCGTCAGGTGTCCACGTTCTACATTCCACGAGCAGCAATTGAGGCCGATCTGTCCGACGAGGGTGGCCACCCCGTCGTACAGCTGCACGGCCTCACCTCCAGCCGTTATCGGGATCGCCTGCTTGACCTCGACCTCGGGCGCGGCCTCAGCGGAACCCGTCTGCTCCGGTACGACGCGCGCGGGCATGGGCACTCGTCGGGAGAGGCCGTCGCCTCCGACTACGCCTGGCACGCCCTTGCGGGCGACCTGCTCTACCTGCTCGACAGCTACTTCCCCGGTGAGCGGGTGCACGGTGTCGGGCCGTCGATGGGCACCGGCACGCTGCTTCATGCGGCCGTCCGCGAACCCGACCGATTCTCCGGGCTGACACTGCTGCTGCCGCCCACCGCGTGGGAGACGCGCGTCGCCCAGGCCGAGGAGTACGAGAGGACGGCGAGGTTCATCGAGGAGCATGGTCTCGGTGCGTGGGTGCGAGCGAATGCCAAGGGCCCCCGACCGCCCGCGACCGTTGGACACCCCGAGCCCTGGCCGGAGGTGGCGGAGCGCATCCTTCCTGCGGTGTTCCGCGGCGCCGCTCTCAGCGATCTACCGGAGCCCGAGCGGATCGCCGCGATCGAGGTTCCGGTCACCGTGCTCGCCTGGGTCGAGGATCCCGCCCACCCGCTGTCGACCGCCGAGACGCTGGTCGACCTGTTGCCCAACGCCGAGCTGGTGGTCGCACACAACGGCGACGAGGTGAGCACCTGGCCGAGGTACCTGACGGCCGCCGTTGCCCGCGGATAGCAAGCCATCAGTTGACGAGCGTTGTGTCTCCCTGACGGATGACGAGCGAATCGCCTTTGACACCAGGGATCAGGATCGGCTGTGGCCCGTCGCCGATGGTCACGCCGTTGGCTGTGACGGGGCCCACAGACGGGGGAACGACCACCCCGAACCACGACCCATCGGCATCCCGGTCGATGGCCGCAACACCGCGTTCGTCCATGACCTCGCGTCCCGCGCAACTCAGCGTGAGGCCATCGATGAGGACGCAGGTGGTCGATCCATCCCGGGTGACGCCCACATAGGCCGGGCGCCCGTCGGTGGTGCCGATATATCTGACTCTGCCGGGGCTCGTTGCGTTGCGAATCTCGTTGGGAACCGGGTAGCCGACCGGCCGAGGGCTGACGCTCAGGCTGTTGAGCAGTTTGCTTGCCTGATCCAGCTGGGCCGGAGTCACCTCGGACCCCGCGCCGACGAAGGCGAACAGCCGTCGGCCGTGGTCGACGAATGGAATCGCCCAGGTTCGTAATCCGGGGTTGGCGGCCGTGAGTTCTCTCGTGTCGATCCACGGGGCGCGTCGCGCATCGAGCGTGGCGAGGTCGAAGGACTCCGGCCGATCCGCATATCCGATGGCGGGGGTTACCTCATTGGGGAGCGGGGGGCGGTCCTCCGGGGGTTCGAGCTCGAAGATCGTGATGAGCATTCCCCGGTCACCGATCGCCTCGATGGCCGGCACGGGCAACGTGTCGGTCGGCGATCCGATCAGGAGCGGGCCGGTGCTGAGCGACAGGATCTCGTGGGAGGCGGGCGCGAGGGCCAAGGACGCGCGCCGGAAGGGCGCCTCCACGTCGATGCTGATCCCGTTGATCGGGTCCGTCCATCTGTCGTCAGCGACAGTGTGCGTGTCGCTTCGGACCGAGAGCACCATGACCAGGACGACCAGGAGGGCACCCGCGACCGCGGTAATGAGAAACGGCAGGCGGCGGCCTGCGCGTCGTGATCGCTGGGCACGCTCCCGGACCCGGTGCCAGTCGCCGGCCCACGGGTGATCGCGCACCATTCGGTCCAGTGTCTGCGCGGTGAGGGGATCGATCTCGTCGGGGGCTGGACGATGCTGCATCAGCCGGTCCTTTCCTGGAGGATCTGTCGCAGGGTCTCCTGTGCCCGATGGATGGTTGCGCCCACCGTGCCGGTGCTGATACCGAGCACCTCGGCGATCGTCGTGTTGGGCAGATCGCCGTAGTAGCGGAGGAACAGCACGGTGCGCTGACGGGTGGGGAGTCGGCGGACGACCTCACGGAGGTCCCGGTCGATGACCGGCTCCTCGGGCGCCTCGGCCCGGGAGAGATCCGGAGGACCCCCGGTGAACCACCTGCGGCGGCGGCGCTCCATTCGCGTGTTGTTGATGAGAATCGACCAGACCCATGCTTCGAGTGATCTGCGATCGCGCAGGTCGTCTGCGCGGCGGAGTGCCGTGACGAAGGTGTCGTTCACGGCGTCCTGTGCGGACTCATCGTCCCCAAGACGCGCGGCGGCGAACCGCACCATGCGTGCGTACTCCTCGCGATAGAGGGTGCCGAGTACGTCGTGCAGGTCGCCGGAATCAGCGATGTCCGGCTCGGACGCCGGTGCTTCGTCCATGGTCACATCCAACAGATGCACGAGCCCCTCAGGACATTTACTCCGGCTCGGCGCGTTGTCGATGCATCGAGTCATCCGGCCTATGACACCGTCTCGGCGGTCTGCGAGTGTTGAGGGGAAAGGAGCTCCCATGGACGACCTCACCCCCTTCCTCGACGCCCTCAACGTACCGCTCGCCGAGGCGGTCTTCAGTCGCCGCTCACGCCGCGTGGGTCTGGGGATGCGGGTTCCGGACGGGCCCCTCGCCTATGAGTCGCCGCATGAACCCGTGCCACTGGGAGAACTGGAGGAGGCGTTTCTCGTCTGGCTGGGCACCGGGGTCACCGGGCTCGCACTCAGCGATCTGCCGACCGACGGCATCGCCTGGATGCACGGCTTCCAGGGACGCTCCTGGCCGTCGTCGTGCAACTCGCACTCCACCGAGCTCATCTTCACCAACGACCGCGGTACGTTCCTGACCCGTCTGAAGGACGCCACCTCGTCGGATGTACGCGCGATCGACGGGACGCGCGATGAGGTGGGTGAGGTGCTGGCACAGCGGTTTCGCGACGCGACCGTCCAGTTGGGCGAGGGGCGAGCGGACCTGCCGCGGGGTGAGCCGGGGCTCTTCGGCTTCAACGCCTGGAACGCCAACCAGCCGGGCAGCACGCTCTTCGTCCCGGTCACCGACACCACCGTCGAGTACATGACGCTGCTCTTCATCTACTTCGACGAGATCAACCGGTTCTCGATCGTCGACGAACTGTCGGGGGGACGAAGCTGTGGCCTGGACCGGTGGATCGAGCGCGGTCGACTCGGGGCGGTCGAGCTGTCGCTCATGGACCTCGAGCAGCGTGTCCTCACCAGCCTGAACGTCGAGGGCGCGTTCATCTGCCAGAACATGACGCTGGCGGCGCAGGCGCTGGGCCTCGGCGGATGGACGTTCACCGGGTTCCTGCCCCATCACCTCATGGGTGTCGACCCCGCACACGCCGGGTTCGGCTTCCGCTTCGTCACGCCCGAGCACACGCCGCGGCATGCGGTGAAGCCGGTGCCGGTGGGGCTGGACGGCCACCAGGAGGCGCTCTGCCCGCCGTACGTCCCCGACATGGCCGCCGCCGTCCAGCGCTACCTGGACGGCTGGTCCGAGGCGTCCGATAAGCCGTCGGCGTTCGCACAGGCCGGCGACGTGATGCGCGCGCGACCGTACCCCACGGACGAGACCATCGAGATCGTCACCGCCTTCTGCACGTATGTCAACGAGACGTACGGCCGGTTCCCGGCATTCATCGATCCGATGTTCGTGCGCCTGGTCTTCCAGGCGCACCACGTGGACGTCGACTTCTACGACCGCTTCTACGCCGGCGCGCCGCTCACCGATCGCCACCGCAACCACATGGCGACCTGGCACCCCGACCAGGGCTGACGCCCGCTCAGTCCAACGTCCGCAGTCCCCGCATGATGTCGTCCACCAGCATCGTGGACGACACGGCCTTCGACGGATCGGCAAGAGGCGTCACATTGACGAGATAGACGTGCTCGAGGCCGGCCTCGCGGAACGGGCGGAGGCGGTCGACGATGTCGTCCGGTGTGCCCCAGAAGTAGTAGTGGCGCAGCACCTCCTCGGGTACGGCCGCGGCGGCCGTGAGCCCCTGCTCGCGTGTGAACTTCGTGGGCACGTAGTTGAGGAGCCCCCAGCTGCCGGTGGGCGGGTCGACGCCGGCGGCGGCGTACTCCTCGTTCGGTGCGGTGAGGGCGATGAAGCGCATCAGCGTGGTGTCGATGAGCTGCTCGGCCACGTTGTGGTCCTCGTCCACCACGATCCACACGAACAGACCCGCCGTGATGTCGTCCCCGTTTCGCCCTGCGTCGTTCGCCGACGAGCGCAGATCGCCCAGGAGCGTTGCGTACTCGTCGGCCTCCAGGATCACCGGCATCCAGCCGTCCGCCAGACGGCCCGCGGCGCGCAGCACGCGCGGCCGATGGGCTGCCACCCAGATCTCGGGCGGCGTTTCCCCGTAGGGCTCCGCTCCGAGGATCGCCTGATCCAATGACCAGAAGTCGCCCTCGAAGTCGACGGGCTCGCTCGTGGACCACAGCAGTCGGATGATCTCGAGCGCCTCGATGAGACGCGACGCCGTGCGGTCGTACGGGAAACCGAACGGGAGGATGTTCTCCGCCTCGCCCACGCCGATGCCCAGCATGGCGCGTCCCTTCGTGGCGTGGTCGAGCGTGAGGAAGGTCTGGGCGAGCACGGCCGGATGGCGGCGGATGGCATCCGTGACGGCGGTGCCGAAGCGAATGCGCTCGGTCTGGGCTCCTGCCGCGGCCATGAGGACCATCGGATCCAGGAAGTCGTGGGGGGTCTTCATCACGTTGGCCAGCGGAGTGATGTCGGGCGTCCACACCTCGGGAGGGAACCAGTGGAGGAAGTGGTCCGAGTACCAGAGGGCGTCGAAGCCGACCTCCTCCAGCCGACGTGTGTTCCCCAGAAGCGCGTCGATCGGTGGCCGCCCGGGCCCGAGCGCCGAGATCTCCAGTGGTTTCATCGCGTGGTCTCCGTGGCTGGTGGCGGTCGACGGATTCCGTCGACCCGCATGCGGCGTGTCACGGGGATTCTGCCGCAGGTGCGCGGAGGCGGCCCGTCCGGTCACCACTCCGTGCCTGAACTAAAGGAGTCCTAATCAGGATCCTGCGCTACGGTGAGGGAGGCGTCTCTGGACGGCGCCACGCGAAAGGGAGAATCCATGTCCGAGAAGCGAATCCCCACGGATGCGGAGCTGCGTGAGCGCCTGACGCCCGAGCAGTACGCCGTGACCCAGCAGGCCGGAACGGAGCGGGCGTTCACGGGTGTCTACTGGGACAACCACGATGACGGGACCTATCGCTGCATCGTGTGTGAGGCGCCGCTCTTCTCGAGTGCCACGAAGTTCGAGTCGGGTAGCGGATGGCCCAGCTTCTACCAGCCGATGGAGACCGAGGGGGTCACCCTTCACGAGGACTCCAGTCACGGCATGGTGCGCACCGAGGTGACCTGCGCCAACTGCGGCGCGCATCTGGGGCATGTCTTCCCGGATGGACCGAACCCGACGGGCCTGCGCTACTGCATCAACTCGGCATCGCTCGACTTCGCGCCCGACGAATCGTCGTGACGCTGGTCACACCGGCGCACGGTCCGCGTCCCGAACCTCACGGTCAGAGCACCAGCAGCCGCCTCAACTGGCTGCGCGCCGGTGTCCTCGGCGCCAATGACGGCATCGTCTCGACAGCGGGCATCGTCGTCGGTGTCGCCGGTGCCACCGCCGCGCGTGACGATCTCCTCATCGCCGGTGTGGCGGGGACGCTTGCCGGCGCACTCTCCATGGCCGTCGGCGAGTACGTCTCGGTCAGCACGCAGCGCGACGCCGAGCGTGCCCTGATCGCGCTGGAGCAGCGCGAGCAGGAGGAGATGCCCGACGAGGAGCTGGAGGAGCTGGCCGATCTCTACGAGGAGAAAGGCCTCTCGCCGCATCTGGCGCATGAGGTGGCGGTGGAGCTCACGGCCAACGATGCGCTGGCCGCACACCTGGATGCCGAACTGCATCTCGATCCGGACGACCTCACCAACCCGTGGCAGGCCGCATTCGCGTCGTTCGTGGCCTTCATCGCGGGTGCGGCCATCCCTCTGTGCGCCATGCTCCTGTCCTCGTCGGACCGGCGCCTCTTCGTGACCGTCGTCGCGGTCCTCATCGGAGTGGCGCTCACCGGTGGCGTGAGTGCGCACCTGGGCGGCGCACCCAAGCGACCGGCGATTCGGCGCAACCTCCTGGGCGGTGCCCTGGTGATGGTGCTGACCTACGCGGTGGGGTCACTCGTCGGCGTGGCGGTGGGATAGGGAGGCATCTGCCGCCGTCGGCGATTCGGCATCCCGGGGCGTCGACGCAAACCGCTGTTCTCGCCGGGCCGGTCGCGTGTCGTTGCGCTCCACCAGGGCGCGGTGTCACATGACGCGGAGCCGGCGCGACAGCAGGCGTGCGGCGATTCCCATGAACACCAGACCGGCTACGGTGAGCACGACGATGGCCGGCCAGACCTGGGCGAGGCCCTCGTTCTCGATGAGGATCTTCCAGAGGGAGTCGTTCATCCAGGCGTGCGGCGTCACGCAGAAGGCGATCGTGCGCATGACGTCGGGGAAGAACTCGAGCGGCTGCATCGATCCGCCCAGTGCGGCCAGCGCCAGACCGGCGAGAAGTGCCACGGACGACACCTGCTGCTCGCTTCGACCCAGCGTTCCCAGGATCATCGCGAGGCCGCTTCCCACGATGCCCATCGCGGCGCAGAGCAGGATCACCGCGATCGGTGAGTTCCAGGTGATGCCGAAGAGGAGCATGCTGCCGAGGAGGATCACGGCGGCCTGGATGAGGGCCGCCAGGTACCGGCTGAGCGCCTCGCCGATGATGATCTGACGCGTTGACACCGGTGCCGCGCGCGTACGGCGGGTCACGCCGTACTGCCGACTGGTGAGGAGTGACGACGCGCCGATCAATGATGTCAGAAAGATGAAAAGGCTGAGCTGGCTTCCCGCGAGAAGGGCCCGGATGGATGCAGGGTTGTTGTCGTCATCGTCGGATCCCACCGTCTCTCTGGTGAGTTTCACCCGTGGACCCGTGTCCGCGACCCGATCGACGGCCGCCGCGGCGGCGACGCGATCGGCCCCCGTGCCCTGGCTGACGAGCGCGACGCTCTGATCGCGGTAGGAGGCGACCTGCGCTGCGCTCTGGGCGACGCTTCGCATCGGGAAGTCGTTCCCGTTGGTCCCGGAGACCCAGACGATCGACGTCGTCTCGGTGGCGCCCGAGCCGGACCGGGTGACGTACCAGCCTCCGTCGAGGATGCTCCGTGCCACGTCGTGACGCAGCTTGCCGATGCTCGTGACGTCCTCCAGCGTCGCTCGGTCCGTGTCGGCGATCGCCGTACGGACATCACGGCTCGCCGCGTTCTTCGCCGGGTCGACGACACCGAGCTTAACGTCGGTGTCCCCGCCGAACGCCAGGCCCAGCGTCAGCACCAGCAGCAGGGGGAGGATGACCAGGAAGAAGATGTTGGACCGGTCGTTCACCAATCGCTTCAGGTTCGCGATGACGATGGCGACGACGGCGTTCACGGCTTCACCGTCCGCCGCGCGAGGATGAGCCCGGGAACCCCGATCACGACGGTGAACACGAGAAGGACTCCGACGGGTCCGGCGGCGGCCGTCCAGGCCTGTCCGCCACTCAGACGAGCGAGGCCCTCGCTGAACCAGTAGTGAGGGGCCAGCTTGGTGATGAACGCCCCCACATCACCTGAGCGTGCCAGTGAGAAGAACGCACCTCCCAAGAGGCCGAGGATGAGGGCGATCATGCTCTGGGCCATACCCGCCTGCTCAGGACTGCGCGCGATTCCGACCACCAGGGCGATCGTCGCGGTCGCCGCCGCCACCCCCGACAGGATGAGCAGGGCGACGCCGAGGGGTGCTCCGAACTCGGCGCCGATCAGGAAGTGTGCGGCCACGATGAGGACCGTCATGCTGAGAACGCCCAGCACGTAGCTGACGAGAACCTTCGCCATCAGCACCTGGCGTGGTGTGATCGGTGCGGCGAGCAGACGGGCGAGCGTTCCCACCCGCCGCTCGTAGAGAAGACCGAGCAGGCCGAACTGCACGGTGAAGAACAGGAAGAACGTCGCCATCCCGGCTGTCACCTGGGTCTCGGGCGTGAGCCCTCCGGTCGCGCTGTCGCTCTCCACCGCGACGGTGGGCGTACCTGTCGTCAGCCGGAGGGCAACCGACTCGGGGCCGGGCGGCTGGGTGTTCGGTGCGAGCAGGCGCGTCGCCCCGACGATATCGGTGATGGCGTTGATCTGCGAGGTGAGCGTGTCGGCGATGCCTGAGGCGACCGCCGTGTGGATGATGCGGCCCTTCGCCCCCACGACCTCGACCGTCTGGTCACCCCGCCGGTCCGCCGGATGCACCACGATGGCCGCGTCGATGTCCTCAGCGTCGATGGCATCGATCGCCTTCTGCCGGGTGGAGTACTCGTTGAGGAGTGCGACCTTCTCGTCCTTCAGGATCGGAGCGACGCGATCTTTCAGCAGCGACCCGACGGTGGTGGGCGGCTGCGGGAGGACCATCCCGATGGGCTGGTTCTGCTCGGCGTCGGGCCCGCGGCTGAGGCCACCCAGGATCACGATGAGCAGGAGCGGTGCGCCGACGCCCAGGATGAGTGCCGACTTGTCGCGGATGCGAGCCAGCAGGTCGCGGAGGAAGATGTCGAACATGGCCTTCACCGTCGTCGAGATCGTCGACCAGGCGGCCGAGGGTGGTCCTCACCGACGAGGTGCGTAGGGCGGCGATGGGAGGGGAGGCGCACTGGCTCAGTCGCGGAGCGCGGTTCCGGTGATATGCAGGAAGACCGTGTCCAGGCTGGGCTCGCGGACCTCGACCTCCTGGACGGTGACGTCGGCGGCGGCCACGCGCTGCAGGAGGTCGGGAAGGCGGGCGGATGCGGCGTCGACCACGATGTCGATGCGGTTCTCGGCCGAGTTCGATGCCTTGGTCACCCCGGGTGCGTCGGTCAGCGACGCCGCGACCTCCGCTGCGTTCCCGAGGACGGTGATGGTCACGGTGTCGTGTTCGCCCACGGTCGCCACCAGTTCACGCCGGGTTCCCGTGGCGAGCACCGCGCCGTGGTCCATGATCGAAACGCGGTCGCAGAGTCGCTCCGCCTCTTCCATGTAGTGCGTCGTGTAGAGCACGCTCATGCCCTCGTCGCCCAGGGTCGCGACGGCTTCGAGGATGGCGTTGCGGCTCTGCGGATCGATGCCGACGGTGGGCTCGTCGAGGATGAGGAGCGAGGGCTCGTGCAGCATGCCGGCGGCGATGTTGAGCCGGCGCTGCATGCCGCCCGAGTATTCGTTGGCCCGGTCGTCGGCTCGGTCGGCCAGGCCGACGATCTCCAGCACGGCGTCGATCCGCTTCGTCGCCTCCGCGCCGCGGATGCCGTACAGGCGGGCGAAGAAGCGCAGGTTGTCGCGGCCGCTCATGTCGGGGTAGATCGCGAGTTCCTGCGGGACGTAGCCGATGTGGCGGCGCCCTTTTGTCGATCCGACATGAATCGGTGTCCCGTGAACGGTGATCGTCCCGTCGTCAGGTTCCAACAGGCCGCAGATCATCGAGATGGCGGTCGTCTTCCCGGCGCCGTTGGGTCCCAGGAGGCCGAACGTCTCGCCGGCGGCGATGGTGAATGAGACGTCGTCGACGGCCGTCAGATCACCGAAGCTCTTCCGAAGTCCCTCGACGACGAGCGTGGGAGAGTCGTTCGCGTCCATATGAGTCACTATCCCACGCCACCGGGGCAATGTGGTCAGGCCTGGTGACGCTGGGACTGGCAGGGTCGAGTGTCGTCGCTGTGAGCGTTCCGGTTGTCCCGTGAGGGGCGCTACTTCTTCCGAGCGGCCCGCGAGAGGAGCATGATGCGGACATGGACGATCCGCCACGCATCACCATCTGCGGCGCTGGGGCGATCGGAGCCTCCGTCGCCTACTACCTGACCAAGCGCGGTCTGGCGCCCACCCTGGTCGAGCGGGCCGAGCCGGGTGCCGCCGCGTCCGGCAAGTCCGGTGGCTTCCTCGCGCTCGACTGGAATGACGGGAACCCCCTGGGCCCGTTGGCGCGTGCGAGCTTCATCCTCCATCGTGAGATCGCGGACGAGCTCGGTGCGACGACCATTGGTTACCGGCCCATGGAGACGCTTTCGGTGGCCGCCCGTGCCGAGGGATCGGTGGAGCGCTACCGGCGCCATCCCTCACCGGAGTGGCTCGACGGCAACGCCGTCGTTCACGACATCATCGGGACGCCCGAGACGACAGCGCAGATCGACCCCGCGCGATTCACCCGGGGCCTGGTGGACGCCGCCGTGGCTGCTGGGGCGTCCTTCGTCACCGGTGTCGTCGACGGTCTGGAGAGGGACGAGGAGACGGGCATCGTGCAGGGGGTGTCGATCGACGGCGAGGTCCACGCCGCCGATGTCGTCGTGCTGGCGCTCGGACCCTGGACCGACCGCGCCCAGCGCTGGCTCGCATTGCCACAGGTGGTGGCGATGAAGAGTGCCAGCATCACCCTCAAGGCCGATCTCCCGGCACAGGCCGTCTTCAGCGAGTTCGTCGACGTCGACGGCGCGTTCCGCCAGCCGGAGATCTATCCGCGCGAGGGCGGCATCGTCTACGTGAACGGCTACGGCGAGCCGGACCCCCTGCCGGACGATCCGCGCGCCATCTTCCCGTCGGCCATCGCGACCGACGCCCTCCAGCGGATGGCCGCGGCCCAGTCGAGTGTTCTCGCCGACGCCGAGGTCATCGACCGCCGATCGTGCTTCCGGCCGGTGACCGTCGACGGCGTGCCGTTCATCGGCCCGGTCGACGGGGCACCGGGCGTATTCCTGGCCGCCGGGCACGCGTCGTGGGGGATGCTTCTGGCGCCGGCAACGGGTCGGATGGTGGCCGAGATGATCGTGGACGGCGAGTCACTGTCGGTCGATGCGACGCCGTATCTGCCGTCGCGCCTGCCTGCGGCGCGGATGTGATCAGATCGCTGGATGAGACCGCGATGAGTCCACGTGTTCTCGCCAAGCGGGAACACGTGCCGTTCCATTCCTTGGCCGAGGAAATCGGTCGGCAGAGATCATGGCGGAGGGGGAGGGATTTGAACCCTCGAGGGGCGTGAACCCCTGACGGTTTTCAAGACCGTTGCATTCGACCGCTCTGCCACCCCTCCGCGGTACGGCACCACGCCCTGCGGAAAAACGCGTGCCGGACTCGGTACCATAGTCGTCCGTACGGAGAGGTGGCTGAGAGGCTGAAAGCGCCCGCCTGCTAAGTGGGTAACCGAGCTTAAACTCGGTTCGAGGGTTCGAATCCCTCCCTCTCCGTTCCAGAAGTGTTGATCCCGCGGAATCAACCATCTCGGCGCGTCGCGCACGACAAGGCAGGTGACATTGGAGGACGGTAGCTCGACGCAGACGCCCACCTGCGCCCGTCACCCCGGCCGCGAGACCCTCCTCACCTGCACCCGCTGTGAGCGCCCTATGTGCCCGGACTGCCTCGTCACGGCGGCCGTCGGCATGCAGTGCGTCGACTGCGTCCGTGGAAGCGCACGCGAGGAGTCGAAGGTCGCGCCCGAGCTGACCAAGCGCCGCCGCGCGCAACGGCGTCCGGGATGGGTCTTCTGGACGCTCGTCGGTACGTTCCTCGCGCTCTGCATCGCCCTCACCCGGTTCGAGGACACGGCTGCGTTCGGCGATGTGCCGGGCGCGCTCAAGGCCGTGGCGTTCTTCACGGTGCTGGTCGGGTGGATCGTCAGCCTCTGTCTCCATGAGTGGGCCCACGCGTTCGTCGCCTACAAGAGCGGCGACCACTCGGTTGTGGGGCGGGGCTACCTCAACATGGACCCCCGCAAGTACACCGAGCCGGTGTTCTCGTTCTTCATCCCGGTTCTCTTCCTCCTCATGGGCGGCATCGGCCTGCCGGGTGGCGCCGTCTGGATCGACCACGGCAACATCCGCTCGCGTGGCAGACAGTCGCTGGTGTCGGCGGCGGGGCCCGCCGTCAACATCCTCTTCGGTGTCGTCTGCGTCCTCATGGCGCAGCACGTCCTCGTCGAGCCGGAGCCGCTACTCGGCGGGACGCTCATGTACCTGGGCTTCATCCAGTTCGCGACGGCGCTCCTCAACCTGCTGCCGATCCCCGGTCTGGACGGCTTCGGGATCATCGCGCCGTTCCTGCCCCACCATATTCGCGCCAGTCTCATGGCGATGTCGTCCATGATCATCATGATCCTGCTGATCGTGGTCATCAGCAATCCCGGATCGCTCACGTTCCTGTGGGACGGTGCCCTGAACATGCTCGAGTGGACGGGCGGCGATGTCTTCTGGGCCGGTCTGGGTGAGCACCTGGGGAGGATCCAACTCCGCTGATCGCATCGGGGATCGGCGCGTCGTCATGGGATGCCGCGTCCCTGCGGTTGGAACGGCGGGTCTGCACGGCGAGGGTGGGGCCGGCGTGCGTCACGGAGATGGCAAAGGGGGGATACCATCCCCTGCGTCAGCACGGTGCCGAGGCAGACCCGACGAACCTGGGCGAGTGATTCACACCTCTCCAAGGAGGGAGATGACTCCCTCTCCTTATCGGCAGGTGACGGGACGGCCTTGAGCG
Organism: uncultured Bifidobacteriaceae bacterium; assembly: GCA_964531025.1. Classification (GTDB taxonomy): domain Bacteria; phylum Actinomycetota; class Thermoleophilia; order Miltoncostaeales; family Miltoncostaeaceae; genus CALMEC01. The sequence continues at coordinate 1,069,494 of CAZHDY010000001.1, read as the reverse complement.
TTCTGACGGTGTCGGTCTGGTAAGCTGCACAGCCGTGCGTCAGTAGCTCAGTCGGATAGAGCGTTGGTCTACGAAACCAAAGGTCGCAGGTTCGAATCCTGCCTGACGCGCTCGGAAAAGCCCTGGATGACGGGGCTTTTCGTGTTTTGGGCCATCGACGTCGCATCGAGTCGGCCTCTCACGCGGGAGCGTCTGTGGGCATGTCCGGCGTGACGTCACCGCACCTGTGCGTCGCCGTCTGCGCCAGTGCCGGCGGTTCCCGATAGGGTCGATGCCCGATGGACGTCCCGAACTCCACGAGGATCGTGATCGCGTGCTACCGGCCGAAGCCGGGATGCGAGGCCGAGTTGCATGCGCTCATGCACAGGCACGTTCCGATCCTCCGTGAACGTGGGCTCGCCACAGACAGGGAGCCGATCATGGGCCTTGCGCGGGACGGCACCGTGGTCGAGGTCTTCGAGTGGGAGTCCGAGGAGGCGATCGCCGCGGCACACAAGGACCCCGTTGTCCTTGAGATGTGGGCGCGGTACGACGAGGTGTCGACGTACGTGCCGCTCACCGACATCGCCGAGGCGGGGGCGCTCTTCTCGGAGCTGACGCCTCTGAGCCCGACCTCGTGACTCGAGGTGCGCAGCCTCCGCGGTCAATCGGCTACCGCGTCGACGGAGTGGTGGTAGTCGTCGTCGATGGACCGGGGGATGTGGACGTCGCGGGCGGTGTCTCGCCCGTCGTGGTCCCCGTATTCGGAGGATCCTCCTTCGCGGGCGGGTCGGGCAGCGCCGGGCCGACCTCCACGATCGCGTTCTGCGGCTGGTAGGTCCACCGGTAGGTCTCGTCCCGGTGGAGCGTCGTCCCCCGGTACACCTTCCGTGTGTAGGAGACGGCGAAACCCGCGGATCCGGCCGACTGGACCACCTTCCGCGTCCCGGGCTCCAGCGACGGGTTCAGCCGTTCGAGGGTCTCCGGTTGCTTGACGTTGGTGCTCTCGCCGGTCTCGGTCTCCACGCGACGGCCCAGCTTCGACGAATACATCGCCACCGTGATCGCGTTGTCGGTCGCCGTCGCCGAGATGTAGACGGCCGCGTCCCAGTCGTTGCGGAACACAAGATCCGGTGACCCGGAGCTGATCGTGGCCTCGCGTCCCTTCGGATAGCGGCTGATATAGAAGCTGTGCGGCGTGTGGGCGATGATCTCGAGGCCCGAGAAGAACGCCGCGTTGTAGGTGGTCGTCGCGACCTGGCTGATACCCCCTCCGATCGAATCCACGAGCTCGCTGCCCGCGATCATTGGGGCCTCAAGGTACCCCTTGGCCGCGGTGCGTTCGCCCAGTGCCTCGTTGAGGGAGAAACGCTCACCGGAGCGTACGATCGTGCCGTTGATGGTCCTGGCGGCCACCTGGATGTTGACGGTGCGGTTCTGGCAGCAGGCGTACTCGGTGGTGAACTCGCCGACCTTCTCTCGGATCTTCAGCGCCTGCGCGTCTTTCGTCCGGAAGGTGGCCGGGGTGCGGGTGACGCGGGCCGTCACGGCGACCTGATCGGGGTTCGCGACGATCTTCTTGCTCAGATCATCCGTGTCCAGCCGGGTGCCCGGCTGCGAGGGGACCACCCGTGCGACGTTGCCGTTCACGGCGATCCTCGCATTGCGTGGCGGGCCCTCCGTGACACCCAGTCCCGCGACGAGGGCGCTCCGCAGCACGTTGCCGTTCAGCTGTACGTCGATCACGCCCTTCTTCGCCGGGAAGCGCAGGGCGTTGCTCTGCGCGCGTGGGGTGAGCAGGGTGGTGCGGCCGCCGAGCGTCACGTCACGGGCCGTGGCCCGGATGCGCTCGCCCAGGGCACGCGCACGTTCGGCCTCCGCATCGTCCGGTGCTGCCGTGATCGTCGACAGCGGAATCTCGACGGTCTCGGGCAACGCCCGCAAGCGCTGGGTGAGAACGGCGCGATCCACCCGGCGTCCGTTCTGGGCCTTCGTCGTGACGACGGTATCGCCGCTCACGCGGACGGTGGCCGCCCGCGGCACCTGGGTCATGGTCTTACCCGTTCGGCTGACGACGTCGTCGATTCCGGCCTTGCGCAGCTTGTACGTGAGCGGGATGTCCTTCGACCCCGCCAGGCCGACGCGTGCGAGAACCCGCCCGAACCGACCGCGGGCATTCTTCGCCGTGTCGACGGCTCCGTCGATGTCGGCGCCCGAGGTGAGCGTGGCGGCCTGGACCTGGACGATCGTGCGCCCCTCCTCGGGGTCCGTGAGCTGGATCATCCGGGTCAGGTCGGTGTCGACGGCGGCGGTCAGCTTCGTGCGCGCTGCGTCCGGGCTCAGGCCACCCACATCGATGCCGTCGATGCGCACCCCGTTCGGGATCGTGTCGGAACCCGTGCTGAGGATGACGCCTCCCGCCGCCAGGGCGACGACGACGAGCGCGAGCCCCGTGATGCGCTGCATGCGGCGTCGGCGTCGCCGCCGCTGGAGGGCAAGGACGCGGCGTTCGCGACGGTCTTCGGTGGAACTTTCGGACGCGGACGGGGACATTCGGAGAGACGAGCGGCTGTGGGTGGGTGCTGTGGCGACACGGTAGTGCCCGAACGAATGACTTCTCGTCGAGGGCGGTTCCTCCTTGCGGTCGCATCGCCGACCGGTTCCATTGTGACCGGATCGGTGGACGACGAGCCCTCGGTCGGTTCCGTAGGCATCGCCATTTTGCGTCGGTTCGGCGGAGCGCCGCGGCATGCATGTCCGGCAGGGCGGAGGGAAATCGGGCCCATCGTCGGGGACCCTTCCGTCGCGGCCGTCGGCCTCGTTCGACCGTGGAGGAGTGAAGTTCTCGTAGGTTCCTGTCGATACTTAGCGAAGAACGAGGTTGAGTTCGAGGGTTTCCGAGGTCACGGATGACGAGGTACGGAAAAGGAACGGCAGAGTCGGTCGCATCGCCCTGCGTCCCTATGGACGGAAGGACGGACGCCGCGTGCTGAACACGGCACTCCAACGGCTTGACGCACGTCGCCGTGACGGTCGGCCCCTGCGTGTGGGCATCATCGGTCTTGGCTCGTTCGGTCGGATGGTCCTCACCCAACTGGACCAGATCGCGGGCATCCAGATCGTGGCGATCGCCGATGCCGACCCTCTGGCCGTCGTGGAGGCCGTCGACGAGGCGGATGTCCGGCGTCCCGGTCTCATCACCGACGAGGTCGATGTCCTGATCGGCGCGCGGCCCGATGTCGTCGTGGAGGCCACCGGGGTCCCCGTCTCCGGTATCGCGCACGCCGCCGCGGCCATCGATGCCGGCTGCCACGTCGTCATGGCCAACTCGGCAGCGGATGCTCTGGCAGGACCCGAACTCGCTCGCCGGGCCCGTGCCGCCGGTGTCGTCTACTCGCTTGCGCGGGGCGACCGGCCCGGACTCATCTGTGATCTCGTCACCTGGGCCCGCGCCAGTGGGTTCGAGGTGATGTCCGCCGGGCGCGGAGCCGTTCACCGTCGTGGGTATCAGTCACGGACTCCGGACACGGTCTGGGAACTCTTCGACTACACGGAGGACGAGATCCGGGAGCGTGGGTACAACCCCCGCAACTTCACCTCGCTCGTCGACGGGACGCAGTCGGCCATCGAGATGGCCAGCGTGGCCAACGCGTGCGGTCTCGTCCCGCAGACCCGGGGGCTTCTCTACCCGCCGTGCGGGGCGGATCGTCTGGCCGAAGTGCTCGTTCCCCAGTCGGTCGGCGGCGTCCTGGAACGTCCCGGCACGGTCGAGGTGGTGTCCGCACTCCAGCGTGACGGTGCCGTGGTCGAGAACGATCTCCGCTACGAGGTGTACGTCACGTTGTCGGCACCGAACGGCTACGTCGCGCGCATGTTCCGCAACTACGGTCTGGCCACCGATACCTCCGGCCGGTTCGCGAGCGTCCATCGGCCCGTTCAGATGCTGGGGCTCGAGACGCCGGTCAGCGTGATCTCGGCCGGAGTCCTCGGTCAGGACACCGGAGCGCCGATCTCCCTCGTCGCCGAGGTCGCCGCTGTCGCCAAGCGTGATCTTGCGGCCGGTGAGAAGCTGGACGGGATCGGTGGTTACACGGTCTACGGCCGGCTGATGCCCGCGAACGAGGCGGCGGTCAAGCGGGTACTCCCGATCGGACTGGCTCACGGACGCAGACTTCTGCGACCGATGCCGGCCGGATCGCTCATCTCGTACGACGACGTGGACGGGGGTGCGTTCCCCAGTGAGGTCGTCGCTCTGCGCCCGCGCATGCTCCTTGCACCCCGTGAGGATGAGCACCTCGTCAGGAACGAGCGCATCACCTGGTCCGCCGCGGCCCGGGCCGGCGCCCTGGTCGATCCCGATGAGATCGCCCTCACGGGCGGCGCGGTCGCGATCACGTCCGGTCCGGAGAGCACGCGTCGCTTCGATCCCCGGCGTGGTGAAGGTTCTTTGAACGGTGCGGACGTGGTCGATCCGCCGACCACGGTTTCCGGCGACGACCCGAGCGCGGACGACGAAGGAACGCGGAATGAGTCGAACGGAGACGGGGCGGACGAGCGGCGGGACGGTCGCGAACCTTCGCCCACGACCGGCGCCGACCGGGACGCGACGGTGTCCGTCGACGGGACGGACGACGCGCGAGACGGGACGGACGTGGGGGTCGTCCCACAGGCGACGATCGACCACGACGACGTCTCCGAATCCGGGAGCCGCGTGGTCGTGTCCGACGACACCTCCGGGTTCGCGTCCGGTGACCCGGACTCCTCGGACGATGCCCCGGCGCCGGACGATGCCTCCTCGTCCATCGGGGACGAGGAGTTCATGCGTTCTCTCCAGGCGCTGAACGACGCGGGAGACGCCGATCAGGACGAGATCGATGCGCTCCTCAGCGACCTCGCGTCGCCCAACGACGGTGCGGGTGACGGCGGTGCCACATCCGTGGTGCGGGGTGGCGCGGTGCGGCGGGGCTACATCTCCATCCCCGATGTCGCGGGCACCCCGACGGTCACCGAGTCCCCACGCGACACCGTGGACGAGGATGACGACAGCCACGTCCACGCCGAGGGGCGCTGAGGGAACACTCAGGGCACACGGCCGTAGACTCTCCGGGATGGGTTCGACGGAGGCGCGCGACGAGCGCTATATGAGGATGGCGCTGGAAAGCGCGGCGGAGGCTCCTCGGCACGACGATGTGCCGATCGGCGCCGTGATCGTCCGCGACGACGAGGTGCTGGCCGTCACGCACAACGAACGTGAGCTGCGGTCGGACCCCACGGCGCACGCCGAATGCCTCGCGCTACGTGAGGCGGCGCTCGTACTGGGTGGCTGGAGGCTCATCGGTGCCGACCTGTACTGCACCCTCGAGCCCTGCCCGATGTGCGCCGGCGCCATCCAGCAGGCGCGGATCCGGCGCCTGGTCTACGGGGCCGGCGATCAGAAGATCGGGGCTGCGGGCACCGTACTCGACGTCCCGCGCCACCCGCGGCTTCTGCATCGCGTCGAGGTGGTGGGAGGGATCCTGGCGGCTGAGGCCCAGGACCTCCTCCGGGGGTTCTTCGTCGACCGGCGATAGCGTGGCATGACATGACAGGTGACCGTTCCTGGGCCGGCGACGCCGAGCACGGCGGCGCGCCTGGGACAATGCCGCCATGACCTCGAACGCCGGCTCACGTCCCGTCGCCACCACCCGTCTCGTCGTCCTCGCGGCGGTGGTCGATGTGGCCATGCTCATCGTCTTCGCCGCCCTCGGCCGAGCGTCGCACGACTCGGGACACGCCATCCTGGCCCCACTTCGGATCGCGGCGCCGTTCGTCATCGCGTACGTGATCATGGCGGCGATCGCGCGGCTCGACCGTGATCCGCTGTCGGTGAGGCGCGCGGCCATGGTCTGGTTTCCAATGGTCGTCCTCGGCATGCTGATCCGCCGGTTCGTCTTCGACCGTGGCACGGCGCCGGCGTTCGTGATCGTGGCCTTCGTGTCGACGGCCGTGCTGATCGTCGGATGGCGGGCCCTGGTCCGGGTGATCCACATCTCACGGGCCGCGTGACCGCCTGCGGTTCACTCGCTGAACCGCAGGCCTCCGGAGGCGGAGAGGGAGGGATTTGAACCCTCGAAGCGAGAGATCCCGCTTACACGATTTCCAGTCGTGCTCCTTCGACCGCTCGGACACCTCTCCGGGCCGAGGGATCGTACCGGACGCGTGACGGGGTCGCCGATGGCCGTGGGCTCCGGGGCCGATTCAGAGGGGTTCGCGGCGCAGATCCCGTGATACGCTCCCGCGCGGAGAGGTGGCAGAGCGGTCGAATGCGGCGGTCTCGAAAACCGTTTCGGGCTTTTGGGTCCGACGGGGGTTCAAATCCCCCCCTCTCCGCCATGCGGCTCCGGTCGGCGACGACCTGGGAGGCCACGTGTAACGCGGCAGGGGCGTTCGGTTAGGTACAGGTATGCCGCTGAGCACCGACGAACCCTCCGACGAGGATCTCCTGGTCCGGGCACTGTCCGACCCCGAGGCATTTGCCGTCTTTTACCGACGCCACGCGGTCGTGCTCGAAAGATGGTTCCTCGCACAGGTCGGGAACCCGTCTGATGCAACCGAGCTGACCGCCGAGTGCTTTGCGCAGGCGCTCCTCTCGTTGCGACGCTTCAAGAAACGCTCGGACCGTGGCGCGACCGCGTGGCTCTATGGCATCGGGCGAAATCTCATCCGGAACCACTTCAGGACCAAGAAGGTTGCCTCCCGTGCTCGTGCCCGGTTGGGCATGTCGCTCCGGGTGGACGAGGGCGATGAAGAGGCCGCCATTTCGAGAGTGGACGCACACCTTCTGCGGACGGATCTTGCGGCCGCGCTTGATGGACTCAGCCCCGTTCTGCGTGAGACGGTCACCCTCCGAGTGATGGAGGAATGCTCGTACGACGACATCGCTCGAAGGCTCGGCTGCACGCCGGCGACGGCACGCGTTCGCTTTGCCAGGGGTATCAGCGCCCTTACCAATGCCATGACAGGAGCTCGCCATGACTGATCTCCCTCCGCATCTTGAACGCATCGGACTCCAGCTCCAGGCGGCCGCCTCGCGTCAGATCATCAAACGAGCGGAACGCCACCGGCTGAGGAAGCGAACGGTCACGGCCATCTGCAGCAGCGCTGTCCTGATATCCGGCACCGCCCTGGCCGTGCCGCCGCTTCGCTCTGTGGCCACCGGCGTGATCTCCGACTTCATCGGGTCATCCTCGGCGGAGGCGCCGGGCAACGCGTTCTCGGCCGATCAGCTGCCCGACTGGTTCACCCGGTCGACCATCTCGGGCCAGCCTCACGTACTGGCACAGAAAGGGGCGAATCGACTGATCGCCTACCGGAACGCCACAGGCGACGCCTGCTTCGAGTATGGGCCTGGGCATCTGGGGCAGTGCGGATTCCCCGTCTCTCCGCTCACGACGTCACCTGTCCACCTGAACGGAAGCACCACGGACACGCCGGGTGAACTGGCTCTGTGGGGTCTTGCTCGGGACGAGGTCGCGCGAGTCCGGATCATCGGTCGTGGTGGCACCGTCCTCGATCAGGCAGAGGTGTCGACAGGAGGTTTCGTTCTCACGGTGCCCAAGTCGGCCATCGAGGAGGAGACGCGTCTCGACGTACGCGATGCATCGGGTAACCGGCTGTCATCCGTCTCTTTGAACCCTTGGCCGGACGACCCGTATGTGGCCAGAGCGCCCATGCCGTGATGATTTCCACGTAGCGTGCCCGTCGCACGCCTGGAGTGTCGGCACCCGTCCATGTGAAGGTAGCCTGGCATCGAGGAGTGGTGGCATACGCTCGTGGTGCGCAGATACCGGAGGGCATCAGCCATGACCGTGGAGGACATCGCGGCCGCCTCAGCGGTGAGTGGGCCACGATCCATCGTCGCGAGTGACCTCGCGAGACCTGGCCATCGCACGATGACCGTCGCCGCTATTGGTCGAACTCGCCGGCGAGAACCCGTCCGCCCTCGGTGAGCCATCGTTCGATGGCGATGAAATCGAGGGGGAGCGTCTCCACAGTCTCGATGTCGTGGTCCGCGGGGGAGTCCCCGTTCTCGTCATGCGCGATGACGGTGACCCTGTCGAGCACCCTGACCATCGCGATCACCTCCTTCATGATCAGGGTACGCCTGATGCAGGGGATCCCGAGGGCGTACGTCGTCAGGGGACCGCGGTGGTCCAGAACGCGGAAGGGGCGCCCTCTCGGGCGCCCCTTCGGGTACATCGATGACTGTGGTTGTGCGTTCTACACGGGCACGGCGGTGACGACGATGTTGTCGCGGTAGTGGCCGGTGCGGGCGTTGAACGGGCCGCCACAGGTGACGAGCACCAGCTTGGCCGCGCCCCGCTGCGTGAAGATGTTGGCCGGCAGGGCCTCCTTCATCATCCGACGGGTGGTGGTCACGCGGTACTGACGGACGCGACCGTCGGACGTGGTCACCCGGATGCGCATACCCGCCCGCGCCCGGTAGAGCTGCTTGAAGGCACCGGCGCCCTGGACCTTGCTGTCGACGTGACCGGCGATCAGCGTCGTCCCGAACTGGTCGCCCGGAGCGGCACCGTCACGCCACCAACCGAGTCGACGGACGTTCGTGGGGACGGCGAGCGCACCCACCCGCAGGTTGATGCCGGCACGCAGGACCGGGGCCGCGATGTTGAGCCCGTCGATCTCGACACGGGTGGGTGCCGGGTTCGAGGACGGCGCCGTGATGGCGTCGCTGGCCGGGTCACCGGGGCCCGTGAGGATGAGCGGACGTCCGAGGGTCGTCTCGGCGGCGCGGGCGCAGGTGCCCTTGACGCGCGGGACGAAGCCGGACGGGAGGATCTCCTCCTGGAAGGTGTAGAAGCCGACCTTCGCGATCCGGACACGCGGTGAGGTGTAGGTCCCGTCGCCCGCGACCGACATGCGACCGGTCCACACGGGCTTGCCCGTGCAGCGGACCGCGGCGCGAGACGCGAACGGTCCGTAGAGGCGGAGCTGGACCGTGGCCGGGGTCTTGCCCAGACCCGTCACCTTGACGTTGTCCACGATCGTCCCACCGGGGGTGACCGCCTCGGCTGAGGCGAGCGTCGTCACGGCCGGACCGGGCTTCGAGAAGGTCGTCTCGGACGGCTCGCCACACGGAGCGGCGGCGGCCGAGCTGCCCTCCGTCCCGCCGATCGACACGCGGTAGGTGTAGTAGCCGGCCTGCTCGACGATCACCGGCTCGGACGTGTGGACACCGTCACCGGTGGTGGTGAAGGTCTGCGTCGAGGCGGGTGTGCCGGAGCAGCTGATGGCGGCGACCGACTCGTACGGGCCCCAGAGCTCGACCTGCACCGGAGCGGCGAGGCCGCCGAGGCCGGAGATGGTGATCTGGTCGCTGATGGACGAACCGGGGCTCGTGGTCCGGCTCGACACCTGGGTGCTGACCTGCGGGGCGCCGCGCACGATGGCGGTCTCGGCCACGTCACCGCAGGGGGTCTCGGCGGGACGGACGAGATCCGCCTCCGCGATCGTCTCGCGGTACGTGTAGTACCCGGGAACCGTCAGTGTGACGGCATCGGTGAGCTTCTCCCCGTCGCCGGTGAACTGGACCTGTCCGGTCCAGATCGGCGGCACGTCGCACTTGATGGCCTCGCGGGTGGGGAAGGGACCGTAGAGGAAGGCGTTCACGGTGACCGTCTCGCCATGGAGGCCGGATGCGATGACCGTGTCGGCGAGTGACGCCCCCGGTGCGAGGGTGGGTGCCGTCACCTTGGTGATCACCTGCGGCTGCACGCGGACCTTGAAGCGTTCCTGCGTATCGCTGCAGGACGTGGTCACGCCGGTGATGTTCTCGTCCCCGGGTGCCACGAGCTGGTACTGGTACCACCCCGGTGCCTGGGGCACGAACGGCGCGGTGGTCGATGTTCCCGATCCTGTGACCGTGAGGGTGGTGCTGCTGACCGGGGTCCCGGTGCACTGGATCGCGTCCTGCGTGCGGAACGGGCCGTAGACGTTGACGGCGATGTCCCGGCGGACGCCGGCGGGAAGGCCGCGGACCGTGACGGTGTCGCGGTTCTGCTCGCCGACCAGCAGCTCGGTGGGGCTCGTCTTCGTGGTGATGGAGACGCCGCCGGCCTTCACAGGGGTCCTCACCGACGTCGTGACCGTCTGGGTGGCGTAGGTGGCAAGGCGCTGTGCGTTGTTGGCGGCCGCGCGCGGAGTGCTGGCCCGGAAGATGCGCGGGCGGTTCGCGGCCAGTTGGACGGCCTGGATGTCGGCGCTGAATCCGGTGGCGGTGTCCATCGGCGTGAAGTTCACGTTCACGATGCCGTTGCTTCCGGTGCGCGCCTGGGTGGGGGCGCCGACCCCGCCCTTGGAGGTGATGCGGAGCGCGACGTTCGGCACGGCGTGCCCGGTTGCCGAGAGGACGCGGACCGTGACGGATGCGCGCTGGCCGACGGTCAGATCGGTCGGCGCCGTGGCGACCACGCGGTAGGGGCCGCGGTAGCGGTTGGCGTCCTCGCTCATCTTGTCGTAGATGCGCTCGACGGCGGGGTTGATGGCCCTCGGATCGACCTCGCCGGGGGCTCCGTCACCCATGAGGCTGTGGACGTAGAGCATCGTCGCCGCCTGCTGGTTGCGGTTGCGCGACCGACCGTAGTTCCAGATGGCGTACGACATGCGGGCCTGGTTGGCGTCCGAGATGTTGCGGCCGTTGGTGTTGCGCAGGCTGTTCGACTTCACCTCGCGGTAGGCGAAGCGCGCGGCCGGGTACCACCAGCGCAGGTCGATGCAGAAGGTGGGGAGGTTTCCCGCGGCGGCGCCGCGGTAGTCGCCGAACCAGCGGATGCCGTACCGGTAGCGCTGGTAGAAGCCCACTCCGTTCGTACGGCACGTGTTCATGCCGGCACGCGAGCACGGATCATTCTGGTTCGCGGGCTCACGCGCGGTGGAGGTCGACGGCAACACGAGGGCTGCTGCCGCGATGATGAGGACGGAGATCAGTCGGCGCATTGAGGCATCCTACCCTCCCAATACCTCAAAATGATCCGGCATCTAACAGGCCCTTAACGATCGGTCCCGGTGGTGCGGGCGGGCTGCACGGGTGCGGCGCGGTGGTATCCTGCCCGTCTCCCGGGCAGTTAGCTCAGCGGGAGAGCGCCCGCCTCACACGCGGGAGGTCACTGGTTCAATCCCAGTACTGCCCATCGATCCGCCCAGCCCCGCGTACGTGGGGCCTTCGTTGTCGGGCTGTGCCGGAGGCGGTCGGGTCCCGATGGACATCCGTGCGACTGCTCATGAGGCCCCTGGGAACGCTCACCGGTGGCGCGGTCGCCGACCGAGGCCGGTACGCTTCCGGTCATGGCATCCAAGTCCGACGAGGCCCAGCCGCGACGATCGCCGGGACCCAGCCGCTGGCTCACCATCGGGGTGGGCATCGTCCTCGGGTTCGTCTGGGGGACGATCATGTGGGGCGTGATGAAGATCGCGGGTCGCGAGGTCGGTGGTGCGGCCGTCTGGCTCTACCTGGCCATCTCGACCGCCATGATCGGCGGGGGTGTCGCCGCGGTCTTCGGTGCGGGCAGCGCCCGGAAGCGCGGCGAGCGCATCGGTCCGCGGATTCGGCGCCGATAACGATCCTGTCCCATCGGGGACGGCGCGACAGGCTATCCTTGTCAGCCGGGATCCGGGTGTGCGCTTCGGCGAGGTCCCATTCGGTGGGTGACTGCGAACCAGGTCAGGTCCGAGAGGAAGCAGCCTTAAGCTGATCCATCCAGGTGCAATGGGAGTTCCTCGCCGAAGCGCACACCCGGGGCCCGTCTGCCCGTACGACCTTCGGAGACCGTGAGCGAGACCCCACACGAAGCACGCGGCAGCCTCTACAACCGCTACCGCCCCCAGCGGTTCGACGATCTGGTCGGGCAGGAGCATGTGGCCCGGGCCCTCGGAAACGCGCTCCAGTCAGGGCGTCCCTCGCTGGGGTACCTCTTCTCGGGCCCCCGGGGCACCGGCAAGACCACCACCGCGCGCATCCTCGCCCGATGCCTCAACTGCCAGGCGTCCGACGTTCCCACCTCCACGCCGTGCATGGCCTGCGATTCGTGCCTGCGCATCGGGCACGACGACTGGCTGGACGTGGTCGAGGTCGACGCGGCGTCCAGCGCCCGTCGGATCGACGAGATGAGGGAGTGGCTCGAGACGGTGCGTTACGCGCCGGTGGTCTCGCGCTACCGCGTCACGATCATGGACGAGGCGCATCAGATCCAGGAGGGTGCCGCCAGTGCGCTTCTGAAGACGCTGGAGGAGCCGCCGCCGCACCTGGTCGTCATCCTCTGCACCACGCACCCCTGGGACATCCTCCCGACCATCCGGTCGCGGCTGCAGCATTTCTCGTTGCGCAAGCCGAGCATCGCCCACCTCACCACGGTTCTGAAGCGCGTCTCCGAGAAGGAGGGGTTCGCGACCTCACCGGAGGTGCTCGATTTGGTCGCGCGCGCGGCCGACGGCAGTTACCGCGACGCGCTGGGGCTCCTGGACCAGCTCGCCACCTACGGCGACGGCAGTGTCCAGATCTCGGATGTCCTCGACCTCTTCGGCGCCGTCGAGCGTGAGGAGATCTTCACGCTGGCCGATCAGATCGCGATGGGGAACGCCGTCGGGGCCTTCGAGACGCTGGAGGCGACGCTGGACCGCGGCGCCGACCCCGAGCAGCTGATCCGCGGCCTCATCACTCATCTGCGCTATGTCTGCCTCTTGCAGCAGGGCGCGCATCCGAGTGACGACTGGGCGTACTCGTCGGACGAGCTCGAGCGGTTGCGCGGTCAGGCCAACCAGGTTCCGCCGTCACGGATCCTTCGCGGGATCGACCTCATCGCCGACGCGCAGATCCGGATCCGCCATGGCCAGGCCGACCCGCGGATCCAGCTCGAGGTGGTCGTGGCCAAGCTGTCCCAGTCGGGCTACGACGAGTCGGTCAAGGCCCTGGTCGCGCGGATCGAGGCCTTGGAGCGTGGTCGAGGCGGAGCTCCCGTCCCGGCCCCGGCGCCTGTACCGGCTTCCCCGGCCGCAGCACCCCCTGCACCTCCGGTCACGGCCACCCCGGCCCCTCCGACGCCATCGAGCGAGGCGCGACCCGCGGACCCCGAGCCCACGCCCGCCCCCGCGGCGCCGGTGGCATCCGACCCGCCTCCGGCGGTCGATCCGAGCAACGGCGCGTCGGGTGACACGCCCGAGCCACCGGTCGAGGAGATGCCGCCTCCGCCGCCGGCTCCGGCGGCACCACGCGAGCCCATCGCCGCCGATCTCGAGCACGTCGGGCGCGTGTGGCCGCAGGTCGTGACGGAGCTGGAGCACTCCCACCCGAGTCTCCACGGATTCCTTCGCGAATCGTCGGTGACAGCGGTCGACGGTGACGACGTCACCGTGGTGGTGTCCAACGTGTTCGTGAAGATGCTCGACAAACCCGACGAACGGGCGGTCATCGAGGGAACGCTGGCCACGCTGGCCGGCCGTACGTTCCGCCTGGCCTTCGTGGCGGCGACCACCCCCCGGGCGCCGGTGGAGGCCGCACCGGCGGGCGAGGAGAAGGCGATGGATCATGCGGCGCTGACCGAGGAACTCAAACGGATGTTCAACGCGACGGAGGAATGATGGCTCAGAACCCTCAGAAGATGATGAAGCAGATGCAGAAGCTTCAGGAGGACATGGCGAAGGCCCAGGAGAACCTGGCCAACGAGACCGTGTCAGCGTCCGCAGGAGGCGGCGCGGTGACGGTCACGATCACGGGTGCGCTGGAGTTCGCCGACGTGAAGATCGATCCCGCCGCCCTGGAGGACGTGGATCTCCTTCAGGACACCATCCTCGCTGCGTCGAACGAGGCCATGCGCAAGGCGCAGGAGCTCGCGAACACTCGGCTCGGCTCGGTCGCCGGAGCGCTCGGCAGCCTGGGGATTCCCGGGCTTTAACGACGCGTGGCCGACGTCCTCCCGCCGTCCGTCGAACGGCTCATCACCGAGTTCGCGCGGCTGCCCGGCCTCGGCCCTCGCTCGGCGCAGCGTCTGGCGTTCCATGTGATGAAGACCGCCCCCGAACGGGCCCACGCCCTGGCCGACGCGCTCGTCGAGGTCAAGGAGAAGCTCCGTCCGTGCTCGGTCTGCTTCGGCTTCGCCGAGGGTGATCTCTGTCCCATCTGCGCCGACCCGAGGCGCGACCCCCATCTGCTCTGCGCGGTGGAGGAACCCTCGGCCGTCATCCCCATCGAGCGTACGCACGAGTACCGGGGCCGCTACCACGTGTTGGGGGGTGCGCTGTCACCCATCGACGGGATCGACCCGGAGGACCTGCGCTTCGACGAGCTGGTGGATCGCATCGACCGTGACGGCGTCGAGGAGATCATCATCGCCACCAACCCGACCATGCAGGGCGAGGCCACGGCGCTGCATCTGGCCGAGCTGGTGCGTGGACGTGTCAAGGTGACGCGATTGGCGAGTGGTCTTCCCGTCGGTGCCGATCTGGAGCACACCGACGAGCTGACCCTGGGTCGGGCACTGCTGGGCCGCCGCGACATCTGATCAGCGGGTGATTGCGGGGTCGGCGAGGGCGGTGCAAGTCGGGTGCCTGGCACCCGACTTGCACACACCGCGTGCGGTACCGATCGTGCTGCGGCGTGATGTGTGTCCCCGGCGGCGCACCCCGTTCCACGTTTCTCAGGAATCGACCATCTCGGCCGGCGACGCACGCGGGGAACGGTGCGTTCGCCGCCGCCGCGATCGGCGTCCGTCCGCGGTGAACGGGGTGGGTGGTGCCAGGCGGTATCCACCCCATCGGGCCGCCGCACGAGTCCACGGACTCTTCGGCGGGAGCGTCAGAGGCCGCGTCACGGGGACGGTCATCACCGGTTGTCGGCTACTCCGGCGAGATTGCGTGCAAGACTGCCCGTCGTTCTCGTCGTTTCGATCCGTTGCAGAGAGGAATCCGCTTGGCCGATCTCAGCTATGTCGACTCCGTCATCCTCGGTGTTGTCGAGGGCCTGACCGAGTTCCTCCCGGTCTCGTCGACCGGACACCTCACCATCGCGGAGAAGGCGCTGGGCCTGCCGGTCGACGCGCCGGCCATCACGGCGTACACGGCCGTGATCCAGCTGGGGGCCATCGTGGCCACCTTCCTCTACTTCTGGAAGGACATCCGTCGCCTGCTGGGAGCGTGGTTCGCCGGGCTCCGCAGCGCGGAGGCCCGCACGAACAACGACTACCGGGTGGCGTGGGCCGTCATCGCGGGGTCCATCCCCATCATGTTCGTGGCGCTCGCGGCGAAGAGCCTCATCTCGGGACCGCTCCGTTCGCTGTGGGTCGTGGCGGGCGCACTGATCATCTGGGGTGTGGTCATGTGGTGGGCCGAGAACATCCACACCAAGCGCGCGACGGCCGATCAGGTCCGCGGCGAGCAGACGCTCACGATGAAGGACGGCCTTTCGATCGGCGCTGTCCAGTGCCTTTCGCTGATCCCCGGCGTATCACGTTCGGGCGCCACCATCTCGGCCGGCCTGGTGCTCGGGCTGGACCGTGTGGCGGCCACGCGCCTCTCGTTCTTCCTCGCCATCCCGGCCCTCACGGCCGCCGGCATCTACCAGGCCGTCGATGAGCGCGAGGGTCTGCGGCTGCTCGGCACCGGGCCGATCATCGTCGGCATCCTCGTGGCGTTCGTCGTCGCCTACGCGTCGATCGCGTGGCTCCTGCGCTTCGTCGGGTCGAACTCCCTGAAGCCGTTCGTCTGGTACCGCTGGGCGCTCGGAATCGTCCTCGTCATCCTCCTCGCGACCTCGGTGATGTCACACACATGAGCGACGATCTGAATCTCTCGAACGATCCGGACGCCTCCCGCTACGAGGCCAGGATCGACGGTGAGGTGGTCGCGTTCGCCGACTACCGGATGACCGATTCCGGCATCGAGTTCCCCCACACCGTGGTGGACCAGCGGATGAACGGTCGCGGCGTCGGATCGGCCCTCGTGCGCTTCGCGCTGGACGATGTGCGGGCGCGTGGGCTGGGTCCGGTCCACGCGCGCTGCTGGTTCGTGGCCGGATGGATCGAGCGGCATCCGGAGTACGCCGACCTCCTGTCCTGAGACGACGTCGGCCGGGCCGTCGGGGCCACATCACTCGGTGATCGTGACCGCGCCGCGCCGTTCGTGGAAGCCGGCGAGCGCCCCCGCCGCGCGTCGGACCGCTGTCGCCGAGCGCCCGGAGAGCGGCGCCTCGGGCCGTACGGTCACGGTCACCCCGTCGGCGGTGACCGTTCGTTTGAACAGGCCCACGTCCGTCGTTCCCACGATGACGACGCCCCCACCCGACTCGGCGATCAGGCGTGTACGGTCGAGTCGGTCGGCGGTCCGTGGCAGCCGGTGCTGCGGATAGCTGAGCACCAGGGGGTCGAAGACCGAGAGCAGCACACTTCGCGGCGGTGACGGCCGTACCGGCGCCTCGTCGGGTATGGCGAGAAGGATGTCGTCGCCGATCTCGATCCGCTCGAGCTCGTCGGTCAGATCCGCCACGGCGCGGCGCACCGAGGTCAATGTGAGCGAGCTCCAACGGGCCATGTCGCGCTCGGTCGCCGGTCCGTACGCGGAGAAGAAGCGACGCGCCAGACGGCGGACCGCCTCGTCCTGGTCGACCGTATCGTTCCGTGATGTGGGTATGACGTCGTCGGCCAGCGCGTAGGTGTGCTCGGCGACGGTGGCCGTGGCCTCACGTGGACGCCCCGAGACGATCACACATCGGACCTCCGCCATCATCAACAGGTGCGTCAGGACCTCGCCGCGGGGACCGTCGCCCAGGTCCTCCAGGTGCGGTGTGAGCTCGGCGCGGGTGAGCTGGATGCCGTCTGCGAGCAGCGCACCGAGCCGTGTGAAACAGGTATCGAGACGCTCTGCGGAGATACCGAGCTGCCGGAGTCGGCCCGCGGTCAACCGTTCGACGCGTGGACCGGTGAGCGCCTGGATCCACCGGAGATCCTCGGGGGCGACGTAGTGCCAGGTCGGGCGGAGGATGTGAGTCCGCAGGAAGCCCCCGGCGCGCTGCTCCTCAAGCACCCGGGAGTGGGTCGTCGCCTCGGATCGTACTGCCAGCGACCATGCGGCCAGCGGCGCGTCCTGTGACTGGACGCACGTGAGGTAGCGAACGGCCTCCGCGGCGGTGGCAAGTGGTGCGCCCGTGATGCGCTGCGTGCGCATGCGCTGTTCGATGATCGCCGCGATCCCCATGGGCGACCATCCTTCCTTCGCGGGCGAGCGGATGCAAACCGCGCGCCCGCGGGGCACAACTCATCCGTGCGAGAAGGTGACCTTCGGGAGGATCCGTCGAAGCCAACGGGGGATGTACCAGGCCGCCTGGCCGGACAGGCGCAGGACCACCGGTAGCAGGATCAACCGAACCAGGAACGCATCCAGGAGGACGGCCACGCCCAGGACGATGCCCATCTCCTTCGGCGGGATCGGCCCGGACAGCGAGAAGGTGAAGAAAACCGCCATCATCACGGCGCCGGCGGCGAAGATGACGCGCCCGGTGTGGGCGAGCGCACCGACCATCGCGTCCTTCGGGTCACCCGAGATCTCGTAGTGCTCCTTCGCCGACGCCAGTAGGAACACGGTGTAGTCCATGGCGATCGCGAAGATCATCGCGAAGAAGAAGACCGGGCCCCAAGCGTTCAGAAACCCCTGCGACTCGAAGCCGAGGAGGCCCGATCCCCACCCCTCCTGGAAGACGAGTCGTGCGGTACCGAACGCTGCGGCGGTGGAGAGCAGGCTGACCAGGGTTCCGAGCAGCGCGATGAGCGGTGCCTGCAGGGCGATGAGCAGCAGGACGAATCCGAGTAGCAGGACGACGCCGATCACGAGCGGGGTCGAGGTGTCCAGCTGGTCCTTCAGGTCGAGGTTCTCGACCGCGGCGCCACCGACCAGCGCGGACGCGGGGAGCCCGGCCCGGATGCGCTCGACGGTTCCCGTCAGGGCCGGGTCGGACGGGTCGACGGTCGGCACCGCCTGGATCATCGTGAGCTCGGATCCGTCGGCCGCCGTCGTCGCCGGTATGACCCCCGCGATCCCCGGGTCGGACATGAGCGTCGCGGTCACCGCGTCGGCATCGCTCGTCGACGCGACGATCTGAAGCGTCCCTGGTGCGCCGGGTCCGAAGCGCTCCTTGACGATGTCGTAGCCGATGCGCGCCGATGCGTCTTCGGGGAGGACCTTGATGGACGGCATGGCCGTCTTCATGCCGATGATCGGAAGGGCGAGCAGCAACAGGACGCCCAGCGAGGCGGCTCCCCAGCGCAACGGCTGTCGCCAGAGGCGCTCACCCCATGCGGCGAACCGGGCGGAGCGATGCTCGCCGGCGCGCACCCAGGGCAGGGCGAGCCGGTTGATCCGGTCGTCGAGGAGGTACAGAACGAGTGGCAGGAGGGTGAGCGTCGCACCGAGGACGAAGACGACCGACAGCATGATCCCGCCGGCCATGGAGCGGAAGGACGGGGATGGCACCAGCATCACGGCCGAGAGCGAGATGAGGACAGTGATGCCCGAGAGGAGGACGGCCTTGCCCGCGGTGTCGAGCGTCTGGGCGATGGCGTCGCGCCGTGAGAGTCCGGATCCCATCCGCGCACCCCGGAAGCGGACGACGACCAGAAGCGCGTAGTCGATTCCGAGGGCCAGTGAGAACATCATCGCGAAGTTCATCGCCCAGATCGACACGGGGACGATCGAGGTGATGAGGACCAACGACCCCGCTGATGCGACCAGCCCGGCCAGCGTGAGAAGCAGCGGGAGCCCGGCGGCCACGAGCGCGCCGAAGGCGAGGACGAGGATCGCCAGGGTCAGCGGCCACGAGAGCATCTCCGAACGCAGCATGGCCTCGAGGTTGGCCTCGTTGAAGTCGGACCACAGCAGCGACGCACCGGTCGGGTTCACCTGGATGTCGTCGGTGGACAGGTCCTGCAGGGGGCCCTTCAGATCGGTGGCGGCCCGGACCATCTCGTTCGTGTCGGCGGCTGCACCGGCCAGCAGGATGGCCGTCGATCCGTCCGGAGACAGGGTCGCTCCGGGCTGCGGGGGTATCACCTGGGCGATGCGGTCGTCCGCGGTGAGGATCGCCGTCGCCTCGTCCAGGATGCGACGACCCTCGGCGTTGTCCAGCGACCCGGAGGGCGAGTGGACGACGACCTGGATGGCGGATGCCGCGTTGCCGCCGAAGTGGGTGACCGCCAGTTCGCGTGCTGCGACCGAGTCCGAGCCGTTCGCCTGCCATCCGGCGCCCGAGAGCTCGTGCTCGACGCGCGGCGCGAAGATGCCGAACCCCACGACGACGAGTACCCAGACCAGGGCGACCAGCTTTCGGTGGCCGGTGACCCAGAGGCCGAGGCGCCCCAGCGGGCCGTATCCGGTGGCGGTATCGGCCTCGTTCGCCGGAGGCGGCGGGGTGGACGGATCGGGGGCCGCCTCATCGGGCGGAGCCGATTCGATGGGTGGGGAGGAGTGACTCGTCATTGTCGGTGGATCCCTCGTCGATGGACGGTTCGGGTCGACGACCCGTCGGGCAATAAACCCATGGGGGTATATGTACTCCGGTTGCATGATACCCATAGGGGTATAAGTGTCCCGGGTTGGGGTGGCGATCGACCCTTCGCGCCGGGCGCCGCCTCCGCGCTCGGTTCAGGGGGTGTCCCGGCGGCGCGTGTCAGCTCCGGTGCCAGGCACCCGGGTTGACACGAGGGGGACCTCGCTCGGAAGAAACCGTTACTTACCAGGACATTCGCGTTAGTGCGGTTTGTCGCGGAAATGTTAAGTGCCTGGCACCAGTGTTGACACGCCTCTTTCGGCGGGCCGCGCCGACCCGGTGCTCGTCGTCGCCCGTCGTTGGTCGGACGTCGCCAGAAGGCGTGAATCCGCCGCTGCGGCCCCGGTCGGAGTCGGGACACTAGAATCGGAGATCCCCTGTCCGGAGGAGGACTCCATCAGCCTGCGCGTGATGAAGTTCGGTGGCTCGTCGGTCGCCGACGCGGAGAAGATCAAGAACGTGGCCCGTCGCATCGCCGCCGCCAAAGAGGGTGGCGACGAGGTCGTCGTCGTCCTGTCCGCCCGTGGGAAGACCACGGACGGCCTGGTCGCCGATGCCGCCGAGATCACCAGCACGCCGAGCCTCCGCGAGATGGACATGCTGCTCTCGACCGGAGAGCGTGTCTCGTGTGCCCTCATGGCCATGGCCCTCGCGGACCTGGGGCACCAGGCGATCTCCTTCACCGGATCACAGGCGGGGATCGTCACCGACGACGCCCACACCAAGGCCAAGATCCTTGAGATCAAGGGTGATCGGCTTCGTGCGGCACTCGGCGAGGACCACATCGTGCTGGTGGCCGGGTTCCAGGGCGTGTCGACGGCCAACGAGGTGACCACGCTGGGACGTGGCGGCAGCGACACGACCGCCGTCGCCCTGGCGGCGGCACTCGGCGCGGACGTCTGCGAGATCTACACGGACGTCACCGGCGTCTTCAGCGCCGATCCCCGGATCGAGCCCACCGCCGCCAAGCTTCCCCTGGTCAGCCACGAGGAGATGCTGGAGGCGGCGTCCAGCGGTTCGAAGGTGCTGGCGCTCCGCAGCGTCGAGTTCGCCCGCAATCACAACGTGCCCGTCCACGTGCGCTCGTCGCTCGTGGCGGACGAGGGCACCTGGATCACCGAGGAGACCCCGAACATGGAACAGGCCATCGTTTCCGCGATCGCGCACAAGAGCGACGAGGCCAAGATCACCCTCACGGAGGTCCAGGATAAGGCCGGGGTCGCCGCGGCGATCTTCACGGCCCTGGCCGATGCGCTGGTGAACGTCGACATGATCATCCAGAACGTCAGCATCCAGGGGCACACCGACGTCTCGTTCACGGTGCCCCTGGCCGAGCTGACGCGGGCGGAGAAGGTCATCGCGGACCTGAAGGACGACCTCGGCTACCGTGAGATGGTCACCAACGATCAGATCGGCACCGTCACGCTCGTCGGCGCGGGTATGAAGTCCGAGCCGGGCGTGGCCGCGAAGATGTTCCGTGTGCTGGCCGCGGAGGGCATCAACATCCAGATGATCGACACCTCGACGATCCGCATCACCGTCGTCATCGATCGCCGCGAGGTCGAGAGGGCCGTCCGTGCGCTCCACGACGCCTTCGACCTCAGCAACGAGGCCGAACGGAGGGCCCATGTTTAACGTCGCAGTCGTCGGAGCCACCGGTGCCGTGGGTGGCACCATGCTCCGCGTGCTCGAGGAGCGGGGCTTCCCCGTCACCGAGTTGCGCGCTCTCGCGTCCTCGCGGAGTGCCGGCCACCAGCTCGACTACCTGGGCAAGCCCGTCTACGTCGAGACCCTCACCGAGGACTCCTTCGACGGGGTCCACATCGCGCTGTTCAGCGCGGGTGGTGACCGTTCGCGCACCTTCGCACCCGCAGCAGTCGAGGCCGGTGCGGTGGTCATCGACAACTCGTCCGCCTACCGCATGGACCCGTCGGTCCCGCTCGTCGTCCCCGAGGTCAACGAGGAGGACATCCAGGGGCACAACGGCATCATCGCCAACCCGAACTGCGTGGCCGCGCCGCTCGTCGTCGCACTGAAGCCCATCGCCAACGCCGCCGGACTGGAGCGCGTGGTCGTCTCCAGCTACCAGTCGGTCAGTGGCACCGGTGCCGCCGCCGTCGAGGAGCTCCTCGGGCAGTCACGCGGATACCTCGAGGGCCGGGAGCCGGATCCGTCCATCTATCCACAGAAGATCGCCTTCAACGTCCTGCCCCACATCGACACCTTCGACGAGTCGGGCTACACCGGCGAGGAGCGCAAGGTGGCCGCCGAGTGCCGCAAGATGCTGGGCATCCCGGATCTCCCGGTCAGCGCCACCTGTGTGCGCGTCCCGGTGGTGCAGTCGCATTCGGTCGCCGTACACATCGAGACGCGCGACAAGCTGTCGGTGCAGCACGTCCGCGAGCTCCTGATGGCGGCGCCCGGCGTCGTGCTGCAGGACGAGCCCGCCCACGGCGTGTACCCGCTGCCGCGTGACGCCACCGGCTCGGACGAGGTGTTCGTCGGACGCATCCGCGAGGACTCGTCCCACCCCCGTGGAATCGCGCTGTGGGTCGTGAGCGACAACCTGCGCAAGGGCGCCGCCACCAACGCGGTGCAGATCGCGGAGTCTCTGGTGACGAAGGGCTGGCTCTAGCCGAAGCGGAATCGCTTCCGGTCGGGCGGCTACCGCCGCGCGGATCGCCGACGGACCGTTGTGCGTGCTTCCAACGGGATACGTGGTGTCAGGTACCGTGTACCCGTTGAACGTTGCCCTTTGCGAAAGGGCCTGCATTCACGCCTTTCTCGTGAGGGCGGCGGAGTCATGAGACCACCGTCTGGGGGCGGTTCAACGGGTGGCAGGTGCCAGGTACCAGCCACCCCGTCGGCCACCTGATTACCCCGTTGGGATCCTGCGCAGCGATCGCCATAGGCGGCTGAGATGCGTAGAGCCTTCGACGGTGACGCTAGGACAGGGCGGTAAAGGGGAGAGGCTGGCCGCCCTCCGACACCTGACGCTGTCGGGGGGTCTTCCCACCCTCGACGGCGATCCGGCAGCGCGGGCAGACCTCGTCGCCGGACGCGGTCCGCATCGTCGCGCCACCATGCTCGGGATCGAAGCTGCACAGGCCCACGAACGGGCGGTCCGCCGGGACATCGACGCCCAGCTCGCGACCGACCTGCTCGAGCGTGACGAAGGCCTCGTGCAGCCGAGGCTCCAGCGCACGCACCTCGGTCGCAGTGCCCGCCTTTTTCACGACCCCGTCGATCAGGACGTGGTGCTCGATGACCTGGTCGAGGCTCGCCTGGAGGTCCGGGCTGAGTCCGTCGTGGCGTCGCAGCACGATGGCACGGGCACGCAGCGCGTCCAGACGGACCTGGAGCTGGGTGCGCGCGTCGATCATGGCGTCGCCGTCCCGCGCGCCCAGACGCCGGCTTCCCCAGGCAACGGCCATGATCCCCCCGAGAGCGGCGAGGCAGAGGAGAAAGAGATCCTCATGCATGGGGCCTCATGCTAGACGTCGGTGCGTCGTGGTTCGGAACGTCGATGATCTGGTGGTGAGCTTCGTTCCGCGTCGCGCCAGGGCTTGTCGCCGGATGTCGAGTTGCCGCGGACGTGTGAATCCGGCTCTGCTCTCGAGGAACGCCGGTCGTCTACCGATATCGATCGTGCCCTCATGGACGGCGTAGACCCGACGAAACGGGTGAATCGGACCCTTCCCGTCCTCACCCGACGGCAGGAAGCACGGACTCGCTCATGCCCATTCAGCGAACAACGTGGCGCGGAACCACAGCATCCAGAAACGGCGGACGCAGACGCAGTGGCGTGCTGTGGGTCGGGGCTGTCGGCCTCATCGCCGCGGCGGCCGTGGCAGCCGGAGGAGGCCAGGTCTCCGACCAAGTACCCAGCAACGTCGTTCTCCCGGATCCGGCGGTCGGCGGCGACCTCGATTGCGCGGACATCGGACGCCCCGTGCGGGTCGGCCCCGACGATCCTCATCACTTGGACGCGGACGGCGACGGCATCGGCTGCGAGTCCTGGCCGCGCTGATCACGGACGACGGGTCGAGGTCCCGAAATGACCTCGCGCGCCGGGATCACCGGCGCGCGAGGGATACCGCGGGGATGTCGGAGGTCTAGACGCCGACGGTCTCGAGGACCGGCTCCACCGACACCATGTGCTTCTTGAAGAGCATCGTGTCGCGACCCAGGCCGAGCGCCAGGCCGAGCAGCTGCGGCAGGTGCAGCACCGGCATGTTGTACTCGGTGTTGTTCTGGATCTCCGCCTTGCGCTGGTAGGCGTCCATCGCCAGGTGGCACAGCGGACACGGGGTCACCATGCAGTCGGCGCCGGCATCACGTGCCTGCGACAGCGCGATGTGCGATTCGGACAGGGCCACCTTCTCGCGCGCGAGCACGATGGGGAAGCCGCAGCACTTGGTCTTGGCCTCGTAGTCGGCGACCTCGCCGCCCAGGGCGCGGATGAGGCGCTCCATGGACTCGGGCTTGTCGGGGTCCTCGAAGCCCATCACCGACGACGGCCGGAGCAGCTGGCAGCCGTAGTAGGGAGCGACGCGCAGGCCGTTCAGGCCGCGCGGACCCTGCCGCTCGAGGAGCGCGAGCCCCTCCTCCGTCGAGATGTACCACAGGAGGTGGGTCACCTCGGTGGAGCCGCTGTAGGGGCGGGCACCGGCCTTCACCAGATCGGCGTTCACGGCCTCCAGCAGGTGCGGATCCTCCTTCACCATCTTGTTGGCCTTGCGCAGGTTCATGGTGCAGACGTTGCAGATCGTGAGGATGTCGTGTCCCATCTCCTCCGCCTCGGAGAGGATGCGCACGTTCAGCGCGAGGTACAGGTTCGGCTTGGCCTCGGCGATGTCGCCGGCGCCACAGCAGGTGGCGGAGGGCATCGGCACCAGCTCGATGTCGAGCATGGGGGCGAGGGCCTTGGTGGTCGCGTTGAGCTCCTTGGACGAGAACTCCGCGATGCAGCCGGGGTAGTAGGCGAATGACTTGGCCACGGGGTTAGATCGTCTCCTTCACGTTCTTCACGAGCTTCTTGACCTGGTCGAGGTTCTTGACCTTGTGCGGGAGGGGTCCCGGGACCTTGCCCTTGCTGAACATCCGTGCCGCGAACGGCACGTCGAGCCCCATCCGGACCGGGTCGGTGACACCGGCGAGGAGGATCTCGTTCAGCTTTCCGCCGGTCTTCACCGACCAGAGGAATCCGACCGCGTGACGTGCACCGGCGTCCTTCATCCCGCGACCCTCACGGAACGAGATCGCGCCGAGCTTTTCGATCGCGTCGCGCGGGTTGACGCCCTTGGGGCAGCGCTCGTTGCAGTAGTTGCAGCGGGTGCAGTCCCAGACACCGTGCTTGCCGGTGTACAGCTTGGCGCGCTCCTTGTGCTGGCCGTCACGGATATCGCCCGCGAAGCGGTAGCCCCAGGCGAGCGCAGCCGGCCCGACGAACTCCTCGTCGACCGCCAGCGAGTTGCACTCGCTGTAACAGGCCGCGCAGAGGATGCAGTTGGTCTCCTTGACCAGGCGCTGCATGGCCTCCTTGGGAACGATGCGCTCCTTCTCGGGCGGCGGGCCATCGGGCAGCAGGTACGGCTTGACCGCCTTGACCTTCGCCCAGAACGGCGCCATGTCCACGACCAGGTCCTTGATCGGCTTGAAGTTGCCGATCGGGTCGACCTGGACGGTGTCCTTGCCCGACCACTCCTTCAGCTCCTCGACCTGCTGCATGCAGGCGAGGACGGTGCGACCGTCGGCCTTACAGGCACATGAGCCACAGATGGCGCTCCGGCATGAATACCGGACGGCGATGGTCCCGTCCTGCTCGTTCTGGATGTTGAGGATCGCGTCGAGCAGGGTGAGTTTCTCGCCGTGCTCAACCGTGAAGTCCTGGTAATAGGGCTCCGGCTCGTCCGATGCATCCGGCTGGTAACGGAAAATCTTGAATGTCGTCGAAGGCACGTCGGCTCCCCTAGTAGGTACGGACTTGCGGTTCGTATTTGGTGACGCTGACCTCGGAGTAGTCGAGGCGGATGTCGTCGCCGTCGAGGTACGACAGCGTGTGCTTCATCCAGTTCTCGTCATCTCGGTCGGGGAAGTCAACCCTTGAGTGGGCGCCGCGGCTCTCAGTCCGGACGACGGCACCCTCGACCATGCACGCGGCGAGGTCGAGCAGCCATCCGGTCTCGATGGTGTGGATGAGCGACTGGTTGAACGTCTTGCCCTTGTCGTCGACGATGACGTCCTTGAACTGATCGCGGAGCTCGTGGACCGTCTTCTTGGCGGACTCGAGCTCCTCACCGGTGCGGAACACACCGACCTTCTCCTGCATCGTGTCGGCGAGCTTGTCGCGCAGTTCGTGCTGACGGGGACCGTTCTTGCGGTTGAGCAGCTCCTGGACCTTGCGCTCGAAGTCGCGGGCCTGGGCGTTCGACACGCTGCTGGGACGGCCGTTGACCCCGCTCTGGACGTATCCCGCGGCGGCGACGCCGGCGCGGCGGCCGAAGACCACGGTGTCGAGCAGCGAGTTGCCGCCGAGGCGGTTGGCGCCGTGCACGGAGACGCAGGCACACTCGCCGGCGGCATAGAGGCCGGGCATGTGCGGCGTGGCCCCCCAGGGGTCCGTGTGGATCCCACCCATGTGGTAGTGGGCTCCGGGGCGGATCGGGATGGGTGTGTCGATGGGATCGACACCGGCGAACGCGATGGCCAGTTCCCGGATCTGCGGGAGCCGCTCCTTGATGCGGTCGGCACCCAGGTGGCGGAGGTCGATGAACACACATCCGTCGACGCCGCGGCCCTCGAGGATCTCGGTGGCCTCGGCGCGGGAGACGACGTCACGCGACGCAAGCTCGAGCTTGTTCGGCGCGTACTTGGACATGAACCGCTCGCCGTCCTTGTTCAGCAGATAGCCGCCTTCTCCGCGGGCACCCTCCGTCACCAGCACGCCGTTGGCGGCGAGCGTGGTGGGGTGGAACTGCATGAACTCCATGTCCTTCAGCGGCAGGCCCATGGCGAGCGCCATGCCCATGCCGTCGCCGGTGCTGGAATGCGAGTTGGTGGAGGGGCGGTACACGCGGCCCGCGCCGCCGGTTCCGAGGATGACCGCCTTGGCGGCGATCGTCTCGATGGTGCCGTGGATCATGTCGTATGCGACGACACCGCTGCACGCACCGTTCTCGTCACGGATCAGCTCGGTGACGAAGTACTCCTCGTACACCGGGATGTCGAGCTTGACGCAGACGGTCCACAGCGTGTGGAGGATCACGAGTCCGGTCACGTCCGCCGAGAAACAGGTGCGGGGGAAGCCGGCTCCACCGAACGGTCGCTGGGCGATCTTTCCCGTGGTCTCGTGCCGACTGAAGATCGCGCCCCAGTGCTCGAGCTGGATGATCTCTCCAGGAGCCTCCTCACAGAGGATGGCGATGGCGTCCTGGTCGCCGATGTAGTCCGATCCCTTCACGGTGTCGAACGTGTGGTTCTCGGGGCTGTCGTCGGTCTCGTTGCCGAGCGCGGCATTGATCCCGCCCTGAGCGGCGCCGGA
The DNA here is from genome assembly GCA_964531025.1 of uncultured Bifidobacteriaceae bacterium. Lineage (GTDB taxonomy): Bacteria > Actinomycetota > Thermoleophilia > Miltoncostaeales > Miltoncostaeaceae > CALMEC01. Next base: position 1,042,390 of record CAZHDY010000001.1, on the reverse strand, counting down.
GTGACTCCGGACCGGGTGAATCTTGGTGACCAGCGCCACATCGACACCGGCTTCCTTGGCGGCGATGGCCGCGCGCATACCAGCAAGTCCTGCGCCTACCACCACGACATCATGCGTCCGCACGCTTCGCTTTCCTCCAGCTTTCGGGGCCTGGCCACGGACATTATCTGGCTTTGATCGCATGCGCACGAAATGCCTGCTGCAGGGCGCGATGTCAGGGGCATGTGTCCCCGCTCCCGCATTGACGCATTCGTCTCAGCCGCTTGAGACAGATGCGGCGGATCGCTGCGGGCGGTCGCGCGGGCCCGTGGATGACGGCTCCGCACGGTGGGGTCGGACCCGGGAACGGGCAGGTGGATCGGCGTTCGGTCCGGGGTGGGTGGTGGTGGATTCGACCGGTCGCGCACCCGCCGTCACGGGGACGCCCGCAACACCCTGAGACCGTTGGATCAACGGTCTAGACTCGGGCGATGGAGGGCAGCGCGGTCACCGGGGTGGTCCACTCGGAGCGTCACCGGCCACCACCGGAACTCCGCGGCCTGGTCGACCGCATGGTCGGATACCGGTTCGCCGGCCTTCCTGCGGGCATCCATCTCGGCATGCCCGGTGCGTCACTCACGATGGTCATCGCCTTCGACGACCCGATGCGGCTGGCCATGGCCCCAGAGTCCGAACTGGAACCGCATGCCTTCTGGGGACTCGTCGGTGGGCTGCACGATCGCGCCGTCGCCATCCCGCACGCCGGCTCGCAGCACGGCATGCAGATCGACGTGTCACCGTTGGGCGCGCGTGCGCTGTTCGGCATGCCGTCGGGGGTCGTGACGGGTGATGTCGTTCATTTGGCCGACGTGTGGCCGCCTGCTGCGGTCGACGGTCTGCTTGACGATCTGGTCCGTGCGGCGTCGTGGGCAGAGCGCTTTCGTGTGCTTGACGCCTTCCTGGTGGCGCGGGTCGCGTGCGCCGAGGCAAGGGACTGGGAGGTTCACACCGCTGCTTCTGCCGCGTGGCGGTCGATCACCGAGAGCCACGGACAGGTCCGGGTCGATGCTCTGGCGGGTGACCTCGGGTGGTCGCGTCGGCATCTGACGAACCGGTTCCGCGACGAGTACGGCCTCCCTCCGAAGACCATGGCGCTGGTGATGCGGTTCAACCTGGCGATGCGGCTTCTGCGTGCCGATCCGCGGCAGGGTCTGGCCGGGCTCGCCATCCGGGCGGGCTACGCGGACCAGGCGCACATGACCCGTGAGTGGCGGAGGATCTGCGGCACCACACCGCGGCGGTGGCTCGCGGACGAGGTCATCCGTTTGTTCAAGACGCTGCAACGTCGGGAGATGAGACTTCGACCCATGACTGAGCACACACATACCGCCGATGCCGCACCGAAGACCGTGTGGCCGAGCTTCACCTACGACGACGCGCCCGCGGCGATCCGCTTCCTCACCGAGGTCCTCGGATTCGAGGCCGCTCTGGTCGTACCCGATGGTGCCGATCCCACGCGGGTGGCCCACGCCGAGCTGATCTGGCCCGAAGGGGGCGGGGTCATGGTCGGATCGACGAACCGTGACACCGAGTTCTCGAACCTTCCGAACGGTGGCTGCTACGTGGTGACCGACGACGTGCGGGCCGTCCACGCCCGGGTCGTGGCCGCCGGGGCGACGATCGTCCAGGAGCTGGAGTCACCGGGCTACGGCGGCGAGCAGTTCACCGTCGTGGACGCTGGGGGCGTCCACTGGTGCTTCGGGGACTATCGGGGCCTGCGTCCGGCACGGAAGGGGTAGACCCCGCGCGGCTTGTCATCGGACAAGTTGCGTCGGTCCGGGGTCCGGTCCGTCGGGGCCGCGCGCATGTCCTGCGGCGATACGCGTGTGGCCGCGGGGCCGCATCGTCGGATCCCGGTGTCGGTACGGTCCGCGACGGGTATGAGGCTTTTGGATGTTCGGCCCGCGACTGCGGGTGGAAGCCGGGCGAAAAAGTGCCCGGAAGCACCGAGATTCAGCCCCCGAGCGACCGCCGACGGCTATACTGCGCGGCCGGTCGGCCGGCCCGTTTGGTTCGGCCGCTTTACTGATCAGCGCCCAAGGAGTCGAACAGCCGTGGCTTACGATGTGACCTTTATCCCCGGGGACGGCACAGGTCCCGAGATCGCCGAGGCTACGAAGCGCGTCCTTGACGCGACGGGCGTCGACTTCAACTGGGACGTTGAAGAGGCCGGCGTCGACATCATGGAGACCGCCGGAACCCCGCTTCCCGACACGGTCATCGAATCGATCGAGCGGAACAAGATCGCCATCAAGGGCCCGATCACGACCCCGGTCGGCACCGGTTTCCGCAGCGTCAACGTCGCGCTCCGCAAGGCCATCGACCTCTACGCCTGTGTTCGCCCCTGCAAGTCGTACGAGGGTGTACGCAGCAAGTACACCGACATCGACCTCGTACTCGTACGCGAGAACACCGAGGACCTCTACGCCGGCATCGAGTTCGAGAAGGACACGCCGGACGCCGAGAAGATCCGCCGCGAGATCGAAGAGCTCTCCGGAGCGAAGATCGCCGATCACTCGGGCATCTCGATCAAGCCGATCTCGGTCGAGGGTACCCGCCGCATCGTGCAGTACGCGTTCGACTACGCCCGTGAGTACGGCCGCAAGAAGGTCACGGCCGTCCACAAGGCCAACATCATGAAGTACTCCGACGGCCTCTTCCTCGAGGTGGCCACGCAGGTCGCCGCCGAGAACTCGGACATCGAGTTCGAGGAGCGCATCGTCGACAACATGTGCATGCAGCTCGTGCAGAAGCCCGAGCTCTACGACGTCCTCGTCCTCCCGAACCTCTACGGCGACGTCCTGTCGGACCTCTGCGCCGGCCTCGTCGGCGGTCTCGGCGTCGCCCCGGGCGCCAACATCGGTACCCGGGCCGCGCTCTTCGAGCCCACCCACGGCAGCGCGCCGAAGTACGCCGGTCAGAACAAGGTCAACCCGATGGCCATGATGCTCTCCGGCGTCATGATGCTCCGATACCTCAAGGAGACCGAGGCGGCCGACCGCATGGAGAACGCCATCGCCGAAGTCATCCGTGAGGGCAAGGACGTGACCTACGACATGAAGGCCGACCGGGACGACCCGACCGCCGTCGGCACCAGCGGCGTCGCCGACGCCCTCGTCAAGAAGCTCCAGGGCTGATCGCGGACAAAGGACGAAAAGGAACACATGAGCAACGCAATTCGAGTCGCCGTCACCGGTGCCGCCGGTCAGATCGGATACAGCCTTCTCCCGCGCATCGCCGCCGGTGAGATGTTCGGCAAGGACCAGCCGGTCATCCTCCAGCTTCTTGAGATCCCGGTCGAGGGCCCGCAGAAGGCCATGCGCGGTGTCGCCATGGAGCTGGACGACTGCGCCTTCCCGCTGCTTCACGGCATCGAGCTGAACGACGATCCCCGCAAGGCGTTCGAGGCTGCCAACTGGTGCCTCCTCGTCGGATCGAAGCCGCGTGGACCGGGAATGGAGCGCGCCGACCTGCTTCGTGACAACGGCAAGATCTTCATCGAGCAGGGAACGGCCATCGACGAGGTCGCCGCGGATGATTGCCGTGTCGCCGTCGTCGGCAACCCGTGCAACACGAACGTCATGATCGCCGCGTCACAGGCCAAGCGCCTCGGCCCCGAGCGCTTCACGGCCATGACCCGCCTCGACCAGAACCGCGCGGTCACGCAGCTTGCCCAGAAGTCGGGCACTCGCGTCACCGACGTCGAGAACCTGGTCATCTTCGGCAACCACTCGCCGACGATGTTCGCCGACTTCACCAACGCCACGATCGGTGGCAAGGCCGTCACGGACGTCATCACCGACGAGAAGTGGCTCAAGGAGGACTTCCTCCCGACCGTCGGCAAGCGTGGCGCCGCCATCATCGAGGCCCGCGGCCTCTCCAGCGCCGCCTCGGCCGCCAACGCCCTGATCGACCACGTGAAGGCCCTCGTCACCCCCGGTGACACGATCCACTCGATCGCGGTCAAGTCGGACGGTCAGTACGGCTTCGCGGAGGGCATCTGGGCCTCCATGCCGGTGCGCACCACCGGCGTCGGTGAGTACACCGTCGACACGACGTGGCAGCACGACGACTTCGCCAAGGAGAAGATCGGCGTCAGCAACGACGAGCTGGTCGGCGAGCGCGAGACCGTCGCGGAGATGCTCGGCTAGTCGTTGTTCCGGTGTCCGGCGACCTAGCGTCGCCGGACACCGAGCTGTTCCGCTGGAGCGCCATGTGCCGCTCGCGGGACATGTGGCAGAAGGTCACGCGTCCTGCAGCGAACCGTCCGATCCACGCCTCCGTGGAATCACTCGTCGACGGCACCCGGCCCGAAGTAGGCGAGTGACGCCTTGACCGCACGAAGCTGCGGGAGCTTCGCGTTCCAGGCCGCGTTGAGTGCGGAGACCGATTCGCTTCGCTGGTAGCAGTAGTTGAGGCCGCCGGTCGACGAGGTGAAGTCGTACTCGAAGGTGACGAGCGCCCTCTTTCCGCCGCGCGTGCCGCCGACCGTCTGACGGCGGTAGGTGGCGGACTTCCCGGCCGGCCGGATGATCCGCGTGACGGTGCTGATCCGGAACCCCCGCTGGACGAGCGCCCGTCGCTGGGAGGCGAAGTAGTTGGTCACCGATTGGTTCCAGTTGGCACCGTTCGCGCAGATCGTCGATGAGAAACCGACGTCGAGGACGGCCCCGCGGTCACCCATCACCGTGATGCCATAGGCGCCGTATGACGCCGTCCAATTCGCCGGACCGTTCCACGACCAGTATTTGCTGCGGTGCACCACCGCATCGGCCGGAGCGGCGACGGCGGCCAGCGCGACGACGGCGGCTGCGGCGCCCACCACACGTGCTCGTCGGTGACGGTGGATGCTGGCGGGGACCTCGGGCGGGGTGGACGGCATCTCGATCTCCTGTCGTCGCTGGGCGCGGCCCTCTCGATGAGGGAATCGCGAAAACCTACCGTTCATTCGCCACAGACGTGGTCGGTGTACGCGTCAGTTACGTAGTCGACGCCGAGCCCCCGTCGTCGGTGCCGCGGCATGCGGGGTCTGAGGGGAGAGGCCGTCGGCCAGCACGGTTTCGACGCACGCCTCGACGGCGATGCGTTCGTGTGCACCTGTCCGGTGCGTCGTTCGTGGAGCGGACGGCGTCGGTCCTGTTGCCCGACGGCGCCCACCGGCGCCGATCACCTCCGCATCGCCCTCGGGATAGCCTTCCTCCATGCGATGGGCCATCTTCGACGGGGTCGCCGAGGCCGATGTGCAGCAGGTGCTGTCCATCGCGCGCCGTCGTCGGTTCGCGAAAGGCGAGGTCGTCTTCCACGCGCACGACCCGGCCGACACCATCCACCTTGTCGAGCGCGGGCGCTTCGCGGTGCGCGTCACCACCCCGCTCGGTGACACCGCGGTGCTCACGGTTCTCGGGCCCGGTGACCTCTTCGGTGAGCTCGCGCTCCTGGGGCCCGACCAGCGTCGTACGGCGACCGTCGAGGCGCTGGAGGCCGGCGAGACCCGCTCGATCCTGCGGGACCACTTCGAGGATCTGCGCCGCCGCCACCCGGGCGTCAACGAGGTGCTCATCGCGATCCTCGTCGGCGAGGTGACCCGCCTGTCACGCCACCTGCTTGACGCCCTGTACGTCAACGTCGACAGTCGCGTGCGCCGCCGGCTGCTCGAGCTCGTCGCCGTCTACGGCGACGGAGCGGACGGCGAGGTGACGATCCCCTTGCGGCAGGAGGACCTTGCGGGCCTGGCGGGCACATCGCGGGCCACGGTCAACCGCGTGCTGCGCGAGGACGAGGAGCGCGGAAGTCTGCGTTTGGCACGCGGACGTGTGGTCGTATGCGATCGGGAGGCCATCGCCGCGCGCTGTCGGATGTGATCCCCTGGTTCGGGTCGGCCCACCTCAGCCACGTACGACGCGGCCGGACTTGAGGATCGTCACCCGTTGACCCGCCCTGACGGTGAGGATCTTCCCGGTGCGGCGGTTGCGGACGACGACCCGGCCCTCGGTGACGCGGATGACGGTGCGGTCGCAGGCGTCGGTGATGTTCCAGGCGGTGCCGCTCGCCACGGCCGAGGCGAAGCTGCCGATGGTGCGGTAGCGGCCCTTGACGCGGATACGCAGGCGCCGGGTCCGCTTCGTCTTGGTGGCTTTGGTGGCGTTGGCCTTCTTGACGGATGTCGTGCGACAGACGATCGGCTCGTTCAGGCGCAGGTCGGCGATGATGCTGCCGGTGCGTGGCGAGTCCATGCGGAACCGGGTGCCCGAGACCCAGGCGTTCGCGGGCTTGCGGGCGGGCCCGAGCACACCGACGGTGAGGGCGCCGGAACGGGCGTCGACCTGCGAGCGGTGCGGTGCGATGTCCGGTTCGCGGAGCGCGATCGTGGCGGGGTCACCCGTGGGCTGAACCGTGACGTTGCCGGCGGCGGGCGTCACGGACAGCCATCGGCCGCGCGCCGGCGCCGGGAGGGCGCCCACGTCGCTCAGCCGACGGATGCGGCTGTTGCCGGTGTCGGCGACGAGCACGCCGCCACCCGGTGCCGACTGGATGGCGCGCGGTCGGTTGAGCAGTCCGGCGCTCGCCGGGCCGTTGTCTCCGTGCAGGCCAGGGACGCCGCCGGACACGGTGAAGATGGCGCCGAGCGGCGTGACACGGCGCACGCGGTTGTTGTCGGCGTCGATGATCAGGTAACCGCCGTTCGGCCCGGTCGCCTGCACGTCGGCCGGTGCCGCGAGGTTCGCGGCGCGGGCCGGGTCACCCTCACCCGAGAAGCCGCGCTGGCTGCCGGCGATGGTCGTGATGACGCCGTTCGGTGCGACGCGGCGGATGCGATCGTTGCCCGTGTCGGCGATCAGCACCGAACCGTCGGGCATCGTGGTTGTTCCGGTGGGCGCGTTGAGCGCGGCGTTGGTCGCCGGTCCGCCGTCACCCGAGAAACCCGGACCCGTACCGGCGAACGTGCTGATGGTGCCGTCGGGTGCGACGCGGCGGATGCGATGGTTACCGGTGTCGGCGACCAGGAGTGATCCGTCGGCCATGGTGCTGAGCTCGCGTGGGTTGTCGAGACGCGCCGACGTCGCCGGCCCGCCATCGCCGGAAAGGCCGGCGGTACCGTCACCGGCCACCGTGACCATCGTGCCGTCGGGGCGCACCCGGCGGATGCGATTGTTGGCCGAGTCCGCGATCCAGTAGCCGCCCCCGCCCACGAGCACGTCCGTCGGACGGTTGAGCGCCGTATCCGTGGCACGACCTCCGTCCCCGTCGAATCCGGCCTCTCCGAACCGGCCGGCCACCGTCGTGATGATCCCGTCCGTGCCGACGCGTCGAATCAGGTTGTTCTCGGTGTCGGCGATCAGGACCACGCCGTCGGGTGCGAGCCCCATCCCCTGCGGGGCGTCGAGCAGCGCCTGCGTGGCTTCACCTCCGTCCCCCGCGAATCCGCGGGTGCTGCCGGCGAATGTGGTTATCGTCCCGTCGGCGCCGCTGGCGACGAACGGTACGGCGCATGCGGCTGTGAGCGCGGTCAGGGTGACCAGGGATCGTCGGGACGGGCGTCGCATGCCGGGGACCATACGCCCCCTTGGCCCTTCCGTCCGTCATGGTGGTGACAGCCGGGACGTCATCCTGACGACACAGACGAGCCGTTCTGACGGCGGCGGATCAGGACACTAAGCTTGCGGCGTGAATCGACGTCGATCGCGTGGACGGTTGCTGGTGGTGGTCGCGGCGCTCGCGATCATCATCGCCGCGCTGGCCAGCTGGACGGGCCTGCTCTCGCGTGTCGACAACGCGAGCTTCGACACGCGTCTAGCGATCCGCGGCGAGCACGCGGCGTCGGACGACGTGGTGGTCGTGGGCGTCGATGACGACACCATCAATGCTCTCCCTCTTCAATGGCCGTATCCGCGCAGCGTGCACGCGCAGGTGATCGACGCGCTCACCGCCGCCGGTGCCCGGGTGATCGCGTACGACATCACGTTTGCCGAACCGACCACACCGTTCGACGAGAGCGCCCAGGCGAAGAAGGCCGCCGAGGACAACGACTTCGCCCTGCTGGACGCCTTGACCCGGTCCAAACGAGTGGTGCTCGCGGCCAACGAGTTCGACTCCTCGGTGGAGGGGCCCCCGGCGCCGAACATCTTCCTCACCGACGAGGACCTCTCCGCGGCCGGCGTCACGTATGGGAACACCGGGTGGGCGGTTGACAGCGCCTTCCGCAGGCTGCCGCTCACGATCGCCGGTGTGCCCTCGTTCCCGGTGGCGATCGCCGAGCGGGCCAGCGGACGGCGCGTGTCCGAGGACGGCTTCCGTGGCGGTCGGGCACCGGTCGACTACGCGCGGCGTCAGCTGGACGAGATCTCGTTCGCCGATGTCGTCAGTGGCCGCCTCGATCCCACGGTCGTGCGCGGCAGGGTCGTCATCGTCGGCGCCGCCACCTCACGGCTGGGTGACCTGCACACGACGCCGTGGGGCGACACCCGCCCCGGTGCGGAGATCAACGCTCAGGCGGTCGCCACCCTGCTCGACGGCATCCCTCTTCGTGATGCGCCGCGATGGGTGACGGCCGTGCTCACGATCCTCGCGGCGGTGGGAGCGACGCTCGCGGCGTGGCTCCTGCGTCCGGTCCTCGGCCTCGTAGTCGGCGCCGGCCTCCTCGTCGTCCTCCTCGTCGCGATCCAGCTCGCCTTCAACGCCGGTCACGCGATCGCACCATCCGCAGCGGTGCTCGCCGGTGTGCTCGCCGTCGCCGGGGGATTCGCGGTGAACGCGGCGACGGTGATGCGCCGGCATCGGCTTCTGCGTTCGGCGTTCGGCCGCTTCCTCCCTCCGTCGCTGGTCGACGAGGTCGTCGCGCGCGCGGAGGCGGAGGACGACGGACTCGGCGGGGAGCGCCGGTACGCGACGGTGCTCTTCGCCGATCTGCGTGGCTTCACCGCCGCCGCGGAAGCCCTGCCACCCGAGACGGTCATCGAGCTTCTGAACCACTACCTGGGTGCGGTTGCCGACGCCGTGCTCGATGCAGGTGGCACGGTCGTCTCCTACCAGGGGGACGGTGTGATGGCGGTCTTCGGCGCGCCGGTCGAGCAGGCCGACCATGCCGATCGGGCGCTCGCCGCCGCCCGCGACATCCGCGATGCGCGGCTGCCGGCGTTCAACGCCTGGGCGACGACCAACGGTGTCGCAGACCCTTTCCGGATCGGTATCGGGGTGGCGAGCGGACCGGTCATGAGCGGCACCGTCGGCTCGGCGCGCCGCCTCGAGTACACGACGGTTGGCGACACGACCAACGCCGCGGCACGGCTGCAGACGCTCTCGAAGGACACGTCGCACACGGTGCTGGTGTCCGACGCCACACGTGCTGCTCTCACCGAACCGGCTGCGGACCTCATCGCAGTCGGAGCCCTGGACGTGCGTGGCAAACAGGTGCCGGCTTCGGTATGGGCGCTGGCCTCATCGGACGGGGGTTCGTCCGCCGGCTGAAGCGGCACCCGATGTCCGGGCTGCTCGCCGGGTTCAGCCACCGATGGGTGGGCGGTCGACCGGGGGAGGAAGCTTCGCATCGCTTTTCTGCACGTGAGGTGCAGGAGAATCGTCGAGATCGAACGTACAAGCGACACCCCAGGTGCCAGGCACCCGGGGTGTCGCTCCCTCGTCCGTCATCGATGGAATCGGAGTCTGTGGCGATGACTACTTGCGGATGGTGACCGCCCGGTTGGCGGTACCGATGTTGCCGGCCAGGTCCCGTGCGACTGCGGTGACGGTCGCTGCGATCCGTCCGCTGCGGCGGATGGTGCGGACGGCCGGTGCCGTGAGGGGCACGTGGACGGCGATCGTCCGGCCACCCGGCACGACCTTGCTCGCCCGACCGATGACCTTGCCGCGGAGGGCGCCGGTGCGGCCCTTGACGGTGAGCTTCGTGGAGCAGCTCATCTCGGTGACCGGGCACGTGATCTTGAATGTCGCGCGACGGTTGCTCATCCGGACCGAGGTGGGCGTGATCCGCACGATGGGCTTGGTGGTGTCGACGACCGGGGTCGGGGTGGGCGCCGCGTTCACGGTGATGGTGACCGTGGACCGGTCGGTGGCTCCGTCGGTGTCGGTCACCTGCAGACCGATCCGGGCCGGGCCGGTGGCCGGGAACATCGTCGTGGTGCGGGGGTTGGCGCCGGTGTTCGTTTCGTACGTGCCGTTGCCGTCGAGGTCCCACTCGTACGTGGTGATGCCCCGATCGTCGCTGGATGCCGCGCCGCTCAGCTGGACCGTCTGGTTGGCGATCGCCGGGTTGGGCGTTGCCGAGACGACGGCGGTCGGCCGGTCGTTGACGCGGGTGTTCAGGGGCTGGGGCGCTGAGATGGCGCCTCGGGAATCGACGACCCGGAGAGCGATGCGGTGCATGCCGGGAGTGGGGAAGCTGGTCTGGACGTACGGGCTGGTGCTGGAACGCTCGAAGATCCCGTCGCCGTTCAGATCCCACTGGTAGTAGACGATTGCATCGCCGTCAGGGTCATACGATCCGGTTCCCCGGTAGCCGACGACGTCGCCCACGGTGGGAACGGCGCGGTCGGCGCTGAGGAGGGCGACCGGCGGACGGTGGACCGTGACCGACCGGGTCGTGGTGCTCGTCTTGCCGCGGTTGTCGGTGACCCGGAGCTTGCCGGTGTGGACGCCCGGGGTGGCGAAGGCCTTGAAGGCGGTGCTGACGGAGTTCGAGCGGACCTCGTAGGTGCCGTTGTTGTCGAGGTCCCATTCGTACTTGGCGATGGTGCCGTCGGGGTCCGACGAGCCGCTCGCGTTGAAGGCCACGTTCTGGCCGACGACGGCGGTGGACGGACTCACCGTCATCTTTGCGACGGGTGGGAGGTTGAAGAGGGGTGTGGCGGGAAGTGCGGCGGCGCTGCCGGCCGCGGTGAGGATGGTGGCGCCGGCGGCGAGGGCGGTGAGACGACGGATGCAGCGGATGGTGTTGTTGTCGTTCGAGCGGGTCATTTTGAGGCTCCTTGTCCGGGGTGATTTGACCGTGGGATCAAGGTACGAGCGGTCAAGGTCCGTGTCGCTCGCGCTCGTGACGCACGTTGTGTCAACCTCGCGACACTCCGGCGGGCGCCATGCCGCCGGTGGCGGGAGGGCCCGCGCGTCGGGGCGGTGACGGCGCGGCCCTCGTGGCGGGGTTGAGTTGCGGATCGGCGCCAAAATGACGTTGGGCCGGGAGAACCCGGCCCAACAGAACGACGTATGTCGCGGAGCTATCCGGTGATCCGGCGGCCTCCGGCGAACTGCTTGCGGAAGTAGCCGCTGGTGATCGTGCTCTCTTTCACCACGTCTCCGCTCTGGGGGGCGTGCACCATCGTCCCGTTCCCGATGTAGATGCCGATGTGGTGGATGTATCCCGAGCTGTCGGCGAAGAACACGAGGTCGCCCGGGAGGAGCTCCTCGATCGTCCGGACCGGCTGGCCGGCCCTGGCCTGATCCTCGGCCACACGGGGCAGCCTCACGCCCTGCTGGCCGAAAACGTAGTAGAGGAGACCCGAGCAGTCGAAGCCACCGGGGGCAGAGCCGCCCCAGCGGTACGGAGTGCCCTTGAACGTGAGCGCCAGGTTCATCGCTGCGAGCGCCTTCTGGGGCGATGCGCCGGCAACGGCCTTGGTCGGGCCGAACGCCACCGGGACAGGAGTGCCGGGGAGCGGCTGGAAGGCCGTGGATCCCATGACGCGGGCACCGGCGGTGAAGTTGGCCGGGTACGGGAGCTTGCCCTTGCGGAGGGTGAGGTGCTGTGTCTTCTGCACGGCGCGCGTGGAGCGTACCCGTTCACCGTCGAGGCCCAGGTAGAGGGGATCCTTGGCGGTGAAGTCGAACGGTGCGGTCTCCAGCTTCCGCTGACTGAGCGCGCGCGAGCGGAGCGCGATCGCCCCGGCCGACAGCGTGGAGGGAGCCTTTGCGCCCCATGCCGGGGGCATGTCGCCCGGGAGCGTGCCCTGCAGGTAGTACTGCACGTCGAGGATGTTGATGATGCTGACGCGATCCTGGCGTCCCGCCGCGACGCGGATGACACCGCGATACCGGCGACTGAGCGAGGCCGGTTCGGCGACGAGGATCCCGGTGTTCGCGTTGTTGGAGTCGAAGTCCGCCGGGCCCTTCAGCGTGTAGACGGCGGAGCCGTCGATGTCGCGGACGCGGATGCTTCCGCTGACACGCAGGATCTCGTATCGGTGGCCTTCGACGAGGGCGACGGGTGCGAAGTTGGCGTTGCCGCCGTCGCGGAGCGTCATCGACGTCTTAGCCGTCAGGCCGGCCGAGGGGAGGTCATCCGCCAGGAGCACACGGATCGGTGCCTCCTGCGTGCGGGTCAGACGAACCCCGGGGAACGCCTTCTTGAGGATGGCTGCCGTCGGCTGCCCCTTCTTGCCCATCTTGTACGCGTCCTGGCGTGTGATGGCCATGGCCCCCGCGGGAAGCGCGAGTGCAAGGGTGCCGACGAGCGAGAAACGAAGTGTGCGGGAAACACGGTTCAGGCTCTGCATCCGCAGGACGCTACCACGAGGATCGGAGTGGGCAGGCCGGTTCGTTCTCGGGGACCACCCTGTAAAAAAGTAAGGATTCTATGTGACGGCTATTCGCCGGAGGCGCCCTCGATGGCGTCCTCGGTGGCGTCGGGGGGCCGTGTCGGCACCGGAGGTCGCCTACGACGCGCCCGGACAAACTCGATGACCATCGGTACGACCGAGATCAGGACGATGAGGATGATGGCCAGCTCGAGGTGGTCCTTCAGTACCGGGAACGCCTGTCCCAGGTAGTAACCCAGCAGGGTGAGGCCGGTCGCCCACATGACCGCGCCGATCAGGCTCCAGACGAAGAAGCGCTGGCGGGGCATGCGGCTGATACCGGCCACCACTGTCACGAAGGTGCGGACGATGGGAACGAACCGTCCGATGACGAGGGCCTTGTTGCCATGCTTGTCGAAGAAGGCCGCCGTCTCGTCGAAGTACTTCCGTTTCAGTATCCGCCCATCTCGTTGTGAGAGCTTCGGTCCGATCAGGCGACCGATCTCATATCCCGAGACGTTTCCGCCGAACGCCGCGACCGTGAGCAGGGTGCAGGCCAGCCAGATCGGCATGTCGATGGAGCCGTTGGCGATGAAGAGCCCCATGGCGAACAGGAGCGAGTCCCCGGGGAGGATCGGGAAGAGGAGCCCGCACTCGATGAAGACGATGGCGGCGGAGACCCAGAAGAGCTCCTGACCGAACCGGTCGAGCAGCCATTCTGGGTCCATGTAGTCCAGTAGCGCGACGAACTGCAGGGTCACGAACCCGGTCCTCCGATCAGGTGGCGGTGTGCGGCGCCGCGAGGGATCGCGGGTGCACGCGGTGTGCGGTCGTTCAGGTGGTCTGCTCCCGCTCAGCCTTGCGATTCGCCCGACGGCGCCGGATCACCCCGGGCAGGAGCCACCCGGCGACGAACCCCAGTACCAGCGACGTGACGATCACCCAGATGAGCGACGTATGGGCGCTGAAGATGATGAAACTCACCCGTACCTGGCGTGTGTTGCTGAAGATGAACGTGACGATGAGGAGGGCGATCCCCACCAGGACGGCGACCCGCGTGAGCTGCTTGCGCTGGCGGTCGTCCAGCTTCTCGAACGAGTAGCGGTCTCCGGTCGAGATGGGGCGTGTGGGATCCTCGTTCATGTCAGTCCGGACTCGGGGAAGGGCATTATCGTCAGTCCGACAGTCCGGTGACGAGCGTCGATGTCTGTTCCAGGGCGATCGACCGCACGTACTGTAGCCGACCCGACCTCGATCACTCCGTGGCCGAGGTCCGGTACAGATGCCGATGACGGTGGCCGGACAAACGGTGCGGCCAGGCTATCCTTCGACACATGCCTCAGTGGCTCGCCTGGGTGATCGTGGGTGGTGCCCTCGCCGTCGGCGAGATCTTCACGCTGGCCTTCATTCTCGGGCCGATCGCCTTCGCGGCCGTCGCCGCTGGTCCGGGGGTGGGGCTTCCCTGGTGGCGAGTCCACGGGTCCGGTGCCATGAGCGGTCGTCCCTGACGGAGCGGACCGTGGCCCGTCACGTCGATCGACTGGATGGTCCCGCGGTGTGGTGGGCCACGGCGCGTGACGTCGATCCGGCGCTCCTCGATGTGGCGGTGAGGGAGCGGCTCGGCCGGTTGCGCGTCGCCGACGACCGACGCCGACACGCCACCGCGGCGCTCCTGGGCGATGTGGTGATCCGTATGCACGGCGGGCCGGCCGCCCGGATCGAGCGGAGGCGCGGAGAGGCGCCACGCGTCATGGGCGGGGATGGGCCCCTCCACATGTCGGTGGCACACGCCGAGCATCTGGTGGTGGTCGCGCTGGCGCCGTGGCGCGTGGGTGTGGACGTCGAGTTCGACGATGCCGACGCGGAGGCGGTGAGGATCGCCCTGTCGTCGCGGGAGCAGGAGAGGATCGCCGCCCTGCCGTTCCACCGGCAGGCGGCGGGCCTCCTGCGTACATGGGTGCGCAAGGAGGCGGTCCTCAAGGCGTTCGGCACCGGGCTTGCGCGTGATCCCCGTACGGTGGAGCTCACCTCGCCCGAGGAGGCCCCCGCTCTGCTGGTGTCGCCGGAGCCGGTGGATCCCGGTGCGGTGGCGATCTGTGACCTGAGGGCTCGGCCCGGTGCGATCGCTGCGCTGGCCGTGCTGGACGGCGATCTCAGCGAGGTGGAGGAGCGCGACGGCGACGTGCTCCTGGACGTGGCTGCGGCCTGACGTTCGAACGCGCGGCGTTCAACGGCTGTTCCAGTGCGCACCGTCGCCGTTCGAGGAGGCCGGTGTCGTCATCGGTGCCAGGCACCCGGAGCGACATCGTTGGCGCGAAACCTCTTATTTGCAGGGGAGTTCGGTTCGTGGAGGTCGGGAGTGTCGCTTTCGGTGCCAGGCACCCGGAGCGACATCGCCCCCCCCCCGCGAAGGCACACGCGGAACGCCCCGATCAGGCGGTGACGGACTCCGCGGCCGCGATGTGCTCGGCCACCAAATCGGCGATCTGCTCCACGGCGGGCGCGCGCACCAGCTCGGGGTGCGTGTGCGGCAGGTCGACGTTCCGGATGACGCCACCGATGTACGGTGCCCAGCCCTCGCGATCCAACCAGTCCTCGGACCTCGGAGCCGCGGCGGTGATGAAGAGCATGTCGCCGGGCGCGGTGCGGTGCTCGGCCCGGCGCATAAGGCCAGCGGTCCGCATAACGGTACGGGCCACCCGTTCGACCGCGTCGGGCGGGAGTGAGGCGAGGGCGCTCCCGGCATCGTTGAGTCGCTTCAGCACTGCCTCGAGGGTGAGCGGCTCGTCGGAGGCGGAGAGGCCGGCCATGAGAAGCAGCGCCTCGAGGGCGTCGCTCTCGGTGGGCGGGGGCAGGTGGCTCCACTGATCGGACGGATAGGCGTCAAGCAGGACGAGCGCCCCTGCGGGCCGGCCCTCGTCGGCGAGCTGCGTCGCCATCGCGTGGGCGATGACCCCTCCCACCGACCAGCCGAGCAGATGGACGGGGCCGTCCGGCCAGCGCTCGCGCAGTCGTGCGACATAGCGGGCGGCGATGGCGTCGATGCTCTCGTCCTCGACGTCGTCGGCCTGAAGGGTGACCACGGGACGCCCCTCCGGCAGGCGTGCCGCCAGTGGTCCGTAGCACCACCCCAGTCCGCCGGCGGGATGCACGCAGACCAGTGGCGCGCCCTCGCCGGCGCGCAGATCGAGGACAGGTCCCCGTCCGTCGTCGTCACCGGCGGCGACCTGAGTCGCGAGCCCCGCCGGGGTGGGTGAAGCGAACACCACGCCGATGCCGAGCGAGACCCCGAACTCCTGGCGTATACGCGTCACCAGGCGAGCCGCGGCGAGCGACGATCCGCCCAGGTCGAAGAACCCCTCCTCGGGGCCCACCCGGGCGGCACCCAGGACGTCGGCGAACAGCGCGCAAAGGCGTTCCTCGACCGGCGAGCCGGGTGGCGGTCCCTCCCCCTCGTGGGTCGGCGGCAGAGGCAGGGAACGGCGGTCCAGCTTGCCGGTGGGGCCGGTGGGGAGTGCGTCCAGCACCATCACGGCGGCGGGCACCATGGCCGACGGGAGGATCTCCGCCATGTGCCGGCGCACGTCCTGCGGGTCGACATCGTCATCCGGTCCCGGGACGACATAGGCGACCAGGCGCTTGTCACCGGGGCGGTCCTCCCGTGCCATGGCGGCCGCCTGCGCCACCGCCGGATGACGCACCAGTGCCGCCTCCACCTCGCCCAGCTCGATGCGGACCCCGCTGATCTTGACCTGCTGGTCGGCGCGCCCGTGGTAGTCCAGTGCTCCGTCCGGACGGCGGCTGACCAGGTCGCCGGTGCGGTAGAGCCGGTCACCGGGGTCTCCGAAGGGATCGGGGATGAAGCGCTCGGCGGTGAGGTCGGGACGGCCACGGTACCCGCGGGCCAGCTGCACGCCTCCCAGGTGGAGCTCGCCGACCGCGCCGGGTGCGGCGGGATGCCCCGCAGGATCCAGGACCACGGCGTCGGTGTTCCACACGGGACGCCCGATGGGGATGCCCTCCGCGTCGTCCGGGGTGACCCTCCAATGCGTCACATCGACGGCTGCCTCGGTGGGGCCGTACAGGTTGTCCAGCGTGACGCCGGGAAGGAGTGAGAGTGCGGCGCCGGCCACCTCGGAGCCCAGCGCCTCACCGCTGCACACGATGTGGCGCAATCCGGTGCACTCGGCCGCCGTCGGCTCTGCGACGAACGCCTTCAGCATCGAGGGGACGAAGTGGGTGATCGTGACACGGCCCTCCGAGATGCGCGCGGCGAGGGCGGACGGGTCGCGGTGGGCGCCGGGCGGGGCGACCACGACGGTGGCGCCCACGGTGAGGGCCCAGAAGAGCTCCCACACCGATACGTCGAAGCCCAGCGGGGTCTTGAGGAGAACCCGATCGTGCGGACCGAACCCGTGGATCGGTCCGATCCAGGCGAGGCGGTTCACGATGGCTCGGTGGGGGACCTCCACGCCCTTCGGCTTTCCCGTCGAACCGGACGTGTAGAGGAGGTAGGCCAGGTCGTCCGGTTCCGGCTCTCGATCCGGCGCCCGGCGGCCCTCCGCCATCAGGGCCGCCACATCATCGACAACGTAGACCGGCTGAGCAGACTCCTCCATCGCCGCCGAGCGGTCCGCCGGCTGGTCGGGCTCGAGCGGCAGATAGGCGGCTCCCGTGCGCAACGTGCCGAGAAGCGCGGCGAACAGTGCGGCCGATCGATCCATGCGGATGCCGACGACCTCGCCGGGTCCGGCGCCGCGGTGGGCGAGTGCTCCGGCCACGCATTCGGCACGCTCACGCAACTCGGCGTAGGTGAGCGTGTCGTCCGCCGCCTCGATGGCGGACGCGTCGGGTGTGCGATCGGCCTGTTCGGCGAACCGCGACCACAGGGTCCCCGGGGGCACCGGCACACGTGGCCCGCGCGCGTGGCGCAGCTCGGCGTCGCGCTCCGAGGCGGGAAGGATGTCGATGTCACCGCACGGGGTCGCCGGGTCGGCGGCCATGCCGCGCTCCAGAGCGAGGGCGATGCGCTCGGCGTGCGCCGCGAGGGTGGCCGGCGAGTAGCGATCGGGGTGTCCCTCGATGAGTAGCCGGTCGCCCTCGATGGTGATGGCGATGTCGTCCACCGGTCCGGACGAGAGGTTCTCGATCACCCCGGGGTGGCCGTCAAGGGCGATCTCCTGAAGGAAGGGCTTGATGTTGAGCAGCGTTCCCACCAGGCGGCCGCCGGCCAGGGTGCCCATCGCGCGGCGCAGATCCTCGTAGCGATGGCGGCCGTGACGCGAGGCGTCGGCCATCGCGGATCCTGCTCGCTCAGTGAGCGCCGCGAGGGTGTCGGATGGTGTGACCATGACACGAAGGGGAAGGACGTTCACCCAGCACGCCGGTACGCGTGCGGCGGGCGAACCCAGACGCCCCATCGACAGGAGCCCCAATGTGAGATCGTCGCGTCCCGTCACACGGTGGAGCCACAGGGAGACCAGACCGGCGGCCGTCGCCGGATCGGGTGCCGAGGCAAGGGTACGGCGCACGCGTACGGGGCGCGCCATGGGGAGCGCCCCCTCGCCGTCGGGTCCCACCGCGCCCTCGGCGCCGGCCAGGGTCTCCTCCCAGTACGCGCGGTCAGCGGCCCACCTCTCGGATCCGTCGTACGCCGCGTCGAGATCGATCAGCACCTCCGTTCCGCGAAGGCGCGACGAAGGAACCTCGTCGTCAGCCCCGTGGATCTCGGCGACCCGGCGGAAGAGCAGGGACGTGGCATAGCCGTCGGTCGCGAGGTGATGTGCGGCCTGGTACCACCAGGTTCCGCCATCGGCGATCCGCAGAACGGCCTGACGGCAGAGCGGACCCGACTCCGGATCCATCGGTCGCAGCGAATCGTCCTCGGCCCAGCGCCGGGCCGTCTCCACATCGGGCATATCGAGCACCGGGACGGCGGGCGTGGGATCCTCGGGCATCTCCTGCCACGGATCGCCGTCGTCTCCGCCGATCCGGGCGTGGAAGCCGGGCAGCTCGCTGAGCGCGGTCGTCACCGCCGTGGCAAGGCGCTCGGGATCGACGGCGGCGGGGAAGCGCACGATGTCCGCGGTGACGAACGCCGCGGGATCGGAGGCCAGGCGATCGGCGAACCAGATCCCGCGCTGCGCCGCGGTGAGCGGGAGCCGGGCCATCAGCGAGCGGTGATGCCCTGCGCGGCCTCCCACCATCCGGCCAGCGTGGGTTCGGCCTCGATCAGATCCTCCGTGGAGATCGCCAGCCCCGCTTCACGCCAGCGCGTGACGAGCGCCATCACCTGCATCGAGTCCAGGCCGAGGTCGAGGAGGTCGTCGTGATCACCCAGGGTGTCCGGTCGGTCGTCCAGGATCGCGAGCAGGTCGGCCCGCATCCGCTCGATGTCCACTGCGCCGTTCGAGGACGCTGCTCCGATCGCGGTCACCACGGTGCTCGTCGGTGTCACCCCCGCGCAGCACGACGCCGCCCACGCGAGTGTGGTGAGCTGCTCCCGGGCCGAGAAGTCGGCGACGGCGTCCGCGACGATGATCGAGCGCACGTCCTCCATGAACGCATGGGCGGCCGTCATCGCGATGCCGATGTGCGTGTAGATGCCGCACACGATCAGCTGATCGCGGCCCTTGGCGCGCAGACGCTCGAGGAGGTCGGTGCGCACGAGGGCGGAGTACCGCCACTTGGTGATGACCTCGTCGCCGTCCTGCGGTGCGAGCGCGGGAAGGATGGCCTCGCCGCCCGTGCCCTCCGGGATGCCCTCACCCCAGACCGGCTGGAGAAGACCGCGCTCGTCGGGTGTCTGTCCGGCCGGCTGGGCGGAGTAGAGCACGGGCACGCCCGCTGCATGGCACGCGTCGATGAGGGTGCGGATGTTCGTCACCAGCTCCGGGATGGGCTCCCGCTCCACGTCGAAGGCCGCAAGGAAGTGCGCCTGCATGTCGTGTACGAGCAGTGCGGCCCGCGCGGGGTCGACCGTCCACGCCACCTTCGGTTCGGGCAGCGACGTCGGGTCGGGCATGGGATACGGAGCGATGCGAGGTAGGGACATCTAGCGGGAGACTCCTGTGGGGGGCGGGGTGAGGCGCTCGGCGAGCACGGTGCGCAGGTCGCGCCGACTGATCTTGCCGACTCCGGTGCGCGGCAGGTCGTCCATCAGCTCGAAGCGGTCGGGCATCTTGAAGGCGGCAAGGCCACGGCCGCGCAGGTGACGACGCAGATCGGCGGCGGTGACGGTGGCGCCGGCGGCAGGGACGACGACCGCGCAGCTGCGTTCCCCCAAGCGGTCGTCCGGGAGTGCGACCAGCACTGCGTCGTGGACGTCCGGGTGGGCGATGAGGTGGTCCTCGACCTCGTCCGGTGAGATCTTCTCGCCTCCGCGGTTGATCTGGTCCTTCACGCGCCCCTCCACGATCAGGTGACCGCTCGGTAGCCGCCGCACCACATCGCCGCTGCGGTAGAAGCCGTCGGCCGTGAACGCATCCGGGTCGGCGCCCTGGTGGTAGCCGCGGATGGTGTACGGCCCCCGCGTCTCAAGGCGCCCGGGCTCACCGTCGGGCACCGGCCGGCCCTCGGCGTCCACCACGCGGACCTCGTCGTGACGGGACATGGGACGTCCCTGCGTCGTCGTGACGAGATCATCCGGGTCGTCGAGCCTCGTGTAACAGACGAGCCCCTCGGCCATGCCGAACACCTGCTGCAGCCGGCACCCCAGTTCCTTCGGCACACGGCGGGCGGCATCGGGAGCGAACCGGGCTCCGCCGACCTGCAGCAATCGCAGACTGGAGAGGTCGGGGTTCTCTCCTCCGACGGCGTCCATCCACGCGAGCGCGAGCGGGGGTACCAATGCCGTCATCGTGACGCGTTCGCGCGCGATGAGCGCGAAGCACGTCGCGGGATCGGGAACGGGCGCGAACACGATGCGTCCGCCGGCGTGCAGGACACCGAGGATCCCGGGTGAGCTCATGGGGAAGTTGTGGGCGGCGGGAAGGGCACAGAGGAAGACCGTCTCGGGCGAAAGCTCACAGACCTCGGCGCTGCGGCGCACCGAGTAGAGGTAGTCGTCGGCCGTGCGGGGGATCAGCTTGGGATCACCCGTCGTGCCGCCGGACAGCTGCAGGAACGCGATCTCGGTGGGATCCACCTCGGGGAACGCGGGCGGGTCCGGAGGATCGGGGAGCGCCAAGAGGTCGTCGGCCACGTGCACGGCCTCCAAATGGGGGACCACGTCCACCAGTTCCCGGGCCAGGTCGGCATGGGCGAATCCGGCATGCCGCTGCACGGTGATCATCGCCACCGCGCCGGACCGGCGGGCGATGCCCTCAAGCTCGGTACGCCGGTGCGCCGGAAGTGTGAAGACCGGCAGCGCTCCCGCCCGCCACACCCCGAAGATGGAGGGCACGTAGCCCAGCACGTTCGGCACCTGTACCAGCACCCGCTGTCCGGGGGTGACCCCGGTACCGATGAGGTACGCGGCGATCCGGTCGGCATGCGAATCGAGCTCGGTGTAGGTCAGGCGCTCACCGGCGCCGTCGACCACGGCGACGCGGTCCGCGAACCGGGTGGCGCGATCGCGCAGGAAGCCCCCGAAGTCCTCACCGGTCCACAGCCTCGTGTCACGGTGTGCGGCCACCACCTCGGGCGGCCATGGAGACGGGATACGGATGGTCGCGTCGTCGCTCACCGACCTGGCCCGTGGCCGATTGCGGAGAGGAGGGTCCCGAACTTCGCGGTGGTCTCGGCGAGTTCGCCCTCGGGATCGGATCCCTCGACCAGTCCGGCGCCGGCCCACAGTCGCATGGTGTCGCCCTCGACCTCGCCGCACCGGATCGCGACGATCCACTCACCGTCGCCGCTGGCGTCCTGCCACCCCACGGCGCCCGCGTAGTAGCCACGGTCCAGGGGCTCGAGGGTCGCGATGGCATTGCGTGCGTGGTCACGTGGCGTACCGCACACGGCCGGAGTGGGATGCAGCGCCGCCGCCAGGTCCAGCGATGTGATCGCGCGGTCCGTCAGGCGACCGCGGATGCGGGTGGCCAGGTGCCACATGGCCCGGGTGCGCAGCAGCTCCGGGCCGTCGGGGATCTCCAGCGACGAGCAGAGTGGGTCGAGCGCTGCGGCGATCGCTTCGATGACGACCGCGTGCTCGTCGCGGTCCTTCGTGGATCCGAGCAGGTGGGCACCACGACGCGCGTCCTCGACGGGGTCGGCGGCACGTCCTGCCGATCCGGCCAGAGGCAGTGCCTCGACGGTATCGCCCACACGGCGCACCAGCGTCTCGGGGCTGGCACCCACCAGGGTGCGGGGTGCTCCCGACCGGCTCGGTAGATCGACGGCGTAGACGTGCGCCCACGGGTCGGCGGCGGCCAGGCGACGCAGGAGGGCAGGGATGTCCGGCTCCACCCCACGGAGTTCCAGGGCGCGCGCCAGCACCACCTTGTCGAGCCCCTCGCCGGCGCGCAACATCTCGACGGCCTCCGCCACGCGTTCGGCGTACTCGCGCGGCGCCGGCATCGGATGGAGTTCGGGCAAGTCGTCGAGCACCGGCTCGTCGATCTCGTTCATCCAGGCGCGCAGCGAGCCGCCGGTGGTGACGAGCTGGGGAACCACCAGGTGCGGGCGCCCGGACGGGTGGAACGGGAGCGCACCGACCAGGAGCGGAGGCAGGCCCTCGCGCACGGCGTCGGCCAGGGTCTCCCGGGCGCGCACGGCCACGTTGGCGAGCTGGTTCATCCCGGCGGACGGCGGCACGATCGCGCCTGTCCCCTGGGCCAGGATGGCTCCTCCCGGTGAGCTGATGAGCGTGTTCTCACCCGGGGAGTAGGTATCGAGGAGGCCGGTCCGGCCCCGTGACATGACGGTGCTTCCCATCAGATGGTCCTCAGTTCCCCAGGGCGGCGCCGCCGTCGACGATGATGTCCTGCATGGTGATGTGGCGGGCGCGGTCGGATGCCAGGAAGAGGACCGCGTCGGCGATGTCCTCGGGACGGGCGATACGCCCCAACGGGATGCCGATCCGGAAGTGCTCGGGTGACCCGTCGACCGAGCGACGGGCGGCGCTGCCGTCCGGCCAGAGCGCCTCGTGCATGTCGGTGTCGGTGGATCCGGGTGAGACGATGTTGCAGCGGATGCCGTCACGTGCGACCTCGAGGCCGAGGCATCGGATCATCGCCCTGGCAGCGGCCTTCGATGCCGCGTACGCCGCCATGCCCATACGGGGCACGCTGGCGGCGTTGGAGGCGACGAGCACGATGGAGCCGGTTCCGCGTGGCGCCATGGCGGCGGCGGCCGCGCGCGCAAGGTGGAACGGACCATCGGCGTTGACGGCGAAGGTTGCCCGCCAGGACTCGGGCGAGGTGTCCGCGACCGATCCTGGGTTGAGCACGCCGGCCACGCTTACCGCGGTGGTCAGTGGACCGAACGCGTCCTCGGCGCGGGCGACGGCGTCGCTCACGGCGTCGGGGTCACGGACGTCCACCTGCGCGGCGGCGACCGTCGCACCGGACGCGGTCAGACGGTCGGCGAGAGAACGTACGCCGTCTCCGTCCTGATCGGTCGCCAGGACGGCCGTGCCGGCGGAGCAGAGCGCTTCGACCACCGCCCGGCCGATGCCGCCGCTCGCGCCGGTGACCACGGCGACAGAACGCGTTCCGTCGGAGGGATTTCGGCTGACCACGCCCATGAATTAGGGGAACCTAACAGCTTCACCCGCAGGTGGCCGGGCGAACTGTGACGCCTCCGGGACCGTGGAGGAACAGTCCAGGGTCGACGGGGCAAAGCGTTCGCGGCGTCCACGGGCCTTCCGAGCGGAACGCGCCGACGCCCGAGCGGGGCGGTCGGTGGATCGATGAATCGGGTGAGGCCCGCGGATGTCACGGGCCCTCACCTCAGGGTGGTGGGCCCGGTCGACCGGTGGCCCACCACGATGGTCGACGTCGCTAGACGATCTCCACCGGGGTGCCCGGCTTCGCGAAGCTGTTCAGCGCCTGGACACCGCTCTTGGACAGTCGGATGCATCCGTGTGACGCGGCCTGGCCGACGCTGCTCGGCCATCCGTGCATGCCCACGATCCCGTTGCCGCCGGCGAACGTGCGCAGCACGTTGCTGTGCGCGGTCAGGACCAGGATGTAGGGGCCGAGCTGGCCGTTCGTCGGGACGGAGTCGTAGATCGCGAAACGCCCCTTGGGTGTCGGGGTTCCGCCGGTTCCCACCGACGCCACGAACGTACGGCGGCGCTGGCCGGAGACGAAGACCTCGACGCGCTTGGAGGCCGTGGAGACACGGATCCAGGTGCGGGTCCGGCGCAGCACGACCTGCTCCTCCGGGACCCAGGCGGACCGTCCGTTGGGCCGGACGGGAAGCTGGATGCGCACCCAGCGGACCTTGCCGACGTCCTTGGCTTCGGTCACCATGTACACGGTGGGGGTGAGCGTCCACGTCGTGTGTCCCGGGAGCTTGATGCGTGCACCGGCACCGGGCCGGGCTCGGGCGACGACCGGCGCGGCGATGCTGGCGGTCCACGATCCGTTCTTGAGCGACGGGGCGGTCGGGAGGGGTGCTTTTGGCTGACGGTCCTGCGCGGTGGCGGAGGCGGTCAGAAGCGTCGTCGAGCCGACGAGCGCGAGGGTGGAGGCAACAACTTTCAGAGAGCGCATCGGGCGATTCTAACCACGGCCCCCGCGCGTATTCCGGAATGTCGGGCCGACCGTCGTGAACGGCCGGCCCCACATCCTCCAAAAGGTGATGCGCCCCGCGGAGGGACGCCGAGTCGTTAGCTCAGCGCTTCCTTGGCGAGCTGGGCGACCTCGGTGGGGTTGGTCCCCACGCGGATGCCCTTCGCCTCAAGGGCTTCCTTCTTGCCCTGGGCGGTTCCGGACGAGCCGGTGATGATGGCGCCGGCGTGACCCATCTGCTTGCCGGGCGGTGCCTGGAAGCCGGCGATGTACGACACGACGGGGGTCTTCATGTTGGCCGCGATGTACTCCGCGGCCTTCTCCTCCTCGTCGCCACCGATCTCGCCGACCATGACGACCAGATCCGTCTCGTCGTCGTCCTCGAACCGGCTGATGATGTCGATGAACGAGCTGCCGACGATGGGGTCACCGCCGATGCCGACCACCGTGCTCTGACCGATGCCGAGGAGGTCGAGCTCCTTCGAGATCTGGTAGGTCAGCGTGCCGCTGCGGCTGACGAGGCCGACGCGGCCCGGGTTGAACACCTGGGTGGGCATGATGCCGACCGTCGCCTTGCCGGGGCTGATGACGCCCGGGCAGTTGGGCCCGATGAGCGTCTGGTTGCCGCGGCGAAGGTGTGTGTAGATGTTCAGCATGTCGTGGGCGGGGATGCCCTCGGTGATCGCGATGATCAGCTCGACGCCGCTCTCGATCGCCTCGTAGATGGCGTCGGCGGCGAAGCGCGGCGGCACGAACACCATGGCGGTGTTCGCCTCGGTCTCCGTGACGGCCTGGTGGAGCGTGTTGAACACCGGGATACCTTCGATGCTCTGGCCGCCCTTGCCCGGCGTCACGCCGGCGACGACGTTGGTGCCGTACTCCTTGTTGCGGGTGGCGTGGAACTGGCCCTCACGGCCGGTGATGCCCTGAACCACAAGACGGGTGTTCCCGTCGACGAGAATGCTCATGCGGCCTCCTTCGCGAGCGCGACGGCGCGCTCGGCGGCCGACAGCATCGTGGGTTCGACCACGACGTTGGACGGTGCGCGGTCCTGGATGATCTTGCGTCCCGCCTCCTCGTTCGTCCCGTCGAGACGGACGACGATCGGAATGGTGGAACCGAGCTGGTCGATGGCGGTGAGAAGACCCTCCGCGACCTCGTCGCAGCGGGTGATGCCACCGAAGATGTTGATGAGGAGCGACTTGACCTTGGGGTCCGAGAGGAGGACCTCGAGGGCCGCGACGACCTCGTCCGACTTCGATCCGCCACCCGCGTCGAGGAAGTTCGCCGGACGGCCGCCCGCCAGGGCGACGACGTCCAGGGTGCTCATCACGAGACCGGCACCGTTGCCGAGGATGCCGACGTCACCGTCGAGCTTGACGTACGTGACGCCCTTCTCCTGGGCCATGCGCTCCTGCGGGTCCTCGGTGGTCGACTCCTGCAGCGCCGCAACGTCAGGATGACGATAGAGGGCGTTGTTGTCGATGGACACCTTGGCGTCCAGCGCGATCACGTCACCGCTCTTGGTCAGGATGAGCGGGTTCACCTCGAAGAGCATCGCGTCGAGCTCGGTGAAGCCCTGGTAGAGCTTGAGGAGGATGTCCTGGACACCTCGCATGGCGGCATCGTCGATGCCGGCCTCGTAACAGAGGCGCCGCGCGTGATGCGGGTGGAAGCCCGACAGCGCGTCGATGTGGAGGCGCGCCAGCTTGTCGGGGTGCTCCTCGGCGACGGCCTCGATGTCGACGCCGCCCATTGCCGAGAGCATGACGAGCGGCTTCTTCGCGCTGCGGTCGAACGTGATCGAGGCGTAGTACTCCTTCTCGATCTCCGAGGCGGACTCGATCCAGACACGGTGCACGGTGTGCCCCTTGATGTCCATCCCGAGGATGTCCTTCGCCCGTGCCTCGGCCTCGTCGGGGTTCGCGGCGAGCTGGATCCCACCGGCCTTGCCGCGGCCTCCCACCTGAACCTGGGCCTTCACTACAACTGTTCCGCCGATGCGCTCGGCGGCTGCGCGTGCCTCGGCCGGCGTCTCGGCGGTCTCGCCGGACGGGACCGGGATCCCATGGCGGGCAAACAACTCCTTGCCCTGGTACTCGAACAGATCCAAACGTTCCACCCTTCCCGATTCGAAACGATGCGCCCCGGTTGAATCGGGACCCGCGAATCCTACTCAGGCGGGCAGGCCGGGTGCGGGATTCCTCCAATCCGTGACATTCCTCCGGTACCGGTGACGCGTTACGGTTCGTCCATGGAGGATCTGGCGAAGCGCCTTGAGATGCTCCTCGTCCTGCAATGGCTGGACGAGGGCCGACCGGAGGACGGACGGGTGGCGTTGTCGGTGCGGACCGCCGCTTCCGAACTGGGGCTCGAGCCCGATCGCCGCGGTGTGCTGGCGGTCATGTCGGCGCTCGGGCTTCTGGAGGATCGGCGCCTGGTGGAGGTCACCCTCGGGGCGCACACGCAACAGGATCCCCGCGTGACCCTGGCGCCGGATCTGCGTATCGACGCGGCCCGGATGTTCGGATCGGGTGAGGATCGACCGGACGTCTGAGCGGACGCGAAGTGCCGGCATGTGCCCGGTTCGCGCCCGTCCGGTCGGGGGGACGGGCAGAATGACGCCATGCGTCGACGTGTCGCTCTGATCACGACCCCGCGCCTCGTCATACGTCCTCTCAGCGGATCCGACGTCCGGCCGCTGGCGCGGCAGGCCGACGACGCGCGGATCGCCGTCAACCTGCGCGACGGCTTTCCCCATCCCTACGGTCTCCGGGACGCACGACGGTTCGTCAGTCTGGTCACGAGCGGTATGGAGCATCCGCTCCTCGGGCTCGCCATCACGCACGACGATGACTTCATCGGCTGCATCGGCCTCACACCCGGTCGCGACGTCTACCGGCGTACGGGCGAGGTCGGGTACTGGCTCGGCGTGGCACATTGGGGCAAGGGCTACGCGTCCGAGGCGCTCCTGGCCTTCACGCAGTACATCCTCACGTCGACGAACCTGGAACGTCTCCACGGCAACGTCTTCTCCGGCAATCCCGGTTCGGAACGCGTGCTCGAGAAATGCGGGTACCACCTCGAGTCGGTCCAGCAGCGCGCGGTGTTCAAGAACGGACAGATACGTGATCTGTCGGTCTGGGTCCGGCTCCGGCAGCCCGGCGAGTAGTTGCGCATCCTGCTCCCCCCGTCCGAGGGGAAGACCGCCGGCCGGCGCGGCCGCCCATACGATCCCGGCGCGCTCGCGTTTCCCGACCTGGCGGCGATGCGGCGCACCGTCGCCGAGGCCCTCGCCGCCGTGAGCGCACAGGACGATGCGACGTCCGTCCTCGGCGTGGGGGCCGGCGTGGCCCACGAGATCGACCGCAACACGGTGCTGGACAGGGCTCCCGCCCTGGCTGCGCGCGACACCTACACGGGTGTGCTCTTCGACGCGCTCGACCTCGCGACGCTCGATGCCGCGTCCAAGCGCCGCGCCTCGCTCTGGGTGCTCATCTTCTCGGCCCTCTACGGCGTCGTCCGTCCCGGCGATCGGATCGCCGCCTACCGGCTTGGGATGGGAGTCGACCTCCCGGGAGTGGGGCCGTTGGCGCCGGCCTGGCGTCCTCATCTCGATCGGGTGCTCGACCGCGAGATGAGGCGTGGGCTGATCGTCGACTGTCGCTCTGCCGCCTACGTCGCGGCGTGGACCCCGCGCGGTGACGAGGCCGACCGCTGGATTCAGGTACGTGTGCCGGGGGCGTCGCATATGGCCAAGCACACACGTGGTCTGGTGGCGCGCGCCATCCTGACGGGCGGGCTCGATCCAGGTGAACCCATCGATCTGGCCGATGCGCTTGCCGGCATCTTCGATGATGTGAGCCTCACGCCGCCGGCCCGTAAGGGACGTGCATGGTCGCTGGATGTGGTGGCGTCGGCCGCGGGCTGACGGTCAGACGCCGGACGGTGCGTCGGCGACCCCACCGCGTCGGGCACGTCGCTCACGCCACCGGAAGGCGATGATCATGGCGATCGCCACACCCACGGAGTCGATGAGGACGTCCACGGGGCTGCCGTGTCGCGTGGGCACGAAGTGCTGGTGGATCTCGTCTGAAGCGGCGTAGAGCACGGCGATGGCGGCGGCCAAGCCTGCGTGGCGGTAGCGGAATCCCCACCACCACAGGAACCACAGCAGCCCGAACTCGGTCATGTGCGCGCCCTTACGCAGAACGAGGTCCCATGTACCGAGCCCGCTGCTGAGGTTCTGCCGGGACGAGAACAGGAAAATCGTCACCATGAGGAGAACTGCGGGCAGGAATCGGGCGAAGCGCGACATCGGTCGCCATGCTGCCACCTCGACCGACTCGTGCGCCGTCCGTCGGGCGGCGGTGCGGCTCAAGAGACGGGTCGGCCCGATCCGGCGGCCGGACGGGTGACGGCGTCCATCATCAGTGCCAGTGCCCGGTGCCCCGCCTCCGTCCGGCCCGCCACGCCATGGGTCCCCACCATCGCACCGCGCGCCATCCGGAGCATCAGGAAGACGTCGTCGATGGCGAGGTCGCGGCGGATCGTCGCGGCGGCCTTCGCATCCTGCATCGGCCGGCGGATCAGCTCGGCGATCATCCGGCGGTTGCGGCGCTTGCGTTCGTGGGCCCGGGCGTCGTCGCGTGCCATCTCCGCCAGCGCGTAGACGCCGGCGATCGCGTCCACCAGGGCACGGATCAGCACGAAGAACGCATCGGGATCCCCGTCGTGCTCTGCGGCGACGTCCTGGATGCGTTCGAAGCGTTCACCGATCAACTCGGCGATCAGTGCATCGCGGTCGGCGAAGTGGCGGTAGAGGGTCGCCTGGCCCACACCGGCTCGCCGGGCCACCTGGCTCATGGCTACATCCGCCGTGTCCGTGAAGAGCTCTCGGCCGGCCTCGAGGATCGCCTCGCGATTGCGTCGCGCGTCGCTGCGAAGCCGTTCCGGGGCCTTCTCGTCCTCCTGCTGCACCGCCACCTCCGTGACTCAGAACGGACAGGAGTATCCCCTGGCAGCGCGGACATGTCCAGGGACTTTCGTAACCCTACGGTCGGATATACGGACATGTTTGTCCGTTTATGTGTTATCAACCTCTCCGGTAATCGATCGCATCCGAAGGAATGGTCACCGCATGACCCACCCATACCGGTCTCCGTGCTTGTGCCCCCGCCGTGTGGGGGCGGTCTGATGCGCCAGGGACCGCTCGCCGGTCGCTACCCCGCGGTGGCGACCATGGTCATGGCCGCGCTGATCCCCTATCTCGCGCTCTCCGCGGCGGTGGGGCCCGTGACGCCCATCATCGCCCGCGACCTCCACACGAGCCTGCAATCCCTTGCGCTCGGCGCGGGGCTTGCCAACGCCGCCTATGCGGTGGGCACGGTACTGGCGGTGCAGTTCGCCCAGCACCTGCCGCAGCGCCGCATGATGGTGCTCTACGCCGTGGTGCTGGTCATCGGCTCGGTGGTGACCGCGAGCGCCCAGAACGTGGTCATGTATTCCACGGGTCAGATCCTCGCGGGGCTGTGCACCAGCCTCCTGCTGATCGCCGCGGTGCCTCCGCTGTCGCTCGGATTCCCGGCGAGCAAGCTGCGCATCACCGGGATGATCATGAACATGTGCATCTTCGGTGCCGTCGCGCTCGGCCCGACAATCGGCGGCCTGCAGGCCGAGGCGGACGCCTGGAGGCCGTTGTTCTGGGTCGTCTCCGGCATCGCCATCCTGGCTCTGGTCCTCGCGCTTCTCACCTTCGAGGACGCTCCGCCGGCCGATCCCGACTCTCCGCGCGATCTGCCGGCGCTCGGTCTCGCGACGGTGGGGTGTGTCGCCGCCTTCTTCGGTTCGTCCCAGCTGCTCACCCACTCGTTCCTCAGCCCGATCACGATCCTGCCGCTCGTCGGCGGCCTGCTGGCGATCATCGTCCTCGTCGTCTATCAGTACCGCGCCAAGGATCCACTGCTGACGATCCGCGAGATGCTGGGAAGCACGATTCCGATCGCGGGCATCATCGTCGCCCTGTTCGCCGCGGCGGCGTCGGTGTCGGCGACGGTGCTGACGGCCGAGGTGCTGTCGGAGCATCACAGCGCCCTCCATGTCGGCCTGCTCTACCTACCTGAGGTCGGGGGAGCCCTCATCACCGCCGTACTGCTCGGGCTGTTGCTCGACAAGATCTACATCCACTACCTGCCGCTCGTCGGCATGGGCTTCCTCGCCGCGGGCATCGGGGTCTTCCTGATCCAGGTCCCCGCCGGCGAGACCCAGGCCCTCATCGCCTCGTTCCTCACCGGTATCGGCCTGGGTGCCACGGTGGCCCCCGCGCTGTTCGTCGCCGGCTTCTCTCTCCGCTCGCTCAGCCTGCAGCGCGTCTTCGCCATCGTCGAGCTCTTCCGGGCCGTTGCCGCGTTCATGATTGCGCCGATCTTCGTCCACTTCGCGGGATCGGTGGGTGACGACCTCGCCGACGGTGTGCGGATCGCGCTCTGGATCGGCCTGGGGATCGCGGTCGTCGGTGCGGCGCTGGCGGTGGCGACCTATGCCGTCGGCGGCGCCCGTCCACAGGCCCCCGACATCCCCGGCTTCATCAGCGGACGTAAACCCGCCTGGCCGTCGCCTCCGCTCTTCGCACGTTTGAGGCAACAGACTCCCCCACCGCAGACGGTCACCGAAGGAGCCGACTGAGATGACACCCGACACCACCTCTCCACGGTCCATCGGGCCGGTGATCATCGGCTACGACGGTTCCGATCTGGCCGAGTACGCCATCGCGCGTGCCGGTGAGCAACTGGCACCCGGTCGGGAGGCCCTGGTGGTCTGTGTCTGGCACCCCGCCGATGTCGGCTTCACCCCGGTCGACGGCAGACACCTGCACGCGGCATCCGGTGAGGAGGTCGAGGCCGCTGCGGAGCAGACCGCCGCACGCGGGGCATCGCTGGCCGAAGCGGCGGGGTTCCGGGCCCGGTCCTTGGCGGTGCAGGCGGCCCCGACCTGGCAGGGGATCGTCGATGCCGCCACCGAGCACGGCGCGGGCCTCATCGTGCTGGGCTCTCATCGTCGCAGCGGACTGCTGGGGCACCTGGTGGGGAGCGTGGGTGCCGCAACCGTCGCCCATTTCGACGGATCGATCCTGGTGGTGCATCGGCCCGACGACGACTGATCGTCCTGACGGGCGTCACCGGACCCGGCGACGTACCGCGAATCCCGGTCGGAGTGAGTGACGTGCGACAGCGGTTGTCGTCTCGCCACCCATCCGCGAGGCGCCGCCTCAGTCGGCGACGTAGACCTGCAGCGCCTCCGCCTCGCGTCGCAGACGCTGGGCTGCGTCCGCCTGGTCGTGTTCCTCGTAGCGGTCCGCTTCTGTGACGCGCTCGGTGATCTGATGGAGGAGCAACGTGCGCGCATCGTCCGGCGACAGCTCGCGCCGGGGTGCATCCGCCGTGCCCACGCCGGCGTGGGCACCTGCGATGTGCTCACTCGTCGGTGGTGCAGGTGTATCGGACGGGGCGACGGCCTCCGCGTTGTCGATGGCGGCGATGGCCGTCCGCAGAGCACTGACGACCTCGGATCGCCGTTCTCTCATCGCCTGGACGAGATCGGCGCGAAGCCGGGCGCGCAGTTCCCGAACGGTGGCGATGGGAGGCAGGTCGGTCACTGGGGCAGGGCGATCCGCTTCGGTCGCCCGTCTGCGTCCAGCGCCACCAGGGTGAACAGGCCGTGCGCCGCGCGCACCCGTTCGTCGGTGTGGATCGCCTCGCCGAACACCTCCACGCGCACGGTGACGCTGGTGCGTCCCATGGTCTCCACGCGCGCGACAGCTTCGAAGATCGTGTCGGCCGTCACGGGCTTCTCGAAGCGGATCGCCTCCGACCCGGCGGTGATCATGTCCATGCGGGTGAACCGGGTGGCCGACACCCAGGCGACCTCCTCCATGAGGGCCATGATGAGGTTTCCGCCGAACGTTCCGAAGTGGTTCTGCCGACCGGGCAGCACGGCGTTCACCAGGCGGGCCTCCGATTGCTCCATGCGCGCGGCGATCGCGGTGTCCACGGCGCCGTTCGTCGATGCGGCCGCAGCGTTGTCCGAGGCGGTCATCGGGCCGCCGGGTTCGGGAGGGGCCATCCGGCGTTCCGGATATTCGTCACCACGTCGTTCTGATGCTCCATGAGCCCGTTCTCCGTTCGTCGATGTGCTTCCGGGTAGCCGTCCTTGACTGCGTGACAGCCTTAGAAGGTTGCCTGATCGCCCGTACGCGTGTGATCCGGTTTCCGGGCACGGGCGAAATCCGCTCTGGGATCAATGACCTCTCCATCGTGCACGCGGGTACCGCTATCGTGAGGGCGTATTCGGGAGTGTCCGCAGCGGCCTTCGAAGACACGGGATCCTCGACGTGACCGAGGCGATGCTGTGAGAAAGGTGAGGTGCACGAGATGAAGGTCACCGGCTGGGTGTTCATCGTGGTGGCCGTCATGGTCGGGTTGGTCGGGCTCTTCCTCCTGGGCGCCGGTATCAGCGGGAAGGGCGACGTGTCGGTGACCGCGCTCATCTTCATGGCGGCGGGGAACCTCACGTTCTGCGTCGCGATGTTCGTCTCGGGACGCATGATGATCCGTCGTGCCGACAACCCACCGGGGGTCGATCCGGACACCGCGGCGAAGCAGGCGGGCTCACCCGGCTGACGTCGCCGCGGGTCAGGCTTGGGTCATCGCCGAGCCAGTGGTGGACACCGCCGTCTCTTTCGTAGAGGAGATGGCGCCGGGCATACTCGGTCCATGACAAAGGTGACCGTGTCCCTTCCCGACGATGTTCTCCGAGCCCTCAATGTTGAGGCGGAGTGCCGCGGCACGACGCGCAGCGGTTTGGTGCGCGAGCTGGTTGAGGATGCGGTGGCACGACGCGCCCGTCGTCGCGCCGAACGCATGGCGGAGATCCGTGCGAGCGGTGGGCCCGGTCGGCACGGAGGTCACGTCGCTCAAGTCTTCACGGCGAATCGGCCGCAGTAGGGGGCCTTCGGGCTCCTTCGTGTACGCGAAGACACGGACGACGCGCACCATGACGCGGCTGCGCGTCTTCTGGATGGCGATGATCCTCTGGCGACGGTGGACCTCGCGTTCTATGAGGTGACCAATGTGGCGATACGTGCCTGGGGCGATCCAGATGCGGCGTGGCGCCTGCGTGAGCGTGTCGCTGCACTCGGAGAGGATGGCGGACTTGTGCGTGCGGACGCGGCATTGCTCGCGGAGGCGGCGTTGATCGCTGCGGAACACGGCATCTCGGTGTATGACGCGACGTACGTGGCTGCGGCGCGGCATGACGGTGCCGAGCTCGTGAGTTGTGACGTACGTGATCTCGTTTCACGTTCTCTCGCCCGTCTGCCTGGCGACACTGCGTAGCCGGCGATCGTTCGGCGGAGTCACGCGGTCGGGTGGGCGTGTCGCCGCCGGGTGAGACCGATTCGGGACCGCACGGCGCTCGGCACGTCGCCGTGCCCGGGCTAGTTTCCTTCCCACACAGTCCGGGGAGGTGCGGGATGCCGTGGGTCCAGTACGACGACGTCTTCTACAGCGACGCTGTCCTGAATGTGAGCGGTGACACCCTCGAGCTCTTCTCGCGCAAGTGGGTCGAGACCAAGCGGTTCCATCGGGCGTTCCTCGAGGTCGAGGCGTCGAAGGCCAACCGGCGCGGTCAGGTGACGGTGAAGCTGAAGAACGGCCGGTTCGGCAGTGAGGTCGAGCTTCGCATGGCGCAGGAGGCCTGGCAGCTGGAGGTCGGGCCGTTCGTGGACGCGTTCGTGGCGGGTGCATCTGGCTCATAGGCTCAGATGGCGGACCGCTGCGACTGCACGCGGCGGCTGCGTCGGTGCAACGTGACGCACACACGCTCGTACCTCCGAGTCATGTTTTGTTTACACGACGATAAATCGGTGATCGAGCTCGCTGGTAGGGTCGGATGACCATCTGACCCAGGAGCGGATCATGCGACGGCTCTCTCAGTTCGGAATCCTTGCGGCGTGTGCGTCACTTGCCACGCCGGCCCATGCCGCTTTCTCTTTCGGTTGGGCCGACAAAGTGCTCTCCGTGGTGTCGTCGGCCGACGGATCGGGCACGGTCTTCGCCTTCCTCAGCCCGCCCGCATTCGACCCCGACGCTCACTGGGGTGTGGCTGGCACATGCCGCTGGGATGGTCTGCGCCCGGCCTGGTCGAGGATCGATATGGATGCGACGCGCGGCGTCGACCTGCTCGCGGCGAGTCCCATCGGCCACCGGGTCGTCAACGGTTACCCATCGGGTCAGGCGACCCTGACGTTCATCTCGTCCGCCGGTGTCGCGACACCGCTCGTCGCCCCGATCACTCCGGGCAGCCAGCCGGTGGCCGCGGTCAACGATGCCGGGTTCGCCGCGGTGGCGTGGATCGACAACCGCCGCACCCTGCGGGTCGCCGCCTTCGACGGAACCCGGTGGGTGACCGCCCATGCGGATGCTGATCCCACCGCCTCTGTGGATGGTGATCCCTTCTCAACGCTACGGGTGGCGATCGCGCGCAACGGAACCGCGATCGTCGGCGGGACGACGGGCGAGGAGACGTCGTCGTCGGTGTTCGGGTGGCAGTACTCGCCGCAGCGCGGATGGGAGAGGCAACCGCAGATCTTCGCGCGTCACACGGTGTCGACCCGCATGCCTCCGGGTGTCGCCGTCCGCGTGTCCGGTGCGGCATCCGTGTCGTGGGCCGGGAGCGACGGCCGCGTCGTCGTCGCCAACCGGGGCGTTGACGGCCGATGGACGGGTCCCCAGGTGATCGCCACCGAGCGTCCGCGCTCGGTGGTCACGACCGACCTCGTGTTCGATCCGAGCGGCCGTGCGCTCGTCGCGTGGACCGCCTATGACCGCCGCATCACCACGCGGACCCGGCTCGCGTCCTTCCGCTGGGCGCCGAGGGCCACGCTTACGGTGCCGCGGGCGTCGGTGTTCAACGGCTTCTCGCTCGGTGCCAACAACCGTGGTATCGCCGCGGTGATGGCGGTCGTTCCGGAGCCCCTCGAGTCGGAGGGCAGCCTTCCCGTCAATAGGACGCTCACCGGTCTCGTCGCGAAGCCCGGTAAGGCGTACGTACCGACGTCGACGATCGTCGTCGCCCGGTCACGGCAGGAAACTATCGTGTTGTCGGCAGGGCCCGTATCCGTGAGTGACCGCAACACGTTCGTCACGGCCTGGATCGACCCGTCGGGAAGCAGTTCGCCGGATTACCTCTCTGCGGCGTGCGGGCGGGTGCCGCTGCGGTAGGGCGTCCAGACCCCGCGGTTGCTTGTGCGATCGGGAGAAACGGGGGTCCGGGCGCCGACCACTGGTCGGTGCCCGGACGGCACCTATGCCCCCGGGGCGTACCCCGGCATCGGGTGGGACGCCATCAGTTCCTTGATCTCGCCGGCGATGCGGGCCAGCGTGGCCGCGTCGTCCTGGTTGGAGATGGCCTCGTCGATCCACTTGGCGAGCTGTGGCATCTCGTTCGGAGTGAGGCCGCGGGTGGTGATGGCGGCGGCGCCCAGACGCAGACCCGAGGGGTCGAACGGCTTGCGGGTGTCGAACGGCACGGAGTTGTAATTCAGCTCGATGCCCGCGGCGTCGAGCGCCTGCGCGGCCGGCTTGCCCCCGAGACCCTTGCTCGTGAGGTCGATGAGGATGAGGTGGTTGTCGGTGCCACCGGTCACAAGGTCGTAGCCGAGCTCGCCGAGTGATCCTGCGAGGGCCTGCGCGTTGGCGACGATGCCGTGGGCGTAGGTCGAGAACTCCGGCGTCGACGCCTCCTTGAGGGCGACGGCGATCGCGGCGGTGGTGTGGTTGTGCGGACCGCCCTGCAGGCCGGGGAACACGGCGCGGTCGAGGTCTTTGGCGTACTCCTCGGTGCTCATGAGCATCGCGCCGCGCGGGCCGCGCAGCGTCTTGTGCGTGGTGGTCGAGATGATGTCCGCGTGGCCGACCGGGGAGGGGTGGGCGCCACCGGCGATGAGGCCGGCGATGTGGGCGATGTCGGCGGCGAGCACGGCACCGACCTCGCGGGCGATCTCGGCGAAGGCGGGGAAGTCGATGGTGCGCGGGACGGCGGTGCCACCGCAGAAGATGAGCTTCGGCTTCTCCTTGAGGGCCAGGTCGCGGACCTCGTCCATGTCGATGCGGCCGTCCTCGCGACGCACGCTGTACTGCACCGAGCGGAACCACTTGCCGGTGGCCGACACCGACCAGCCGTGCGTCAGGTGGCCGCCCATGGGGAGGGCGAGGCCCATCATGGTGTCGCCGGGCTCGAGCAGGGCGAGGTAGATGGCGAGGTTGGCAGGCGAGCCGGAGTAGGGCTGGACGTTGGCGTGCTCCACGCCGAACACGTCCTTCGCGCGCTGGATCGCGAGCTCCTCGACCGGATCGATGAACTGCTGCCCCTCGTAGTAACGCTTGCCGGCGTAGCCCTCGGAGTACTTGTTGGTGAGGACGGTTCCGGTGGCCTCGAGGACGGCGCGCGAGACGTAGTTCTCGGATGCGATCAGGCGGATCTTGTCGAACTGCCGCTCGGCCTCACCCTCGATCAGTCGGGCGATGTCGGGGTCGGCGGCGGACAGCGTGGGAATGGCGGGCTCGTGCACGGATGCCTCCTTGACGGATGAACCCGGGACCCAGGCGCGCGGTTTCCGGACCACTATGGATGTACTCGGGGTGTCGCTCCCCGGTGGTTGGATCCACCTCGACGGCGCCAGTCGCGACGAGGGGATGCTACCGGGATCGCGGTGGCCGGTGTGTCAGCGGATGACTCCCCGACACCCATTTCGGGTCGAGATACCATCGAATTTCGGGATAGGCCACAAGCGGTATTCGTGGTTATTCACCAGACATATTCGGGGACTCGGCCTTCAGTCGTCGTCCACCCGCTCACCTCCTAGACTGCGGGCGTGCCGATCGAAGTGACCATCACGGTGCGCCTGGTCGACGGAGCGCCCGACGGGGCGGAACGCCACCGCGTCCTTCAGCGCGTCATGCGCGGTACCCCGGCAGGTGCCGGCTGGCGGTACGTATGTGAGGGCGCGGAACTCGGCTCCGTGCCGCCACCCGGGATCACCTATGTCCTCAACGGTCAGCGGACCATCCCTGCCGCGCGGCTCGACGATGGCGACGACCTGGTCATCGTCCTTCCTGTTGCCTCGTCGTGACGCGCGATCCGCGTCGCGGCCTTTCGTCGGTCGATCGCGTCCTCGCATTGCCGGAGACGGCGGTGCTGGTCGTGCGGCACGGTCGCGGTGCGGTGTTCGCCGCCGTACGTGACGCACTGGCCGGTCGACGTGCGCGTCGTGCAGCGGCGGGAGGGGCCTCCTGGACGAGGTCGTCCGGCATCTCACCCCGTCGCTCCGGCGTGTCATCAACGCGACCGGTGTCGTGCTCCACACGAACATCGGGCGTCCGTCGTTCCGGCCGCCGGCGTAGGCGGCTCGCGGCCCCGGTGTGGCGTCGGTCCGCGTCAGGCTAAGATCGCCCGGATGAGCGACGAGACCCCCCGAGCCCCCGAACGCCCCCAGATCGGCGTCATCGAACCCGGCGTCATCCGAATCGAAGCGCCGCCGGAGGAGGAGCTCTGGACCGACGATTCCGGTGACGACTACGCCGGGTGGTACTGCGTCCGCACCAACCCCTGGCCGTGTCCGGCCGAGGGGTGCACCTTCGTCGCCACCCATCTGACCGCAGCGCATCTCGTCATCGTCTGGCCCGAGTCGGACGACCCCAACCTTCTGCGGCACTGTGCCGTGGCTCGGGACGTGGGACGCAACCCGAAGATCGAGCAGTACGAAGCTGCATTCGGTCCGGCCTGCTCGTACTACCAGTGGGAGGCGGCCGGCAACCCGGTGCACGGAGTGCGTGCGCAGGAGGGATGACGGCCCGCTCGGTTCCCGCGCACGGATCGTCGGCTGCGGGTGTCGGGCCGTATTCGCGTCATGATGAGGAATAGGCGCACGTCGACCGACGCGCCGCCCGGTCTCATGACCTCGAGGTGGTGGCCCGCGATCTGCCTCGTCGCGATCGGCATCTGGGCTGCGGGCACGCTCAGCGCCTCGCGCATCTGGCCGGACGAGCCAGCCGCGCCGCGCTACGCCTTCGTGGTCTGCGGTGCCGTCGTCTTCGGGTTCGTCTTCGGCTACTCGTTCTGGACGATCCGGCGCAGCCACCTGCGCGTGCAGAACGATCTCTACGAGCGCCTGGCGCTCACCCCGGTCACCTCCCGCACCGTCCGGCGGGCGACACGTGGCATGTACCGGCTGGTCCATGTCTACCTGGTGTTCGGGGTCATCGTCACCGGTGTCGCCCTGGCGGCCATCGCCGTCGGCGACGGAGAGTGGCAGCGGCGCCTCATCCTCATCTCGGTCGGCGTCGTCGTCCTCTGGTTGCTCTACATGTTCCACGCGTTCCGGGTGGTGATCCGCTCGTCGGACGACCTCTTCGAGCCGCTCGGCCTCCGCCTGGTCGAGCTGCCGGTCGGCCGGACGGGTCTTCTCCACGACATCGTCACCGTCGAGGGCGGCGTGGGATACGCCGGCGAGCGCCACGGACGCGCGGTGTCGATCGTCCAGACCCCGAAGCTCGCCGCCACCTGGGTGGACGGGGCGCAGGGGGACGAGTGGATGCCGCGGATTCCGGTCGAGATGGCGACCTTCACCGGTGAGCCCGTGCGGTCCTGGCGCGGGGTGACCGTCGAGCACACGGACGAGGGCGAGATCCTCGTCCAGCGGCGCGGTCGTGACGCCGGGCGTTGGTTCCTCCACGATCTGCTCCTGGCGGAGAAGGTCGCCGAGTCGGGCTGGACGAGCCGCTAGTGCCCCGCGTCGGAAGCTCGTTCTCGGTATGGGGAGCGAAACCCCGTCGGGACGAGGACGAGGAGGTGCCCATATCGGTTCATATGGGTGCCGACGATGACAACGCTGCGGAGCGTGAGCGTCGAGGGTGCGTGGTCTCATCCCGGCATGGGTTGCAGCCACCAGACCGCAACGAACTTCTGACGCGGGGCACTAGCCCTCCCGCCGGACGCCGATGGCGCTCTCCAGTCGGGCGCGGAAATCGGTGTCCTCCCAGCGGCGCCACTCACCCAGGAACCGGGCGTAGAGCTCGTCGCGTTCCCTGGTGCGTCGCTCGAGGAGCGCCATGATTCCTGGCCGTTCGTCGGACGTCGACGCCGCGTCCCATCTCTTGGCGAACCGACGGTAGGCGCGCTCCGTCGCCGTCGACGAGCGTGACGGCTTCGCCGTGTCCGCGATCAGCGCCCGGGCGTTCTCGGCATCCCGCCGGGCGAGCCGCTCGAGGTGCTCGTGGAGCATCGGCACCTGGACGTCTCGGTCGTGGATGTCGCCGAGGATGTCCTGCATCGCCTTGACCTCGTCGAGGAAGGGCGCGAGGTCGGCGGCGAACGCCCCGCCGAAGATCTCGATCAGGTAGCGCAGCCGCTTGAAGGCGATCCGCATGTCGTGGAGCTCGCGGACACGTCCGGGATGCGTGACGTCGTCCCCGTATGACCAGACCTCGTCGATCCGGGTGGCGAGGATGCGGCGGGCGTTGGGTCGCACGCGGCGCGTGGGGTCCACACCGGCGACGGGACGCGGCTTCGCCATCAGTCGTCCGTCCGCGGCGGCC
Organism: uncultured Bifidobacteriaceae bacterium; assembly: GCA_964531025.1. Classification (GTDB taxonomy): domain Bacteria; phylum Actinomycetota; class Thermoleophilia; order Miltoncostaeales; family Miltoncostaeaceae; genus CALMEC01. The sequence continues at coordinate 1,002,499 of CAZHDY010000001.1, read as the reverse complement.
GGGGATCCAGCTTCTTCGCCGACACATCGGTGTGGCGGGTGACCCAGCCCTCGAAGCGCCGCGCGAAGTTCGTCCGGTCGAGGTCGCGGAAGAGCCGGCGGATCTGGCGCCGCTCCCTGCGTCTGCGCTCGCGGTACTCATCGATGAGCGCGGTGACCCCCACCTGCTCCTGCGCGGTCAGATCGGGGAGGAGGCGTGTCAGCGAGTCGATCGCGACATCCAGATCGCGGGCATCTCCGAGCGTGTCGGTGATCTGCTTCACCTGGCGCAGCTGTCGACGGAACCCGTCCTCGGGAAAGACCGCGGCGAACGCATCCATGGCCGCACGAAGGCGCCGCGACGACACCCGCATGGCATGGAGCTCTTCGATGTCTTCGCCGAGGATCGTACCCTCGCGGTAGCTCATCATCTCGCGCCAGCGCGTCAGGATGATGCGGCCCGCGGCGTCGGTGAACCCCGGGTTCGGCTTCAGTCCGGGGACGTCCCACGCCCTGGCGATCTCAGCGCTCCTCGTTCACATGGGGACGCACGCCGACCGTGTCGGTGATGGCCTGGCGCAGGTCGCGTGGCCGCTCGACGGTGTCCCAGTCGATGTCGAGAGCGAGCATGAGATCCAGCGCGCTCATGGCCACGAGGTCGGCGGGAAGGCCGGTTCGGGCGGCGACCTCGTCCAGCCACCGTGCGTGACGCTCGCTGACCCTCAGCTTGATGCGTTCATTCGCATCACTCCGACGTGAGGGGAGGTCGGCGTCCCGCAACTCGCGAAACCGTGGGCCCTCGTCGTCCGACGGATCCAGCATGGCCTGGTAGCTGACGCGGCTCATGTCGCGGGTGCCTCCTCGGCTCGGCGGTCCTCGGCCAGGTCGCGGACGAGATCCTCGCCGATCTGCGTCTCACGTCGCGCGAAGCCCACGAAGAGGGCGTTCGCGCAGAGCATGTTCACCAGCCGTGGAATACCGGAGGTCTCCTCGTGGATGGCCACCGCGGCCCGGTCGCTGAACAGGCGTCGTGTGGCTCCGGCGATGCGGGACCGGTGGTGGATGTAGCTCACGGTCTCGTCGCGGCTCATGCCCTCGAGGTGGTAGCGGACCACGATCCGCTGGTCGAACTGGGGAAGCCTCCGGAGCATTCCACGCAGTTCCGGCTGACCCAGCAGGACGACCGGGATCGCCGGACCGTCGCCGGGGTTGGTGAGCAGACGGAGCTCCTCCAGGGCTTTCCGGTCGAGTCGCTGGGCCTCGTCCACGAGGATGATCGGGCGCCGGCCGGCCTCGCTCTCGCGCGTCAGGTGGTCACGCAACGCCTGGCTCAGCTTCGGTGTGCCACCGCCCCGGCGTTTGGCGCCCACCGAGGCGAGAAGCGCGATCAGGAGTCCCGATGCGGTGCGCGGGGGATTGGCGACGGCGGCGATGGAGAAGCCATCGCTCGCCAGCGTCTGTCGCAGTGACCGTGCCAGGGTGGTCTTGCCGCAGCCGATCTCGCCGGTGATGGTGACGATGCCGCCGAGCTGGGTCAGGCCGAACAGCATTCGCGAGAGTCCCTCACGATGGCCGTCGCGGTCATACGCGAAGCGGGCATCGGGCTCGATCTGGAACGGCGCCTCGGAGAGCCCCCACCAGTCCAGGTACTGATGACGAGCATGTCCCTTCCTGGGTTCCTCGGAGCGTCCCATGCGAGGACCGTAGCACCGGCTCGTGCGACCTGTTACCAGCTTGTCACAAGAGTCGGAAAGGTGCGGGGGATTCCTGCTTCTCTCCGTTGCAACGTCGATCGTTTGCTACAGTCGTCGTCTCGCACGGGCGCCCCAGCGCGGCGCCGGATCACGGACAGGGAGGAGCCCATTTGATGGCGACTCGACGCCCGCGTCTCTCGCACCTTTGCGGTGCATTCCTCATCGGTGCCCTCCTTGCTGGGGGAGCCCTCGTTGTGCCGGGTGGCGCCGCGGGTCAATCGATCGCCGGTCAGATGGAGGAGGTTCGAGGTCTCGAGATCGAGATCGCGAGCTATGACGCCAGGTATGCGCAGGCCAGTCAGGCCCACGAGGCGGCACGCGGCAAGCTCGAAGAGGTACGGACCCGGATCGGGAAGAACACCGTCGAGCTCAAGAAGAGCAGGCAGCAGTATGCGCGGTCTCAGGAGATCCTCGGAGACCGGATCTCGCGGATGTACCGGCAGCCGCAGCCCAGCCAGGTCGAGGTTCTCCTGCGCTCGAACTCCTTCTCCGATTTCGTCTCGGGCGCGAACTTCATGCAGCGCGTCCGGCAGCACGACAGCAAGGTGGTCGAGTCGGCCCGCGCGCACCGCGACAAGATCAAGAAGCAGCGCGCCGAGCTGTTGGCCGATCAGAAGGAGGCCAAGGTCCAGAGCGCCGAGGCCCGCCGCCAGCGCGACGAGATCAACACGGTCCGCGTGCAGCGTCGCGCCGTTCTCAACTCGGCTCGAAGCCAGCTGGCGGTCATGATCGCCGCCGAGCAGCAGCGCAAGGCCAACGCCGCGCGTCTCGCCGCACTCCGCTCCGCCCAGTCACGGGTGACGCAGCGTGTCCGGCAGGACCAGGGACCGTCATCGTCGGCGCCTGCGATCTCGCCGGTCAGCACGCCTGCTCCGGCAACGACATCGGCACCGTCGTCGGGCAGTGCACCCAGCGGAGCCCTTCAGGCGATCGCGCAGTGCGAGTCCGGTGGTAACCCCACCGCGGTGTCGCCCAGCGGGCTCTATCGTGGCAAGTACCAGTTCGACCCCAATACGTGGTCGAGTCTCGGTGGCCAGGGTGGTGACCCGGCTGCCGCGTCCGAAGCCGAGCAGGACCGTGTCGCGGCGCTGCTCTACTCGCAGCAGGGGGCATCCCCCTGGCCCGTCTGCGGACGCTGATCATCTGACGCTCGTGTTCGTGTCCCCGGCGTGGATGCCGGGAACACGAACACGGGTTGTCCGGCTGGTCGACGGCGGCCGCGCCGACACCCGGGTGCCAGGCACGCGAGGTACACCCGTGGAGAGCCATGCCGGTGCCCAACCACACGATGGACAGCGACGTCGTCGCTTTTGGGCCTCAAATCGAGGCTCGGGTGTCAGGCACCCGGGGTGTCGCTCGTCAGCGTCGCTTACGTGGAAACACATCCAGTGTCAGGGACGCAACGCGATCCAGGATGAGCAACCCGTCGAGGTGATCCACCTCGTGGAGCACGACGCGGGCCTCGAACCCCGTCGTCGACAGCTCGGCGGGTTCTCCGTCGATCGTCCGGTACTCGACGGTGATCTCGGTCGGCCGGTTCACGTTCGCGGTGATGTCCGGGAGGCTCAGGCATCCCTCGCGGCCGATCTCGGCTCCCTCACGTCGTACGATGACCGGGTTCACCATGACGATCGGACCGGCGGGGTCGGGCACGCTCCGATGGTCCGTGCAGTCGATGTAGACCATCCGCCACAGCGCCCCTACCTGGGGTGCGGCGATTCCGACCGTCCGCGGATAGTGCCGAGCCGTGTCGACGAGGTCCTCCGCCAGACGCCGGGCCTCGGCCCCAATGGTGCGGACCGCCACCGCGGGCATCTTCAGCCGGCGATCCGGGTACCGCAGCACGTCGCGGATCACGTGCTCAGATCACCTCGTCGTCGGGCGACGACACCGAGACATCGACATTCTGGGCCCGGGCGACGGGGGTGAGCGCCGTGAGCACCCGTTCGGCCGTGACCGTCGCCGGGAGCCCGCAGGTGATGCCCAGCACGTAGACGGGGGGATCCCCGACGACGCGGCTGGAGAGATCCTCGATGTTGACGCCGAGATCGGCGAGCGACCGGGTCACCGCGCTCACGATGCCGGGGTGGTCGGCGCCGTAGACCGACACCGTGCAACCCGATGGCGTGTCCGGGGCGTCGTCCGGGGAGGTCGGACCGACCCATACCGTGAGGCCGAGGGTGTCCGCCACCGCTTGCAGGGCGCCGCGCGTGGAGTCGGCGTCCACGCCGTCGGGGACCGACACCGCCATGACCATCGCGAACGATCCGCGAAGGAGCGCGGCGCGGCAGTCCTCCAGGTTGGCGCCGATGCCGTAGAGCGCTTCGGTGAACGCGGCGACGATGCCGGGACGGTCACGCCCGACCGCGGTGATGGCGAGCTCGGTCATCCGCGGAGCCATTCCTCGCGGGTCTGCAACGGCAGACTCGGATCCCCTCCCAGCTCGGCTCGGATCTCGCCGACGGTGCCGGCACGCGCCGCCTCCACGTCGTGCGCGTGGATCGTCTCGAAGTTCTCCTGGTGTGCATCGATGAACGCATCGTCCGGCAGATCCGGGAAGCGCTCGATGACGCCGCGCACCATCTCGCGGACGCTGTCCTCGACGAACCGGGGACGGCTGTGGGCACGGGCGACCACGAACTCCTCGTCCGGCCGCTTCATGAGCTCGTAGATCTGCGAGCTCATGCTGTCCTCCACGATGGCGATGAGCTCATCGGCCTCCACGCGGCCGTTGGGCACACCGACGAACAGGGTGCCGCGTGCACGTTGATTGTGGGTCGCGATGGGCACGGAGTCCACGATCCGCGCGATCTGGGCGTCGTCGAAACCCTCGGTCCGCAGTGTTCCCTCGGCGCGGGCGCGGATCAGTTCCTGCGCACACGGGCACGCGTTCATCCCCTGTGCGGAGACACCCACCATGCGGCGCGATGCGGAGCCGTTGGCGGCGGCGATCCCGACGAGCCCGTACATCTCCTGCGTTGCGATGTCCGTGACCGGAGTGCGGCGTTCGATCGGGTAGCTGGCCTCGATCACCACCTCGCTGCGCAACGCGCCCTGCGATTCCACCACCCGTCGCGCCACGGCCTCGGCCAACTCCTCGATGAGGAGGGCCTTCTCCAGCACGACGCGGTCGATGGCCTCGTTGAGGTCCTCCTCGAACCGCGACATGTGGACGCCCTTCTGGTGGGGGTCCAGGTCCACGCCGCAGCGGATCTCGGCGTGGAACAGCTTCTCCGAGTCGCCGTGGCTCAGGCGGATGGCCTTCGCCGACCGTGTGACACCGGCGCGCGTGAGGCTGAGCCGGGTCTCGGGGGCGGACGCCTGCAGGTCGGGGAACGGGGACTGGGGAACGGTCGTCATGACACCGTCTTCTCGTTGTTGACGCTCGAAGGACCAGTTTAGATGGTTGATTCCGCGGGACCCGGGCCGGGTCGCGGGCCGGGCTCATATATGGCCGGAAGGCTGTTGTGACAGACGCCGTTACCGGTCGTTCACCACTTGGTCACACCGGAGCGAGAGCGCGACGGCAACATGATCCCCGACATGAGAGACAGGAACTACGAGGGAGTGCGAATGAAGAACGTACGGCTCATCGCCGTCGGAGTCGCTGCCGTCGCCGTCATCGGTACGGCTGTGGGATGCGGCGGGTCGGACAGCGGCAGTGATCTGTCCGGATCGATCGCCATCGACGGATCGTCCACCGTTGCGCCGCTGTCCATCGCGGCCGCGGACGCGTTCAACGCCGACAACGCGAACGTCGAGATCAAGGTCGGTACATCGGGCACCGGCGGTGGATTCGAGAAGTTCTGCAACGGCGCCACCGACATCTCGGACGCCTCCCGTGCCATCAAGGACGAGGAGAAGGCCGCATGTGAGAAGGGCGGTGTCGAGTACACGGAGCTGCGGGTCGCCTCGGACGGCATCACCGTCGTCGCCAAGAAGGACACGGACTTCGGCAAGCAGTGCCTCAGCCTCGGTGAGCTGAAGTCGGTCTGGGAGAAGACCTCCAAGATCAACAACTGGAGCCAGATCGGTTCCGGCTGGAACAATGTCCCCCTCAAACTGGCGGGACCCGGTGACCAGTCCGGCACTTACGACTTCTTCAACGAGGAGGTCCTGGGTGAGGACGCCAACGGTGACACCGCTCAGCCCCGGCAGTTCTCGTCGTCCGAGGACGACAACGTCATCGTGACGGCCGTCGAGGGCACCGAGGGGACGATGGGCTACTTCGGGTTCACCTACTTCGAGGAGAACATGGAGCAGCTCCAGGCCTTCCAGCTCAAGGGTGACGGCGACTGCGTCGCACCGAGCGCCGAGACGATCACCAGCGGCGACTACCCGCTGTCGCGTCCGCTCTTCATCTACGTGAAGAACGCGTCGTTCGACAAGCCGGAGGTCAAGGCATTCGTCAAGTACTACCTCGAGAACGCCGTGAAGCTGGCTGAGGACACCCAGTACGTGCCCGCCCCGCAGGACTCGCTCGACGAGGCCCTCGGAAAGCTGCCGGCCTGAACTGATGGCTGACGCCCCCACTCCGTCCGCGACCCCCCTGCGGACGAAGCGCCGCACCAAGCGAGAGCAGGTCATCCTGCTCTCGCTGGGCGCGGCGGCGCTGATTTCGATCTTCATCACGGTGGGGATCGTCTTCACGCTCTTCAGCGAGGGTCTGGCCTTCTTCTCCGACGTGTCGGTGAAGGAGTTCCTCACCGGAACGACGTGGTCGCCGCGCGACGGCGAGTGGGGTGTCATCCCCCTGCTGTCCGGATCGATCATGATCGCTCTGATCGCGGCGGTCGTCGCCATCCCACTGGGCGTGGGCGCGGCGATCTACCTCTCGGAGTACGCACCGGAACGGGTGCGCCGTGCGGTCAAGCCCGTGCTCGAGATCCTCGCCGGTATGCCGACGATCGTCCTCGGATTCTTCGCGATCGACACCCTGACGCCGGCACTCCGGAACGCCGGCATCATCCCCGGAGGACAGACGTTCAGCGCACTCTCGGCGGGCATCGTGGTGGGTCTTCTGATCCTGCCGCTCATCAGCTCGCTCTCCGAGGAGGCGATCCGAGCGGTGCCACGGTCCATGCGTGAAGGTGCCTTCGGGCTGGGGGCCACCAAGCCCACGGTCTGCACGCGCATCGTCGTGCCGGCCGCGCTCTCGGGCATCGTCGCGTCCTGCGTCCTGGGCCTGTCCCGGGCCGTCGGCGAGACCATGGCCGTGACCCTGGCCGCGGGCCTGACCCCCAACCTCACGGCCGACCCGACATCGGAGATGCAGACGATCACCTCCTACATCGTCCAGGTGGTCCGGGGTGAGGCGTCGCGCGGCACCACTCAGTACGAGTCGATCTTCGCGGTCGGCATCGTGCTCTTCATCGTGACCTTCCTCATCAACCTCGTGGCCGTCGCCATCGTGCGCCGCTTCCGCACCGTCTACCAGTAGGCCGATGACAACACACGCACACACACAGGCGACACCTCCCGTCCCGCCGCGGGTCGCGGAGGTCGCGCCCTTTCCCGAGAAGCGGACGCGTCCCTGGGACGCCATCTTCTACGCGCTGGTCTTCGGATCGGTGGCCGTCGCCATCGCCTCGCTGATCTGGCTGATGTGGTCGATCGTGGTGAAGGGTGCCCCGCACCTCTCGTGGGACTTCCTGACCACCAAGGCCACGGGGAACGCCAACACGTCCGGATTCACTTCGGCCATCCGCGGTTCGCTGGTCCTGATGCTGGTCACCATGGTGGTCGCGCTCCCGCTCGGGTTCGCGGCGGCCATCTACCTCGAGAAGTTCGCGGCCGAGCGTGTCCTGGCTGCGAAGGCCCGCGAGATGCAGCTGCGTCAGCTGATCGCGGAGGGTGACAGAAGCTTCACTACCCGCCGGAAGCTCCTGTGGGCGCGCCTCGTCGGCCCGCTCAACCGGATGCTCGAGATCAACATCTCGAACCTGGCGGCGGTGCCGTCGATCATCTACGGACTCCTGGGGCTCGCGCTGTTCATCTCGTTCGCGGGATTGCGTGAGTCACTGTTCGCCGGCGGTCTGACGCTCGCGATGCTCGTGCTGCCGATCATCATCATCTCGTCGCGTGAAGCCCTGCGCGCCGTACCGATCTCGATCGAGCAGGGAGCCCTCGGCCTGGGAGCCACCAAGTGGCAGGCGGTCAAAGGACAGGTCGTCCCGGCCGCGGCGCCCGGCATGCTGACGGGATCGATCCTCGCTATGTCGCGTGCGATCGGAGAGTCCGCCCCGCTGATCGTGGTGGGTGGCGTCGTCTTCTCGACGCGCATCCCCAGTATCAACCCCCTGAACGCCGAGAGCGAAGCTCTCATCGCGATGCCGTTGCAGGCGTTCTTCTGGGCCAGCCACCCACGGGAGAATTTCCGTGAGCTGGCGGCCGCGGGGATCATCGTCCTGATGGTGGTGCTCCTCGTGATGAACGCAGCGGCGATCTACCTGAGAAACCGATACAGCAAGCGCTGGTAGAGGAGATGGACAACATGGAGACAAGCTCAACCACGCAGGACGGGCAGGAACAGGTCGATCGTCAGGCGACTCAGGCGGCCGAGACCGGTACAGTGACCGGCGCAGTCGAGACGCAGGCAATCGATCCCGCGGTGTTCGAGGAACGCCGCCCGCGAGGTCCGGTGCAGGAAACCCCCCTCTTCGAGCTCAACAAGGTGTCCGTGACCTACAGCGGCAATCTCGCCGTCAAGGACGTCACGATGTCGGTCTTCCACCGGCAGATCACGGCTCTGATCGGTCCCTCGGGCTGCGGGAAGTCGACGCTCCTTCGGTGCTTCAACCGGATGAACGACCTGATCCCGGGAGCCGTCATCGGCGGTGAGCTGACCTTCGGCGGGCAGGATCTCTACAACGCCAAGGTCGACCCGGTCGATGTCCGTCGACGTATCGGCATGGTGTTCCAGAAGCCGAACCCGTTCCCCAAGTCGATCCGCGAGAACATCACCTTCGGGATGAAGGTCAACGGGATCAAGCCGACGAACGAGCGGGTCGAGAAGGCACTGCGGGACGCGGCCATCTGGGACGAGGTCAAGGACCGGCTGGACGACGAGGCCTTCGCCCTCTCCGGCGGTCAGCAGCAGCGGTTGTGCATCGCCCGGGCGCTCGCCGTCGAGCCGGACGTCCTCCTCATGGACGAGCCGTGTTCGGCGCTCGACCCGATCGCCACGCTCGCCATCGAGGATCTGATGGTGCAGCTGCGCGAGAAGTACACGATCGTGATCGTGACCCACAACATGCAGCAGGCGGCCCGCGTCTCCGACTTCACGGCGTTCTTCAACGTTGCCGGGGTCGAGCAGGGACAGCGGTACGGGCTCCTCGTCGAGTGCGACGTGACGAAGAAGATCTTCACCCAGCCGTCGGACTCCCGGACCGAGGACTACATCACCGGTCGGTTCGGATAGTTCCGTCGTGGGTTGGTGCCGACGCTCCGAGCGTCGGCACCGACCTGTGACGTCGTCTGTTGGAGCGGGGCAGGACTCCGCGGCTCACGGCTGTCCGCGTGTGTGGCCGGGGAGGCATGGCCATGAATGCGATGACGGTGGCCCCCCGTCCGTCTTGAATGTCCGACGGACATCGAGTGACCTCGGTTGAAGACTCGGGGATCCCGAGGTACCGCTTCTGCGGTATTCGATCCCGCCGTGCGATCGCATGCGAACTATTGATTGAAATGTGAGCCCGGCTTTACAGAAGGCTGACACGGAACGTGTTGTGGTGACGCTATGCCGTTCATATGCTCCCGCCACCGATTCGTCAGGAGGGCATCATGGCCGGTTCCACTCTCTACAAACGTGCGCTTCTCGCGGCAGGCTGTTTGGGGGTGATGGTGCCCGCTGGGGCGCTCGCGCAGGCCCCGTCCTGGTCGGCGGCGGCTCCGTTGTCCACGCCGGCCACGACCACCGGAGAGCCCAGCAGCGTCGTCGACGCCGCAGGCAACGCGACCGTGGCCTGGACGCAGATCGACGCCGCGGGCCGCTTCATCCAGACGACGACCCGATCGGCGGCGAGCGGGGCATGGACCGCCCCGACGGCCATTTCGAGCCCTGCCATCCCCAACCAGACACGCCCGCGCCTCGGCGTGGATGCCGCCGGCAACGTGACGGCCGTCTGGTCCGGCAATGGGCAGGTCCATGTCGCAGCCAAGCCGGCGGGTGGCGTCTGGTCGGCTCCGGCCGTGCTTGCGCAGGGTTCCGATTCGGACGTCGCCGTCGATGCGGCGGGCAACGCTCGGGCGGTATGGATCTCAAACGGCAACGTTCGGACGTCGGTCCGTCCGGCCGGTGGGGCCTGGAGCGCCTCGGTCTCACTCTCGTCGGGCGATGTGACGAGCCCGCGTATCGCGTCGAACGCGTCCGGGGTCATGGCGGTCACCTGGCTGAGGAGGGCCTCCGGTGAGCAGTTCCGCACGCGGGTGCGCGTCATCGACGCCGCCGGCAACATCAGTGGCACGACCACTGCGGGGAGCGCCACGGCCCCGGCGGTGAGTCCGAGGGTGGCGGTCTCCGCCACGGGTGCCGTCGCGGTGGCCTGGAACACGCAGCAGAACGCTCAGACGTATCGCGTGCACGCGGTCGTCCGTCCGTCGACCGGTGGCACCTTCGGCTCGTCCTCCACGTTGCTCACCGATGGTGTCCGGGGCACCTCGCCGACCGTTACGCTGGTGGCGACCGAAGCGGGCTTCGTCGCCGCCTGGACCCGTCAGACCGCGACCGACCGGGTCATCCAGGCCCGCGTGAGGACGGACACCTGGGGTACCGCCGTCAACCTCTCGCGGAACGGCGGACAGTCGCGAACGCCGGCTCTCGCCGCGGATACGTCCGGAAACGTCACGGTCGCCTGGGAGGACCGTCAGGGCACGGGCGCAGGCGTGTACACCGCCACCCTGTCCGGTGGAACCTGGAGCGTCGCGAACAAGGTCGCGGATGTGGCCAGTCCTCGCAATCCGACGATCGCCATGGCCGCACCCGGCAACGCGATCCTGGCCTGGCGCTCACTGACGTCGCCCACCGAGACCATCGACGCCGCGGTGTCGACAACGGTCGTGCCGACTCCTCCGGCGCCGGTGTGTCCGACGCGTCCGCAGTTCAACAGCATCATCTACAAGGATGGTGTGACGTCGTTCTACTACCGTCCGCGTGTGGGTCAGACGATCCTGGGGGCGCGTCGTCTCGGAACGGCACGGCTCCGTGTTCTGTTGCAGACGGCGAAGGGGCGGGCGACGTTGCCGCGTCTGGAGTACACGACGGCGCGTCCGGTGGATGCGCGTCGGCTTCCGTGGTTTGCGCGGAAGGTCGGTACCTACCGTGTGGTGACGGCGATCATGTCCGATGCGTCGAGTACGGCGTATTCGGGTGTGCGGTTGGCGTATCAGCCGCGGCGGGGTACGTATGCGAAGTTGATCCTGCCGAACGGCACGGTGCGGACGTTGCGTGCGGACTGCCCGAAGATCACGGGGTACAAGACGATCTACGCGCAGAACATCTTCGTCAATCGGACGAGTACCCAGTAGTCGGGTGAAGGGACTGGGCGGGGGCGGGGCCGGGATCGGCTTCCGCCTCAGCCCGTGTGGTGTCCGGGCGGCGTGCCCTGTACTGCCGTGGGGCTCCCCGGGGCGGTCGCTGCGGTCAGCCGCCGGCGCCGATCGAGGCCGCGTCCCTTTCGTCCTCGGACACCGGGGATGCCGCCTCCCGCTCCGCCTCGTCGCGGAGCTCGCTGAAGCCGATCCCCTCCGAGAGCAGGAAGAGGAATCCGATGACGACGCCGACGAAGACCTCGGTGGCCTGAAGCCCGAGCGCGAAGGCAAGTGCGTTGGCGCTCGACACGTCGTAGCTGTGTGTCAGGGGAACGACCACCGCCGCCTGGAACACGCCGACGTTGCCCGGTAGCAGGGGGAAGATCTGGGCGATCGTGACCGACACCAGGATGAGGCCGGCGCCGCCCCAGCCCACCTGGTCGATGCCGAAAGCCCGGAGTGCCAGGTAGACACCGGCGAGCTGAGCCACCCACGACAGGAGGCTGGGGACCGCGACGAGCGTGAGTCGGCCCGGGTGGCGCAGGCTGGCGTGGCTCTCGTGGACGGCCGAGAAGAACCGCTGGATCGCACGTGTCGCGCGCGCCCAGAGCGTTCCGGTCGACAACCACGGCGGCATGTGACGACGGGGCTCACGCAGGATCGCGACCAGCAGGATCGAGATCGAGACCGCTCCGAGGACCGCGGTGATGATCCAGATCGTCCGGGAGAGCGGCATGAAGATGCCGCAGGCGATCACGATCACCACCAGGGCCACCGTCGACATGATGTTCTCGGCGACGACGGATCCCAGGAGCATGGTGTTGCGCACACGTTCGCCGCGCGCCGCGAGGCGCCGTCGCGCGAGCATGACCTTGACGATCTCACCCAGGCGTGCGGCCAGGACCGTGTTGAAGAGGAAACCGACGAAGAGCGGACTGATGAGGTCGCGCATGCGGCTGCGGCGCGTCATACCGGGCAGCTTGTCGACGACCGCCTTCCATGCGAGGCCCTTGAAGACGACTGACGCCCCGTTGGCCGTGATGGCGCCGATGACCATCAGCCAGGAGGCAGGGTGGAGTGCCGTGCGGAACGCCTCGACATCGATCTTGACGGCCACCAGCGCGGCGGCGCCGAGCAGGACGGCGATGCGCAGCGGCCAGGCGTACCGACGGGCGAGCCGGCGGAGTCGGAGGGTGGTCGAGGTCACGGACCGATGACGGCGCTGAGCAGGGCCGGTTCGAGGCCCAGTGCGCGTGAGCGTGAACAGATCGCGGGAATGGCCTCGGCAGTCTGGTGCCGGGATGCGGACGGGTCCCAGCCGTCGGCGTCGTGGAGCAGGATGATCTCCCCCGGCCGGACCGCCTGCACGACACGGTCGGCGATGACTTCGGTGCCCGGCTGTGCCGAGTCGAACACGCCGGTACCCCAGCCGACGGTGCGGTATCCGAGGTGTGCGGCGGCGCGCGATGTGGTGGGTCCGCGGAAGCCGTGGGGAGCGCGGAAAAAGCGGCTGAGCGCGCCCGATCCCGCGATCGCCTCCACGGCGGTCTCCGTGCTCAGAAGTTGTTCGTGGACGTGGTCGGCCCCTCGGAACACCAGGATGCCGTGGTCGTATCCGTGGCTCGCCAGCTCGTGGCCCTCCCGGACGATGCGGGCGACGAGATCCGGATGCTCCTCCACCTGGCGGCCGAGTACGAAGAACGTGGCGTGGGCCCGGGCGTCACGCAGCGCGTCGAGGATCGCCGACGTGGAGGGGCCGGGGCCGTCGTCGAAGGTCAGCGCGAACCGGTTTCGGGCGCGGGAACCGTGGGTGATGACCCGTCCGTAGAACGGCGAGTTGCGGCCGAAGGCCGCGCGCGCGGCCACGATCCCCGCTCCGGCGACGGCGAGTGCGAGCCCGCGGTTGCGTCGGGCGGTGAGGGCCGCGGCGGCGGCAACCCCCGCTTCGAGCAGTACCGCGCGCCTGACGGTTTGGGACTTTCTCATCGGTTCTGTCATACCTGAATCCCGGCGCGAGCGGTCGACGGCAGGATCGTAGCAATGTGGCCGCGGCCGTTCGGTGTAGGTCTGGTTCAGGGCCGCGATTCCGATGCCGAATCCGTGCCTCTCAGGGAGGCTGTCATCTCCGGTGCCAGGCACTAACAAACACGTGGCGATCGACACGAGGTAAGAAGCTCCTGCTATGTTCGCTATTTCGTCCCTACCGGGTGGGGGACTGTCGCTTCCGGTGCCAGGCACCGGAAGCGACAGGGCCCGGCTCCACAGGTCCTGGCACACTCGGGTGGAGAGTGCCAACCCAAGTGTGCGATACTGCCCGAGCGCGGTTCACGCATCCCCGAGGTGATCACTCCTTGCCGATCTACGAGTACCAATGTGAGAAGTGCGGTCTCTCCTTCGAGGCCATGCAGGCGATGAGCGACGACGCGCTCACCGAGTGCATCGAGTGCGGTGGTCCCGTCCATCGTGTCCTGTTCGCACCGGCCATCCACTTCAAGGGCAGCGGCTTCCACAACACCGACTACGGGACGAAGAAGCGCCCCAAGGACGACAAGAGCGGCGGCGGGGACGCCGGCGCGAACGGGTCGTCCGGTTCGTCGGAAGGCGCGTCCGGGGGAGCATCGGCCGGCGACGGCGGTGCGGCCACCACGACAAAGGAAGCGACGCCCAAGGACCGGGCGGCGCGCGGCACCGGTCCCTAGTGTCCCGCGTCAGAGATACGTTCGTTATTTGCCGAGCGAATCTCCCGTGGGGTAAGGACGCAGACTGCCGGAATATCGGGAATATTTCCTCGGTCGAGGACGCCGCCTCGCGATGAGATGCAGCCGGCAAATGACAACGAATCTCTGACGCGGGGCACTCTAGGGCGCTTTCAGGTTCTCGGTTCGTTCTCCCCGTGGCGCTCACGCGTCCGGGACGCGATCAGGAACGTCAGCGCACCGGCGATCGCCGCGAGCGCGACCCACTGATTCCAGCGCAGGCCGGCGACCGTGCTTGCGGGATCGATCCGTAGACCCTCGATCCAGAAGCGCCCGGCGCCGTAGATCGCGATCTGGAGGGCGAACAGCCGCCCGGGGCCCACGGTGCGGCGGCGGTCGAGAAGGACCAGGAAGCCCGCCAGCGCCAGGTTCCACAGCGACTCGTAGAGGAACGTCGGGTGGAAGGTCGTGCCGGAGGCGTAGCCGTGTTCGAGGTGGGCGTCGTCGATCTCCAGGCCCCAGGGCAGTGAGGTCGCGCGTCCGTACAGCTCCTGGTTGAACCAGTTGCCCCACCGGCCGATGGCCTGCCCGACGGCGATCGCCGGCGCCGCGGCGTTGAGGCCGTACCCGATCGGGATGCCGCGGTGTCGGGCAACGAGGACCCCCACGAGAACGCCGGCGATCAGCCCGCCGGGGATGCCCAGCCCGCCCTCCCAGATCCGGGGGATATCACCGAGGCGGTCGGAGTAGCGATCCCAGGAGGTGGCCACGTGGTAGATCCGCCCGCCGACGATCCCGGCGACCGCGCTGATCGTCCCCAGGACGACGGCGTCGTCCATCGTGCCCAGGCGGCGGCCCTCGAGCCGGCGGCCGAAGATGTAGGAGGCGGTCGCGATGGCCGCGGCGACGATCAGGCCGTAGGCGGTGAGGGTCAGCGGGCCGATCTCCCACGCGTCCGTCGCTGGGCTCGGGATGCTGGCGAGCATGGATCTCACCAGATGCCCGGGCGGGCGGCGTCATTGATCCCTGTGTGGATCGTGACGGTACGGCTGCCGGAGCATCGACCGCGTACGGTAAAGCTAGGACGTGATCCCATCATGGGAAGACTACCTTCCCATGAATCGTGCGATCTGTCCCTCCGCCTCGCTGGTTCGTGGTGTCTGGTAGCTGATGCCGGAGAGCCACAGCGGCTCCGTGGCGAGGACCTCGCGCATCCCGGTCGAGTACCGGCTCTGGATCCAGCCGAACTTGACCACGTCCATCGTGCTCATGTCCGTGGACATCGTCCGCACGATCCGGGCGCCCCGGAACGGCGCCTTGGGGAGGCCGGTGAACGACAGGGTCTTCTTCTGAAGCGCGGCCACCACGAGCTGCTGCCGGCGGGCACGTGCGAGATCGTCGTCACAGGACCGGACCCGCGAGTACTGAAGAGCGCGCTCTCCGTCGAGGTCGAGCTTCCCCTTGCGGAAGGTGACCTTGATGCCGCCGGGGTAGGTGCAGTCGACGAGCTGGAACGGGTTGTCGACGGTGATCCCGCCGACCGCCTCGACCATCTCGCTCACGCCCTTGAAGTCGATGACCATGACGTGATGGATCGGGATGCCGAACTCGCGCCGGAGGCCCGTGAGCGCGCCGCGGATCCCTCGGTGCGCGTACGTCTCGGTGATCTTCATGTGCCCCATCGGCGGAAGCTCGACCCGAAGATCCCGGGGGATGGACAGATAGTTGATCTTCTTGTTCTTGGGATCGGTGCGCATGAGCATCACGGTGTCGGCGCGTGCACCGGTCCGTCCGCGGTCCGCATCGGACCCGAGCACGAGGATCGTCTGGGGCGTGCCGAGCAGACCGCCACCGGGATCGTCCAACGCCGCCACGGCGCCCTTCGACACCCGGGAGTTCGATGCGGACACGGCGCTTCGCAGAACCAGGAACCCGATGAGGCCCCAGATGACGGCGACGGCGAAGAAGACGCCGACCAAACGGCCCGCGATTCCCATCGGCCCCACGCCGCGTAGGGACCACCATCGGCGCTCGCCAGCGGGTACGGCAGGACGCCGTGGCGTGGACGACGCCGGACGGGGCTCGGACGCACGCTTCGGTTGCTGTCCGGATTCGACGGCGTCGCGCAGTGCCCGTACACCCTCGATGGAGGCCTCCGGGTCGCTGTCGCGAGCCCCGTGCGCACGAAAGCGTCGATAGGGCTTCTTGGATCGGGAGCTCACGTCTCGCCGATGGTAGCGTGGCCGCGCGGTATGACGAGGAGGAGAGGTTTCGTGATCGCGATCGGTGTGGACGTGGGCGGGACGAAGATCGCGGCCGCAGCCGTGAAGAGGGACAGTTCGCGATCCGCCGCTCGTGTCCTGCCCTCACCGAAGGACGGCGGCGACCTTCTGGAGCGTGTGGTGGAAGCCGTACTCGCGGTCGCCGACGAGGCCGGTGGGCCCGTCGTCGGTGTGGGCGTGGGCCTGCCCTCGCAGGTGGAGTTCTCCACGGGATACGTCCGCGGCAGCGCCAATCTGGACCTCGCCGATGTCGCCGCGGGCGAGATGCTGGGTGATCGCCTGCCGTATCCGGTGGTCATCGACAATGACGCCAATGTCGCCGCCCTGGCCGAGCAGCGGGTGGGTGCCGGCCGAGGTCAGGAAAATATCGTCATGCTGACAATCGGAACCGGCGTCGGTGGCGGCGTGGTCATCGACGGCGCGATCGTCCGCGGTGGCTACGGTCGCGGCATGGAGCTCGGGCATGTGACCGTCGAGCCGGACGGTCCGCCCTGCCAGCGCAACTGCCCCAATCACGGGTGCCTCGAGACGATGGTGAGCGGCACGGCGATCGCCCGTGACGCCGGCATGCCCGCCCCCGACGCCGTGAGGGAGGCCCTGGCAGGCGACGCCCATTGTCGCGCCGTGCTCCATCGCGCGGGGCGCTATCTGGGTGTCGGCATCGCCGGGCTGGTCAACATCTTCGCCCCCGACATGGTGGTGGTGGGGGGTGGGGTCGGCTTCGCCGACGGTCTCATGTACGACGAGGCGGAGCGTGAGTTCCTGGAGCGGGTCCTGCCCTCCAACGTCCGCACCCCGATCGTCGCGGCCACGCTCGGGAATCATGCGGGCGTGGTGGGCGGCGGCCTTCTGGCGTGGGAGACCTTCGGTGGCCGATGAGCCGCGGCACACCGGCGGTGGGCTGGTCGTCATCGCCACGCCGATCGGCAACTTAGGCGACATCGCCCCCCGTGCGGTGGAGGCCCTGCGCGCCGCCGATGTCGTGGCCTGCGAGGACACGCGTCGCACGAGCGTCCTGCTGCGTCACGTTGGGTCGGACGCGCCGATGGTTCCGGCCCACGAACACAACGAGGCATCGCGCGCCCAGGATCTGGTGCGACGCATGACCGAGGGTGCGAGCGTGGCCTTCGTGAGCGACGCGGGCATGCCCGTCATCAGCGATCCGGGCGCACGGGTGATCCGGGCCGCGGTTGACGCAGGTGTCCCGGTCACCGTCATCCCGGGGCCGAGCGCGGTCGAGTCGGCGCTCGCCCTGTCTGGTCTCCCGGTGGAGCCGTACACGTTCGTCGGCTTCTTCCCGCGTAAATCGGCACAACGACACGAACTTCTCGCGGCCCGGACCGAGACGGTGGTCGGGTTCGAGAGCCCCCACCGCGTCGCGGGGCTCATTGCCGACCTGGCCGACGTCCACCCCGATCGCGCCGCGGCCGTGTGTCGGGAGCTCACCAAGCTGCACGAGGAGGTGCTCCGCGGCACCCTTCAGGAGCTGAGGGAACCCGTCGCCGACGGAGTGCGCGGAGAGGTGACGGTGGTCATCGGGCCCCACGAGGCGCCCCCGCCATCCGAGGGTGCCATCGAGCACGCCGTCGGTGTCCTGCTCGACGCGGGCCTGAGCGCGAGATCGGCCGCCGAGGCGGCGGCGCGGCTCGGGATCGCGACGAAGAACGCGGCCTACCGGGTGGCCCTCGCCGATCCGAGACGCGCCGACACGTAGTCGTCACGTGCCACGAACCCGTCCGGCGCCTCGCGGACGAACCTCGGTCGCCGCTCCTCGTCGCCGGTGACGAGGATGCGGACGATCTGCTCCTCCACGGGCATGACCGGCACCGCGCGACCGCCGACGTCGACCGTCGTGGCGAACGCGGTCATCAGGTCGAAGTCCGGTGGCAGCACCCCTCCCGGGCCGGTGAGGACGAGGCCGGCGGTCAGGTCGACGTCGACCCCCGCGACGGACCCCGTGGCGCGTCGCGACCGGGCCGTCGCGTCGCGCGCGTCGGTCACCGACAGGCCCAGCGCGGCCGCGGCAGCGTCCATGTCGGCGCTCGCGACCTCGATGTCCAGATCGTTGGGCGTGGTGGCGAATCCGGAGAGGGCGCGCGCCGTACCGCCCGCCACGAGCCAGTCGATCCCGGCGGATCCGAGTGCCTCGGCGATCTGTCGCAACGCTGCGGTGAGGACGGCGGAAAGAGGCGAGGGCAACTGGATGGGTGATTCCGCGGAAGTCGTGGTGTGGTGCGTGTCCCCGGTGGCGCGGATGCGCCACCGGGCGACTCGAACAGGCAACCAGCATGCCCTTCGGCGCCCGGCGGCGCCCCGCATCCACCGGTGACGCGCTCCACAACCACTCTTCCGTGGAATCAACCATCTAGAATCCCCGGTCGTGGACGGACGCTTCTACATCACAACGCCGATCTATTACGTGAACGCCGAGCCCCACGTCGGGCACGCGTACTCGACGATCATGTCCGACATTCTGGCGCGCCATCACCGTCAGCGCGGGGACGACACCTTCTTCCTCACCGGTACGGATGAGCACGGCGACAAGATCGCCCGGGCCGCGGACGAGCTCGGCCGCACGCCGAAGGAACACACCGACATCATCTCGGCGCACTTCCGTGAGCTCTGGGGCACGTTCGAGCTGTCGCATGACTTCTTCATCCGCACGACGGATCCGGAGCACGTCGCCTGGGTGCAGCGGATCCTGGAGCGCATCTACGAGAACGGTGACATCTACAAGGACACCTACGGCGGGTGGTACTGCACGTCCTGCGAGGCGTTCTACGCCGAGGCCGACCTCCTGGAGGGGCAGCTGTGTCCGCAGCACCGCCGTCCCGTGGAGTGGGTGGAGGAGGAGAACTGGTTCTTCCGGCTCTCCGCGTACCGGGACCGCCTTCTGCGTCTGTTCGATGAGAACCCGACCTTCGTGCGGCCGGCCCATCGGCTGAACGAGGCGCGGCGCATCGTCGAGCAGGTCGAGGACATCTCCATCTCGCGCGCCAACGTGACCTGGGGTGTGCCGGTTCCCTGGGATCCGAGCCATGTCGTCTATGTCTGGGTCGACGCGCTGCTCAACTACGTGACGGCGCCGCACTACGCGGTCCCCGACCACGATCTCTCAGATCGCTTCTGGCCCGCGGACGTCCACGTGATCGGCAAGGACATCCTCAAGTTCCACGCGGTCATCTGGCCGGCCCTCCTCATGGCCGCCGACATCGAGCCCCCGCGCTGTGTCTTCATCCACGGCTTCATCCTCAAGGGCGGCGAGCGCCTTTCGAAGACGACCGGAAACCTGATCGACCCGCTGCCGTACGTCGAGCGCTACGGCATCGACGCCCTCCGGTGGTACCTGGCCCGCGAGATCCGCTTCGGCGAGGACGGGCCGTTCTCGGACGAGGGCTTCGCGCAGCGCTACACCAGCGAGCTCGCCAACGAGTACGGCAACCTCGTGAGTCGTGTGGTGAGCATGGTGAACCGGTACCGCGACGGCGTGGTGCCCGCCGACCCCGGTGGTGACGGCGAGTTCGCCGACCTCGTGGGCGAGCGTGTCGATGCTGTGAAGGCGGCCCTCGACGTGTACGACGTCACCGTCGCCGCTGAGGAGGCCTGGAAGCTCATCCGCCGGCTGAACCGCCTGGTGGAGGAACGTCAACCGTGGGTGCTGGCCAAGGACCCCGACCGGGCAGAGGACCTCGACCAGGTCCTCGTCACGTTGGCCGAGGGGGTCCGTGCAGCGTCCATCCTTCTGTGGCCCTTCATGCCGGGCGTCTGCGGACGTGCTCTGGCGGCATTGGGATCACCGCTTCCGGCGCCGCTTCTGTCCGACATCGCGTGGGGCAGCGCGCCCGGATCGGTGCTGGTCCCCCTGGAGGGGCAGCTCTTCCCGCGTGTGGAGGATCCGGCGGAGGCCTCGTAGCGACCATGGGGATGGTCGACTCGCATACACATCTCGGTTCGTGCGACGAGTCGCCGGAGCGCCTGGTGGAGGAGGCCCTTGAGGCCGGCGTCGAGCGCCTCGTGACGATCGGCTGCGGGCGGGAGTCCAGCGAGCAGGCGGTCCAGTTCTGCGACGAGTTCGAATCGGTGTACGCGGCCATCGGGGTCCACCCGCACGACGCCGACCGTTTCCGTCGGTCGGACGAGTCGTGGATCGGTGAACTGGCCGAGCATCCCAAGGTGGTGGCCATCGGCGAGTGCGGTCTGGACTACTACCGCGACCACGCCCGCCCGGACGCCCAGAAAAAGGCCTTCGTCGCGCAGATCGGGCTGGCGCGCGAGCTCGGTCTCCCGGTCGTCATCCACACCCGCGAGGCGGATGACGACACCCTCGAGATCCTGGCTCGGGAGGCGGAGGACCACCCGGTGATCCTCCACTGCTTCAGCATGGTCGGGAAGGTCGACGTCGTGATCGAGCGCGGCTACATGACGAGCTTCGCCGGGCAGCTCACGTACAGGTCGGCCGCCGATCTGCAGGAGGCCGCCCGGCGTATCCCGCCGGACCGTCTGCTCATCGAGACCGACGCGCCGTACCTGGCGCCCGTACCGCGGCGCGGCAAGCCGAACCGACCGGCCAACGTCCAGTACACGGTCGAGTTCCTCGCGCAGCTGCGCGACGAGGACCCGGACGAGATGGCCGCCCTCACGAGTGCCAATGCCGGACGAATCTTCGGCTGGTCAGACTGACCCGGCGCCTCCCGAGCGCCTGGGCACGGCCCGGCTGCTCCAGGCGCACGGGATCCGGCCCGACCGGGACCTGGGCCAGAACTTCCTCCTCGACGAGAACCTCGTCGACCTCGCCGTCCGGCTGGGGGAGGTGGGGCCCGACGACGTGGCTCTCGAGGTCGGGCCCGGCGTCGGCACGCTGACGACGGCGCTGTCGCGTGCGGCGCGTCACGTGCACGCCGTCGAGGTCGATCGCCGCCTCGAACCACCGCTGCGCGAGTCCCTCGGGGGTTGCGACAACGTCACCCTTCACTGGGGTGACGTCATGCGGCTCGACATCGGTGCCCTCGATCCGGTACCCACCCGGTTGGTGGCGAACCTGCCGTACAGCATCGCGACGCCACTCGTGATGGAGTCGCTGTGGACGCTGCCGGCATGCGAGCGCTGGGCCGTGATGGTGCAGCGCGAGGTCGCCGACCGGTGGGCGGCCGCTGTGGGTTCGGCACTCTACGGTGCGCCTTCGGTGCTTCTGGCACTCACGGTGCGGCAGACGGCATTGCGTCCGGTGCCGCCCACGGTCTTCATGCCGCGACCGCGTGTCGACTCGGCAATCGTCGCCATGGAGCGCATCGCTCCGGCTCCCACCCCTGAGCTGCGCGGCATGGTCCAGGCGGCCTTCGCGCAGCGCCGGAAGACACTGGTGAACGCTCTCTCGTCGGCCGGCTGGGACAAAGGAGGCGTTGCGAGTACCCTCGAATCGATCGGGCTCTCTCCGTCGGTGCGCGCGCAGGAGCTCTCACCGGACCGGTTCGTCGCGCTGGCCGGCGCCCTCGCCGGCTGACGAGGGATCGAGACCCGCTCAGGTCGCCGGCAGATCTCCGGCGTCGCGTCGGATGATGTCCGCCGCACGCTCGGCGACCATGAGCACCGGCGCGTGGATGTTCCCGGAGGGGATCGCAGGCATCACCGAAGCGTCGGCTACGCGGAGACCCTCCACGCCGCGCACGCGAAGCTGTGGGTCGACGACCGCGTCGTCGCCGGACCCCATCCGGCAGGTGCCGCAGGGGTGGTAGAGCGTCTGCCCGGTGGCGCGCGCCCAAACCAGCAGGGCGTCGTCGTCCTGGGCATCCGGTCCCGGGTTCATCTCGCGCACCACCAGACGCGCCAGCGAGGGATGCGCAACGATGTCGCGGACGACGCGCATCGCCGCGACCACACAGCGCCGGTCCTCGTCGGCGGTCAGGAACCCCGGCCGGATGGCGGGCGCCGTACGCGGATCACGGCTCGCCGCGTGGATCGATCCGCGGGACCGCGGCCGTTGCTGGATGATGCCGACGGTCATGCCCGGCTCGCGGTCCAGGACGCGCTGGGCAGCGTTCTCGTAGCTCGCGTGCATGAACAGGAGTTGCGCGTCGGGCCGGTCGGAATCCGGATCCGTGGTGATGAAGCCGTGACAGAGAGCCGGTCCCAGGGTGAGTATTCCCCGACGCCGGGCGGCGTAGCGCACGATGCCCGCCAGCAGGTGACGACCCCGGGAGAGCTGGTTGACGGACGGAACGCCGCGGATCCGCCAGTTCATACGCAGGGCGTAGTGGTCCGTGTATCCGTCACCGACGGAGGTGAGGGCGACGCGGACCGGGATTCCGAGCGTGCCCAGAACGTCGGGATCCCCGATGCCGGAGAGCTCGAGAAGCTGGGGTGAGCGGATGGCGCCCGCAGCGAGGATCACCTCGCGTCCGGCGCGAACGGTCGTCTCGCGTCCACGTCGCACGAGCCGGGCGCCGGTGCACCGCGCTCCGTTGAACGTGAGCCCCACGGCCAGGGTGTCGGACATGATCCGAAGGTTCGCGCGCCGCCGGGCCGGGGCGAGGTACGCGTCGTACGGGCTCCACCGGCGGCCGTTGCGCTGGTTGAGCTGGTAGTAGCCGAAGCCCGACTGATCCACGTTGTAGTCGTCGTTCAGTCGGCCGCCGGCGGCGACGGCTGCCTCCAGGAAGACGTCGGACGCCGCGAACCGCTCGCGTATCTGCGTCACATGGACGGGGCCGTCATGACCCCGCTCGGGCCCCGGCATCGTCGTGTTCTCGATCCGGCGGAAGTACGGCGCCACATCCGCGAACGACCACCCATCGGCGCCCTCGGCCGCCCAGCCGTCGTAGTCGGCGGCCTGTCCGCGCACGAAGACCATGCCGTTGATCAGGCCTGATCCACCGAGGCCCCGGCCACTGGGGATGGGGATCTCGCGATCGTCGGTCGCCTCGTCGGGGACCGACCGGTACGCCCAGTTGTAGCGGCGGCTGCGCAGCAGGTGTCCGAATCCCGCGGGGATGCGGATGAACGGGCTGCGGGGAACGCCGCCGGCCTCGACGAGAAGTACGCGGAACCGGCCGGATTCGGTCAGCCGATGTGCCAGCACGCAGCCGGCGGAACCGCCACCGATGATGAGGTAGTCGACGTCATCCACGCCGCACGCTCCGTATTCCGGTCTCGTCATGACCGACCCTGCCCGGGCGATCGATCGGGCACACCGGCGGGACGGACCCGAATCGAGGGCCGCGTGACCCTGGTGACCGCGGCCGGGAAGCCATCGACACACGGTCGGGGACCGTCGTCCCACGATATGGGACCGAGACTCATGTCCCACGGCGTGGCGGTCGGCTACAGTTCTGCGGATGCCGCAAGCACAGACGTTCCCACTGCTCGAGGGGTTGACGAACCCCCACGACATCGCCTCCTGGAGTGACGAAAAGCTCACCGAGCTCGCATCCGAGATGCGGCAGGCGATCATTTCCGCGGTCTCTGAGACCGGGGGGCACCTCGGCGCCAGTCTCGGCACCGTCGAGCTGTCCATCGCACTCCACTGCGAGCTCGAGAGCCCCACCGACAAGATCCTCTGGGACGTCGGTCATCAGGCCTACGGACACAAGCTCCTCACCGGGCGTCTGTCACAGTTCTCGACCCTGCGTCAGCACGGCGGCATGAGTGGCTTCCTCCGGCGTGAGGAGAGCGAGCACGACGTCATGGGCGCCGGTCATGCGTCGACGTCGATCTCGTACGGCGTGGGACTCGCCGAGGCGATCCGTAGTCGTGGGGAGGACGCGCTCGTCGCCTGTGTGATCGGCGACGGTGCGATGACCGGCGGAATGGCCTACGAGGGCCTCAACCAGGCCGGTGCGCTCAAGGTGCCGCTGGTCGTCGTCCTCAACGACAACGGCATGAGCATCGGCGAGAACGTCGGGGCGCTGGCCCACCTCTTCCAGCGCGCTCGGGTCGACACAAAGGTCACCCGGGTCCGCGAGGAGATCGAGCGTGGGCTGGGTCGTCTTCCCGGCGGCGACTTCCTGGGCGAACGGCTCCGCGACGCGACCAAGGCGCTGTGGTTCGAGCACGGGGCGCTCTTCGAGGCCCTGGGCTTTGCCTACGTCGGACCCATCGACGGTCACGACATCGGTGAGGTCCGACGTGCGATCCGGTCCGCCATCGAGCACGGCCGGCCCGTCCTCGTCCACGCCAAGACGAACAAGGGCAAGGGGTACGACCCCGCAGAGGCCGACGTCGAGAACATGCACGGCGCGTCGCCCTTCGATCCTGAGTGCGGTAGCGCCCGCAAACCGGCCACGCCCCCTCCGCCCACGTACACGGACATCTTCGGACGCGCGCTGGTGCGTGAGGCCGAGGCCGACGACCGCGTGGTGGCCATCACGGCCGCGATGCTGAAGGGCACCGGGCTCCACCACATGAAGGACCGGTTCCCCGACCGCACCTACGACGTGGGGATCGCCGAGCAGCACGGCGTCGTCTTCGCCTGCGGTCTCGCACTCGCCGGGATGCGGCCGGTCTGCGCGATCTACTCGACGTTCCTCCAGCGGGCGTTCGATCCCATCGTCCATGACGTGGCGCTGCAGAATCTGCCGGTGGTCTTCGCCATCGACCGTGGCGGCCTCGTGGGTGACGACGGTCCCACGCACCACGGCGTGTTCGACCTCGCCTACCTCCGCGCCATCCCGAACATGACGATCATGGCGCCCATGGACGAGGCCGAGCTGGTGGACATGCTCCACACGGCCCTCCTAGTCGACGGCCCGGTGGCGCTGCGCTACCCGCGCGGATCGGGACCGGGGACCCCGGCACCCGCGACGCCCACCCGCCTCGAGATCGGTAAGGGCGTCGTCCTAACGGAGGGCGAGCGTGTGGCGCTCGTCGGCTACGGTCACGGTACGCAGGTCGTCATCGCCGTCGCCGAGATGATCGAGGACGCAACGGGTATCGCTCCCACCGTCGCGAACGCGCGCTTCTGCAAGCCCATCGACGCGGAGCTCATGCGGGACCTCGCGATGCGTCACGATCTGATCGTCACCGTCGAGGACCACGCCCAGATGGCCGGATTCGGCGCCGCCGTGCTGGAGGCCCTCCAGGACGTCACGACACCGGTCATGACGCTGGGCGTGCCGGACCGGTTCATCGAACACGGGAAGCGTGACCTCCTTCTGGAGGATGCGGAACTCAGCCCGGCCGCGGTCAGCCAGCGCGTCATCGCCGCGCTCGACCGTGTCGAGGCCTCCTCGACGTCGGTCTCGCAGTAGAGGCGGATACGCCGGTGGCGTCCACCGCCTCCACCGCGGCGCGCGGCGCGCCGGCGAAGATCAACCTGCACCTCGCCGTCGGCGCACGACGCGAGGACGGATACCATCCGTTGCGGTCGCTCATGGTGGCCCTCGACGGGCTCGGCGATAACGTTAGACTGACGCGAGCGGACCGTCGTGAGGTGGACTGTCCCGGCGTGCCCGAGCGGGAGAACCTCGCCTGGCGGGCCCTCGATGTGCTGGAGGAGCACGCGGGCCGCGAGCTTCCCTGCGCCGTGCGCATCGAGAAGCGGATCCCGGCACAGGCGGGACTCGGCGGTGGATCCAGCGACGCCGCGGCCACGTTGCTTCTGGCCGACGAGGTCTTCGGACTGGGGCTGACGGCGAAGGTCCTCGAACGCGTGGCCGCGGATGTCGGGAGCGACGTGCCGTTCTTCGTCCGCGGGGGCGCCCAGTGGGCATCGGGTCGGGGCGAGATCCTCGAGTCGGCGACCGCGCCCGACTTCATCGCGCTCGTCGTCTTCCCGGGGTTCGGCCTCTCGACGGCGGACGTCTACGCGGCGTTCGACGCCTTGCCCACGCCGTCGCGCGGGAGTGAGCCGGACACGTCCACGTTGGCGGGCGTACTTCGCAATGATCTCTGGGGCGCCGCACGGGCGTGTCGCCCCGAACTGGACGAACTGGACGGGGCTCTGCGTGCCGCGGGTGCCCGTGCCACGCTCCTCTGTGGCAGTGGCACCGCGATGGCGGGATTCTTCGACGACGAGGATGCCGCGCGTTCCGCTGCCGCGGGAGCCTTCGCGGACGCCCCGGTCGCCGCGGTCGTGCGTCCCCTGGGGCTCCGTCGCGGATTCGTGCCGCCCTTCCGCTGAGACCTCGGACGGACATCGTCCGTCTGGTCCGAGGTATCGCGTGCATCGGCGACCCGGGATCGACGGTTCGATCCCATGGTCGCAGTACACTGAATGGGACATGAACCTCCCCATCATCACCATCGAGGAGATCCCCACGACCCCGGAGGGGAGGGCGAAATCGTGGCTGCGCGGCCGTCGCCTGGCACTCGCCGCCGGTCTGGCCCTCGCGGAGATCCTGGCCTACCTCATCTTCCAGCCCTCGCGGATCCTCTCCATCCTCTGCGTCGGGGCCGTGCTCGCGCTGTGTATCGCGCTCGGTGGACGGGTGAAGCGTGAGGGGATCATGCGCGACCTCCTCATGATCGTGGGTCTTGCGCAGGGCATGGTCATCGCACTGCCGGTGCTTGCCGGTGTCGTGTCGCTCGTGCTCGCGGGGCTCATCGTCATGGCGCTCATCGCGTTCTTCATCATGATCGGGTTGCGCTTTCGGCAATGATCGTCCCGGTTCCGGTGACGCCGCCTCCCGACACCGGTGAGGCACTCGTCACGATCCAACCCGGCCATCGCGCGGTCGATGTCGTCGGTCCCGATGCGATGCCGCTCGTGGCGGGCGGACCAGCCTACGTCGTGCGGACATCGCGTGCGGGCATCGACCGACTGCGCACACGATCGGGCGTCGCCGCGGTGGAACCCAATCTGCGTCGTGAACCGACACAGATCGCCGATCCGCTCCGGGCACGACAGTGGCACCTCCGCCAGATCGGCTGGACCCGTCCCCGGGAGACACGCCGACCGGTGGTCGCCGTGCTCGACACCGGGGTCGATGCGTCGCATCCCGATCTTCGGGGGATGATCGATCGGGCGCGGGCCCGATCCTTCGGTGGCGGTTCGGCCCTCACCGACCGTTCCGGACACGGCACCCACGTCGCCGGGATCATCGCCGCGGTCAGTGGCAATGCCGTCGGCGGTTCGGGGGTTTCGAACGCCCGGATCCTGCCGATCCGCGTCACCGCCGCCGACGGCTCGACCGATACGGCGTCGATCGTGCGCGGCATCCGGTACGCGATCGACGCGCGGGTCAGCGTCATCAACATCTCACTCGGGGGCTGGGGATACTCGGAGCTCGAGCGCCAGGCCGTCCAGGATGCGGTTCGCGCGGGGATCGTGGTCGTCGCGGCCAGCGGCAACGGTGGACGTGACGGCAACGAGCCCGAGTACCCCGGTGCATATCCCCATGTCATCACCGTCTCGGCGGTGAACCCTCGGGGCGTCCCGCTCGGCCAATCGACGACGGGATCCCAGGTGACCCTGGCGGCACCGGGATGGGCGATCATCTCGACGGCACCGGGTGGTCGGTACCGTGCGCGTTCCGGCACGTCCATGGCCGCAGCCGTGGTGTCCGGGGCGGCGGTGCGGCTGCGCGCCAATCGTCCGGGGCTCAGCCCCTCCCAGGTTGCGACGGTCCTTGCATCGACGTCCGATTCGTGGGCCTCGGCATCGCTGGACCGGACGGTCGGCGCCGGCGTTCTCTCCCTGCGGCGTGCGCTTGCCGCGGCGGTCCCCCCACGTGACCGCGCCGAACCGGACGACGATCCCTGGACGGTTCGCACGGCGCCCGAGTTCCTTCCGGTCGGCATCCGTACAGCGACCGCCGACGCGACGCTTCTCCCGTCGGTCGACGAGTCCGACGCATACCGGGTGAACCTGCGTGAGGGCGAGCGGCTCACGGTGGAGGTGGAGGGGCGCTCCATCGCGATGGACCCCGACATCTGGGTCTGGCGTCCGGGTACTCCGCGGCTTCCCGCGATCATCCGTCCCTCCGACCTCCGCACGTGGCGCCTTGCGACGGCCGTCTCCGCGGGCACGACCGAGCGATTGGAGTTCACGGCACCCTCGACCGGGATCTACACGGTCGAGGTGCGGGCGAACGCCGTGGGCGGCCCCTATCGCGTCACTGCGACGCGATCCTGATCGGGGATCAGGCCGAGAGCGTCGTGCGGGTCGCGCCCGCGGGGCGTCCGGACCGGTCTCTCTTCAGCGATTCGCGCACGGACGGTGTGAGCGCGGCATCCACGACAGTCCAGGCGAGGATGGCGGCGCCGTCGAGTGCCGCGTCGTCCGCTTCCGGACTGCGGGCATCGACGGCGAAGTCGGGATGATGTGGAGCCGACGTCGCGCCCAGGATCGCGATGGTCGGATGGATCGACGGCACCACCTGCGAGACGTTGCCCATGTCGGTCGATGCGCCCCGGACACGTTTCTCGTCGTCGATCACCCGTCCGCGACGGACGAGGTTCGCGTCCCACAGGGGGACGAGCCGCCCGTCGTGCCTCACCGGCGCATAGGCCGGCTCGGTCGCCGTGTGGCTCCATTCGCAGCCGGTCGCGACCGCCGCCCCCTCGAAGCACGCGAGTGTCCTCGTCTTCAGGTCGCGCCACACGTCGAGATCCGTGGCCCGGACCTCCACCTGGACGACCGTGTGGTCGGGGATGATGTTGGTCGCTTCACCGCCCGTCGACACGAAGCCGTTGACGCTCGCCGACACGGGGATGTGCTGACGCAGGAACGCGAGCGCCGTCAGCGCCAGCGTCGCGGCGGATCCGGCGTTGATCCCGCGTTCCGGTGAACCGGCGGCGTGTGCGGCGCGGCCGGTGAAGGTGACGGCGAAGCGATCCACCGCGGTCGAGTCGAACGCGTCGGCATGACCGTCCGTGCCGCCTGTGCCGTGCACCATGAGTGAGAGGTCCACGTCCTCCCATGCTCCGGCGGTCAGCATCGCGATCTTGCCGCCGCCGTGCTCCTCGGCGGGCGTACCCAGCAACTTGATCCGCAGGCCGGCGCGATCGGCGACGGGTCGGAGGGCGATGGCGGCGCCGACGGCCGCCGAGGCGATGATGTTGTGCCCGCAGGCGTGGCCCATCCCGGGAAGGGCGTCGTACTCGGCGCAGATGGCGACCGTGAGATCGCCGTTCCCGTGAAGGGCCTCGATGGCCGTCTCCACACCGTAGGCGCCGGTTTCGACCACGAATCCGGCGTCACGCAGGACATCCGCCACCCGCCGTGCGGCGCGATGCTCCTGCCAACTGAGTTCCGGATCGGCGTGGATCTCGTGGCTCAGCCGCAGGATCGTGTCGTTGTGTCGTGCGAGCTCTGCGGCGACCGCGTCCTTCACGGTGGCCAGGTCATCTGCGGGGGCGGTGGTCATTTCGGTTGGATCCCGGTCGTCCGAGGGGCAATTTCGGTCTGTTCGGCGGCGACGATCCCGACCGGACGTGCCGGTATGCCGACCGCCTACCCGTCGGGAGGTGTTGAGATGGTTGAAACGGCAGAATACGAGGGATGAGCCAACGCCGCCGACGCAGCCCGGTCACCGACGACCTGACCGATCCCGCCCTGTACATCAATCGCGAGCTCTCCTGGCTGGAGTTCAACCAGCGTGTGCTGGCACTCGCCGCGGACGGGGACCTCCCGCTCCTGGAACGCTGCAAGTTCATGGCGATCTTCTCGTCGAACCTCGACGAGTTCTTCATGGTGAGGGTGGCCGGTCATCAGGACGCGTTGGAGGTGGGGCGCGAGTCGAACGCGCCGGACCAGCTGACACGTGACGAGATCCTGGATGCTGTGTCCGCCCGCACCGCCGAGCTCGTGCAGCAGCAGGGGCAGCTGTGGAAGGAGGAGATCGCTCCCGCGCTCGCCCACGAGGGGATGGGGATCCTGTCGCTCGGAGATCTCGACAGCCGGGCGCTCCGTCGCGTCAGGACGATCTTCTCGGAGGAGATCTACCCGGTCCTCACCCCGCTCGCCGTGAGCCCGGGCCATCCGTTCCCGTACATCTCGGGGCTGTCGCTCAACCTGGGCGCGACGGTCACCGACCCGACGTCGAAGGAGGCACGCCTCGCCCGCGTGAAGGTGTTCCCCGGGCTACCGCGGTTCCACGCTGTCCCGGGCGGGTTGATCCCGACGGAGGAGATCGTCCGTGCGCACGCCGACCGCGTCTTCCCGGGCATGGACGTCACGACGTCCGCGCTCTTCCGCGTGACCCGCGACGCGGACTTCGACGTGGACGTCGACGTCACCGACCTCATGGATGCCGTCGAGGCCCATGTTCGGCACCGGCGTTTCGGCGACGTGGTGCGCCTGGAGGTCGAGCGGGGTGCCGGAAAGGCGATCCTTTCGGAACTCCGTGAGGAGATGGGGGTCGACGCACGGGACGTCTACCGGGTCTCGGGCCTCCTTGACCTCACAGCACTCTGGGAGCTGGTCGACGCGAAGCGCAGCAAGCTGCTCAGCCGGCCGTGGACGCCGCGGGTGCATCCGCGCTTCCGGCCCGAGGACGGTGATCCGGACATCTTCGCCGCGATACGTCAGTCCGACATCCTCGTGCATCACCCGTACGACGACTTCGAGACCTCCGTCGCGGCCTTCATCGATCAGGCCGCCTCCGATCCGGACGTCGTCGCCATCAAGCAGACGATCTACCGCACGAGCGGTGACACGCCGATCATCCCGGCGCTGGTCAAGGCGGCCGCCGCCGGCAAGCAGACCGTGTGCCTGGTGGAGCTCCAGGCCCGGTTCGACGAGGAGCGCAACATCCAGTGGGCGCGCGCCCTCGAGCGCGCCGGTGTCCACGTCGTCTACGGGCACGTGGGGATGAAGACCCACGCCAAGATCGCCCTGGTGGTGCGTCGCGAGGACAAGAAGCTCCGGCGTTATGCGCACATCGGTACCGGGAACTACCACCCCGCCACGGCACGGCTCTACACGGATCTCGGTCTCTTCACCGCGCGTGAGGACATCACCGAGGACATCGCCGACCTCTTCAACCACCTCACCGGTTTCGGGCGCGTACCGAAGTACCGGAAGCTGCTCGTCGCGCCGGAGCACATGCGCGACGGCATCATCGCGCTGATCGACGACGTCATCGCGAAGCACACCGCGGGCACTCCCGGGCGTATCG
This sequence comes from uncultured Bifidobacteriaceae bacterium, assembly GCA_964531025.1. Classification (GTDB taxonomy): domain Bacteria; phylum Actinomycetota; class Thermoleophilia; order Miltoncostaeales; family Miltoncostaeaceae; genus CALMEC01. The sequence goes on along the minus strand of CAZHDY010000001.1, from coordinate 971,208 downwards.
AGATGAAGCTGAACTCGGTCATCGACGCCGACGTCATCCGGGCCCTCTACCGTGCGTCGCAGGCGGGCGTCCCCGTCGATCTCAACGTGCGGGGGATCTGTGGTCTGCGGCCCGGCCTTCCCGGTGTCAGCGAGACCATCCGGGTGACCAGCATCGTCGGCCGGTTCCTCGAGCACACGCGGATCCTCGCGTTCACGGTGGGGGATCAGACGTCGTACTGGATCGGTTCCGCCGACATGATGGTTCGGAACCTCGACAACCGTGTGGAGGCGTTCACACCGGTGGAGGACCCCGTCGCATGCGAGGAGCTCGCGGCCATCCTCGACATCTGCCGCCGCGACACCGCCCTTTCGTGGGTGCTCTCGGCGGACGGATCCTGGAGCCGGGTCCCTGCGGGACCGGGTGATGCGCTGAATGCACACGAAGCCCTGATGGATCGCGCGATCGCCGCCTCCCGTCCCGCCTGAGAACGCCCCCGGGCGACGGCCGCCGCTTGAGCGCGGTCGTGCGGCGCCCCCGGAGGGGCAGGAATACCGACGATCGGGGCAGAACTGGCAGGGACACCCGAACAGCCGCCCGCAACGGACCTGCCTTTAGAATCCGTTGCCGACCTTCGCCGCGGCGTCGGCGATCCTCCCCGTGAACATCTCATCCGTCTTCACCGCACCGTTCGTTCGGCTCCCCCGTTGGGTATGGAGCGTCTTCCGTGCGACCTTGCGCCGCTGCATGGGGAACGGCGTCACGGCGACAGCGAGTCAGTTCGCCTTCAACGCGTTCCTGGCGACCATCCCGTTCCTCTTCGTGGTGGTCACCGCGATCCGGATCGCGGGACCGGATGCTTACGTCAACCTGTTCTCGAAGCTCGAGGCCACCATTCCGGGCATCAGCGGCCTGGCCGACGCGTTCAACCGCACGGTCGCGTCCGGTGCGGCCGCCGGGTTCGTCATCATCGGTGCCGCGATCGTCGCCGTCTACATGACCTCCAATGCGATCGGCGCGCTCGTGGACGGTCTGGACCGCGCCCAGCGGCACCCGCACCGCCGATGGATCCGCGCGAAGGGCATCAACATGCTCCTCACGCTGGGTACGGTGATCCTGGCCGTCGCAAGCGTGCTCGCCCTCGCCGGCGGCGAGCGCCTGGCGGTCGGTGTGGCCGAGTGGGTCGGCGCCAGCCAGTCGACCAGCGACCTCGTCGACAGCCTCACCATGCCGGCGGGCCTCGTCACCATCTTCGTGTTCCTGGTCCTGCTCTACCGGTTCGGGCCGAATCAGATGCGACTCCGATTCCGGGCCATCATTCCCGGGGCCCTGCTGTCGACGGCGGCGTGGTTCTGCACGACCTCACTGGTCTCGTTGTACGCCCAGGCCATCCACAACTTCCGTGGTGTCTACGGAACCCTGGGAACGATCTTCGTCTACATGAACTTCCTGTACTTCAGCGGACTCATGTTCCTGGTCGGCGGCGAACTGAACGCGGAGCTGCTGCACCGCCGGCAGGTGCGCGCGGCACGTGCTCAGGCCGCCCGGAAGCTCGCCGAGCAGGCGGCACACGACCGGGTGGAGAAACCGCTGTCTGCCCCGACGCCGCTTCGCCCGGTGCCGCCGCTCCCGCCGGAGGACGGGGCCGCCGGGAATGAGGCGACGTCGGAACACCGCGCGGGCCGACAGGATGACGAGCCCACCGGACCCACCCGCGAGATCGATCTGCCGTAGAGGGCCGTGGGTCAACCGCCCGGGATGCGTTACTCGTGCCGCCGGTCCGGGTCGGGCATCGCACGGTGATCGCCCGTGCCGCTGACCTTTTCGGCGGCCACCTGCCATCATGTGCCGTCCGTGAGCGATAACGAAGGATCACAGCCCGGCCAGCGGCGGCCGAAATCCGACCCTCCCGGCTGGCGTGTGGAAGGCAAGGACGAACCCGAGAGTCCGGGCGGTCCCCGCATGGGCCGGAACCCGCGTCGCCTGTGGCTGATCGTCGGGCTCCTCCTGGTGGTCAACTTCGCCCTGGCCCAGATCATCAGCCAGGGACCCGACCGCACGACCATCACCTACAACTTCTTCCAGGAGCAGGTGAAGGCCGGCACGATCAAGGAGATCAGCTCCCGTCTCGACACGATCGACGGGACCTTCAAGCAGGCCGTCGACTACACGGACCCGGACGGGAAGAAGCAGAGCGTCAGGCGCTTCCACACGATCATCCCCTCCCTCCTGGGAGAGGACGAGGCCGGCAAGACACGCCTTCTGAACGAGCTCATGGACAAGGGCGTCATCATCAGCGCCCGGTCCATCGACCAGCACCGTGCACTCTGGCTCACGGTCCTCATCAGCTTCGGCCCGGCGATCCTGCTCATCGCCCTGTTCGTCTGGTTCTTCCGTCGCGCCGCAGCCGGCGGGGGCGGGGGAGGGGGCATCCTCGGCGTCGGGCGTTCACGTGCCAAGCGCTACGACGCCTCCGGCCAGAGGACCACGTTCGCCGACGTCGCGGGCATCAACGAGGTGAAGCAGGAGCTCAGCGAGGTCGTCGACTTCCTGAAGGAGCCGAAGAAGTACCTCGAGCTGGGCGGGAAGATCCCGAAGGGCGTGTTGCTCTACGGGCCGCCGGGTACCGGTAAGACGCTGCTGGCGCGGGCGGTGGCCGGTGAGGCGGGAGTGCCCTTCTTCTCGTTGTCGGCGTCGGAGTTCGTCGAGATGTTCGTCGGCGTCGGTGCCAGCCGGGTGCGCGATCTCTTCAAGCAGGCGAAGGAGGACGCGCCCGCGATCGTCTTCATCGACGAGCTCGACGCCGTCGGCCGGGCGCGCGGTGCCGGCGGAGGCATGGGCGGCCACGAGGAACGTGAGCAGACGCTCAACCAGATCCTCACCGAGATGGACGGCTTCTCCGGTTCGGAGGGCGTCATCGTCATCGCGGCCACCAACCGGATGGAGATCCTCGATCAGGCCCTCCTGCGACCCGGCCGCTTCGACCGTCGTGTCTCCGTGAACCCGCCTGACCAGTCGGGCCGTCTCGCCATCTTGAAGGTGCACACGCGGCATATGCCCCTCGGCGCCGACGTGGACCTCGATGGTCTGGCCTCGTCCACGCCCGGCATGGTGGGCGCCGACCTCGCCAACCTGGCCAACGAAGCCGCCCTTCTCGCGGCGCGTCGCAATCACAAGATGGTCGTGCAGGCGGACTTCACGGACTCGCTCGAGAAGATCGTGCTCGGTGCCGAGCGCCACATCATGCTGTCGGATGCGGAACGGGAACGGACCGCCTACCACGAGTCCGGACACGCCCTCCTCGGCATGCTCATCGCCGGTGCCGACCCGGTGCGCAAGGTCTCCATCATCCCGCGCGGCCGCGCCCTCGGCGTGACCTTCCAGGCACCCTCCACCGATCGGTACGGCTATGACGCCGACTATCTGCACGGCCGCATCATCGGGGCGCTCGGCGGACGGGCGGCCGAGGAGATCGTCTACGGCGACGTCACCACCGGCGCCGAGTCCGACCTGGAACAGGTCACGAAGATCGCGAAGCAGATGGTCGGCCGCTGGGGCATGAGCGAGGCCATCGGCCCGGTATCCGTCCTTCCCGGGCCCAACGACGAGCCCATGCTCTTTCCGGGAATCGGCTCGGCCGCATCGCAACGCACACAGGAGCTCGTCGACAAAGAGGTCCGCACGATCATCGACGCCTGCTACCGCGATGCGCTGACGAAGCTCAAGGAGAATCGGGACAAGCTCGAGTCGCTGACCCGCGCGCTCCTGGAGCACGAGACCCTCGACGAGGCCGCGGCCTACGACGCCGCCGGCATGCCCCGCCCGCCCCGCCCGGAGCCCGTTCCGCCACGGCAGACGGCCGACGAGCGGAGCATCCAGAACGGCGATGCCTCCTCCGATGGCCAGGTCTCGGCGAGCCCCACGGCATTCGACGGGTGGTTCGGGCCGTCCGATGATGTCCCGGAACGCGCGGAGGGCGGACGCCCCACCTCGTAGTGCGACGCGGGCGTCCGGAGGGACGTGGCCGACGACCGTGGCCCATCGCCGTTCGTCATGGTCGGGGCCGGAGTGTCCGTCGCTCGCCCGCTCTCAGCGTGCGGCACCCGATGCATACCCCCCGGTGTGTGTTTCGCCGGCGGTCGCGATCGGTCAGTGGCCGTTGAACGCCCCGATCATCGCGGCCACCCCGACGAACGGTACGACCGCCGAGCCGAACAGGATCCGCGAGAACCCACGTGGGGGTTCCGGTCCCCGCGGCCGGGCGATGGTCACGAGCACGATGACGGTGATGAACGAGACCGCCATGAGGCTGTAGGTGCCGATGTGGTTCGGATCGAGGCCACCCCACTCCCAGTACGTCATGCGGTCGTTTCCGTAGTAGGGATCGGGTGACGTGAGTCGGACGATGAACGCCACGCATCCGACGACGATCATGACGGCCTGGACGAGGAGGATCCCGCGCATCACCCGCGGCGACAGCCCGGACTCGATGAGCCCGAGCAGGGCCGTGAGGAACATGAGGGTGAAGAGGGCGGTGAGGATCACCGTGGTCGCGCTCCGTGGTTCGTGGACGGCCGGACAGGAATGGGATCCGCCCGGCCATCCGGAACGCTACTCGTAGTGCAACGCCTCCAGCGGCTGGAGTTTCGCCGCCCGGCGCGCCGGGAGGATCGCGGCGAGAAGCCCGGCCACCACCGCCATGATGAGAACGGCGATGAGCGTGCCGACGGGCACCGAGAACGACAGACCCTGGGATTCGAGTCCCTTGATCATCACGTAGCCCAGGAGCAGGCCGAGCACGAGACCGACGACCGCGCCGATGATCGCGGTGATCACGCTCTCGAACGTGATCATGCTCCGGATCTGTCCGCGGGTCGCACCGACCGCGCGCATCATGCCGATCTCGCGTGTCCGTTCGTAGACGGCGAGTAGGAGCGTGATGACCACCCCGACCAGCGAGATGATGATCGAGAGCGCCAGGAGGACGTAGAAGATCCCCAGGATCTGGTTCGTCTGCTCGTTGACGAAATCCCGGTACTCCGCTTGTGTGCGGACCTTCCCGGTGGGGTATGCCTCGTCGAATCGTGTCTGCAGCGCTTCGGTCGTCGCCGTCAGGTCGGCGCCGGGCTTCATCTTCGAGAGGATGAGCGCGACGTCCGGCTGTTCGGTGAGACGCTTGTAGACGTTCGGTCCGACCGTGACCCCGGTGAAGATCTGCGGGTCGTGGAAGATGCCGGCGACGCGCACCTTGACGGTCGGTCCGTAGATCGACTGGATTGCCAGCGTCTCGCCCACGTTGACGCCGTTGTCCTTCGCGTAGCCCTGTTCCACGAGGGCGACGTCCCCGTTCAGCTCGGGAAGAAGCGCATCGGAGCCCTCGCGCCAGTCGAAGCGGATCATCTGCGACGCCGCCGTGGGATCGATGGCGTTGAGCGGGATGTTCTTCCCGTCGATCCGACTCTCCACGGTTCCGATTCCCAGGACCTGCTCGATGCCCGGTGTCTCACGGGCCGTCGCCACGGCGCCGGCCGGGAGAGGCAGGAACGAGTCGTCCATGATGATCTGGTCGGCGACGACCGTCCGGTCGATGGCATCGAAGAACGACGTCTTGATGCCATCCACGAAGACGGCGACGAAGACGATGAGGCCGATGCCGATCATGAGTGCGGCGGCCGTGCTCGCGGTTCGCGCCGTGTCGCGGGCCGCGTTCTGCCGGCCCAGCTTCGCCCGCTGCCCGAAGATCTTGGAGATCGGGGCTCCGATCGCGGTGGCGAGCGGCCGGATCAGGAGGCGCATCACGGCTCCCATGCCGAAGAGAACGAGCAGCAGCCCGATGCCGACGGTTCCGAGGACGCGCGTGACCGATCCATCGGTGTTGACCCCGACGACGGTGATCACCATCCCGAGGACGAGTGCGACCAGGCCGATCCACGGCGTGTAGCGATGGAGCCGTGACCGGGGGATGACGGCACCCTCGCGGAGGGCGGCGACCGGCGCGATGTGGGTCGCGCGGATCGCGGGGATGAGCGCCGCGAGCACCGTGGCGATCACGCCGACGGCGATCGGGATGATCACCGTCCGCGGAGCGATGGTGATGCCCGCCGCGGGCAACCCGATCCCGAACGAGTCGAGCATCGCCTTGAGGCCCATCGCCAGGAGTACACCGACGAAGATCCCGATGATCGATGCGACGACGCCGATGATGAGCGCCTCCAGGACGACGCTGCGCATGAGCTGGCTGCGACGCGCACCGATCGTGCGGAGCATGGCCATTTCACGGATGCGTTGCGCGATGGTGATCGAGAAGACGTTGAAGATCACGAACGATCCGACGAGGATCGCGATCGCCGCGAACACGAAGAGCGTGTTGCGGATGATGCTCATGCCGGACTGGACGTCCTCGGCCTGGCGATTGGCGTTCTCCTGCCCGGTCTCGACGAGGAACTGAGGGTCGTCGAGCGCGGTGCGGATGCGATCGCGCAGCACCTCCGGAGCGGTGCCGGATGCGGCGCTGACCGACACCTGGCTGATCTGTCCGGGCATGTCGAGCCATTGCTGCGCGTCGGCGAGCGTCGTGACGGTGATCATCGTTCCACCGAGCGAGCTCGCTCCGGCGAACTTGAAGATGCCCGTGATCGTCGCCGGATGCAGTCCGGTTCGCGTGGCGACCTGGACCTTCTGTCCCACCGTGAGGTCGTTCTTGCTGGCGGTGCCCTCGTCGACGGCGATCTCGCCGGCGGCGGCGGGTTTCGCGCCCTTGGTGTAGGTCAGGACGTCGAACTGCGGCTTCTCGGTCTCCGAGAACAGGAGGGCAGGGGCACCCCCGACACTCGTCACCGTCTCGCCGTCGGCGACCAGGGTCCCCGATCCCGCGACCTGACCCTCGAGCTCTCCGGCCCCGGGAACCCGGCCGATCTTCTCGACGATGTCGGAGGCGATGGGTTCGCTCTGCGCTCCCCACTGCGAGTCGAACGCCATCTGCTTGGTGACGATGACGTCGGTGCCGGTGTTCGCCTCGCGGAATATATCGTCGAATGCACGGTTGATCTGATCCGTGAGGACATAGGTGCCGCTGATCATGGCCGTACCGAGAATGATCGCGATGGCGGTCATCGCGAAGCGCAGTTTTCGCGCCAGGATATTTCGTATGGCGATCTTCAGCACTATTCGAGTCCCTTCATCACATCGAAGATCTCGCTGCCGTCCATCTGTCCTCCGTCACGGACCACGAGACCGTCCTGAAGGAACAGGACGCGGTCTGCGATGGAGGCGGCGAACGGGTCATGCGTCACCATGACGATCGTCTGGCCGAACTCGTCGACAGAGCGGCGCAGCAGCGAGAGGATCTCGCTTCCGGTCCGCGAGTCCAGGTTGCCGGTGGGCTCGTCGGCGAAGACCACGTCGGGGCGGCTGAGCAGGGCGCGCGCGATCGCGACGCGCTGCTGCTGTCCGCCGGAGAGTTCCGCCGGACGGTGGCTCAGGCGCGATTCGAGTCCCGTGGCGTCGACGAGGAGCTTGCGCCACTCGGGGTCCGGTTTCGTGCCGGCGATCTCGTGGGGCAGCTCCATGTTCTCCTGCGCCGTCAGCATGGGGAGGAGGTTGAAGAACTGGAACACGAACCCGACGGCCTTCCGGCGAAGGAGCGTGAGGTCCTTGTCGTTGAGTGTCGTGATGTCGGTCCCGCCCATCCAGACCCGCCCATCCGTGGGGCGATCGATGCCGGCGAGGATGTGCATGAGCGTCGACTTGCCGGAACCGGACGGACCCATGATGGCCACGAACTTGCCCGCGGTCAGATCGAGGTCGACGCCGCGCAGCGCCTCCACAGCGGTGTCACCCTGACCGTAGATGCGCGTGACCCCCTCGGCACGGACCACATTTTGCGTTGTTGTCGAGACGGACTCGTCGCTCACGAGTTCTCCTTCGCGGATCAGGGATTCCAGGTACGGATCTTTGCCACCCTACTTATCGAGGCGATGCGCGAAGATAAAGATCAGGTGAACAGAACATCCGATTCTCGGAGGTTGTTCGTGGTCTCGGGCAGGGTTTACGGGTTTGTCCTACTGATGCTGGCGGCTGTATCGACCGCCGATGCGAGTGATGCGGACGTCCTTCGCGCGCACGACCGTGACGTGACGGCGCTCGTGCGCTCGGTGGGATCCGCGGACCTTGCGGATCCGGCCGGCGTCGAAGAGGCATATCGTCGCGCCCGTGATCTGCAGGTGCGTCTCACCACTGTGAGGGCGGATACACGGGGGTGCCGTGACCTGCTGTCGGCGCTCGGCCGTCTGGCCGATCTCGGCGTGGCGGTGTCGGACGGATTCGACCGTCTCGATGCCGGACGCGTGCGGCGTGCACGGGCGGCCTTCGATCGCCAGCGGACGGCGGTCGCCGGAAGCCTCCCACGTTGTCGGACTCCCGCTCGCCGCGGTCCGCGGGTGCCGGGGTCGCTGGTCATCATCGAACCACCGGCGCACGCCGTCGTCGGCGGGAGGGTGAGCGCTCTCCTGCCACCCGGTGCCACCGGCGCTGAGCTCATCATCGACGGACGGCGGACGGGATCGCTCACCGTCCGCTCCGGCCGGGCCGTCGGCGCCCTGTCGGTGGGGCCAGGACGCCATACCGTCGGCGTGCGGGCGACTCGAGGCGGAGCCGTTCTTTCCACGGCGGTCGCACGGGATGTTTGGGCTGTTCCCCGGCGGGAGGTGGGAGTCGCGTCCTCGGCGACAGTGGACGCGGCGGCATCGCGTGATCTCGAACGGGCGGCCGCACGATTCGACGGTATCGCCGCCGCCTGGATTCTCGATCCGGTGACGGGACGTGGTGCGTCGTGGAACGCGGATGCATCCTTCACCGCGGCGTCGACCGTGAAGCTGGGCGTGATGGTGGAGGCGGCCCGCCGGATGGGGCCGCTCGGTCGCTCGCCGCTGGACGGGGATGTCGTCGCCGTCGGAGGATGGAGTTCGAACCTGGCGGTGAACCGAATCCTGCCGCGCGTGGGCGGGTCGGGCGCCGTGCAGCGGCGCCTGCACCGTATGGGCGCCGTCCGATCAACCTTCACCGGTCCGTACATGGTCGCCACCGAGAGCGGCGCTCGCTCCGGTTCACCGCCGGCGACGTCGCGGCGGCTGACGACGGCGGCCGACCTGGGGCGTGTCCTGTGGATCCTGGACCGGAGCGCGCGCGGCGACATCGACGCGCGCCGGCTCTCGGGACTCACGCCCCGTCAGGCGCGTTTCGTCCTCGGAACCCTCTACGGATCCGAGCGGGACGGGGACAACGCGGGCATTCTCGGGCTGGGTCCGGGTCCGACGGCAGCCCAGAAGCACGGATGGGTCCGCTCATTTCGTCACAGTGCCGCGATCATCGAGGGTGCGCGTGGACCCCGCATCGTCGTCGCGCTGACCTGGTCACCCGGCCTGACCCGAGCGCGGGCCGAGCGGTTCGGATCCGAGGTCGTGGCGGTGGCGGCACGGATGTAGGTGCCGCGGCGACGGTCAGCGTCGTTCGCCCAGACGGGACGGCCTGCCGTTCCGGCGGAGATGAGGAGCGGCCGGATCCGTGCCGGTGATGAGCCGGGCCCCACGTCCGTGGGTGAGGAAGCTCCACGACCACCGGACGAGGACGATGAAACGGTTCTGGAACCCGATCAGATAGAAGAGGTGGACGGCCAACCAGAGCCACCAGGCGATGAAGCCCCGGAACTTCATGCCCCCGATGTTGGCGATGGCTCGCGCCCGTCCGATCGTGGCCAGCGTTCCCTTGTCCTTGTAGGCGAACGGCGCGACGGTCTCCCCGCGGAGCTGCCTCATGATGCGCCGACCAGCGTAGTCACCGGCCTGCATCGCCACCGGAGCCACACCGGGAAGCGTCATCCCGGTGGCGCTCGCCATGTCACCGATGACCATCACCTCGGGGTGCCCTTCCAGGGAGAGAGTCGCATCGACGGGAACCCGGCCCGCGCGGTCCGGGGTGACGCCCGCATGTTCGGCGATCCGGGCTGCGAGCGGCACGGCTGCCACTCCCGCCGCCCAGACGACGGTGTTGGCCTCGATCCGCTCCGGGGTCCCGTTCCGTGTGACCTCGACACCGCTGTCGTCGGCGCCCGCCACCATGGTGGAGGTCCATACCTCGACCCCCAACTGCTCCAGATCACGGGTGGCGCGCGCCGACTGCTTCTCGTCGAACGCCAGGAGGATGCGATCGGCGCCCTCCACCAGATGGACGCGCGCCTTCGCGGGATCGAACGTCGCGAACTGATTGCGCATCGTGTCGCGCGCGATCTCCGCGATCTGCCCGGCCATCTCCACTCCGGTGGGGCCGCCACCGACGACAACGAAGCTCAGCCATCTGCGGCAGATGTCCGGGTCAGGCTCGGTCTCGGCGGCCTCGAACGCCAGGAGGATGCGGGCCCGGATGTCGAGCGCGTCCTCCAGGTCCTTGAGCGCCGGGGCCACGGGCCTCCACTCGTCATGACCGAAGTAGAAGTTCCGCATGCCCGCTGCCACGATCAGCGTGTCGTAGGGGATCTCCATCGGTTCGCCCGCACCGGTTGCGCGCTGCATGCTGACCGTGCGGGCGTCCAGGTCGACGTCCTCGACCTCGCCCAGCACGACGTCGATGTTCTTCTGGCGGCGGAGCACCGCACGGAGCGGCGTGGCGATCTCGCCGGGCGAGAGAGACCCCGTCGCCACCTGGTAGAGCAGGGGCTGGAACAGGTGGTAGTTGCGGCGGTCGATCAGCGTGATGTCGACCGGCGCGCGCCGCAGAGCGCGCGCGGCGTGCAGCCCACCGAACCCGCCGCCGACGATGACGACGCGGTGCCGGTCTGTGGTCTTCGCCTGGTCCGTCACAGGTCGATGGTACCGAGTCGTCTCCGGTCGACGACGCGGGGTGTCACAACGGACCCGGTCTCGTCGTCCGCCCCCGACGAGGAGGTCAGGCGGTCAGGCGGCGCGATCCTCTGCGCTCGAGAGGCCCAGGATCTTGATGATGTCGCGCATGGAGACGATGCCTACGAGGTGGCCCTCCTCGAAGACCGCCACGTGCCGGATGTGATGCCGCAGCATGCGGTCGGCGGCCTTCCCGATGGGCCAGCTGGGAGCGGCGGCGATCACCTGGCTGAACATGCAGTCGCTCACACGTGTCTCGTCGGGATTCTTGCCCTCGGCCAGGCATCGGAGGATGTCGCGCTCGGTGACGATGCCGGGACCGGGAAGCGTCTGATCGATGACCATCGCGGCGCCCGTCTTGTACTGGCTCATCGTCACTGCGGCCTGGCGCAGAGTGGTGTCGGCACCGACGACGGCTCGGACGGGAGACATGACTTCGGAGACAGGAACGGGCATGGACGGACCATACACAGTCTCGTGCGGATTGTCACGTTAGTGATTCGGCGTTACAAGTATCCGAATCGGCGTCGTGCCGGGCTTCGTGAGCCTGCTAACGGATACGCGGGGGTGCGGGACGTCGCCGCCCACGGCGGTGGATTGCAGCAGATCGCACAAGAGGGGCGCGTGTCGGATTGCGTGCTCCTGCCGTAGGTCCTTGGTTGCGCTGCCGGGGGACTGGCGGGAGACAATGATCCTCCCACCCGCCCCGTCCAGCCGCCAGTCCCTCCTGCGTCGGGCCTCTCGTGATGATCTTTCGCATCCGATTGGGTGCGGGCTTGGTCGGTCCCGCCGTACACGGGGCAACCGTCAGTCCCTGGCTGCGCTACCGAGGATCAACGGCAGGCACCGCGTGGGCCCGCACCCAACCACCCGACGAAGCCGGCCGAATGTGAGGCCCCGCGCGAAGCCCGGGGACTGGCGGTTGGCCGGGGCGGGTGGGTGGATAGCCCCTCCGCCAGTCCCCCGGCAGGGCAACCCAAGAGACAACGTTCAGCAGCCGATGAGGCGCTCGGCCAGGTACCGCTCCAGCTGGTCGATACCGATGCGCTCCTGTGTCATGGTGTCGCGCTCGCGCACCGTGACGGCGTCGTCCTCGAGGCTGTCGAAGTCGACGGTTATGCAGAAGGGGGTTCCGATCTCGTCGTGGCGACGATAACGCCGGCCGATGGCGCCGGCATCGTCGAAGTCGACGTTCCAGTTGCGTCGCAGCGCGGCGGCGAGATCTTTGGCCTTCGGCGTGAGGTCGGTGTTTCGTGACAGGGGCAGCACGGCTGCCTTGAAGGGCGCCAGGCGACGGTCGAGTCGGAGCACGATGCGCTTGTCGACGCCGCCCTTGGTGTTGGGCGCCTCGTCCTCGTCGTATGCCTCGACCAGGAAGGTCATCAGCGAGCGCGACAGGCCGGCCGCGGGCTCGATGACATACGGGACGTAGCGCTCGTCCGCGGCCTGGTCGTAGAACGACAGGTCGGTGCCGGAGTGCTTCGAGTGCGTCGTGAGGTCGAAGTCGGTGCGGTTGGCGATGCCCTCCAACTCGCCCCACTCGGAACCCTGGAAGTGGAAGCGGTACTCGATGTCGACGGTGCGCTTCGAGTAGTGGGAGAGCTTCTCCTGCGGGTGCTCGTAGTGGCGCAGGTTGTCGCGCGCGATGCCGAGGTCCACGTACCAGTTGGTGCGCTCGTCGATCCAGTACTGATGCCACTCCTCGTCGCTGCCCGGCTTGACGAAGAACTCCATCTCCATCTGCTCGAACTCGCGGGTGCGGAAGATGAAGTTGCCGGGCGTGATCTCGTTGCGGAACGACTTGCCGGTCTGCGCGATGCCGAAGGGCGGCTTCATCCGCGCTGCCGTGGCGACGTTCTGGAAGTTGACGAAGATGCCCTGGGCGGTCTCGGGCCGCAGGTAGTGCAGGCCCGTCTCGTCCTCGATGACGCCGAGGTAGGTCTTCAGCATCATGTTGAACTCACGCGGGGTGGTCCATTGGCCGCGGGTTCCACAGTTGGGGCAGGCGATGTCGTCCAGGGAGACGTCATCCGGGTTGACGGTCTGGCCCTTGGCCTCGGCCTTCGCGGCAACGGTCTCCTGCATGTGATCGACCCGGAAGCGGTGGTGGCAGGACTGGCACTCGGTGAGCGGGTCGGAGAAGGCCCCGACGTGTCCCGAGGCCACCCAGGTCTCGTGGGGCAGGATGATGGAGGAGTCCAGGCCGACCACGTCGTCGCGTGCCGTCACCATCGCGCGCCACCACTGGCGCTTGATGTTCTCCTTCAGCTCGACGCCGAGGGGTCCGTAGTCCCACGCCGAACGCGTGCCTCCGTAGATCTCACCGCAGGGGAACACGAAGCCGCGTCGCTTGCAGAGGTTGACGACACTGTCGATTTTGGATGTGGTCTTGGCCATTGCGCAAGGCTACCCGGAAGGCCTTGGGCGCGGCCGCTGGGGCATCCGGGCGGGGCGGGCTATCCTGCTGCCCGCTGACAGGTGGGGCACCAGTAGATGCTGCGGTTGTCGTCGCCGTGGCGCTTCGTGCGTATGGGGGTTCCGCACCGCGGGCACGGGCGACCCGTCCGGCGGTAGACGCTGTGGACCGTGCGCGTCGAGGCGCGGGGCGAGCCGGGCACGCCGACCGCCTCCGACAGCTGTCGCGCGGCCGACGCCGCCAGCGCGTCCGCCGTCTCCTGCGTGAGCTCGCCCACCGGGGTCCACGGGTTGACGCCCACGTCCCAGAGCGCCTCGCTGCGGTAGATGTTCCCGACCCCCGAAACGATGCGTTGGTCGAGCAGGACGTCACAGATCAGGCGGTCGGCCGGGATCGCGTGGAGGGGGATGGTGACGTCGGCGGCCGGCGAGCCGTCGGCGGCCAGCAGGTCGCGGCCCACGCGCCGGACCGCGGCGGGTACCGGTTCGCCCGGCGCGTACAGCCGGAGCGTCGGTCCCTTGTACTGCGCGGCCACCATTGTGTCCGTCCAGAGCGCCAGCCACAGATACCCGCGGCCGAGCGTCTCCACGGCGGGCTGGACGCGCCAGCGTCCGACCATGCCCAGGTGCGAGTGCAGGACCGAGCCGTCGTCGAAACGGACCAGCATGTGCTTGCCGACGGCGTCGACCTGGTCGACGGTCCGCCCGGTGAGGCGCCGCGTCATGCGCTGCGCGGCGACGCGCTCGCCCTCGTCGACACGCACGATCCTGTGTCCGACGAGGGCGTCGGTGAGGAGGATCGCGTTGCGGTGGCTGACGTGTCCTTCGGGCATCGGATCAAAGTGGCGTGGGTCGTGTTCCTAGTTCATGGCTGGGCGGCGTCGATCGCCCCGATCCAGGAGTTGATCTCGGTCACCGCGACATCGATGGGAAGACGGACATCGCCGGCTGCGGCGGCCGATTCGTAGTCGCGCTGCCAATGCGCGTGCGCGACGACGAGAGGAGGCCAGGTGCGATCGGCGAGTCCGAGCTCTGTCCGCTCGCGCGCACGTGCTTCGAAGAGCGCAACGGCGGCTATTCGAATGTCGGGGATGTCTGGATGTCCGGTCACTGTGACGAGGTCCCGCAGGAGGAGCAGATCGACGAGATCACGTGCACGATCGTTGACGGCGCGCGGTGGATCGTGCGGATCGGATACGGCATGGATCTTCTGGGCGATCTGAAATCGCATTGCGATCCCGGCCAACAGGTCGGGATCGGGCAATCCGAAACCCCTGAGGGGAAGCGGCCGGATGTAGTCGACGTCATCGCCGATGCCGGCCTCATCGGCGGACACCTCGAACGGGATGCGTCGCCAGGTCACGCCGCGGAACTCGAGAATCACATCGAATCGCCGCGGCTTGATGATGCTCGCCGGGACACGGATCTCTTCGATCGGGCCTCGTCGGAGTGAGAGCGGTCCCCAGGGCTCGGCGAACGCCGTGTCAAGTGCGACGAAGAATGCGTCGAGATCACCGCGTACAACCCCGTCGACGTCCTTGGTGCTGCGGGCCACAGTGTCCAGTCGGTGTTGGAGGAGCGTTCCTCCCTTCAGGAGGAAGAGCGGATCACCGTCTCCGTCGATGGCTCGCTGTACCGCTGCGATCGCGACGGATGACGCGACGATCCAGCCGAGTCGACCTCCCTGTGCTTCCTCTCCGAGGTGGCCTTCCGCATGTGCGATCCATCGGTTGAGGACGCTGAGTGACGGCGGTTGCTTCTCCTTCTCGGTGAGGGTGTCGAACCTTTCGGCAAGCGGTGATCCGCCGGGCACATCAGCCATCGTGAGTCTCCAGTCGAGAGGACAGACTGTCGTGCTCGGCGAGGGTCAGATACCCCTGTGCGTGCCCTTGTTCGACCGCCTGTCTGAGGAGGTATGTAGGGGTGCCATGGGCGATGCACTGATCGATCGCCACCGCTGCTGTGACGGTCGGAATCTGTTGCCACCATCCGGTCTGTGCCGGCGTGAGATCCTCGTAGTGAACGGCGTAGTCGTTGCCGTCGGTGCGACGGAGTCTCCGGTCTCGTCCGACGGTGACATGGATGCGGTTCGGGTTCACATCGCTGATGCCGTAGACGTCGAGTGCCGTCTCATGGCTCAGAGCAGCTTCCGGGCAGCGGGTCCAGAGGACGGCGAGCATATGGTTGTCGTACGGTCCGACCGGATAGCGAGGGAAGCGGTAGACCCCGTGCGCGGCGCGTTGGAGCGTGCCTCGGCGCACGAGCATCTGCAGCGCCTGTTTGCTCACTCTGAGATCGGTCGCCTGCCTGGCGGTGACGAAGCCGTGCTGTTCGACGGCCAGGTCCCAGAGTCCGTCACGTGCCGGCGATGTCCTCGTCATGTCAAAAGGATAACGGAAGCGTTATCCTTTTGACAATGCGGACGCCACCCTAGTGCGCCACGATGCCCGTCTACGCTCCGCGCTACCACATCGACCGCCGCGTTGCGGAGCGTAGACGGGCAGTCGGACGACGCCGTTTCTCACCCTCCCCGCAACTCCAGCCCCCGGAGGTCGGGGGTGAAGCCGTTGTCACGGAGGTGGGCGGCGACGCGTGTGTCGCGGACGTCCTCGCCGTCGAACGTCGCGATGATGATGCGCCGGCGCGATCCCGCGCGCACCCAGTCCGCCAGCGCGCGGACCGCGTGGCCGAGGTTTTCCTCGGACGGCTCGCCCAGGGAGATCAATCGCTTGCCGCCGCGGTCGAGGAAGAGCACCGGGAGGCCGTCGACGAGGATCACTTGGGCGCCGAAGGTCCGCGACGGGCCACGTGCGCCAGATGCAGATGTCCTCGGCCACGGGACCTGCGCGCCGTAGGGCTGGGCCGGATCGGCCGCGCCGAGCACGACCGCGTAGGGCTCGGAGTCGGAGGAGTCGCGCAGGTCGCGCAGGCGTTCGACGGCGCCGGGCAGCGCGAACTGCGCGCCGCCGAGCCCGTCCAGGAAATACCCGCGCCGGCAGCGCCCGAGGGTCTCCAGGTCGGTGTAGGCGCGGTAGAGGCCGGCGA
This sequence comes from uncultured Bifidobacteriaceae bacterium, assembly GCA_964531025.1. Lineage (GTDB taxonomy): Bacteria > Actinomycetota > Thermoleophilia > Miltoncostaeales > Miltoncostaeaceae > CALMEC01. Next base: position 954,877 of record CAZHDY010000001.1, on the reverse strand, counting down.
ATCCGCCGGGGATGCCGTCGGCGAGGACGGCGGCGCGGGTCACCACGCCGTGTCGGTCCAGCGCCAGCTCGGCGAGCGCGCGTGCCCGCTCGTCGTGTGTCACCTGACCGCGGAAAAGACGCTTCGTCAGCGACCACCGGCCCGAGGTCGCGCCCTGGCCCGATCCGCCCGCGCGGGCGAAGCGGCGGCCCGGGCGACGGTTGTGGGCGCGGGCGGTGGGCACGCGCTTCGGCGCCCGGAGCGGCATCCACAGGTCGTTGGTCACCTCGCCCGCCCACACCAGGCCCCACAGGGCGGAGAACGCCTCGGCGATCGGTATGTCGATCTCGGCGAGGATCTCGTCCCAGAAGGCCGCGCCTTCCGCGAGGGCATTCCGCACGGCCCGGTGTGCGTCGTCATCGGGCGCGGCGTCGGACGGAGGTGGACCGAGGAGTGCGGCGTCCTCACGGAAGTAGAGGGCCACCCGGCCGCCGTCGCGACCCATGGACCCGGCCCCGACCCACACGAGCTCACCCGACCCCGCCAGCTCGTCGAGCCACGTGGGTGAGTACCCGCCGAGGCGGAGGGGGAACACCTCGGACTCCCATTGCTCGGCCGGGAGCGCGAGGCCCTGCAGCGGGGCGATCACCTCGCGCAGCGCGTCGGCGCCCGAGCGGGTTCCGTGCCGGCCGATGCCCTGCCATGCGGGGAGGAACCGCCCCAGGGTCTCCGGATCGACCGGTTCCACCTCGCGGCGGGCGGCCGCCAGGCTCGACCGACGCAGTCGCCGGAGCACCTCGGGGTCGCACCACTCGTCGCCGCTGCCGCCCGGACGGATGGCACCGATGACGACGTCGCCGGAACCGACCATGGCGCGGAGGACCTCGTCGGCCTGCGCCTCGGATATATCGAAACGACGCGCGACATCCGCGTCGGTGAAGGGGCCGTGAGTGCGGGCGAACCGTGCGACCAGGCCGGAGAGGGCGTCCGATGCGGGCTCCAAGAAGACGTCGGGCAGACCGGAGGGGGGCATCACGCCGAGCCCGTCGCGATAGCGACCCATATCCTCCGCGCCGATCCATCGCTCCTCTCCGGCAAGGCGGATCCGGGCGGCGCGGCGCTCGTCCTCCAGCTCGGCGAGCCATGCCGCGGCGCGTTCGGGTTCGTCGATTCGGTCGGCGACCTCGGCAACGGTCAGGTCGCCGATGCCCCGCAGGACGTCATGGAGTCGATCCGACGATTTCGCGCGTCGACGTTCGGACCGGAACTGCAGGTCGTCCTCCAGCCCGGCGAGTGCGTCGGCATCGATCAGGTCGCGCAGCTCATCCTGGCCGAGGAGCTCACGGAGGAGGTCCCGGTCGAGGGCGAGGGCCTGCGCGCGTCGCTCGGCGGCGGGGGTGTCGTCCTCGTACATGTACGTGGCGACGTACTCGAACAGCAGGGCGCCCGCGAACGGCGATGCGGTGGGCGTCTCGACCTCTACCACGGCGATCTCACGTGACGCCACCCGCCGGAGGATCGACGTGAGCGACGGGAGGTCGAACCAGTCGTTCAGGCACTCGCGGTAGGTCTCGAGGATGATCGGGAAGCTCCCGTAGCGCTGGGCGACCTGCAGGAGGCTCTGTGCGCGCAGGCGCTGCTGCCACAGCGGGGTGCGACGACCTGGCCGGCGGCGCGGGATGAGGAGCGCACGCGCTGCGTTCTCGCGGAAACGGGCGCCGAAGAGGGCGGTGCCGCCCAGCTCACCCACCACGATGTCCTCCACCTCGTCTGCGCCGACCAACGCGAGGTCGGCGCGCGGCGGCTCGTCGGCATCCGGCAGATGGATGGCGATGCCGTCATCGCTCCAGATGGCCTGGGCCGTGAGGCCGTGCTCTTCGCGCAGCCGCACCTGGAGCGCCATGGCCCAGGGGGCGTGCACGCGGGCGCCGTACGGCGTGAGCACACAGAGGCGCCAGTCGCCGATCTCGTCGCGGAAACGTTCGATCACGATCGCCGTGTCGCTGGGGACGGTTCCCGTCGCTTCGACCTGATCGGAGAGGTACGCCAGCAGGTTCGCGGCGGCGCTGTCGTCGAACGCGGCCTCCTCGCGCAGGCGTTCGTGCGCACGGTCCTGTGGCATGGCGACGAGCTCGCGGGCGAGCCGTCCGACCTGACGTCCCAGCTCCACGGGTCGGCCGATGCCCTCGCCGCGCCAGAAGGGGACGGCTCCGGGGACGCCGGGCGCGGGCGAGACGAGCACGCGGTCGCGGGTGATGTCCTCGATGCGCCAGGTGGATGCGCCCAGCAGGAACGTCTGGCCGGTGCGGGCCTCGTAGACCATCTCCTCGTCCAGCTCGCCCACGCGCGTGCTGCCATCGGCCAGGAACACCCCGTAGAGCCCGCGGTCGGGGATGGTGCCGGCGTTCTGCACGGCCAGCTGGCGCGCCCCGCGGCGGCCGCGCACGGTCCCCTCGACCCGGTCCCACACGATGCGCGGTGCCAGCTCGGCGAACTCGTCGCTGGGGTAGCGGCCGGCCAGCATGTCGAGCACCCCCTCGAACTGCTCGCGCGAGATCTCGGAGAAGGGGTAGCTGCGGCGCACCAGGGAGTACAGGCGGTCCACCGTCCACTCGCCGTCGACGACGGTCGCGACGATGTGCTGGGCGAGGACGTCGAGGGGGCGCTGCGGCACCCGGGTCTCCTCGATGGCCGCCTCGCGCATGTTCGACACGACGGCCGCGCACTCCAGCAGATCCCCGCGGAACTTGGGGAAGATGCGGCCGCGGCTCGATCCGCCGACGTGGTGGCCCGACCGTCCCACACGCTGGATGCCCCGGGCGACGCTACGCGGGCTCTCGATCTGGATGACGAGGTCGATCGCCCCCATGTCGATGCCGAGCTCGAGGCTGGAGGTGGCGACCAGCGCGGGTATACGTCCGGCCTTCAGGTCCTCCTCGATGAGCGTCCGCTGTTCGGCGGCCAGGCTGCCGTGGTGGGCGCGCGCGACCTCCTCGTCCGCCAGTTCGTTGAGTCGCAGGGCGAGGCGTTCGGCGAGGCGACGGTTGTTGACGAAGATGAGGGTCGACCGGTGGGCCCGGACGAGCTCGAGCACCGCGGGATAGACGGCCGGCCAGATGGAGTGGTGGGTGGGCGCGTCACCGGGGACGATGACCGGATCGGGGAGCGTCGGTGCCCCGGGGTTCGCGAGGTCCGCCATGTCGTCGACCGGGACGATGACCTCGAGGTCGAGGTCCCGGCGCTGCTCGGTGTCGACGATGGTGACCGGACGCGGTGTCCCGGCCGCGTCCTGTCCTCCCAGGAACCGCGCGATCTCGGACAGGGGGCGCTGCGTCGCCGAGAGGCCCACACGCTGCACCGGGCCCGTCGCTTCCTCCTCCAGTCGCTCGAGGCTGAGCGCCAGGTGTGATCCGCGCTTTGTGGCGGCCACCGCATGGATCTCGTCGATGATGACGCTGGTGGCACCCGCGAGCACGCTGCGCGCCTGCGAGGTGAGCATCAGGAAGAGGCTCTCCGGCGTCGTGATGAGGATGTCGGGCGGGGTGCGGTTGATCCGCTGGCGGTCGCGCTGCGAGGTGTCTCCGGTGCGGACGGCGACCGACAGCTCGGGAAGCGCGAACCCCTGCCGCTTGGCGGCGTCGCTGATCCCGACCAGCGGACCGCGGAGGTTGCGCTCGACGTCGTAGTTCAGTGCCTTAAGCGGCGAGATGTAGATCAGCCGTCCGGTCTCGTCACCGGCCAGGCGTCGTTCCACCAGGCTGTTGATGCCCCAGAGGAACGAGGCGAGCGTCTTGCCGCTGCCGGTGGGGGCGACGATGAGGGTGTGCGCGCCGGACGCGATCGCGGGCCAGCCCTGGCGTTGCGCGTCGGTGGCCTCGGCGAAGGCACGCGTGAACCAGTCGGCGACGACGGGGTGGAAGGGTGCGGTGACGGGCGTAGTCGCCATCTTCGAGGATGGTAGCGCCCGTGACCGAACATGTGTACGCCTGAGGGCTCGGTGACGCCGTGAGGAGGCATAACATGCTCAGCGTGAGCGGGGATCCGCGCGATGTGACGACGGAGTCGTCTTCGTCACCTTCCGATGGCACACGACCGACGGGCCGCAACGGTCTGGCGACGGGTGCGCTCTGGACGGCGATCGGTGGTTTCGTCGTTCCGATCCTGGCGTCGGCCACCATCCAGACGGCCAATCCCGATGCTCGCTCGCCGTTGCCCGCCTTCGGGCTTCCCATGGTGATCTGTGGCGTCATCGCGATCGTCCTCGGTGCGAGCGGACTTCGACGGGCGCGAGAATGCGGCCGGGGGCGTGGCGTCGCGTGGGCCGCGATCTGCGTGGGGATCGTGGCCGTGCTCGCCGGTCTCGGGCAGGTGGCACGGTTGGCGGACAGGGACAGGTCCGACTCCTCCGTTGAAGTGCTCGTCCATCGGCCCGTGGCCGGCGCGGCGGTGGGCGGGCCGGCCGAGGGCTGAGCCCCGGGCAGAGGGTCGACGTCGGATAACGTCGCCGGGATGAGGAATCCGATCACCGATCTTCTCCTCGGACGGGGCCGCATCCCGGAGGCCTTCCACGACCGGATCGTCGAGAGCCCGCTCTACATGGAGGAGGGCGTCCGCGCGCACGTCACCTTCCGTCACCTGGCGGCGCCCGGGCGACGCGCGAACATGAGACGTCAGTGGGTTCGCGCCGCGATCCTCGTGACGCGAGAATGGTTGGGGGTCTTCGCCCGCGGGCGACCGCTGGTCAACGTCGCGACGGACGATCCCCGGTTCGATGCGTACGAGGTCGAGACCCGTGACGGCGCGCTCTCCATCGCCGTGGATCTCGCGCGGGTGCTGCCCGATTCCTCGGGGCGTGTGGAGATGATGCTGAGGGTCTCCGAGCCGGAGCGAACGGTCGAGGCGGTGCGGTCGGGACGACGATCCGCCTGAACTCCGCGTCCCCCGTCAGCGGAAGACGACCCACCAGATGAGGCCCAGGACCGCCGCCCAGAAGAGGATCACCACGAGCACCGTGATGACGGCGAAACGGGTCGCACGACGCTTGGTGTGCGCCGCACGTGTGCGGAACTCGTCCATCAACTCCTCCGGGATCAGGCGGAGCGCCAAAGGGGACGATAACCAGATCGTCGATCGATCCGAGGATGGGGATGAAATCGGGTATCAGGTCGATGGGGCTCAGGGCGTAGCCCACCACGACGCCGGCCAGGATCTTCGCCCGCACTGGAACACGCGGGTCGCGGACCGCGATCCCGAGGGCCAGCACGTCGGCGCATGAGGCCGGCCCAGACCCGGAGCCGGCGTCTCATGGGGTCGTCACGATCGGGAGGGGGCGCACGGGTGGAGTGGCGTCAGCCGGGTGCGAGGACCGCCACACCGTGAGTGCGAGCCGCATCGATCAGCCGTTCGTCGTAGGTGACGATCGCCGCCGGTTCGTCGCCGATCTCGAGGCATCGGTGCTCGGAGTCGCCACCCACACTGGCGAGTCGTGGGCCGTCAGTCGGCCGGCCAGCGGTCGATGCTTCGGAACTCCTCCAGGGGACGCCGCGGGGCGGGGGAGAAGTCGGTGGTCGTCGCGTACGCCACGGGGATCAGGCCGACCTGCTGGAAGTGGTCCGGGATGCCGAGGAGCTCCGCGGCCTCACCCTCCTCGAACAGATGCAGCGTCGTGAGGGTCGTGCCCAGGCCGCGCGCGCGGGCGGCGAGCATGAAGCTCCACACCGACGGGTAGACCGAGCCGAACGTCGATGCCTGGAGGACGATTGAGGCCGTGTCGGTCCGCGGCCGGACACACGGGACGATGTGGACGGGCACGCGCTCGAGGTTCTCGGCGAGGTGGAGCGACGAGGCCACCACCCGTCGCTGACGCTCGGCGGCCACATCGCCGGAGCGCTTCTTCGCTCCGGCGCCGGACGACGGGTCCATGTACTTGGCCCAGCCCTTGCGGTAGATGTCGGCGAGGGCGGCGCGGGTGGACGGATCGCGGACGACGACGAAGCGGGTGACCTCGCGGTTGCCGCCCGTCGGCGCCTGCTGGGCGATCGTCAGGCACTCGTCGACGAGTGCCTGCGGCACGTCGCGGTCGAGGTCGAGCTTGCGTCGCACCGCGCGCGTCGTGGTGAGGATGCGGTCGATGTCGTGCTGGCTCATGGGGTGAGCGTACTCCGCCGCGTCGTCGGTGGCTGTCGTCCACCGACGGTTCACACTGCCTCAGTGCGAGTGGTCCGCCCCTCCGCAGCAGGCGCCCTCGCCGCCGCAACCTTTCGCGGTCAGGCTGCGACGGACCTCCTCGGCCGTGCCCAGCCGGATGACCTCGGACGCGAACACGCGGCAGGCGTCCATCTCCAGTGAGCGCACTCGCTCCTTGATCACCGCGACCCGGGGTCCGGGAACGGACAACTCCTGCACGCCGAGGCCCAGGAGGACGGCGACACCGTCCTCGTCGGATGCCGCCTCGCCGCACACGCCGACCCAGACGTCGTTCCGTGCTGCGGCGGTGCCCACGATCCCGATCAGCCGGAGCACCGCCGGATGGTAGGCGTCGGTGAGGTCCGCCACGGCGGCGTTGCCCCGCTCGGCCGCCAGCGTGTACTGGGTCAGGTCGTTGGTCCCGACGGAGAAGAAGTCCACGTGCTCGGCCAGGGCCTCGGCACAGAGGGCCGCCGACGGCACCTCGATCATGACCCCGACCTCCGGCTCGCCCACGGCATGGCCGGCCGCGCTGGCCTCGTCGCGTGCGGTCACCAGCTGCTCGCGCGCCGACAGGAGCTCGTCGACCGTGGCGACCATGGGGAACATCACAGCGATGCGGTGCTCGGCCGACGCCCGGAGGATCGCCCGCAGCTGCGCGCGGAAGAGCTCGGGGTTCGCCAGGCTGAGCCGGACGCCGCGCTTGCCGAGGAAGGGGTTCTCCTCGCCGGTCTGGCTGATGCCGGGGACCTCCTTGTCCGCACCCGCGTCGAGGGTGCGGATGACCAGACGTCCACCGTCGAGCGCGGCGGCAGTGGCGGTGTATGCGGCGAGCTGCTCCTCCTCGTCGGGTGGCGTGTCGCGGCCCATGTAGAGGAACTCGCTGCGGAAGAGCCCGACGCCGTCGGCCCCGAGGTCGACGAGACCCTGGGCGTCACGATCCGTGGCGATGTTGGCCGCCACCTCGATGACGACACCGTCCTTCGTCTCGGCGGGGGCCCGTGCGGCGAGGCGGGCCTCCTCGGCTGCCCTCTCCCGTTCGGCGTTCGCGGCGTTCACGCGCGCCACGGTCTCGGCGTCAGGGGCGATGCGCAGGCTGCCGGCGTCTCCGTCCAGGAGGATCGGGGTGTCCTCGCCGATGGACATCAGTCCCTCGCCCAGGTTCACGACGGCGGGGACGCCGAGGGCGCGGGCGAGGATCGCGCTGTGGGATGTGGGGCTCCCCGTGGCGACGGCGATGCCCTTCACCAGTGAGAGGTCGAGCGACGCGGTCTCGCCCGCGCCGAGCTCGCGGGCGACGAGGATGCCCGGGCCGCGGAGGGTCGGGGGCCCGCCGGCCGACCCGGCGAAGCAGGTGAGCACGCGCCGCCCGATGTCGCGCACGTCCTCCGCGCGGGCGCGCAAGTACGGGTCGTCCAGCGCGCTGAACTTCGCGGCCACGCTCTCGACGGACTGCTGCCACGCCATCTCCGCCTGGGTGCCGCCGGCGATCGCGGCCTTGGCCGGTGAGATGATCGCGGCGTCGTCCAGCATCGCGCCCTGCGCATCCAGCATGGCGGCGTGTTCCTCGCCGGCCTGACGCGCCACGGTGTCGCGGGCGAAGCGGAGCTCGGACCGTGCCCGATCAAGAGCCGCGTCGAGGGCGGCGGACTCCTCCGCCGGGTCGCCCGGGACGCGTGGCCTGGCCGGGGGGCGTCGCAGACGGCGAGCGCGTGCCACGGCCTGACCGGGCGCGGCGGCCATCCCCAGGAAGCTGCCGTCGGGACCGATCTGGAACGCGGCGGGCATTCCGGGAATGGCCGGCATCCCGGGGGCGGTGGCGGTCGCGACGGGCGGCATCGCGACCGGTGTCCCGACGGCGGGGCCGGAGGGAGCCGATTCCGGTTCGGGGTGCTCGTCGAAGTCGCGGTCCGCGAGGGCGCGGATGGCCGCGAGCGCTGCGTCCGCATCCGTGCCGTGGGCCTCGACCCGGACGGTGTGCCCCTGCCGTGCCCCGAGCGTCGCGATGTCGGTGAGGCTGGAGGCGTCGGCGGGACCCGCCCCCGTCGTCGTGTTGACGACGCGGATCGTGGCGTCGAATCCCGTCGCCAGCTGCACGAAGCGAGCCGCGGGACGGGCATGGAGGCCGTTCGGAATCGTCACATCGACTTCAATGGAGGACCAGTCGCCGGGGTCGTCGTCGGGCGAGGCCGATGTGGTGTCGGACGCCGTCGCCGGAACGTCGTCCAGCTGTGCGCGCTTGGGCTCGAGCCCGCGCTGCGCCTCGGCGGCGACCACATCGAGGGAGGCGCCTCCGGCGGCGGTGACGGCCGCCGCCACCGTCCCCTCGATGACGGGTGCCGAACAGAGCCGGACGCGTTCGGCCACGGCGGGATCGAGAAACTGCAGTGCGGTCTCCGCCGACAGGATGGCGCTCCCGAGATCCATGAGGACGAGGACATCGGCGCCGTCGGCGCCTGCCCGGTCGATGGCCTCCATCACCCGCATGGCGTCGGTTCCGATGCCGTCGGCCGTCTCGGTGCTGCCACCCGCGGCCTCGAGGCGGACATCTCCGGCCATCTGGCGGGCCAGGGCAACCGCCCCCTCGGCGACCTGCGCGCTGTGACTCACGACCACGATTCCGACCATGTGAGGACTCTACCCGGGACCCCGCGCCGGGAGGCCGTCGGTCCGATGCTCTCTCAGTCGTCCGTGGTGCGGAGGGGGCTAAGCGCCTCCTCGTAGCGTGCGAGCTCGTCGAGCATCGCCGCAGCCGACGTCGTCATGATCTCGTTGGGCTGAAGTACGCCGTCATCCGAGATGAACTGCGGGAAGAACGGGATCGAGACGGCCTCGGTGACCGGGGTGATCTTCAGTGTCGTGACGACCTGCTTCAGCATCTGGACCGCCCGTGTGCCGGCCGACACGCCTCCGTACGAGACGAACCCCATCGGCTTGTGCGCCCACTCGTTGTGGAGATAGTCGATCGCGTTCTTGATCGGGGCGTTGAAGCCGTAGTTGTACTCGGGCATGACCACCACGAAGGCGTCGCTCCGGGCGATGCGGGCGCTCCAGTCACGGGTGTGCTGATGCTCGTACCGGCCGAGTCGCGGGTGGGCCGGCTCGTCCATCATCGGCAGGTTGATCTCGGCGAGGTCGGCGACCTCCACGTCGAAGGCTCCGTGTTCACGGGCGACCTCTACGAACCACGGGGCCACGATGCCTCCGGTCCGGCCGGGGCGTGTGCTGGCGATGATGACGGTCAGGATGGGCATGCATGGCTCCTCGGGAATGGGGAATGGACCGTAGCGCTGCCGTGGCCGGATCCGTCCGGCCCGGAGAGAGCCAACGGGGTGGATGGTGCCTGGCACCGACCACCCCGTTGGGAGATCGAGGTCGCGCGGCTACGACAGGCCGTACGCGCGGTGCAGCATCGCGATCGGGTGCACCGTCGGCACGTCGGTCGCCGTGTTGATCTGCCAGCGGCAGATCTCGGAGTCGCACACGGCCTGCGGCGGATCCATTCCGCGCACCTTCTCGAAGAGCGGGGCGCCGACGGCCATCGCCACGTCGTACTTCTCCTTCTTCAGCCCGTAGGTGCCGGCGACCCCGCAGCAGGTGGCACCGCTCTCCTCGACCTCCAGCTCGGGGATGAGGCGGAAGAGCTCGAGCGCGGGGAGCCCGACGCCGTGACCGCGCAGCTGGCAGGGCGGGTGGTACGGCACCCGCTCGGGGATGGGACGGAAGTCGGTGCGAAGCTCGCCGCGGTCATGGAGGTCGAGCAGGAACTCGCAGATGTCGTAGGTGCGGCTGCCGACCTCGGCCAGCTCCGCGTCGTCGACGCCGAGGATCTCATGGGCCTCGCGCTTCAGCATCAGCCCGCAGCTGGTCGAGCTCGCCACGATCGGGATGTCGCCCTCGGGCACGCGGAGCTGGTCGACGAGCTTTCGCACGTACTTGCGCGAGTCGTCGTAGAGCCCGTTGGTCTGGAGGGGCAGGCCGCAGCACCCCTGCTTCGGCGTGAGGACCTCGAAGCCGTTGTGCTCCAGTACGTCGATGGTCTTGAGCGCCGTCTCGACCTCGTAGAACTCGGCGCTGCACCCGTGGAAGTAGATGACCTGCCCGCGCGGGGCCGTCTCGGGCTTCTGTCGCTTCTTCAGGCGGCGTCGGAGTGTCTTGGGTGCCGACACCGGCATGGGCGCCTTGGCGTGGATCCCGAGGACGCCCTGCAGCGCGAGCCGCGCGGGGCGGAAGCGCAGGACCCAGTTGGAGATCGGGGCGACCGGGGCGCTCAACCGTCCCATCATCGTGGGGCGGGAGATGATCCGGTCTCGGAGCGGGATGCCGTTCTGCTTCTTCATCGCGGCACGCGCCTGCGAGTTGATCTCGGCGATCTTCACACCCTGCGGGCAGGAGTGCGTGCAGATGCCGCAGCTTGAGCAGTAGTCGAGCGTGTGGTCGACGCTTTGCTTCGCGCTCCGGTAGCGCTCGGCCTGCGGGCCGACGTACTTCGGCCCGGCGAAGAGCGGGGTGACGGCCGCCACGGGGCACTGGGTCTCGCAGATTGTGCATTTGACGCAATGGTCGAGGCTGTCCCGCATCAGCTCCGGGAACTCCTCGGTCTCGCTGGCCCTGGTCATCACAGCTCCTTCAGAATGGCGTCGGCGGCGCGCACGGCGCTGGCGATCGCGATGCCCTCCCCGGATTTCTCCGTCCAACGGATGGATCCCGCGAGGATCCCTCCGGCGGCATGGACGTTGTCGTACACGGGCTCCCGCGTGCCGGGATCCACGACGCGCATGGCGTCGTCCACGGCCACCCCCGAGAGGAAGAGCGGGTGGTCCTGGCGGAAGTCCTCCTGAACGATGGGCTGGTCGGTCGGCGGCTGGGCGACCGGAAGGCCGAGCGCGCGCTCGGTGACGTTCCAGTACGAGTCGACGTGGAGCGCTCCGCTCTCGAATCCGCCGGGTGCAAGCAGGAAGGCGCGCGCGGCGAAGCGCCGGTCACGCCCGGCCGAATCGGTGGCCACCCATTCCAGACGATCGGACGTCCCCCCGCGGTCGATGACCCACCCGCCCATGATGACGCGTACCCCCGCGGCGCGGACCGCATCGGTCAGTGCGACGTTCAGGCGCATACCGGGCACTCCGGGCGGCGGCGTGGGGATCTCGAAGACGGGGCGTCCCAACTGCTCACAGAGCGCTTCCCAGACGCCGGGTGTGCGGATGCCCAGCACGGCCGGCAGGCCGATGGCGTCGGCACCGTTGACCGCGGCGGCCACCTTGTCACCGAAGCTGCGCCGGAATGCCTCATCGTCCATCGCGCGTGCCACGTTCAGGGGCGACGTGTCGACCTCACCCTCGCGCGCCGTGATGTGGACCACGGCCGCCGTGGCCTCGACGGATCCGCCGTCCTCCAGCGTGACCCGGGAGATGTTCTGGGCCACGAGGCCGGGGTGGAAGTCCTTGACGACGCCGATGCCGACGATGGCGAGTGACATGCCGTCGCGGAGCGCACCCGCGGCCAGGCTCGGCGGTGCGAGGGCCGTGGGGCGGGCGACGCCGACGGCCGTGGGAAGCCGCATGTTGCGTGTCAGGTCGCCGGTGAGCATCCCGGGCAGGTTGTCGGCGAACCATCCGACGGACATCGCCACCTGCGACGAGCCCAGGCGCGCGTAGGGGTGATCGGGAGAGCGGTCGACCAGGTCATCGATCGCGTCGAGCGGACGAGAAACGACGTCGGGCGAGTAGCCCAGGATGTCGATCGACCCCTGCGACAGCTGGAGCCCGCCGATGCCACCCGACAGCAGGATCACCCGGGCACCACCACGGGCCAGGCGCAGGGCTCCGGTGAGCCCTGCCACGCCAGCGCCGATGACGACGACGTCGGTCATATCTCAACTCCCACGGGCCGGCTGGGCAGCGCGTCCACCTCGGGCAGGTGCTCGACGTCGAGGGTGCCGCGCGCGATCCAGTCGTCGAGGGCCGTCTGGCGCACCTGGTCGCCGAAGAGGATGGAGTGGAGACCGATCCAGCGGTTCTTCAGGAACATCCGCATCAGGCCGTTGGCACGCGCGATGTCGATGTGCTCCTCCTCGTGGGCGATGCCGGCCGTACGGTAGGCACAGAAGCCGCCCTGGCAGGGTCCCATACCCAATCGCAGCTGACGGCGGATGTCGTCGAAGGCGACGGAGGGACGGTCACGCAGGAGCGACGTCAGCATCCCTCGTGACATGAGCTCGCACTCGCAGATGATCTGATCGTCGCGGCGGTCGGCTTCGCGGTCGCGAAGCCGGTCGGTGATGTGGACGGTCGTACCCGGAGTCGATCCGACGAGTGGCTCGTCGGCCGTGGTGCAGGGACGGTCGACGCCCATCTGCTCGCACATGGCATCCACGATGTTCTTCGCCATGAGGCGGTAGGTGGTCGCCTTGCCGCCGGCGATCGTCATGAAGCCGCTGACGCCGTCACGTTCCTTGTGGTCCATCACCGACATGCCCCGGCTCATGTGCCGGGTGTCGGCCTCGGAGACCCTGCTGTCCTTCACCAGGGGGCGTGCGCCCGCCCACGCGTGCACCGCGCGCGCCTGGCGGAAGCCGGGGACCAGGACCTCGCCCGCGTCCAGCATCTGCTGCACCTCGTCACGGGGGATGGCGAGGTTGTCGGGGCTCTCGGCGCGCGTGTCGGTGGTTCCGATCACGCAGACGGTCCGGACGGGGACGAGGATGTCGCCGTCGCCCGGCGGGTCGCAGCGGTTGATGACCTGGCTGACGAGCCGGTGGTTCATCGCGATCATGATGCCGCGGCCGGGCACCACCTCGACACCGTGGCATCCGGCCATCGTCGCGAGCTCACCGGCCCACGCGCCGGTGGCGTTGATCACGAATCCCGCCTCGATGCGGACATCCTCGCCGCTGATCCCGTCGTGACACACCACGCCCGCTACGCGGTCCCCGTCGCGGAGGACATCACTCACCCAGTGATAGGTGAGTGCCCGTCCGCCGTATTCCTGCGCCGAGCGGACGTTGCCCCAGATGAGACGCCAGGCGTCCACAGATCCGTCGTTGACCTCGAATGCCCGACTGATCCTCCGATTGAGCCGCGGTTCACGTCGCAGTGCCTCGGCGACCGGGATCTCATTGACGGGAACCCGGGTGTCATGGCACCCCTGCACGAACTTGTCGGCGTAGTCGGGGTCGTCGTGGGGTGTGGTCACGAAGAGGCCGCCGGTCATCTCGACTGCGTCACCCGCGATACGCGACAAGAGCTCGGTTTCCTCAGCGCACTCCGTCGCCGAATGTGGATCACTGATGACATACCGGCCGCCCGAATGAAGGAGGCCGTGGAAGCGTCCCGTGGTCCCCTGGCCGAGGTCCACGCGCTCGACGAGGATGGCACGGAAGCCCCGCATCGCCGCGTCACGCAGGACTCCGGCGCCGGTGGCGCCGCCGCCGATCACGAGTACATCGGTCTCGAGAGATCTCATGGCGTGGTCCTGGGTCCGAGGATGTGACCGATCATAGACACTCGGACGCGGGCCTCGTCAAGGGCTCCGTTCGTGCGCTAGTGTGCGCATACAGTTCGTAACGAACTGTACAAAATCTCACACGAAGTCTTATCGTTTTCCCGCGCGTCCTCGGAAGGGGACAGAGGGACGAGGACGCGCCACCTTCAATCCAAGGAGTGATGATGACTAACATCTTCACGGCCGAGATGGTGGGAACGGCGCTTCTTATCCTGCTCGGTGACGGTGTCGTCGCCGGCGTGGTCCTGGCCCGGTCGAAGGCATTCGACAGCGGCTGGATCGTGATCACACTCGGGTGGGGTATGGCGGTCGCCATGGCGGTGTACACCGTCGGGCAGTACAGCGGTGCCCACCTTAATCCGGCGGTGACCCTCGGTCTTCTGACCCAGGAGAACAGCGGTATCGGTACGAGCGAGGCGTTCCAATACATCGGCGGCCAGTTCGTGGGTGCCTTCATCGGCGCGGTGCTCGTGTTCCTCACATACGCGATGCACTGGCGTGAGACGGACGATCCTGCGACGAAACTCGCGGTGTTCTCGACAGGACCCGCCATTCGCAATCCCGCGGCCAACGTCGTCACCGAGATCGTGGGCACCTTCGTGCTCGTGTTCGGTGTGCTCGCGATCGGAGACCACTTCGCCAAGGCGGGTTCGGGTCCCGATCTCCAGGCCGCGTTCTCGAACGGGGTCGTCCCGTTGATCGTCGGATTCCTGGTCCTCTCGATCGGTCTGTCGCTCGGTGGACCGACCGGCTATGCAATCAACCCGGCGCGTGACCTCGGTCCGCGCATCGCGCACGCGGTCCTGCCGATCCCCGGGAAGGGTTCCAGCGATTGGAACTACGCCTGGGTTCCGGTGATCGGACCCGTCATCGGAGGTCTTGTCGCGGGCCTCGTATTCCGCGGCCTCTACTAGGGACATGACATGAAGAAGCTGATCAACACGCCCGACGACGTCGTCGTCGACTCGCTCGCCGGAATGGCCGCGGCGCACGGCGACCTCATCAGCGTGAACGTCTCGCCCCACTACATCACGCGGGCGGACGCGCCCGTGTCGGGGAAGGTCGCGCTGGTTTCGGGCGGGGGCTCGGGACACGAGCCCATGCATGGCGGCTTCGTCGGGCGGGGCATGCTGGACGCAGCATGCCCCGGAGAGGTGTTCACCTCACCGACCCCCGACCAGATGCTCGAAGCCACAAAGGCGGTGGACGGAGGGGCCGGCGTCCTCCACATCGTGAAGAACTACACCGGCGACGTCATGAACTTCGAGATGGCCGCGGAGATGGCCGGAGCCGAGGGCATCGACGTCGCAGCCGTGGTCGTCGATGACGACGTCGCGGTCAAGGACAGCCTGTACACGGCGGGCCGGCGTGGTGTCGGCGGTACCGTCCTTCTCGAGAAGATCTGCGGAGGCGCGGCCGAGGACGGGAAGTCCCTCGCCGAGGTCACGGCGCTCGCCGAGAAGGTGAACGCACAGGTTCGCAGCATGGGCATGGCGCTCACGTCGTGCACCGTGCCGGCGGCCGGCAAGCCCACATTCGAATTGGGCGATGACGAGATGGAGATCGGTATCGGCATCCACGGCGAGCCGGGGCGTGAACGCGTTCCGCTCGCATCGGCCGCCGATGTGACGCGGATGCTGACCGAACCCATCCTGGACGACCTGCCGTTCGAGAGGGGGGACTCCGTCCTCGCCTTCGTGAACGGGATGGGCGGAACCCCGCTCATCGAGCTGTACGTCATCTACAACGAACTCAACTCCATCCTCTCGGAACGGGGGATCACGATCGGCCGCAACCTGGTCGGTCCGTACATCACATCCCTCGAGATGGCGGGATGCTCGATCACCCTGCTCAGATTGGATGACGAGCTCACGCGCTACTGGGACGCGCCGGTTCTCACCCCCGCGCTGCGTTGGGGGGCCTGAGCCATGGTGGCGACGCGGAGGCCCGGATGAGCATCGACGCAAACGTCGTGGCGGACTGGATCCGCGCGTTCCAGGCCGCGGTGGCCGAGAACAAGGAGATGCTGACGGACCTCGACTCCGCCATCGGCGACGCCGACCACGGGATCAACATGGACCGCGGCATGACCGCGGCCGTGACGAAGCTGCCGAACGCGGACGACATCGGTCAGATGCTGAAGACGGTGGGGATGACGCTCATCTCCACCGTCGGAGGTTCCGGCGGTCCGCTGTACGGATCGTTCTTCATGCAGGCGGGGAACGCCCTCGCCGGCGCCACCGAGGTCACGGCGGACGGATGGCTGGCCGCGCTGGACGCCGGCATCGCCGGGGTGCAGAAGATCGGACGATCGGATGCGGGGCAGAAGACGATGCTGGATGCGCTCATCCCCGCGCGCGACGCGTTTGCGTCCGCGCTCGCGGAGGGCGGGGACATGGTCGCCGCACTGTCCGCGTCCGCACGGGCGGCCGATGACGGCATGAAGGCCACCATCCCGCTCCTCGCCCAGAAGGGGCGCGCGAGCTACCTCGGCGAGCGGAGCATCGGTCATCAGGATCCCGGGGCCACGTCGAGCGCAATGCTCATCCGCGCCGCCGAGCGAACATTCGGAACACAGAACGGAGGACAGTGATGGCCAAGTACGTCGGTGCCGTCGACCAGGGGACGACCAGCACCCGCTTCATGGTGTTCAGCCATGAGGGGCAGGTCGTCGCAATCGATCAGAAGGAACACGAACAGATCTTTCCCGACCGGGGGTGGGTCGAACATGACCCGGCGGAGGTCTGGACCAACACCCAGGAGGTGATCGAGGGCTGTCTCTCCAAGGGGGGGATCGACCCGAAGGACATCGCCGCGGTCGGTGTCACCAACCAGCGGGAGACGACGGTGGTGTGGGAGAAGGCCACCGGGAAGGCGATCCACAACGCGTTGGTGTGGCAGGACACGCGCACCGACAAGATCTGCGATGAACTCGCCGCCGATGGCGGGCCGGATCGTTTCCGCGCCAAGACGGGTCTCCCCATCGCGACCTACTTCTCCGGGCCGAAGATCAGATGGCTCCTCGACAACGTCGAGGGCGCACGCGCCAAGGCCGAGGCGGGCGAGCTCCTGTTCGGCAACATGGACACGTGGGTCATCTGGAACCTGACCGGTGGGGTCAACGGCGGTCGGCACATCACCGATGTGACCAACGCCAGCCGGACCATGATGATGGATCTGGAGACCCTGGACTGGGACGACGAGTGTCTTCGGATCCTCGGGGTGCCGAGGTCCATGCTGCCGGAGATCAAGGCGTCGTCCGAGGTCTACGGTGAGGCTGTCGGCGCGCTTGCCGGCATCCCCGTCGCCGGCGACCTGGGAGACCAGCAGGCTGCGCTCTTCGGTCAGACCTGCTTCGACGAGGGCGAGGCGAAGAACACCTACGGAACCGGGTGCTTCGTTCTTCTGAACACCGGCGAGAAGCCGATGCAGTCGAAGAACGGACTCATCACCGGCGTGGGGTACAAGATCGGTGACGAGCCCGCCAAGTACATGCTCGAGGGATCCATCGCGATCGCCGGTTCGCTCGTCCAGTGGCTCCGCGACAACCTGAAGATGTTCCCCGCGGCGCCCGATGTCGAGGAGCTGGCGAAGGAGGTCGAGGACAACGGTGGCGTGTACATCGTGCCGGCGTTCTCGGGTCTGTTCGCGCCGTACTGGAAGTCGGACGCCCGTGGAGTCATCGTGGGCCTGACGCGCTACGTCAACCGGAGCCACATCGCGCGAGCGGTGCTGGAGGCCACGGCGTGGCAGACGCGTGAGGTCGTCGATGCCATGAACCAGGACTCGGGCGTCGCGCTGACCGCGCTGAAGGTGGACGGCGGGATGGTCGCCAACGAGGTCCTGATGCAGTTCCAGTCGGACGTCCTCGGCGTGCCCGTCATCCGGCCGACCGTGGCCGAGACCACGTGTCTCGGCGCGGCCTACGCCGCCGGACTCGCCGTCGGGTTCTGGGAGAAGGTCGACGATCTCCGTGCGAACTGGGGTAAGGACAAGGAGTGGACCCCCCAGATGGACTCGGAGAAGGTCGCCAAGGAGTACGCCATGTGGAAGAAGGCGGTCACCCGGACCTTCGACTGGATCGAGGACTGAGCCGCCGGGGGTGCCGGTCGGTCGCCGACCGGCACCCGGTGGGTCCCGCCTCGTGGCCCCGACGAACGGTTTCGTCGGGGCCACGGCGCTTGTGCGCGGGTGTGGGGCCGCTCGTCGGATGTGGCGTGCATGCCGTCCATGCCATAAGGACCCGAATGATTTTCTGAGCGGGAGGGGGCCGGAGGGAAAACCTCCGGTAATTTGCAGGAGTTCTCTGTGAACCTGTAAGTGTGATCGCACTTGGTGCGCGAGAACTTGGACCTGGCCCGTCCAGCTGCTAGGAAGGTCCCTTCCCGCAACAGAGGTGTCACTGCCGTACATGAGGTGAGCGGCCGGGCACGGGGTTGGGCATGTGTGATGAGGAGCCTCCTCATCCTCGGTCGTCCTCGGTCCACGGAGCGCTCGTACGGTGGTCGTACGTGGTCACAACGGACTCGTGATGCGTCGACGCCGAAGCAAGGAGGTAGATCACATGATCCGACGTCTTGTCGCCGTCGCCGTAGGATCGTTCGCCGCGGCCGCCGCCACGTCCCCCGCCCTCGCTCAGGGGTCGCTCCTGGCCCCGCCAGGCGTGTGCCCGGGGCAGGGAGCCACCGCCGCCACCCCGGCGGCCCACACCAATGCGATGCACTGTCTCGTCAACTACGCGCGTGCGCGTGTCGGAGCGCCACCGGTCCGTCCCAACGCATGGCTGCGGAACAAGGCGCTCGCAAAGGTACGTCGGGTCCAGTCGTGCCAGGAGTTCTCGCACACACCCTGTGGCGTCCGCAACACGCTGGCCGGCTCAGGGCTGTCGCGTCTGGGCGAGGTCATCTACGCGGGTCGCACCGCCGAGGGGGGAACGCCGCGGGCGACGATGGCCGCATGGTTGGCGTCGGCCCCCCACCGCCGGTCGCTGCTGAACCCGTCGTACCGGGCCATGGGAGTCGGCCACGTGGGACAGGCGACCCTGTACGGAAGCCCCGCCTGGATCTGGGCGGCCAACCTGGGGGCCTAGCCACACCGCCCCCACGGTAGTGCTGACCGTTCAAGACCTGCCCATCGCGTCCCCCCGCATCCAACCACCCAACCTCCCCGGCCGAATGAGAGGCCCGCGCGAAGCCCGGGGACTGGCGGCTGGTCGGGGTGGGCGGGAGGATCGTCGTCGCCAGTCCCAGGGCTGCGCACCCAAGAATCCACGACAGGTGCGCGTATCCCCGCACCCACCGTCCCCTCTAACGCAGCGGCATCGAGGTGGGCTGCACCGGGCTGGGCAGCTGCGTCGTGCCCATCAGCTCCTGGTCCACCGCGGCGGCACACGCGCGCCCCTCGGCGATGGCCCACACGATGAGGCTCTGGCCCCGACCCATGTCGCCGCAGACGAAGACGTCGTCGACGGAGGTCCGCCACTGCTCGTCGCGTTGCACGTTGCCGCGCCCGTCGAGCTCGACGCCGAGCTGCTCGAGCATCCCGGCGCGCTCGGGGCCGACGAAGCCCATCGCGAGGAAGACCAGCTCGCAGGGGATCTCCTTCTCCGAACCCTCGACGGGAACGAAGTTGGGTCGGCCGTCGGCCATCTCGACCTGGACGTCCACGGTGCGAATGCCCTTGAGGTTCCCGGAGGCGTCGCCGACGAACTCGGTGGTGGAGATCGCGTAGACCTGCTCGACGCCCTCCTCGTGGGCCGACGAGCTCATGTACATGAGCGGCCACATCGGCCACGGGGTGTGCTCGGCGCGGTCCGCCGGCGGGCGGGGCATGATCTCCAGCTGGGTGACGCTGACGGCGCCCTGGCGGTTGGCCGTACCGAGACAGTCGGCGCCGGTGTCGCCGCCACCGATGATGACGACGCGCTTCCCGTCGGCGTTTATCGGGTGTTCGGCCAGGTCGCCGGATTGCACACGGTTGGAATCGGGGAGGTACTCCATCGCCTGGTAGATGCCCTTGAGCTCGCGTCCGGGCATCGGCAGGTCGCGCCACGCGGTGGCGCCTCCCGCCAGCACGATTGCGTCGAACTCGTCGCGCAGCTCGTCGACCGACACGTTGACGCCCACGTTGGCGCCGGTACGGAACTCGGTGCCCTCCGCCTCCATCTGTGCGAGGCGGCGGTCGATGACCCACTTCTCCATCTTGAAGTCGGGGATGCCGAATCGCAGCAGCCCGCCGATCTTCTCGGCTCGCTCGAAGACCACGACACCGTGGCCGGCACGGGTCAGCTGCTGAGCTGCGGCGAGACCGGCCGGGCCGGAGCCCACGACGGCGATGCGCTTGCCGGTCTTGCGGGCCGGGACGACCGGCTCCGTCCAGCCCTCGTCGAACGACCGCTCGGCGATCGACACCTCGACCTGCTTGATGGTCACCGGTGGCTGGTTGATGCCCAATACGCACGCCTGCTCGCAGGGGGCGGGACACAGGCGACCGGTGAACTCGGGGAAGTTGTTGGTCGCGTGGAGCCGGTCCATGGCCTCGGACCAACGGTCGCGATAGACGAGGTCGTTCCAGTCGGGGATGATGTTCCCGAGCGGGCAGCCCTGGTTGCAGAACGGGATACCGCAGTCCATGCAGCGACTGGCCTGATCACGCAGCCGGTGGGTGGGGAAGTGCTCGTAGACCTCCTTCCAGTCCCGCAGACGCTCCGGCACGGGCCGCCGCACGGGCAGCTCGCGGGTGTGCTTCAGAAATCCGGTGGTGTCGCCCACTAGCGCTCCCTTTGTCCCGAGATGGTGAGCGGCTCCGCCGCCGTGCCCGTCGCAGCCGCACGTGCGGCGTCGGCGAGTGCCCGCTTGTAGTCACGCGGCATCACCTTGACGAACTCCCTGACGGCCTCGTCCCACCGGTGCAGGATCCCCTCGGCCACCGGGGACGCGGTCTCGTCCTGGTGCCGGGCGATGCGGTCGCGCAGCCAGTCGATGTCGTCCCCGTCGAGTGGATCGAGATCCACCATCTCGGGGTTGACCCGTCCGGGGAACCGGCCCTCCGGGTCCCAGACGTAGGCGATGCCGCCGCTCATGCCGGCCCCGAAGTTGCGCCCGGTCTCGCCGAGGACGACGACGCGTCCACCGGTCATGTACTCGCAGCCGTGGTCGCCGACGCCCTCGACGACGGCGATCGCACCGGAGTTGCGGACGCAGAAGCGCTCGCCCACGATGCCGCGGAGGAACACCTCGCCGGCGGTGGCGCCGTAGAGGATGACGTTCCCGGCGATGATGTTCTCCTCGGCGGCGAACGACGATCCCGCCGCCGGCCGCACGATGATGCGTCCGCCGGAGAGTCCCTTGCCGGTGTAGTCGTTGGCGTCGCCCGCGAGGCGCAGGGTCAGCCCCCGCGGCGCGAAGGCGCCGAAGCTCTGGCCGGCCGATCCCGTCAGGTTGATGACGATGGTGTCGTCGGTCAGCCCCTCGGGATAGCGGCGCGTGATCTCCTGGCCGACCAGCGTTCCCACTGTTCGGTTGATGTTGCGGATCGGCACGTCGATGTGGACGCGTTCCGCGTTGTCGAGCGCCGGTGCCGCCTTCTGGATCAGCTCGATGTCGAGCGCCTGGGTGAGCCCATGATCCTGGAGCTGCACCTGGCGGCGCGCGTCGCCCTCGTCGGGCTCGGGCATGTCCAGGATGGGTGTCAGGTCGAGCTTCGACGCCTTCCAGTGGTCGATGGCCTCGGTGGTGTCGAGCAGCTCGGCGTGGCCGATGGCCTCGTCGAGCGACCGGAAGCCGAGCTCGGCGAGGAGCTCGCGGACCTCCTCGGCGATGAACTCCATGAAGTTCACCACGAACTCGGGCTTACCGCTGAAGCGCTTGCGCAGCTCGGGGTTCTGGGTCGCGATGCCGACCGGGCAGGTGTCGAGATGGCAGACGCGCATCATCACGCAGCCCGAGACCACCAGCGGGGCGGTGGCGAAGCCGAACTCCTCACCGCCGAGAAGGGCGGCGATCATGACGTCGCGTCCCGTCTTCATCTGGCCGTCCACCTGGACCACGATGCGATCGCGCAGTCGGTTCAGCAGCAGCGTCTGCTGGGTCTCGGCGAGACCGAGCTCCCAGGGGGCGCCGGCGTGCTTGATCGAGGTGAGCGGCGATGCGCCCGTGCCACCGTCGTGCCCGGAGATGAGCACCACGTCGGCGTGCGCCTTCGAGACGCCGGCGGCCACGGTGCCGACGCCCACCTGGGCGACGAGCTTCACGTGGACGCGCGCCTCCGGGTTGGCGTTCTTCAGGTCGTGGATGAGCTGCGCCAGGTCCTCGATCGAGTAGATGTCGTGGTGGGGCGGCGGTGAGATCAACCCGACGAACGGGGTCGAGTGGCGGACCTTCGCCACCCAGGGGTAGACCTTCGGGCCCGGCAGCTGGCCGCCCTCGCCCGGCTTCGCGCCCTGGGCCATCTTGATCTGGATGTCCGTGGCGTTGACGAGGTAGTGGCTGGTGACGCCGAAGCGGCCCGATGCCACCTGCTTGATCTTGCTGATGCGCCAGTCGCCGTTCTCGTCGGGAGTGAACCGTGCCGAATCCTCGCCGCCCTCGCCGCTGTTGGACCGCGCGTCGATGCGGTTCATCGCGATGGCGAGCGTCTCGTGGGCCTCGGCGGAGATCGACCCGTAGCTCATGGCCCCGGTCGAGAATCGCTTGACGATCTCGGAGACCGGTTCGACCTCCTCGATGGGCACGGGAGTGCGGTCCTCGGTGCGGAAACGGAAGAGGCCGCGCAACGTGGCGAGCTTCTTGGCCTGGTCGTTGACCAGGGTCGTGTACTCCTTGAAGATCTCGTAGCGTCGTGTGCGGGTCGCGTGTTGGAGCTTGAACACCGTCTCCGGGTTGAAGAGGTGGTACTCGCCCTCGCGGCGCCACTGGTACTCACCGCCGTAGTCGAGGCCACGGTGCGCGAGCTCCTCGGGGCGTTCCGGCCACGCGCGTCGGTGACGTCGCCCGACCTCCTCGGCGACCTCGGCAAGCCCGATGCCCTCGATGCGGGTGACGGTGCCGGCGAAGTACTCATCGACGAATCCCCGGCCGAGGCCGATGGCCTCGAAGATCTGGGCACCGGTGTACGACGCCACCGTCGAGATACCCATCTTGGACATCACCTTCAGGATGCCCTTACCGCACGCCTTGATGTAGTTGCGGACGGCCTTGACGGGATCCTTCATGCCCGTCATGCCCTGGGCGATCATGTCCTCGATCGTGGCGAACGCCATGTACGGGTTGATGGCCGCCGCGCCGTACCCGATGAGCAGGCACATATGGTGGCACTCGCGGGCGTCGCCCACCTCGACGACGAGGCCGACGCGGGTGCGGCTCTTCTCGCGGATGAGATGGTGGTGCACCGCGCTGGTGAACAGCAGCGAGGGGATCGGCGCCAGCTCGGCGGTGGACCCGACATCGCTCAGGATCAGGATCTGCGCTCCGGCGGCGATCTCCATGGACGCCTGCTCCCGGATCTCGTCCAGGGCGCGGCGGAGCCCCTCCTCGCCGTCGGCGACGCGGTACAGACAGGGGATGACGGCCGTGCGGAAGTCCTCGGTGTCCGGGTGACCGGCCACCTCCTTCAGCTTCTGGAGCTCCTCGTTGGTGAGGATCGGGTGCGAGATGGCGATCTGACGGCAGGACTGCGGTCCGGGGGCCAGGAGGTTCTTCTCGGGGCCCAGGGTGCCGCTGAGGGCCGTGACGAGCTCTTCGCGGATCGCGTCGAGCGGCGGGTTCGTGACCTGTGCGAACAGCTGCTGGAAGTAGTCGAACAGGAGGCGCGGGCGGTCCGAGAGCACGGCGACGGGCGTGTCGGTGCCCATCGAGCCGGTGGGCTCGACGCCGTCGCGGGCCATGGGCTCGAGGATGACCTTGAGCTCCTCGGTGGTGTACCCGAACACCTGCTGGCGGTTGAGGACGTCGGAGTGCGGCTCCATCTCGAGCGGCGGTACGGCCAGGTCGTCCAGGTGGACCAGGTTCTCCTCGATCCACCGCCCGTAGGGCTGGTGGCCGGCGAGCTCCGACTTGATCTCGGCGTCGTCGATGATGCGGCCGGCGGACGTGTCGACCAGGAAGATCTTCCCGGGCTGCAGGCGGCCGCGGGTGACGACCTTCTCGGGGGCGACCTCGATCAGCCCGGACTCGGAGCCCATGATCACGAGGTCGTCGGAGGTGACCACGTAGCGCGAGGGCCGGAGGCCGTTGCGGTCGAGGACGGCGCCGATGACCGTGCCGTCGGTGAAGGCGATGGACGCCGGTCCGTCCCACGGCTCCATGATCGACGAGTGGAAGCGGTAGAAGTCCTTGCGGGCCTCGTCCATCTCGGTGTGGTGCTCCCACGCCTCCGGAATCATCATGAGGACGGCGTGGGGCAGCGAGTAGCCGCCCATGTGGAGCAGCTCCAGCACCTCGTCGAACGAGGCGGAGTCGCTGGCCTCGTCGTGGCAGATGGGGAAGATGCGGTCGAGGTTGCCGTTGAACAGCGGGCTCTCGAGGAGCGCCTCGCGTGCCCGCATCCAGTTGCGGTTGCCCTGGACGGTGTTGATCTCGCCGTTGTGGCTGATGAAGCGGAACGGGTGGGCCAGCGGCCACGAGGGGAAGGTGTTGGTCGAGAAGCGGGAGTGCATCATCGCCAGCGACGAGTCGACGCGTTCGTCACGCAGGTCCGGGAAGAACTCGTCCAGCTGACCCGGGGTCAGCATCCCCTTGTAGACGAACGTCCGGCTGGAGAGGCTGGGGATGTAACAGCCGCCCGTGCCCAGCGGGCCGGCCATGGCCTCGACCCGCTTGCGCACGATGAACGCGCGACGCTCGATCTCGAGGCCGTG
Source organism: uncultured Bifidobacteriaceae bacterium (assembly GCA_964531025.1). GTDB lineage: Bacteria > Actinomycetota > Thermoleophilia > Miltoncostaeales > Miltoncostaeaceae > CALMEC01. The sequence continues at coordinate 930,354 of CAZHDY010000001.1, read as the reverse complement.
GCTGCCGGAGATGAAGACCTGCCGGAAACGGGGCATCGCCTGGAGCGCCTGGGCGCCGAGGCCCGACGGATCCGTGGGCACGTCGCGCCAGCCCAGGACCGTCATGCCCTCCTCGCGCACGACGCCCTCGATGAGATCCGTCACCTTGCGGGCGGCCTCGTCGTCGTTCGGCAGGAAGACCATGCCGGACGCATACGCACCCTCCGCAGGCAGGGCGAAGTCGACCACGCTGCGGAAGAAGCCGCTGGGGAGCTGGATGAGCGCTCCCGCGCCGTCACCGGTGTTGGTCTCGGCGCCGCGTGCGCCGCGGTGGTCGAGGTTGATGAGGGCCTCGACACCCATGCGGACGATCTCGTGGCTTCGGTGGCCCTTCATGTGGACCACGAACGCGACGCCACAGGCGTCGTGCTCGAAGCGGGGATCGTAGAGCCCGATACGGGCGTGGGCGTGTGCGGGTGACCGGCTGATCGTGTTCCTCCGAGGCGCGAAGGGCCAGAATGGGGGGCGGTGCAGAATACCGATCCTTGCAGGCCCAGGCCACAGTCCGCAAATTGCAGGGATTATCTGCGGCCTGCGAACGTGCGGCGCAGAGATCAGTAAAGCACCGGCCCGGTGAGGTGGCGTTTGTACACGTGTACATCCACCGGGCGGGGCGTTTGGCCATGTGTCGAACCGGTGTCGTCCGGCCGTTCGGCCCCCGTGGCATAGTGCCTGCATGCCTCAGGTCGAACTCCCCCCGAAGGAGCGCGTCGGCGGCCCCGAGGATGGGATCGGTTCCGGAGATCCGGTCTCAATCATCGTGCTGAACGACGACCACAACACGTTCGAGGGAGTGGCCACGGTGCTCTCGTCGTACCTGCCGGGTATCGACTATGCCCGTGGGATGGCCTTCGCGAACACCATCCACCAGCGCGGCAGTGCGCGCGTGTGGCGCGGCGACCGTGAGGTCGGCGAGCTCTACTGGGAGCAGCTCCGCGACGCCGGGCTGACGATGGCCCCTTTGGCGTAGGGGTCACGTGGGGATGTTGAGGGCGTGAGGGGTGATCACGAGTAGCTTGCCGTTGGTCCCAGGGCTGCGCCCGAAGGACCAACGGCAGGGCACGCCCCCTCCTGCGTAGCGGCTATTCTCCCGCTCCGATGCGTTCCGCACCCACACCTGGCCACCGTTGAGCGGCGGGCTCGCAGCCCTGCTGGACGACATCGCGGCCCTGGCTAAGGTGGCCGCCGCCTCCGTCGACGACGTCGGGGCCGCCGCGGGACGTGCCAGCGCGAAGGCTGCGGGGGTCGTGATCGACGACACGGCGGTGACACCCCGCTACGTCCAGGGGTTCACCGCCGACCGTGAGCTTCCCATCGTGCGCCGCATCGCCACGGGCTCGATTCGCAACAAGCTGGTCTTCATCGTTCCGGCGATCATGATCCTGAGCGAGTTCCTCGACTGGATCGTCACCCCGCTTCTCATGGTGGGCGGCTGCTATCTGGCCTTCGAGGGCGTCGAGAAGCTCTGGGAGAAGGTCGCACGACACGACTCGACGCCCGACGCGCCCGCGGCAATGGTGGGCGGCGACCACGAGGCGGTCATGGTCCGCGGAGCGATACGTACGGATTTCATCCTGTCGGCCGAGATCATGGTGATCGCGTTGCGCGAGGTCACCGATCAGGCGTTCTTCGCACGTCTGATGATCCTCATCGTCGTGGCGCTCGTGATCACCGCGCTCGTCTACGGGGTCGTGGGGCTCATCGTCAAGCTCGACGACATCGGCCTGGCGCTCTCACAGCATGAGTCGGAAGGCGCCCAGCGCACCGGTCGCTGGATGGTGCGGTCGGTGCCGCGGCTCCTGGCGGTCCTCAGCACCGTCGGCATCGTCGCCATGATCTGGGTCGGGGGTCACATCCTCCTGGTCGGGGCGGACGAGCTGGGCTGGCACTGGCCCTACGAACGGGTCCACAGCGCGGAGCACGCGGTCGACGGCGTCGCCGGCGTGGGCGGCGCGCTGGGCTGGCTCGTGAACACGGCCCTGTCGTTCGTGGCCGGCGTTGTCGTGGGAGCCGTCATCGTGGCGATCGTCCACGTGATCAAGCACCGGAGGGCACCCGCCGAGGCCCACTGAGCGCTGCGCGCCGTGGGCCTCGTGATCGACGTCTAGGCGGAAGCCGTCAAGGCCTCCGATACCCTCCGGTCGATCGCCACGCGGACCGCCTCCACATCCGTGACGCCCTCCTCGGCGAGCGACGTGACGTGTGCGTCCAGCTGCCGTCCCATCGCGGGGTCCTGTCCCAGTACCCGCCACAGCGGTGGGTCCTCCGGTCGTGCCAGCAGGCCCACCTGGAGGATGAGCCCCTGCCGGCGGCGGATCTGCGACAGGCCGACGATCTTCCGGCCGTCGACCTCGACCTCCCAGGGGGAGAGACCGCCGAAACAGGACACGGCGGCGAGCACCGGATCGTTGCGGGCGTGGGCCTCGTCCGGCGGGACGGCGCGGGCGGAGAGCCCCGCATCGGTGAGCCCGTCCGCGATGGCCTCGCCCAGCCAGCGGTAGGCGGCGGTGATGTCGGTCGTGTGGAGAGGATGCTCACGCGGGAGGACCACGTCGAAGGCCATGAGGTGTGGCCCCCACAGGACGGGACCGCCGCCCGACCCGCGACGGACCACCGGGATCGCGGGATCGGTGGTCCGGTGTCCACGGTCCCCCCGGCCCAGGATGAGCGTGGGGGTGGGGACGTTCCACCAGGCGACGACGGGATCGTCGCCGATCGTCGCGAGCAGGTCGTTCGCGGCGTCGATGGCCTCCGCCGCGCCGAGCGACACGGGGTCGCCCGGCGTGCGGTGGTCCCGACTCACTTGCTGGAGAGGATGGGGCGGTTCGCGTCGGGGGAGAAGGCGTCGTTGACGATGCGTGCCTGCTCGACCTTGTGCATCTGCGGGTACCCCTCGGCCGGGCTCGACCGGGTGGAACGTCCGACGTAGGAGAGCCCGACACCCGGCGGCAGCTCTGCCTCCAGTGTCCGGCGGAGGAAGGTCCAGGCACCCATGTTGCGCGGCTCCTCCTGGACCCAGGTGATCTCCCGGAGGTTCGGGTAGGCGGCGATGGCCGCGGCGATCTCCTCGGTCGGGATGGGGTAGATCATCTCGACGCGCGCGATGGCGACGTCGGTCTGGGTCTCTCGCAGCTCGGATGCGTCGAGGTCGTGGTAGATCTTGCCGGAGCAGAAGAGCAGTCGCGTGACGTCCTCGCGGCGGTCGGCGGCCTTCGGGTCCTCGATCACCATCTGGAAGCGCCCGTTGGCCAGATCCTCCACGGTGCAGGACGCCGCCGGTGAACGCAGCAGGCTCTTCGGAGTGAACACCACGAGCGGACGGTGCGTGGCGTGACGGCCCTGCCGACGGAGCAGATGGAAGTAGTTGCCCGCGGTGGACGGGTTCGCCACGCGGATGTTGTCCTCGGCGCAGGCCTGGAGGAAGCGCTCGATGCGTGCGCTGGAGTGCTCCGGCCCGTTCCCCTCGTATCCGTGAGGGAGGAGGAGGACGAGGCGGCTGCGCTCACCCCACTTGGCGCGGCCCGAGGCGATGAACTGGTCGAACATCATCTGACCGCCGTTGGCGAAGTCGCCGTACTGGGCCTCCCAGATGACCAGAGTCTCGGGCGCGAGGGTCGAGTAGCCGTACTCGAAGCCGATGCAGGCGCCCTCGGAGAGCGGGCTGTTGAACACCTCGAAGCTGGCCGCCGCGGTCGTGAGGTTGCAGATCGGCGTGTAGGTGGAGCCGGTGAACGGCTTCCAGCCCTTCTCCGCCGCGTCGTGCAGGCGCAGGTGGCGCTGGCTGAACGTGCCGCGCTCCGCGTCCTGTCCCGTCAGCCGGATCGGCACCCCGTCCTCGAGGAGGGTCGCCCAGGCCAGTGCCTCGGCCTGAGCCCACAGAAGCCCCTTCCCCTCGTTGAACGCCTCACGGCGCTTCTCCATCTGAGGCTTGAGCTTCGGGTGGACCGTGAAGTTGGCGGGAACCGCGAGGAGTTCCTCGTTGGCCCTGGCGAGCACGTCGTGTGCGACGGCGGTCTCGACCTCCGGGAAGGACGGGACCGTCGGGACGGTGGGCTGCTCCACCTCGTCCGGTGCCGCCGCGGCCAGTGCCATGACCTCCTTGCGGGCCTCGGCCAGGCTTGCGTTGACGCGTTCCTCCATCGCCGTGAGGTCCGCCTCGGTGATGACCCCCTCCTCCTGAAGCTGCGCCGCGTACACCTGGTAGGGCCGCGGGTGCTTCTTGATGGTCTGGGTCATGACCGGCTGCGTGTAGCCCGGCTCGTCGGCCTCGTTGTGGCCGTGGCGACGGTAGCCGACCAGGTCGATGACGATATCCCGGTGGAACATGTTGCGGTACGCGACCGAGAGCCGGATGGCGGCGATGCACGCCTCGGCGTCGTCGGCGTTGACGTGGATGATCGGGATGTCGAAGCCCTTGGCCAGGTCGCTCGCGTACCGCGTGGAGCGTGAGTCCTGGGGGTCGGTGGTGAACCCGATCTGGTTGTTGGCGATGATGTGGATGGTCCCACCGGTGCTGTAACCGCGCAGACCGTTGAGGTTGAGGGTCTCGGCGACCACTCCCTGGCCGGGGAATGCCGCGTCGCCGTGCACGAGGACCGGCACGGCCAGGCTCGGGTCGTGACCGGCGTCGCGGCCCTGTCGCTTGGTCTGACGTGCGCGGGTACCGCCCTCCACCACGGCGTTGACCTGTTCGAGGTGGCTGGGGTTGGCGGCGAGAGTGATGGCCACGGGACGACCACCGGTGGTGGTGTAGGTGCCCTCGGCCCCGAGGTGGTACTTGACGTCACCCGCCGTCTGGATCCAGTCCTCGGGGTCGGCCGGCTCGGTCATGCCCTCGAACTCGCCGAGGATCGACTGGACCGGACGTCCCACGACGTGGGTGATCACGTTCAGGCGGCCGCGGTGCGCCATGCCGATGACGATCTGGTTGGCTCCGGCCTCGGCGCACAGCTCGATGGTGTGGTCGAGCATCGGCACGAGTGCGTCGACGCCCTCGATGGAGAACGTCTTCTGCCCGATGTACGCGCGCTGCAGGAAGCGCTCGAAGAGGTCGACCTGGACCAGGCGCTCCAAGAGCTCGATGCGCTCCTGCGCCGGCATCGGGACCCGGATGAACCCGGCCTCGATCTCCTTGCGCAGCCAATGGCGCTGCTCGTGGCTGGCGATGTGCTCGACCTGGTACGCGATGCGACCGCAGTAGGTCTCGCGTAGCGTCGGGTAGACATCCGCGAACGTGCGACCGGGGAAGTAGACGCGCAGGAGATCCGCGGAGACCTTCTCCATCATCTCGGGAGTGAGTCCGGCGCTTGCGGGCTCGAGCGAGGGGTCGCCGACGGGCGGGTAACCGAGCGGGTCGAGCGATGCGGCGAGGTGACCGTAGAGACGGTAGGACTTCACCAGCGACGCGGCTGCGGCGACCGCGGCCAGCGTCTCGGCGTCGGCGGTCGTCGCCGCGGGCGCGACGGTTGAGGCCGCTGTCGTGGCGATCTGCTGGGTGGTGGGCGGATGGAGCGGCGGGAGCGAGATGCCCAGGCTCTTCGCGACGTCCTCGTAGAAGCCGTCCTCGCCGGCCAGGTACATGTCGATCTGACGCAGGAAGGCACCGCTCTCGGCGCCCTGGATCACGCGGTGGTCGTAGGTGGACGTCGCCGTCATGACCTTCTGGATGCCGAGCCCCGCCGCATCCACGTGCTCGAACCCGACGGGGTAGGCGATGGAGCCCGTGGCGATGATGGTGCCCTGTCCCGGCATGAGCCGCGGAACCGAGGACACGGTTCCGAAACCACCGGGGTTGGTGAGGCTGATGTAGGCGCCCACCAGGTCGTCCGGCGAGACCTTGCCCTTACGCGTCTTGGTGACGAGATCGTCGAACGCGTCGACGAAGCCGTTGAATCCGAGCGTCTCGGCGGCGCGGACGACGGGCACCAGAAGCGACCGGGTGCCGTCCTTGCGCTCGACGTCGACGGCGAGGCCGATGTTGACGTTCGACCGGACGACCTTGTGCGGCTTGCCGTCGATCTCCTCGAAGGCCGTGGCCATGACGGGGAACTCCTGGACCGCCCGGACGATCGCCCAGGCGACCAGGTGCGTGAACGAGAGCTTCTTCTCGCTGCCGGTGCTCTTCAGCGCGCCGTTGATCTGGCGCCGACGGGCGTCGAGGGTTCCGACGGGGATCGTGCGGAACGTGGTGGCCGTCGGGATCGAGCGGCTGTCGTTCATGTAGCGCGCAAGCGCTGCCGGCGGGCCCTTGAGCTGCACCGTCTCCTCGCCGCCGGCCGGTGCCGATGGCGCGGCCGCAGCCGCGGGGGCGGGCGTCGGGGCCGTGGCGGCGTTCGCCACGTCGGCGGCGACGATGCGGCCGCGCGGGCCGCTTCCGGTGACCGTGTCGAGGTCGACGCCGTTCTCGGCTGCCTGGCGCCGCGCCTGTGGGGAGGCGAGACCGCCGCCGGTGGCGACACCGCCGGACGGCGCGGCCGGAGCCGCGGGTGCGGCGGGAGCCGCGAGTGCGGCGGATGCCGAAGCGGGGCTCGGTGCCGCCGCGCCGCCGGCGGGAGCCGTCGCACCGACGGCGAGGCGGGCGAGGAGCCCACCGATCTCGATGGTGTCGCCGGGCTGGGCGATGATCTCGGTGATCACGCCGGCTTCCGGTGACGGGACCTCGAGGTCGGCCTTGTCGCTGGTGATCTCGCAGATCTCCTCGTCCAGCTTCACCTGGTCGCCGACGCCCTTGATCCACTCGATGACGGTGGCCTCGGTGACCGACTCGCCCAGGCTGGGAAGCGTGACGTCGATGATCTGGGCTCCGGCTATCGCCTCTTCGAGCGAGGGGCCGGAGGCAGCGGCGCCGTTCGATGTCGTGGCCGTGTCGTCTCCCGTGGGAGCGGCCTCCACCGCGGAGGTGGCCGCATCGCCGTTGGTCGAACTCGGTGCCTCGACCGCGGCGCCGGGAGGCGCGAGGCGTGCGATGAGCTCACCCACCTGGATCGTGTCGCCGGGCTGGGCGATGATCTCGGCGAGCACGCCCTCGGCCGGCGACGGGACCTCGAGGTCCGCCTTGTCACTGGTGATCTCGCAGATCTCCTCGTCGAGTGCGACCGGATCGCCCGGCTGCTTCAGCCACTCGACGATCGTGGCCTCGGTGACGGACTCGCCGAGGGAGGGGAGGACGACGGGGACGTTCTCTGATTCAGGCACGCTGGGCTCGTGGTTCGGGGTGGTCATGAGGCGGCGGGCGAAGAGTGGCACACCTGGGGTCTAAGGGTACCGTTCCGGCACATCCGCGGACGGCTTGATGTTCTCATCGTGCAGGGACGACGGCCACCACACCCGTGACCCCAGATCGAGGACGAGCGCGGGTACCAGGACGGTGCGAACGAGCAGCGCGTCGAGGAGCACACCGAAGGCCACGACGAAGCCCACCTGGGCCAGCGGGACGAGCGGGAGCACCGCCAGGACGGCGAAGGTTCCTGCGAGCACGACGCCCGCCGACGTGATGACCGAACCCGTGGCGGTGAGGCCGCGGATCGTTCCGGTGTGGGTGCCGTGCACGGTGGCCTCCTCCCGTACGCGTGCCATGAGGAAGATGTTGTAGTCGATCCCCAGCGCCACCAGGAAGATGAACGCGAAGAGCGGGAAGGACGGGTCGACGGCATCGACGCCGAAGATGAGGGGGAAGACGAGCACGCTCACCCCGACGGCGGTGAGGTTGCTGAGGATGGTGGTGGCCACCAGGAGCACCGGAGCCACCAGGGAGCGCAGCAGCACGACCAGGACGACGAGGGTGACCAGGAGGATGATCGGCGGCAGCCTCAGCAGGTCGGACCGCGACGCGTCCCGGAGGTCGACTTCGATGGCGGTCGGACCTCCGATGAGCGTCGTGGTGCCGGGCGGGGCGACCTCCTCGGCGAGCTCGCGCAGTGCGCGCACCGCGGCGAATCCTCCTGCGTCGTAGGGCTCGGCGGACAGCGTCGCGGTGAAGCGTGTGCCGGGTGGCCCGACCTCGTCAGGGCTGAGCGAGACCACCAGCGGTGACGCCGCGAACGCCGCACGGATCGGCTCCGGATCCCCGCGGACGATCACCTCGGCCGGCGTGGACGAGCCGGCCGGGAACGCGGAGGTGACGGCCCGTTCGGCCGAGACCGCCTCGACGGTCCCACGGAACTGTTCAAGGGACGTGAGTCCGTCGTCGTAGCGGACGAGGCCGACGCATCCGGCGACGAGGACGGACAGGGCCACGGCCCATGCACGACGCGGGTGACGGGCGATCGTGTCGCCGATGCGTGTGAAGAGACCTCGGTTCGGATGTGCCTGCGGCTCGTCGGTGACATGTGGGATCCGTGGCCAGAAGGGACGCCGCCCCGCGGCGACGAGGAGTGCCGGGAGGAGGGTCACCATGGCGAGTCCCGTGACGGTGATACCGATTGCTCCGAGGACTCCCAGCCCGCGCGTACCGTTGATCGATGCGAGCACGAGGCACAGGAGGGCGAGGGCGACGGTGCCGCACGAGGCCACGATCGATGGTCCGGCGCGACGGAGCGCCACGCCCATGGCGACGTGGACGTCCGCATGACGTGCGAGTTCTTCGCGGTATCGGGCGATGAGGAGCAGGGCGTAGTCCGTGCCCGCCCCGAACACGAGGACCAGGAGGATGCCGGCGGTCTGTCCGGTGATGGTGAGCCCGGCCTCCCCCAGCAGGTAGCCGACCGCGCGCACCATGGCCTCCGACGCCAGGACCGCCGCCAGCGGCAGCACCCAGAAGATCGGGCTGCGGTAGATGAGGATGAGCAGCACGAACACCAGCGTCGCCGTCGCCAGGAGGAGCGTCGTGTCGATGTTGGCGAAGACCTTGATCGCGTCGGCCGAGAAGCCGGCCCCGCCGCCGACCTCGGCGGTGAGTCCTGCGGGTGCCGTGCGGGTGACGCCGCGGATGGCCGAGACGGTCTGCTCCAGGACGTCGATGTCGCCGGTGCGGATCGGAACGCGGACGATGGCGGCGGTTCCGTCCGGTGAGAACCTCGGCGGATCCGTCGGCTCGATCTGCGGTGCGGGGAGGGCGTCGATGTCGGCACGCATGCGCGCGATCTCGGTGCGGTCGCCGGGTGTCAGGCCCGAATCACGGTGGATGACCACCACGGCAGGTGCCCGCTCGCCCGACGGGAACTCCCGCGCCAGGTCGGCGACCTGGAGGGACTCGGTTCCGTTGGGTAGCCGGGCCCGCTGTTCGTTCGTCTGGACGGACTCGAACCTCCCGCCCAGAGGTCCCGCCGCGGCCAGCACCACCAGCCACATCACCAGGACGACCCATTTCCCGCGGCGTCCGGTGACGAGTGATGCGACGCGGTCCATCACGCCGAACCCGGCGCGGCGGACCGTCGAGGAGAGCGTGAGATCACGTGGATACGAGGGTATCCCATGGTGTCCTCACCTCGTGCGCCCGTTGCTGTGGTGGATCCCGAGCGGTGGTTCGACACCTCCCTCGTCATTCCGGCGAAGGAGGTATCGAGCCGCGAAGTCGTCTACATGCCGTGGACGACCGCGGTGTCCTGACCCGCGTTCTTCAGGGAGTCGCCGCGGAGCACCGCGAAGATCGTGATGAGTGCGAGAACGGCGAACCCGGCGGCCACGAAGAGGCCGACTGAGTATCCGTCCGTCAGGTTCACACGGTCCTCGGCCGAGAGTGCCGCGAAGTTCACGGGTCCCGTCACCGTGGTGGCGACACTCGACAGGATCGCGACGCCCAGTGCACCGCCGATCTGCTGGTTGGTGTTGATCAGCCCGGAGGCGAGACCGGCCTCGTACGACGGGACGCCCGCGAGCGCTGCGATCGACACCGGGACGAACGAGAAGCCCAGCCCGATGCCGACGAGAAGGAATCCGGGCAGGAGCCCGCTCGCGTAGGCGGTGTCGATTGCGATCTGTGTGAGCAGGAGCAGGCCGGCACCGAGGCACACCATTCCGATGGTGAGCGCGACGCGGACGCCGATACGCGACACGATCGCCTGTGCCGCGCCGGCGGCGACCACGGACGTGACGGCGATGGCCAGGTACGCGACACCGGTCTTGATGGGCTCGTAGTGGAGGACGAACTGCATGTAGAGCGACAGGAGCAGGAAGATGCCCTGCACGATCATGCCCAGCAGGAAACCGATGACGTTGGCCCCGGTGGGAACCCGGTTGCGGAAGAAGTTCATGGGGACCAGTGGGTGCTTGGTCCGCATCTCGACGACGATGAACGCGATCGACAGGACGATGGACACCGCGATGAGGCCGAGCGTCGTGGACTCGAGCCAGCCGTCCTCGCTGGCGCGGGTGAGCGCGTACACGAGGATCATGAGCGAACCGGTGATGAGGACGGCACCGGTCGCGTCGAAGTGACGATGGGTGCTGTCGGCACGGCTCTCACGAACCAGTCGCCAGGTGAAGAACAGTGTGACGAGGGCGATCGGGACGTTGATCCAGAAGCACCAGCGCCAGTCGACCTTCTCGGTCAGTACCCCGCCGAGGATGACGCCGATGGCGGCACCGGATCCGGCGACCGCGCCCAGGATGCCCAGCGCCTTGTTGCGCTCGGCACCTTCCTCGAAGGTGACCGCGACGATCGAGAAGACCGACGGGGCGAGCATGGCGGCGGCGGTGCCCTGAAGGATGCGGGCGACGATCAGCATCTCGGGGGACGTGGCCAGGCCGCACATGAGCGAGAAGAGCGCGAAGAGCCCGACGCCGGCCATGAAGAGCCGCTTGCGGCCGATGAGGTCGCCGACCCGCCCGCCGAGCAGCATGAAGCCGCCGAAGGTGAGCGCGTATCCCGTGATCACCCATTGGAGATCCGCCTGTGCCACCTCGAGATCGAGTGCGATGTGGCTCAGCGCGACGTTGACGATGCTGACGTCCAGCACCACCATCAGGTAGGAGATCGAGAGGACGGCGAGCGCCTTCCAGCGATTGTTGTCCTGTGCGTTGGTGGTCGTCACCGAATGCCCTCCGAGTCGAGAGAGACTCTCTTCGTGTCCGAATGAACAGCCGAGGGACGATAGCGCGATCTCGGGCCGCCCGCCATGACGGGCCCACAGTAGTCAACGGCCCATGACGGGGTGGGATCCCGGGGTTAGACTGACTCGGAAATGACACCACGCTGCGTCGTGGTTGCAGCGATTCTCAGGGGGTTTGCGAGCGATGTCCGAGAGAATTGTCCCCGTTCGGGATGAGTGGTCCGCGCGATCGCACCTCGACGCCGATGCATATCGTGAGATGTACGAGGCGTCGGTGAGCGATCCCGAGGCGTTCTGGGGTGAGCACGGCAAGCGGATCGATTGGATGCGTCCGTACACCCGGGTCAAGGACAGCTCCTTCGCCCCCGGTGACATCCACATCCGTTGGTTCGACGACGGTACGACCAACGTCTCCGTCAACTGCATCGACCGTCATCTGGATACCCGCGGAGACCAGGTGGCGATCATCTGGGAGGCCGACGAGCCCGGCCAGTCGCGGACCATCACCTATCGTGAGCTGCACGAGGAGGTCTGTCGCTTCGCGAACGTCCTCCGCGCCCAGGGCGTGGGCAAGGGTGACACCGTCACGATCTACCTCCCCATGATCCCGGAGGCGGCGTTCGCCATGCTGGCGTGCGCCCGTATCGGTGCGGTGCATTCGGTGGTCTTCGGCGGGTTCTCCTCCGAGTCGCTGGCCGGCCGGATCACCGACTGCGGGTCGAAGGTCGTCGTGACGGCCGACGAAGGGCGCCGCGGCGGGCGCACCGTTCCGCTGAAGAAGAACGTCGATGTCGCGGTCGACCACGCGCATGGCATCGTCGAGACCGTGGTCGTCGTCCGTCACACCGGCGGCGACGTCGCGATGGCGGACGGTCGTGACCGCTGGTACGACGAGCTCGCCGCGGGCGTCGGCACCGAGTGCCCCGCCGAGGAGATGGAGGCCGAGGCCCCGCTCTTCATCCTCTACACGTCGGGATCGACCGGGACACCGAAGGGTGTGGTCCACACCACCGCGGGGTACCTGGTCTTCACGTCGATGACGCACGAGTACGTGTTCGACTACCAGGAGGGTGACGTCTACTGGTGCACGGCGGACGTCGGCTGGGTCACCGGCCACAGTTACATCGTCTACGGGCCGCTCGCCAACGGCGCCACCACCCTGATGTTCGAGGGCGTGCCCACCTACCCCGACGCCTCGCGGTTCTGGGAGGTCGTCGACACGCACGGCGTCAACATCTTCTACACCGCGCCGACGGCCATCCGGTCGCTCATGGGCAAGGGGGACGATTTCGTCACAAAGACGGATCGTTCGTCGCTGCGCATCCTGGGTTCGGTGGGTGAGCCCATCAACCCCGAGGCGTGGGAGTGGTACTACCGCGTCGTGGGCGAGGAACGCTGTCCGGTGGTCGATACGTGGTGGCAGACGGAGACCGGTGGGATCATGATCTCGCCCATCCCGGGTGCCATGGACCTCAAGCCCGGTTCCGCGCTGAGGCCGTTCTTCGGGATCGCGCCCCAGGTCCTCAACGAGCATGGTGAGGTGCTCACCGAGACCGAGACGCGCGGGCTGCTCGTCATCGCGGATTCCTGGCCGGGGCAGATGAGGACGGTGTGGGGTGACCACGCCCGATTCGAGATGACGTATTTCAGTCACTACGCGGGTAAGTACTTCACCGGTGACGGGTGCCGTCGCGACGTCGACGGAGACTATTGGATCACCGGTCGTGTGGACGACGTCATCAACGTGTCCGGGCATCGCATGAGCACCGCCGAGGTCGAGAGCGCGCTCGTGGCGCACGCCAAGGTGTCCGAGGCGGCTGTGGTCGGCTTCCCGCACGACATCAAGGGGCAGGGCATCTACGCCTACGTCACCCTCATGGGCGACGAGGAGGGCACCGATGATCTCAACGCCGAGCTTGTGCAATGGGTGAGGACCGAGATCGGCGCCATCGCAAGCCCGGACGTCATCCAGTTCACCCCGGATCTGCCGAAGACCCGTTCGGGCAAGATCATGCGTCGCTTCCTGCGGAAGATCGCGGAGAACGAGGTGTCGAACCTGGGCGATACGTCCACGCTGGCCGATCCGGCAGTCATCGACGCGCTGATCGCGAACCGGGCCAATCAGAAGGGATAGTCCGCGGTCCCCGGAACCGGACTCGATCGCTACCGGGCGGTCGCCTCGTGCACGTGCTCCACGAGCCGCGCCAGGATGGCCGGGTCGGTGTCCGGCAGCACGCCGTGCCCCAGGTTGAACACGTGGCCGGGACGCTGTCCCGCCTCGCCGATGATCCGGTCGGCCTCGCGCTCCACGGTGTCCCATCCGGCCAGGAGCACGGTGGGATCGAGATTCCCCTGGATGCCCTTCTCGTGGCCGATCCTGTCCCACGCCTGCGCGAGCCCCACGCGGTAGTCGACGCAGACGACGTCCGATCCGGCGGAGGCGATCTCTTCAAGCATGCCGCCCGCACCCGTGCCGAAGTGGATGGTCGGCACGTCCAGGTCGCGCACCCCGTCGAAGATCCGTCGGCTGTAGGGGAGGACGTGCCGGGCGTAGGCGGAGGGGCCGAGGTCGCCGATCCATGAGTCGAACAGCTGCAGCACCTGGGCGCCGGCCTCCACCTGGGCACGCAGGTAGCGGATGGTCACCTCGGTCAGGGTCTCCATCAGCGCGGCCCAGAGGTCCGGTTGCCCGTACATCATCGCCTTCGCACGGGCGCGGTCCTTCGTCGGTCGACCCTCGACCATGTACGACGCCAGGGTGTAGGGCGCGCCGGCGAATCCGAGCAGCGCGGCCCGGCCGTCGAGCTCGCGGCGCAGGGTGCGCAGTGCGGTGAAGATCTCGGGGGTGCCCTCCTCGGCGTCGCCGATCCGGAGCTTCCGGATGGCGGCCATGTCGCGCACCGGCTCGTGGACCACCGGGCCGACCCCGGGGTCGATGGTGAAGGGGAGACCCATCCCGTAGAGCGGCATCATGATGTCGGCGTAGAGGACGGCCCCGTCGACCCCCATGATGTCGACCGGCATCAGGGTCACCTCGACGCAGAGTTCCGGCGTGCGGATCATCTCGAGGATGCCGTACGACTCGCGGAGCTTGCGGTACTGCGGCAGACAGCGACCGGCCTGGCGCATGAACCAGACGGGCGTTCGATCCACCGGCTCGCGGCGGCACGCGGCGAGCATGCGGGTCTCGCCGGTCATGGTGGTGGCGGTTGGCACGGGTGCGCTCCTCGGCGGCGACGACGACGCGGACATCCGGTGAACCTATCGAAGGGCGACCGGTCACGATGACCCGGGCTCGCTCGACGGTCGTCATCGAAGTGGTCGTGTTCCTGGGCTCGGTCGGTCCTCACCGGCCGCGGAACTTTCGGATGCGGATGATGGCGACCCCGGGCGTGCGTGCGTCGCTCGTGGTCTCCGACCCTGCCTCAAAATGACGGGAGGGTGGCCACCGTGGCGACCACCCTCCCGGGTACCTCCGCTATGTCCCGACGATCAGCCGGTCACGGCGGGGAGGTTCTGCCCGGCGACCAGTGCCCGCTGGACACTGACCCGAGCCGCTGCCGACACGCGGTTGGCGTTGGCGGCGTTGGCGGTGACCGGGTTGCGGACGTTGCCGACCACGGTCCGGGCGATCCGCGTCTGGATCGTGAAGCGTGCCATCTGCCCGACGGCGAGGGTCTTCAGCGTGATGCAGGCCTGGCCACGGACCATGCTGACCTTGGCGGTGGTGCGCGTGGTGCGCCCGTTGCCGATCAGATCGACCCGGACCGACTTGCTACCCAGCGTCAGCGCCCGCGGGAGCGTGTCGCAGATACGCACGTTCTGCGCGGCGATGGCGCCCCGGTTGCGGACCTCGACGCGCCAGCTCATGGTCGTGCCGGCGCGCGGGCTGCGCGTCAGGGCGACCTTGCGGATCGACAGTGTCGTCCGCGTGGGAGCTGCCGGGCGTGCGTGCCAGTCGTCCTGGTCACTGACGTTCTGACGCGAGGTGCGTCCGATGGCGGTGACCGATGCCCGGTCGGCGTGGGCCGCGGTGATCGGGCCCAGCGTGGCGGTGCAGGTGAACGACTGTCCGGGTGCCAGACCCTGGAACGGCATGGTGGTCGAGCCACCGAAGGTGCACACCACGTTGGTGAGCGCCGTGCCGGCGAGTGTCTGGTCGGAGACCTGGACGTTGTCGAGGATCTCGTTCCCGGTGTTGGTGATACGGAACGTCACCGGGGTGGAGGCGCCGGCGGCGACCTCGAGACCGGGAGCGGTGTCGTGGTCACCGGCGGGCTGGTTGACCGGCTGGCCGGCCGCGTCCAGCTGCGCGACGCCGTTCACGAACGTGACGCCGTTCCAGTCGCCCGAGTACTTCTCGATGTCGATCTTCGGGTTCGGGGTCACCGGAGGCGGCTGAGCGTGCCAGTCGTCCTGGTCACCGACGTTCTGACGCGAGGTCTGGCCGATCGCCGTGACGCTTGCGCGGTCGGCGTGTGCTTCGGTGATCGGTCCGAGGGTGGCGGTGCAGGTGAACGACTCACCCGGCCGGAAGCCGTTGAACGGCATCTGACTGGACTCACCGAAGATGCACACCACGTTGGTGAGCGCCGTGCCGGCGAGCGTCTGGTCGGAGACCTGGACGTTGTCGAGCGTCTCGTCACCGGTGTTGGTGATCTGGAAGGTCACCGGGGTGCTGGCACCCGAGGCGACCGGCAGGCCGGGGGCGTTGTCGTAGTCACCGGCGGGCTGGTTGACCGGCTGGCCGGCCTCGTCCAGCTGGGGGACGCCCTCGTTGAAGATGACGCCGTCCCACGCTCCCGAGTACTTCTCGATGTCGATCTTCGGGTGAAGGTTGTCGCCGGTACCCGAACCGCCCTGGTCCGTGCGCCGAACGACGCTCGAGTGCGGAACGGTCTCGATGCCCACGTACTCCATCGTCACGTCATTGCCGAAGCCGTCCGGGGGGAAGCCGACGTTCGAGCCGTAGACCGGCTGGCCGGCGCCATTGGTGGTGATCCAGGAGTCGAGGTAGACGGTGAAGATCCCCTGGTTGGCGGCCGGCTTCGTGATCGTGAGCTTGATCTGGCTGGCGGTGCAGTCGGTGACGGTGATGCCGACTTGGGCCGGGTAGGGGGCGGGGTTGGCACCGTACGACGGGCGGTAGTCCATCGCGACGGCTCCTGAGGGAGCCGGGCATGTGAAGCGGAGACCGGGTCGCAGCGTGTCGACGATGTTCAGCGTCGACCAGTCGTTCCCGTTGACCTTGGTCTGGATGTCGATGCCCCACTTGATGTGGGGGCCCGGGGACACGAGCCGGCCTTCCTGGTCACGCTCGAGGACGACGCTCTCGTTGCCCATGAAATAGCCCCACTTGCCATCCCACGTGCCCGTAGGACCCATGTCCCGGTTGATCCGGATCGTGGAATTGAGCACCTGGACGTTGCGGGACAGCTCGCCGTCGTCCCACTCGAGCTGCGCGAGCCCCATCTCGTAGAACGCATTGCCGTGCACGTTGTTCAGGCCGTTCACAGCGGGCTGGAACGTGAACCGGATGTTGTTCGGGTTGTCCGGCGATGTGGTTGCCTTGGCGATCACGGTCGAACCGTCCATGAGGTCGAACGGGTCGAAGGACGCGGGGTTGAGGCCTCCGCCCATCGGCACTTCGAAGTAGTCCCCACCTTGGACCGTCCCGGAAGTAACGTTCCAGTCGATCTCCATTCGAACGGTGTCCCACTGGCCGTACTCCGGATACGGGCTCCCGGTGTGCGTCCCATGGATGATGGAACGGTTCCACGTCACCTGGCCGCCGACATCAGCCGCATTCGCACGGTCGACGACAAATAGGAACGCCGCCAGCATCGCGAGGAGCAGGGCGGCCGCCATATGGCGTCGTCGCGGGATTTGTCTCTGGACCAAACTGTGCATCGTCAATCACCTCGATGGTCGCGCTTTATCGGGATAGAGGGATGGAGGCTCCGTGGCGGTGCACCCTGGGTGCGACCTGCCGTGTGCTTCGGAGGACTCCCGGCGCCGAACCGCGTCACCGCGCGCCCACCGGCCCTGGCCGATCGAAACGGGGAGGCATGGTGACACTGGGGTGTCAATTCGGCTGACGGCATGGAAGGGACGGGCCTTCGGAGGCTTGCTACCGGAAGCATACGTGTCAGCTCCACGGCAGTCTCGTGATCAAAGGTCTCCGGCTCGATGCTCGTCATGTCGGTGTGCGGGATGTTCGGGAAATCAGGAGAGGGCGTCCCGGTGATCCGGAACGCCCTCTCCTTCAAACGAGACGCAGAAAGCGTCAGCCTGTCACTGCGGGGAGGTTCACTCCCGCGACGAGGGGCGGACGTACCACGGTGCGGGCGAATCCCGCGACCAGCGGTGCGTTGGCCGCCACCGCGTTGACCGGGTTGCGGAGCGTGCCCCGGACGGTGGTGGCGATCCGCGTCTGGACCGTGAAGCGTGCCGTCTGGCCGACGGCGAGGGTCTTCAGCGTGATGCAGGCCTGGCCACGGACCATGTTGACCTTGGCGGTGGTGCGCGTGGTGCGCCCGTTGCCGATCAGATCGACCCGCACCGAGGTGCGGGCGAGCGTCAGCGCCCGCGGGAGGGGGTCACAGACCCGGACGCTGTTCGCGGCGATCTTTCCGCGGTTCCGGACCTCGATCCGCCAGTCCATGATGGTGCCTGCCGCGGGGTTCCGGGTCAGGGCGACCTTGCGGATGCCGAGCACCGTGCGGGTGTCCGGGGCCGTCGTGGGCGGCGCGACCGGCGGTGTCACCGGAGGGGTGACAGGCGGCGTGACGGGCGGGGTCACCGGAGGGGTGACGGGCGGCTCGACGGGCGGCGTGACGGGGGCCGGGTAGGCGTGCCAGGCGTCGTCGTCGGTGACCGTGGTGCCGCTGGTGCGGCCGGTGGCGGCGACCGTGGCACGGTCGGCGTGGGCCGCGGTGATCGGGCCGAGGGTGGCGGTGCAGGTGAACGACTGTCCCGGCGCCAGGCCACTGAACGGCATGGACGTGGACTCGCCGAAGGTGCACGTCACACCGGTGAGAGGCGCTCCCTCCAGCGTCACGTCACCGACGGTGACGTCGTCGAGGATCTCGTTGCCGGTGTTGGTGATGGTGAAGGTGACCGGTGTGGAGGCGCCGGTCGGCACCTCGAGGCCGGGGGCGGTGTCGTAGTCACCGGCGGGCTGGTTGACCGGCTGCCCGGCTTCGTCCAGCTGTGCGACGCCCTCGTTGAAGATGACGCCGTCCCACGCTCCCGAGTGCTTCTCGATGTCGATCCTGGGAGCCGGGGGAGGTGGGGTGACGGGGTGGGCCCACCACTCGTCACAGTCCATGGTCGAGGTGCCGCTCTCCACGCCCTCTGCGGTGACGATCGCATCGTCGCCGTGCAGCGCGGTGATGTTCTTCAGTGTTCCCGTGCAGGTGAACCACTCGCCCGGCCGGAGAGTCGTGGGGATGTTGCATTCGTCACGGACGACGGGGTTTGATCCCCCGTTGGGAAGGAGCTCGTCGGTGAGGATGATGTTCTTGAGGGTCTCCGTGCCGACGTTCGTGACCCTGAATGTGATCACGACGTCGGAACCGGCGGGAACCGCCTGGCCGGGGGCGGTGTCGTAGTCACCGTCGGGCGGGTTGCTGGGGTTGAAGTCGTCAGCGGGGTTGGCGTCTCTGTCGAGCTTGGGGTGCCCGTTCTCGTCGAACTCAACGCCGTCCCACTGGCCCGAGTACTTCTCGACGTCGATCCTCGGGCCCGTCGGGTAGGAATCGCCGCCGTTTCCGGCGACGGCCGTCTGCGCGAAGATCGCGCCCGCCGACAAGGCGGCGGCGAGGAAAATGGTGGCGGTTCGCTGTCGTATGCGGCCACCACGGGGAACGTCGGTCATGTCAGCACCTCGATGGATCGCGGGTTCTGTGGAACGGAGCATCCGAACTCCACGACGGAGGCAATCACCTTATGGGTGCAACTTCTAGGAGATATCCCGTAAGTCCATCCCTTCGCCGACCGGAACTGGTCATCGGGTCAGTCGGCCGCTCGACCATCGGGCGGGTAGCGCGCCTATACGGACGGCGGGGATGCGCTGCCTCTAAGGGTCAAGTAGAGACTAAGAGTCTGCTCGGCGACCGCACGCCAGGAGAACTGATCCTCCACTCGTCGCCGTCCGGCATCGCCCATTCGCGTGGCCCGGTCGGGATCGGCCAGGATCTCGTTGATCGCGTCGGCCAGGTCCCCGGCGAACGCCCCGGGATCGACGGGCGACCCGGACGCGTCGTTCGCCAGGCGAACCGGGACGAGCCGTCCGGTCTCGCCGTCGGCCACCACCTCGGGGATGCCGCCGACGGCACTCGCCACCACCGCTGTTCCGCACGCCATGGCTTCGAGGTTGACGATGCCGAGCGGCTCGTAGATGGACGGACAGACGAATACGGTCGCGTGGGTGAGGAGCTGGATCAGGTCCGGTTTGGGCAGCATCTCCGAGATCCAGACCACGCCGTCGCGCGTCGCGCGCAGTGCGTTCACCTTCCCGGCGATCTCGTCGGCGATCGCGGGGGTGTCCGGCGCGCCCGCGCACAGCACGATCTGCGCGTCTTCGGCGATTCCGGACACCGCATCCAGAAGGTGCGTGAGCCCCTTCTGATGTGTGATGCGTCCGACGAATAGCACGGTAGGCCGCGTTGGGTCGACGCCGTGACGTTCCAGGACGTCGTGGCCGGGGTCGGGGCGGTACTCGTCGGTGTCGACGCCGTTGCGGATGACGGTCACGCGAGCCGGGTCGATCCCCGGGATCGAGCGGACGATGTCCTCCCGATGGGCGGCCGAGACCGCGATGACCGCATCCGCCTCGCGCAGGCCGCTTGCCTCGCACCAGGTTGAGACGGCATAGCCCCCCTGGAGCTGCTCGGCCTTCCACGGCCGGAGGGGCTCCAGGCTGTGCACCGTCGCCACATGGGGTACGTCGTGGATGAGCTTGGTGAGGTTACCTGCGACGTTGGCATACCAGGTGTGACTGTGGGCGATGTCGGGTGCGTCGGCCGCCTGCGCCATGCGCAGGTCGACAGAGAGGGCGGCGAGGGCCTGGTGTGCCGGCACTGCGTCGGTCAGTGCGTCCCACGGGCGGTGGGCCACCACACGGGGACCGGAGGGCGTGTCCGGACGGTCGTCGCCCCAGCAGTGGACCGTGAGGTCGACGCGCCGGGCGAGCTCACGGGCGAGGTACTCGACGTGGACACCGGCCCCGCCGTACACATCCGGCGGGTATTCGCGTGTGAAGAGAGCGACCCTCACGCGGTGACCCGCGCGCCCTTGCCCAGGACCACGATACCGCCCGCCGACACATGGAAGCGCTCACGGTCGGCGGTTTCGTCGACGCCGATCTCGGCGCCGGCCTCGATCACCACGTTCTTGTCGAGGATCGCCCGGCGCACCACCGCGCCGTGGCAGATGTGGGCGCCGTGCATGACCACCGAGTCCTCCACCAGCGCACCGTCATCGACGCGCGCGCCGGGCGACAGGATCGAGCGTCGCACCGTTCCGCCCGAGATGATGACCCCGGCCGACACCATCGAGTCGTAGGCGGCGCCGGTGCGACCCTCCTCGCTGAACACGAACTTGGCCGGCGGGAACGGGTCGCGCGCCGCAAGGATGGGCCATGCCTGGTTGTAGAGGTTGAACGTCGGCGTGACGGCGATGAGGTCCATGTTGGCCTCGTAGTAGGCGTCGATGGTTCCGACGTCGCGCCAGTACCCCTTCTCGACGGGTTCCTGCCCCGGGATCTCGTTCGAGGCGAAGTCGTATACGCAGGCGTCGCCGCGTTCGACCATCGCGGGGATGATGTTGCCGCCGAGATCGTGCCGTGAGCCGTCCTTGTTCGAGTCGTTCGTGACCGCTTCGATGAGCGCCTCGGTCGTGAAGACGTAGTTCCCCATGGACGCCAGAACCTCGTCCGGTGAGTCGGGGAGTCCCTCGACCTCCTTGGGCTTCTCGCGGAACTCGGCGATACGTCGTTGTGACGCATCGGGGACGATGACACCGAACTCGCCGGCCTGGTCGCGCGGAACGCGGATGGCGGCCACGGTGACCCCGGCCCCGGACTCGACGTGCTGCTCGACCATCTGGCGGGGATCCATGCGGTAGACGTGGTCGGCGCCGAACACGAGGATGTGGGTGGGTGCCTCGTCGGCGATGAGGTTCAGGTTCTGGTAGATCGCGTCGGCGGAGCCGGCGAACCACCGGGGCCCGCGCCGCATCTGCGCCGGGACGGGAGCCACGTAGTGGCCCAGGAGCGGGGCCAGTCGCCATGCCGTGGCCACATGCCGGTCCAGGCTGTGGCTCTTGTACTGGGTGAGTACGGCGATGCGGAGATATCCGGCGTTCGCCATGTTGGACAGGGCGAAGTCGACCAGGCGGTAGTCGCCGCCGAACGGGACCGCGGGCTTGGCGCGGTCCTCCGTGAGGGGCCACAGACGCTTGCCCTCACCACCGGCGAGGACGATCCCGAAGACGCGGAGTTGAGCCATGCCCCAAGGCTACCCATACTGACCCCGGGCGTCGGTGACGATCTCGTTGCCGACCGACACCCGACCGGGCCGGTGGCCGGTGCCCGTCAGCTCTTCGGCGGGCGTTTCTGTCGTGCCAGCTTGGCGCGCTGCGTGGCCGAGAGCTCCGTCTTGCGGATGCGGACGGCGGTTGGCGTCACCTCGACGCATTCGTCGTCGTGCACCATCTCCAGTGCCTCGTCCAGGCTGAAGGTCTTGTGCACGTTCAGCCGGACCAGCTCGTCGGCGGTCGACGAGCGGATGTTGGTCAGCTTCTTCTCCCTGGTGGGGTTGACGTCCATGTCGTCGGCGCGTGAGCTCTCGCCGATGATGGCGCCCTCGTAGACGTCCTCTCCGGGGCCGACGAAGAGCGTCCCCCGCTCCTGCAGGCCCATGAGGGCGAAGGTCGTGGTCGTGCCGGACCGGTCGGCGACCAGACTGCCCCGCACGCGGCTCTCGATCGTCCCCTGCCACGGCTCCCAGCCCTCGAAGAGCTGGTGGAGCACCGCGGTGCCGCGGGTCTCGGTGAGCATCTGGGTGCGGATGCCGATCAGTCCGCGGGTGGGGATGATGTAGCTGAGGCGCACCCATCCCTCGCCGTGGTTGGTCACGCCCTGCATACGTCCCTTGCGGGTGGCGAGAAGCTGGGTGACGGCACCCATGTGCTCCTCGGGCACCTCGATCACGAGACGTTCCATGGGCTCCATGCGCCGTCCCTCGACCTCACGCGTCACGGCGCGCGGCCGGCCGACCGTGAGCTCGAAGCCCTCACGGCGCATGGTCTCGATGAGGACGGCGATCTGGAGCTCGCCGCGTCCCTGCACCTCCCAGGCGTCGGGGCGATCCGTGTCGAGTACGCGGATGCTCACGTTCCCCACCAGCTCCTGATCCAGGCGCTGACGCAGCATGCGAGCGGTGAGCTTGCTGCCGTCGCGTCCCGCCAGCGGGGACGTGTTGATGCCGATCACCGCCGACATGCTGGGCTCTTCGACGGTGAGCTCGGCCAGGGGCCGCGGGTCATCCGGGTCGGCGAGCGTGTCGCCGATCGTCACCTCGGGAAGCCCGGCCACCGCGATGATGTCTCCCGGCCCGGCCGTCTCGGCCTCGACGCGGTTGAGCGCCTCGGTCAGATACAGCTCGGTCACGCGGGCGCGCTCCACCCGGCCGTCGGTGCGGCACCACGCGATGGACTGTCCCTTCTCGATCCGCCCGTGCCGGACGCGGCACAGCGCGAGGCGGCCGACGTAGGGCGAGGCGTCGAGGTTCGTCACCAGTGCCTGCAGCGGGTGGTCCGGGTCGTGGTCGGGCGGCGGCACGTGCTCCAACAGGGTCTCGAACAGGGGTGTCAGATCCGTTCCCGGTACGTCCGGGTCGAGCGTCGCCACGCGCTTCTTCGCGTTGGAGTAGACGATGGGGAACTCGATCTGCGCGGCGTCGGCACCCAGGTCGATGAAGAGCTCGTAGACCTCGTCCACCACCTCGGCGATGCGCGCGTCGGGACGGTCGATCTTGTTGACGACGACGATGATCGGAAGGCCATGGCCGAGGGCCTTGTCGACGACGAAGCGGGTCTGCGGAAGCGGGCCCTCGCTGGCGTCCACCAGCAGGACGACTCCGTCCACCATGAAGAGGCCGCGCTCGACCTCGCCGCCGAAGTCGGCGTGACCGGGGGTGTCCACCACGTTGATCGTGACGTCGCCGTATCGGACGGCGGTGTTCTTCGCCAGGATCGTGATGCCCTTCTCGCGTTCGAGATCCATGGAATCCATGACGCGGGTCTCGACGTCCTGATTGTCGCGGAAGGCTCCCGACTGCCAGAGCATGGCATCGACGAGGGTGGTCTTACCGTGGTCGACGTGGGCGACGATGGCGATGTTGCGCAGATCCTGGCGCTGGGCCACGAGGGCGGGACTCCTTGAGAATGCGGCCGGTGCCGCGGGCGTAGGGCCCGGGCAGGTTAGCGACTCGCCCTGTTCTCCCGCCGAGGGATCAGGGGGATCAGCGCGCTGCCGGTCTCCGACGCGCGCTCGACGCGGTTCCGCCCGCTGCGCTTGGCTCGGTACAGAGCGGCGTCGGCCTCACGGTAGAGATCGTCCGGGTGGGTGCGTCCGTCGCCGGTCGCGACACCGAACGACATGGTGAGGTCGATTCCCGACACCGGGCCCTCGGCGACGGCGGCGCGCAGGCGCGTGGCGATCTCCACGGCCACGCCCTCGTGTACGCCGGGCAGGAGGATGGCGAACTCCTCGCCTCCGACGCGGTGGATGGCGTGGCTCTGGCGTAGGCGGCTCTGGAGACGGCTTGTCGTCGTGATGAGAACCGCATCTCCGCGTCCGTGCCCGAAGGTGTCGTTGACACGCTTGAAGTGGTCGATGTCGGCCATGATGAGGGTGACGTGCCCGCCCTGTCGCGCCGCCCGGTCGAGTGCGTCCGCCAGCCGCCGGTCCAGTGCCGAGCGATTGGGGAGCCCGGTGAGCCGGTCGTGCAGTGAGGCGCGTCGCATCGCCATGATGCGGCGACCGAGTTCCCGGCCG
This sequence comes from uncultured Bifidobacteriaceae bacterium, assembly GCA_964531025.1. GTDB lineage: Bacteria > Actinomycetota > Thermoleophilia > Miltoncostaeales > Miltoncostaeaceae > CALMEC01. The sequence goes on along the minus strand of CAZHDY010000001.1, from coordinate 906,264 downwards.
ACCGCGGCGCAGGTGATGAGGAGGAGAAGCGGGGCCACCACGGACTGCGGTGCGGAGGTGAGGATCTTGTCCTGATGGCTCAGTGCGGCGGCGACGATGAGGAGCGCGCTGATGACGCAGCCCCACCTCATGAGCCGCCATGGGACGGCTGCGGCCGTCGAGACGATGAGGAACGCGATCACGAAGAGTCCCCACGGGTCGTCTCCCTGGATGGCTGCGAGGGTGACGAGGGCCTGGGCACCGACCCACGCGGGCGCGAAGAGGAGCTCCGGTCGGGACATGCGCCGCAGGTTGGCCTGCGCGGCGCGGAAGATGAGAAGGGCCGCGATGGCGAGGAGGGACGTCGCGTAGCCGAGGCGTGTGGCGAACGCGATGAGCGGCACGATGATCAGCGCGTCGGTGAACCGCGACGACGCATACTGGCGCGTCATCAGATCCACCATGTGCTCGCGTTCGAACCATCCCTGGATGAGGTTGCCCTTCGGGGTGTCGTCCGTTTCGGTGCGGCGGGGCGCCCATGTCTGTCCCTCGTCGTCAGCGGTTCCTGAGGACGGGGTCGCCAACGTGGGGGCGACGACGACGGCGTTTCGGCCGGACTCCTTCGCCCGGTACATGGCTTCGTCGGCGCGGGCGAAGAGCATGTCGAACCGCCCGTCCGCGGCGGCGGGTGTCGAGGCGATTCCGAACGACATCGTCACCGTCGGTCCGCCCAGGTCCAGGTTGGCGATTCCGACCCGGATCCGCCTGGCGAGACGAGCCGCGGTCGTCGGGTCGCAATCCCACAGGGAGATCAGGAACTCTTCGCCGCCGAAGCGGTAGAGACGTGCGTGGGACGGCAGGAGCTGCCGGATGTGCTCGGCGACCTCACGCAGCGCACGGTCGCCGGCGGCGTGTCCGTAGCGGTCGTTGAGTGCCTTGAAGTGGTCGATGTCGGCGACGATCAGCGTCCAGGGCCGCGACTGCTGAGCGGCCGGGACGTCCTCCATGTGCTCATCGAGCGCCAACCGGTTGTGCGCGCCGGTGAGGGGGTCGATACGCGACTCGAGGAAGGAGTCGGTCTCGGCCCTCCGTGCCATGCCGGTGATCAGGACGACGGCACCGAGGAGGACGGCGCTCACGACGCTCGGTGCAGGGTCGTCCCGGAACGCCGCGGGATCGGCGAACCAGCACGTCGCCAGGACGACGACGGTGATCGCGAACGCCATCCACGGGATCTGTCGGACGGGGAAGACGGCGACCCCGAGTATCGTGGGAAGGACGAAGAGCGGCGCCATGTAGTAGACGGGGCCGTCGGCGATCAGTCCCACGACGCACATGCCGACGGTGCCGACCACCCACACCGTGTAGGAGGCGGCGACACCGTAGTAGCGCTGCACCCGTGCCCTGCGCAGGAACACGACCAAGGACATGGTCAGGATGAGCGGTACGAGCGTCATCCACCCCGTCCAGTGGGCGATGGCGACAAGTCCGACGACGGTGGTGATGGCCGCGATGCGCTGTGCCGATGACAGCGCGAGGCTCCGCCGCACCACCTCGTCGTTCGGGTTTGCGTTGGGGGCAGGTGAGGGTCCGAACATATGCACTAAGTATCGGCAAAAGCTATAAAAACTGAAAGGAAAGCTACGATGAACTTTGTTTGGACGATGTGAGGCCTGTGCTTCGGACGAAGTACGGGTGGTCCGTCGTCTCGGAGCGGGACGGTGATACCCGGCGGTTGGTGATAGCGGTGGTCCACGAACGGGGGGCGGTGGCCGAGCGTGAAGGCCGTCGGGTGCCATCGGCGGAGATCCGTCGGGCGGATGATCCGACGTCGCCGACGGCTGGTGGATGAGAGGGCAGCGCCGGGAGGTTCCGGGCTATCGTCGACCCATGATCGACGTTCCCGTCTCCGTCCTGGAGCTCGCGGGGGTCCGCGCCGACGGTACGAGCGCGGATGCCCTCGCCGACATGATCACCATGGCGCGTGCCGCCGACGACCTCGGGGCCGCACGGTTCTGGATCGCCGAGCACCACAACATGCCGGCCGTCGCGGCGACCACACCCCCGGTCCTCGCAGCCGCCGTCGCGATGCGGACCGACCGCATCCGGGTGGGCAGCGGCGGGGTGATGCTCCCCAACCACTCGCCGTACGTGGTGGCCGAGCAGTTCGCCGCGCTGGAGGCGCTGGCGCCCGGACGCATCGATGTGGGCCTGGGGCGTGCTCCCGGCGCCGACCCGATAACCGCCTGGGCACTCCGCCGGACACAGGAGGGGTTGGGTCCCGAGGAGTTTCCCCAGCACGTGGATCTGGTCCGCTCGTGGCTCAGCGCCCGCGGCGTGAGAGTGGGTGACCAGGGGATCGCCCTCGTGGCGACGCCCGCCGCGTCAAGCTTCCCCGAGCTGTGGTTGCTCGGTTCGAGCGACTACTCGGCCCGCCTGGCCGGGCAGATGGGTGTCCGCTACGCGTACGCGGGGCATTTCGGGCAGTTGGATCCCGCATATGTCCTTGACCTCTACCGCTCCGAGTTCCGGCCGAGCGAGGAGCTGGCCGAGCCGTGGGCGATGGTGGCCACATCCGCGGTCATCGGTGAGACCGAGGCCGAGGCGTGGAGGTTGGCGGGGCCCGCGGTGGCGCTCTGGATGAACATCCGGGCCAATCGCATGGAGCCGATCATGTCGCCGGACGAGGCCGACCGGCGTCTGGCCGGCCACGACCGACTGGAGATCGGTGGCGTGCGTCATGTCGGCACTGCCGAGCAGGTGAACGCCGCTCTCGCAGCTCTGGTGAGCAGGTGCGGTGCCCAGGAACTCATGGTGGGGACGACGGCCTTCGACGTCCGCACCCGCATCGCCACGCTGCGCGAGGTCATGGCCGCATCCCCGGTGGCGGCCCGCTGACACGATCCGGACCCGTGGTCGGGGTCGGATCGTGCCGTGGCGTTACTCAGGGCCTCGCTTCGCTCGGGCGCACCCCGTCGCGGGGTACGGCTCCGATCGTGGTGCTGCTAGCGGTGCCCGTGCCGGTTCCAGGGGGCCGTCCACGGGTGGCCGTCACGCCACCAGGGGAGGCACGGACGGTCGGACCGGGTCGGCCGGATGTCCATCAGCGTGGTGGTGCCGGACACCTCGTTGCCCACCGCGATGAGCGCCCGGCGGGTGGGTGATTCCTTCGCCGGGATGAAGGCGATCGACTCGGGGCCGAGGTCGCCGGCGGCGGAGAGGTTCTTCTCCGGGTCGGTGACGCTGAAGTCGCGATTGTTGACGTACGTCACGTAGGTCGGCTTCCGGGGATCGGTGATGTCGTAGACGGCGACACCGCTGACACGCTCGAGCCCGATGAACGCGTAGGTGCGTCCGTCGACCTCGCCGATGGTGACGGCCTCGGGCTCCGGGCCCTTGTCGTCACTCCGGTTGTCGAACGTGGTGTTGTTGTGGCCGGCGTTGAAGTACTCGGGCGCGGCCGCGGCCGTGATGCGCTCCAGGTCCGACCCCGAGTCGAAGACCAGACGTCCGTCGGTGGTCCAGATGGAGAACGAGCGGGCGCCGAACGAGTACAGGTTCTCGTAGCAGCTGCCGTCGCTCCTGAGGCCGTCCGCACGGGTGACGTTGAGGCGTCCCAGATCGGCGTCACCGGTCAGCGACGCAAGGGGGGAGTCGGCGCAGATTGGGGGAACACCGTCCTTGCCGAGGTCCTTGACCCTGACGGGCTCGACGTAGTCGCCCCACTCACGCGCGTCGCCCTCGTTGGCCGTCACCAGGTATGTGGTGCCGCGCACTCGGTACGAGGCGATGGTGTCGGGCTGGTACATGCCCTTCAGGCCCGGGAAGGTGCGGATGTTGATCGCTCCGTCGCGGTCCGAGGGGTCGAGGGCATTCTGGGGCAGGCCGTGGTCCTTCGTTCCCAGAGGCATGATCTTGGTGACCTTGGCGCGCGTCAGATCGACGGTCGCGATGGCGTTGGCCTCCTGCAGGCTGACGTAGGCGGTCGATCCGGAGACGGTGACGTACTCGGGCTCCAGGTTGCGCGAGGGCAGGAGCCAGCTTCCGTCGGGACCGGGGAGGCCGAACAGCCGGACGCCCTTCGGCGGTTGCCGGTCGTAGGCGCGGAAGTCGGCGATTCGGACGGCGCGCTGCTTCGGTGCGGCGACCCTCCGGGGAAGCTCGACCACGCCGACGGAGCCCTCGGGATCGGCGCTGTAGTCGTCGGCCGGCTCACCCTCGTTGGCCACGACCGCGAAGCGTCCGTCGGGCGACACCGTGACCATGTCGGGAAGTGCGCCCACGCGGACCGCGCCGAGTGCCTGTCCCGATCGGGAGCGGGCATCGAAGAACACCAGCCAGCCCGGCTCGGTCTTGACCGGGTTCTGCACCGCGATCACGCCGAGGCCGTCGGGACGGACGGCCACCGAGTTGGCCGACGCGCCGTCGCCGATGACGGATCCGTCATCGGACGTCACACCGACGGTCTGGAGGTCGAAGAGCTTCGTCGGGTCGGAGGGGCGCCGGACGTCGAGTACCTCCACGATGGCCGCCGCGGCGTTCACCGTGAAGAGTCGTTTCGTTGCAGCGTGATAGGCGACGATCTCCGCTGCGCTCTTGTCGAACACACCGGTTTCGTATGTGCCGATCGGATTCAGCGCGAGGGGAGCCCGCGGCGCGGAGTGTGTGATCGGGCTCGCGGGTCCGGCGGCGAGCGCGGGCAGCGTGACGGCCAGCCCCGCGCCGACGAGACCAAGGGTCGCAGCCGTCGCGAGGCGGCGGACGTGGTGGGCATGCGGACGGCGTCCGGCACGCTTTCCTGGGGAAGATGGGTTCACGGCGTTCCTTGTCGTCTTTGTCGGGTGCGCGCTCTCAGCGGCGATCCGAACCTAGAAAACGTCAAACCCGTCCCGGGATGCCGGACGGTGAACGGGTATCGAGGATCCGGTGACACGAAGGTGACGAGGTGGTGGCATCGTCCGTCTCGGGCCGGCCGTCCCGGGTTAAGCCCACCCGCCCTCCGGTCGAAGAACCGGTCATGCGCGTTCTCCCGTCGTTCCGCCGTGCCCTGATGGCCGTCGCCCTCCTCGCGGTGGTCCTGTCCGCCGCCCCAGCGAACGCGAAGCCGAACCCGTCCGTCGTCGTTTCCGCGACGACGCCCAAGGCGGTCGAGCGCGGATCGTGGTCCACGGTGACGGTCCGCATCACCAATCGGACGTCACGGACCGTCCGGGACGTCGCCATGTCGGTGGTCCCCCCGAAGGGGGTCACCGTGCAGGTCGCAGGTGCCCGCGCCGGTTCGCGCCGGCGCACGGTTCCCTCCGTGGGTCCGAGGAGGTCGACGACCGTCGTGGTCCGTCTCCGCTCCACGGCGACGACGGCTCCGACGTCGAAGGTCACGATTCGGGTCACGCGCTCCGGACGGGTCGTCGCCGAACGACGCGTCACCATGAGGATTACGGACCGCCACGTCACGCCCGGTACCGGACCGGGTAACGGCGCTCGGACACCGTCGCCAGGAGTCGCCGCCAACCCGCTCGTCGGACGCTACTTCTACGACGTCTCGTCGCTTGATGAGGGCGCCGTCTACCGTGCCTACTACTTCGCCGACGCCCGGTTCGTCTACCGGGGCACTCCGCGCGGAGGGCTGCCCGTGTGCACGGCCGCCACAGCGGTCGGATCGGGCGATGGCTGCCTGGCCTACCGCTACTCGGCGGCGACACGCGAGTTCACCGTCGGCGGGCTTACGGGCACCACCTCCGGACCGCATTCGCTGTCCCTCGGCGACATCAGCCTTGTGGAGGCCGTAGCGCCCGCCGCGGCCCGAACCTTCGCGACGACGGTGAGCAACCTCTGCGTGACCGACTGCCAGACCATGTCGTTCACGGCGGACGGCCGGTTCACGCGCACGACCACGGCGTTGGAGGATCTTGACGGAGAACACCCGGTGATCGAGCAGGGCTCGTACCGTGTGGAGGTCGACGGGCGACTCGTCCTGGTGACCGACGCCGGGAATGTGAGTTCCCTTTCGATCCTCGTCTTTCTGAACGAGTTCGATGTGCCGGATGTGCAGGAGGGCCTGATCCTCGACGGGGTCGGCTTCATGGGTCCGGCGTCGGGCATGCTCACGTCGGCTGCCGACGCTTCGGACGAGGACTAGATGAGTGGTGCCACGGCGGCGTGGCTGTGGTCCGCGCCGCCGCTGGATGCGCGGTGTCGTCGCATGCCCGATGGTCAGGGTGGTGTCCGCACGGCCCGATCGTCGCCGAGGCTCCGTCCCGAGGGGCCGGACCCTGCTCGTGATCCGGCCCTCTCGGCCTGAGGACCTACTTGGAATCACCCATCGAGGGTCACGCTCGCCTCCGCGGTGAACGGGAGGAAGGTGAACGACTCCTGCAGGTAGAGCTGGATGTTCTCCGCGTCGTGCGACCAGTAGCCGATCGACAGATCCTCGCCCAGCGTGAGCTGGTAGTCGCCGCCGCGGCATGAGACGACCGCGCCGCCCTCGATGGCGGGTGCCCAGATGAGGTCGTCCTCGCCGACCAGCCGGGCGACGTGTCGCAGCACCGGGTAGCCGTGGGCGGTGGTCTCGGCCAGGGCCGTGTATGCCGTGGCCGACAGGAGCACCTTGTAGGGGCCGTCGACACCCGCCAGGCGCAACTCGCTGAGTGCCTGGGCGACGACGTCCGGATAGTCCTCGACGTCGTCGGGCAGGGCGAGCCGCTTGTTGGAGCTGGTGGGGCGGATACCGGTGATGCCGCCGTCGGAGAGCCCGTCGAAGATGGCGCGGTCCTCGGCGTAGGCGATCTTCAGCACGGCGTCCTTCACGGGTTGCCAGTCCGAGTCCTGGCTGCCGCGTTCGACGTCGTCCACGGCATCCCGGGTGACGATGAACGGGATCCGCAACTCGATCAGCGGCTGGACCTCGCGGCGACGTACGCGGACACCCTCGCTGTGGGAGGTGACCTCCTTCAGGTGTCCGGTGCCCACGCCGGCGAGCGACGGGCCGGAGGGCCCGACCACGTCGACCACCCGCCGGCCGGCCACGGTGCGCTTGAACGTGCGGCGGGCCTCCTCCTCGATCTGCGCCCAGGCATCGGGGGTGATCGGGGCCAGCTCGCGGTGCAGGTTGTTCATGTCGTCAGTCCTTTCAGGCTGCCGATACCCAGCGAACCATCGGTGGGCGGTGGTGTCGGGTCGTCGGTGTCGGTGTCGTCGTCCGACGGGGCATCGTCGTACGGGGTGTCGTCCGGGGTCTGCGGAGCGGTCGCCACGGACGGGGCCTCGGGGAAGGTGCCGGCGGGCACGATGGTTCGGTCGGCTCCCGCCAGGGCGACCGACGTGGCACCGACGGCCCCATGAGGATCCTCGAGGAAGTCCGCGGTGGGCACGAAGAAGAGGCATCCCGTGATGGCGGTCGAGAAATCGAGGATGCGGTCGTGGTTGCCGGGCGGGTCGCCGATGAACATGTTCTCGAGCATCGTCTCGGTGATGCCGGGATCCGCGGCGTAGCCGATGAAGTACGTGCCGTACTCGTCCGAGCCCGGCCGGCCGAACGACATGTTGTCGCGGACGATGTCCAGCTCCTCGCCGGTCTCGTCGGTAACGGTGTTGAGCGCCACGTGCGAGTTCGAGGGTTTGACGTCGTCGGCCATCTCGACGTCGTTGAGCTTGTAGCGGCCGATGGCCTGCTCCTGCTCCTCGGTAGAGAGCGCGTTCCATGCGTCCATGTCGTGGAGGTACTTCTGGACGATCACGTAGCTGCCACCCGCATAGGAGGGTTCCTGCTCATCGGTGATGTAGATGGCGCTCACGGCGTCGGCTCCCTCGGGGTTCTCGGTGCCATCGACGAAACCCAGCAGGTCGCGCGAGTCGAAGTAGCGGAAGCCGTGCACCTCGTCCACGACCTCCATGTGCCGCCCCATGCGCCGGGTGATGAGCGATGCCAGCTCGAAGCAGAGGTCCATGCGTCGTGCACGGATGTGGAAGAGCACGTCGCCCGGCGTGGAGGGCGCAGAATGGGTGTCGCCGGAGAGTGGTCTGAAGGGATGGAGACGGGCCGGCGGATCGAAGTGGTAGAGCCGGGGCCAGATGGACGCCCCGATGCCGACGACCAGGCTGAGCTCGCAGCGCGGCTCGCGGAAACCCACCGATCTGACGAGGCTCCCCGAGTCGGCGAAAAGATCGAGCAGTGCCTCGTCACCGGTGGGATGGACACGGGCCACGAGGAAGATCGCGGCCTCGGTGAGCGGTGCCAGGATCATCTGCGATTGCGCCGGATGGGTCATCCGATCCCCTTGGTCTCATCGAATCGATCGGGCCGAGATGGGTGATTCCGCGGAATCACCCATCTCGCGAGCATGTCACCTACCGTCGGGACTATCAACGCGACCCGTGTCGACGGGTACGTTGCGACCACCGTGGAGGGTCCGGTCGGGGAATTCGGTTGCCACGGTGACCGAAGTCCTGTCGTCGGACAGGGGCGGTCTCCTCGTCCGAGATCGCAGGGCGTCCGGTGAGACGCGCGGCCCTCGGGCTGCGAGACCGTTCTGACGGCAGCCGGTTGCACTCATATATGTCATATAAACACTAATCGAGAGACGACGCGGCACCGGGGCAGCGGCGTCCTTCTCAGGATGCGCTCAGGGCTCTCGGTGCTCGGCCGCAGGATCGTCGTTCAGCATGGGTGCATCACCGAACCCCGTTCGTCCGCAGGCCGTCGCAGCCGGACTCATCCGAATGTGGCCGCCCCCGAAATGCAAGGAGCGTCATGAATGCCGTCGTAAGCCCGGTCAGCACCACCTTCACGGCGATGGGAACCGACATCACGGTCCGGGTGGAGCATCGTGAAGCCGGAGATCTCCTCGTCGAGGCGCGAGATCTCTTCGAGAACTGGGAGGCCGTGCTCAGCCGGTTCCGTCCGGACTCCGAGCTCTCCCGTCTGAATGCCCGCGCGGGATCCGCGGTCCCGGTGAGCCCGCTCCTTCTCCGTGTGATCGTGGCGGCCCTGCGTGCGGCATGGGCGACCAAGGGCCTGTTCGATCCGGCCCTCGGACGGCAGCTCGTCGCGGCCGGCTACGCGCACAGCTTCGAGCGGTCGTCGCCGTCGCACTTCCGTATCGCGCGGGCGCGTCCCGGTGGGGCGTGGCGGGACATCGTCATCGACGTCGACGCCGCCACGGTCCGGGTGCCGGTCGGTGCGGCCGTCGACCTCGGAGGTATCGCGAAGGGCATGGCCGTCGACGCCCTCATCGATCTGTTCGCGGCGGCGGGCGTGACGCGTGCGATGGTCAACGCGGGTGGCGATCTGCGCGTGATCACCTCGGGTGACACGGGCTGGCCGGTCGGGCTCACGGACGTGCGCGGGGCCTTTCTCACGTTGGTCGACGGGGCACTGGCCACCTCCAGCACGGCTCGCCGTCGCTGGCGTCTGGCCGGGGAGGACCAGCATCACCTCATCGATCCACGGACCGGTGAGCCCAGCCGATCGGCGGTCTGGTCCGCGTCGGTCGCTGCAGCGACGTGCATGCAGGCGGAGGTCGCGGCCAAGACGGCCCTCATCCTCGGGCCCGACGCCGGTGCCGCGTTTCTCGAGAAGGCGGGTCTCAGCGCGATCCTCAGTCGCATCGACAAGCCCCCCATCCCGGTCGGTGCGTGGCCGGAGCATCGTCTGGCTGCGTGATCCGGCGCGTCGGGTGTGCCGCGGACGGTGTGCTCGGATCCATCATCTGCGACGGGCGTCGGGCGGGTGGTCTTCGGCGTCGGACGCGTGGCTATGCTGACGGCGTGGGCCGTGTCAGGTCGCCGCAGACTCCGGAGCGGCGGCGGATCATCACGGCTGTTCATCCCACAAGCATGTCGGGCCGAGCTCGTTGCCCCGACCGTCCGAGGAGAGTACGTCGATGTTGATGGTCGCCGATATCAGCCTGGGGTCGTTCATCTGGAGCGCCCTCTCCATCTTCTTCCTGGTCATGTACCTGATGATGTTGCTGTCCGTCCTCACGGACCTGTTCCGCGACCACACCTTGAACGGTGGCGCGAAGGCCGTGTGGCTCATCGCTCTGCTCTTCCTGCCACTCATCAGCCTCCTGGCGTACGTCATCGTCCGGGGCGACGGAATGGCGAAGCGCCAGGCGAAGGCCGCCGAGGATGCGGAGGACGCGGCGCGTTCCTATATCCAGAACGTCGCGGGCACCTCGCCGGCCGAGCAGATCACGCAGGCGAAAGCCCTGCTCGACCAGGGCGTGATCAGCCAGGAGGAGTTCGACCTGATGAAGGAGCGGGCGCTCTCCTCGTAGACCGGCTCACCGGGGTTCGGTGATTTCTCGTGCGCCGCCTCGGGCGGCGCACGAGACCTACCGTCTCGAACGATCGGCATGCGCATGTCCGGGTGGTCCGGTCACGTGTCCTTGTGTGAGACGACGTCCGATGCGGTCGCCCACAGCGGACGCTCAGCCCGTTCTCGGGGTGGTCGGAGGTGGGTGGCGGAGACTGGTCTCATGAAGAAGCCGTCACGTCCCGAACCCGACGACCGTCCCGGCCGGACGGACGTCGACGCGCCACCCGCACCGACGGCGTCGCGTGGGAAACCGACGCGCCGCACCGCCGTGGTCGCGACCGCAGTGGCGGGTCTGGGTGCATTCACCCTCCTCGCCGCCGGTGCCACCGAGACGGCACCCGAGGTCGCTCAGACGAGTGGCCCTGCGGGCGCCACCGTCGATGGCGGTATGACCACGACCGTCGACGACGGCATCGTCTCGGCCACGGGGTGGTCGTCCTCATCGCTGACGACGACTCCATCGGACGACGGCACGTCCGTGGACGGCGACTTCTTCTCGGCTGCTGATGGGCAGTCGTCGCACATCACAGCGGCTCGGAGCGACTCGTCGAGTGGCGGAGCCACGAACATGTCGGGAGGATCCTGATGAGCACCCTGTTGTCGGTCGTCGCCCCTTCATCGCACGTCGAACACGTCGATGACACGCCGTGGGCAGTGCCGGCCGTGATCCCCGTCGGCGGAGCGTCCGCGCGTCGTCGGCGCGTCACCTGGACGCGTGTCGGCTCCGGCCCGTCGACCGTCGGAGTCGGCGGGCCGGAGCTGGGAGGTCGTGGGGCGATCGTCGTGTCCTGCGCAACCGCGTCGGACGGGGTCCACGTGTTCACCCGTCCGTGGGACGCCTGCCTTGGATCGGCGCCGCGTGCCCGTCCGCCGGTCGAGAGCCCCGTCGCGGCGGCGGCGTGAACGTACCGTCCGTCCCCCCGGGGACCCGCCATGGGCATGAAAAAGGCCCCGGCCGGATCGATCCGGCCGGGGCCCGGGGACCAGCGGATGAGGCTCCCGGGGAGCCTCATCATGACCTCGCTAGCTGCTCTTACGATTCACGCGGATGTTCTGTGCGTAGATCGTCTTGTACCCGGTGACCTTCGGGCAGCCGCTCTGCGTCGTCTGGACGTTGCCGTTGGGCAGGATCAGCTTCGCGTAGCTACCGCTCTTCGGCTGGTAGGGGATCCGGACGCCCGAGTACGCGTTGCTGTCGGCGTTCGACAGGATCGCGACGACCACACGGCGGGGTCCGACCTTGACGGCGAACCACGGGAGCCGCTTCGCGTCGACGACCCGGTCGGTCGTCAGCTCGAGGCGCGGCAGGGTGGAACGACCCTTGGCGGTCGCCAGGCGCGTCTTCACGGTCTTGACGCTCAGGCGACGGGCACCGAGGATCTTCTGACCCGACTCGGGACGGTAGGTGAACGAGGTGACGCCGTTCGAGTAGATGATGCTGTTGAACCGCGGACGCGTCGGGCACTTCGCCGGCTCGGGTGCGGGGGGCGTGACCGGTGGGGTGACCGGCGGCGTGACCGGGGGATCGGGAAGGATCACGTACGGGGCGATGACGCTCCGGACGGTGGGTGTCGACGCCAGGAAGCGCAGCCAGTACGTACCGGGCGTGCCGGTCGGAACCGTGATCGATCCCGAGTAGTTGCCCGACGCGTCCGTGGTCACCGTGGCCCAGACGTCATCGACGAGGCCGGGTGCCGTGACGGCGCCGTCGTTGACCTTGATGCTGACCACCTGATCCGGAGAGAAGCCGGTGAGCCGGAACGGGATGACCGAGCCTGTCGCGAGCTCGGGAATGTCGTTGAATGCATCACCCGCGGCCGATGGGCCGGCAAATGCGCGTGCCGGGGTGGGCGTACCCGCTCCTGGCTGAACGGGGCGGGAGACCAGGCCCGAGGACATTACGGCGAAGTCGGCGTGGGTGCTGCGCGGTGCCGGGACGGAGCTCAGGAATCGGAGGTTGTGCTTACCCGATGCGAGCGCGGTGGCGTGCTCGGGCTTCGCGTCCGCCAGGTTCACGCTTCCGGTGATGTTCCCTGACGGGTCCGCCGTGACCACGACGAACACGCCGTTGGGGCCTGCGGGCGTGACCGGCTGGACCTGGCCGTTGTCGACCTTCACCGAGACCTGCTCGCCGGCGGCGAAGCCCGAGCCGGTGAACGAAACGATGCCGGCGAGCGGATACGCGCCTCCGGGCCACGCACCGTCGAAGGGAGGTGTGCCGACGGCGGGGATCACCCGTTGAGCGATCGAGATGGTGGCACCGCCGGGGTTGTCGACCGGTCCGCCGGGCGGCTGGGCACTTGCCGCGGCCGGAAGTGCCACGGCGAGCGCCAGGGCGGCGAACAGCCCGCGAGCGCGACGCCGACGCGTCGGCGCGTCGTGGGATGGGGTGCTCGGCTGCGCGGGCAGCGAGCGGAGACGGGTCAACATCGTGTTCGGACTCCTGTCGGTGGTGGGGATCATCACTTGCCGCTGCGGATCACGTTCAGCGGGAGGCCGCGGGCCTTACCGGTGGCCGGGGTGACGGTGAGGATACTTGCGCGGGCTCCGCGCGAGCTGAGGACGCGACGTCCGGTGGGCGTCAGGCGGAGCGTCGCCGTGTGGCTTCGGCCATCCGCGGGGATCTCGATACGGGTGGCCGAGACGAGGCGTACGACCCGCATCTGTCTACCGACGCGGACCTTCGTCCGGGTACGCAGGCCGACCGAGACGACGGTGTGCGCCGTCACCGACTGGAACCTGAGGGTGAGTGTCCGTCCGTTCGTGCCGACGGTCCGTGAGATCACCTGCGGGATGGGCACGACGGTGTTACCGCCTCCCGCACCGCCGGGCGCCGGGGCCGGCGTGCCGTCGGCGGCGGGCTCGGAGCAGTTGGCCGTGACGGTGAAGGCCGCGGACTGACTGCGCGACGACGCCTGAACTCCACCCTGGTTGTACGCCCACGACCCCGAGAGGAAGCGCAGCCAGTGCTCCTTGGTCGGGTCGCAGAGGCCGGGCGGTATCTTGTCGGCCGCGCCGCCCTGAGCACCCGCGTGATCAGCGGGGTTCATGGACACCTCGGCGCAGAGGTCACCGTTGTTGTCGGGCTCGAACGGCCCGATGCCGTAGGCACCGAAGTCGTCGAACTTCAGCATGAACTTCTGACCGACGGATCCGCCGCCGGGCAGGTTGACCCGGTAGTTGCGGACACAGAAGCCGACCTTGCCCTGCTTGGCGACCTCCGGTTGGACGATCGAGACCGAGCCCGGTGGCGTGCCCGGTGTCTCATCGACACCGCCGGGAGGGAGTGCGACAACGGCGGCGGGGACGACGAGGGCGAGGCATGCAGCGGCGCCCAGCGCCGTCGCGTGCCGCTCAGACTGGGTCATCGACACCGCTTATCCCTTCGTGACCGTGAACGGCCGGCTCTTGATGCTGGTGGCCGGCTGTGCGGCGAGGAATCGCAGGGTGTGACGGCCCGTCGCGACCCGCCGGGGGATCGGCACCAGCCCGCGGAACTGCTTGTTTCGGATCGGCAGGACGGCCACGATGTGGAGGTCGTCGAGCTTGATCGTCACGACCTGGCACTTGATCCTGACCTTGTTCTTACAGGTCCGGGAGCCCTGGGCCTTCCAGTTGGTACCCGTCACGAGGATCTTGCCGCCCTGCTTCACCGTCACCGTTTTCGCCTTCGGATTCCCGATCGTGACCGTCGCACCCTGAGGGCGCGAAACGGCCCCACCCGGAGGGATGGCGGCGGCGGACGCCGCACCGACAAGGCTGGCGGCAGCGGCGAGGGTGACGAGCCGCCGGCGCGGCAGAGGACGGACGGACGAGTGACTGGATGTCATGAGGACATTCCCTTCTTCGTGGGAGCGGCGCGCGTGCCGGTGACCTGTGCACGCCGGGTGGTTGGTCTAGTAAGGTGCCCGACGACCTGATGGTTCTCTGGACGAGACGCCATCGGCGGGGCGATCAGACGTTAGGGTACCCTAACGAACCGTCCGCATTCTCGAACGAGGTTAGGTTTCTGTGAGTAAGGTCGTTCGCGCCAGCATCGCCGTGCTCCTGGCCGTTGCCGTCGTCACCGCGGGGTGCGGTAGCGGCGATGCGCAGGCCGATGGAGAGACGCGTCCGTTCACCGACGTCAAGGGGACGACCGTCCAGGTACCGGTCAAACCGCAGCGCGTGGTCGCTCTGAGCGAGCTCACCCTCGACAGCTCCCTGGCCCTGGGTGTTCGGCCGATCGGGACCACCGCCGGACGGGGACAGGGCACCATCGCCGCGTACCTGATGGAACGCGCGAAGGGGATCGAGAGTGTCGGCATCCTGGCCCAGCCCAGCGTGGAGAAGGTGGCGGCGCTGCACCCGGACCTCATCCTGACCGACGGAACCGCGACCCTGGACGCCTCCGTCATGGACAAGTTGCGGCGTGTGGCGCCGACGGTGTTCATCAGCAAGACCGGGCAGGACTGGCGCGAGGCGTTCCAGTCGACGGCCGATGCACTTGGCAGGCACGACGAGGGCGTCAAGAAGCTGAAGGAGTTCGACGAGCGGGTCGCCGAGATCAAGGGCAAACTCGGCTCCAACGCCGGTGCCGAGGTCAGCATCGTCCGCTGGGGCGGGATCGGTCTCCCCGCGGTGATCATGAAGGAGCTCTCTGCCGGCCGCACCCTCACGGCGCTCGGTCTGAAGCGACCCCCGTTCCAGGACGACGAGGGACCCGGCCACTCCGTTCCCGTCAACTACGAGCAGCTGGAGCTGCTCGACGGTGACTGGATGTTCTTCGGTGCGCTCGGTGCCGGTGGGCCCGCCGCCGGCGTGACCGAGGGGCCCGCCGATGTGGAGTCGGCACGCGAGGCGATCCAGTACGCGACCGAGACGCCCGGGTTCACGCGGCTGCGCGCCTACAAGGCCGGGCATGTGATTCCCGTTGACGGATCCGCGTGGACGAGTGCGGGAGGCTACCTCGCGCAACTCGTCGTCCTCGACGACGTCGAGCGAACGCTCGCCACGGGTTAGTGCGTGCCGGATCGGTTCGGTCGGCGACAGGCCGTCGGGTTGACGTCATGATTCCGGTGATCTGCGGCTCGCTCGGGCGCCGGGGCGTCCGTGATGCGGGGCGCCGGTGACCGCCGCCGCGACCACCGTGAACGAACGCTCTCCGCGGGCGCAGACGACGGCGGTGCGTCTCGTCGGTCTCGGTGCGGCGCTTCTCGTCCTGATTCTGGCGATCTGCCTGAGCCTGTCGATCGGCTCCCAGACCTACTCGCCGGGTGAGATCTGGACGCACCTGTGGAACGACCCCGCCGCCGGGGTCGTTGACGACCCGACCTCGATCGCGGTCGATCCCGCCGTGGAACGCGGTCACGACTTTCGTGACTATCGGGTGCCCCGCACGCTCCTGGCGATCCTGGTCGGGGCCGCGCTCGGGGTCGCGGGCGCGCTCATGCAGGCGCTGACGCGCAACCCGTTGGCCGATCCCGGCATCCTCGGGGTCAACGCCGGTGCCGCCGCGGCCGTCGTGGTCGCGATGGCGACGCTCGGCGTGACGGAGCTGACCGAATACGTGTGGTTCGCCATCCTGGGTGCGGGCATCGTGTCGTTTCTCGTCTACGGCCTCGGATCGCGCGGGCCGGGCGGAGCGACACCGGTGCGCCTGACCCTGGCGGGAACGGCGGTCACCGCTGCGCTGACGGCGTTCGTCGCCGGGATGGTGATCCTGCAGCCGCAGACCTTCGAACAGTTCCGGTTCTGGGAGCTCGGCTCCCTCGCAGGACGTCGGTGGGACGTCCTTGCCCAGGTATCCGTCTTCATCGGTATCGGGCTTCTCATCGCTCTGACGATGGGTCGCGCGCTCAACGTCCTGGCTCTGGGTGAGGACACGGGGCGCGCTCTGGGAATGAAGCCCGCCCGCGTGCGCGCCGTCGGGGCGTTCGCCATCGTTCTGCTGTGCGGAGCGGCCACGGCCGCCGTCGGTCCGATCGGTTTCGTCGGGCTCGTGGTGCCGCACATGGTGCGGGCGATCACCGGACCGGACCAGCGATGGATCCTGCCGTACTGCCTGGTGCTCTCACCCTCGCTGCTGCTCGTCGCCGACGTCGTCGGTCGCCGCCTCGAGTCGCCCGGTGAGGTCCAGGTGGCCGTGGTGACCGCCTTGATCGGGGCGCCCGTGTTCATCATGCTCATCCGCCGCCGCCGGATCGCCCAGCTGTGAGCGCCTCACCGCCCACCGGCCTGCACCGTGACGAGCCCTTGACCGGCGAGGCGCGGGTCCTCCGTTCGTCCTCCGGTCGCCGTTCTGTACTCGTGAACGTGCGCACCCTGGTCGTGTGCGGGATCCTTGCCGTCGTCGCGCTGGGCGTGGCCGTCGTCAGCATCGGAAGCGGCCACTATCCGCTCGCTCCGTGGGAGGTCGTCCAGACCCTGTTCGGCGCGGGACCGCCCGGTGCCGACTTCATCGTCTACGACCTGCGCCTCCCGCGGGTGCTCGACGCGTTCCTGGTGGGCGGTGCTCTCGGTGTCGCGGGTGCGATCTTCCAGAGCCTGACCCGAAACCCGCTCGGCTCCCCCGACGTGATCGGCTTCACGCAGGGCGCGGCGGCCGGTGCGCTCGCCACGTTCTGGCTGATCGGCGGCGGTACGTTCGCCGTCTCCCTGGGGGCCGTCATCGGCGGCATCGCCACCGCGGTCCTCGTCTACAGCATCGCGTTCCAGCACGGCTCGCAGGGCTATCGCCTCATCCTCGTCGGCATCGGGTTCAGCTCACTGCTCGCTTCGCTTACGGCATTCATGCTCACCAAGGTGGATCCGGGCAAAGCTCAGGCCGCCCGTGTTTGGCTGGTCGGCAATCTCGAGGGACGCGGCTGGGAGCATGTGGTCCCCGTGGGGCTGGCCCTGCTGGTGCTCCTTCCGTGCGTTGCATATCTGGCCGTCCGTCTCCGGATGCTGGAGCTGGGTGACGACGCGGCCGCTGCCCTCGGCATCCGGGTCGAACGTTCGCGCCTGGGTCTGGTCGCCGTCGCCGTGCTCCTGACGGCGGTTGCCGTCGCCTCCGCGGGCCCGATCGCCTTCATCGCGCTGGCTGCCCCGCAGGTGGCGCGTCGTCTGACGAAGGCCAGCGGCCCGGGTCTCGCGGCCGCGGGGGTGATGGGCGCCACCCTTCTGGCGGTGAGCGATCTGGCAGGCGAGCGCATCTTTCCGGACACACCTCTGCCGGTCGGCATCGTGACCGGCGGGGTGGGCGGCGTCTACCTGGCCTGGCTCCTGTTCACCGAATGGAAGTCACCGCGGGGCGTCCGCAGCGGGTGAGGGTATGCCGGCCGGTTCACGCCCCGTGTCGGAAGACCACCATCTTCTCCGGTGTCAAGTCCCGCATGGTCGCGGGGATACCGCCCACTCCGTAGCCCGACTGCCGCCGTCCGGCGAAGGGCATCCAGTCGGTGCGGAACGCGGTGTGGTCGTTGATGAGCACCGTTGATGCGTCGAGGTTCCGGGCCGCCTGGAGCGCCGGTTCCAACGCCTCGGTGAAGATGCTCGACTGGAACGCATAGGGGAGACTGTTTGCGGCCGTGATGGCATCGCCCAGATCCCGGTACGGGTAGACGCAGGTGACCGGACCGAAGACCTCGAGCGTCGAGACCTTCTCGTCGATCGTCGGTTCGACGAGAACCACGGGTGCGAGGGTGGTGGGAGAGAGCCTCCCGCCGCCGTGTCGACGCGCACCACCCGCCACGGCCTCGTCCACCCATTCCTCGACGCGATCCGCCTCGCGAGGGAGGATCAGCGGCCCCATCTCGGTGTCGGGATCGAGGGGGTCGCCCACACGGAGCTTCGCCACGCGAGCGGTGAAGCGTTCGACGAAGTCGTCCACCAGGGCGTCGTGGACGAAGATGCGCTGGACCGAGACACAGACCTGACCGGCGTGGTAGTAGCCGCCCTTCACCAGCGGCTCGACGAGATCGTCCAGACCCGCGGTGCGGTCGATGATGGCCGGGGCGGAGCCACCGTGTTCCAGTGCGCAGCGCGTGCCGGGAGCGAGGCGGCTGCGGAGGTGCCACCCCACCTTGGCCGAGCCGATGAAGCTCAGGAACGCGACGCGCGGGTCGGTGGCGAGGCGCTCAGCGAGTTCGTTGTCTCCGGTGATGAGCGTCTGGCACCAGCGCTCGTCCAGCCCCGCCTTGTGGAACAGCTTCACCAGCTCGATGCACGACAGCGGAGTCGTCGACGCCGGCTTCACGATGACCGGGCATCCGACCGCCACCGCCGGAGCCACCTGGTGCACGATGAGGTTGAGCGGGTGGTTGAAGGCCGAGATCGCCGCCAGGACGCCGATGGGCTCGCGGGTGGTGAACGCCCAGCGCCCTTCGGCGGCCGATGTCAGACCCATGGGCACCTCGCGTCCGGCGAGATTCCGTAGCTCCTCGGCGGCGTTCCGCAGGCCGTCGATGGCGCGCACCACCTCGACCGTGGCGTCGGCCCAGGGCTTGCCGCCCTCCATGGCGATCAGCCGGACGAAGTGTTCCTGACGTTCTTCCACCAGCCGGGCCGTCGTCTGCAGGACGGCGATTCTCCGATGAGGTGCCAGCCGACCGTCCCGGTCGCGAAACGTGCGGTCGGCCAACGCCAGCTTCCGCTCGAGCGCGTCGCGGTCGTCGACCGGCACCTCCGCGATGACGGACTCGTCGTACGCCCGTTGCACCTGCAGCGTCTTCATCGCCGCTCACCTCGTCTCTCGATGACAGGGGGCGTGATGGCCCTGGACCATCACGTACCTGACCGGATAGTAGAGGGGCTTCCGCAGACTTCGCGCTGTGGACATGCGTGTTCGCAGCAGTTGTCGGGCGTTTCGTTCGTCGATGTGGCGACCGGTGACGGGCTCTCGCTCAGGGGGTGTCAAATGTCGCATTGCAACCCGCGGGGGCCATATGTAGCGTGCCGCACAACTCGGATAAATCCAGCAGATATTGGAAATATCCATCGCCGAATTGACCGGTGAGCGTCAACAGGGGGACGTCATGCCGCTAGGGGATTTCCATCTCAGTTTCGGGCCCGTTCAGATCGCGGTGCTCGGCGCCTTTCTGATCTTCTCCGTGGTCATCGTCTCCGTGTTCGGAGTCGTCGCCGCGCACTCGCAGAAGAACCTCGCGTACGAAGATGTGACGCGGCCGGGCTATCGGGCGCGCCGTTGGTGGCTCGCCTCCCTGATCGTGATCCTCGGCGTCGGGCTGATCTTCAGCCTGAGCCTCGCGCCTCACGGACGCGGGGCCGAGCCCACGACCACGGTCGAGGTGAGCGGCTACCAGTTCAACTGGACCGTGAAGCCCGCATCGGCCCCGGCCGGCTCGACCGTCGAGTTCGCGGTGACCTCGGTCGACGTCAACCACGGTGTGGGGTTCTACGACCCGCACGGCGTCCTTGTCGGAAATGTCCAGGCCATGCCTGAACGCACGAACCGCGTGAGGATCAAGATGACCAAACCCGGCAAGTGGACACTGGCCTGCCTGGAGTTCTGCGGGGTGGGCCACCACCGCATGGTGCGCACGTTCGAGGTGACGCCATGAGCACCACCATCCCGCCCTCCTCCGTCGCGCAGGAACCGACGCTCCTGCACCCGAACGCGGGTGCTCTGGATCTCGACGTCGGCCGGGTGGAGCGCCGTGTCGGCTTCACCTACGGAGTCACCGGCCTCGTGCTCTTCGGCCTCATGGTCCTCGTCGGGATCGCCCTGCGGTATACGCAGGCGGAGGGACCCGGCGGCTTCACCGACGACTGGTTCTACCGGTTCATGACCCTCCACGGGGCCGGGATGATCGCCGGCATCCTGCTCGCGCTCATGGGCGGCCTCTGGTACGTGGTGCGCTCGTCGGTGCCGACCCTCGATGCCGGACGGGCCATGGCCGCGTACTGGGCGATGGTCGGCGGCGTCGGCCTCGTGCTGGTGAGCGTCGTGTTCGGCGGCTTCGCGGCCGCATGGACCTTCCTGTATCCACTGCCGTTCGAGTCGGCGGGGCAGTGGGAGTCCTGGGCGACGGTCCTGTTCATCATCGGGATCGCCCTGGTCGGGATCAGCTTCACCATCTTCTGCATCGACGTGCTCAAGGCGGTCACCGAGACCTACGACGGCCTGGCCGGCGCCCTCGGTCTCCGCTGGCTGCGCGGGCGCAGCGACACGCCACCTCCGCCTGCCGCGATCGCCGGGACGGCCGTGGCCGTTCAGGGGATCATCGCCGGAGCCGTCGGAATGACGATTCTGGTCGCGCTGGCCAACCACCTGGTCGACGACTCGGTGACGCTCGACCCGCTGTGGGCCAAGAACCTCACCTTCTTCTTCGGGCACACCACCGCCAACCTCACCATCTATCTCGGCGCCGGGATGCTGTACGTGCTCGTCCCGCTGTACGCCGGACGGCCATGGAAGACGACGAAGCCCATCGTCTACGGCTGGATGGGGACCATCTGCTTCGTGATGACGGCGTACGCGCATCACCTCTACATGGACTTCGTCCAGCCGGGCGGGTTCCACGTGATGGGCGTGATCGCGTCATCGGCCGCGGCCCTGCCGGTGGCGGTCGTGACGATCTACACGGGGATGATGCTTGTGTGGGGCTCGCGCTACCGCTGGAGCCTCACCTCGATCCTGTTCTTCCTCGGCTTCGTCGGCTGGACACTGGGCGGTGTCGGCGCGGTCATGGACTCCGCCATCCCTCTGAACTTCCGGCTCCACAACACGCTGTGGGTGCCGGCGCACTTCCACAGCTACATGCTGATGGGAACGGCCCTGTGGGTGATGGGATTCGTCTCGTACCTCCTCGAACGCTCCAGCGGCCGGACGGCCGGGCCCCGAGTCACCAAGTTCGGTGTCGGCGGCATGGTGGTGGGCGGCTACGGGCTCATCTACGCGTGGTACTTCTCGGGTGCGATGGGCATCCCGCGCCGGTGGTCCGAGCACCCCGGCAACAGCTCCTACTGGAGCGTGATCGCCACCGCGTTCGCGATCATCTTCCTGATCGCGTTCCTGGTCATCGCGGTCGAGTTCGTGCGCATGGCGCTGGAGGCACGTGCACGTCGACGGGGTGGGGGTGACGCGTCCGTCGTGACGGCGGCGCCTGCCGTTCCCACCGGAAGCACGGTCACCGCGGCATTCCGTCCCATGGTCACCACCTACTGGGGACTCGTCGCCATGGTGGCCGTCGGCGTGGCCTCGCTGTTCGTGCTCTACCCGCCGCTGGTGCGCGCCTCCGAGGCGAGCGTCTCGTACCACCACCTCTCGCACGCCGTCCAGTACTTCGCCGGTGCGATGCTCGGTGCGGCGCTGGGATCGACGCCGAGCATCATACGACGCTTCCCCTGGGGGACGAACGGCGGTCTCACCGTCGCGCTCGTCACCCCGGTCGTGATGCTCATGGTGATGATCCCGCTGATCTACAACGACCTGGTGACCAACGATCTCGTCCACGTCGGGTACCACCTGATCATGGTGGTGCTCGGGATCATCACCGGGCTCGGCGCCGCCGCGCTCGGACGTGTGGCGGGCTGGCTGGTGCTTCTCACATCGGTCGGAATGGCTGTCCTGTACGCACCCGGAGTTACGGGAGGTTGACGATGTCGGATTCTTCGCTACGTGACCCAGACAAGCCCGATGCCGGTGGGGGTGATGCCGCCATGGACGGACTGACCCGGGGACGTGCCTGGTTGGTTGGTGGCGCGGTCGGGGTGGTCATGCTTGCCGCGCTGGTGATCGCTTTCGTCATCGGCACCAGCTACTCGGACGATCCGTCGCCCATCGGTGCCGGAACGACCGAGACGACCGAGACCACCGCGGACACGGTGACGGATACCACCGAGACCACGGCCACGACCACCAAGACGACCGAGACCACAGAGACGACGACGGCCGCGCCGCTTCCGAGGGACCTCAGCGGACCCGGCAAGGAGACGTTCGCGACCAGCTGCGGTTCGTGCCACGCTCTGAGCGACGCCGGGACCTCGAGTTCCGTGGGGCCCGACCTCGACAACCTGGCGCCCAGCGTCCAGGTGGTGGAGGACGCGATCGCCAACGGTGGTGCGGGAACGGGCATGATGCCGCCCGGACTGCTTTCGGGTGAGCAGGCGAAGCAGGTCGCCGAGTACATCGCGGCGGCCACCGGCGGTGGTTGAGGCCCCGATGTGATCCGCGCCCCTCGGTGTGCCGCCGCCCTGGCCCTGGCAATCGTCGGAATGACGATCGGTGCACGGTCGGCGGTGGCACACGACGGGTCGCATGCATACGAGTCGGTGGTCGAGGGCATCACCCCGCCGCGGCTCGCGACCGGCATCGACGTCCGGATGATCGACGACGACGAGCAGCTCGAGGTGACCAACCGCAGCGGTGAGACCGTCACCGTGCGTGGCTACTGGGATGAGCCGTATGCGCGGATCGAGTCGGCGGGGCCCGTGTTCATCAACGTGCTCTCGCCCTCGATGGCGCTGAGTCATGATCGCCTGGGGCGTACGCCGCCCAACGGCGACGAGGACGCTGCCGCTGCGCCGCGGTGGGTGAGGGTGGGCGACGGGGGACGTCATCGATGGTTCGATCGGCGCACCCACTATCGGGAGGCGGGCACGCCGCCGGCCGTGGCCGACCGTGGGAAACGAACCAAGCTCTGGGACTACCGCGTGCCGATCACGGTGGGGCGCGAGGAGGCCGTGATCACCGGTTCGCTCTTCTGGGTGGGCACCGGATCGGTGCCAACGGTGCCTCTCGTCATCCTGCTGCTGGCGACCGCCGGCTGCCTGCTCCTGGGCGCCCATGTCCTGAAGGGATTCCGGAAGGGTGAGGACGACGCCGACGGGTGACGTCCACACCGCCCTACAAATGAGATCAGATCTTATTACTGTGCTACGCTCCTGAGCGGCCGGATCCGGGATCGACCCGGCCGATGACGAGGAGGAAGCATGTCCAAACACTGCATGGTCACCGGTGCGACGCCGCGCTCGGGGAACAACGTCTCGCACTCACACCGGACGACGAAGCGCCGCTTCATGCCGAACATCCAGCGCAAGCGCTACTGGGTTCCCAGCGAGCAGCGGTTCGTCCGTCTCACCGTCAGCGCCCACGGCATGAAGATCATCGATGCCCGCGGCATCGAGCGCGTGGTGCGCGATCTGCGCGCCCGAGGGGTCAGGGTCTGACATGGGGAAGAAGTCCGGCAACCGCGTCGCCATCCGCATGGTCTCGACCGAGGGAACGGGGACCGTCTACATGACGACCAAGTCCCGCAGGAACAGCCCCGATCGGCTCGAGCTCAAGAAGTACGACAAGCGGCTTCGTCGTCACGTCCTGTTCCGGGAGGCGCGATGAGCACGGCAGCGATCGGTGATCATGCGCGGCGATCCGCATCGGCGGACGGCGCGGCCCAGATCCACGACGAGGGAGTCGGCCTCTGGACCTGGACGCGGGAGATCGATCCTGAGCTGACCGCGATCGCCCAAACGATCGCGGACGGTCCCCACCTCAGCGTCGACACCCAGACCCCGGTCGACGAGTGCGCTGTCGGCGTCGGGCAGCTGCTGAAGGACGCGGGCGTTCCCCGTGGGCGGGGACAGGCACTTCTTCTGGCCGACATCTGCGAGCTGATCGATCTCTACGCCCGCACGGTCGGCACCGATCGTGTGAAGGTGCGCCTCGACGCGGACCCCCATCGGCGGTGCCCGAAGTTCCACATCGACCACGTGGGGGCGCGGCTGCTGTGCACCTACACCGGGCCCGGGACGGAGTGGTGCGACCCGGAGTCACAGGATGACGTCCGGCGCGTGGAGGCCGGCTGGGTCACCTTCCTGAAAGGCGTGCTCCACCCGACGGGCGAGACGGCGACGGTCCTGCACCGGTCGCCGGCGGCGTCGGCCGGATCACGACTCCTGCTGGTGGTGGACGACGCGCGCTCCGCGCACGCCCACTGAGGGCTGATCACGGCGTGCCAACGCTGGTGCCAGGCACTCAACAGATGCGTGGCGAACCGTCGCTATCGCAAAGTGCCTGTTAATCAGCCGCTTCTGTCCCTGTCTGTCAACTCTGGTGCCTGGCACCGGAGTTGACAGGGCTGGTTCAGCTTCGCTCCGGGTGTCCGGCGGCGGGGCGTCGCTCCCAGGCGGTCAGGATCCGCCTCGGCGCTGCCCGCGGAGGACGACGTCGTGTCCGCTCAGGTCGATTTCGAGGCGCTCGGCGATCGCGTGGATGGCGGATTCCAGTGTGTCGTCGGTGAACGCCATGACGCGACCCGTGCGATCGTCGACGAAGTGGTGGTGATGATGGCCGGGGTCCGCGATCTCGTAGCGTGCGGCTCCGTCCGCGCCGTCGAAGCGGTGCAGCAGGCCGAGCTGATGGAGGTCGTCGACGATGCGATAGACCGAGGCGGCCGAGCCACTGCCCCCGGACCGCAGACGGTCGGTGATCTCCTGCGGGGTGATCAGGCACTGGCCGTCACGGGCCAGAAGCTCGATCACCGCCATCCGTGCGGCTCCCGCCCGTCGGCCCGCGGTCGACGTCTGCTTCAGGGCGTGGGCGAGCCAACGATCGCGCAGCTCCGGGTCCATGGACGGACCCTACCACGACGATAAGAATGAGTCACATCCTCAGCTAACGGTCGGAAGGGGCCCGTGATCGTCGCAGTGGTCGCCGTGGGGATGGTGCAGGTGGCCGTCGACCAGGTAGTCGGTGTGGTCGCCGTGGGGGACCGCCTCGTGCCCGCAGTCGTCACCATGCCGGTGGTCCTGATCGTGGCCGCCGCAGGCGTGATCGGGAGTGCATGTCGCCGGGTTGGCGTCACCGACAGCCACCACGTGCTCGTCCACATGGTCGCCGTGGGGGTGGTGGAGGTGACCGTCGTGCAGGTAGTCGACGTGGCCCTCGTGCTGCACGGCCGTGTGACCGCAGGATGCGCCGTGCTCGTGGGGGTGATTGGAATGGATGTGGTGATCGTTCATGGAGCGAGTGTCGCCCAGTACGGGCCGATCGCCAAGCAGGTGGGAGTGATAAGCGTTCTCACGGTGGTTGGCCGGGATGGGAGGGTGGACCGGCGTGTTCGGTCGCATCCGGCGGCGGACCGTCCGCCGGCTGGTCCCGACGAGGGCATGGTCCGACGGACGCATGGTCGATCGACTGGTGCGCGGGGAGGATGGGCGACCGTCATCGACGAGGGCCCACGGGCCGGACGTCGCTACTCTCCCCCTGGACGGGCACCGGCTTGCCGACGCCGGGGTGCGGCGCGACGACGTCGTCACATTCCGTCTTCTCTCTGTGACGACCGACCTCCCTCTGACCGCCAACCTTCGATCCACCCACGTCGCGGTGGCGCTGCTGTCGCTCGCCGTGGGCATCGTCCTCGCCGACTCGGCGATCGTGACGCTCGCCCTGCCGGACATCCTGCGTGAGCTGAACGCCGAGGTGTCCGAGGTGGCGTGGGTCCTCACCGGCTTCAACCTGGTGCTCGCCGTGATCGCGGTGCCCGCCGCCAGGATCTGCGCCCGGGGAGCCGCGAGAACCGCGGCGGTGATCGGACTCATCACCTTTGCCGCGGCGTCGGCGGGCTGCGCGCTGGCCGGCACACTCGAGGTGCTCATCATCTGCCGTGTCATCCAGGCAGTCGGTGGTGCACTGGTCATCGCGGCATGTCTCGAACTGCTCGTCGTCGCCTCAAACGACGAGCGCCGAGGAGTGGCCCGCTGGATCGCCGCCGGTGTCGCGGGCTCGGCGATCGGACCGACGATCGGCGGTCTCATGACCGAGTGGATCAGCTGGCAGTCGATCTTCATCATCCAGGTACCGCTCGTCCTTCTGGCACTGCCGTTCGCCCTGCGCCTCGGGTCGAGCGTCGGGCGCCAGGACGTCGGGTTGGACCGCCCCGATGTCCCGGCGAACCTCGCGCTCGCGTTCGTCTCGGCGGCTCTCACGGCGGCCCTGTTCCTCCTCGTCCTTCTGCTCGTCGAGGGCTGGCGTCGTTCACCGGCGCTGGCCGCCGTCACGGTCATCGCGATCCCCCTTGCCGCGGTCGTCGCTCCTCCTCTGGCACGCGCGGTCAGGGCCGGCACCCGTGCCGAGGCCATCGCCGGTTCGGTCCTCGTCGGCGGTGGCCTCGCCTGCCTCGCCTTCATGCCCGACGCGAACCCGATGTGGACGATTCCGCCCCAGATCCTGGTCGGTTTCGGTCTTGGGCTGACCGTCGACTCGCTCACCCAGTCGGCGCTCCGGGACCGCTTGCCACGGGCTATCCACGGCGGCTGGACGATCGCGGCGCGCCATGGCGGGATCGTCGTGGGACTCGTGATACTGACTCCGATCTTCACGGCCGATCTGCGTGATGCACGGCAGCCTGCGCAGGAGGCGATCGCGGCGCAGGTGATCGACTCGGGGCTGCCGACGGCGAGCAAGCTGAGGCTGGCGGAGGGTCTCAGCGAGCAGTTGGTGGCCGAGGCCGGTCGCGTCCCCGATCTCAGCGCCGCGTTCGACCGCGCCCGGCTTCCGGCCGACCAGGCCGAGCAGGCACACGCCCTCGAGGTCGGTCTCAACGATCAGCTCGAACGCGCGGCGACACGCGCGTTTCGCATGGCATTCCTCGCCGCTGCCGCGCTCGCACTCATCGCGATCATCCCCGCACTCTTCCTCCGCGAGACGGCGGCCCTGCCATGAGCGTCCGCGGCTATGTCCTCATCGCGGTCGCCGTCGTCCTCAGCATCGGACTGCTGGGTGTCCAACTCGCTGCCGGCGGGGCCGACTTCGTTCCACAGCGGACCGCCGACCCCTGTCAGGACCGTGGACGACCGGTCCCCGACGACCTCGACGGCCTGGTCGAGGTCGTCATCGTGACCGGCATCAATGACGCGGCGTGCGATCTCGGGGTGAGCCGCGAACGGCTTCTGCTCGCCCTGCCGTCCAAGGCCGATCGTGCCGAGCTCGCCAAGGAGCTCGGCACCGACGACCGCGGTCTTGCCCAGTCGGTCAAGGAGGGCCTGCGGACCGCCATCGACCGACTCGACCGGGACGGTCAGCTCCCGAAGGCATCGGTGCTTCTGCCGTCGATCGCCGACCAACTGAACATTCCCGGGATCATCTCCGACCGCATTCCCGACAGTCTGGTCGACCGGGTGCTCTCGACGGGCGACATGCTCCGGTGGTCACTCGACAGGATCGACGTGAACGCCATACTGGCGGGGCTCGACGAGGGGCGGTCGATCGAATCGATCCTGCGTGACGAGATCATAAGTGGCGTCATCGAGGACGCCCGCGCGTGGCTGAAGGACGTGCTCCCCGGCCGTCTCGGCGGGCTCTTCGGCTGAGGCGGGTCTTCGTCGGGTCGATGTTCGTCGTTCCACGAGTCGACAAATAGCCGCTTCATGGTGATGGCCCCTTCGCGTGGTATCAGCTACCCTGATTTAGATGAGAACGAATCCTATCCACGATACGGGTGGGACCCTTTTTGCCGCGCCCTGCGGTATCGATCGCACGGTGCGCGCACGGATCCGCGACTGGATACGCGACGTGTGCGACCTGCCGGACGGCGCGACGCTGATGGTCCAGGAGCTGCGGTGCCTGGAGCCGGAGTGTCCGGATGTCGAAACCGTGGTCCTGCTCGGAATGCGATCGCAGGGCAGCGTCCGGTACCGCGTGGCCAAGCCTGCCGCCGAGGTGACCCGTGACGACATCGAGACGGCGATCCAGAACGAGGAGGACGACCGATGAGCACAGAGACGACCGAGCGGCCGCGGATCCCCGTGACCGTTCTGACCGGCTTCCTGGGATCCGGTAAGACCACGCTGCTGAACCGGATCCTGACCGAGGAGCACGGCAAGCGGATCGCCGTGATCGAGAACGAGTTCGGTGAGATCGGCATCGACAACGATCTCGTGATCGAGGCCGACGAGGAGATCTTCGAGATGAACAACGGATGCGTCTGTTGCAGCGTCCGGGGTGACCTCATACGGATCCTTCACGAGCTCCTCGAACGCCGGGACCGACTCGACCACATTCTCATCGAAACGACGGGATTGGCCGACCCCGGTCCCGTCATCCAGACCTTCTTCACGGACGACGAGCTGTGCGACGAACTCGATCTGGACGCGATCGTGACGCTCGTCGACGCCAAGCACGTGGATCTCCACCTCGAGGATTCCCACGAGTGCGTCGAGCAGATCGCTTTCGGCGATGTCATCGTGATCAACAAGACGGACCTCGTCGATCAGCGGTCCGTCGATGCCCTGGTGAGGCGCATCGGCCGCCTGAATCCGATGGCGCGCATCCACCGTTCCCAGAACGCGGACCTGCCGATCGACGCGGTGGTCGGTGTCGGTGCCTTCGATCTCGATCGCAAACTGGAGCTGGATCCCGGGTTCATGGACGACGAGCACGACCACCACCACGACGACGACGTCGTCTCGGTCGGCATCGACGAGCCCGGCCATCTGGACGGTCTCCGGTTCGACGCGTGGCTGTCGGCCTTGCTGCGCACTCAGGGGCAGGACATCTTCCGCATGAAAGGCATCATCGCCCTCGATGGCGAGGACGACCGTTTCGTGTTCCAGGGCGTGCACATGCTGTTCGACGGTCAGCGGGACCGGCCCTGGGGTCGGGACGAGCGTCGTAACCGCCTGGTCTTCATCGGTCGGAATCTCGACCGCGATGCGCTGACCGAGGGTTTTCGCGGGTGTCTTGTCACGAGCACCGATTCCGACAGATGAGCAGAGACCGGAGAGGACACCGTTCATGAGCGCGAGTACGTCGTCGTTCCGTCCCCCGCGCACCTACGCCGAGTGGCGCGAGTGCATCGAGATCCGCTGCGGGATCCCGCTGACCCGCGACTACTGCCGGCGCCGTCGGGATGCACTTGCCGATCGCGGCGACCCCCACACGGCCCGGTTCGCCGAGCTCTATGGCGACGAGTACCTCGAGCGCGTGAGGGAGTGGTTCCGGCAGGCCCACGACGAACCCGAGGCGGCCGCGTGAGCGCGCACGACCAACGGCTGCGCGCGGCCTCCGAGCTGTGGTCCCTCGGGGACTACGACCGGATCGCGCCCCATCTGGCCCCGGTGGCGGAGGCCGCCGTCGATGCCATCGGCATCCGATCGGGAGAGCGCGTGCTGGATGTAGCGGCCGGCACCGGCAACGTCGCGCTCGCCGCCGCGCAGCGGGGTGCCGAGGTCGTCGCGCTCGAGCTGACCGACGCCTTACGTGAGCGCGGTGCCCGCCGTACCGCCGAGGCCGGTGCCGCGGTCGAGTGGGTCGCCGGGAACGCCGAGGAGCTGCCCTTCGACGACGCCTGTTTCGACGCCGTCGTGTCGGTGCTCGGGGTGATGTTCGCGCCCGATCCTCAGCGTGCCGCGGACGAGCTGCTGCGCGTCACCCGCCCCGGAGGCCGGATCGCCACCGCAGCCTGGAGGCGCGACGGTACGTCGGGAGTGTTCTCGGCGGTGATGAGGGAACACATGCCCGCCCCTCCTCCGGGGATGAGCGATCCGCATGACTGGGGCGATCCCGGCCGGCTGGCCGTGTGGTTCACCGACGGTGTCGATGACCTTCACTGCGAGCCCCGGACCGTCAGCTGGCGGGGATCGTCGGCGGACGACATCGTCGCGACGCTGGAGCAGCACGCGGCCGCGTTCGTCGCTGCCCGCACACGTCTCGGGGCGGACGGCTGGCCGGCCGCGCGCGCCGACCTTGTCGCCGTCGCCACGGAGCGGGGGCGTGCGACCGACGACGGCTTCGCCCTCGACTGGACCTACCTGCTGGCGACGGCGAGGCGTCGCTGACTCCGGCGGGGCACGCACCGCCTGTCGTCACCCTTCACGTCGCGCCCGCAGCACGACGTCGTCCACGTGATGCGACGAGGCGGCACCGGTCGGGCGCGGCACCGTGGCGTGTACCTCGATGTGCCAGTCCGGCCGTTCCGCGAGCACCGCGGCGACGTCGTCCACCGACACGTAGGCATCGGGATCGAACGGCCGGCTGTGGGTCGTCGTGTCGACCGCGGTGCGCATCGGCTCCAGGTCGTGCGTGACCACGAGCAGGGTGCCTCCCGGTGAGACCGCGTCCACCATGTTGTGGACGGCGCGGTTGTCGGGCGTGTGCGGGATCGACGCGTAGTGGGCGGTGACCAGATCGAATGTCCTGTCGCCGAAGGGGGTGAGGGCGTTGGCGTCGGCATGCAGGCACTCCACGTCGAGAGACCGGGAGGCGGCCTCCGAGGCGATGCGGTCGAGAGCACGCCGGGAGACATCGGTCGCCGTCACGCTCCAGCCCTGCTCGGCCAGCCAGACCGCGTCCCCGCCCTCGCCGGCACCGATATCGAGAGCGCGACCGGGTGTGAGCCCGTCGACCTCGCGGACCAGCGCGCCGTTGGGCCGGCCGCTCCACATCTGCTCGCCGCTGTACCGGTGGTCCCAGTCGGCCGCGTTGCCTGAGGACGACCGCGTGGCGGCCATGTCGTCGTCGGCCAGGTCGAACGCGATCATCCCGCCCACCCAGCTGCCGTGTGCGGCCGCCATCGGCACGTTGTGGCTGGGGTCGGTCACGTTGCCCGCCGCGTAGACACCGGCGACCGACGTCGCACCGCGCTCATCGACGGTGAGCAGGGTCCCGAGGCCGGACGGGTGCGTCGACGGTTCGAGGCCGAGTGACGCGAACGCCTCGACTCGTGCCGCGATACGGGAGCCGACGACCACGATGTCGGCGTCGATCGTCCGGTCGTCGAGCGCGACTCCAGCCACGCCGCCCTCCGTGTCCTCGACGATTCGCGTGACCGTTCCATGGACGACGTCGATCTCGGCGTTCGCCAGCAGTTCGACCCGCGCGTCGTCGACATCCACGCCGTCGTGCAGCACGATGGTGAGCCGGCCGGTCAGCCCGTGGAACAGGGGTGTCGGGTGCAGTCCCATGGGGTGGGTGACGATCTGGACCAGGCGTCGATCCCGGACCTCGTATCCGTGGCAGAAGGGGCAGTGGATGACGTCCCGTCCCCAGTGTTCGGCGAGTCCCGGGATCTCCGGAAGGATGTCCGTGAGCCCGGTGGCGACGAGCACCCGGCGAGCGACGATCGCATGACCACCGGTCAGTTCCAACCGGAAGCCGTCGTCGGATCGCGTCACATCGACGACACGTCCCGGAATGACCTCGCCGCCGTACCCGCGCACCTCCGCCCGGGCCGCGGCGGTCAGATCCGTCGGCGATCGGCCGTCGAACCCCGGGTAGCCATGCATGTGCGCGGCGGGTGCGTTGCGCGGTTCGCCGGAATCGATGACGATCACGGATCGGCGTTGGCGCACCAGCTGCAGTGCCGCGGCCAGCCCGGCGGCCGAGCCGCCGACGATCGCGGCGTCGCAGTGGCGCCGGACGGTGGGATGTGTGTGTTCGCTCATGGACCCACCATAGGAGTAATCTCCATCTGTGCAAGAGGCTTTGCGAAATACGCAAGACGAGGAGATACCGAATGGGCGGAGACGACAGTGCGACCACGGATACGCGGCAGATCGAGACGGTGGTCCGGGCGCGGCTTCGCAGCATTCGCACCGGACTCGGGCTCTCTCTGGACGACGTCGCCGCCCGGGCTCATCTGAGCGCGTCGACGATCAGCCGGATCGAGACGGGCAAGCGATCCATCGGCCTGGATGTGCTCCTGCCCCTGGCCCGCGCGCTGGACGTCGACCTGAACATGCTGCTCGCGGTCGGTGAGGACGACGATGATGTGGTCATCCGGCCGGTCGCCAACCGGGTGGGCGGCCACACCTCATGGATGCTCAGTCGGACGGAGGGCACCACCGTCGCGCTCAAGATGCGGATCGAACCCACGGACGCACCGCCTGAGCAGAAGGTCCATCCGGGTCACGACTGGTTCTTCGTCCTCGAAGGGCGTATCTGCCTGTTGCTCGGTGACCGGCGGGTGATCGTCGAGGCGGGCGAGGCCGCGGAGTTCGCGACCATGACGCCGCATGCGTTCGTCGCGGAGGGCGGGCCGGCCGAGATCATCACGATCTTCGACCGAGACGGTCACCGGGCCCACCTGCATCGCACCACCGACTGACGCCGTGGAAGGAGGGGCATGGCGAGGCCCGCCGCCCCGATGGCAGTCTGCGTGGGCGGGGCCTCGAGACATCGTCCGTGGTGTCCCGCTTCGTCGCGGATGCCGGTCACTTCAAGTCGCGTCGGTTCCGGCCGGCGCGGCGGGAAGCCGGACCGTGGCGCGGAGTCCTCCGTCCTCCCGGGGAATGAGCGTCAGAGTGCCGTCGTGCGCCTGCACGATGCTCTTGACGATCGCCAGGCCGAGGCCGACGCCGGCGTGGTCGCTGTGGATGCGTTCGGTGCCGCGCTGGAAGGGTTCCGCGAGCGTCGAGACGCGCTGCGGGCTGAGCTCGTCGCCGGTGTTCTCGACGGTCAGGGTGACGAACCGCGGGTCCGCCGCGGTGGTGATCCGGACGGTGCCATGCTCCGGCAGGTTGTGGACGATCGCGTTGTGGAGGAGGTTCGTCGTCGTCTGCAGCAGGAGCGACGGTGATCCGCGGGTGGGCGCGACCTCTCCCGAGCTCGTGACGTCGACGTCGTGCTTCGCGGCCAGAGGAAGGAGGGTCTCGGTGGCCTCCTCCGCCAGAAGGGACAGGTCGACGGGCTCGCGGGTGAAGGACCGCTGATCGGCGCGGCTCATCACTAGCAGGGCCTCGGTGAGGTCGATCGCCCGGGCGTTGACGACGCGCAGGCGCTCCAGGAGCGCGTCGGTGTCGCGATGCGGATCGCTTCGGGCGACGTCGAGAAGTGTCTGTGTCACCGCCAGCGGCGTGCGCAGCTCGTGGGACGCGTTGGCCGCGAACCGCTGCTGCTCGGCCACCTGGGCCTCCAGCCGCGTGAGCATCGAGTCGAAGCTGTCGGCCAGCTCGCGGAACTCGTCCCGCCGGCCCTCCAGCTCGATCCGGTGCGAGAGCGACCCGCCGCCGGCTCTGCGGGTGGCGTTCGTGATGCGGTTCAACGGCGCGAGCATCCGTCCGGCGAGGAACCATCCGCCGGCGAGGCCGAAGACGAGCAGGACGGCCATCGCCTGGATGGCGCGTGGCGTGAACGCATCCTGCAGATCGGACCGGTTGGGGATGTTGCGCATCCGGAATCCGGGCTCGCCGGGAGGTTGGACCGCGATCACGTTGTCGGGCACGTAGCGCAGTAGGAAGACCCAGACGGTGACGAGCAGCAGGCCGCCCGCGAGCATGAGGAACCCGGCGTAGCTGAAGGCCAGCTTCAGACGGACGCTCAGGCCCGGCTTCCTATCCATGTTCGTCTCCCTCGTCGGCGTCCGAATCCGTGTCGATGCGGTACCCGACCCCGGGCACCGTCGCGATCAGCCAGGGCTCGCCGAGCCTCTTGCGCAACGCGGAGACCGTGATGCGCACCGCGTTCGTGAACGGGTCGGCGTTCTCGTCCCACGCCCGTCGCAGCAGTTCCTCGGCGCTGATGACACCGCCCTCGGCCGCGACGAGCACCTCCAGCACCGCGAACTGCTTGCGGGTCAGCGCCACGTAGCGGCCGTCGCGGTGGACCTCACGACGGAACGGATCCAGTCGCAGCCCCGCGATCTCGCGCACGGGCGGCCGGTTGTGCGCCCGCCGCCGGTCGAGCGCCCGCAGTCGCAGGACCAGCTCGCGCAGCTCGAACGGCTTGGTCAGGTAGTCGTCGGCTCCCAGCTCGAACCCGGAGGCCTTGTCGTCGAGCCGATCGGCGGCGGTGAGCATCAGGATCGGCGTGCCGCTGCCCGAGGCGATGATCCGTTCGGCGATCGCGTCGCCCGACGGTCCGGGGATGTCGCGGTCGAGCACCGCGATGTCGTAGGTGGTGGTCGCCAGCATGGCCAGCGCCGTGTCGCCGTCGCCGGCGATGTCGGCGGCGATCGCCTCCAGCCGCAGACCGTCGCGGATGGCCTCCGCCATGTAGGGCTCGTCCTCGACGACCAGCACGCGCATGCGGTCATGCTACGAGCCGGGCCGTATCGCGCGCATATCGAAATCCGGATACGCGACAGCAACCGGCCGCCGCCTTCAATGACGGCATGGCCTCTCGTAGATACGGCCGCCGGAACCGAAGGACGCGGATCCGCCGACGGCGGATCGCGGCTCTGATCATCGTCATCGTCGGGATCGCCGTCGCCGTCGGCCGAGTGGTGCCGACGTCCTCGTCGTCGGTGATCACGTCGTCGCTCGAGTTCGGCGACCGTGCACTTCGTGAGATCCATGGTGACCTGACGCGGGAGCACCGAGGTTCGCTGGACGAGGACGACGGTGTCACCCCGGACGGCGGCGTGTCGGTGTGGGACGAGGTGCCCACGGTGACCCGGCTCGATTCCGCGCTTCGCGACGCCCTGCGCCGGGCGGCAGTGGCCGCAGGAGACGAGGGAGTCGCGCTTCGCGTGGAGAGCGGATGGCGGTCCACCGCGTACCAGGAGCGTCTCCTCCAGGAGGCCGTCCTGAAGTACGGATCGCAGGACGAGGCGGCGCGCTGGGTGGCGACGCCCGCGACGTCGGCGCACGTGTCGGGGGACGCGGTCGACATCGGACCTCCGGATGCCGCGCGATGGCTGTCCGAGCGTGGTGCTGCGTACGGACTGTGTCAGACATACGCGAACGAGCCGTGGCACTTCGAGTTGCGTCGTGAGGCCGTTCACGGTGGGTGTCCGACGATGTACGACGACCCGACACAGGATCCACGCATGCGGTAGCCCGGGCGATCCGGCGGTCGTGACCATGCGGTGTCGGCACCGGGCATCGATGACGCCGCGGCGTAGATTCCGGACGAGAGTGCCCTCCGGAAGGAATCCGATGTCGACAGCGTTCGTCTCCACTGTTGTGTCATGAGCGCCGGCTCCCCGGCCACCGGTGAGAGAGCGATCGCAGCCGTTCCGCACGTGGGACGGATCTGATGCCCGGGCGCTGGGGGCAGGTGATCCTGTTCGCGGTGACCGCGTCCAGTGCCCTCGTCATCGGTGCGCTGGTCGGCATCCGCTGGAAGCTCCCGCGGGTGGTGACCGCGTGGCTCCTGGCGTTCGCCTCAGGCGCGCTGATCACCGCGGTCGCCTTCGAGCTCTTCCTCGAGGCCTACGAACAGGGTGGTGCGTGGAGGGCCGCGATCGCATTCGTCATCGGGGCGACGGTGTTCATCGTGGTCGATGCCGCTCTGGAGGCCCGTACGCGCACCCTGCACGCGCGCGGCTCGGCGGTCGGCATGGCGCTGCTCGCCGGGGTGACGCTCGACGGCGTGCCCGAGAACCTGGCGCTCGGGGTCAGCCTGATCGAGGGTGCGGCCGCCGCCCTGCTGGTCGCGATCTTCGTGTCCAACTTCCCCGAGGCCGTCGTGGGCGCGCGCAAGATGAAGGAGGCCGGCATGAGCGACGCCCGCATCCTCGCGACGTGGACCGTCGCCGCTCTGATCCTCGCTCTCGCGGTGATCGCCGGCTACGGCGCGCTCGACGGCGTCGGTCCGGCCACACTTGCCTGGCCGCTGGGCTTCGCCGCCGGTGCGGTGCTCGCCTCGCTCGCCGACACGCTGATGCCGGAGGCGTACTCGGAGGGCGGTCCGTATGTCGCCTACGCCACCGCGCTGGGCTTCCTCACCGCGTTCCTGATCTCCGTCGCCTGAGAGGGCGGATGAGGAGGAGGCCATGAATCGGTGGGACAAGTTGACAGCATATTGACAATATGTCAGCATGCTGTCATGAACACCACAGCACATCTCGCCATCTTCGACACGCTCGCCGACTGGGAGGTGGGACACCTCCTCGTCGAGCTCCGCACCGGCCGCTTCACCGGACGGCCGTTCGATGTGGTCACGGTCTCGGACTCCCTCGATCCCGTCACCACCATGGGCGGGCTCCGCGTGGTGCCCGACGCGCTGATCTCGGAGATCGACCCCGCCGACAGCGCGCTGCTCGTCCTGCCCGGCGCTGAGATCTGGGAGAGCGGGGACGCCGCGCCGTTCACCGCCGCCGCCGGCCGCTTCGTCGAGGCCGGCGTGCCGGTCGCGGCGATCTGCGGGGCCGTCTTCGCGCTGGCCGGTGCCGGCCTGCTGGACGACCGCGCCCACACCGGTGCCGATCCCGGCTACCTCGCCGCCTCGGGCTACTCGGGCGCCGAGCGGTACGTCGACGCCCGTGCGGCCGTCGGTGGAAATGTCATCACCGCTGGTCCGGGGTCGCCGGTGCAGTTCGCGCGCGCCACGCTGGAGCACCTCGACCTGCTCTCCGGCGATGTGGCCGATGCCTACGAGGCGGTTTTCGATCGCGAGGACGCGTCCGCATACCCGACGCTCATGTCGGCGGCAGCGTGAGCCGTCCGCAACGAGCCGGCAGGCCACCGCGCGATCGCTGGCCGAAACCCGACCCCGAGACACCGGCGGGCGCCGCTCTCACCGACGTCATCCTCGCCACCTTCCGTCTCAATCGACGACTGATGGACGCCGCCCAGGATCTCGCCGCCGAGGGGGAGATCACCGCCGCCGCATGGCAGGTGCTGGGCGGCGTGCTCGACGAACCCCGGACGGTCGCCGGCATCGGGCGACGCATGGGCATGACCCGTCAGGGGGTGCAGCGGGTCGCCGACCTCCTCGTCGAGCGTGGGCTGGCCGAGTACCGGCCCAACCCGGCGCACCGTCGCGCGAAGCTCCTCGCGTGCACCGAGGACGGCTACTGGGCCATCCGGCTGATCTCGATCGCCCAGCATCCCTGGGCGGACCGGATCGGCAGCGAGGTCGGTGCCGAGCGGCTCCGTGACGCGCTGGAGGTCATGGAGCGCCTGACCGACGCCTTGGACACGAGCGCGGACATGACCTGAGAGGTGCCCGTCAGCTGACGAGGTCGCGGCGGCGGAACGCCGCCAGCCCTCCCATCCCGATCGCGACGGCGATCACGCACAGCACCGTGAGCGGCGCCGCCGTCACCGCCTCGGTCGGTGCGGCGGGCAGGTGCGTGAAGGGCGACAGATCCATGACGGCCTCGGGGAGGCCGAACAGCTCGCCGAACTGCCCAAGTACCAGGCAGAGGGCGAAGACCCCCCAGGCCACGGCGCGGGCACGGCGCGGGACGACTCCGAACGCCGCCACGGCCACGCCGACGAGCACGAGCACCGCGGGCGCCTGGACCAGGCCGACCGCGGTGAACCGCGCCGTCTGGTGGAGTGCGTCGTCGACGGAGAGGCCGTACGCCAGACCGGTGGCGGCGCCGGACAGCATCAGCAGGACGAGGACGCCACCGCAGACGATGAGCACGTGGCCGGCCAGCCACCGCGCACGTCCCACGGCGGTGGCGAGGACCGCCTCGAGGGTTCCCGCGCCTTCCTCGTGCCGCATCCGCATTGCGGCCGCGATCGCATAGCCGGTGACCGTGAGGCCCATGATCCCCATGACGAGGGCGAGGTACAGGTCGGTCATCGAGCCCGTGCCGCCGGTCATCTCCTGGACGATGTCGGCCGTCGCGCCGCTGTCACCGATCAGATCGTCGACCTGGTCGGCGACGGCTCCGTAGCCGAACCCCAGCACGGTGAGGCCGACCGCCCAGCCGAGCAGCACTCCCCGGTGCAGTCGCCACGCCAGGCCCAGCGGGGTCGGCAACCACGCGCGGGCAGAAGGCGGGCCCGGACGGTCGGCGATCATCCCTGCGCCGAGATCGCGGCGGGCGGCAAGGGAGAAGGCGATGGACACACAGACGATCGCGAAGACGGCGAGCAGAGCGAGCACCCACCACCGGTTATCGTCGTAGGGACGTATCTGTTGGCCCCAGCCGATCGGCGAGAGCCACGACGGCCATCCGCTCACCACCTTCACGCCGCCGTCGGTCACGTGGCTGGCCATGTCGCCGATCGTGCGGAGGCCGAACGCCACACCGAGGGCCGCAGCGGCGAGTCCGTTGGCGGCCCTGGAGGTCCGGGGGATCTGTGCGGCGATGGCGGTAACCGCTCCGAAGGCGATGCCCACGCCGGCGATCGCCGCGCCGATGGCGATCGATCCGCTTGCCGGAAGCGAGCACGCCATCAGCCCCGCCGCGTTCAGCGCACCGAGTGCGATGTTGGCCGGGACCACGACGACGACGCCGGCGGCGAGGGGCGCATGGCGGCCGACGGATGCGGCGCCGATCAGTTCGGCTCGCCCCGTCTCCTCGTTCTGGCGTGTGTGGCGCACCACCATGAAGATGCTCATGAAGGCCGCGCCCAGCGACATGATCAGCAACGATTGGGATGCGACGATCGCGCCCATGTCGGTCCCCGAGACCAGGCCGTTGAAGGCCAGCGTCACCGCGCTGGTCGCGCTGCTGCGGGCCAGTGCGACGCGCTCGGACTCATCGGGGTAGAGGTCGATCACGCTGACGGCGGTGATGATGTGCAATGCGGTGAGGGCCGCGAGCCACACCGGTAGCTGCACTCGGTCACGCCGCAGCGCCAGCCGGACGAGGCGGCGCGTGCCGACGAGACCGCTCATGCGTCGGCCCGGGTGTAGTGGCGCAGGAAGAGCTCCTCGAGCGTCGGCGGCGTACTCGTCAGCTCCTGGACGCCCCTGTCGCTCAGATAGCGCAGGACCGCCGTCAGATCGCCGCGGTCGACGTCGAAGTGCACGCGTTCGCCCTCGATCACGACGTTGTGGACGCCCGGTACGGCATCGAGGCCGTCGAGCGGTTCCCGGGCGCGCAGTGAGATCGTGGCGCGGGTGAGCCGGCGCATCTCGGCCAGCCTGCCGGTCTCGACCGTACGGCCACTCCGGATGATGCTCACCCGTTCGCAGAGCGCCTCGACCTCGGCCAGGATATGACTCGACAGGAGGACGGTGGCGCCCTCCTCGTTGCGTTCACGGACCAGGCGCTGGAACTCCGCCTCCATCAGGGGATCGAGGCCGGAGGTGGGTTCGTCGAGCAGGAACAGCTCGACGTCGGAGGCGAAGGCGGCGACCAGCGCGACCTTCTGGCGATTGCCCTTCGAGTAGCTGCCGCAGCGCTTCGTCGGGTCGAGCGCGAAGCGCTCCAGGAGCTCGTCACGGCGGTGTGGATCGACGCCGCCCCCTCGCAGGCCGGTGAACAGATCGATGGCCTCACCGCCCGTCAGGTTCGGCCACAGCTCGACCTCGCCGGGCACGTACGCCAGCCGGCGGTGCAGGGCGACCGCGCCGCTCCAGGGGTCTCCGCCCAGCACGCGCGCCTCACCGGTATCGGCTCGCAGCACGCCGAGAAGGATCCTGATCGTGGTCGACTTGCCCGCCCCGTTCGGGCCGAGGAACCCGTGGATCTCGCCTCGGGCGACCCTGAGGTTCAGGCCGTCGAGTGCCCGGGTCGGACCGAACGTCTTCACCAGTCCCTCGACCTCGATCACCGGTTCGGTTTCCGACGTCATCATCCGTTCGGCCTTTCGTGCTCTCGATGGGGTCGGCACCACCCGTGGTCACCGTCGAAGGGTGGAGTGACCGGCTCCATGAAGCCTTGCAGAGTGGTGACGGTCCGCTTCTGCGGAGTGGTCTCCCGCCTACCGGTGTCAACGGGACGCCTGGTAGCGTCAGATGCGCCCATGCCCGACCTGTGGACAGCCGTCAGAGACCTGCCGATCGTGATCGAGTCGTACTCGTTCGAGGCGGTCGTGCCCAACGGCCCCCTTCCGAGTGGCCCCGTTGACTTCGACGACTACTCGACGACGCAGCTGCGGCTCCTCGGACGTGGGGAGGAGGGGATCGGCGAACAGGTCGGGCCGCCCGACGCCCAGGCCGGTCTGCAGGGAGCTCGGTACCCGCTTGTGGGCGAATGGGCGACGCTCGC
The DNA here is from genome assembly GCA_964531025.1 of uncultured Bifidobacteriaceae bacterium. Classification (GTDB taxonomy): domain Bacteria; phylum Actinomycetota; class Thermoleophilia; order Miltoncostaeales; family Miltoncostaeaceae; genus CALMEC01. The sequence continues at coordinate 866,208 of CAZHDY010000001.1, read as the reverse complement.
CGAGTTCCTGACCCATCTCGACACGATCGACATGTGGCCCGAGCCGCCCGAGTTCGGACTGATGCGTAACTGGCGGCGCTGGACGTTCGAGTCGGCGGCTCTCGACCTCGCTCTTCGTCAGGCGGACACGAACCTGCCCGAGGTCCTCGGCCGCACCCCGCGCCCGCTCACGTTCGTCAACTCGTTCGGTCTCGGGGATCCCCCGGACGCGGGCAAGGTCGCCGGCCGCAGGGCGATGCATCCGACGGTCGGCTTCAAGCTGGACGTCGCGCCGTCATGGACACAGGAGATCATGGATTCGGTGGCGGCCGTCGACGGAGTCGCGACCATCGACTTCAAGGGCCAGTACGGCATGGAGGTCAAGGACGAGGCGGCGCTGATCGCGATGTACGAGCGCACGATCGCCACGTTCTCCGACGCCGTCTTCGAGGATCCCCACGACCTGCCCGCGGTGCGTGAGCTGCTCGCGCCGGTTTCGGATCGCGTCTCGTACGACGCGCCGATCACGACCGTCGAGTCGATCGGTTCGACCGCCATCCCGGTGCGGATCGTGAACGTCAAGCCATGTCGCGTCGGCCGACTTGACGAACTCAGCCGCCTCTACGAGCACTGTGAGTCCACCGGGATCCGGATGTACAACGGCGGCATGGGCGAGCTGGGTGTCGGCCGCGGTCAGGCCCAGCTGCTGGCGGCGCTCTTCCATCCCGATGCTCCCAACGACATCGCGCCGTCCGACTACAACCTCGAGGACCCGCCGCCGGGTCTCCCGCCGAGCCCGCTGGACCCCGCGCCGGACCGGGGTTTCCGCCGCCGCTGACCCGCGCGGCCGGGGTCGATGTCGCCTCACACGCTCCGGGTGAGCGCGGTGACGAACGCCGCGCGGACGGCTCGCTGATCGAGTTCGGCGATGCGCTTGATACCGGCGCCTCCCGGGGCGGTGACCTTCGCGCGGAGAGCGGCGGCGTCCTCGGTGCTCTTCTGCAGCCAGGCGGCGCTGCCGGCCATGACCTGCGTCACGATCCGGCGTGCCAGGTTTCGGGGGATGCCGCGCATGGCGCCCGCCTCGATCATGGCGTCGGCGACATACAGGAAGTAGGCGGGACCTCCGCTGCTCAACGGGCTGAGCACCGTGTGCTGATCCTCCGCGACGGGAACGACCTCGCCGGACCGGCCGAGAAGAGCGGTGACGTCCTCGACCTGTTCGGCGGTGCACCCGTCGCCGGTCGTGAGGAGCGTGAGGCCGTGGCCGACCTGGGATGTGAGGCTGGGCATGATGCGGGCGGCGGCGACGCCCTCGGGGAGGAGGCCCTCCAGGTCAGCGAGGGTGATGCCGTCCGCGAGCGAGACGATGACCGCGCCCCGGGTGAGCCGGACGGCCACCTCGGTGACCACGTCCGTGACGTGCTGAGGTGGCACGGCGACGACGACGATGCGCGCTTTGGACGCCGCCTCGACGTTGTCCGTCGTGCCGTGCACTCCGTACGTCGCGACGAGATCGTCGACGCGTGTCTGGTCGCGCGAGGTGACCCAGACGTCCTGAGCGGCCAGCCCTCCGTCCAGCGATCCTCTGAGCAGGGCCTCGCCCATCGTGCCCGTGCCCAGAATCGCGATCGTCGTCGCCGTCATGCCCATGTGCCCGCTCCTTGGTCGTCTGCGAGAGCGCGCTTCGAACGCTACGCGGGACGGTGGTGCCACGCGGACATGCGTCAGATCGTCGCCGATCGGCTCATCGGCTGAGCGGGGCGTCCAGGAGGCGAGGACGGTACTCCAGCAGCTGGGAACGGTCGTCGAAGGTGCGGCTCTCCACCAGCTCCAGGGCGAAGTCCTCGTAGCCGTCGTAGATGCGGCCCGATCCGGTCCTGCCGGTGATCACGGGGAAGACCACCACCCGGAACCGGTCGACCAGGCCCGCCGCCATCAGCGAGCGGCACAGGCTCACGCTGCCGAGCGTGTGGATCGGCTTGGTGGCGGTGCGCTTCATCTCGCTCACAAGTTCCGCGGCGTCACCTGACAGAACCGTCGTGTTGGGCAGGGCGTAGGGCGGCTCCAGGGTCGACGAGATGACCACCTTGTCCATCGCCGCGAGTCCGGTGAGTGACGCGTTCTCATCGTCGCTGAAGGTCTCGTCGGCCGATGTGCTCTGCGCCAGCCCGGACATCAGCCGGTAGGTCGTCGACCCCATCAGGGCGGTGAAGCTGTCTTCCGGCATGGTCTCCAGCCAACCGAGGTACTCGGGCCCCTCAAGGCCCCACCATCCCGGCCAGCCCTCGGCCGATCCGTACCCGTCGAGCGAGGTGATGAAGTCCACCACCAGCTCCTGGTTCTCACGTGTGCTCTGTTCGCTCATGGTTTCCTCCAGGGGCGTGCCGTCTCATCGATTCCGAGCCGCCGAGCAGTTCCCGGCACTCAGGTAGACCAAGTCATGACCGGAGATTCATCGCTCATCCACGTGATTGCTTGACAACCATGATGGTGCTAGTACTATTAGCACCATGCGATGGACCATCGACCACTCGTCGACGCAACGCCTTCAGGATCAGGTGGCCGCGTCGGTCGTGCGTGGACTGCACAGTGGAGAGCTCTCGGTCGGCGAGCAGCTGCCGCCCGCGGCAGAGCTGGCAGCTGCATTGTCGGTGGATCGCAACACCGTCCTTGCCGCCTACCGGCAGCTTCGCGACGCCGGTGTTCTCGAGTTCCGCCGTGGACGTGGTGCCCGCATCGCGGGAACGGTCAGGGCCGATGATCTGGCGCCGGTCCGCGATGCCGTGCAGGCAGCGATCGACGTGGCCCGTCGCTACGGGCTGGATTCCTCCGATGTTGTCGCTCTTGTCAAGGAGATGGGATGAACACGACCGCCTACACCGGGCGCGAGACCAACTGGACGAGCGTGGTCGTCAGCGCCCTGCTCACGCTTCCACTGATCGGTCTCGCGGCGACGTCGACGGGCTCGGTGCACAACCCCGGCTTCCTAGTGATGGCTCTTGTCCTCGTCGGGATAATGGGTGAGATCGCGACGGCCTCTGACGTTCGCGCAACCTGTGGTCCGCAGGGCGTGAGCGTCCACTGGGGGCTCTTCGGGTGGCCGCGCGTGAGATACGCGCTCAGCGACATCGCGGACGCCTCCGTCGTCAGGGTTCCGTGGTGGGGTGTGAGCTTCGGGTTCTGGTGGACGCCCAGGCGCACAGTATGCACAGTGCGAAGCGGCCCGGCGCTACAGCTTCGATTGCGGAGCGGCCGGACGGTGACCATCACGGTTCCCGACCCGCAGGCGGCGCTGGCTGCATTGCAGGCGGCCGGCAGGCACCCGTGAACAAAGCTCACGCCAGTATAAGATGAACTCCGCGCCTACTCACTTTTTCTGAGTGCTGCGGGATTGCTGCGGCGCGCGCATCAATGACCATCTACCGCGTTTGAAGTCCCGTTCTTATGTAGACCTTCGAGGCTGACGCACTCAACGCCGTCATCGACTGGTGCTTCGCGGCCCTTCAGGCCACACCGAGGACTGAATGGCGGCGCCCGATGCTCATAGCCGTCGCGGTGATGCAGGGTACGTGCTCACGTAGCCTCCCTAGCACCTTCCATATGGCAACTCTAGCTTTCAGGCGAACGACCGCGAGAGTTTGGCAGGGGCGGACACGGGCGTGCTGGAGCCACCGTCATACGTCGTCTACCGTCGGCATCTGGCCAAACACCGTCTCGATCTCCCGTCGCACCAACGCTGGGAGGCTTCCCTGCACCTCGCGGTGAGCAGTAACCCACTCCGTAACTTGCTCACGATCGAGGTCGTCGGCGACGATGAACTCCGAAAGCGCGACCGCGCTTGTCCGCGAGAGGCCGAGCGCCATGAGCGAAACTTCCGTCTGCCGGGATACGCCGAGCTCCAGCATCATCGCGATATCGGGTAGCTCCGGCTCCTCAGACTGGCCCTGCTGGCGCAGATGCACTCCCAGCACGTCTGTGTAGCAGGCGAGGTACTTCGGTGCTTGGAAACGCGCTACCTGTTCGACGTCCCGCATTACGTCTCGGATCTCGTTCGGCAACCGATACGTGCGATTCCTGTTCTCAAGCCAGGTGATGCGACTGGCGATCAGTCGTGCGAGCGGATAGCCGCGCATCCAGTTTGTGATCAGTAGGGCGAGCCCGAACTGGCGCGGTGCCGTGCCGAAGTCCGCACCGAGTTCTTGGTTGGCCAGGCCAAGCGCGCGCGTGTAGGTGTCGGTTGCGTCGATGCTCTCCGGCAGAGCCAGAATCAGATGCTTCGGCTCTTGATAGGAACGGAATCGTTCCAGGAGTCGCTGCATGGCTGCCGGGCTGATCCCTGCGTGACGGGCGATCAGCGTTGCGTTGAGGTCTGTTTTCTCGACGGCAGCCCGAACTACGGCGTCGAGCCGCTGTGCATCGGCAGCGGTGAGTTCTTGCAGCGCGCTTAGACCGGTGCCGGCGAGGACGCGCGTGGCCAGATAGCTGTAGATCGTTTCTAACATCGGCGTCTCGCGCGCCGCTTCCACCGGAGCGCCGCTCTCAATGTACGAGATGACGCTGTCGACGTGATCGAGTGCGGCCCTTGTCGCTCGTACGATCGGCTGCCGTTCGCGTGTCGTCGGCAGCTCGGGCCACCGCTCGGGCCGACTGGCATCGACACACACAATATTTCCTTGAAACTCCTTGCCCCAGCGTCCGGCGCGGCCCGCGAGATTCCAGAAGTCCGCGGCGCTCATCGGGTTGCCGTTGCCCTTTTTCGGATTGCGCGCGAAAAGGTTGCGGCAAGGAAGGTTCACTCCTTCCAGCAGCGTCGAGGTACAGACGAGGTACTGCAGCGTGCCGTTGCGGAAAAGCCGCTCGATCTCGCTCCGTACGAGCAGGGGCATGTTTCCGTAGTGGAAGGCGACTCCCCGCTGAAGGACGGTTGCCAGCGCGTACTGGGCGTGGATCGTGCGCTGCACGAGTTCGCGCAGGTCGATGATGCCTCGATCGGATGAGTTGTTGGCGCTGGGCCCAAGCGCATCGTAGATCTGGCGTGCCGCCTTCTCCGCGTCTGCTGCCCCATTTACATAGACGACGTTTCCCCCGGCAGACCGGCCCAGCGCGACGGCGACCAACGGTAACCGTTGGCTGTCTGGCTGAGGTCGGGCCGGAAGCTCGAACTCACCGACGGTAGTCGGCTCGCCGTCGAGCACGAGCTGCAGGGTCCAGCGCTTGGGCCGGTACGGGATCTGGTCGGCCCACAACAGGTTCTGGTTGACGGTTATGGTCTCCGCACTCACTGCCGTGGCGTTCGCGCCTTGCACGGAGCCTTCGAGCAGCATCTCCGGATTAGACGACAACGGGCTGGCAAAAACGACCTGGCCCGCCGAGTTGCGGCGCACCGTCTCTTCGACGGTCTGCTGGAGCAGCACACCACGAGAGCCGTCACCGAACTTCTGCGCCTCATCGACGAACAATAGATCAGCATTCTCGTTGGGTAGTCGCTGCTGGAATAGATGCAGCCGCTCCTGAGTGACCACCAGGATCTTTCGCTTTCGTTCGGCGACTTCCGCGTCCCACGGAATCGAGTAGATCCCGACGTCTTCGTTGGCGAACTGCTCGCCGAGGTCTGTACTGACCTCTTCGATCAGTGCGCGCGTAGGCACAAGGTAGATGCCCGTGAACTCATCACGGTTGGCAAGCATCTCCTCGAACCAGCGGCGCACGATGTACGACTTACCGGCGGATGTCGGCGCCGAGACGCTCACCCAGCGAGCCTGCTCGACTGCCGTCCAGAAGCGGCGCTGAAACGGGTTGCCTGCGATGACGTCGGAGTCGGTTACCGGTATCGCAAGCTCTAGGCGCCGCCGCACCACGTCGAACTGTAGCGGCGCCGGCGCGTGGGTCCAGGACTCGTCGTCGATTCGTTCGCGGGCGACCGCCAGCTGCAAGGACGGACGGTTGCCGAGGCGTTCCAGCACGATCCCGGCGGCGTCGCGGTGATGTGTTAGGGCGTCGTCGGCGACAAGGCATCCCTGCGCGATCCGCAGCGCCACGTCCTGTGCTATCGCATCGTCTTCACTCGAGAGTGCACTGGCCCGGGATAGTGCCGTTGACCAGTCGACCGTGGTTAACTGGTCCGTGGGGGCGACCGCCGCGAAGTCGTGCAGCACGCTCCGAACCGCCAGGGCGGTACGCAGCGTCCGCGTCGTTTCACTGTCAAGGATCGCCGCGGCGATCGTCGATCGCATCACTGGGCGAGCCCTAGTGATATGAGAAGTTGATTGCGGAACTCCTGTACGGAGGGGAGCGGGACGAGGAAGACCTCGAGCTCGAAGCTGGTGAGCTTCTCGTTGCTGATTGCGGTGCCGATGCGGTCATGCCATTCCGCCATCGCTTTGGTCACCTCTGCCTGTACCGATTCGCCGTCGTCGTCCAGCGGGTGTGCGTAGTCGTCCAGTGAGAATCCCACCAGACAAGCTCCTCGGACGACGAGTTGGGACGCTTCTGTCGTATCGTCGGTGAAGTAACGCACCAGCGCGGCGGTCAGCTCTTGGTCGCCGGTGTCGATGTGGTCGCGAAGCAGGAGCACATCGCGCTGCGCGGCGCCATCGCCGGTGTCCAAAAGAAACGGTGCGAGGCTCTTCATCGCCGCGTCAATACCCGCGTTGACGTCTGCATATAGCTTCGCCTCCCCCCAGTAGATAGCCAGCTTGCCATCGGGCAGTGCTTGCGCGTGCACGCCGTCTACGCCGTGATAGTGCATCTGTGGGTTGGTCTTCAGCGACATTTTGCACAGCACCTGCGGCAGGCCCAGCGCAATCTCGAGCAGCGCGTACAGCAGCAGTTCACCTCCTTCGCCGCTCTTCGCAACGGTGGCAAAGAGATCCCGCGCTTCGCGCTGCAGCTGCAGCAGGCGGTCTGTCGAGTTTGTTTCCAACACGCGCTGTGTCGCCATTTGGATGCGCTGCCGCGGGATGCAGTAGTCGACGATCTGATCGCTAAGCATCTTGGTTAGCGCGGGCACTCGCGGAGTGCCCTGCGGGTCTACGCGCACGAAGTGGCAACGGCACATCGTGCTCGTCCCATCGAGCGTCGTAGCCTCCCCGACCGTGAGCAGATACGGATCAAGCGAGCGGTTTTCGGTCCGCGCGAGCCGCGCGACCGCGTCCACGAGCCACGACTCGACCCCGCCGTTGTGTAGCTGCGAGGCGAGGTCGGCGGCGGTCACCGCAAACCCTCGATTGCGGCCATCAGGTCGTCGGTCAGGGCGGTCACAGCCGCGGTGACGGTGGCCGGCATCCCCACTAGCTCCTCGGCTCGACCGGCCATGGTGGCGCCGACTCTCTCGCCACCGTTGGAGAACATCGCATCAAGGTAGGCGAGGGCCTTGGCCGTCGCCTCACCGGCCAGCGGATGAGCGCGCAGTGCGTGAAGCTGAGCGGCCAGGCAGCCGGTTTCGGTGGCGACGAGTAGTCGGTAGACGTCGTGCGCGTCCTTATCAACCAGGCGATTGGGACTATCCTGGCGCTCCCCGAGCTTGTGCAGCTTGGCGACGAGCAGCGCCGCCGGTCCCGCGACGTTGGCTGTCGTCGTGCGCGGGTCGTTAGGGTCGAGGGCGGCGATGAACGTCGGGGCGTGGTCGACGACGGCTGCTTCGAGACCGGCAGTCCGTCGCGTGGCGTGGCGGTGGTGCGGCGGGATGCGGGCTCCGCGGCCGCTGCCCGGGCCGGCGAGCGTCTCGGGGATCATAAGGTCGACTGGGATGCCGTCTGCAGTCAGCCAGCCCCCGGGCTGCGGGTGCTGTACGTCGCGGTGAAAGCCGGCCTCCTTCATCGCCTCATCGAGCAGTGGCTCGTTGCCGAGCATGCGGGGGTCGATCGCCAGGTCACTATCCTTCGTCGCTTCGGCCAGTGCGACCGGCGCTGAGCCTGTGTGCAGATAGATTGCTTGGGCGCCGATCAATATGACTGCGTGACGGTGCGCTGCCAGCGCTTCGAGCGCGTCGAGCAGCGCCCGGCGCGCAGCGACTAATGGCTCAGCGTCGCCAGATGGACTCATCGCGCTCCATCCATTCGAGCAGGGCGGTCGCTTCGCTCGGGTTGCGACCCGGGCCGGTGAGCAGGTCCACCGCGACCTGGCTGGCCGAGGCGACCTTCACGCCGTCGACTGTCTCCGTGCGCTCGAACATCGCGTCATAGCGGCTGGTTGCCAGCGCTACGTTTGCGCCGCTTTCGACCGGACGCAGTCCGAGCTGGTCGGACGCCTCGGCAAGGTCACGGACGTAGATCGTCGCCAGCCGCGCAGTCGCGTAGGCGACGAACCGCTCGGCTGCCAGCGACCCCGTCAGCACGTACTCCAGATCGCTGGCTCGCGCTAGTCGCTCGCGCAGTGCGAGCAGTCCGCGCGGCTCTAGGAACGTCTGCACCGTGTTCGACTTCGCGAAGCCGTAGTCATCGCTCCAACGCTCGATTAGCTGCCGCCAGCGCACCGCCTTGATCGGCCCGTAGCGCTGACGCTCCAGCAACTCCTCCTGCTCCAGGAACTCGACGACACGGTAGGTTGCGCCCGTCGATGTGCCTGCCCGCTCCACGAGCTGGGGTACGGTGTACGGCGGCGTGAAGTCGACCAGTGCCCGGACCACCCGCGCCGCCGGCGGCCCCTGGAGCGAGCCGCGCGGCCGACCGGGCCCACGCCACGGATCGCGGTCGGCGCCCCGGTCACGCAGGAACAGCGCCGGCCGCTCCGTGCGCAGCAGCACGTTGCCGGTTGCGTCGGCGTAGCCGCCGCCCAGCTCGGCGATTCGCTCGCGCGTGGACGGCGGCAAGTAGCGCGCTGCTAGTAGTGGTACTACCGGCGCCGTAGTCCAACGCGAGGCTGCCTGCGCGACACCATCGAGCGCGAACGGCACATCGCGCGTGTTTAACAGCCGCTTGGCCTGCACTACCACGACCACGTTGCTCCCGTCGCCGCCGGCCAGCCGTAATACGGCGTCTACGGCCGCATCGCGCTCGCCTGCCTCCTCCAGCGTCTCTATCGACCACGAGTCGGGTAGTCGTTTGCGCAGTGCGTCGACGGCTGCCTTCAGCACATCTTCCTCGTGCACTGGCGCTTGAGTTTCGCGAATCTCGCCTTCTCTGCTTGCAGCGGAATAAGTCATTTGCACGGAAGATCGTACCAGGTGACTTCAACGACATCCTCATGTTTGCAGCGAGCGGGATCTCGATTCCCGTGCAGAGCATCACCCGGCTCGCGCCGATCCTTCCCGATGCCCACCGACGTGCTCGACGTCCTGGTGCTCCGCGCCGTAGCGGTTCTTGTCGCTCGAGCGATGGCAACCCCCCGTCTGGCGAACCTGGCCTATCCAACAGATGGGCTGGGATGATGCCTTGCCATCCGGTACAACGGACATCGCCTCGCTGTTTACCGGCCCCGCCGAGGCTCTCAGGAATGGCCGTCACGACCAAGCCCAACCCAGTCGCCGACGCCCGTCCCGCCACATTCCGCGAAGCGGCCCGTGCCCACAAGGCCACGGCAGTGTCTTCGACTTGGCGGCCGACACCGTGCTCGCTGAGGTCACTATCGCCCCGGCTTCTGAACCGGCCATCCAGGGGTCGCTCTTCGTGATGACCACCCAGGCCCGCCAGCCTCATGAAGTGCTCGACCGGTCAAGTCTACGACCGCATCTTTCGAGGGCACGTTCACCCACCCCGCTGGCTCCGGCGGCCGCGGGCTTCTGCGCCGCGCGCCGACGTGCTCGCCACATCGAGAACCCGGACACCCCGTTTCCTTGCCCATGGTGTTCAACGACGCGCCGCCGCTCGGCTGGTGCTACTTGACCCCCTACACCTGAGAACTGGTGTTGTGTGATTACTCGGATCGGCTCTCAGTCGTTTTCGATCCTGAACGCCGAAAGACCCCGCATATGCAGGGCCTTTCGGCGTTTCTCGGTGAGTAGCGGGGGTAGGATTCGAACCTACGACCTTCGGGTTATGAGCCCGACGAGCTACCAGACTGCTCCACCCCGCGGCGCTCCAGCCAGTATGCCACATCGACCGTGCCGACTCAACCGATCTCCGGGCGGGGGGATATGGAATGGGTCCACCGGCCGTTCCATGCTCGACGGATCACCTTGAGGCAGCGTGTGTCCGTTGATAGGTGATCTGCACATCGTCCTGCCAGTCGCCGGGGGTCCTGGCCAGCTGCCAGGTGCCGGCGAACACATCCGGGGCGACCGTCGCCGAGAACCGTTGGGCGAAGTCGGGCACGTCGCGCCAGATGCGCAGCACACCGTCATCGAGCGAGATGCCATAGGTGCGGCGCACGCCGCGGGTGTCGAAGTACTCCATCACCAGACCGTCGCCGGTCTCGGGCAGACCGATGACGTAGATGGCATCGGGGAAGAGGGTGTGGTCGTTGGTGGTCCGTCCGAGGATGAAATGGCCGGCGAGCGCCTTCTCGAACGTGATGGTGCCGGTGACGGCAGCGTCCACCGACGGGTGGGTGGCGTTCGTTGCCCAGGTGCCGATGAGTACGTCGAACGCATCGAGGGCTGCGGTGTGAGAGGTCATGCCCTATAGACCCACGTGGCGGGCGGAACTCATCGGTCCGTTCGAGGTCGTCGGCGCCGCCCGCGGACCGTTGCCGCTGCGCCATCCTGGGTCGGTGCCGGCCTCCTGAGGAATCGAGTCGCGGAAGCCGGCAGAGAGCGGACGACCAGGTTTGCGACGTACGCACCGAAGGCCACGCCCACGCCGATCGCGAGACAGATCTCGCCGGCCCTGATGAAGTGCTCCGTGCCAGATGCGCCGCCCATCTCCTGGAGGATCCCGAAGAACACGGGGATCCCCGGGAGCAGGGCTCCGGTGATGCCCATGAGCGCCAGCACCTGCTGCGGGTATCCGGTCCGCGCGGCCAGGACGACCGTGAGCACTCCGAGTACCACCGCGCTCGCGGCGCTCGACCACAGGACCGGGGCGTCGAATACGCGGATAAGCGTCTGGTTCGCCGCGCCGGTCGCCACACCCAGGAGCGCGGCCGGCCCGACCAGCGGCACTCGCCCGCCGTTGGCAAAGGCGTTCGCGATCGCACCCAACCCGGAGAAGATCAGGATGAGATACAGCGGGAGACTGGGGAGATCGTCGAGCTTCGGGTGTGCCATGTCGAGCAACTCGCCGAGCGCGAACGTGAACGCTCCACCGATGACGATTCCGATAGCCGTGACCCCGAGGCCGGCGATGCGGGTGAGCGAGGAGAGGTAGTCGCCATCGATGGCGTCGGTGACCGCACCGATGACCTGCGGGAGCGGCAGCAGTAGGAGCCAGGTCACCGCGATGGCCGCCGCGGCTCCCACGGGATCGACGAAGCCGATCTGGACGAGCAACGTGGCGAATGCGCCACCGGCGGAGCTCTGCACCGCGGCGGCGAAGAGCCGCGGCATGCCCAGACGCGCGATGCCGAACCCGGTGAGCGAGGTGACAAGCTGCACCATCGGCGCCGACACCCATGCCTGCCATGAGACACCCACCTGCATGCAGATGCAGAACGCGAGCATCGTCATGCCCAGGGTGGTCACCCACCACGGGGTCGCTGTGTCGCGAATCCTCTGAACGGCTTCCCGGGCTGTGGCCAGACGTGTCGTATCCATCGGAGGCGCAGCATCGACGCCGGAGCCGATGAGATCCTCGGCGATTGCGGTCAGGGCACGGGACCGGGTGCAGTCGATCGTGTCGAGGGTACGCGCTGCACCCGAGATCGTCGTCGTACTTCCATCCGGGAGTCGCGCCTCGAGCAGGAGCATCCGTCCGAACGGATTGAAGCCCAACTCGTCGATCCCGAGCGCTCGGCCACAGGAGGCGAGCACCTGCTCGGTCTGGCCGCTGGTCTGCCCGGATTCGAGCAGGCCGTACCCGAGCGTCGCCAGAAGCTCCAGTCGCTCGCGGACGTCGGTGGCGGTGCACTCCTCCGGCTTGGCGTTGACGGGTTCCGTCGAGGTCATCGCGCAATTCTAGGGGCGCAGGAGACGGACAGCCGGTGGTACGCGGCGCGCACGGCGCCGGTGCCGGGGGAGCAATTCGCGATCAGGCCTGTGGTCGTGCGAGAGCCGTCCGTCACACGGACGTCACCGGGACCGGCGGGCTCGGACCTGCTCGATGGCGAGATCCGGTTGACCACATCGTATGCGCACGGTGATCTGACCCGATGCGCGTGGATCGAGCGTGGAGGCATCGAATGCGATCACCAGGTCGGGTTCGGCGGCCTCCACGGTGATGCCGTCGAGGTGCGGGTCATCGAACCGGATCTCGAGAACGGGACGGCCACGTGCGTAGATGCCGAACCGTTCATCGGTGATCGCCAGCGCCGCGCACATCTTGCGACGCCGCCGGTTGGTCCGATATCCGGGTTTCCGGTAGTGGCGATACGTCACACTGCCGGGAAGCCCCTCCTCCAGTGTTGCCGGACCTTCGGATCGGAGGCGCGCACGTAGGTCGTCGGGAAGACGTCCCGAGCCCAGCAAAAGCCGACCGAGCGGATTGCCCATCGCGGCAGGCTACTCCCTCTTGCGTTCTCGGCGAGGAGTGGTGAGCCGCGCCAGGGCACGCTGCATCGACGTGTCCGGCGGCAGCAGCCAGACGTGCCGGTCGGCGCTCGGCCAGGCGTAGGCCGGGCTCCCGTCGTGGACGAAGTCCCGCAGCCGCGGCATCCCGAGGTCGTCGGCTGACCATTCGTACAGGTCCTGGAGGCGGGGCGAGATGATCGCCCGGTCCAGCAGACGGCCGATACCATGCTCGTCCTCGATGAGGTCGTCGAGATCCTCGCGGATCGGGTACTCGTTCGGGAGCACACGCCCCAGGGAGAGGAAGGCACCGGCCATGCCGAGCCGGGGGTCGCCGAGGAGTCGTCCCAGAACGGCGAACCGTCCCAGAGCGAGAGCGGGATTCGCGACAAGGCAGTGCGCGTAGAGAACGCGCAGCAGGACCACGTTCATGAAGAAGCGCTCGGTCGCCAGCTCGGAATCTGCGAGCTCCCGGTTCTCGATGTATCCGGCGACGATGCTGGCGTTGTGCGCCCGGTACCAGTGCGCCGCGGTCGGCCGGGCGATGAAGCTCTGCCAGAGGTGGATGCTCGTCGTCGTTGCCCGACCACGAAGACCACGTGCCAGTGCGACGCTTTCGCAGCCGTCGCACAGCAGGCGCTCGTTGACCGCCCGCCACCACGGGCTGCCGGGTGACGCGGAGGAGATGGGCGCGAGGACTCCGCGCGATATCTGCCACCGCATGAACGAGAGGGCAGCGCGTCGGTACGGCAGGTGCCGTGGCGCGTGTCCGTACGGTCCGTTGTAGGTGCGCCGGAGCAGTGCCAGTCGTGCCGCGGTGTCGTCTCGCACCGCCGCGATGGTGGCGGTTGCCCAGGCCGCCGCGCTCGGTGCCGACTCACTCATGGCGGGAGCATAGTGCCGGTTCCGATCCTCGCCGACGGCGCGACCGATCGGACGACGGGCGCTCGCACCGTGGTGCCGGAGGGGCCCCGGCGGGTGTTTATCTCTGTGTCGCCCAGAGGATGATGATGAGCACGACCAGCAGGCCGATCACCATGTACGCGTAGCGAAGCGCGCGACCACCGGCGCTGAAGATGCCGCGCGTGGTCTCCTCACGTCGAGCGCGTGACTCCGGATCGTCGGGAAGGGGCTTGCCCCAGTCGTCGTCTTCGTCGTCCCAGCCCATACCCGGACCCTAGATGATTGATTCCAAGATCTCGTGGGCGTGGTACGCCGCGGTGGGTGGTTGCGCGATGGCGCGGTGTGCGGAGTCGGTGTGCGGCACGGATGGAAACCAACGGCCCCAAACGAAACGGGGTGCGGCCGATGACGACCACACCCCGTGAATCTCGTTGGGCCCATCCCGGGCCCAACGGCTCTGTGCGTTCCCGAGAGGGTCGGGTTACGCGACCTCGCGGAGACCCTGGGCCTCCATAAGCGTTGCCAGCTTCTGCAGCGACTGGTTCTCGATCTGGCGGATCCGCTCGCGCGTCACGTTGAACGTGCGGCCGACCTCGTCCAGCGTGCGAGGGTGCTCGCCGCCGAGGCCGTAGCGGAGCTCGAGGACACGGCGCTCGCGGTAGCTCAGCGTGTTCAGCACGTCGCGGAGCTGTTCCGACCGAAGCAGGGCGTCGGTGGCGTCCTCGGGCGACGGTGCCTTGTCGTCGGCGATGAACTGACCGAACTCCGACTCCTCGTCGTCGCCGACCGGCCGCTCGAGCGAGACGGGCGTCTGCGCGCTGCGCTTGATCGACTCGATCTCCTTGACCTGAAGCTCGGTGACACCCGCGATCTCCTCGTTGGTGGGCTCACGCCCCAACTCGGCGATGAGCTTGCGCTCGGCGCGGTTGATCTTGTTGAGCTTCTCGACGACGTGGACCGGCATACGGATGGTGCGGCCCTTGTCGGCGATGGCGCGGGCGACCGCCTGGCGGATCCACCAGGTGGCGTACGTGGAGAACTTGAAGCCCTTGCGGTAGTCGAACTTCTCGGCCGCGCGGACGAGGCCGATGGTGCCCTCCTGGATGAGGTCCAGGAAGCCGAGTCCCTGGTTGCGGTAGTTCTTCGCGATGGACACCACGAGGCGCAGGTTGGCCTCGACCATCTGCCGCTTGGCGTCGAGGTCGCCGAGCTCGATGCGCTTGGCGAGCGACACCTCCTGGCGGGCGGTGAGGAGTGGCACCTTGCCGACATCCTTCAGGAAGAGCTGGAGGGAGTCGGTGGTGGTGTCGGCACGGAGGTTCAGCTTGCGCTGCGGACGGTCGGCCTCTTCGGCCAGCTTGGCGTTGCGGGCCTCGGCTTCGTCGTCATCGACGAGCTCGACACCCATGTCCTCGAGGGCAGGGGCGATCTGACCGATGGGCGGGGCATCGAGGTCTGCGGATTCCAGTGTTTCCTCAAGCTGGCTGAGTGCGATGAACCCGAACTCCTGACCACGCGCGACGAGCGAGCGGACATCCGGGTTTGCGAGCAGTTCCTTGAGCTTCATCGATCCTCTTTCGCGGTTCACCGACGACACGGGGTGAGAACACATGTTCGATAGTAGCGCTTTACTTTTGAAAGTCAAGCCCGATCGCCGTGGTCCATCTCTGGCTATCGGCACTATCGGAAAGACACTTGACCGGGACACATGGGGGATTGGGGGGCTCTGTGCCCCGATCGCAGGCGATACTCCCAAGTGCGGCTTAGCGCACGGTTAAGCGGGGGTGGCAGCGTGGTGAAGGTTGGCGCGCGGCTCTCAGGTACCGCGCAGGGAGGGGCAGATCAGGGGCCTGCGGCCTCGCGGAGTTGGGCCGCCAGCTTGCCGAGCCGCGTCGCGGGATCGATCGCCACGGCGCGGTCGAGGGCGGCGACCAGAGTGGGGCGATCACTGCGATAGGTCGCCACCATGGCCTGGTTGAAGGCGACCAGCTGGCTGCGCGGATGGGCGGCGGCCAGGTCGTTCATGGTCACGCCCGCGCGGTCCATCCCCGGCTTGCCCGACGCCGACGCATCGATCAAGATCACCCCGATGCGCGCGTCCAGGCGATCCGGTTCGATGGTGAGGGCGCGCTGATAGGCGAGCGACGCCTCCTGCAGATCCGTCACGGAGTGGTAGGCGGCACCGAGATTTGTCCAATTCTCCGCGGTGCTGTCCATGTTCGCGATCTCCTGGAGGCGGATCAGCTGGTCGCGCACTGTTTTCTCCCTCCGGACGGACGGCGGTAACTCTCTGTCCAGATACAGGTAGAGCGGGGGCAGCCCATCGGGGATCGCGCTTTCGACCGGTTCCGGGGTCGTATCGAGAGCCGCGGCCACACCCAGTGCCGCCGCCACGAGAGCGATCCACACACCCAGTGCGATCAACAGGTTGCGGCGGTTGAAAGCGCCCAGGCGTGCAGAGGGGGTGGTGTCGGCGTCACTCACCTGTCTAGGTAATCACACCGTCGTATACCGCGGGACGTCACGGAGGAGAACCGTGTCATCCGTCCGGCGGTTCAGTTCCTTCAAGAACCTGCCGATGGGATGCTCGATGGCGTTCTTCGACACATGGGATATCCCCTATGAGCATTGACCTCGGCCGAATCCTCCGCTTCGCGATCGACAATGGCGCGAGCGACATCCACCTGAAGGTGCCGGCTCCTCCGGCGCTGCGCCTCCACGGATCTCTGGAGCGCATCCCCAAAGCGCCCCCGCTGACCGGCGCGGATACGGAGCGCTTCCTCAAGGAGATGCTCGCCAACTATCCGGACAAGCTCCAGGAGTTCGAGGAGACGGGCGGCGCGGACTTCTCACATGCCCGCGACGGCATCGGCCGTTTCCGTGTGAACGCCTTCCGTCAGCGCGGGTCGGTCTCGCTCGTCATGCGTGCCGTGCCCTTCAAGGTCCCTGAGCTGCACGAGCTCAACCTCCCGGAGGCGGTACGCGCCCTGGCGGAGGAGGAGCGCGGGATCGTGCTCGTCACCGGCACCACCGGTTCGGGTAAGAGCACCACTCTCGGCGCCATGATCGACCACATCAACCGGACCACGAAGAAGCACATCGTGACCGTCGAGGATCCCATCGAGATCCTCCACACCGACCGCCAGTCGATCATCAACCAGCGCGAGGTGGGCATCGACACCGGGTCGTTCGCCGACGCCATGCGCCGCGTCATGCGGCAGGACCCCGACATCATCCTCGTCGGTGAGATCCGTGATCTCGTCACCATGGAGACCGCTCTGAACGCCGCCGAGACAGGGCACCTCGTGTTCTCGACGCTCCACACCCTGGACGCCACCGAGACCGTGAACCGCGCCATCGGTTTCTTCCCCCTGCACCAGCAGATGCAGGTGCGCGCCATGCTCGCGGGAACGCTCAAGGGCGTCATCTCGCAGCGACTCGTGAAGACCCAGACCGGCGCCGGCCGCGTGCCGGCCTGTGAGGTCATGGTCATGACCGGTCGCGCCCGCGACTTCATCCTCGACCCCGACCAGACCGGAAACCTCTCCGAGGTCATCCGCGAGGGTGAGTTCTACGGCATGCAGACCTTCGACCAGTCGCTCTTCGGTCACGTCAAGGAGGGGCGGATCACGGTGGACGAGGCCATGCGCGCCGCGTCCAGCCCGCACGACTTCAAGCTCATGCTGGAGGCCGGTCAGGCCCGTCGCGGTGAGCCGCAGCTCGCCGCCGAGGCCGCCGTTCCGCAGACGGCATAGCTCGGACGGCGGGGCCCTCCGGACGTGTCGAGTGGCCCCGCCATCCATGCATCGTCCGTGTGCGTCCCGACGGTGGTCGCGGATGTCGTTCGATGTCGCCGCAGGTGCACACATCGCCCCTCGGCAGTGGGCGTCGTCGTCTCCGATGTCACGGTGACGTACCTCATCGCGCTAAAATCGCCCTATGGACGTTGATGATGCACGGCCATGTGAGTGTCCGGTAACCGCCGCTGAACGGATCATCTCCGGGAAGTGGACCCTCCTCATCCTCCGGGATCTGGCCGCGGGCGCTCAGCGTTTTTCGATGCTGGAGCGGTCTCTCAACGGCATCAGCACGCGCACCCTTTCGCAACGCCTCAAGGTATTGGAGGTCGAGGGCATCATCGCTCGATCCGTGGACGGCGCCGGAGCATGTCGCGCCGACTACTGCCTCACGGAAAAGGGCGTCGAGCTGCTACCGGTCATCGAGGCGATGCGCCAATGGGGTGAACGGTGGGGGCTGGCGTCGGAGGCTGTGGTAGAAACGCAGACGGCGGATCCCGCCGCAAAATTCTAAGACGGAGCGTGGCGACATGGGTATCGACGACATCGTCAACAAGGCCAAGGATGCGGCGAAGGACCTGGTCGGCGACCGGGACATGGATTCGCTCAAGGAAGACGCGAAAGAGGTCGCGGACATCGCGAAGGGCGAGGGAAGCCTCACCGACAAGGCGAAGGCCGCCCTCGAAGCCGTGAAGGACCCGGGCAAGCCCGGCCCCGGCTGATTCGATCGTCTTCGTGCGGCTCACCCCGTGGGCCGCACATCCGATCTCGTCAGGCTGTCCCCATCGTGGCGGCCTGACGGGTCGCCCGCTGGACGATTCGGGCCGGGCCGGCGTTCAGCCCGGGCGGCGCGAGCGGAGGAAGCGCAGCGGCAGGTAGATCGTCTGCGGGATCCGTCGAGCGAGCGTCGCACGGAGATCGGCCCGGCCCTCGTCGTCCAGCATGTAGGCGATGTGGGTCCGGCCGAAGAACGACCAGGCGTCGTCCTCGGTCTCGAGGATTACGGGCAGCTGTACGTCGCGTTCCTCGGGGCGCAGGAACCCGGCGTCGGCGAACGCACGGGCGTCGTCCGGTTCGAGGGGGATGCTGGCGCGTGTCGCCCGGCCGGAGAGTCCCGCCGGCACGTTGCGGGCGATGACCGCCATGACGGCGCCCATGAAGGCCGAGTCGACCGGGCGCAGGCGATCGAATGCGCTGACGCTGGCCACGAACCGGCCCCCCGGACGTAGCACTCGCAGGATCTCGGAGAGCGCCGCCGGCAGATCCTGGAACTCCTCGAGCGAGAGGCTCGCGATGGCACAGTCGAATCCCTTGTCCTCGATGCCCACCATGCGCTCGGCGTTCACGTTGATGTATGCGACGGGGAGGTCGTCCGGTGTGCGCTGCCGTGCCACCTCCAGGGCGTGGGCGCAGGGATCGATGCCGACCACCATGCCGTCGGGGCCGACGATCCCGGCGGCCGTCCGGGTGGCGCCACCGGAACCGCAGCCGATGTCGATGATGCGCTCGCCAGGCATGACCGACGCCCACGCCAGCAGGCTGCGGTAGATGTTGACCTGTCCGTTGCCCGTGAGGGGGGCGATGGTGTCTTCGGTGGCGGTGGGGTCGATCGCGTGCACCGCGTTGTAGAACGACGAGGCCAGGGGACCGCGGAACCGTTCGCCGTCGATGAGGCGCTGACGGATCTCCTGTAAGCGGGCCTCGCGATCGGGAGCGACGGCGCCGGCGGTGGTCGGTGACTCGGCGACTTCGGTCATGGTCAGACGATACCGCGACCGCGCGTCGGAACGCGTCGGGTTCGGGGAATGGACCCGGAGGCGTTCGGGGGACGGAAGTGGGCGGTCTGTTCGGGTGCTGGAAAGCCTGGTGTCTGACACAAAACTTTCCGGGCATTGTCGGCGATATGCGGAAATACGCTTGATACCAGGTATTTCGCCGCTGAAGGAACGGTGTGGGAAAGTCCCGTGTCTGACACAGGGCTTTCCCCATCGCCCGGAACGCGAGCTGACGGTGCGCACCTGCGCACGCGGCGGTCGCCCGTTCCTCGTAGCATCCCGCGTCAATGGACCTCCGGTACCTCCTCACCTTCCGCGCGGTCGTGGACCGCGGCTCGTTCTCCGCGGCCGCCGAGGAACTGGGCATCTCGCAGCCGGCCGTCTCGGCACAGATCCGATCGCTGGAAGAGCGCGTCGGCGAACGGCTGCTCGACCGCCATGGTCGGGGCGCCTCGCTGACCGAGGCCGGCCGGATCCTCGACACCTATGCGCGACGGATGATCGCGCTGGAGGAGGAGCTCGACCGCGAACTCGGCGAGACCAGTGAGCGCGTGTCCGGGCAGCTGATCATCGGAAGCTCCACCGGGCCGGGAGAGGTGCTCCTGCCGCCCGTCCTCGGGGACTTCCGCCGACGCCATCCCGATGTGGGTGTGAGCCTCATCGTGAGCGACACCCGTTCCATCTGTCAGCAGGTTGTCGACGGCGAACTCGAGCTCGGCATCGTGGGATCCGACCGGCCGCAGCGAGGGCTGGTGGTGACGCCCTTCATCAGTGACGAACTCATCGTCATCACGCCTCCGGACCATCCGCTGGCGCGCGAGACCTCGATCGATCTCGCCACCTTCGTCAAGCATCCGGTCATCCTCCAGCAGAGGGGGTCCGGCGTACGCGATGTCCTCGAACAGGCCATTCGCGCGGCGGGTCTACGGCCGTCGGACCTCACCGTCGAGATGGAGCTCGGCCTGCAGCAATCGGTCAAGGCCGCCGTCATGGGCGGCTACGGCATCACCGTCACCTCGCGTCGGTCGGTGGAGCCCGAACTGGCCGACGGACGGCTGGCCGGCATCGTGGTGGCGGGGTCGGATCTCCGTCGTGACTTCGCCACGGTCCGGGCGGTCGGTCGGACCCCGTCGCGGGTCACGCAGGCCTTCCTCGAATTCGCGGCCCCGCGCCTCGGTGCGAACGGCGACCAGGTATAAGCCTTGTTTATGAGAGCTATTGGTAAGCTGAGGGGGTGATGGCCTCGTCCTCGACTCACTGTGACGTGCTCGTCGTCGGCAGCGGTGGAGCCGGCATGAGCGCGACCGTTGCCGCCCGGGATGCCGGTGCCACGGTGGTCCTCGTGACCAAGTCGGCACTCGGTGCCTCCAACACGGGCAAGGCGCAGGGCGGTATCCAGGCCGCGGTCGGCGTCGACGACACGACGGAGGCCCACTTCGAGGACACCCTTGCGGCCGGACACGACGAGGCGCGACCGGAGCTGGTTCGTGCCCTGGTGGAGGACGGACCCGACGCCATCGCCTGGCTCGATTCGCTGGGCGTCGAGTTCGCGCGTGAGGATGGCCGCTACCGCGTCATCCGATGCGGCGGCGCCCGATGTCCCCGGCTGCTTCAGAGCGGCGAGCGCACCGGTGCCGAGATGGTGCGCGCTCTGCGAGGTGCGGTCCGCGCGTCGGGCGCGGACATCTGGGAGTCGAGCGAGCTCAGCGACCTCGAACGCGACGGCGACGCCTGGTGCGCCACGATCACCCGGCGCGACGGACCGGCTCGCATCGTCGCCGGCTCGGTGGTCCTGGCCGCCGGGGGAGGGCTGTCGGGTGAGGCGCGGGCCCGTGGCATCGGCAGTACGAACCACTCGGACGCCACCCCCGAGGTGCTCAACCTGGCCATCGCGCTCGGCGCGGAGGCGGTCCACCTGGACTCGTGGCAGTACCACCCGACGGGATCGGTCTGGCCCGAAGCACTCGCGGGGTACGCCCTCCCCGAGACCACCCGCGCCCTCGGGGCCACGCTGCACGACGTAAACGGCGACAGATTCGTCGACGAGCTGGCACCGCGCGATGCGGTCGCCGACGCCATTGTGGAGGTGGTCGCTGCCGGACGCGGAGTGACGGCTCCCAACGGGCGGTCCGCGGTCTGGCTCGACACCACGGCCATCGACCGGGAGAACGGCTCCGGCTTCTGCGCCGAGCGCCTGGCATATGTGGCGCGGCGCTACGGGCGGGCGGGCATCGACATCACCCGGGAACGTGTGCTGGTCTACCCGGTGCTCCACTACCGCAACGGCGGCCTTCTCATCGATAAGACGGGAAGCACCACCCTCTCGGGGATCTACGCGGCGGGTGAGATCACCGGCGGGGTCCATGGGACCAACCGGCTCATGGGGAACTCCCTGCTGGACATCATCGTGTTCGGCAGGCGCGCGGGACGGGCTGCGGCCCGGAGTGCGCAGACGAAGCGGGACAGCGGTCGATCCGACCGCGATCAGCCAACGGCGAGCGAGGTGACGTGATCATGGATCGACCGACTTTTCTGACACTCCCGGAGAGGACCGAGAAGCCCCGCGATCTCGGGCTGACGCACGTGATCGACAAGGGGCAGACGCTGACCCAGATCGCCGAGTGGTTCGACACCTGCGGCGACTACGTGGACATCGTGAAGCTCGGATGGGGCACGTCCTATGTGACGAAGAACCTCCGCGAGAAACTGGCGCTCTACCGTGACCTCGGCGTGCCTGTGGTGTTGGGCGGAACGCTGCTGGAGGCGGCCATCGCTCAGGACCGGGTGGACGAGTACCGCACCTGGGTGAGCAAGCTCGGTCTTACCCACGTCGAGGTCTCGGACGGCACCATCGAGATCCCCCACGATGAGAAGCTGGAGCTGATCCGGTCGTTCGCCGAGGACTTCACGGTCCTGTCGGAGGTCGGGTCCAAGGACGCCAACACCATCCTCGCGCCGTACAAGTGGGTGGAGGCCGTGCGCACCGAGATCGAGGCCGGCTCCTGGAAGGTCATCACCGAGGCCCGCGAGACGGGTACCGCCGGTATCTTCCGCCAGAACGGTGAGGTGCGGCAGGGACTCGTGGACGAACTGGTCGATCATGTCGATCCGACGCGCTTCCTCTTCGAGGCGCCCCAGAAGGCCCAGCAGGTCTGGTTCATCTCCCAGTTCGGACCGAATGTCAACCTGGGGAACATCGCACCGGACGAGGTCATCTCGCTGGAGACCCTGAGGTTGGGACTTCGCTCCGACACGCTCGGCCTGACCGCCCGTATGGACGTCGGCGACGCGGAGTCGGCCGGCGGCCTGTGGCGCACCGTGCAGCGCGCGATCCCGTCCGACTTCGCCATCTGATCCCGTGCCGGTACCCCCGTTGAGGGGACACCGGAACCCGACCTCGGCGGGGCGCGCAGGCAGAATGCCCGTCATGCGCACACGGATTCTCGCCCTCGCTCTCGCCGGATCGTTCACGCTGCCTGCCGCCGCACTGGCGGATCGACCGGTGGGCAACACGTTCACCTGGGGCCATGATCTGCGGATCAAGCTGGTGCCGGGGTGGAGCGAGAAGCGCAATCCGTATACGGCTGCGCAGTGGACGCGGCTGATGAACCGTGTGCTGGAGAACGCCGGTCAGAACGGCATGTGGTACTCGGGCGGTGCCGCGTTGCCCTTCGACCTGCCGCTGCATCCGAGCGAGCCCATCAAGGGCTGGTTCAATCCGAACAACTTCATGCGTCTGCACACCGCGTACGGCATGAAGTGGGACGTTAACCTCGACCTCCGCGTAGCCCAGCTGGGGCGTGACAGGAAGTGGCACCGCGCCTGGAACATCAAGAACGGAATCCCGGCGCGGCGGTGGCTGATGGTGAGCCCCGGATGGGATCGCGCGGCGAAGGCGGAGATCCGGCGGCTCGTCCCGCGCTACCGGAACCTGCCGTACAAGAACTACTACAACGGCGTCGACGAGCCCATGATCTTCCCGCCGGCCGGCCCCGCCGAGAAGACGGCCTACGCGCGTCAGATGACGGCGACCATCCGCCGGACGTACGGCATGCCGCCACCGAAGTCGAGTGCTCCCGAGACGGAGGATCCGCGCGAGGGCCTCAAGTGGGTCGCGTTCAACCGCTGGGCCAGCGACCGCTTCTTCACCGTGCGCAAGGGGCAGGTCGACCTCATCCGGCAGCTCGACCCCACGGCCGTCGTGAGCCCCAACGACTATGCGTTCATCGACGGGTTCATGCCCTGGGACTACACGCGCCTCGCGGAGTTCGCCGACGTGGTGGAACTGGACCCCTACGTCTCGTACGACGAGGCCAAGAACCCGGGACGCGGCCGATACAACCCCGGCTTCGGCAGCAAGTTCATGTACGACCTCACGGGTAAGCGTGTGAGGACCATCGTGCAGGCCTTCCCGTACCAGGGCTACAAGGTGCAGCCACCGGATCTGTGGACCTGGACCTCGCAGGCCCTGCGCGCGGGTGCGACGGACATCACGCTCTACTCCGAGACCAACCCGCGCATCAGCGATCCCAGGCTCTACGCCGAGATGATGAAGGTTGCCGCGGCGATGAAGGGCACACGGGTGCCGGATGCCCCGTCCGATCCGCGCACCGTGCTGGTCTACAACACCGCCAGCGAGGCGCAGGGGCGCACGCACGAACCGTTCGCTGTGCGCAACCGTACGCGTGCCGACGCCATGTACACCACCTACTCGGCACTGGGCGAGCTGGCCGGATCGTCGTTCGTGTTCGACTCGGACACCCGCCTGCAGACCGATCCGGCGCGCCTCGCGCGTGCCACCACCGTCTACCTTCCGCGCGCCGACATCATCGATCGCAAGATGGCGGACGACCTGCTCGCGTGGGTCCGCGCCGGCGGCACGCTGGTGGTGACGGATCCGCACGCGTTCACGTGGACCCCGCAGGGGCAGCCCATGCCGGACGTGCGGGCCGCCCTCATCGGCAGCGACATCGCTCCCGCGACGGGGCCGATCACCCTGAGCGCGGGCGCATTCGGCGCCGGTGGTCCCAGCAGTCCGATCAACGTGGCGATGTCACCGGGCGGCAAGTTCGTGTCGCCTCCGGCCGACGCCACCGTCATCGGGGTGACGCGCTTCGGAAGCCCGGCTACGATCCGGCGCACCGTGGGATCCGGTCAGGTCATCGCCTTCGCCGGCCAGGTCATGTACCCCAAGGCGCTCGACACGCCGAGCGGCCTGGTGGAACTGGCCGCGGGCATCCAGAGGATGCAGGGTGCTCCCCTCGGCCTGCCGGTCTGGCGGTGGGAGCTTCCGGGCACCACCGAGCCGGGCCGGCGTCCGTGGCGGACTGCGGTGATACCTCCGGACGTTCGCCCGTAGGACGGACGGTGCGGGCGCTCAAGTGGCGCCTGCGCGACTTCCGGTGTCCTACGGGGTGCCCTGGCACCAGGTAGGACACCGGGGCTCGGGAACATGCGGATGAGCAGTGGCGATCGAGTCTTCGTCGCGCCAGGCGTGGCAAGTAATCCCTGACGTGGTCAGCCGACGTCGGCGACCACCTGCGCCAGGACGGGCACCTCGCTGTGGGCCAGGTCCTTGGTGGCCGTCAGGAGGGTGATGGGCCCCTTGCCCGCCATGGTGCGCAGCCGAAGGACGGCGTCATGCGCGGTACCCGTCGCGAGCTCTGCCTCGTACCGGGTTCGGAACTCCTCGAACCGCTCGGGGGCATGTCCGTACCAGCGTCGCAGCTCTGTCGATGGCGCCGCGTCCCGCATCCACTTGCCGACCCGGGGATCGTCGCGGCGCATGCCGCGTGGCCAGAGCCGATCGACGAGAACCCGTTGCCCGTCCTCCGGGCTCACAGGGTCGTAGACCCGTCCGATTCGCACGTCCACATCCACCTGGTGTCGGCCTCCTCACGGACACTGATTCCCGGCACTCGTAACGTACTCCGCGGCGCCCGCGCGGAGGGCCGGGTCTGAGACGCCGCGCATCGGACGCCGGTCGGCGCATCCGTCCTATCCTGACCCGGTGCCACTCTTCATCTGCCCAGGCTGCGGCCGCCGTTCGATCGCCGACCGGCACGCAGGACACCAGCCACAGGGATGCCCCAGCTGTGGCTTCGGCTTCCTCTTCGAGCTCCTCGACGACTACTACCCCGGTCCGCGCACGGGGCTTGTCGTCTGCGATCAGTCTCGTATCGTGATCGCCGCCGGACACGGCGCCGTCGCCGCCACCGGCTACCACGAACCCGACATGATCGGGCACGAGATCACGACGCTTCTCCGCATCGCCTTCGACGACGAGGACGATCCGATTGCCAGGAGTTTGGAGTGGGGTGTGAGGGTTCTGGATGTTCCCTGTTCGTATTCTCCGAATGGTCTGGGCGAGACGCGGCGGGCGACCCTGGACCTCTTTCCCGCATACGACCATGACGGTGGGTTGCTTGTGGCACTGACCCCGCTCCGCGGTGCCGCTCTGGCCCAGTAGGAGTCCCGCGGGAGATGGCGAATGGCCTGTCATTCACCGTTATGACATGACATCATCCGGACGTGTTCGACGCATGTCCGATGCCCGGGTCCCGTGAGTAGTGTCGATGAGACACCTGTTCGGCGCAGCAAGGGCCGCAGCCCGCTTCTGCCGGCCGCTCCGCCGACCAGTGACCTGACCGACCGCGACGAGTTCCGCGGGGTCCTCGACGGGGTTCTCGAGACGGCCGAGAAACTCCACCGGCACGTGTCGCTGGTGATGATCCAGATCACGCGGACGGGGCGTTCCGCCTTCACGGTACGGCTCGCGACGGCGCTCGCCAACGTGATCCGCAAGACCGACCGAGTCTGGCGCATCGGTCCCCGCACGCTCGTCATCGCCCTCGCCGACGTCGACGGCAGTGCCGCCGCAGCCGCCGTCGGACGACTCAAGGTGTGGATGGCCAACCAGGCGATGGTGTCACTGACCATGGCGTGGTCGACGGCCTCCCCGGGTATCGACGCCGCCAGCCTGCTCGAGTTCCTCGAAGGCGAGATCGCATCGGCCATCGGCGACCAGGACGGTGGCGAAGGCGAATCATGAAGGTCGCCATCCTCGGATCCACGGGCCTCATCGGCCATGCGTTGGATACGGCCCTGCGCGAGGACGGCCATCATGTGATTGCCATCAGTCGTGGTGGGGGTGGCGGCATCGCGGGTCGCACGAGCGTGCGATGGGACGCCCGGTCCCCGTTGGATCCGGCCGCCATCGACGGCTGCGACGCGGTGGTCAACCTGGCCGGGGCGAGTATCGACCAGCGGTGGACGCGCGGCGCCAAGGACGAGATCTTCGAGAGTCGTGTCCGTCTGACCGAGTATGTGGCCGATGCGGTGCGGGCGGCGACGGTTCCCGTGCTGGTCAACGGCAGCGCCGTGGGTTACTACGGGGCGGGAGAGGCTCCGGTGACCGAACGGGCTGCCCATGGGACCGGCTTCCTCGCCGACGTCTGCGTCGCGTGGGAGGCCGCCGCGCAACGGGCGGAGGGGGACGGGTGCCGGGTCGTGCGGACACGTATGGGCATCGTGCTGGCCGCTCACGGGGGTGCCCTCAAACGGATGCTGCTCCCGGCCCGGCTGGGCCTCGTCGGTCCGATCGCCGGTGGCCGCCAGTGGCTCTCATGGGTCCACCTGGCCGACGCCGTCGCCGCGCTTCGCCATGCGATCACCACCTCTGACATCAGCGGTGCCATGAACGTCGTCGCGCCGCGTGCGGTGCGTCAGCGGGACTTCGTGAGCGCCCTGGGAAAGATCGTGAGGCGCCCGTCGTTCCTTCCCGCTCCACGTGTCCTCGTGCGAGCGGTCATGGGTGAGTCCGCGTCCATCATCACCACGGGCCAGCGTGTGGTGCCGGCGGTGCTGGAGGAGACGGGCTTTACGTTCCATTACCCGGACGTGCGTTCGGCTCTCGAGAACCTGCTCAGACGAACGACGGGGTAGAGGAGCGTCTCAGTCGGCGGGCTCGTCCGGGAAGAGGCGCTTGATCTCGACCTGGGTCTTCAGCCAGAGTTCGCGTACGTAGGTCGTGGCGACGTGGTAGCGGGCCCCGGGCAGGTGGCGCATCATGTTGATCTCGTCCGGATCCGGGATGCGCTGCTCCTCCAGGTCGGCCAGGCGATCGCGGTACTTGCCGATCATGTCGGCCATCTCGAAATGCTTGACCATCAGTTCGTCCAGCATGCGGTCGATCGAGGCGAACGTGGCGGGTTCCTGATCCATGGAGCAAAAGCCTACCGTCCCGCCGCTTGCTGGGGATCCGATCAATGCGCGCGTGCTGTGCAACCGCACCGCAGGGGTAATGGTTTGTGGCGCAGATTCCGATAACGGTGGTGCGGTGCTGTCCGCGCGGCTGGGCGAAGGTCCGACGATGCCGCGAGGTCGACTCCGTTCCCGTAGTCGAATCGGTCAACTCTTCCCCCGAGGACATATTGGTGTTACAGTCTTTCGAAGATTTGACCCGTACGGATACGGGTCGTTAGATGGAACTGCCAAGGACGGTAGGTACATGACGGTCACCCGCTCGAGAATTCAACGAGGCGGCGACTTCGACGTCGCGCAGCCTCGGATCGCCACGGCCTTCCGTCGTGGCCGCGCCGTGAACCCTTCCGCGCGGACGCCCATCGGCGTCGCCGCCCCGGGAAGGACCGATCGTGTCTGAGCGAATCGCACGCAAGCGAAGTCAGTCCGGTTTCACGATCGTCGAGCTCATGCTCGCACTCGTCGTGATCTCGGTCTTCATGACCGCCATTGCCATGGCACTCACCACGGCGATGCGATCCAACCGCAGCGACACCAACCGGATGGTGTCCTCAAACCTCGCCGCGACGCTTATGGACGAGGTACGGGCAATCGGGGCAACCGACTTCGACGAATTGCTGGCCAAGCGCGGTACCGAAACCATCGAGGGGCCGAAGACGATGGTGAACGGCGTTCAGTACACGGCGAAAAGGACGATCGACTGGGTTCCTGGCAACGGCACGTTTACGAATTGCGGATCAGGAACGGATGCCGCGAACGTGGCGTACCTCCGCGTCGATATCGCAGTCAGCTGGCCGAACATGGGTGCCGTGAAACCGGTGACCAACTCGACTCTTGTCGCACCTCCGGTCGGCCAGTTCAACACTGCGACAGGCGCCGTCGCGACGCAGGTGACGGACAACGAAGGCAACCCACAGTCTGGAGTGACGGTGCAACTTCTCCAGGGGGCGACCGGATCGACCGTCGCCGAAACCCAGTCCACCACTGCTCAGGGCTGTGCCTTCTTCCCCTTTTTGGACAGCGGCACCACCTACCGGCTGAGGATTTCCAAGGCCGGCTACGTGGACATCCGAGGCGTCACCCAACCCGAATCGGCCGCCACGTTGGTCACGACAGGCGCCGTCACGTCTATCCCCCCGTTCATCTACGAGCGTGCGTCCACGATCACTGCCACGATCACCCCGACCGCGACCGCCTACATGCCGAACCAGTTGATTCCGATCACGCTGTCCAACAGCTTGATCCAGCCAGGCGGCCTCCGGTTCGAGACAGGGACGGGTACGAGCACAGCACGAACGTTGCCCACGGTGTTCCCGTTCTCCGATGGCTACTCTGCTTGGCCGGGATGGTGTAAGGAGTCGGATCCAGATGCGTATCTTGATGAGCCAACGGATCCTTCCCTCCGCGCGCCTCTGATCCCCGTAACCCCTGGCGGGACCTCGGCCACTGCGCTCTCGGTCCCTACCCTCAATGTGCTCGTCAGGCGGTCCAACGGCACCCTGCGCGTCGGCCAGGCCATAACGCTCTACTACGCCGGCCCAGATACGTCGTGCACTCCTCCCAATGTCACTTTTGGCGGTGTGACCGACGCGACCGGACGGATTAGCGTCGCCATCCCCTACGGCACGTGGCAGGTCCGCGCCAATAGCCGAACCGCCTCCGGCGGGTGGCCGACGATTCAGGTCACGCCACAGAATTCGAATCCCTCGCAGCTTGTGACGGTGGTGACCACATGATGAATGCCTTTCGTCGCCGGACATCTCAGGAAGGACAGTCCCTCGTCGAGATGATCACCGTGGTCGCGATCTTCCTCATCGCCATGGCTGTCATCACGTCGGCCTTCCTCATGACACAGAAGACCTCGGATGTCATGGACAACCGCTTCGAGAATCAGGGCGAGGCACAGAAGCTGATCGCCGCCCTGTCTCGGGACGTGCGCAGCGCGACGAAGCTCGCTCCTACCACGGCGCAGCCGGATCCATCGCCGTTTCTGTGCGCAAGGAGAGACCGTGTCTCGTTCTACGCCAACCTGAGTTTCGTCTCACCGCCTACCGCGGTCTCGAACGCCGACCGTGGATGGCCGGACATCGTCGATCTGCTTGTCGACCCAGCGGATCCCAAGGCTCCGATCCTCCGCGAGTACACGTGGGTTGCGACGAACACCGGTAACGCATCCGCGACCGCGCCGACCTACGCATCGACGCCTGCCTGTAATTCCTCTCTCCCCACGGGCTTCACCGCTCTTCGCCTCGTCGGTCAGTACGTGGCGAACACATCCTCCCAGCCCCTGTTCACCTATTACGACGGTGCTGGGAACGTGCTCACTCCCCCGACCAACGGCAGCCTGTCGGCGGCTGATCAGCGTGCCGTCCGCAGCATCAAGATCTCGCTCGAGGTGAGGAAGTCCACGGGCCGCTCCGTGAAGCCCTCTCACGTCGAGACCACCGTCATCCTCAACAACCTGACGTAGCCATTTCGGAGAGGCATGTCCATGCAACCCATTCCATCCAATCGCTCGAATGAGTCCGGCATCGCGCTTCTCTCAGCGCTCCTGTTGGGTATCGTCGGGATCCTCCTGACGATCGGCCTTCTGACCTACGCGATGGGTTCTGAGCCGCTCGCCAAACGGCACACCGACTGGAACGCGGCGCTCGGAGCCGCACAAGCCGGCGTCGATGACTACATCTATCGTCTCAACAAGGATCCCGAGTACTGGCACTACGGGTACGACACCCCCGTTCCCAGCGACAATCCGGCACTGACCACATTCGTCGAGGTTCCAGGCGCAAAGCCTGGCGACAGCATTACGCCCCAGTTCAAGTACCGGGTGCTGTCGCCCCCCAATCCCACGACGGGTGCGCGCATCGTCTTGGAGGTTACGGGCAAGGTCGGCAACGTCGAGCGGAGGATGCGAGCGAGTTTGGCGCGGCGTGGATTCATGGACTACATGTACTTCACGGAGTACGAGCAGCAAGACCCTGTGCTCTACGAGAACGACACCGTCGCCGCCCAGGTGTGTACACACTGGTTCGACCCGCCGGTGTCGGGATACGATCGCGATACGTATTGCACCAAGATCGGGTTCGGAGGCGGTGACGTCATCAACGGACCGCTCCACACGAACGACTCCATCGGTGTCAATGGTGTGGTCACCTTCAACGGGCGGACCACCAGCAGCTGGGACACAGCGAAGGAAACGCCGGTTCCCACGCGTAAGTGGCGCAACATCAACGGCAACGGTGTGCCGACGTTCCCCGCGGACCAGGGCGGTCTGAACGGTAACCCGATCTACGCGAAACGGCTCGACCTTCCCTCGTCGAACGCGAAGCTCTTCGAGATCGCAGAGGACGGCGGCTGCGTCTACACAGGACCGACGAAGATCACGCTCAAGTCGAACGGGAGGATGGACGTGGTCAGTCCGAACTCCACCAAGAAGGTCAACAGTGGCTGTGGGACGGTAGACGCGGCGACCGGCGTCAACGCCACCAACCTCGTTCTCCCGGCCAACGGCGTGCTCTACGTCCAGGCCAAGCCGACGTCCGGGCCGTACGCCACCTCGGTGTGCTCGATGGCGAACCTGCCGCCGAGTGCCTCCACGAATGCGGCCGACTACAACCAGCCGTATTACAACTGCGAAAAGGGCGATGTCTTCATCCAGGGCACGCTCAAGGGACGGCTCACCGTCGGTTCGGCCCGCGACATCAACATCATCGGGAACACGGTCTACAACACCCCGCCGGCGAGCGTGAACGCCACCGACATGCTGGGACTGATCGCGAACAACTTCGTTCAGACCTACCACCCGATCGATTGCGGCAAGGACAGCAAGGGGAAGCAGCGTCGCGCTTCGGCGACGGACAATCTCTTCATCGTCAACAGCAATGCATCAAACGGTGGAATCGCCAACTACGCCTGCAGCAACATCAATGCGCTCACGAATCTCAAGATAAACGCGGCCATCCTCGCCCTGAACCACTCGTTCCGCGTGCCCGAGCATCGACAGGGCGCGGATATGGGCACGCTCACGGTTGAGGGCGGTATCGCACAGAACTATCGAGGCATTGTCGCGCTCACGACCTCGTACTCGGACGGGTCGACCAAGAGGTCCGGCTACGTGAAGGCCTACACATACGACAAGCGTCTGTCATACCAGTCACCGCCGCACTTCCTCGACCCGGTGAAGTCCTCGTGGCAGGCCACTTCTTGGATGGAGACCAAGGCCGGCAGCTAGCCCGACACCTGGCGGCGATCGCTGGCCGCATCCACCCGCGGAGGGCCCCGTTAACGGGGCCCTCCGTCATTTTGCGCGCTGTCCACCCCGAAAGAACCGTACCTCGGGCCGGCTGCCATCGTGAACGACAGGCCGGGCCACACCCCTTGGGCCCGATGTCCCACATCGCGGCCGCACCAGTTGCTCCACCGGGCCAAGGTGCCGCTCCCCTCACCTGACGAGGATTCCTCCTCGTCAGGTGGCCGAACCCAGGAGGCCACCGCTGAATAGGAGCACCACCTTGCGAATACGGCTTTCGGGCCTTTCGGGGCTCGCGGCATTGACCGCATTCCTCGCTGTGCCGGCGATGGCGTTCGCCCAGGACGCCTCGCCCACCGAACAGCTCGCCACGCAGGCGATCTCGATCAATCAGCTGCTCGTCTTCTTCGCGGCGGTCCTCGTCCTGTTCATGCAGGCGGGATTCGCGATGCTGGAGATCGGTCTCTCGCGCATGAAGAACGCGGGAGCGGTCGCCGGAAAGATCGTGATCAACCTGGCGATCTCGTTCCTGATGTTCTGGGCGTTCGGATTCGCCCTCGCGTTCGGGAACGGCAACGGCTTCATGGGTCACGAGGGCTGGTTCCTCGACGTCAGTGATCCGCTCGGCACGTTCACGGCCATCGCGAGCATCAGCGACACGCCGGTACACGCGCAGTTCTTTTTCCAGGCCGTCTTCGTCGCGGTGTCACTCGCGATCGTGTTCGGAGCGATGCTCGACCGCACCAAGTTCTCGGCCTACATCATCTTCGGCGTCGTGTACGCCGGGCTCATCTACCCGATCGTCGCCCACTGGACATGGGGCGGCGGATGGCTGGCCGAGGACGGATTCCTCGACTTCGCCGGATCGTCCATCGTCCACCTGCAGGGCGCGCTCGCCGCGCTGGCCGGCACCATCATGCTCGGCCCGCGCATCGGCAAGTTCTTCAAGGGAAAGGCGGTGCCCATCCCGGGGCACTCCATCCCGCTCGCCGTGCTCGGCGTGATCATCCTGTGGGTCGGCTGGATGGGCTTCAACCCCGGATCGGCACTGAACGCCGTCGGCGTCAACTTCGCGGACGTCGCGGTCAACACGAACCTCGCCGCATCTGCCGGCGTCATCGGCGCGACGGTCGCGGCCCGGCTGCTCTTCAAGACGCTGGACGTCTCGCAGATCGCCAACGGCGCGATCGCAGGCCTGGTCGCCGTGACGGCACCGTGCGCCTTCGTGGATCCCTGGGCGGCCGTCGTCATCGGGCTCGTGGCCGGGCTCCTCGTTCCGCCGCTGGTCCTGCTGGTCGACCGGCTCAAGATCGACGACCCGATCGGCTGTCTTCCCGTCCACGGTCTCGCGGGCGTTTGGGGCACGCTGGCCATCGGGCTCTTCGCCACGGCGGACCGCACGGTGGATCTGGGCCTCGGTACGAGTGCCGGCCTCTTCATGGGCGGCAGTGCCTCTCAGCTGTGGGTGCAGTTCTACGGGGTGGCCGTCACCGTGGCCTTCACCCTGACCCTGTGCTTCCTCCTCTTCTACGGGATCAAGAAGACGGTGGGCCTCCGGATCAGCGAGGAGCAGGAGATCGCCGGTCAGGACATCTCCGAGCACGGCATGTTCGGTTACCCTGAGCGCTTCATCGATGTGCCCGGCGCCGAGCCGGTCGCCCTGCCGGGAGCGGGCTTCGCCGCTCAGGCCACCGCGCCGCGCCCGGTGTCCACAGCTCCGTCGGAGGCCAGCTCATGAAGAAGATCGAAGCGTTCATCCGACACGAAGCCTTCGACGAGATCCGAAACCAGCTCGACTCGATGGGCATCCCCTCGATGTCCCTGAGCGAGGTCAAGGGATCGGGTCGTCAGAAGGGGTACACCGAGACGTACCGTGGCGCGAAGTCGACCATCTTCCTCCGGCCCAAGCTGAAGCTGGAGATCGTGGTCAACGACGAGGACGTCGATCGCACGATCGACACCATCATGAAGTACGCCCACACCGGCGAACCCGGTGACGGGAAGATCTTCCTCTACAACGTGGAGGAGGCGATTCGCGTCCGCACCGGTGAGCGGGGCCCGTCGGTCCTCGACACCCACGAGGGCGAGGAGTAGACCCGTTCATCCGGAGCGGTACCAGTGGGGTGGGGGCGTGGTCTCCCACCCCGCGTGCATTTCGAGGAGGGCCGATCCGCGTGTCAGTCGTCCGGGCTGAGCGCACGGTCCAGGTGGATCGCGCTCGGTGGTCCGGTCTCTTCGCTGTGCCGGATCGGCAGGGTCAGGACGAAGCGCGCGCCGTCCTCGTAACCGTCGTCCAGGACGAGATCTCCTCCCAGCGCGCGGGCCAGTTGTCGCGAGATGGCCAGACCCAGTCCGCTTCCGCTGTGTCCGTCCGGTGTGGTCCGTGACCAGAACGGATCGAACACCGCCTCTCGTCCGTCCGGGGGAACGCCGGGGCCGGTGTCCTCCACGGTGACCTCGACGTCGTCGGCACGCGGAAGGGCACGCAGTGTGACCGTCCCGGACTCCGGCGTCCACTTCAGGGCGTTCTCGATGAGGTTCGCGATGACGCGCCGTATGCGGGGTGCGTCGCTCACCACCGACGGAAGCGGCACCATGTCGAGGTGGTACGCGATTCCTCTCCGCGTGGCCTCGCCCTCGTGCGCCTGGAAGGCGCGGTCGATCAGGTCGTCCGTGTCGACGTCGTCCAATTCGATCTCGAACCGGCGGGCCTCCAGCTTTCCCAGGTCCAGCAGGTCCGTCACGAGCTGCGACAGGCGTTCGGACTCGTCGTCGATCGCGGCCAACGAGCGGTTCACCTGATCCGGCGGCACGACACCGTCGGTGAGGGCCTGGGTGTGGCCGCGGATGGCGGTGAGGGGGGTGCGCAGGTCGTGCGTCACGCGCATGAGGAACTCCCGGTTCACGCGGTCGCGCTGGCGGAGTTCCGCCACCATGGTGTTGAACGTGGACGAAAGCGCCGCCAGCTCCTCGGGGCCGCCGTCCTCGACACGGGTCTCCAGGTCGCCGCGACCGACGGCGCGCGCGGCGTCCTGCAGTCGGCGGAGAGGCCGCAGCGCGCGTGAGGTCAGGATGAAGGAGATCACGGCGGCGACCGCCAGCCCGAGGAGCGCGGCCCACACCACACGCGTGGCCACGTCCTGCCACACCGAGAAGAGCGCTGCTCGCTCTCGGGTCAGGATCACTGCGCCGATGGTGTCGCCGTCGAAGAGCAACGGGGCCGCCGCGGCGATACGACGTACGCCTGTGTCGTCGGTGAACTCGAAGCGCTGGATACCGTCGCGCTCCAGGATCCTCTGGCTGACCTGGTCGATGACGCCGCGGTCGAGGGCCGTCCCCCCGGCGGGATTCGGTCGCGGTCCCATGTAGACGAGACGCGTGTCCTTGCCGGCGATGGCCTCGAGTGTCCGGATCCTCTCGGCGGACGGGTCGTAGGACGCCTGATCGGATTCGATGCCGGCGGCGAACTCCTCGCCGATCAGGGTCGATATCGCACGTGCCTTGGACTCGAGGTCACGCGCCTCGCGCTTGAACGACTGCGAGCGGACCATCTGGAGCCCCAGGGCGGTGAAGGCCGCCGTCGCCACCAGTAGCCCGATCAGCGATGCAAGCGCCAGACGACCCCGCAGGGTCCGCCAGGGCGTCATTTTTTGGCGGCGCCAACCTTGTAGCCGGTGCCCCACACCGTCTGGATGGGGCATGCCTCACCCAACTTTCGCCGGAGTTGACGGACGTGCACGTCGATGGTGCGGCTGTCACCCAGGAAGGTGAACCCCCACACGCGTTCGAGGAGCTGCTCCCGGGTCAGGACCACCCCACGGTTCTCGATGAGGGTGACGAGGAGGTCGAACTCCTTCGGCGTGAGCGCCACCTGCTCCTCTCCCACGAACGCCTCGCGCGGACCGACCTCGATGCGAAGATCGTCGATCTCGTAGGTGCGCAGCGCGTTGTCGTCGTCGGTCTCGGCAGGTGCTGTCGTCCGACGAAGGACCGCGCGCACACGGGCGACGAGCTCGCGGGGATTGAACGGCTTGGTCATGTAGTCGTCTGCACCGAGCTCCAGGCCGACCACGGTGTCCACTGCGTCATCCCGCGCGGTGAGCATGACGATGGCGGGGGATGCGCCCTCCATGGCACGGAGTCGTTTCGTGATCTCGTAGCCGTCGAGGCCGGGCAGCATGAGGTCGAGCACGATGAGGGCCGGACGATCCCGCTGGGCCAGCTCCAGTCCCTCGTCGCCGCGGTGAGCGACGCTCACCGAGAAGCCGGCCGCCTCGAGGTAGAGCTTCGCGAACGAGGCGATGTTCGGCTCGTCCTCGATGATGAGGATGGATGTGGACTGCGGGGGCGCCACTCCCTCAATACTAGATGGTTGATTCCACGGAGCTCGCGGGGTGGTGCGTGCCCTCGGGGGCGTGGATGTGCCCCTCATCCACCCGCCCGCCCAGGTCGACCACCGGTGGCGCACCGCACACCACGCGTCCGCGGAATCAGCCATGTCGGTGGAGCGCCCGACGGCGACGCCGCTATCACGTCCCGGTCTTCTCGGCGGGCAGGAGCCGCGCGATCATCGCGGGCCGCACAGGGACGGCCTGCGAGTCGGTCGGCCAGTCGATGGCGTCGCCATTGTTGACCCGATACGTCCCGGTGCCCCGGAGGACCACACGGGCCACGCCGAAGGTCGAGACCGACATCCTGCGTTTCGGCTGCGAGATGATCTGCACGCTGACGTCGGTCCCCCGCACGTAGAACGTGCGGAAGACGGAGGTCGACATCGTGAAGGTGCGGACGGTGCCCGTCGCGGTGCTCGTGCGGGCGAGCTTCTGCGGCACCCCCTGGATGCGGACGATCGCGGCTCCCGACGGCACGCGGACCGTGATGCGGCCGCGGAATCGGCCGTATGACGTCTGGCGTCCGTTGATCGCAACCGTGCCGAAACCCGTTGCCTCGAACGTCCCGACGGTGTTCGGATCGTTGGCGGCCTGGGCGGCGGGGGTCTTGGACTGGTTGGCGCCGGTCGCAATCCCTGCGGGTACACACAGGATGCATGCGACGAGGCTGAGGCGGAGAGTTCTGTTCATGGAGTGCGAGGCGTACGGGTCAATCCCGCACGTCTCCATATCTTCACCGCTGGAGATTGGAACTTTTGAGGCGCGCTGTAACGCCTTTGTAAGGTCAGATCAGGTGGGCTCGATGGAGACGTTGTCCTGAACGATGACCGTCGGTGCTTCCTCTTCCTTGGCGAGCGTCGCGGCTGCTGCCTGTCCGTCGGCCTGCGGGACTCCGGAGCCGTCGATCTCGGGTGGCGGCGTGGAGTCGAGCCACGCCCAGACAAGCTCGCCACAGTCGGGGCATGCGGGCAGCACACCGCGGTTGCGGATCTGGAACTGGCACGCGACGCATCCCACGAGACCTGGAACCTGCTGTCCGGCGTGGTAACAGGTCAGTCCGAGCCGCTTCGCGGCCTCCTGTGCACCCTGTGCGGGGCTGAGGTTCGGACGCTTTTGGGAGGCACCGCCGATGCCTCCGGGCTGAAGCCGTTGTGGCGGAAGATGGGATCCCATGGGGCCCTCCTGTTGATTCGACGGGTGCCGGACGAACACCGACCCCGTGATCAGCGTATCGTGGAGCGTGCGTTCGAGAAAGACTATCGCGCATCGGTTGGACCGGCCGCGCGGTGAGGAGGCGGTCGGCCGGTGAGAATCGCACTCGCCCAGCTCAATACTGTGGTCGGAGACGTCGTCGGCAACACCGCCCGGGTGGTCGACGCGCTGAGGCGTGCGGAGGACGAGGGGGCGTCCCTTCTCCTCGTCCCGGAGCTTGCGGTGGCCGGCTATCCCCCCGAGGACCTGCTTCTGCGTCCGAGCTTCGCGGCCCGCACCCGCCGTGCCATCGAGGAGATCGCAGAGGCCTCCACCGATACCCTCGCGGTGGTCGGGTTCGTCGACTGGAGCCATGATGCGTACAACGCCGCCGCGGTTGTGGGAGGCGGCGAGGTACACGCGGTCTATCGCAAGCGCTTCCTTCCGAACTACGGCGTGTTCGACGAGGCGCGTTACTTCCAGGCCGGTGCCTCGCCGCTCGTGATCGACGTGGGCGACGCCCGGATCGGCATCGTCATCTGCGAGGACATCTGGTACTCGGCTCCCGTCGCGTCGGACCTGGCCGCGGCGCACCTGGACCTCATCTGCTGCGTGTCGGCATCGCCCTACCACCAGGGCAAGGCCGCCTCCCGCGAACGGATGCTGGCGACACGCGCTTCGGACGCGGCTGCGGCGCTGGCGTTCTGCAACCTGGTCGGGGGGCAGGACGAGCTGATCTTCGACGGGAACTCGACCCTGTTCGACGCCGAGGGCAACATCACGGCCCGCTGCGACTCGTTCGACGAGGACTTCATCATCGCCTCGCTCGATCTCGATGCCACCCGCCGCCGTCGGCTGCGCGCCCCGCTCGCGCGGCGGATCCGCGACGGCGAGCTACCCGCCGGTCTTCGTATCGACGCCGTGATCCCGCCACGGGCGTCGTCCGTCGAGGACGCACCACGGATCACCGGGCGTCCGGACCGGCTGGAGGAGCTCTGGCGGGCCCTGGTCGTCGGCATCCGGGATTACGTCGACAAGAACGGCTTCCCGTCAGTTCTCCTGGGGCTCTCAGGAGGCATCGACTCGGCCGTCGTCGGGACTCTGGCCGTCGATGCGCTCGGTGCGGACCGCGTCCGCGGGGTGGCGATGCCGTCGGTGTTCTCGAGTCCGGAGAGTCTGGGTGACGCGAAGGACCTCGCGGACAACCTGGGGATCATGCTCGATGTGGTGGAGATCGCCCCGGTGGTCGCCGCATTCGAGGCCGCGCTCGCTCCCATCTTCGGCGACGCGCCCCGCGACACCACCGAGGAGAACCTGCAGGCGCGCGCCCGGGGAACGCTCCTCATGGCACTCTCCAACAAGTACGGCGGGCTGGTGTTGGCGACCGGGAACAAGAGCGAGATCGCCGTGGGCTACAGCACTCTGTACGGCGACATGGTGGGTGGGTTCGCTCCCATCCGCGATGTGCTCAAGACGACGGTCTACGACCTTGCGCGCTGGCGCAACCGATCGGGTGAGGTGATACCCGAGCATTCGATCACGCGGCCGCCGTCGGCGGAGCTGAGACCTGACCAGGAGGACACGGACTCGCTTCCACCGTACGATGTCCTCGATCCGCTGCTCCGGGCATACGTCGAGGACGACGTCGATGTGGACCGACTCGTGGACCAGCCGGAGTTCGCCGATATTGCACGCACGGTCGTTTCCATGGTGGATCGTGCCGAGTACAAACGCCGACAGGGGCCCATTGGAATCAAGATCACACCGCGTGCGTTCGGTAAGGACCGCCGTATGCCCATCACCAACCGTCTTTCGTAGGCTCCTCGCCTCCGTCGTCGCCCTGGCAGGGATGGCCGGCCCCGCCGCGGTCCACGCGAGCGACGGGGCGCAGGCGCGCACCGAGATGGGGCGCGTCGCGGATCCCGCCTCGCCCACCCTTGTCGTCACGTTCGGCGACCGGCCGGACCGTGGTGAGGTGACCCGGCGGCTCGACGGGCTCGGATCGGTGGACGCCGTTGTCCCGGAGATCGGCATCTGGCAGCTGCGTCCCCGGACCGCGGCGACTGTCCGGCAACAGGTTCTCACGCGTGCGGGTGTCGTCCGCGCCGAATGGTCGATGGCCCGAAGGACGGCCGACCTCCAGGACCAGTCGCCGCCGCCCCCGGTCCGACCGCCCGTGGCCGTGCCGACCCCCACGGACTTCTTCTTCGCCGATGGCGCCGGCCAGTGGTCGCTGCATCGCGGTACCTGGAACGCCGGGCTCACGGGTAATCCCGCTCCCACGATCGCGATCCTCGATTCCGGACTCGACACGCACCACGAGGAGTTCCAGGCGCCGGGTCTCATCGTCTCGCCCTACAGCACGTTCACGAAGCGGCAGGCCGCGCCCGACGTCTCGGCCACCGGACATGGCACCCATGTCGCGGGTATCGCCGGTGCACCGATGAACGGCGTCGGGATCGTCGGCGTCTCACCGGCGAGCCCGACGTCGGCGCGCATCATGCCGGTGCAGATCTCGAACGCCCGCGGAGAGAGCAACGACCTGCACATGATGCAGGGGATCCGATGGGCCGTGAACCGTGGCGCCAGCGTGATCAACATCTCGTCGGGCGGTCCGGGGTACTCGCAGGCCTTCCAGGACGTCGTCAACTGGGCGTATGCCCGCGGCGTCCTGATCGTCGCGTCGGTGGGCAATGAGGGACTCGAGGAGAACGAGGTCAACTTCCCGGCCGGCTATGACCACGTCATCGGCGTGGCGGCCCAGTGCAATGCCACCGTGACGTCGGACTGTCCACGGCCCTTTGCCCGGGCGCGGTTCTCGAACTACAACTACTCCGTCGATGTGATCGCCCCGGGCGTGGACATGCTCTCCACCATCCCGACGCGGGTGCACACGCGTGAGGTGATTCCCGGATACGGGTACAAGGAGGGCACATCCATGGCCGCTCCGTACGTCTCCGGCACGGTCGCGCTCATCATCGCCTCACATCCGGGCGCCAGCCTGGCGCAGGTCACGGAGATCCTGCAGTCGACCGCCTCGCGTGGTGCGAGCGGGCTGGCCCGCACCAGCAGCGACGGATGGGGCGTCGTGAACCCCGCGGCGGCCGTCGCGGCTCCGACCCCGATGGACGATCTGGCCGAGCCGAACGACGATGTGAAGTTCGTCCCGGCCGCGAAGACCATCCGGCTGCAGGGTAAGCAGCGCCGTGTGCTCCGCGCCAGCGCCGACTTCAACAATGACCAGTTCGACGTCTATGCCGTCGCGGTTGCGAAGGGCCAGCGTGTCCGGGTGACGATCTCCGCTCCGCGGGGACGACTCGACCTCGCCGTCTTCCGGTCGACGAGCCGGTCTGTGTCGCCGCGCGTCCTGAGCGACGCTCAGATGAACCGCCAGCTCCTGTCGACGACCCGTCGGGCGACCCCGGGCACGCGTGCGCTGGTGTTCACGGCGCCCGCCACCGGCCGGTACTTCGTGTCGGTGGCCGCGCTTCAGGGCGGTGGGCAGTACACCCTGGCGTTGCAGCGCCTGTGACCCCGGACGAGGCCGCGGCCACATGCCGGGGGATGTTCCCCGAGCTGGTCGGAATCGAGTTCCTCGAGGTGGAACATGGACGTGTGGATCTCCGTATGGAGGTCCACACGGGGCTTCTCGCACCCAACGGCTATCTGCACGGTGGAGCCGTCACGACGCTCGCCGACACGGCCTGCGGCTACGGAGCGGCGGTGACCGCCGGTGACCGGACGGCGGGCTTCACCACGATCAATCTCCAGTGCAACTTCATCGGTACCGCGGTCAGCGGATTCGTGCGCTGCGAGGCGCGTCTGGCGCACGGCGGGCGCACCACCCAGGTGTGGGACGCGACCGTGACACGCGAGGAGGACGGGCGTCGGATCGCCCTGTTCCGGTGCACCCAGCTCCTGCTGGATGGTTGATTCCACGGGGTCGTGGATGTGGGGTGCGTCACCGGTGATGCGGGGCGTCGCCGGGCGCCGACGGTCAGGGTGGTGTCCTTTCCGAGTCGCCCGGTCGCGTATCCGCGCCACCGGGGGCACACACCACGCCGCGAGATCGTGGGATCAGCCATCCTGGGGTCGCTCGGCGGGACAGCGTCCGGCCGTCAGCCGTGGAACGCCTCGTCGATCGCACGCTGTACGGAGCGCGTGAGCGGACCGACGGTTCCGTCGCCCACCCGCGTGCCGTCCACCGAGGCGACACCGACGACGTGGTGCACCGCGCTGGTGAGGAATATCTCGTCACAGTGACGCCAGAGGGGCGGTGGGAGATCGCGCTCCTCCGCGGCGGTGAGGCGAAGGACGGCCGCGCGGGTCGTGCCGGGCAGGATCCCTCGCACCGGCGGGGTGAGTATGGTGCCGTCCACCACGCAGAACACGTTGGCCGTCGCGCTCTCACCCAGGTTGTCGTCGTGGTCCACCAAGAGCGCTGTGTCGGCGTTCCGTTCGGCCGCCGCGTGCAGGGCGATGCGGTTGGGGAGGTAGGCGACGGTCTTGTGCTCGGCCAGTCCGTTGCCCGGTACCCAGAGGCCGGGGCAGCTGACCGCCGTGACGGGCGTGTCGGGATCGGGTGTCACCGGTACGGCGTCGACCATGAGCGTGGGGAACGGCGTCACGATCACCGTCGCGCGCCAGATGCCGGCATCGCACCTCGCGGCCACGGCGCGAATGGCGCGGTCGATCTCGGTGACGGCGGGAATCCGTCCGGTGAAGCCCAACACATCCGCCGACGCCGTCAGCCGGGTGAGGTGACGGTCGATCCAGGGCGCCGTACCGTTCTCGATTCGCAGCGTCTCACGGAGGCCGTCGCCGAAGCGTGCCCCCGGATCATCGATCGCGAACGTGGCCGTCGCGGGGTCGACGAAGCCGTCGGCGAGCCAGGTGACCCGGTTCATGTGACACCCACCGCGCGCAGGAACGGCTGCGCCTTCGCCATGGCCTCGGTGAGCTCC
Source organism: uncultured Bifidobacteriaceae bacterium (assembly GCA_964531025.1). Lineage (GTDB taxonomy): Bacteria > Actinomycetota > Thermoleophilia > Miltoncostaeales > Miltoncostaeaceae > CALMEC01. The sequence continues at coordinate 824,156 of CAZHDY010000001.1, read as the reverse complement.
GATTGCGGGTCGGAGTCCCAGACGACCGCGCCACCGCACCAGTAGCGGACCTCGGAGCCAGTCAGCCAGGCGGTGCGGATGGCCACGCTGGCCTCGATGTCGCCGGACGGGGACACGGCCACCATGCTGCCGAACGCGGGACCGCGTGACACCGGCTCCAACTCGCGGATCACCTCCAGTGACCTCACCTTGGGTGTCCCCGTGACCGATCCCCCCGGGAAGACGGCGCGCAGCACGTCGGTCGCGGTGGTCCCCTCGGCGAGATCGGCGCGGACTGTGCTCACCATGTGCTCCACATAAGGGGTACGAAGTCGGCGGAAGAGGCTCGGCACGCTGACGCGCCCCGGGGTCGCGACGCGGCCGAGGTCGTTGCGGATGAGATCCACGATCATCACGTGTTCGGCGCGGTCCTTCACGGACGCCTGAAGCCGCGGCCACTCTCCGAGCGGAGCGGTGCCCTTGATGGGTTCGCTCTCCGCCGATCCCGCCCGTACCCGCACCAGGAGTTCCGGCGACGCCGAGACCACCACGCCGTCACCGGTGGCGAAGTAGGCGCGATGTGAGCTGGGGCCGGCCGCCGCCCACAGCCGGTCGGCGAATGCGAGTGGTGAGTCGTGCCATGCGGCAGTGAGTCGCTGCGTGAGGTTCACCTGATAGCAGTCACCGCTTCGGATGAGGTCGCGGATGCGCTGAACGGACGCCCGATAGGCGCGCGCGGGGAGCGACGTCTGCATGACGACCTCGTCGGGCTCGGGCACCGACGCGACGTCGCGGGCGCGGCCATCTCGGAGGCCTGCGGTGAGGTGACGTTCGAAACGGTCCAGTGCGGCCGGTCCGTCCGTGCTCGCGATTGTGACGGAACCCGTCGGTGTGACGAGCGCGACGGTCGGATACCGGGCGATGAGCCCCGAGGGCGGACCGCCTGGATCGGGCGCCGCCGGCGGGAGAACCTCGATCGTGTCGGACAGGGCATCGGTAAGGAGCCCGAACCATCCACCGGCGAACGCCGTGGGGTGGGTGGGGTGTCGGGAACAGGGGACGGCGAGCGCGTCCCAGACCGCGGCGCCCTGGGCCGTCGCGGTCGGGTGTGCGGCGACGATCACGGGTCCGCGTCCGGTGGGGACCATGACGGGGAGATCCTGATCCGCGACCGCCCGCAGAACGTCCTCCGGTACGGCGACGAGGTCGAGGCGGCGGTAGGTCACCATGTGGCGGGGCGGGGACATCGGCGGAAGCATGACGCATCCCGCCGCACCCGTGCTCTCGTATGCTCCTCCCATGGAATCAGGGACCTTCAAGCTTCTGACCTACGACTACGTGCCGGACATCCTCGAGCGGCGCGATCCGTACCGCCCCGGGCACCTTGCGGCCATCGATGCCGCCGTTGCGGATGGGCGCATGGTGGCGGCCGGCGCGGTCGGTACGCCGCCCACCGGCGGGTTGCTGGTCTTCGCGGATGTGGACGATGCGGTCATCCGTGCCTACGCGGAGGCCGATCCGTACGTGGTGAACGGGCTGGTGACCGCCTGGCGCATCGAGCCGTGGACGGTGGTGGCGGCGGTATGAGCGACCGCCGGATCGGGCTCGTGAGTCGTCAGGCGCTCGGTGACTACGACCTGGGCGCCGACCATCCGCTCTCCCCACGCACCCGGCAGCGTGCGGTGGATCTCATCCGGGCGTACGGCCTCATCGATCGCGACGACGTGGTCGAGATCGAACCGCGCCGGGCGACGGACGACGAGATCGCCGCCGTGCACACCGCCGAGTACATCGCCGCGGTGAAGCGCTACGACGCCGATCCCATGGAGGCCACCGCGCTCACGGCCATGGAGTGGGGGCTCGCCGCCTGGGGTGACACGCCCGCCTTCACGGGCATGCACGCGGCCGCCGCGGATGTCTGTGGGGCCTCCATCGTCGCGGCGCTGGCCGTCTGGAACGGCGACGTGGACCTGGCCTTCAGCCCGGGAGGTGGCCTCCACCACGCGTTCGCCGGGAAGGCCGCGGGCTTCTGCATCTACAACGATCCCGCTGCGGCGATCCGATCACTGCTCGATGCCGGCGCGACACGGATCGCATACGTCGACGTCGATGTGCACCACGGTGACGGGACGCAGTGGATCTTCTACGAGGACCCGCGGGTCCTCACGTGCTCGGTCCACGAGGACGGACGTTTCCTCTTCCCCGGAACCGGGGGCGTCGAGGAACGGGGACGGGATGCGGGAATGGGCAGCGCGATCAACATCCCGCTTCCGCCGTTCTCAGGGAACGCGTCGTACCTGCGTGCGATCGAGGAGGTGATCGTCCCTGCGGTGACGGCGTTCGAGCCGGAGATCATCGTGACCCAGAACGGCGTGGACCCGCATCACCGTGACCCGCTGGCGCACCTGCAGGTCACCATGGACGTCTATCCGCGGGTGTGGACGATCCTCCGTGAGCTGTCCGAGCACGTCTGCGGCGGAAAGCTGGTGTCTCTGGGCGGCGGGGGATACAACCCCGACGTCCTCCCGCGCGCGTGGGCGCTGCTCTTCGCTGACATGCTCGGCGTGACGCCCGACGAGGAACTTCCGGCCGGATGGCTCGACGAGGCTCGGGAGATCGTCGGTGCCGGCGCCACGACCACGCTTCACGGGGAGTCGGACTTCGAGGCATCTGAGGAGCAACGTCGGACGGCCGACGAGGAGGCGTCCCGCGCCGTCGATCGGGCGCGTGCTGAACTGCTCTAGCCTCGTACCGGTTCCGAACCTCTATCCGGCGCCCGTGCCAAGAACCGAGGCGAACGCGGTGGGTAGTGCGACGTTGTCGTTCGCTCCACCAAAGGCCGGTGCGACATCGGCGGGTGCGTAGCCCGCGATCCCACAGCCGATCTCGGTGACGAGGAAGACCAGGTCGCGGTTCTCCGCTGCGAAGTCGACGAACGACCGGATTTGTCCCAGCATGACGGTGAGGCCGCTCATCGTGTCGATGGCGTACGACTGCCCATGCAGGCCGTGGCCCTCGCCCCACACCGCGCCGAACCGTTCGTGGGCGATCCTCGCGGCCCCGGCGGCATGGCGGCCGTCGGCGTTCGAGCCGAAGACGAAGACCTCACCAGGTGCGAGTTCCGTGATGCGGGGCGAACTGATCAGCCGACCGGATTCGTCGATCCAGGAGTTGGGGTGCGGCATGTCAGAGGTCCTTCGATCGTGCTTGTCGTCCATCGGGTCCGGAGTGCCAGTGTCCTTCCCGGTGCCTGGCACCCGGAAGGACACCAACGTAGCGCTGACGGGAAGAAATGCACTGTGAGCAGGTATTTCGAATTCGTGCGTTTCGGCACACGTTTGTTAGTGCCTGGCACCGGTGAGGACACGGCCGCTACGGGTCACCCGGTGCACCCGCCGGAAAACCAGGGCGGGCGCACAAAATCTAACCTTTGACTTGACGGTTAGTCTTGATCGTCCAGTTCGTCGTCGAGGTCCTCCAGCAGCGAAACGACGGCATCCGCGACGTCCTGGCCGGTGATGCCGAAGTGGGCGAGCACCTCGGGGCCCGGCGCCGACGCCCCGAAGGAGTCGATGCCGACCACGATGTCCGCCCAGCGCTCCCATCCGAAGGTCGCGGCCGCCTCGATGGCGATGCGGGGTGGACCGTCGGGCAGGACCTCGTCCATGATCTCCCCGTCCTGCTCGTCGAAGAGCTCCCAGGAGGGCATGCTGACCACGCGGGCCGAGACCCCCTCGGCATCGAGGGCGGTGCGCGCCTCGAGTGCCACGCTCACCTCGGAACCGGTCGCGATCAGGGTGCAGTCGTCGCCGTCCGCCACGACGTAGGCGCCCTGGGCCACGTTCGGGGTCACCGGCAGGGGGTCGAGGCTCTGGCGGCTGAGGACCAGCACGGTGGGCCCGTCCTGCCGCTCGATCGCGATCTTCCAGGACTGCGACGTCTCGTTGACGTCGGCTGGCCGGAGGACCACGCAGTTGGGGATCGCCCGCAGCGCGGCCAGGTGCTCGATCGGCTGGTGCGTGGGCCCGTCCTCACCGAGCGCGACCGAGTCGTGCGTGTAGACGAACACCGACGGGATCTCCATGAGCGCCGCCAGTCGCACCGTGTTCTTCATGTAGTCGAAGAACTGGAGGAAGGTCGATGCGACCGGGCGGAAGCCGCCGTGCAACATGAGGCCGTTCGTCATGGCGCCCATGGCGTGCTCACGGACGCCGAAGTAGATGTTGCGACCGTCGTAATTCCCGGCGGAAACGGTCGGGTAATCCTTCAGCGTGGTGCTGGTCGACGATGCAAGATCGGCCGCACCCTGGACGATCTCGGGGAACGTGCCGGCGATCGCGTTGAGGACCGTTCCGCTGGCGGCACGCGTGGCCATCGCGTCGTCGGGACCGAACTCGGGGAAGGCACTCTCCCAGTCATCCGGGAACTCTCCGTCGATCACGCGCACGAACTCGGCGTGGAGGTCCGGATGGGCCTCGGCGTAAGCGTCGAGGACGGTGTTCCACTCCTCCTCCAGATCGGTACCGCGACCGATCATCTCGTCGCGCCACGCATCGACCTCGTCCGGTACGAGGAAGGGCTCGTCCGTGGGCCATCCGTAGGCCTCCTTCGCCGCCTTCGCCTCGTCGGCCCCGAGCGGTGAGCCGTGCGCCTTGCTGGTCCCGGCCTTGGTGGGGGCGCCGTAGCCGATGACGGTCTTGCAGGCGACGAGCGTGGGACGCCCGTCGGACTCCTGGGCCTCGGTGAGTACGGATGTGATCTCGTCGAGATCATTGCCGTCGGTGATCCGAAGGACGCGCCAGCCGTAGGCCTCGAAGCGCGGAACCTCCGTTCCCGCGTTCGTCGACAGGGACGTCGGACCGTCGAGGCTGATGTCGTTGTCGTCGTAGAGGACGACCAGCTTGCCCAGTTTCAGGTGTGCCGCCAGCGCAGCGGCCTCGTGGGAGATGCCCTCCATCAGGTCGCCGTCGGAACAGATGCACCAGGTGCGATGGTCGACGACGGTGTGCCCGTCCCGGTTGAAGTGCGCACCGAGCATGGCCTCGGCCAGCGCCATACCGACGGCGTTGGCGAAGCCCTGGCCCAGCGGACCGGTGGTCGTCTCGACGCCGGGGGTCATGCCGTACTCGGGGTGTCCCGGGGTCATGCTCTCCAGCTGCCGGAAGCGCTTGATCTCGTCGAGCGGCAGGTCATAGCCGGTGAGATGGAGGAGCGAATAGAGCAGCATCGACGCGTGGCCCGCCGACAGCACGAAGCGGTCGCGGTTCGCCCACAGCGGGTTGGCGGGGTTGTGGCGGAGCGCCGTGGTGAACAACTGCCAGCCGATCGGGGCGAGCCCCATCGGGGCACCGGGGTGGCCGCTGTTCGCGGCCTCGATGGCGTCGATCGACAGCGCACGGACATTGGAGATGCAGAGCTCTGGAGGGGCGAGCTTCGAAGACAAGAATCCTCCTCGTGATCTCAAGGGCGCCGCAGTCTACCGGTGTCGGGCCCGTCCAACGTCCGATCGCGGGAGGCCATCGATCGAACGCTCAGGGACGGTTCGCGTCATACTGGGTTTCGCCACCTCGTTGAAGGGAAGAGCCGTGAAATCCACGCCTATGCCCACGCGCCGTCGGATCGTCCTCGTCGCCCACGACAACCGCAAGGAGGAGCTCGTCGACTGGGCGCGCTTCAACCGTGGGACCCTGGAGCAACACGAGCTGTTCGGTACCGGGACCACCGGCGCCATGATCGCCAAGGAGCTCGATCTTCCGGTGTCGACGTTCCTCTCGGGCCCGCTGGGCGGCGACCAGCAGATCGGCGCGGCCATCGCCGAGAGCCGACTCGACCTGGTCGTGTTCTTCTGGGATCCGCTGGAGCCCCAGCCGCACGACGTGGACGTGAAGGCCCTCCTTCGCATCGCCGTCGTCTACAACGTCCCGATCGCCTGCAACCGGGCCACGGCGGACTTCGTCCTCTCGAGCCCGCTCATGACCAAGGAGTACACCCAGCTGACGAACCTCGTCCCGGACTGAGCGGACTCTCGCGCTTCCGGGACGGCGGCGGTCCGGCCAAGCGGTCGAGGGCGGAAGCATCGGCCCGTGGTCAGGTCGCCGGATACGATGGTGCGATGAACGAAGGGCTGTCCGCATGCGTCTGATCGTCGCGCGCTGCGAGGTGCACTACGCCGGGCGTGTGTCGTCGGTGCTGCCGATGTCGGTGCGCCTGATCATGCTGAAGTCGGACGGCGCGATCATGGTCCACTCGGACGCCGGTGGCTACAAGCCCGAGAACTGGATGACCCCGCCTACGCGGATCACCGAGAGCCCGGAGGCCATCCTGGTGGAGAAGGGGTCTGCGGCGAAGCTGGAGACCATCGAGATCCGTCTTGACGAGGTGATCTCGGACTCCGAGCACGACATGGGGCCCGCCGCCCGCCTCGAGAAGGACGGGGTCGAACGGGATCTGCAGGAGGCCCTCGCCGCCGTGCCGCACGTCCTGGGTGACGGCCTCACGCTCGTCCGACGCGAGTACCCCACACCCATCGGGCCGGTCGACCTCATGTGCCTCGGCGCGGACGGGTACCTCGCCGTCGAGGTGAAGCGCGTCGGAACGATCGATGCCGTCGAGCAGCTCACCCGCTATCTGGAGTACATCCGCTCCGAGCATGGGATGGAGGCCTGCCGGGGGATGCTGGTCGCCGAGTCCATCAAACCTCAGGCGGTCACGCTGGCGCGTAACCGCGGCATGACTACCGCCGAGGTCAACCTGGCCGAGTTGCGTGGCCTGCGTGAACCGGAGCTCCGCCTCTTCGACCACTGACGCGTCCACGGCGCGGTCGGGTCTTACCGCATCGACCGTCGCGCGTGACTACATCGTCACATCGTGCGGGTGGCTCTCCTTGAGGCCGGCGGACGTGATGCGGACGAACCGGGCGACCCGCTGCATCTCCGGGACCGTGGTGGCGTTCGAGTAGCTCATCCCGGAGCGCAGTCCGCCGACGAGCTGACCGACCACCTCGGCCGCGCCACCGCGGAAGGGCACGACGGCCTCGACGCCCTCGGGGACGATGGGGGAGAAATCCGTCTGGTCCTCGCGTGCCAGGGCGCTCTCGGCGTCACCGTCGATCGCCCGTCGGGCCGCGGCCGCACCTGCCGACGCCATCCCTCGGAAGACCTTGACCATGGCACCGCCTCGGCGAACCACGGTGCCTGGACTCTCCGTCGATCCGGCGAGAAGGTTCCCGACCATGACGGTGTCGGCACCGGCACCGATGGCCTTCGCCACGTCTCCACCGGCGCGGATGCCGCCATCGGCGATTACCGGGATGCCGTGCTCATGACACGCCTCGGCGCACTCGCGTACCGCGGTGAACTGCGGTATGCCGACGCCAGCCACGACGCGCGTCGAGCACGCGGAGCCGGGTCCCACGCCGACCTTGACGGCGTTCGCCCCGGCGGCGATCAGATCCCGCGCGCCCTCTGCGGTGGCCACGTTTCCGGCGATGACCTCCACCGGTGCCACGATCTCGGCGATGACCCCGACGGCGTCCAGCGCCTGCTCCATGTGCCCGTGCGCGATGTCCAGGACGAGGGCGTCCGCGCCCGCGTCCACTAGGGCCTTCGCCCGCTCCCGGTAGTCGCCGCGGACCCCGATCGCGGCTGCCACCGACAGCCGGCCGCGGGCGTCCTTCGTGGCCGTCGGCCGCTCCTTGCGCTGAAGGAGGTCGCGCATGGTGATGAGTCCGGCGAGACGACCCTCGTCGTCGACGAGGGGAAGCTTCTCGATCCGCTCGTCTCGTAGGAGGCGTGCCGCGTCGTCCTCGTCGATGCCGCTTGGCGCGACCACCAGGCGCTCTCGCGGCGACATGACGCTGGACACCGGTTGCGTGAGGTCATCGCGCAGGAGCAGATCGCGCCGGGTCACCATCCCCACGGGCCGGCGGTCGTCGTCGACCACCACGAGGCCACCGGTTCCGTGGACCTCGATGAGATCCATCGCGCCGCTGATCGGGAGGTCGGGGCTGATCGTGAAGGGATCATCGATCACCAGGGCCTCGGCGCGTTTGGTACGGGCCACCTCCGCCACCTGCTGATCGATCGTGAGGAACCGGTGGATGACCCCGATGCCCCCGGCGCGCGCCATGGCGATGGCCATGGGGGCTTCGGTGACCGTGTCCATGTTCGCGGCGACCACCGGTGATCGCAGGAAGATGCGTGGCGTGAAGCGTCCGGTCGTATCGACGTCGCCGCGTGACGCGATGGGGCTGCGCTGCGGCGCCAGGAGCACGTCGTCATAGGAGAGGGCGAGGGGGAATGAGGGATCGTTCATCGGGACCGAGAATAGACCAGTCGTCGTCCCCGCCCGTTCGATGGTTGACTCCGCGATCGCGTGGCGTGATGTACCCCCGGCGGCGCCCCGCACGACGGATCCACCCGCCCACCCGGGCCAGCCACCGGTGACGCACCTCACATCCACGATTCCGCGGAACCAACCCTCTAGACTCGCCTGGTGCGAACGGCCCCCTGCGTGCTTCTGATTCTCGTCGCCAGCCTCCTCGTCGGGTGCGGCGGGTCCGACCCGGTGTCGACGAGCACCCTGCCGGTCGGGCGTACCGTCGGTGCCGAGCAGTACCTGGCGGACGCGGCCGTGGGTGCCGAGGCCGTGCGTGAGTTCGCCGCCGCCGTGGCCACGCTGCCCAATCCGGCCACTGCCGCTGCACTCAAGGCCGTCGCGCCGAGTCTGAGCGAGCCCGTCCGCGCGGCCCAGGGGGCCTCGCAGAGGCTCTCGGCGATGCGCCTTGAGGATCAGCGCCTCGAGACCCAGCGCGCGAAGAGCGCGCGCGCCTACTCGTCCGTCCTGGCGGCAATGCGGCGGCTCGAGGCGGCCGCCCGCGCCGGCGATCCCACCGCCGCCCGCCGCGCCGCCACCGAGTTGAACGCCGCCACGGAGCAACTTCGCGGGGTGGGTGAGACGACCACCGACCGGACCGCGGGCTGACGCCTCCCCTGTAGGATCGACATATATCGCGGTCGTCAGGGGACGGTCGCCGGGGCGCTGAATGGCGGTCAGTCGCCGAATTCCGTTCGGACCCTCATGCTTTCTCGTCGGTGTGCCGATGGGAAATGTGTTCGCACGGCCCCTGGGGTCTGTTTCTCGAAACACTGCGCAAGCCAAGGACGGTAGCCGGCTTTCAATGGACGCTTCTCCGCGATGTTGTGATCGTCACCGCCACCCCCGTGGGTGGAACTCCACATCTGCCGTCCGCTGGTGGTCCGCTCGATGAGCGGCAGGGCCCACGCACAGTTGCAGCCCTGCAACCCCGCGGTTCGCGTCGATGACACCGTCCGCCGTGACCGGGCCGAGCGTCGCCGGCTTGTCGTGGCCGGTCCGGCGGGACTCAGCCTGCTTCTGGCCGGTGGAGGTCTCATGATCCGCGTCGCCGTCGTCGCGTTCGGTGGCGAGGGGCTGTGGCGTCACGCGACATGGGTGTTCACCGCCATCGCATGCGTGCTCGCAGGTGTCGCGCTCGTCCTGATCGCTCTTCCCCGCGTGGGGCGCGAGCGCTCGCAAGACCACAAGGTTCCCTCGCCTGCCGCCTCCTTGGCGACGGAGGGATCCTCGGACGGTGGGGATCCGCTGGGAGGCCGGATTCCCACCGTCTGAGTGCTATCCGGTCCGGTGAACGGACCGGGAACCTCAGGGGTACCGCCGAGGGATCAGCCGACGGCGAGTGCCTCGTTGAGACCGGCCTCGTGCTCGTGGACAGCGGACCACGGGATGAGGATGTCGCGGCCATCGAGCTCCACATCGTTCTGGCTCTTGAGCTTGCCGAACGCCGTGGTCACGGCCTCTCGGGACGCACCGACGAGGGACGCCCACTGGGCGTGGGTGAGGTCGAGCTGGAGTCGGATCCCGTCCTTGCCCGTCACGCCGAAACGCTCGGCCAGCTGGTGGAGACGTGCTCGCAGGCGGTCCTCCACGCGCATCTCGCTGACCATCGCGATGGTCTGGGACAGTGTGTTCACCCGCTCCGACAGCATTGCGGCGAGATTGCGTCCGAGCCGCGGGTACCGGGTGGACAACGCCTCGAGTGCACGCGCCGGGAGGGGGGAGATCGCCGACGCCTCGAGGGCGGCCAGCCCGGGCGGAGTCACGTTCCCGAGCGTGGACCAGATGGCACCCGGCTCCAGGATCGCGACCATGACCTCGTGGTCCGGCGAGATCCGCTCGTAGAGGGCGAGACGCCCCTCACGAACCAGGTAGATGTGGTCCAGTCTCTCCAAGGGAGCCGGCTCCTCTGCGCCCTGCGGCCACCGGATCATTCCGAGACGGGCCTCGAGGATGTCGAGGTCGCCGTCCGGGATCCCGGTGAAGAGTTCCATCCGACGGAGGGGGAGACGGTCGGGTGAATCCGCGAGGCGGAGGGTCGTGTTGGAACGTGTCTGAGCTGTGGATGTGCGGCCGGATCGAGACTGCCGCTTCAAGGGAGGGGCTGTTGACATGGGTAGGAGCCTGCCATCCCTTTGTTAGCCGCAGGTGAAGGCGATGAGGGTTTTTGGTGGGAACGCCGAGAACCTCTCAGAATCCAGGGATTTCCTGGCGTGTCGAAGCGACGGATCCGGCAGAGAGGACGTGTGTGCGCCGGTTTGAGCGCTAGTCCTCGAACGGTTCGAAGGGGACGGAACGCTCGACAAGATCCTCCAGAGTGACGCCGGATTGCTGCATGAAGAACGGCGTCAGGAGGTTCAGTACCGGACGGCACGCGGGGCAGATGGGGAGGGGCGGAGGCGGCGTCAATCCCGGCGTCTCGCCGGTCAGGCTGTACGCGGATCCGTCATAGCGGGAGCAGTATTCGCAGCCGACCTTCACGTCGAGGCGTACGAGGTCCATGCCCTCGTTCCGAAGCGTCTCGACATAGGCGTGCTGGCGTTCCATGTACGCCTGGGCGTCCAGGGCGAGCCGCGTGCGCGCGGCCGTCGTCCATCCCTCGCGGATGGCCGTCGCGAACGGCTCCGGCGGATCGTCGATCCGCCGGAAACGCTCGGTCCATGCATCGATCTCCGCGGCCCAGTCCCTCCAGGGCGTGTCAGCCGCGGACGGACTCACGGGACCCAGTCGACGGGCACAGGAGCGGGGATCAGGTCGGCCTCGGCCGCTCGGCGCAGCAGCTCGGACACGGCCTCGCGGCCCTCGTCGCCGTAGTCGAGGGTGCGATCGTTCACGTACATCTCGACGAACCGGTCGGTCAGGTCGTCGTTCAGTCCGCGGCCCCACTTGCCGGCGTACTCCAGCGCCGGGCGCCGGTGCTCCAGACCGTAGGCGATGCTGTCGTGCAGAACCCGCGAGAGCCGGACCATCGTCTCCTCACCCAGGTCGCGGCGCACCGCATTGGCGCCGAGAGGGAGCGGCAGGCCGCCGGTGAGCTCGTCCCACCAGACACCCAGGTCGACCACGAGCTCGAACCCGTTGTCCGCGTAGGTGAGCTGTCCCTCATGGATGACGAGTCCGGCGTCCGCGCGTCCCTCGTTGACCGCGTCGAAGATCTGGTCGAACGGCGTGACGACCGGATCGGCGATCTTCCCGATGAGCAGCTGGAGCTCGAGGAACGCACTCGTCCACAACCCGGGGACCGCGATCCGCTTGCCCTGGAGGTCGGCCACGTCCATGGGCTCCTTCGCCACGACGATAGGACCGTACTTCTCTCCCATCGACGCCCCGTGGGGAAGAAGCCGGTACTTGTCGGCCACGTACGCGTACGCGTGCACCGATATGGCCGTCACCTCGAGGCGTCCCTCGGTCGCCCACTGGTTGAGCGTCTCGATGTCGTGCAGAAGATGCTCGAACCGGAATCCCTGGGTCGGGATCTTCGGGTCTCCCGCCAGCGCGTAGAACATGAACGCGTCGTCGGGGTCGGGGCTGTGGCCGAGGCGGATGAGCTGATCGCTCACGCAGGTTCCTTCGTCGTGGGTTGGCGAACGTCGAATGCTAGATGAGTAGTGCCACGGACATCGTGGCGTGGTGGGTGTCCCCGGCGGCGCGGATGCGCTCCTCATCCACCCGCCCACCCCAGGCAAGCCACCGGCATCGCATCCCACACCACGCCTCCGCGGAACTCCTCATCCAGTGGCTCGGCGAGCGACACGGACGGCCGTTCAGCCGGTACCGGATTCCTTGGGGCGCAGGACGCACATTCCCTCGCCCTCGGCGGCCAGCACGTCGTCCGGGAGGTGGATTGTGACCGTGGCACGGTAGGCGCGGTCGCTGCGCTGGATCATGCGGGACCGCAGGGAGAGGGGCACGTCGAACGGGATGGGTTTCCGCATCCAGTACCGGACCTTCGCCGTCATCCCCCAGAGATCATGCGGGGCTCCTGCGTAGACCAGCATCTCGTCGACCAGGAGCCCGATGACCCCGCCGTGGAGGCGCTCCGGCCACCCGCCCAGATCCGCGGTGGCGACGAAGGTCGCGACGGCGTCGGTGCCGTCCTGGAAGATCTCGAGCCGCAGGCCGCGGGGGTTGTCGGCGCCACATCCGAAACAGTGGGGTGTGAGCGTGCCGGAGAGCTTCTTCTGGTCAGTCACCGGCCAAGCATGACACGGGCACCCGATGCCCTTTCGCGAAGCCACGTCACACCGCGATACGCCGCACCCGTGGCATCCCCGCACCGAGGATGTCGCCGCGTACTGTTCGGGCATGGACACTCACACTGACGATGCGATGCCGGAGCGCGGGGCACAGCCTCCGCTCACGCAGATGGCCCACGGGGCGGGATGCGGGTGCAAGCTGGCGCCCGGACTCCTCGCCGACCTGTTGGGACGGCTCCCGGCGGGGCCGCAGGACGATCGCATCCTCGTGGGCCATGACACGCTGGACGATGCCGGCGTCTATCGCCTCTCGGACGACACGGCCGTCGTCGGAGCGCTCGATTTCTTCACCCCGCTGGTCGACGATCCCGAGACCTTCGGTGCGATCGCCGCCACCAACGCCATGAGCGACGTTTTCGCGATGGGCGGCGAGCCCCTGTTCGGGCTTGCCATCGCCGGCTATCCGAAGGACGGGGATCTCGCCGTTCTGGAGGGCATCATGCGGGGTGGGTCGGAGGCTGCGGCGCGCGAGGGCTTCTCACTCCTGGGAGGCCACACCATCGACGATCCCGAACCGAAGTACGGAATGGCGGTGATCGGCCGCGTCGATCCGGATGCCCTCACCACGAACACCGCGGGTCGTCCCGGTGACGTGCTGGTCCTTACGAAACCCCTCGGAACGGGTGTGGCGGTGGCCGCGGCCAAGAACGGCGTCACCGGCGACGCCCATGCGACCGCGGTCGCGCTCATGCTGAGGTCGAACCGGGATGCCGCTGCGGCGGCCCGTGCGGCTGGTGCCCGCTGCGTCACGGATGTCACGGGCTTCGGTCTGGTCGGTCACCTCCGGCAGCTGGCCGTCGCCAGCGGTGTGGGTGCCGTCGTCCGCATCGATCGTGTTCCGCCCATCTTCGGGGTGCTCGAGCTCATCGCCGACGGCCATACGCCGGGCGCCGTCGATCGGAACCGGGCTCACTTCGGGCAGTGGATCGACTTCCAGGGTGAGATCGATCCTCACGCCGCCACCCTGCTGTTCGATCCCCAGACCAGCGGCGGACTTCTCATCGCGTGTCCGCGTGAGCGTTTTGAGGTGCTGATGCACGAGCTCAGGGAGCGCGGCATCACGGGCCATCCGGTCGGTCAGCTGATCCCCGAGCCGGTCGGACGGATCGGTGTGATCTCGCCCATGCCGGCGGCGCCGGCGACGTCAGATGTTGGCGCCGTGTAAGCGGGCGGCGCGAGCGGTGTAAGAAAGCCCTCGTTCGTGGTTCCGTGGGACCGGATCGACGTCTCTCCCGTTGTGCCCGCACATACCGTCACGCCGGTAACGCACGAAGGGAGTTTTGCGAATGAGACGCCGAGTATTGGCGACAGCACTCATTGCCGGGCTGGGGATGGGCGCCGCCGCGTCATCGGGGAGTGCCGCGCCCACGACGCTCGTCGAACAAGACGGGTTCATCCGAACCGTCGAACGGTTCGGCGACTGGATGGCCTGGACACGGTGCACCAGCGCCACCGGACCGACCGAGGTGTGGGCACGCCGCTTCGGGACGAAGCAGATGATCCAGGTGCCCGGGCTCACCGCCGACGGCTGCGAGACCAATCTCAAGCTGTACGGCGTCAGCGGCCAAGAGATCCTGGTGACGCGGCCGGGGGACGGCGGGCTCAACCGTCTCTCCGCCGTCAACGTCACGAACGGTCAGGAGCGGGTGCTCGAGACCGAGACGAACGACGCTTCGGCGGTCCGGATCAACACCGCCCACAACTACGGGCCGCTCGTGGTCTGGTCACGTGACCGCACCAGCGACCGCGACCGCGTCGCCGAGCTCGTGACGGTGGACCTCCGTCAGGCGACGCCGACACCCAAGATCGAATGGGGCACGTCCAGTTCCAACGGGAAGCTCCGCATCGATGGCGTGTGGCGCGGAGGTGACGGCGCCATCCTGTACCGGCAGGTGACCGCGGGTCCGCCGCCCACCTACCAGGCGGGCGATGCGCCCTCTCTGCGGTCGCAGCTGATCCTGCGACGGACCAACGGCACGACCTACACGGTCTCCACCGTTGCCGGCGCGATCCGCATCGCGGACGCCTCCATGGACCGCAACCACATCCTCTACACCCTGATCCGCACCGACTCGAACGCCAGCTGGATCTACCACCGGGACCTGACCCGGTCGGCGCGGCGCCTCCTCTCCGTCAGGGCGAACACGGTCCGTCCCACGGTTCGCGAGGGATCGTCGTACCCCACGGTAAGCGTGTACGGAGGCAAGGGGGCCTGGCACCTTCGCCAGCGGTTCCCCAACCGCACGTTCATCGACCGCATGTGGGGCGAGGACCTCACCTTCGGTCGCCGGTCGAATCTGCAGGCCCTCCCGGACACCGTCCAGCAGCGCGTCTACCAGAGCAAGCCGGCCGTCTGGAGTCGCTTCGCGCAGTGGGCCGAGATCCGTCACGATGGCTCGAGCGGTTGGCGCGGCGGATACAGCGGGCTCAGCGGCCATCCCGCCACGAGCAAGATCGTGATGAGCGCGATCGGTTAGGCGGCCGACTCCACGACTTCGTGGAGTCCGTCATCCAACGGACACCGAAGGCTCCGGTACCGGAGCCTTCGGGAACGCGGTTCGACCCGTACGGACGCGGCTCGAGCCACGGCCTCGGCACCCGGGCGACGGTGATGATCGTCCCTCGGCGCCCGTCCGGTGGACGTGCGTGAGCCGGCCGAACGGGTAGGGGGTCGTGATACCCTTGCGCGCGTGACCACACTCGCCGTAATCATCCATTCCCTGCTTTCGATGATCATCATCGCCCTGGTGCTCATGCACTCGGGCAAGGACGCGGGGCTCTCCGGCTTCGGCCTGGGATCCGGGGGAAGCTCGTACGGTGGGTCCACCGCGATCGTCGAGCGCAACCTCACACGCCTCACGATCGCCACGTCGCTCCTCTGGGGCCTCACCACCTTCTGGCTTTCGCGCGCTCTCTGATCCCGCTTCGGCGGAGACAGATGGCCCTTCCCGCGCGCCGGACGGGCCGGTAGGATCCCGTTCATGGAAAATCCCGCAAAGCCGATCGGCAAGTTCATCCTCGGAGGCGCCGTCATCATCGGTGGCACGGCCGCCATCTACCTCGCGGTCGTCATCCAGATCTACCTCCTGGCCTGGATCGTCGGCCTGATCGAGAAGCTCTTCTAGCCGGGTTTCGCGGTATCCCCTGGACCGGCTGGTCGACGGGAGTCCGGTGGCGGATTGTGAGCGAGGCCCGCTGACCTCCTGCGGGGGCCTATTCGCGTGACAGCTCGGGTGGCAGCGCGGTCGTCCCGTCCGGGTAGTACCAGGCGAGGTCCGCATCGCTCATCTCGAGGGTGTTCGCCATCTCGGTCGGAGCGCCCATGACCAGCCAGAGCTGATCGGCGTCCGTGTCGTTGAAGACCTGGCGCACCGTGCCCGGCGGAACGAGAACGGTGTCGAGCCGCGCGAGGGTGAGCACGTCGCCGTCGATCCGCATGCGGCCGGTTCCCTCCAGGAGGACGTAGAGCTCCTCGGTGACCCGGTGACGGTGCTTCGTCGAAGCCTGTCCGGGCTCGAGGCGCCAGTAGCGCGCGCCGAGGCGGGTGGCGCCGAGCTGCTCTCCCAGGTTCGTGTTGGCCACCTTCATGGCGTTGGACGGTCTCCAGAAGGCGTCGTCGGTGCGCAGGACACGGTGGCTCATGGCAACCCTTTCCCCGGATGTGGTGCCCGGCATGCTAGACGGTCGATGCGACCGTCGAGCTCACGGCGTCCGGGATGATCGGACTCCGGTCGTCCGTCGGCCCGCAGACGTCCAGGTCAACGTGCGGGCCGGCCGTCATCCACCGTTCAGTCGGGTTCGGCGTTCGCGCCAGTCGGGCAGGTGACGGTCCATCAGGGTCTGGAAACGCCGTCCATGACCGGGTTCGAAGTAGTGGATCATCTCGTGGACGACGACGTACTCGAGCAGCGACGGGTCCTTCGTCGCAAGGTCGAGGTTCAGTGTGATGCGACGTGTCCGTGTGTTGCAGGATCCCCATCGCGTCGTCATGCGGCGAATGGTCACGCGGGGGACCGTGACGCCCATCCGCGATTCCCAGGGGGCGAGCAGGCCCGGCAGCGCGGAGCGCAGTCGTTCGCGGTACCAGGCATCGACGGCCGCGCGACGCGTAGTCTCCGTGGCGCCGTCGGGCAGGGTGAGGACGATGCGGTCCGCGTCGACCACGATGCCGGATCGTCGCTCTGCCACGACGACCTCGAGTCGGTGGGGCACACCCCACAGGTGGAGGACGTCTCCGGACGTCAGCGTGGTGGAGGCATCCGGATTTGCGGAGCGGATCCGGTCCTGGTGGCGCCGAATCCACTCGCTTCGTTCGGTGACGGCCCGTCGCACCCGCTCGTCATCGAATCGCAGCGGTGCCGAGACGCGGACCCGGCCGTCCGGAGGGAGCACGCGGACGTAGAGGTTCGCGATGCTCTTGCGGACGACCTCCACCGCGAGATCGTCGACGGTGATGACCGTGGTCGTCTGCGTCATCACATTCTCCGTATGCGACCCGCGAGACGAGAACTCGGCCAGCGCAGTGCGGTGGACCGAGTCTGTGCGTATGAGAGTGCGCCCGAGAGGACTTGAACCTCCACGGCCTATACGGCCACTAGGCCCTCAACCTAGCGCGTCTACCAATTCCGCCACAGGCGCATGAGGGAAGCGCAGTATACCCACACGGCGGATTCGATTGCCCATGGCTGGACGACGTCCTGACACCTTGCTACGGTTGGGAACACATGTTCGCATCCCGACCCGGAGGCATCCCGATGGGCGATCTGAGTGAGCGCCAACACGAGATCCTGAAGTTCATCAAGACCCACTGTTCGAAGCACGGTTATCCACCCACGGTGCGCGAGATCGGTGGGGCGGTCGGGCTCACCTCGCCGTCGACGGTGCATGCGCACCTGGCGAAGCTGGAGGAGGCCGGGCACATCCGTCGCGACCCGACCAAGCCCCGCGCCATGCTCGTGTCGTTGGACGGTGGGGGCGAGGGTGCCGCATCGGCGGACGAGCGTCGTGGACTGCCGCTCATCGGCGCCGTGGCGGCCGGTGTGCCCACGCTGGCCGAGCAGGAGGTCGAGGACTGGATCGAGTCGCCGTTCCCCGGGGACTTCATGCTCCGGGTCAAGGGCGAGTCCATGCGGGACGCCGGCATCCTCGACGGCGACCTGGTGGTCGTGAAACAGCAGTCGACCGCGCGGGACGGCGAGATCGTCGTGGCGCTCATCGAGGACGAGGCCACCGTGAAGACCTTCTACCGCGAGGCCGATCACATCCGGCTCCAACCGGAGAACGACGCCTTCGAGCCCATCCGAAGTGCGGACGTGCAGATCCTCGGTGCGGTGGTGGCGGTACTCCGGAAGCTCTAGATGGGTCGTGCCACGGCGATCGTGGCGTGGTGGGTGTCCCGGGCGGCGCGGATGCGCTTCTCATCCATCCGCCCACCCCAGGTCGGCCACCGGTGACGTACCCCACATCCACGCCTCCGTGGCACTACTCATCGAGCGTGATCCTCGTGCACGCCGCGACGCGATCGGTCGTCACGGCGGAGAGATGCGCGATGCGAGCAGGGATGGTGCGCTTGGTGGTCCATCACCTGCTCGCGTCGCGGTGAGTCGGTGCGGCTCCGGACGGGAGCTCAGCGCTCGAGGAAGCCGAGCAGCGCCTCGTTGAACTCGTCGGTGTGGCTCACGTTGATCCCGTGCGGGCCGCCTGCAAGGACGACGAGCGTGCCGTCGGCGACGAGGTCTGCCGAGCGGGCTCCCGAGACCTCGAGGGGCACGATCCCATCCGAGTCTCCGTGGATGACGAGAATCGGAACGTCCGCCTTCTCCAGATCCGCGGTGAAGTCCTCGAGCCAGGCGACGATGCACGCCGCAGCCGCCTCGGTGTCGGCCTTCTTCGTCAGGGCGAGCGCCTCCTGACGCTGGGCCTCGGTCACCGCGAGCTCTCCGTTGGCGGAGAAGTAGCCCGTCATGAACCCGTCGAGGAAGCTCTCCCGATCGGCGCGAAGCTGCTCCTGCATCCCCTCGGCCGCCTCGCGCGGGAAACCGCCGCCGGGGTTCTCAGGACTGTTCAGAAGCCACGGGGGGATGGCGGCCGCGAGCACGGCGCTACGGATCCGTCCCGACCCGTAGGTCCCGAGATAGCGCGCGACCTCGCCTCCACCCATCGAGAACCCGACGATGGTCGCGTCGTTCAGATCCAACGTCGTGAGCACGGCGTTCAGGTCGGCGGCGAAGGTGTCGTAGTCATATGGCGCCGCCGCCGGAGAGTCGCCGAACCCGCGGCGGTCGTAGGTGACGACCCGGTAGCCGGCCGACGTGAGTGCGGGTACCTGGGGATCCCAGGCCCGTCCGCTCTGCGGCCATCCGTGGATCAGGACGACCGGTCGGCCATCACCGCCGGTGTCGGTGACGTTCAGGCTGGCGCCGCTCGAATCGATCGTGGGCATCATCAACCTCCGTGGCTCGTGCCCTTCGTGATGTGGTGACGGAGCCGGCGTTCGCGCGAGTCCGTCCGAGCATTTCTACCCGATTTGACGCGCGCTAAACTGGGTCGGCAGGCCAGGCAGTCGCGGGTCGCCACGGCGACTCGAGGAAAGTCCGGACACCACAGAGCAGGGTGCTGGTTAACGACCAGCGGGGGAAACCTCCGGGAAAGTGCCACAGAAACAAAACAGCCGTCGACTCGTCGGCGGTAACGGTGAAAAGGTGCGGTAAGAGCGCACCAGCGGTCTGGTGACAGGCCGGCTGGGTAAACCCCACCCGGTGCAAGGCCAAGCAGGAGCGCTACGGGTTGCTCGCTCAGCTCCAGGTCGGCCGCATGAGGCGTCTGGCAACAGGCGTCCCAGATAGATGACTGTCCACGACAGAATCCGGCTTACGGCCTGCTAACGAGAGAGCCCCGGCGACGGGGCTCTCTTCATTCCGGTCTTCGAGCACCGCCTGCCGTTGGGAGGACGCTGTCACCACGGGTGCCAGGCGCCCGTGGTGACAGGGCGGCCCGACTCCGACGGAAGATGTCGATGAGCAGGATGTTTCCGATCGTGCGTAACGGCACGCATTTGTTAAGTGCCTGGCACCAGCGTTGACAGCCGTTCGCGTCGGTCAACGTCGACCGTGGTGCGTTTGTTCTTACGGGGTCGGGTTCGGCTCGCCTTCGGAGATCCACTCGGCGCGAGCTCGGCGGCGCCGTACCCAGCGGCCCAGGAGCCCGTAGCGAGGAGCGGCCAGCAGGGCGATCACGAAGCAGGCCGTCGCGACCATGCCCATGGCGCCGGCGATCGAGGCGTCCATCTGCACCGCGGTCCATTGGCCGACGAGTGAGCTGATCCATCCGATGGCGACGGTGAGCACGACCATCACGAGCAGACGGTCCGTCAGCAGGTATGCCGTGGCGGCGGGGACGATCAGCATCGTCACGACAAGGATCGCTCCGACCGACTCGAACGCCGCGACGGCGGTCACGGCCGTCGCGATCAGCAGGACGCGCGACAGGAGCGAGGGCGACCGCCCGATCGTCGAGGCGAACTCGGGATCGAACGTCGTCACCTTGATCTCCTTCCAGAATGCGATGACGAGGGCCAGGTTGAGAACGGCGACGGCTCCCACGACGAGGGCCGCGGTCGGGATATCGGTGCCGAAGAGCTCGGTCGTGCGGAACGGGGTGAATGCGATCTCGCCGTAGATGGTCGAGTCCAGGTCGAGGTGGACGTTCGACGCGAAGGCGGTGATGCCGAGCACGCCGAGGGAGAAAAGCATGGGGAAGACGAGGCCGATGGCCGCGTCGCCCTTCACCAGGCCGCTCGCCCGGATGGCGTCGGTGAGAAGGACGCAGACGATCGCGAAAAGCCCGGCGCCCAGCACAACCGGTAGCGGCGCCCGTGTGTGGAAGACGAGATAGACGGCGACGATGCCGGGCAGAACCGCGTGGCTGACGGCGTCACCCATCAGGGCCACGCGGCGAAGCACCAGGAAGGGGCCGACAAGACCGCAGGCGGTCGCCACGAGACCCGCGGTGATGGCGATCTGGACGTGGGCGTTCACTGCGCCACCTCCGGATGGGCGAACGACAGGAGACGTTCGACGTTCAGGTCGCCGATGCTCCGGCGGAGGTCGAACGGGTCCGGTTCACGTGCGTCGGGCAGATGAAGCCGCCATCCGTGCTCCAGCCAGAGTGACCACAGCCGCCTGCCCTCCTGGAGCTCTTCGAGGCGTCGCTCGCCGGAGGTGGTGAGCGAGAGGGCGGTCCCCTCGATCCGGCAAAGGTCGTGCTGCTCCAACTCGCGAGCGAGGCGGGTCATCTGCCGCGGAGTGCGGCCTGTCGCGCCGGCGAGCTCGGTGAGCGCGATCGGGCCGTACCCCGATGCGGCGGCGATGTCGGTGAGTGCCCCGTCGATGGCGGCGCGTCGTCGCGTATGCCTGAGCTGTGACGCGCGCCACGCGATCCCTCGGCCGGGGGCGAGGAGCAGGCTCAGCGCCACCACCACGAATCCGACGATGACGATGACCGGACCGGTCGGTACCTCCAGCGACATCGACAGGAGGGCGCCGCCGACACCGATCGCCGCTCCGGTGAGCCCGGCGGCCGGGATGAGGACATGCAGCCGGTCGGTGAACTGCCGGGTCGCAACGGTGGGGGTGATGAGGAGCGCGACCATGAGGATCGCACCGACCACGCGGACGCCGACCACGATCGCGATGACGAGCAGCGCCGTGATCAGCACGTCGAGGACGCGGGCGTGCAGTCCGACGGAACCGGCGAAGTCGCGGTCGAAGAGCGCGGTCTTCATCGGCCGGTAGAGGATCGTGATCACCGCGATGCCCACGGCACCGAGCGCCAACATGGTGATGACGTCGCGCTCCTGGAGTCCCGCCGCCTGACCGAAGAGGTAGCGGTCGAGGCCCGCCTGGTTGGCGTTCCCGGTTCCTGCGATGTGGGTCAGAAGGACGACGCCGACCGCGAAGAACCCCGACAGCACGACGCCGATCGCGGCGTCGGGTCGGATGCGGTCGGTCCGCTCGATCCCGACGATCAACCAGGCCCCGACGAGACCGGCGATACCGGCGCCCATGAGGAGGGTGATCGGATCCTTGGTGCCGGTGGCGAGGAATGCGATGCACACCCCGGGGAGCGTGGCGTGTGCCAGGGCGTCGCCGACGAGGCTGCGCTCACGAAGCACGGCATACACACCCAGCGATCCGGCGACGAAACCCAGGACGGCGGCGCCGAGGGCGACCACGGCATCCGTGTACGGCAACGGGATGAGGTCGATGAGCCACCCCATCATGCTGTGCGCTCGGCACCGGCCACGGTCGGTGCACCCCCGTAGGCCCGGGACAGCACCTCGTCCGTCAACACGTCGCCGACCGGGCCCGCGGCGATCGTGCGCACGTTCAGGACGATGGCGTTGTCGAAGCGCTCACGAACCGTTTGCAGATCGTGATGGACGATCACGATGGTCGATCCGGCATCCCGAAGGCCGGTGAGCAGGGTCAGAAGAGCGTCCTCGGTGCGGGCGTCGACGCCGGCGAAGGGCTCGTCCATGATGAGCAGCGACGCTTCCTGTGCGAGCGCGCGGGCGAGGAAGACCCGCTGCCTTTGCCCGCCGGAGAGCTGCCCGATCGGGCGGTCCGCGAACGGTGTCATGCCGACATGCTCCAGCGACCGGGCCACGACATCGCGATCGACGCGCCGGAGTCGCCGGAACCAGCCGGCCTGCCGGTACCGGCCCATCTCGACGACCTCGCGCACCGAGGTGGGGAAGTCCCAATCCACGCCGGACGCCTGCGGTACGAAGGCGAAGTCGGAGCGTGCCGCCTCCAGCGGCTTGCCGTTGATCGCCACGTGACCCGAGTCACGCGGAATGATCCCGAGCGCCGCCTTGAGCAACGTTGACTTGCCCGCTCCGTTCGGCCCGACAACGGCGGACATCGTGCCGGCGGGGAACGACGCGTCCACATCCCAGAGAGCGGGTCGCCCTCCGTACGAGACGGTCATCCGACGCACGGCGAGAGCGGGTTCGGGAAGCATCGGTCCGCGCTCGCCCGTCATCGGTCGCCCCCGACGACGGAACCTCGATGGTGGGGACGGACGGGGATCATCGGAGCCCCCCGACGATCAGGTCGACGTTGTGGCGCACCATGCCGATGTAGGTCCCCTCGGGGGTACCGGCACTTCCGGCCGCATCGGCGAACAACTCGCCTCCGACCCGGGCACTCTGGCCCCGCTTCCTCGCCTCGGCGAGGACGGCGTCGATCGTCTGGCGGGGCGTAGCCGACTCGACGAAGACGGCCTTGATCCGGCGGTCCGCCAGGATGGTCGCCACACGTACGATGTCGGCGGTCGTCGCCTCACCGGCCGTCGAGATGCCCTGGATCCCCTCGACCTCGAAGCCGTAGCGACGACCGAAGTAGTGAAAGGCGTCGTGGGAGGTCACGAGGACGCGCGAGCGTTCGGGAGCCGTGGCGACCTCCTTCTCGAGGTCGGCGTTGAGCCGGTCGAGGTCGGCGATGTACGCGTCGTAGCGGGCCTCGTACGCGGCGGCGTGATCCGGGTCGGCCTCCCGGTAGGTGTCCGTGACCGTGCGGGCCGCGATCTTCCAGAGGTCCACGTCGAACCAGATGTGGGGATCGTGCTCACCGTCCCGGGTGATCAGCCGGTCCTCGGGGATGTCCTGGCTGACCGCGACGGTGGGTCGCGTCCGTGCGAGCTCCCCGAAGATCTCGTCCATCTTCCCCTCCAGGTGCAGGCCACCGTAGAAGACGACGTCACTGTTGCGGAGGGTGTCGATGTCACCCGCGGTCGCTCGGTAGAGGTGCGGGTCCACCCCGGCCCCCATCAGTGACGTGACCCAGGCGTCGTCACCCCCGATCACGGTCGCGAGATCGCCCACGATGTTGGTCGTGGCGACCACGTGCAGTTTCCCGTCGGAGCTGTTGCCGCCTGCGTTCGAGGATCCGCAGCCGGTGATGATGAACGTCATCGCGGCGGCGAGGAGGACGGCGGCGGCGAAGGCCCGTCGCCGGTTCCATCGGAAGGGGGTCGGGATGGGCACAGTCACGGGTGCGAGGATCTCCTTGGGACGAGGTGCGATTTCGTTGGAACATATCAGGTATTTAGTCATGACTCATTCGTTATTTCGTCACGACTCGGAATACCGTGCGCTCTGCGATACTCTGGCCCTGTGAACGACGTCGCCTCTCCATCTCCCGCGCGGACGAGCGCCGCCGTCGAGGACTACGTGAAGGCCATCTACTCCATGTCCGCGACCGGTGGTGCGCCGATCCAGACCAATGAGCTGGCCGCACGGCTCGGTGTCACCGCCGCCTCGGTATCGGCGATGGTCAAGCGTCTGGCGAGCACCGGGCTGGCGGAGCACGAGCCCTACCGCGGCGTGCGCCTGACGACGGAGGGCGAGCGGCTGGCCCTTCACGTCGTACGTCGGCATCGCCTTGTCGAGCTCTTTCTGGCCGAGGTCCTCCACATCCCGTGGGACCGGGTCCACGAGGAGGCCGAGATCCTCGAGCACGCGATCTCCGACTACCTCATCGACGCCATCGACGAGACCCTGGGACGTCCCGAGGTGGATCCGCACGGTGACCCGATCCCGACCCGGGATCTCGTTCTCGCGGCGAACGACGGGTCGATCCCCCTCACCGAGCTCGAGCTCGACCGGGTCGCCCGGATCACGCAGGTGTCCGATCTGGAGCCGGAGATGCTGCTCCACCTCACGTCGGCGGGCATCGCCCTCAACGACCGGGTCGAGGTCCGTGAACGCGAGCCGTTCGGCGGGTCGCTGACGGTTGCGACGGACCGGGAGACACATCGGATCCCGCAACGGCTGGCGGAGGGTATCCGGGTCAGCGTCGTGTCCGACGACTCCGTGTGAGCGTCACTGCGGACACAGGCTCGAGGTGGCCGTTCCTCTGATTCTGGCGCGTTCGCCGTGTGAATCCGGTCGGTCTGATCCTCAGTGTTGACTGCGGCGCCGTGTCACCCCCCGGGACACGACGTCGACACGCTGAGGTCAGAGACCTTCGGCGGCGAGCCCATAACCTCGGGCGATCGCAGCCTGTGCGCCGTCGATGACGGCAAGCAAACACGCCATGGCGTGCTCTTCCTCGACGAGATCCTCGTCGATGGCGAGGGCGGCCTCGATAAGGACGGCCAATGCGAAACGGGTGTGCTCGACGAGCACTCCTCCGCCACGCTCACCCTGAAGACCCCCACGGTATCCGGCCACCTCGGCCCGGCCCGCGAAAGCTGACGGATTGCCGGACTCTAGGGCACCGGTCACGACCCGGACGAAGCGCGTGACCGCCCGCCGGAGTTCCGTGTCGCTCGGGATCTGCGTGATCGTCGGTACGGCTGGGTCGTATCCGGCGAGTACGCGGTCGATGATCTGGTCGCTGCGAGCGTTCAGCTCGCGCGCCAGTGTGGGGCAGGCGGGGATCTCCGTCCGCGCCGCCCGAAGCGAGAACCTCCGTGGGATGGGTGCGCCTTGTTCATCCAGCCAGACGCGGAGCTCGTCCATGTCGAATCGACGATGCCCGCCCACGGTCCGATGTGAGGGCAGACGCCCGTCATCGGCCCAGCCGCGAACCGTCGCCACGCTCACCCCGATGATCGCCGCTGCCTCACTGGCGGTCAGGGATCTGCGACCCGGTTCGACGCGGCCTCGCGTTGTATCGCGCCCCTCGTGATCTGTTTCCATGCCTCAACCTCACCTTCAGTTGGACCGGGACATCTTATGGACCTGAACGGGGGAAATGGAGGGGATGCAAGGAGTGTGACAGGGATTCCGACGATTGGCAGGATCGCGTGCAGACAAAGCGAACCCAATCGGCATGGCCTATCTCCGTCGACACCCTCCACTCGCCATCGCCCTCGCTGCAGTGGGCGCCGCACTTGCCGTTTTCGTGGGAGGTCTGATCGGCGCGATGACCCACATGCGGGCCGACATCGCCGGCATCACGGGTTCTCTCTCGCGGACGACGGAAGCGCTCCCCGACCTTCGCTCACCCGTCACCCGGCAGTCGATCGCCGCGTACCTCTCTGATGCGCCCGTCCCCATGCGGCTGGTGGGTGCACGAGGGCAGGACCTCGGAAAGGCCGGCGGGAGTCCCGGTATCTGGGACGAGTCGGGAGGCGGTGGTCTGGCCGGCCTCACCACGCGGGGCGTGAACGTCACGCGGGTGGGCAGCTCGGTCGAGATCGCCCGTCCTCTGAGCGACGGCCGATCCGTGGTGACGCGGGCCTGGCTGCCGACCTCGGCCACCGAGATCGGACGCGTCGGCCTGACCCTGATCCTGGGTGCTGCGGTGGTCGCCGGGCTCATCGCGGGATTCCTCGCGTGGACACTGCAGCGTCGTCGTCGTCGTGAGGTCGCTGCCGTGACCGTTGCCGCGGAGGCACTCATCGCCGGACGCGTCCCCGAGCTGGGTGCCGCGGTGCGAACGGGTGACCTGGCGCGCGCCGGTGACGCCATCCACGCGGGGGCCGAGAGGATCGCGCACCTGACCGAGATCGCGGACCGCGAGATGGGCCTCTTCGCCGCCGCAATTGAACCGCTGGCCATCGGGGTCGTCGCCCGCGGCCCTGCAGGGAGCTGGAGCCGCAACGTCGCGCTCGAGCGCCTGCTCGAAGGGATGAGCGAGGCGGACCGGTCGGTGGTCGAGGACGCGATCCGCACGGGGATGGAGTCCGTCGACCCCACGGGCGGGCAGATCCATCTGGCCGATGGACGCGTGATGGACATCGACGCCTGGTCGGTGCCGGGAGGACGTCTGGCGAGCGTCGTGGAGCGCACCGAGCAGGAGCGCCTCGGGCGGTTCCGCCGTCAGATCGAGAGCTCGGCGGTGCGCCAGCTGAAGGCGCCGTTGGACGAGATCAAGACGCGCGGCAAGGAGATCTACGCGCACGTGACGGCGCCGGGCGCCCCCACGCTGCGATCCCTGCTTTCCGCCACGGATCGTCTGGACCGCGTCATGCGGATGATGCTGCGGGGGACGAGCCTGGATCCGGCGGCACGTTCGCCGCGTCGTGAGCGGTTCGGGGTGGCCGGCTTCCTCTGGTCGCTCAGTCACGACTGGGACGCGGCTCTCCGCAAGAAGGCGCAGCGCGTGGAGCTCGAGATCTCACCGGATCTGCCGGACGTGAAGACGGATGCGGCCCTGGTCGAGGAGATCCTCACGGAGCTGGTCGACAACGCCGCGAAGTACACGCCACGCGGCGGCACGATCGCCATGTCCGCCACGCACACGGGTGGGCGTCTGGTCCTTGAGGTCGCCGACTCCGGTCCCGGTATCGACGAGGCGGATGCCCCGGTGGCCATGGAGCGCTTCTTCCGTGGGGCGTCGGCCGAATCCATTCCCGGTGCGGGCCTGGGCCTCGGTGTCGCGGCGGCTCTCGCCGAGCGCATCGGCGCGACCCTCGAGATCATCGCGGGACCCGGGGGGCACGTCCGTCTCCTTCTTCCCGTGGACGAGGACCGGCCGGCCCTGGCGGCCGCCTGATCCACGACGAGGCGACGCCCGCCCACCGGCGGGGGCGATCCCGCATCACCGTCATATCCGCGCTGGTAACGTGGCCGGTGGTTCGCACCCGCTATCCGAAGGAGCACCATGGCCTGGGATGACGTCTCGCGCTGGCAGTCGGGCGATCTCGTCGCCGCGTTCAAGATGGGCGATCCCATTCAGATGGTCGACGTCCGCGAGTTCACCTGGCGGGAGTCGGACACCAAGATCCGAGGCGCGATCCGGGTCGATCCGATGGAATTCGAGTCGCAGATCCCGGAACTCCCGGAGGGCAAGCAGCTCATCTTCTACTGCGACCGTGACGGCGAGGCGACCAGCATGAAGGTCGCCCTGTGGGCGTTCGACCACGGGCGTTCGCGGGTGGGCGTACTCGTGGGCGGCTGGAACGGGTGGGTCGAGAGCGAGAACCCGGTCGTCCCGAAGGACGAGTAGCACTCCGGTCAGTCGAGACGGTACTGGCGGGATTTGATCCTGCCTTCTAGGTGGGCCCTACGGTGGTGTCGGAGCCGTGGACGCCTGGCGCCGGCTCGCGATGCTGTCGTCGCATCCCGTATCAGAGGGTCCTCGTCGGAGCGGGTCACACCTCAGGTACCAGGTACCTGGGGTGTCACCGCGCTCTCCGGCTCGATGAGCCGCGGTTGTCCGACGATGGGCGATCGAGGCAGATAAATGATACTCATTCTTATCTGTCGCACATCTGGAAGGAACGACCTTCATGAAACGCCTGCCCGTCACCGTGCTCTCCGGCTTCCTCGGCGCCGGAAAGACGACCCTCCTCAACCACGTTCTCGCCAACCGGGAGAACCGTCGTGTGGCCGTCATCGTCAACGACATGAGCGAGATCAACATCGACGCCGAACTTGTCCGCGGCGGCGAGGCCGAGCTCAACCGCACCGACGAGAAGCTCGTCGAGATGACGAACGGGTGCATCTGCTGCACGCTCCGCGAAGACCTCCTGGAGGAGGTGTCGCGCCTGGCACACCAGGACCGCTTCGACTACCTGCTGATCGAGTCGACGGGGATCTCGGAACCGCTTCCGGTCGCCCAGACCTTCACGTTCGAGGACGAGCGGGGCCGCTGCCTCGGTGACGTCGCCCGTCTGGACACGATGGTCACCGTCGTCGATGCCCTCAACTTCCCGACCGATCTGGCCGACGCCGATTCGCTGCAGGATCGCGGCGAGTCGCTCGGCGAGGACGACGAGCGCACGGTGGCCGATCTACTGATCGACCAGATCGAGTTCGCGGACGTCATCCTCCTGTCGAAGACCGACCTCGCGGGCGACGCGGCGTCAGGGCAGGTGGAGGCCGTCGTACGCAGTCTCAACACACGGGCGAAGGTGATCCGCGCACCCTTCGGGGAGATTGCGCTCGCGGAGATCCTGGACACCGGCCTCTTCGACATGGAGGCAGCACAGAACTCGGCGGCATGGATCGCCGAGCTCTCCGGTGAGCACGTACCGGAGACCGACGAGTACGGCATCTCCAGCTTCGTGTACGAGTCGCGGACCCCGTTCCATCCGGCGCGGTTCATGGCGTTCGTCAACGACGGTGACTGGGAGGGTGTGATCCGTTCGAAGGGCTTCTTCTGGACCGCCACCCATCCCGAGCACGTCTACCTGTGGTCACAGGCCGGCGGTGCCTGCAACATCGAGGTCACCGGTCGCTGGTGGGCGTCGATTCCGCAGGACCACTGGCCGGAGCACCCGGAGGACCGCGATCGCATCCTCGCCAACTGGCACGGGCGCTTCGGTGACCGACGGCAGCAGATCGTGTTCATCGGTCGGGACGTCGACGAGGGGCGGGTGCGCACGGAGCTCGACGCGTGTCTCCTCACCGATGACGAGCTGGCGTTGAGTCCCAAAGCGTGGAAGGAGTTCGACGATCCGCTCCCCGGGATCGCCGATCCCTCTGCCGTCCACGATCACGCGCAGCACGGCTGACCCGATCCCACCGTCGCCCGTGGGCGCGAACCCGGAGCGACAAGGCTCCGGGTTCGCACTCGCGGGCGGTCGAACCTACTTCTGCCCGTCCTTCGGGACGAGCCCGTAGCGCTCCTCGAGCCAGCCGGGAAGGACGGCGGCGATCGCGCGGATCAGAAGCTCGCGCTGTGCGACCGCGAGGCGCGCGGCGACCGAGAGGGCATGCTTGGCCTGCTCGTCGCGCAGCCCCTGCACGCCGGAGATGAGGTCGTCGCCCTCCTTCTTGTTGTAGATCATGCCGCGCGCCGCCATGGGCCAGTGCTCACGGGCCCAGGTGATCAGCTCCTCCTCCAGATCCGTCGCGTGGTAGTTGATGATTGCGTCCTGCAGGGGGCTCAGCTCGGGCTTGGAATCGCGAAAGGACATCGGGGCCTCGGTCTTTCGTGGTGGGATGATCGGTCGGCTTCGGCCCGATCAGGTTAGCCGGTGCCGGGGTGGTGGGTACCGCACGGGGCACGCTGTGGATAGAGTAGTCCCACGCCGGGTCCTACCGCGAGGTCACACATGCCGACGTATCTCCTCCTCACGACCCTGAGCCCTCAGGGAATCCAGACGCTCCAGGTGGTTCCTGAGCGCCTGTTCGAGGTCAACCGCGAGATCGAGGCTCTCGGTGTACGCGTCGTGAACCAGTGGGCGCTGCTGGGGCCGTACGACTTCCTGAGCCTGGTCGAGGCGCCCGACGTCGAGGCGATCGCCCGTCTCTCGTCCGACATCGCCTCCCGTGGAAGCGCGCATGTCGACACGCTGACGGTGATGCCGGTCGACGACTACCTCACGACGCTGAAGGGCACCCCTCCGTAGGAACGGGTCCGGCTACACGTTGACGACGCGCCACTCCTCGGATCCGCAGAGCGGGCACCCGGGGAGGACGAGGATCCCGTCGTTCTCGTTGGGGGATACCACGAGGAGATCGCAACTCGCGCAGCGGAACGATCCGGTGACCTCGTCACCGATCTGGAAGAGCTCTTGTTCGGGTGCGCTGTTCAACGGTCAGCAGTCTCCTGTGAGAGTGGTGGTTGCGCCGGGACGGCTCAGACGACGAATGCCGCGACCATGCAGACGATCGCGACCGCGGCGAAGAATACGAATCCTATTGAAAGCGCCGCCCGCTGCGTGATCAGGCGCGCGACCCGCCCGGCTGCCCGGTTGTGCGCCCGCGTGTCGAGGGTGCATTCGCAGAACGGGCACATGGTCGCGCCGTCGAGGAGCGGTGCCCCGCAACGGTGACAGGCCGGTGCCTCCGAACGGTGGTGGCCCTGTCGATCTGGTTCGACGCGCATTGAGCCTCGCGAGCGATCGCTGGTGAACCGGAACCGAAGGATACACCCGCTCAGGTGGTCTGCCCACCCCGATGGCCGATCCGTCCGGGAGCCCCGTGATGGCCTGCCGGGGGCGTGCCCACCCTGTGCGGGTGCGGCCGGCTCTCAGGGAACGTGCCGTACCCCGTCAGGCCGCCGCATCGCCATCCGTTGTCTCGGAGCCGCCGGACGTCTGCTCGTCAGCCGCCGTCGTGTCCGTGGTGGGTTCGTCGGCCGACGCCGTTTCCATCTGTGATCCGGCCGCCGCCTCGGCCTCGGCCACGGCCTTTGCCGCGTCGTCGTCATCATCGTCCTCCGATTCCTCAGCCGTCGGCGAGTGGTCGACGCTCTCGGAGGTCGTCGACGACGGCGACGGGGAGGCCGACACCTCGTCGATCTCCGCCTCGCAGGCGGCGATGCGCATCTCGGCGGCGGCGACCTCGGCGATCTCCTCGGTGAGTCGGTCGTCCGTCAGTTCTCCCGAGAGGGACAGTTCGCGGACCCTGCGACCCAGTGCGGCCAGAGCCTGCGTCTGACGGCGCTCCAGTGACTTGAGCTTCGCCTCCAGGCGGATACGGTCGACGCTGCTACGCGCCAGATCGGTCGTGACGCGGATGGATTCGCTCAGGGCCGAGAACAGTGACATGACTTCCTCATGGGGTGCCGGGAGGGGATCGTCGTCGCGCTTCTGATTCAACCACGAATCACCGTGGTCACCAACGGCGCACGCGGCGTCACACATCCCGGTCCTACGGTCGGGCGATGGACGCTTCCGTTCGTCACCGGGCCCAGGACGGTCAGGCCACCGCCGAGTACATCGGCATCGTCGTGGTCGTCGCCCTGCTCCTGGTCGGAGCTTCCGTGGTCGTGCGTCATTTCACGGGACCACGTCTCGATCCGCGACCCACCCCGGTGATTCCCGCGGCCGTCGAGCGTGTGACCGAGCCTCTCGACCGTCTGTCGGGGTCGAGTGGGAATCGTCCCGGTCGTTGGACGCGTTTCGTGCGGGCGGTACGGAAGGGCGGACGCCTGGTAGGTGTCGGCGGCGCGGCGTTCGGCCGCGGGTTCGGGCACGCGGTCATGCGCGATCTGGAAGCCCTGGTCCGTGATCCCGTCGCCTTCCTGCGCGCCGGGAGTGACCTGACGTCGGCTCTCCGTGATCCCGTCGGCACCGTACGGTCGCTCTCGCGGGATCTTCGCGCCTACGTTCGTGAGCTTCGTGCCATGGATGGTGAGGCCGCCTACCGTCGCATCATGGAGGACCTCGGAGGCTTGTCGGAGGACGTCGTCGTCTCCCGGGGACGGATGTTCGTGCTGAAGCGTCTCCGACGGGCGGCACTCGATCGTGCACGGCGCTCCGAGGGCGGCGCGGTGGAATCACCGACCCGTCCGTGATCGTCGGTGCCCGGTGCTGGATCCCGGTGGCATCGGGGTGGTGACCGTCGACAGCGATGGGAGCACGCACGCGATCCGGTCACTTATCGTCGGTTCGATGTTAGTTGTGATCGTGACCCGAAGGCGTTACGTGTCGACACGAAGCTGACACGGGCGCGCGTGGAGTCGTGACGAGGGCCGGCCGGAGGATCGGAAGCGCCCAATCACGACAAGGGAGGAAAAATGGGCTACCGATTCATGGGCTGGTGCGCGGCGCACGCGATGAAGGGATGGGACCGGCTGACGTCGGACCAGCGCGGCCAGGGAACCGTCGAGTACATCGGCATCGTCGTCATGGTGGCGCTCCTGGTGAGCGCGGTGGGCGTCGTTGCCTCGAAGTGGGGAGGGGACATCGGCGACAAGCTCAAGGACGGCCTGCTGAAGGCCATCAAGAAGCTGGTCGCCGAGCTCGTCACCTGATCGTCGTCCTGTTCACGGCTCATGGGACCAACGTGTGACGGTCCGTACGTGACGTCCGTCAGTGGATCCGTCCCGGGCGCCCGGACCGGGGAGCGCGCGGTGCCCGGTGTATCGCGCGTCTGCCCACCGGGCCGGGTCCGGAGGGCTTCAGGTGCCGACGATGCGGCCGATCCGTTCGACGGCCTCGTGGAGGCGGGGGATCGGCTGCGAGTAGGCGATACGCACGTGCCGCTCCGGTGCCGCCACTCCGAAATCGCGACCCGGGGTGATCGCGACGTGGGCCCGCTCCAATATCCGCGCGGCGAACGTGAAGCTGTCGTCCGTGACCGCGGAGACATCGCAGTAGATGTAGAAGGCGCCGTCGGGCACCGCCCTCACCTGGAATCCGATCGTCGGGAGCGCGGCCAGGAGGGCGTCGCGACGCTCTCCCAGTTCGACACGTCTTTCCTCGAGGATCGCGGTGGTGTCGTCGTCGAAGGCGGCGAGCGCCGCGTGCTGTGCGATGGTCGGCGGGCAGATATAGAGATTCTGGGCGAGCTTCTCGATCTCGCGCACGGCGTCCTTACCGAGCACGAGCCAACCGATCCTCCAGCCGGTCATCTGGAAGTACTTCGAGAAGCTGTTCACGACGAACGCGTCGTCGGTATGACGGAGGATCGTCCGAGGCGGATGGCCGTAGGTGAGACCCTGGTAGATCTCGTCGGCGATCAGCTCCGCCCCGCGCTCATGGCACAGAGCGACGATCGCCTCCATGTCGTCGTCCGCGATGGACGTCCCGGTGGGATTGGAGGGCGACGCCGTGATGACGGCACGGGTCGCCGGACCCCAGGCCTCCCGCAGGATGTCCGCATTCACCTGATACCCCGTCGACGCGTCGGTGGGCACCAACCGCGGGCGTCCCCCGACGAACGTGACGAAGTGACGATTGCACGGGTAGCCGGGATCACCGATGAGGACCTCGTCGCCGGTGTCGAGGACGAGGCCGAGCGCCATGAGGAGGGCCGCGCTCGATCCGGATGTGATCACGACGCGTTCGGGATCGACGTCGACGCCGAAGACGGCGTCGTAGTGACCGGCGACGCCTTCGCGGAGGGTGCCGAGCCCGAGGGCCGGCGTGTACATCATCGGTTCGTCGGCGAGGGCGGCCTGCGCACGGCGGACGATCGGCTCCGGGGTGGGGAAGTCGGGTTCGCCGACCTCGAGGTGGATGACGTCGTGGCCGGCCGCCTCCAGCTCCTGGGCGCGCCGAAGCACCTCCATCACCTCGAAGGGTGCGATGGCCGAGGCCCGGCTGCTGAAGGCACGCTCGCGCGGCGTGCTCATGGATGCGTCCGACGGCGGCTCACGGGACCGCCCACGTCAGGAGATCGACCCCTCGAAGGTGTTGCACTGGCCCGGCGCCCCGCTCTCGTAGCCGCGCGTGAACCACTTCTGACGCTGTGCGCTCGACCCGTGGGTCCACGCCTCGGGATTCACGCTGCCCTGGAACTCGCGCTGGATGTAGTCGTCGCCCACCCGGGCCGCCGCGTCCAAGCCGTCGGCGATGTCCTCCTGGTCGATCGGGTTGAGGTACCCGGTCGTGACCGCGTGCTGGAACCACACGCCGGCGTAGCAGTCGGCCTGCAGTTCGGCGCGCACCGCGCGGGATTCGGGTCCTTGACGGTCGTTGCCGATCCTCTGGAGGTCGCCGGTCAGGTTCTGGATGTGGTGTCCGTATTCATGTGCGACCACGTATGCCTGGGCGAACGGGCCGCCCGAGGCGCCGAACCGGGTGCGGAGCAGCTCGAAGAATCCCAGATCCAGGTAGACGCTCTGATCTGCCGGGCAATAGAAGGGACCCATCTCGGCACTCGCGGCCCCGCAGCCGGTGTTGACCGCGTTCGAGAAGAACCGCGTGCGTGCGGGGCGGTAGGTCGCGCCCTGCTGGCGGAACTCGGTGCGCCAGTACGCCTGCACGCTGTTCACGAAGCCGACGATGCGGCAGTCGTCGTAGCGGTCGGCGTCCGCCCCGGTGCGACACCGCTGGGCGAGCTCCTGGCTGGTGCCGGACGATCCGGGCGTGGCCGTGCCACCGGCGGTCTGGCCGTCGAGGCTGTTCAGGTTGGACGAATCACCACCCGAGCTCAGGGGGTTCCCGCCGAGGAGCAGCATGATGATGATCCCGAGGATGCCGAGTCCACCGCCGCCGACGGCCACGCCGCGGCCCATCGAGCGGCCGCCCGCGGTCTCGGCGCGGATGTCGTCCACCTGACTGGTGTCGAGTTGCGCGTCGTCTTTGAAGATGTCGCTCACGGCGGACTCCTGGTGAAGATCCCGGATACTGCGGGTCATTATGCGCCATGGCGCGAACGGAGGTGTCGTTTCCGCCGGCGCGGCCGGGCGGTGCGCGCGACCGTCATCGACGGCGGGCGATCACCTCGATCACCGCAGACATCCCGCGATGGCCGGAACCCTCGTCCATCTCGTACTCCAGGGCCGAGAAGCGTTCGAGTGAGAACGCCGCGAGCTCGCCTCGCAGCGCCTCGGGGTCGTAGAGGCGGTCCGGGTCTGCCGGTCCGCCTGTTCGGTACACGCGCTGCCGTGGCGTGTATCCGACGAGGAGGAACACGCCACCCGGTCGGAGCGTCCTGTGGACGTTCGCCCAGAGCGTCGGACGTGCCACGGAGGCGAGGAACTGGAGGAAGACGCCGACGACCGCGTCGCATCGGCCGGCCGGCCACTCCATCGTGGTGAGATCGCCATGACGGTGATCCACGGTGACCCCGCGCTCCTGGGCGAGGCGGCGCGCCTTGGTCACGGCGACGGCCGATCCGTCCACGGCCTCGACCTCGTACCCCTGCTCAGCGAGCCAGACGCTGTTGCGGCCCTCGCCGTCCGCGATCGCAAGGACGTGTCCTCCCGCCGGGATCACCCCGGAGTGCTTCTCCAGGAAGGTGTTCGGGCGGGTGCCGAAGACGTACTCGTCCTGATCGAACCGTGCATCCCAATCGATCTCGTATGGCCGGTCGGGACGATCGGTTGACATGGCACGGAGCGTAGCGGTCGGATCTGACCGGGTGGCCCCGAGACCGTCATCTCAGTCGTCGGCACCGGTGACGGGCGCGGGCGCTGCGTTCTCGCCGGGTGCTCCCGGGCGCCGGAGCACCGTCAGGAGTGCACCCGCAGCGATCCAGCAGACGAGAACCAGGACGGCTCTGCCGGCTCCGTTCCCGTCGAAGAAGGCGGCTGACCGCACGACGGTGCCCGCCGCGCCAACGGGGAGGAACTGACCGAAGTCCCCCCACGGGTGTGGCAGCCACTGCGGGCCGGTCGCCAGTCCCGACAGCGGATTCGACACGAAGAGCATGATCACCGCGCCGATCGCGATCCCCCCGTATCCGAGCAGCCGGTGAAGACCCAGGACCGTCAGCGAGATCGCAGCGATGCCCAGGACGATTCCGAGGGTGGCGAGCCAGAAACCGTCATCGACCGCTCCGAACACGAATCGCAGCATGACCGTGGCCGTGGTTCCCGCGACCGCCGCCACGGCGAGCGCTCCCAGCAGTCGTCGACCCGGACCGACCTGCATGAGGACCGCGAGCAGCACGGCGGATGCCATTCCGCCGAACACCATGGGGAGTGCCATGGTGCCGAGACCCGCACCCGCCGGATCGTCGGCCGTGAGCGGGGCGAGGTCCACATAGGTAACCGGCTGTCCGCTTGCCGCCATCTCGCCTCCGAGGCTTCGGAGAAGGCCCGCGTACGGTGTGCCGGCACCCGACGCCAACTGCACCGTCACTCCTCCGCCGGAGTCGACGGACAGACCGCCGATCGCGTCGCGGTGACGAATCGTGTCGGCCGCTTGATCGATGGACGCATGGGTTGTGATGTCGAACGTGCCGGGGCTCCGCTCGTCGAGCGTCGCGACGATCTCCCGGACCGCCGGAGCCGGTCCGCTCACGGCGAGCGGAAGGTCGTGGGCGCCGGAGTGGATGGCCGGGGTCGCGAACGCGAACAGCATGAGTGCAACGGCGACAGCGAGTCCCGCGACGACCACTGCGATGTTCGGTCGCGGACCGCGATGGGCGGTTGCCTCGGCAGGCGGCGTCTTCGGAGCGGGTGGGGTGGACATACGCGGTCTCCTCCGTCTCTATGCGGAGCGTTGTGTTCCGAATAAGTGGAACATATCGCTCCGTATATGATGGAGGCAAGTGCTCGTCCAATCGGAGGTCCCATGCGTGCCGACGCCCGTGCCAAGCGGCGCGACCTGATCGCCGCCGCCCGGAGGCTCTACGGAGCCCGCGGATCTGACGTCTCGCTCCGCGCCATCGCGGGGGAGGCTGGTGTCGGCATCGCCACCCTGTACCGGCATTTCCCGACGCCCCTCGATCTCCTTGTCGGTATCGCCGAAGCGATCAGCGAGGAGGTCTCCGCGATCGCCGTGCGCGCGGCGGCGGAGTGGGACGGCGATCCGGCGGTCACCTGGCATGACTTCGTCCACGATCTGGCCGACCTGCGGTTGGGTGCGGTGGTTACGAGGATCACGGGCGAGCACGGCATCGCGTCGTTGCCGCCCGATATCGCCGAGGTGCGCGATGCGGCCCTGGCGAAGGTCGAAGCCGTGCTCGTCCTGGCGCGGCGTGACGGGCTCATCCGCCCCGAGATATCGGCGCTTCGCTTCCACATCGGTCTTGCCGCGGTGGCACGGCCTCTGCCGGATGCGGCACTCGAGGAACTCCCCGATCAAGTGACGTGGCTCACTGACATCTTCCTCCGCGGGGTACGGCCGGCCCCGGAGTCCGACGGCTGAAACCGACCGTGGTCGCGCCCGGCCCGACCCATCCGGTCCGCACGGTCGGCGGCTGTGGCCACATGGCCCAATTCGGGCGGTGTTTCGCCGCCACGCCATCGAAGCACTCCCGACCCCGGGGCACTCGATGGTTGGTTCCACGGTCTCGCGGCGTGGTGCGTGCCCCCGGTGGCGCGGATGCGCCACCGGACACCTCGGAAAGGACACCACCCTGACCGTCGGCGTCCGGCGGCGCCCCGCATCCACCGGTGACGCGCCCCACATCCACGATCCCGTGGAACCAACCATCTAGGATGAACCGTATGGCCGACTCGACTGATCACACCTCGCGACCGGCCCGCCCCGAGGAGGACGCGGAGCTTCGGGATTGGCTGGACGCCCTCGACGACGTCCTCGATCGCGACGGTCCGGAACGCGCCGGCCAGCTCCTCGGCCAGGTGCTCGCCGAGGCCACGCTGGACGGGATCCCCGTCCCCGTCACGCTCAATACCCCGTACGTGAACACCATCCACGTCGAGGACGAGGAACCCATCCCCGGTGACCAGGACGTGGAGAACCGTCTGCGGTCGGCCATCCGGTGGAACGCCGCGGCCATGGTGCTGCAGGCGAACAAAGCGGAGGGAGATCTCGGCGGCCACATCGCGTCGTACCAGTCGGCCGCGACGCTGTACGAGGTCGGCTTCAACCACTTCTGGCACGCGCCGACCGCCGATCATGGTGGCGACCTGGTGTACATCCAGGGTCACTCCTCTCCCGGCATCTATGCACGCGCCTACCTGGAGGGGCGGCTCAGCGAGGACAACCTCCGCGATTTCCGCGAGGAGGTCGGGGGCAACGGTCTGTCCTCGTACCCGCACCCGTGGCTCATGCCCGACTTCTGGCAGTTCCCCACGGTGTCGATGGGGCTCGGCCCCATCATGGCCATCTACCAGGCGCGGTTCCTCAAGTACCTCCACTGGCGCGGTCTGGCGCCCACGCGCGGCCGAAGGGTCTGGGCGTTCATGGGCGACGGCGAGATGGATGAGCCCGAGTCGCTCGGCGCCATCTCGCTGGCCGGGCGCGAACGTCTCGACAACCTCATCTTCGTCATCAACTGCAACCTCCAGCGCCTCGACGGCCCGGTGCGCGGCAACGGCAAGATCATCCAGGAGCTCGAGTCCGTCTTCCGTGGTGCGGGATGGAACGTCATCAAGGTCATCTGGGGTGAGTACTGGGATCCGCTCCTCGCCGCCGACCACGACGGCCTGCTTCGTCGTCGCATGACCGAGGCCGTGGACGGCGAGTACCAGACGTTCAAGTCGCGCGACGCCCAGTACGTCCGCGACGAGTTCTTCGGTCGCTACCCGGAGCTCAAGGAGCGCGTCGCCCACCTGTCCGACGAGGACATCTGGCGCCTCAACCGCGGAGGCCACAGTCCGCGCAAGGTCTACGCGGCGTACCACGCCGCGGTGAATCACACCGGGCAGCCCACCGTGATCCTCGCGAAGACCATCAAGGGATACGGGATGGGGGAGGCCGGCGAGTCGCAGAACATCACCCACCAGCAGAAGAAGATGAAGGGCGAGGCCCTCATCCGGTTCCGCGACAAGTTCCGGGTCCCCCTGTCGGACGAGGACGCGCGCAACGCGGTCTTCTTCAAGCCTCCCTACGACAGCGCCGAGATGAAATACCTGCGGGAG
Organism: uncultured Bifidobacteriaceae bacterium; assembly: GCA_964531025.1. Taxonomy (GTDB): domain Bacteria; phylum Actinomycetota; class Thermoleophilia; order Miltoncostaeales; family Miltoncostaeaceae; genus CALMEC01. Next base: position 785,419 of record CAZHDY010000001.1, on the reverse strand, counting down.
CACCGGGAGGCGCTGGGCGGATCGCTTCCGGCGCGGAACACGACGGAGGAGTCGCTCGAGGTCCCCTCGCTCGACGCATACGGCGCCGTACTGGAAGACCACGGCGAACGTCGGATCTCGACGACGATGGCGTTCGTGCGGTCACTGTCGGTGAACCTGCGGGACACGACCGTCGGACAGCGCATCGTCCCGATCGTCGCCGACGAGGCCCGCACCTTCGGCATGGAGGGCATGTTCCGGCAGCTCGGGATCTTCTCGCAGGTCGGGCAGCTGTACAGCCCGGAGGATGAGTCGCAGCTCATGTACTACCGCGAGGACGTGAAGGGACAGATGCTCCAGGAGGGCATCAGCGAGGCCGGCGCCGTCGCATCCTGGATCGCTGCCGCCACGGCATATGCGAACTCGGGTCTCACCATGGTCCCGTTCTTCGTCTTCTACTCGATGTTCGGCTTCCAGCGCGTCGGCGACCTGCTGTGGGCCGCCGGGGATTCACGATCCCGTGGCTTCCTGATCGGAGGCACATCGGGACGCACGACGCTGAACGGTGAGGGCCTCCAGCACGCCGACGGCCACAGCCTCCTGCACGCGGCCACGATCCCCAACTGCCACTCGTACGATCCGTCGTTCGCCTATGAGGTCGCCGTCATCATCCAGCACGGCATGCGGAAGATGCTGACCGACCTCGACCCCGGCTTCTACTACCTCACGGTCACCAACGAGAACCTGCCGCAGCCGGGAATGCCCGACGGCGCCGCCGACGGGATCATCCGTGGCATGCACCGCGTGCGTGAGGCCGCCCCCGACCTGCCGCGGGTGAAGCTTCTCGGCTCGGGCACCATCCTCCGGGAGGTCCTCCACGCCGCCGACATCCTCGAACAGGACAACCAGATCGGAGCCGAGGTCTGGAGCGTCACCAGCTTCACCGAGCTTCGCCGGGAGGCGATGGACGTTGAGCGGTGGAACACCCTCCATCCCCATGAGTCCGCTCGGACCGCCTACGTCACCCAGTGCCTGGGTTCGGACGACGGGCCCGTCGTGGCGGCCACCGACTACATGCGGGCGCTGCCCGACGGGATCCGCGCCTACGTTCCGGGGAGCTACCGCGTGCTCGGCACCGATGGATACGGTCGAAGTGACACGCGGCAGAATCTTCGTCGTTTCTTCGAGGTCGACCGTCACCACATCGCGGTGACCGCGCTGGCGGCCCTGGCGGATGACGGGGTCGTCGGTCCGGCGACCGTGGCGAAGGCCATCGACCGCTACGACATCGATACGGAGGTCGCACCCCCATGGCAGCGGTGAACGAGATCGTCGTCCCCGACATCGGCGACTTCAGCGATGTCCCGGTCATCGAGGTCCTGGTCGCACCGGGCGACACCGTCGCCGAGAACGATCCGCTGATCGTCCTCGAGTCCGACAAGGCGACCATGGAGGTCCCCGCTCCGGGCGCGGGAACCGTGGAGTCGGTGGCCGTCGGCGTCGGCGACAAGGTCTCCCAGGGAGATGTGATCGTCGTCCTGGCGGGAGGGGACGGCGCGGGTGAGTCACCGTCGGACAGCGACGCGGACGAGAGCGGGGAGGACGGGCCGGAGGCGGCGGTCGACGACGAATCCGAGCGAGCCCCCGAGCCCGATACCTCGAGACAGGCCGACGGGGACACCGAGCCATCCGGAGACGACGCGACCGAAACCGCCTCGCCCCCGGCGCCCGTGGTGGCGGCAGAACCGGAGAACGGAGCCCGCACGCCGCGTACTCCGTCGTCCACCGATGGTCGGCCCGCGGCGGGACCCGCGGCCCGTCGTGCGGCTCGCGAGCTGGGAATCGACCTGGCCACGATCGCGGGCAGTGGCCGGGCTGGACGCATCACCCTGGAGGACGTCGCCCGCGCCGCGCGCGATGCCGGTCAGGGTGCCGGGGCGACGAGCGGACTCCTGGCGGGCCTGCCCGACTGGCCCACGCCGGACTTCGCCGCGTTCGGTGAGATCGAGCGGGTGCCGCTCTCGCGTATCGCACGCATCGCCGGTCCGTCCCTCGCGCGCAACTGGGTCGCCATCCCGCACGTCACCCAGTTCGACGAGGCGGACATCACCGACCTGGAGGCGTTCCGCAAGGAGGTCAACGCCGACCACGCGGACGAGGGCGTCAAGGTGACGATGGTGTCGCTGCTGCTCAAGGCGTGCTCGTCGGCGCTCCGTGAGTTCCCGACCTTCAACAGCTCGCTCGACGGTGACGAACTCGTCCTCAAGCGGTACCACCACCTGGGGTTCGCCGCCGACACACCGGCGGGCCTCATGGTCCCGGTGATCCGCGACGTCGATCGCAAGGGCCTCCTCGGCATCGCGCGGGAGCTCGCCGACCTGTCGGCCGCGGCCCGCGACGGCTCCATCAAACGTGAGCAGATGCAGGGCGGCACGTTCACGATCTCGAGCCTCGGGGGCATCGGCGGCACGGCGTTCACCCCGATCATCAACGCCCCCGAGGTGGCGATCCTCGGGGTCTCACGGGCGAAGACCTCTCCGGTCTGGGACGGCCGTGGATTCTCCCCGCGGCTGATGCTCCCGCTGTCGCTGTCGTACGACCACCGTGTGATCGACGGCGCGGAGGCGGCGCGCTTCACCACCCGGCTGACGGAGCTCTTACGTGACCCGCGCGAGATGCTCCTGTGAGCGACGCCGTCGATATCGTCGTGTTGGGAGGCGGACCCGGCGGGTATACGGCCGCCTTCCGCGCCGCCGACCTGGGGCTCTCGGTGGTGCTCGTCGAACGGTACGAACGGCTGGGCGGTGTCTGTCTGAACGTCGGCTGCATCCCGTCGAAGGCGCTCCTGCACGCCGCGTCGCTCATCACCTCCGCCGAGCACGGCGACGAGATCGGGGTGACGTTCACTCCTCCCACGATCGACCTGGACCGTCTGCGGACATCGACGGAGAAGGTCGTGTCGACGCTCACCGGAGGCCTCGACGGGCTCGCCCGGAAGCGCAAGATCACCGTGCTACAGGGGACGGGTACGTTCGTGTCATCGACGCGCATGTCCGTGGAGGGGCCGGAGGGACATGTCCTTGTGGACTTCCGGCACGCCGTCATCGCCGCGGGTTCCCGTCCTGTGATGCTCCCCGGCCTTCCCGACGATCCGCGGATCATGGACTCCACAGGTGCGTTGGCCCTCGAGGAGGTGCCCGACCGCCTCGTCGTGATCGGTGGCGGCATCATCGGCCTCGAGATGGCCACCGTCTACGATGCGCTCGGTTCGGAGGTCACGGTCGTCGAGGCGCTCCCGCAGCTCATGACCGGGTGCGACGGCGATCTCGTCGCGCCGCTCGCCAAGCGCGTCGAGAAGCGGTACGCGGCCGTCCACGTCGACACGCGTGTGGAGGAGGTCACCATGGCCGACGACGGACTGCACGTTCGCGTCACGAAGGGTGACGACACCGACGTGATCGTCGCGGACCGGGTTCTCGTCGCCGTCGGCCGGCGCGCCAACGGCGATCTGATCGCGGCCGATGCTGCCGGCGTCGCCGTCGATGAGCGTGGGGTGATCGCCGTCGACGCGACCATGCGCACCAACGTACGGAACGTGTTCGCGATCGGGGACATCACCGGCAACCCGATGCTGGCCCACCGGGCCATCCACCAGGGCCGGGTGGCGGCCGAGGTCATCGCGGGTCGCGACGTCGCGTTCGACGCTCAGACGGTGCCGTCGGTGGCGTACACGGACCCGGAAGTCGCCTGGATGGGACTCACGGAGGAGGACGCGGCCGAGCGCGGCGTGGAGGTCGAGGTCGCCCGCATCCCGTGGCGCGCGTCCGGTCGTGCACTCACCCTCGGACGGTCCGAGGGCCTGACGAAGCTGATCACCGAGCCGGGGTCCGGTCGGATCCTGGGTGCGGGCATCGTGGGACCGAACGCGGGTGAGCTCATCGGCGAGCTCGTACTCGCCCTGGAGATGGGCGCCGTGGCGGAGGACATCGCGCTCACCATCCATCCGCACCCGACGCTGTCCGAGACCACGGCGCTCGCGGCCGAGTGGATCGACGGTTCGATCACGGACCTGGTCCGTCCGGCGCCTCGCGCGAACGGCTAGAGCGCACGACCGGCAGCGAACGCCTCAGGACGAGGCGAGCATCTCCACGGCGTCATCCACCGTCGGATGACGGGGGAGGGTGAGCCCGACGAGGTCCAAAAGGCGCGACACCGGCCCGCGCGGGGTGGCCACCAGGTGGGTGCCCGGGACCTGCCGCACAACGCGGTCGAGCATCGCGATACCCACCGAGTCGAGGAAACTGACCTCGCTCATGTCGAGGACGAAGGGCCCGTCGGCCGGCACGTTCCGCAGTGCCTGGGTCTCGACGGCATCGACGTTGGACAGGTCGATCTCACCCGAGACGGTGCTCACGGGAACGCCGCGTTCGGTGCGGCGGGTGACCTCGGCAAGTGGTGTCATCAATCGGCTCCGACCGTTGCGTGCAGTGCGCGTTCCATCTGTATCTCTGTCCCTGACTCGTTGGTTCGTATGGCGACATCGTCGAACAGGCGCCGCATGATCCCGAGGCCCCGTCCGCGGTCCGGTCCGGTCGACTGGGCGCGCCAGCGTCCGTTGTCGGTCACGGTGACGACCAGGCGATCGGCGCTCTCGTGCAGGCGGATCGCCACCGAGATCGGATCGTGCGATTCGCTGAAGTATGCGTGCTCGATGGCATTCGAGACCGCCTCGTCCAGTCCGAGCAGTACGTCCTGGACGAGCATCTCATCGATGGCCGGGCTTGCCTCCATCCACGCGCCCACGGCACGACGGATCTCGACCAGCTGGTCGGGACGTGCCGGGTAATCGGTGTGGAACATACGTCCCAGCCGGTCGATCGACGCCACCAGTGTCACGGCGTCGTCCGTCTGCGGGTGATCGTCCAGCATCGCCGAGATGATCGCGTGCGTCATCGCCCGCGGGTCGTCCTGATTGTGCGCCGCGGCGTTCTGGCGCAGCCGGTCGAGCGAGTCGTCGATCGCCTCGCCGCGCCGCTCGATGAGCCCGTCCGTGTAGAGGATGATCTTGCTGCCCGGCTCGATGCGGGTCGACGCCATCGATGCGTCCCCACGACGGAACACGGCCAGCGGGCTCCCCCGGCCCTCCCACAGGAAAGAGGCACGTCCGTTCGGCGCGATGACGAGGGGCGGCGGGTGCCCCGCCACGATGTAGTCGATGTCACCGGTGTGCAGATCGATCACGAGGTAGGCGAGCGTCGCCATTCCTCCGCCGTCCGACCGCCGGGCGAAGGCATCGAGCTGTTGCAGGACCTCGTCCGGGTTCGCGGTGCCGAGCGCGAGAGCGTGCAGGGCGCTGGAGAGCTTCCCCATGGTCGCGGCCGCCGCGAGGCCGTGGCCCACGACGTCACCGATGGCCAGGGCCACACGTCCGTCCGGGCGCTGGATCACGTCGAACCAGTCACCGCCCACGGACATGGTGTTCACCGCAGGCCGGTATTCGGCCTCCACGCGCAGCTGCTCGTTGATGGCGACGCTGGTGGGGCCGAGCAGATTCCGCTGGAGCGTGAACGCGATGTCGCGCTGTTCCTCGTACAGGCGGGCCTGGTGGATCGCCACGGACACGCGGTCGACGACCACGCGTGCCACCATGAGCTCGTCGGCGACGAACGGCTGCACCCCGGCGCGACGGCCGAGGAGCACGGCCGCGATGGGATCCTCCGTCTGGCCCATGGGCACGACGAGGTAGGAGGCGTCACGGTCCGAGACCTCGAGTCGGTTGAGGTCCGAGGGCTCGAGGATCGCCGGTCCCTGCTCGCACGCCAGCTCGAGGATGCCGATGGGTTCGTCGGTCTGGAATGCGACGCCGGCACTCGCGACGATGCGGCTGCCTCCCTGGGCGGTCGGGAACTCGATCACCGCCATGTCCGCGAAACCGGGGACCAGGGCGGACGCCAGGACGCGCATGCGCTTCTCGACCCCGATCTCGGACTCGACGCCACCGGTGATACGGGCCACGAGGTCCGTTCGTGCTCGGGCGGTGCGCTCGCGCAGGATCAGCTCCGCACGCTCACGGGCCTGGACGGCATTCTCGGCGTGCATGCGGATCTCGTCCAGGTCCGCCTCGGTCGGGGGGCCGTCCATGCCCGCGATGAGCGCCTGGCTGCCCTCGCCTCCGTGGATGGGGATGCTGAGCAGCGTGGGATCCGGGATCGTCCCCTCCGGATCGATCTGCTTCCGCTGTTCGGGTGTGAGTACGGTGATGCGATCCGGCAGCGTGGCGGGGATGCTCAGTCCGCTCAGGTTCGACGGTGGCTCGCCGGCCTGGGTCAGGTACTCCGTGCCGTCGGCATCGGTGCGTCCGCGCGGCCGCCCGAAGAGGGCCGCCCAGCGGGTGGTGGGGACGGCTGCGACGGCCTGGGTGGTGATGGTGTTGACGTCGTCGTCCGTGGTGGCCGCGATGAACCGCTGGGCGATCTCACGCAGCCGGTCACTGGCGGCGCGGCGATCGTCACCCTCGGTCTGCTCCATCCGGATGCGCCGGAACGCGAGGAGCACCCCGACGGTGAGGAGGCAGAGCGCTACCGCGATCGCGATGAGCTCGTTGATCAGCGACTGGTTCGCCGAGGAGTACACGTCGCTCTGCGGCGCACTCAGCGTCACGAGCCAGTCCGTGTACTCCATCAACTGGAAGGCGATGAGGCGGTCGGGCAGTCCCGTGAGCCCCGTCACGCCGTCCTCGATGCCGCGACCCATCTCGATCATCTGCTGGTACGGGCTCGCCGGGTCGACCGACTGCAGCTGGCCGCGGGCATCGCTGGCGATGACCTGGCCCTCGGTGTCGACGATGTGGACCTCATGCCCCTGCAGCACGCCGTTCTTGATCAGATCCTGCAGCGAGGTGATCTCGATGGATCCGGTGAGGACACCGCTGATCCGTCCGTCCGCCGAACGAGTGGGCACCGCGATGATGACGAGTGGTGAGTCCGACGCGCGTCCCATCACCACCTGCACGGCGGCGGGGCGTTCCTCCGTGAGGATGGTCTTCACGTAGGTCCGGTCGCTGGCGTTGAGGCCGACCCGTCGTGGCGACGAGGTGCTCCACGCCCGGATGATCCCCTTGTGGTCGATCCAGCCGACGCCCCCGGCGAACTCGGTGGTGGTCCGGCTCAGACGTCGGAGCCGTCGGTCGATGTCCGAGACGTTCGTGCCCTGGAACGACTCGCTGCTGGACAGCACCTCCAGGATCTGGGTCTGCTGGCGCAGATACTGCGTCAGGGACTGGCTGATGGCCCCCGTGATCAGCGAGAGGTTCTCGCGCTGGTCCTTCTTCAGCTTGGAGGCGTTCCGGATGGCGATCCATGCGCTGAACGAGCAGCCGGCCACCACGAACGCGAGCGCGAACGCGGTGATGAGCGGAAGGTATCTCCGTACGGGGGTGAGATTCGTCACAGGCTGTGAAGTGTGGGGCGAACCGGGCGTCGGGGGAAGGTCACCGACGGTCGTACGGATATGGTGGCACAGATCGTGCCGCGAGCCGCTCCGGCACGGGGCCGGAGCGGCTCGGTGTCAGCGCCGATCAGATGAGTGGTGCCACGGAAGAGCGGATGCGGGGCGCGCCACCGGTGGATGCGGGGCGTCGTCGGGCGTCGAAGGGCATGCTGGTTCGCCTGTTGGAGTCGCCCGGTGGCGTATCCGCGCCGCCGGGGACACGCACCACATCCACGATCCCGTGGAATCAATCATCTAGGCGGCCGCGAGGCGGCGGTTCACCTCGTCCCAGTTCACGATGTTCCAGAAGGCCGCGATGTAGTCGGGACGACGGTTCTGGTAGTTGAGGTAGTACGCGTGCTCCCAGACGTCGAGGCCGAGGACCGGCGTCTTGCCGTCGAGAATGGTCGCGTCCTGGTTCGGGGTGGACGTCACCTCGACGCCTCCGTTGGCGGCGACGAGCCAGGCCCAGCCACTGCCGAAGCGCCCGACGGCGGCATCGGCGAAGGCCGTCTTGAAGCTGCCGAAGTCACCGAACGCGGCGTTGATGGCGTCGGCCACCGCCCCCGTGGGGTCCCCGCCACCGTTGGGGCTGAGGATCGTCCAGAAGAGGCTGTGGTTGTAGTGGCCGCCGGCGTTGTTACGCACGGGTGTCCGCTTGGCCTCGGGGAGCTTGTCGAGGTTCGTGAGGACCTCCTCGACCGACTTGCCCTCGAGCTCGGTCCCGGCAAGGGCGTCGTTGGCCTTGTCGATGTAGGTCTGGTGGTGCTTCGTGTGGTGGATCTCCATCGTCTTCGCGTCGATGTGCGGCTCGAGCGCGTCGTAGGCGTAGTCCAGCTTCGGAAGTTCGAAGGCCACGGTGTGTCCTCTCCTTGCGTCGGTCGGTGTCACGTCAGACGATACGACTTTCGGTCATCGCGATGCCGGAAACCCGTCCTCCCGGGGTTCTGGCGGCATCGACAGCGGATCGTGGTCGTCGCCCGTCGACAGCACCATTGTCCGTTCCAACCGGCGGGCCCGTCATCGTGACGGCGGGTTGGTGCTTTTGGATCCACCGTGGGATGGATATGCGCTCTTTGCGGATTCCCGGGGTGGGCCGTCTGTCCGTTCGGGGCGGGAATCCTCACCACGTGTCGCTGATGATCCGTCACGTGCTCTCCCTGTGACGGCACGAACCGAGGGACTCACCTCGTCGCGCCGCGCCTCATTCGTCACGCGTCGCTCGAAGGCCGCCCATATCCCTGTGGCGACGGAAAAGCCGAGGATTGCGCCGGCGATGGTGTCGGTGATCCAATGTGCGCTCAGGTAGGTACGCGACAGCATCATCAGGGTCACGTACACCGCACCCGCCACCGGTATCCAGCGTCCCGACGGGAAGAGGAGGGCCATGACGGTGACGATCGCGGCGGCGTTCGCGGAATGTCCCGACGGGAAGGATCCGAAGTCGGCGGTGACGAGGATGTCGTCGGGCCGGGGGCGTGAGGCGATGTTCTTGACGATCTTGACGACGACGGTGCTCATGACGCTCGCCACGATCAGGTACACGACGGCCCACCGTCGACGGAGGACCAGGAGCAGGACGACCGCCGCGGTGGGTATGACGAAGCCCGAAACGATCGGACCGCCCACGACGTCGAATGCGTGGGCGATGGTCGTTGCGAACGAGACGCGGGAGGCGCGGATTCCGTCGGCCCACCACATGTCGAACTCCGTCGGTCCACTGCCGCCGCGGACCGTGATGAGGAGCCACATCGCGATGAACGCGATCAGGCCACCCATCGCCAGGCGCAGAGTCGTCGCGCGTGTCACCGTCGGATCGGAAGCGGTGGTGTTCGCGTTTCCTACCACGGGTCTCCCGGGAAAGGCGGACGCGCTGTGATCACGCTGCCGGCGGACGGGATCCCGTCATGAGAGGGAGGCGGTTCCTCGTGGCCGGTCGGGAGACACATGATTGTGATCGTATGGACGACGACCTGCCGACAACCTGACCGCCGTCGATGGCTGTCGGACGCGTGTCGTCGACTCCTGAGCGGAGTGCCGGTTCCCTATCGATGCGGGAAGTGGGCGCGGCAGGACTCGAACCTGCGACCCGGGGATTATGAGTCCCTTGCTCTAACCAACTGAGCTACGCGCCCGTGAGACGGTGAAGCTGCTCGTATCGAAGATACGTCTGCGGTTCGGCGGCCGAAACCTCGCCGGGCCGTCACCTGACGCCGTGACGTACGTGCATCGAAGCTCCGTCGTCCCGACGGCGTTCGTCGTGCCCGGTGAACCGATCGACCTCTGCCGCGGGACACTAGACGATTGATTCCACGACCTCGGGCGTGCCCCATGCCACGATTTTCGTGGAATCGATCATCTCGTCGTTTCTGGACGGCCGGTCCGGGAGCGCTCTGACCGGTGGTGACGATGTGCTTCCATGGGCCGCTGCGGTTGACGGGAACCCATTGCGGCAGGATGATCCGGTGAAAGGGAGGCGGGCCTGTGGCGGATCATCGGAAGCGACGGTTGCGGTCGGCGGGCATCGCCGGCGCCGGGCTCCTCGCGGTCACCGCGTACGACCTCATCCAGAGGAAGCATGCGCTCCTTCGCAACTTCCCCGTGATCGGTCACCTGCGCTTCATGCTCGAGGGGATCCGGCCCGAAGTCCAGCAGTACTTCATCGAGCGCAACTGGGACGGGCGGCCGTTCGACCGTGACACGCGGGCCGTCATCTACCTCCGCGCGAAGGGCCTTGACGCGGAGCAGGCTTACGGAACCGAACGGGACGTCTACCGGCCCGGATACGAATGGCTCGTCCACTCGGCCCGGCCCGTCCCGCCGGCGCCGGGTGAGCATCGCGTCGCGGTGGGCGGACCGGACTGTCGGCGCCCCTACGCGATGTCGCTCCTGAATGTGTCCGCCATGAGCTTCGGTGCCCTGTCGGCGAACGCGATTCGAGCGCTCAACCAGGGGGCGGCCATGGGCGGCTTCCTCCACGACACCGGTGAGGGTGGCATCTCTCCCTACCACCGCGAGTTCGGCGGGGATCTCCTCTGGGAACTCGGCAGCGGCTACTTCGGCGCCCGCACCGATGACGGTGACTTCGATCCCGTGATGTTCGCCGACAAGGCGACGGACGGTCAGGTGAAGTGCATCTCGGTGAAGCTCTCGCAGGGTGCCAAACCCGGGTTGGGCGGTGTGCTGCCCGGTGCCAAGGTGAGCCGCGAGATCGCCGAGATCCGCGGGGTGCCTCGGGGCGTCGACTGCATCAGCCCGTCGGCGCACCGGGCGTTCGCCACGCCCGTCGAGCTGATCGAGTTCGTCGCGATGCTGCGCGAGCTCTCGGGCGGCAAGCCCACGGGCATCAAACTGTGCGTGGGTTCGCGCACGGACGTCCTCGCCATCTGCAAGGCCATCCGCGAGGTGGGCACCGCGCCGGACTTCATCACCGTCGACGGCTCGGAGGGCGGCACCGGTGCGGCGCCGCTGGAGTTCGAGGACAACGTCGGGATGCCGCTCACGCAGGGGCTCATGACCGTCCACAACGCGCTCGTCGGCACCGGTCTGCGTGATCACATCCGGATCGGCGCCAGCGGCAAGATCGCGCGTGCGAGCGACATCGTGAAGCGCCTGATCCAGGGCGCCGACTTCACCAACTCGGCGCGGGCGATGATGATGGCGATCGGCTGCATCCAGGCCCAGAAATGCCACACCGGCAAGTGCCCGGTGGGCGTGGCCACGCAGGACCCGCGACGCGCGCGTGCGTTGGACGTGCCGTCGAAGGCCGAGCGCGTCCGTAACTACCACGACGCGACGGTGACGGAGGTCGGTCGCCTGATCGGGGCGATGGGCATCGACAACCCGTCGGAGCTGCGTCCGTGGCAGCTGCGGCAGAACATCAGCCTGCTGGAGGAGCGGTCGTACGAGGAGCTCTACGAATGGCTGCGGCCCGGTGAGCTCCTGGAGGACGCTCCACGTGAGTGGGCGGCCGCTTGGGAGGCCGCGGATCCGCACAGCTTCCACCCGCCGGTCATCGGTATGGGGACATGACCCCATGAACACGCGAAACCCCCGTCTCATGTGACGTGACTGCCTCGACGGTCGTGACTGCGGCACGTCGGTAAGTCCAGGGATCGTCACGGTGTTCATGCTCTTTGCATCGAACCGTTCCTACCGTCGTGACCGTGACACACCAGTCGTCAGCGGCGTGCGGTCCCGGGTTGGATACCGGCCATCGGGTCGCGTCGACCACGGGGCGAGCCACCACCGATCGCGTGCTGATCGTCTCGGGAAGCTTCGGAGCGGGACACGACGCCGCCGCCCACGAGATATCGGACCGGCTTCGCGGCGAGGGGTGGCGGGTCGATTGCCTTGACATCTCAGAGCTCTATCCGCTGCGCCTAGGACAGATCATGAAATGGGCATACTTCCGGCAGCTCGGCTTGGTCCCCGGCTCCTGGGGGCTCATCATGCGGGGCCTGGACGACGAGGCCGGTGGGGCAGCGAGGGTGGGCCGGACCGCCGGATTCATCGTCGGATGTGCTCCTGCCACGAGGATCGCTACGGCCGTCGACGCCACCACCGCGTTCGTGATCGCGACGCATCCCTTCGCCGCGCAGGCTCTGGGTCGTCTGAGACAGAGCGGGCAGTTGGCGGTACCGGCTGTGACCTATCTGACGGATCCGTCGGTGCACTCCCTGTGGGTGCATCGCTTCGTGGACGTGCACCTGGCTGTCCACGATCAGGCGGCACAGCAGGCACGGGCACACGGAGCCTGCGACGTGAGGGTCATCAATCCCCTGACCCCCGTCGCCCCGCCACCGACAGGTGATGAACCGGAGCGGTTCCGCGCAGTGCTGGGCCTGCCGCGGGACTGTCCGGTCGCGCTTGTCGCCGGTGGGGCAGAGGGTGTCGGCGACGTTCTGCGGTCGGCGCTCGATATCCGCGATACGGGCGCTGCTACGCCGGTCGTTCTGTGCGGTCGCAACACGAAGCTCCGCCGCCGTCTTGAGCGGATTCCCGGTGCCGTCGCCGTGGGCTGGCTGGACGGACTCACATCGGCGATCCGAGCGGCCGACTGCGTGGTCCAGAACGCCGGGGGGTTTACGGCCCTGGAATCACTCGCTCTGGGAACGCCGGTGATCTCGTATCGCTGTCTGCCGGGGCACGGCGTGGAGAGCGCGCGGGCGTTGTGTGCGGAGGGACTCGTCCCGTGGCCGGATTCGCCAGACGGCTTGGATACCTCCATTCGTGCGGCCCTGACCCGGGGGTGCGGAGAGCCGCCGTCGGTCTGGAGCGGCCGTCCGACGTTCCTTGACGTGATGCCGCCTCTCTCCGGTGCAGCATCGGTGGTGCCGGATCGGGTGTTGACCTGACCGTGAACGTGGCGCGCTGGATACCTGGTGCGCTTTACGGTGCCCCTCTACGGTGGTCGACGCCCTCGCTCGCCGGACGGTCCGATCACCACCACATCGCACTCACATATGACGACGGTCCGGACGATCGCTCGACTCCGCATCTCTTGGAGATCCTGGAACGGCACGGTGCGACCGCCACCTTCTTCCTCTTGGGCGAACACGTCGCCGCTCATGGCGATCTGGTGCGACATATGCACCGGACCGGACATGAGATCGCGGTCCATGGCTGGACGCATACCTGTGTACTTCGACAGCGTCCGGAACACCTGTGCGAGGACCTGCGGCGGGCCATCGATGTCATCGCCGACGTGACGGGCACCACGCCACGTCGATACCGACCGCCATACGGGGTGACAACGGTCATGAGCCGGCAGGTCTCCCGCCACTGTGGTCTCGACCTCGTCCTCTGGACGGCGTGGGGCCGTGACTGGTCGCGGTACGTCTCTTCTGAGGGGATCGTCCGGCGTGTCCGGCGGACGATCCGACCAGGAGGCACAGTGCTGCTTCACGACAGCGCTCGCTGTTCGGCCCCGGATTCGTGGCGGCGCACCCTGCGGGCGACCGACGTCCTTCTGGCAGATTGGCGGCACCAGGCGATTCCGGTGGGGGCGCTGCGCGATCACTGGGGAGTGGCCCACGACGAGTGGTGGGTGGGGCTTTCAGGGTGATCGCGCCACCGACATGACGTGGCTCTGAGTCACCGTTTTTCGTGTGGGAGTGCGGAGGAGCATTCCCCCGGCCACCGAGGCTGCTGGTCGGCCCGTGCGAGGGACATCCAGCCGCTCCGTCAGGCTCGTTTGCCGGGGGCGGGGAAGGGCACGATCTGGTCGGCGATCACCGGGGAAGGACCAGTCGAGTGTAGAGCCGTTCCAGTTCCTCGCCCGGGTCTTCGCACAGTCCGCCGTGCACCGGTCCCGGTTGCACGACCGTCGATCGCGGGGCCAGGATCCATCCGAAGCGCTGTCCGCGGGTGCGGATCTCGTCAGGGATGTCGGCCAGATCACCGCGGCAGACGTCGCGCACGCGTTCGAGCATCGCGCGCACCCCGGGGACGTCGACGTCAGGGGCCAATACGCCGACGCGGTTCTCATCGATATGACATGAGGCGTCCAGGAACGCGGCGTCCTGGCAGTACAGGACCACGCCCACGTTGATGCACTCGCCGCGGTCGACGTGCGGTACCAGGCGCAGCACCGTGTACTGGTAGCCCTTCATCCGTCCGCCCCGATCCATGCGTCGGGGTTCGCGAGCCGCGCCGTCAGCATCGCGACGTAGGCGTCCCGGTTCGCGGCGGGGTCCCGAAGGTCAGGGGTCGGGACGAGCCACTCGTCGGGCACCGTGTCCACCGCGCCGCGCAATGCGGGGGTGATGGTGGCGGCGAGTTCGTCGTGCCGTGGCCGGACGGTCGGCGCGATCCCATGGAGGACGTGGGTCGACAGGTCGAACGGGGTGCGGGCGAAGCGCTCGGGATCCGGCGACGTGCTCTCCCAGGAGTGGTGCTGATAGAGGGCGGCGCCGTGGTCGATGGCCCAGGTGGCACCGTGCCACACGAGCAGGTTCGGGTTGCGCCACGTGCGGTCGACGTTCGCGGTGAGCGCGTCCAGCCACACGATGCGCTCGGCCGTGTCGCGGTCCGGTGGTTGGGAACCGTCGTAGCCGAGGGCGCCGGGGAGGAAGTCCACGCCGAGGTTCGATCCCAGTGATGCGGTGAGGAGGTCCTGGACCTCCTGGTCGGCCTCGTACCGGGCGATCTCGCGGCGGAGATCGATCACGGCCAGATCGGGTACCCGGATGCCCAGGGCGCGCGCCAGCTCGGCGACGATGACCTCGGCCACGAGGACCCGGAGACCTTGCGCCGCGCCCCGGAACTTGAGCACGTAGGTGCCGTCGTCGCTGGCCTCGACGATGGCCGGCAGCGATCCTCCCTCGCGGAGGGGCGTGACGTAGCGGGTGGCGAGAAGGTCGGGAAGCACGTCCGCGCAGACTACGTCGGGTGCGCGGCGCGGGTCGTCTCACGGGTCGATTGGACATGGTGAGACACTGCGCGGGCTCGGCGGACGGATCATCGTCCGTGATCCACGGAGCATGATCAGCGCTGGTCGGCCTGCTCCGCTGTCCCGGGCCAGTAGTGGCTGTCGGGTGTCGAACGGGTGCCGAAGATGGCCTGGCCGACGCGCACCACGGTGGACCCCTCCTCCACGGCCACCTCGTAGTCGCCGGACATGCCCATCGAGAGTCCGCCGGGGCCGATCAGGTCGGCGTCGCGGGCTCGATCGCGCAGCGTCCGCAGCATGCGGAAGCACTCGCGCACCCGCTCGGTGTCGGTGGTGAACAGGGCCAGTGTCATGAGCCCCTGCACCTGCAGGCTCGCGTAGCTCCGCAGGGTCCGGAGGAATGTGAGGACCTCCTCGGGCGGCAGCCCGAACTTGGATTCCTCCGCCGAGGTGTTCACCTGGACGTAGACGTCGAGGCCACGTCCCGCCGTCTGAAGGCGGCGGTCGAGCGCCTCCGTCACGCGCATCGAGTCGAGGGCCTGGAACTCGCTCGCGAAGGCCGCGACGACCCTCGCCTTGTTCGTCTGGAGGTGGCCGATGACCGACCAGGAGATGTCGAGGTCGGAGAGTTCGCGCTGCTTGCGGTCGGCCTCCTGGACCTTGTTCTCACCGAACTCGCGGCATCCGGCCTCGAACGCGGCACGGATCCGCTTCTCCGGAACGGTCTTGCTCACCGGAAGGAGCCGCACGTCCGATGGGGCGCGTCCCGCCCTTTCGGCGGCCGCTGCAATGCGTGCCCGTACCTGGGCGATGCGTGCGCTGAAGTCCGCGACCGTCACGGCTGTCGGATGGTCCATGGTCGTCCTTCGATCGTCGCCGTGTGGTGCATGCCCTGTGCTGGACACAGGGCATGCACCCCTCACATGAGGTTGCCGGAGATCAGTACCCCAGGGCGAGCATGGCGTCGGCGACGCGCATGAATCCGGCCATGTTCGCGCCGGCCACGTAGTTGCCCTCCTGGCCGAAGTGGTTGGCCGCGGTGACGCAGCGGGTGTGGATCGACTGCATGATCGACGTGAGGGCCTCGTCGGTGCGCTCTCGGGTCCAGTCGTCGAGCGTGGCGTTCTGCTGCATCTCCAACGACGATGTGGCGACGCCTCCCGCGTTGGCGGCCTTCCCGGGTGCGAACCGCACCCCGGCCTTCAGGAAGGCGCTGATGGCCTCGGGCGTCGAGGGCATGTTGGCGCCCTCGGCCACGACCTGCACCCCGTTGTCGATCAGCATCTTGGCGTGGTCGCCGTCCAGCTCGTTCTCCGTGGCGCACGGGAGGGCGATCTCGCAGGGAACCTCCCAGATCGGCCGGTCGGCGACATACGTGGCCGACGATCCACGTCGGCTGGCGTACTCGGTGAGGCGCAGGCGTTCCTGCGTCTTCACGACCCGCAGCAGGTCGACGTCCAGTCCGTCCTCATCGACGACGTATCCACCGGAGTCGCAGCATCCGACGACGTGCGCTCCGAGCTCCTGGGCCTTCTCCGCAGCATAGATGGCGACGTTGCCGGAGCCGGACACAAGCACGCGACGGCCGTAGAAGGTCTCACCCAGGGTGGCGAGCATCTCCTGGACGAACGTGATGAGCCCGTAGCCGGTGGCCTCGGTGCGAAGGCGAAGACCACCCGAGATGAGCGGCTTGCCGGTGAGGACGCCCCACTCGTGCCGCTGCGTGAGCCGACGGTAGTGGCCGAACATGTAGCCGATCTCCCGCTCGCCGACACCGATGTCGCCGGCGGGGATGTCCGTCTGCTCGCCGATGTGGTGCGAGAGCTCGGTGATGAACGATTGGCAGAACCGCATGACCTCGGTCTCGCTCTTACCGCGCGGATCGAAGTCGGCGCCGCCCTTGCCGCCGCCGATCGCCTGACCGGTGAGTGCGTTCTTGAAGGTCTGCTCGAATCCGAGGAAGCGGATGATCCCCGGGTAGACGGTCGGGTGGAACCGAAGGCCGCCCTTGTAAGGGCCGAGGGCACCGTTGAAGCCGATGCGGAAGCCGCGGTTGACGTGGACACGGCCGGCGTCGTCGGTCCAGGGGACGCGGAAGCTGACGAGGCGTTCGGGTTCCATCATGCGTTCGAGGAGTCCGGCCTCGGTGTATTCGGGGTGCTCCTCGAGCACGGGGGTGAGGGTCTCGAGGACCTCGGTCACGGCCTGGATGAACTCCGGCTCGTTTCGATAACGACGGTTGACCGTGGCGAGAACCTCGGCCAATCGTGGATGCATAGTCTGGGTCATGGCGGGCATCCTCTCACCTGGGCCCCGCCGGGAACCTTCGGCCGCCGAATACCCGCCGTGGAGGGGGCTCCCGCCGTGGACGCCGTCGTCCTCGGCCGTCCGGCCTCAGGCCGCGCTCCCGTGTGTATGAGGGATCGCGGAAATGGCGTCACGTTTCAGCCTCCGCCGGTCGGGCGCGGTCCGCGTCCCGTTAGCATGCTCCGCATGGCGGATACGCACGATGTGACCCCCGACGACTTCCGGGCCGGCCTCTCGCACTGGGCGAGCGGGGTGACCGTCGTCACCGCGGCCGGGCCCGAGGGCATGACCGTATCGGCGTTCTCGTCACTCTCACTCGATCCGCCGCTCATCACGGTCGCCCTCGCCCGGCGCGCCTATGCGCACGATGCGCTGGTGGCGGCTCCCGGTTTCGCCGTGCACATCCTCGGTGAGGACGACGCCGATCTCTCCGCGCGCTTCGCGAGTCCCGACGATCGGTTCGAGGGCCTGGAGTGGGAGGTCGGACGACACGGCGCCCCGCTTCTGCACGCGGGGATCACCCGGCTCTGCTGTGCACGTCACGCGACGTTCGACGGGGGTGACCACACCATCCTGGTCGGCCGTGTCGAACAGGTGGACGTCACAGCCGGAGAGCCGGTCCTGTACTACCGGGGGCATTACCGCACGCTCCTGCCCCGGGAGGACTGAACGCTGTCCGACGCGGATCGGCCGATCGGGGTCTTCGACTCGGGAGTCGGCGGGCTGACGGTGCTCGAGGAATGCCTCGTCGGCCTGGCCACCGAGAACTTCATCTACTACGGCGACACCGCCTACTTCCCGTACGGGGAGAAGAGCACCGACGACCTCCGCCGACGCGCCCTCGCAATCGCCAACTGGCTCATCGCTCAGGACGTCAAGCTCATCGTGGTCGCGTGCAACACGGCCACCGCCGCGGCTCTCGAATACCTGCAGACCCACCTGGACGTTCCGGTCATGGGCGTGATGGGACCCGAGGCGCGGGCCGCCGCCCAGACGACGCGGGCGCGGCGCGTCGGGCTTCTGGCGACCGAGGCCACCGTCGAGAGCGGCAGCTACGAGCGCATGATCCATGCGAACGACGCCGGTGTCGCGGTGACGAGCGTGGCATGCCCCCGTCTGGCACCCGCCATCCAGGCCGGCACGGAGTGGGGCGACGACATGGTGGAGATGATCCGCGACTACACCGAACCCCTGCGCCGGGCCGAGGTCGACACCGTCATCCTCGGGTGCACCCACTATCCGATGGTGGAGAAGATCCTCCGCCGACAGCTGTCCGGTGTGTCCATCATCAAGGCCGGTGAGGAACTCGCCCGGGATGTGGGGGAGACACTCGACCGACGAGGACAGCGCCGGCAGGGGTCCGGGGAGGGCACCTACCGGTTCGCCTGCAGCGGTGATGTCGCCGCGTTCCGGACGGTTGGCAGCCGGTTTCTCCAGATGCCGATGGGCGACGTGGAACGGGTCGACCCCGAGTCTCCGACGGGTGAGCGCGGCGGAGCAACCGCCGGTCAGACGACGGAAGGCGCTCCGTAGGCTCGGAATGAAGCATCGATCTGTGCGCGGTCGTAGCCGAGCGACAGGAGCACGATCAGCTTGATGCGGGCCTTGAAGGCGTTCAGGAAGGATGCCGGGATGGCACCGGCACGTTCCAGGGTCTTGCCACCGCCCTCGTACCCGTAGACGGGCAGGATGGGGCCGATGTCCGTTCGCGTCGCGATGACGACCGGTTTGTCGGTGGCCGCGATGATGCCGACGAGCTCGGCCGGGAGGTTCCCGGATCCGAGTGCTGCGATGACCACCCCGTCGGAGCGGCGCAGGGCTCCGATGAGGCCCTCGCCGGTCCATCCCGCGTAGGCCGTCAGGATCTCGACGCGTGCCGTCGGTCCGGCGGGGGCGACCGGCCGGCGCAGCTCCGGTTGCGCGAAGTAGCGCAGAGACGGATTCCCATCGACGGTGTCGATGCGGCCGATGGGTCCCGGGTAGCCGCTGAACGCCTCGAGCGCCGTCGTGTGCACCTTCGTCACCGTCCGTGCGTCGAAGATGTCGCCGCCGAAGACGACCATCACGCCGCGGTTCGTGGAGTAGGGGTGGGCGGCCGTGTGCGCCGCGGCCCAGATGTTGAACGGGCCGTCCCAACTGGGCTCGCCGACGTGCCGCATGCTGCCCGTCAGAACGACCGGGGTCGACGTGTCGACCGTAAGATGGAGATAGAAGGCCGTCTCCTCCAGCGTATCGGTGCCGTGGGTGATGACGATCCCGTCCACGTCCCGGTGGATGTCGTGCACGCAGTCACGGAGTTCGTGCATGTGTCGCGGGGTGATGTGCGGGCTGGGCAACGTGAACGGCTGGACCACCCGGGTCTCGAGCGGCGCGAGGTCCGCGACGCGATCGATGAGGAACCCGGAGTCCGGGCGCAGGTCACCGGCCCCGTCGGGACGACTCCCGATGGTCCCACCGGTCTGGATGATCGCGACTTTCCGCGGCTGCTCGGTATTCACGGTGAGGCAGGGTAGCCGAGTGGTCTCGTCAGGGGTGCCGTTCGGGGCCTGTCAACGCTGGTGCCAGGCACTTAACAACTCGGTGTCAAACGGCACAATCAGCGAAGCGCCTGCTCATAAGGGGGTTTCTGGGAAGGGTGCATTGGCTGTGGCAGTTCCGGTGCCTGGCACCAGAACTGCCACAGCGGTTTGGACCACCGGCACCCCGCGGGTTCGAAACGACGTCAGCCGCAGCCCTCGGTGCTCTCGTGCACGTCGTCGGCGTTGATGCCGAGCAGGTACAGAACAGAGTCGAGGTAGGGGACGTTCACGGACGTGTCGGCCTGCGCCTGCACCACCGGCTTCGCGTTGAAGGCGATCCCGAGTCCGGCGGCGGCGAGCATCTCCAGATCGTTGGCGCCGTCGCCGATGGCGACGGTCCGCGACAGCGGAAGCCTCTCCCGCTCGGCGAACTCGCGCAGCGCGTCGGCCTTTCCCGTCCGGTCGACGATCGGTCCGGTCACACGTCCGGTGAGGAGGCCGTCCTTCACCTCGAGGCTGTTGGCGCGCACGTAGGTCGCCCCGACCTCGCGTCCCAGGGGCTCGACGACCTCGGCGAACCCTCCGGACACGAGGGCGATCGAGAAGCCGAGCTCGCGAAGCGTGCGGCAGAGCGTGCGGGCGCCCGGTGTCATCGTGACGTCGGCCCGAACCGCGTCCAGAACGGTCACGGGAAGGCCCTCCAGCGCGGCCACACGGTGCCGGAGGCTGTCGGCGAAGTCGAGCTCCCCGCGCATGGCGGCCTCGGTGACCGCGCGTACCTCCTCGGCACGGCCGGCATGCTCGGCGAGCATCTCGATCACCTCGCCGGTGATGAGCGTCGAGTCGACGTCCATCACGACCAGCCGGCGACCACGGCGTGCGAGGCCGGCCGGCGAGACGGCGATGTCGATGCCGTGCTTGACGGAGACGGCGGCGAGCTCACGGCGAAGCTCGTCGCCCCGCGCACCGGACACCGACAGCTCGAGCGTCGTCACAGGCGTGTGCGACAGTCGGCGGATGCTGTCGATGTTGGCGCGGTGCTCCCACAACCGTTGGGTCACCGCGGCCAGGTGGTTCGCACGCAGGGGGTGGCCGAGGACGGTGACGATCATGCGCCCCGTGCGTCGTTCCTCGTGCTCGTCCAACCCGTCGAGGTACTCGGCTGTCAGCCCGAACCGGCCGGCGATCGCGTTCACGCGGTCGGCGACATCGGACTCGTCGGCGTCCCCCAGCCCCAGGAGGATCGCCAGGTTCAGGTGGCGGCGGATGACGGCCTGTTCCACGTCCAGCACGCGGACATCCATGCCGCGTAGGGCTGCGAATACGGCCGTCGAGATCCCCGGTTGATCGGGTCCTGTCAGAATGATGAGAAGTGACGGGGATGTGGCTTCGTCCGCGACGGGGGTCGTCGGACGGGGTGTCGCGTCGCTCACGTGGTGGTGCCGTCCGCCATGGCGTCGAGGTGGTCGAGCACCTCGATCATCGTCAACGTGGCCCACGTGTGGAGGCGCACGTCGGCGCGGTGGTCGTACGGGGTCTCACCCTGGGTGAGGATCGCGAGTTTCCCGCCGCCTCCCTTGACGAGCGACGGGAGATCACTCACGGGGGCGACGGCCAGGCTTGACCCGATGACGAGGAGGAGGTCCGCCATCTGCGCCTGCTCCAGCGCGGCCTCGAGGGCCAGCGGGGGCAGGAGCTCACCGAACAGGACGACGTTGCTCTTGAGCTGGAAGCCGCAGTGGCAGCGGGGCACACCGTCCGGGGTGTCGTCGGCAAGGGCCAGCAGCTCGTCGGCCGAGACGGCGTGCGCGCAGCGCAGGCACCGTCCACCTGACAGCGACCCGTGGATCTCGATGGGATCGAGCGTCCCGGCACGACGGTGAAGACCGTCGATGTTCTGTGTGATCACGGCCTTCACGATGCCCCGCCGCTCCAACTCGGCGACGGCGTAGTGGGCCGGATTGGGCTCGACCTCGGCCACGGCGGCGAAGCGAGGACGGTGGAACTCCCAGAACTTCACCGGATCGCGGATGAACGTGTCCATCGAACCGACGACCATGGGGTCGTGCTTCTCCCAGAGGCCCCCGGGCGACCGGAAATCCGGGATGCCGCTCTCGGTGGAGATCCCCGCTCCGGTCAGGACGACCGCGTGCTCGGCCTCCATCAGGAGCCGCGCCAGATCGAGTGTCGAACTCATAGGCGCACACTACCCCCCGTAGCATCGGTGGCGACCACGGCGACGTCCCGCACCGCGGCCGTGCATCCGTCATCCACGGCTATCCTGCGCGGCATGCGCTCAGACGGACGTACCCCAGACCAGGCCCGGCCCGCCACCATTCAGCCCGGGTTCATCGAATCGGCACACGGAAGCGTGCTCATCAGCGTGGGCAACACCCGCGTGATCTGCACCGCCATGATCCAGGAGTCGGTTCCGCCCTGGCTGCGCGGCAAGGGGCGCGGATGGATCAGCGCCGAGTACGGGATGCTCCCCGGCTCCACCGGTGAGCGTCGTCAGCGCGAGTCCTCGCGCGGCAAGGTCGACGGGCGTACGCAGGAGATCCAGCGGCTCATCGGCCGCTCGCTGCGTGCGGTGACCGATCTGGACGCGCTGGGTGAGCGCATGGTGTGGGTCGACTGCGATGTGATCCAGGCCGACGGCGGCACACGCTGCGCCAGCATCACGGGCGGCTATGTGGCCCTCGAGCTCGCGCTGCGCGGGCTGGTGCGCGACGGTGCACTGCCCGACCTGCCTCTTACGGACTCCGTCGCGGCCATCAGCGTCGGCATCGTGGGCGACACCCCGCTGCTCGACCTCTGTTACGTCGAGGACTCGTCTGCCGAGGTCGACATGAACGTCGTCATGACGGGCTCCGGGCGCATCGTCGAGGTACAGGCCACGGCCGAGGGACAGACGTTCACGCGTGACGAGCTCACCACCATGCTGGATCTGGCGGCCCCGGGGATCGAGGAGCTCCGCGGGCTGCAGGTGCAGGCATCGGTCGCGGTCACCGCGTGAGGGTCGCGCTCGCCACGGGCAATCGCGACAAGGTACGCGAGATCTCGGAGATCCTCGGCGGCGTGGACGTGCGTCCGGCGCCCGACGGATTCGACGTCGACGAGACGGGTTCCACCCTGCTCCAGAACGCCTGGCTGAAGGCGGCCGAGCTCCGTCTGTCGGCGGACGATGACGAGATCGTGGTGGCCGACGACTCGGGGCTTTTCGTGCATGCCCTGGACGGGCGACCGGGCGTCTACTCGTCGCGCTACGCCGGTCCCGAGGCGACCTATGAGGACAACTGCCGACTCCTCGTGCAGGAGCTCCAGGGCCGTGGTGACCGCGAAGCGTGTTTCGCCACCGTGCTCGTGGCGCTGACCGGCGACGGAGGGGTATTCGTGGCCGAGGGATCGTGCCCCGGTCGGATCACCCTCGAGCCGCGAGGCGATGCAGGGTTCGGCTACGACCCCGTGTTCCAGCCGCTGGACGACGCCCAGGGGCGGACCATGGCCCAGATGTCGTCGGCGGAGAA
This sequence comes from uncultured Bifidobacteriaceae bacterium, assembly GCA_964531025.1. GTDB lineage: Bacteria > Actinomycetota > Thermoleophilia > Miltoncostaeales > Miltoncostaeaceae > CALMEC01. Next base: position 762,206 of record CAZHDY010000001.1, on the reverse strand, counting down.
GGCGGCCATCTCGCACCGGGGTCGGGCTGTCCGGCGACTCGCGCGGGTGTTGGCCGGCGACGTGGCAGGATAGGGGGACATGGGCAGCAACAGATTGACCGACACCGGTCCTCCGCCGTCGGCGCAACGGGCGTCGCTTCCGTTCTCACGACAGGTGTCGTGGCTCGTGTCGTCCCTGATCGTCGGCTGGCTGATCGTCTACAACATCTACCGCTTCGGCGGACGAAGCCCCAAGGGCGCGGCGACCGTGTCGCTCATCATCGGCATCGCCGTCGGCATCGCCATCTTCGGGCTGGCCGTCCTCGTCTGGCGGCGCTTCGGCACCGGGGCCCGATTCCGTGCCGATCACATGAACGAGATACCTCCGGCGTCACGTCTCGACGGCCGTCAGCGCCGGTCCCTGGATGTCCTGTGGCCGGCCGTCGGGCTCCTGTCACTCACGGCACTCGTCGTCGGAGTCGTCCTTGCCATCGATTGGTTCGGAACGGAGGTCGACCGGCCCGCCACCCTCATCGTCATCGCCGCGTGGAACATCCTGGTCGGCATCTGGCTCGCCTTCGAGACCACCGAGATCCGTCGCGGTCATGGTGAGGCCGTCGAGTCCATCGGCACGGCATCCATCCTCACGGCGGTGCTGGGCGGGGTGGCACTGTCGCGCAACATGTTCGAGTGGGGCCAGGGCACGCTGATCGTCCTCGCGGGCATCACCGGGCTTCTCGCCTATGTCGCCGGATGGCGACTGCTGGGATCGCGAGGGGTGCCGTTCTCCGCCGTCGGCTCGGTCATCATCGCCGCGCTCGCCATCATCATCCCCGCGGTGTGGTGATCACCGCGATCCCGTCATGATCCGTCTGGACTGCCCCTTCTGCCGCGGGGTCATCGTCGACGGCGTGGAGGTGCCGGACGAGGGCACCTGCGCAGGGTGCGGCGCGCGGTTCTCCGGTGGGGGCGATTCGGCACCGGACGGCGTGGAGCGCGCACTGCGTCGGTGGGGTCGTACGGATATCGACGCCACGCGCCTGGCCCGTCAGGCGTTCGAGTGGGATCCGGCCGATCCGGCGACACCGGTCTCGGTGGTGTCGGACCAGCGGGACACCTTCTACCGGTGGTGGATGTTCGTACGCGACGGGGCGGAGCTCCCCGAACTCTGACACTCTGATCGCGGGGAACGTCACGTGCCCCTGCCATACTCGGCCGGCATGCAGATCCTCGTCACGAATGACGATGGCATCGACTCGCCAGGGCTCCTCGCGCTCAAGACGGCGCTCGATCGCCTGGGTGATGTGATGGTCATCGCTCCGCAGCAGAATCGCAGCGCGATCGGCCGTGGCATCACGATCACGCGTCCTCTCCATGTGGATGAGCGCGTTCTGCCGGACGGCAGTATGGGCTACGCGGTCGACGGCACGCCGGTGGACTGTGTGCGTTTCGCCGCGGCGGGGCTGGTGGACGGTCGGGTGCCGGACGTGGTCGTCAGCGGCATTAACCAGGGCTACAACCTGGGTGACGACGTCACGTACTCGGGCACCGTCGCCGCCGCCTACGAGGGCATGCTGCTCGGCGTGCCGGCCATCGCCGTCTCGCAGGGCGCGCTCGACGGTGGCCACTGGCACAACGGGGGCTCGACCTACGAGTTCACCTTCGCTGCACGGTTCACGGCGGAGCTGGTCTCTCTCGTGACCGACGAGGCCTTCCCGCCGCGCCGTTTGGTGAGCGTCAACATCCCCGGCATCCCGCCCGGTGCCATCGCGGGCGTCCGGGTGGCGCGTCTCGGTCGACGGATCTACTACGACTCGTTACAGCTCGTCGACGACGGTGACGAGCGTCGCCGCTACGTGATCTACGGCGATGACCCCGCACACCATGCCGAGGACGGCACGGACTTCGCCGCCATCGAGAACGGTTTCATCACCGTCACGCCCATCGTCCGGGACTGGACGGAGTTCCCGTCCATGGAGGCGTTCGCCCAGCAGGATCTGGGCGCCATCATGGACACCGTAAGGGACGACGCCCGCTGATGGCGCAGAGCGGATTCGACCCCATCCTGTTCGACCTGGACGGGACGGTCATCGACTCGGTGCGTCTGATCCGCGAGTCGCACCGGCACGCGGTGAGGACGATCCTCGGCCGGGATCTTCCGGACTCCACGCTCCTGGCGAACGTGGGACGCCCGCTTGCCGATCAGATGCGCGCATTCTCGCCGGACGACGTCGATGATCTGGTGCGTGAGTTCCGCACGTGGAACCTCCGTATGCACGACGAGCTCCTCACCCCGTACGAGGGAATGGACGGTCTGCTGACCGACCTCCTGGCCGTCCGGCGGAGGCTGGGCATCGTCACGTCCAAGAACCGTCCCACGGTGAAGCGGTCCTTCGAGGTTGTCCCTGTGCGCCACCACTTCGAGGTGGTGGTCGACGCCGAGGACTCCGACGTCCACAAGCCGGATCCCGCACCGCTCCTCGTCTCCATGGAGCGCTTCGGGAACGGTGATCCCGCATCGTTCTGCTATGTGGGCGACGCGCCGTTCGACATCCGTGCCGCGCGTGCCGCGGGCATCACGGCCGTCGGTGTCACGTGGGGCTTCTTCCCCCGTGATGCGCTGGAGGCCGAGGGGGCCGACGTTGTCGTCGACACCATCCCCCAGCTGCGGGAGGTTCTCATCGGATGACCGATCCCCGTGCACGTGCCGAGGAACTGCGCATGCTGATCCGCGAGGCCGCGGAGGCCTACTACGTACGCGACGCGCCGACCGTCGATGATCCCGTCTACGACGACTGGGTGCGCGAGCTCGACACGCTCGAGGCGGAGCACCCGGAGATCCATGTGGCCGACTCGCCCACCCAGACGGTGGGTGCACGGCCGGCCGCGGGCTTCGCGGAGATCCGGCACCGTGAGTCGATGCTGTCGCTCGCCAATGCCCGCGGCGGGGAGGAGCTCGATGCGTGGTACCGGCGTGCGCTGAACGTGCTGGCGGCCGAGGGACGGGCGGGCGAGCCACCGGCGCTGGTCGTCGAACCGAAGATCGATGGTCTCGCCATCTCGCTGACCTACGAGCACGGGATGCTGGTCACTGCTGCCACGCGCGGTGACGGGGTGGTGGGGGAGGACGTGACGGCCAATGTGCGCACCATCGCCGGGCTGCCGCACGAGATGGCGCTCGCATTGGGCGAGCGTGCCCCCGACGTCGTGGAGGTACGCGGTGAGGTGTACCTGCCACTCGCCGCATTCGCCGAGTTCAACGCATCACGGGCGGCAGCGGGGCTTCCGACATTCGCGAACCCCCGCAATGCCGCGGCGGGCAGCCTTCGTCAGCAGGATCCGACGGTGACGGCCGAACGGCCTCTCGCGATGTTCTGCTATTCCGTCGGGTATCGGGAGGGAATCGACGTGGCGAGCCAGTCGGAGTGCCTGGACTGGCTGCGGCGGACCGGATTCCCGGTGAACGACGAGATCACCACCGTCGGCGGGATCGAGGCCGCGGCGGACGCCTGCGCCCGCTGGGAGGAACGGCGGAGCTCCATCGACTACGACATCGACGGAGCCGTGGTGAAGGTGGACTCCTTCGATCTGCAGCGTCGTCTGGGCTCGGTCGGCCGCGCCCCCCGCTGGGCCGTCGCGTACAAGTTCGCCCCCACCACGGCCACGACCGTCCTGGAGGACATCCAGGTGAACGTCGGTCGCACCGGGGCCATCGTGCCGTTCGCGGTGCTGAGGCCGGTGCAGGTGAGCGGCGTCACCGTACGTCACGCGACCCTCCACAATCATGAGGACATCGAGCGCAAGGACCTGCGTATCGGTGACACCGTGGTCGTCCAGCGGGCCGGGGACGTCATCCCTCAGGTGGTCGCCCCGCTGGTTCAGAACCGCGACGGGTCCGAGCGTCCGTTTACGATGCCCGAGCGGTGCCCCGCCTGCGAGACGCCTCTGGCCTCCGTGGAGGGCGAGGTGGTCATCCGATGCCCCAACCGGGCGTGTCCCGCTCAGGCCGTCCAGTCGATGATCCACTTCGCATCGCGTGGCGCCATGGACATCGAGGGAATGGGAGAGAAGACCGTCGAGCGCCTGTACGGTGCCGGCCTCATCGGGCAGATCGCCGACATCTACGAGCTGACCGTGGAGCACCTGTCGGGCTTGGACGGCTTCGGCGAGATCGCGGCCACGAACCTTGTGAACGCTATCGAGGCATCGAAGGCGCAGGAGTGGCCGCGCCTTCTGACCGGTCTGGGCATCCGGCACGTGGGCGGGATCACCGCCCAGGCCGTGGCCCAGGTCGCGCCGTCGCTCGACATCCTGCTGAACGCCGATACCGAGGTCTTCGCGACCGCCGAGGGCGTGGGCCCGGTCGTGGCCGGCGCGATCGCCGAGTACCTGGCGGTCGAGGAGAACCGCGACACGCTGCTGCGGCTTCGCGAGCAAGGGCTCACGACCGAGATGGAGGTCGTCGAGGCGCCCACCGACGGTGTCCTCACGGGGCTCAGCATCGTGGTCACGGGCGGTCTCGATGCGATGACACGCGACGAGACGAAGCGGGCCATCGCCGCGGCGGGCGGCAAACCCACGGATTCGGTCAGCAAGAAGACGGCCTTCGTGGTCGTGGGACGCGATCCGGGGAGCAAGGTCGCGAAGGCGGAGAAGGCCGGAGTGCCCGTGATCGACGAGACGCGGTTCCTGGCGATCCTCGCCGGGGAAGAAGCGGTCCCGGAAGGGCCTGAATAGCTGTATCTAACTCTCAACTTGATGGTTAGATACGGCCGTGCAGGTGCTGATCGACGCGTGTCGTCACGAGGTCTCGGAAAGTTTTGTGTCAGACACCGGACTTTCCCCGACATGTCCGACTGGACCGCTGTGGCGCGGTTCCTGTCAGTGCCCGCCCCCGATGGCGGCTCCCACCACGAAGAGGGCGATCGCGACGACGGGCATCCCGAGGAGGCCGATCGTTGCGACGGGCGGAATCGTTGTCGTTCGTTCGTTCCATCTGCGGCCCGCCATCAGCAGGAGAACCCCGACAAGAACGGTGATCGCGATCGCGACGATGGCGAACGGTTGCATGGACGGGACGGCGTCCCAGTAGCGACGACCCGAGTCCGGTCCGTAGTAGGCATCGGGCTGTGCCAGGTTCCAGCACCAGACGCCGACGAGTGCGCCCACGAGGGCGGCACCCATCCGAGGGATCATCGCGCGCAGTCTCGGCTCAGAATGACCAACCGTGAGCCCCAGAGGTCCGGCGATGAGTACCACCAGCAGCAGCACGAATGTTGTGACGCCGATCACGGGCGGATGAGCGCATCCGCCGGCGCCATCGGCGGAGCGTCTATCGGGTGGCCGGCGCGGTCGTCGAGGCGGTCGACGTCGGAGGCTGCGGCGTCGGGGTCGGCGTCGGCGGCGGGTCGGCCTTCACCGGTGGTGGCGCATAGCCGGGGACGTCCGCGGTGCCCGCGGCAAGCATCCGCACGATGCGGTCCTGGGTGGCGCGCGCCCCGCTGATCGAGCTGTCGTTCATGAGGAGGGCGAACGCGTAGCGCTGTCCGTTCTTCGACGTCACGATCCCCGTGAGGCCGGAGGTGCCGCTGATGTAGCCGGTCTTCGCACGCACCCGGCTTCCCAGGGACGGGAAGCGCGAGCGTAGCGTTCCTTCGTTGCCACGAGGCAGTGACTGGATGAGTGCGCGTCCCCAGGTGGGATCCGAGTTGGCCGCAGCGAGGAGCTTGACAAGGGATGTGGCAGCGAGGCGATTGCCCCGGTCCAGGCCGGATCCGTCGACGAGTCGGTCGGTGGGCGACAGGTAACGGCCCAGAAGGTTCGTCGTGGCGCGCGTTCCGGCGGCCGTGGTTCCCGAGTTCGCCGTCGCGGCACCGACGTTCTTGGTGAGCATCTCCGCCACGAAGTTGTCGCTCGGCGGCAGCATGAGGCGGGTGATCGTCTTGAGCGGCGGTGACTTCGCCACGCCGACCAGACGTGCCTTCTGCGGGGTCCGCCCCATCTGGACACCACCGGTGTGTGCCACCTTCATGGCCCGCATCGTCTCACGGAGCCTGGCGCCGGCGACGAGCGACGGACGTGCGGCGTAGCGCCCGCGACTGTCACCGAGGTAGCTCTGGTTCACGCTGAGCGCGGAGAGCGGTTGACACTCTCCGTAGTACCGGCTCGGCCAGCTGGCGACCTTGCGCCGCGAGTCGAAGTACGACTCGTCCACGACGACCGGACCTTTGATGCTGGTGATCCCGCTCGTGCGGAGCGGCGCCACCAGCGTGGCGATCTGGCTGCCGGTCCGCCCCAGGTGACGGCGGTTGAACGCCGCTGTCGAAAACGTGGGGTCGCCGTAGCCCTTGAGGTAGAGGGGGGTCCGTAGCACCGGCCCCGAGTAGGTGGCGGTGGTCCCCATGTAGAGGTGGGTCTCGAAGCGGTACTCCGGACCGAATGCCTGCAACGACGATGCCGCGGTCACAACTTTCATCGTTGACGCAGGCCGTCGGGGGATGGACGCCTTGTACGCCGCCACCTCCTGGTTCCCCTGTGCGTCAAGACGCCAGATCGCCGCGGTGGTGTGCGGATTCTTCGCGGTCCACGACGTGAGGGCCTGGCGGACCTGGACCTCCGAGGCCTGGGCGGTGCCGGCAGAGACGAGGCCGACGATGACCGCGGCCGTCAGGAGCGTGCGCGGCCTATGGGAGAAACAAGCGGGGCGGGACACGGCACGTGACGCTAGCACGCGGCCATGCCCGCCCCGCAGAGGAGCGGTCGACTGCGGAGTACCTCTAGTGCATCTCGAGCAGGAGCTCTGCGTCCTCGGGCATACGGTGCCCGGTCGCCTGCATCGTCTGGAAGAAGAGGGTCTTGTCGATCCGCCCATGGAGAATCGGCACCGACTCCTCCTGGCACATCCGGATCACGTCTCTGCTCTTGATTCCCAATGCGTCAGACAACTCGTCGGGAGTCAGGTGGATCGCCATGGCCACAACCTCCGATACTGCGCGGGTGTTCTGAAATGAAAACGGCCCGCGTGCTCAGAGAGCAGGCGGGCCGTGGATCACGCGGAACGGGCTGTCAGCGGCGTCCGGTCGGGATGCTGATGACGTTGTCCGATCCATGGAGAGACTTTAGATCGTTACCTCGGGGGACTCAAGAGATTCCGGCTCACGGAGGGCGTCCCGGGTGTTCGCATCGTGCGCGGATTCCTCGCGGGCCCGGCGGGTCGTCCGGCGCTCCTGGATGGCGCTGACCCGGCGAGTGGCGAACCAGGTGAGCAGGAAGGCCGCCGCCAGGACAAGGCCTCCGGCAAGGGCATCCACGACATAGTGGTTCGCGGTGCCGACGATGGTGAAGAACACCAGGGCCGGGTACATGAGCGCGAGCACCTTCACGATGTAGTTACGCGCCAGCAGCGCCGTGATGACACCGACCATGAGGGCGTAGCCGAAGTGCATGGACGGGACGGCCGCATACGGGTTGAACCAGCCGGAGAGGTTGCCCTGGTGGAGGTCGATGCCACTGATGAGCGAGAGCGTGTCGACGAATCCCTCACCGCTCAGCATCCGAGGGGGTGCGACCGGGAAGATGACGAAGACTGCGAGCGCCAGCACGTTCGCCAGGAAGAATGCGTTGCGCACGAACGGGTAGACCGCGCGACGGCGGCGGTACAGCCAGATGAAGAAGATGGCGGTGACCGGGAGGTGCGCCCAGATGTAGAACTGGTTCAGCGCCTGGGTCAGGTGGAAGTTGTCCAGCATCCACCCCTGGATGCTCGACTCGAAGTGGAGGCCGAAGACCTTCTCCAGATCGATGACCTCGAAGGCGTTCTTCAATGCCACGGCTTCGTCGCCGACCACCAGCGCGCGCGATGCCTGGTAGATCAGCAGCATTCCGGCGAACAGGGCGACCTCGATCGGCCACCGCCGCCGGCGCGGAGCGCCGTCCGTGACAGATGTGGGCGTGGATGTCGAGGAAGGGTGTGCCATACGGGGCGACGTCACGGTCGTTAGCTGACGAAGAGACCGTGGAGAAGTAGTTAACCACAGGGTACTCCCATCATCGGCAAAGCTTCTGTGAAGAAGGCGTCCACCCCGAAGAAAAATCCTTATTTGCAGGATGTTCTTTGTTTCGCGCAGAGGGTCGTGAGTGGATCGAGCCTCTGCGGAGTCCTTAGCGAGGCGGTAACAATCCTGGGGTGGTGGCGGTCGTTCACCGTGCAACGTCCGTTCGGTGCAGCGGATGCTGTGGGCTCAGGTGGCGCGGCGCGGCAGGGATCGGTACGATGCATCGGTGCCGTCGGGGTGTGGCGCAGCTTGGTAGCGCGCTCCGTTCGGGTCGGAGAGGTCCCCGGTTCAAATCCGGGCACCCCGATTCATCCCTTCACATGAGGTACTCCGGGATGATCCGACGGCGCCGCGCTCCAACGGGTGCGCGGCAGGGCCCAGCCCCTCGAATCAGATGGGGATGACGCCCTCGACCTCGGGGACGCGCTCCCGCAGGGCTGCCTCGACTCCCAGGACGAGCGTGGCCGTCGACATCGGGCAGCCGCCACAGGCGCCCAGCATGTTCACGTGGACGAAGCCCTCGTCGTCGAAGTCGACGAGCTCGATGTCGCCGCCGTCGGAGTGAAGGGCGGGGCGGATCTCCTCGAGGACCTCTTCGATGCGTGTCAGGACGGCGGACTCGGCCATGGATTCACCTTCGATGATGAGACTGAGGGGTCCGGTCAATGGTAGCGCCACGGGCTCGGCGGCGTCGACGGCATGCCATGATCGGGGCATGTCGTCCATCCGTGTCGCCGTCTGCCAGATGAACTCGGGCCCCGATGCGGCGGACAACATCGCCGTCGCCGCGGAGCTCGTCGCGCAGTCGGCTCGTCTTGGCGCCGAGATCGTCCTCCTTCCCGAGAAGTGGAATCTGATCGATACGGACGCCGGCCAGCTGGCGGGTGCGGAGGATCTCGACGGTCCGTCGCTCACGGCGGCGGCCTCGTGGGCCCGCGGGCTCGGCCTGTGGCTGATCGCCGGGAGCATCTCGGAACGAACTCCTGGGGGTGCCACCACGCACAACACCAGCGTGGTGATCGATCCTGAGGGGATACGGCGGGCGGTGTACCGGAAGATCCATCTCTTCGACGTCCATGTCGGCGGGTTCAGGTACCGGGAGTCGGCGGTCACCGAGCCCGGCCGAGACGTCGTGGTGGCCGAGGTGGCCGGCTGGAGGACGGGCCTGTCCGTCTGTTACGACGTGCGCTTTCCCGAGCTCTACCGTCGGCTCGCGGACGACGGGGCCGAGATCCTCACGGTGCCGGCTGCGTTCACCGCGGTCACCGGTGCCGCGCACTGGGAGACGCTCATCCGTGCGCGCGCCATCGAGAACCAGTGTTTCGTGCTTGCCGCCGGTCAGGTCGGAACCCACGCGACCGGCACCGCGTCGCACGGCCGCAGCATGATCGTCTCGCCGTGGGGTGAGGTGCTGGCGGAGGTGGCCGATGGCGTCGGCGTGGCCGTCGTCGAGGTCGATCGCGCGGTGCTGGACGATGTGCGCACGCGGCTGCCGGCACTGAGCCACCGGCGCGTCTGAGGGGGCAGGGACCTCGCCGTGGATCTCCGCGTCGCCGCATACGCCGTCATCACCGACGACCGTGATCGTGTGCTGCTGTCACGGTGGACCGGTGGAGGGGTACCGCGGTGGACGATGCCGGGCGGCGGTCTCGAACCGGGCGAGGCACCTGAGGCGGCATGTGTTCGCGAGGTCCGGGAGGAGACCGGCTACGACGTCGTCGTCGGCGACATCCTCGGTGTGGACTCATTGATCATCGATGCCCGACGTCGTCTGACCGGGGACCGCGACATGCAGGCGCTGCGGATCGTCTATCGGGCCGCCATCGTCGGCGGGACGCTCACCAACGAGGTGAACGGCAGCACGGACATGGCCGCGTGGATCCCACGTGCGGATGTGGGGTCGTTGGAGCGCCTCTCACTGGTTGACGTGGCGATACGCCTGGCCGGGCTCACGGGCTCGGTCACGTAGCCGACGATCGGGTCTCTCCGAGCGATCGTTCGAGCAGGATGCGCAGCACGTCGCGATCGACGTTCGCCAGGCGGGTCAGGTACAGGCACCCGGTGCTCGCGCGATGCGCGCCCAGGTTCTCCAGCAGGTCGGGCCACCGTTCCGCGAAACCGTTGACGAGGTAGATGGTGTGCTTGGCACCGGTGGCGAATCCGATCTTCGGTGCCCGTCCGCTTCGTCCGCTGTCGTAGCGGTACTCGTACTCCCCGAACCCGACGATACGGCCTGCCCACACGACGGGCTGTTCGCCGGTGATCTCCTCAAGAAGGGCGACCAGCTCGTCGGCCTCGGCGCGCCGAGGACCGGTCGCCTTGTCGAGTGCCACCTCGACCGGAGTATCCGACGGGGACAGTGCGGGAGCCTTCTTCGACGATTCCTTGCCTGGGCTCACGGTGTCGTCTCCTCTCAGCCGCGGTCGAGACGTGCGGTTCCCCGCCGGTCTGACGGCGTCGCGACCTCGACGGCAGCCTAACGGCCGCTCGGCGCCGGCGTGTCGCGGCGGATGCCCGACGACGCCGACCAGGAGATGGTCGCGCCCACCGCGAGGAGGAGCGCGAGGCCCGCGTAGCCGGCTCCAAGCGTCAGTGTGCTTGCCAGCGCGGCGACCATCAGCGGACCCCCGGCGTCTCCCAACTCGCGTCCGAGTTCGGCGGCACCCATGGTCTGACCGAGGCGTTCGGGCGGCGTGCTCGACGCGAGGACGGCGAAGCCGAGCGGGGTGATCACTCCGGTGCCGATCCCGATCAAGGCCGCACCTGCCAGGACTCCGATGAGTCCGCCCGGTATCGCGACGGCCAGGCCGGCAGACCCGATGAGAAGCCCGGCGGCGATACCACCGCGGGCGGTGATGCGTCCGGAATCGAACGCGCGTCCGACGCGGGGTTGGACGACCGCTGCACATGCCGCGAGCAAGGAGACCGCCGCGCCGGTGGCGACGGTGCCGAGGCCGGCCAGGCGTCCGGACACCGGGAGGAACCCGACTCCGACGGAGAGCGCTGCCGTGGCCGCCGCGAGCGCCGCCGTGGGGCCCAGGAAAGTCGGTTCCGTCAGCCGGCGCGCGAGGTCGACGAGGGTCTGGCGCGTCTTGGGAAGCGGGGGCACCGCCGGAACCATGACCGCGGCCCAGATCGCGACGGCCAGGCCGAGAACGGCCATCACCGCGAACAGCAGTCGTAGGTCACCCGCCCAGACGATCACGCCCCCGAGAACCGGACCGAGCGTGTAGCCGATCGATTTGTGGAATCCGTACGACCCGAAGGCACGGCCGTGGGAGCTCGCCGGGGTGAGACGCGCGACCATGGCCGACGCCGATGGTGAGAACGCCGAGGCGGCGGCTCCCTGACCGAGCCGTGCGATCCACAGCCAGGCGCTGCCCTCGACGATGACGAAGGAGGCCGACGCGATGGCGAATCCGAGGAGGCCGCCGATGAGCACGGGACGTGCGCCGATGCGGTCGGCCAGCGTTCCGAAGAGCGGCTTGAGGATGACCTCCGCGCCGTCGTACACGGCCAGCAGACCGCCGAGTACGAGGAGTGACGTGACGGCGTCGTCCGTGAACCCACCGAGGTTGGCGGCGATGCCATGGGCGCCGAAGGCCGTCGTGAAGCCGGCCGCGTAGAGGGGCCACAGGAGGCTGCGGCGTCCCCTTTCGTTCGAGGTTTCCATGTCAGTGCTCGTCAGGGTCCGGTGGATTCCCGTGCAGCGCTCGGAACACGCGCTCCGAGTAGTGCTCGCATGCCTCCTCGCACTCGGCGAGGCGTTTCGTGGCTCGTGCCGCTTCCGGCGTCCCGAAGACGTCGCGCGCCGTGAGATCTCTGTGCCAGCGACGGAGACGCTCGAGCGACTGTTCTTCCTCCTCGAGCTCGGCGAGCGTGAACTTCTTGGTGCGGATCTCCTTCGCGATCTCCTCGTCGAACCTGTCGCAGTCGGCCAGGAACTCGGTCCAGTCGGCGGATCGCGCGGCGGCGAACAGCGTCTGCAGACGTTCGGAATCGGACGTCGTATGCCCGGACGCGTCGAGGGTGAGGACATCGCCGTTCGCTTCCCGTCCCAGACGGATGGCGCGCTCGATCCCTCCGGTGAACATCGGCACGTCGGGAACGGCCCACATGCCCTGCCCGAGCGACAGCGCGCCGAGCTTTCGAAGTTCGCGCCAGACGGCGACGCGGAATCGGGACGGCTCCGCGGGGAGGCGGACGATCAGGACAAGCCAGCCGGGTTCATTCGATGGTGTCACACATCTGAGTGTAACGGACGTTACTTCAGCCTGTCGTCACCTCGATCCGCGGTCTTCGATGACTGATTCCGCGGGACCGCGGAGCGACCGTCGTGTGCGCGAGGCGGCGTCCTCAACGCCCGCTCCACTGTGGGAATACGCGTCGCCGATAAGGGCTGTCTCACCCGAACGGGTGAGACGAGTGGCTCATCGACAACGACCGTGTACATCGGGGCTTCGGTCGGAGGCGCACCGCGATTCCGGTCAGGTGCGGGCACATCCGCCTGCCTTCGAACCGCGAGCGATGAACGGGACGCTCGTGTCGGGTGCGTGAAATCCAGAAATGCACTTCACCGATACGAGTGAGGCATAACTAGGATCGGCCCACCAATGAACCGTGGTTCGAACAGGGGGGCTCCGATGGGCGAGGTGGTAGTCGTCGCGATCATGACGGCAAAGGACGGGCAGAGGGACGAACTGGAAGCCGTCGCACGCGAGGTGGTCATTCCTCCGACGCACGAGGAGGAGGGCTGCATCCGATTCGCGCTCCACCGCGACGTGCGCGATCCCAACCGCCTGGCGCTCATCGAGCGGTGGGCCAGTTCCGAGGCGCTCGAGAAGCATCTCGGCCAGCCGCACCTCGCGGAGTTCCGCGAGAAGGCCGGACCGCTGAACGCCGCTCCGCCCGACATCCTCGTGCTGGAGGGTGTGGCGGCCGGGGACGCCGTGAAGGGGATCCTGGGCTAGATGGTTGGTTCCACGGGAGAGTGGATGTGGGGTGGGTCACCGGTCGATGCGGGGCGGTGCCGGGCGCCGAAGGGCATGCTGGTTGCCTGTTCGAGTCGCCCGGTGACGCATCCGCGCCACCGGGGGCGTGCCCCACGCCACGACTTCCGCGGAACCAACCATCTTGGAGGTCGCCGTGCCTTCGTTGAAGGTCGCCGTCGGTGACGGGTTCTTCGTTCCGGACCGCGTCACCGGAGGGTTCGTGTTCGGGCGTGTCATGGCCGAGACACCGCTCGGCGGGTACCTCGTCGAGCTTCATTCGCGTCGCTACGACACGACGGACGTATTCGATCCCGCCGATCCGGGGCCGACGCTCGTCGACCCGTTCATTCAGTCGTTCCGCTTCACGACCGTCGAGAGGTGGGCGGTTCTCCGGAACGTGATGCCGGCCGATCCGGACGAGCCTGGGCGGCGGGGCATCCGCTTCGCGGTGACCGACCCGACCGGGGTCTGGGGGCTTCCGATCGACGACCTGGACGATCCCGCCTTCGCCGGGTTGCCCCGCGCGGAGGTCTGGTTCCCCGAGCGGACGGAGCGGCGCGTGGCGGGAGACCCGGGCGTCAGCTGAACGGGTTGACCACGCTTACTCCGGTGAGCTCGAAGCCGGACATATCGCGGGTGGCGATGTCAGCTCCGTGGGCTCGCGCGATCGCCGCGATCTGCGCGTCGGCGATGCCGATGGGACGCCCTCGCCGTTCGCGGTCGGCGACGATCTTGCCGTAGGCGTCTGCGGCGGTGGCATCGAAGGGCAATGTCCTCCCGGATTGACCGGTGAAGAACGTGTCGGCCGCACGTTGAAGCGCTCGTCTTCTGCGGCCGGAGGGGAGGCGGGCGATGCCGTAGCGCACTTCAGCCCGCGTTACCGCGGTGATGTAGATGGATCCGGCGTCCTGCTCCTCAAACCAGGCCGCGGCCGTGTCGTCGAGGCTCGCCCCCATGGCCACCGCGACGACGTTCGTATCGAGGATGATCACGAACCCTCGTCAGAGAAGGTGATCGTGCGTTGCTGCTCAGAAGTGCGTGCGGGGAAGACCGTCGCGAGTTCGTCCTCCGTCATCCGCGTCTCCTCCGCGAACCGGCGCAGCCCGCTGATGAGGTCGGGCGGCGAGTCGCCGACGCCAGCTTCCAGTATGGCCCGGGCTTCCGCCTCCATCGAGCGGCCGTTTGCGGCGGCCTGTTCGCGAAGTCTCTGGTGTACCGCAGGCTTGAGATTGCGTACCGTCAGGATCGCCACCGTTACCCTCCTGGTGCATGCAGTGACTGCAACGCGTTTAGGGTAGCACTGGATGCGCGAGATGCGAACACGGCCGCGTGTCACGCTGGTCTGCGCTAGCCGGGTATCGGGCGGTCAGCTCCGGCTGGCGAGGAACGGCGATGGACAGATCGGTCCGGGTGTCGCGTGTTTGGCAGCCGTTCATCGGCTGAGGCTGAGGTCGTGCTGATCTGGGTGGGGATGGGTGGAAGAAATGCCGATCTCGCGATGGAAAAGTTCGAGCTCGCGATGGCAATATGTTCGATTTCGGACCGCGAGGGAACCGTCTCGCGTATCCGAGACTGTGTTGCCGCGGACCTTTCTGGGACAATGGGCCGAGGGGCGGGCTGGCCCTCCTTGACGCTTCCGCGATTGCGCGTGCCTGCAGATGAAGCGTCATGGCCGCGTTCTCTGCGAGGACGGCGTGTGGCGCCCCGACCCGAGCCCCGAGGTACCGGACGGACCGCTCTCGGGCAACATCACACCCATCAACAGGTACCGAGGTCGGGAGACAACATGACCTTCTCAGACGGGGCTGGGGCTACGAGGGGCTGGCTACCTGTTCCGGGCCGCCTGCTCGGTACGTCAAGGACGCACGGTGTCACGCCGATGCCCTCATAGCGAGCGATGAAAGGAACTGACAGGCGATGAGCCAAGCTCGAACGTCGGTAGCGATCCCCGAGCCGATGCAGACACTCCGTCCCGAGGATATGAAGGGGGACGGCTGCCCGATTCCGCGCGAGCCCGGCGTGTACGCCGCGTGGATCACGACGGACGAGGCTCTCGAACAGCTTGGAGTCGAGGGACCGGCTCCCGTCGTCGCCTACATCGGGAAGGCGGGGCCGACGAGCCGTACGAAGGGGAAGCCGCGGACGCTGCTTGATCGTCTGCGGGAACATGTCCGCCAACCAGGCCAGCAGGACTGCTACCCGTTCTTCGAACTCGCCGAGTTGCTGGGTGTCCGCCGCACGATCCTGCCGCCGATCTGGCACCGCAGCTTCTACAAGGTCCAAGCATCCAAGTACCGGAGCCGGCCGAGTCCTCTTGGACAACTCTCGATCAACCAGGCGCTCGCGTGGCAGTACGAACATCTTGTGTGGGGCTGGTCCGCGCTGCCCGCCAGTCAAGTGAACCAGGTGGAGAGCGCTCTGATCAAGGAGCACTTGCCACTGCTGAACCATCGAGGAATGCCCGCAGCCTCACCACCGCCCCAACTCCGGCGCATCGGTTCGTACGAAGCCGATAGGGCTCGTTGGCTGGCTCTCTACAGCTATGTGGCGGCGGCATCGCGGGTTTTCGAGGAAGCAGATGCCAGCGGGTCGTTCGAGGTCGACAGTACGTCATGGCCAGTCGTGGCAGAGGACCAGACGCCTGTTGATGCCATCGGGGTCTTCGGCCTTGGCTCTGTCCGCAACCTCCACTGGGGTGCCGGATCGGCGGCTTTCGCAGACTGGTCTTGGGGTGACGACCTTGCCGACGCTTGGGCCGCTACGTTCCTTCTTTCGAGCGCGGGCGAGTCTCACGACGATCGTGATCGCTCAGTTCGCATGGAGGAAGCCCTCTGGATCGCCGCCGCAATCGCTGACGGTGGCATCGAATCACTCCTTGCCACCACCCCTGACGAATCGGACATCGTCTGGACCATGCCAGCACCAAGCGTCGTCTCAGAACTCCTGGCACTGCAAAAGAAGTGGACGAGTTGGGAGCGGCACTGACAATGCTCGTCCTTGGCGTCCTCAGACCCCGAAGCTGTCGCCGCAGCTGCAGGTGCTCGTCGCGTTCGGGTTGTTGATCTTGAACCCGCGGCGCATCACGGTGCGCTCGTAGTCGATGATCGACCCGGTCACGTAGATCGAGCTCTTCAGGTCGATGAGGAGGCGGATCCCGTTCGTCGTCAGGTCGCGCTCGCCCTCCTTGGGCGGCTCGTCCGGATCGAGCAGGTCGATGCGGTACTCCAGCCCGGAGCAGCCGCCGGCGAGGATCCGGACGCGGACGCCGTCGGCCTTGCCCTGCTTCTCCGCCACCTCGCGGATGTACGCGGCGGCGCTGTCGGTCAGCTCGATCTGGGCGGAGCCGGCCTCGCGTGCGGCCTTGGCGGCGCGCGCACGCTCGCGTGCGGCGGCCTTCTTCTCCTCCAGGGTCATGGGAGGCGGTGCATCGGCGTTGGTTGTCATGACGCGAACCTCCTTCCAATCATGGATCGACCGGGATCCGGCCTACATAAAGCCCATGACCTTCATCATGAGCTTGCCCTCTTCCGTCATGGAGTCGGGGCCCCACGGCGGATCCCACACCCAGTTGATGTTGACGGACTCCACACCGTCGAGCGGCATGACCGCATTCTGCGAGTCCTCGATGATCTTCTCGGTCAGAGGACAGCCCATCGACGTGAGCGTCATGTCGAGCACGACGTTGCCGTCGTCGTCCTGGTTGATGCCGTAGAGGAGGCCGAGGTCGACGACGTTGATCCCGATCTCGGGATCCTCGACCACGAACATGGCCTCGCGGATCTGTTCCTCAGTCGCCATTGCGGCTCCCTCCGTTGGTCGCAAGCGCGTCCTTCAGTGCCATCCATGAAAGCAGAGCACACTTCACCCGCGCCGGGAACTGGGCCACACCCTCCAACGCGATCGCGTCACCGAGGCGGTCCTCGTCCGGTGCCTCGTCGCCCTTCATCACCGCGCGCATGTGCTCGATGAGCGCCGCTGCCTCGTCCAGCGACTTGCCCGTGACGGCCTCGCCCATCATGGACGCCGACGCCTGCGAGATGGAGCAGCCGTCGCCGGTGTGGGCGACGCTCACCAGCGTGCCGTCGTCCACCAGGATCTCCAGGTGGATGGCATCCCCGCAGACCGGGTTGTTGTGGTCGACCGCCGCGGTGGGGTGCTCGAGGGTGCCCCGGTGCCGCCGGTTGCGGTAGTGGTCCAGGATGATCTCCTGGTAGAGGCTCTCAAGACCGCTGGCCAACTCGACCTCCTCTGGACGGCGACGTCTCCACGTTCACTGTACCCCGAAGAACGCGCGGCACCCGTGCAGGCCGGCGACCAGGGCGTCGATGTCGTCGCGGTTCGAGTAGACGTGGGTGCTGGCCCGCGCCGTGGCGGTGACACCGAGGTCGGTCATGAGGGGTTTGGTGCAGTGGTGGCCGGCGCGCACGCAGACGCCCTGAGAATCCAGGAACTGGGCGATGTCGTGGGGGTGGACGCCGTCCAGGGCGAAGCTGATGGGGCAGCCGCGAAGGGCCGGGTCGGACGGGCCGTACACGCTGAGCCCGGGGACCTCGGCAAGCGCCTCCAGGGCGTAGGAGGTGAGCGCCACCTCGTGGTCGCGGACGTTCTGCATGCCGATCCCCATGAGGTACTCGGCGGCCGCGCCCAGGCCGACGACGTCGGCGATGGGAGGGGTGCCGGCCTCGAAGCGGCGCGGGGCCTCGGCCCAGGTGGACCCCTCGACGGTGACGTCGCCGATCATCTCGCCGCCGCCCATGAACGGCTCCCACGACGCCAGGAGCTCGGGCTTCGCCACGAGGATGCCGACGCCGGTGGGACCCAGCATCTTGTGGCCCGTGAACGCCAGGACGTCGCAGCCCATCGCGGCGAAGTCGACGGGCATATGCGGCACGCTCTGCGCGCCGTCGACTACGGAGAGCGCACCGACCTCGCGGGCCAGCGTCGCGATCTCGTCCACCGGGTTGATCGTGCCCAGGGTGTTGCTGACCTGCGTGATGGCCACGACCCTGGTGCGCGGGCCGATCAGGGTCCGCAGGGCGTCCATGTCGAGCAGGTGATCCGGGGTGATGGGGCAGAAGCGGACCCTCGCGCCGGTGAGCCCGGCGATGATCTGCCACGGGACGATGTTCGAGTGGTGCTCCATGAGCGACACGACGATCTCGTCGCCCTCGCCCAGGTTCCGAAGCCCCCAGGTGTAGGCCACCAGGTTGACGGCCTCGCTGACGTTCTTGGTGATCACTAGCCCGTCGGTGTCGGCACCCACCAGGCGGGCGACGGAGGCGCGGGCCTCCTCGAAACGGCGGTCCGACTCGGCGGCCAGCCCGTAGACGCCTCGGCGCACGTTGGCGTTCGACGTGCGGTAGTAGTCGGAGATGGTGTCGATCACCACGTCCGGCTTCTGCGAGGTGGCCGCCGAGTCGAGGTAGACCAGCGGCTTCCCCGCGAAATCACGGGAGAGGATCGGGAAGTCGGCGCGGTGGCGATCCAGCGATGACACCGCGCTCATCCCGTGGGCTCCCCGACTACGATCCGGCCGACGTGGACGCGGGCTCGGCGGCGCCGAACTCCACGTAGCCGACCTGCTCGAGGTGCTCGGCAAGCTCGGGGCCACCGGTCTTGGCGATGCGGCCCTCGAACATCACGTGCACGACATCCGGCTTGATGTAGTTCAGGATCCGGGTGTAGTGCGTGATGATGAGCACGCCGAGGTCGTCGCCGCGGAGGGCGTTGACGCCGTTGGACACGACCTTGAGGGCGTCGATGTCGAGGCCCGAGTCGGTCTCGTCCAGGATCGCGACCTTCGGCTTGAGCAGCGCCATCTGCAGGATCTCGTGGCGTTTCTTTTCGCCGCCCGAGAAACCCTCGTTCAGATAACGGTCCGCGAAGCTCTTGTCGAACTCGAGGAGCTTGCTGGCCTCGTTGAAGGCCTTCACGAACTCGCGGGGCGGGACCTCCTCGCCGCGCACCGCCGACAGCGACGAGCGCAGGAAGTTCATGACCGAGACGCCCGGGACCTCAAGCGGGTACTGCATCGCCAGGAACATCCCCAGCCGCGCCCGTTCGTCCGCGTCGAGGGTCTCGTCCTCGTCGGCGCTGGCGACGACCTCGCCCTGGAAGATCACCCGTCCATCGGTGATGTCGTAGCGCGGGTGTCCCGCGAGCGCGTACGCCAGGGTGCTCTTTCCGGACCCGTTCGGACCCATCAGCGCGTGGACCTCGCCCTGAGGGACCTCCAGGTCGACTCCGCGCAGGATCTCCTTGCCGTCAACGGCGACCTTGAGGCCTTCGATCTTCAGAATTGGCTCAGCCACGTGCAGCTCCGTACTCGTTTCTCTGTAGAAGGGGATGGGGGTGGGATGGCGTCGGATCGATGAGAACCCGGTTCTCGACGACCTCGACGTGGAAGGTGGGGAGGGGCGTGTTGGCCGGAGGGGTGAGTGCGTCACCCGTCTCGAGCGAGAACCTCGCGCCGTGGCGCGGGCATTCGATGGTGCCCTCGTCGACCCAGCCGTCGTTCATCTGCGCCAACGCGTGGGTACAGGTGTTGTGGACGGCGAAGACCGCGTCGCCCGTGCGCACCAGGCAGATGGGGATCTCGTTGATCTCGACCAGGTGCGTGCCGTCCTCCGGGATGTCCGAGAACGCCGCCACGTCGATCATGTCCGCGGGAGCGGAACTCACCGGCGGACCTTCTTGGCGATGGCGGCCGACAGCTCGTCGCGCAGCTCGTCCAGCCCGACCTCGTCCAGGACCTCCTGGCAGAAACCCTCGACGATGAGCTGCTTCGCCTGGTCACGGGGAACGCCGCGCGACTCGAGGTAGAAGAGGTGCTCGTCGTCCACACGGCTGACCGCGCCGGCGTGCGAGCACTTCACCTCGGCCGTCTCGATCTCGAGGAACGGGATGGTCTCGGCGCGCGCCCCGTCGTTCAGTACCAGGTTGCGGTTCGTCTGGTAGGCGTCGGTGCCCGGAGCGCCGGGCGGGACGATCAGGTTGCCGAAGAAGACGGTGTGCGCCGTGTCCTTGATGGCGCCCTTGTAGAGCAGGTTGGAGTACGCCTGGGGCGCCTCGTGCCGCGAGATGACGCGGTGCTCGAAGTGCTGGTCGCCGTCGGCGAAGTAGAGGCCGAGCGCCCGGGCATCGGCTCCGGGGCCGCGAACGAGCATGGTGGGCTCCACGCGGACGACGTCACCGCCCAGGGTGACGACCACCGAGCGGACCTTCGCGTTGCGACCGGCTTCGGCGCGGATCACCGTGTGGTGGTGGATACCCGAGCCCCAGTCGATGACCGAGACGTGCTCCACATCGGCGTCCTCACCGGCGAACACCTCGACCACGCTCGAAACGGTGACGCGCCCGGTGATGTCGGGTGACCCGTACCGGTCGATGACCGTGACGTGCGAGCCGCGGCCGGCAATCACCAGGGTGCGGTCGAACACCTGCCCGGC
Source organism: uncultured Bifidobacteriaceae bacterium (assembly GCA_964531025.1). GTDB lineage: Bacteria > Actinomycetota > Thermoleophilia > Miltoncostaeales > Miltoncostaeaceae > CALMEC01. The sequence goes on along the minus strand of CAZHDY010000001.1, from coordinate 741,734 downwards.
CTTGCCGGTGGCCCATGCGAGCGCCTCGATCGGCAGGTCGACCTTCACACCGTCCGGCACGTAGACGAACAGTCCCGACTCCCACCGCGCGGCGTTGAGTGCCCCCGGCTTGTCGTCGAAGCCGACGACGGAGTACAGACGATCGCGCACCAGGGCCTCGTGCTCACCGAGGGCGGCTCCCAGCTCGGCGACGATCACGCCCTGGTCGGTGACCAGGCCGTCGGCGCTCTCCGCGAGTCCGTCGACGAACGACAGCCATGCCAGGCGACCCTCCGGAGCAGACGGCGCGGCACCGTCACCGACGCCCCCCTCGGGGGCAGGGCCCTCCAGGGCGAAGTCGGTCGGTGGGGTGAAGCGCCACTCCTCCTCCTGCCCGGTGAGAGCGGGGAGTTCGGTCAGCACGCCCTCGGCGCGCTTTCGGGCGTCCTGGGCCCAGGCGGGCGCACTAGCCAATCGATCCCTCCATCTGAAGCTCGATGAGTCGGTTGAGCTCGACCGCGTACTCCATGGGGAGTTCCTTCGCGATGGGCTCGATGAAGCCGCGGACGATCATCGCCATGGCCTCCTCCTCGGTGAGCCCACGGCTCATGAGGTAGAAGAGCTGGTCGTCGGCGACCTTGGACACCGTGGCCTCGTGGCCGATGGAGGTGTCCTCCTCCTGGATGTCCATGTACGGGTAGGTGTCCGAGCGGCTGTCCTCGTCGAGCAGCAGCGCGTCACAGACGACGCTGGCCTTCACCCGGCGGGCACCCGGCTCGACCTTCACCAGGCCGCGGTAGCTGGTGCGGCCGCCGCCCTTGGAGATCGACTTGCTGACGATGGTGGACGACGTGTCGGGCGAGACGTGGACCATCTTCGCGCCGGCGTCCTGGTACATGTTCTCGCTGGCGAACGCGACCGAGAGCACCTCGCCGCGGGCGCCGCGACCGGTCATCCAGACGGCGGGGTACTTCATGGTGAGCTTGCTGCCCAGGTTGCCGTCGACCCACTCCATGGTGGCGTTCTCGTGGCAGACCGCGCGCTTGGTCACCAGGTTGTAGACGTTGGTCGACCAGTTCTGGATCGTCGTGTACCGGCAGCGCGAGCCCTTCTTGCAGATGATCTCGACCACCGCGCTGTGCAGCGAGTCGCTGGAGTACACCGGCGCGGTGCAGCCCTCGACGTAGTGGACGAACGAGTCCTCCTCGCAGATGATGAGCGTGCGCTCGAACTGGCCCATGTTCTCCTGGTTGATCCGGAAGTAGGCCTGCAGCGGGATCTCGACGCGGACTCCGGGCGGCACCCAGATGAACGACCCGCCGGACCACACGGCGCTGTTCAGCGCGGAGAACTTGTTGTCACCGGGCGGGATGACCGTGGCCCAGTGCTCCTTGAAGATGTCCTCGTGCTCGCGGAGCGCGGTGTCGGTGTCGCAGAAGATGACGCCCTGCTTCTCGAGGTCCTCACGGATCGAGTGGTAGACGACCTCGCTCTCGTACTGGGCGGACACGCCGGCCAGGAACTTGCGCTCGGCCTCCGGGATGCCCAGGCGGTCGAACGTGTTCTTGATGTCGTCCGGCACCTCGTCCCAGCTGCGACCCTGCTTGTCGCTGGCACGGATGTAGTAGTAGATGTCCTGGAAGTCGATCTCGCTGAGGTCGCCACCCCAGGTCGGCATCGGCTTGCGGTCGAAGATCTCGAGCGAGCGAAGCCGGAACTTCGTCATCCACTCCGGCTCGCCCTTCAGCTGAGAGATCTCGCGCACAACGTCGGGGTTGAGGCCCTTCTTCGGGGTGAACACCGAGTGTGACGGATCGTGCCAGCCGAACTTGTACTGGTCGATTCCCTCGAGTTCGGGGGGCGGGGGGATGGTGGACACGGCTCCTCCTGGAGGCTCGCTGTGCTCTAACAGATATCTACGTTACCGGAAACGCCTTTCCATGCGACCATGTGGGGTACCATGGAGAGTCAAGCCGGGAGGCTCGACATGACGCAGGATCGGGAACACACCGAGCAGGAGATCGAACGCCTCGCCACGGCGTTGGGTGACGGCACGCGACGCAAGGTTTTCTTCGCCGTCCGGGAATCCGCAGAGCCCCTCACGCGGTCGGAGGTGGCGAGGGAGATCGGCATCGAGAGTCGTCTCGCGGGCTTCCATCTCGACAAGCTGGTCGAGATGGGGTTCCTGGAATCCGGGCTGCGGCGTCGCACACAGGGAGGGCCCGGAGCCGGGCGTCCCCCGAAGATCTACTCGCTGGCCGAGACCGAGATGGCCGTGTCGCTGCCCGCGCGCCACTACGATCTTTTGGCCCAGCTGCTCCTGGACGCCATGACACAGGAGGGCGCATCACCCGAGGAACGTCTCGAGCAGGTCGGTTTCGAGTTCGGGCGCTCGCTCGCCGAGGACCAGGCCGGGGACGAGCCGTTCACCCACACCCAGGCGATCGCCGAGGTGGTCCGACTCCTCACGCGGTATGGCTTCGCCGCTGAGCTCGACGGTCCGTCGAAGACGGCGATCAAGGCGTGTTCGTGCCCCTTCGAGGAGATGGCGTTCCACGATCCCGAACGGGTGTGCGGACTCGACCGTTCGATCTGGCGGGGAATCCTGTCGGTGGTCGCGCCGGGGGCGAAGATCGTGGCGACCACCACACGGGCGGAGGGCGCGGAGTCCTGCGTGGCCGAGGTGGTTGCGGGGTCCGCGACGCGGGATTGATCCTGGGCGACCCGGGTCGCGATCGGGTTGTCTGCCCAATCCATCCGGATCAACGGCAGGAGCCATACCCAGTCGGGCAGTCGGTCGCGACATCGGGGGCGGGGCGTCGATGCGGGGCGCATCTGCGCCGCCGTCGGGCGTGCACAACGGCGCGATTTCCGCGGAATCAACCATCTAGGATTCCCGGAATGCCGACCGCCGCGCACAGCCCTGCCGATCCGTTCGCATCCCTCATGTCGGGTCGCGCGCGTCGCATGAACGCGAGCGCTATCCGCGAGATCTTGAAGATCACCGAGGATCCCGACGTCATCAGCTTCGCGGGCGGGTTGCCCGCGGCCGAGCTCTTCCCGCTGGAGGAGGTGCGCGAGGCCACCGACCGCGTCCTGCGGGAGCGCGGTGCGTCCGCACTCCAGTACAGCACCACCGAGGGCTTCCGGCCGCTGCGCGAATGGATCGCCGCCCGCGACGCGATCTCCACGGACAACGTCCAGATCGTGACGGGCAGCCAGCAGAGCCTGGATCTGCTGGCGCGCATCCTCATCGACGAGGGCGACGTGGTGCTCGTCGAGACCCCGACCTACCTCGGCGCGCTGCAGGCGTTCGAGCCCTTCGGCCCACGCTACGTGCAGGTTCCCACCGATGAACACGGCATCGACGTGGACGCGCTCGACGTGATCCTGGCCGAGCACCCGGCCAAGGTCCTCTACACTGTGCCGAACTTCCAGAACCCGACCGGCAGGACCATGTCCCTGGAACGTCGTCGCCGCCTGATCGAGGTCACCGTGCGCCGCGGGGTGCTGGTGATCGAGGACGATCCGTACGGCGAGATCCGCTTCCTCGGCGAGCCGCTCCCCAGCCTCTACTCACTCGCGCTGGAACAGGCGGACGGGGATGCGGACCGCTGCAACGTCGTCTACTGCGCGTCGTTCAGCAAGACGCTGGCGCCGGGTCTTCGTGACGGCTGGCTTCAGGCACCCGCGTCGATCATGGAGAAAGTGGTCGCCGCGAAGCAGGCGGCGGATCTCCACACGCCGACGCTGAACCAGATGATCATCGCCGAACTGGTGGACGAGGTGCTGCCCCGGCAGGTCGGGCGCATCCGCTCGTTGTACGGCGACCGTGCCGCCCACATGATCAGCGCGATCGAACGCTTCCTCCCGGCAGAGGTGCACCACACGACGCCCGAGGGCGGGATGTTCCTCTGGCTCACCCTGCCCGATCATGTCGATACGACCGCAATGCTTCCGGACGCGGTGTCGCACCGGGTCGCGTACGTCCCCGGTCCGCCCTTCTACGCGCTGGGTGGCGGGGCGCACACGATGCGCCTCAGCTTCAGCTCGGCCGACTTCGACCAGATGGACCACGGGCTCGAGGCGCTGGGCGCGACCATCCGCGAGTGGATGGAGAGAGCGGGCCGAGGAGCGTAGCCCGGGGCAGAGGGGTCCGTGTGGCTCCTCGTGGTGATCCCCGATGGGCGTTGTCCGGTGGTGGGTCTCGTAGCGGGATGACGTGAGGGGTGTTCTGCCCCTGCGGGGGATCTACCGACCCGCCCCGCGGGTGGAAGGGCACCCACCCGCCCGGATCAGCCGTCGGGGTGACGACCCGTATGCGTCCGGCCTGTGGTTGGTCGTGGCTTGGTGTTCGCCCCGCCGCGTGTGCCAATTGTCGAACCAACATGAACACAAGTGAGGCAACCTCGATGACGGCGCAACCAGTCCGTCCCCACTTGTCAACCCAGCCACCCTCGACCGGTTCGTAGCGTCGTGTCCACGTGTTCGGGGCCGCATCAGCGGGCGAACTCAGACGAACGATTCGACAGAGAGGTGTGAAACTCAATGAACAAGCGAGTCAGCAGGGTCGCCGGAGTGGCAGTCGCCAGTCTGGCGCTGGCCGGGGCCGCGACCGCGGCCGCAGAGGTGAAGGGTTCCGGCGCCTCGTTCCCCCGCATCGCCTACCAGCTGTGGTGCCAGGACTCGGGTGGCGCCTGCAGCTACACGTCCAAGGGATCAACCGGCGGAATCAACGACCTCATCAACGGCACCGTCGACTTCGCCGGTTCGGACGCGCCGCTCACGAGCGAGCAGCTCGCCGACCTCTCCAGCAAGCGCGGCGGATCGGGTGTCCTCTACTTCCCGACCCTTCTGGGTGCCGTGACCGTCCCGACCAACGTCCAGGGCCAGAAGGGCGCGCTCCAGCTTCGTGCCAAGACCCTCGGCGAGATCTTCTCGGGCTCGATCACCAACTGGAACGACGCCCGCATCGCCAACGACAACAAGACGAACCCGCGTCTCAAGGGCTTCAAGTTCCCCAACCAGCCCATCGTCCTGTGCGTACGCCAGGAGGGCTCCGGGACCAGCTTCGTCTTCTCGACCTTCCTGACCAAGTCGAGCGCAGCCTTCAAGGCGAAGGTCGCCGCCTCCCAGGTTCCGAACTGGGCCGGCAACCAGATCAAGTCGCCCGGCAACGCCGGTGTGGCCTCCTGCGTGACCCAGAACTCCGGTGCGATCGGCTACGTCGACCTCGGTGACGCCCGCGCCGCCGGTCTCGGTCCCAAGCTGGCCGCCATCGGCAAGAGCGAGGTCATCAAGGTGCCCCGCAAGGTCAAGGTCAAGGGCAAGACGAAGACCAAGATGGTGACGGTCCGCCGCCTCGTCTACATGCCGCCGTCGGTCCCCGCCATCCAGCGTGCCGGGAACATCGCTCCCACCGCGATCCCGTCCAACCTGGTCATGGACCTCACCCTCAGCCCGGCCAAGACGGCATACCCGATCGTCACGACGACGTGGGTGCTCGCCTACAACGACTACGGCAAGGCCGGCAAGTCGGGTAGCGCCTCGAGCGTCAAGGGAATGCTGAACTACTTCTACTCGTCGGGGCAGCAGTCGAAGCTGTCGGGTCTCGGCTTCGCGCCGCTCCCGCCCGCCATCCTGGCGAAGTCGAAGGCACAGCTGGCCAAGCTGCGGTAGTCACCGATTCCCTCTCGGATGACAACACCGCATCCTGCCGGTGCCCCGGCAGGTGATCCGGCAGGTCCCGCGGGCGGCGTCGATACGGCGCCGCCCGCGGGACTGAGTCGTCCTCGTGCCGGCCGGATCGCCGACGGCGTCTACCTCGGTCTCACGATCGCGGCCGCCGCCGTCGGTATCGCCGCCGTCGCGTGGCTGATCTACAAGATGGCGGGCCTCACGGGGGCCACGTGGGACGAGATCGGGGTTCGCGAGTTCCTCACCGGTCGGCAGTGGGTGCCGGCCATCGGGGAGTTCGGTGCGCTTCCGGCGATCTACGGAACCATCGTGACCTCGGCGATCGCGATGGTCATCGCCGTACCCCTGGCCGTGGGCGTCGCCATCGCCACGGTCGTGATCCTGCCGCGATGGATGCGTGGTCCCGTCGCCGTGCTCGTCGACCTGCTGGCCGCCATCCCCTCCGTGGTGTTCGGCCTCTGGGGCTTCCTCGTTCTCGTGCCGGCCGTGAAGCCCGTCCTCGAGTGGATCGCCGGGCATAGCCTCGGCATCGGTGCGTTGGAGGGACCGGTTCTCGGTGGATCGATCATCCTCGCCGGCCTCGTGCTGGCGGTGATGATCCTTCCGATCATGACCGCGGTGATCCGCGAGGTCATCGCCAGCGTGCCCGACGATCAGCGTGAGGCGGCCCTCGCCCTGGGTGCGACGCGCTGGGAGATGATCCGGTCGGCCGTCCTCCCGATGGCGCGGTCCGGAATCGTCGGTGCGGCCGCTCTGGGTCTCGGTCGCGCGGTGGGCGAGACCATCGCGGTGATGATGATCATCGGTGGTCAGCCGAACGTCTTCTCGTCCCTGCTCGGGTCGGGCCAGTCGCTCGCCGGGACGATCGCGAGCGAATACAACTCGGCCGTGAGCTCGCTCCATACCTCGGCGCTCCTGGCCATGGGGCTCGTGCTGTTCATCATCGCCTTCGTCGTCAACATGGCCGCACGCCTGCTGGTGTCGCGTACGACCGGTCGGCGCCGGATGCGCGGGTTTCTCTCCGCTCCGTTCGCCATCGTCCGGCGGTCGGTCCATCGCCTTTCCGTACGCACGCGTCCAGCCGTGCGATCCGCGGCTGACACGCCCCACATGGCGGCGGCCGCTCCGGAGGGGCCGCCGCGGGTGGACGGGATCCGCCGGGTGCGGTCCGCGCTCGGTGAGTTCATGGTGCGCGCGGCCGTCGTCATCGCCCTGGTCCCGCTCGTCCTCGTCATCGGCTACTGCGTCGTGAGAGGCGCCGCCGGTCTGTCGTGGGACTTCTTCACGAGCGACGGGGAGCCCGACCTCGAGGGCAACGGCATCCGACACGCGCTGACGGGGACCGCCATCATGGTCGGCGTGTCGGTCGTGGTGGCCGTGCCGCTGGGGGTGCTCACCGCCATCTTCATCCGTGAGAGCGCGTCGCGGGGACCCTGGATGCGGCGGGTGTCCGCGCTCCTGGGCGCATACACCGACATGCTGCTGGGCGTTCCGTCCATCGTCGCGGGGCTGGTCATCGCCGTCGCCGTCGTGCTGCCGATGGGGTCGTTCTCCGCATTGGCCGGTGGGCTGGCGCTGGCGTTCATCATGTACCCGATCGTCGTGCGGTCGTCCGACGAGATGCTGCGCCTGGTACCGACCGCGCAGGTCGAGGCGGCGCTCGCTCTCGGAGCACCGCGGTGGCGGGTCACGTGCAGTGTCGTGCTTCCCCATGCGCTTCCCGGAATCCTCACCGGGGTCATCATCGCCGTCGCCCGGGTCGCCGGGGAGACCGCGCCGCTGCTCGTCACCGCGCTGGGCGCACAGTTCTTCTCGCGGGCGCTCTTCGAGCCCATCGCCTCGCTGCCCGCCTACATCCTGACGGGCACCATCAACTCCACGGTGCCGGTGGCGCAGGCACACGCGTGGGCCGCCTCACTGGTGCTGGTGGGCTTCGTCCTCATCCTCAACCTCGTCGCCCGCGGCATCGTGTGGCGGCTTCGCCGGGAGACCCGATGACCGACCTCGCACAGGAACCGCCGACGGCGGCGCCGCAGGCGCCCGCGCAGCCGGAACAACCTGCCCCGGCCCCGCGGTCGACGCGGACAGCGGATGTGGGTGATCCGGTCCTGGAGGTCCGTGACCTCGGTATGTGGTTCGGTGGTCACCATGTCCTCGACGGGGTGGGGTTCTCGGTCCCGGAGCGGTCGACGACGGCACTCATCGGACCGTCGGGATGCGGGAAGTCCACGTTGCTCCGGGCGCTCAACCGGATGCACGAGCTCGTCCCGGGAGCCCGGGTCAGCGGAAGCGTCTGGCTGCGCGGGCGCAACATCTACGCCAGCGGGGTCGATCCGGTCGCCCTGCGGCGCGCCATCGGCATGGTCTTCCAGCGACCCAATCCGTTCCCCACGAAGTCGATCCGTGACAACGTCCTCGCCGGTCCCCGCTTCAATCGTCTGCGGCTTCGGGGAGGTGCGGCGGATGCGCTGGTCGAGTCCGCCCTGACCGACGCGGGTCTGTGGCGCGAGGTCCGGGATCGCCTCGACCATCCCGCCGGTGGGCTCTCGGGCGGCCAGCAGCAGCGGCTGTGCATCGCCCGGGCGCTGGCGGTCGAGCCGGATGTCCTTCTCATGGACGAGCCCTGCTCCGCGCTGGATCCTCAGTCGACGGCGCGCATCGAGGAACTCGTCCACGAGTTGAGCGATCGCCTCGCAATCGTCATCGTGACGCACAACATGCAGCAGGCCCGGCGCGTGAGCGACCACACCGCCTTCGTGACGATCTCGGAGGAGGGTGAGCCGGGACGCCTGATCGAGGTGGGACGGACGGCCGACGTGTTCACGCATCCGTCGGATCCCCGCACCGAGGCGTACGTGTCGGGTCAGTTCGGCTGATCGCGCGCGGAGGAGCCGCGCACCGTAACGTTACCGTCATGAGCTTCCTGGGCGACATCGTCGGAGACGCGCTGAGCAACCTGCATGTCGCGGGACGCTCGGACCGGAAGCTCGTACGTCTCATGACGGAGGGTGAGCTGGTGCCGGCGAGCATCTACGCCATCCGGTCGGTCACGAACAGTGAGAGCACCGAGTGGTATTACGGCCTGGATCTCACACCGCTCACGGGCGGGCCGCTGCGCGTGACCGTTCGCCAGACCCTGGCGAAGGAGCCGGAGCGGGCGTATCTCGGCGCGACCGTGATGGTGCGTCACCTGGACGGGGAGGTCGCGATCGACTGGCCGGCCACCCTCGAACGGGCCGGCAGTCCGGATCCGGACGCCACGAGCCTGCGCATTAAGCAGCTGAAGAAACCGATCCCGCCCGGCATCGACGACGGTGAGCTGAACCGGAAGCGTCTGGAGCGCGGGACACGGGTCGACGCTCGGATCGACGACTTCGCCGAGGAGGTGGTCCTCGGATCGCCGACCGATGCCTACCGCATGGGTGTCACCGTGATCGAGCCGGCCGGCGAGCGACGGGTCGAGATCGGCCGTGTACGGGTACCGCCGTACGCCCGTCGGCTGTTGGGCGTCGGTGCCGTGGTCCCCGTCGCGGTCGACCCCGGTCGTCCGGACCGCGTCACGGTCGACTGGGCGACGGCCGCGGAGCGCGCGGCGGGCTGATCCGGTGGCGCGCGAGTCCGTTGACCGCGACAAGCGTGCTCAGCGGAATGGGCCGGCACCAGACGCGCCCGCCCTCGCCGGAGCGTCATCACACGGACCCGACGAACCGTCCTCTCGGGATCGGCGGCTGCCACGATGTACGCCATGGACGACGGACGACGGATAGGCAGGAAGGCGCGGCGCAGGGGCGGTGCCTCGGTCGTCGCGGCGGGGCTCGGGACGACCCTTCTGGTCCGGCGGGCACTCCGTCGACGTCCGACGATCCGCCCGGACCGACATGGGGATCCGGACCTCGCAGACCGGGTCCGTCGCGGAGTCGGCCGTGGTGACCGGCTGGCCGCGGCCGTGGTGGATCTCGGTGCGGACACCCCCGTGCGCTGGGCGGGATGGGGCGCCGACGAGGGCACGCCCTTCGAGATCGGCTCGGTCACGAAGGGCCTGAACGGCGTCGTGTTCGGCGAGCTGGCGAGTCGGGGGATCATCAATCCGGACACGAAGGTCGGTGAGTACATCCCCTTCGCCGGCAACGCGTCCGAGCTGACCATGCGCTCGCTGCTGACGCACCGGTCGGGCCTGCCACGTCTGGGCGGGACGCCCCTCGATCTCGTGCGCGGCACCTGGCGCGTCCGCCGGGGAGAGAACCCCTACCGGCCGGACGACAACGTCATCCGTCTCGCGGCGTCCGCGACGATCCGGCCGAATCGGGTCGGCTACTCGAACCTCGGTGCCGCGCTCGCCGGCCACGTCATGGCCGCCGCGTGCGACACGACGTACGAGGATCTGGTCAGGACCGAGATCATCGGGCGGTACGGGCTCACCGGTACGGACATCCAGGTCCGCGATCATCCTCTGGTCGAACCCGGGCTGCGGGCCAACGGGCGTCCCTGCGAGCCCTGGACGCTCGGGAGCTACGCGCCGGCGGGCGGGATCGTGTCGACCATCACCGACGTGGCACGGCTTGCGACGGCGTTCCTCGAACGGGACTCCGATGCCTTCCACGAGAAGGCGCGGATCAGCCGCATGGGCATCGGCTGGCACTGGATGATCATGTCCCGGCGCGGCCGGCGCCTCGTCTGGCACAACGGCGAGACCGGCGGCTACCGTGCGATGTTCATCATGGACATGAGCGAGCGACGGGCCGCGATCATCCTGGCAAGCTCGCGGGCCGGCAGGGTCGATCGCACCGCCTTCGGGATGGTCGCCGGTGCCTGAGACAGACGGCGTCGCGCGCCGACGCTCTCAGTCGGCGTCGTCCAGCACCGCCCAGGCGGCGGCGAAACGGGCGATCGGCACGCGGTAGGGGGAGCACGACACGTAGTCCAGTTCCAGCGACGCGAAGAACGCGATGGACGCGGGATCGCCACCGTGCTCACCGCAGACGCCGGGACGGGCACGCCGAGCTTCATCATCTCGGCCAGGTTGGCGCCCTTACCGCCGAGAAAGCGACAGCATCGAGGCGTCACCGTCGGACAGGTCGTACAGGTAAGGGGTCGACTGAGCGCACATCATGGCTCCTCTGCTGGCGGCCGCCGATGCGGTGCGAGGTCGTGTCCCGGATACACCTCAGGTGCCGGGGCGGGTGGAAACCGGGGACGTACCCTCGTCACGGCGTCGACGGCCACGTGGACGAGATCGCGGGTCGAGGTCCTCGCGCCGGGTGCCGGGCACGAGAACCTCGGGGAGCGGGCGGTCGCGTCATGTGGAGCGGACCATCCGCGTCCACCGCCGACCGGCGATCATCGAGATGAGTAGTGCCGCGGAAATCGCGGCGTGGTTCGTGCCAGCGGCGGCGCGGATGCGCACCTTATCCACCCACCCACCCCTGACCAGCCACCGTGCGACTCGAACAGGCGAACCAGCAAGCATGCCCTTCGACGCCCGGCGACGCCCCGCGTCCACCGGTTGCGCGCCCCACATCCGCTCTTCCGTGGCACTAGGAGCCCAGGCGCTCCGCGGCGGGCGGGACCGAACGCTGCCCCTCGCCCACGTACTTGCTGAGCGGGCGGATCAGCGCGTTCGCCGATCCCTGCTCGATGATGTGGGCGGTCCACCCGGTGATGCGCGACATCACGAACAGCGGGGTGAACATCGGGATGTCGAAGCCCATCAGGTAGTAGGCCGGCCCGGCGGGGAAGTCCAGGTTGGGGTGGATGCCCTTCGAGGAGACCATCTCGCCCTCGAGCGCGTCGTACATGTCGACCCACTTCTGCCCGTCGGTGAGCTCCGCCATCTTCACGAAGGCGGCCTTCATCGTGGCGACGCGGGAGTCGCGGTCCTTGTAGACACGGTGGCCGAAGCCCATCACCTTGCGCTTGGCGGCGAGCTGCTCACGGAGCCACTCGGCTGCCCGGGTGGGATCGTCGACCTCGAGCATCATGTCCATCACGGCCTCGTTGGCACCGCCGTGGAGCGGGCCCTTGAGGGCGCCGACGCCCCCGACGACCGCCGAGTAGATGTCGGAGAGGGTCGACGTGATGACCCGGGCGGTGAAGGTGGAGGCGTTGAAGCTGTGCTCGGCGTAGAGCACCATCGAGATCTCGAAGCACTTCACGACCTCGGGTGCGGGCACCTCGCCGAAACACATGTGGAAGAAGTTCTCGGACCACGTGAGCGAGGGATCGGGCGCGATGCGCTCCTGGCCGTGGCGGCGGCGGTAGTCCTGGGCCACCATCGCCGGGATCTTCGCGAACATCGCCTCCGACTTCGCCAGCGCCGCGGCGGGGTCGAGGTCGTCCTCCGTGGGGTCCTCGGCGCCGAGCGCGCTGATCGCGGTCCGCAGCGTGTCCATGGGGTGGCACGTCGTCGGAAGGAGGTCGATGGACGCGATGATCGCGGGGCTGACCTCGCGCTGGGCACGTTCGCGTTCGCTGAAGGTGCGGAGCTGGTCGGCGTTCGGAAGCTCGCCGTGCCAGATGAGGTACGCGACCTCCTCGAACGAGCAGTCCGCGGCCAGTTCCTGGACCGGGTAGCCGCGGTAGGTCAGCGACAGGGTCTCGGGTACGACGTTCGACACGGTCGTCGTGTCGACGACGACACCGGCGAGTCCCTTGTGGATCTCGACCGATTCATCAGCTGCCATGGGTGCCTCCTGGTATGTCAAAGTTGACGAGGTTGCCGTCGAACGCCTGGTAGGAGGCGTAGTCGACGAGTTCGTAGAGACGACTGCGGTGCTGCATCCGGTCGATGACCGGGACCTGCGAACCGGCGGTCGTGAGGGTTGAGAGAAGTTCGTCCACGGCGCCCATCGCGCTGCGGAGCGAGCTCACCGGCCAGATCACGAGGTTGAACCCGAGGTCGGCCAGGGTCGCGGTGTCGAGCTGCGGGCTCTGCCCGAACTCGGTCATGTTCGCCATCAGTGGTGCGTCGACGGCGGCGCGGAAGGCGGCGAACTCCTCCCGGGTGTTCAGCGCCTCCGGGAAGATCATGTCGGCACCCGCGTCGAGGTAGGCACGGGCACGCTCGACGGCGGCATCGAACCCCTCGATCGCCTTCGCGTCCGTGCGGGCACAGATGATGAAGTCCGGGTCGCGGCGCGCGAGCACGGCGGCGCGGATACGACGGATCATCTCGTCGGCCGGCACGACCTGCTTATTGTCGAGGTGACCACACCGCTTCGGGTTGACCTGGTCCTCCAGGTGGCAGCCGGCGAGGCCGGCGTCCTCCAGCACCGTGATCGTCCGTGCGACGTTGGCGGGCTCGCCGAAGCCGGTGTCGGCATCGATGATCGTGGGCAGGTTCGTCACCTGCGCGATGCGGCCACCGCGGTCGGCGACCTCGCTGAGAGTGGTGAGCCCGATGTCCGGGAGTGCCAGATCGGCGGCGAGCGCGGCGCCCGAGACGTAGACCCCGTCGAACCCGTGGTCGGCGACCGCCCGGGCGACGAGGGGCGAGAAGGCCCCCGGGAAGCGAAGGAGCTTCCCGGATTCCAGTCCCTTCCGGAGCGCTCGCCGGCGCTCGGTGGGGGTGACCGTCGGTGCGGTCGTGAGGTGGCGCTCGGTCATCAGAAGAGCCCACCCGCCGGGGTCTTGAGCGCGGTGGCGGTGACGAAGTTGAGCTGACGGACCTCGTCGGGACCGAGTTCGCCGACCCGGGTCGCCAGGTCGAGGAACCGGTCCTGCTCGGCCTCGGCGATGACGCCGTCGGCCAGGCTGCGGAACTTCGCGATGTAATTCTCGCGGGCGAACGGGCGGGCACCGAGCGGGTGGGCGTCCGCGACGGCCATCTCGTCGGTGATGGTGGTGCCGTCGTCCAGCGTGATGACGACCCGGGCACCGAAGGCCTTCTCGTCGGGATCCTGCGAGTGGTAGCGACGCGTCCACTCGGGGTCCTCCACGGTGCGGACCTTGTTCCACAGCGCGATCGTCGACGGACGGTGCGCACGCTCGGATGAGTAGGAGTGCTCGTGGTGCCAGGCGCGGTCCTCGAGCGCGACGGCGAAGATGTACATCACCGAGTGGTCGAGCGTCTCGCGGCTGGCGTCCGGGTCGAACTTCTGGGGGTCGTTCGCGCCGGTCCCGATCACGTAGTGGGTGTGGTGGCTCGTGTGGATCACGACCTCCTTCACACGCGACAGGTCGTCGATCTCTCCCGCCATACGCCGGGCCAGGTCGATGAGCGCCTGGCTCTGGTACTCCGCGGAGTGTTCCTTCGTATACGTGTCGAGGATGGCCCGCTTCGACTCACCCGGACCCGGGAGGGGCACGGTGTAGACGCGGTCCGGTCCGCCCAGGAGCCAGGCGATGACGCCGTCCTCGCCCTCGTAGATCGGGGCGGGGGCGCCCTCGCCGCGCATGGCGCGGTCGACCGCCTCGACGGCCATCTTCCCGGCGAACGCCGGGGCGTGGGCCTTCCACGACGAGATGAGGCCCTTACGGCTCTGGCGGGTGGTGGTCGTGGTGTGGAGCGCCTGACCCACGGCCTGGTAGACGATCTCGTCCGGGAGCCCGAGGAGGGTGCCGATGCCGGCCGCGATCGAGGGGCCGAGGTGGGCGATGTGGTCGATCTTGTGCTCGTGAAGGCAGATGCCCCGGACGAGGTCCACCTGGATCTCGTAGCCGGTCGCGATGCCGCGGACCAGCGTAGCGCCGTCGATACCGCGGTGCTGCGCGACGGCGAGGATGGCCGGGATGTTGTCGCCGGGGTGCGAATACTCGGCCGCCAGGAACGTGTCGTGGAAGTCGAGCTCACGGACCGCGACCCCGTTCGCCCACGCCGCCCACTCGGGGGACACGCGGACGGACGCGTCGCATCCGAAGACGGCGGCGCCCGGGGAGTAGGGGTGGGTGAGCGCCTGGGCGCGCGCGTTGGTCACCGGACCGCGTCGCACGGAGGCGGCGGCGACCGACGCGTTGTCGATGATCCGGTTGCCGATCATCTCCGCGACGTCGGCGTCGACGGCCACGGGGTCGGTCGCCACCTTCGCGATCTTCCAGGCGAGCTCGTCCTCACGGGCGAGTCCGGCGCTGGACGGGGAGGTCTGGACGCGGTGCTCGATCATCGGGGCACCTCGCCATTGCCGGTGGTCGCGACGGACGACGGCGCGTCGCCGCCCCGTGTCCACTGTCGTGGTGATCGTCGAATGATGTGCGCGTCCCTCACCGGTATCTCACGCTCCCTGGTCGATCAAAGTTTGACGATTCACAGTATGCACATGGACATAGCCGGTTCCAACACCTAAGCTTGTGGGGTTTTGTGATGCAGATCGCCATCATTGTGAACTTTGTGAATGTCATGGGGCATGCATGCTGAAGAAGCAGGCCAGGGTCGGGATCCGGCTCCGCCGTTTTCGCGAGGAGCGCGGACTGACCCAGGCCGCGCTCGCGCAGGCGCTCGGGATCTCGACGAGTTACGTCAACCAGATGGAATCGAATCAGCGGGCGCTCACGGTCCCGGTGCTGATGCGCCTTGCCGAGACGTTCGACGTCGACGTCCGGCAGTTCTCGAACGAGGAGGCCGATCGCCTGACCGCCGAGCTCCGGGACGTGTTCGCCGACCCCGCCTTCGGCGAGGCCGTGTCACTGGCCGAGACACGTGAGCTGGCGAACGGCATGCCCGCGGTGGCGCACTACATCCTGGACCTCCATCGCCGCTATCAGCACGTCAGCGAGATCAACACCTCGATCGCGACGCGGCTCCATGCGGGCGACGCCGTCACGGAGGCCGGACTGATCGCACCGACCGCGTACGAGGAGGTCCGCGACCTCTTCTACCGGCACCAGAACCATTTCGACGAACTGGACCGGGCGGCCGAGGGGATCGTGGACGAGTCGGGGCTTGTGGCGGGTGACATGGAGGCGGGGCTCGCGGAACGGCTCCGGTCACGGCACGGCGTCACGATCACAGACCTCGACGAGGTGCCCGACGTGAAACGCCGCTACGACGAGCACACGCGGACGCTGTCACTGTCGACGCTGCTCGCGTCCGGACAGCGGGCCTTTCAGCTCGCGACCATGCTCGCGTTCTTCGAACTCGGCGAGATGCTCGACCGGCACGTCGATGCGGCGAGCCTGTCGAGCGACGAGGCCCGGTCCCTTGCGCGGATCGGCCTGGCCAACTACGTGGCGGGAGCGATGATCCTCCCGTACGCCGAGTTCCGTCGATCCGCGGAGGCGCTCCGTTACGACATCGATCTTCTCCAACGGCGCTTTCGCGTGGGCTTCGAGACCGTGGCGCATCGCCTCAGCACTTTGCAGCGCACCGAAGACCGTGGCGTCCCGTTCTTCTTCATCCGCGTCGACCGCGCCGGGAACATCTCGAAGCGCCAGTCGGCCACCGACTTCCACTTCTCGCGCGTCGGCGGGACCTGTCCGTTGTGGAACGTCTACGAGGCGTTCTCCTATCCCGGGCAGATCCGGAGGCAGGTCGCCCAGATGCCGGACGGTCGGGGCTATCTCTGGATCGCGCGCACGGTGGTGCGACGCATCGGCGGGTACGGGACTCCGGTCACGACCTTCGCCATCGGGCTGGGCTGCGACCTGCACCACGCCGACCGGCTCGTCTACGCGGACGGCATCGACCTGGCGAACCCGGCCGCCCGGACCCCCATCGGCCCCGGATGCAAGGTGTGCGACCGCACGGGTTGCCCGCAGCGCGCGTTTCCGGCGATCGGCCGGCCCCTCGATGTCGATCGCAATCGCAGCGGCTTCATCCCGTATCGCTTCCTGACCGAGGCCAACGACGGCGCGTGAGCGTGACCCGCTGACGTGCCGGGTACGTGGTCACGAGAGGCCGGCGACGAGAGGGGACCGGCGGTCGGGCGGGTGGGCGGACACCCGCCGCCGGTCACGGCGCGCGCCTGCTGACACCGTGTTGAGACCCATCGACGCCGGGGCGCCGATAGTGTGCGCCCAGTACGGCGACCGGGATCGCGAGGTGGAGATGATTTCGTCCGCACGACGGGGCCAGGGCCGAATCCGAGGACGGTCTGCGCTTGCCGCCGCAGCGGTGCTGGCGCTGTCCGGTGGCGCGACGGCTGCGCCCATCACCGTGGCGCCGACGACCTGGGTACCGTTCGGCGAGCCTCTCGATCCCGCCGTCACCACCACGACGGTGGGCGTCTCCACCTCGGCCGTGGCGGGGGGCAACGCGCTCGTCGTCGTCTGGGTCAACCACGGCACCATCGTCTCCGACTCCTATGCCGTCGTGGTTCAGCGTCAGGGGCGAAGGTCCCGGGTCATCGCCCGCACAAAGCTGCCCGTGCAACTCGAGTCGGTGACGGCGGCCGCATCCGACCATGCGGGACGGTGGCTTGTCACCGGTCGCTCCCTGAGTCCGGCGGCGCCGGCGGGGGTGTCGACCGTCGCCCGTCTCACCCCGCATGGAGCGCTCGACATGACCTTCGGGACGAACGGACTCGTCCCCGTGGACGGCGATGCCGTGGACATCGTGAGCGATCGCGATTCACATCCGCTCATCCTCGTCAATCGGCCCGCTCCGCCGTCGAATCCGCACAGCACGCTGACCTCCGCCGTCCTGCGCCTGACGACCGCCGGAGCGCCCGATCCGGCGTTCGGAGTGGGCGGTGCCGCCGTCACCGGCCCCGACGAGGCCACGGCCACCTCGGCCATGGGTGTTCCCGCGAGCGGCTACACCCAGACCGCGCGGTCCCTTGCCCTGACAGGTAAGAGCGCCGTCCTGGTGTCCGGCGAACTCGACAGGACGACGACGCAACTGGGATACCTCACCCGGCTGACCCCTGCCGGTGTGATCGATCCCGGTTTCGGGATGGGCGCGGGGACCGTGGTCTACGGCCCGTTCCGCACCGGTGTGCCTCGCGGTCGCTACGGAGACGGGCTCAGCGTGGAACCCCGGTACGGGAACATCTACCTGTCGGGGATGCCGAGCAAGGACGCAAACGCCGTCACCTGGAAGCGGACGGCCGCCGGACTGCGGAACGGATCGTTCGGCTTCCACGGGTGGTTCCGCTCGCCGACGGCCGGCCCGGTCGTCAGCAACGCCGCCACCTGTGACGGCGGGGTGGTCGTCGTCACCAGACAGCACATCCGGGTCCTCACCCGGACCGGGAGGTACGACGCGCGATTCGGCGTCAAGGGGACGATCACCGTCGCGCCCGCCAGTCCGCTGGCGAAGATCACCACGGCCGCGGGAGACCTGCGATTCAGCTGCCCACGCAACCTCGTGATCGCCTCGGAACGTGCTCAGGGCCTTCGCCCGGGCTTCACCGTGACATGGCTCTCGCTCCCCGGACCGGTCGTGCCCGTTTTGAAGGTGTGAGGGATCGGCGTGGCGGTGTTCGGACGGATGACCCGCCCTTCGGGTCCCGATCGTCTCCGGCTCGGCCGGCCCTTACGCGGAGCCTGAGGTCTGCCGGATCAGGCGGAGGGATCAGCGCCGACGGGCGCACTCATGAGGAGCGGGGGAGACGCAACCACAAAAGCCCTGCAAGAACACCAGTTCCTGCGGCTAAATGTAGTCTTTCCAGTGCGTGATGGCGAAGAGGACCGCCATCCAGATGCAGAGGACCGAGAGGATGCCGGCCACGATCCAGTCGGTGTGGTCGCTGCGGGTCGTCACCGCGGACACCGTCTCGACGGCGGTGGCGATTCCGAGGAGCGAGAACAGGATGAATCCCATCCAGTTGGCCCACCCCGTGGGCGTGACCTTCTTGAGGCCGGTCTCCTCGACGACGGGCTCGTAGTTGCGCCGTCGGCTCGCCTTCTTCTTGTTCTGATTCCGTCCGCTTGCCATCGGCGGGTGACGATAGCAGCCATCCGCGGATAGGGGCCACAGATGGTCGATCCCACGGGAAGCGTGGATGTGGGTGCGTCAACGGTGGCCGGCCTGGGGTGGGCACATGGATCTGTGACGCATCCGCGCCGCCGGGGGCGTGGACCACGCCGCGATTTCCGTGGGATCGACCATCTAAGGTGGACGCATGGATCTCGGAATCACAGGAAAGAGGGCGCTCGTCACCGGCGCCAGTCGTGGGCTGGGGCGGGCGATCGCGGAGGAGCTCATCGCCGAGGGCTGCCGCGTCGTCGTCAGTGCACGTGGGGAGGAACGTCTGCGTGAGACCGCGGACGCGATCGGGGCGGTGCCCGTGGTGGCCGACATGGCGGATCCCGATGGTCCCCGCCGCGCCGTCGACGGGGCCATCGTCGCCCTGGGCGGAGTGGACATCCTCATCGCGAACGCAGGTGGACCGGCCACCGGCCCGCTGGTCGACGCAGACGACGCGGACCTGGACGAGGCGGTCCAGAAGAACCTCCTGGGCACGCTGCGCCTCATCCGGGCCGCGCTGCCGGGGATGCGCGAACGGCGCTGGGGGCGTATCGTCACCATCACCAGCCGGACCGTCCGGGAGGCGATCGACGGCCTCGCGCTCTCGAACGTCGCACGTGCCGGGGTGGCCGGCGCCGTGCGGACCCTGGCCCGCGAGCTCGCCGCCGAGAACGTCCTCATCAACAACGTCATGCCGGGATCGATCCGGACGGACCGGCTCCTCGAGATCTACGGCAGCGATGAGGCGATCGACGCACGGGGTGCAGCGACACCCATGGGTCGGGTGGGAACCCCGGATGAACTTGCGGCGTCCGTGGCGTTCCTGGTGAGCGACCGGGCGTCATACATCACCGGTGTCTCCCTGCTGGTGGACGGCGGAGAGGGCCACGTCATCGCGTGACCGCGGGGCGGTCCACGCGATCTAAGGTCCGGAGGCCTCCGAGGCGCCCACGGGGCTGAGGTCGTTCACGATCGCACGGATGAGGTTCGCGTACTCGATGAGGTGCCGGTCCGGGAGGTATGCGCGTTCGATCCGCGTGTGCGCCGCCTCGCCCAGTGCATGGGCGAGGCCGGGATCGGCGAGGATGCGGGCGAGAAGCTGACCGAACGTGTCGAGGTCGGCGGGGTTCCCCAGAAGGAGGCCGTCGCGTTCGTCGGCGATGAGCTCGTTGATGCCGCCCACTCCGCTGGCGATGACCGGACGCCGCTTCCACATCGCCTCCGCGACGGTGAGGCTGAACCCCTCGGCGCGGCTCTTCTGGACGATGACGTCGGCCCCCACCTGCAGTGCGTTCACGATATGGGCACGCACGTCCGCGTCATCGTCGGGCAGCGAGAGGAGGTGGATCCGCCCCCGTTTCTCGTCGGGAAGACGTGAGCGCAGCTCGCGGCACGCGGCGAGCGCCACCTGGCTCTCGTGCGTCGCCACGGCCGGAGGATTCTCCGGGCCACAGAGGACGAGGTGCACGTCATCGGCCATCGCGGTGTGTTCCGCGAAACCGGAGAGCACTCCGGGCATGTCGGACCGCAGGTCCCAGTCGCCGATCTGGAGTACGAGGCGGGCGTCCGCGGGGATCGGGGTGCCGAGAAGGCGCATCCGCGGCAGGGGACGGAGGTCACCGGTCTCGGACAGGTAGGTCTCGTCCGCCTCGCCGTCGATCACGCCGATCCGCGCGAGGGCGGCGCGGGCCTGCGCGGACGTGAGGGGAAGGTTGCGCGTGGCGCATGGGTCGATGCTCGGATGGATCACGGCGACCCGGCATCCTCGGTGCACCGGGGGGATGAACGTCGAACGATTCACGACGATGCGATGGGCGTCACCGACGAACGGCTCCAGGAAGCTCCAGGCCCGGTCTGTCTGGCCGTTCTGGTTGTCGGCTCCCGCGTGGCAGCGCCAGACCACCAGGCCGCCGGCCTCGCGGACCAGCGGGATCAGTCCCGCCGTCCCCGGGTCGTGGAGGATGACGATGTCCCGTGGGTTGATCTCGTCGGCCAGTACGGCGAAGTTCGCGCGAAGCGTCTCCAGGTACGTCCGTCGCTCGCTCTCGCCGAGCGGGCCGCCGTCACCCGGCAGACCGTGTATCTGGTCACGAAGGCGTCGAGTGATCGTCGAGAACGCCGGAGTGACCGAGAGCGAACGCCACTCGGTCGTCACCCCGGCGCCACGGGTGTAGCCAAGGATGGCGCGGAGCATCTCGCCCAGCGCACCCGCCGTGGGCTCCTCCGTCACGTTGACGACCTTGCCGTTCCCGAACACGGGATGCATGCGTCCGGCGATCGAGGTGAGCGCGGCAAGGCGCTCATCGCCGATGATCGGCCGGAGGAGCGCCGGATCGCGAGGTGTGAGGGTGACCGTGTTCAGCGGCATGGCAGAGTGCGGCGGCGAGCTTCCATCCGCTCGCGATCGCCGGCGATGAGATCCCCGTCCGTGGGGTGCATGACCCGAGGTTACCCCTTGCTTGCAGCCTGCTGGATCATGGCCTCGGCGGCCTCGGGGCTCTCCTCGTAGTAGACGCGGTTGATCTCTTTGTAGATATCCCACTGCGCCGGAACGTCGTCCTCCGACATGGTGGCGTCGACCGGGCAGGCCTCGACGCACGCATCGCAGTCGATGCACTCGTTGGGGTCGATGAAGAGGATGGTGCTCTCCTCATGGCCCTCTTCGCCGGGTGCGGGGTGGATGCAGTCCACGGGGCAGACATCCGCGCAGGCGGTGTCCTTGGTGCCAATGCAGGGCTCGGCGATCACGTATGGCATGGAACGTGCGCTCCTCAGACGTAAAGAAGGGAAATCAGACAGGGAGATTAGCAATTTCCCCTTGGGGGGCCGTCCGCCTGCACGCGATACCGGACAGTTGTCCGTCGGCGCGGGATGAGTAGTGCCACTGCGATCGTGGCGTGGTGCATGCCCCGGCGGTGCGGATGCGCGTTCCATCCACCCGCCCACCCCGGGCCCCAGCCAGCGGCGGCGCGGACCACATCCACGTCGCCGTGCCACCACTCATCTAGGCTCATGCGATGACGAGCCTGCGCTTCGGGGCGTTCTTCGCCCCCTACCACGAGCCGCGCGAGAACCCGACCCTGGCGCTCGAGCGCGATCTCGACACGATCACCCTCCTGGACCGCCTCGGTTTCCACGAGGCGTGGATCGGCGAGCATCACTCCACGGGGTGGGAGACCGTGGCGTCACCCGAGATGTTCCTGGCGGTCGCGGCCGAACGCACGCGGCACATCCGGCTCGGGACGGGTGCGGTGAGCCTGCCGTACCACCACCCGCTCATGGTCGCCGATCGCATTGTGCTCCTCGACCACCTGACCCGGGGACGGATCGACTTCGGGGTCGGTCCGGGCGGTCATCTGAGCGACGCGATGATGCTGGGGCTTGATCCCGGTCGTCTGCGCGATATGCAGGCCGAGTCGCTCGCGGTGATCGAACGCCTCTTCCTCGAGACGGAGCCGTTCACGTACACCGCCGACTGGTTCGAGCTCCACGACGCCGTGCTGCAGCTTCGTCCGTATCAGGATCCGCATCCGCCGTTCGCGACCACCAGCATGGAGTCTCCCTGGGGCATGCAGCTCGCCGGTCGTCACGGGGCCGGGGTCCTCTCACTGGCCGTCGGACGAGGTCCGGACGGACCGATCGACCTCCGCGCGCACTGGGCCATTGCGGAGGAGAGCGCGGCGGAGGCCGGGCGGACCGTGGACCGCCGTGACTGGCGTCTGGTGGTCCCCGTCCACCTGGCGGAGTCGCGGGCGGAGGCCATCGAGGCGATCCGAGGTGGGGCGGGCCGGCATCAGCTGGACTACGTGACCGGGACGACGGGTCGGCCGAGCCCGGTTCCCGGACCACACGACAAGGTCGTCGACCAGATGGTGGAGCGCGGCGGATGGGTGGTCGGAACCCCGGACGATGCCATCGCCTTCATCGATGAGCTGGTCGAACGCAGCGGAGGTTTCGGTGCCCTGCTCATCTGGGGACACGAGTGGGCGGATCCCGCGGCGACCCGTCGCAGCCACGAGCTGTTCGCCCGATACGTGATGCCCCGGTTCACGGGTGCGCTGACGGGGCTCGAGGCCTCCAACCGCATGGTCCGTGCCAAGACCGACGCGCTCGATCGTGAGCGCACGCAGGGCGTCCGCCGGGCGCAGGAGCGTTACGAGGGAACGCGCTCGAGCGACTGAAGCACCTCCCGGGTGTCGCCGGGGGCCGGACAGCGCAAACGACAGAAATCGTCTTCGGGCGATCAAAACGGCCGAAATGTGCAAAAACTGACTTTGCAATATGAGTTGCGATGCCTATGATTACACCGTAAACATCTCCGGGCGCCGACCTCGCCGTCCGACCGTACACACGAAAGGGGCTTCCCATGTCCAACGTGCCCGATGCATCGTCGGTCCCCGATCTCCCGGTCCTCCAGACGCTCGGAAACCGCCGCAGCATCCGCTACTTCGATCCTGAGCGCAAGGTTGAGAGATGGAAGATCGAGACCATGCTCCAGGCGGCCCGGTTCTCGTCGTGCCAGGGCAACATCAACTGCACCGAGGCCGTCGTCATCGACAAGGAGACGTGCGAGCTCTGGGAGGACCTTGAGGAGTGCGTCTCCGGGTTCAACGTCCAGCTGATGAACCAGTCGTCCCACCTCATCCTGTGGCTCACGAACCTCAACGCCTGGTACGGCCGCGCGATCGACGGCATCGGCACCCTGTCGATGGTCGGTGCGACCACGAAGTACCACGGGTGGAACTACGAGTTCTCGATGACGCAGACGATCCCGCGCCTGATGAGCTTTCCCATCGAGCGCACCGAGATCCTCCTGCGCTTCGAGACGGGGCAGGCTGCGGCCAACGCCATCACCGCGGGCTACGGACTCGGTATCGGCAGCATCCTCGTCGCATTCGGCCGGAAGCCCGGTGGCGTCGAGAAGGTGCTCGGCCTTCCCTCGCACTACCGCTTCACCTGGGGGCATGTGGTCGGCTACCCCAAGGAGGACGCCAAGGCCGGCGGCCAGCGGCCGCGCCTCAAGCTGGAGAAGCTCTACCACGAGAACGAATTCGGGACGCCGTTCACGTCCGACCCGGCGACGGTCGAGCTCCTGAAGGAGAAGGGCCTCATCCAGCCACAGGCACCGCTGCCCGGACGCATCGAGGAGGTCGACGCCCTCGCGAAGGAGTTCGGCCGCGACCCCGGCTTCCTTCACTTCCCGGCCCGTGAGATCAAGCGGCTCATCAACGATGACGACTGGGACTTCGGACCGGCGATCAAGGAGCGGGCCCAGTGGCTGCTCGACAACGAGGAGCTTCCCGAGTACCCGGAGGAGATGCGTGAGACGTTCCAGAAACTCCTGAAGGAGCACAACCTGGACACCAGCAAGTACCTGCCGTCGGAGTAGGGATGGGCTACACCGACCTTCTGGTCGAGCAGGTCGGAGGGCGGTTGACCATCACGATCAACCGCCCCGACCGGCTGAACGCCTTTCGTGGTATCACCATTCGTGAGCTCACCGAGGCCTTCGAGGCTGCGGCGGACGATCCGACGGTCGGCGTCATCGTTCTGACCGGGGCGGGCGACCGCGCCTTCTGCGTCGGCGGGGACGTTCAGGATCCGACGTCCTCCATCGACGAGAAGCGTGCCGGTAACCATCTCGCCGACCGTCTTGCGCCGGCGATACGTAACAACGGGAAGCCCGTCATCGCGCGGATCCGCGGATTCTGCATCGGCGGCGGCAACGAGTTCAACATGCTCTGCGACCTGTCGATCTCGGGCGAGTCCGGGCGCTTCGGTCAGGCGGGGCCGAAGATCGGCACCGCGCCGCTGTGGTGGGGGTGCCAGTACATGCCGCTCGTCACCCGTGAGAAGCGGGCTCGAGAGGTTCTCTTCCTGACGCGTCAGTACGACGCATACGAGGCCTTGCGGATGGGGCTCATCAACGCCGTCGTGCCCGACGACGAGCTGGACGAGGAGGTGGACCGGTGGTGCACCGAGATCCTCCGACGGTCACCGCAGGGACTGCGGCTGGCCAAGATGGCGCTCAACGCGTCGTCGGACCGGCTGTACTCGTCCATGCAGCACGGCTATGAGCTGATGGCCCTCAACCACATCTACGGTGAGGAATCGTCGTTCGGGATCGCGGCGTTCAAAGAGAAGCGCAAACCCGATTGGCGGGTGTTCCGTGGTGGCGAGGGACCCGAACCGGAGTCGCGAAAGAAGGGGTGAGACGATGGCCGAGTGGAGCGATTGGTACCTGCGCGAGAACCCTCGCGAGTGGATTCTGAGCGACATCCTCCGGCGACGTGCGGACGAGCACCCGGACCGGGAATACCTTCGCTACGGCGACGGACCCTGGATCTCGTACGGCCTGATCGACGAACAGGTCGACCGGGTCGCGAACGGGCTGGCGCGCCTCGGGGTGACGAAGGGCGACTCGGTCAGCGTGATGCTCCCCAACTGCGCGGAGTACGTGCCGATCTGGTTCGGGATCCTCCGTGCCGGTGGGGTGATGAGTCCGATCAACACGGCCTACAAGGGCGATTTCCTGAGCTGGACGATCTCACTGGTCGAGGCGCGGATTCTCGTGATCAGCGACCAGTATCTGGATCGACTCGAGCTGGTGATCGGTGAGCTTCCCCTTCTCGAGCGGGTGGTCGTGGTCCCGTCGGATGCGCCGAGCGGACCGGACCCGTCCGTGGCATGGACGCCGTTCGCCGAGGTGCTCGTCTCGGACCCCGTGCCCCCGTCCGTCGAGCATTCCTCGACGGACGACGCCCGCATCATGTTCACCTCCGGGACCACCGGGCGGTCCAAGGGCGTGATCAAGCAGAACGCCGCCGACTACTTCTCGGCGCGGAGCGCCCTCGAGTCCACGCTGGTCCGTCGAGGATGCACGCTGGAGGACCTCAAGGACGAGACGTTCTTCACGTGCCTTCCGCTGTTCCATTCGAACGCCCAGGTGTTGTCCACCTATCCGGCATTGGTGGCCGGGGGGCGTATCGCCATCACCGAACGCTTCTCCGGAAGCCGCTTCTGGGACCAGATCATCGATGCCGGGGCCACGATCTTCAACGGGATCGGCGCGATGCTCTACTTCCTGTGGAACCAGCCTCCGTCGCCCAAGGACCGCGCGCACCGGGTCCACACGGTGTCGGCGGCACCCGCGCCGAAGGACATCTACCACGAGTTCGAGGAACGCTTCGGCGTGACCCTGGCGGAGGGCTACGGGCTCACCGAGACGGGTGTCGCGACGATGATGGACCCCACCCGCCCGGTGCGGCTCGGGTCGTGCGGTGTGGCCAACCCGGGTTACGAGGTCAGCATCGTCGAGCCGGGTACCGACTGGCCGCTTCCGCCGAACACCCCCGGCGAGATCGTGGTGGACCAGAAGATCCCGAACATCATCATGCGCGCCTACTACGGCATGACCGAGAAGACGGCGGAGGACTTCCGCAACCTCAAGCTCCACACGGGTGATCTGGGGCGCATGGACGAGGACGGATACGTCTACTTCATGGACCGTGTCAAGGACTACATCCGCCGCCGGGGCGAGAACGTGTCGTCCATGGAGGTCGAACGGCAGGTGGAGGACCACCCGTCGGTCGCGCGCGTCGCCGCCATCGGTGTGAAGGCGGACGAGGGCGCCTCGTCGGAGGACGAGATCCTCATCGTCTGTGAGGCCGAGGGTGAGGTCCCCGACCTGGAGGAGTTCACGCGGTGGATGGCGGAGCGCATGCCGTACTTCATGGTCCCGCGCTACATCCGCTTCATGGACGCGCTGCCCGTCACCCCGACGGCACGGGTCCGTAAGACGGAGCTGCGTGACGAGGGCATCACCCCGGACACGTTCGACCGTGTCGCGGCCGGCATCGAGGTGAAGCGCTAGAGCGCGACTCGCGGTTCGGGCTTCGACCCGCCGCCGATGCTCCGTTCGACTCTGTACTGAACGGGGTGGCTGGTGACGGGCACCAGCCACCCCGTTCCAACGATGCTTCTGGGCACCGGTTGATCGGGTCGGCACCTCCGACGGTTCGCTCAGGCGCGCGCGGACGTGGCGCGGTAGTGGCGGTCGCGACGGCGCAGGATCGCGGCACCGATCGCCGCGGCGACAATCGAGCCGGCGAGTACGCCCATGCGGGCGTGATCCGTGCGGTCCGTACCGGTGCCGAACGCGAGCTCCGAGATGAGCAGTGACACCGTGAAGCCCACACCGCCGACGAACGCGACGCCGATCACATCTGTCCACGACAGGCGCTCGTCGAGCTGCGCCCGCGTGAAACGGGCGGCGAGCCACGCGCCGCCGGCGATCCCGACGCTCTTGCCCAGTACGAGCGCGATGACGAGGCCCGGTACGACGGCGTCACCGATGATCGATCCGACTCCTCCGCCGGTGACGGTGACTCCCGCGGCGAAGAAGGCGAACACCGGGACCGCGATACCCGCCGAGAACGGCTGCACCGCGTGGCCGATGACCTCGCCCACGGCGACCTCTTCGCGCGTGCCCCCGACCCGGCGTCGCGACGTCGGCAGGCTCAATCCGAGGAGGACACCGGCGACCGTGGCGTGGACGCCGGCCTCGTGGACACAGAGCCAAGCGACGATGCCGAGGATCGGTAGCAGCCACCACCATCGGCGCCGGCCACGTGCGACGAGCGCGAACAGGACGATCGGGACGATCGCGGTGCCGAGCCATGCGAGGGAGATGTCCGAGCTGAAGACGACGGCGATGATCGTGATGGCGATGAGGTCGTCGACGACGGCCAGGGTCAGGAGAAAGGCCCGCAGTGCCGAGGGCAGGTGGGATCCGACCACGGCGAGGACGGCGAGGGCGAACGCGATGTCGGTCGCCGTGGGGATGGCCCATCCACTCCTGGCCGCTGAGTCACCGGCGGTGACGGCCAGGTAGAGGAGGGCGGGGACGACCACGCCGCCGATCGTCGCCGCGATGGGAACGGCAGCGCGGCGTGGGTCACGCAGGTCGCCCTGGGTGAACTCGCGCTTGACCTCGATGCCCGCCACGAAGAAGAACACCGCCAGAAGCGCGTCCGCCGCCCACTGCGCGGCTGTCAGCCCCAGGTGGACGTCCAGGGGGCCCAGGTGCAGGGAGTCCGGCCCGATCTGTGTCGTGCGGAGTGTGTCGTATACGTCGCGCCACGGGAGATTCGCCCAGACCAGGGCGATCGTGGCCGCGACCAGGACGAGGAGGCCACCCGTGGTCTCCATGCGGAGGATGTCCCGGACGGTTCTGCCGTACGTCCACCGGGACGGCGAGAAGATCCGCGGGCGATCGTCATAGGGGGGTCGAGGTTGCGGCATGAGTCCTCCGAATGCCGACCAGACTTCCCGGCTCACCGTCGATGTTGGAATGGTGCGACGGGTGGGTGACCGAACGCAGACCCCGACGATACACCGCGGGAACAGACCACGTGTCTTGACCACAGGTACCTTGTTATGGCAAGGTACCTGCATGGAGATCGACGCGAAGATGGCGGGTGTCCGGCGAGGGCTTCTCGAGCCCATGGTGCTCGCCTCGGTCGAGTCACGCGAGCGGTACGCACCCGAGATCCTCGCCGCGCTCCAGCGCGTGGGGTTCCCGGCCCAGGAGGGCACGCTGTACCCACTTCTCAGCCGCCTGCGTCGTGAGGGGCTGGTGGAGCACGAATGGCGAGAGTCGCCGAACGGACCGCCGCGAAAGTACTTCTCGCTGACCGACGGCGGGCGGGACCACCTGGGTGAGTTCCGTGAGCAGTGGAGCAAGTTGACCCGGATGATCGACACGATTGGACAGTGATTGATGAGCGACTCGGTGACCCTGCAGCTCAGCGGACACGCGACGGTGTTCTCGGTGACGCCCGAGGCCAAGGACCGGTTCGAGAGATACCTGGGCCAGGCACGCGCCGCACTTCACGGTGACCCCGACCGTGACGAGATCGTCCGCGACCTGGAGGCGTCCATCGGCGATCACCTGACCGTGGCCGGCGTGGAAGACGGGACACCCATCGCGCTCGACCGCATGGAGGCGGTGCTGAGCGAGATCGGAGCGATCCCGGAATATCACGAACCCGATGTCGAGCCGCGCGGACGCTTCTTCTGCCGCATCAGGGATGGGAAGTGGATCGGCGGCGTGTGTCTCGGCCTGGCCGCCTATGGCGGGTTCTCGGTCAGGTGGGTCCGGCTGGCCGCCGTCGTGGCGGCGCTTTTCTCGCTCGGAGTCGCCGTGCTCCTCTACCTGGTCCTGCTCCTGGTGCTTCCCGAGGTTCCGAGCGTCGAGGAGTACGAGCGTAGGCGTGACACGCCTCTCGACGGACCGCCCGGCTGGGAGGACGCCCTCTCCCGTCGTCTCGACCGTCGTGCGGACTAGTCTGTTCGCGTCGTCCGGAAGGCCGGGCCCATACCGCGTGGTCAGGGTCCGGTGACGATCTCCTGCACCGTGCCCGCCTGCGAGGTCGCGTAGACGCGGCCGTCCGGTGAAACATCGATCGAGACCGGCTGGTCGAGACGCACGGACTCGGTGCGGGGTGTGTGGTCGCCGTCGGCGGCGACGCTCCACACCGTTCCGCTGCAGTAGTCGCTGTACACGTAGCGGCCGTTCAGCGCGGGCAGCTCCCGGTTTCGTACGACCGCGCCGCCGGTGATGGAACAGCCCTCGTCGTGGGTGTACTCGGCCACGGGGTCGGTGAGCTCGCCCTCCCCGTTCAGGACCGAGGATCCGGCGGCGTCACGCGTGCCCTCCTTCGCCTTCCAGCCGTAGTTCAACAGGCCGGATCCCTGGGGGAAGACGTCGATCTCCTCGACGGCGTTCTGGCCGACGTCGGCGATCCACGCGCTGCCGGTGTCCGGGTCGAATGCGAAACGCCAGGGGTTGCGCAGGCCGAGGGCGGCGACCTGCCATCGGGGCTCGGCGCTGGTGTCGAAGACGTTCACGCGCAGGAGCTTCCCGAGGCGGGAGTCCATGTCCTGCGCGCGGTTGTCCGGGTCGTTCGCGCTGCCGCCGTCGCCGAGGCCGAGGTAGAGGAGGCCGTCCGGGCCGAAGGCGAGGCTGCCGCCGTTGTGGTTCTCGAACGGCTGGTCGACCGTGAGCAGCGTGCGCGTGGGCTCCGGGTCGATGGCACCGTCGAACACCCGGTGCTCACTGACGAGCGTGTTCCCGCCCTGGTCCGAGTTGTGGATGTAGACCAGCGGCTTGGACGGGTAGTCGGGGTGGAAGGCGAGTGAGAGCAGGCCCTGTTCGCCGCCCTCGCTCCGGACCCGCGACGAGATGTCGAGGATGCTGTCTGCGGAGAGCTTGCCCTGGCGAATCGCCCTCACGGCGCCGCGGCGTTCGAGGACCCACAGCTCGTTCTCGGCTCCGGGAACCGTCAGCGTCTGTACCGGTGAGTCGAGACCCGATGCCATCGGGCGAAGGGCCAGCTGTTCGTCGGCGGTGGTCGTCCGATCGTCGGACGTACTCGTCGTCGGAGGGCCGCTCGTGCCCGTCGGTGAGTCGCCGCCGCCGCAGCCGGCGACCAGACCCATCGATGCGGCGAGGAGGAATATCAGGCTCGTGCGGCGCATATGGTGCCCTTTCACCGGGATACGTTTGGTCAGGATGCCAGTGCAGAGACGTCGCATACGGTGGCGCGGGCGAGAGCCCGTCGTCGAGAACGTGATGTCGTTATGCCACGACGGGTACGGGCGCCACGCGCGTGACGGCGGAGGCCACCTCGTGGAGGGCGCGGGCGGCCGGCGACTCGGGCCGGGACAGGACGACGGGTGTGCCCTCGTCACCTGCCCGTGCCACGTCGGATTCCATGGGGATCTGGCCGAGCAGCGGCACCTGCAGCTCCTGGGCGAGGGAGGCGCCGCCTCCTCCGGAGAGGATCTCGTATCGGACGCCGGTGTCGGGGGCCTCGAACCAGCTCATGTTCTCGACCACGCCGAGCACGTCGATGTTCACCCGCGCCGCCATGCTCGCCGCACGTTTGGCCACCCGCTGCGCCGCCATCTGCGGTGTGGTGACGATGAGCATGCGGGCGGCGGGCGCAAGGTTCGCGAGCGACAGGCTCACGTCGCCGGTCCCGGGAGGAAGATCGACCAGGAGGTAGTCGGGGTCGTCCCAGAAGACCTCGGTGACGAAGCTGGTGAGCGCCTTGTGCAGCATCGGTCCGCGCCAGATGACCGGCTGATCGTCGCTCGCCATGAAACCCACGGACATGATCCGCACCCCGTGCGCCTCGACGGGGAGGATGAGGTCGTCGTCCAGCATGACCGGAGTCCGGTTCGTCCCCATCATGCGGGGGATCGAGTAGCCGTAGACGTCCGCGTCGAGGAGACCGACGGTGTTCCCCTGGGATGCGAGCGCGGACGCAAGGTTCGCGGTGACGCTGGATTTCCCGACGCCGCCCTTGCCGGAGGCGATAAGGATGATCTGGGTCCGGGCGTCCGCGGTGAAGGGCGAATCACGGTGTTCACGGCCGATGAGCCCTCCGCGGATGCTCTCGCGCTCCTCCCGCGTCATCGTGTCGAGACCGACGCGCAGGGTCCCGACCCCTTCGAGTGGGGACACGGCGTCGGTCACCCGTCGCTGTATCTCGGCCTTGAGAGGGCAGCCGGCGACGGTCAGCTTGACCGTGACGTCCACATGATCGCCGTCGACCGTCACATCGCCCACCATGCCGAGGTCGACGATGCTCCGGTGGAGTTCCGGATCGAGGACGTCGCGCAGGACGTCGATCACCGCTTCGCGCGTCAGAGTCACATGAACATCCTTACGAACGGTTCCGCCGACTCGAGGGTGACGTTCCACGGACCGTGTCCCGGGAAGATGAGGGTCTCGCCCGGGATCTCGGCGAAGACGCGCTCCAGGCTCCGCATCATGGCCGCGGGGTCGCTGCGCGGGAAGTCCGTACGGCCGATGCCCTGGGCGAACACGAGGTCGCCGACGATGGCGACGCCCGAGGCCGCGTCGTGCGCAACCATGCACCCCGGCGAGTGGCCGGGGGTCGACAGCATGGTGAAAGTGGTGCCGCCGAGTTCCACCGTGTCGCCCTCCTCCAGCAGGCGCTCCGGGGTGACGCCCGGGGTGGGCGGAGGGAAGCCGAACAGGGCCGGGTTGAACGGGGCGGGGGCCTCCAACCAGTCGGCATCGGCGGAGCTCACCCAGACAGGGAGGCCCTCGTTCGCCCAGACGTGGTTCTCGACCACGTGGTCCCAGTGTCCGTGCGTGTTCAACACGCGAACCGGTGTCACGTCGAGACGCGACAGTGTCTCGCGCAGCCACGGCTCGCTGCCGGCGGCCGGGTCGACGATCATTGCGTCGCCCCCCTGCTCGGTGGCGATGACGTATGTGTTGGTGGCCACGGGGCCGAAGGTTCCGGCACGGATGATCATCAACTCACCTTAGCGGAGGCCCGGCGTACCAAACCCCGTGACGCTCCCGGGTTTCCGGGCCTTTCGCACCCGGTCGGGATCGGGCCGGGCATAACCATGCGCGGAATCAACCATCTAGGATCGGCACATGCGAATCGTGGTCGGATCCGATGAGCGCACCGCCCTCACCGATCGTGTGGTCGCGGACCTGCGGGAGCAGGGGCACGACGTGGACCTGATCGGCCCGCTCGCCGGGGGCGACGACGAGTGGGCGTCGGTGGGCGTCCAGGTCGGACGGGCGATCGCGTCGGGCGAGCCGGAGTTCGGAGTCCTCTTCTGCTGGACGGGTACCGGGGCCTCCATCGCCGCCAACAAGGTGCCCGGGGTGCGGGCGGCGCTCTGCGCGGATGCCGACACGGCGCGGATGGCGCGCCGCTACAACCACGCCAACGTGCTGGTCATGTCGCTGCGACTGACCTCCGAGACCGTCGGAAGCGAGATCCTGACGGCCTTCCTCGAATCACCGGACGGCGACGACGAGTTCGATCGACGGAACGTGGCAGAGCTGGGGAGGCTGGACGGGAGCGCCGGCTCCCGCTGACGGGTTCCCGTGGCGTCTGCGGAAACCGGGCGAGAAAGTCCTGTGTCAGGCACGGCGCTTTCCCGTCGGGTCGATGGCCAGATGAACTGCCTGCATCTGCCGAAAAATGCATGGTGTCGGCGTAGGGCCCGGAATATTTTGTGTCAGACACCAGTCTTTCCGCGGGCGTCCACCGGGCACCGGATCAGAGGCCCGCGCACCCGTATCGGCGGAACGAGCGGCGTCGGAGAAGGCGTGTCAGCCGAGCAGTGAGCCGGCCGCGTCCAGATCGAGCACCCGGTCGGTTTCCGGCTCCGCGATCGTCACCGACTCACCGAACGCCCTGAAACGGACATCGAACCGAAGCTTGCCCCGCTTCAGCTCCGGAACCGCGGTGACACGTCCGTCGAACTCCAGGTTCCCCGTCACGCGACGGGGAAGCAGGTCCGATGTCCCGATCCACATATCCACCGATCGCGTCCTGAGGGCACGACGTACCTCGGGGATCGACCGGCGGATCTCGTCGGGGGTGACCCCGGAGTCGGGAAGGCGGGAGAGCGCGTTCAGCGTGTCGCGGCTCACCACGTCGAGGTCCACCTCGCCGGTCAGGTGCACCGTGTCGACCCCGTCGATCTCCTCGCGTCCGATGAGGCGCGGAGAGGTGATCCAGG
This sequence comes from uncultured Bifidobacteriaceae bacterium, assembly GCA_964531025.1. GTDB lineage: Bacteria > Actinomycetota > Thermoleophilia > Miltoncostaeales > Miltoncostaeaceae > CALMEC01. The sequence goes on along the minus strand of CAZHDY010000001.1, from coordinate 708,631 downwards.
TCAGAAGGCCGGACGGGATGAGCGCGGGTCGTGCCTCCCGGACCTGTTCCTCCGGGACGTCCACGCGATAGTCCGTACCGAGCAACCCCGTGAAGAGCCGGCCACCGACCTTGGTGACGTTCCCTTGGACGGCGGGAAGCTGCGCCATCTTGGCGTCGAAGTCGAACGTGGCGTCGTCGTCGTTCACGGTGCCCTGTCCGGATGCCTCGAGGCCACCGGCAAGGGTGCGGATCGCGAGCGCCGGTGTGCGTGGGCCCGGCGTCACCGTTCCCTTCCCGGACCCCTCGACCGTGAACGCGAACTGCGACTGGCCGGCGGAGGCGCCCTGGGCGTCGGCGAGGATCTGCTCCGGCGTGCGGTTCTCCGTGAGGTCCTTGTCCGATCCCCCGCACCCCGTGACGACGAGGGTCGCCGCGACGCATCCGAGAAAGCCGAGCGGTCTCCACATGCGACCTGTATACCACGCGAGCGTGACTGCCGATCACACGACCTCGTGGGAGCGGCCGTCCTAGACTCCTCTCATGCTCGGCGATGGGACACCGATGACGGAGAACGTGTGGCGGTGCCGGTGACGGGCCTCTGGGTGACGCCGATCGGTGTGGGCGCCGCCTATGCGCGACCCGGTGAGATCCAGAGTTCATATCTGGTCGGTGCGGGAACGACGCGCATCTGTCTCGACCTCGGTGCGGGTGCGTTGAACGCCCTGCGGGAGCACGTCGCTCCCGAGGGTCTCGACGCGATCGTCATCAGCCACCTGCATGCCGACCACTGCGTCGACCTCCTCGCCCTGCGCGTCTACATGTTCTGGGGGCCGGGACGCGGGCATCGGGCTCGCGTGATCGGTCCGGTGGGTCTGCGAGAGCAGCTGGAGGGGTTCGCCGGGCCCGACGGCTGGGACGAGGCCTTCGACTTCGAGGTGCTCACCCCGCCGGCCGACGCACGCACGGTGGGGGAGGCCGCACTCACCCTCCGCGAGGTGCCCCACAGCCCCCCGACCTTCGCCGTCCGCGTCGACCACGGGGACCGCGCCGTCACGTACAGCGCCGATTGCCGTCGCAACGACGAGTTGTCGGATCTCGCCCGCGGGTCGGCGATCCTCATCGCCGAATGCGGCGACGGCGTCACCTCGCATGACGATTCGGTGCACATGAGCGGATCGGATGCCGGCATCGTCGCCGCGGAGGCAGGTGTGGATCGTCTGCTTCTGACCCACTGTTACCCGGAACACGACCGGGCCGCGACGCTGGCGGCGGCCCGGTCGGCATTCACGGGCCCGGTCGACTGGGCCGAGCAGGGTGTGCGGACGGATGTTTAGATGGATCAGGGGCTGGCCCCCCCGCGTCAAGGCCGCTGTCCTGAGCGTCCTCATCGCCGGCCTGGGGCAGGCGTACCTGGGGCGGTTCGGACGGGCTCTCATCTGGTTCGCGGGTGTGATCGGTGTGACCATCGCCCTCAACTCCGGCGACGCCACCCAGTCGGACCGCATGCTGTTCGGGGTGGCCATCGGGGTCCTCAGTGCCATCGACGCCGCGGTGATCGCACCACCCCGACCCCCGGCGGGTGACGGGGATGCGCAGCGGTAAGTAGACTCCGGTCCGTATGGGAATCGACACCTCAGGGGGAGCCAAACTCTCCGACCGCGACGTCCAGTCACTGTGGCGGCGGTACAAGGAGTACTCCGACCAGAACGCGCGAGACCAGCTGATCCTCAACTATGCGCCGCTCGTGAAGTACGTGGCCGGTCGTATGAGCGCGGCGCTCCCCTCACATGTGGACGAGGCCGACCTCATCTCGTACGGCCTCCTCGGCCTCATCAACGCCGTGGAGCGCTTCGACCTGAAGCGCCGTATCAAGTTCGAGACATACGCGGTCACCCGGATCAAGGGCGCCATCATCGACGAGCTCCGGTCGATGGACTGGGTCCCCCGGTCGGTTCGTGCCCGAGCCCGTGAGATCGAGCGGACGTCGGTGGCCCTGGAACACAAGCTCCATCGCGCCCCGACGGACGAGGAGATGGCCAAGGCACTCGGTGTGACCGTTCGCGAGTTCCAGGACAGCCTCACCCAGATCGCCAACTCGTCCCTGGTCGCACTCGACGAGGTGTGGAGCGGGTCCAGCGGCAACGAGACGATCGCGCTCATCGACACCATCGGGGACAGCGCCTCCAGCGACCCGGCCGCGGCGATGGGTGAGACGGAGACGCGCATCACCCTGGCCGACGCCATCGCCGGGCTCCCGGAGCGCGAGAAGATCGTCGTCTCCCTGTACTACTACGAAGGTCTCACCCTCCGCGAGATCGGCGAGGTCCTCGGCGTGACCGAGAGCCGGGTCAGCCAGCTGCACACGAAGGCCGTCCTCCGCCTGCGCGGCAAGCTCAGCGAGGACTGACCCGGCGCCGGGTGCGTCCCGGCCAGGGATCGCGGGTGCAGAGAGGTCTGTTCGCCGGAGGTCGGCCTCCGCGTTCTTCGCGATCGGAATGCGATGTTTTCGATCGCCCGGTCATGGGTATGGATCGCGTCAGGGTTCACGTTCGAAAGGGCAGACCATGGCGCACACCGACCCGGCCGCGATCCGCAACGTCGCCGTACTCGGCCACCGCGGAGCAGGCAAGACGAGCCTGGTCGAAGCCATGCTCCACGCCGCCGGTGTCACCGGGCGCATGGGATCCGTGGCCGAGGGCACCACGGTCACCGACTTCGACGAGGAGGAGGCCCGGCGGGGAATGAGCATGGCGTCATCGCTCTGCCACCTGACCTGGCGCGATACCGACATCACCCTCATCGACAGCCCGGGCGAGTCGTCGTTCATGGCCGATGCACTCACCGCCATCCGGGCATCGGACTGCGCGCTCATGGTGGTGAACGCCCGGGAGGGCGTCGAGGTGATGACGGAACGCCTGTGGGAGCGGTGCGAGGAGGCGGGGCTGGCACGGGCCGTCGTCGTCAACATGCTGGACCGCGACCGCGCCGACATCGACACCGTCCTGGAGGCGCTCCGCGAGATGGCCCCGGGCTGTGTACCGGTGGAGATCCCCATCGGTGTCGGTCCCGCACTCGCCGGCGTGATCGATCTGATCGACATGAACGCCACCATGTACACGGACGGGCCGAACGGCACGGTGGGCGAGATCCCGGACGACCACCGTGAACGCGCGCAGGCGGCCCGCGAACGGCTGATGGACATCGTGGCCGAGGCCGACGACGCGCTCATCGAGAGGTACCTCGCCGGTGAGCCCATCACGCACGACGAACTGGTCCACGCCATCCACACGGGCATCCTGGACCGGCGCATCTTCCCGGTTCTGTGCGCTGCGGGCGGCAGGGGCGGGTTCGGGGCGGATCGCATCCTCGACGCGATCGTGGACGAGCTGCCGTCACCTCCCGAGCTCGGGCCGTGGACCGGCGTGGACGTCGACGGCGGGTCCGAGGTCGAGATCCCTCTCTCGGATGACGGTCCCGCCGTCGTCTACGTGTTCAAGACCGTCGCGGATCCCTTCAGCGGGAAGGTCAACATGCTCCGGGTGATCTCGGGAACCCTGGCCTCCGACACCGCGGTCACCGATACGCGGACCGGCAATCGCGAGCGCGTCGGCACCCTCATGCGCATGCAGGGAAGTGAGCACGAGCCGGTCAACGAGCTCGGGCCCGGGGGTATCGGGGCGGTGGCCAAGCTGAAGGACGTGACCACCGGCGATGTCCTCACAACAGGAGACGCACGGTTCGTACTGCGCCCGATCGAGGTGCCGCCGGCGGTGATGACCTTCTGGATCACGCCCCGCAAGCAGGGTGAGGACGACAAGATCGTGACGGCCCTGCGCCGTCTGCAGGAGGAGGATCCCTCCCTCGACGTCCATCGTGACGACGAGACCGGCGACCTCATCGTGGGCGGGCTCTCGCAGATGCACGTCGAGTCGGTGCTGGAGCGCATGGCACGGCGGTTCGGCGTGGAGGTGGACCTCCACCGACCCCACGTCCCGTACCACGAGACGATCACCCGGGTGGTCGAGGCCCATGGCAAGCACAAGAAGCAGAGCGGCGGGCACGGCCAGTTCGGCGACTGTCACATCCGTGTGGAACCGTTGCCCCCGGGCTCCGGCTTCGAGTTCGTGGACGCCGTCGTGGGCGGTGCCATCCCGCGCCAGTTCATCCCCGCCGTCGAGAAGGGCGTACAGGACGCTCTGGCCGAGGGCGCCGTCGGCGGATTCCCGGTGGTCGATGTGCGCGTCACCGTCTATGACGGCAAACATCACTCGGTCGACTCGTCCGAGATGGCGTTCCGCATCGCCGGCTCTCTCGCCATGCGGGAGGCGCTCGGTGGCGCGGCCTCCGTGTTGCTCGAACCCATCGTGGAGGTCGCGGTCACCGTGCCCGACGACGCGGTGGGCGACGTCATGGGCGACCTGTCCGGCCGGCGGGGACGTCCGCTCGGCATGGAGGCGAAGGGGCATAATCAGGTCGTGCGGGCGGAGGTCCCCATGGCGGAGATGCTCACGTACGCTCCCGACCTGCGGGCCATGACCGGCGGTCGCGGCGACTACACGATGGAATTCCTGAAGTACGAGGCCATGCCCGCCCACCTGGTCGAACGAGCGGTCGAGGAGAACGCGGCGCACAGATGACGCAATCACATCAGTCCGGTGGGCCCACGGTGGGTGATCTCCTTGATCGTCTCGACGGACTCGCACCCTTCCGGTGGGCGGAGGACTGGGACAACGTCGGTCTCCTGGTCGGCGAACGCGGATCCGAGGTCCGTGGGGTACTGGTCGCGCTCGATCTGCGCGATCACGTCATCGACGAGGCCGAACGCACCGGCTGCAACGTCATTGTGACGCATCACCCCGTCATCTTCCCGGCGATCGCGAAGGTGACGGACGCCGATGTCGCGGGCCGTCTCATCCTCCGCGCGGCGCGCGGCGACATCGCGGTCGTCGCGGCCCACACGAACCTCGACGCCGCGGCCGGCGGACTCAACGACATCATGGCCGCGCTGCTGGGAATGACGGACGTCCGTCCCCTTCAGGAGGCCGAGCCCGGCTCCGGGGTCGGCCTCGGCAGGATCGGCGCCGTGGACGGCACCCTGGGTGAGCTCGCGGTGCGGGCGGCGGAGATGTTCGGCGCGGACGCGGTGACCGGAGTCGTCGGCGATCCCGACCGCGAGGTGGTGACGGCGGCGGTGTGCACCGGAAGCGGCGGGTCGTTCATCGACACGGCGCGGGCCGCAGGGGCCGATGTCTACGTGACCGGAGACCTGAAGTACCACGACGCCGATCGCGCCGGCGACATGGCGCTCGTGTGCGCAGCACACGGCGCCGTCGAGTCGGAGTGCCTGCGACAGTGGGTCGCGGCGAACGCCGAGGTTCTGGGAGTGCCGGTCCGCAGCGCGACCGCCTCGACGGACCCCTGGGGGCCGTCTCCTCGCTGATCGGGTCGTCTGTCAGGGACCCCGACAGGTGGACGAGGGCCCGTTCGAAAATGGACGGGTGTCTCTTCCGGTGCCAGGCACCGGAAGAGACACCCCGATGAGTTCTTCCTGCAATTCGGCCGGTTGTGTCGGCGCCTGTCGCTCCTGGTGCCAGGCACCGGGAGCGACAGGGCAGGGTTCGCGGAGGGACCGGGCACGGTACGGCCGCCGGTCGTTCGCGTCGTGGTGGTAAATGTCAGAGCGACCTGCGAGCGCCGAGTCGGCATACTCCTGTCCGGGGGATCGTCGGCTCGGGAGGATCGGCTGCGTGCAGTGGTACATCAGGGCATTCCGTCGCTACGCGACGTTCAGCGGTCGCGCCTATCGCCAGGAGTTCTGGCTCTTTTTCCTGTGGAGCCTGGTGGCGTCGCTTCTGTTCTCGATCATCGATCGCGCGGCTGATCTCCCCCTGATCGCAGCGGGACCGTACGAGATCGGTCTTTCACAGCTCGCCTACACGGCCGTCGTGGCGTGCCCCACGCTCGCCGTGACGTCCCGGCGGCTCCACGACACCGGCCGCAGCGGATGGTGGCAGCTCATCGGCATCATCCCCGTCATCGGTCTCATCGTCACCATCTTCTGGCTGGCGACACCGGGGATCACGGGAACGAACGAGTACGGACCCGACCCCCGCATCGGGGATCCGCTGCGCGAAGGGTGACCGCGCGAACCGGGCGGCGCAGCTCGTGACCGGTGATGATGCACCCGTGAGCGACACCGCCCACCAGCCGCCCGACGTCGTGTCCGTCCGTCGCGCGATGGCCGTTCAGGCCGCGATGGACGAGCGTGAACCGGTCGCCCGGGTGGTCGACGTGGACGCCGGCGTGCCGTGCCGCGCGTACGTCCCGGTCGCGCCCGGAGGCACGATGATCTTCGCCCACGGGGGAGGGTTCGTGTTCGGGGATCTCGACACCCACGACGCGCACATGCGACGGCTTGCCAACCGGACGGGATGGGCCGTCCTGGCCGTGGACTACCGACGTTCACCCGAGCACACCCATCCGGCGGCCGACGAGGACATGAGTCGTGCCCTCACATGGTTGGACGGGAACGGCTCCTCCCTGGGCATGCCGGACACCCCGGCGGCGGTGATCGGCGACAGCGCCGGGGCCAAGCTGGCCCTGGTCCTCGCACTGCACCATCCCGGTCGCTTCGCCGCGGCCGTCCTCGTCTACCCGTTCGTGGACGCGCACCTGCGATTCGTCCATGCGGATGTGGAGAGGCCGGACTTCACGGTGACCGACGCACGCTGGTACTGGGACCGCTACATGGGTGAGGCCGACCCCGACGATCCCGATGTGAGCCCCATCGACTCCCCGGCTCTCGGTTCTCTGCCACCCACGCTGGTGGTCACGGCGGAACACGACTATCTGAGGGCCGAGAACGAGGAGCTCGTCCGGCGCATCGCCGTCGCGGGAGGCGAGGTCACTGTGGATGCACACGGCGGAGTCGACCACGGCTTCTGGCGGAAGGCACACCTGTACCCCCAGTCGGAGGCATCGCTCGCGACGATCGCGGCATTCCTTGCCGGCGGCGTCGACTGACCGTCGATTCCGCCACGGAATGACTGCCGTGGTCATCCTGATGCGGCGGGCCCACCATCGGAGACCCGGTCCACGCCTCTCGGCGGGTGCGGTATACTCCCCCAGCTTCGCGGATGTAGCTCAGTTGGCTAGAGCGTCTGCTTGCCATGCAGAAGGTCGAGGGTTCGAGTCCCTTCATCCGCTCTCCCGCCCCGAAATACCGGGCGTGCCCAAGGCGACGTGGCGAAGCTGGCTAACGCGGCGGTCTGCAAAACCGTTATTCACCGGTTCGAATCCGGTCGTCGCCTCTGACGGATCGGTGGACACCGACCACCTCGAGACCCGTCGTGATCCGCCCCGGCGCTACCCGACGCGTCGTCGGTGGTCGTAATGTATCCGTCTGTCAGGATGGCCCGATGAACGTTCGCTGGCTGGTGGCGGTCCTCGCCGTCTTCGTGGCTTTCCTCGTCGTGGTCGGCATCGTGTGGACCGTCGTGATCCCCATCGCCGTGCTTCTCGGAGCCCTCACGATCGGGATCTTCTGGGCCGGCATGTACTACGGCCTGACTCGCGCGCGGCGTTCGAGCGACCGCGACTGACGCCTCCGGGGCGACGGGCCGAGACAGAGAAACGGCCCGCCACCGTGGATCGGAGGGGGCCGTTTCTCTCTCGGAAGCCTGCGGTCGGTGAAAGGGGGGACCCGATCGAAGGCGTTGGGGGGTCTTACTTGATGAAGAGGATCTCGCTGTACTTCGGAAGCGGCCACAGGTCGTCCGCGACGATCTTCTCCAGCTGGTCGGCGATCTCCCGCACCCTGCTCATGGCGGGGAGGACCGTGTCACGCATGTACTCGGCGTGCCGGATGAGGGGGAGGTCCGGCGGGTGGTCGATGTTGGCCCGCTCGAGGTCCCTGATGGCGGGGACGAACTCCGACACCAGGCCGTCGAGCTCCGCGACGAGGTCCTCGATGCCGGCGGCCCTGAGCTCGCCCAGGTAGCGGATGGCGGCCGGAAGGAGCATCGTGCGGGCGATCGACGCGGCGGTCTCCGCCTCGATGTTGATCGTCATCGTGTACTGCTCGACCAGCACGTCGTAGCGCGCTTCGATCTCGCGCGTGTTCAGGACGCCGTAGCGCGAGAAGACCTGGATTGACGGCTTCGAGATGAGCTCGGGGAGCGCGTCCGGGGTGGTGCGCAGGTTCTTGAGGCCGCGCTTCTCCGCCTCCTTGTGCCACTCCTCGCTGTAGCCGTCACCGTCGAAGACCACCTTCTTGTTGGCCTTGTAGCTCTTGCCGAGGACGCCGGCGAGGACGTCATCGACGCGCTTGCCACCCTCCATGGCCTTCTCGAGCTTGTCGACCAGGTCATCGATGGCCTCGGCCACGATGGTGTTGAGCACCGTGTTGGGAAGGCTGGTCGACTGGTTGGAGCCGAGAGCACGGAACTCGAACTTGTTGCCCGTGAACGCGAAGGGACTCGTCCGGTTGCGGTCACCGGAGTCGAGCGCGAGCTGCGGCAGCACCGGGGTCCCGAGACCGAGGACCGACTCGGGGGTGCTGGCCCCGCCCTTGCCACCCGCGAGCTTGTCGAAGACGCTCTCGAGCTCCGAGCCGAGGAAGATGGAGATGATGGCCGGGGGCGCCTCGTTGGCGCCGAGCCGGTGGTCCTGGCCGGCGCTGGCGACCGTGGCGCGCAGGAGACCCTGGTGCTTGTTGACCGCCTGGATGACCGCGGTCGCGAAGAACAGGAACAGCTCGTTCTCGAACGGCTTGTCGCCCGGGTCGAGGAGGTTCATCCCCGTGTCGGTGCCGACGGACCAGTTGTTGTGCTTGCCGGATCCGTTGACGCCGGCGAACGGCTTCTCGTGGAGGAGACACACGAACCCGTAGCGGGGTGCGACGTTCTGGAGCACCTGCATGCAGAGCTGCTGGTGGTCCGAACCCACGTTGGTGCCCTCGTAGACCGGCGCGACCTCGTACTGGTTCGGGGCGACCTCGTTGTGACGGGTTTTGATCGGGACACCCAGGCGGGCCAGGGTGTCCTCGACCTCCAGCATGTAGGCCAGCACGCGCTCGGGGATGGACCCGAAGTAGTGGTCGTCCATCTCGTGGCCGCGCGGAGGCTTGGCGCCGAAGAGCGTGCGTCCCGTCGTGATGAGGTCGGGGCGCTCGTAGTAGTACTGCTCCTCGACGAGGAAGTACTCCTGCTCGGGGCCGATCGTCGTGAAGACCCGCTGGGTCTCGGTGTCGCCGAAGAGGCGGAGCGCGCGGAGTGCGGCCGCCGCGAGGGCGTCGATGGACCGCAGGAGCGGGATCTTGTTGTCGAGGGCCTCTCCGGTCCACGAGGCGAACGCCGTCGGGATGCACAGGTAGGCGCCATTCGGGTTGCGGAGGATGAACGCGGGGCTGGTGGGGTCCCAGGCCGTGTATCCACGGGCCTCGAACGTCGCCCGGATGCCGCCCGTGGGGAAACTGGACGCGTCCGGCTCTCCCTGGATCAGCTCCTTGCCGCTGAACTCGGCGATGGCGGTGCCGTCCCCGACCGGGTTGAAGAAGGAGTCGTGCTTCTCGGCGGTCGAGCCGGTGAGCGGCTGGAACCAGTGGGTGTAGTGGGTCGCACCCTTGCCCATCGCCCACTCCTGCATGGCCTGGGCGACGGCGTTGGCGATGGACGGGTCGAGCCTCTCGCCACGCTTGATGGTGCGCTGAAGCGCCTTGTACATGTCCTTGGACAGGTGACGGCGCTGAGCCGAGGCTCCGAAGACGTCGTCCCCGAAGATCGTGGCTTCCGGTGCGGTCAGATCAACCGTGTCGACGCTGGCACCGTTCGGGCTCCAGCGTGCGGCGAGCACGTTCGGTTGACGTTTGGATGGCATGCGGGGTTCCTCCTTCACCGGCTTTCCCTCGGGTGGGCGATCCGGATGTCTGCCTGCTGGGCGTGAGCCCATGTCCTGCGATAGCGGAAGTTGTACATGGGACCCGCGCCGAGACGGATGTGCCATTGGGCCAAAGGTGCATCCCAGGGGTTCTCCATGTGGCGAAAACCCCTGCACAACGGCGTTTAGCGGCTGTCGGACCCCTGTTCGCGGAGTCGCTTCTCGAGGCCCGCGTCCGCCTCCTCGGCCATCCGGCGGATCGCGTCGCGGTGGGTGCCGAGCTGCTGAGCGAGCCCGGCATCCGAAGTGGCGAGGATCTGAGCGGCCAGGAGCCCGGCATTCTGGGCGTTGTCGATCGCCACGGTGGCCACCGGGACGCCTCGGGGCATCTGCACGATCGAGAGCAGTGAGTCCATCCCGTCCAGGGCGGTCGCACGGACGGGAACCCCGATGACCGGGAGGATGGTGGTGGCCGCCAGCATCCCCGGTAGGTGTGCGGCGCCTCCGGCCCCGGCGATGATCACGCGAAGGCCGCGGTCGGCGGCCTCGGTGCCGTAGGCGATCATGCGATGCGGCGTCCGATGGGCCGACACGACGTGGATCTCGTTCGGCACGTCGAGCGTGTCGAGGATCTCCTTGGCCGCCCCCATAACCCGGAGGTCGCTGTCGCTTCCCATGACGATGCCGACGAGAGGGGTGCTCACAGTGCGACCTCCGATGCCGCCTTGCGGGCGCGCATGAGCGCGTCCTCGATGGTCGTGCCGAGGGTCGTGACGTGTCCCATCTTCCGTCGGACGCGGTTCTCGGCCTTGTCGTAGAGGTGGATGTGGGCGCCGGGCACCGTCAGGGCGTCCGGCACGTTCGGGTCGGACAGGCCTTCGCGCGTCCCCAGGAGGTTCACCATCACCGCCACGGGCTTCCGCATCGTGACCGCCCCGAGCGGGAGGTCGAGCACGCCCCGCAGGTGGTTCTCGAACTGTGAGGTCTCGCAGGCCTCGATCGTGTAGTGGCCGGTGTTGTGCGGCCGCGGCGCCAATTCGTTGATCGTGATCGAACCGTCCTCGGCTTCGAACATCTCGACCCCCATCACCCCGATCGCCTCCGCCGCGCGCACTGCGGCGACCGCGATGTCCTCCGCGATCTCGGCGACGCGCGGGTCGATGGGCGCGGGCACCAGCACCTCATGGCACACGTGGTCCTGCTGCCGGGTCTCGGTGACGGGATAGGGAACCACCTTTCCGCCGGGGCGCCGGGCCACCATGACCGCGAGCTCGCGTCGGAACGGCATGAACTCCTCGACGAGCACGCCCTCGCCGCGGTCCAGCCGGCCGAATGCCTCCTCGGCCTCGCTGACGTCACGGCAGGTGGCGTTGCCATATCCGTCGTACCCGAGCGTGCGCGCCTTCAGCATCAGAGGGAAGCCCAGCTCCCGGCCGATCGCGGCCAGATCCCCCGGGGTCTCGGCGACCGTGAAGCGCGGCACGGGAAGCCCGCTGTCGCGCAGGAGCTCCTTCTGCCGTGCCTTGTCCTGCACGATCCGCACGGATTCCGCGCCCGGCCGGACCGGGGTGCCGGCGGCCTCGACGGCGGCCAGCGCATCGGCGGGCACGAACTCGTTCTCCAGGGTCACGACGCGCGCGACCTCACCGAGGCGGCGGACCGCATCCGGGTCGTTCCAGTCGCCCTCGACCAGCCCGTGGGCCACTCCGGAGGCCGGTTCGCCGGGGCGTCCCAGCACCGCGACGCGGATCTGGAGGGGCCATGCGGCGAGGCAGGTCATGCGGGCGAGCTGCCCGGCTCCGGCGATGCCGACGTCGTAGAGAGGTTCCGGGTGGCTCACCGCAGGGAACCTACCAAGGAGGCGGGATCTCGACCTCGGTGGGCTGCTACACTGCCGCCTCTGCGACACCCCGAAAGGGGCGATTAGCTCAGTTGGGAGAGCACCAGCTCGACAAGCTGGGGGTCACTGGTTCGAGCCCAGTATCGCCCATTCCGAAAGCCCTGCATCTGCGGGGCTTTCGCTCTATGGGCCCACGCGTGCGGATGCCTCTTGGCTGACGCGCGGCTCGCTTTCGCGCAGTGGTCATCGTACGCCCGGGCGTGCCCGGAAACCCTCACCCGGCTGTACCGCCGGCCACGGAGAGCAGCTCGGCTGCTGCCCCGCCCAGACGGCGCGGGCCCGTCCAGACCGCTGTGAGCGGCCGGCGCACCCGGACACCCTGGATCTGAACCTGCAGGAGCTCGCCCGAGTCCAGCTGGGGAGCGACGGTGAGCTTGCTCAGAACCGCGGGCCCTGCACCGGCGGCGACGGCGATACGCACGGCGGCGTTGCTGCTGAGGACCTGCGCCGGTTCGGCGAGTGGGCGGTCACCGAGCAGTCCCTCGAAGGCCTCACGTGTTCCCGAGCCGCCCTCTCGGACCACCAGTGGAGTGGAGGCGAGTTCGTCGAGGGATACCGGTGCCGGACGCTCCGCCCAGGGATGGTGCGGGGCGATCACCACCGCGAGTTCGTCCTCCTGAACGACCCGGGTGTTGACCCATCCCGGCAGATGCGGGGTTTCGACGAATCCGAGCTGCAGGTGCCCGTCACGGATCTCGGTGAGCACCTGGGTGGAGTTCAGGACCTCCAGTGCGACTCGTACGCGAGGGGCGCGCCGTCGCAGTTCGGCCAGCCATGCCGGCAGGAGATACTCCGCGATCGTCATGCTGGCAGCGACACGGAGTTCGACGGCATCGGCGGCGTCGCTCTGTCGCATCCACGCGTTGAAGTCCCGGGCGGCTCCGATCAGCACCTCGGCGTGCGCGGCAAGCTCGAGACCGGCGGGTGTGGGACGTGATCCTCGAGGATGACGTTCCAGCAGCGGAGCGCCGGCATCGCTCTCCAGCTGGGCGAGCATTCGGCTGGCGTTGGGCTGGTGCATTCCCAGCCGACGTGCTCCCGCACCCAGGCTGCCCTCGTCCAGCACGGCGAGGAATAGGGCGAGCGCCCGAAGATTCGGGAGGGAGTCGGTCATATCTCCATGATATGACCCCGCAGTCGATCGCGGCCTACCCCGGCGGGGACGGCGATGGAAACGTGGTGGACATGACCGCTCTCCGCCGCGCCGCGCCGTTCCGCATCACCGCCGCCGACGTCCGTGCCCTCCTGCCCGGAGGCGCGTTGTGCCTGGCCGCGGCCGGTATCGCGTACGTCGTGCATGGGCTGGTTCCGGGCGTCAGCCCGCTGATCATCGCGATCGTCCTCGGCGTCGCGCTGGCGAATCTTGTCCGGTTGCCCGCGGTGACGACGGCGGGCGTCGGGTTCTCGGCGAAGACGCTGCTGCGCGCGGGGATCGTGTTCCTCGGGCTTCAGGTGGTGCTGACCGACATCGTCGATCTGGGCCCAGCGCTCCTACTGATCATCGTGTGCATCGTCGCCGGCGGGATCCTCGCGACGGTGGCGCTGGGTCGTGCCATGGGGATACCGTCGACCCTCACGCTGCTGATTGCGTGCGGTTTCTCGATCTGTGGTGCCGCGGCGGTGGCCGGAGCGGCCGGCGTCGTTGACCCCGACGATGCGGCCGAGGACGACACCGTCACCGCCGTCGCCCTCGTCGTGATCTTCGGGACGCTGATGATCCCGCTGGTGCCGTTCGTCGCCGGGGCGCTCGATCTGTCGCCGCGTGCCGCCGGGATGTGGGCGGGAGGATCGATCCACGAGATGGCGCAGGTCGTGGCCGCGGGCGGCGTGATCGGCGGCGGGGCCCTTACCATCGCGGTCGTCGTCAAGCTGGCGCGTGTCGTGCTTCTCGCCCCGGTCGCCGCGATCCTGAGCATCCGTCAGCGGCGTCTGAGCCGGATCCCGTCCACTCCTGGCACGTCGGTGCGGTCATCGGGCGGAACCGAGCGGACGGGCAGCGGGGTGAATCCCCCGCCGATCGTGCCGCCCTTCGTCGTCGGCTTCGTGGCGTTCGTGCTCCTCGGGTCCTTCGTGTCGCTGCCCGACTCCGTGCTGACCGCCGGCACCACCCTGCAGACCGTCCTGCTCTCGGCGGCGATGTTCGCCCTCGGGTGCGGGGTGACGGCGCGCGGGCTGCGCCGCGTTGGCCTGCGGCCGTTCGCCCTCGCGGCCCTCTCGACGGTGCTGGTGTCTTCGATCGCGTTCGTCGGTGTCACAGTGACGCAATAGGCCTTGTCGGCTATCGCTCTCCAGGGGCGTAGACGCAGCGATCAGGTGCCGCTAGGTTTGGCGGTACCCGGGCCGCGCAAAAGGGGGCTGTTCCGGTGGATATGGGTTCCGCTCGTGGTCGGCTCATCTCGCTCAGAACTGTTGCAGCGGTGGCAGCCGTCGCTGCCGCCTTGTGCGGCGTCGGTTGCGGGGGCACGTCATCGAACGTGGGTGTGTCATCGAAGTCAGCTTCTACGCAGAAGCCGGTTGTGTCGTCGGTGCCGAAGAGCGCCGGACGCCAACTCACCAACTGCGATTCGCTTCGCGCGGCGATCGATGAGACGAACGCTCAGTGGCCCGTTCTTTGCCCCTTTAACGTTCCTACAGGAACGAAGAAGGTCGGCTTCACCGGCATCGGACCGTACGGTTCGGTGGGTGCCGGCTACATGGCCGAGGGCTACGACCCCGATGAGGTCAACGAGGACTCTCCATCCATCTGGACCGTCTCGGTGTCCCGCTCCGCCGCCCTGCGTGAGAACGTTCAGTACGGCTCGCATCGTGAAAGGATCGTCGTCGCCGGTCAGCCCATAACGCGGTACTGGGCTCCGCGGATGTCCGAGATGCCCGGCGTGCAGGCAGGGCACGTCGTACTCGTGTGGACCGGCTCGCGAGGTGGGTGCAGGGTCAGTGCTCGCGGTTACGCGAACGAAGCCGTTGCACGGTCTCTGATGTCTGACGTGCTGTCCGCGTGTGTTCGCGACCTCCGCTGAACCCTGGTCGTGACCCGCGTCCTGGTCTCATTTCTCGGACGCCTCCGCCGGCGCGGTTCCGATCCCGACGAACCGCAGGGAGAACCTGCGGTTGCAGTCGGGGCAGTGATGCGTGGCGGGAGGAACCTCCGGACGGAGGTCCTCCTCGCCGCAGTAGGGGCAGAAGAACGGCTGCGCGCGCGTTCCCGGAGCGGACGAGCTCACACCAGTGCGGGGTCCGCCAGCTGGAGCCACTCGGGCTCGGCGCGGTTGCTCCAGATGTGGAAGGGCTCGTCGGGCTCGCGGGTGTCGAGGAACCGGCGCAGGACCGCTTCGATGTAGTCCTCGAGCCGGTCCGACGGCACGCGAACGCCCTTCGGGCGCCGGCCGAACTCGGCGTCCGGGCCGAGGTGACCGCCGACCAGCACCTGGTAGCCCGGCACGCGCTCCCCGTCCGGGCCGGGGACGAGCGAACCGAGCAGGCCGATGTCGGCCAGCTGGACGCGGGCACACGAGTTGGGGCAGCCGTTCATGTGGATGCGAAGCGGCTGGTCGAACTCGGGGATCCGCTGTTCGATCTCGCGGATGAGGCGGTCGGTGCGGTTCTTCGTCTCGGTGACGGCGATCTTGCAGAACTCGATGCCGGTGCACGCCATCGCGCCGCGCCGCAGCTCGGTAGGACGCACCTGCAGGTCCATCGCCTCCAGATGGTCGGCGAGTTCCTCGGCCCGGTCCGGATCGACATCGATGATCACGATCTTCTGCTGCGTGGTGAAGCGCACCTGACCCGATCCGTACTCGTCGGCCAGCTCGGCGACCCGGGCGAGTTCCGGTCCCGACGTGCGGCCCGCGCGTGGTGCGGCGCCCACGTAGACCCGTCCGTCGGCCTGCTCGACGATGCCGACGTGGTCGCGCTGCGCGGTGGTCGACGCCTCCGCCGCCGGACCGTCCTCCAGGGGCTTCTTGAGGTACTCGGTCTCCAGGATCTCGCGGATGCGCTCCGGTCCGACCTCGCCGACGAGGAACTTGAACCGGTTGTAGTTGCGCGTCCCGCGGAAACCATGGTCGCGGAAGACGCTGGTGACGCCCTCCCAGACCTCGACAACGCGCTCCGGCGGGACGAACACGCCGAGGCGCTGGGCCATGCGGGGCGCAGGGCCCAGGCCGCCGCCGACCCACAGGTCGAAACCGGCACGTCCGTCCGGGTGGCGGACCCCGACGAAGGAGATGTCGTTGATCTCGTGCTCCGCGCAGTGGTCGGCGCACCCCGAGACGGAGGTCTTGTACTTGCGTGGCAGGTTCGAGAAGCGCGGGTCGCCGATGAAGCGGCGCTCGATCTCCTCGATGAAGGGCGTGGCGTCGATCAGCTCACGGGCGTCGACGCCGGCCAGCGGGCAGCCGATCGTGGTGCGCGGGACATCCCCGCACGCCTCGGCCGAGCTGAGACCGACAGCCTCGAGCGCATCCCAGATGGCGGGGACATCCTCGATGCGGATCCAGTGGAACTGGACGTTCGCGCGGTCGGTGACATCGGCGAAGTCCTGACCGTAGCGCTGCGAGATGTCCGCGATGGTCCGCAGCTGCTCGGTGCTGACGCGCCCGCCGGGAATGCGCACGCGCATCATGAAATGCGAGTCCTCGACCTCCTCCACGTCACCGGTGGCACCGGCCTTCCGCTGCGTGTAGAGGCCCCACCACCGGAAACGTCCGCGCAGGTCGTCGGGGTGGATCGCGTCGAACCCCTCCTTGGAGTACTGATCGACGATGCGCTGCCGGACGTTCAGGCCGTCGTCCTCACGCTTCAGTCTCTCCGTGTCGTTGAGGGGGTCCCGCTCCCGGTTCCCCTCGGCCCACTGTCCTTCGCCCTTCCGCCCCATACGGACCTCCGCCGTCAATTTCCATAAACACAACTGGATTTAGTATGTATACCGGAATCCGCTCGTGTTCGCCGGTTCGTCCGTCGGTGGTAGTGGACACCGGGTGCCCGGCACACGATGTCCACTCCGCAGGGCCAGAAGCAGTGAAATACCTGCTCAACATGGCTTTCTGTGTTTCCTACTCTCAGTGAGAGTGGACGTCGGCTGGCCGGTACGCGATGTCACCGGCGGCGATACCCGTTTGCCGAGGAGCGATGATGCCGTGCGGCATGCGAGACACGTCTACGTCGAAGGGCGGAAAAGGGAGGCACGCCCGACCGCGTCGTCATCGCCGTTTGGCCGTTGTGTGCCGGACGCCGTATCCTCCCGGGGAGACCGGTGAGGGAGGGCGGACATGCGGGGGAATCGAGGCGTGCGACGCGTCCGCGTGATGGACGGCATCTGCCGGTGCCCGTCGAAATGCTCCCTCGGCACGACGATGCGGGTGGCCGATGCCTGATTCGACCTCATCCGGCCGACGTCTGCGCGAGTTCCGGGCGACGCTGCCCGGCCGGGGGCCCGACCGCCACCTGAGCCGTGACCACCTCGCGTACCGGCTGGGTGTCAGCACGGCGACCCTGAAGGCATGGGAGGCCGACGGCATCCCACGTGCGGACGTCCTTCGGCGCCTCCATGAGCTGACCGGCGTCTCCCTCGATTGGCTGATCCTGGGTGTCGGTGAGCCCTTCCACTCGGGGCGGGCGCCCGAGGGCGCCAGCGGCCTCCATGAGATGCAGGGGGAAGAGACCCGGGCCGATCGCCTCACGAGCGTTGAGGGGCGGGTGGACGAGTTGCTCACCTGCCAGCTCGAGCAGACCCAGCTCCTGGAGCGGATGTACCGGATGCTGAGCGGGGATCCCGTCGAGGAGTGATCCGCGTCCCCGGTCGGGCTGTCGCGATCCAGAGACAAGGTTGGGGGTGCGGGCACCCCGGTCCGATCACCGTCCAGGAACGTGTGCGTGATGCGGCTCATCTGTCGCCGGTGCCCGCGTGACCGGCGTCGGATCGAGACCTCTTGTGTTGCCGACCGCTCCTGGAAGGCGCCAAGCGATCGACGGCGGGAACGACAATCGTCCTACCGACCATGGCGTTGTCATCGCGGTGACAACGTGTTCCTCGGCCTCCACGCACCCCGGGTCGGTGGGGAGGGGAGGAGGCTACGGGCGCGCGTCGAAATGAAACGCGGATCACGTGCATGGATGCGCCACCGGCGGGATACGCCTGGTTGATGACGACCGTCGGAAGATCACCTGGAGTTCACCACGAGTTATTCACTGCCTGTGGATAACTGATGGGGATAAAACATCCATAGAAAGCTGTCTAGCAGATCGTTGCTGGGCGTTTTCCATCGGCGATCGATTGCCCCTATTCTCATCCGGGTAGTCGGGTACCCGTAGTGGTCGGACCCGTACCTGGATGGGTTGAGGATGCGATGACCACGGAGTCGTCGTATATGGCGGGTGCCGGTCGTGGCCTCGCGAAGGGAGCGCTCGTCGGGGTTGTCGACGTGCCGCGAATGAGGGTAAGATCCCCGTTTTTCCAGGGATTATTACCCATCGATCTGCGAGGTGGTACGACCACACGCCCCTCGCATATAACGCTAAAGTAGAGATTGAGATTCGAGCGTTAGCCGGTTCGGCGCGCGATCCCCGGTGTGTCCATCAGGCGAGGAACTCCGTCTCCGGTGACGGCGCGGGGCCCACTCCGCACAGACGTGGGCGAACGAAACACGTCGGTGTCACTCGACCATGGGTGAAAAACCATCGGTGGTAAACCATTGCTCCAAACCGGCGAGCCCGGTGCCCGCGATCCCGAGGCACCGACCGTCGAGATGTCGGTTAGGGCAGCTGAACGCGGTGTCTCGGTCGAACCCTCCATGGGAGAGCTCGACGTCGGACACCGCGACGACGTCAGCCTCCGAGGGATGTCGACAGTGCGGACAGCGCGTCGGCTTCGGCTGCGCGATCGGGTGTCGATGCGCGTACTGCCGTCAGGACATCGTCGACCTGGCCGTCCAGGAACGTCCACGCCGTCCCGTCCATGGCCTGGAGGCGTGACTGATCCTCGTCCCAGGTGCGCTCGAGATCTGCGGCCCGAGTGGTGGCGCCGGTCTGGTCGCCGGCGTTCAGCCGGGTCAGGGTGTCATCCGTGATGGTCTTCAACCGCTGTACGTCCGTCGGCGGAAAGTGCGCGACGGCTTGGGCCGGTGTGATGTGGACGTGGGTCGCGGTCGATCCGCCGCCCTCCTCGGCAAGCGGTGAGGCGTGCGGGTTCTGCGCGGTGTGCTGCAGCAGGACGGCGACGACGATCGCGGCGACGACATAGAGACCGAGGGCCATGCGCTCGCGCCCTCGTCCCGTGCCGTGCACACCCGCCCCCGGCGGTTCGGTCTCGGGGATGACGTCCGCACGTGAGCGGGTCAGGTAGGCGACGGTGGCACCGATCGCGACGAGGAAGATGACGCTGGTGAGTGCGGTGCCCAGACCCAGCCCCTGGTCGGCGCGCGGCAGGGCCAGCCAGTCGCCGATGTTGGCTCCCAGCGGGCGGGTGAGGATGTACGCCAGCCAGAACGCCAGCACGGGCTGACCACCGATGCGCCAGCCGACGGCCACCGCCGCGATGAGCGCCGCAGGCAGGAGCACGGACTTTCCGGGACCCCATCCCGTGAGCTCAAGTGTCCAGTCGCCGACCGCCGTGCCCAACGCGAACGTCACGAGGACGGCCAGCCAGTAGAAGGCCTCGCGCGGCGTCGAGGTGATGCTGTGGATGGACAGTGTGCGCTCCCGCGAGTACCAGACGGCGAACACGATGATCAGGAGGCCGGTGAAGACCGCCGTGCTCACCTTCAGGGGTACGCCGCGGTTGTCGGTCAGGATGTCGGTGTAGAGCGTTCCCGTGATGCTCACCACGACGACCGCCAGCCAGTAGACGAACGGCACGTATCGCGAGAGCCTCATCTGCCATGTCAGCACCGCCGCGAGCACCAGGGTGAAGAGCACGGACGTCATGGTGAGTCCGACGCCGAGCGTCATGTTGATCCAATCGGCGAAGCTCTCACCGACGGTGGTGCAGAGGATCTTGATCACCCAGAACCAGACGGTGATCTCGGGGACCTTGTTCAGCATCTCGCGGCCGAGGGACCGCCGATGCGCAATGGGTGGAGTAGCCATGTCCGGGACGATTGCGGACGCCACCTGACACCGACCTGGACACGTGATGTCATGTCAGTATGACTATAACCACCCGGGGGCGGATCATTGTCGCGCGAGATGCGAGACGCGTGGTCAGGTCCGGGGCGGTGGACCGGGCCGACCGTCATGGCCCTGCCGTTCGCGGCGGAGCGAACGGAAGATGTCGTCGAACAGGACGACGCTCGGGGTGCACCCCACCTCGCGGAACCATTCCGTTCCCAGTGCCCAGGCGCGCAACGGCCGGGGCAGCCGCAGGAGGAGAGCGATCGTCCGGACGGTTTCGCCACCGCCGCTCTGAGATCGGTGGGCCTCCAGCGCACGGATCTTGGCGGGAAGGTACTCGCGGACGTCGACCCGGTGGGTCAACCGGGCGCGTGGCGTGAAGGAGGCGCCGAGGTCGGGGAGCTCGGGGGTCGGTACGAACCACCGGAGCCGGCGGAGCCATCGGAGTGCGCGGTGGAGGGTCTCGCGCTCCACGGTCGCCTCCAGGACGAGCGGGGTGTCGGCCTCGTACGCGGCTCGGAGCCCGACACGGTTGATCTGGATGTGATCCGGATGCCCGTATCCCCCGACCTCGTCGTAGATTGTCAGGACGTCGGCGTCCTCGTCGACGAGGATGTCGACCAGTCGTCGAGAGACCTCTTCGGACGGCTGGGCGGCGAACGCGTCGGGTGCCGTGGGCCGGTCACCGGACCCCCGTGGATCGAACCCGCCGTCCGCGTATCCCAGGAAATGGACCCGGGCCGCGCCGATGGCCTCGGCCGAACGGGCCATCTCTTCGCGGCGGACACGCCGCAGCTCGTCGCCCTCGAGACCGCCGCCGGCCAGTCCCGCCTCGCCGTCGGTCGCGACCACGATCACCACCCGGTGGCCCTCGGCCACCGCACGGGCGAGCGTTCCGGCGGTGAGGAGCGCCTCGTCGTCGGGGTGCGCGTGGAACGACACCACCGTGTAGTGCTCCGTGTCGCCGCTCACGTCACCACCAGTGGACGAGGGCGGCCGCCGTGGGGGCCGGCCACGGTTGCGGGCGGGGGCGCACCCGCCCGCCGGTAGGCGTCGAGGTTCGACACGAGCGCGCACGACCACGTCAGGTCGGGGGGAACGGTGCGATTGTGCCGGCCGATCCTCTCCCGCAGCTGCGGGTCGCACAGCAGGGACAGGGCATGTTCGGTCATCTCTCCGTCCGACCCGCCGAGGAGTCCCTCGACACCGTGCCGGATGAACGACGCGACACCGGACGCCGAGTGCGCCACGACCGGTAGCCCCGCCGTCCGCGCCTCCAGGGCCGCGATACCGAACGACTCCCGACGGGCGGGCGCGAGGAAGACCGCGGCGCGGGCCATCTCGTGACGGACTCCGCGCCGGTCGAGAACACCGGTGAGTCGCACGCGGTCCTCGAGCCCGTGCCGGCGGATGTAGCGCTCGACGGCTGCGCGCCGAGGACCGTCGCCGACGATCACACCGCGGGTTCCGGCGCGCTCGCCCAGGCGGTGAAGCATCCTGATCAACGGGAGTGCCCGCTTGACGCTCGTCAGACGCATCACGCTGAGGACTGTCGGTGACGGTGCCGTGCTGCTGTGCGTGCGCGGACGCCAGAACTCCACGTCCACGGCGTTGGGGATGACGGCGACGTCTCGGCCGACGACCCGCGCGACATGAACCGCTGCCTGAGCGCTGACGGCCGTCCACACGATCGGCCCGCCACCGAGGCCGATGAGTCCCCGAAGCTTCAGGCCGGCGGAGGGGAGACCTGCCCAGAGCGAATGGACCGTGATCACGGTGGGGATCCCGGCCCGTGCCGCTCGCCGTGCGGTGGCGAATGCGAACGGCGAGATGACCGACATGTGGACGTGCACCACGTCGGGGTCCAGCCGCTCCAGCCAGTCGCCTTCGAGGTCACGATCGCGGAGCGTTCCGTCGCCGTTGGTCGCCGTCGCCGCCGTCCGCGTGGCCACCAGCACGCGATGTCCCGAGCGGCGCTGCCTCTCGGTGAGATCGCGGACATGGACCTCGATCCCGCCGATGCGGGGCAGGTAGCAATCCGTTGCGTGGACGATGATCATGCCGGAACGCCGACGGCCGATCCGCCACGTGCCGCGCGACGATCGGGGCCGGTGCGCCAGAGCCACACTGCGAGGAGAGCGCCGCCGACCGGGATCTCGATGCCGAATGTCAGGAGTCGATAGAGCAGCACGCCGGCGGCCACGCCGGGGCCGTGCACATCGGGCGCGAGCATGAGCATTCCGGCCAAGCCCACCTCGACGAATCCGATGGCTCCGGGTGTGAGCCCGATCAGCGTCAACAGGCGCTCACCGCAGAAGGCAAGGAACGCATAGCCGATCGGCACGCCGGCTCCGCTTGCGGTGAGGCACAGCAGGAGCAGCACGAACAGGAGTGCCGTGTAGAGGGCCATCCCGGCGCTCAGCCGTCGCCATCGGACGACGGCGACACGTGCGCTTCGCCGCCGAACGCCCTCGAAGGCACTCAGGATCGCGTGCAGACGATGGCGCCGCCGGCCGGAGCATGTACGGGTGCGACGCTCCAAGCGGCGGACGAGACGGGGCAGGACCGGGCTGAACAGGAGCAGGCCGGTGACGCCACCGACCACCGCGAGCGTGACCACGGAGACGGTGACCAGATCGGAGACCCGTTGTCCCCGTATGACGCCGCCCAGGACCAACGGGATCACCAGGAGCGGAAGGAACGTCTTGGCGAAGAGGTCCCAGACGTTCGTGAGGACCGTGTAGGCGGCAAAGGCCGTCCCGGAGAATCCCCATCGTCGGGTCATGCGCTCGTTGAGGGCGATTCCCGCGGCTCCACCGAGCGGGAGCACGTTCGCCACCGCGCTGCCGGTGAGGCTGAGGAGCAGTGCGCGCCGGTGACTCAGACCGGGCAGGGCGGACGAGAGCGTGATCGTATGGGCGGCGAGCCCGGCCGCCCATGTGATGCCGAGCAACGCCAAGAAGGGGAGCGAGATCGCCGTGGCGGCCGAGCCGACCTCACCCCAACTCGCGCCGATCAGGCCCGGGAACAGCGTGGCGACGATCGTGATCGAAGCCGTTGTCGCGATCAGGTGGCGTCCGAGGCGCATGGCACGCCGTGCAGGTCGGGTCGTCGTGACGTGGCGGCCACCACCCTCGCGCCCTCTGCCCGCTGACTCCGTCGTGGGATCCGCCACACCGTCGAACATGCACCGACCCTGACGCCGTGATCCTGCAACGGTCCTGACCATGATGGGCTGCGGCTCGCGGCCGGCGTTCAGGCGGAGACGGTTCCGGTGACCAACGCGAAGGTCACAATGACAGCAAGTGCCAGGCGGTACCAGATGAAGCCGCGGAAGGTGTAGTGCGCGACGAACCACAGGAGCCACGCCACGACGGCGTACGCCACCACGAACGACGTCACGGTCCCGACGATGAGCGGACCCGCGCCCACTCCGCCACCGACGGCGTCCTTGAGCTCGTAGATCCCGGCACCGACCAGGGCCGGTATCGACAGGAAGAACGACAGACGTGTGGCCGCGACCCGATCCAGGCCACGGAGGAGGCCGGTGGAGATGCTGGCACCCGACCGGGAGAACCCCGGCAGGAGGAGGGCGAGTATCTGGCTGCTCCCGACGACCATCGCATCCGACAGGGTCGACTCCTCCTCGCCCCGGAGCGGCGCTGACCGAAGTGCCAGCCGTCGCTCCGCGAACCACATGTAGGCGCTCCCGATGAGAAGGGACGGCGGCACGACCCACAGCGCCGCGAGCGGGCCCTCGATCAGCGGTTTCGCCGCGACTCCGACGACGACGAGCGGGATGGTCGCGAGAACCACCCACCAGGCGAATCGGTAGTCCCGTCCGGCCCGCGCTTCGGAATGGACCAGACCGCGGAGCCAGGCCCGAGTGATCCTGAGGATGTCCTGGAGGAAGTAGACGATCACCGCAGCGATCGCCCCCACCTGTATGACGGCCGTGAAGGCGACGACGGAGGCGTCGTCCGTCTGATACCCGAGGAGGGACTCGGTGATCTTCAGATGTCCGGTCGACGAGATGGGGAGGAACTCGGTCGCTCCCTCGACGACACCGAGGAGCCCGGCTCCGATGAGGCTGATGTCGCTCATCCGCGCGTTCCTTCCGGACCGGTCACCGAGATGGTGTCGTGCGGAGCCGCGTCAGCCCGGTGACGCCGACGACGGATGACGCTCACCGCGGCGGGCATCAGCGATACGGCGATGATGCCGAGGGTGACGAGATCGATATGGCGGGCGATGAAGGGAACGCCACCGAGGAAGTACCCGGCCACGGACATGCCGGCGGTCCACAGGAGCCCCCCGACGACGTTGTACGCCGTGAACCGTCGTCGGGGCATGTCGACCGAGCCGGCGACGACGGGGGTGAACGTACGTGCCAGGGGGACGAATCGCGCGAGGACGACCGCGCTGTGTCCGTGCCGTTCGAAGAACACCCGGGCTCCCTCCACGTGCCGCGCCGAGATCCAGCGCGGTCCATCGGGCACGAAGAGGCGTCGGCCGAGGCGTCGCCCGATGGAGTACGCCACCTGATCGCCCAGCACCGCCGCGACCCAGGTCGCCAGGATGACGACGACGAGCGGTGAGGAGATCGCACCCGACGCGACCAGAAGGCCGGCGGCGAAGAGGAGTGAGTCACCCGGCAGGAAGAACCCGACCAGGAGCCCCGTCTCGACGAAGACGATGAGCGCGAGCATGAGAACGGCTGACGGACCGAGATCCGACAGCCACGAGGTCAGTGTGGATGTCATGGAGGGAACGTAGGAACGCCGACATGTAAAGAACCTGACCGTCGCCCACCCTGCTCCGACAGGCGCGGGGCGGGCACAGAGCCGGCGGCGGGCGTCGGTGCCGATGGGTCCGCGTCCGTGGGACTTCGTCGTACGCCGGTTGGGGGCATGGCACGTCCGCATGCGAGCCGGCGTCGATGGTGTCAAGGTTGTCGGCAGGTTCTCGTGGCGATCCTCCGTGTCGGCTCGCCATGAGCGTCGAACGAAGGGGCAGGCTTGGAGCTGACGATCGGTATCTGTGAGGATCAGGAGGCGATTCGCGAGATCCTCGTCCGTGGCCTGAGACAGGCCGGCTACGATGTCGTGGTGGCACACGACGGGCGCGAGGCCCTGAAGCAGTTCAGCCCCGACAGCAACATCGGCGTGATCGTGATGGACATCGGTCTCCCCGATGCGGACGGACGCGATGTCGTCCAGGCGCTCAAGTCGGCGGGACAGCGCGCTCCGGTCCTCTTCCTCACGGCATTCGATGCCACGCACGATCACCTTGCGGGTTTTGCGGCGGGTGCCGACGACTACGTGACCAAACCCTTCGATCTCAAGGTTCTGCTGGCGCGCGTGGAGGTCCTGGCGCGCCGCGGTCCGTCCACTGAGATCACCGTGGCGGGGCTCACACTCGATCCGACGTCGCACGCCGCACGGACGGCGACCGGGGAGGTACGCCTCAGCCCGACGGAGTTCCGGATGCTCGCGGCCATCACCGCCCGGCCGGACGAGGTCGTGCGCCGCCGAAGCGTGATCGCGGCGGCGTGGCCCGACGGTGCCGTGGTCAGCGCCAACACCGTCGACTCGTTCATCCGACGGCTTCGGGCCAAGCTGGAGTCGATCGACTCGCCGACCGGGATCGAGACGGTCCGCGGGGTGGGCTTCACGGTGACGCGACGCGAGGGCTCGGAATAGTCGGTGGTTCGGCGCGTTCTCTCGTCCCTGCGTCGGCGGGCCGTCGATCTTCGTGATCGTCTCAGCCTGCGCGCCCAGCTCGTCGCCATCACGGCCGTCCTCGCGAGCATCGTCGCCGCGGGCCTCGTCGTGGTGGTCCAGATCTCCCTCGCCGGCACCGCCGAGACCGTGACGCAGCGTGTTCTCAATGATCGAGCGGACGCGCTCATCGCGGCGATCGGCGCCACGTCGTCCGGTGAAGCACTCACGGTGCCGCGGACGCGACTCGACCCGGGTGTCGCGATCTACGACGGGTCGGGAACGCGCGTGGCCGGCTCCGTACCACCGTCGATGGAGGAGATCTTCGACGATCTCTCGCGATCCGACTCCGTTCGGACGGAGGAGGGCGGCGAGCACTTCGAGATCATGGCGACGCCGTTCACGACGGAATCGGGGGCTCGCGGCGTCGTCATCATCACCGAACCGCTCGGTCCCTACGAGCGCGACGAGCGGGCGGCCCTGATCGTGTCCGTCATCGCCGCCGCCCTGCTCATCCTGATGGCCGCGGGTTCCGCCGCATGGATCAGCAAGCGCGTGTTGAGTCCGGTCCGGGAGATGTCACGCACGGCCGACGAGTGGAGCGAACGCGATCTCGAACGCCGGTTCTCCCTGGGGCCGCCGACGAACGAGATCCGTGCACTCGGCAACACGCTGGACGGTCTTCTGGACAAGGTGGCCTCCGCTATCCGCGCCGAACAACGCCTCACGTCCGAACTGGCCCACGAGCTGCGGACGCCGTTGACCACCATCCGCGGGGCCGCCGACCTCCTGGCGCTCCGCGACGATCTCGATGATCAGATGGAGGCCGATGTCCGGCTCATCCAGGACACCAGTACGTCCATGTCGACCACGATCAGCATCCTTCTCGATATCGCCCGCCGGGATGCCACGGGCACGCATGCCGATCGGACCGATCTCGGTGATCTGGCCGACGAGCTCCGAAACCGGCCCGCGTTCGGGGATCGGCTGACCCTCGATCTTCCGGCGACCATGTGGATGGATGTCCCGCGGACGCTCGTCGTGCGCGCCCTGGATCCGGTCCTCGAGAACGCTCTGGCGGTATCGGACCAGGTAACGGTCGATGCACGCATGAAGGGACGGAGCGTGGAGATCCTGGTCGCCGACCGCGGACCGGGGATACCCGAGGATCGGGTCGGCGTGCTCTTCGACCCCGGCTGGAGCGGCACCGGGGGATCCGGTCTCGGCCTGGCACTCGCGCGACGGGTGGCGCGCAGCTGCGGAGGTGACGTGGTGGTGGTCGAGCCACACAACGATCACGGTGGGGCGACCTTCGCCGTTGCTTTCCCGGGTGGGAACACCGATCTCTCGGCGAGATGATCACGGATGGCATCGGATCGCCGGGAGACGTGATGCCCATGCGATCGGCGCCGGCCGGCCGGACATGTGCTTGCAGGATGCGCGATTTTCGTCCGTCGATGCTGGACGGCGGAGACGCGGTCAGCAAGGATGACGACTGAACACCGGCCGGGCGGACGCGGCGCGAACGCGGGCCCGATCACCCACACGCGTCATGGAGATGAGATGGCTGACCTTAACGATCTGATTGCGGGACTCCCGATCGACCGCATCGCGCAGCAGCTCGGCGTCGACGATGCGACCGCACGTACCGCCGTCGAAGCGGCGGTCCCGGCACTCCTCGGAGGCATGGAGGCGAATGCGCAGGACGAGAGTGGCGCCCAGTCGCTCGAGAACGCGCTGCAGAAGCACGACGGCGCGATCCTCGACGGTGGCGTCGACATCGACGGCATCGACACGGAGGACGGCGGGAAGATCGTCCAGCACGTCTTCGGTGACAACAGCAATCAGGTGACCCAGCAGCTGGGCGGTATCGGTGGCCTCGACAGCAAGATGATCACCAAGCTGCTTCCGCTCCTGGCCCCCATCGTCATGGGCTACCTTGCCAAGCAGATGAGCAAGGGCTCGGGTTCCGGCGGATCGGGCGGTGGCGGGATCACGGACATCCTCGGTGGCCTCGTCGGCGGCAAGTCGGGCGGTGGCGGGATCCTCGACATGCTGGGTGGCCTCGGAGGCCTGCTCGGCCGGAAGTAGGGCGTGATGGTCCGTCGGCCGGTGGCTCATCGGTCGACGGACCACCCTCCCGGCCGGCGGGGCGCGCCGGGAGTGTATGACGGCGTGCATTCGCACCCGGTGTAGGGTCGTCCGGTAATCGGACCGGGGGTGCGGGTGACCGTCTTCGACATCGCGATCGACACCCTGGCGGGTGGGGCCGCCGACCTCGACCGGTACCGTGGCCGTGCTCTCGTCATCGTCAACGTCGCCTCCCGATGCGGTCTGACGCCTCAGTACGCCGGCCTGGAACGACTCCACCGGCGGTATGCGCCCCGAGGACTCACGGTGATCGGTGTGCCGTGCAACCAGTTCATGGAACAGGAGCCGGGCAGTCCGGAGGAGATCGCGGCGTTCTGCTCCTCGTCGTACGGCGTCACCTTCCCGATGACCGAGAAGATCGACGTGAACGGCGAGACCCGCCATGCCCTGTACCGGGAACTGGTCGGTGCTCCGGACGACGAGGGTCACAGCGGTGACATCCGCTGGAACTTCGAGAAGTTCGTCGTCGCTCCCGACGGGGCGGTCACCGCGCGTTTCGCACCGCCGACGGATCCGGAGGACGATCGCGTCATCGCAGCGATCGAGGCGGTGCTACCCGGCTGATCCGGGTTCGGTGACCGCGAGCCGGTCGGTCGATGCCACCGCCGATCGACCCTACGCCGGGACGGGTGTCAGACCACCGGGACCGGGGACTCGGCGGGTGCCTCGGCCCGTGGGTCGGTGAGCAGTCCGCGCTCACGCAGCACCGGGATCACTCCCTCCCCGACACGGTAGACCTCCTCCAGGTGCGGATACCCGGAGAGGATGAACTCGTCGATGCCCAGTCCGTGATACTCGGCGATGCGGTCGGCGACCTCCGCGTGGCTTCCCACGAGGGCCGTCCCCGCACCCGCCCGCACCAGACCGATGCCGGCCCAGAGATTCGGTGCGACCAACAGTCGGGACGGGTCACCGCCGTGCAGATCGGTCATCCGTCGTTGCCCCTCCGACTGCGAGGCGCGCATCTCGTCCTGACGCTCGGCGACGACCGACGGGTCGAGACCGGCGAGGATCCTCTCGGTCTCGTCCCAGGCCTCGTCCGAGGTGTCACGGGCGATGACGTGCAGGCGGATGCCGAAGCTGAGTTCCCGCTCCTCCCGGTCGGCCGCCTCCCGTGCCCGGGCGATCTTCTCCGCCACCTGGTCGGGTGGTTCGCCCCAGGTGAGGTAGACGTCGGCGTGGCGCGCGGCGACCTCCATCGCCCCCCGGGACGAACCTCCGAGGTACACGCGCGGAAACGGCTGTGCCGGTACGACCTGGGCGCCCTCCACCGAGAGATGGTCTCCGGCGAAGTCGAACGGCCCGCCGTCCCACGTGCCGCGGACGACCGAGAGGAACTCATCGGCGCGTGCGTAGCGGTCGGCCTTGCCGAGGAAGTCGCCGAAGCGGGCCTGCTCCTCGTCCTCTCCGCCGACCACGACGTTCAGCATCAGCCGTCCCCCCGATACCCGCTGGAACGTCGCGGCCATCTGGGTTGCCAGGGTCGGGGACATCAGCCCGGGGCGAAAGGCGACGAGGAACCGGAAGCGGCGGGTGAGTGGCGCCAGCGCCGACGCGACCACCCAGGCGTCCTCGCACCACGAGCTGGCGGGGGTGAGCGCCCCCACGAAGCCGAGGCGCTCCGCCGCCCCGGCGATCTGCGCCAGGTATGCGATCTCGGGGCGCCGCTCTCCGCGTGACTCGTCGGCACGGAGACCGGTGACGCCGGTCGCTCCGCCGAGGCCGACGTTGAGCCCGGAATCTCCGGCCGTGGGGAGGAACCAATGCAATGTGACGGACACGGGATCTCCTGGTCAGCCGGCGTGGATGGTGGCGGCGATGCGTTCGCGCATCGCCGCGAACTCGGGTGTGGTGCGCAGGGACGGACGGCGCGTCTCCGGATCGAAGGGGACGGGCTCGTCGAGCACGATGCGACCGGGGCGCGGGCTCATCACCAGGACGCGGGTGCCGAGGTAGACGGCTTCCTCAACGTTGTGGGTCACGAAGAGGGCCGTCGTGCCGGTCGATGCGCGCCAGATGGCGTGGAGCCGGTCCTGGAGGCGATCGCGGGTCAGGGCGTCCAGTGCGCCGAACGGTTCGTCCAGCAGCAGGATGGGAGGCTCGTTCGCCAGCACCGACGCGATCTGGCATCGCTGGCGCATACCACCCGAGAGCTCATACGGTGCCGCGTCGGCGAACTCGGCCAATCCGACCATTGCGAGGTAGCGGTCGGCGATTGCCCGTCGCTCGTCGCGTCGGATCCCCCGGACCCGCGGGCCGAACGCGACGTTCTCGCGAACCGACAGCCAGGGGTAGAGGTTGGGCTGCTGGAAGACCACCCCGCGCTGGGGTGAGGGTCCGTCAACAGGGAGCCCGCCCACGGACACCGCACCTTCGGTGGGATGCATGAACCCCGCCACGAGCCGAAGCAGGGTGGTCTTGCCGCAGCCGGACGGGCCGACGATCGCGACGAACTCGCCCGGTGCGATCTCGAGATCCACCGGGCCGAGGGCATCGACCACCTGCCCGCCCTGCGATGTGAACCGCTGCCGAACACCCTCGATCGTGACGTGATGGCCGCCTGCGGGCCGAGGGCCCTCCGCGGGGTGCGCGGAGGGCGTGGCTGTCGTCGGGCTCGCCACTATTTCGTGCCGGCCACCGCGGCTGCGAAGGTGGCCACAACGGCTCCGGCGTAGTGACTCTCGTCCTTCACCTCCGTCAGCTCGCCGACATCCTTGTTGAAGGTGGCGGTCGTGAAGAGATCCTTTCCGACGGTGCCGCCGAGGTAGTCGGCGCCGGCCTGCTCCTCGGCCGTCAGGAAGACCAGGTCCTTCGCCTGTGCGAGTGCCTCGGCCGGCTTCAGGTTCAGCTCGGCTGCGATGGCGGCTGAGGCGTCGTCCGGGTCACTGCGGAAAAGCTTCACGGCCCGGTCCTGCTGGGCCACCCACGTCCTCACCGCGGCCGGATGCTCGGCGGCGAAACGTGTCGAAACGACCGCAAGATCGTAGGTAGTGTGCCCGGCCTTGGCCTGCTCGGCGCTGTCGGTGATGACGGTTCCGCCGTCGGCCTTCAGTGTCGCCAGTGAGGGGTTCCACACGTATGCGGCATCGATGTCGCCGCGCTTCCACGCCGCGACGATGTCCGCCGGCTCGGCATCGACGATCTCCACCTTGGCGGGATCGACGCCGGCGTCACGCAGCGCGGCCAGCAGTGTGTAGTGGGTCGTGGAGGCCAGGGGTACCGCGACCTTCTTCCCGGTCAGGTCGGCGACGGAGGTGATGCCCTTCTTCGCGACCAGGGCCTCGGCGCTGCCGATGACATCGTGGATCCACGGCACCTGGTACGAGATGCCCTGCGACAGGCCGCGTGAGACCGGGCTGGAACCTGCCAGCCCGATGTCGAGGCTGCCGGCCGCGAACGCCTCGTTCACCGAACCGCCCGAGTCGAACTGCTTCCAGTCGATCGTGGTGTTCGGCAGTGCGTCCTCCAGCCACTTCTTGTTCTTGACGATGAGGTCGCCGTTCGGGATGAGCTGGTAGCCGATCGTGATCTTTGCCGGTGCGGTGTCCGCCGCCGTCCCCGTCGTGGCTGCACCCGAGTCGGAGTCGCTACCGCAGGCGGAGAGGCCGACGCTGAGTCCGAGGGTGAGGGCCACGACGAACGTGGCCGGCCGTGCGCGTCCGGTGATTCGCCGCGCGAACGAGGGGATGAGGTGGGACATGGGTTCTCCTTGTGGTTGGAAGCGGCGCGGGGTGCGCCGTACGTCAGGTCCTGCCCTTCCAGGGCACGACGCGTCGCTCGATCGTCTTGACGACGAGGTCGGTGGCGATCGCGGTGAGGCCGATGACGATGATCGAGAGCACCGCGACGTCGGTCTGTTGGAATTTCTTGGTGGACCAGGCGAGCCCGCCGATGCCCGGGATGCCGTCGACCGTCTCGGCGGCGACGATCGTGGTCCAGGCGAAGCCGAGGGAGAGGCGGATCCCGGTGAACAGCTCTGGCAGGGTGGAGGGCAGCACCACGTGGCGGATGACCTGCCAGCGGTCAGCGCCGAGTGCGCGGGCGCCGTTGAGCCGGTCGGCGGGGATCGTCTCGATGGCACCGAGCACCGAGAGCGTGACCGGGGGGAAGGCCGCGAGGAAGAGGAGCCACACCTTCGAGGTGTCCTCGATGCCGAACCAGATGATCAGCAGGCTGAAGTACGCGAGCGGTGGCAGTGAGCGCACGAAGGTGACCCACGGCTCGACGATCACTCGAACGGGGCGCACCATGGCGAGCAGCACACCGATCGCGACGCCTGCGATGACGGCGAGACCGACGCCGCGGAGCAGACGCCAGAGGCTGGCCCACACGTGATCCCAGAGGTAGTGGCCGCTGAGCCCCTTCTGGCCGTCGTGGATGGTGACCGAGTCGACGAATCGTGCCCACACGGCCGAGGGGCGAGGTACGAACATCTCGGGCCAGATCTGGAGCGCGGCCACGAGCCACCAGGCACCGAGCAGGATGCCGAAGGACAGGACGCCGAGGCCCACGCGGCGGGCGGCTGCGCCGACGCGCGGTAACCGTCGACCGCCGACCGTCCGGGGCAGACGGGCGACGACGGCATTTGTCCTATTTCCTATCTGCATAGTGGAGAATATACAGATGGTCGGGAAACGGGGTCGTGGTCCGTGTCCTCAGGCGGACACGAAGAACGGGGACGTCTCCTTCATCGACCCCGGGTCAGCGGTGTATCAGTCGTCCGTGATCGTCACCTCGGTGCCGCCGCCGACGTGCTTCGCCACGTAGGCGAGGGCGTCCGGCGCGAGGATCACGCATCCGTTGCTCGACGGTCGTCCGACCCGGCCGATGCTTCCGCCGCCGTGGATACCGATGCGCGCCTCGCCTCCCATGAACGAGTCCAGGACGCGGGAGTGCGCGTTCAGTGCGATGACGTGGCTGCCGTAGACGCCACGCTGCTCGGCGGGGGTACGCCAGACGTCCCATACGGCGAACGTCCCGGTCGGGGTGGGGGTGGCGCCGCGGCCGATCCCGGCGGGGAAGGCCCGGATCGGGGCGTCACCGTGCAGCAGGACGAGCCGCTGCGACGTGAGGTGGACCTCGATCCGAAGCGCCGATCGCCGCACCGCGACGTCGCGGGCGCGCACCCAGCCGGTGCTCTCGTTCGGCCGTGAGATGAGCTGCACGCGCACCCATTCGGTGCCGCGCGCGTCACGGTAGGCCCCGGTCGCCATGACCGTGTGGCGACGACTGTTGGCACCGCGTCGGTCGAGGCGGGCGACCACGCGGCCGGACGCGGAGGGTTCGGCGCGTGCGACGGTCTTCCGGCGCATCGTGGCGGTCCACGTCCCCTCGTCACTCGGAAGCGACTTCGCGTGCGAGACCGTTGCAGCCCCACGGACCTCGTTCAGCGGGATCGGTCCGGCTGCCGCGACACCCGCCATGCCGAGGAGAGCGACCAGCGCGTACACCGTTGTTGCGATGCGCATCCGTGCGCCCGTCATACCGACCCCTCCGTGGGTTGGTCACATCCGTCGCGGTGTCTATCGGCAGACGGTGCCGACCCCCCAACCGTGTGGGGGTGAGTTAGGCCGTGACGCTCCGGAACCGGCGGAGCCGCAGGCTGTTGGAGACGACGAACACGCTCGACAGCGCCATGGCCGCTCCGGCGAGCATGGGGTTGAGGAGCCCGAACGCGGCGAGCGGGATGGCCGCGACGTTGTACGCGAACGCCCAGAACAGGTTCGTCCGGATCGTGCCCAGGGTCTTCCGGGACAGTCGGATCGCATCGACCGCACCACGAAGGTCACCACGGACGAGGGTGATGTCGGATGCCTCGATGGCGACGTCGGTCCCGGTGCCCATCGAGAGCCCCAGGTCGGCCTGGGCCAGCGCCGGCGCATCGTTGACGCCATCACCCACCATGGCTACGGTACGGCCCTTCGTCTGGAGGTCTCGTACGACGTCGACCTTCTCGCCGGGCAGGACCTCTGCCTCCACGCGCGAGATGCCCACCTGGTGGGCGATCCGCTCCGCGACGGCGGTGTTGTCACCGGTGAGGAGGATCGGTGTGAGGCCCAGGTCGCGCAGCTCGGCGATGGCGCGTGTGCTGGTCGGTTTGACGGTGTCGGCCACCACGACGATCCCGCGTGCCACGCCGTCCCAGCCGGCGACCACGACGGTCTTCCCCTCGCCTTCGGCGTGGGCCTTCCTCGCGCGGACCTCCCGGCTGAGCGACAGGGACCACTCGGTGAGGAACGACTCGCGACCGATCACGACGGCGTGCCCGTCGACGATCCCCTGCACGCCCTTGCCCTCCACGTTGGCGAAGTCCTCGGGAGTGGGCAGGGTTCCGACCTCGGCGGTGGCGGTCGTCGCGACGGCCTGGGCGATGGGGTGCTCGGATGCGTCCTCCAACGCCCCGACGAGACGGAGAAACTCCGCGCGGTCGGTCCCGGGCTCGGTGATCACGTCGACCACGGTCATGCGTCCCTCGGTCACCGTGCCCGTCTTGTCGAGCACGATCGTGTCGATCTTCCGTGTGGATTCGAGCACCTCCGGTCCCCGGATCAGGATGCCCATCTGGGCGCCGCGGCCCGTGCCGACCAGAAGGGCGGTCGGCGTGGCCAGTCCGAGCGCGCAGGGGCAGGCGATGACGAGGACCGCCACGGCGGCGGTGAACGCGGCGGAGGTGGAGAATCCCGCACCCAGCCACGCGCCCAGCGTGATGACCGCGATGGCGATCGCGACGGGGACGAACACCCCGGAGATGCGATCGGCCAGGCGCTGGACCTCGGCCTTGCCGGTCTGGGCCTCCTCGACGAGCGTCGCCATCTGCGCGAGCTGGGTGTCCGAGCCGATGCGCGTCGCGCGTACCACCAGGCGTCCGCCGGCGTTGACCGTGGCGCCGGTGACCGCGGTGCCCGGCGAGACCTCCACCGGCACGGATTCGCCGGTCAGCATCGAGGCGTCGACCGCGGACGTCCCCGAGATGACGACGCCGTCGGTGGCGATCTTATCGCCGGGGCGAACGACGAACTCGTCGCCGACGGCGAGATCCTCGATCGGGACCTTGATCTCGGCGCCGTTCCGGATGACCGCGACGTCCTTCGCCCCCAGCTGCAGCAGGGCGCGGAGAGCGGCACCGGCCCGACGCTTGGACCGCTTCTCGAAGTAGCGGCCGGCCAGGATGAACATCGTGACGCCGGCCCCGACCTCCAGGTAGATGTTCGCGGCTCCGTCCGACGGTGCGATGGTGAGGTCGAACGCGTGCTTCATACCGGGCTCGCCCGCGGTGCCGAAAAAGAGGGCGTAGAGCGACCACAGGAAGGCGGCCGACGTTCCCATCGAGATGAGCGTGTCCATCGTGGCGGTGCCGTGCCGCAGGTTCATCCAGGCCGCGCGATGGAACGGCCAGGCGGCCCACACGATCACGGGCGAGGCCAGGGCGAGCGATGCCCATTGCCAGTTCGTGAACTGGAGGGCGGGGACCATCGCCATCGCGATCACCGGAACCGTCAGGACGATGGATGTGATGAGCCGGTGGCGGAGGGAGGTGAGCTCGGGGTCTGCGTCGCCATCGGGGTCCGCGTCGACCCGCTCAGGCCGGGGGAGGGCGGCCGTGTAGCCGGACTTCTCGACCTCGGACACGAGCAGTTCGGGGTCGAGCCCCTCCGGATAGGTGACCTTCGCCTTTTCGGTGGCGTAGTTGACCGTCGCGGTGACCCCGTCGAGCTTGTTGAGCTTCCGTTCGATGCGGTTGGCGCACGACGCGCACGTCATCCCGCCGATCTCCAACTCGACGCTCGAGCGATCGTGATCCGGTGAGGTGGTGGTCATGGAGTGTCTCCGTGGGATCCGTGCGAGTCGTCGTGCGATCCGTGCCCGCCGGACCCGGATGACGGCGGAGCCTCGTTCGCCGGGATCGCGTCGACGACGAATGTGGCTGTGCGTACCCGGCCGTCGACCTTGAGGTCGAGATACAGCAGGTAGCGGCCGGGGGTCGGTGCCTGTGCGGCGAAGGTGACCGTCGGACCGGATCGCTCATCGGATTTCGGGGTGTCGCCCGTGGGGTGGACGTGCAGGTACGCGAGGTCACCCTGTCGCAGGGCGACGAGATGGCCGTAGGCCCCGAGGTACGGCTCGAGCGTCGTGACCGGCGTGCCGGCCCGAGTGACCGCGACGACGAGATCGCGGCTGGATCCGGCGACCAGGTCGCCGTGGAGCGTCACGTCGAGGTCGTCCACATGGTCGTGGGCGACCGGTGCGGAGGGGTGTGACGGTTGGAACGGTCCTGCGACGTCCACGGTGCGGGTGAGCGTGACCCCGTCCGGATCCCCGGCGCCGCCCGGGACGAAGTCGGCGTACACACGGTAGGTGCCGGCGGCGGTCCAGCGCCAGGGAATCGCCCACGTTCCCGTCGTCCGGTCGAGGGTGGGGTGGACGTGGCGGAAGTGGGAGCCGTCGGATCGCACCACGATCAGGTGGAGATCCTTCTCGTGTGACGTGCGGAACGTCGTCAGCGGCCGGGCGCCGTCGTCGACGATCCGGAATGACAGGTCGCCGGCCTCACCGACCGACCCGGGTGCCCCGATCGGCGAGAGCTGGAAGCCGCCACCGGATATCGAAACACCGGGGACATCCGCTCCGCGATCCGCCTGGTCGTCTCCGGCGTCGTGGCCGCCGGTGTGGGAGTTCTCCTGGCTGCGCGCCTCCCACCGGGCGACCGTGTCCTCCGACACCACGCGATCCGCGACCGCGTAGGCGATGCCGAATGCGGCGAGGACGCCGAGTCCGTAGAGGGTCAGCCGGAGCGGTGCGTTCACGCGACGCGTACCGCCGTGTATCCGGCCTCTTCGACCGCCGCCAGGACGTCGTCGTCGGTCACGTCGTCACCCGCCACGACCACCAGCCTGCCGGTCTCGGCGCTCACCTGGATCTCGTCGACTCCCACGATCTCGCCGACCTCTTCCCGGACGGACATCTCGCAGTGGCCGCAGGTCATTCCGGTCACCTGGTACTCGACGGTCTTCATGTCTGGCTCCTTCTCTCGTGGCTCGGCGCCGGCCGGTGCCGCGGGGCGTCTGGGTTCGTGTGTCGTCAGGACCGGACGAGGCGGGCGATGGCGGCCGATGCCTCCTCCAGCTTGGTCTCTGCCTCGGGACCGCCCTGCTTCACGGCGTCGGTCACGCAATGGGCGATGTGGTCGTCCAGGAGGCCGAGGGCCAGTGATTGGAGGGCCCGGGTCATCGCGGAGACCTGCGTGAGAATGTCGATGCAGTACTTGTCCTCTTCGACCATGCGCTGAAGGCCACGTGCCTGTCCCTCGATCCGCTTGAGGCGGCGCAGGTAGTCGTCCTTGGCGTGGTGATAGCCGTGGTGATCCATTTCGTCCATGAACAACACCCTACCCCCCTAGGGTATAAATCGCAAGGAGGGTGTCGCCCGGGAACGGCGCAGACGCAACGACTTCCGCGACGTTCGTGGCGCCGTCGTGGACGCGACGTCACGGAAGTGTGAGTTTCACGTGAAACATCCGAACCCGTGCGGGGAGATGGCAGCCCGGGTGCCTGGCACCCGGGCTGCCACGTGGATGACATCCGCGACGAAGGTGACACGTTCCACGACGATCGTCGCGAAGGTCGCGTCAGGTGCGGGCGAGGTAGCGGTTGCGTCCTGAAACGAGTGCGGTGACGAGTCCCGCCAGCAGGATCACGCCGCCGGCGACGGCGGTGACGATCCCCCACGTGGAGAGCGAGCCCGCGAAGGCAGACCACACGGCCTCGGCGATATCACTGTCGGTGTCGCTGGCCATCGATGTCACGGCGCGTCGGCCGACGTACCCGGCGATCACGATGACGATCCCCGCGGCGAGCACGGCGACCCCGATCCCGGTGACGATGTTGGTGCGTCGGCGTGCGACGAGGAACGCGAGCACGAAGCAGAGCGCCGCGACGATCGGGAGCAGGATCCCGAGGACCTCGGCGAGCTGGATCGTTCGCGCGACGGTTTCCAGATCGTCGTTGCGGACGATCAGGATCGAGTCACCGCGCAGGAGCTCCCCCGTCTGGGCCGCGATCTGCGGATCGATCTGCGCCAGCCGTGGCGTGAGTACATCGGCGATCTCGCCGAGCGGGAGACGGATCTCGGATCGGTTGTGATCCACCAGAAGCCGGCGGGCCCCCTTGACCGCGGCTCCGAAGGCGGTGCGGAACGTCGGCTGCTCGATCGCCCGGTCGACGGCCTGCGAGACCATGTCGCCGGTCACCTGCGCGCGCGCCCGTTCCGGGATGCGGTCCCGCACCTGGACGGTGATCATGTCCGAGAGGCGCTCCCGGACCGCCGGGTCGTCGAGCGCGGTCAGCGAACGGTCGCGCAGGCCCTCCTCGCTGAGGATCTGGGACCGGGCGAACAGCATGACGAGCCCCACCGTGAGGATGAGGAAACCGACGACGACGGCGAGCACTGCGAGTGCGGGGGAGCCCCGACGGGAGCCGCCTCGTTGGGGAGGCGGCTCGTCGGCGAAGGATGGGTGGGTCAAACTCGCCGTCCTGACCCGGAGCTACTCATCTAGAGGGAGTCATCCATTTAGGAACGGACCAGAGCCGGGTGCAGACGCTCGGCCTTGCCAGCACGGTACAGCCGGGCCGGGCGGCCGCCGTGGTGGATCCGCTCGCCGGTGTCGACGACCAGGTCCTCCGTGGAGAGGATCTTGCGGTGGAAGTTCCGCGGGTCCAGCTCGGTGTCCCAGATCGTCTCGTACGCCTGGCGAAGCTGACTGATCGTGAAGTCCTTCGGGCAGAGCTGGGTGATGACGGTGGAGTGCTCCACGCGGGTCGCGAGATCCTCCAGCGCGTCACCGATGATGCGGTGGTGGTCGAATGCCAGCTTGCGCGGCGACTTCAGAAGCTCCTGCGTCGACACCCACTCGGCGGCCGCCGCATCGGACCCGGCGTTCGTCTTGGGATGACCGTTGGTGAGCCCGACGAAAACAATGGACACCGTCCGTCCTCGGGGATCGCGCTTGGGCTTGCCGTACGCGCCGAGCTCGTGGAAGGTGATCCCACGCGGCGCGATGCCGGTCTCCTCGGTGAGCTCGCGTTTCGCGGCGGCGAGCAGATCCTCTTTCTCCTCGACGAACCCGCCGGGAAGCGCGAGTCGTCCCTTGAAGGGCTCCGCCTTTCGGCGGACGACGAGGGTTTCGAGTGGGCCATCGGCGATGGTGAAAAGCACCGTATCGACGGTAACTGAGTACTTCGGTGTGCGTGCCATGGGCTCCATCATAAATGTCATGGTGACGTGGCTTGCCTCACAGACCACGCGACCGGGTGAACACGGCGGGAAAGCTGTGTGTATCACGGCGCGCGCGCGGTTGCTCGGGACCGGGGTCCATCGCGTCACCATGCGGTGATCTTCGTCACGGTCTGATACGCGACGGGTGTCCGCCGTCGGCGCATTGCGGGTCCGCACAGAGTTCTCACAGGAAAATCTCAGAGAGGCGGACTAGTCTCGACGCCACGACACAACGGGGGGTGACCGATGGGGACCGAGCAGACCGAGGGGCGCGTGCTGGTGGTGGACGACGAGGAGAGCATCACGCAGCTCCTGTGCACCGCGCTGCGCTACGAGGGCTTCGAGGTGGATTCGAGCGACTCGGGGCGTGGTGCGCTCTCGAAGGTGGAGTCGTTCCGACCCGACCTCCTGCTGTTGGACGTGATGCTTCCTGACCTCGACGGCTTCGAGGTGCAGCGTCGTCTGCCCGACGGACCCGGGCGGTTGCCGGTCGTCTTCCTCACCGCGCGACGCGAGACGGAGGATCGGGTCCGCGGGCTCACCATCGGTGCCGACGACTACGTCACCAAGCCCTTCAGCCTGGAGGAGGTCATCGCGCGCGTCCGTGCGGTCCTGCGCCGGACGAAGGGGGAGGCCGGCGACCAGCGGCGGCTGAGCTACGCCGACCTCGAGCTGGACGAGGACCTGCACGAGGTCCGGAGGTCGGGAACCGTGGTGGACCTGACACCGACCGAGTTCAATCTGCTGCGCTACCTCATGACCAACGCGGGCCGGGTCCTGTCGAAGCCCCAGATCCTCGACCACGTGTGGCACTACGATTTCGGCGGTGACGCGAACGTGGTGGAGACCTACATCAGCTACCTGCGAAAGAAGATCGACGTGATCGGGGAGCCGCTCATCCAGACGGTGCGGGGTGTGGGCTACAGCCTGAGAACCCGTGCGTAGCCCGCGCTCACTGCGGGTCCGTCTCGTTCTCGTCACCCTCGCCCTGATCGTTCTGGGGCTCACGGTGGCGGGAGTGGCCACGTACGGTGCCCTCCGGAACTTCCTCGTGGACCGGGTGGACGCCCAGCTGCGACAGACGCCGATCCCGCGATCCGTGCACGTGCCCCCGGGATACCCGTCGGACCCCGTCGGCTCGCCGAGGCGCCCCGGAGGGCAGCGGGTCACCGGCGCGGTCTACGACATGGACGGTGACGTCGTCGGTACCGCGCCGACCGGTATGCCGACGTCGCTCGACCTGCGTTCCGGGTTCCAGAACATCCGGATCGAGGGGAGGCGGTACCGGGCCTTCGCACGTGACGTACGACTGGATGACCTCGCGTTCACCGAGGCCCGGTACGTCACCGTGCTCCCGCTCGACGACGTGCACGACACCCTCAACCGGCTGATCCTGATCGAGGTCCTCGTGGGGATCGTGGCGCTCGCCGCCGCCGGGGGAGCCGGGTACGCGCTGGTCCGGGTCGGCCTGCGTCCGCTCACCGACATCGAACGTACCGCCGAGTCGATCGCGGAGGGCGATCTCTCCCAGCGCATCGCCGATGAGAACCCGGCGACGGAGGTCGGCCGCCTCGGTCATTCGCTGAACGTCATGCTCGGGCAGATCGAGGGGTCGTTCGCCGAGCGCGAGGCCTCCGAACGGCGACTACGGCAGTTCGTCGCCGACGCGTCGCACGAGCTCCAGACCCCGCTGACCTCGGTGCGCGGCTACGCGGAGCTCTTCCGTCGCGGTGCCGCCGACCGGCCGGAGGACCTCGCCACGGCGATGCGCCGCATCGAGGCCGAGGCCGAGCGGATGGGCGTCCTGGTGGACGACCTCCTCCTGCTGGCGCGGCTGGACCAGGGGCGGCCGCTCGACCACGCGCCGGTCGACCTCGTCGAGGTGGTTCGGGATCAGGCGGGTGATCTCCGCGTGGTGGCGCCGGATCACCTGGTGTCGGTCACCGCGCCGGCCCCGATCGAGGTGATGGGCGACGAGGTCCGGCTGCGGCAGGTCGTGACGAACCTCCTGACGAACGCCGGCACGCACACCCCGGCGGGAACGCGGGTCGACGTCTCGGTCACGAGGGAGGGTGACGACGCCGTGATCGAGGTCGCCGACGACGGACCCGGCATCCCTGCCGAGCATCGCGAGCGCCTCTTCGAGCGGTTCTTCCGTGCGGATCCCTCACGTGCACGCACGAGCGGTGGGACCGGTCTGGGGCTGTCCATCGTCGCGGCCATCGCCGAGTCGCACGGTGGTTCGGTGTCCGTCGACAGCCCGGGCGGCAGCGGCACGACCTTCCGGGTCCGTCTTCCTCTCGCGGGCCGGCCCCCCGACCAGAACTCTCAGCGAACTCCGATGTGACGCCGAAGCGATTCCCAGGTACGTGGTCGACCCTTGCCGTTCAGCATCGTCGATCAAGGAGAACTCACGTGCCCGGAATCAGAGGGAAGGCAACCGCCACGCTCACGGCCGCAGCATGCCTCGGAGGCGCGGTGTGGGTCATGTCCGCCGCGGGCAAGGAACCCGCCACGACCCCCGCTGCGGAGCGGACCATCGCCAGTGGAGCGACCACGTCCGGATCGACTGCGGCCCGGTCCGACCGACAGAGGAGACGACCGTTCCGCCGGGGCACGCCGGTTTCGGCGGAGGTTCAGGCGAAGGTGCGCGCCGCGGTGGTGAAGCGGCTGCCCGGCTCGACTGTGGACCGTGTGTTCAAGCGTGGTGACGATTACGTGGCGAGGGTCCGCAAGGCCGACGGTTCGCGGGTGAAGGTAACCCTGGACGCGGCGTTTGCGGTGACCGCCGTCTCGGAGGCGAGGGAGGGGAAGCGTCCCGGTCGTGGCGAGCCGGTTTCGGCGGAGGTTCAGGCGAAGGTGCGCGCCGCGGTGGTGAAGCGGCTGCCCGGTTCCACCGTGGATCGTGTGTTCAAGCGTGGTGACGGTTACGTGGCGGCGGTCCGCAAGGCCGACGGTTCGCGGGTCTTCGCCGTGCTCGACGCCGAGTTCGCCGTGACCCGGATCGGGGAGCGTCCGCGCCATCCATAGATGGGTGATCCCCCGATCTCGTGGCGTGGTGCGTGTCCCCGGTGGCGCGGATGCGCTTCTCATCCACCCGCCCACCCCGGGCCAGCCACCGGGCGACTCGAACAGGCGAACCGGCATGCCCTTCGGCGCCCGGCGGCCCCCCGCATCCACCGGTGACGCGCTCCACATCCACGATCCCGTGGAATCAACCATCTCGGCAATAGTCGCCGTTCGACACCCGACCCGCCGGGGGGTGTGAGATCCGTCACATCCCCGGCCGGCCCGGGGATGTGCGACGACACGATGTATGGAATTTGCGGGATTCCGTCGATCATGCCGTCCGCGGCGTCATCAGGCGTCGCGGCCCCCGGGGATGACCGCTTGACGGTCTCCTGTGCGGTACCCGCCCGTGGCCCACGCACCCGGGGAACCCGTGCCGGCCGGAGGGAATCCGCCCGGTGGCGGCGTTCTGCGCCCACGGCGGCTGTATCGGCGATCGAGCCGTGCCGAGCATGAAACGTCCTGGAAAGGGCGGGATACGGTGATGTCGGGAGCGCATGCGCCGCGGCCACATCGATGACGGCGGACCACCGTTCCGGGCGGCGACGCCTGCCGGGTGGCATAGGATGCGGAGCTTCGTCGGCCCGGTCGGGTCGCTCCAACGGCGCAGTGACGGGGTTCTCCCGTCGGCCCGGTTGGGGTCGGATCCCCGTCGATCCGGCGAAACATCCGTCGGGAGGGGGCGCTACGCTCCTTCCTGTCCAGTTGTCGATGAGGAGGATCTGGGTTGAACAAGTCTGAGTTCGTGGCCGCAATCGCGAGCCGTACTGGAGGCACGCAGGCGGACGCCGCGCGCTTCCTGGACGCTGCTCTCGACGAGATCCAGGCGACGCTCGCCAAGGGTGGCGAGGTGTCGATCACCGGGTTCGGGAAGTTCTCGACCAGCCAGCGCGCCGCGCGTCAGGGCCGTAACCCGCAGACGGGTGAGCCGATGTCCATCGCGGCGTCGACGCTCCCGAAGTTCACTGCAGGTGCCGTCCTCAAGTCGGCCGTCGCCAAGAAGAAGGGCAAGAAGAAGTGATCACGCGAGTGGGTGGGTCGGCGTACGCCGACCCACCCACTCGTCGATGTTTCGTCGGATCGTACGGCTGACTAGCGCAGCTGACCCTCGGCCCTGAGATGGGTCACGATCGCGCCCGAGATGGC
This sequence comes from uncultured Bifidobacteriaceae bacterium, assembly GCA_964531025.1. Taxonomy (GTDB): domain Bacteria; phylum Actinomycetota; class Thermoleophilia; order Miltoncostaeales; family Miltoncostaeaceae; genus CALMEC01. The sequence goes on along the minus strand of CAZHDY010000001.1, from coordinate 665,411 downwards.
AGTGGCGATGAGATCCGTTCGCCGCAGCATCCCCGCGTCCGTCCGGGCTGCCCCCGTCTCGATGAGGACGCGCGCCGACGCATTCGTCCGGCGGAAACCGTAGTAGCGCATCATGCGTGGATTGCCCTTCGGTGATTCCAGACGCACCGCGCCGCTCCGCGCGCCGTTCGCCCGGGTGAAGACCGTCGCGTACCGCGCCTGCATCCGTACGGCGAGCCTGCGCGATCGTGCCTCGACGTCCGCGGAGATCGTCGTCGCCGGTCGATGGGGTGCGCTGTCCGGGTACGGCTTCGGCCGCGGCACACCCCAGCCCTGACCCCGGTAGTAGTTCTCACCCGACCCCTCGAGGGCATATCCCAGGGCGGCGTGACCCTCCGGTGTGTCGTGATGGATCGACACGAACACCGCGGCGGGTGCCGCGAGCGGGGTGACGCGCCCGGGGGTGTGACGGGCATCGACGCCCGCGGCGCGCAGCTTTCGCTCGACCGCGGCGGACACGCGCTTGTTGAACGCGATCTCGCCGGCCGCCCCCGTCTGGATGAGGTAGCCGGGCTCACGGGGCGCCTCGTGCCCCGCCTGCACGTAGACGACCGGGCGTGACGGGGCCGTCTGGTGGGCCATGCCGGGCAGCAGGGCGGCGGCCGCAAGTAGTCCGATCACGTCCAGAGATCCTCTCGGTGGAAGAACGCACGGAGGGCGTTCGTCGTTGCTGCCGGATCCTCCTCCGGCAGGAAGTGGCCGCAGCGTACCGGCACCGCCGTCACATCCGCGGCACGCTCGGTCCAGGTGGCGGGCACGTCGTAGAGGCGGTGCATCGCACCCCGCTCGCCCCACATGACGAGAAGCGGGCACTCGACGCGCCGGTCGCGATCCTCCGCGTCATGCACGAGGTCTATGCCGGCCGCGGCGCGGTAGTCGTCGCAGCTTGCGCGGATCGTGTCGGTGTCGAACGACTCCACGTAGTGGGTGAGGACATCGTCGCCATAGGCGAAGTCCGGACCGCTCCAGCGATCGAGCGTCATGGCCAGGAACTCGCGCGGGGCGGCGCCGATGAGGACCTCGGGCAGTGGCGGAGGCTGGCTCAGGAAGAACCAGTGGTAGTAGGCGCGGGCGAAGTGCTGGTCGGCGTCCTCGAAGAGCGTCAGGGTCGGCACGATGTCGAGGACCGCGGCCGCCACGACGTCGTCCGGTGCGTCGAGGCACATGCGGTGCGCCACGCGGCCACCTCGGTCGTGGCCCGCCACGGCGAACCGCGTGAAGCCGAGGTGGCGCATCAGCGCCCGTTGATCCTCCGCCATCGCATGTTTGGAGTAGGCGGAACCGTCGTCGGGGCCGACCGGGGCGTCGCTCTCGCCGTACCCCCGTAGATCGCTGACGACGACGGTGAAGTCCTCGGCGAGGAACGGCGCCACGTCGCGCCACAGTCGCCGGGTCTGCGGGTAGCCGTGGAGCAGGAGGAGGGGAGGCCCGTCGCCGCCCACGTCGGCGGCGATGGTCACCCCGCCCACATCGACCCGGTGGGTCGTGAAGTCGGTCATACGGGAATCAAATCACGGCGGGACGTTCCGCGATCGCCGCCGGGTTTCCCGATGGCCGGAGACGGGTATCACCGGGGTAGCGCCCGCTCGGGCGACAAACCACTCGAAGGAGAAGCGAATGTCTGTCGCAAAGGTTGAGGAGATCAGCGCGATCTCGTCCAAGAGCTTCGAGGATGCCGTGCAGAAGGGCATCGCACGCGCCACGAAAACCCTCCGCGGAGTGAAGGGCGCGTGGATCAACGAGCAGCACATCAAGGTCGACGACGCGGGCAAGGTGACGGAGTACCAGGTGAATATGAAGGTCACCTTCGTCCTGGAGGACTGACCGTGGACGGGTGCGGCGCCACCAGGTGCCGCACCCACCCGCTGACACCGGCCACCGTGACGGGCAGCCGTGCGGTAGGTCAGGACATGGGGGACGGCTCGGCCGTGGTGGGGACGGTGTCACCGTCGTCACCGCGACGCCGTTCGGCGAGCGCCTCACCGGTCTGCACGCGCCACAGCGCCGCGTAGAGACCACCCGATGCGACCAGCTCCTCGTGCGTCCCCGACTCCACCACGCGGCCCGCCTCGAGAACGTGGATGCGGTGCGCGCCCCGCACGGTGCTCAGGCGATGTGCGATCACCAGGGTGGTGCGTCCCTTCGACACCTGCTCCATGGACTGCTGGATCGCGGCCTCGGTCTCGTTGTCGACGGCGGAGGTCGCCTCGTCCAGGATGAGGACCGCCGGATCGCGCAGGATGGCCCGCGCGATCGACAGGCGCTGACGCTGTCCTCCCGAGAGCTTCTGACCGCGTTCGCCCACCACGGTGTCCATGCCCTCGGGGAGCCGTTCGACGAACTCGGTGGCCTCGGCCAGCCGTGCGGCGTCGGCGATCTGATCCGGCGTGGCGTCGGGACGCCCGTACGCGATGTTCTCGGCGACGGTGCCGTCGAACATGAAGACGTCCTGGCTGACCAGCCCCATCATCCCGCGCAGATCGGTGAATGCCACGTCGCGCACGTCACACCCGTCCACCACCACCCGCCCCGACGTGGTGTCGTAGAAACGCAGGAGCAGCTTGACGATGGTGCTCTTGCCGGACCCGGTCGATCCGACGACCGCATGGGTCTCACCTGCGGGGACGTGGATGGACACGCCGGTCAGGACCTCCGGTCCCGTCGCGTAGTGGAAGTGCACGTCCTCGAACCGGATCTCGCCGCGCACCGGTGTGGGCAGGTGCTCGGTCCCCGAGACGATGTCCGGTTCGATGGCCATGAGGTCGAGGATGCGACGCGTGGAGGCCATGGCGCGCTGGTAGAGGTCGAACGTCTCACCGAGGCGGGTGAGCGGCCACAGGAGCCGTTGCGTCATGAACACCAGCACCGAGAAGAGACCGACCTCCAGATCGCCCTTGAGCGCGGCATGACCGCCGATGACGAGGGTGCAGGTGAAGCCGGCGAGGATGGCCATGCGGATCAACGGCACGAAGGCCGATGAGAAGCGGATGGCGTCGCGATTGGCTTCGCGGTAGGCGTCGGACTCGGCACCGATGCGCGCGACCTCACGCTCCTCGGTGGTGAAGGCCTTGATGGTGGCGATGCCGCCGAGGTTGTTGGCGAGCGAGGCAGAGAGCTGACCCACGCGGCGGCGCACCTGTGCGTAGCGCGGCTCCAGACGTCGCTGGTACATGAACGATCCCCAGAGGATGACGGGGATGGGAGCGAAGGCCACCAGTGCCAGGAGCGGGCTGATGATCGTGAAGACGGCACCCACGGCGATCACGTTCACCACCGTCTGGATGATGTCGCGGGCACCGGTGTCGAGGAAGCGCTCCAGCTGGTTCACGTCGTCGTTCAGCACGGCCATGAGCCCGCCGGTGCTGGCATCCTCGAAGTACCCGAGCTCCAGCCGCTGCACGTGCGCATATGCATCCATGCGGGCCTCGTGCTCGACGGTCTGGGCCAGGTTCCGCCACAGGATGGAGTCGGCGTACTGCGTGGCGGATTCCAGGATCCACACCACGAAGTTGAGGCCGGCGAGGAAGAGCAGCTGATGCCACCGGTCCTCGATGCCCGTCCATCTGGCGACCAGGGAGTTGTTCTCCTGGATGACCACATCGATGGCGAACCCGATGAGGATCTCGGGAAAGCTGTCGAACAGCTTGTTGAGCACCGACATCGTGGTCGCCAGCCAGACCTTCCGGCGATGCCGGCCGGCGTACCGGAACAGGCGGCGGAGCGGAGGGGCGGTGTCGGATGCGTGCGGAGGGGTGATGGCCGGGACCTGGATGGTGGATTCCGCGGAAATCGCGGCGTGGTCGTGTCCCCCGGATCGGTTCCGTGACCCCGCCGCCGACGATTTTCTCGGCGAGGGGTACAGGACCCCCGCGGGGGTGCCGATAGAGGGTGTGACCCCCGCCATGGACGGCGGGGTCATCTTGATGAGTCAGGGAGGATACGTCACCGACATGATTCGCTGACAGGCGAGGGAACGGCTGCCATGAGGCTCGTCCGTCGTCATCCGAAAGGCTCCGCGGGCCACCGTGTCCGCGGCCGACCTGCGTATGAGGTCCCCGCTGCCGCCGTGATCCGGTCGGTGCGGTGGTACCCGTGGGGTGTGTTCTGGGAGGCGCACACCCCTGACGCAGGCTTCCGCCAGCCGCGCGCCCTTGAAACGGTGCGCGGCGAGGCGGACAATGTGACACCGTGAGTCTGCTCTACAAGGACGACGGGGCCCTGCGGCGCGTTCGCGTCGGCTTCCTCGTCGGAATCACCGTTTCGATGGCGCTGTTCGGACCCGCGCTCGTCGTCGTCATCCCCTTCGTCACCGACAGCAGTCTGGGACGGAGCGCCCTGGCGTTCCTCGCGGTCGCCCTCTTCAAGGTGCCGCTGATGATGCTTCTGTTCGGGTTCATCCGCCGCAATCGGGAGTGGCCCGGGCGCCGCGTCGACTGGAACGACGACGAGATCACCGAGATCCTCGACTCGCTACGGTCGCAGGCGGCCGTGGTGGATCGTTATCCGGACGCCGAGAGCCGGCTCGAGCGACTCTCCAAGGACGCCTGGCACGTCGCCGACGAACTGTCGGGCCCGCGCCAGGTGGACGCGCTGACGGTGGCGCTCCAGATCGACGAGCGTCTCATCGCCCGGCGCCGGGTGAGCTCACCCAACGAGGCCGAATGACCGGATCCCCGCTTCAGGTCCGCCTCGTCCGTACCGGGGGACTCCAGCAGGGCATCGACCACACATTCCGGGACGTGGTGCTCTCTCCGGAGGAGATCGTGACCTGGCTGGGAGTGGAGCCTCCGCGGATACCGCACGCGCGACGGCCGTCGCGTGACGTGGCCGGCTATCGGATCGAGTTCCGCCGAGGGGGCGAGCGGCGGGTGGTGGAGTTCACGCACGACGCCTTGGACGCCCACCTGGAGCCGCTGGTGACCCGGCTCGTGAAGCTCGCCGAGGGGCGCTGAACACGGGTGCCGGCCGGGGCTAGATGGTTGATTCCACGATCTCGCGGCGTGGTTCGTGTCCCCGGTGGCGCGGATGCGCCACCGGGCGACTCGAACAGGCGAACCAGCATGCCCTTCGGCGCCCGGCGGCCCCCCGCATCCACCGGGAACGCGCCCCACATCCACGATCCCGCGGAATCAACCATCTAGGCGGCGAGCGCCGCACGCGCCCGGGCGATCATGCGGTCCCCGGCGCAGGTGTCGCCGATTCGCCGGTACCAGAGGCCCGCGTCGAGTGCCGTCGCTGCGCTCCAGGCGCGGAGGCGCACGTCCATGCCGGTGTCGCCGTACCCCGTCAGCACGGACCTGACGACGGTGTCGGGGAGGTCGTTCATCACGGTCAGGTAGGCGAGATCCTCGGCGGGATCGCCCATCCGCCAGAACTCCCAGTCCACCAGCACCGGGGTCGGTGTCCAGAGGACGTTGTCGCCGAAGAGGTCTCCATGGAGGAGGCGGAAGGGGGTGGGGAGCAACGGGATGCTCCGGAGAAGATGCCCGGCCGCACTGTCGGCCAGATCCCGCAGGTCAGCGGGGACGGGATCGAGGTCGGCGACACGTGCCCGCGCGTAGCCCTCGAGGGTGGTGACCGGTCGCATCCAGACATGACGTCCTCCGACGTCGGCGTGCCGGACGTCGTGCACTCGGCGGACGGTCGCGCCGAGAAGCTCGGCATCCGTGGGGGACAGGTCGGCGAGAGCTCGGACCGTGCCGTCGACGAACGTCATGGTGACGGTATCCGGCGTGTGCCCGAGGAGTCCGGGTGCCAGGGACGTGTCGGCCAGGAGGTCCAGCGCTTCGGCCTCACGCGCCACGGCATCCGCAGGGCCTCGCTTGGTGACGACCGGGGGATCTCCGCTCACCGACAGATGGAACCGGCCTCCGCCGGACAATCGGGTGCTCCGTGGCATGGGTCGATCCTGCCAGTCACATTGATACCCTGCGCCGCGTGCACGTACTTCTTCCGGACGGGACATCACTCGACGTGGCCGACGGCGCCACCGGGCATGACATCGCGGGGACCATCGGCCCCGGTCTTGCCAAGGCAGCCGTTGCCATCCTGGTCGACGGCGACATACAGGACCTGGCGCTTCCGGTGCCGGACGGCGCGTCCGTGTCGATCGTCACGCCGAAACAGGAGGACGATTACCTCTATCCGATGCGCCACTCCGCGGCGCACGTGATGGCCGAGGCGGTTCTCAGCGTCGTGCCCGGTGCCAAGTTCGGGTTCGGTCCGCCGATCGAGGACGGCTTCTACTACGACTTCGAGCTGTCGCGGCCGCTGACGGAGGACGACTTCCCGGCGATCGAGGCCGAGATCAACCGCATCATCAAGGCGAAGGCGCCGTTCCAGCGCAGCGTCATGTCGATCGACGAGGCCCACGCGTTCTTCGAGGATCTGGACCAGCCGTACAAGGTCGACCAGGTGGAGGAGCTCTCCCGTCAGGGTGAGACCGAGGTGTCGATCTACCGCCAGCGCGAGTTCGTCGACCTCTGCCGGGGACCCCACGTGCAGGACACCGGTCGCATCGGCCCGGTCAAGCTCCTCTCGGTGGCCGGCGCGTACTGGCGCGGCAGCGAGAAGAACCCGATGCTCACGCGCGTCTACGCGACCTCCTTCCGCAACCGCACCGAGCTGGACGCGTATCTGGCGCGCATCGAGGAGGCCAAGAAGCGCGATCACCGGCGCATCGGCCGCGAGCTGGAGCTCTTCCACTTCGACGAGGCCGGTCCGGGCTTCCCGTTCTTCCTGCCCAAGGGCATGGTGGTGGTGAACGGCATCCAGAAGGCGATCCGCGCCGAGCTGGACGCCATGGACTACGACGAGATCAAGACCCCCACCATCCTGTCCGAGACCCTGTGGCACAAGAGCGGCCACTGGGACCACTACAAGGACAACATGTACTTCACGGAGGTGGACGAGCAGGGCTTCGCCGTGAAGCCGATGAACTGCCCGGGCGCCTGCCTCGTGTTCCGCAGCCGTCGCCGCAGCTACCGTGAACTCCCTCTGCGTCTCGCCGAGTTCGGCCATGTGCACCGGCACGAGCTGTCGGGTGTGCTGCACGGTCTCTTCCGCGTACGGGCGTTCACCCAGGACGACGCACACGTCTTCTGCACCGTCGACCAGATCCAGGACGAGGTCAAGAAGATCATCGACCTGACGGACCGCTTCTACGCGAAGTTCGGTTTCGACGAGGTCGGTCTGCATCTGGCCACCCGCCCCGAGAAGGCGGCGGGCACCGACGAGATGTGGGAGGCCGGTGAGTCCGCGCTCCGCACGGCACTGGAGGGACGCGAGTACTCGATCAAGGAAGGCGACGGCGCCTTCTACGGCCCCAAGATCGACTTCCAGATTACGGACGTCATGGGCCGCGCATGGCAGCTCGGCACCTGTCAGCTCGACTTCTACATGCCCGGACAGTTCGGCCTGCATTACACGTCGGCCGACGACGTGGAGGAGCGCCCGGTCATGCTGCACCGGGCGATCAGCGGGTCGATCGAGCGCTTCCTCGGAATCCTGATCGAACACACGGGCGGTGACTTCCCCGTGTGGCTCGCACCGGTGCAGGTGCGGGTGCTGCCGATCGCGGATCGTCACGCCGACGCGGCCGCTGCGGCCGTCGACGTGCTGAAGGCCGCCGGTGCACGCGCCGAGCTGGACGCGCGGTCCGAGTCGGTGGGGCGTCGCATTCGCGACGGTGAACTGGCCAAGGTCCCGTTCCTGGCGATCATCGGTGACAAGGAGGCCGAGACCGGCGAGGTTTCGGTGCGTGCGCGCCACCGCGGTGACCTGGGCACCCAGCCGGTGGCCGAGCTGGCCGCACAGGTAACCGTCGAGGGATAGTCCGTCCGGGCACTGCCCGGTGACGTGGCGGAACGGGCTGCCCGTCGCCGATCTCGGTGTCGGTGTGGAGAGAGGCATCGGTCGGTGCCTTGGCGACCTCCACGACGTCGGTCGTGCGAACCGGTCATGCGGTGGACGGTCCTTTCCGATCCTTGGCCGTGATCCCCCTCGACGTGACGGCGGCATCCGTCATCATTTCGAGAGTAGTCAGCGACCAGGGACGGTCATGGGGATTCAGACGACGGGCATCGGGCAGGACGGCGGGGGCGATCGGCGGCATACCGCTCGCGTCGGTACGACGGACGTGGGACGGTGAGCGAGTCCGGAGATGATCCGTCGGATCCCACTGGGGACACGCCGGTGACGCACCTCACCCTGCGGGAGCTCATCTGGGGACCTCGTCGGCCGAACCCCTCGGCATCGCCCCATGACCGGGACGTGCGATCGGCGGACAGCGCGCCGTCGGTGCGGGGTTCCGGTGCGTCCGAGGACGGCGCTCCGGCGGCGACCGCGCCCGCCGGCTGGCCGTCGATCATCCCGTCGCCGAGCGTGTCGCCGGTGCCCGCGGGTCGAAGCGACGGCCGCGGGTTGCCGCTACCCGCCTGGTACGGAATCGGGGTGGCGTCGCTCCTCACCTGGCCCGTGATCGCGGTCTTCATCGCCGTCTCGCTCGTCGGAGCGTTCTGGGAGAGTGACTCCGAGCTCGTCTTCGTGCCCGTGTTCACTCTGCCGTTCGTGCCACTGATCGTCCCTATCTGGATCGGCCAGCGGCTCGCATCGGTCGGTTGGAGATGGATGGGCAGCATCCTCTCCACGGCGAGCATCCTCATCCCTGGAATACTCGTCGCTTGGGCGACCTCCGGCTGACGGGCGGTGCGGTGACCGGTCCGTGGTGCACGGTCGCGCACCCGTTACGTCGGCGACACGAAGCTGACACGCTGATCGCATAATCGTTCACGGGTTCGGACCTAGTGTCGAACCCGTGAATGGGACCCGACAGACGGGGCAGGCTGCGGTCGAGACCATCGGTGTGGCGATGGGCCTGGCACTCCTGGTCCTCGTCGGCTGGCAGGCCATCGTCGCCGCGCACACGTGGCAGACGGCGCAGAGCGCAGCACGGGTCGCGGCGCGGGCGGGGTCGGTCCGGGCGCCGGCGGAGCGGGCGGCGCGAGCCGTGCTCCCCGATCGCCTCGCCAAGCGCGCTTCCATCGTTCTCTCGACGGACCGGGGTGGGCACTCACATGTGCGGGTGCGTCTGGCCATCCCGTCCGTCCTCCCGTGGCTGGGGAGCCTCGGAACGGTCCAGGCCGATCAGGAGGTGCGTCCGTGAGGCGCCGTCAGAGCGGTCAGGCCGCCGTCGAGGCCATCGCCGTCGTGCCGTTGATCGCACTCGTCGTGGTGGTCGCCTGGCAGCTCGCGGTCGTCGTGCGCGGGGCCCTGACGGCCAACGAGGATCTGCGGGTCAAGGCGCTTGCGAACGAGGGTGCCGCTGTCGTGACGGTCGAGCAACCTGTGCCGTCGCTGCTTCCCGGTCGGCGGAGGTTGACGGTCACCGCACGTGCCCGGATCGAGGTGCCGTGAGAGGCCGCCGTGACATGCGAAGCAGGGGACAGGCGACGCCCCTGGTGATCGGGTTCGGCCTGCTCCTGATGTTCCTCAGCTCGGTGGTCTTCATGTTCGGGCGGGCGCACACTGCCAAGGCGGTCGCCCAGACGGGCGCCGATCTCACCGCCGTCCAGACGGGGCGTCTCATACGCGACGACCTCACGGTGGTCGCGTCACACGAGCCGTCGGAGAGGGAGACGTGGCGGCGTTCGCTGCATTTGCGGGCTCAGCGTCTGGCGCGATCCAACGGAACGGTTCTGGTCTCCATGACATTCCCTGACTCCGATCGGTGGCCGCCGACGTCGGTGCAGGTCTCGGTCGAGAGCCCAGGTCCGATGTCGACCCGTCTGCGTGCGTCCGCCCGCGCGGAGATCCGCGCCGGACTCGGCGGGCTGCCCGAGGCCGGTGACGGACCGCGGGGAGGGGAGTACCGCGGACCCCTCGTCTACCGGGATGGGAAGCCGACGTGTCCGGCCGTCGCCGCGGCGTTCGACCGGATGGACGCGGCAGCGGCCCGTGTCGGGATCGATCTGGTCGTGAACAGCGGTTATCGGTCCGACGCCGAGCAGGCGGTGCTCTTCCGGCGCCATCCCGACCCCAAATGGGTCGCTCCGCCGGGGCGGAGTCGTCACAGGGAGGCCACCGAGCTCGACATCGCGGGTACGCAGGGCGCATGGATATGGCTGGCGCGGAACGCGACGCGATTCGGGTTCGTGCAGCGCTACTCGTGGGAGCCGTGGCACTTCGGATACCGGCCGGGATGCTCCGCGGTCGCGGACTCCGTGACCGCAGCGGATGCCGAGCCGGGCCGCCGATCGTCGTCATCGCGTACCAGGCCGTCACGGTCGAACGCATCGGCCGTTCCGGAGTCGCGACGCCAGGGAGACGATGCTGCGCCGAGCGGATCGGCACTGCCGACCTGGGTACCGCCGGGCTATCGCGCGTTGATCCTCCGGGGCGCACGTGAGGGCGGGGTGCCGCCGGTCATCCTCGCCTCACTCCTGAAACAGGAGTCGGGCTTCGACCCGAGGGTGGTGAGCCCCGTCGGCGCCCAGGGGATCGCACAGTTCATGCCCGGCACCGCCCGGGGGATGGGCCTCACCGACCCCTTCGATCCGGCGCAGGCGATCCCCGCAGCCGGGCGCTACCTGGGCATGCATCTGCGGCGGTTCGGCTCGATCCCCCTCGCGCTGGCCGCGTACAACGCCGGACCGGGAAACGTCGAGAAATACGGAGGTATCCCGCCCTTCCGTGAGACACAGGCCTACGTCGCCCGGATCATGGCCCTGGCCGGCGATCCATCACTGACGTCACCCGGTGAGGGCGGAGCGACCGTCGAGCTGGTGCGCATCGACGGGAAGGCGGTGTGAGGGCCGGGCCGTGGAACGGACCGACCCTCACCGGGCGTCGTCAACCTCCGCAGACCCGGACGGTGGTCTGGTTCTTGACGGTGAACGCCGCGCCCTTCGACGGTTGCACGAGGGTCACCGAGGTGGTTGCGAATGCGGTTCCGGGCGTTGCCTTCTTCGGAATCGTGAACTTGGCCGAGAACGGCGCCTTCGTGTCGGTCACCGGCTTCTGCGCGCCGAGGCGGAACGTCACGCGGACGATCTTCCCCTTGCCCTGGCCACTGACGCCGAGCACCGTCTTGGCACCGGGCATCACACAGCTTCCCTCGACCGCGAGACCGATCGTCTTGCCCTTCACCGTCCGGTTCACCACGCTCCGGGGGACGTTCGGGTCGCGGACCTCGGTCAGGTCGGCGGCCCGCACGGCACCGCGCTCGTGCCAGACGGCGATGCCGCGTCCCTGGTCGTCGTGGGCCATCGAGACGTTGGAGAACAGCGAGTCGTTCCGCACGATCGTCTTGGGCACGAACTTGCCGCCGCGCAGTTCCGCGTACCGCAGGCCGACGCCGTTCTGCCGGTAGACCACGCCCGGCGTGCCGCCGTCACTGACATAGACGTCCGCCATGTAGCCGGGGACGTTCTGGACGACCTTCGCGGGTCCGAAGCCGTTGCCGTTCCAGGCGCGCATCACCAGCTGGTCTTTCCCCGACTGGCGACGGGTGTACCCGAGCCACGGGGTGCCGCGGCCGTGCATCGACGCGCCCGATCCTGCCGCCACGAAGACGGGTTCACCCCAGGCCGCCCCGTTCTCGAGGTCGTTCCCGTTCGGTTGACGCCAGTAGTAGACGTTGTCGAGGTTGTCGTTGGTGAGGATCGTCCCCTCGGAGTCGTAGCTCACGTCGAGGGAGTACCCGAGGGACGACACGGTCCCGTAGTTCAGCGATCCGTAGGCGTCGCTGCCGGCCCTGCTTCCGTCGAGCGGTGCCTCGTATGCCTTGACTCCGGGATTGGCCGAGACGATGCCCACGCTGTTCGCCGCCGGGAACTGCACCGGACGGGAGATCTCCGTTCCGTGCGAGTTGCCGAGGGCCGGGGGGAGCGGCCCGTGGATCTGGACCAGCGGGCCCCAGGTGCTGCCGTTGTCCGTGGAGGTTCGTACGAGGGTGCGTGCGCCCACGTATTCCGCCGCGACGATGTGGAGGGTGCCGCTGTCCTCGTCGCGGACGACCCACGGGGTTCCCGGGTTGTCGATGCCCGGCTGAAGCGAGAACGGCAGCGACGCGCCCTTCGCGCAGCCGCGCTTGCCCGCCAGGATCTGGCAGTAGACGACGGAGTCGGTGGCGGGGTCGTCGTACACCACGTGGAACACACCCGCGGGGCCGGCGGTGACGGTGGGACGGGAGTTCTCGACTCCGGTGATGACGAACGGGTTGCCGGCCATGGCCGGTGCGGCTGTGGCGAGGGCCGCTGCGGCACCCATGCCGACGAGCCATCGCGAAGACACTCGGGGAGTTTTCATCGCGCGATCGTATACCCGTCCGGCGGCGTCGGCATCACGTGTTCGCGTCATTACTGCGAGAACCGGCCGCGGTGCGGTGCCGATGCCGGTGGCACGTGCGCGCCACCGGCCGGATCGGGTCCAACATCCGGGCGTACTCCCGAGGCCGGCCGCCGATCCGGGCGATGGACCTATACTCGGTGGATGGCCGCAAACCCTCAGATACGCGCGCAGCTTGCGGCGTTACCGGATCGCCCCGGTGTCTACGTGTACCGGGACGAGTCCGACGCCGTCCTCTACGTGGGCAAGGCGAAGTCGCTTCGCAAACGCGTGCTGTCGTACTTCCGGGCACCGCTCAGCCCGAAGGATCCCCATTCGCTGCGGCCCCGTCCCGACGCGCACGCGCGAACCGGCGAGATGGTCGACCACATCGACCGCGTGGAGGTGATGGTCACCTCCAGCGAGAGCGAGGCCCTCATCCTCGAGGCCAACCTCATCAAGCGTCACCGGCCCCCGTTCAACATCCGGCTGCGCGACGACAAGAGCTACCCGTACATCGCCATCAGCATGGACGAGGAGTACCCGCGGGTGTACTTCACACGTGAGCGCCACCGTCGCGACCGCATCTACTTCGGACCGTTCTCCAACGCGGCGAAGACCCGCGAGACGCTGAACGCGCTCGCGCGGATCTTCCCGTCCCGTCCATGCGAGGGGCCGGAACCGGGGCGTTCGAGCGGCGTCCCGTGCCTCGACTTCCACATCAAGCGGTGCCTCGCACCGTGCATCGGCGAGATCAGCAGGGAGGACTACGGGCACCTGATCGAGCAGATCATCGCCTTCCTGTCGGGGCGCTACGGCGGCCTTGAGCGCGAACTCGAGGACGAGATGCGCGCGGCGGCGGAGGAGCAGCGCTTCGAGCAGGCCGCCATCCACCGCAACCGGCTCGCCGCCGTGCGGCACCTGATGGAACGTCAGCTCGCCAAGGGTGAATCGCTCGGCACCATGGACATCATCGGCCTCGCGACCGAGGGCGACGCCGCCAACGTGCAGGTGCTCCAGGTCCGCGACGGGGTCATGCAGGACCGGCAGTCGTTCCATCTCGAGCTCTCCGGGGACGACGACACGGCGGACATCGTCGAAGCGTTCGCCATCGAGTACTACGCGCTCGCGATGGTGATCCCGCCGCTCGTGGTCGTGCCGCGCGGAGCCGACACGCCGGCACTCACCGAGCTCCTGACGTCGCGCCGGGGTCGCCGGGTCGAGGTGCGCCACGCCGAGCGGGGCGACAAGCGCCGCCTCCTCGAGCTCGCCGAGCGTAACGCGGCGTTCGCCGTCGATCAGGACCGCCGGCGACACGAGGCGGCAGTGGCCCGCCGGCGGGACGCCCTCACAGAGCTTCAGCAGGCGCTCGACCTGCAGGCGCCTCCGGTGCGGATCGAGTGCTACGACATCAGCAACCTCGGAGCCACCAACACCGTCGCCTCGATGGTGGTGTTCGAACACGGGGCGCCGCTCAAGGCCCACTACCGCACCTTCTCCACCCGTATCGAGGGAGGCCCGGACGACTTCGCCCGGATCGAGGAGGCCATCACGCGGCGGTTTCGCCGGTACGTCGCCCGCGACACCGATCCGTCGTTCTCGCGTCGACCCGGGCTGGTCGTGATCGACGGTGGCAAGGGACAGCTGGGGGCGGCGGTCGCCGGTCTCCGGGAGGCGGGTGCCGAGGACATACCGATCGCGTCACTGGCGAAGCGCTACGAGGAGGTGTACGTCCCGGGACGGAGTGACCCGGTCCCGATGGACGAGCACTCGGCGGGCATGCGGGTCCTGAAGGCGATCCGCGACGAAGCCCACCGCTTCGCGCTCAAGAACCATCGCGGCCGACGATCACGCACGGCCCACGGCAGCGTGCTGGACTCGCTGCCGGGCATCGGTCCCGCCCGCCGGGCGGCCATCCTCAAGCACTTCGGCAGCCCGGAGCGTTTCCTCGGTGCGTCACCCGAGGAGATCGCCGCGGTGCCCGGCATGCCGCGTAAGGTGGCGCAGGACGTCTACGACAGGCTCCACAAGACGACGTCACCGGACGGCGTCGGGATCCTCACCGAGGAGGAAGTGCCATCGAGCTGACGGTCATCACCGGAATGAGCGGTGCGGGCAAGAGCCAGGCCATGAGCGCCTTCGAGGACGACGGCTGGTTCTGCATCGACAACATCCCGCCGAGCATGATCCCGTCACTGGTTGAGATCGCGGGCCTCGAGAGCGCGAACCTGCCGCGCGTCGCCGTCGCGTGCGACGTGCGCGGGCGTCACCTGTTCACACCCCTCCTCAGGATCCTGAACGAACTGGATGCGCGTGACGACGTCGATCTGCGCGTCATCTTCCTCGAGGCATCCGTCGAGACCCTCCTCAACCGCTTCCGCGAGACCCGCCGGCGCCACCCCGTCTCGGGTGGGGGAGGCGTGCTCGACGGCATCAGCAACGAACGCGAACTGCTGGAACCGCTGCGCGACCGCGCCGACATCGTCATCGACACCAGCAACCTGAACATCTGGGATCTGCGGCGGGAGCTCGGCGAGGCCACCGGTGCGGCGCCGGGATCACGGCTTTCCATCACCTTCCTGTCCTTCGGGTTCAAGCACGGTCTGCCCCCCGATGTGGACCTCGTCTTCGACGTCCGCTTCCTCGCGAACCCCTACTACGAGCCGGGGCTCAGCGAGCTCACCGGGAAGGACGAGCCGGTCATCCGATTCCTGGAACAGGTCGACGGCTGGGACACGTTCATCACCAAGCTCAACGACCTGCTGGATTTCCTCCTTCCCGCCTACGCGGAGGAGGGCAAACGACACCTGGTCGTCGGGTTCGGCTGCACCGGGGGGCGTCACCGCAGCGTGCGGCTGGCCGAGATGACCTGCGAGCGCTATCGAGAGATGGGGTACGACACAACCGTCGATCACCGCCATCTCCATCGGCCGTCACGACCGCAATTGGACGCTCCCGAAGGTGCGCGGTGAGGAGGGTCCCGCTGTCGGCCTCGTGGTGCGGTGCACGTCCCCGACGGTGCGGATGCCCCGGTCGATCCACCCACCCGCCCCGGCCGGCGACGGATCCATCCGCCCACCCTTGGCCGGCCACCGGTGACACGGGCCACGTCTCCGATTCTTCGGAATCGACCATCTGATGTCACGTCGTCCGCGCATCGCGGCGCTCGGGGGTGGGACCGGCCTCTCCAACCTCCTGCGTGCTCTCAAACCGGAGGGCTGGGATATCACCGCCATCGTCACCGTGGCCGACGACGGCGGGTCGTCCGGGCGGTTGACGCGTGAGCTCGGCGTCCTTCCGCCTGGCGACATCCGCAACTGCCTGGTGGCCCTCGCTGACGACGAGTCGCTCATGGGAACGCTGTTCCAGCACCGGTTCGTCGATGGTGACCTGGCCGGCCACCCGTTCGGGAACCTCTTCCTCGTGGCGCTGGCCGAGGTCACCGGGAGCTTCGACCGTGCCATCGAGGAGTGCTCGCGGGTGCTCAAGATCAACGGGCGGGTCCTGCCCACCACGCTTGACCACGTGCGTCTGTGGGCCGAGCGCAACAGCGGCGAGATGGTCTGTGGCGAGACCCAGATCGGCTCGGGTGCCGGTGCATGTCACCGCGTATGGCTCGACCCCGTCCCGACGGCCTATCCTCCCGCGGTCGATGCGCTGCTGGACGCCGACATGGTGCTCTTGGGGCCGGGCAGTCTTTTCACGAGCGTCCTTCCGCACTTGGCGATCCCCGAGATCGTCGATGCCCTCCGTCGCACCCGGGCGCAGCGGGTATACATCGGTAACGTGATGACCCAGCCCGGTGAGACCGGGGGTTTCGATGCGGCGGATCACGTGCAGGCCGTATGGGACGCCACCGGAGGCGCACTGGACGTCGCGGTCCTCCACGACGGGCCGATCGACCCTCGTCCGCTGGCCCGTTATGCGGCGCAGTCCCAGGAGCCGGTCACGATCGACGAGGCGGCACTTCAGGACATCGGCATTCGTATCGTGACGCACGATCTGGCGGAGGAGGGTGACGTCGTCCGGCATTCCCCGCGGGCGCTGGCATCCGCAATATGCGGGCTCCTCGGTGTGTCACCTTCCGTATGAGAAAGCTTGCGACGCTTGCAACCAAGTCCCCCATGTGCGTAGTCTTCTGAGCGCATCACGCGATTGGGGGGTGGCGCTGCCACCAGGACAGCGGGTTCATGTCGTTTCGGGAAGGGGGAAACTGCCCGGACGATGTCGAATGTCAGGGGTACCTCGATCATGGGGTGTCGCGCGGTCAAATCAGTTCTGTTGACATGTTCTCTTCGACCGCGTTGACCTTGCTTATCTCTCCAAGGAGTCGACTCAATGGGTCCTCGCGCCAAAGCAATTTTTCCGCTCGCGCTGGTCATTGGTGTCCTGTCATTCCTGTGGGTGGAGTTCGCACTGAACTTCACGTTCCACTGGGTAACGGACGGTGACCTCGGTATCGGGCTTGAACTGCCCTCCAACTTCCACCTCGTCCTCCCGACGGCGTTCATCTCGTGGGGCTTGTTCTTCGCCGCTGGTGGTGACAACGCCGCATTCGGCAAGATCCTCACGGCCAGCATCTTCGGTTCGGTCGCCGCCCTCATCACGATGGGCCTCTCGTTCAAGACGGCTGATCTTCCGGACTTCTGGGGCATCGCACTCTGGGTGGGCGTCTTCGCCTTCATCCTCGTGATGGTCCTCGTCCTCGGTGACTGGTACTACGTCGCCGGTACGTTCCCGGCCTTCGCCTCCGTCTTCCTCTGGTGGATCGCCACCGGTCTTGACGGATGGGCCGCCAACGGTGGTGGCGTCGGCAACTCGATCGAGGCTCTCGATCCCGCAGCCGGCACGGCCGGTAGCGGTGCCTTCGGCGGTGTGATCTCCACGCCGTGGGGCATGGTATTCCTCAACTCGCTGGTCACCCTGATCTGCGGTTGCATCCTGGGCATCCTGTCGGCCAAGCTGGCCGCCGCCCTCACCCCGAAGCCCGCCGCGGCGGCGGAGTAGGCCTCGGCCTACCGACGCCTCGCGCGTTCTTCTTCGGTACTTCTTGGGGGGCCTTCGGGCCCCCCAAGTGCATTTCGGGTCGGTGCGGCGGGTGGATCCCTGGCATCCGGCCTCAGGTCGTCTGTCATCCCTGCCGATGCAGGCGGTGACGATCTGATCGGGCGCGACGCGCTCCCATCCGATCGGTGCGGACCGGCACGACGCCGATCCGCCGCAACACCCGCCACATCACACGCCATGGAGGGACGCTGTGACGGCCGACACCACGAACCATCCCGTGACCACGCGTCCGCCCGTCGAAGGACGTGCGCGTATACGTCGTGCAACGGTGCTCGTCGGCTTCGTCGTCCTCGCCGTGGCCACAGGGGTCGCTCACGGCGCCGACCGGCAGTCGATGGTCCACGACGACCGGCCCCACGTCGCGGGCTCGCTCACGCGTGTGGCGCACGACACCGCGGACGAAAGGTGCCCGACGCGACCGCGCTTCAACAGCGTGATCGACACGGACGGTGGGACGTCGTTCAACTACCGGCCGCGCCAGGGGCAGGTCGTCATCGGTGCCCGCGAGAAGGGCACCGCTCGTGTGCGCGCCCTCATGCAGACGCCCTCCGGTCGAGCGCGGCTCCCGCGGATCGAGCTCAGCACCGATCACGTGGTCGACGAAAGACGCCTGCCCTGGTTCGCGCAGAAGATCGGGCCGCGCCGGGTGGTGACCGCGATCCTCGCGAACGCGGACAGCGGTGGTTACTCCGGGGTCCGGCTCGCCTACGCTCCGAAGAAGGGGACGTACGCCAAGCTCATCCTCCCTCCCGGCACGGTCCGGAACATGTCGCCCGCCTGCGCCGGGACAGTCGGGTATCCGACGATCTACGCGCAGAACATCCGTCGAGGTGTCACTGTGACGGGGATCAGCCCGGTCTCCGAGGACCGGGTGCCGGCACCGCTGAGGGCGGGGACCTCGAGGTCCGCCCCGCCCGCCGTGCCCGCGGCACCGGTCGCCCAGGATCCTGATCTTCCCTGGACGCCCGAGTCGGCCACCGATTCCGGGCCCGCCTTCCGGCTCGTGCTGGGCATCCCGAGTGACCAGCAGGAGCCCGCGGGCGCGGTGGCGGCCATCCGGCACGAGGCGGAGCAGGTGACCGCCTGGTTCGGACGCCAGACGGCCAACGGCGCCGGTCCGCGTTGGGTACGCGACGGATACGGACGGATCGCCGTCCGCGTCGTGCACCTCCCACGGACCACGGCGGAGTACAACGCGGGTGACCACGATCCCGTCCTCGAGGATGTGAGCGCAGCGGAACGGCCGACTCAGGGGATCGTTGCCGATGTCGTGTGGATCAACGCCGGGCTTCCGTCGTCCCATCCGTGCGGTATCGCCGCCAGCTACCGGATCGGATCCGGGCCATGGACCCCGCAGGGTGCTGTCCTCTGGCAGTCGGCCTGCAACATCTCTCCCAGCGCGACGTCCGTATGGCCGAACGGCGGCGCATATGTCCTCGCGCACGAGATGACCCATCTCTTCGGTGCGACGCATGAGTGTGCGCCGCATCACGACGGCACCGGTCACGTCACCGACTCCGGCAAGGACATCGTCGCGGCGCACGGCCTGCCGATCGACTGGAACGACCTGCAACTGGACCCCGGCTACGACGACTACATGTTCACGAACAACGAGTGCGACATCACGCGCAGCCCGATGTGGACGATGACGCCGACGCGCGTCAACCGGTAGGCCCCCAGAACCGGTTGCGCATCGACGATCCACCCCCGTTCACGCCACGATTAGGCACGAAATAGATGTAAACAACCGCTATCTCGGACGTGGGCACCGGGTCGACGGGTCGCCGATGTACGGGGTGTGGCCGGCCAACGGGGTGGGTGGTGTCAGGCACCACCCACCCCTGTCACCGCTCAGCCGACGGTCGCGATCTGCCGATACATCGGTCGACGTCGTCTCGGCGTCGTAAGGCCACGCGACCAGGACGTCCGATGACACCCGCCACCCGGCTCCGACGACACCTCATCCGCCCTCCGCTCCTTGCCGTACTCGCTCTCGGGCTCCTCATGGGCATCGCCGTGGGGCCCGTTCGGGGAGCGGAACGCCGGAGCGTGGTGGCCCCCGCTGCTGCCACGGTGCACACGCCGCCCGTCACGATCCAGATGGCGACGGCCAAGGCGAAGAAGAAGGTCTCCTATCGCAACTGCGCTGTGGTCCGCGCGGCGGGAAAGGCTCCGATCCGCCGCGGACAGCCGGGGTACGGACGCCACCTCGATCGTGACGGCGACGGCATCGGTTGCGAGACGTCGTCCCGGACCAAGCGCGCGACGAAACCGGCCCCCGTCGTGTCGCGGACGTCGGTCTCCTACCGAAACTGTGCGGCCGTGCGGGCCGCGGGGAAGGCCCCCATCCGTCGAGGGCAGCCCGGCTACGCACCCCACCTGGACCGTGATCGGGACGGTATCGGCTGCGAGTAGCGTGGATCGCGGCGCTACACTCCGCCCACACTCACCAGGAGGCCGCACGATGGACGAGCAACGCTCACCTGATCGTCGTCGGTACGACCCGGCGGCCGTCACGTCGCTCGTTCTCGCGCTGTCCGGCGTCGCCGTGATCGCGTCCATCGGGTTGCAGCCGATCACGCTGATCTGGTCGGTGATCGTGGCCGTCCTTGTCGCGTCGTGGATCCTCGTGCCGATGCGGCCGTTCTGGGTGTTCGTGGCGCTCACCTTCGTGGTGGCATCCGTGCTGCTGGCGAGCCTGCTGTCGCTCTACTTCCTCCCCGCGTCGGTGGCCTTGGTCGTCGCGGCGGTACGGGGTTCGCTGGATCATTCGCGAACGAACGCCTGGTGCGCCTGCCGCCGATTCGCCTGACGGGTTCGATCCCGCTGTCGCGGCAGCGTGCGGATCAGGTGCCCGGGCAGGCGGTCCAGAGACCGCGGCCCGCATCGCGCGCCTCGCGCTCGGCTCGGGTGAACGCCGCGTGCTGGGCGAACGGGCGGTTCCGGTAGACGTAGACCCTGGCCGCGCCCCGTCGCACGAGCGTCTCATTGACAGAAACGGATCCGTCGTCCACGTAGACGTAGGCGAGTAGTCGGTCGTACCGGTCGCGCACGTCCTGTGTCGGATCCGTTTCCAGTCGCACCGAGACCCCGATGGGCATGAGTTCCCCGGCGACCCGTGTCGCCTCGTCCCCGAAGCACTGCTTCGCCACATCCGGGTCGCGGGTCTCGGGCGAGTCGATGCCGACCAGCCGGACGCGCTCGGTCGCCGTGGCCCCGGTGTCGACCCGGATCGTGTCGCCGTCGGTGATGGACGCGACGGTGCCGGAGACGGAGGTCGCTGTCGACGGGCGGTCCGTGTCGGTCCGGGATCCATCGTGAGACGAGTCGGTGGCGTCGCCGCATCCTGCGAGCACGAAAGCGGCGATTGACACCGCGATTGGGGTGCGGGCGACCATTCCCTCAGTGTCCCAGGCCCTCCGGACGGTTGGTAGGCTCGCCGTGCATCCGCGAACCTCACACAGGAGCTGGAATGAGTCTTCGAGTCGGAATCAACGGGTTTGGCCGTATCGGTCGCAACGTCTTCCGCGCAGCGCGCGACGCCGACGACGGTGTCGAAATCGTCGCCATCAACGACATCACCGATGCACCGACCCTGGCACACCTCCTGAAGTACGACTCGGTCTTCCGTCGCTACCCGGGTGAGGTCGAGGTTGCCGATGGCGCCATCGTTGTCGAAGGCAAGAAGGTCGTCGTCCACTCCGAGCGCAACCCCGCGGACATCCCGTGGGCCGATCAGGACGTCGACGTCGTCATCGAGAGCACCGGCCTCTTCACCGCGCGCGACGCGGCGGCCGCCCACCTCGGCGGCAGCGTCAAGAAGGTCGTCATCTCCGCGCCGGCCAAGGGCCCGGACCTCACGGTCTGCCTCGGCGTCAACGACGACCAGTACGACGCCTCCAAGCACGACATCGTGTCGAACGCGTCCTGCACGACCAACTGCCTGTCGCCGGTGGCCAAGGTCCTCCACGAGCTGGTGGGCATCAAGCGCGGCTACATGACCACGACGCACGCCTACACCAACGACCAGCGGATCCTCGACCTGCCGCATTCGGACCTCCGCCGCGCACGCAGCGCCGCGCTGAGCATCATCCCCACGTCGACCGGTGCCGCGAAGGCCATCGGCGAGGTCATGCCGGAGCTCAAGGGCGTCCTCGACGGTATCGCGATGCGCGTGCCGGTCCCGGACGGCTCGGTTGTCGACCTGACGTGCGAGGTCGGACGTGAGACCTCCAAGGAGGAGATCAACGCGGCCATGAAGGCGGCGGCGGAGGGCCCGATGAAGGGCATCCTCGCCTATACCGAGGACCCCATCGTCTCGGCCGACATCGTGGGCGACCCGCACTCGTCGATCTTCGACGCCCAGCTCACCATGGTGAACGGCAACTTCGTCAAGATCGTCACCTGGTACGACAACGAATGGGGCTACTCCAACCGTGTCGTCGAGCTCTGCCAGAAGCTCATCGCCGGCTGATCGATGGCCCTCACCGACATCACGAGCGCCGGCCACGACTGGGCCGGCGCGAAGGTCCTGGTCCGGTCCGACCTCAACGTCCCCCTGGACGACGGTCGGATCACCGACGACACGCGTATCCGTGCGTCCGTCCCGACCATCAAGCATCTGCTGGACGCCGGTGCCGCCGTCGCGGTCTGTAGTCACCTCGGGCGCCCCAAGGGAGAGGTGAAGCCCGAACTCTCGCTCGCACCCGTGGCAGAACGTCTCTCCGAGCTCCTCGGTGTCCCGGTCGAGCTCGCTCCCGACAGCGTCGGCGACGCCGTCCACGCCAAGGTCGACGCGCTTCAGCCCGGCCGGGTGCTCCTGCTCGAGAACCTCCGCTTCCACGCGGAGGAGGAGAAGAACGACCCTGGGTTCGCCGCGGCTCTCGCCGCCGGCTTCACTCAGTACGTCAATGACGCGTTCGGCGCCGCGCACCGCGCTCATGCCTCCACGGAGGGCGTCGCACACGTCCTGCCGGCGACGGCCGGCCTGCTCCTGGCACGTGAGGTCGCGTTCATCAGCGGCCTGCTGGAGAATCCGAAGGAGCCCTTCGTCGCCGTTCTCGGCGGATCGAAGGTCTCGGACAAACTCCCTCTGATCGAGCACCTGCTCCGGGTCACCGATCGCATCCTCATCGGTGGCGCAATGTGCTTCACCTTCTTCGCCGCCCTCGGCGACGGGGTGGGCAAGTCGCTGCACGAGGACGAGGAGACGCAGAAGCTGGCACGCGACCTCCTGGACCGCGCCGCGCAGGTCAACTGCACGCTGCAACTACCCATCGACATCCTCGTCGCCGACAAGTTCGAGGCCGACAGCAAGCGCGAGGTCGTGCCCAGCGACGCCATCCCCGCATGGGGCATGGGCGTCGACATCGGTCCCCGCACCGCCGCCGCATACGCCGAGGCGATCGCCGAGGCGGGCACGGTGTTCTGGAACGGGCCGATGGGCGCGTTCGAGATCCCGCCGTTCGCGGCGGGCACCCGGGCCGTCGCCGATGCGATGGCCGACTCGACGGCCACCACGGTGGTCGGTGGCGGCGACTCCGGCGCCGCCGTGGCCCAGTTCGGGCTCGAGGACAAGTTCACCCACGTCTCCACGGGCGGTGGGGCCTCTCTCGAGATGCTCGAGGGCCGGACCCTTCCCGGCGTCGCCGCCCTCACGAAATCATGAGCACACGCACACCCATCGTCGCCGGCAACTGGAAGATGTTCAAGACGGCCGCCGACGCCACCACCCACTGTCGGTCCCTCGCCGGGCTCGTCGCCGATGTCTCCGGTGTGGAGGTCGCGGTCTGTCCTCCGTACATCGCGCTCGAGGCCGCGGCGAAGGCCGTGGAGGGTTCGGGCATCAGCGTGCTGGCACAGGCGGTGCACGAGGCGGCCGACGGCGCGCACACCGGTGAGATCAGCGCCGGGATGATCGTCTCGACCGGGGCCACCGGCACGCTCGTCGGCCACTCGGAGCGTCGCGCCGCGGGCGAGACGGACGACCAGGTCGCCGCGCGTGTGCGTGCGGCCCTGGACGCCGGACTCCGCGTCATCATGTGCTGCGGTGAGTCGCTCGAACAGCGTGACGGCGGCGAGACGCTGGACTGGCTCACCGGGCAGGTGCGTGCCGGCCTCGCGCAGGTGTCACCCGACGAGCAGGATGCCATCGCCGTCGCCTACGAGCCCATCTGGGCCATCGGCACCGGCCGGGTCGCGAGCCCCGAGCAGGCCGAGGAGGCCTGTGCCCACGTGCGCAGCGTCGTCGCCGAGCGCTTCGACGGAGGTGCCCTACGGGTGCTCTACGGCGGGAGCGTCAGCCCCGACAACGCGGCCGAGCTCTTCGCACAGCCGAACGTGGATGGAGGGCTGGTCGGCGGCGCGAGTCTCGATCCGGAGAAGTTCGCCGCCATCGTGCGCGCCGGCGCGCCGGCCTGACCACACGGCATCCGCCAACCAAACATCCACGTCTGATCGGAGCGTCATGGCCTCTCCACTCGTCCTCGTCGTCATCGACGGATTCGGAATCGCGCCCCCGGGGCCGGGGAACGCCGTGGCGCTCGCATCGACGCCCAATCTCGATGCGCTCGCACGTGAGGGGTCCGGCACACGCCTGAACGCGTCCGGCCTTCCGGTCGGCCTTCCGGACGGTCAGATGGGGAACTCGGAGGTCGGCCATCTGAACCTCGGCGCAGGACGACGGGTGGCACAGATGCTCGTGCGCATCGACGAGGCCATCGCCGACGGCTCGATCCGTGACGTGCCCGCGCTCACGACCGCCATGGACGCGGCCTCCGGCCATGCGCTCCACCTGGTCGGGCTGATCGGCGGCGGTGGTGTGCACGCCAGTCAGCGTCACCTCGACGCGCTGATCGCCATGGCCCGTGCCCGCGGGGTGGAGCGGATCTACGTGCACGCGCTCACCGACGGCCGCGACTCGCGTCCCGACGACGCCGTCGGCTACATCGAGTCCCTGGAGGCCGACGGGGTCACCGTCGCGACGGTCTGCGGCCGGTACTGGGCGATGGACCGCGACAAGCGGTGGGACCGCACGAAGCGGGCCTATGACGCCATGGTGCACGGTGAGGGTGAACGCGCCGGCTCGGCGGCGGCCGCCATCCGCGCGTCGTACGAGCGGGGCACCACCGACGAGTTCATCGAGCCGTGGGTGATCGGCGACCCGGCCTCCGGTCGCGTGCGCCCCGGCGACGCGGTCATCTACTGGAACTTCCGTCCCGACCGCGCGCGCCAGCTGACGCAGGCGCTGTCGGACCCCGCCTTCGACGGCTTCGACCGGGGCGCGGACTGGTCCGCGCCCCACATGGCGACGATGACGCGCTACCGCGCCGAGTGGACGCTGCCGGTTGCCTTCGAGTCCGAGAACGTGCGGCAGGGCCTCGCGGAGCATGTGAGCGGCATGGGTCTCCGTCAGCTCCACATCGCCGAGACCGAGAAGTACGCGCACGTCACCTACTTCTTCAACGGCGGTCGCGAGGAACCGTTCGACGGTGAGGACCGCGTCCTCATCCAGTCGCCCCAGCATGTCGCCACCTACGACGAGGCCCCCGAGATGAGCGCCGCCGGTGTCGGCGCCGCGGTGGTCGAGGGCATCCGGTCGGCCGATGCGCCAGAGCTGGTCATCGTGAACTTCGCCAACGCCGACATGGTCGGCCACACCGGGGTCGTCCCGGCCGCCGTGGCGGGTATCGAGGCCGTCGACCGCTGCATGGGCGACATCCGCGCCGCGGTGCGCTCGGTGGGCGGCCTCCTGGCCGTCACCGCCGACCACGGGAACTCGGAGGTCATGATCGAGCCGGACGGCAGCCCCAACACGGCGCACACGACCAACCCGGTGCCGCTGTGGATCGACCGGGCCGGCCTCCCTCTGCGGGAGGGCAAGCTGGGCGACGTCGCCCCGACCCTGTGCGCCCTCAACGGCTGGGACACGTCAGCACTCATGACCGGGGACGTCCTCACCGACTGATCGTCGGGCATCCGGACGGGGCATCGTGGCATCGGTCGGGTCGCCGACCCGGCGGGTGATACGTCAGTCGGCGCTGTCGACGGACGCGACGGTCCAGATGTCACCGTCGTGGACGAGCCGGGCCCACGAGCCGGTCTCGATCCGCGGCGCGAGATCCGGGCGGAGGCTGCCGATCAGGGAGCGGATGATCGCGTCGTGGGTGACGACCACGGTCGGCGCGTGCGCCGGTGCATCGAGGACGGCGGCAAGGGCTCTCAGGGCCCGGCCGGTCACGTCCGGTCGCGCCTCCACGCCGGGCGCCGCGTCGACGCCGCCCCATCGCGCGATGACGTCGGCCGTCCGGTGTCCGGTCCACGGCCCGTAGTCGCGATCGGTCCACGCGGGGTCGACGGCGAACTCCGCACCGGTGACGTCGGCGATGATCTGCGCCGTGGCCACGGCTCGTAGGAGAGGGCTCGAGATCACGCGGCCCACGTCCAGGCGACGGAGGGCGTCGGCGGTGTCGTGGGCCTGCTCGATCCCGGTCGGCGTGAGCTCGGGATCGGCCAGCCCCCGCAGACGCCCCTCGGCGTTGAGGGCGGTCTGCCCGTGTCGCACGAGGACCACGGTCCGTCGCCGCGTGCGATCGCTCATGCCGGCCCCTTGTCATCGTGGTGACATGATCGCGCCCGTTGCAGCCGCGAAATGTTCACAGCAGGGACCCGATCCACAGGCCGAGTCCGGCGGCCGCGGTCGCACCGACGAGTGTCCCGAAGCCGTGGAGGGAGCCCACGACCCATCCGCCGCCCTGGACGAGCCGCACCGACTCGAAGCTCGCGGTGGAGAACGTGGTGTACCCGCCGAGCAGCCCCGATCCGATGACCAGATGCCACGACTCGGGCAGGACGTTGGCGGTCGTCAGCCCGGCGACGAGGCCCAGGGCCAATGAGCCCGTGACGTTGATCGTGATCGTGCCCCACGGTACCGCGCTGCGGACACGGGACTGGATGATGCCGTCCAGGGCCAGCCGTGAGGCGGCGCCGACGCCCCCCGCGAGGGCGAGCAGGATGAACACGGTCGGTGACATGCTCATGCCGCCCTCTCGGCGTGCGGACGTACGGCCGTCGCGGTGGCGATACCGCCCCAGGTGGCCACGGCGCCGACCACGACCGTCAGCACCGCGTAGCCCATGCCGCGACCGGGTGAGCCGTCGCCGATCAGGTGGGCGGTGTCGGTCGCCAGCGCGCTGTACGTCGTGAAACCACCCAGGAATCCGGTGCCCAGCAGCAGGCGGACCGTGCGTGACCGGCGGCGGCTCAGCCCGCACCGGACCAGCGAATCCAGCAGCACGCCGAGGATGAACGCCCCGGCGATGTTGATCGCGAAGATCGTCCAGGGGATGCCAACCGTCGGGAACGTCAGGACCAGTGCCTGACGGGCCGCCGTGCCAAGGGTCCCACCCGCCAGGACGAGGAGGAGGAAGCGCGCCCGCAGGTGGACGGGGCGGGAACGCGGGCGCGGCACGTGGTGGCTCGCGGGTGGGGCGTCGACGCGGGAGACGTCGTGTGCGGAGGGTGCGGGTGGTGTTTCCATGTGGATGGTCGGTCGGTCGTGGATTCGGACAGGGGGAGGGGTGCGGCGGCCGCGACGTGTCAATCGGACGCATCGGCGCCGGTCTGCCAGGGCAGGACCCCGTCGTCGGGCACCGGGTCGAGAGGCACGACGACCACCGGGCGGTGCTGGCGATGCGCCAGCTGGACGGCGACGGAACCGTTGAAGAACTCGTGGAGGGACCGCTTGACGCCCGCCTCACGGGTGCCGACGACGATCATGGCGGCGTTCAGTTCGTCCGCAAGGCGGCCGAGCTCCTGCGCCGGTCCGCCGACGAGGTACCGGACCGTCCATCGAACGGACCTCCCCTCCAGGAGATCCGCGAGCGCGGCGAACAGGTCCGGGTCGAAGCCCTCCTCGTCGTCGACGAGGTCGGGGTCGATCGGCATCGTCACGACCGTTCCGTCGGGGCGATGGCCGGCGGCATAGTGGGAGTTGTCGACGTACGCGCACACGAGGTCGGCATCGAAGTGCTCGGCGAACGTCGCGGCGGTCCGGACCAGCGCGTCCGGCTGCCCGGGGATGACGCCGACGATGACATGGGTGGCGGCATCGCTCATGGTGGGTTTCCTTCCGGCGGGGTCATCGGAACGCCCGCATATGGTCGAGACGATGTGGGGTCCCGTCAGGACGGGATCGGGGACGGACCACGGCGGTCGACAGCGGGTGCGGTGGCGGAGCCGGAGTGGGAACCCCGCCCCGCACCTCCCATCGGCGCCTCGCGCCGCGGCATCGGCCGGAGCCCGCGTCCGCACGGACCGCGTCGGTGACGAGGCGGACGGCGTGTGACCACGAGGCGGATGACCATGCGACGACATCGGCGGCGGCGATGGCATCTGAGGGCCCGGAGGGGTGCCGGACGCTCAGACGGGTGTCCGACGGCGCGGCAGGGTGTCCCGCCGCGCCGTCGGCGAGGAGGAGAACAGCGTCAACCACGCCCGAACGGGCGACAGCTGCTGGGATGACGACATCCATCACGAGATCTCCTACCTTCAGGTACGCGTATGCGCATATGAGGTAGGGACTGTCGTCGGAGGTCCGAGGTTGGGTACGGCGAGCCCCACCGCCGTGACGTCAATGCGTCCCGGTCATCCTGCCACACCCGCCCACGACATGCCAACGACGTGGCCGGACGATCGGACGTTCCGGCCTTTCGCCGCCCATCGGTGTTCCGCGAGCCGGGGATCTGTCGGAACGGTCGTTCATAATGAAACACATGTTCGATTCCCCCGTGCCGCGCGGTCGTGATGTCGCCGCCACCCGCAAGGCACGTGGAGCGTTCTTCACCCCCGAGGAGATCGCCAGGTTCATCACGCGCTGGGCGGTCCGCGATCCCGGCGACACGGTCATGGAACCGTCCGCGGGCGACGCCGCGTTCCTCGTCGAGGCGGTGCAGCGGCTGCGGCAGCTGAGTGGGGCCGTGGACGACCCGCCGGTCGTCCACGGCGTGGAGATCCACGGGGCGAGTGCCGAGGCCGCCCGGTCGCGGGTCGAGGCCGCCGGAGGCTCGCCCGAGATCGTCGTGGACGACTTCTTCCTGGTCGAACCCCGGCCGGTGCACTCCGTCGTCGTCGGGAACCCGCCGTACATCCGCTACCAGGACTTCACCGGTGAGTCACGGGCTCGTTCGCGGGCCGCCGCCCTGCGCGCCGGGGTCGCCCTCAGCGCCCTGGCGTCGAGCTGGGCCGCCTTCACGGTGCATTCGGCGCTCTTCCTCCGTCCGGGGGGACGGATGGGTCTCGTGCTGCCGGCCGAGCTGCTGAGCGTGAACTACGCCGCTCCTGTCCGCCGGTTCCTGTTCGAGAGCTTCCGCACCGTGGAGCTCGTGCTCTTCGGTGAACAGGTCTTCCCCGAGGCCGAGACGGACGTCGTGCTCCTCCTCGCGGACGGCTTCGGCGAGGGACCGGCCGGCCACGCACGGATCTACGAGGCCACCGACGCCGCGGCGCTGGAGCACCTGGGCGGATCACAGACGTGGACACCCGTCGATCCGTCGGCGAAATGGACGGGCCTCCTCGTCGAACCGGCCGCCGCCGAACCCCTGGCACGGCTGCGGGAGGCGGGACGGTTCACGGTCCTGGAGACGTGGGGCGACACGACTCTGGGGATGGTGACCGGCAACAACCGCTACTTCACGCTGTCGCCGGAGCGCGTGCGCGAGCTGGGGCTCACCCGCCGCGATCTGATCCGCCTCTGTCCCCCCGGAAGCACGCACCTCCGGGGCCTCGAGCTCTCGCGCGAGATGATGGCGGCGCTGGGACGTCGTGGCCAGGCGACCTGGCTCTTCGCCCCGTCCGACGATCCGTCGCCCGCCGCCCGTGACTACATCGAGACCGGTCATCGGGCCGGCGTCGACCAGGCGTACAAATGCCGGGTCCGCACCCCCTGGTATCGGGTGCCGATCCAGCGGCCGGCGGATCTCCTGCTCACCTGCATGAACGCCGACTCGCCGCGCCTGACGACGAACAGCGCCGGGGTCCACCACCTCAACTCGGTACATGGCGTCTATCTGACAGAATCGCTGCGTGGGCTCGGGCGGGAGTTCCTCCCGCTGGCGGGCCTGAACTCGGCCACACGGCTGAGCGCCGAGCTCGTGGGTCGCTCGTACGGCGGAGGGATCCTGAAGCTGGAGCCTCGGGAGGCCGACGTCTGGGCGGTCCCCGCGCCGGAGCTCATCGCGGGGTGTGCCGATCGCCTCCGTGAGATCCGACCGACCGTGATCCGGCTGCTGGAGGGCGGCGACCTGCGCGCCGCCTCCGAGATCGTCGACGACGTCGTGCTCGTCGGGACCGGGGCGGTGACGGCCGACGACCTGGCGGCGATGGTGGAGGGGCAGGCCGCCATGGCGCGCCGACGGGAGGTCCGGGGACGCAGTGGGCGATGAGCCGTCCACGAAGTCGCGGGCGTGGCGGGAGTTCGACCGGATCGTGGCCGACGCCGCGCCGGACGGCACGCACACCAATCCCTGGCGCCGGACGGACCGGGACGAACCGGAATACGTTCCTGACGTCGCGACGCTGAGGCGGCTCCTCGGCGTTCCGCTCGCCCTGCGGGCGCCCACCACGACCGGCGTCCCGGCACTGGCGCTGGACGTCTGGCTCTCGTACGAGCTACGACGCGCCGGCTTCGACGCGGACGCGGTCTGGCCCCGGCCGTCGGCGCCCCGGGTGCTGCCGGCTCCCATCGTCAGCCTGCTGAACCACGTCACCGTGACCGAGCGCGAGGCGCTCTGGAAGCGCCTGAGCGCCAGGACACCACCGAAGGGCGTGGCGGCGTCGAACGCCATCATCCTCGGCAAGAACTATCGCAAGCAGGTGGACGTCGGGATGTCGGGCTGGGAGACGGGCCCCGAACTGCTCATCAGCACCAAGCGCATGGACTCGAGCTTCGGGAAGAACGCGGCGAATCGCGTGGAGGAGTCGTACGGCGACGCCAAGAACCTGCGTCTGCGGCATCCCCTCGCGGCGCTCGGTTTCGTCTACGGGCTGCGCTCCACGGTTTTCGACGAGTCGCCCGACATCGCCGAATGGCTCATCGACCTCCTGCAGAAGCTCGGGCGTGAGGACGACGCCTACCACGCCGTCTCTCTGATCGTCATCTCGTATGACGACGTCGTCCTTCCGGATCCGGACGATCCGGGTGACGACGACGATCCCCTGGTGGCTGCGGGACTCGCCCCGGACGAGGATGCGAGCGATGGTGACCCCGGTCAGATGCGGTTCGTCGGTGGTGAACCCGAGGCGGCTCCCAGCATCGACCTGCGCATGGATCTCGTGCCGTCGGCACTGCAGCCCGGAGCGTTCCTGACGGAGATGGTCACCCGGGTGCTCGACGCGACCCCGGTGAACGTCCACCGGGAGGCACGTCGCCGACGCCGCGAGGTCTCGGGGACCTAGACTCTCCTGCGGAAACCCGCGGGGCGACCGGAGATCCGATCGCCCCGTGGCGCTGGGCTGTGTCAGCGCGTGACGCGGACCGCTGTGTTGCCGCTGCCGCGTGCGACCTCGGCACTGCCGAGGTAGACGGCGGTGATGCGCTGCGTGCCCGGTCGGGTGTTCCGTCCGATGGCGATGCGGACGGTGGCCAGACCGGCGCGGTTGAGGGTGGCGACACCCCGGGTCGTGCCGTTCACCCGGATGACGACGCGTCCCGCCGGACGGACGCCCGCCGCGGTCGCCGTGATGCGGACGGTGGCGCGGTTGCCCTGGCGCACCGGGTTGGGGGTGACGCGTGCGCGGACGACCGGATTCGCCTTGCGGACGATGATCCTGACGTCGCCCTGCGACGGTGCGAAACCGTCGGCACCGGCGTAGCTCAGCGTGGCGCTCTGCGCCCCGGGGCGCAGAGCGCGTGCCGGAACGGTGAGAACGGCACGGCCGTCGGTGAGGCTCGCGGAGACGGTGCGGGCACCGGCGCGCAGGGTCACCCGGCCGCTCGTGGCAGGCGCCACCGACACGCTGACGCGTGCGGTACGTCCGTAGACCTGGATCACCCGTGCCGCCGAGATGGTCGTCGCCGCGGGCTGCGCCACCGGGGGAGCCGGCGGAGCGGGCGGGGTCACCGGACCACCCGGTGCGGGGACGGTGACGGCGTTCGAGGCCGGCGAGTACAGCGAGGTCCCGACACCGTTGACGGCCGCGACCGTGGCGGTGTACGTCCCGGGCGACAGGTTCTCGAACAGCGTGGAGTTGACGTCCGCGCCGTCGATCGCCCGTGTCGACTCGGTGCCGTCGCCGGCGATCAGTCGGACGCTGTAGCCGAGGACGGGTGCGCCGCCGTCCTCGTGCGGTGCGTGCCAGGCGACGCGCAGGCCGTTCGTGCCCTCGAGGGTGAGGTCGGGTGCGTGGGGAGCGTCGGGCTCCGACGGGTCCTCATGGTGGCCCTTCGGCGTGAGCAGGAAGCCGCGGGGGCCGTCCGGTGTCGTGGCGGTACCCACGATCTGTCCGTGGGCGTTGATGTCAGCCGCGGTCTGCAACGTGATGCCCTCCGCAAGTCCGGGGACACGCGTGTTGAGATCGACCGGGCCGTGTGCGTCCCAGGCGACGGCGGCGGCACCGAAGGATGTGTTGCCGGCGAACTGCGACGCGTATCCGACGACGATCTCGTCGTTCGTCGCGGCGTTCGCCCGGGCGTGCGTGTAGGTGCCGATCGTCGGGATCGTGAGCACGACGGGGGTTCCGTCGGCCTCCCACATCACCGGGGTCTCCTTCGACGCGATCGTCGCGGCACCGTAGGCCGCGCCGCCATCGGTGACCTCGGTGATCGTCGGGCTGGATGCCCCGGCCGGGACATCGAGAACCGTGGCCGTTCCGCTGCGCCAGACGATCCCGCGAAGCTCGTTGTGGAAGTGGTCGCCGTGGGGGATCGCGATGGTCGTGCGACCGCCGATCGACCCGTCGTCCGAGATCGATGAAGCCGAGATGGCCGATCCGGCGACGTGTCCGGGCGGGGCGGTGAGGGTCGTGACGGTGTTGTCGGCGTTCAGCTGCACAGCCTGACCGGACGCCGTGCCGACAGCGGCCCCGCCGTTGTTGATGTCGTTCAGGATGCCCGTGCCCGCCTCGTTGAGGTTGGTCACGTGGGTGGGGGCGCCATCGCCCGTCCATCGGATCGGGATGGAGGTGCCGCCGCTGTTGAATGCCTCTCCCACGATCTGGGCGGAGTTGTTGATGTCGAAGCCTCGTGAGAACTGCGAGCCTTCGAGGTTGGCCAGGGCGTAGGTGTGGAAGTGGTCGCCGTGGCGCCACCAGTACACCGTCTGCTGCGGCTGTGCGCTTGCCGTCGGTCGGACGATCCCGACGACGTCGCCATTGTCGTTGACCCCGAGCGCGCTCATCGCGTTCACGTCACCGGGTGTCCTGGGAAGCAGCTCGAATGTGTACTCGGCTGCGACGTGTCCGTGACTGTGGTCCTGGGCCACGGCCGATGTGGCCGGGATCAACGCCGTACTCGCGGCGCCCATGACGGCCGCCAGGCGAATGAATCTCATGTGTGAGTCCCCCTCAAATAATGAGAATAAATCTTGTCAATGGCGCAGAAGGGTACCAAAAGCGAGGGGCGAGAACCGTACGGGGTCCGGGGCGCCATCGAGTCGAAACCCACGAAATTAGCGCATCGGACGTGATCGTCGTGGGGGCGGCCCGTGGTGCGGTCGTGGGGGCCGCGAAGAACACCCGGAGGACCGTCGGTATCGACAACATGGGATAGGTTCTTGTCAGACTGGACTCCGGCCTAAACGCCCACGGCCCGCGGTGACCGCTATCCAGGAACACCCCTCCCCGAGGAAGGTCATGACCACTCCACGACGCATCACCGGTAACGTCCGCCTGTCGATCCTCGCCTTCGCCGTCATCGCCGCGGTTGTGGTGGGCGCATACGCGCCGTCCACGGCGCGTGCCCAGGCCGGGTGGGACGTTCCCAACTGGACTCCGACGGCGTCCGGCGCACGCGTTCTCAATCTCGGCCACGTCGACATCTCGTCGGTGATCGTCGATGGGGCGCTCCACACGCGGGTGCGCGATGCGACCGCCGAGGGCGTCGCGAACGCGCCGGACGGTCGGGCGACGTGGCACGAGATGTCGGGCGTGGTGCTGCAGGTGCGTCCCGCCGCCGCGATGACCGTTCCGGACGGTCGCTGGAGTTTCATCGGGCCTGTGGGGACCCACGTCTGGAACATCGATCAGCTCGGAACCGACGGGGTTCTCTGGCCCGGCTGGTCGGCCGAGACCATCGCTCCGGTGCAGCTGTCAGGGAACCTGGACTGGACGCTCACGAGCGTCCGCGGACCGGGTCACGTCTTCCTCTGGCAGACGGATGCATGGGGCAACGCGGTCCGGATCTTCGACTCGAAGAACGGGTTGCCGGACACCACACGCGTACCGGCGGGGACGCACGCCCACGCCAACTGGACCTTCACGGCCGAGGGCCTTCACTGCCTGTCCTTCCGGCACTCCGGGACGCTGGCGTCGGGTCAGCCGGTCGAGAGCGTCTCGCACCTGGCGGTCGTCGTGGGCACCGCGGATCCGCGCGTCGTCGATCCGGCCGCGTGCGCATCCGATGCCGCACCGACGGATCCCGGCAGTCCGCCTCTCGGTGGCGGGGGCCCGACGACCCCGGCGCCCGCTCCCGAGCCGGGGCGCCTCGTCCCCTCGTTCATCGTCCCCCAGGGAGCACCCTCGGCCCCCGACAGCGCGCGGCGCGCGCCGATCGCGACCGTCCGGTGCCCGGCGGGACCGCGATCGTGCACGGTGTCGGCACCGGCACGCATCATGGTGACGATTTCCGGCCACCGGTACACCCTGGCGGTCATCGCACCGCGGACGGTCCGTGCCGGGCGGGAGGGGACCATCCGCGTCCGGCTCCCGGCGGCGGCGGTGCGTGCCCTCCACGGCCGGGTCGCACGGGTATCGCTGGGCCTGCGCGTCACCAACGGCTCGAGCGTCGCCGCGCGACCGGTCCGCGTCACGCTCACCGGGCGTCCGACGGTGAGCGCGACGGCATCGTCCACCGTGGACGGGTCGCTCCGGGCGCCGGTCGCGACGGTGACCTGCCCGCCGGGCGCACGCCTCTGCACCGTCACCACGCCACGGCGCGTCGCCACGACGATCGGCGGGCGCCGGCACGTCCTCGCCGTCGTCGCGCCGACGACCCTTCGTCCCGGGTATCGCGCCACGGTCCGTGTCCGGCTTCCGTCCGTCGCGGTACCGGCCCTGCGTGGCCGTCGAGCACCCGTCGTCGTACCCGTCCGCATCGCGGACCGGTCGATCGTCGCGGCACGAACGGCGCGTGCGGTGATCACCGTCGCATCACCGGCCCGGGCATCGGGCGTCGACTGATACGTCGCGTCGGTCTGCAGGCGTCACAACCGCTCCCCGGTGATCGACCGGAACCGGATCGGTCCGTGGGGGCGCGGAGTATGGTGCCCTTCATGGCTCGGGGGGTCGACAACGAATGGCTGGAGGAGGCCGACGTCCGCGTGCGTCGTGCCGGTCTGCGCTCCGGGCAGACACGTCGGGCGGTCATGGAGGTGCTCGCCGGCGAGGGCCGGTGCCTGATGAGCGCTCAGGACGTGATCGACGCGGTCGACGTGGGCTCCCGCGCATCCGTGTACCGCGTGCTCGACGACCTCTACGAGCTCGGCCTGCTCCACCGGATGGACGGCCGTGACGGCGTCGCACGGTTCGAGATCGCCCATCCCGACCCCGATCACCACCATCACCACGCGGTCAACGAGGAGACGGGGGAGATCACGGCGTTCAGCGACCCGGTGCTCGAGGCGTCGATCGCCGCGATCGCCGACCGGCTCGGCTTCGACCTGACCGGCCATGACGTGATCCTCCGCGGTCGCCCGCGGGCGACGGGCGCCGCCGACTAGAGCCGGCCGGCCCCGTCGGGCGTCGCCGCGACATATCGCGGCGGGTCATCGGTAAAAAGGAGACACGATCTCCTTATGTGAGATCCCGGTCCGGGTGTGTGTGCATCTCGCCGAGGTGTACCGATGGCTGACCGCCGATGGAAACCACCGACCGATACGGTGATCGGGCGTCGTGCCGATTGGCGCCGCCCGGTCGCATGTCCGGCGTCTGAGGTGTCGCGGCCGGGTGAGGATGTGGGCGCGCCGCGCTCGATAATAAGAACTAATCTTATTACGTGCTACGCTGAGCCGATGATGGCGACGCGCACCCTGGACACACCGACCGACGTCACCGTGGCCGTCGTGGGCGCGGGGCCCGCCGGGGTCGGCGTGGCATGCGCCCTCCACGACGCCGGTATCGACGACGTCGTGGTGCTCGAACGCGATGTCGTCGCCGCGTCGCTTCGCCGCTGGCCGCGCGAGATGCGCGCCATCACGCCATCGTTCACCGCGAACGTGTTCGGCGCGGTCGACCTCAACGCGATCTCGCCGACGACCTCGCCCGCACACTCCCTCGAGGTCGAGCATCCCAGCGGATCCGAATGGGCCGCCTACCTGACGGGGGTGGTCAACCACTTCCGGCTGAACGTGCGAACCGGCGTGGACGTCCGTGAGGTCGCGCCGCTGACCGATGGCGACGGCTACCTGCTCAACACCTCCGATGGCATCTGGCGGACGCGGTTCGTCGTCTGGGCCGCCGGCGAGTTCGGCAGTCCGCGGACGGATGTGTTCCCGGGCGCGGACATCTGCCGTCCCGCCGGGACGGTCACGGCGTGGGAGGAGATCCGCGACCGCAGCGTCGTGATCGTCGGTGGTGCGGAGAGCGGGATCGACGCCGCGGTCACCCTGATCGCCCAGCACCCCCGGCGACGTGTGCTCGTGCTCGACGCGGAAGCACCGTGGGAAGTCACCAAGGACGATCCGAGCGTCATGCTGACGCCGTACACGCGTCAGCGCCTGAAGGACGCGCTCGCCACCGGTCGCCTGGAGCTGCGCGGTGCGACCACCGTGACGGGTGCCCGGTCCGACGGATCCCGGGTCGTGCTGTCGTGCGCGGACGGCTCGGAGGTCGAAAGCCGCGGCACCCCGATCCTGGCCGCCGGCTACCGGCCGCAGCTCGGTCCCGTGCGGATGCTGTTCGAGATCGCCGCGGACGGCCTGCCGGACCTCACCGAGCACGACGAGTCGACATGTGCGCCCGGGCTCTTCCTCGCCGGGCCGTCCGTCCGCCACGACGGGCTGATCTTCTGCTTCGCCTACAAGTACCGGGGCCGGTTCCCCGTGATCGCCGAGCGCATCCTCTCTCACCTCGGCCAGGACCCGGGACCGGCATTCGGATCCTGGCGTGCCGCCGGCATGCACATCGACGACCTCTCCTGCTGTGGCGACGACTGCACCTGCTGAACGCGCCCAGGCGTCGTTCGTCCTCGTCGGAGCGGAGAGCAGCGGGAAGTCCACCCTGGCGCGCCGCCTGACCGGT
Organism: uncultured Bifidobacteriaceae bacterium; assembly: GCA_964531025.1. Classification (GTDB taxonomy): domain Bacteria; phylum Actinomycetota; class Thermoleophilia; order Miltoncostaeales; family Miltoncostaeaceae; genus CALMEC01. The sequence goes on along the minus strand of CAZHDY010000001.1, from coordinate 628,532 downwards.
GCGCCGGCCGCCGCCGCGAACCTCCGGGGGACGACCGTCTCGGTCGCTCGGTATGCCGGACCGCTGGGCATGGTGCTCGACACGCCGGGCCTCGTGCTCGAGGCCGACAGCGACGCGATGCGTCGCGCCCTGGCGGCCCTCGAGGGAGAAGAGCGGGTGGTGGCCGTCGTGCGGGCGACCAGCCTTGACGAGGACCTGGGCCTGGTGCTGCCGTTCGTCGCAGGGCGTGCGGGGGCGGTCGTCATCACCCACCGCGACCGGGCTCCCGACGCCGCCACGCCCGACGCCGTGAGGCGTCTCGGTGACGAGCTCGGCGTGCCGGTCGTCCTCATCGACGCGCGCAACGTGGCCGAGGCCGATCGCGACGTGCTGGACGATGCGCTCGCATCACCCGGGACATTCGCGGATGCGCCGTCGTGGACCCGCACGGGCTGGGAGGTCCGTCAGCGCCGCGGTCCGCTGGAGCATCCGGTCGTGCTCGCCCTCGCCGCCGTCGCATTGCTGCTGGCGCCCGCCACGCTGGCCGTCTGGTCGGCGAACCGACTGGCGGGCATCGTCGAGGGACCGGTCGACGAGGTGCTCGCGCCCGTCCTCTCGTGGTTGGAGGGGCTGCCCGCGCCCCTGTCGACGATGCTCGCCGGTGACTACGGGGTCGTCGCGATGCTGCCGTTCCTCATCGTCTGGGCCTTCCCGACCGTCGTCGCGTTCGCGCTGCTCATCGGGGTGCTGAAGGCCTCGGGCCTGCTCGAGGTCATCTGTGCAGGGCTCCATCCGCTCGTGCGACCGCTGGGTCTGCATGGGCGGGACCTGGCGCCGTTCGTCATGGGATACGGCTGCAACGTGCCCGCCGTCATCGCGACGCGGGCGTGTTCGATGTGCACGCGGCGCCAGGCGGTCGGCGCGATCGCGTTCGGATCCGCGTGCTCCTACCAGCTCGGCGCGAGCGGCGCGGTGTTCGCCGCCGCCGGATACGGGTGGCTCGTCGCGCCGTTCGTGCTGTTCCTTCTCGTCACGACGGTGATCTACACGGCCCTCACGCGGCGCGGCCCCGTGCCCCGGGTGATCGATCCGGGCGCGCGGCGGGTCTTCGTCGTCCGTCCCGCCCTCTCGGCGGTGCGGCGCGAGGCCATGGGGACCATCCGCCAGTTCGTCATGCGGGCCATGCCGATCTTCATCGCGTTGTGCCTGGTTGCGTCGCTGCTCCAGGCGACCGGTGCGCTCGACGCCGTCGCCTCCGCGCTGTCGCCGCTGATGGGTCTTCTCGCGCTTCCCGGTGAGGCGTCGCTCGGCGTGGTGCTGGCATCCATCCGCAAGGACGGGATCCTGATGTTCGGCGAGGAACACGTGGCCGCGGCGCTCGCCCCCATCCAGCTCGTCACGGCGGTCTACCTGGCCGGGGTGCTGCTGCCGTGCCTCACGACCTCGCTCACGATCGCGCGTGAGCTCTCGGTACGGCAGGCCGTCGCACTCATGGGTCGGCAGGCGGCGTTCGCCGTCCTGTTCACGCTCGTGCTGGCGTGGGGCGGTCACGCCGTCCTTGCGATGGCGTCCGCGTAGCGTCCCGACGATGCGGACCCTCTAGATGGTTGATTTCACGGGATCGTGGATGTGTGGCGCGTTCCCGGTGGATGCGGGGGGCCGCCGGGCGCCGAAGGGCATGCTGGTTCGCCTGTTCGAGTCGCCCGGTGGCGCATCCGCGCCGCCGGGGACACGCACCACGCCGCGAGATCGTGGAATCAGCCATCTAGGAGGGCGGTGACACCACCTCCGTCGTGGTGGTCGGCGTGGGAATCCGCCGTCGGCGGACGACGTACTGCGCGATGAGGCCCTGACGCGGTGCGGCCAGCCAGGCGGTGAGGAACGCCGCGGTCAGCACCAGCACGATCGTTCCGCCGGTCGGGTAGTCCCACGACCAGGAGATGTACAGGCCGATCAGCGACGAGAGCCCGCCGACGGCGGGCGAGACGATCATCATTACCCACAGGCGGTCGGTCAGCAGGCGCGCGGTGGCGGCCGGCGTGATGAGGAGCGCGAGCACCAGGATGTTCCCGATGATCTGGACGCTCATGACGACCGCGAGCGTCACCAGGACATAAAGGGCCAGGTCCAGCCAGAAGACCCGCAGTCCCATCGCGCGTGCGCTCTCACGGTCGAGTGCGATGGCGACGAACTCCTTGTGCAGGCCGATGACGAGCGCCAGGATCACGAGCGTCGTCACGGCGGACACCACGACGTCGCGGCTCGGCACACCGGTGATCGAACCGAACAGGAACTGCTGCAGCGACCCCGCGTACCCGGGCGCGCGCGAGATGATCACGATGCCGAGCGCGAACGCGGCCACCAGGAACACCCCGATGACGGCGTCCTCCTTGACGCGCCGGTTCTGCGAGACGACGGCCACCAGGATCGCCGTCACCACGCCCGCGACGGCACCGCCCACGACGAGGTTCCCGCCCACCACGAAGGCCACGGCGAGGCCCGGGAACACCGCATGGGCCACCGCGTCCCCGATGAACGACATCCCCCGGAGCACGACGTGGCAGCCGACGACACCGCACACGACGGATGAGAGCACGGCGACCAGAAGGGCCTTCGGCAGGAAGGCCAGGTCGGGGTTGAGGAGGTCGCGGATGAACTCAGCGGGTGACATGTCGTGCGCTCGCCCGGATCGTGGTGATGAGAGGACTGCCCTCGGCGACGCCGAAGGCGCGGATCCACACCGAGGGGTCGTCGGCCAGCTCCGCACCCGGGCCGGACGCGACGACGGTGCGATTGAGAAGGACGAGGCGATCGCAGGTCGCGACCGCTGCGGTCAGGTCATGCGTGGCCATGAGGATGGCGGTGCCCTCGGCGGCAAGTGATGCGACCAGCTCCGAGAGCACGTCCTGGGTCGGGATGTCGAGCCCGGTGAACGGCTCGTCGAGCAGGAGCGCCGCGGATCCGAGCGAGAGCGCCCGTGCGACGAGCACGCGCTGGCGCTGGCCGCCGGAGAGCTCGGCCACCGGCCGTCGTCGCAGATCGCCCATGTCGACGCGCGCCAGGGCGGCGTCGACGGCGCGCCAGTCGTCGGTCCCCGGCCGCCGGACGAGCCCGATGGCGCCGGTGCGCCCGCTCATCACCACGTCCTCGACCGAGATGGGGAAGTCCCAGGCGAACTCGTGCCGCTGCGGCACGTAGCCGATGCGCGCGCGCCCGGCGCGCGCCGGGCGGCCGTCCACGAGCACGTGTCCCTGTGCCGGACGGATCAGGCCGAGGACGGACCGCAGCAGGGTCGTCTTGCCGGCGCCGTTCGGCCCGATGAGGCCGACCAGATCGCCACGCCGGAGACGGAGGTCGACCGACTCCAGGACCGGACGGCCGCCCAGCACGACCGACAGCCCGCCGACGTCGATGACGGGATCGTCGCTCATGTGCTCGGTGCGTCGTCGTCGGCCGAGGATGTCCGCGCACGTCGCTTCGCGCGTGAACCGCCGACGAGGAGGGCGACGAGACCGGCGATCACGCCGGCTCCCGCCACGCCGAGGACGATGGCCCAGGACGATCCGCCGCTGTCGCCGTCGTCTGCGGCCGCGGGTTGTGTGCGATCGGTGGTGTCGTCCGCCTCCCACCGTGCGGACATGGCGTCGGCCGGGTCCGTCGCCGATCCCACGGCGAAGCGCAGGTCCCGGGTGTCGGTGACGGTGGTCCCGTCACGCAGGTCGGCGGCGACGCTGATGCGCACCAGATAGACGCCCGGGCGGGTGAAGACCCAGTTGGCGTGGGCGTGGGTGTTGACGTCGACCCAGGTGGACCTGCCGGGTCGCGCCGAGTGCCACAGCTCCTCCGGCTCACCGAACGACCCGGACTGCAGATAGACGATCACGTCCCCCGGTCCGCGCACGTCGCGAAGCGTCATCGTGACGCCGCGGTCGACCCTCCGGACCACCTGGGGATCCTGCGTGTTCCATCCGATCCAGACGACCTTCGGCTCCTGCGTCTGCGGGGCGATGTACACGGGTGTCCCCACGGGCACGCCGAGGAAGCCGTACTGCGGGTCGTCCGGCACCTCGCGCCGGGCGGCGTCGGTGAGGCGGAACACCGTCCGGTCGAACGTCCGCCACACGCCGCCCGCGGGTCCGGTGTCGTCGTGGATCATGAACGTCCAGTCGTCGCCGCGAAGCCGCGGCCCTATGTCGACGTGGCCCGCCGCCAGGGTGGCACGATCGTCGGCGGCCCGTTGGTCGGACGGGATCGTCTGCCGCAGGGCCGGGTCGTCCGTCGACGCCTGGGCGACCGCGAACGATGCCGGTATCGCGGCCGCGACGACGAGGAGAGCGACCGTCATGACGACATAAAACGAGCGGATCCTCATCCGAGGCACCTCCGAAGCGACCCGGCGTTGGCGCGCATCATCTCCACGTAGGTTGTGACGTCCTCGCTGAAGGCGTCACCGTGGATGGGGCACACCTCCACGCCCTCCTCCTTCGCGATCTCGGTGAGCGTCGACGATCGCGCCGCGAGGTTCGGTTCGAGGAAGACGGCCGGGACACGCAGCGTGCGGATGGTCTCGGTCAGCTTGCGCCGGTCGGCCAGCGACGGCTCGGTGGCCGGGTTCGGGGTGACGAACCCGGCGATGCGGATCCCGTAGGCGTTGGCCAGGTAGCCGAAGGCGTCGTGGGTGGTGACGAGGTACCGGTTTTCCGGGGGGATCTCGGCGACGGTCCGGGTGATCTCGCGGTCGAGCGCGTCCAGCTCGGCCAGGTACCGGTCGGCGTTGGCGCGGTAGGCGGCCGCGCCCTCCGGGTCCCGCTCGATCAGGGTGTCCCGGATGAGTCGCACGTACGCCATGGCGTTCCCGACGTCCTGCCACAGATGCGGGTCGATCGCACCGTGCACGTGCTTTCCGAGGACGGCCTGCGGCAGCTGGTGGATGGTGGTGCCGGGCCGACCGATCACCCGGTAGCCGGGGTGGGAGGGGACGCGGTCCAGCGCCTTGGCGGGGACGTCGATCACCGCACGCGATGCGGGCACCGCGGTCTGGGTGCGCTCGCCTCCGCCGGTCGGGTCGTAGAGGACCACGAGCCGGTCGGCATCGAGGTCGACCGCGATGTCGGCGTGCCCGCGGTCCACCACGACGGGGTCCGTGACCGTCGCGTCGGTGGGGCGGACGCCGACCGCGAAGGTGAACGTGGTGGGCCCGCCGACGGGAACGGGATCCGCCGTCGTGTCCGTCCGGATGGCGGCCGCGAACGTGAGGCGATAGACACCCGGCTCCGTGAAGACCCAGGACATGTGGGTGTGTGCGTCGGCGGGAAGCGTGACCGTGTCCCTCCCCTCGCCGATCTCCGATGCCGCGCCGTCACGCGAGTCGAAGTAGACGTCGACATCGCCGAACGTCCCCGTGAGGTAACCGATGACGTCGCCGGGCCCGGTCGCCGCGGTGAGCGACAGGAGGACCTCGCTCGAGCGGTCGGCGTCGTACCGCGCTCCGGTCCCGTGGGCGCGCAGGCCCAGCCAGACGGTGTCGAGGTTGACGTTCTCGACGAGCGGGATGATCTCGGCCGCGTACTTCACGGCCTCCTCCGCCAGCGAGACGTTCACGGCGTCGTCGCGAAGGTTGGCGTCGAGCGCCCGGATGATGCCGTGCTCCTCCAGCAGCATGTAGTTGCTGAAGGCCGCGTCCGCGTAGACGACGTTCCGCACGTCGCGCAGCGTCGGTTCATAGGTGTGGGGATCGGCGCGGTCGGGCACGAGGCTGACGACGTTCACGCGGTCGCCGCCGACGTTGCGCACCAGGTCGCGGAGGATGCCGGTCGTCGTGATGACCTGGACCCGGTCGTCGTCGGACGACAGCAGGCCGCGTTCCGTTCCACAGCCCGAGAGCACCGTCAGCACGCCGAGGACCGCACACATGAGCGCCGCCGTTCTCCGGGGGCGCATCCGATCACGCAAGACCCGTCAGCCCACGCGGTAGGTGATCGTGGTGTTCGCCGTCCGTCGCACACCGGCCCTGGTCGTCGCCGTCACCGTGAACCGGAGCCGATAGACGCCCTTCTTCGTGAAGACCCAGTTGCCGTGCTGATGGACGCCGGCGGGAAGCACGCGGCGCTGCGGCATGCGGGTGGCGCTGGAGAACAGCACTCGCCGTGCGCCGAAGCCACCGGTCTGGAAGAGCACCATGCGGCCGGGACCCGTCACGCCGTCGAGCTGCCAGGTGATGCCGCCGCGGACCTGGGCCGGCCGGATCGTCTCGGTGCTCCAGCCCGACCAGACGACGCCCGGTCGCTGCGTCTGCGGAATTATCCACACCGTGGTGCCCTGCGGGGCGATGAATCCCATCCCCGCGGGCACCGAGGCGCGTGCACGGTCGGTCACTCGGAGCACAACGCCGGTCGGGTTGCGCCACACCGGGCGGCCGGCCCGGCCGTCGCGGATCGTGATGTTCAGCCGTCCGCCGATGATGCGCACCGCGGGGGCGTCCACGTGACCGTCGGCGATCACGAGAGGCGCGGCGTCCGCCGTCGCCGGCGCGCCCGCAGCCGCGATGACGAGGCCCATGACGGCGGGTGCCGCGGCCATCCCGATCCGTCGGCGGGCGGTGACTCGGAGAGCGGCGGGTGTGGGGCTCATGGTTCGGGGCGCTCCTCGTCTCGTGCTTCTACGTGATACTCACTCCCGGTACGGCCAGCTCACGGGGGCTTGTGTGAGCTGGCCGACGTGGGCCAGCGGCTCGTTGGCAACCGGGATAACGGTGTCTCCCGGTGTACGGGAGGGCACCGAATGTGGTCCACTCTAACAAGACGAGTTCTTATTTTCTGTGATGCGGTTCCGGCGACGCGTCGCCGGAACCGCATCGCGATGTCAGCCGGCGCTCAGGCGACCCGCGACGTCCTCAGCCTGGGCCATCACCTCACGCACGATCTCGCCGGCGGGCTGATCGACCACGCCCAGGGATGCGGCCTGTCCGCTCCAGGTCGAGACCCGGTCGGCCACGCCTCGGGCCACCGAGTCGCGGCGCAGGTCGGCGAGGGCGTTGCCCTGCCGGGGATAGCCGAGGTTCGGACTGCCGGCGGCCTCCAGTTCCTCCAGGAGGGCGTTGGGGAGTCCGCGGGCCGGGCGCCCGCTGAAGTTGGTGATGATGCGGGCATCGGTGTCCCGTGCGGAGGCGAGACGGGCGCGGTAGGCGGCGTTGGCACCGCTCTCAGCGGCGAAGAGGAACCGGGTGCCGAACTGCGCGGCCTGAGCGCCGAGTGCGAGCGCGGCGACGAGCCCACGGCCGTCCATGATGCCGCCGGTGGCGACGACCGGGACATCGACGGCGTCGACGATCTGGGGGACGAGGGCCATGGTCCCCACCATTACCGGGTGCTCGGGATCCGGCACCGTGAAGTTGGAGCGGTGCCCTCCGGCCTCGCCTCCCTGGGCGACGATGCCGTCGGCACCGGACGCGACGGCGGTCTCGGCATCGGCCACGGTCGCCACCATGGCGAGCAGAGGCAGGCCTGCGTCGTGGGTCATCTGAGCGACCGGAGCGGGGTCTCCCAGGCCGGTCGTGATGGCGGCGGCGCCCTCCTCGATGGCCATGGCGACCAGGTCGAGCGGCTTCGCGGCCGCAGGAGGCGGCGTCGGATCGACGGGGAGGCCGAGGCGCTCACGTACGGGGGCCAGCGCCGCCCGGTGCTCGTCGTCCGAGACGTTGGGCGGAGTGGGCTCCGGGAGGAGCACGTTGATCGCGATGGGTGCGCTGGTCAGCGCGCGGGCGCGGCGCAGGGCGTCGCGGGCGGCGTCCATGGTCATCCCCGAGAGCCCGAACGTCCCGAGGCCGCCGGCCTCGCTGATCGCGGCGACGAGCTCCGGGGTGGTTGGTCCACCGGCCATACCGGCCAGGAGGATCGGGTGGCGGATGCCGAGGAGATCGCAGAGCGGAGTGTGAAGGGTCATGGGGTAACGCTAGTCCTCGAGACGTGGGTCCGGGTGCGGAGGCCTGCCGACGGGCTCCGGTGACATCGGGTCTTTCCCGATTCCTGGCTCGCCACCGGTCACGGGCGGATACTTTCCCGCCGTGGATTCTCGACTGCTGCTTCCCGCCACCTGGGCCGATCCGCTCACGCGGCTGCAGGCCGCGTTACCGGAGAACGCCGTGTCGGGCCATTTCTCCGGAACCCTCGGTCAGGGCTCCTTCGGCGGCAGCGAGCATTACCTCGACGACGCGGGTGGGGAGTTCCAGGACGACCGGGACGGCGACGGCTACGCTGCCATGGATCTCCTCGCCGAGCTCTCGGATCTGGCACCGCCGACGGAGGTCGGCGTGACCATCGACGTCGGCAGACTCGCTCCGCCGCGGGTGGTGCTCTACGAGCCGCCGGGCACGGACACGGTGAGCATCGGCGGCTACGGTGCCCCGATCGCCGCTGTCGTGCTGCGGGACGGCGCCCTGCCCGAGCCGTACCGACGGGCGCCCGAGTCCCACCGGCGCCCGGTGGACGCCGGCGTCGACCCCGAGTGGCTGGCCGGTGTGGTGCACCGGGCCCTGCCGGAGGCGACCGGCATGACGGAGGAGGATCTGCGGGCATGGGAACGGGAACAGCGCAGCCGATGCGACCTGCCCGCCGATGTCCGCGCCCTCTACCGCACCGCGGCCTGCGGTGATCTGATCCTCAGCCCGGGCGACCGACCGGACGACGAGGGGCGGTACGTCATGCGGATACTGCCGCTGGACCGACCGGATCCCTACTGGACGCCGCAGGCTCGGTTCGGCGGCTGGGAGTTCGGCGCCACCGCGGCCGTGGGCGGCGATCCGGACGGTCGTGTCCAGCCGCTCGGCTTCTCGCCCGCCTGGGTTCCGATCGGTGACGACTGGGGCGGCAACCACTTCGTCGTCGATCTGGCTCCCGGTCCCAACGGCATGACCGGGCAGATCCTGTTCGTCGACCACGAATCCACCGCCGGCGCCAGCTGGGTGGCTCCCTCGTTGACCGCCTTCGTCGCCGACCCACCGGACGGGTACGATCCGCCACCGCCCACCGGCGTCCGCAGGGTGCGGATCGGTGACCACACCGACGAGACTCTCGCGGATGTCACCGCCGAGACCGAGGTGCTGATCGTCAACCGCGTCGCGGTACCCGTCGATCTCACGTCTCTCGCCGGGCACCCGAGGCTGCGCACTCTCGAGATCAACCCCGGACCGGTGACCGGTATCGAGGTCGTCCGGCATCTGCCCGCTCTGGAGTACCTGGCGACGGATCTGGCGACCTGGCGGCAGCTGATCGACCGACAGATGGTCCCGGAGCGGCTGCTCGCCGCCGGGTTCCAGGATCTGACCGCCCGATGGCCGGAGAACGTCGCGGTCGCCAACGAGTTGCTGGCCCGCTGGGGACGACCCGGGATCACCGAACACGTCGTGGTCTAGGTACTCGGGAACCACATCGTTCGTTCCGGTGCCCGCCGCCTGCGGGCCCCGGAATCAGCCGCCGGTCAGCACGGCCGGCAGCCGGGCGACGTGGATACGGCCGCGACCGGCGAACCCGTGCCAGTAGCCCACCCATACCCGGCGGCCGTCGGTCGCCGTCGTCACCGCGATCTCTCGTGACGACCGCGCCACCGTGAGGGTGGGACCGCCGTTCAGTCGGCGCGCGCGTACCCAGAAGGTCTCGGCGTCGTTCTCGATCCACACCAGGACGCCGCCGGCGAGAGCCGGTGACGTCACCTGCCAACGGCGGCGCGTTGTGCGTACGGCGGTAACGGGTCCTCCGTCGACCCGCCGCTGGAGGATGCGGCTGTCCAGGCCGGACGCCTGGTGCCAGACGACGAGCACGCCCGACATCGTCGGACGGCCGATGTCGACACCTCGGCCGACACGGGTGAGCGTGCGTTCGGTGCCGATGACCAGGTCGCGGAGGACGAGCCGGGAACCGTCGGGCAGGAGTTCGACGTATGCCAGCCGGCTGTCGGAGAGCACGGGATGGACGAGCCGGCCGGCGAACTGCACCACGACTTCGCCGGTTCGCCAGTTGCGCACGTCAAGGCCGGTGGGGGTGACGACGACGACGCGATCGCCCGAGATCGACGGTTCGCGCACGTCCGGAATGGTGATCCGCGCCTCGCCGGGAGGTGCGATGTCGACGCGTGGCGGCCGGTGGGCGCCGTAGCTGGTCCACGCGGTGACGTCGTTCGACACGGCCGGATCGGCGGTGCCCAGTGGTGATGGCAGGCCCGTCTGGGCGTCCGCCGTCGCCGGGACGAGTGCGATGGCGAGCAGTGCGAGCACAACCGCGTTCGCCGAGCGCAGGGTGGGCTGTCCTCGTCGGGAGATGCGGTCGAACACGCCGACGGGACTCGCCGCCATGATGCCGCGCGTCAGTCCGAAGGACCCGAGGGCGACGGCTCCGATCAGCGGATCGCCGACGGCGACGGTCGCGATGACGACGGCCCAGTAGGTGGCGACGAGCTGATACGTGCCGAAGCCGACGCCCAGGATCGCGCCGTAGCCCGATGTCCAGAGAGGGAGAGGAAGAACGCGCCGCCATGGTTCGGGGACCTGCCGGCGAAGGACCGGGATGGGATATCGGAGTACCCCGGCCTCGCGGAGGGCGGCGGCGACGATGAGCCCGATCGCGATGAACAGAAGAGGGCGGCTGCTCGGCAGAAGCGATCCGATCCCACCGGCCGCCGCTCCGACGGCGGCCGCGACGACGATCGCGGTGACCGTGAAGATCACGAGCCCGATCCACTGCGAGCGGCGACTGCCGCAGCCGTCGGGGGTGAACGTCTCCGCCATGGCGTACGTGCAGGGAGACCACGCCGTCGAGATACCGGCGATCACTGCCGCGGTCACGATCGTGGCGGTCAGCACGGCATCCCCGTGTCGTAGTAGACGACGCAGAAGACCTTGCGCTTGCCCTGGCAGTAGCCCTTCGTGGCCCGGTCGCCGTTGATGCGTCGCGGGCTCACCGAGCAGCAATCCCAGAGCTTGCGGATCTGCCCGTCACAGCACCGGTACCAGGAGCCCTGCATGACGGCGTCGTTCAGGCGGTAGCGGCGTCGTACCGTGTCCTCGCACAGCCGGCTGCGCGGTGCCGGCCGGACCGGTGCGCCGTTCGCACCACGGAGAAGGTTGCCGGCCTCGTCGACCGGCTGGCCGCGTCCGTTCACCAGGCGTCCCTGATCGTCCACCGGCCGGCCGTCGGCGGGGCGAACGGGGCGTCCCATGCGGTCGACGCGCGGCAGGCGGAAGGGACCGGGGCAGGACCCCGTGGTCCAGTAGTGGCCGCAGAAGCCGAACCAGTCGCCGTGTGTCGGCTCGGTTCCAGGCACGGGTGTGTGCGCGTCCGCTCGAGCGCGGCGCGTCGTGAGTCCCAAGAGGGCGGCACCGAGAACCCCGAAGAACGACCGGCGGGTGGTGGACCCGGCCAGCCGGCGTGCGGCGCGATCGGCGAGATCAGGCGGCGTGCGCGTCACGCTCCACGCCGGCGTCGATCACCCACTGGATCTGCTCGAGCGTGTTGACGAGGCCCTTCGACCGGACGACGCCGTCGACGAGGTAGACGACGTACGGGGTTCCGGGCACGCCCCACTCGTCGAAGACCTCCGGCTCGTCGTCCTCGCGGATCCACCGGACAGGGATCCCGTCGCGGTCGATGGCCCGCAGGCCGGGGAGCACGTTGATGCAGACGCGGCAGTTGAGCGAGACGAAGGCGACCATCTCGGGCCCCATCCGTGTGAGGTCGACCAGCATGGGGGCCACCTCGCCGACGTCCGGACCCTCCTCGATCAGCTCCAGCGCGGATTGCGGTGCGATGCGCATGGAGAGGACGCCGACCTGGCGGTAGAGGGCCACGACGGCAAGGCTCAGCCCGATGACCAGGACCCCGAGGATCGCGAGCGTCGCGGACTGGAGGGTCTCCGGGCGGGGGTCGACCGATCCGCCGATGCCGGTGGCGAGGACGACACCCGTGGCGCCGATGACCGCGGAGCGGATGGCGAGGAAGACGGTGCCCGACTGACGTGTTCCCCCGAAACAGCCGCAGCTGGCGCTGCGACGGCCCTGGATCCGGGCGCGGATCATGACGGCCATGAAGAGCGCCATGACGGTGGCGGCCGCGATGCCCGCGCCGGTGGTGGCACGTCCCGAGGCCAGCCAGACGGCGACGGTGATCTCGACGACCGAGATGGCGATGGCCACCGGGGTGCGTGCGCGCATCCGTACACCGTGCTGCCCGAGGGTGAAGGTGAAGCGCGTGAAGGTGACCAGCTTTGCGATGCCCGCCCAGGCGAACAGGGTCGCGAGGATAAGGCGCAGTGCGTCGTCCATGCCGACGAGTTCGCCGTCCGGAGGCGGTGCCCTGCCCGGTGCACCGGTGGCAAGCGAGATGGGTGATCCACGGGATCGTGGATGTGGGGCACGTCACCGATGGCCGGGCCTGATGTGGTCGGGTGGATTAAGGGCGCATCGCGCGGCCGGGTGTGCACCACGTCGCGAGGCCGCGGAAGCAACCATCTAGGATCGTCGGATGCTTCGACGCTTCCTTCTCGGTTCGACCTCAGTCCTCGCGGCAGCCCTGTGTCTCGTCCTCACCGGCTGTGGAGGGGGCGAGTCCCCGCCCGTTCGCACGGCCGTACTGGATGAATCGTTGACCGGTGATGCCTCCGGCACCGGCGCGACCGCGACGGACACGACGAGCACCGCCGCGACCACCACCGACGCCACCACGGCGCCGGCGACGAACACGGTGTACCAGACGACCGAGTTCGAGCCGCTCCCGGCATCGGCATCCTCCACGGTGCGCGTGCCGATCCTCATGTACCACCGCGTCGCCGATCCCGGGCCGATCAAGACCGCCGGCGAGCGCGCACTCAACGTGGCGCCGAAGGACTTCATCGCTCAGATGGACTGGCTGAAGGGGCAGGGATTCACGACCATCACCCAGTCCCAGCTCTACGACGCCCTGGCCGGCACGGCGCCGCTTCCGAAGAAGCCGGTGCTGCTGACGTTCGACGACGGGTACATCGACATCTCGAAGACCGTCCTGCCGATCCTCCGCAAGCGCAAGATGGTGGCGACGGCCTATGTCATCACGAGCCGGGTCACGGGGCCCGACCGGGCGTTCATGAAGTTCAAGGCGCTGAAGCGGATCGAGGCAGGCGGTATCGAGGTCGGGTCGCACACCGAAACCCATCCCGATCTGACCGCGCTCTCCGACACCGCCCTGCGACAGGAACTTGCGGGGTCACGGCGCACTCTGGAGAAGGGGCTCGGCCATCCGGTGCAGTGGCTCTGCTACCCGGCCGGCCGGTACGACGCGCGGGTGGAGGCGATGGCGCGCACGACCGGATACGTGACCGCGGTGACCACCGAGCCGGGGATGAACCACAGCGCGTCGCGGCCCTACGCCCTGTCGCGCGTGAGGGTGAGCGACACCACCGGTGTGTCGGGTCTGCGGGCGTCGATCGGCGGCTGAGGAAGGTCGTCGGCGCTCGACGCGCCGCACTGCAGTGACCGCCTACCCGCTCCGAACCGGAAGGGCTCGCGGATCGGGTCTGTCCGTCGCCGCCTCGCCCACGAGCGCGAACCACGCGCCCTGGGGGTCCGTGGCGACGGCGATCTGCCGGCCGTCCGGGTTGTCGGCCGGTCCGTGCATCACGGAGCCGCCGGTCAGGCCGATGCGCCGCAGGCACTCGGGGAGATCCGGAACTCCGAAGTAGGGGAGCCACACCGAGGAGGGCGCGTCCTCGCCGATGCGCATGACGCACCCGATCGGGTCGTCACCGCTCCGGAGCGTGCGGGCGGTACCGACGTGGGGCATCTCGTGTGCGGGACCCTCCGTCCAGCCGAAGACCTCACCGTAGAAGTCGAGCGCGCCGTCGGGATCGCGGCTCATGAGCTCGTGCCAGTTGGGACGGGAGCGCTGGACGGCCCCCGCGGCGTCACCCTCGCGGCAGATCACGCCGAACACCGCGCCGGTGGGATCACAGGCGATGGCGAACTCGCCGATCCCGGGCGCTTCGGAGGGCGGACGCAGGAGCTCGCCGCCGGCTCTCGGGATCGCCTTGGCGGTCGCCGTGCAGTCGTCGGCCGCGAAGTAGACGACCCACGACGGAGGGGGAGTGCCCACCTGGTTGGTGGTGAGCATGAGCCCGGCCGCCGCAAGACCGTCCGCCATGGCCACGGTGTAGGGCACCTCCGTGACACGTGATCCGGTCACGGTCCAGTCCATGACCCCGCCGTAGAAGGTCCCCGCGGCGACGAGGTCGGTGGTGCCCAGCTCGTACCAGCACGGGTGACCGGTGAGGGACGCCTCCACGTACAGATCTCTCCCAGAAGTCGGTGACGATGCAGGCGCCATGTTCTCAGAGACGGCACCCCGTGCACCCGGTTCCGTCGACCGCCATCTGGGCCCGGTCGGCGCGATCCTGGAAAGTCTGGTGTCTGACACAAAACTTTCCGGCGGTCTCGTCACCCGGAGCAGAAAACCTATATTTGCAGGCATTCCGTCGCCGTGCGGCTTTCAGTGGAAAGTCCCGTGTCTGACACAAAACTTTCCGAGGGCCTCCAGCGGTGGCACAAGAAGAGGCCGCCGGACACGCGTCCAGCGGCCTCCCGAACCTCGATCTCGGTGTCGGGACGGCGGCGGCCGGTCCCGTCGGGCGTCAGCTCAGCGCGTCCACCACATGGTCGATGCACTGCGTGAGGCGCTCGACGTCCTCCGGATCCACGGCCGGGAACATCGCCACGCGCAGCTGGTTGCGTCCCAGCTTCCGGTAGGCGTCGGTGTCGAGGATGCCGTTGGCGCGCAGGACGTTGCACACCGTGGGGGCGTCGACGGCGTCATCGAGGTCGATGGTTCCCACGACGGGGCTCCGCTTGGCGGGGTCCGACACGAACGGGGTGGCGTACTCGGCCTTCTCGGCCCAGTCGTAAAGGATTCCGGACGACCGATCCGACCGGCTGGCCGCGAACTCCAGGCCACCGTGCGCGTTCATCCAGTCGAGCTGCTCGGCGAGGAGGATGAGGGTCGCGATGGCGGGCGTGTTGTAGGTCTGATCCTTGCGGGAGTTGTCGAGCGCGGTTCCCAGGTCGAGACCCGCGGGGATCCAGCGGTCGGACGCCGCGATGGACTCGATGCGCTCGACCCCGGCGGGGGAACAGGCGGCGAGGAAGAGCCCACCGTCCGATGCGAAGCACTTCTGCGGGCTGAAGTAATAGACGTCGAACTCGGAGGCGTCCACCCGGATGCCACCGGCACCGGATGTCGCATCGACGAGGACGAGCCCGTCGGCGCCTTCGGGACGCCGGATCGGCATGGCCACGCCGGTCGAGGTTTCGTTGTGCGTGAAGCCGTATGCGTCCACGTCGGGGTTGGCCACGGCCTCGGGGTGGTCCCCCGGCTCCGCCGTGATGACCTCCGGGTCCTCCAGGTGCGGGGCCTCCTTGGCTGCCTTCGCGAACTTCGACGAGAACTCACCGAAGCTGAGGTGCTGGCTGCGTCGCCGGATGAGACCGAAGGTCGCGGCGTCCCAGAAGATGGTGGCGCCGCCGTTGCCGAGGATGACCTCGTAGCCCTCCGGGAGGGAGAACAGGGACGAAACGCCCTCACGCACCCGTCCGACGAGCGATTTGACCGGCTTCTGCCGATGGCTCGTGCCCATGAGCGTCGGAGCGACCGATGCGAGGGTGGTGACGGCCTCCTGGCGGACCTTGGAGGGCCCGCATCCGAAACGGCCGTCGGCCGGAAGGATGGAGGAGGGGATGCGGATATCGGGAGTCTGTGTCGTCATTGGCACCACTATATGGGTGCCTCCGCGCCGCCGGGGAGCGTGCGCCACGTCGCGAGATCGTGAGAACGGCTGTCAGACGATCCGGACCCGGATGATCCCTGTCCAGACACCTTTGTCGTTCGTCAACGAGACGAGCTCGTGCCCGGCGTCATGGCACCAGGCCGGCAGGTCGATCTCGATCAGCGGATCGTCGGCCAGAAGGCGCAGCTCATCCCCGTTCCGGGTGGTCGCGATGCGCTTCCTCAGCAGCCGGATCGGTGTCGGGCACCAGGTGCCCAGGGCATCGATGGTCCTCATGAGCGCACGCCGATGTCGCGGAGCGTTTGTACCGCGTCCGCGAACGCCGCGGCAGCCACGTCGATCTCGTTGTCCGTGGTGTACGGCGCCAGGGTGAACAGGACCGCGGAGTGCGCCCACGAGTCCTCCAGGCCGATGGCCTCCAGCACCGGTGAGCTCTTGCCGGCCCCCGTACAGGCCGACCCAGGAGAGGCCGCCACCCCGCGTACGGCGAGCATGAGCGTCAACGCCTCGCTGTCGGCGCCCTCCACCGAGACCTGCACATGGCCGGGGAGCCGCTCATCGAGCGGCGGGCCGTTCAGACGGACTCCGTCCACCGCCAGCAGGCCGGTGGCGAGTCGGCGGGCACCCGCGTGTAGCCGGTCCACTCGTTCCGCGCGGTCGCGTCGAGCGATATCTGCCGCCACCCCCAGTCCCGCGATCGCGGGGACGTTAACCGGGCCGCCGCGCTTGCCGGCCTCCTGCGCGCCGCCCTCGATGAGGGGGTGAAGACGGGTGTCGGGCGCGATCCACAGCGCACCGGCCCAACGGGGCCCACCGAGGGGTCCACCGCCCAGGGTGACGAGATCCGCTCCGAGGGTGGCGACGTCCAGATCGAGCAGGCCGGAGGTGAGCGCGGCGTCCACATGGACCGTGGGGCTGTGACCGTCGGACGACGCCGCCGGAATCAGAGACGCCAGATCGGCGATCGTCCCGATCTCGGCTTGGGCATGTGTCAGACAGACGAGAACGGTGTCCTCCCGTACGGCCCTTCCCAGGTCGTCGCTCCCGATCCGACCCATCCCGTCGACGTCGACAAGGGTCAGGGTGCCGCGTTCACGTGTCGCCGTCCGGCAGGCCGCGAGCGTGGCCAGGTGCTCCATCGCGCTGGCGATGACGTGCGCACCCTCACGCGAGCGGACGGCAATGGTGCCCTTGACGGCGAGGTTCCGCGACTCCACATCGCCGGCGGTGAAGACGATCCGCTCCGCGTCGGCCCCGATCAGGGCGGCCACCGACTCACGCGCGGTCTCGATCCGCGCCATCGGTCCGCGCGCCCAGTCGTGCAACGCCTCGGGATCGCCGAACTCGTCGAGCGCCTCGATCATGGCCTCCCGGACCTCGGGGAGAAGGGGTGTACCGGCCTGGTGATCGAGGTATGCGCGGGGACCGTGCTCTACCATGGCCGGGATTGTAGGCGCATCGACTGGAGGGCCCTGTGGGAGAACGACGACGTGGATGGATGTGTACCGCCGCGGTGATGACATCACTGCTGTTCATCGCCGGCTGTGGCGGTGGAGACTCCGAGACCGGCACGACGGCCGATACGACACCCGCCGTCACGGATACGACGGCCATGACGGCGACGGACACCCCCACCCAGGCCGCGCCCGCCGAGGGCTGTCTCCCCGCCGATCAGAAGCCGGACGCCGGGCAGAAGGCCCAGTACGAGAAGGCCGAGAACGTCCTCAAGCCCGGTCCGGCGAAGATCGTCATGGAGACCTCCTGCGGCGTTCTCACCATCAACCTCGACCGTGAGGCCGGAGGACCGATCCCGAACTCGATCGCATTCCTCGCGAGCAAGGGCTTCTACGACGGCCTCAGCTTCCACCGCGTCGTCCCGGACTTCGTCCTCCAGGGCGGTGACCCGGAGGGAACGGGCGGCGGCGGACCCGGCTATGAAGTGGTCGGTCCCGTCCCGCAGGGCTACAAGTACAAGCTGGGCGACGTCGCCATGGCGAAGACCCCGACCGCCCCCGCGGGCGCGAGCGGATCCCAGTTCTTCGTCATCAGCTCCGACAACGGGGCCGCGGCGCTCAGCCAGATGCCCGACTACGGCATCCTGGGGCACGCGACGGATCCCGCATCACTCAAGACGATCCAGAACATCGCCGACCTCGCCATCACGGACGGGCCTCCCAGCGATCCGGTCTGGATCATCTCGGCCAAGGTCGAGCAGTAGGCAAGGCACGCCACTCCGCGACGACGCGTTTGCAGGTGGTCTGCGTGGGAGGGATCCGTCCCCCTCACGCGGACGCCGCCGCGGAGTACGAGCGACGCGTGGCCGACCGGGTGTCCTTCCGAGTGGACGAGGTGGCGTCCGAGCCGCTCCAGCACGGCGAGGACCAGGTCCATCGCCGCGAGGGGAGTCGTATCGCCGAACGCATCGTGGAGGGGGCGTGGGTCGTTGCCCTCACCCCGGACGGGCGTGCACCGCGATCGAGCGAGGCGTTCGCTCAGTGGCTGGCATCACGGCTGGAGGTTCCACGCCCGACGGCATTCCTCATCGGAGGTGCCGCCGGCCTCGCCCCCGACCTGCTGCGCTCTGCGGATGAACGGCTCTCCCTGGGGCCGCTGACGCTGCCTCATCAGCTGGCACGGGTGGTTCTCGCCGAGCAGCTGTACCGCGGTCTCGCCATCTCCGCGGGTCACCCGTACCACCACTGACGACGACCCGACCGATCTCAGGTCGCGGGGGTGAGATCGAGCAGGGTGAGTCGTGACGACTCGCCGAAGGTGGCGGGTCCGCGAAGCGAGAGGCGACGATCGATACGCACGGGCAGGTGATTCTCCGTGAACCAGGTCGTCTCGGTCCAGGAGCCCGTCAGATCACCGCTGAGGGTGAACGCCACGGTGACGGGCGTGACCTGAACGGTGCTGTCCCCGACGCGCGTGGTCCGGGCCGGTTTCCGCTCCGCCGTGCCGACGAGTGTCGCGTCCACGCTGATGGGTGCGCCGGCGAGCGTCAGGCTGCAACGGATCGGCACGCGGGACGGCGAGGGCGGTAGCACCGTCGCGGGGTCACATCGCATGGTGGCCGTGGGCGACACCACGCCGACCGTCTGGTGCTTCAGGTGCTCGTCGAGCCGGAGCGAGCCGTCACCGGTGGTGCAGTAGCGAGTGTCCTCGGTGTGTTCGGCGAAGAAGTTGATGCTGAAGGTGAAGCACCGGGCGTTCGACGCGACGACCGACGCGGTGACGGTGTCGGGCAGGGTCCGCGTGTCCGTGGGGAGGGGGCCGATCTTGATCCGTTCGTCTCCGTCGGCCGAGTAGCGGTAGACGCCCGGTGCAGGCTCGGTGGCGCTCGGCCCGCCGGTCGTGGACGAGCCCTCGGAGCGCCGGTGGAACTCATCGAGCGCCTGGTCTTCGGTGACCGGTGTCGTCCCGCGCGGCCAGACGAACCAGGCCACGGTCCCGACGAGCGCGACCACGAGCACTCCGACCGCGATGAGGATCTTCCAGCGCAGCTTCACGGGTTCAGATGGGAGGGAGACGGGGGTCGGTGTCCGGGTGTGTGGCGACGGATGTCGCGGGTCGACAGGGCAGAAGTGTGATGACCTGCGACGGTTGCCTCAGAGCCGTGTGCCCTGTCGGTTGTCATGAGAGTCACACTACGCGCCGGACGCTCGTTCCCACCTGCTAGAACCGGTGTATGGAGTACGGAGAGCTTCCCGCCGGCCTCGAGATCACACGGACCACCCGCGAGTTCGACACCGCCACCGTGCCGGACGGACTGCTGCGCGCGCATCGGATCGGTGCCGGATCGTGGGGACGGCTGCGCCTGATGGAGGGAGCCGTGCGGTTCGTCTGGGAGGAGACTGACCGGGGCGCCGTCGACCTCGTGGCGGGTGACGCGCTCGTCATCGAGCCGCAGGTCTACCACCACGTGGAGCCGGCGTCGGATGCACGCTTCCTGATCGAGTTCCACCGGCGTCCCGAGGTTCCGGTGGACGACGGACGCACTCCGAAGGAGCGCATGACGAGCGGGGACCTGTACCTGGCTGCCGATTCGGAACTGGCCGAGGACGCGCTCCGCGCCCGCCGCTTCGAGGCCGCGTACAACACGTCGGCGCCGGAGGATGATGACGGCCGCCGCGCGCTCCTCGAGGAACACCTCGCGGGGATCGGCGTGGGCACGGTCATCCGTCCGCCCTTCCTCTGCGACTACGGGTCCCACATCACGATCGGGTCGCACTGCTTCGTGAATCTCGGGTTGACGGCGCTCGACGTCGCGACGATCACCATCGGCGACCACGTGCAGATCGGACCCAACGTCCAGCTCCTCACGCCGACCCATCCCGTGGACCCCGACCTGCGACGCAGCGGGTGGGAGGCGGCCGAACCCATCGTGATCGGCGACAACGTGTGGCTGGGTGGAGGCGTCATCGTGCTGCCCGGCGTCACCATCGGCAACGACACCGTCGTCGGCGCCGGCGCCGTCGTCACACGTGACCTGCCGGCCCGGGTCGTCGCCGTGGGGAATCCGGCGCGGGTTGTGAAGCACATGCCCCCCGAGCACGACCCGCCCGCCTGACCTGCGGTCGCCTGTCGCGCCGTGCCCGCGGCGGACAGGAGCTCGAGCCGAGGCCGCGAATCTCCCGGAGACGCCCAATGACGCACCGGAACGACATGCCCCACGACGACCTGCCACCGCCCCACGTCCCCGACGAGGACGCCGAATCGTGGGGGCAGCGTCCGGTCCCGCGCATGCTCGGTGCGCTGGTCATCGCGCTTGCACTCGGAACGCTCATCACGCTGCTCGCCACATGGCCCGGTGGTAACGAGATCTCGTCCCCGTCCGGGCAGGGCCTCGACACCGTTCTGGCCGAGGTGACGCGCGTCGCGGCGGAGCCCTGCGGATCCCCGGACGTGGACGGCTGTCGCAGCGTGACGTTCATCGTCCAGGAGGGTGATTCGCGCGGTGACGAGGGGACGATCACCATCGGTGGCGATCGCCACCAGGACATCCGGGTCTCGGTGGGCGACAGTATCCGTGTGGTCGAGACGCCGGAGTCGAGTCTCGGAGCCATCGGTGGTGTGGAGGCCCAGCGCTGGTCCTTCAGCGACTTCGATCGGCGCGTGCCGCTGCTTGTCCTCGCGTTGCTCTTCAGCGGCGTCGTGCTGGTGGCCGGCCGGTTCAAGGGCGCACGGGCGCTGCTCGGTCTGGGACTCAGCCTCGTGGTGGTGCTGGTGTACCTGGTCCCCGGGCTGCTGGGTGGTCACAACGCCGTGCTCGTGGCCTGCACCGCGGCGCTCGCCGTGATGCTCCTCACCATTCCCCTGGCACACGGGTGGGGGCTCACGACGATCGCGGCCACGCTCGGCACCGCGGCGAGCCTCGGCATCACCGTGGCGCTGGCGGTGATCTTCACCCACTTCGCGCGACTCACGGGCTTCAGCGACGAGGCCTCCACGTACCTGTCGGCGACGGACTCCGCCCTGTCCATCCAGGGACTTCTCCTGGCAGGAATCGTCATCGCCGCGCTCGGCGTCCTGGACGATGTCACGGTGAGCCAGGCGTCCACGGTCCTCGCCCTTCGTCATGCGAACCCGCTCCTGGGCTACCGGGAGCTCTTCACCCGTGCCCTGGCCGTGGGGCGCGACCACATCACCGCCACGGTCAACACCCTGGTCCTCGCCTACGTGGGCGCCAGCCTTCCGACGCTCCTTGTGTTCGCCGTGGTCGATGTGTCCGCGATCGAGGCGATCAACGGTGAGAACGTCGCGTCGCAGATCGTCGGGACCCTGGTCGGATCGATCGGGCTGATGGCCGCCATGCCCATCACGACCGCCCTGGCCGCGCTGCTCGCGACCAACGTCGATGCCGGCGAGATCGACCCGCACGCGGGACACACGCACGGCTGACGATGGTGTGGTCCGCTCTCAGCGAGAGCGTGGTCGGGAGTCGGCGGCGGATCCGGTGGTGAGGTCATGCTCCTCGCGTCGCACGAGCACCTCGTCATTCGTGGCGGTGAAGTGTGCCTCGTCCATCGCCACGTGGGCGGTGTCAGGAGTGAGCTCCAGCACCATGAGGCCGTTCTCGAACGACAGCGGGCCGTCGAACTCCCAGGTGACGCGCGGATCGGTGACCCCGGCGCTCCGGGCGAGCGGCCGGAAGATGCGGGCGGCGATCTTGCGCTGAAAGAAGCGGAAGGCGAGGGACGCGTACCAGGGGAGCGCGTTTCGCAGCGGCGATTGCACGAGCTGATGGATATGGGTCGTCGTCCCGGGATGGTCCTTCAGATGGACGCGTGACGAATACGAGAAGTGGACGTCGCCGGAGAGCAGGAGGATCGAGCGCGGACCCGGATCCCGGTGGACCAGGGCACCCAGCAGTTCGACCATCGCGTCGAACGAGTTGCGGAACGCGGGCCAGTGCTCCAGGTCGACGCTCTGTCGCACGCGTTCGCCGAGCCAGCGACCGGGCGGTCCCCACGCTCCGCTCGCGATGGCCTCGCTCCAGCCCTCGATGTGGTGGGCGCCGTACGGCAGGAACACGGGAAGGGTGCTCGCGATGAGCACATGGGACGGTGCCGGATCCTGAAGAGCCTGTGAGGTGAGCCACTCCCATTCGTCGCGGCCGACGATGGCGCGGTCCTGGACGGGTTCGAGGGTTCGCGAGCAGCGGCTGTCCACCACGACGAGGCGCGTGTGTCCGATGTCGCGTGAGTACGACCAGCGCGCGGTCGTCGGGTCCCGATCGGCCTCGAGGGCGAACGCGTCCAGAGCGGCCGTTGCGCCGGCGGGGTCATCCGCGGTCGTGATGGTCCGGTAGAGGCCGTCCTCCTCCAGCGCGTCGGGGTGCACGTTCCCGATGTGCTGGTAGACCCAGTACGTACCGAGCCCGCCCTTCACCCGTTCCGGCCACCATGGCCGGCGTTCCATCTCGCGACGCCACGACGCCGAGGTGTTCCAGTCGTCGCGCAGATCGTGGTCGTCCAGGATCATCGCGTTGGGCACGGTCGACAGCAGCCAGCGCACCGCGGGGTGCATCCAGGTGGTCTGGTAGAGCCACGTGTACTCCTCGAAGTTCTGGATCTCCTCGCGGACCTCCTCGGGCACGTCGCGGTGAAGGTCCAGCAGCCGCTCGCGGATCTCCGGTGAGGGCTCGTCCGCGTACACCTGGTCGCCCAGGTGCAGGATGAGATCCGGCCAGGTGGTGTGGTCGGTGCCGCGCAGACGGGCGGCGAGCGCCACGAGGGCGTCCGCACCCCAGCGTTTTCGCCCGTCGGCGTCGTAGGACCCGAGCTCACGGCACGACCCGAACGCGAGGCGGATCTGTCCGCTCGACGCGAACGGCGGGATGATGCTGGGCGGGTACGAGCTCGAGCGGAGTGGCCAGACGGGCACCTCGTCCAGCGTCACCGTATAGGTCACGGCGCGGTCCCGGGGAAGGTCGCGAAGGACGACGAGCGCGTAGTGGTGCCCGTGCACCGACCACGTGGGGGTCGTCGTCACACGATCGTCGTCGGTCGTGATGCTCACCGTGCATGCCCGCGCGGTCTCGAGGAAGACGGTGGCGGTGCCGGACCGATCGGTGTAGCGGAGAACGGGGCCGACGAGGACCTCGTTCTCGCGTCCGGTGCTCGGCGAGTCGGGGAGAACGTCGGGAAGCGGAGTGGTGCTCACGGAACCCTGACGATGCGAGGACGGCTCACACAGCACCCCACTGGACCGGTGCCCTGACCATCGGTTCGACCCGATGTGGCGAAGCGGACGACGGGGCTCGAACCCGCGACCTCAAGCTTGGGAAGCTCGCGCTCTACCAGCTGAGCTACGTCCGCATGCGCGGGAAAACCTACCAGACGTGCGTCGTTCCACTCCGCTCTCCGGACCCGCCCCGGACTCAGGGGCGGACGGCCTCCGGAGGCACTGCTTCTGTCCGGCGTTCGGCGGCGGTGAGCGCCTTGCCGCCCCACCGGGTGCGGTAGTCGGTGAGCACCCGTCGGTGGTTGGCCGGCAGGTACGGGACGACCTCGAGTCGCGCCAACAGCTGCAGGTGGTAGGTGTGGTACACCTGCGGCGCCCGGCCGGGACGGGTGAGGCTGTACCTGCTCCAGCCGTCGCCGTTGTCGTAGCGCCAGAGGTTGCGGACGATCTCGATGGTCCCGCGCTTGACGAGGTCCTGTGCCAGGTCACGCAGCGGGTACCAGGACGGGTCCGTCTTGCCGAGGGTGTCCGCCTGTCCCTGGAAGCGGTGGAGGCTCACGACGGCCTGCATGAAGCCGTTGAGGACGCGCTGCCGGTCACCGTTCGCGTAGGCGTATTCGAGGTACCAGAGGCCGCGGCCCTTCCCGGGAACCGTGAGGCCGCCATTGCGGTAGTGAACGCCGAACGCGTTGAGCATCTCGCGCGCCTGCGCCCGGGCGCGGTTGCTCTGTGCCCGCGTCGGATCGTCGGGGAGGGCGGGAATGATGAGCGTGAGGACGAGACCCGCGCCCATGGCGTCGTTCCACGGGGGAAGCTCACCGTCGGGTGCCGTGTATCCCGAGCCGATGGTGCGGAAGCGTGTCCCGTCGGGTGCCCGTTGCACCTTCGTCGCGGCCATGATCTCGGCGGTGCCCCGGCGCAGTGCGGGCGTGTTGCCGCGGATGCGCATGCGCAGGATGTCGCGCGCCGCGCGTACCCAGTTGGGGTAGAGGCCCTGCCCGCGGTAGTAGGTCCACAGGATGGAGGATGCGGGTGGGCGCACCATGCACCCGGGGCAGGGGACGAACGTCCGATTATGGGCCCACCAGGCGTTGACACGTTCGATCTCCCGCCGCATGGGGGCGGGAGCGGCGGACACCGGCACCTTGACGATGGGGTACGCGCGGATGTCGTTCTTCGGGGCGGTTGTGCCGGCGGTGGCGGCGGGCGCACCGACGGCTGAGGAACTCACGCCGAGGCAGACAAGGGCGGCGGCGATGGTTGCGACGCGTCGTCGCAGAACGAACAGGTGCGGGGTCACGAAGCGTGAGACTAGTGGCGTCCCGTGGCGCCGTCGCAATCGTCGGGTGTCGTCCGGCAGGAACGCAGACCAGTCGGAACGGCGTCGGCTCAGAACGGACGGCGCGTCTGCGGGGGTGAAACGATCCGGGGTGGCGGCGACCAATACGGGGTGATGGAAACCGACAGGGAACTCCTGAAGCGCGTTGACGAGCCCGAGTGCTTCGAGCGCTTTCTCCGGCGCCATGTAGACGTGGTGCACCGGTACGTCGCCCGACGCCTCGGCGTGAGCGATGCGGACGAGGTCACGAACGACGTGTTCCTCACGGCCTACCGGCAGGCGGGTCGCTTCCGATCGGACACGGAGTCCGCGAGGCCGTGGCTGCTGGGAATCGCCACCAACCTGATGCGCAACCGGCATCGCAGTGAGGCGCGTCATCTGAAGCACCTTGCATCGACCGGTGTCGATCCCGTGGATCCGGCCGCGCCCCAGCGCGACCTGGACGGCTTGGATCCGCGTCTGGCGGCGTCGCTCGCTCGGATGCGACCGCGGCACCGTGAGGTGCTGTTCCTCGCCGCCGTAGCTGAGCTCACCGTTCCGGAGATCGCCGAGGCGCTGGGAGTACCCGAGGGGACCGTCAAGACCTGGTTGCACCGTGCGCGCTCGCGTGCCGCACGTGACCTGACCGATCCGTCCGTCGGCCTCGACGAGGCCACGGGCGCAGATGGAGGATTGACATGAACGTCGACGATGCTGTTCGCCAGTTCCGCCGCTCCGTGCCGGGACCGTCGGAGGACCTCATCGACCGCATAGTCGTTGCGGTGTCGAGTCCCGGGCGTGCTCCCTCACCACGTCGGCGCCGGCCGACAGGGAAGGGGGTCCTGGTCGCCGGATCGGTGGGCGCTGCCGCTGTCGTCTTCGTGGCGGCGGGCATGCTCATCCGTGGCGGTGGCTCGGAGGCCGTCCCGGCCGCGCCTACCATTGCCGCCGCGCGAGTCGACTGGGGTCAGATCGCAACCGTCCGGCTGACGCCGGATGAGGGCGTCTCGATCGAGGAGATGCGCGAGCGGTTCACGGCTGCGCTGGCGTTCCGGACCCGCGACTACGACGGTGCGGGTGTGGAGGTGCTGTCGTCGGACGGTGACCGGATGACGGTGCGCCTCCCGGGGGCTCAGGCCGAAGCCGAAGTCGAGGCCTTCCTGCGGTACCGGCGACTCGTGGTCATCGAGGAGGACGACGTCCTCGCGTCGGGTGACAGCCTCAAGGACATCGAATCCGAGGCTTCCCGCCTCATCGGACCGGACACCCCGGTCGCCTACTACGTCCAGTGGTACTTGGAGGGGTACGGCTGGTCCCAGGCCACGCGTTACTCCTCACGGAGTGCCGCAGAGGAGGCGATGAAGAAGGACGGTGGCAGGGCGGAGATGATCGCCGTGCCCTCGGATCTGGTGGTCGTCGGTGGGAGCAGCACTCCGACCCCCCAGCCGGTGGGACTGATGCGTCTGGGAGCGGACATTCCGTCATCATCGGTGCGCATCGTCTCGATCGAAGGGACACGGGCCACGTTGGCGATCGATCGGGAACATCGCCCGGCCGCAGGTACCCG
This sequence comes from uncultured Bifidobacteriaceae bacterium, assembly GCA_964531025.1. Classification (GTDB taxonomy): domain Bacteria; phylum Actinomycetota; class Thermoleophilia; order Miltoncostaeales; family Miltoncostaeaceae; genus CALMEC01. Next base: position 602,187 of record CAZHDY010000001.1, on the reverse strand, counting down.
TGTGCGTGTCCTCTCCCAGCCGTCCGACACGGGGCCGAACGAACTCGGTGCCATCCAGATAGGGCTTGCCGACGTCACGGAGAACGGACGTCTGACGGTCGACCCCGGCTACTCCGGGTGGACGCTTGAGGTTCCGCGTCAGGGCATCGGAGGGCGCGTCGAGCTGGTCGACGCCGCGACATACGGTCAGCAGCCGGGCGCTCCGGGCGAACCGTTGGCGAAGGCTCTTCAGCCCGACCTCCGTCCGCCCTCGGGCGGGTCGGATGCATCCTCGTGGCGGCAACTGCTCACCGGTCGCTTCGACGACCGTGACTACGTCCTCGCCGCCGGAATGCGCGGAGACACCGTCGTGGCGATGATGACCATGGAACCCGGCCGCTCGGTGAATGCGCGCGTCGGCGGCTCATCGGGAGGTCCCGCTGGGGTGACATGCCCGGCAGGGGTCGGCACTCCTCGCGTCGTCCGCTGCGGAGGGATGGGCGGGGGCGGTCCGATCGACGGGAAACCGGATGGACCGAGCGTGGTGTGGACGATGGACTACGGACGCGTCCAGCCCGGTGTCGCTCGAATCGTCATGACGTTCGGGGGTGTCGAGCGCGAAGCGGTCATCAAGGACGGGTGGTGGCTTGTCCACACGACGATCGACTGGCCGGCATCATCGTCCACGAAGCGCGAGGATATGAAGGAAGCGATGAGATCTGCTGGAGGACAACCCACGTTCTCCGCCTGGGACGCCGACGGAAACCGCGTTCCCATGTCGCCACCGGAGTCCATCACGAACGAGTAGTACCGACTGGGAGGTAAGCCGCCCTGGTCTACGGTCAGCCACCTGCAACGGCGGCTGACCGGGTGTAACGATCCGCGTGGTCGGCGGCGAATAGGGAGTAATGGAAACGGATTCCGAGCTCCTGCGCCGTGTGGACGATCCCGAGATGTTCGAGCGGTTCGTCCGGCGTCACATCGACATGGTCCATCGGTACCTCGCACGCCGATTGGGTGCGGCGGACGCCGACGAGATCACGAACGACGTGTTCCTCACGGCGTACCGGCTGGCGGACCGCTTCCAGTCGGACGCGGACTCCGCGCGGCCATGGCTTCTCGGGATCGCGACCAACCTGTCGCGCACGCGCCGCCGGCGTGAGGCCCGCCACCTGCGGCATCTGGCGACGACCGGCATCGACCTGGCCGACGCGGCGGCTCCGCAGAGGGACCTCGACGGGTTGGAACCGCGTCTCGCGGCATCTCTTGCCCATATGCGTCCACGGCACCGTGAGGTGCTCTTCCTGGCGGCGGTCGCCGAACTGACGACGCGCGAGATCGCGGAGGCGCTCGACGTCCGCGAGGGGACGGTCAAGGGGTGGCTGCATCGGGCACGCGCCCGCGCGGCACGCGACCTGGCCGACACGGCCACACCCCTGGATGACGTCACCCCGGATACGGATGGAGGACTGGCATGAATGTCGACGACGCGATCCGCGAGCTTCGGAGGTCCGTTCGGGGGCCGGCCGAGGGCCTCGTCGACCAGATCGTCGATGCGGCACCGTCAGGTGTACGCACGCAGGAACGTCGTGTGAACGGTCGGGCGGTCCTGGTCACGGCGTCGGTGTCCATGGCGCTGATCCTCGTCCTCGCGCTGGCGTTCGTCCTGCGCGACGGGAACCGGCCCGACCCGGTTCCGGCGACGCCCACGATCCCGCCGGCCCGCGTCGACTGGGGGATGACCGCGACCGTCAGGCTGACGCCGGACGAGGGCATGTCGATCGAAGAGATGCGTCGTCGGTTCGCCACCGCCCTGGCGTTCCGAACCGATGACGAGGGCGCCGCGGGTGTCGAAGTCGTCGCCACCGACGGCGACACGGTGACGGTTCGTCTTCCGGGTGCCGAGACGCCCGATCAGGTCCACGACTATCTGCGGTTCTCCCGGATGGTGATCGTCGACGACGAAGCGGGTGTCATAGCGACAGCGTCGAACATCGGCGACCTGCCCGAGATTCCGGGGAAACCCGGGGAGCCGAGGAGCTACTACGTCCAGGAGCACGAGACGAACGGAACCTGGTCGATCCCCACGGGTCTGACGTCACGTGAGGACGCCGAGAAGTGGAAGGCGGAACGCGGAGCCCGCGGGGCGACCCTGTCGGTGCCCGTCGACGTCAGTATCGTCGGTGGGCGCGACGGTGGTCCCGTCCGGTTGATGCGGCGGACACCCGTGGTGCCCTCGTCGTCCATTCGTGGGATCCAGCCCGATGGCGACAGTGTCGTGGTGCTCACCGACCCGCGGCACCGACTCGACGAGGATCGCCGGGTGAGCGTGTTCGTCGGCACGGCGACCACGGGCGAGCCTGATCTCTATGCGGACAGGGTCGGGACGGGGACACTCACACGCGACGGGGAACTCCGGCTTCCGATGGGGCGGTGGTCGTTGATCCCGACCGTCGCCCGGCCCGACCTGGGCGGCACGATCGCCGTTCAGTCGATCGGCAAGTACGGGTCGAAGTCTCCCGAACGGTACGAGGCGTACCGCACGGCGGCCGGGCCCGGATCGGCGGCGAAGGGCCTTCCCCCGGAATCACGCTGGGTGCGTCTCGCGGCGGGTCGCATCGGCGGTCGTGAACGGCTCGTCCTGGGTGCGGAGTACCGCGGTGTCCTTGTCGCGACGGCCTTTCACGACGAGAGTCGACCGTACGGATATCCGAATGGTGGCGCGCATCTGGTCGGTACGGAGAACCCGGGGCCTCAACGCAGTGCATGCCCTGTGGGTGTCGGAACCCCGCTCGTCGTGAGGTGCGGCGGAGGTGGCGGAGGCACCGACCGAGTGAAGGACGGAATGGTTCCCGTTCTGTACACGGATCTCGGCCGGGTGCGTCCCGGTGTCGCCCGTGTCGCTGTCCGGATCGCCGACCGGCACTACGAGGCCGTGATCCGGAACGGATGGTGGATGGTCTGGGTGGAGGACGAGTTCCCCTCGATCGACGACAGCCCGGATGGACTCGGGAACATGGAGATCTCCAGTAGCGCGACGATCCTCGCGTGGGACGCTGATGGGAATCCGATTCCCGTGTCACCGCGAACGCTCATCCGCAGCTGACGCACCGCGAGCGGAATCCGGTTGCCTCCGCTCGCTAGGCTCTCCACGTCGCAAGCACACAAGGAGCCATGAATGCCGACCCTTCCACCCCCGGCCGACACGGGTACGACCTACACCGCAACCTTCGACACGAGCGAGGGCAGCTTCACCGTCGAGCTCTACGCGGCGGACTCACCCCAGACCGTGGGCAACTTCGTCGGGCTCGCCAAGGCCGGCTTCTACGACGGCCTCATCTTCCACCGTGTGATCAAGGACTTCATGATCCAGGGCGGATGCCCCGACGGCATCGGCACCGGTGGACCGGGCTACAAGTTCGCCGATGAGATCAACGACCACAAGCTGGTCAAGGGCTCGCTCGCCATGGCGAACGCCGGCCCCAACACCAACGGTAGCCAGTTCTTCATCGTGACCGCCGACTCCACCCCGTGGCTGGACGGCAACCACACCAACTTCGGTGTGGTCATATCCGGTCAGGACGTGGTCGACGCGATCGGTGTTACGGCAACCGACCGCGGGGACCGTCCCACGACCCCGGTGACCATCAACTCGGTGACGATCACCGAGGGGTAGTGGCGTATGAGAGGTGGCGGTCGGGCTTCCGTCCGATCGCCACGATGGTCGGCAGCAGCGGCCCCCGCAGCACCGTGCGGAGCGGCCGCGCCCGCCGAAGCAGGCGCATGCTGCGCTCCTGCCCCAGCTCCAGCGAGACGTCGATCAGCTCGTCCGTCGCGTCGTGGGAGACGAACCCGGCGCGGGTCATCAGCCGGACGAGTTCCCGGCGGCCCAGCGAACGGATGTCGAACTCCTGGGCTTTTCCCGTCGTCCTGACGTAACGGTCGGCGGTCCGTCCCCGCGTCCAGCCCAGCATGGGGAGCCGGTAGTGATTCTCGATCGCCTGCCACCGGTGGGGCAGCGCCACGTAGACGAGCCCGTCGGGATGCAGCACCCGCATGATCTCGTCGAGGTGACGCGCCTGCGCCCGCGCATCGCCCACGTGCTCGAGGACGTGGTTCGAGATCACGACGTCCATCGACCCGTCGGCCACCGGGAACCTCTTGCCGTCGAATGTGTGGAACGTGAAGCCCTCATTCACCACGCGCTCGTCGCGCAGGTCGATGCTGGTGACACTTCCCGACGGCCCGGTGATCTCTCCGATCTCGGCGGCGATCACGCCGCTGCCGGTGCCGATGTCGAGGACGCGGGCGCCCTCCAGCGGGCGGTGACGCTCGATGACGCGGACGATCTTGGCCGCCTTATCCATGCGTGACGGTGCGTCAAGGACGGCGTGGCTGGTGTGATGGCCGTGTGTCGCCAGCGACAGGGTCTGCGCATAGTGGTCCCAGGACAGGGCGTTGCGGGTGCGGGCGATCGCCGGGCGCCAGTCGCGGGTGTCGGTGAGCAGGCGGTCGATCCCGCGGGCCAGATCGCGCGGGGAGTCGGGTGTGACGAGCACCCCGGTCTCGCCATCGGTGACGAGCTCACCCAGGCCGCCCACCTCGGTGGCCACCACCGGCCGGTCGAAGGCGAAGGCGAGCGTTGCCACACCGGACTGGGTCGCGTCGCGGTAGGGGAGGACGACGGCCGAACTCGCGCCGAACAGCGCCGGCAGCTCCTCGTTGGGGATGTAGCGCAGGTCGAGGACGATGCGGTCGGCCGCACCCGACTGCCGCACGAGTCCCTCGTACCGCTCGGCATCACCCCAGCATTCGCCGGCCACCACCAGGAGCGGCCGGGTGGTGCAGTGCACCGTGGCGGCGATGGCGTCCTCCACGCCCTTGTAGGGGCGCACGTAACCGAACGTGAGGATGATCGGCTGGTCCGCGGCGGCTCCGACGCGATCGCGTATGTGCTGGATCTCGTCCGCCGTGGCCTGACCTCCCGCGCGGGCCACGTTGTCGAAGATGGGGAGGAAGGAGGTCGTCACCGGCACCTTCGGCGCGAGCCGGCGTGCCACCGGAACGAGGTGCGACGAATGCACGACGATGCTGTCGACCGACCGCAGCGCCCGGCGGGTCAGGCGACGCCAGACGGCGTTCGACTCGTGCGGCTCGACGTTGTGGCAGATCAGTGTCACGTGGATGCCGTGCACACGCAGCCGTCGCGCCAGCGAGCGGATGACCGGGGCGTGCATCGGGTGCCACCACTGCAGCACGGCCACTGCGGGACCGAACGCGATGATCCGCCGGGCGGCCGTCCTCCAGGTGCGCGGCGCGAGCAGGTCGAGGATGGGTTCGCCGATCGCGCTGACCACGGTCTCCTGCGAGGTCCGGTCCTCGATCGTGCCGGGGTAGAGGCGCTCGGGAAACCGGCGGGTCCATCCGATGACGAGCGTCTGGCCGCGTGCCGCGAGGGCCCGCGCCAGCCCCTCGGTGAAGTGCACAATGCCGCCGGGGGCGGGGTGCGTGGGCCCGACGAGGACGTAGCGCTCGTCGGGTGCCGGGTCGTGCTGATCGGGAGCGGTGGTCACGGGGGACAGAGGTTAGCCATCCTTCAGGACCACGAGACCAGAGGATGATCGGATGCGAAGGAATGCATCACGCTTGTCTGGACGTTGCGCGACGTGGATCGTTGGGCCTCAGCTCAGCAAGCCGCGGCGCTTGACGAACCTACGGTCCAGGTCGCGGAATCGGTATGAAGGACGGCGCCCAGTGCCGCACCGCATACCGATTCTCGGCCATCCCGGATGCTCGATCCGGACACAACGAGCGCGACAGTGATCCCGTCCGATTGGGATCAGCGGGCACCCGAGTGCTAGGAAACGGGATGAGTCTTCATGACGTTGCCTGAGTCATCGATGAAGGTTACGGACTTGACGGAGTCCGCTCCGGCCGGGAGGAGAAAGAATCGACCGTCGGTCAGAAGCCCATCGAAGCCCCGAACGTGGGCTCCTCGAGGACTGATTCCGCTAATCACGTTGGATCCACCGACGTACGAGTCTCGCTGAACGAATCCGTCCCGCTGGAGAATCGAATCGGGAGCGCAGAGCACGGAGTTCCCTTCGCGGAGCCCAGCGACGAAGCAACTCACTCCGTCTTGATGACCGCGCACAATCTTGAGAGGAACGCCCGCAAGGACCACAGGCTCAGGCCAGCCGTCTACCGATTCGTTCGAATGGGTGGCCGCCTCTACGTCTCGCATGTCGGCTTGGGGAAACGGACGATTGGAATCCGCGACCGTTTGGGCTGTCGCGTCTGTTGGTGGAACGGACTGGTCGGAAGTGGAGCTGCTCGAAACTGCGAGACTGATCCCACCTGCGGCCAGGACGCCGACGGCTGCGACGGCGAGGATGGAAAGTCGGGTGCTACGTACCATTGTGCTACTCCTTGGGAAGAGGTGGGGCGGTTGGCGACTAGTTGACATACGACCTCGTGCTCGCCCAAGCGGCCCCGTTGTTGATTTCGAGGTTCCGTACGGAGCCAGCCGGCGAGGTCTTAGAGAGGATTGCCCAAGCGGGTAGGGGCGTACTCGTTTCGCCAATCTTTGTCGACGCGTTGGCGAACCACAGCGATATGTTTCGTGAGCCGCCAGTGTTGTTCTCAATGACGCCTGAGGACTGAGGTCCTGTGTAGAGCCATCCTGGTGTGTAGCCGCCACCGGTCAGCATCCCGTAGTTACAGGTGCTTGTCGAGCCCGCGTTGACGTAGACGCATGTGAATGCGTCCGCATTCGAGGATCCGAGCGCGAGGGTCGTTCCTGCGGTCACGGCGAGAACCAGCGGGGTGAGTAGGCGTTTCATGGGTCTCCTTTGGTGCGGGTAGGTTTGAGAACGATGGAATGGGGCTGGCTTCGAGGCTAGGCTCGAAGCGGTGTCACGCAGGCGCCGTACGGCAGCAGCGCCATGGTTCGCCTCGTCACTGTTGCCGGTCTCACTAGCCGCCCGATCCGGACGTGGAAGGCGCATCGATGCTCGGAGTGTGGGACGTTACGACCTGATCACCGTTCAGAAAGGTGACGTGGACAGTGGAGCCGGGGGGAAGGACGGCGGAGAAGACCGAGCCGTCCTGCTGAACTCGTCCGCCTCTGACGGTCACGCTTGTCGATCGGTCCGGGCGAACACCGTAGACCAAGACGGGGCCGCCAACGGTGTGTTGGAGCGCCTGGAGTGAACCCTCGGCGTGATAGATAGGCGCGGCAGCGCAGTCCGAACTGTCTTCGAGGCGATTCGTTGTCGGATCCGTGATTGTGTAGTCCAAGCACGTCTCCGTACCGTTCACGCGTTCCCACACCGAAACCATGTCGGTTGCGCCCAGAAGACCGTCGGCCCCCTCAGCGGCAGAGGGCGTCGAACCCGGGCCATCATTGGTGTTGGGGAGGAGGGCCACGGTGAACACTGCGAGCACGCCACAGGCAAGCGCCGTTGCGCCAACGCCGATGATCCGTGAGTGTCGGCGCTTCCGTCGTGCCAGAGCCGTGATCTCGGCCCAGTCATTGGTCCATCCATCGGATGAGACGTAGCGGTTCAGGGCGTCGTCGTTGTCCCTGTCGTAGAGGAGACGGTCATCCATGAGGCGGGCTTCCTTCTGTGAGTCTGTGTCGGAGCGCTGCGTGGGCTTGATGCAAGGTGGTACGGACCGTCACGGGAGCGATGCCGAGGATCTCGGCGATCTCCGGTCCGGAGAGGTCGCCGTAGTGCTTGAGAAAGAGCACGGTGCGCTGGCGGTCGGGGAGGTCGCGGACGAGACGGCGGAGGTCGTGATCCACCTTGGGCTCAACGGGTGCCTCGATGTCGGGGTCGCCGTCCAGCGATTCGGATGGCCGCGACTTGCGAAGGCGATTGTGCCGCCGCGTTTCGTTGAGCAGGATCGACCAGACCCAGCTCTCCATCGCCTGCGGATCACGTAGAGCTGAAAGGCGAGTCAGCGCACGTACAAACGTGTCGTTCACCGCGTCTCGTCCCGACTCGACATCTCCGAGACGAGCGGTGGCGAACCGAAGCATCCGGACGTGCTGACGCTCATAGAGCGCGCCGAGGGCGGCTCGGACGTCTTTTCGTGAGGATTCGCTTGCCACGATGCCGTGGTGGGGAGTGACGTGGTCCATGTGCCTATAGGAGACCATCCGGTGTGGAAACGTTCAGTCCGAACCGGCGAGCGCGCTTGGGCGCGCGCGGGCGCACCTCCACTCCGAAGGTGGCGTCGTGGCCCGGCCTTGGTGCTGAGACGTCTTCCGCCGGACCCAAATCGCGTCCGGGTGCAACGATCCGCGTCGATGAGGGCCAATAGGGAGCAATGGACACCGACGCCGATCTGCTGAGGCGGGCGGGAGAACCCGAGATGTTCGAGCGGTTCGTCCTCCGTCACATCGACATGGTCTTCCGGTACATCACGCGCCGTCTGGGTACGGCGGATGCCGAGGAGATCACCAACGATGTGTTCCTGACCGCCTACCGGCGGGCGGATCGCTTCCGGTTGGACGCTGACTCGGCGCGGCCCTGGCTGCTGGGCATCGCGACCAACCTGATCCGCAACCACCGCAAGCGTGAGGAACGGCACTGGCGGCATCTGGCCACCACGGGCCTCGACCTCGTCGATCCCGCGGCGCCGCAGCAGGACCTGGACGGCTTGGAGCCGCGTCTGGCCTCCTCTCTGGCGAAGATGCGCCCCCGCCACAGGGAGGTGCTGTTCCTGTCGGCGGTCGCTGAGCTGACGGTTCCCGAGATCGCGGAGGCACTCGGAGCGTCGGAAGGGACCGTCAAGTCCTGGCTGCACCGGGCGCGGCAGCGGGCCGCGCGTGATCTGACCGACCTGTCCGTGGACCTGGACGAGGCCACGGCGGGCACCGATGGAGGACTGGCATGAACGTCGAGGATGCGATCCGCAAGATCCGAAGCTCATTGCCGGAGACCCCCGACGGGCTGGCCCAGCGCATCGTCGCGTCGGCGACGAGCGGCGGCGCCGCACCGTCCCGCCGGTCCCGTCGTCTGAATACGAGGGGGCTCCTCGTTGCGGCGTCCGTTGTGGCGGCTGCGGCTCTGCTGATCACCGTGGGGATCCTTCTGCGGGACGGCGACCGCCCGGACCCGGAGCCCGCGACGCCGGTGATCCCGCCCGCCCGTGTCGACTGGGGGCAGATCGTGACCGTCCGTCTGCAGCCGGACGAAGGCATCTCCATCGAGGAAATGCGTGAGCGTTTTGCGACGGCACTCGCGTTTCGCACGTACGACTACGGTGGTGCCGGCGTGGAGGTCGTGTCGGCGACGGGCGACGAGGTACAGGTTCGGCTGCCGGGAGCGGCGACCAGCAACCAAGTCAATGCGTACATGCGGTTCGATCGCCTGGTCATCCTCGACAACGACTCCAGCATCATCGCAGCCGGCTCGAACCTGGAGGCCCTCCGAGACCACGTCGAACGGGCCGATCTCAGATCGGGCGCCCAGTACTACGTGCAGTCCCGAACATCATCCGGGGAGTGGGCCGGGCTCACGCGATTCGACACTCTCGCCCAGGCAGAGACGGAACACGCACGCCTCGCCCGCTCCACGGCGACAGTCATGCTCGCCGTTCCCGCCAGCTTGGCTGTCGTCGGCGGAGACGGTGGTGAAGACGTACTCCTCATCCGGCCGACCCAGGTCGTGCCTGCATCAGCTGTTCGGTCCGTCAGGCAGGACGGCGGGTCCATTGTCGTGTCCCTCGACGAGCGAGCGCACGACGAAATCGTCCGGAAGGTCCGGGTGTTCCTCGACTTGTCGGGTGACGGCACCTACTCCGGGAGCGCCCCGATGGTCGGCACGGGCACGGTCACGTCTGACGGGGATCTACGATTCTCAGCGGATTCCGTCGTGCCCGCTTCCATTGCCCGCCCCGACCTGGGTGGACGTGTCTCCGTTGTTCATGCAGAGCCCTACGGTCAAGAACCGGTGGAGAGGACGGATGATCTCCCGGCCGGTCGCGAGATTCGCTCGCCCGGTGTTCGCGACGCCCTTCCCAAGGGAACTCGTTGGGTTCGATTGGCGACCGGTCGGTTTGACGGCGTCGACTACGAACTGGATGGTGCTGCATCGCAGGGGGCGATCGTCGCTCTGTACGTGACCCGTGTATCCGGGCCGCAGAACGAGGGAAGTCTCATCACGGCCGAGCCGGGAGAGTCTGGGCACAGCGCCTGCCTCGCCGGGATCGGCACGCCAGACGTCACATACTGCAGTGGATCCAGCGGTGCTGACGGCCCTACGAATGGGACATATCGCTACACGTCCATCGCTTACGGACGGGTTCGGCCAGGTGTGGCGCGGATTCGTGCTCGGCTCGCTGATATTGAGCGAGACGCCGTGATCGACAACGGCTGGTGGTTCGTCCGGATCTCGGCAGACGTCCCGCAGCCGTCGCTGCTCGTGCCGACGGGAGAGGCGTCCCCCGTTTCTCTGACGGCGTGGGACGCGGAGGGGAACCGTCTCCAGGTTTCCCCGCCCCGAGACATCAGGAAGTGACGATTCGAGTCGTGCCAGACCGCCGACGGGGAGCGGGGCGTCGATTTCGCCCGCACAGACCGGTCACCCGATCCTCAGCCGGATCCCGGACCACCCGATCCCGCTGCTACTCTGCCGCCACCGATCGCCGCCGTGGGAGAGACGGTTACGAACCGTCGCCGAAGGAGCAACCGCCCCGGAAACTCTCAGGCACCCGGACCGTGGTGGCGCGGTGACGCTGGAGAGAGGATGGCGACATCCCGCCGATGGGGAAAGCCCGGATCCCGGGTGCATCTCTCAGGCAAACGGACAGCGGGGGCGCTGACGACGCACGCCCACACGAGGAGCACCTCGATGTCACCCTCCCACCGCACACTGCGGGAGCTCGAAGCCCACGGCGACTTCGCCGAGCGGCACATCGGCCCGTCACCCGACGAGGTCGACCACATGCTGTCGGTCATCGGCGCCGGGTCGATGGAGGAGCTCGTCGCGCAGACGGTACCCGAGGGCATCCGCCTCACCGAGCCGCTCGACCTGCCCGACCCGCTCACCGAGCCCGAGGCGATCGCCCGCCTGCGGGAGATCGCGTCCCAGAACCGCGTCGTCACCTCCATGATCGGACGCGGCTACAGCGACACCGTGACGCCGCCGGTCATCCAGCGGAACATCCTCGAGAACCCCGGCTGGTACACGGCCTACACGCCGTACCAGCCCGAGATCAGCCAGGGCCGGCTGGAGGCGCTCCTCACCTTCCAGACGGTCGTGTCCGAGCTGACGGGGCTGCCGCTCGCCAACGCATCACTGCTGGACGAGGGCACGGCGGCGGCCGAGGCCATGACCATGTCGCAGCGCATCGCGAAGAAGCGGCCGCCGGTCTTCTTCGTCGACGCCGACTGCCACCCGCAGACGATCGATGTCGTCCTGACGCGCGCCGAGCCGATCGGCATCGAGGTCGTCGTCGGTGATCCGGCCGCTGACCTGCCCGCCGACCTCTTCGGAGCGCTCTTGGCGTTCCCGGGATCGTCCGGTGAGCTGCGCGACCACAGCGCGGTCATCGCACGTGTTCACGAGATCGGCGGCATCGTCGTCATGGTCGGCGACCCGCTGGCCATGGTGGTCACCCGCTCACCGGGCGAGCAGGGTGCCGACATCGCCGTGGGCTCGATGCAGCGCTTCGGCGTGCCCATGGGCTTCGGCGGACCGCACGCCGGTTTCATCGCGACCTCCGACGCCTACGCGCGCTCCCTGCCCGGCCGCCTGGTCGGCATGTCGATCGACGAGGGCGGCCGCCCGGCGCTTCGTCTGGCGCTCCAGACCCGCGAGCAGCACATCCGCCGCGAGAAGGCCACGAGCAACGTCTGCACGGCGCAGGTGCTGCTCGCCGTCATGGCCGGCATGTACGCCGCCTGGCACGGCCCCGACGGCCTTCGCCGCATCGCGCAGCGCGTCGAGCGCCTGACGTCGATCTTCGTGACGGGGCTCGCCCGGGGCAACGCCGAGGTGCTGAACGACACCTGGTTCGACACGGTGCGCATCCAGGTGGCCGACGCCGATCGTGCGGTGGCCGCCGCGCTCGCCGAGGGCATCAACATCCTCCGGGTCGACGACACGACGGTGGGCATCAGCTTCGACGAGGTGTCGACCCGACGAGAGGTCGAGGCCCTGTGGCGCGCCTTCGGGATCGAGGCCTCGGTCGACACCGTCGACGACGAGGTCTCCTCAGGCATCCCGGAAGCCCTCGCGCGCACCGGCGACATCCTCGACTTCCCGGTCTTCACGAGCTACCACACCGAGCACGAGATGCTCCGCTACCTGCGACGCCTGCAGGACCGTGACCTGGCGCTCGACCGCACGATGATCCCGCTGGGCTCATGCACCATGAAGCTGAACGCGACCTCCGAGATGCTCCCCATCACGTGGCCGGAGTTCGCGGGTATCCACCCGTTCGCGCCGTCCGATCAGACCGTCGGCTACCGGCAGATGATCGACGAGCTGGAGGCCGCGCTCTGCGCCGTCACCGGCTACGACGCGGTGTCGCTGCAGCCGAACGCCGGGTCGCAGGGCGAGCTGGCGGGTCTGCTCGCCATCCGCGCCTGGCACCGGGCCAACGGTGACGACGGCCGAACCGTCTGCCTGATCCCGTCGTCGGCCCACGGCACCAACGCCGCATCCGCCGTCATGGCGGGCATGACCGTGCGGGTGGTGGCCTGTGACGACGCCGGCAACGTCGACCTGGACGACCTGCGCGCCCACGTGGACGCCGTCGGCGACCGCCTGGCGGCCATCATGATCACCTACCCGTCCACCCACGGCGTGTTCGAGGAGGCCGTCGAGGAGATCTGCGCGATCATCCACGAGGGTGGGGGCCAGGTCTACGTGGACGGCGCCAACCTGAACGCCATGGTGGGGCTGGCCAAGCCGGGCCACTTCGGCGCGGATGTCTCGCACCTGAACCTGCACAAGACCTTCTGCATCCCGCACGGCGGTGGAGGGCCCGGCATCGGCCCGGTCGCCGTCCGCGCCCACCTGGCGCCACACCTGCCGAGCCATCCACTGGTCGCCGAGGCCGGACCGGCCACCGGCGTCGGTCCCATCTCAGCGGCACCCTGGGGATCGGCCGGCATCCTGCCGATCCCGTGGGTCTACATCGCGCTCATGGGGGCGGACGGCCTGCGGCGCGCCACCGAGGTGTCGATCCTCGCGGCCAACTACATCGCACGTCGCCTGGACGAGAAGTATCCCGTCCTGTACACCGGTGCCGACGGGCGCGTCGCCCACGAGTGCATCCTCGATCTGCGACCGGTCAAGGAGCGCTCAGGCGTCACCGTCGACGATGTGGCCAAGCGCCTCATGGACTTCGGCTTCCACGCCCCGACGATGTCGTTCCCCGTCGCCGGCACGCTCATGGTCGAGCCCACCGAGTCGGAGGCGCTGGCCGAACTCGATCGCTTCTGCGACGCCATGCTCACGATCGCCGACGAGATCGACCGCGTCGCCGACGGCACCTGGCCGGCGGACGACAACCCGCTCATCCATGCTCCTCACACCGCGGATGACATCGCCTCGGACCAGTGGAACCGGGCGTACTCGCGAGAGCAGGCCGGCTATCCGGTGGCGTCGCTGCGGGCGACCAAGTACTGGCCGCCGGTGGGCCGCATCGACCACGCGCACGGCGACCGGAACCTGGTGTGCTCGTGCGCACCGATCGAGGCGTACGCGGAGGGTTGATGCACCGGGATCGGCCCGGCCACCGCGGCCGGGTCGGCGCGTCAGTGTGATGCGTGGCCGGCGGGTCGCAAGTGCTCGGAGGGGATGAGGGTCCACGCCACCCAGGCGGCGACGAGCGTCACCACGGCTGCGACGAGCGAGGCCACCTGCATCGCGTCGACGAATGCGTGCATCGCCCCCTCGGTTGCTGCGGGATCTCCCTCCAGGACGGGGAGCGCTGTGGCGAGTGAGTCCTGGATGTGCACGGCACCGGCCGGGCTCGTGCCATCGGGGATCGGCACGTCGGATCGGTACAGATACGTGACGACGGATCCGAGCACCGCGATGCCCAGCCCGACACCGAGCTCGTAGGACGTCTCGCTCACCGCGGAGGCGGCACCCGACTTCTCGGGCGGCGCTGCCGAGACCACGGTGTCGGTCGCGAGCGCCGTCGCCATTCCCATGCCGAGCCCGACAGGCACGAGCGCAAGCCCCAGCCAGACGTAGTGCTCGGCCTCCAGGGCCAGCGTGATCCCGCCGAGCCCGAGGGCGATCAGGACCAGGCTGAAGCCGATCGACCGACCCGCTCCCAGTCGTCGGAGCGCCACCCCGACCATTGCGACCACGACGATGGTCGCAATGGTCGCCGGCAGCTCGGCGAGGCCGGCGAGCAGCGGCCGGTAGCCCCGCACCAGCTGGAGGTACTGGGAGAAGAAGTAGAGGAAGCCCATCATCGCGAACACCGAGATGAACGTCGACACCACCGCGCCGGTGAAGGCCGGCAGGCGGAAGAGGGTGACGTCGACCAGAGGCGCGCCCAGCCGCATCTGGCGGCGGACGAACAGCGCGCCGGCGACCACGCTGAGGACGAGCATGGCGACCATGAGCGGGGACATCCCCTCGGTCACGGCCTGCTTGATGGCGTAGACGAGCGGCACCAGGCACACCATCGACAGGGCGGCCGACAGGAGGTCGAACCGTCCCGGGTCCGGGTCGCGCGACTCGGGGAGCAGGATGGCGCCCCCCACCACGAGCACCGCCATGATCGGCAGGTTGATGATGAACACGGACCCCCACCAGAAGTGGTCGAGGAGCGCGCCGCCCACGACCGGGCCCAGCGCCGCCCCTCCACCCATGGCGGCCGCCCAGATGGCGATGGCGCGCGCACGCTCGGTGGGGTCGGGGAAGATGTTGCGGATGAGGGAGAGGGTGGACGGCATGAGCGTGGCGCCGGTCACACCCAGCAGGAGACGTGCGACGATCAGCATCTCGGGGCTCGTCGACCACGCGGCCATGGCCGACGCCGCGCCGAACCCGGCGGCGCCGATGAGAAGCAGCCGCTTGCGGCCGATCCGGTCGGCCAGCGAGCCCATGACGATGAGGAGCCCGGCGATCGCCAGTGAATAGATGTCGCCGATCCACAGGATCTGGGATGCGGACGGCGCCAGATCCTCGGTGAGCGAGGGTACGGCCAGGTAGAGCACCGTCGCGTCCACGGCGAGGATGACGATGGCGAGCGTGAGCACCGCCAGCGCGATCCAGCGGCGGCGGGGTGAGAGGGGGGACGAAACGGGCTGTGGGGCGGTCATGGTGCGACTAGAAACTATACCGACTGGTCGGTAAAGTTACGGTGTCGGTCTCGGGTGTCGGGGCCGCGTTACGGTGTGAGGAGGACGATGGGACGCATGGCCGGACGTTCGGGCGAGCAGACGCGCGGCGAGATCATCGCCGTGGCCTCACGGTTGATCGTCGAGCACGGCGTACGCGTGTCGCTGGATGCCATCGCACGGGCGGCCGCCGTATCGAAGGGCGGGCTGATCTACCACTTCCCGACCAAGGACGAGCTCTTCCTCTCCATCGTCCGCGCGTTCTGTGATGGCTTCCGCGATCGCGTGATGGAACGCGCGCACCGTGAGGGTGAAGCGCCGGGGCGGCTCACGCGTGCCTATGTCGATGTCAGCCTCGATCCCGCCGCCCTCACCGGCGACGACAGGATCCGCCTGGTGGTGATCGGTCAGCTGATGTCGATCCCCAAGGTGGCTGAGTTCGCCGCCGAGGACGCGCGAAGGTGGGAACGCGACCTCGCCGATGACGGCGTTTCGCCGGGCGTTCAGCGGGTCGTGATCGCGGCGAGCGACGGTGCCGTGGGCGCGCTCCTGTGGGGTGGCGCACCCGGTACCGAGGCACTCAGGCACCTGCGATCGGGTCTGCTCGATCTGGTCGAGCGCGATCTGGAGGGTGACGGCCCGGGCTGAGGGGTTCGGGTGCCGTCGGGAGCGTGGTGCCGACCGGTGTCCCTGAGTCGGTGGTTCGTTATCGGTATGGCGAGCGAAACCCCGTCGGGACGAGGACGAGGAGGTGCCCATATCGGTTCATATGGGTGCCGACGATGACAACGCCGCGGAGCGTTGCCATCGAAGGACGCGTGGTCTCATCCCGGCATGGGTTGCAGCCGCCAGACCGCAACGAACCACCGACTCAGGGGCACTAGTTCCGCTTGAGCAGGTCGCGGATCTCCCGGAGAAGCGCGACGTCCTCCTCGGGCTCGTCTTCCTCGGCGTCCTTGTTGCGGTTACGGCGCTCGATCATCTTGTTCATCGGGACGACGAACACGAGGTAGACGACGAGGGCGGTGAGCAGGAAGATGATCAGCGCGTTGATCATCGCGCCGATGTTGATGAACGTGTCGGCGTTTCCGTCGTCACCCAGCTGGATGCCGAGGCCCTCGCCGACGTTCCCGCCTCCCACACGGTTGAGGATCGGGTTGACGAGTGCACCGACGACGACGTCGACGACCTTGGCGAACGCGGTGCCGATGACGACCGCGATGGCCAGATCCATGACGTTTCCACGGGTGATGAAGGTCTTGAAACCCTGAATCATGTTCTCTCCTGGTTGGGCGGCGTTATGAGACCTGCTCGGACGCGGAAAACGAATGCCCTGGGACACGTCGAAGCTCCGCGGACAATAGCCCGGGCATCGGCGGCACACCGGCCGGGGTCACCGGAGGTTCACGACGTCGGCTGCGGGCTATAGACGGCGCCGACACACGATGCTGTGCCAGTGGCCCGTGGGGAAGGGAGGGACGACGCCCGTGGTCAGCCGACCACCCGTGGCACGGGAACCCGCGCCGGAAGGATCGTCAGGGGTGCACGTAGGGTGATCGGAGTGATCGCCGTGCCGGTGAGCCGAACCTGGTTCGTACGCAGGCCCCGCGCATTGCGTGCCGCCCGGAACCGCACAACCATTGTCGCGCTCGAACCGGCGCGGATCACGCTGATGCGCCAGCGCGGCTGGGAACGGGCGAAGGCGAGGCGCGGAGCGCTTCCGGTCACCGACATGCTCCGCGGGATGAACTGGTGCAGCGTGAGGTTGGTGACGTTGCGCCGACTCAGGTTCGCGACGTGCACGTGGTAGGTCGCGAGTTCACCGGCGCGCACCTGGCGCGGTCCGCGGACGGTGAGGCGCAGACGCGGCGGACGCGCCACGGGCTGGCTCGGCGTCGGCGGCTCGGGGTTCGTGACGCCTGTGACGACCGAGGTCCGGGTCACGAGTTGTGCTGTGCTCGTCACCGTGGGCTTCAGCCTCACCACGTATGCGGCCGAGACGACCTCACGGGGCGCCAGTGAGGGAATCGTCACGGTGATGGCACCGGGTGCGCGGAGGACCGCGGTGCCCTTGGTGATGAAGATGCTCCGATTGATGAGGGTTCCGACGGAGGGAACCTGTTGATCGAATGTCACGTCGGTGGCCGGCCCGTTGCCCGTGTTCGTGATCGTGATCGTGTACTGGACGAAATCCCCCGGGCCGATGCGTCCGTCGCGATCGGCGTCGTAGACGAGGGTGAACCGCTCGCTCACGACGACGTTCGGCGTGCGCGGCACGTTGGTGACGGTGACACCGACGACGCCCGATGACGCCGTCCGAGGAAGTCCGTCCGCGAAACCGCCGAACTGGGCGTGCGCCTGATTGGTGACCACGGCTCCGTCGGCGGCCCCGGCGTCCACCGTCACCTGGAACGAGAATGTCGCGGATGTCCCTGGCGGCATGACCCCGCCCTGGGTGGCGTCCGCGCCGGTGCCCAGACGTGTCACGATCTCGTCGCCGGAGATCTCGGCGAGGTCGTCTCCGGCCGCGTCGCTCGCCGGTGTGCCGTTCACCGTGAGGCTTCCCGGCACAAATGCAGCGCCCGCCGGGACAGCGTCGCGCGCGACCACGCCCCGGGCGAACCCGGCGCCGTTGCTCGACACCGTGACCTGGTAGGTGAGGACATCACCGGGTTCGATATCGCCCCCGTTCACGTCGACCACCGTCTTGTCCAGTGTGAGTGCGGGTGGTGCGGAGACGACGATCGTCGATGTCGGTGCGGTCGCGGTGAGGACCGCTCCGCCGACGACCCGGGTGTACCGCACGGTCGCGTCGTAGGTGATGGGAGTGCCGTCGAGCACGTCGTCGTCCACGCGGACATCGAACGTCACCGTCGAGGTACCCCCGCCCGGGGCGATCTGCCCGCCGTCCGCGGCGTCGGCACCGGTGCCCAGGCGGAACGTGCCGCCCCCGGGTCCGATCTCGCCGCTGTCGTCTCCCGTGGCGTCGGTCCGCGGGGCTCCGTCGATCGTCAGGGTGCCCGGGACGAGTGTCGTGCGCGGCGGTAGCCCGCTGGTCGCGACGACGTTGGCCGCAATGCCGGTGCCGACGTTCACAGTCGTGAGCGTGTAGCGGAGGATGTCGCCCGGTTCGACGTCACCGCCGTTCAGGTCCGTCGCCGTGGCGTTCGCCGTGAGGACCGGGGGGAGAATGGTCACGGTGGTGGTGACCGTGTTCGATATGGCTGGCGGCAGGCCCGTCGCGAACGCCTGGTTCGAGATAACGTAGCCGTTGGCGAGAGTCGGATTCACCCGCACCCGGAAGGTCATGACGCGCGTGGCCGTCGTGCTCGCCGGCATGGTGCCCAGGATGAAGTTCGGGGTTCCCAGGATCATCTGCGCGCCGTCGAGGTCGATGGCGTCCGTTCGCGGGGTCCCGTCCAGGACGAGGCTGCCGGGCACATACGTGGTTCCCGAGGGGATCGGGTCGGTGACCGTGACTCCGAGCGCGGGTAGCGGGGGCGGGTTTCTGGCGACGATCCGGTACTCCAGGATATCGCCGGGTTCGACGACCCCGCCGTTCACGTCGGTCACCGACTTGACGAGACCGACCGGGAGTGCCGAGGCGGAGGCCGCGGTCCACAAAGCGAAGAGGGCCGCGACGACGAGAAGGATCACTCCTCGGGACGACGCGGCCCGCCTACGGTCAGATTGGATCGTGGACGCTGGTGCCAAATATCCCCCTCCCGGTGGCACCGGGTGACCGAGATCGACTACGGCAGGGGAAGCTCTCCGATGTTCCGGAGGACGCCGACGGTCGGCGCCATCGTGCGGAACGCGTCGTCCTTCTGCAGAACGCCGACGGTGTAAACGGGGACCTCGCTCATGCGAGCGAGCATCGACGCGCAGTCACGCGAGCGCGGTACACGCTTGTAGGTCGAGACGAGTGCAGCGTCGGGCTTGATCTCGTTGGCGACGTTGAGTGGCTCGGGCCAGTCGACCCCGCAGGTCGTGACCTCCCAACCGGCCTCCGTGAGGGCCTCGATGGCCTTCTCGGTTCCGGGGAAGCGGACCTTGCCCTCTTTGTTGAGAACCTCGTCGGTTGGTGCAGTGACTAAGAGTAGTTTCGGCATGAGCGGCATCCTACCCATTCACGGCGCTGATCGCTTGGCAATACAGGAAGTGGAGTTCTTTGTTTCACTCCCGAAAACGAATTCGTTGCAAAGGCTGCGAACGCTCTCGCCGTCCGTTAGATTGCCACTCGGCATCGTGCCCTCCGGGCGCTCAGGTGCCTGTCCATTGCTCGAGGTTCGCAAGCTGACCAGGGGGTCCAATGTCCGTTTCCGCGTCTGACATCAAAGACGTCTCCGTCCTTCAAGCCATCGGCGACCGGCGCACCATCCGGTACTACGATCCTGACAAGAAGGTCGAGGACTGGAAGGTCCAGACCATTCTCCAGGCGGCGCGCATGTCGTCGTGTCAGGGCAACATCAACGCCACCGAGGCGATCGTTGTCCAGAAGGAGAACTGCGACCTGTGGGACGACATCGAAGAGTGCGTCTCCGGGTTCAACGTCCAGATGATCAACCAGGCTTCACACCTGATCTTCTGGCTCACCAACCTGAACGCGTGGTACGGCCGCGCCAACGACGGTCTGTCGACGCTTGCCCTCTCCGGTGCTCTCAGCAAGTACCACGGCTGGAACTACGAGTTCACCATGACTCAGACGGTTCCTCGCCTCATGAGCTTCCCGACCGAGCGCACCGACGCGCTTCTGCGCTTCGAGACCGGTCAGGCCGTCGGTCAGGCGACCGTCGCCGCCGCGTCGATGGGTGTCGGTTCCTGCCTCCTCGCCTTCGGCCGTAAGCCGGGCGGTGTGGAGAAGGCCTTCGGTCTCGCGCCGAACTTCAGGCTCACGTGGGGCATGGTCATCGGTTACCCGCTCGAGGACCGCAAGGGTGGCGGTCAGCGTGCCCGCATCAAGTTCGAGAAGCTCTTCCACGACGGTGAGTACGGCAAGCCGCTCCCGATGATCGACGGCCTCAAGGAGGTCCTGGAAGAGAAGGGCATGATCCAGGAGCAGGCTCCGATCGCCGGTCGCTTCGAGGAGATCGACAAGCTCGCCGAGCAGTTCTCCCGTGACGCGGGCGTCGTCTCCTGGCCCGCCAAGGAGATCAAGCGCCTCATGAACGACGATGACTGGGACTTCGGCCCCAACATCAAGAAGCGCGCCGAGGAGGTCCTCGCGCAGGGTGACCTGCCGGACTACCCGGACGAGATGCGTGAGACGTTCCAGAAGCTCATGTCGGAGCACGGCATCGACGCCTCGAAGTACCTCTCGTAGTTCCACGCTCATCTGAGCATCGATCGGCCCGGGGCGCTCGTCGCCTCGGGCCGACGTGTTTCTGGGGCCTGTTACGTGGTCGGGCGGTGGGCGCGGTACAGTTCGCGCGACGCGAGCGCCCGTAGCTCAGGGGACAGAGCAGCGGCCTTCTAAGCCGAATGTCGGAGGTTCGAATCCTCCCGGGCGCGTTCAGGACGAGCAGGCGCAGCGGGTCACGGAATGGGCGCCGCGGGCGTAGTGCCGTCGAAGGTGCCGTGGCACCGGCGCGATCACACGGCCCGTGCGCTCACGGTCTCGCCGGAAGCTCCCTGCGCGTCGCGGTCGCGCAGCGCGTCCTTCGAGAAACCGCGCGTCACGAGCCAGATGCCGAGCGTGATCTCCCACAGGGCGATGGGGAGGGCCAATGCGCCCGCAGGTGGCGACACCTGGTCGAGGGCTCCGAAGACGGTGGCGGTCGCCGACGCAGTCAGTAGCGGCGCGCCGATCAGGCCGACGAGTGGGATCGCGCGTGGGACCAGCCGCGAGCGCAGGAGGATCGAGCCGAGGAGGACGGCGTTCACGGCGGGGATGAACCCGGGGCCGAGGAGGAAGGCCCAGTCGTGAAGGCCAGTGGCGACATCGGCGGATGACGTGTTCATCGAGGCATCCGTGAGCGTGAGCATGGCCAGGACGCCCACGGCGATCAGCCCCGCCTCGACGGTCCGTGCGCTGAGGAAACCGGTGGCCGCGCTCGGGTTCAGGTGGCGGAGGACAGGCAGGAGGACCACGGCGGTGCCGACGCATGCGACGGCCAGGATGATCTCGAGGACGGCTGCCCAGGCCAGCCGATCCGAGGAGGCGGCTGCGGCGACCGGGTTCGCGTCGTCCAGCACCGGGGACTTGAGCGCGAGCGCGGGGATCGAGGTGACCACGGTGAGGAGGTAGAGGCCGCCGGCGATCCTGGCGCGTCGTTGGGCATCGAGCATGGAGGTCTCCTTGGAGCCTGCGGTGTACGGCGTACACCGGTGAGGGTAGGTGTACTGTGTACACCAGTCAAGTCCGCCATCCGTCTGTCTGAGGAGTCCTGGCCGAATCGTCACGCAATCGTCGCCCGCTCACGCGGGATCGTGCCCTGGGTGCCGCCGTGGTTCTGGCCGATCGTGAGGGGATCGATGGGGTCAGCATGCGGCATCTGGCGGCGATGCTCGGCGTGGTGCCGATGGCGCTCTACAAGCACGTCGCCAACAAGGAGGACCTCCTCGGCGGGATGGTCGATGTCGTGATCGGCGAGTACGACCCGCCGGTCCAGGATCCGGATTGGAGGGCCTCCGTCCGCGGACGGATCCTGTCGGCACGTCGTGCGCTCCTGGCCCATCCGTGGGCGCGTTCGGTGATCGAGACGCGGCGGACGCGCACGCCCGCCGTGCTCGGATACATGGATTCGCTTGCGGGCATGTTCATGGGAGGTGGTCTCTCAGCGGAACTCACGCACTACGGGATGCACGTGTTGGGGCATCGCATCTGGGGGTTCAGCCCGGAGGCGTTCGAGGATGCTGAGACGCTGCGCATTCCGGACGATCCGAAGGAACGGCAGGAGTTGGTGGAGCGGGTGACAGCGACCTATCCGCACATCGCGGCGATCGCCATGGATGTGGCGGGGGGTGACGTGGAGGCCCTCTCCGGAGGATGCGACGCCGACGCGGAATTCGTGTTCGCCCTGGACCTCATCCTCGAGGCGATCGATCGGCTGCATCAGGCGGGATGGTCGATGCGCTCCGTGTGACGTCTCGCTGTCCGTATCGCCTGGCGGGGCCCTCCAGGCCGGAGCGAGACGGCCGTTGTCCGCGGTCCCGCGTGTGTAGGCCGAGGAACTACCGGGCGTCGGCGCGGGCGAGGCGTCTGAGCGCGAGCCCCTGGCTCACCGCGAAGCACGCGATGTCGACGGCTACCGTCAGTAGCGTCATCATGACTAGAAGACCGCTGGCGGCCATCGAGTAGGTCGCGACGAGGAGGGTGGCCGCAAGATTCGCGCACATGGTGATGGTGACCGCACGGCGGCGGGGGAGTCGCGACGCCATCCAGGCCACAAGCGCGCCCCAGGCGACGACCGCGATACCGATCACGCCCAGTGCGGTTGCGGGAACGTCCAGGTGTGGGGCGACCGGACCGGCCAGGGCGGCGAGGCTGGCGCCGGCCACAGCGCAGTAGACGGCGTCCCACCGGAGGCTGAGCAGACCGAGGCGATCTCCCGACATGCGCCGGATGGTACCGCCCGCAAGCGCCTCCGCGGGGCCGCGCTCAGCCCGGGAGGGCGGGGCCGTCGGAGTCGCCCACCCTATACTCTTGTATTCTACTTATAACGAGAATAGTTGAGAAGCGGGGGCAACGTGGGGTCCGAACAGTCGTACCAACACCGCGAGGCGGCGGGGCATGACGAGCTGGTCGATCTGCTGGGTGGCGTGATCAAGGCCATGGCGAGCGGGCGTCGCCTCGCCCTGATCGAGCTCATGGCCCAGGGCGAGCGCTCCGTGGAGGACCTCTCCCGGCTCTCCGGCATCTCGTTCCAGTCGACCTCCGCTCACCTGCGCGTGCTGAAGCAGGCAGGTCTTGTGGACACGCGACGGGAGGGGACGACGATCTTCCACCGACTGGCGGGTGACGATGTGGCCGAGCTGTACGTGGTGGCGAAGGACGTCGCCCTTCAACGGTCGGCGCATCTGCGGGAGGTGATGGAGGACTACCTGTCGGAGCCCATCGAGTCAGGCGAGCCCGCACCCGTCATCGCCGCGGCGGCCGTCACCGACGACATGACGGTGCTGGACGTCCGTCCGCGGTCCGAATGGGAGGCGGGACACTTCCCGGGTGCAGTGTCCATGCCGTTCGATGAGCTTCCGGATCGCTACCGGGAACTGCCGGAGGATCAGCGCGTGGTGCTCTACTGTCGCGGCGAGTTCTGTCATCTCGCGCGGGAGGGAGCGGAGTGGCTCCGTGAACGGGGCCTGGACGCGGTGGCCATGCACGACGGCGTCATCGAGTGGCGCGGCACCCGGACGGTGAGACTTGCCGCCTGAGGGTTCCGAGTCCCATCCGGGGCTCACGCACGAACAGGAGGAGACGCGCCGCCGCGTTCAACGGCGGACCCTCATCGTCGTCCTCATCAGCCAGGTCCTCGGCGGGGCGGGGCTCGCGGCCGGCGTCACGGCGGGCGCGTTGCTGGCCAAGGAGATGCTCGGCGGGGACGCCCTCTCCGGGCTTCCGACCACGCTCTTCACCCTCGGTGCCGCGCTGTCGGCATTCCTGGTCGGCCGGTTCACGCACCGCCTGGGGCGGCGTGTCGGTCTGGGCCTGGGGTTCGCGAGCGGCGGGATCGGTGCGATCGGCGTGGTCGCCGCTGCCGCCATGGACAATGTCCCGTTGCTCCTCATCTCGCTCTTCGTCTACGGATCGGGGACCGCGACCAACCTGCAGGCGCGCTACGCAGGCACGGACCTCGCCCTGCCGACCCATCGGGGTCGCGCAATCAGTGTGGCCATGGTCTCCACGACCCTCGGAGCCGTCGCCGGACCGAACCTCATCGATCCGCTCGGGGCCCTCGCCGAGCGCATGGGGGTGATCGACCTCGCCGGTCCCTTCATCCTGGCGGCGGTCGCCTATCTCGCCGCCGGGATCTCGTTCCTGATCCTTCTGCGGCCGGATCCGTTCCTCGTCGCGCGTTCATTGAAGATCGCCCCGCAGGCAGCCGCCGCCCCGTCCGGCGCCGTACCGCGGCCGGAGGTGGGTGCCTACGTCGGCGCGTTCGTCATGGTGCTGACGCAGCTCGTCATGTTCGCGATCATGACAATGACACCGGTGCACATGCGGGACCATCACCACGGCCTCGGCGCGGTCGGCCTGGTGATCTCGATCCACATCGGCGCCATGTACCTACCGTCACCGCTCACCGGCTTCCTCGTCGATCGCCTTGGGCGGGCGCCGATCGTCATCGCATCGGGTGTGACGCTCCTGCTCTCGGGCATCGCGGCTGCACTCGCACCTGGGGACTCCGTCTTGTGGATGGTGGTGGCCCTCACGCTTCTCGGACTCGGCTGGAACTTCGGGCTCATCTCCGGCACGGCGCTGGTCGTTGATTCCACGACCCAGGAGAACCGTGCGCGGACCCAGGGCACGATCGACGTCCTGATCGCGTTGGGCGGCGCCGGCGGGGGAGGGGCGTCCGGAATGGTCATGGCGGCCACGGACTTCAGCACGCTCTCCATCGCGTTCGGCGTGCTCTCGCTGCTTCTCATACCGGTGCTCGTGTGGGCCCGGAACGGGAGGGCGCGGACCGCGTAGGGGCGGACCCGGAAAGTTTTGTGTCTGACACAAAACTTTCCAAGCTCCGTGGCCGGTGCGCTCGAACATCGGGAATAGCAGGTAGTTCGTGCGCAGCACCTGTCGGGAGGAAAGCCTGGTGCCCGACACAGAACTTTCCGATGACGTCGGGTGGCGATCTACGCCGGCACCGTCGCCTGATGCACCATGTCCGTCGCGGTACCGTCCTGCCCGCCGTCGGCTCCGTGAGGGAGGCCGGACCCAGGGCCCACGTGGGTCGGGGGCGGAACCGGGGCAACGCGTACGCGGGCGATGTCCATCTCGGCACACCGGCGGCGCCATCCGACCGCGGTGATCGTCCGACGACCCAGCGCGCCGGTGACTGCGAATACATCGAGCTCTCGTTCACCGGCGATGGCGATGACCTCGCCGCCCGGCTCGACGGTCACCCGGACGCCCGCCTGGACGAGTGCCACGGCGAGCAGACATCCGAGGACGTTGTCGGCTCCGCTGCGCGTCGTCTGCGTCGGGAGGACCGTGGTGTCGTCGGCACCGAGAAGCGAGGCGAGAAACACCGGGTCCTTCGCCAGATACACGAGGTCCTCCACGACGAACCAGCACAGCTTCGAACGGAACGGTACGAGCGCGGCGTGCCATTGCGGCGCCCAGACCCGCTCGATGAGGTCCTCCCAGGCCAGGGGCGTCGGCCGGACCTCGTCGAGCAGGTACAGATCCTCGATGAGGGTGGACTCGATGAGATCCAGGTCGGGGAGGAGGTCCACCGTCGGCTCGTCGGTCCACAGCCCGACGGGGATCTCGCGCGCCGATCGGGGCGTGTCGAGGGCTGTGATCCGCCGATAGAGGGGGAGGTACTGACGCGATTCATGTGATGCGTCATCGCGGATGACCCGGGGCACCATTTCGGCCACGGAGGTCGCGACCGCCGGCTGAGCGACGAAGCGGCGGAAGCCGTCGGTCAGAGGTGGTGCATAGCCGCTCTGAAGGGCCGGGAGATACCACTGGTTCATGAACACGTCGAAAGCGTCGCCGAGGGGGGCGAAGGTCATGAGATCATCGGTGAACGCATCCGCACCGACCGCGTCGGCCACCGTGGCGTCCGCGGCGACGACGCGGGCCTTCAGGCGACGGGCGGGCCGCCAGGCGGCTGCGCGGACCGTCAGGCTGACGAGGTGGACGGCCCCTCGGGCGATCCAGCGGTTCGGGTTCAGGCGGTTCGCTCCGATCTGCGAGAGCTCGAGCTGGTTCATCACTCGCGGGAGATATCCGTCGGGTCCCTGGGCCGACGCCGGCTCCATGTCATGGCGCAGGAACTCGCGGGCGATGCGTCCTGTCAACGTGCGCTGATCGAGGGCTCCCATCAGAGGGACACCGATGAAGAGGATCCGCCTGCGGTTGATCACCCGTACTGCGACATCCCACATGAGCGTCACACGGATCTCGTCGACCATAGTGCCTTCGGCGATGTCGGCGGCTTCGCGGACCAAAGCGGTGACTCTCGGATACGTCGAGGATGGCAGAGGGACACCGATCGGCGTGATGCCCAGGCCTCGGGGCACGAGTGCTCGCCCGGCGATGATCGCAACGTAGAGGAGGACACAGACCAGAATCGGCCAGGCGGTCGACCACCATGTGATGGCCATCAACATGAGCAT
This sequence comes from uncultured Bifidobacteriaceae bacterium, assembly GCA_964531025.1. Lineage (GTDB taxonomy): Bacteria > Actinomycetota > Thermoleophilia > Miltoncostaeales > Miltoncostaeaceae > CALMEC01. Next base: position 575,600 of record CAZHDY010000001.1, on the reverse strand, counting down.
GACCAAGGGGACGCCGGCGAGGATCGTGGCGAAGGCGACGCAGGGGAAGATCGTGAGGAAACGGTCCACATCCTCGGCCGCGCTGTTCAGATGCCGACCGAGTCGCGCGCCCCGTGATGGGTCCACGATCCCGTAGGGATTCGTCGGCTCGGCCGCATGCTGCACCGGTGCTTCAGGGGGAACGTTCAGCAGGTGTGTGACGTCGGCGTCGACCAGATCTCTGATCTGGGTCCAGCCGTCCAACGCGTGTCGGGCGGCGGATGGGCGTCGCGCTCTGGCGAAGAAGCCGTGCGTCGGCCGAGAGACACCCGGAAACAGGTTGCTCTCGTTCAGTCGGGTGAGGCGCCGGTGACGGGGAACCGGGGACAGCGCCGTTTCGACGACGATTGCGGTGTTCGGCGTCGCGTGTTGTGGGCCGAGGTAGGGGAGGATCGATTCCTTCCCGCTCTCGAACAGCCAGCCGGTGCGCGAATGGGTGAAGTCCTGTGCGCCCCAGACGAAGTCGTTCAGGACGGCGAATCTGTGTATTCCACGACGATTGTCGAACGTGACGGCCCGGACCTGCTCACGCGGAATGTCGAGAGGGGCTCGCAGGAGTGCCGGCTGGTGGATGCGCATGTGATCGGGCCACAGCTCGATTCGTGCCCCGCGCCTCTGTTTCAGCAGCCCGGCGATGACGGCGCCGGCGACGGCCGCGATGACCAGGCATCCGATGACGCGGCTCATGCCGGACGAGCCGAGGAAGACGAACATCAGCGCAAACGGTGTCGCCCAGACCAGGGGAAGGGAGATCGCGGGTCCGTACCAGGGTGACGCCGGTGCCAGGGGGATGACCGAGAGCGGGCGGGTGGTCGCGCCGTCGCGCGGGCTGTCTCCGGAGGCGTCCATCCTCCGATGTATCGGCGCGTCCGCGAGGAGCCACACCCCCGCAGACGCAAGTCACCGTGTGCTCGCGGAGCGGACCGGCGCGGTGACCGTGCAGGGTGCAGGCGCTCGTGGAGTCGTGTTCACCGAGTTCAAGGTCAGCGGCCAGGACAGTGGGGGAGCCCGGCGGCGGATGCCGGGCCTGCCGAGGTGCCGCGGGAAGCGGCGTCAGCCCCTCGGGCGGCGTGGGCCGGTTGCATCGCCGTCCCGCGTCCAGAGACGCATCGCGGCATAGCCACGATGGGGTGTCCAGGCGGATGCCGCTTTGCCGAGCGCACGTGCGCTCTTACGCTCGAGCATGCGGTGGAGGACCGCATCCCCGACAGGAAAGGCGTTCCCGTCGAGCCCTGCTCGGAGAGCGAACGTATCCACGGTCCACGGGCCGATTCCCGGAATGGTCGCGAGCGGGTCCAGCCCGTCCTCATGCGGGAGGTATCCGTCGACGAAGAGCGCGGCGACCGCCTGCAGGGCCGCGGCACGACGCGCGGGGATCCCCAGCCGTCCCCCGAGCGTGTCGGGCTCCAGCGCCAGCACGTCGGGTGCCGTGGGCAGAGCCGTCCGTGATGGTGAGGCGGCGGTGATGGCGACGAGGCGTTGCATCACGGTGCGTGCCGCGGCGAGGGAGATGCCCTGTCCCAGAATGATCGAGACGATCGCTTCGAAGGCGTCGGGATAGCGCGTGATCCTCACACCAGGGCGCCGGCGGACATCGTCCTCCAGGTGCGGGGTCGACGCGAGGTGCCGGTCGACGGCGGCCACATCGGTGTCGAGATCGAACCAGAACCGGACGATCCGGGCGGCCTCATCCGCGACGGCACGGTCTTCTGACGCGACGGAGACGGTCGCCCCGACCGGGGTGAGCCGGATGCGGGTTCGCACCTCGTCCGCGATACGAAGTCGTCGTTCGTAGACGGCCGATTCCGGATCCAGGCGGTCGAATCCCTCGATCGTGTGATTGGCCAGCATCCGCACCGCGGAGAGGACATCGAACGGTCCGTTCGCCCGCACCGCGACGACGGTCTCCGCGCCGTCGGGCGGCGCTGTCCGCCGGTCGCTCACTCCGCCGTCCTCCACCGGCGGTACTCCTGTGACAGGCAGACGGCGCACGGTCGGTAGCCGGCCGCTCGTGCCGTGACGGCGTCGGCGAAGAACACGCGATGGACGCGGTAACCACCCCGCGCGATGGCCCGAAGCGCCACGGGACAGTCCAGTCGTCCGTAGATCCGTGATCGGCGATGGCCACCGAGCATTCCCGGAACGGTCGACCGTCGCGGACGGCCATTGGCGCCGATGAGCACGTAGTCGCCGTGGGATCGGGCGGCAGCTTCTCTCTGCGGTGCTGTCATCGGTCGCTCACCCGTGCTCGTGGACGGCGCTGGAGGCACCGGGTGCCTTCGGGAAACGCTGGTGTCTGACACAAAACATTCCGAGCAGGGTGGCGAAGCAGCGGATAATCGTTCGATAGCAGGGAGTTCATGGCGTTTGAGCATCGTGGGAAAACTCGGTGTCCGACACCGGGCTTTCCGCGCACGCGCATGGGCCCGGGGGACGATCGCGACCAGAGGACGTCCGACCGCCCACCGATGTGAGGTCCCGCCGGGATCGCATCACGCGACGGTCGGTGCCTCGTCCGTCAGCGGAGTCAGCGGCAGGTGCGCCACACCGTGCGCCGTACTCGTGTGGCGCCACTCCTCGGCGTCAAGGGTGCCGTCGATCAGAGCCTCGGCCGATTCGAACGGACGGATGCGGGTACGGTCGCGGCTCGCGGTGACCGGACCCCCGGGTTCGCCCGTCAGCCGGAACCCGTCATCGGCCAATGCGACGGCGAGCGCCGCGCCGATTGTCCAGGCTGCTCCGCGCCGGGCGTCGTCGCGTCGGAGGGCGCTTCCGTCACGGGCGCCGAGTCGCACGGCGAAGCCCGCGGGGTCGGCGGCCAGCATCGGCAGGTCCACAACGGTCAGTCCGGACAGTCGTGTGCGGAGACGTACGAAGTGCTCGCGCCAGTCGGGGAGGTGGACGTCTCGGACGACGTCCTCCCATGCGATGGGAACCGTCTTGCGCAGGACGTCGCGGGTGAGGATCGTCTCCAGAAGGCCGGTCTCGATGGGGTCGGTGTCACCCAGGAGCGTCAGTGCCGGGCCGCCATCGGATCCGCCATCGGGGGCGCGTAAGGCGCGTACAGCGGTGAGACGATCCCGGAGGGTCGGGTGGGTCAGCCCCGCGTCACGGCTCTCGACGCGGAGACGTCGGATCCCCAACTCGGCGATGATCGTCTGCGTCGCGGACTGTCGGCAGAAGCGGTGGAAGCCCGGGGCCAGTGGGGGACGACGGCCGTGGCGCAGAGCGGGGCCGAACTCGGAATGCCAGAAGATGTCGTACGCCACCTCCAAGCCCGCGAAGCGGCTGAGGGTCTCCACCACGCGGCGGCTGCCGACGACCGTGGCGGCCGCCGCGTCGGCCGCGAACTCGTTCGCCTGCAGCATCGGCCCGGTCTGCCGGACGAACCAGCCATGGAGTGCTGTCATCACGATGCGCGCGGGATTCCTCGTGGCCGGCCCGGCCCGACCCGAACTCCAACGGATCAGCAGGGCGTCGAGCCGTACGACGGTGCGCCAGATGCAGGTGTCGTCCCCACGGGCATGGGCGAACTCGTGCGTGACCACCCCGACGAGCTCGCGTTCGTCCAGCGAGGCCAGAAGCGGGAGTCCCAGCCGGAGGATCCGTCGCCCGCGGGTGGTACTCATCGATGCCTCATACTCGGCGGTGACGAGCACCTCGTCCGGCATCGGGACATTCATCTCGGCGGCCGTGCGCTCGACGGCAGAGATGAGCCGGGGATGCCGGAGCGGGTCCATCCGGATCCCCTGCGGGCCCGTGTCGACCCGTGGGGGAATCAGCGTGAGACCCACAGCCCCGCCCAGAAGGATCGCGAGCAGCCCGAGCGGGATCATCATGTGGGCGATGAGGATGGCTCCGGCGGTGACGGCGGCCATCGCCGCGAGCGCGATGACCACGACGATCGCACCGACCAGGGCGATCGCGACGGTGGCGCGCCCCCGGGTGTCGATGGTGCTCGGTGTTCCTTCGCCGATGTGGGCGAATGCGTGTTCGCCTGTCCGCTGACGTCGCGGGTCGGTCGGACGGGCGAAATCTCCCTCCACCAACTGCCGCACGGGTCCCCACGCGCTCAGGGCGGCGTTCGCCCCGGAGGGGTCGGGCGTCTCCAGGAGCGTTCCGGTCCAGGGTCGGTCGAGACGGGGGAAAAGCCCTCGTTGATCGACGTTCACCACCCACCGTCGACGGAGACGGGGTGTCACCGTCCGGTCGATCACAATGGCGATGTTCGGGGTCCGGTGGGTCGATCCGCAGTAGGGGAGAAGGGAGCCGGACGAGCGTACGAACAGCCAGCCGATCGCCTCCGGGTCAGTGGTCGGTGCCGCCCACGCGAAGTCGCCGCTGACAAGGAAGCGGTCATGCGGTCGATGCGGAGTGAACGACGTCTGATCGTTCCCGTCATCCACGGTCATCGCGCGGACGTCCCCGCGCGGGATGCGGACGGGCTCCTTGAGGAGCGACGGCTGGTGGATGACCAGCGCGTCCGGCCAGAGCTCGACACGCGACCGTCGTGGACTCGTGAGGTACAGCGACCGGGTGGCGGGGACGCCGACCACAAGGAGCACGCCGGCTCCGATCAGGGCGGAGATGGGGGCGTCGTCGCGTACCGCCTCGACGAACGCGAACGCCGCCACGAGGACCGTCACGGCCACCACCACGATCCGATCTCTCCGACGTGCCGCCGGAACGAGCGGGATGACCGCGGCGGGACGGGTCGGAGCGGGGCGGTGGGGTGGCGTGGATTGTGTGGACATGACGTCATGGCGACTCCGCGCGCGAAACGCAGAGGCGCTCACAGGGTACGCCGCGCGCGAGATCCCATCACTCGGCCACGCCGGGACCGGGCCGGTCGGTTGCCGCCGGGCATGCTAGGGGGTGCTCGTCGGTCGTAACGTCGGTACACCGACGGGCCCGTGCCCTGAATGGATCCGACAACGCAGGGACCGGCGACGACACCGATGCCGTCCACCGGATAACCTCCCGCGAAGGCCTCTGACCCCGTCCGGCGGACCGGGTCTCGAGGCGAAGATCGTCACCACACCGAGATGGTTCAGGAGGGAAAAGGCGTCGTCACCGAAGGTGTCCGCAGACGCTTGTGGGCGCACTATGCGGGAAAGTTGTCCCCATCTACCGGGGATTTGACCTTCGAAACATCGCAACTCCTGTGACGATCCGTTGCACGCGGTTTGAATGTCATGTAGGAAACGCCATCCCGACTCTCAGGGGACGAGTCAGGACTCGCGGCCAGGGACCAATCAAAAGGGGACATCGGATATATGGGGGAGACCAACACCCTCACTATTGGCGCACCTAAAGAAAGCGTCGACGGTGAGCGACGAGTGGCCATCACGCCTCAGGTCGTTGCGGGCTACGTAAAGGCGGGTTTCCGGGTACTGGTGGAGTCGGGTGCGGGCCTCGCGGCCGGTTTTCCCGATGCGGCCTATACGGACAAGGGTGCCGAGATCACGTCGCACGACGCGGTCCTCGACGCCGATGTCCTGGCGACGATCCGGGTGCTCGACGACGATCCGCAGAGCCCGAAGCGCGACCGCATCAAGAAGGGCCAGGTCATCATCGGAACCGCGCGTCCGTTCGCGGCACCCGAGGTCGCGGCGGCTGTGGCGGAGAAGGGCGGCGTGCTGTTCGCGCTCGAGCTCATCCCGCGTACTACGCGTGCCCAGAGCATGGACGTGCTTTCGTCCCAGGCGAACATCGCGGGCTACAAGGCCGTGCTTCTCGCTGCCGCGGCACTTCCGAAGATGACCCCGATGCTGACCACTGCTGCGGGCACGATCGCCCCGGCGAAGGTCTTCGTCCTCGGTGCCGGCGTGGCCGGCCTCTCCGCCATCGCCACGTCGCGCCGTCTGGGCGCCGTCGTGGACGCCTACGACGTGCGCGCGGCGGTCAAGGAGGAGGTCCAGAGCCTCGGTGCCCGTTTCGTCGAGTACGACCTCGACACCGGGCAGGAGGGTGAGGGCTCCGGTGCATATGCGACCGCGCTCACCGACGCGCAGATCGCCAAGCAGCGCGAGCTCATGACCAAGACGCTGAGCGGCGTGGACATCGTGATCACCACCGCCCAGGTGCAGGGTGCCAAGGCCCCGGTCCTCGTGACCAAGGAGATGGTTGCGGCCATGGCCCCGGGCTCGGTCATCGTCGACCTCGCCGCCGACCAGGGCGGCAACGTCGAGGGCTCCAAGCCCGGCGAGACGGTCGAGGTGGACGGCGTGACGATCATCGGTACGTCCAATGTCCCGGCGAGCGTCGCCCACGACTCGAGCCTCACCTTCGCGAAGAACATCGCGAACTTCGTGCCGCTGATCGTGAAGGACGGCGTCCTCGACCCCACCGTCGACGACGACATCGTCCGCGAGACGATCACCACGCACGACGGCCAGGTCGTCCACGCGCGCCTGCGCGAGGTCCTCGGCCTCGAGCCGCTGCCCCAGCCCGAGCCGCCGGCGGAAGAGCCGGAGGCCGAGGCTGTGCCCACCGAAACCACCAACCAGTCCTAAGGAGGGACCGTGTCGAACGAAGTCATCATCACGAGTCTTTTCATCTTCGCGCTGGCCGGCCTCCTCGGTCTTGAGGTCATCCACCGGGTTCCGAAGCTGCTCCACACGCCGCTCATGGCGCTCACCAACGCGCTTTCGGCGATCTCGCTCGTCGCGTCCCTTCTCATCCTGGGGACGACCGACGAGACCTACGCCCGCGTGATGGGCTTCGCCGCCGTGGTGGCGTCGACCATCAACGCCGTCGGCGGTTTCCTCATCACCGACAAGATGCTCCGCATGTTCAAGCGTCGTGAGCCCGCCAAGCCCCTTCCGCAGCACGAGGTGAGCGAATAATGGGTCGTAACGACTGGATCAACCTCGCATACCTCGTCGGCGCGGTCGGTTTCGCGCTGTCGCTCAAGTGGATGTCGTCGGCACCGACCGCGCGCCGCGGGATCTTCACCGGTGAGATCGCGTTCGCCATCGCGATCGTCGCCACCCTGGCGCACGACGGTTTCAACAACACCGGGTACCTGCTGATCGCCATCGCGATCGTGGTGGGAACCATCATCGGCATCCCGATGGGGCTGAAGGTCCCCATGACGGCGATGCCGCAGCGGATCGCGCTCTCCCACGCCTTCGGTGCCCTCGCGGCGTCGTTGGTCGGTGCCGCGCACTTCCTGCTCGACTGGGACCACCTCGGCAAGTTCGAGATCGCCGTCCTCGGCTTCGAGATGATCCTCGGTGCCCTGGTCTTCACCGGAAGCCTCATGGCGGCCGGAAAGCTGCACGAGGTCCTCGGTCAGCGGCCCATCGTGTTCCCCGGGCAGCAGATGTTCAACCTGGCACTCATCACGGCCGCCGTGGTCATGGTGATCGTCCTCATGTTCAACCCGGGCGAGACCTATCTCATCTGGCCGATCCTCGGCGTGTCCCTCGTCTTCGGAGTGATGCTCATCATTCCGATCGGCGGCGCGGACATGCCGACCGTGATCGCGCTTCTCAACAGCTACGCCGGTCTGTCCGCGGCGGCTCTGGGAATCGTGCTCAACAACAAGCTCCTGATCGTGGCCGGTGCCCTCGACGGTATGTCGGGTCTCATCCTGGCCATCATCATGTGCCGCGCGATGAACCGGTCCTTCACCAACGTCCTCTTCGGCGCCTTCGGCCAGGATCAGACCGGTGGCGAGGAGGAGGGGGAGATGGGTACGTACCGCTCCGCCTCGTTCGACGAGGCCGGGGAGCTGCTCAAGATGGCCCGCAACGTGGTCATCGTCCCCGGATACGGCATGGCCGTCGCCCAGGCCCAGCACAAGGTGGCCGAGCTCACCGAGACGCTCGAGAAGGAGGGCGTCGACGTGCGGTTCGCCATCCACCCGGTGGCGGGTCGTATGCCGGGTCACATGAACGTGCTCCTGGCCGAGGCCAACATCCCGTACGACAAGCTGCTCGACATGGACGACATCAACTCGGACTTCCCGCAGGTCGATGCCGTCATCGTCCTCGGTGCGAACGACGTCGTGAACCCCGCGGCGCGTCACAACAAGAACAGCCCGATCTACGGTATGCCGATCCTGAACGTCGACCAGGCGCAGACGATCTTCGTCGTCAAGCGCTCCATGCGGCCCGGATTCGCCGGCATCGAGAACGAGCTCTTCTTCAACGAGAAGACGCTCATGGTGTTCGGTGACGCCAAGGAGGTCGTTTCCGAACTGGCCATCGAGGTCTCAGGGAAGCGGGACGCCGTCTCGATCTAGATCCCCGAGAGTGGTTGATGTTCACGGAAGGGCCCGGGTCGCATGGTGCGACCCGGGCCCTTCGTCATTCCTGGCCGCTTGTCGACCCGCGATCAGACGCCGCGGTGGATGAGGAGGGGGAGCACCGCGCGTGCTCCGTCCTCGCGCAGGCGTGAGCCCGCGACCGTAGCCGCCCATCCCGTCACGGATCGGTCGACGACGACGAGGACGGCCATACCCATCACATCGATGTCGGCCGATCCCAGTACGTCGCGCCAGTGGGCGGCCTCCGCCGGCCCCGACAGGTCCGGTGATCCGGGGGTGGCCACCGACATGGTCCCGAAGGGCAGCTGTCCGGCGTCGGACACGTGCCGGGCCACCGAATCGGCCAGGGCTCCGAGGGAACCGTCGGCGGTGAGCGCGATCACCGCCTCGGGGCGTGTACTCCAGTCGAGGCTCCATGCGGAGAGTGCTCGGACCGCGGCGTCGGAGACCTCGGTTGTGGCCGTCGTATCACCGGCCCTGATCGCCGCGAGGGTGTCGGCCCACTCCGGTGCGTCGGCGTGGATCAGCACCCGTCCAGGTTCGGACATCCGGTCCTTCGGGATCCTCCCGCGGCTGCCGAAGGCTCCGCCGGGCCACATCTTGCGCGGCTCGAGCAGGTGGGTGCGGGCGCGCAGTCCCGTGGCGATCTGGCGCGCCGTCTCGATGCGGGGCTCCTCGTCGAGCGGCGCCGGGAGTTCGTTCAGGCAGACGGAGCACCGGCCACAGGGTGCCGCACTGGGGTCGTCCAGCGATTCCTGGAGCAGCTGCATCAGGCAGCGTTCGCCCTCGCTGTAGGTGCGCATGATGTCGGCCTCACGACGACGGGTGTCCACGACGGATGCGTAGTGGTCCTCGTCGAAGTACCACGGCTCGCCGGTGGAGATCCACCCCTCGGTTGTCCGCTCGACCGAGCCGTCGACCGCCAGCTGCTTCACCATGAGCTCCACGCGGGTCCGGCGGATACCCGTCTCGGCCTCCAGTGCCAGGACGCTCATCGGCTCGCCCGAGCGCGCCAGGGCGGTCAGGAGACGCGACATCTCGTCGGGGTCCGGGATGCTGGATGTGGCGTACCAGTCCCAGATGCGGGCGTCCTCGGCGGACGGCAGGAGCACGACCGATGCGTGGTCGATGCTGCGTCCGGCGCGCCCGATCTGCTGGTAGTAGGCCACCGGCGTCGGAGGCCCGCCCACGTGGACCACGAACCCGAGATCCGGCTTGTCGTAGCCCATTCCGAGCGCGGAGGTCGCCACGAGCGCCTTCAGACGGTTGGCACGCAGGTCGTCCTCCCGTCGCTCGCGCGTCGTCATGTCCAGCTGGCCGTGGTAGCCCTCGACGGCCACCGCGTCGCCGTGCACCGTCCGCACGGCCTCGACGATGCGATCAACGTCCGCCACCGTCAGCGCGTAGACGATGCCCGAACCGGGGAGGCGCGGGAGGTGGTCGACCACCCAGGCGTACCGCTGCAGGTGGGAGAGCGAGCCGACCACCGACAGCTGGAGGCTGGCCCGCGCCAACGGTCCGCGAAGGACGAGCGTGTCCTCGCCGAGCTGGGCGGCGACATCGTCGGTGACCCGGGCGTTGGCGGTGGCCGTCGTCGCCAGAACCGGCGTGGCGGGGTTCATCTGCTGCAGCACCTCGGCGACCCGCCGGTAGTCGGGACGGAAGTCGTGACCCCAGTCCGAGATCGCGTGGGCTTCGTCGATGACGAGGAGGCCGAGATCTCCGGCGATGGCATCCAGGACCCGGGCGCCGAAGCCGGGATTGGCCAGACGCTCCGGTGAGACCAGGACGACGTCGACCTCGCCGGTGCGCAGCGCGTCCTCGATGACGGACCAGTCGCCGATGTTGCCCGAGTTGATCGTCGCCGCGCGCAGCCCGGCCCGTGAGGCGGCGTCCACCTGGTCGCGCATGAGCGACAGGAGCGGGCTCACCACGAGCGTCGGACCGGCGCCCGCCTCACGGCGTAGCGCCGTGGCCACCCAGTAGACCGCCGATTTGCCCCAGCCGGTCCGCTGGACCACCAGGACCCGGGCGCCCCGATCGCCGTCCGGCGGTGTGACCAGACGTTCGACCGCCGCCGCCTGATCAGGCCGCAGGCGTGCACCGGACCCGGCGAGGGACTCCACGGCGGCGACGGCGGTGGGATGGTCGATGAGCGATGACATGAGCGGCAACCCTAGTTCCGGTTGGCTCGGAAGCGCCGCCGGGATCGCGGAGCATTGTCGATTCCGGCACACGTACGAGCGGATCATGTGTTCGGCCGACACGTGGCGGTCGGTGTGAACCGATTAACGCGTCCTTAAGAGAGATGCCTGTCATTGCGGGGCCGCGGCGCGTGGTGTCGCCTCTGGTGCCAGGCACCAGAGGCGGCACTTTGCCGGGCGCTAACGCTTGCTTAACGTGATCAGAAGGTGCCGGTCCGTGCCCGGATGCGCTACGTCCCGGACACCGTGATCGCCACCTTCCCGCACACGGCACCGTCGGCCAGCTCCGACATCGCCCGGGTGGTCTGCTCCAGCGGGTACGTCGCATGGACGTGGGGGACGAGGCCTTCGTGGTCCACCAGCCGGACGAGCTCCGCGATGCTCCTGGTGTCGCTCTTCGCGATCATCACGCTGTATCGCTGGCGACGGAGGAGCATGCGGAGGCGGTTGCGGAACGGGCGGCCGAAGCCACCGGTCCAGGTGCCGCCCTCCTCGCCGCCGACGAAGACGATGGTCCCGATGGGGGCGAGTATCCGACGGAGGCGTCCGAGCGACGCGCCGCCGGCGACATCGATGACGGCGTCGTACGTCGCGTCCTCGTTCGTCACGTCGATACGACGATAATCGACCACGCGCTCGGCGCCCCACAGCGCGACCATCGGAGCCTTCGCCTCACTGCACACCGCGGTCACCGTCGCGCCGCGGGCGACGGCCATCTTCACGGCGAACGATCCGACGCCGCCGGATGCCCCGATGACGAGCACACGCGACCCCTCGGTCACCCGTGCCGTGTCGAGGGCCTGCAGGGCCGTCACACCCGACTCGGTCAGTGTCGCGGCATGGGTGGCGTCGATGCGTGTCGGTGCCGTGGCCAGATTCTTCTCGGCGGCGACCGTGAACTCGGCCAGGGAGCCCTTCGCGACTCCGACCACCCGGTCTCCGATCCGAAGCCCGGCGACATCGCTGCCGACGGCCTCGACGGTCCCGCAGACATCCATTCCCGGAACGGGCCGACGGGGGCGACGCACGCCGGAGGCCAGGCGCACGAGGCGGGGGAGTCCGGTCATGAGGTGCCAGGTCCCGCGCGACAGTGCCGCGGCCTCGACGCGCAGAAGCACCTCGCGCCGTCCGGGCTTCGGACGGGGGATCCGGCCCGGCTCCAGTACCTCCGGCCCGCCGTACGAGCGTTGGACGACGGCGTTCATCAGCCCGTCGCCGCTCGGCCGCGCATCGGTATCGATCCGCGTACCCGTCGCTCTCACGTCGCTCGCCGTCATGGTTCTCACTCCCTCGGTGTTTGCTCCGTCTCGTAACGTACAACGTACGATACATAGTACGGTAGCATCGGGCAATGGCACGATCCCGAGCGCCCCGCAACACCCTCACGCGTGACCGGATCGTCGCGGGCGCGCTCGAGCTGGCCGATCGTGACGGCCTGGACGCGCTCACCATTCGCGCCCTGGCCGCCCATCTCGGCGTGCGGCCGATGGCCATCTACCACCACGTACCCAACAAGGACGCCATCATCGACGCGCTCGTGGATGCTGTGCACGGGGAGGTCGAGGAGACCGAAGCGGGAGAGGGGTGGCGTGACCGGCTGGCCGACCGATCGCGATCGCTGCGGAGCGCGCTTCGCCGGCATCCCTGGGCCGTGTCGGTCATCGATGCGCGCCCGAACCCCGGTCCCAACACCCTTCGCACGCACGAGGCGGCGCTCGACATCCTGCGCACCGCCGGCTTCTCGCTGGCGGCGACGGCGCACGCCTACGCGATCCTCGACGCGTTCGTCTACGGCTTCGTCCTCCAGGAGGTCATGCTGGAGTCGGTCGGGCTGGAGGATGCGACCGACGATCTCATCGAAGGGATCGATCTCGCCGGTCATCCCCGCATGGCGGAGTTCGCCGTCGAACACGTGTCGCGGCCCGGCTACTCCTTCGCCGACTCGTTCGAGGTCGGCCTCGACATCCTGCTGGACGGCATCGAGGAGCTCAGACCCGGGGTGGACTGATGCGAGTGGCCTCCGAAGGGGCTGTCAGGCGGACGCCGGATGCAGCCGGTCGAAGCACTCGCGCGCCTCGCGATAGCACCGCCGCAGTCCCGCAGCGCTCTCGTCCGTGCCCTCCCACCAGCTGATCCGCGCGGCGCGGAACACCCCCGCCGCCACCTCGAGCGTGACGCGGATGGCGAGATCGTCGTGATCGGGGTACGCCCCGCGGAGGCGCTCGTAGAGGCGCTGGCTGATCGTGCACTCGCGGGCCAGGGCGACCTCGCGGACCTTGGGTTCCCGCATGATGATGCGCTGCGCCGACAGGAACGTCTCGGGCGCCGACCCCAGCAGGAACATGACCCGGCGGTCGTAGAGGTCATCCAGCGCGCCGAGTGCGTCGTCGAAGTCCTCCGGTGGGACGAAGGCGTCGACCAGCTCCTCGAACTGCCGGTACCCGAGCAGGATCGCGTCGTCCTTGGTGGGGAAGTACCGGAAGAAGGTGCGCTGCGAGATGCCCGCGGCGTCGGCGATGTCGTCAACGGTGGTGGCGTCGTACCCGTGTGAATCCATGAGACGCACCGTGGCCTCGTGCACCTCCTGAAGGGTCTGGAGGCGCCGTCGCGCGCGCAGATCGGCGGGTAGTCCGATGGGTACGGGTGGGGTCACGCGCCCACTGGTGTCGTTCTCTCCATCTGGATCAAGAATACCAACAGGTGACAGTGACTGACAACTTGTCAATTGCTGCTACGCTGTGCGGCCGTTCGTTCCACGTCCCGAGGAGCCTTCCATTCACGAGCCAGACGAAACCGCCGCGGTCTCCGCGGTCGCGACCGGCACATCGGACCCCGAGTCGATTCCGCGACACGTGAAAGCCGTCATCGCTCTCCTGCTCGCGTCGACCTTCATCGTGATCCTCAACGAGACGCTTCTTTCGGTGGCCATCACGCCGCTCACGGAGCAACTCGGTATCAGCACGTCCACCGCTCAGTGGCTCACGACCGCCTTCCTGCTGACCATGGCCGTGGTGATCCCCATCACGGGCTCGATCATCGACCGCTTCAGCACGCGCGGCGTCTACTTCACCGCGATGTCCCTCTTCACGGCGGGCACCGCCCTGGCGTTGGTCGCGCCGGGCTTCGAGCTTCTGCTCGCCGGTCGGATCATCCAGGCCGCGGGAACGGCGCTCATGATGCCGCTCCTCATCACGACGGTCATGACGTTCGTGCCTCCGGCACGCCGAGGAGCGACGATGGGACTCATCTCGATCGTCATCGCGGTGGCACCCGCCATCGGCCCGGCGGTATCCGGTCTGATCCTGCACGTGCTCGACTGGCGCTGGCTGTTCGCGCTGACCCTTCCGCTGTCCATCGTCGCCCTGATCCTGGGTCGGACGCTCATCACGAACGTCGGCGAGCAGCGGCCGGTGCGGTTCGACCTCGTCTCCGTACTCCTGTCGGTGGTCGCGTTCGGCGGGCTCGTCTACGGGTTGTCCAGCATCGGCGAGGCCGCCGTGGGCGAGGTGCCCATCTCGCCCCGCTACCCGATCATCGTGGGCGCGATCGCGCTGGTCGTCTTCGTCCTCCGCCAGCTCAGCCTGCAGCGCCGTGACGGAGCGCTGCTCGATCTGCGCGCGTTCCGCACCGGGACCTTCACCATCGCGCTCGTCCAGGTCCTCGTGGTGATGGGCTCGCTCTTCGGCGCGATCATCCTCATCCCGATCTACTCTCAGGAGGTTCTGGGCTACGACACCCTCGAGACCGGTCTGCTCCTGTTGCCGGGTGGCGTTGCCATGGGGCTGGTGGCACCGATCGTCGGGCGGATGTTCGACCGCTGGGGGCCGCGTCCCCTGGTCATTCCGGGCGCCATCAGTGTCAGTGCATCCCTCTGGTGGATGACCACGCTCGACGTGTCGTCCGGCCCGGTCCGGGTCATCCTGATCCACGTCGTACTGTGCATCGGGATCGGTTTCATGATGACGCCGCTCATGACCACCGCGCTCGGTGCCCTGCCGCGGAGCATCTACTCCCACGGCAGCGCGATCCTCACGACGCTCCAGCAGCTGGCGGGTGCGGCCGGTACGGCACTCTTCGTCACGCTGTTCACCACCGGGACGACGGATGCGCTCCGCGCCGGGAAGTCGGAGGCCGTCGCCAAGGTGTCGGGCGTGCACGAGGCGTTCATCACCGGTGCGTTCCTCTCGCTCGCCGCGATCCTCCTGGCGTTCTTCGTGCGTCGGGCGACGATCGTCCCGCCGACGGTACCGCCGCCGGTGCCGGAGCCGGAGCCGGTGGTGGCCGACGCAGCCGCCTCCTGATGCCGTCACGTGCGGCTCCGGCGCCCGGTGCCGGGGCCGCACGGCGGGGGTCCGCCGTCGGCATGGGATGGCGGATGGGCTGGTGATCACCGCTCTCCACCGATAACGTCGCCATCCGGCGATGAGTTTCGGGCGCCGGGGGAGTCAGAGTTACCGATGACACATTCAGATCTCGCGATCGAGGCCTCAGGCCTCGTCAAGACATTCGGCGACGTGCGCGCCGTGAACGGCGTCGACCTCGCCGTCCGCCGCGGCTCGGTCTACGGCGTCCTCGGCCCGAACGGCGCGGGCAAGACCACCACCATCCGCATGCTCGCCACCCTGATCCCGCCGGATGCCGGCACCGCACTCGTTCTCGGGCACGACGTCGCCTCCGCGGGGGACGCGGTGCGCGGCCTCGTCAGCCTCACCGGGCAGATGGCCTCCGTGGACGAGGAGCTCACGGGTCGGGAGAACTTGATCCTGCTCGGGTGGCTGCTCGGTCTCAGGCGTCGTCAGGCGAAGGCGCGAGCGGATGAACTGCTCGAGGCGTTCGGTCTGGACGAGGCGTCGGGCCGGCTGGTGAAGAACTACTCCGGCGGCATGCGGCGCCGGCTCGACATCGCCGCCAGCCTCGTCGTCACGCCGGAACTGTTGTTCCTCGACGAGCCGACCACCGGCCTGGATCCGCGGTCGCGCAATCAGGTCTGGGACATCGTCCGCGCACTGCGCGCCTCGGGCACGACGATCCTGCTGTGCACGCAGTATCTCGATGAGGCGGACCAGCTCGCGGACGGCATCGCGGTGATCGACCGCGGCATCGTGATCGCCGAGGGTACCCCGGGTCAGCTGAAGGCCTCGGTCGGGTCCGGCGCCCTGCGCGTCCGCCTGCTCGACCCCGATCAGCGTGAGCAGGCGTACGCCGTACTGGCGGGTGAACTCGGGACGGTGCATCGTGAGCCCGATCCGTCCGCGCTCAGCGCTCCGTGCGCGGACGCCGACCGCGGCGCACGGGCCGTCGCGGCACTGACCGGGGCGGGCGTGACGCTGGCCGGCTTCACGCTCGGCCAGCCGAGCCTGGATGAGGTCTTCCTGGCGCTCACGGGCCATACGGCGACCGAGCCCACCGACCAGGCAGAGGAGCACGTGGCATGAGCGACGACGTGTTCACCACCGACGAGCGGGCGCTTCGCAACGCCATCTCGTCGACCCCGCGTCCACCGCGGGTCTCGTTCGTGGGTGCCGCCCTCGCGTTCGGCTGGCGCGGGATGCTCAAGGTCCGCCACGTGCCCGAGCAACTGCTCGATGTGACGATCACGCCCATCATGTTCGTCCTGATGTTCACGTACCTGTTCGGCAACTCGATGGCGGGTTCGACGGGCGAGTACCTGCACTACATCCTTCCCGGCGTGCTGGTGATGTCGGTGCTGTTCACCACCGTCTACTCCGGCGTATCGCTCAACACCGATGTCACCAAAGGGGTCGTGGATCGCTTCCGGAGCCTGCCGATCAGCCGGCCGGCCCCGCTCGTCGGCGCCCTGCTCGGGGACACCGTGCGCTATCTGATCGCAGGGACGGTGATCATCGTTTTCGGCGTGATCCTCGGGTTCCGGCCGGAGGCAGGTGTGCCCGGGGTCCTCGCGGCGCTCGGGATGACGATCCTCTTCGCCTTCGCGCTCTCGTGGGTCTTCACGACGCTGGGACTTCTCATGCGCACGCCCAGCGCCGTGATGAACGCGGGTTTCATGGGCATCTTCCCGCTCACCTTCCTGTCGAACGTCTTCGTCGATCCGACCGAGCTGCCGAGTGCGCTCGAGGCGTTCGTGAAGGTCAATCCGATCTCGATCCTGGCGGACGTCAGCCGCGGCCTGATGGAGGGTGACGTGGACGGGACCGACATCCTCGTCGTGCTCGGTACCGCCGCCGTTCTGACCGCGGTCTTCGCCCCGCTCACGGTCCGGCTGTACCGGACGCGGAGCTAGCTCTTTACGGCTGTCGGACGGCCATCGCCCAGGCCCACATCATGGGCAGCAGCCCGATCGAATTGTGGATGAACAGATTCGCGAACACCCACAGCGGAAGGGAGAGCGCCAGCAGCCACGCGGCTGCTCGCGCTGGATCGCGACGCCGGAGAAGCCCCACCCCCAGGACACAGGATCCGATCAGGCTGAGCAGCAGGCCGGGGACCACGCCCGCGAAGTAGGGCACGTACGACGCGGTGTGCGTCGGGGACAGGATGCCGGCGATCACGCCGAAGGCGATCAGGCCGACTCCGAGCCAGACATAACCCGCGAGGGTGGCCGACCACCACGTACGTGTCCGTCCTTCGAGTCGTCTGCGACGCGCGACCGTGATCGCGGCAAGGATCGTGATCACCCAGAGCACGGACATCAGCTGGGTGCCCAGCAGGTAGGTCCGCTCAACCCCGACACGGTCGAACAGCGGTTCCAGCAGGTCGGTGCTGGGATCCACCCAGGTGGCGATTCCCGGGTCGTCCCGGTATTTGAGGCCCTCGGACGTGTGCATGTACGAGACCGCCACGACGGGGGCGACGACGCTGGCGACGATGGCGGCCGCCAGGGCTGCTCGCGAGACGCTGCGCATGATGGTGCTCCTTTCCGGGGGCACGGGTTGTCGCAACTCTGCGGTGACGGACGATCCATCGCGTCCAGCCGGGGAGTGAACCGTCGTCAACCCTGGGGTTGACGAGGATCCCGTCGCCCAGCGGGTAGTGTCGGCCGCGGAACTGGGGGATATGACATGAGCCCACACGATTCGTCGGTCCGCTGGTACGACACGCTGCTTCCCGCCGGGTTCGCCGCGTGCGCCGTGGTGGAGTTCACCGCCGAGGGCTACGGATGGATCGGCGCCTACCTACTGGCTGCGGGGGTCCTCGTCGTGCGGCGGCGCTTCCCCGACTGGATGCCGATCGCGGTCGCCGGCATCGCCGTGGTGAGCGGGCTGCTCGGCGGACGCGCGGCCTTTCTGGACTCCGCATCGTGGCTGCTCCCTCCGGCCCTCGCATGCCTGTCCGCTGGCCAGTACACCCGTCGGATCTGGCTGAGCCTCGCCAGCGTGCTCGCTGCCGGGACCGCGATGTACCTCACGTTGATCCATCTGGCCGGCTTCAACGCGGATGTGCTGTTCGGCGTCATCGTCTACGTCGGGCCGTGGGCGTGTGGCGTGGCGGTACGCGCGGCGTTGAGACGGGCGGCGACGCAGGCCGCCACCCTCGAGCGAGAACGCCTCCTTCGCGAGCGCGCGCAGGTGACCGGGGCGATCGAGGAACGCCTACGCATCGCGCGGGACCTTCACGACACTCTGGCCCACTCGCTGACCGCCATGGTGGTCCAGGCCGACCTCGCCGACGACCTCCTCGAGGGTGACCTGGAGGCGGCGCGCGAGGCGCTGGCACGCGTACGCAGTCGAGGGCGTGATGTTCTCTCGGAGGCCAATCGGGTCATACGCGCGACGCACGACGAAGAGACCCAGACTTCGCTTCGAGTCCTGGTCGGAGAGGCGCGGTCGCTGGGACTCAGCGTCGAGGTCGACGAGCCGCTCTGTGACGTTCCCCCTGATCTGTCCGACCTTGTGGGTGCAATCCTCCGCGAGGGCCTGACGAATGCCCTCCGCTACAGCGAGTCGCAACGCGTGCGGCTCGCATGTGGGACGGACTCCGGGAGCCTGTCCCTCCGTCTGGCGAACGAGGATGGGGCGGGTCCCAAGCGGACGCGGCAGATCGGAGGTCGCGAACACGTCCGCCGGGCGATGGAGGGCTCAGGACTCGGGTTGATCGGCATCAGAGAGCGGGTGGAGGCACGGGGCGGTCTGGTCGAGATCGACCCGGAACCGGCCTTTGCCCTCTCCGTGCGCCTGCCCCTGTCGGAGGCGACATGAACCCCCGAGTCGTGATCGTGGACGATGAGGACCTGATCCGCAGCGGCCTCGCCGCAGTTCTCCAGCGTCGTGGCATCGAGGTGATCGGTACTGCCGGGGATGGACAGGCGGGGGTGACAATGACCCGCGAGCTCGGCCCCGACGTGGTGCTGATGGACCTTCGCATGCCCGGCTGGGATGGTCTCCAAGCGATCCGGGAGATCATCCGGCTGGGGCTCGACGCCAGCGTGCTGGTGCTCACGACCTTCGACCTGGACGACGACCTCCACGATGCGCTCACGGCCGGAGCGAGCGGTTATGTCTGCAAGACGGTGACGCCCGACCGGTTGGCCCAGGCCATTCGCGACGTGGCCGGCGGCGCGCGGGTGGTGGATCCGCGGCTCACCGAACGATTGATCGACAGCTACGTGACCGCGCCGGGACCACGACGGACCGCCGCCGCTCTGGAGGGACTGACGGCCCGTGAAGTCGAGGTGCTCCGCCTGGTGGCGGCCGGGCAGACCAACGGCGAAATCGCAACGACTCTGGTTGTGTCCGAGGCCACGGTCAAGACCCATGTCAACCGTCTGATGCGCAAGCTCGCCGCCTCGACGAGGGTGCACCTGGCCGTCGTCGCCTACGAATGCGGCCTGGTGCGACCGGGGGTGTAGCTCGTCGCGAGAACGTCCTCGTGTTCACGTTCTCGTCGATATGACGTCGGTCTCACGGACCGGTCGCCGCAGGTCCCGGTTCGCCGGAGTCCGGCCCGTTGCCTCCTGACGCGCCGCGTGTCTTCATCAGCGAGATGAGGATGGTGACGCCGAGTACGACGACGATGACGATGAGGGAGACCCACGGGGCGATGTGCACCACGGGCTCCAGCAGCATCTTCAAGCCGACGAACGCGAGCACGAGCGCGAGGCCCCAGTTGAGGTACTCGAAGCGCTCCATCATGTTCGCGAGGAGGAAGTACAGGGCGGTCATGCCGAGCAGCGACATGGCGTTGGCGGCGAACACGACGTAGACGTCGCGGGTGATCGCGAAGATCGCGGGGATCGAGTCGAGGGCGAAGAGAAGGTCGAACGCCGCAACCATGAGGAACGCGGCCACCAGCGGTGTCGCCACGCGGTGTCCGGCGCGGCGGGTGACGAAGCGGTCGCCGTCGTAGTGCTCGGTGAACGGGATGATGCGGCGGAAGATCCGCATCGCGAGCGTCTTGCCGGGATCGATGTCGTCGCCGTCCTCCCTCACCATGCGGATCGCGGTAAGGATGAGGAAAGCCCCGAACACATAGATCATCCAGTGGAAGGTGTCGAGAAGCTCGCTGCCGACCACGATGAAGATGCCGCGCAGCACGATGGCGCCGACGATGCCCCAGAAGATCACGCGACGCTGGAGCGGGCCCGGCACGCGGAAGTACGCGAAGAGCATCGCGAAGACGAACACGTTGTCCATCGACAGCGACTTCTCGAGCAGGAAGCCGGTGAGGTACTCGCCACCCGCGGCCCGGGAGTCCATCGCGATGATCACGAAGGTGAAGAGCACCCCGATCGCCATCCAGACGCCGCTCCAGATCGCCGCGGTCCGGAAGGGGATGTTCTCGCCCTTCGAGCGGCGGCCGAAAAGGACCAGGTCCATCACCAGCATGACGACGACGGCGACGCCGAGCGTCGTCCACGCAATCCAACCGACCTCCACTATGGAGCCTCCTGATCTCTGATTCGTCGATCAAGAGGTCTCTCCCAGACCCGCGCTTGATGCGGGCCTCGCCTCGCCGGGCCGTTGGCCGTCCTGACGACGAGGGCGTTGGCGGGATACTCCCCTCCAGGCGCGATATCTGCGCGCCCGACAAGCGTACCAGTGGTGTGCGGCGACCGGTCTGTGTCGTCGGTGGACCCGTCACATGGCCCGATCGTTCACGCCTGTACCGGAGCCCGGCCGGATATTCCCGGGTTTTCCACCCCGATTCCCGCGAATTACTTCGGAGACCCTCACTTTCCTGTGAATGAACTGTTAGTGTCCCGCGCGCAGTAGGGGCCCCTAATGCCCCTTAGGGCGTCCTGGTCCGGCACCCACGTGGGGCGTGGTCACCGTGACGTCAGATCGACTCATCCTCTCGGAAGGAAACGCATGAGATTGAAGGTCTCACTCCTGTCGGGCGCCCTCGTGGCGACGGCAGCGCTCGGGGCGGGCGTCGCGTCGGCTGCCCCCGGGCTCGACCCCGGGTTCGGCACGAACGGTGTCGCACCGATCCCCGTCTCGCCCGGCACCGCCGACCAGTTCTGGAGCACAGCTGCTGCACCGGGCGGTGGTACGTACAGCGTCGGCTATGCGACCGTTTCCGGTGACAACCGGGCCTTCTCCGTCGTCAAGACGGATGCCAGCGGAAAGCTCGACCCGTCGTTCGGTGACAACGGAGTCGCCGTCATCGACGTCCAGCCCGGGCCGTTCGTCGGGGGAGTCAACAACCCGTCCGCGCCCCCCTCGGGCTCGGGTGAATCCGCACGTGGCGTCGCGGTCCAGCCCGACGGCAAGGTCGTCATCGTCGGTCAGGCGGAGACGGTCCAGGACCCCACCCGGCTGAACACCGGTGACCTCGACCTCTACGTCGTGCGCCTCACCCCGAGTGGTACCCGTGACGCGAGCTTCGGAGCCGCCGGCGTCACCCGCGTCGACCTCAGTGACGGCACGCCCCCTACGGATGCGCCGACCATCCCGGCGCCTCCGGCGCTGGTCTCCGACAACGCTGCGTACGCAGTGAACATCCGGCCCAACGGTGCGATCGTCTTCGGTGCCTCGAAGGGCCAGCACAGCGCGGAGCCCGGCGCTCGTACGGACCGTGACATCGCCGCTGTGCAGCTCACCCCGGCGGGTGTTCTCGACCCGGCCTTCGGGACGAACGGTGTCGTCTCGACGCGTCTTCCGGGCATCAACGAGAACCTCCGCATGGCGAACCTCGATCCGGAGACGGGCCGACTGCTCGTCGCCGCTTACGCGAACATCTCTCCGGAGCCCGGTGTTATTCCCGGTGCCAACCGACCGTTCCTGTTCGCCTACACCGCCGACGGTCAGATCGATACGTCGTTCGGTGGTGCCAACGCCACCACCGCGGGTGTCACTGGAGCAACGGTCCCGCCGGGTGTCACGACCGGTTTCCCGGCCGGACTTCCCGGTACCGGTGGCTTCGCTGAGGCCTACGGTGTGACCCTGCACCAGGGCAAGTACCTCGTGTCGGGCTACGGCGTCCGCTCGACGACCACCGACCTCGGCGTCGACGCGATCGCGTTCCGCTTTAACAAGGACGGCTCGCTCGACACCGGCTTCGGGACCAACGGTCTGTCGTCGTACAACCGTCCGAATCCGGCCGGTGGGCACTTCGCTGACCGTTCGCGCAACCATGTCGTCCTTCCCGACGGGCGTTTCGTGACCGTCGGTCAGTCCGACACCGATGCGCTGATCACGGTTCGCAAGGCCGACGGATCGATGGACACCTCCGTCGGTGACGGTGGCGCCTTCGTGATCGACCTCGGTGGCAGCACCGACGCCCTCTGGGGCGTGACCACCGTCGGCAACGGCTACAAGGTCGTCGCCGCCGGATTCCGCGGTTCGCCGACGGCGAGCGAGTTCAGCTCGGCGCTGGTGTCGCTGGATCTCTCGCAGGCCCAGCCCCAGCCGCAACCGCAGCCTCAGCCCCAGCCCCAGCCGCAGCCGCCGGTCAAGAAGGTCTCGGTTCCGGGCAAGGTCACGTTCACCTGCAAGCGTGTCAACAAGAAGACCTTCACGGTCTCCTGCACCATCACGCAGAAGAACGTCGGCAAGGGTCGCGCCTACGTGTCGCTCAAGCCGAAGGCCGGAAAGGTCCGTAAGGCCGTCGCGAGCCGGGCGAAGCTGGCGGTGAACGCGAAGGGCAAGAGTGTCGTGATCGTCCGGACCTCCCGTGGCGGTTCGTACACGGCGACGATCAAGCTCCCGACCCCGTCGGGCAAGATCGCCACGGTGACGCGCACCATCACGGTCCGCTGATCGTTGCTCCTGCCGTCACCCTTCGGGGTGGCGGCAGGAGTGCTTCACAGTTCGAAGATCCGACGACACGTGTGCCCGGCTGACGCCGGGCACCGGTCGTTTCCACATCCGATATCGCGAGTCACCTGAGGAGAAGTCGATGATCCGTCTCATCCGAAGCGTGCGCGGCCCTCGATCATGGATCGGAGCGGCTGTCGCCGTTGCCGCCCTGATCGTGAGTGCTCCGGCCGTTGCGGCGCCCCTGACCGTCCAGAATCCCAACGTCCCCTCCAACACCGTGACGATCGATCGGACGGAGGCGGCCCCCGGTGAGCGCATCAACATCACCGGACGGGGATTCGTGGTGACGACGAACATCGGCGGTCCCGGCAACCCGATCGTCGCCGTCCGCCCGTACGACTACGACCTCGGCCCGGCCTGGACCGCCGGTGGGGCCGACCACTACGCGACCGCTCCTCCTCTCGTGACCAACGAGGCCAAGTACTGGTTCCAGACGAAGCAGGACCCGGGACAGCCGAACGCGAACATCGTAGGCTTCGACGGGTGGATGGAGGTCCCGCAGACCGCGACGCCGGACGGCCCCGTGACGAGTCAGCCGGGCCAGCACTGGTTCCGGATCCTGACCGGTGCCTACTTCACCTCGACCGGTGGCGACAACGCGGGCCGCAAGGTGCAGGAGTTCGCCTACAGCTACACGGTGCCGTTCAAGATCGTGCCCAACCTCCGCCTGGGTCTCCAGGCCGGGACGTTTCACGAGGGCTCGACCTTCCGTCCCAGTGCGGTGATCACCGTCCTGGGACGTGGATTCACGCCGAGCACATCCGTCACGGCGACGCTTGACGGATCGCCGCTCGCCGGTGTGTCGATCACGACCGATGCAGAGGGGGTCTTCCCGAACCTGTCACAGATCACGCTGCCGCCCGGAATCACGCCGGGAGCCCACACCCTGGCGTTCACCACCGGTGCCGTGACCCACACCGCCTCCATCACCGTGACACCGCCGCCGACAGCGACGCTGCACACGCCGGCCGTCCGCCCCGGGGGCACGTTCGCCTTCGACGTGGCGAACTTCATCGGGGTCAAGGGCACCGGGCAGAAGGTCGCTGTTGTCATCAACGAGCAGGTGCTCGCCTGTCTTCAGGCGGACGCACAGGGGCGCGCAAGCGGTGCCGCGACCATTCCCGCCGACGTTGTGTCCTCGACGACGGTCCGGTTCAACGCCGGCCTCTCGTGCATCGTCCCCGCCCCCGGATCGCCGCCCATCGTGAACGATGCGCCGGGCGCGAGCGTCCCTCAGGATCTGACGGTCAGCGCCACCGCCCCTGTGGTCGTGGCACCCGCCACCGGTGAGGCCGGATCGGCGGTGACGGTGACGGGAGACGGATTCAGTGGTTCGTCCGCGGTGTCCGCCACCTACCGGGGGGTCCCGCTTCCGATCTCGGCGACGACGGATGCCCAGGGGCACTTCTCGGGGCAGATCACGCTTCCCGAG
This sequence comes from uncultured Bifidobacteriaceae bacterium, assembly GCA_964531025.1. Taxonomy (GTDB): domain Bacteria; phylum Actinomycetota; class Thermoleophilia; order Miltoncostaeales; family Miltoncostaeaceae; genus CALMEC01. The sequence continues at coordinate 551,411 of CAZHDY010000001.1, read as the reverse complement.
GGTCTGGGCGAGGGTGTCCTCCTGGTGACGGCGGGCAGCGGTACCGCCGCCACCGTCGTCACGGTGGTCGGCCGTCCGGCCCCTCCGCCCCCGCCGGTGACGGACCCCGTTCCGCCGCCCGCGAAGCCGAAGCCGCTGGCGGTTAAGCCGTCGAAGGGGGCTCTCACGCGTACTGTGCTGACGCTCACGCTGCGTGCCGCTGTCACCAAGGGGACGAGCGTGAACGTCGTGACGCGCACCAAGGTGCGGCTGACGCCGAAGGCCAAGCCACGCATCGTCGTCCTTGCGAACGCGAAGGTCGCGAAGGGGAAGGTCGTGCGCCTGACGCTCACTCCGGCGGGACGGCGGCTCGTCGCCCAGCGGCGGGCGATCGCGGTGACGGTGCGGATCGCCGCTCCGGGCAAGCGTACGTCGACCACGTACCTGACCGTTCGTCGAGCGGGCAAGTGAGATGAGCACATTCGGTGGGTGTTCGCTTTGCGGCGAACACCCACCGAGTGCCGCTCGTCGCTTCGTGGGACGTGTGAGCCGGGTGCCAGGCACTCGGCCTCGACATACGTGTTCGTGGCACCTCGCGCTGGAGAAAGTCCCGAACAGCAGGACCTTCGTGCTCGTGCACTTTGATACGTGCAAGCTTTGGTGCCTGGCCATCAGACGTGCACGTCGTCGGTGCGGCGGCCGACGGCACATCCCGGGCGGTGCCCGCCGAGCGCGGGTCAGGATCGGTGCATGGAGCGGGCCACGCCCGCAGCGATCTCCGGTCCCAGCGTCGCGACGGGACCGATGACCACGACCGAGGGATTGCCGATCCCTTCGTCGGCGGCCTGGGCGGCGATCCGGTCGAGGCGGCCTCGGACGATCTGCTGGCGCGGCGTTCCGGCCCAGTGCACGATGGCGGCCTGCTCGTCGGCCGGGCGTCCTCCCTCGATGAGGGACAGGACGATCCGGTCCAGGTTGCGCATCGCCATGAGGAGGACGAGCGTGCCGGGCACGCGGGCGAGGGAGGCCCACCGCTCGGCCGCCGCGGAGCTCGTCGGATCGTCGTGACCGCTCACGATCGTGACCGACCGGGCGATCTCGCGGTGCGTGACCGGGATCCCCGCGGCGGCCGGCGCGGCCAGCGCACTCGACACCCCGGGGACGATCTCGACGCTGATGCCGGCGTCGGCCAGAGCCAGTGCCTCCTCGCCGCCGCGACCGAAGACGAACGGGTCACCGCCCTTCAGGCGGACCACGCGCCGGCCGGCGGCTGCGCGATCGACGAGCAGGAGGTTGATCTCGTCCTGTGTCATACCGTGCCGCCCGGGCTCCTTCCCGACGTCGATGCTCTCGCACGACGAGGGCGCCAGGGGAACGAGGGCTTCGGTTCCGAGTCGGTCGTAGACGAGCACCTCGGCCGTGACGATGTGACGCAGTCCGCGAACGGTGATCAGATCCGGGTCGCCGGGGCCGGCGCCCACGAGGGCGACGTGGCCGGTCATCCCGTGACCCCGCTCGTCACGGGAGCGTCGAGACATTCGATGAGGAGCTCCGCCGCGGCGCGATGGTCGCCCTCGGCGAGACGATCGACGATCCCGGCGTCGAGGAGGCGCTCGACGGCCTCGGCACGTGACGGCATGTCGAGGTAGCGCTCCTTCAGCTGCTCGCGCGTGGCCCGCAGCATGTCGACGAGGTCACCCCACTCGGGGCCGATGGCCCGCTCGATCTCCTGGCGCACGCGGCGGGCGACGACAGGGCTGGCGCCACCGGTGGACACCGCCACGGCCAGCTCTCCGTGTCGCATGATCGACGGGACGATGAAGTTGCAGAGCTCGGGCACGTCGACCACGTTGGCCAGCATGCGCCGGCTCTCGGCGTCGTTCCAGACGTGTCGATTGGCGGCTCCGTCGTCGGTGGCAGCGATCACGAGGAAACAGTCGTCCAGATCGCCCGTGCGGTACGTGCGCTCGTGGAACTCGTCGATCGCGCCGGAGGCGACAAGCGCACGGAGTTCCGGTGTGACCGTCGGCGTGACCAGGCGGATCCGCGCGTCGGACGCGAGCAGCTTCTCGGTTTTCTCGGTGGCGACGGGGCCGCCTCCGACCACGAGGCAGCGCCGGTCGGTGAGGTCGATGTACGCGGGGTAGAACACGGGGGAACTTGCCATGCGCCCACGATACAGGTAAAAAACCCATAATCGAAACCGTGTTTGTGATGTTTCCGGTCGGCTTGCCCTCGCGGACGACCGTCCTAGAATGTACTCTTATGGCGATGATTCAAAGTCCCTATTGCTCAGGCGCCGTGCGCGGTGACTGAGTTCCTGCTACTCGCGGTCTTCGGGCTGGGTGTGGGCATCCTGATCGGCACCACCGGGATGGGCGGCGGATCGATCATGACCCCGCTCCTCATCCTCGTGTTCGGCATCAAGCCGACCGTCGCGATCGGTACCGACCTCGCCTACGCGGCCATCACCAAGACCGTGGGCGGCTGGCGGCACTGGAGGCAGGGGACCGTCGATTTCCCGCTGTCCTTCTGGCTCGGGATCGGAAGCATCCCGTCCGCCATCTGTGGGGTGTGGGTCCTCCAGATCCTGGAACGCCATACGGGTGACAGCTTCGACACCGTCGTCATCGCGATGCTCGCCAGCGCCCTGCTGATCACGGGGCTGGCCGTCTCGTGGCGCGCCCTGTTCGGCACCGATGTCTCGGCCCGCGAACGGGAGACCATCGACCTGCAACGGCGTCACAAGATCGCGGCCGTCGTCACCGGCGCGAGCGTCGGGTTCGTCCTGGGACTCACCTCGGCCGGATCGGGAGCCCTCATCGCCGTCGCCCTGATCCTGGTCTTCCGCCTGACGCCGCACCGGGTGGTCGGCACCGATGTCTTCCACGCGGCCATCCTTCTCTGGGCGGCCGGCATCGCCCACTTCGTCTCCGGGAATGTCGATCTGGTGATGGCCGGGAGCATCATGGTCGGCTCTCTTCCGGGGGTTTGGCTGGGATCGCACCTCGCGATGCGCCTTCCGGCGGAGGGACTGCGCCCGGCACTCGGTATCGTGCTTCTCGGTGCGGGACTCGCAGTGCTGACCAAGGCGGGGCTCGCGGTGCCACCGATCGTCATCGTCGGGGTGCCGGTAACCCTCGCACTCTTTGCTTGGCTGCTCCACGTCCGCCGCAGCCGTCTTGCGATCGGAGGAACAACATGAGCGTCCATGAGCATCTCGACATCCTCGAATCCGAGGCGATCCACATCATGCGTGAGGTCGCCGCGCAGTTCGACCGCCCGGTGCTCCTGTTCTCCGGCGGCAAGGACTCCGCCGTCCTCCTGCGGCTGGCGGAGCGGGCCTTCCGTCCCGGGGGCTTCCCGTTCCCGTTGATGCACATCGACACCGGTCACAACTTCCCCGAGGTCATCGAGTACCGCGACCGCTACGTGCGGGACCTCGGTGAGCGGCTCATCGTCGCGTCGGTGCAGGAGAGCATCGACACCGGCCGCGTGGTCGAGGAGACCGGACCGCGCGCATCGCGCAACAAGCTGCAGACCACCACGCTTCTGGACGCCATCGAGCAGCACGGCTTCGACTGCGCCATCGGCGGCGCACGTCGCGACGAGGAGCGCGCCCGTGCCAAGGAGCGCGTGTTCAGCTTCCGTGACGACTTCGGCCAGTGGGACCCACGCGCCCAGCGGCCGGAACTCTGGAACCTCTACAACGGGCGCGTGCGCAAGGGTGAGCACGTGCGCGTGTTCCCGCTCTCCAACTGGACCGAGCTCGACGTGTGGGAGTACATCGCCCGCGAGAACGTCCCGTTGCCCCCGATCTACTTCGCGCACGAGCGCAGGGTCTTCTCGCGTGACGGCATGCTCTACGCCGACAGCGAGGTCGTCGAGCGCCTGCCGGGCGAGGATCCCTTCACCACGTCGGTGCGGTTCCGCACCGTGGGGGACATGAGCTGCACCGGAGCGGTCGCCTCGACCGCCTCCACCCTCGAGGAGGTCGTCGCCGAGATCGCGGCGACCCGCATCACCGAACGCGGCGAGACACGTGCGGACGACCGCGCGAGCGAGGCCGCCATGGAGGACAGGAAGCGCGTTGGCTACTTCTGATGTGACCGTGGGGATCGGGGAGCGCGTCGACCTCTGCAGGTTCGTCACCTGCGGATCCGTCGACGACGGCAAGAGCACGCTCATCGGGCGGCTGCTCTACGACTCGAAGCAGGTGATGGCGGACCAGCTGGAGCACGTCGAGAGCGCCAGCGCGCGTCGGGGTGACGGTTACGTCAACCTGGCCCTCCTGACCGACGGCCTCCGCGCCGAGCGCGAGCAGGGCATCACCATCGACGTGGCCTACCGTCCCTTCGCCACGCCGGAGCGGCGCTTCATCATCGCCGACTGCCCGGGGCACGTGCAGTACACGCGCAACATGGTGACGGGCGCGTCGACCGCGGATCTCGCGGTCATCCTGATCGACGCCCGGAACGGCGTCGTCGAGCAGACGCGACGTCACTCGTTCATCTGCTCGCTGCTGCGGATCCCGCGTCTTCTGGTCGCGGTCAACAAGATGGACCTCGTCGACTACTCGCAGGACCGCTTCGAGGAGATCGCCCGCGACTTCCTCGAGTTCACCGCGGGCTTCGGCGTCGAGGTCGACATCGTTCCCATCAGCGCACTTGCCGGCGACAACGTGGTGGACGTCTCCACCGAGATGGGCTGGTATTCGGGACCGACGCTGCTCGGGCGTCTCGAGACCACACCGCTCGAGTCCGCCGAGCAGCGGGACGAGCCGTTCCGCTTCCCGGTCCAGTGGGTGGTTCGTCCGCAGTCGGACGAATACCACGACTACCGGGGCTATGCGGGTCAGATCGCGTCCGGTTCTGTCCGTCCCGGCGACGAGGTCGTCGTCCTTCCGGCGGGGCACCGGACAACGGTGGCCGCCGTCGAGAGTCTCGACGGCGAGCTGGACGGGGCGGAGGCGCCGCTGTCGGTCGTCGTCCGTCTGTCTGACGATATCGACGTGTCGCGTGGCGACATGCTGGTGGCCGCGGACCGCCCCGCCGAGGTGACGCGCGAGATCGTGGCCGACGTCTGCTGGATGAACGACCGTCCGCTTGTCGGGCGCGGTCGCTACCTGTTGCGTCACACGACGCGTGAGGTGACGGCCCTGGTCGACCAGATCGTGCACCGCGTCGACATCCACACTCTCGACACCGAGTCGGCCGCGCAGCTCGAGCTCAACGACATCGGCCGCATCGTCCTGAGGACCAGCGCACCGCTGGCCGTCGACACCTATGCCGCCGATCGTGCGACGGGCAGCTTCATCGTCATCGACGAGTCGACCAACGAGACGCTGGGCGCGGGAATGATCACGGAGGTCCGGCCCGCGGGCTAGCTGTGCTCGGCAGGGACGTTGGGGTGTCGGGCCCGGCCTCGCGTCGCGGCCGTACGGGGTGCGCGACCCGATCACGGAGGTGGCTGCCGTCATCGGGGCCACGGGAGACTTCCGATGGAGGGCACTATGATTCCCGGCCATGCCACGGGATGTGCTTCGAGAGGTCAAGTGGACCTTCCTCACCAATCACGCGCATGTGCTCATCTGCGTAGCGCGTGACCCCGGGGTGCGTCTGCGCGATGTCGCGGAGCGCGTCGGCATCACCGAGCGTGCGACGCAGGGGATCATCGGCGACCTCGTCGCGGCCGGATACGTGGATCGTCGGCGCGTGGGACGCAGGAACCACTACTCCGTGCGGGAGGACCTTCCGCTGCGCCATCCTCTGGAATGGCAGCACAACATCGGGGATCTTCTCGACCTTCTGAGCGTCGAGGTGGGATCGCGCGGCAACGTCAGCAGGCCGCGGTCCGACGAACCGTCGGACGACTGATCCGCGAGCCGTCCGGATCGGCGCCCGACGCGAGACGGGGCGTCTGATCTACGGCGATGCCTGCCGGGCATCCGATCAACGACTTTCGCATCGGTTGACGTCGCCGGCGACGTGGGCGCGAAGGCCACGTGGGACCAGGGGGCCTCGAGGCTCGGCGTCATGTTCTTGTCGCGCTCAGCGGAGGCTCTGCGCGAGCCCCACGAGGACGCCCTCGGGCCCACGGACGTAACAGAGCCGGTAGACGTCCTGGTACCGGACGACCTCGCTGCTCACGAGTTGCGCACCGTGTGCGTCGAGGCGAGCGAGCGTGTCGTCGATGTCATCAACCTCGAACATCACGCGCAGGTAGCCGAGGGCGTTGACCGGTGCGGTCCGGTGGTCCTCGACGACATCGGGTTCGAGGAAGCGCGAGAGCTCCACGCGGCCGTCGCCGTCGGGCGCGCGCATCATCGCGATCTCGACGCGCTGATCGCCGAGGCCGGTGCAGCGCCCGGCCCACTCTCCTTCCACCATGGAGCGTCCTTCGAGCTCGAGTCCGAGCTCCTGGAAGAACGCGATGACCGGTGTCAGGTCGTGCACGACGATGCCGACGTTGTCCATTCTGGTGGCCATGGGCTCAGTCCAGTTCCTCGCCGGCGAGATGGCGGCCGAAGTTGACGAGTGCCTCGTCCCAACCGTCGTAGAAGAAGCCGTCACCCGGTGTGCCCTCGTATCCGCGCATGTGGAACACGAGCTCGGTGCGCTCGCCGTGCGGTGTCAGCGTGAGCGTGATGACGGGTGTGCCGTCGACGGGAGCGTCGGGGTCACCCCAGGTGAAGACGAGCCGGTCGATCGGCTCCACCTCGAGATACTCGCCTCCGGTCGGGTACTTCTCGCCCGTCTCGTCGTTCGTCATCGTGTAGCGGTAGCGGCCGCCCACACGGACATCGAACGCGACACCGTCGGTCGACACCCCGAACGGGTGCAGCCACTTCGCGAGCTCGGCGGCATCGGTCCAGGCTCGCCACACGAGCTCGCGCGGCGCGTCGAAGACACGCGTGATCGAGAACTCCGGGGCGTCCGTGGTCGATGTGTCCGTCGTGTTCATGATCCGGTCTCCTGAGACGTTGTTCTCGGTCGGGACTTCATGGTCCGGAGATGCTCGTCGAGGGCGTCGAGGCGCAGGTTCCACTCACGGCGGTGCTTCTCCACCCAGGCCGATGCCCGGTCGAGGGGCTCCGCCTGCATCGAGAGGGTCCGCCACTGGGCCTGTGCGGTCCGTGAGACGAGCCCCGCGCGCTCCAGCACCTTCAGATGCTGGGAGATCGCCGGGGCGCTGATGGCGAACGGCGCGGCCACCTCGCCGACGGTCGCCGGTCCCCGGGCCAGCCTCGAGAGGATCTCGCGACGGGTCGGATCGGCGAGCGCGGCGAACACGAGGCTCAGGGCATCCGATGCGGGCATTTCGTCCAGTCATTAATTAAGCGATGAGTTTATTAACGCAGAGATCGGCGGTGCTGTCAAGGACAGTGCGCCCGCATCTTTGAAGGAGGCGTACGGCGGGATGTCCGGTTCGCTGCGTTTTTCGCGATCCCGATCGGCGGTGCGCGGATTCCGGGTCGAATCACGGCCGGGGATGCCCGGACCCCGAATCCCTTCCGTGGTGAAGGAACGGGAGCGACCGGTCCCCGAGCGGCGTCGTCACCGGGCCGCGCCGAGCCCTCATCGCGCCCGGAGCGGCCGGACCCGATCCCCGGTCGTCGTCAGCCGGGCGGGAACTCCACGCGGACGACCTCGCCGCTCCCCAGGGCCTCCTCGCCACCCGCGGTGACGACCCGCAGCCGGCCCATCTCGTCGACCCCGGACGCGGTGCCGCGGATCTCACGGTCGCCGGCGTGCACGACCACACCCGTGCCGGCGAGCGCGTCGCGACGCGTGTACTCGGCAAGGACGGCCGGGGTGTCGCCGTCGATCCACGTGCGGTACCAGCGGCCGAGGGAGGTCAGCACGCGCGTGGCGACGGCGGTGCGGCGTGTCTCCGGCACACCGACCGACACGAGCGATCCGGCGCGCCAGCGCGCGTCGGCGATCTCGGGTGCGCTGCGCACGTTGACGCCGATGCCCGCGACCGCCCATGCCAGTCCCGATTCGTCGGCGGCCGACTCGCAGAGGATCCCGCAGACCTTCTGGCGGTCGACGATGACGTCGTTCGGCCAGACGATGGTGGCATCCGGATGGAGTGCCTCCGCCACCGCCACGGCGACCACGATGGGCAGGAGCGCCGCATCGATGGCGGCGACCGGTGGACGCAGGAGCACGGACATGAGGACCGCGTCGTCCGGATCGGTGACGAACGAACGGCCACGGCGGCCGCGCCCGGAGGTCTGGAGATCCGCGCCGATCACGAGCCCCTCCGGGGCGCCCCCGCGGGCCTCGGCGGCGACGTCGTCGTTGGTGGATCCGGTCGACCGCACCCAGCGCACCGGACCGGCCAGGGGAGGGGAGAGGGCCTCCTCCACGACGGACGGGATCACAGGATCCGCATCGGGGTCGAGGACGTAACCCTCGTGTACGCCGTGGATGGCGATGCCGTCGCGGCGTAGGGCTTCCACGTGACGGTGGACCGCTGCACGCGAGCAGCCCAGGGTTGTGGCGATACTCTCGCCGCTCACGCCGCGCTCACCGGCGCGTGCGATCGCCGCCAGGACCTCGCTCCGCCGTTCCTCGGTGGTCGCCATGGCCGGAACTCTAGATGGTCGATTCCACGATCTCGTCTGCGCGATTGCGATATCGTCACGGCTCTCGTGTCTGAGGCGTGACGACCTCATCGGACGCGACGTAACCCCCCCCTTTTCGAAAGGCGCCCGTGTCAGGACAACGCATCGCCCGGATCGCCGTGTTCGCCGCGCTCGTCGCCGTGTTCGGGCTCACGCCGGCCATCAGCGTGCCGGGATTCTCGGTACCCATCACCGCCCAGACCATGGCGGTCATGCTGGCCGGCCTCATGCTCGTCCCCCTCGAGGCGTTCCTCTCGCTGTCACTCTTCCTCGGCCTCGTCGCCGTGGGTCTCCCGATCCTCCCGGGTGGTCGCGGTGGGCTGGCGCCGTTCACATCGCCGTCGGCCGGCTTCCTCATCGGCTTCCCGATCGCCGCCGCCGGCGTCGCCGTCATCGCGCTCGCCATCCGACGCGCCCGGGAGCCCCGCACTCCGACTGGGCAGATCACGCTGGGGATCGTTGCATCGCTGCTTGGCGGGGTGGTCGTGCTGTACGCCGTCGCGATCCCCATCGGCGCCGCAAACAGCGAGATGTCGATCGGTGCGTTCGCCAGGTGGACGATGACCTTCGTTCCCGGTGACATCGTCAAGGCGGTTGCGGCCTCGTTCGTCGCCGCGGCGGTCTTCCGGGCGGCGCCCTTCCTCGCACCCCGCGTCGCCCGTGGGGCCGCCGGCACGTGACCGGTCCCGACCCGGACGGCCTGGTCGGGACGACGGCGCTCCGCCGGAGCGACCGCAGCGTGATCCGCGACGCCCGGGGAGAGCTGGGCGGCGAGGACTTCCGTCAGATCGCGGCCGAGATGGACCGATGGTCGGCGACGTGGTCGCCGACGTCACGCGGGGGACGCTACGACCTCGGTCTGATTGCGCCTCAGTCGGGCGAGTCGCTGGCGGCCTTCACCGGGCTCGCTCTGGCCGGGTGGTCCGTCGGCGTGCTCGACCCGTCCTGGACGGCCTCCGAGCAGCAGGCGGCCCTCGGGCAGCTGGACCCCGTCGCCGTTGTCGTCCCGGCCCACGAGGACGCCATCGGCGGATGCCTTGTCTCCGCGGGGTGGCGTCCGGTCATGCATCCCGGCGGGGCGTGGATCGCGCTCCTGGCCCCCGGGAGCGCTGACAGCCGGAGTCTCGACCGACCGGGATCCGACACCGACTTCTACGTGGGCTTCACCTCCGGCAGTACGGGGACGCCGAAGGCGTTCGCGCGGACCCATCGCTCCTGGTGGGAGAGCTTCCGCGGCCTCGACGCGCTCGTGGACATCACACCCGACCAGGTCGTGTCCGTCCCCGGTGCCCTGTCCGGATCGCACTTCCTCTACGGGGCGGTCCACGCCCTCCATCGCGATGCGGACATCGACCTGAGGCCGATCCCCCGGAACCGGTCCTGGGCGGGTGAGTCGGCACCCGATGTCATGTACGTGGTGCCATCGCTCCTGGCCCGGATGGTCGACGCCGCCCCTCTTCGGGAGAACCCGCCGCGCCACCTGATGTGTGCCGGAGCGCGACTTGATCCGGCCACCGTGGATCGTGTGGCGACGGTCTGGCCGGACGCCGGCATCGTGGAGTACTACGGGACCTCGGAGCTGTCATTCGTGTCGATCCGATGTCCTGGGGACGGGGCGCCGTCCGGGTCGGTCGGTCGGGCCTTCCCCGGAGTCGAGATCACCATCCGCGACGAGCGGGATCGTGTGGTGCCTGCGGGTGTGCACGGCCGGGTCTTCGCGCGGAGCCCCCTCGTCTTCTCGGGCTATCGCGGGACGGTGCCGCAGTCGGCGGCCCGGTGCGCGGATGACGGGGCCTGGAGTGCCGGCGACATGGGTCACCTGGACGAGAACGGTTATCTGTACGTGGCCGGTCGTGGATCGGAGCTCATCATCAGTGGTGGTCTGAACGTGCAGCCGGAGGACGTTGAGGGAGCCGTCGCCCCGGCCGACGGGGTGGCCGAGGTGGTGGTCGTCGGGGTGCCCGACGACCGCTGGGGTGAGGTGGTCGTCGCCGTCATCGCCCCCGAGAAGGGTGCGACGCTGACACGTGCGGCGCTGCGCGAGACCGTCGCCACGCTCTCGACCGCCAAACGGCCCCGCCGCTATCTCGTCCATCCTGATCCGTTCCCGCTCCTGCGTTCCCAGAAGATCGATCGCGTCGCCGTCCGGGACAAGGTGATGGCCGGGATTCTGGAGGAGATACGCTGATGGGGGAACATGCCGTCGTCGTCGCGGCGTGTCGCACGCCGTTCACCCGACTGGACGGTGCCCTCGCCGACCAGCCTGTCGACGCTCTGGCGTGCATCGTCATCCGCGATCTGGTCGAGCGGGTTCCGGACGCGCCACCGGACGATGTCATCGTCGCGACGGCCACGGGATCCGGTGGCAATCCGGCCCGTCGCGCCGCCCTGGCTGCGGGGCTCGACCCGTCCATCCCGGGTCTGACCCTGGATCGCCAGTGCGGGGGAGGGCTCGACGCCATCATGCTCGCATGCCGCCTCGTCGAGTCGGGCGCCGGAACGGTGTACATCGCAGGAGGCGCCGAGAGCGCCAGCACGTCGCCCCTCCGCACGACCACGTCTCGCGAACGCCAGGTCGGCGGCCGCGGGTTCTTCCCGCGCAGCGCCTTTGCCCCCGACGGGCACGACGACCCGGGTATGGCGGAGTCGGCGGAGGACATGGCCGCCGAGCGAGGCATCGATCGTGAGCGTCAGGATGCCTACGCCGCCCGCAGCCATGCCCGCGCGCTCGCGGCACGGGATGACGGTGTGTTCGATCGCGAGATCGTCGCGTGCGAAGCCGACGGTACCAGTGTGGTCCTCGACGAGTGTCCCCGGCCGACGCTCACCGCGGAACGCATGGCCCGGCTGCCAGCCGTCGTGAGGCGCGAGGGGACGGTCACGGCGGGGAACGCCAGCCAGATCGCCGATGGTGCCGCCGCAGTCGTCGTCATGAGCGGCTCCGAGGCCCGGCGCCGCGGGCTCGGCGGGTTGCGTCACCGTGACAGCATCACGGTGGGCGTCGACCCCGGGCTGCCCAACCTCGGTGCCATCGCCGCCGTCCGGCGGCTTCGGGAACGTCACCACGATCTCGACCCCGCGGCCGTGGCGCACGTCGCCATGACCGAGGCGTTCGCGGCCCAGATGATCGCCACGATCGACGAGCTCGGGCTCGACCCCACCCGGGTGAACCCCCACGGTGGATCCATCGCCCTCGGCCACCCATGGGGTGCGTCGGGTGCATTGCAGGTGGTGCGTCTTTTCAGCGAGCTGGCCGGGCGCGACGGGGCGTGGGGACTCGCCCTGGCCGCGGTCGCCGGGGGCATGGGATCGGCCGCATGGTTCGAGGGGCTCGCCGCGTGATCGCACTGCACAAGGTCACCGTGACCACCGACGACGGCGTGACCCTCCTGGACGGTGTCACGACGACGATCGACCACGGACGCACGGCGGTGATCGGTGCGAACGGATCGGGCAAGACCACGCTCGCCCGGCTTCTCAACGGACTCGCGCTCCCCTCGCGGGGCACGGTCACCGTGGACGGATACGACGTGGCGGCCGATCGGCGTGAGGTACAGCGGCGGGTGGGCTTCGTCTTCGCGGTCGCCGACCACCAGCTGGTGTATCCGACGCCGCTCGAGGACGTGGCCCTGGGTCTGCGGGCGCGCGGTCTCGGCAAGGACGAGGCACGTGACCGGGCACGGGCCGCGCTCGCGGCGATGGGTATGGAGGACCGCGCCGACCAGGCCATCCATACGCTGAGCGGCGGGGAGAAGCATCTGGTCGCCCTGGCCGCCGTCCTGGTCCTCGAACCCGACTGGATCGTGATCGACGAGCCCACGACGACCCTCGACCTGGTGAACCGCCGGCGGGTCGTCGAGGTCCTGCTGGGCCTCCCGCACCATCTCGTCGTGGTGACGCATGATCTGGACCTCGCCGCCCGATTGGACCGGGCACTTCTCGTCTCCGGCGGGAAGGTGTGGTCGGAGGGCGCTCCTGACGTGGTCATCCGGACCTACCGTGAGCTCGTGGCCGCATGACACGGACGCGGCCCCTTCCGCACCGTGGCCTGGCGTGGCCGGGTGACTCCTGGATCCACCGGGCGCCGGTCGGTGTCAAGGTGGCCGTGCTCGTCGCCACCTCGGTCGCCGTCATCGCGATCGGACGTCCGTGGGTGTCCGCCCTGATCGGCGCGGCGGCGCTCCTCGCGGTGCGCCTGGCGGGCGTCCCGAATCGCGCCGTCCTGCGGCAGGTCGTCCCCATCGCCGTCATGGCGGCGATCATCGCCCTGGCACAGCTCGTCACGGGGGACCCTCGCGCGGCCGTCGTTGTCGCCCTGCGCATCCTCGCTGTGGCATGTGTCGCCGTTGTCGTGACCCTGACGACCACCGCGCCCGAGATGGCGGACTGGGTCGAGCGCACTCTGAGACGGATACGTCTGCCGGAGGGAACGGTCTTCCGCGGGGGCATGCTCGTCGGGATCGCTCTGCGGAGCATCGACCACCTCGTCGAGGTCGTCGGCTCGGTACGCGAGGCGCGCCGCGCCCGGGGACTGCAGCGGAGCGTCCGGGCACTCGCCGTCCCCACGGTCATCGCAGCCGCCCGATACGCTCACGGAATGGGGGAGGCGCTCGAAGCCCGCGGTCTCGCGGCCGCTGACGATCACCCGTCATGAGCGGGCCATACCGGATGGTGGGCACGATCACCCCCATGCGGGGCGGCGGCGAGGCCGTCTGGACTCCGTCGGGAGAGGAGATGGGGGACGCGGCGGTGCGTCCCGCGGCGGTCCCGCCTTTCCTCGTGCTGGAGGCGATGGCGCAGACGGCGGGGCTCGTGTTGAACGCAGCCCATGGGGAGCGCTGGCTTCTGGCCGGCATCGACGGCGCGGATGTCGGCACCCCGTCATGGGACAGCCCGACCACGCTGCGCTGCACCGAGGGCGAACGACGTGGGCGATTCGCTCACGTCCGCGTTGAAGCGGACCACGGAACGGGAGGGACCTCAACCGCCGGCCTCCTCATGGCCGTGCTCGACCGGAGATCCGACACCGCATGAGCGTGGTACCGGAGGTACTCCGCCTCGCGCCCTTCCGGCGCTTCTGGCTTGCGAGTCTCGCATCGAATGCCGGTTCGTGGTTGCAGATCGTCGCCGCCGGCTGGCTTATCTATGAAATGACGGAAAGCCCGGCCGCCGTCGGCGCCCTGGCCCTCGTGGCCCGTGCACCGGCCTTCGTCCTGTCGGGCTACGCCGGCCAGCTGGCCGACCGCTTCGACCGCCGCATGGTCGGCATCCTGACGTTCGCCTTCCAGGCGATCGGGGCGGGGGTACTGGCCGTTGCGACGGCACTCGACGTCCGGTCGGTCCTCCTCATCTACATCACCACGTTCACGGTGGGAATCGGGTTCGCCCTCGGACTTCCGGCCATGCTGGCGATGGTCGGCGTCCTCGCCGGCCGTGAGCGGATGGCGGACGCGATCGCTCTGAACGCCGCCGGCATCAACGTCGCCCGGCTCGGCGGGCCGGCGCTCGGCGGAATCGTGCTCAGCCTTGCGGGACCTGCATGGTGCTTCACCCTCAACACCGTGTCGTTCCTTGCTCTGGTCGGGGTTCTGGCGGCGTTCCCGGCATTCCCGCCTGCAGACTCGGAAGGACGTCCCCGGTTGCGCTCGGCGCTGGGATACGTGCGACGGAACGCAGCCCCGCGGCGCCTCCTGATCGGGATGGCCGTCTTCGCGACCCTGGCCGCGCCCATGCAGGAGCTCGCGCCGGTCGTCGCCGACGTGCTCGACGTGGAGGCCCTCGGGCTGGGCTTCCTCCTCGGTGCGATGGGAGGAGGGGCGCTCATCGGCGCGTGGATCCTCTCCCGTCTCGGCCGGACAGGTTATCCGCGCCACCATGCACTACCCACGGCCACGTGCCTGTTCGCCGTGTCGTACGCGGTCCTTGCGATCGCGCCCTGGTTCTGGCTCGGGATGGTGGCCATGACCGTCTGCGGATCCTTCTGGATCTGGATGTTCATCGCGACCAACGCCGCCATCCAGCTGGAGACGGCGCCGAACATGGTCGGGAGGATGCTGGGCCTCTACCAGCTGGTGGTCCTCGGTCCCATCGCCGTGGGATCGCAGCTGGCCGGGCTGGTGGCCGAGGTGGTGGGGATCCGCTGGACCCTGGGAGGGTGCGCCGCCCTGCTCGGCGCATGGGGCGTCTGGAGCGCGACGCACCGCGTCCCGCAGATCGACGGCCAGACCGGGCCCGTCGAGAGCGGGCTCGTCGAGGGGATCGTCGCGCGCCGTCACCGGATGGAGCGGTGATCATTCTCCTTTGAGGTTATCCGGGGCCTGGCGGGAGACAATGATCCTCCCGCCCGCCCCGTCCAGCCGCCAGTCCCTCCTGCGTCGGGCCTCTCGTGGTGATCTTTCGCATCCCGTTGGGTGCGGGCACAGTTGGTGCCTGCCGTACACGGACCATCCGCCGGTTCTTGGCCGCGCAGTCTGGAATCAACAGCAGGGCTGCGTACGTCGCACCCAACGGAAAGCGTCACGCGGTTCACGAGAGGCCCCGCGCGAAGCCCGGGGACTGGCGGTTGGCCGGGGCGGGTGGGGGGATGCCCTCCGCCAGTCCCCGGCACCACTCATCCAGAGCCAGCCGTCCTGGCCGGTAGACTGGCGGAACGTGGACGAGGTGCGCCTTACCGAGCGTCTGATCGAATTCGACTCCTCCACCTCACCCGGGCTTGAGAACGCACTCGACTTCGTCGAGGGGTGCCTCGCCGGGGCGGGGGTGCACGTCGAACGTCGTCGGCTGGGCGATCGCGACTGCCTGATCTCGCAGGTGGGAGCGGGCGGTCCGCGCCTCATCTTCAACGGTCACATCGACGTCGTGCCGGGGCACGCCGAGCAGTTCGTGCCGCGAATCGACGGCGACCGGCTGATCGGTCGCGGTGCCTATGACATGAAGGGCGCGCTCGCCTGCATGATCCTGGCGATGGGCGACATCGCGGCGCTGGGTCTGGACGCCACGGTCGAGCTCATGATCGTCCCGGACGAGGAACGCTCGGATCCCGGTCCCAACTGCACCGAGATGCTGGTCGACCAGGGGCTTCGCGGCGACTTCGTCATCTGCGGCGAGCCCACCGACCTCCACGTCGGTGTGCAGGCCAAGGGCGTCCTGATGGTGCGGGCGGTCGCCACAGGCGTCGCGGCGCACGGCTCGACCCCCTGGCTGGGGCGATCCGCCATCCTGGACGGTGTCGCGCTCTACCGGGCGATCGAGGGGCTCCCCTTCGCATCCGAGTCGACCGAGCTGTTCGCCCGGCCGTCCATCAACCTGGGCCGCATCAGCGGCGGCGACGCGATCAACAAGGTTCCGGACGAGTGCATCCTCGACATCGACATCCGGTACCTGCCCGGGCAGGACCCCGACGAGATCATCGAGCAGATCCGGGGGCTCGGGAACTGGGAGGTCGAGGTCGTCCTGGAACGGATCCCGGCGTCTGTCGACCCCGGCCATCCGTTTGTCCGCAACCTCTGCGATGCCGCCTGCGCCTTCGAGCCCAGCGCCGTCTCGGTGGGACGCGACGGCGCCTCCGATGCGGTGGCCTTCCTCGCGGCGGACGTCCCGGCCGTCGAGTTCGGTCCCCGGGGCCGCGGTCATCACGGACCCGACGAATACGTCGAGATCTCCAGCCTGCGGCACTATCGCGGGGCACTTGTGGAGTTCGCACGACGCCTGGGGTCGCCCGGCGCGTCGGTTGACCGAGAGGTGACGACCGCTTGAGCACGACCGATCCCCGTTCCGACGAGCGTCCGCTCGACCACCGCGACGCCACCTTCTACCAGGTGCCACGTCGTCGCCGGCCGCTCCTCGCGGTCTTCGGGTGGACCGCCTTCGTCCTCCTGGCGCTGGCCGGTGGGGTCGTCCTCTTCGCCGAGCGCTACGCCAATTACGCGCTGTCGAACCCCGCGAACGACTCCGTCGAGGTGCGCAACGCATCGCGGGCACTGTCCGCTGCGCCGAAGAGCCTGTCCGACAAGCCGATCAACATCCTCGTCATCGGATCAGACGCCCGTCCGGGTGAGGGGAGGAACGGCTCCCGAAGCGACACCATCATGCTCTTCCGGCTCGACTTCAAGCGCCAGTTCATCTCGCAGCTTTCCTTCCCACGGGACCTCTACGTGCAGATCCCGAACCACGGGCCCGACAAGATCAACGCCGCGTATGCGAGTGGTGGAATCGAACGGACCATCGAGACGGTGAAGGCGCTGACCGGCGAACGGGATATCTCGTACTTCTTCAACGTCGACTTCGACGCGTTCCGGCAGCTGGTCAACGACGCCGGCGGCATCTGGCTCGACGTCGACCGCCACTACTTCAACGACAACTCGGGACCGGGCGAGAAGTACGAGCAGCTCAACATCCCGCCGGGCTACCAGCGTCTGCGCGGTGAGGACGCGCTGGACTACGTCCGCTACCGCCACGGGGACTCGGACTTCGCCCGTATCGCCCGGCAGCAGCTCTTCTTCGCCGAGCTGCGACGCGAGACGCGGGGTGCGCGCGGACTCGACAACATCGTCGATGCCGTCCACAAACACGTGCAGACCAACCTGACATCGCCGAACCGTCTGCGTCAGCTCCTGCAGTTCGGCCTCGAGGTCGACAAGGAACGGACGGCACGCGTGGCGATCGAGGGCACGCCGGGCTCCGTCGGTCCGAACAAGATGTTCGTGCTCAACCCCACGGACTCCCAGATCCGGTCGGCCGTCGAGAAGTGGCGCAACCCCGAGTTCGAACAGCAGAGCGCCGACGGCTCCAAGACGGCCAAGCCGGACGACATCCTCCTCTCGGTGTACAACGGCAGTGCCCGTCCCGGTCTGGGGCTGCAGGTCGGACGTGTTCTCAAGAAGAAGGGCTACCGCGTCTTCGTCGGGAACAACGCGCCGGACGACTACCCGTCGACCGTCGTGTACTACTCGCCCGGTCGTGAGGCCGAGGCAAAGGCGCTGTCGGTGCAGTTCGGGCCGAACGCCACCACCGGCATCAAACGTGAGGGCATGGACGAGGACATGGACCTCGTCGTCATGGTCGGCGCGGATTACTCCGGTATCCGGAATCCGGCCACGACGAAGAAGAAGAAGGTCAAGCCGGAGACGGTGACGACGCTGTCGCTCAAGCCGATCATCCAGCGGTTCCGTCGGGACACGAAGGTCGACGCGCTCGTCCCGTTGAAGGTGCCGACCGGTGCCGAGGTCGTCTATGTCCGTCGGTACAACATCGAACGCGGCGCCCTCGGTGCGCCCAACGCACTGACGATCGTCCTGCGGCTTCCGGAGTACCGTCTCACGGGCCAGGGCTACGTCACCATCACGCAGACGAACATGAAGGATCCCCCCCTCGTCGAGAGGGGTACGAAGGACCGCTTCGGTATGCGTACCTGGTACGATGGCCGGAGCATGCAGCGGCTCCTCTGGAAGAAGGGGAAGACCACCTACTGGATCACGAACTCCCTGGACATGCGGCTTTCGGCGGAGACGATCCGTGACATGCAGACGTTCATGGTGCGTCCGGCCAACGCGAAGTTGAAGAAGGGCCAGACGGACAACAAGATCAAGGTCACGGAGAAGGGACGCACGCCATAGCACGTATCGGGATCATTGGGGTCGGCTATGTCGGCCTCGTCACTGGCGTGTGCCTTGCATCACTTGGGAACGACGTGGTTCTGCGCGACATCGACCCGGACCGCATCGAAGGGCTTCGGAACGGGCGCATCCCGATCTACGAGCCCGGTCTCGAGGACCTGATCGCCGAGCACCAGGAGCGCCTCACCTTCACCCTCGAGGTCGATGAGCTTCTCGACCGTGCCGACATCGTGTTCATCGCGGTCGACACACCGCCCACCTACAGCGGTGACGCCGACCTCTCGCGCGTGATGCGGGTCATCGAAGAGCTGGCGGAGGGCGGCCTCGATGACGCACGACACATCCTCGTCATGAAGAGCACCGTCCCCGTCGGCACGGGTGAACGCGTGCGGGCCGAGCTGGAGTCACGCGGACACGCCGACGCGGGGTACGTCTCGAACCCCGAGTTCCTGAAGGAGGGAGCGGCGATCGACGACTTCCTCACCCCGGACCGCGTCGTGATCGGCGCCCACCGTGAGGAGGACGGCGAACGCGTGGCCGCGCTCTACGGGCCGACGGGTGCACCCGTCATCCGCACGGACGTCGCCACGGCCGAGATGATCAAGTACGCCTCCAACGCATTCCTGGCGACCAAGATCAGCTTCATCAACGAGATCGCCAACGTCTGCGAGGAGGTCGGTGCCGACGTCGTCACCGTCGCCGACGGCATGGGGCACGATTCGCGTATCGGCCGGTCGTTCCTGAACGCCGGGATCGGCTTCGGGGGCAGCTGCTTCCCCAAGGACGTGTCCGCGCTGAAGCAACTGGCCGGCAACTCGGGCTACCACTTCCAGCTTCTGACGGCGGTCATCGAGGTGAACGAGCTCCAGAAGCGGCGCGTCATCGGCAAGCTCAAGAAGCACATGGATCTGGCAGGCGCCATCGTCACGCTCCTGGGCGTGGCGTTCAAGCCGGGCACCGACGACATCCGCGAGGCGGCCAGCCTCGTCCTGGCATCGCGCCTCCTGGCGGAGGGGGCCACGGTCCGTGTCTCGGACCCGGTTGCCCTGGAGGCGGCACAGGGACGCCTGCGCGGGGTCGAGTTCGTCGCCGATCCGGGCGACGCCGTCCGCGGGGCCGACGCGGTCGTCCTGGTGACGGAATGGCCCGAGTACCGTGATCTGGACTGGACAGCGGTGGTCGCCGACATGGCGGGCCCGCGCCTGGTCGTCGACGGACGAAACGTCCTGGACGGAGAGATCATCCACGGGGCCGGGGGACGCTTCGAATCGATCGGAAGGGGGTCGGCCAATGCAGGCGGTCATCCTGGTGGGGGGTGAGGGACGACGGCTTCGTCCACTCACGGACACACGGCCCAAACCCATGATGCGACTGGTGGACCGGCCGTTCGTCGAGCACCAGCTGGATCACCTGCGCCGCTTCGGCGTCGACCACGTGGTCTTCTCGTGCGGCTATCTGCCGGAGGCCCTCATCGACCACTTCGGTGACGGCTCGCGGGTGGGTGTCCGCCTTTCGTACGTGGTCGACCCCGAGCCGCTCGGCACCGGCGGTGCCATCCGCAATGCCGAGGCCGAGCTCGATCCGTCGCTGCGCCTGCTCGTCCTGAACGGCGACGTCCTCACCGACCTCGATCTGGCCGCGCTCGTCGCCCAACACGAGGCCGGAGGGGTGGACGGGACGCTGGCACTCACGCCGGTGGACGATCCTTCGCGGTACGGTCTGGTGCGCCTGTTCGATGATCGACGGGTGGAGGAGTTCCTGGAGAAGCCGTCCGACGACGAGCTGCGTCCCGGCGAGCCCTTCCTGATCAACGCCGGTACCTATCTCTTCGAGCCGTCGGTCCTCGAGGCGATCCCGGCGGACCGGCCGAGTTCCATCGAACGCGACATCTTCCCGGTGCTGGCGGAGTCCGGTCGTCTGGCGGGCTTCCCGTCCGACGCATACTGGCGCGACATCGGAACGCCGGAGTCGTATCTGGACGCCCACCTCGACCTCCTGTCGGGCAGGGTGCGCACCGAGTCGCCCGCGGGCGAGCGGTACCTCGGTCGTGGCGTCACCATTTCGGCCGATGCGCAGGTCGACGGTCACAGCACCGTCGGTGTCGGGTCCACGGTCGCGGCCGGTGCCCAGGTGAGTCACAGCGTGATCGGTGCGGGCTGCTCCATCGGTCAGGACACGGTGATCGAGGGCGCGATCCTCGGCGACGGTGTCGAGGTGGGGCGGGGATGCCGGATCGGCGAAGGGGTCGTCGTCGGTGACGGGGCGCTGATCGCAGAGGGCACGAGCCTGAGCGGGGTCACGATCGCCACCGGCGAGCGCGTGGCATCATCCCCGGTTCCATCCTGAGACGGGCGCTTCCGCGGGATCGCGGATGACGGCGCCGGTGGGACGTCCCCGTGACGTGCACCACGCCGCGAGAACGTAGAATCAACCATCATGTTTTAGGGGGACCGAAGAATGGTCGATCTCGACGCACCGGACGTCACCGCGGGCGACACACTGGGGCTCTTCGCACAGACCGCGCGGGCGGTCGAGGTATTCGACGCCGCCCGGGAATCGGCGACCGATGTCGAGATCCCGTTCCCTCCGGACGCGATCCGGGATGCGGTCCTCTGCGGCATGGGGGGATCGGGCATCGCGGGCGATCTCCTGATCGACGCCTATTGGCAGAGGCTGCGCCGGCCCATCCGGTCACTCCACGGTTACATGCTCCCGGCCTGGGCGGGCGAGTCGACGTTGGTCGTCGCCTCGTCGTACTCCGGGACCACGGAGGAAACCCTCACCTGCATGATGGATGCCGTCGACCGGACCTGTCCGGTCATGGCCATCACCACCGGAGGCAAGCTCCGCGACCACTACGTGCCGCAGGGCATACCGGTGTTCGATCTCCCGCCGTCTCCCATGCCACGGGCCGCCCTGGTCCAGATGCTCACGACGCTGGTGATCGCACTCTCCCGTATCGGCCTCTTCGAGCTTCATCCGGGTGAGCTGGACGACGCCCGTGAAGTGCTCGGGTCCGCCGTCCGCCGCTACGGACCGGGATGTCCGGAGGACGAGAACCCGGCCAAGCGGATCGCGCGCACCCTGCACGGGACCGTGCCCCTCATCTGGGGAGGTGAGGCGACGTCGGCCATCGCGTATCGCTGGAAGTGCCAGATCAACGAGAACGCGAACCTTCCCTCCTTCTGCGCCCAGGTCCCCGAGCACAACCACAACGAGGTCGTGGGCATCGAGGGACATGGGCGCGCCGGGCTCCGTGCCTCGGCGGTCATGCTGCGCGACCCACGTCAGCACCGTCAGATCGAACGTCGTTTCGGCGTGCTCGCGGACCTCGTGGCCGATGACATCGATCCGGTCGTCGACGTGGTCGCCACCGGCGGCGACGTCCTCGGACGGGTCTTCGACCTCGTCCTGCTGGGCGACTACGTGTCGCTCTATCTCGCGGTCCTGGCCGGCATCGATCCCGGGCCCATCGAGATGATCGACCGTTTGAAGGGCGCGCTGTCGGATGCCCCGAACGGTCGGACGGCCCGGAACGCCCCGGAACCGCGTGTCGCCCGGTAACCGGGGCATGGCGAAACGGATCACGGCGTGACCGCGCACGGGGCCATCGCGCCCCGCGACATCATCGACATCGGCGACGGTGAGGTCCGGATGCTCGACCAGACGCGGCTTCCCTCCGATCGGGTCGTCGTCCGTCTGACGCACTGGCGTGAGGTGGAGGACGCGATCCGCACCATGGTGGTGCGCGGGGCGCCCGCCATCGGCATCGCCGGCGCCATGGGGGTCGCGCTGGCGGCGCAGACCGGGCCGGCTGACAGCGACGCCCTCCTGCGTGAGCTCGACGTGGCGTGCGATGCGCTCGCCGCCGCCCGGCCCACCGCGGTCAACCTGGCGTGGGCCGTCGCCATCCAGCGCCGTGTGATCGCCGACGACGGGGGCGACCGCGACCGCCTGGTGAACGCACTCACCCGGAGTGCCCGTGACATCCACCGCGACGAGGTCGACCGGTGCGTGCGCATCGGCGAGCACGGCCGCTCGCTCATCGGCCGCGGGGCCCGCATCCTCACCCACTGCAACGCCGGAGCGCTGGCGACCGGGGGATACGGCACGGCGCTCGGTGTGGTCCGCGCCGCCCATGCCGTGGACCCGACGCTTCGGGTCTATGTGGACGAGACCCGCCCGCTGCTGCAGGGCGCGCGCCTCACCGCCTGGGAGCTCGGTGAGGACGGGATCGACCACACCCTCATCACCGACAACATGGCGGCGGCGATGATGGCCGCCGGGCGCGTGAGCCACGTGGTCGTGGGAGCGGACCGGATCGCGGCCAACGGCGACGTGGTGAACAAGATCGGCACCTACGGTGTGGCGATCCTGGCCCGCGCCCACGGTATCCCGATGATCGTCGCGGCCCCCACGTCGACGCTCGACCTGACGCTGCCGTCCGGGGCCGAGATCCCCATCGAGGAGCGTGCCGCGGGCGAGGTCACCGGGCTCACGCTGGATGGTCGCGCCGTCGCGCCGGATGGGGTGGCGGTCGCCAATCCGGCGTTCGATCGGACGCCCCATCACCTCGTGTCGGCCATCGTCACGGAGGTGGGGGTGCACCGGCCTCCCTACGATCGCTCGCTGGCCGAGGCGCTACGGGCGGCATCGTCCGGGACGGACGCGGGCACGTCCGCCGCCTGATCGTGTGCCGCGGCCGGGTGGTCGACGGCGCGTCGCACATCGTTCACGTTCGGTCGCGCATGTCGTGACCCTTTGTGGGACACGCTGTGGGGGATGTGTCGTCCCTCTCGCGAATCCTCGACCTGGTCGTCCCGTCCACCTGTGCGGGATGCGGTCTGCCGGGGCCTGTGCTCTGCGCGGACTGCCGAGGGGCGCTTCGCCGCGGACCCGGTGTGCCGTGCGCGACGTGCGGACACCCGTGGCCCGTGGCGGTCCCGGTGTGTCCCGAATGCCCGCCCCGCCTCACAGCATTCGGTCATCTCTGCGGTTACGGGCCCACGGCCCGGGCGGTGGTGTCGGCCGTCAAGGATCGCGGTCGCGTGGGCGTCGTCGCGGTGCTGGCCGAGATGGTCGCCGCCACGGTCCCCGCCCCGCCGGCCCACATCCCTCTCGTGCCGGTACCCCTGACGGCGCGTCGGGAGCGTGAGCGCGGGTTCAACCAGTCGGATGTCCTGGCCCAGGAACTGGGCCGGCTCTGGGATCGGCCGGTGCTGCGCGCCCTCCGGCGGACCGGGGCGGGGCCGCCGCAGCGCGGAGCGTCACGCACTGCACGGCAGCGGCAGATCAGGGGTGTGTTCGAAGCCGTACGGGATGACATGACGGATGTCAGGGCGGCCCTCGTCGTCGACGACGTCATGACGACCGGTGCGACGCTCGGAGCCTGCGCGAATGCGCTTCGTCGGGCGGGTGTCGGGAAGGTCGGCGCCGTCGTGGTGGCCCGAGTGGAGCGTTCTGTGACACCCCCGGACGGTCACACGGCAGACGGGGGCTGAAAGGCCGGTGGAACCGGGTGTCGGGCGCGGGTACGATCTGGTTATTCCGCAGGCATCGAGAGGAGAGTCGCATGGATCTGCATGTGAAGGGCAAGAATCTGGCAGTGACGGATGCGCTGTTCGAGCACGCGGAGAAGAAGCTCGCCAAGTTCGCGCGTGTGATGCCGCAGTGGGAGAATCCACCTCAAGTCGAGGTTGAGCTTTCGGTGGAGCGCAATCCGAGCATCGACCGCAACCAGGTCTGCGAGCTGACGGTGCGCACCAAGGGGCCTGTGCTCCGCGTTCGCGAGGCCGATCGCGACATGTACCTGGCGATCGACCACGCTGCGCAGAAGCTGGAGCGCCAGGCACGCAAGTACCGCGATCGCCGTAATCGGGGCCGTCACGCCCGTCCGGAGCCCCTTCCCGTCGAGGAGACGCCGGTGCCCGCAGGGGTCACCGCGTCGTCGTCGGTCGAGCCGGAGGCCGTGCTGGAGGAGCCGCTTCGCGTCGTCAAGACGAAGCGCTTCGAGATGGCGCCCATGAGCGTGGACGACGCGGCGGACCGCATCGAGCTGGTCGACCACGACTTCTACGTCTTCCGCAACGCGGACGACGACGGAGCGATCACGGTCATCTACCGGCGGCGCAACGGCGATCTCGGTCTGATCGCCCCGGCCTGATCCGCACACCGTTTGGACTGGCCGGCGGAGTTGATTGCTACGATTCTCCGCTGGCCAGGACCACGAAGGACAGACAGTGAGCGATCTTCTCAACAAGCTGTTCCGCGTCGGCGAGGGCCGGCAGATGAAGCGCCGTTTCGTGCTCGCCGAAGAGGTCGGTGCGTACGAGGACGCCATCGCCGAGCTGAGCGACGAGGAACTCCGAGCGAAGACGGACGAGTTCCGTGCGCGCGTCGACCCTGAGGATCCGTCCTCTCTCGACGCCGTCAAGGCCGAGGCCTTCGCCGTGGTCCGCGAGGCTGCGAAGCGTTCCCTCGGATTGCGTCATTATGACGTGCAGATCGTGGGCGGCGACGTCCTCCATCAGGGCGCGGTCGCCGAGATGAAGACGGGTGAGGGTAAGACCCTCACCGCCACGCTCGCCGTGTACCTGAACGCGCTCCTCGGCCGGGGCGTCCACATGGTCACGGTCAACGACTACCTGGCCCAGCGTGACGCCGAGTGGATGGGGCCGGTCTACGAGGCCCTCGGCATCAGCGTCGGAGTGATCCAGCCCGAGATGCGTCCCGAGGAGCGCCGCGAGCAGTACAACTGCGACGTCACCTTCGGAACCAACAGCGAGTTCGGCTTCGACTATCTGCGCGACAACATGGCCGTCCGCCTCGAGGACTGTGTGCAGCGCGGGCACTACTTCTGCATCGTGGACGAGGTCGACTCCATCCTCATCGACGAGGCGCGTACGCCGCTCATCATCTCCGGGGTCCCGGAGGCTGCCGCCGATACGTACTACCGCTTCGCCCGTGTCGTCCCCACGCTGAAGAAGGGCGACGACTACGAGGTGGACGAGAAACAGCGGGCCGTATCTCCCACCGAGAGCGGGGTCGAGAAGGTCGAGCAGGCGCTCGGCATCGACAACCTCTACCTGGGCGTGAACACTGGCCTCGTGAACCATCTGGTACAGGCGCTGCGGGCCCACGCGCTCTATCACCGCGACAAGGAGTACATCGTCCGCGACGGCGAGGTGCTGATCGTCGACGAGTTCACCGGACGCGTCCTCGAGGGACGCCGCTACTCGGAGGGACTCCACCAGGCCATCGAGGCGAAGGAGGGCGTGGCCATCCGCGAGGAGAACCAGACCCTCGCCACGATCACGCTGCAGAACTACTTCCGCCTGTACGAGAAGCTCTCGGGTATGACCGGCACCGCGGCCACCGAGGCCACGGAGTTCGACAAGATCTACAAGATCGAGGTCGTCTCGGTCCCCACGCACCGCGATGTCGCCCGTAAGGACGAGAACGACTTCATCTTCAAGACGAAGGAGGCCAAGTGGGCCGCCGTCGTCGATGACATCGCCGAGTGCCACGAGTCGGGCCAGCCGGTCCTCGTCGGAACGATCTCGGTCGAGGTGTCCGAGATGCTCTCGGACCGGCTGACGAAGCGCGGTGTCCCGCACAACGTCCTGAACGCGAAGCACCACGACCGCGAGGCCGAGATCATCAAGGACGCCGGTCAGAAGGGCGCGGTGACCATCGCGACCAACATGGCGGGACGTGGTGTCGACATCAAGCTCGGGGAGGGTGTCGAGGACCTCGGCGGTCTCTACGTGCTGGGTACCGAGCGCCACGAGAGCCGGCGCATCGACAACCAGCTCCGCGGTCGTTCCGGGCGTCAGGGTGACCCCGGCCGCACACGCTTCTACCTCTCGGCCGAGGACGACCTCATCCGGATCTTCTCGGGCGATCGCATGTACCGCGTGCTCGACCGGCTCGGACCCTCGGACGACATGCCGATCGAGGCCAAGATCCTCACCAAGACCGTCGAGGGCGCCCAGAAGAAGGTCGAGGAACAACACTTCGGTTCACGTAAGCGCGTCCTCGAGTACGACGACGTCCTGAACCTCCAGCGCACCGTCGTCTACGACGAGCGCCGCCAGGTCCTGGAGGGCGTCGACATCTCCGAGAAGGCGCGTGACTGGATCGCCGAGACCCTCGTGAGCGTCGTCGATGAGTACGACGACGAGGTCTCACCCCCGCGCGAATGGGACCTGGAGAAGATGTTCGCCCAGCTCACCGCGCTCTACCCGATCTCGTTCGGTCTCTCCGACCTGGACGTCCCGAACCTCACGCGCGAGGAACTCCTCGACCGGCTCGAGGACGACGCCATGGACGCCTACGACCGGCGGGAAAGGGAGCTCGGCACCAACGACGAGTCCGACACACCGCTCATCCGCGATGTGGAGCGCTACGTGCTGCTCAACGTGGTCGACCAGCACTGGCGTGAGCACCTGTACAACATGGACTACCTCCGCGAGGGCATCCATCTCCGCGGGCTGGCCCAGAAGGACCCCCTCTCCGAGTACCGGATCGAGGGCGGCGAGATGTTCGACGAGATGATGGGCGAGGTCCGCCAGGAGTTCGTCCGGTACATGTTCCATATCGAGGTCGAGCGCGCCCCCGAGGTTGAGTCGCAGCAGCCCGAGACGGTCGACTACTCCTATGCGGACGATCCCATCCAGGGGTACGGGGACGACGGAGCCGTCGCCCTCGAAGACGCCCCGATCGCCACGCAGGTCGAGGAGGACGATCAGCCGGTCGTCGAACAGCGTCGGACCGACGAGTTCGATCGCGTCGGCCGCAACGATCCGTGCCCCTGCGGTTCGGGTCTCAAGTACAAGAAATGCCACGGGGCGTAGCGCGTGGCCGATGAGGACGTACGACTCGAGGACGTCGTTCAGCGTCTCGCCGAGCTGAGGAAGCGGGCGGGGCTCCTGGGCGACTATCTTTGACCCTTCCGGACTCGAATCCCGCATCGCCGAGCTGGAGCAGGCGATGCAGGCCCCCGGCTTCTGGGACGACCAGAAGGCGGCCGCGAAGGTCTCGGCCGAGCATTCACGTGCGACGGGCAAGCTCGCCGGATACCACGGTCTGGTCGGCGAACTGGATGACGCCGACGAACTGGCCGAGATCGTCGCGCAGGAGGAGGCGGACGGGTCTCTGGACCCGGATTTCGTCGCCGACCTGAACGCGAGCCTGGACCGCGCCGACGCGCATCTGGCCGCACTGGAGGAAGAGCGCCTCTTCGCCGGTGAACACGACAGTGGTGGCGCCATCGTCACCATCAACGCCGGTGAGGGCGGGACCGACGCCCAGGACTGGGCCGAGATGCTGCTTCGCATGTACAGCCGCTGGGCGGGGCAGCGCGGGCTCACCGTCGACCTGAAGGAGTCACAGGAGGGGGGCGAGGCCGGGCTGAAGAGTGCCACGTTCACCGTGGAGGGCACCAACGCGTACGGACTGCTCTCCGCGGAGCGGGGGGTGCACCGCCTGGTACGCCTGTCGCCGTTCGATTCGGCGCACCGGCGGCAGACGTCGTTCGCCGCGGTGGAGGTCGCACCGCTGATCGACGACACCGTCGAGGTCGAGATCGACGACAAGGACCTGAAGATCGACACCTACCGGGCCAGCGGTGCCGGTGGGCAGCACGTCAACAAGACGGAGTCGGCGGTGAGGATCACGCACCTTCCCACCAAGATCGTCGTCCAGTGTCAGAACGAGCGCTCGCAGCTTCAGAACCGCGCCACGGCGATGTCCATGCTGCGGTCCAAACTCGTCGCGCGTGAACTGGAACGGCGTGAGGAGGAGGCGGCGCGCAGCCGCGGTGAGTCACAGACGATCGGCTTCGGAAGCCAGATCCGTTCGTACGTGATCCACCCGTACACGATGGTGAAGGATCTCCGCACCGACCACGAGGTCGGCAACGCGCAGAGCGTGCTGGACGGCGACATCGACGGGTTCATCCGGGCCGAGCTGGAACGCCGCACGAAAGCACGGTGAGTCGGGACAGGTCTCCGGGAGGGTTCCGCGACCGTGGTCCGAACAACACTTCGATGCCCGTTCGACGGGAACTCCGTCACGCAACGATGAGCGATGAACGGCTACGCTGGCTGATCGATTGGATATGCCGATGAGCGATACCGAATCCCCACAGAACGCGGAAGACACCGAGGTCGTCGAGAGTCTCGGCGAGGTGACGGACGCCACCGCCCCGGCGGCGGACGAGGTCACGGACCGCGTGTCCGCCTACACCGAGCTGGACGACGATCCCACGGCCGACGAGCTGTGGGCCGAGTCCGAGGTTGCTGCCTCGCCGCCGGTGTCGGAGCGGCGCGACCGGCGCTCCATGCTCCGTCCGGGCGAGGGCCCCATGGTGATGCTGGAGAACGTCACCAAGGTCTACCAGCCGGACGTGGTCGCGCTCGACGACGTCTCGCTGACGATCGACTCCGGGGAGTTCGTGTTCCTCGTGGGGACGTCGGGTTCCGGAAAGTCGACGTTCATCCGCCTGCTGATCCGTGAGCTCAAGATCGACAAGGGGCGCCTGCTGGTGGGCACGCGCGACCTGGCCAAGATGCACAACAAGAAGGTGCCGTACCTGCGGCGCGAGATCGGGTGCGTCTTCCAGGACTACAAGCTGCTGCCGCGGCGCACCGTCGCCGAGAACGTGGCGTACGCGCTCGAGGTGACGGGCGAGGCACCGCGTTCGATCCGGCGCAAGGTACCCGAGATCCTCTCGCTCGTCGGTCTGGCCGAGAAGTCGAACCGGTATCCCAACGAGCTCTCCGGTGGTGAGCAGCAGCGCGTGTCGATCGCCCGGGCGTTCGTGAACCACCCGGCGCTCCTCATCGCGGACGAGCCCACCGGGAACCTCGATCCCGAGACGTCCATCGGGATCATGCAGCTGCTCTACCGCATCAACCGCACCGGCACCACGGTGCTGATGGCGACCCACGATCGTGAGCTCGTCGACAAGATGCAGATGCGGGTCATCGAGCTGTCCCACGGGAAGCTCGTGCGTGACCAGCGCCGCGGCGCCTACCAGCGGGGGATGTGATGAATCGCAAGTTCAAGTTCTTCAGCCTCGAGGCGCTGCGCTCGATCCGCGGGAATGCCGCGGTCTCGTTCGCCGCGACGGCGACGGTTCTCATCGCCATCGCCACCCTCGGTGTCTTCCTCGCGATCTTCTTCTGGAGCCAGAACCTGATCGACAGCCAGAAGTCCAAGCTGGACTTCCAGGCGTTCATCAAGCTCGACGCGACCGATGCTGAGATCAATCAGGCGCTTGCCGCGGTGAAAGCCCACCCTCATGTCGACGGCGTCGACTTCCGCACCAAGGATGAGGCGCTCAAGATCGCTCGTCAGGAGATGGGCGAGGTCTTCGACCTCCTCCCGGAGAACCCGCTTCCTGCGACCATCGTGATCCAGCCGGACGATCCGGCCAACAACGAGAAGATCGTCGCGGACCTTGAACACCTGCCCTACTGGCTGAAGGACGAGACCACGCCCACCGGGTTCAGCCTCGACCAGCAGACCACCCGGCAGTTCCTGTCGGCGGCGCGCATCCTGAGCTGGGGCGCGGGAGGTTTGATGGTGCTCCTTGTGGTGGCCGCCATCCTGCTGATCGGGAACACCATCCGGCTGTCGATCTTCGCCCGGCGACGAGAGGTGGAGGTGATGCGCCTCGTCGGGGCCACGAACTGGTTCATCCGATGGCCCTTCGTCATCGAGGGGCTGATCTTCGGCCTGTTCGGCGCGATCGCCGCGGTGCTCCTGCTGCTCGCGACCAAGCTCCTCATCGTCGACCGCGTGCTGGACATCGGCACCAGCCCGCTCCAGGCGTCGGGTGACGAGACCATCTCCATGGGCGCGCTGTCGGTGATCCTGATCCTCTCGGGTGCACTCATGGGCGCACTCGGCAGCGGCATCACGCTCCGTCGCTTCCTGAAGGTCTGACCCTCACAGGAAATCCGTTCGCCGATGTGTCGATGGGCACATCGGCGCCCGCGACCCGGAGGCTCGCCGTCCGTGTACGGCAGGTACCGCGTGTGCCCGCACCCAACGGCCTGCGAGGGATCGTCACGTGAGGCCCGACGTAGGAGGGACTGGCGGTTGGCCGGGGCGGGGGGATGCCCTTCCGCCAGTCCCTGAATCCGCAGCTCGATGAGTCGTGCCGCGGCGAATGGATGTTGGGCGCGTCACCGGTGGGCGGGTATGAGACGCGCATCCGCGCCACCGGTGACGCACCCCACACCACGCTTTCCATGGAATCAACCATCTACAATCACTGACGGTGTCCGAGAGCCCGTCCCGCATGTCACGCATCATCCGCCGCAGCGGAACGTTCGTGATCGCCGGACTCCTGGTCCTCGCCGTGTTCGTCATGGGCGTGTGGGTCGGGGGGAACCCCGTGCGCTCCGGGCTGGACCGCGCCCCCGGCGCCATTCGCGATCGGCTGCTCGCTGACGAGCGCACCGCGACCGCCAATCAGGTGCTCTCCATCCTCGCCTCCGACTACTACCAGCAGCTTCCGGACGAGAGGCTCGCACAGATGGAGGACGCGTCGGTCCGCGCGCTGGTCGCCGCGGTCGACGACCCGTACACCGAGTACCTCTCCAAGGATGACTTCGGCAAGTACCTGGATCAGCGGTCCGGAACCTATGTCGGCGTGGGCATCCAGTGGCGCGTCGAGAAGAAGCTGGCGACGGTGCTTCGCGTCAACGATGGTGGCCCCGCGGCGAAGGCGGGCATCAAGCCGAAGGACGTGATCCTCGCCGTGGACGGCAAGCCGGTCAACGCGACGAACCAGTACGCCGCCATGGACACGGTGAAGGGTGAACCCGACACTGACGTCGTGCTGCGAATCCGTCGTGCCGGAGCGGCCGACAAGGACTATCGGATGACACGTGCCGAGATCCGTGAGCAGGTCGTCGAGGCGCGGGTGCAGGGCGTCGATGGGGCCAAGGTCGGCGTGATCCGCCTGGACCGCTTCACCAGCGGTTCGGCCAGGGACTTCCGCAAGGAGGTCCAGTCGTTCGTCGATGCCAAGGTGAAGGGCATCGTCATCGACCTGCGCAACAACCCGGGTGGGCTCGTGCACGAGGCCCAGGACATCGTGGGCGTGTTCGTGCCGGAGGGAACCACCGTCGCCACCACCACTCATCGCAACGGCCCTCAGGAGAAGCTCAAGACCAACGACTCGCCGGTCGTCGGCGAGGACGTACCGGTCATCGTCATCACGAACACGGCCTCTGCCAGTGCCAGCGAGATCGTCGCCGGTGCGCTGCGTGACATTCGCGGAGCACGGCTCGTCGGTACCCACACGTTCGGGAAGGCGCTCATCCAGACCACGCATCCCCTCGCCAACGGCGGCGCCCTGAAGTTCACCACGGCCAGCTACCTGACCCCGAAGGGCTTCGATCTCGGCCGCCGTGGGCTCGTGCCGGACGTGAAGGTCACGAACGTCGCGGGTTCCGATGTCGATGCGCAGTTGAACCGTGCGCTCAAGGAGGCGGTGAAGCCCTGAGCCGGGGACCACGTCCTCGCACCACGGTCGTCGTCGGTCGCCTGCTCGGAGCCGGACGCGGGTTGATCGTCGAGCCGGTCTTCGAGTCCGCACCGCCGCTCCGCATGGGCCGAAGCGGTCGCATGGGGAAGATCGGTGATCTGGTCACGGCCGTCGCCGGCCGGGGTTCTCCGCGGATCGTCGCCGTCCACGGGAACCATCGTTCCGTCCACGCGGCGATGGCGGCCCTGGTCGCCGACGCAGGTCGTGGGCGACCGTTCTCGCGACGGATCCTGGACGAGGCGGACGAGGTCGCCGGTCGGAGCGACACGCCGGACACCGGCCGCGAGGATCTGACGGCACAGCGTGTGATCACGATCGACCCGGAGGGCGCCAAGGACCACGACGACGCGATCGCAGTGGCCCGTGACGGTGACGACATCCGTCTGTGGGTCCACATCGCCGACGTCTCGGCGTTCATCGACCCGGGCGGCGAGATCGATCGCGAGGCGGCACGCCGGGGCAACTCGCTGTACGTGCCCGGGCAGGTCGATCCGATGCTCCCGCAGCGTCTGTCGAACGACGTCTGCAGCCTCCGGCCCGGTGAGGACCGCAAGGCCGTGACGTGCGAGATGCTCATCACGCCGGACGGCGAGACGCGGAGCGCACGCTTCATGCGGAGCACCATCCACTCGCGCCGACGGCTGACCTATCCCGAGGTCGATCGTCTGTTCGCGGGGGGCTCGCTCGGCGACGTTGACCTGGAGGCCGACATCGGTCTGGCGCGCGAGGCGGCCGAACGACTGCGCGCACGTCGGATGTCGCGCCACGGGCTCGACGTGGAGGCCGGAGAGCCGGTGTTCCGGTTCGCGGACGACCGCGTGTCGGGTATCGAGATCGAAGGGCAGACGGCCTCGCACCGTCTCATCGAGGACTGCATGGTCGCGGCCAACGAGGCCGTCGCCCGGTACATGGTCGAACGTGGACGTCCCACCGTGTACCGCCACCACCCGGACCCGGCCGAGCGCAGCATCATGTTGCTGCACGAGCGCATGGAGGCGCTGGGCATCCCCGTGCGGGAGGTTCCCGACGGGCCCCTCACCCCATCCGAATGCGCCGAGTACTCGGTCGCCGCCGCACGGGCGATCCGCCGGCACACCGAACGTCACGGTGGCGCTCGGGGCCTGCCGGTCCTCGTGCTGCAAGCCCTGAAGCAGGCGTTCTATACGACCATCGAGCCCACCCACTCCGGGCTGGCATCGAACGCGTACCTGCACTTCACGTCGCCGATCCGCCGGTACCCGGATCTCCTGGCGCACCGGGCGCTGCTCGCGTCGCTCGGGATCGGCCCGGAGGGCGAGAGCGTGGACGAACTGGCGGTGGCCGCCGACCACTCGTCCATCACCGAGCGGCAGGCCGTGGACGTCGAGCGGCGCGCCGACCGCATCTGCCGTGCGTTCTACACCGAGGATCTGCTTGCGGCGGATCGGGAGGCCGTCTTCCCGGGAGAGGTGACCGGCGTCGGCGACAGCGGCGCCTTCGTGGCCTTCGGACCCGACCTCGTGCTGGACGGCTACCTGCCCGCACGGTCGATCGATGGTGACTGGTGGACGCCGGACCCGCTCGGCGTGATGCTGGAGGGCGAGGACACCGGCCGTCGCTTCGCCGTGGGGGACCCGATCGACGTGCGGGTGGTGTCGGTCGAGCCGCTGCGCGGACGCGTGGAACTGGAACCGGCGTCCGGTGCCGCGCCCCGGCGCCAGGCGCCCCTTCGGCGTCGTCGTCGACGCTGAGATCCCGGCGTTCGCCGTCCTCCGCTCCGGCGTGTGTCAGTACAGGTGCCAGGCACCGATGTTGACACGGCCGGCGTCAGGAGCCACGAACTCGGACGAATAGCAGCACGTTTTGCTTTCGTGCGGTTCGGTACGCATTTGTTAAGTGCCTGGCACCGGTGTTGACAGCCTCGACGTCCACGGGCGACGGCCGCCGCGGTGGGGTCGCTAACCTGTCCCGGTCATGGCCACCAAGAAGAACTCACGCCGCGAGGCCGAGCGCGACGTCGCCCAGAACCGCAAGGCGTTCCACGAGTACGAGATCGTGGACCGTTACGAGGCGGGCATGGTCCTCATGGGCAGTGAGGTGAAGGGGCTGCGTGAGCGCGGGGCCAGCATCCGCGACGCCTACGCACAGGTGCGCGGTGACGAGGTCTACCTCGTCGGGCTGCACATCCCGGAGTACTTCAACGCGCGCTTCGGCCACGAGCCCACGCGTACCCGCAAACTGCTCCTGCACCGTCGCGAGATCGACAAGATCGACCAGGCGATCAACGAGAAGGGGCTGTCGCTCATCCCGTTGCGTGTGTACTTCTCGGATGCCGGTCGCGCGAAGGTCGAACTGGGCCTCGGTCGCGGAAAACGTCTCTATGACAAGCGCCGGACGATCGCCGAGCGCGACGCCAATCGAGATGCGGAGCGTGCGATGAAGGCGGCGAACCGCCGGTAGGGGACGGTGGTCCTGCGACCGGGCGAGATCCACTGCCGGTCACGGCACCACATGCAAACGGTCGATCGTGGTGTGCACGTCCGTTCGCGTGACGTTGACAGGCCTGTATCCGATGGACAGAATGCCCGCACCCCTTCCGCGGCCCCGAGGAGTAACGGATTCGATGGAGCTTCTTCGTTCCACCGGCCAGTGCCGGTCCGTTTCGCACGGCGTTTCGATCGGACGGGCTCCTCGTTCGATGCGGTCGGAGGTCGGACGATGATGGGGCTGATGAACAGACTGGACGGTCCGCGCTCGACCGGTCAGCTGGTGGTCGCCTGGATCATGATCGCCATCGGCACGGCGGGCGCCGTCGCCTGTCTGGTGGCCCTCTACCGTGCGATGCGCAGCCTCATGGTCGAGTCCGGGGGCTTCTGCTCCAGCGGTGGTCCCTACGTAATCGCCAACGAGTGCGACGAGGGCACCGCGGTCATGCTGACGATCGCGATTCCGCTCGGTCTGCTCTTCATGGGGGTCCGGGCGCTCTTCACCACGTGGGTGCGCGGTCCGGGGTTCGGGATCTTCCCGGCGATGGGGATCATGTTCGCCGTCCTGGGTTACAACTTCGTCGAGCTCGGCTTCGACCCGCCGGGTGAGGCGTCGCGCTCATGGGGGTGGATCGTCAGCGGCATCGTGTTCTGGGCGATGGCACTGGGCTTTCTGGCCCCGCTCATCTGGCGTGTTCCGCGATGGTTCCGTCATCGCGAGCACCTGGGGCAGGGCTCGCCCCTCACCGATGCCTTCGGATCCTCGATCGGCCTCGGATCGACGCCACCGGACGAGATCGACCTGGCCAACTCGCCCTATCCACCGCCGCCCGGAGGCTACCCGCCGCCGGGAGGGCGGGATCCCCGCGGAGGTGCCCGATGAGCCCGAGGACGACGATGATCTTCCTACTCGCGACGGTCGTCGGTGTGGCCGTCGGCATCTGGTTGGGGATGATGGTCGCGGACGCCGTCCTCGACTGACGTTCGCGAGGCTCGCTCGTCAGTTCCGGTCGGCCAGCGTTTCGGCCAGCAGGAGATCCTGCAGCATGTAGGCGCCGGCACCGTTGCCCGATCGTACGACCACGACCCGTCCCGGGCCGTACCGCTCCGCGACGACGTTCGTCCACGTGTCGGTGCCCTCACCGGTGACCTCGGCGAACAGGGTTGGATCCGACAGGGTGTCGACCGGTTCTGAGTCGTCGTCATCATCCATCCCGATCACGGTGACGGCGGCGCCCACGGCCTGGGTGATGAGAACCTGCCGCCCGTGGCGTGATCCCCCGTACGTCATGGCGCCCACCATCCCGCCGGCCAGCGAACCCCCTGCGGGGTCGGGGACACGGAGATACGACGGCGTCGACATCAGCCGGAGTCCCAGCGTCGTGGCGTAGCTGTCGGCCCCGCGCTGCATTCGCATCCACGCCACCATGAAGTACCCGAAGAAGGCGATGGCCAGCACGATGAGGGCACCGATGAAGTACGGAGCCAGGTCCTCGCTCCCCGTGATCAGGAACGCGAACATGATCACGAGGCCGACGACACCGAATCCCGTGTACACCCGGCGGGTCTTGAGGTTGTCGGTGCGGATCGCGTCGAGCGCCTCGGGGTCGTCGTTCAGGACGAGTCGACGATGGATACGCTCGATGTCCGCGGGGCGCGAATCCCGGCTCCGCGCGGCCATCGCCATGGCGCCCAGGAAGTACGCGAGCCCGCCGATACCCAGGGTGAGTCGGATGGGGAGTGCGTTCGACCCGGCCGGATACCGCGATGCCACGATCAGGGTCGCCCCGATCCAGATCGCGGCGCCGATGACGAGATAGAGGACAATCCGACGGCGGTCAGCCACCGAGAAGCCGCTCCTTCTCACGAGCGAACTCCTCCTCCGTCAGCGCTCCGGCGTCGCGCAGGGCCGCAAGCTGTTCCAACGCCGCGAGCCGCTCGTCGGTACCCGTCGCGTCACCGGCCGGTGCCGCTGGCGTCTCCATGTTGCCGATGCCACCCGCACCACCGAGCGCCGCTCGGATCATGTCGGCGATGTCGCCGCCTGCGTCGTCCACCGGGACGCCGTTCACCGTCATCGAGGTCCAGCCGGCCATGGCAGCAGGGTCGGACGGCGAATTCTCGGTTGGCGTCGCCCCGCGGTTCATGGCGTCCGCCATATTCCGGGCCTGCTCGGCGGCGCGGTCGCTGCCCGTCGGGACCTCGTCCCAGCGGATCTTCAGTCGGGACGGGTCCGTGCGCGAAACGGTCACCGGCAGGGTCTGGCCGGCCTGTGGCCACAGCCGCATCTTCACGATCTTGGTCACCCGGACCGGGACGGCGGGGGCACCGTCCATCTCGATCACGAGGTTCATCTCGCACGCCGCCGACCCATGCCCATCCGGGGGGAGGGTCACCGAGACCACGCGGGCGACCGCATCGACGGGGTCGGTGATGCGGGTGAACCGGTCGAAACGTCCCATGTCACGTCTCCGAGGATCGTCTGCCGAGGGCGCGTCGGTGAACGATGTGCATCCCACCCCGCGCCGGTGCCCGAGTCTATTCCCTGCCTCGCCGGGTTCGTTCCACTTGGAGTCTCGTATGGGTCTCAGGGAGATCCGAGCCGTCGTCTGACGCCGACGGGCTCGGGTTGTTCAGCCGTGGGTGGCCCATGCCGATGACTCGAGGCATGGACCCACGCGAGATCTTCGACCGCACCACCATCGGGGACCGCGTCGCGGTCGTCGGCGCCCTCGGGCTCATCGTGTCGCTCTTCCTGGCGTGGTACAGCCTGGATGCCAGCAATCCGGCCTTCGGCCTCAACCCGCTCATGGCGGGCATCCTGGAGAACGCCTCGCGGATCACGGCGTTCACGGCCCTCGAGTTCCTCGATTGGGCCTTCCTCGGAGTCGGTGTCGCCGTGGTCGTGGGTGTGGTGGCCATGGCGCTCGGCAAGATCGACGACTCTCCGCGACGTCTCATCGAGAGCGTGGGCAGCCTCACGGCGCTGACCGTCATCTTCCGCATGGTGGCCCGGCCGGGAGGCCGGGTGGTGACGAACCTGGAGATCGGGATCTGGGTGGCGCTCGTCGGCGCCATCCTCATCTCCGTGGGCGGCATGATGAACCGCCGCGCCGGCCTGTAGCCCGACCGCCGGAGAGGTCGCCGAAACGAGACCGGAAAGTCTCGTGTCTGACACAAAACTTTCCGAGGGTCGGCTGCCCGATGGCGAATTCCCGATAAGAGCAGGACATTCGTGGCGAGTGAGGTTCTGACGGAAAGCCTGGTGTCTGACACAGGACTTTCCGGCTCCATATGGCAAGGTGGCCGTCCTGATTGCGGACGGGTCTCCTCCGTGCGCATGGTGTCACCGCTCATCTAGGGTTCACCGGCCCGTACTCATCACCAGGAGACTCCATGCTCAATCGACTCGACCGGGGAGACCAGATCTCCCTCGGTGGCGGCGCGCTTCTCGTCCTCTCGCTATTCCTGAACTGGTACTCCTTCAGCGCTGGCCCCTTCTCTGCTTCGGCCAATGCCTTCGACGCGCTCAAGTTCATCGACATCCTGCTTCTCATCCTCGGAGCCGGGGTGATCGCGGTGATCCTCGGGATCGCCGCCGACAAGATCGACGCGCTCTATGCGCCTGTCGTCCTCGGAGCGGGTGCGCTTGCCTTCCTGCTCGTCCTGTTCCGGCTGATCTTCAAGCCCCACGCGGGCGATGTTCCCGACGGCGTCGACTACGGACGTTCGATCGGCATCTTCGTGGCGCTCATCGCGACGATCGCGATCGTCGCCGGGCAGCTGAAGAAGGCACAGGAGTAATCCGTGTCGTCGTGCGGGGTCACCGACGGTGACCCCGCGCTACTCCCGCCCCGACCGCGGGACGGGTCAGTCCACCACCAGGACGTGTTCGGCCAGTGCGCCGTGCGCGCCGTAGGTCGTGATCTTCTCGATGTCGGAGGTCCGGCTGGGTCCCGACACCAGGGATACGGCCGAGGGCGCGTCCCCGGCGAAGACGCTCGTGAGGGCATCCGTCAGGGTCGGCACGATCCGGCCGGCGGGAAGTACCGACAGATGCCACCAGCCGACGGCATCCAACGAGCGCCCGTGGCCGGCATCCGTCGTCAGCACCACCGTGCCGCGCTGTGCCACGGCCAGCCTCGGGACCGTGATCGCACATGTCGCCGGAGCGTCGTCCAGTCCCAGGAGCGGCCTCCAGGGCAGGTCGGTCGGCCAGACGATCACCTCGATGCCGGCGTCGCGAAGCGCCGTCGGAACCCCGTGGGCGTGGAGCACGTCATCGTCCGGGATGAGCGCCCGTCGCGCTCCCCACTCGGTGAACGCCGCCACGACGGCATCCGCAAGATCGGTCGGCGCCACGCGCTCGCCGGTTGCGCGACGTCGCTCGAGGGCGGCGAGGAAGGTATCGATCACCGCGGCGGCCACTCGCTCGGAAGGTCGCGGACCTCTGTCCACGCACCTGCCGGACCCGGCAGGCGACGGATCCAGCCGCGTCTGCCCAGGAGTCGGATCCCCAGCCGTGACATCCGGACACCCGCACGGTAGAGGAGCGGGTGTTGCCACGCGGCACTCCACAGTCGCGCCCATCGCCGGCGCCTGCGCTGGACGGGTGTGTCGGCGCGTGCGCGCAGACGCACCAGCAGGTCGTGCAGCGGGATCCCGACCGGGCACGCGTCATGGCACGCCCCGCAGAGGGATGACAGGAATGGCAGCTCGTTCGCCCGCTCGGACTGTGCTCCCTCCAGAAGGGGGGTGATGACCGCCCCGATCGGTCCGGAGTACGGCGAGTCGTATGTCTGGCCACCGACCGTCCTCCACATGGGACACGAGTAGAGGCACGCGCCGCAGCGGATGCAGTGGAGCGCCTCCTCGAACGGCGAGTTCCGAAGAGCGAGGCGACCGCCGTCCACGATCACGAGGTGCAGCTCCTCCGGTCCGTCCGACTCGCCCTCGCGTCGTGCTCCGGAGATGAGGTTGACGTAGGTCGGGGCGTCGTCCCCGATCGCCGCCATCGGCAGCACCTGCAGGATGTGGGACGCCTCATCCCAGTCGGCCACGATGCGCTCGGCGCCCATCACGGCGACGTGGATGCGGGGGAGTGCGGTCACCAGCCGGGCGTTGCCCTCGTTCTCAACGACGCAGAGCGTCCCGGTCTCCGCGACGGCCACGTTCACGCCGCTCACCCCGATGTCGGCGGCGGCGAAGTCCTCCCGCAGCCGACGCCGCGCGTAGGCGATGAGCGCCTCGCGGTCGTCGGGTACGTCCTCGCCACTCTCGCGTCGGAACAACTCGGCGATCTCCATGCGGTTCTTGTGCACCGCCGGCGCGATGATGTGGGAGGGACGCTCCTCGGCCAGCTGGAGGATCCACTCACCCAGATCCGTCTCGACGACGCGCACGCCGGCCTCGTCGAGCGCCTCGTTGAGCTTGATCTCCTCGGTCGCCATCGACTTCGACTTGGCTACGACCCGTGCTCCCTCACGGCGGGCCAGGCCGACGATGTACTCCGTGGCCTCGTCCCTGGTGGCGGCACGCACGACGGTGCCACCGTTGGCGATGACGCGTGCTTCGAGCGTGTCGAGAAGCTCGGGAAGACGTCGGATGTTCTCGCGCCGGATGATCCGCGCGCGATCGCGCATGCTCGAGAAGTCGTGCTCCTCCTCGACACGCCGACGTCCCTTGGCCCAGCTGGCGGCCGACGAGGCGAGATTGCCGCGGAGCACGGTGTCGGCCGCGGCCTTTGCCGATCTCTCATGGAGATCCGGACCTTCGCCGTAGGTGATGGGTCGCTCGCTCACTGTTCAAGCACCTCGGCGATGTGGCGCACGGTGAGATCGATGCCCGTTCGGTGCGCCCGACCGGCGATGTGGACGAGGCAGGAGAGATCGCACCCCACCAGGGCGTCCGCCTCGGTGGAGGCCGCCGAGCGTGCCTTCGCCTCGCCGAGCGCGCCGGACACCTCCGGGAAGTTCATTGCGAAAACGCCTCCGAAACCGCAACAGACGTCGGCGTCGGGAAGGGGCGTGTGCTCGATGCCGGCGCCCTCGAGCACCCCGCCGGGCGATTCGGTCTCACGGAGGAGCCGCAGCATGTGGCAGGAGTGATGGTGTGTCACGCGCGTCGGCCCGCCGGGCGCGGCCGCCGGTGTGTACCCGTTCTGCGCGAGGAACTGGGTCAGTTCCAGTGTGCGCGCGGCCAGATCGCGAGCGGCCTCCTCCTCGGGTTGTCCTTCGAAGAGCTCGGCGTAGGCGTGCACGATCATCGCCGCACACGATCCGGAGGGGACGACCACCGGATCCGTGCCCGCAAAGGCCCGAAGGGTGTGCCGCGCGACGGCACGGGCCTGGTCGGGGTGTCCGGACGTCCACCCGGCCTGACCGCAACAGGTCTGTCCACGGGGTTCGACGACGGTGACGCCGAGGCGCTCGAGAACCCCTCGCGTCGCCGTCGCGACGGTGGGGGCGACGTGGTCGACGAGACAGGTTCGCATGAGGAGAACGCGCATTGCTCCCAGTCTGCCAGTGAGCTTCGATCGGCGGACGCCTGTCTAGAACGTTTGACAGATACGAAACTGTCGCCTACGCTAGACGGAAAGAACGAAGGGAATAACATTGATTGTGATGACACTGAACAGAGAAGCGCTGGAACGCGCACAGGCCGCGCGCGATCACCTGGTGGACCTGCAACACCAGGCCGAGGTGGCCCGCGTCGACTACCACCACGCCATCCGGCAGCTGCACGCGAAGGGCGGATCGCTCCGCGAGATCGCCGACTCCTTGGGGCTCAGCCACCAGCGCGTGCACCAGATCGTCGAACCGGTGGACGGCTCGGACGACCGGAGGGGCCGTCACCACGGCCCTGGACACCATGGTCCGGGTCACCGCGGCCCCGGCCACCATGGTCGCGGCCGTGGCCCGGAGCACGGTCCCGATCGCGGAGGGCCCTGGGATGACCCGCGCGGACCGGGACACCTCCAGCGCGTCGTCCGCCGGCTGCGACAGTTCGTCGGGTTCGAACGGTTCAGCGGTGAGGCGCGTCGCGTGGTCGCCGGTGCCGTGGAGAGCGCGGAGCAGTTGGGGCATCGTCGCGTCGGGTCCGAGCACCTCGCGATCGGCGTCGCCACCGCGACCGACACCGCCGCCGGTCGTGCACTGACCTCCGTCGGCGTCACCGCGCCGGCCGTCTCGGCATCCATCGCCGATGCGCTGGTCGGGGGTGCGGACGGCCCGCAGCGCCGGCCGTTCACTCCGGCGGCCCGCCGGGTGCTGGAGGGCTCGCTGGCCGTCGCCATGGATCGTGGCGACAGCGACATCCGCGCCCACCACATCCTCCTCGCTCTTCTCGACGACGAGGGTGACGGGGCGGTGGCCATGACCTCACAGGGGCCGGACGCCGCGGCGATTCGGGCGGCCGTCGAGGACGCACTCCTCGAGGACGCCGACTGAGGTCGGATTTCGTCCACGACCTCTGGACCGATCCCGCCGGGCCCGCTACCATCGATGGGGTAACGGGCCCGACACAGTTTCGACGAGGTGGAACGGACACGATAAGCGAGCCGCGGACCCGGTGGACCGCGTCAAAAACCGGGAACCAAACGTAGCTGCGAACTCTCGTCAGCTCGCTCTCGCCGCTTAAAAACCGGTCTTGAGCCATCGGCCCCCCTTCGGATCATGAGGGGGACCACCGGTGTCACCGAGTGATCCTGGCCCCGAAGCAACGGTCTTCGGCGGAGGGGCGAGACATCAGGAAGACCTGGCGGAGGGATGGTTGGTCGACGGTGACGCCCTCCGTGAGAAAGTCATCGACGACTGCGCTCGGAGAAGTCGTTTCCTGCACATTCTCGGACGCCGGGGCAGTACCGGCCGGGTCCACTACTGAGGGGTCGTGATCGTCGGATCGCGACCCCTCGCTTTTTCGTCACCCGGTGCGAAGCGTGGGTCGATATCACCGTCCACGTGCTGTTCCCCGCGGGTGCTGCTATCCTCGCAAACCGCCGCACCGTTGCGGCGTCCGTGTCACCCACTCATGGAGTTTTAGCCTGACCCCGAAAATGATGTCTCGTGCCTCCTAGGCGCGGCCCCGACAACCGGCCGCCCGCAGGCCCATCGACGCGTATCAACGAGGGTATTCGCGGCGACAAGGTCCGCCTGATCGACGAAACCGGCAAGAACGTCGGTGTCGTCTCCCTCCGTGACGCG
Organism: uncultured Bifidobacteriaceae bacterium; assembly: GCA_964531025.1. Lineage (GTDB taxonomy): Bacteria > Actinomycetota > Thermoleophilia > Miltoncostaeales > Miltoncostaeaceae > CALMEC01. Next base: position 508,956 of record CAZHDY010000001.1, on the reverse strand, counting down.
CTCGACATGGCGACGCGCCGCGACCTCGACCTCGTCGAGATCGCGCCCGACGCGCAGCCCGCCGTGTGCCGCATCATGGACTACGGCAAGTGGCGGTACGACCAAGAACAGAAGGCCAAGCAGGCCCGCAAGCACCAGAGCACGATCACCGTCAAGGAGATCAAGTTCCGGCCCAAGATCGACCAGCACGACTACGACACCAAGAAGGGGCACGTCGTCCGCTTCCTGAAGGGTCGTGACAAGGTCAAGGTCACCATCATGTTCCGTGGACGCGAGCTCGCGCACACCGAACGCGGTGAGCGGATCCTGGATCAACTGGCCGAGGAACTGTCCGACATCGCCCTCGTCGAGAGCAAACCCAACCTCGACGGCAAGAACATGGTTATGATGCTTGCTCCAATCAAGCAGTCGCCGGGCAAGGCCGATGGGGAGGGAACCCGGAAGGCCCCAGACGGCGGATCCCAGGACGCAGCGGCATCGGCCGCGTCTGCCGCCGAATCCAGCGACTCATCAGCGAGCGAATAGTCATGCCGAAGATCAAAACGAACAAGTCCGCGTCCAAGCGGTTCAAGGTCAGCTCGAAGGGCAAGGTGTCGTACGTCCGCTCGGGCAAGCGCCACAACCTCGAGAACATGTCGCCCAAGCGCAAGCGGCACGCCTCGAAGCCGCAGGAGCTGGACGCCGCCGACACCAAGCACGTGCTTCGGCTTCTGGGAAAGAGGTAGTCGAGAGATGGCACGTGTCAAGCGTTCGGTCGGCGCCCGCAAGAAGCGCCGCAAGGTTCTCGCACAGGCGAAGGGCTACTTCGGTACGAAGAAGAGTTCCTATCGTCGCGCGAAGGAGCAGGTTCAGCGCTCGCTCAAGTACGCCTACCGGGATCGTCGCACCAAGAAGCGCGACTTCCGCCGGCTGTGGATCGCCCGCATCAACGCGGGTGCCCGCGCCAACGGCCTGACGTACTCCGAGTTCATGCACGGCGTGAAGCTCGAGGGCATCGAGCTCAACCGCAAGATGCTGGCCGACCTGGCCACGCATCAGCCCGAGGCCTTCGCCTCGATCTGTGACCGCGCCCGCACGGCGCGCGAGTCGGCACAGTCGGCCGCGGCATAGCCTCGGGCGCCATGCCGCCGCTGCGGCAGATCACATCGTTCAAGAATCCCGCGCTCGGACTCGTGCGGTCGCTCGAGTCCAAGCGCACCCGTCGTGAACGACGCCTCGTCGTCGTCGAGGGCGAGGATCTCCTGAACGCGGCCCTCGACGCCGGCCTGGCACCGGTGACCGTCCTGGTCGATGCGGAGCGCGTCGCCCCGGATGATCCGATCCTCCGGGCCGTCGGGAACATCCCCGAGCGCTACGCCGTCCCGACGGACCTCATGCAGCGCGTGAGCACCATGGGGCACTCGGCGCGGATCATCGCCGTGGTCCCGCAGCCGACGCCGGGTGACTTCCGGACGGTCCCGATGCCACCGGCCCTCGGCCTCTGGCTGGCCGGGGTGGGGGATCCCGGCAACGTCGGCACCCTCGTGCGCACCGCGGCCGCCTTCGGCTGCGACTGGGTCGCGCTCGGACCCGGGAGCGCCGACGCATCCAACCCGAAGGCCGTCCGTGCGGCCATGGGGGCGACCTTCCGCACGACGCTCCTGGAGGGCGTCCGCGGCGAGGACCTGGCCACCCGTTCGGGGCTCCGCATCGTCGCCGGCGTCGTGCATGACGGCGTGCCCCACTGGGAGGCCGACCTGGTCTCGCCGTGCATCATCGCGCTGGGAGCGGAACGCTCCGGAATTGAGGACGCCGTCGCCGCGGTCGGCGACGCCGCCGAGATCGTCCGGGTCACCATCCCGCAGACCGAGGACACGGAGTCGTTGAACGTGGCCGCCGCCGGTGCGGTGCTCCTCTCGGAGGCACGCCGCCAGCGGGCGGGATAGCGAGGACACCCGTGCGGTCTGCGGATCGCCGATAACCCCGTGGCGACGGGGGCGGGACGGCTGAGGGGAAGGGCCCTTCGGTATCGTTCCCCCTTGTGACGAATCCCCCGGATATTGAGACCATCCGCGATTCCGCCCTCGCGGACATCGCCGAGGCGGGCACGCTGGAGGCGCTTGACGAGGCCCGCATCCGCCACACCGGACGAAAGAGCGCGCTGACCGCGCTCCTGGCCGGAATCGGCCAGCTTCCGCCCGAGCAGCGCGGACCGGTGGGCAAGGGCGCGAACCTTGCGCGGAAGGCCGTCGAAGCCGCCCTGGCCGAGCGTCACCAGACGCTCGAGGCCGCGGCGCTCTCGGACCGCCTGGCAACCGATCGCGTCGATGTGACTCTCCCGGGAGACCCGATCGACGAGGGGACTCTTCACATCGTCACCCAGCTTCGCCGTGAGGCCGAGGAGATCTTCCTCGGCATGGGCTGGCAGGTGGCCGACGGCCCGCACGTCGAGGACGACTTCCACAACTTCACCGCTCTCAACATCCCCGAGGGGCACCCGGCGCGTGCCGAGACGGACACGTTCTTCATCGAGGGGCATCCCGACATCGTCCTTCGCACCCACACCTCGCCGGTGCAGGTGCGCGTGATGCAGTCGCAGGAGCCGCCGATCTACTCGGTCATGCCCGGTGCCGTCTACCGCAACGAGGACATCGACGCCACGCACGGCGCCATGTTCCACCAGCTGGAGGGCCTCGCGGTCGACGAAGGGCTCACCGTGGCGCACCTCAAGGGCACGCTGCGCCAGTTCATCCGCGAGCTGCTGGGGCCGAGCTACGAGATCCGGCTGCGCCCCGACTACTTCCCGTTCACCGAGCCCTCCTACGAGGTCGACGTGCTCTGGACCGATCGGCGCGGCCGCTCGACCTGGCTGGAGCTGTTGGGTGCCGGCATGGTCGACCCCAACGTGTTCGAGCACTGCGGCGTCGATCCCGAGCGCTACACCGGCTTCGCCTGGGGCGTCGGCCTCGAGCGCGTGGCCATGCTGCGCCACGGCGTGAACGATCTGCGGATGCTCTTCGACGGGAACCTCGGGTTCCTGCGACAGTTCGGCGACGCGGGGGCGGTGCGATGAAGGTTCCCATGTCATGGCTCGCCGACCTCGTGGATCACGGCATGTCGGCGGACGAGCTGGCGGCCGCGCTCACCGACGTCGGCATCAAGGTCGAGGCCGTACACCACCGCGGCGCGCCCGACACGCCCGAGAACCGCGGGTTCCTGCGTGTCGGTCACGTGGTCGAGGCCGGACGGCACCCCGATGCCGACCGCCTCAGCCTCTGCCGTGTCGATGTGGGCGGCGACGAGCCCGAGCAGATCGTCTGCGGCGCGCCCAACGTGGCGACCGGTCAGACGGTTGCCGTCGCGCTCCCCGGCGCCATGCTGCCGGGTGCCGAGAAGCCCCTGAAGGCAGCAAAGCTCCGTGGTGTGCCGAGCAACGGGATGATCCTGTCGGCGCGCGAGCTGGAGCTCTCGGACGACCACGAGGGCATCATGGTCCTCGACGGAGCGCTCACCCCGGGCACCCCGCTCGTCGACGCGCTGCCCCTCGGTGAGGACGTCATCGAGTTCGAGCTCCCCGCCAACCGCCCGGACCTGCTCGGGGTGTGGGGGATCGCTCGGGAGGTCGCCGCGATCACCGGTAAACCGCTGCGCGAGCCCGACATCGCGATGCCGGATGCCATGGGCGACGGTGAGGTCGGCGATCGGATCGCCATCGAGGTCGCCGCACCGGACCTCTGCCCCCGGTACCGGGGAGCCGTGCTCACCGGCGTCACCGTCGGCGAGTCGCCCGACTGGCTGAAGCGCCGGCTGGAGGACGCCGGGATGCGGGCCATCTCGAACGTCGTCGACATCACCAACTACGTGATGCTCCTCACGGGGCAGCCGTTGCACGCGTTCGACCTCGACCGTCTCGCCGGACCGCGCATCGTCGTGCGTCGTGCGGGTGAGAACGAGCCGATCGTCACCCTCGACGGTGTCGAGCGCACGCTCGGTACCGACATGCTCGCCATCTGTGACGCCGAGCGTCCCGCGGTGATCGCCGGCGTGTTCGGCGCCGAGTTCGCGGAGGTCAGCGACACGACCCACGACGTGGTGCTGGAGGCCGCGACCTTCATCGGCTCCAACATCCTCGCCACCTCGTGGGGCCTGGGACTTCGTACCGAGTCGAGCCGCCGCTTCGAGAAGGGACTTCCGCCCGAGCTCCCCGCGGTCGCCATGGCCATCGCCTGCCACATGCTGATCGACCTGGCCGGAGCGATGCTCGTCCCCGGGGTGATCGACGTGGGGGAGGGCGACCGTGCGCCGGTCACCATCACCCTCCGGCACGCCCGGATCGCCACGATCCTCGGCATGACCGTCGATCCGGCCGACTCGGCGACGATCCTCCGCAACCTGGGTTGCACGGTCGACGAGGGGGGCGAGTCGCACGCCGTGACCGTTCCCTTCTGGCGTACCCGTGACCTGGAGCGCGAGATCGACCTCATCGAGGAGGTCGGCCGGCACGCCGGCCTGGACGGAATCCCCGAGGTCCCGATCCGCCTCGTCGCCCGCGCACGTCGAACGCCGGCCCAGCGCGTTCGCGCCCGCCTGGAGCAGCGCGCCGCGGATCTGGGGTACAGCGAGGTCATCACCATGAGCTTCGTGCCCGAGGCCGACGCCGATCGCCTCCGTCTTCCCGAAGGTGATCCCAAGCGGCAGGTCGTGCGGCTCGCGAACCCCCTGTCCGAGGAGGTCGCCGTCATGCGGCGGTCGCTGGTCCCCGGGCTGCTACGCGCCGCCGCGCACAACCAGGCGCACCAGATCGTCGCTGGGCGGCTGTTCGAGGTCGGACGCACGTACGCGCCGCGCCTCGGCGGCATGGCCGACGAGCACGAATGGATCACCGGGCTCGCCTTCGGCACCCCGCCGCGTGACCATTGGCGCGCGACCCCTCAGGTCCCGGACTTCTTCAGCGCCAAGGGCATCGTCGAGGTGCTCGCGCACTCCGTCGGCGTGCGGCTCACCGAGGTTCCCGCGGAGAACCCGTACGGGCACCCGGGGCGTCAGGTGGCGCTTCAGAACCGTGACGTGCGCGTCGGGTGGGTCGGAGAGATCCATCCGCTCGTGGCGCGTGACTTCGGCATCGACGGTCCGTGTGCCGTTTGGGGCCTCGACATCGGGGCTCTCGTCGACTCGCTGACGTCGGATCGGCCCGAGTTCCAGCCGCTGCTCTCGGTCCCGGCATCCACGCGCGATCTCGCCCTGGTGGTCGACGACACCGTCAGCGCGGGGGACGTGCTCGTGGTCGCCCGCTCGGCCGGTGGCCGGCTCGTCCGTGACGTGACGCTGTTCGATCGCTACGACGGCGATCAGCTGCCGGACGGCAAGGTCAGCCTGGCCCTGCGGTTCACCATCGCCGATCCCGAGAAGACCCTGACCGACGACGAGATCGCGGCGCCGGTCAACAAGGTGCGAAAGCGCCTCGAACGTGAATTCGACGCGGAGCTTCGCGGATGAGCCAGACCGTCCATGTCATCGGTGCCGCCGGCTTCGCCGGGGCACAGCTGGCAGACCTCGTCGACCGGCACCCGTACTTCGAGCTCGGGCTCATCACCGCCCGCGGGGACGCCGGCTCGCGTCTGGTCGACGTCTACCCGCAGTACCGCGTGACGACGACGCTCACCGAGCTGGATGTCGAGGCCGTGCAGGAGGGCGATCTGGCTGCGGTGGCCTATCCGCACGCCGAGGCGGCCCCTGTCGTGGCCGCGCTCGTCGACCGCGGCGCCCGCGTGCTCGACGTGTCGGCCGACTATCGCCTGCGGGACGCGGCGCTGTACCCGGAGTGGTATGGGTTCGACCACCCTCGCACCGACCTTCTGGCGGAGGCCGTCTACGGCCTGCCCGAGCGCTACCGCGACGCCATCCGGACCGCGCGTGTGGTCGCCAATCCCGGGTGCTACCCCGAGACGTCCATCCTCGGCCTGCTGCCACTGGCCGACGAGATCGCGGACGTCGTCATCGACGCGAAGAGCGGGGTCAGCGGGGCGGGTCGCACTCCGTCGTCCACCGTCCACTTCTCGACGGTGACCGAGAACGTCTTCGCCTACAAGGTCTACTCGCACCGGCATCGGCCCGAGATCGAGCAGGAGCTCGGCGTCGAGGTGACGTTCACGCCGCATCTCGTGCCCGTCGACCGCGGTCTGCTCGCGACCTGCTATGCCCGGCTCACCGGTGACACGATGACGCAGGACCAGCTCATGGAGCGTTACCGCGGCTACTACGCCGGTCACCCCTTCGTGGAGGTGGTGGACGCACCGCCCACCATGCGTGCGGTGCAGTTCACCAACTACGTCCAGATCCACCCGGTCATCGATCCCCGCGGGGGGCGGGTGACCGTGTTCTCGGTCCTCGACAACCTGGGCAAGGGCGCGGCAAGCCAGGCGGTCCAGAACCTCAACCTCATGGCCGGACGCCCGGAGGACGAGGGGTTGCGTTGACCGATCTCATCCAACTGACGCGAACCGAGTGGCTCGAGATGCCCGACGAGCTGGAACGGCTCGCCGAGGGTGGCGTCACCGCACCGGCGGGATTCGAGGCAGGTGCCGTGGCGTGCGGCCTGAAGGAGTCGGGGGCGCTCGACATAGGGGTGCTCCGCAGCACGCGCTTCGCGCAGTCGGCACTCGTCGACACCTCCAGCGCCCTGCCGTCCGAGTCGGTCATCCACACCCGCACACTGGACCGGTCGCGGCTTCAGGCCGTCGTGGTCAACGCCGGTAACGCCAACGCGCAGACGGGTCCGCAGGGCATCGCCGATGCGGCCGCCATCGGTGCCACGGCCGCCGGCGGGCTCGGTCTGGACGCCGCCGAGGTCGCGGTCTGCTCGACCGGTGTGATCGGACGGCGCTTCCAGATCGGCATGGTCACGGCGGGTGCCGTCGATGCCGCGGCCGCGGTCTCGCGCACCGGTGGTACGGCGTTCTCGGAGGCCATCTGCACGACCGACCGCGAGCCGAAGTCGGCGGCGTGGAGGCTGCGCCTGCCGTCCGGTGAGTACGCGATCGGCGCCGCCGCCAAGGGCGCAGGGATGATCTCGCCCGGCATGGCGACGATGCTCGCCTACGTCACGACCGACGCCCCCGTCGAGGCGCGCACCCTGCAACCCATCGTCCGGGACGCGGCGGCCGAGTCGTTCAACCGCATCAGCGTCGACGGTCAGATGAGTCCCAGCGACACGCTCATGGTCATGGCCAACGGCGAGGGACCCGGCCTGGTGGGTGAGGAGGCCGAGATCTTCGCCCGGGCGCTGCGATCGATCTGCCGCTGGCTGGCGCTCATGATCGTCCGTGACGGGGAGGGTGCCGAGCACGTGGTCCGTCTCGTGGTCGAGGGTGGTCAGGACGACGCCGAGGCCGAGACCGTCGCGCGCGCCATCGGGAACTCACCGTTGGTCAAGGCGGCCGTCTACGGTCGCGATCCCAACTGGGGCCGCGTCACCCAGGCCGTGGGGGCCGCGCTCGCCGGTGCCGCCCGCCCGCCGGTGGTCTCGCTGACGTTCGACGGACTCGCACCCGACGATCCGGGCGTCGGTGAGGTGATGGCCCTGGAGGAGTACGAGATGTGCGTCGGTCTCGGCCGGGGCGCCTCCTCCGCCGAGCTCTTCTTCTGCGACCTGACCCACGCCTACGTGAGCATCAACAGCGACTACACGACGTGAGCGGGACCGGCGAGCGGCGGAGCGTCTACGAATCGGTCGGGGGCATGGTGTTCTTCCGTCGCCTGGTCGATGCCTTCTACCGCCGCGTTGAGGAGGACGAGGTCCTTGTGCTCCTCTATCCGGAGGACGACATGTTCGGCGCGCGGGAGCGGCTCACCCTCTTCCTGGCCCAGTACTGGGGTGGTCCGACGACGTACTCCGAGCGTCGGGGGCACCCGCGCCTGCGGATGCGTCACATCGACTTCTGGATCGATCAGGACGCCCGTGACCGCTGGGTCACTCACATGAACGCTGCGATCGACGAGGTAACCCCGCCGGACGAAATCGCTCGAGCGTTGCGCGACTACTTCGACATGGCCGCCGACGCGATGGTGAACCGCTGACCCGGGTTCTGAGAGGCAGAGGTCCATCGCGCCCGGTATGCGGCAGGCTCTGATACCCGTCAGCGGGTGCGGAGTATCGTGCCGTTCGCCCTCACGGTGAACGTGGCCAGCGGTCGTCGGGCACCGCGCTCGCGGTAGCGCACCGCGGTTCCGGACACCACCGTCGAGAACGCGCTCACGCCGGCGGGTATCAACACGGGACGTTCGGTCACGACCCCGTTCTTCAGGACCTGCTCCTCCACGAGGCGAACCGCCCGAGGAGACGCGATGCGCACCACGAGACGGCGGGTCCGCGGGACACGGGGGTAGACGGGGTAGACCGCACCCACGGCCGTGACCTTCAGTGACAGCCGGCGTGGGGTCGGCGCACGAAGTGACGGGGTGACCCGCAGCACGACCCCCGGCCCGTCGGTCCATTGCCCCGTGACGATGGCCACGGTTCGGTCGCCGAGCGCCTTGGCGTCGGTGACCTGGTCCGCGGTGAGAAGCCTCCAGCGGATCGTGCCGTCGGGCGTGACCGCCTGGACGGAGTCCGACGCTCCGAAGCGAAGCTGCGGACGACCTCGTTGGGGGTATCCGATCGATGGGCGGGTCCGGTTCACCCTGACGAGGATCTGGCCTCCCTTGGTGAGTCCTGTCGGCACGGCCTTCTCGGGGAAGGTGCGCGACCACCGCGTCGTCCCGTCCGTCAGCCGTACGGCCTGCAGGGAGGTCGTCCAGCCGTTGGCGGTCGGGACGGCCAGATACATCTGCTGACGGGCCCAGTCGACCTGCACCCCGCGCATGGCGGCCGTGGGCGTCAGCGTCCACTTCGTCTGTCCGTCCTTGTCCACGAGTGCGAGGGTCCGCCCGTTGCGCAGAACGAGCGCATCCGTCGTCGCGGCGAGGACCGATGCCGATGGAATCGACCACAGAAGGCGGCCATCGGTCGTGTTCAGGGCGACGAGGGCCTTGGTGCCGGTGATGTAGACGGTCGTACCGGCGATGGTCATGGCGGGTCCGGGCAGCGCCACGTCGGTGGACAGGCCGAACTCGTCGCTGGGGTCGTCGAACCGCCAGACCTCGGTGTCACCATGGGTTGCGACGACGCCGTGTACCGGATCCGCGGGATCCCGGGAGGTGCGAGTGGTGATGCAGGTCGCCGGCTCCGCTGTGCCGGCTCCCGCGCAACCGGGGCGGACCCGTCCCGTTCCGCCGTCGACGACCGTGACGCGTCCGACCTCACCGAACGGTCCGATCGTGCCGTCCGGCCACGCCTGGACAACTCCGGGGGCACTGCAGTGGTCGCAGATCCCGGGAATCTGCGCACGCCATCGGAGACGCCCGTCCGACGTCCGACTGTCGAGCATCGTCGGAATGCCGGGCTGGGTGGGGCCGACAACGACGTATCCACGTTCGTCGGGAAACATCGCCCCCGATGTCGCGACGCCCAGCGGGTTCCCCGTGAACGCAGGAGTGGTAGTCGCACCGAGTGCGGGTGCCGAGCTGCCGAGTGCCACAAGGGCGAAACCGATACGAAACGCAGCGCGCATCTCACCACCTCCGTCGTCCCTGGAGACCGCCGTCGCGATCCGTCAAGAGGCTATGTGACGAGAACAGCGGAATGAACTGTTCCGGGCTGCGGTCGGGCACTCGGCGCCGGTGGTCCGGCGCAACGTGACGTCCGCCGTCGCGGTCGGGGTGCGCGGACGCGACCTACGTCGTGGTGGTCCCGTCCGTCACCGTCGGGGCATACCGGCGGATCACCGCCTCCGCTTCCGCGGTCATGGCCTCGGCCGGGATCGGCAGGCTCTGATCGTTGGTGGTGTGGACGAACCAGATGTGCCTCGTCCGGTGCACCGAGCGCACCTCGCTCCAGGGGAGGTGCTGCGCACCGTTGGCGTTCTCGAACTCGAGGCCGTCCTCGTCGACGGTGACATCGATGGTCGCCGGCGGCGGCAGCGCGCGGAACTGCATGCGCAGGGCACGGGCGACCTCACGTGACGGGCGTTGCGCGGCGATGGCGGCACCTGCGATCAGGGCCCCCGCGATACCCGCGATGATCGCCGTGATGTGGTGCTTCTCGATGATCGAATACGAGACCACGAACGCCGCCAGGCCGGCAAGAATCGAGAGGGTACGGGCACGGCGGTCGAGGTTGGCGGCGGCGACACGGCGCACGAAGCGCTTGTCGGCGTTGTAGCTGATACGGGCGGGATCCACGGGATGGGAGGCTACCGAATTGCCTCCGTGCACCGTGGGAGACCCGAGGCGGCGGAGGAAAAGGCCGCCGGGTGGCCGAAATTCGGTACCGTTGTCGCTTCGCGTCGCCACCACCGACTGGGAGGACCCACTGGGCCGCAGCGAACGCATCCCGCACGAGGTCGAAGGGCTGTACGAGCGCGTCGAGGTTCTCCTCGAGGCGCTTCCCTACATCCGCGAGTTCGCGCGCCAGACCGTGGTCGTGAAGTACGGCGGCGCGGCGATGACGACGCCGGAGCTGAAGGCATCGTTCGCACGTGACATCGCCCTGCTCAAGCTCGTGGGCATCAACCCCGTCGTCGTGCACGGCGGTGGTCCCGACATCAGCCGCTTCAGCGACCGCCTCGGCCTCGAGGTCAAGTTCGTGCACGGTCTGCGGGTCACGGACGCCGACACCATGGAGCTCGTGAAGATGGTTCTCGTCGGCAAGATCAACAAGGAGATCGTGGCCCAGCTGCGTGTGGCGGGCATCGAGGCAGTCGGCCTGTCGGGCGACGACGCCGGCCTCATCAGTGCCCAGAAGGCCACGCATCCGGACGCCGACCTCGGATTCGTCGGTGAGATCGTCCGTTTCAACACGCACGTCCTGGAGCGCCTCGCCGACTTCGTGCCGGTGGTCGCATCGGTCGGCGTGGACCGCGAGGGACAGAGCTACAACATCAACGCCGACACCGTCGCCGGCGAGCTCGCGGCGGCGCTGGGTGCCAAGCGCGTCCTGTTCCTCACGGACGTCGAGGGCATCTACGGCGACATCGACGATCCGAGCAGCCTCATCAGTGAGTGCGACCTCTCGGACATCGACGCCATGCTCGAGAGCGACAACGTGAGCAAGGGCATGGTCCCCAAGCTCCGGGCCTGTACCAACGCCCTGCGGGGCGGAGTGGAGGCGGTGCAGATCATCGACGGACGCGTGCCGCACGCGATCCTGGTGGAGCTCTTCACCGAGGCGGGAGTCGGAACCAAGGTCACCGCGTGATCGACGAACGGCTCGTGATGCGCGCCGAGGCCGCGCTGATGCCCACGTACCGTCGCCAGCCGGTGCAGTTCGTGCGTGGTGAGGGCGCGCGCCTGTACGACGCGGACGGGCGCGAGTACATCGACTGCGTCGCGGGCATCTCGATGGCGAACGTGGGGCACGCGCACCCCGCGGTCGCCGAGGCCGTGGCGAAGCAGGCCGCCGAGCTGGTCAACGTGTCGAACCTGTTCTACACGGAACAGCAGATCGAGCTGGCCGAGTGGATCCGCGACCGCTCTCTCGGCGGGAAGGTCTTCTTCTGCAACTCGGGAGCCGAGGCCAACGAGGCCGCCATGAAGCTGGCGCGCCGACGCGGTGGCACGGGCCGCACGGAGATCGTCGCCATCGTCGAGGGCTTCCACGGACGCACCTACGGGGCGCTCTCGCTCACGGGCCAGCCCGAGAAGCAGGACCCGTTCCGGCCGGTCGTGCCGGGTGTCCGGCACGTACCGCGAAACGACGCGCAGGCTCTTGAAGAGGCCGTCGGGGACCGTACCGCGGCCGTCATTCTCGAGACCATCCAGGGCGAGTGCGGCGTGCATCCGCTGGACGATTCCTTCCTCCGCCTCGCCCGCGATCTGGCGGATCGCCACGGCGCGCTCCTCGTGTTCGACGAGATCCAGACCGGCCTGTCACGGACCGGGCCGCTCTTCTCGTACCAGGAGCTGGACGTCACGCCCGACGTGATGACGCTCGCCAAGAGCCTTGGCGGCGGCGTGCCGATCGGCGCGGTCATCACGACTCCCGACTACGCGGACACGTTCCACGCGGGCGATCACGGATCGACCTTCGCCGGCGGTTCGCTGGCCTGTGCGGCCGGGCTGGCCGCCACCCGGATCCTGGACGACCCCGTACTGCAGGAGCGCGTACGGGCTCAGGGAGCGAGGGTCCGTGCGGCCCTGGCGGACCTGGTGGGCTCCGGACGCGCGCGCGAGGTCCGTGGTCGCGGGCTCATGATCGGTCTCGATCTGAACGGACCCGTCGCCGCCGACGCGGTCTCACGGCTCCTGTCGGAGGGGATCGTGGTCAACAACACGTCCGACCGGACCCTCCGGTTCCTTCCGCCCCTTGTCATCACCGACGACGAGGTCGACCGTGTCATGACCGCTGTCACCCGGGTGCTCGGAGAATTGTCGGTCTGACAATTCCGGCGGTGCGAGGACGGTGTCGCGCGCACGCCTCTCGGCCGGAGCCTCGTCCCTTGGCGGACGACGGGACCGGGTCAGGCGTCGGGGGCGTCGATGGGCGAGAAGAGAAGGATGAACTCGGTGCCCGGGCCGTCGGTGATGATCTCGAACCGGTCGGCCATGTGGTGGATGAGATAGAGACCGCGGCCCCGGTGGCTGTGGTGGGCCGGAAGGCTGGGGGTCTCGGGCGGCGTCCACGTGGGATCGCGTCCCTCGTCGAGGATGTGCACCCGCGCCTTGTCGGGGTCGACGTGATAGATGACCTCAACGAGCTCGCCGGGTCGTGACCCGTGCTCGATGGCGTTGGCCGTGGCCTCGCTCACGGCGAGCACGACCTGGCCGGCACTTTCGTCATCCCAACCAGAACGGTCCAGTGCGTGGCGGATCGCGGTACGCACGACGCTGATGGAGGGGAGTTCGGCTGGAACGAGTATGACCGACGGCACGCCCGGCGCAACCAAAGTACCCGCTCCCTGTGAGGCTCGATAACTCATCGTACGGTAGTTATCGGCGTAAACGGTGTCCAGGTCAAGTCCCGATGCATTTCCGGGTTCTGCGGGAACGGAATGTGAGACGCTTACGGGCGGCACCCAACAGTTTGCGACAGCGCTTCGGACGGACGTGCTCACGTCCGCGGACCGGATCGGTCGCACGGCGACCACAGAGAGGACACACGTGGCCAAGTCCCAGCCCGACACCACCATCGCCCGCTACCTTGCGCGACCGCATGAGGTTCACCGCGCGGTGCTGCTGTACTCGGGGGGGCTCGACACCTCGGTCATGCTGAAGTGGATGCAGGACGAGTACCAGGCCGAGGTCGTGGCGCTCTGCATCGACCTGGGACAGCCCGCCGACGATTTCGAGGCCATCCGCCAGAAGGCTCTCGACCTGGGTGCCGTGGCCAGTCTGGTGGTCGACGCCAAGGACGAGTTCGTCCGCGACTACGTCGCTCCGTCCATCCGCGCCAATGCCCGCTACCAGGGCACCTACCCGCTGTTCACGGCTCTCGGACGGCCCCTGCTCGCCAAGCTGGCCGTCGAAGCGGCCCGTGAGCACGGTGCCGACACCATCGCGCACGGCTGCACCGGCAAGGGCAACGACCAGGTCCGCATCGAGTCCGCGGTCCTCACCCTGGCCCCCGACCTCAAGGTCGTGGCGCCCATCCGCGAGTGGCAGATGGGGCGCGACGAGGAGATCGCCTACGCCAAGGAGCACGGCATTCCCGTCGCATCCACCGTCGAGCGGCCGTACTCCCTGGACGACAACCTCTGGGGACGCTCCAGTGAGGGAGGCGTCATCGAGGACCCGGCCAACATCGTCCCGGACGACGTCTTCCAGCTGGTCACCCCGCCCCAGAAGGCGCCGGACGCCGCGACCGACCTGGTGATCGGTTTCCGTGAGGGACTTCCGATCTCGCTGAACGGGACCGAGATGGGGACTGTCGAGCTGATCCAGACCGTGGCGAAGGCGGCGTGCGAGAACGGCGTCGGCATCATGGACAACGTCGAGGACCGCGTCGTCGGCCTCAAGGTCCGCGACATCTACGAGGTGCCCGCGGCCGAGGTCCTCCTGCCGGCCCACAAGGAGCTCGAGAAGCTCGTCTTCACGGGGCGCCAGAGCCGCTTCAAGGCGATGGTGGACCTCACCTGGGCCGACCTCTGTTACGAGGGACTGTGGTACGAGCCGCTCAAGGCCGATCTGGACGCCTACGTGACCGAGGCCAACCGGCTCGTGGAGGGCGAGGTCACCGTCCGCCTCTACAAGGGCAGCGCCACGGTGGTCGCCCGGACCTCTCCCAACGCGCTGTACGACAAGAACATGGCCACGTTCGACGCCGACCCCACCTTCAGCCAGAACGCGAGCCCCGGCTTCATCGAGCTCTTCAGCCTTCAGAGTCGCATGGCCCACCAGATCCGTCGTCGAAGCGAGGACCGGTGAGACGCGCGGGACCCCCGCCGACCCTGCGCATCGACCCGCAGGATCCGGGGCCGTGGGCCGCGGTCGCCACGTCCGGTCGCGGGCTGGGGCTCGCTGCCGTCGCTGCACCCGACGGTGAGACACGTCCGGACGACCGCACGATCCGTCCGACCCGCGGCATGCCGCACGCCGCTCACCGAGTCGCCGTCGTGAACGGGGGAGCGGTCCTCGTCGCCGCCTCGCCGGGTGTCGCACGTACCTTCCGGCTGCCGGATATGGCCGAGCTCTTTGACCGCCGTCCGCCGGGCCTGTCCGATGTCCGCGGTGCCGCGCAGGCCAACGCCGCCCTGCTCCGCGACGACGCGGGCTGGCGTGCCGTGGTGCTGCCCAGCATGGGTGACCTCGCTCCGGATCTCGGCCCCGGGCCGATCGCCATCCGCGGCGACGGCCGCCGTGTGGCCGTCGTGCACGAGGGCGCCCTCTACGAGGTCGAGATCCCCGGCGCCGCCACGACCCAGGTCGAGACCTCCGCACCGGTGGGCCCGGTTGCGTTTGCCGCCGACGGGACCCTCCTCATCGCCCACGGCGCCGGCCTGGGCGCTCCGCAGGAGGGGTCGTCCGTCGTCGCGATCGCCGCCGCCGCGTCCGCTCCCCGCGCGCTGACGCGGCACGAGGACGGCGAGTGCCGTCTGTGGGACACGGACGCCTCAACCGAGACCGCGCGGTGGACGCCGTCCCTCGCGACCGTCGACACCGTGGCGCTGGACGCCGAGGGCGAGCGCGCGGCCATCGCGGGCAGCGACGGGGACGACGTCCCCACGGCGATCGTCGTCGGCGCCGCTGACGGCATACCCATGAGGAGCATCCGCGGCGCGCGGACCATCGCCTTCGTACCCGGCGGCGGTCTCGTCGTCGGCGGTGACTGGGGACTCATGCTGATGGAACCACCACGGGAGAACATCTGATGACCACCAACCGACGGCTTGAAACCGAACTCCTGTCCGACGACCCGGGTGCCTGGTCCATCGTCTCGTTCGTGCGTGACGCTCAGGGTGCGCGCATCATGGGACGGACCGGCCAGCGCAAGATCGCGCCCGGGGGCCTCCTGTCGGATGTCGTCGCGCCCCTGCCCATCGAGCGCACGGGCCTCGACGCCTCCCTCGGTACCGTGGGAGGCGGCCTCATCCGTCTGCTGGCGGTCAGCCGTGAGGGCGCGCGCCGGCTCTACTTCGAGGACGGGGACACGGTCCTGCGCGGCGTCGCGCCCCGCGTGATCCGTCGCTTCTCCGTTCCCGACCTCGTTCCGGGACCCCACGAATACCCGGAGACGGACCCCGCGGCCGGCCTGTCGCTGCCGGCGCCGCCACAGGCGCTGGTGGAGCCCGTCGAGGGTGAGGTCACCGCACCCGGTGGCAGGGTGTCCGCGGCGCCCCTGAAGGACGGACGGCTCTTCGGTCTCGCGTTCCTCCGCCTTCCCGAGCGCACGCTCGTGCGCTTCATCGGGGGTGCGGCGTGCGCCGCCTGGAACTCGGACGGATCGCTGCTCGCGATCGGCGGGGATTGGGGAGTGATGCTGGCGGAGTCCGCGGAGGCCCGCGAGAGCTAGATGAGTGGTGCCACGGCGGCGTGGCTGTGGTCCGCGCCGCCGCTGGATGCGCGGTGCCGTCGCATGTCGACGGTCTGGGTGGTGTCCTTTCCGAGGCATCCGGTGGCGCATCCGCGCCGCCGGGGGCACGCACCACGCCGCGATCGCCGTGGCACTACTGATCAGTGCCCCTGAGTCAGAAGTTCGTTGCGGTCTGGCGGCTGCAACCCATGCCGGGATAAGACCACGCACCCTCGACGACCGCGCTCCGCAGCGTTGTCATCGTCGGCACCCATATGAACCGATATGGGCACCTCCTCGTCCTCGTCCCGACGGGGTTTCGCCCGCCATACCGAAAACGAACCACCGACTCAGGGACACTAGACCGCCTTCATCACCTGGCGGACGGCGGCGCTGAGTCCCATGTCCTCGAACCGGATCAGGGCGACCGTCATCCACAGTCCGATCACGGCGACGAGCGTCGGGAACACGTAGCCCACGGTGTGATCGTTGGCCGAGTTCGCGCGGATGGCGCCCAACAGGCGGATCCCGGCGATCACGGCGAGTACCGCCCCGCCGAGTGCGACGAAGAGAAGCCACTCGGGCCGGTTCTCCACGTTGTTGACCTGATCGCCCACATATCCGGCGACACCCACCAGGCCGAGCAGGGCGGCCCAGGGGCCGACGCCCGGCACGGTCCGGCTGGCGATCAGGCTCAGGGCGGCGATGATCACGACGATGACGGCGGCGGGCTGGAGTTCGGTGAGGAAGGCGGAGACGTTGTCCACGGGTGGCCTCGGGACGGAAGACGGCAATGCGCATCCGGGGGATACGTTGCCGCCTCTATCGGCCGCGGCACCCGGAACCTGAACACCGCGGAGCCGATATCGACGATCTCGGTCGAGATCTCCCTGCACGGTGCGGGACTCCGCCGGTCCGATGGTTGTTCGCGTCCGCGGGTATTGGTTAGCCTCCCCCGGAGATGACGTCGATGGGGGAGCGCATGACATGTCGGTGACGGCGAACGGGGGTTTCGCGCACCTCCATGTGCACTCCGACTACTCGATTCTCGACGGGGCCTGCCGCATTCCGCAGCTTCTCGACCGGGTCGAGGAACTCGGGCAGACGTCCGTCGCGCTCACCGACCACGGGGTCATGAGCGGGGCCGTGGAGCTCTACCGGCAGGCGAAGAAGCGGGGCATCACGCCCATCGTCGGTCTTGAGGCCTACGTCGTCCCGGACCACCGCGCACGTCCGTCGCGCGAGCGCCGCAATCACCTCACGATGCTGGCCTCGAGCACCGAGGGCTACTACAACCTCATCAAACTCTGCTCGGCTGGCTTCCTCGAGGGCTACCACCGCAAGCCGCGCATCGATCACGAGCTCATGTCCCGGTACCACAAGGGCATCATCGTGCTCTCGGGATGCCTCTCGGGCACCATCTGCTCGCATCTCGAGAACAATGATGTGACCTCGGCACGCGCGGAGCTCGACGAGCTGAATCAGATCTTCGGTGCGGAGAACGTCTACCTGGAGATGATGGACTCCGGGATCGAGCGTCAGGCGGCGATCAACAAGCATCTCGCCAACCTGGCGAAGGAGACAGGGCAGACGATGGTCGCGACCGGCGACGCGCACTACATCTGCCACCAGGACGCCGAATCGCACGAGGCACTCCTCGCCATCCAGACGCGGGACCTTCTGTCGAACCCCAACCGGTTCCGGTTCGACACGAAGGAGTACTACATCAAGTCGGCGGATCAGATGCTGGCGGCCCTGCCCGACTACCCGGACGCGGTGCCCGCCACTCTGGAGGTGGCCGAGCGATGCGGCGAGCTGGAACTCCCGCTCGGTGATCCCCGCCTGCCGACGTTCCCGGTCCCCGAGGGCGAGACCCAGTCGTCGTACCTGGAGAAGCTCTGCCGGGAGGGTCTCGACCGCCGTTACCGGCTCGGCGAGTGGCGCGAGGGTGCCGAGGAGCGGCTCCAGTTCGAGCTCTCGGTCATCGAGGAGATGGGCTTCCCCGGCTACTTCCTCATCGTGTGGGACTACATCCACTGGGCCCGCGACAACGGTGTCGCGGTGGGGCCGGGACGCGGATCGGCGGCGGGCTCGCTCGTGGCGTTCGCGCTGAGGATCACCGATCTGGATCCACTGGAGCATGACCTGCTCTTCGAGCGTTTCCTGAACCCCGGGCGAAAGAGCATGCCCGACATCGACACCGACTTCTCGGTCCGCGGCCGCGAGGCCGTGGTGCGCTACGTCACCGAGAAGTACGGCAGCGACGCGGTGGCGAAGATCGGCACCTTCGGCAAGATGCTGGCCCGCGCGGTCGTGCGCGACGCCGGGCGGGTCCTGGGCTTCACGTACGGGCAGGTCGATCGCATCGCCAAGCTGGTCCCCGAGCGCCCCATCGGCGCCAAGCTGGAGGACGCGCTCAAGCCCGGCCTCGATCTGCAGCAGGCCTACGACAACGACGAGATCGCCCGTCAGATCATCGACACCGCCCGCCCGCTCGAGGGTCAGGTGCGCAACGAGGGCGTGCACGCCGCCGGTGTGGTCATCGCGCCGGGAGCCGTGACCGACTTCCTCCCGGTCCGTCGCGACGACTCCGGTGACGTCATCACCCAGGTCCCCGACCACGACGTCGAGGCCCTCGGACTGCTCAAGATGGACTTCCTCGGTCTGCGCAACCTCGACGTCATCGAGGACTGCGTACGCCTGGTGAAGACCGGCCTGGGCGAGGACATCGACATCGACGCTGTGGCACTCGACGACGGCAAGACCTACCGGATGCTGGCACGGGGCGATGCGCTCGGTGTGTTCCAGTTCGAGTCCAGCGGCATGCGCGACGCCCTGCGCGAGGTGCGGCCCACCGAGTTCGCCGACCTGGTGGCCCTCGTCGCCCTCTACCGGCCGGGCCCCATGGCGTTCATCCCCGAGTACGCCCGCAATAAGCGCGACCCCACCAAGGTCCGGTTCTCCGACCCGCGCCTGAAGCCCATCACCGGCCCCACCTACGGGGTGGCCATCTATCAGGAGCAGCTGATGGCCATCTCGCGCGAGCTGGCCGGCTTCTCGCCGTCTCGCGCGGACGACCTGCGCAAGGCCGTGGGGAAGAAGGACAAGGACCTGATGGCCTCGCTCAAGGACGAGTTCGTCCAGGGCTGCATCACATCGGGGACCGACTCCCAGGTGGCCACCGACCTGTGGGATCTGTGCGAGCGCGCCGGTGACTACTCGTTTAACAAGAGCCACGCGGCCTGCTACGCGCTTCTCGCCTACCGCACGGCCTACCTCAAGGCGAACTACCCCGCGCAGTACATGGCGGCGCTCCTGTCGTCGGTCATGGACACCAAGGACCGCGTGCCGTTCTACGTGTCCGCCTGCAACGAGATGAGCCTCGAGGTGCTGCCTCCGGACGTGAACGTCAGCGAGAGCGACTTCGCGGTGACCGGTGACAGGGAGATCCGCTTCGGTCTGTCGGCCGTGAAGGGAGTCGGTGAGAGCGCGGTCGCCGCGATCGTCGGGGCGCGTGAGGAGGGCGGCGCGTTCACCTCCGTCTTCGACTTCTGCAATCGCGTCGACTCGACCAGCGTCAACAAGCGTGCGCTGGAGAGCCTGATCCGTGGAGGCGCGTTCGACACCACCACCGGTTCGCGCCGGGGCATGCTCGAGGTGCTGCCGCAGGCGATGGGCGCCGCGGCACGCGCGCGGAGCGACGCCGCGTCCGGCCAGGAGTCACTGTTCGGGCTGCTCGACGACGCGTCGCAGGTCCAGGTCGAGCCCGCCATCGGAGACATCGAGATGGACAAGGACGAACTCCTGCGCGCCGAGAAGGAGGCACTCGGCCTCTACGTCTCCAGCCATCCCCTGAAGGACTGCCGCCGCCAGCTTGCACGCGCCGTCACCTGTCCCATCGCCGGGCTCGGTGAGCGCAACGACCGCGAGATGGTCAAGGTGGGCGGGATCATCGGCCAGGCCAAGACGATCACGAATCGTGCCGGTGACCAGATGATGTTCCTGCGTCTGGACGATCTGCAGGGCAGCGTCGAGGTCGTGGTCGTCGCCGCCGTCTACTCCGAGTGCCGCGAGCTGCTTCGCGAGGACTCGCTCGTCATCATCGAGGGCCGCGTCGATCAGAAGTCCGAGACCGAGACGAAGATCGTCGCGCGCACGGTGATGCCCTTCGTTCCGGAACCGGGTGGTGAGGAGGATCGGGTCATCATCCGCATCGACGCCGACCGCTTCCTGCATCGTCATCTGGACGACCTGAGGCGCCTCATCGGCGACCACCGTGGTGACGCCCGGATGATCCTCGAGATGCGCGTCCCGGACGGACCGGTGCGTCGACTCCGCTTCGGTGAGGACTTCCGCGTCGACAGCGAGGACTCCACCCTGGTGGCATCGCTGAAGAGCCTGTTCGGGGTGAGCGCCGTCACCGTTTGACCCGGATCGGACGGCTGGGGCGTAGAGCGCGCGAGCTCGGCGGTGTGGAGTCCCGTGCGTGATCCCGGCACCGCTGGTGCCAGGCACTCAACACGCCCGTGGCAAACGGCACGATCCTGAAGCCCCTGCTGATCGAGGTCTTCTTCGGCGGGCGGCGGGGCATGGCACCTGCGGTGCCTGGCACCGGAGGTGCCCCCGGGCCCCTCGGACGATCAGGGCATGGGACCGGGGTCACTGGTCTACCCTGTGCTGGTGGGTATCGAATCCGCCACATCCGCCACCTCCTGTCGCCTGTGCGCCGTACGCTGCGACCAGGTGGTGCAGCCCGCCGGGTGCCTCGCATCGGGGTGCGACCGCCTCTACAGCTACGAGGAGGACGGGCGCATGTACATCGGGTGCCTGGAACGCGTCTTCGGCGTCGACATCGACCTGGAGGCGTTCCGGGAGCTTGAGTCGGGTCGCCGCGGGTTCGGTGGCCTGAGGATCGCCCGCTCACCGCTTCCGCAGTGCCGGACCGCGGTCGAGGCGGCCATGCCGCACCGCCTGCCGGGGCCGTGCGTCAACCCCGGCATGGGATCGCCGGTGTCGGCTCCGCGCTCCAGACCTGACGACGATCCGGAGCGCCGCATCGACGGCCAGCCCGGCGCCGTCGACTGACCATCGACCAGAAGGGGGCGACCAATGTCGCCAGGAACCGCGTCGGGGCTCTCCGCCGACCGCATCCGATCGTATGCCGAGGCCATCGTCCGTGACTACGTGGACACGCGGCCCGGCGACACGATCCTCATCGATTGCGAACCGGCACACCGCGAACTGGCCGAGGCCATCGCCGCGGCCGGCTATCGCATGGGTGCCGACCTGGTCGACGTCGCCTACCAGGACCGGCGCATCCAGGCGGCACGCATACGCGAAGGGAAAGACGACGCCCTGGGCCTCGTCGCCCCCTGGCATCGTGCCCGTCTACGTGCGTCGTTGGCCGAGACGACGGCGATCGTTCGCATCGTCGGCGACGAGGAGCCGGGTGTGCTGGCCGACCTCGATCCTGCCCGCGTGTCGCAGGACTTCCAGACGCGCGCCCGGACCCTCTCCTGGTTCTCGCGCGCGATCGTCGGCAACCGCGTGCGTTGGACGATCGTGGCCTGGCCCACCCCCGCGTGGGCGGTGGCGGTCTATCCCGATCTGGACGCCACTGACGCCGTCCGCCGCCTGGGCGAGGATCTGCTGTCGTTCTCCCGCCAGGGGCCGGAGGACAGTGCCGACGCCTGGCGCGTCCACTGCCAGATGCTCCAGGCTCGCGCCCGCCTCCTCTCGGATCGCGGCTTCGCGCGCCTGGAGTTCCGCGGACCGGGTACCGAACTGGACGTCACCCTCTTCGACGACACCGTGTGGCTCGGTGGGGGCGATACGACGGTGACGGGACGGCCCATCTCGCCGAACGTCCCGACCGAGGAGGTGTTCACCAGTCCGAACCCGGCACGCACCCAGGGAACCTTCCGTTGTACGACGCCGCTGTCGTTCAACGGGCGGGTGATCGGCGGCATCGCGGGGCGCTTCTCCCGTGGACGGCTGGTCGAGATCGCTGCCGACGATCCGGGTGACCAGGCCATCCTCGAGCAGACCTTCTCGACCGACCCCGGCGCCGGGCGCCTGGGGGAGGTGGCTCTCGTCGACCGCACCTCGCGCATCGGTCAGGCCGGACGGATCTACGGCGAGACGCTCCTCGACGAAAACGCGGCAGCGCACATCGCCCTCGGCAACGGTTTCTCGGGAACGCGATCAGGCGGCGGGAGGCTCAACCGCTCGGTCGTACACCTGGATGTGATGATCGGATCGGACGACGTCGAGGTGACGGGCATCGGCGGCGACGGCTCGCGCACGCCGATTCTTGTGGGGGGAGAGTGGCGCCTGGTCGACTGAGCGACCGGGCGCCACTCATGACGCGCGTCACGTCACGGACGGCCTGACGAGTTGTCGGTCCCCTGCGTCGAGCTGTCCGGTTCGTCCAGGAACGGCGCCTCCGTCCCGGGATCCGTCGTGGTATCCGTTCCTGACGTCGTGCCCATACCGGGCGACGAGTCGGGTGTCGTCGAGTCCGTTTCCCCGGTCGGTGTCGTCACACCCGATGGGCCCGAGCTGACCGTCACGGTGACGGTCGATCCCGACGACACCCGCGTCGAGGCCGACGGCTCGATGCGGATGACGGTTCCCTCGGGCTGTGAGTCGCTCATCCGGGATACGGAGGGGCTCAGACCGGCGCCCTGCAGGGCCACCAGCGCGTCGCTCTCCTGCTGACCGACCACGTCCGGGATCACGATCTCCGACATGGAGTCACCGCCGGTGCCGCTCACCACCAACGTGACCGACCCGCCGCGCGTGCGCGACCTGCCGCCCTCCGGATCGGTCCGGATGACGAAGCCGCTCGGCACGCTGCTGCTCCACTCCTGTTCGGTCAGAGGCTCCAGACCCGCGTCGCGGATCATGCGCTCCGCCTCCTGGGAGGTCTGCCCGACGACGTTCGGAACCGTCACCGAGTCCTCGCGAAGGACGAAGTACCAGAGGCCGGCGGCGATCGCCGCCAGAAGCACCACCACCAGGGCGATGGCCCTGCCTCGACCTCCCGGGCCCCGTGCGGGGAGAGACGATCGGGGTGCCCGGGATCCCCGCGCCGTGCGCGACGGCAGCGACGCGCGCGCGGCGTCGAGATCCGCATGCAGATGTTCCGCCGAGTGGTAGCGCTCCAGCGGATTCGGGTGGATCGCGCGGATGACGACGGCCGTGACCTCATCGGGCAGGTCGTTGCGTCGTGCGAGCACGGCATGATCGGCGTCCACGTCGCCGGTCGGGGCGGCCGCGCCGGTGAGCATGGAATAGAGGAGGGCACCGACGGCGTGGATGTCGTCGTCGCGGCTCGCCGGCTCCCGGTCCTCCGGGCGAACCGGGGCGCTCGACCCGATGGGCGACGGGAACGTCACCGTCGGTTGGTCGCCCGGGTCGTCGGGGTCGATGGGCGTCTCGACGCCGGCCGACTCGGACGGTTCCGGTGGAGGTGCGAACGGCGAAAGGACCGGATCGGCCTCGGGACTCGCCGTACCCGAGTCGCCCGACACGTCGGTATCCGCGATCGTTACGGCGCGATCGTCCGTCACATCAGCGGACGTGGACGGAGGTGCCGGAGCGTGCAGGACCACGCCCCCGTCCTGGCGGAGGCTGACGCTCTCGGGCGTGATGTGCCCGTGTATCCGGCCCTCGCCGTGGACGCGTTCGAGTGCGATGGTCAGCCCGATGGCGACGTTGGTCGCAGCTCGGGGGTCGGACCATCCCCTCCCGCGCAGCCGGCGGGTGAGGGGGGTCGTGCGCGGCGGCCGTGGAGCGCGCGGCGACCGTGCACGCCGACTCACCGGCGGCTCCGGGAATCGGTTGCCACACGGCCGAGGACGTCGCCGGGCCGGGTCTCATGGTGTCCGTGGATCACTGCGGGTTCGGCCGTGGGTTCACCCGTTTCGGGCGTGCCGGAGACGGAGAGCGGTCCCGCGCCGAGGCGCGGTGCGAGGATCGATCGCTGATTCATGGCGCAAACATGGCACACGTCATCGGCCGGAGGGGTGAACAGGTGTCGCGAAAGTCGGATCCGCCCCGTGGAGTGGTGGCGCGGCGGTCCGCCATGGACGACGGACCGGATCAGGATGACGACCTCCGCGACCGGGGGCGCGCAGGAGGATGCCCTGCCACGCGACGGGCCTCCGCCTCGAAGGGATTGGCCGCATAGCCCGTCCTCAGGTACGACAGCGGCATGCGGAGCGGATGGTGCTGCATCTGCCACACGTGGCACAGCTCGTGCACGACGAGCGCGAGATCGGTGGGCTCGCGGCGCAGCAGGATCAGGTTCCACGCGGTGTAGCCGACGAAGCGACGCAGACCCGGCAGCCGGAAGAGCCACGGCGCGACCACCAGCCGGACACGATCGATACGCACCGGGCGGGGATAGAGGTCATGCCGCGAGAGTTCGCGGGCGGCGCGATCGAGGATCGCCCGACACTCAGGATTGGGCCGCAGCCAGCCCACGGAGGCGGTCGATGAGCGGGCGGGGTGAGAACGGCCGGCCGGTGGCGTTCTCCATGAGGACGCGTGTGTCGTAGCGGCTGCCGTGCCGGTGCACCCGCTCGCGGAGGAACCGCAGGGGCGCCTGGGGGTCCTCGGTCACGACGTCCATGCCACGACCGTCGGTGTGCTCGGTGAACGCCAGTGCGAGCTGCGCCGCGTACATGTTCCCGAGCGTGTACGTCGGGAAGTAGCCGAAGAGGCCCCACGCCCAGTGGATGTCCTGCATGCACCCCTGTGCGTCGCCGGCAGGGGTGACCCCGAGGAGTCGTTCGCTCTCCTCTCTCCATGCACCCGGGAGGTCCGCCACGGCCAGATCGCCGCGGATGAGGGCGAGCTCCAGCCGCAGGCGCAGCGCGATGTGCAGGTCGTAGGTGACCTCGTCCGCATCGACCCGGCACCAACCCCGCTGGATATGGTGCACGCTCCGGGCGAGGTCATCGGCCGTGACACCTGCCATCTCCGTACCGAACGCCTCGGTGAGCATCCGGTGGACGACCGCCAGGAAGGCCGGATGACGACCCAGGTGGTTCTCGAAGAAGCGCGCTTGGGACTCCTCGGCGCCCAGGGACGGCGACTCGAACAGGAAGGTCCGTGCCCACTTCCGGGGGTGGCCCTGCGAGTAGAGGCCGTGGCCCACCTCGTGCATGGTGACGAGCACGTTCATCATCGGATCGCCGGTCTCGACGCGCGTCGTGAATCGGACGTCGCCGGCATGCGATGACGTGGTGAACGGATGCGCGGACCGGGAGATCAGCCCCGACATGTGCTCGAAGCCCACCGTGGCGGCCAGATCGTTCGCCAGCCGGACCTGGATCGCGTCGTCGAACCGGCGTCCGTCGAAAGGGGTGAGTGCGGGGTGCTCGTCGACGCTCGCCACGATGGCGGAGAGTTCGGGCTCGAGACTCGCGAACATCTCCTCCAGCATCACCGTCGTCGTGCCGGGCTCGTACTCGTCAAGGAGTCCGTCGTAGGGCTCGGCTCCGATCTCCAACGCCTCGCCGGTGGCGCGCACCGCCGCGACCACCCGCTCGAGTGCGGGCGCGAAGGTGGCGAAGTCGCCGTCGTCGCGCGTCGCGAGCCAGACGGTGACGGCGCCGTTGGTGGCGTCGGAGACCTCGCGCACCAGATCCTCGGACAGGCGACCGGCACGGCGCCGTTGACGCTCGGCCTGCGCGATCTGGGCGGTGAGATCTCCGGAGGGGTCGTCATCCTCGCGAAGCGTCGCGATGACGTCATCGATATCGTCCGCGAGGAGTTCACGATGCCGCAGCGTGTGCAGTGTCGCGACCTGGATGCCCCGCTGGTCGGCGCCGTTCGGCGGCATCGTGGTCTCGCGATCCCAGTCGAGCAGTCGGATGGCGCCGTCCAGATCCGCCACGGCGCCCATCCATTCATGGAACCGCGTGGCCGCGGCGGTCGGTTTCGTATCGGACACCCCGTGATGATAGTGAGGGATGCGGCTGGATGACCGGATACCACCAGGGTGTGCCGGGAAGGGGTCGCCCCGGTGCGGGGTGCCCTATTCGGAGGTGATGTGCGTGGGGTTCAGCGGGTTGACGGCGTCCGGATTGGTCGGTCGGATACGGGCGGCGATCGCGGCCTGACCCGAGTCCGTGAGGACGATGTCGGTGCCGAAGATCTCGGCATCGCCGTCCGAGGTCACGTGCTCGGCGGTGATGGCGTCACCCTTCGGAACCCCGTCCGGATCGGGATGGCCGGCCAGGAGCTCGACCGTGACCTCGTCCGGGGAGAGCCCCGCCAGATCCGCATGGACCGTCACCTTGACCGAATCACCGACGTGGGGACTCGCCGGGACCGTCACATCCGATCGGAGGGAGACCCCCGGCCATGTGGCCCGTACGCGGGCGCGCCAGTCGGCGAGGGCGCGTGCCCGGGCGTGATCGTCCGCGGCCAGCTTCGCCGAGCCGATGTGCGCGGGGAAGTACGAGGTACGGGCGTAGTCCTGCACCATGCGGTGCGTGTTGAACTCCGCGCCGAGAACCGCGATGGAGGCCCGCATGCGCTCGGTCCACTCACGGGGCAGGCCGTTCACGTCACGCCGGTAGAACATCGGGATGATCTCCTGCTCCAGCAGGTTGAACAGGGCGTCGCACTCGATCGCGTCCTGCTCGTCCTGGTCCGCGTAGACCTCACCGGTCCCGATGGACCAGCCGACCTCGGGTGAGTAGCCCTCCACCCACCATCCGTCGGGGATGGACAGGTTCAGCGTGCCGTTGATGGCCGCCTTCATGCCGCTGGTGCCGGACGCCTCCATGGGCCGCCGCGGGGCGTTCAGCCACACGTCGCACCCCGAGACCAGGTTGCGCGAGAGGTTCATCTCGTAGTCCTCGAGGAACACCAGCCGCTGGTGGGCGCTGGTCCCCTGGGAGAACCGCGCGATCTCCTGGATCAGCTCCTTGCCAGGGGAGTCGGCGGGGTGGGCCTTGCCCGAGAAGATGAACTGGATCGGCCGTTCGGCGTCGGTGAGCAGCTTCACCAGGCGCTCGGGCTGGCGGAACAGCAGGGTCGCGCGCTTGTACGTGGCGAAACGACGGGCGAATCCGATCGTGAGGATGTCGGGCCGCAGCATGTCGTCAGCCTGACGCACGACGGTGGGGGACGCGCCCCGACGGCGAAGCTGCCACGCCAGTCGCTCGCGTGCCACCATCACCAGGCGCTCGCGGCGACGCTGTTTCACACGCCAGAGCTCTCCGAGCGGGATGTTGCGCGCCCGCTCCCAGTTGGTGTGGTCGCCGGGCTCGGCCTGAAGGCGCGGACCCACGTACCGGTCGATGAGCTGCGCCATCTCACGGGCCAGCCACGTCCGCGGATGCACCCCGTTCGTGACGCTGTGGATCGGCACCTCCGAGACCCGCAGATCCGGCCAGAGCGAATGCCACATCTCGCGCGACACCTCGCCGTGCAGCGCACTCACGCCGTTGGCGAAGGCCGCGGTGCGAAGTGCCAGGGGGGTCATGCCGAACACCGTCTCGTCCTTGCCCGGCTCGAGGCCCATGGCGACGAACGACGCCCAGTCCATGCCCAGCTCGGCCGCGACCGGCTCCAGGTACGGCTGCAGCAGCACCGTGTCGAAGACCTCGTTGCCGGCGGGCACGGGCGTGTGGGTGGTGAAGACCGTGGACGCCGAGACCTGTTCCAGTGCCGCGGCGAGCGCCAGCCCGTCGTCGGCGCGCAGCGACCGCATGCGCTCGAGCGCGAGGAAGGCGGAGTGGCCCTCGTTCATGTGGAAGACCGTGGGGGTCACCCCGAGCGCCTTCAGCGCCCGGGCCCCGCCGATGCCGAGGAGGAGTTCCTGGCGCAGGCGCATCTCCTTGTCACCGCCGTAGAGCGTGCGGGTGATGTCACGGTACTCGGGGTCGTTCTGCTCGACGTCGGTGTCGAGCAGATAGAGGGGGACGCGACCGACCTGCACCTTCCAGATCTGCGCGTGCACCTCGACACCCGCCATCGTCACCTGCACCGTACGCGGCGTGCCGTTCTCGTCAATCTCACGTGTCACCGGCATGGTGGCCCAGTCGTTGGGCGGGTAGAGCTCCTGCTGCCAGCCGTCCACGTTGAGGGCCTGACGGAAGTAGCCGGATCCGTAGAGCAGGCCGACCGCGACCAGGGGAAGGCCGAGGTCCGACGCCGACTTCAGGTGGTCGCCGGCGAGGACGCCGAGGCCTCCGGAATAGATGGGCAGCGACTGATCCAGCCCGAACTCGAGTGAGAAGTAGGCGACGGTGAGGTCGCGCACCTCGGCGCCCGCCTCGGTGCTGAACCAGGACGAGGTCCCGTTGCACTGCTCCGTCATGCGGGTGAGCAGGCGCTGCAGCTCCGCGACGAAGCTCGCATCCTCGGCGGCCTCCTCCAGCACGGCCTGGGGGACGGTGGCGAGCGTGGTGGCCGGATTGCGGCCCGATGCCGCCCAAGTGTCGGGATCGAGGCGATTGAACAGCTCGGCGACCTCCGGTGTCCATGAGTACCAGAGGTTGTGGGCGATGTCGCTGAGGCCCCGAAGCGACTCGGGGATGTCCGGTTGAACCTCGAATCGATGTATGCGCATCGCGCCAGGGTAACGACCGCGCGATGCGCTGTGGGTCACTCCGGGGATCTAACCGTTTCGCTCTTCAGTTCGGCCTCGAGTTTGTAACCGACGCCATAACGTGTCTGGATGAAGGTGTGCCGGGAGGACCGACGGTCGATCTTCTCGCGCAGCCGTCGGACGAACACGTCGACGGTGCGATCGCGGTGCGTCGCGGGACGTCCCCAGACACGCTGCAGGAGCTCGTCCCGGGTCAGGACCTTTCCCTGCTCCATGGCCATCGTGTAGATGAGACGAAATTCCGTGGGTGTGAGCTCGGCGCTCTCGCCGTCCACGTACGCCTGCACGTCGTCCGGATCGATGCGCAGTTCCTGGATCTCGATGGTGTCGCCACGACGGAGTTCCGGCTCGCGGCCGCCGCGACGCGCCGCGGCGTTGACACGTGCGACGAGCTCCTTCATGGAGAACGGCTTGACGAGGTAGTCGTCGGCTCCGATCTCCAGCGCGTGCACGCGGTCGTGCTCGGTGCCGCGAGCGCTCACCACGATGATGGGCGTGCCGATGCCCTCGGATCGCGCCGTCTCGATCAGCTTCCACCCGTCGATTCCGGGGAGCATTAGATCCAATACGCACACGTCGGGCTGCTCGAAGCGCAGTCGGGCGAGACCGGTCTCGCCCTTACCCACCCAGATCGGTTCGAAACCGGCGGCGTGGAGGTGACGAGCCATCCCATGTCCGATGAGCTCGTCGTCTTCAATGAGGAGGACCTTGTTCATGTCATGGGATGATGGAGCACCCGAGGCGACCCCGGGTCGCAGGAAGGTGAACATCTGGTGAACGCATGGTAGACGGACGAGACGATCAGCGGGGGCGCATCCTCATCGAGGAGAGCCGCGAGGCCATTGTGGTGCTCGACTCCTCCGACCGGGTGGTGCTGGCGAGCCGGCGGGCGCGCGAGATGTATCCGGAGGTCGCACCGGGACAGCCCATCCCCAGTGCCGTGGCGACGCGCCGCGAGGCGACCGTGGTTCTGGAGATCCCTTACGAGATCGAGGGTCAGCAGGAACGGCTCGTCTATCTCAGCCGTCCCGGTGACCTGCGGGCGTACGAGGAACTCCGAGCCGGGTTCACCGCCGCCGTCTCGCATGAGCTGCGCACGCCGCTGGCGCGCCTCCTCGCGCTGTTCGAGTCGGCCGAGCTGCCGGGCACCGAGATCGGCATCCTCGTCGACCGGGCGCGCCAGGAGGTCGCCCAGATGGGCGAGCTGATCGATGACGTGCTCTTCCTCGGTGAGCTTGAGACGGGACATGCCGTCGTGGGTCTGGGACCGACCCCCGTGCTCCCGATCGTGCGCGAGGTGGTGGACGAGCTCGGTGAGCGTGCCGAGCGCGCCGGCGTCCGCATCCATCTCTCCGGTGAATCGGAGGCACGTGTCGGGGTGCGCCCGCGCATGCTCCGCGTGCTCGCCATGAACCTCATCGAGAACGCCATCAGGTACGCCGGTCCGGACTGTGACCTGTTCCTGACCGTGGAGCGGGCCGGGCCGTGGGTGATCTTCACGGCGCGTGACACGGGACGCGGCGTGCCGCCGGACGCGCTCGTCCGGCTGTTCGAGCGCTTCTACCGTGCCGACGCCGCGCGGGCCTCCCGGGGCACGGGCCTCGGCCTCGCGATCTGCAAGCACATCATCGGATCGGCCGGCGGGGACGTCTCGGCGACATCCGCCCCCGGGCAGGGGCTCACCATCCGCTGCGAGATCCCCGAGGTCGTCGCCGATCGGTTCCCGAATGGTTGATTCCGCGCCGTAGGCCGTGGGATCAACCGTCTCGTGTTCCCGGGTCGAGGGACTCGTTGGCCGTCGGGCCATAGCCGGCCCTCGCCTCCGGGATGCAATGTGACGTTCTCTGCCCCGCATGGCTGAGGTAGCATCGTCTTCCATCGGACGGGTCGTACCGGGACACATATGAGAACCACGCTGAGAGAGAATCTGGACATCGCGCAGAGCACGCTGCAGGAGGAGGGCAGCATGTCTCTACGGATGCTCCGTGCTGCTCTCACCGCAGTCCAGGAGAGTGATGTCGACCTGGCCGACGAGGTCATCGTCTTCGACGATCAGGTGGACGAGCGTTATCTGCGCGTGGAGGAACTGGTCGAGGCGCTGGTGGCCCTTCAGGCTCCCACGGCGAAGGACATGCGGCTGGTGCTCGCGATCTCCAAGATCAACCTGCACCTGGAGCGTATCTCCGACTACTGCGTGACCATCGCCAAGATGACCAAGCTCTCGGCAGGGCTCCAGATGGACATGCGCCTCGTCGGATGGCTGGAGGAGATGGGCAACCGGGCCGAGGAGATGGTGCGCGTCGCGCTCGAGGCATTCGCCAATCGGGACCTGGCGGCAGCCGAATCGCTCCTGGGGCTCGACCAGATGATCAACCGCACCAACCGCAAGTCACTGGAGTGGGTCGCACAGCTCTCAAGCGACCCGGAGGCACTCGAATGGGCCATCCGGATGCTGCTCGTCTCGCGGTGCCTGGAGCGTATCGGTGACCATGCGGTGGACATCGGGGAACAGACCGCCTATCTCGTGACCGGTGAGTTCCGCGAGTTCACCGACGCCTCACCGCGGAGCGACGAGGGGTAGCTCGGCCGCACCGACCTCGCCGGGTCGGGTTCGTCGGCCCCCGCGGGAGGGGCATCCATCCACCCGCCCCGGCCGGTCTCGCGACTGGGCTACCATCAGACGGAGTCGAAGGAGGAACCGATGGCCGATTTCCGTTCGTCCCCTGCCACAGGTCTCGGCACTGAGACCGCCCTTCCCGGACGCGCTGAGCCCATGCGGATCTCGGGCACGCATGTGGTCCTCGGGAGCAGCATGACCCCGCCGTTCCCGGATGGCAGCGAACGCATCGAGCTGGGCATGGGCTGTTTCTGGGGCTCCGAGGAGATCTACTGGCAGATGCCGGGTGTCATCACCACGGCGGTCGGTTATGGCGGTGGTGTCACGCCGAACCCCTCCTACGAGGAGGTCTGCAGCGGGCTGACCGGTCACACGGAGTTGACCCTCGTCGTATGGGATCCGGATTTGCTGTCGCTCACACAGGTGCTGGCGGCGTTCTGGGAGCAGCACGACCCCACGCAGGGGATGCGACAGGGGAACGACGTGGGCACCCAGTACCGCTCGGCGGTCTACACGCACTCCGAAGCACAGCTGGAGGCGGCACTTCGAAGCGCGTCGGCCTACCAGACGGTGCTGACCGGGGAGGGGCGCGGCGCCATCACCACCGAGATCAGCCCTGCGGGACCGTTCTACTACGCCGAGGAACATCATCAGCAGTACCTCGCGAAGAACCCGTACGGATACCGCTGTCACGCACGAAGCGGCGTGGACTTCCCGGTCGCGGCGTTCGAGGCGATGTCCGTCTGATCCTCGGCACCCCGTGAGGGGCGTCCCGTTGTCCGGTCGGAACCCGTGAGACGTGCCCTGACCCCGGGCCTGTCACGGTGGACATGGAGGGCCGCGGGCGCTGCGGATGTCCCGGACGTTCGCAGTCACGCGGGTGCGCCCGACGTGACCGAGAGGATGCAGCGCCTCATCCCGTGAGCGGGCCGTCCACACCGGGGCGGGGAATCGGACGTCCACTGGCGTTCGGCGTCCACTTGTTCCGCATCGTTTGGCCGGTGGTCGCCACGCACGTCGGCGGAGTGCGTGACACGACATCGGTGGCAGCGACCACATCTATTGACAGAATGCACCTAATCGTCCTACCATCTGAGACGAAATGGTGAGCATCCAATCGAAAGCACATCGCGGGCCTGTGCTCGGCGGCATGGTCGGTTTCCTGGTCGGCGCTGCGGCCATGTTCGCGACCATGTACTCGACGCAGGCCGTCCTGCCGACGATCGGCGCGACGTTCGGTGTCTCGCCGAGCCGCGCCGGGCTCACGATCTCGGTGCTCGTCCTCGCGCTTGTCGTGGGCTCATGGATCTGGGGCCCGCTCTCCGACCGCATCGGTCGGCGCCGGTGCCTGCTGGCCGCGTGCGCACTTCAGATCCCGGCGACTCTGGCCGTCGCCGTGGCACCGAGCTTCGAGCTGCTTCTCGCGGCGCGTATCGCACAGGGACTCATCATGCCGGGGATCCTGGTGGTGGGGCTGCCGTACGTGGCGCAGGTCTTCGTGCCGGCCATCGGCGCGCGGGCCGTCGGGTGGTACACCGCCGCACTGATCGTGGGCGGACTCGTCGGGCGACTGGGCGTGGCCCTGGTCGCCTCGCTCATCGGATGGCGCGGTGCGCTCGCCGTGCTCGCCACGCTCCCATTGACGGCGCTCGTGGTCATGGCCCGGACGCTTCCCGCTGCGGCCGTCCGTCGCCGCCTCGACGAGACCGGCCGCCTGTTCACGCGCCGCATCGCCGCCGCCACGATGACGGGGCCGGCGGTCTACTTCGTGTTCGTCGCGGTCTTCACGTTCATCGGTTACCGCCTCGAGTCCGCACCGTTCTCGCTCTCGCCGACGGTCGTCTCGTTCGTGTTCCTCGCCTGGGTCGTGGGCGCCGTGGCGCCTTTCGCCGGTGCGCGGGCCGAGCGTTTCGGCTGGTCGCCGGTGGCGCTCGTGGGAATACTGAGTGCGGCGCTCGGTGTGGTCATCACGCTCGTCGGCTTGCTGCCGCTCATCGTCGCCGGGCTCGTCCTCGTGACCCTCGGGATGTTCATCGTGGTCACAGCCGCACCGATCGGTGTCAGCACGGCGCGGGGCGTCCGGGCGGGAGGGGCGAGTTCGCTCTACTACAGCGTCTATTACTCGGCCGGTGCGCTCGGTGCGTTCCTTCCAGGTCTCGCCTGGCAGCGTGTCGGCTGGGGCGGGGTGGCCGCGGTCTGTGGTGGGGCCGTGATCGTGGCGATCGTCGGTGCCATCCTGGGCATCTCGGACGACCAGGATGGTGCCCGTCGCGCCGTGCGCGTCGGTCGCAGGGTCACCGTCCGCGCCGGTCGGCGTGTCGGCAGGATCGCCGGGCGGGCGATCCACGACGCGGGCTGACGGCACGGGGAGTTTGAGGACCGAACGCTCCGGGTAGGCGACAGGCAGGGCACGAACCGGTTCGTTCGTGCCGCAAACCGTCCAACCACCGGAGGTTCGTGATGGAATTCCTGCTCTGGATCCTGGCGGTCATACTCGTCATCTCCGGCATCGTGACGCTGTTCCGCGGTGAGGTGATGTGGGGCGTGGTCATCATCGTCGTCGGCCTCTTGGTGGGGCCGGGCGGGGTGAGCGTCTTCACGTGATTCTTGCCGGTGTGGCGGCCGCGCCGTGATGCGATCCGTCAAGCCGATCCCGAAAGAGGCCGATGAGTCGGTACGCCGGCGGGGTGGGTGGTCACCCGTCGCGACCCCGGCTCTGCCCAAACCGACCAGAGGTCCGCAGCATGATCGACATCGACACCGAGCGGCTCGAGGGCGTGATCGCCGAGCTGCGCGAGGTGCTCGGGGACGGGTTGCTCGCGACCGACATCTGGGATCGGTCGACCGGCGTGTCCCTGGCCTCGTACCGACCGCGGCCGGCGGCCTCGGCGCTCCTGAACCAGCTCACCGATGAGATGGTGCAGACCCTGGACCAGGCCGGCCTTCCGCGACTCGGTCGCTACTTCCTCCTGGACCTCGAGAGCGACCGGACCGCCGTTGTCATCCAGCACGGATCCGACATCCTTCAGGCGTTGGTGCTCGACTCGACCGGGGCCAACAGGGGAATCCTGTTCGCCATGGTGCTGCCGACGGCGATCGACGGTGTGGCGGACGCCCGTACCTGACGCGTCGTTGCGCTCACCTACCGCCTTGGACGGGCGAGGAAACGCGAGATGTCCGGTCGCCGCGTGGGGTCGACCGCATCCGACACAACGGCAGACCCGAGAACACCCTGGGCACCAGGGCTTTCGTGAGGAGCGGGCGACCGGGTTCGAACCGGCGACATTCAGCTTGGAAGGCTGACGCTCTACCAACTGAGCTACACCCGCGGGACGCCGAACAGCATATCAAGAGGCCGGCCCGCGTCGGGGGCACCTCAGGGACGGCGTGCGATGAACACGGAGTGGCCCGGGGCCGCCCGTTCACCCGTGTATCCCTGGAAGGACCTGGCCCGGAAACCGGCCTTCCTCAGCATTCCCAGCACCTTCGCCTGGGGGATGAGACGCAACCGCTCGGTCCCCTCGGCGCTGCGCACGCTCCCGTTGATCTTCCGGAGCGTCGTCAGCGAGCGCGTCAGGGTGCCGCGTCGATCCTCGGTGGTCTCGGTGATGAGCCCCCAGTCATCACCGAACTCCACGGTGACCTCGGTCTCGCCGACCGGTACCCGGCCCGGGCCCGCCACGTCGAACAGGAAGAGCCCGCCCGGCCAGAGCGCACGGTAGACGCGGCCGATGAAACGCTCGACATGGCGGAGGGTGATCCCGTCACTCGCATCGTTCAGGAGCTCGTCGGCCGCAAGGACCGCGTCGCACGACGGGATCTCGACATCGGCCCAGGAGCCACGGACGAACTGGGCACGCGGAGCGGTTTTCTTGGCGATTTCCAGCATGGATTGTGATGCATCGATGCCGACGACGGTGAATCGGTCGCTGAGCAGGCGGGCGGTGGACTGCCCTGTCGCGCAGCCCATGTCAACGACGGTCCCGCCCTCGCGGGAGGAGCGTCCGAGTTCGTCGATGAGACGAGCCGCCGCATCAACGGCAAGCGTTGCCCTCCCCGCCGAGCCGATGGCCGCGAGGTCTTCACCAAAACGCCCCATATGTCGGTACGCTAACGAAATCGGGCGTTGGATTCGTCGCCGAACCACCTTGTCAGCGATGGGAACGTGCGTGATCCCGGTGTCGACGCCCCCGAGCGAACGAGGAGAACGTGCCCTCCATCGACGGCCCCGGCCCCCGCAGACGTCCGCATCACCCCGGACAGGCGAAGGCCCGACGATGACCGTGGATACGCGTCACGATGGCACGGATCCCATCTCCCGGATCGGCGGAGCGCGGTTCGTGATGATCGGTGCTGTACTGACGGTGCTTGCCGTCATCGGCTCCGTCCCGTCGCTTCGTGCCGGAGCCGTCGTCACGGTGGTGGCGGCCGTCGCGATGGCGTGGGCGGCATCCTTCGCGGTGCGCGTCGTCCGTCAGGTGGGGCACCCGTCACGCCAGGCGTGGATGGGATTCTCGGTGCAGCTCGCGGTTCTTGCCGCTGCCACGGCGGCGACGGGCATCGCCACCTGGACGGAGGGGGCGGGCCGCGTGCGCCCCGAACCCGTGCTCTGGATCTGGGCTGCCTGCGGTGCAGCCGTGGTCGTGAGCGCCATCGTGGGCACCCGGGGCATGCGACCGAGTCACGGATGGCGGGAGATCCTCGACCATCTCTTGGTCATCGTCATCGTGACCATGACCGTCGTCTACATCCGGGGTTCATCGCCCGTCTCACCGCATCTGCCCGACGTCATCGAGGTCGTCGCGATCGGGCTGTCCGCGATCGCGGCCTTCTCGATCCTGTTCGTGATCGGGCTGGCCACGGAGTCGAAAGGTCAGTCCACAGGGCCGATCCTGATGACCTTCTCAGCCGGCACCGTCACGCTCGTCGTCGTGATCCTCAATCTGGTCACGCCCGTTCGCACCGGGTGGATCGCGGCGACGGCGGCCCTGACCATCGCCGGTGCGTGTATGTGGACGGCGTCGGCACTTCTCCGCCTCCGAACGTGGCGGGGCGTCCGGGTGCTTCCCTCACGTGCCCGCCCGTCGATGTGGAGGGAACTCCTTCCCGCCCTGGTTCTTGCGGTGCTCGTCATCGTGGTGTTCCTCAACGGCGGGGTGGGTGCGTTCCTGGGTGCGCTCGTCGCCGCCGGGCTCGTCGCGGGACGGATGACGCTCACGCTGGTCCAGTACCGGCGCCTGCTCGATCAGGAGCACGATCGGCTGACGGCCCATGAGCGTGCGCTCATCGAGGAGCGCTACATGCGTTTCGCACTGGAGAACACCCAGACGGAGCTGGTGGAGGACTACCTTCGTCTCCGGGATCAGGAACGTGACCGGGTCACCAGCATCCGGTTGCTCCACGACGCGGTTCTCGTTCCGGCGCGGGAGTTGCGGGCCGATCTGGTGCGGATATCGTCGGATTCGAACGTCGACACGTCGGTCGTGTCCGAACGCATTGCGCAGCTCGGCATACGTGCGGAGGCCGTGGGGAACGCCCTGGACGACCTGGTGACGTACTCCCTGATCGTCGAGGGTGAACTCAGTCTCACCCGCAGCCGCGTGGCCGTGGACACCCTGCTGCTGCGTGTGATCCACGGGCTCGACGACGTGACCGACCGGACCGGTGTCGTGCTCCAGATCGACGGTGAGGCGTCCGCCGGTGCTTTGATCGACCCCGCGCTCATCTCGCAGGTGCTGCGACGCCTCATCGTGAGTGCGCTCCTGTCCAACAATGGTGCAGGTCCCGTCACGGTGCTGCTGCGGCAGTCCGATGACGTCATGGTGATCGAGATCTCGGATCGGGGTCCGAGCTACGCCCCCGATGACCTCCCGTACCTGTTCATCCCCTTCTACCGCCCACAGGCGGGGACACGGGAACCGCCGGGGTGCGTCGGCCTGGCACTCGCCAACGCACGGTCGATCCTCGGGATGCACGGGGGAGTGATCCGGGTCCTCTCGCCGTCGCGTGGCGGCGTACAGATCCGGATCTCACTGCCCGTTGACCTGAAGCTCGAGACCGAAGGACGACTGCCGGATGACCCGGAGGCGGCACAGATCGCGGGTATGCTCCCAACAGAGTGATGATGACCATGCAGACTCAGAAGACCACGCGCGCGCTCGTCGTCGATGACGAGCCCGACATCCGAGGACTCGTGCGCGACATCCTCGAGGAAGAGGGCCTGGAGGTCAGCGAGGCGCCCGACGGGCGGTCGGCTCTCCGCGCCCTTCACGAGGAACGCCCCGACCTCATCGTTCTCGACGTGATGCTGCCGGAGATCGACGGTTGGGCCACACTCGAGCGCATTCGTGACGTCTCGGACGTTCCGGTGATCATGTTGACCGCCCGATCGCTCGAGTGGGAACGCGCACGGGGTCTGAGGGCCGGGGCGGACGACTATCTGGGGAAGCCGTTCAGTTCGATCGAGCTCGCCGCCCGGGTCGTCGCACTCATGCGTCGTGCCCGCCGGGAAGAGGATCGTCCGCAGGTCTACGCCGACGAGTTCCTCCAGATCGACTTCGCGGCGCGTGAGGTGACCGCACAGGGGACGGTGGTGTCGCTCACGCCGCTGGAGTTCCGGATGCTCAACGTCTTCGTCCAGCATGTCGGCCGTGCGGTCGGCAAGGAGGAGATGCTCGAAGCCGTATGGGGGCGGCGCGACGCCGTCTTCCCCGAGCAGGTCAAGCTGTACGTCGGATACCTCCGTCGCAAGCTGGGACTGCGCGCGGACGGGACGTCGCCCATCGAGACGATCCGCGGCTTCGGCTACATGTATCGCCCGTCGTGACCCTCGGAACGCCTCGACGCCCATCGCTGTGAGCTGTGAGTGACCGAGTCTCACTCGCGATCGTCGCCGGTGCCATGGTGCTGGTCGCGGTCGCTCTGGCGGTGGTGTGGTTCCTCGATCACCGTCGTCTGATCCACCGGCTCGGAACCGACCCGGGGAGCACGGACGGACTCCGTCACCACATGGTGACGACCGATGCCCATCGGAGTACCCTCGCGGGCCTCGGACCGGCCATCGCGCAGGGCCGTCTGGCCGAGTTCATCGTCGGCGCCATCGCGGACGTCCTCCCGTCGGAGGCGGTGTGCCTCTTCCGATTCGCGGGAGCCCATGCACGTCTGGTCGCCGCCGCCGGTCCCGGTGCGATCCATGAGACATCGCGGACGTTCAATGTTCCGCTGGCCAGTGATCCTCTGCTCGGTGAGATCGTGGACACCGTCGAGCCGGTCCACATCTCCACGTACGCCGAGAGCGACGAGCTGCGTTTCCAATATCTGGGCCAGCGCTTCACAGGTGGAGCGGGTGTCCCCGTCATGGGGGACTCGGGGCCCGTCGGCGCCCTCGTCATCCATCTGGGGAGCGAGGGCCCCGGACTGCCGGACGACTGGAGCGAAACGCTGTCGGCGTTCGCAGGTCTGGTCCGCCTGGTCGAGGACGGCCCCTCGGCGACGACCGGGTTCCTGTCCGGGCCGCTCGAGGAGGGGCTCGCGCCGATGCCGATCGGTGTGGCTCTGCACGACGAGTCCATGACCTTCACGTACGCGAACCCTGTGGCCGTGGCGCTGGACGGTGCGGTCCGATCGGAGCTCGTCGGACGACCCGCTGCGGAGGTTCTCTTCCCCGCGACCTACGACATGCACGAGTACCTGATCAGGACCCGCGCAACCGATCCCGTCGAGTACACGGCCATGTGGGCGACCCGGCGACCGGTTCCGGACGTGCGCTACCTGCATGTCTGGTCCCTTCCGATCCACACGTCCCGCGGAATGCTCATCGCCCTCGTCAGCTCGGACGTCACCGACGACGTCACCGCCAAGCGTGAGCGAATCCGCCGCCTGGACGAGGAACGGAATGCATGTGCGAAGGCCGACGCCGCAAAACGCGATGCCCTCGTTCGGGTGGACGAACTCCGGGCGACGACGTCGTCGCTCCGCCGCGAGAACGAACGCCTCGTCAGTGCCCTTGATCTCCAATCCGACTGGGTGATCGCCGTCGACGACGCCGGTCGCGTGGTCGCGACCAACGGTGCGGTACGCGAGTGGATGGTCATGTCGGAGGGCGAGATGCACGGCCGCCACCTCGCGGAATTGGTCGTGAAGGAGACGGCGGCGGCGTTTCTCGACGTCGCAAGGACAGTCCGCAATGGCGGCGAACCGATTGTCTTCGCGCAGCACGTCGTCCGTGTGGGGCGGGCGACGAACATCGTCTGGACCGTCGGGCCGTGGTCCCTGGACGGGAGGGCCGCCGGTGTCGTCGGTGTGGGGAGGGAGGACCTGTCGGGCGACGACGGCGGGCTGGCGCTCGAGCTGGCGGTCGCCCACCGGCGCGTGGCCCAGATCCAGATGAGCCGGGGCCGCGACGACCCGGAGACGCGCGATCGACGGCGTCAGGAGGTGGATGCGTCGAAGGACGAGGTCCTGGCACTCATCTCCCATGACCTGCGCACGCCACTCACCTCGATCCTCGGGTACACGGACCTCCTGTTGGGGGAACGCTCCGGACTCGACTCCCGTCACGAGCGGTTCGTGAAGGTCATCGCGAGGAACGGTGAGAGGCTCATGGGACTGGTCGATGACCTGCTGCTCGTCGCCCAGCACCAGTCGGGGGCGTTGACGGTGTCGCCGGCGCCGACCCACGCGGCGTCGGTGGTCACACAGAGCGTGACCGCCGCCCATCCGGAGGCCACAGCGATGGAGATCGCCATCTCGACGGATATTCCCGCGGATCTCGTCGTCATGGCCGATGCCGGCCGGTTGGGGCAGGTGCTGGACAATCTGATCGCCAACGCGGTCAAGTACACGCAGAGGGGTGGTTACGTCGTCGTCTCGGCCGGGCGTGACGGCGACCGGGTGCGTTTCCGCGTGAGTGACAACGGACCCGGCATCCCGAGCGACGAGTTGGACCGGATCTTCGAGCGCTTCACGCGGGCACGGGACGCCACAACGGGCGGGGCGAAGGGCTTCGGTCTGGGGCTGCCCATCGCACACGCCATCGTCGAGGCGCACGGCGGCGAGATCGGAGTCGAGAGCGCGCCGGGGATCGGCTCGACGTTCTGGTTCACCCTGCCCGTGGCCGATGCCTCGGCCGACATCGATGAATGACACCCTCTCCCTCGCGAACGCGGATGTCGTCGATCTGACGCAGACGATCGGACTCGCCACCGCCGTCTGGCCCGGCGACGGGTCTGTCGAGGTGACCACGACGGCCGATGTGCGTGACGACGGGTACTTCGCGCGCCGCATCGCGATGCCCGAGCACCTGGGCACACATGTGGATGCGCCGGCCCACGTCGTGGAGGGCGGCGCCACGGTGGACGACATCGCGTCTCGCCGACTCGTACGCCCGGCTGTCGTCATCGACGCCCGGGCGAGCGTGGGCGACGATCCCGATGCCGCGGTCGGCGTCGACGTCGTCCTCGCGTTCGAGGCGCGTCACGGATCGATCGCGCGCGGTGACGTCGTCCTCATCCGCACGGGTTGGGATCGCCACGTGGGCGACCCGGCCTCCTACATCGGGATCGATGAGGCGCGGTGTCCGGGGCTCGACATCCCGGCGGCACGACACCTGATCACGCGCGGGGTTGTGGGGATCGGCATCGACACGCTGAGCGTGTGGAGGTCGGACGGAGCGAGGAGCTTCCCGTTCATCGTCTGACGCTGGGAGCGGGTATCTGGCACGTGGAGGGTCTTGTGGGGCTGGACCGGCTTCCGTCCCGTGGAACCTGGCTCGTGGTGGCGCCGATTCGTCTGGCCGGCGGGTCGGGAGCGCCCGCGCGGGTGCTGGCACTGGTGCCGCGCGGAGCCGGGTCATGAGGACGCACGTGGACCAGGGTGCGCGATGACGGACGGGGAAGGCTTTCCTCCCGAGTGGATGGGAGGTGCACCGGAGCACTCGGACGCCGAGGATGGCGGGGTCGGCCTCTTCGTCGATCCCGGGCTCGGTGAGCGCCACCCTCGACAGATCCTCCACCTGATGC
Organism: uncultured Bifidobacteriaceae bacterium; assembly: GCA_964531025.1. Lineage (GTDB taxonomy): Bacteria > Actinomycetota > Thermoleophilia > Miltoncostaeales > Miltoncostaeaceae > CALMEC01. Next base: position 467,665 of record CAZHDY010000001.1, on the reverse strand, counting down.
TGGTGACCTCGGATTGGACGTACATCCTGTCGTCGCAGGAGGTGGTCCAATGGACGTTGACCGCGGCTGCGGCGCGGGCACCCGCGTTCCGCGAGTCGGGTCACGCCGGCGCCGGCCTCTTCCGCTTCCATGACGAGCCCGACGGACTGTGGATGGGGGTCGACGGGCCGTCGGGGTCGGCGCTCATCGTCTTCCGCGGCCCGAGCGCGGATCCGGATGCGCTCGATGACCTCGTCTGCTCGCGCTTCCGCGTGGACGAGCCGCCGTTGGCCGTCCACATCGCCCGCTACGGCGCTGCGCCACGTCCGGTCGTGTCATTGGTCGCCGATGCGGGAGTCATGCCGCTGTGGGAGGTCCCGGGCTTCGAGGCCCTGGCGACACCGCTGCCGTTCGGAGACTGAGTTTTTCCGGAGGCCTCACCCTCCGCGCGCGTCCAGGCCTTCCTGGTGGAGCCGTCGGATGCGCTCCATGTTGTCCGTATCCGGACCGTCACCCGAGCCGGGAACCTCGAGGATGGCCGGCAGGCCTTGAATGGCGGGATGGCCCAGGATGCGGCGGAAGCCGTCCTCGCCGATCTCACCCTCACCGATGTTGGCATGGCGGTCACGGTTCGAGCCGAAGGCCGTCAGCGAGTCGTTCAGGTGGAAGCAGCGGAGCCGGTCGATGCCGACGATCCGGTCGAACTCGTCGAGGACCCGGTCGATGCCGTCGGGCTCCTGGATGGGGTATCCACTCGCATAGAGGTGCTGGGTGTCGAGACAGAATCCGAGGCGGCTGGGGTGGTCGACAGCGGTGAACACGTCGCGGAGTTGCTCGAACGTCCGGCCGATGGTGTCGCCGGCGCCGGCCGTGTTCTCCAGGTAGACGGCGCAGTCGCCGTCCTGGTCGTCGAAGGCGGCGGCGATCGCCGTGCCGATGCGGTCGATGGATTCCTCCAGTGTGCTGCCCTTCGACGAGCCGACGTGGAGGACGACGCCCGTCAGGCCCAGACGATCACCGATCTCGAGATGCTGACGCAGGCTCTCCTGGGATGCGCGGTAGATGTTCCGCGTTTTCGTGGTCGGCTTCCCGGGCGGGCCGGTCGGCTGCTCGATGTCCGGTGCGCCGAGGTTGATGAGGTAGAGCCCGTGCGACACGACGGGACCGATCCCGGTGGCCGCGACCTTCTCGCGGAACGCCGCGATCTCGGCGTCCTTGTGGTTGATCGGATTCCAGGTCCGGGGATTGTGGGTGAACACCTGGAGGCTCTCGCAGCCGATGGCCTGACCGCGGTCGATGGCCTTCGAGATGCCTCCGGCGGCCGAGACGTGGGCGCCGAATCTCACATGGCTATCCTACCGTCGTGCCACCAAAGAGACCCGAGATCACAGAACCCTGCCGGGTGCGCTTCGCGCCGAGCCCCACCGGCAGCCTCCACGTCGGTGGAGCGCGTACCGCGCTCTTCAACTGGCTCATCGCGCGCAAGACCGGGGGGACGTTCATCCTCCGGCTGGAGGACACCGACCGCGAACGCTCGACCCCGGAGAGCGAGGCCGAGATCCTCCGCGTGCTTTCGTGGATGGGCCTCGACTGGGACGAGGGGCCGTACCGGCAGAGCGAGCGTGACGACGTCTACCGCGACGCCATCGCACGGCTCAAGGAATCCGGGGCGGTATATCCGGCCTACGAGACCGCGGAGGAACTCGACGAGCAGCGCGCGGCTGCGCGGCGTGACAAGCGCGCGCCGGTGGTCCGCGGCCGTCGCGACTACTCGGACGAGGAGCTCGCGCGGTTCGAGGAGGAGGGGCGGGTGCCCGTCTGGCGCTTCGCCGTGCCTGTGCCCGGCGAGACGGTGATCGAGGACATGGTCCGCGGCACGGTCACCTTCGGCCACGACAACATCGAGGACTTCGTCGTCGCGCGGAGCGACGGCACGCCCACCTACAACCTGGCGGCCGCCGTCGACGACGTCGAGATGGGCATCACCCATGTCATCCGCGGCGAGGACCACATCTCCAACACCCCCAAGCAGATGCTCGTCATGCGTGCGCTTGGTGCCGAGCCGCCGACGTACGCGCACATCCCGCTCATCCTCGGTCCCGACAAGAAGCGCCTGTCCAAGCGGCACGGCGCGGCATCGGTCGAGGAGTTCGAGGCCGACGGGTTCCTGGCCGAGCCGCTGTGCAACTCGCTGGCGCTCCTCGGTTGGAGCTTCGACGACAAGACCGAGCGCTTCTCGATGTCCGAGCTCGTCGAGGCGTTCAGCGTCGGGCGCATCTCGAAGAGCCCCGCGGTGTTCGACCTCCGCAAGACGGAGGTCATGCATGGCCGCTATCTGCGCATGATGGATCCGGACAGGTTCGCCGACGCACTTGTCGAGTATCTCCGTTCCACGGGGTTCATCGACGCGCACGGCGGTGAGACGGCGGAGGAGATCGCTCGTCGCAGCGCCCCGGCGGTGAAGGGCAAGATCACGAAGCTCAGTGAGTACGTCAACCTGGCCGGGTGGCTCTTCGAGCCGTTCGCCATGGACCCGGAGGCCTGGGCGAGGATCTCAGGTGACGTGCGCCAGGGCGTCCAGTACGTCGGGGGTGGGCTGGGACGCCTGGAGGCGCTCACCGACTGGGAGTTGCAGTCGATCAAGGACGCGCTCCAGGACGAACTCCACATCCTCGGTGCCAATGCCCGCGATTTCCTCGAACCGCAGCGGATCGCCGTCACCGGTCGTCCGGTGTCGACCGGTGTGTACGAGAGCATCTGGCTGGCGGGACGCGAAGCGACCGTCGAGAGGTATCGGGACGCGTTGGGTCGCCTGGCGGAGGAGTGGCAGACGTCACAATGACATGAAGCCGGCACGACGTGCCGACGTTCGTGTCGCAACTCATACGTGGCAGTCCGGGTGCCAGGCACCCGGACTGCCACAGGGCTGGGACGTTTCACGTGAAACACCGCACGGTGCGGGGAAAGTGTGTCGTCACTCATACGAGAGCGTCAAACCCCTATGGTGGCCGGGGAGGGAACGCACATGGCGAAGTCACCTGCAGCGTTGATAACGGTCGGAGAGCGGGAGGTCCGCGTCTCCAGCCCGGATCGGGTCGTCTACGAGGCGACCGATCGGACCCCCGACATCACGAAGCTCCAGGTCTGCGAGTACTTCGCGGCGGTCGCCGATGCCTTCATGCACGCGAACGGACAGCGTCCCGTCGCGTTGGAACGCTGGCCGGGCGGCTGGCGCGACGGCATGACCCTGTCGGTCGGACCCGGCGGCCAACAGACCGGTGACGGCTTCTACTCGAAGCGGCTGCCCAAGGGAGCACCCGCCTGGGTGGAGACATGTCGCGTCACCACTCCGAACGGGCGTCCCATCGACGAGCTCTGCCTGACCGAGCCGGCCGCCGCGGTGTGGGCCGCGCACATGGGCACGCTGACCTTCCACCCCTGGGCCGTTCGCGCGTCCGACGTGGAGCACCCGGACGAGCTTCGCCTCGACCTCGATCCGCAGGAGGGGGCGACGTTCGAGGACGTCAAGAGGGTTGCCGAGGCCACACGTGAGCTGCTGGAGGAACTCGGGCTGCACGGCTTCGTCAAGACCAGCGGCAACCGCGGCATCCACATCTACGTGCGCATCGCGACCCGCTATGGGTTCGACCAGGTGCGCCACGCGGCCATCGGCCTCGGTCGCGAGCTGGAGCGCCGGGACGTCGGTGTCACCCTGAACTGGTGGAAGGAGGAGCGCCCCACGGGCTCCGTCTTCCTCGACATCAATCAGAACCTGCGCGACCGTACGGTGGCGGGTGCATGGTCACTCCGCCCCCGGCCGGGCGCGCCGGTCAGCACCCCGCTGAGCTGGGCCCGCCTGGCGGAGCTGGCCGACCCACGCGAGTTCAACCTCACCACGGTGCCCGCGTATCTGGAGGACGGTGACCCGTGGGCGGAGATCGACGAGACCGAGCATTCGCTGGAGGTGCTGCTCGACCTCTGGGAGACGCTGCCGGGCGGTGAGATGAACTTCCCTCCGGATCATCCGAAGATGCCGGGAGAGCCACCGCGCGTGCAGCCCTCGAAGAAGGTCGCCGAGCACTGGGACGCCGAGGGCAACCGCATCGACACGTAATGCCGATGTGAGGAAACGAGTGACCCCGATCATCGGCAGGAGGCGAGGAACCTTCCTCTCAGTCGCTCTGGCGGTGCTTCTGCCCATCGCCGGGACCGGCTGTGGTTCGAACGCGCAGACCGACACGATCCATGCGGTCATCACCGATACGACGACGTCGAACAGCACCGAAGGCCCCGGTCACATCGCCCTGGGCAGTACGCCCCGAAGGGCGGCACAGACCTGCGAGTCGCTGAGAGGGCAGAAGGCGTTCCCGGTCCTCTGTCCTCGCCTTCTCCCTCGCTTCAACCGTCCGGCGGTTGCGCCCCTCACCAAGGGGCGGGTCTTCTCGGGGACACAGGACACCTATCTGATCAGTTATCAGACGGCCGGCGACGGCCGCCAAGGGGCGCTGCTCGCGAACGGGCACGTGACGGTCGGAGGCAGCACGACCGAGTTCCGACTGGATGGCAGCGCAGGTTCGCCGTGGCCGGGCGCGAGCGGAGCATGGTTCGGCTTCGGCTTGGATCATGCGCGTGTCGTGCGCCATTTCAGGGTGGGTGACGAGAAGGCGCTCATCGTTCGTCTGTCTTCATATGACGAGGAGCCGAGCATGCATGCCGGACACATCGTCCTGATCTGGAATCAGGGTGGGCATGGGTACCTGGTGAGCCTGCACGCACAGGAGCGTGGCTCGGGACACATGCAGGGCCGGTTCACCGACGAGGACGTCATTCATGCTATCGGCGCAATGGCTGAGGGAATGCGGGGATGACGGTGTCAGTCGTGGGTAAGTGACGGCTGGCTAGTCCAGCTGGTCGTACCCGCAGGACCGCGCGTCACGGTCGTCACGGAAGCGCAGGAGCTTCGTGCCGTGTCGGATGCGCCCGCCGCTCGAGTGGTCGTACGTCACCTCGACGACAAGCTCGGGACGCAGCGCCACCCACTCGAGATCGCGATCCGCGGACCAGCGGCTGGCGTCGGCCGAGCCGCGCTCACCGGTCTCGTAGGGCGCGAGCACGTCCACCAGCTCGCGCTTCTCCTTGGCCCTGAAGCCGGAGGTGTGACCCACGATCCGCAGCTCGCCGTCGGTGTCGTACAGCCCGAGGATGAGGGACCCCACCGTGCCCTCCTCCTTCCCGGGGCGCCAACCGGCGACGACCGCGTCGAGGGTACGGATGCGCTTGATCTTCATCATCCCCGCACGCTTGCCCGGGAGGTACGGCGCGTCGCGCTCCTTGGCGATGACGCCCTCCGCGGTCCGCAGCCAGTCACGGGCGTCGGCCACGTCGGTCACCACCTCGGCGATGCGCAGGCCATCCTGCCGCTCCAGTGCCGCGCGCCGCTCGTGCCACGGGCGCTCCAGATAGGCGTCGTCGCCCAGGGCGAGGAGATCGAATGCGACGAAGACCGCCGGGATCTCGCCGGCGAGGCGCGTGATGCGCGACTCGGCGGGGTGGAGGCGCATCTGGAGCGCCTCGAAGTTCTCGCGTTCCCGGTTCTCGATGATGATCTCGCCGTCCACGACATAACGTCCTGCGGGGAACGTGATCTCGGGAAAGTACCGGTGCAGCGGCTTCTTGCCGCGTGACTGGACGTAGACCTCGTCGCCGTCGACGAAGACGATGGCGCGGAATCCGTCGAGCTTCCGTTCGTAGGCCCATTCGTTCCCGATGGGGACGAGATCCCCGTCCGTGGCGATCTTGGCCGGGTCGACCTTTGCGGGCTTCGCCAGCTGCGGCTCGAGAGGAGGAGCGAGCGGGAGATCCATGCCGACACCCTAGTGCCCCGCGGTTGCCGGGGGCAGCGACGGCGGGCCGTGGAGAAGGGTAATCGAGAGCCGACGGATGATCACACCATGCTTCGGTGCCCGATCGGGACGGCCAGATTCGAACTGGCGACCCCTCGCTCCCAAAGCGAGTGCGCTACCAGACTGCGCCACGTCCCGAGCGCGACGAGTGTACCAGCCCCCCGACCGGTGGAATTCCGAGATGGCTGGTTCGGTGGGATCGTGGATACGGGGACATGTCGGAGCGGGAGACCGAAGGAAGCCAATGCTCTAGGATGCCCGGCATGCATCCATGGCACGACATCTATCTCGACGAGCACCAGGTCGACCAGGGCTTCCCCGTGGTCATCGAGGTGCCCGAAGGCAGCAAGAACAAGTACGAGCTCGACAAGGAGAACGGTCTTCTCCGTCTCGACCGCGTGCTTCACAGCGCCGTCTACTACCCGGCCAACTACGGCTTCATCCCGCGGACCTACTGCGATGACGGTGACCCCCTGGACGTGCTCGTCCTGGGTCAGGAGCCTGTCGTGCCGCTCAGCATCGTGATGGCGCGGGCCATCGGCGTGATGCGTATGCGCGACGACAAGGGCATCGACGACAAGATCGTCGCCGTGAGCATCCACGACCCGGCGTTCAACGAGTACCGGGATCACCGTGAGCTTCCCAAGCACACGATGCGTGAGATGCAGCGCTTCTTCCAGGACTACAAGGTTCTCGAGCACAAGGAGGTCGTGATCGAGGAGCCCATGGGTACCGACGAGGCTATGACGGTCATCCAGGAATCGCTGGAGCTCTACCGCAAGCTGCGCCGCGGAGAGATCAAGGACAAGTAGTGAATCGGTGTCGGCGGGCCGACCGGTCTGCCGACACCGATGGGGTGCGATCGTCCGTCGATCAGGTGGGGCGACCGGCGCTCCGTCGACGATCCGGCTTCAGATCCCGTGTGCCGACTCAGAGGTCGCGGTTGCGGAACGCCCACGTCGCAAGCGCCCACAACGCGAGCAGATAGACGCCGGCCCACAGCCAGGTTCCGGCACCCGCGTCGACCGCCCCGCCGAAGGGGCCCAGGTTGACGACCACGCGTTCGAGCCCCTGCAGGTCCGAGTTGAGTGCGTAGAGGCCGTCCTGGTAGAGGGCCTCGAACGGCAGCACGCGTGAGACCCAGTCGGAGGCGGTGGTCAGGCTGGGCGAGGGTATCGCCCGGCCGATCTGGCCCAGCAGTCCACCCACGAGCCCGGCGCCGAACACCATGAACACGGCGATCCCGTTCGCGGTCCCCGACAGGAACACCGAACCCAGAAGGGCGATCGACGTGATGATCGCGACGGCACCGACCAGGCTGATCGCGGGCAGGACCCAGCTGCCGGGCGTCCATCCTCCGGCGTTGCGCACGATCGCCACGGTCGCGAAGAACATGAGCGACACGTAGACGCCGCACACCGAGAACGCGGCAAGGAATCTCCCCGCGAGGACGGCCGATCGCGACACCGGCCGCACCAACATCTGCTGAAGCAGGCCCCGCTCCGCATCGCCACGGATGGCGTTCAATGTGAGGAACACCGCCAGGATCGTCCCGAGGAAGAGAATGGCGAACATCGCGAGACCCAGGAGGAAGCCGCCGGCGATCTCGGCTGCGCGGATCGGCGAGTCCTCGGCACCGAACCCGCGGGTGCGCACCTCGTCGAACACCGAGCTCGTGCCCCACCAGAACAGGGCGAGAAAGCCGAACGAGAGGACGAGGACGACCAGGAAGACGCGACGGCGGACGCTCTCCTGGAGTGTGTAGCGCGCGACCTGGAGTGCCCCGGTCACGTGTCCGACTCCTCTGACACGGCCTCCAGATACACCTCTTCGAGGCTGGACGTGATGATGCGGACCCCGTAGATCCTCTCGCCCTCGGCCACCAGATCGGCGACGATTCTCGGTACGTCCTCGCGGGTGGCGTCCGGGAAGGCGCGCACGCCACGATCGGTCTCGATCTCGGCGCCGCCGGAATGCGACAGATCTGCCGGGGTGCCCGACGCGACCGTCGCTCCACGGTTGATGATCGTGACACGGTCGACCACCCGCTCGACCTCACTCAGCAGGTGGGAGTTGAGGAGTACCGCCGTACCCCGTCGCCGCAACTCCTCGAGGAGCTCGCGTACGGCGATGCGACCCGCAGGATCGAGGGCGCTGGTGGGCTCGTCCAGTAGCAGGAGCTTCGGTGAGCCGATGAGCGCCTGCCCCAGGCCCAGGCGCTGTTGCATGCCCTTGGACATGGCCTCCACCCGCTTGTTCCGGGCCTCCGCGAGACCGACGAGATCGAGCAGATCACGGCGTTCCGCCTCGCCGCCGCCGGATCCCGTGAGACGCTGATGAAGACCCATCACCTCGTCCGCGGTGCACCAGTCCGGGTAGCGGAAGAGTTCGGGCAGGTACCCGATCAGTCGACGTGCGGCGAGCGATCCGGCCGGGTGTCCGTCGACGGTGACCCGGCCGGATGTGGGGCGCACCAGCCCGCAGACGATCTTGACCAGCGTCGACTTCCCGGCACCGTTCGGTCCGAGTAGACCGACGAGTTCGCCATGGTCGACCGTGAGGTCCACACCGCGCAGGGCCTGATGGCGACCGTAGATCTTCCCGAGCGCGGAGATGGAGAGGGCGGTCACGGGGATGGAGCCTAATACCCCGACCGGGATCCGAGGCCTCAACGGGGTGGGTGGTTCCTGGCACCACCCACCCCGTTGCGTGAGTGATCGCGGAGAATGTCCCTGCGTATGCTCGTATTCGAGGCATCGTCGTCGGCAGCACGCGTCCGTGGCCGGACGGCGTGAGATGAGCCCCGACGGGATTTTTGGTGCCAGGTACCATCGGCCCGTTGGTGCTCACTAACATCATCTGCCGTGGATCCACGCAGTGAGAACCTGCTCGGCCTCGGCGACGTCCGGGCCCGCATCGCCGCCATCTGCCAGACCCCGCAGGGCGCCGCCCTGGCGACCTCCCGGGACGTCGCCGGTGACGTCGACGAGGTCGTGCACCGCCAGCGGGTGACGACCGAGGCGACCGAACTCCGCCGTCTCGGCATGGCCGTCGGCGCCGGCGTCCGGGAGATCGCCGAGGCGGTCGACAACGCCCAGCACGGCGGTACGCTGGAGATCGAATCGCTCACCGCGGTCGCGGCGACCGCCTCCGTCGCCGTCGAACTGGCCGAGGCCGTCGTCGCCCACGAGGAGGAGGCGCCACTGCTCACGGAGGTGGCACGCGAGATCGCGGTCATCCCGCTGCGGGCACTCGTCGACATGTTCGATTCCGCGCTCGACGGACATGGTGGTGTGCGTGACAGCGCCTCGCCCGACCTGAGTCGCGCCCGGCGACTCGTGGCCGACGCCCGCGCCGCCGCCGCCGAGACGCTCCGCACGGTCGCCAAGCGCGCCGGCAAGCACCTTCAGGAGAGCTTCCTCACCGAACGCGGCGGACGCCCCGTCCTCGCGGTCAAGGCGTCCTCGCGGAGCGCCGTTCCGGGCATCGTCCACGACCGGTCGGCCACCGGCCAGACGATCTTCGTCGAGCCCCTCGAGGTGGTCGAGGCCAACAACCTCGTCCGTGAGCGCGAGGCCACCGAGCGGATGGAAGTGGAGCGCGTGCTGCAGCGGCTGTCCTCGATCGTCGGGGACGACGCCGGCCTTCTGACGGCGGCGGTCGCGGCGACGGCCGCCATCGACCTCGCGTTCGCGCTCGCTGACCTCTCGCTGCGGTGGCGCGGCTGCGAGGTCACCATCGCCGATGACGTCTCGCTGGTCGAGGCACGGCATCCGCTTCTGGACCCGGGAACCGTCGTCCCGGTGGATCTCCCGCTGACCGGGTTGCGCGTGCTCGTGGTGAGCGGCCCGAACGCCGGGGGTAAGACCGTCGGGCTGAAGACGCTCGGAGTGCTGGCCGCCTGCCACCAGATGGGGCTGCGACCACCCGCCAAAGAGGCCCGGCTGCCGGTGTTCGACACGATCCTCGCCGACATCGGTGACGAGCAGAGCATCGAGCAGAGCCTCTCGACGTTCTCGGGCCATGTCCGCCGTCTCATCGACATCCTGGACGCCGCGGGGCCGCGCTCGCTCGTGCTGCTGGACGAGCTGGCGGCCGGCACCGATCCGGGGGAGGGTGCGGCGCTCGCCGTGGCCGTGCTCGACACCCTGATGGCACGGGGAGCCCTCACGCTGGTCACCACGCACCATCACGAGCTCAAGGGGTGGGCCAGCCAGACCGACGCGGCGGCCAACGCCGCCGTGGGGTTCGACGCCGAGCATCTTCTGCCGACGTTCGAGCTCCGCGTGGGCGAACCGGGTGCCTCGCAGGCACTGGATGTGGCCGAGCGGCTCGGCCTTCCGGAGGGGATTCTCACCGAGGCGCGCGAGCGTCTGGGCCAGGATCGCCAGGGGATGGAGGCGTTGCTGCGCGACGCCGCCGCGGCACGTGTGGCGGCTGAGGAGGAACGGGACCGGGCCTATCGCGAGCGCGACGAAGCGGCCAAGGCCCGACAGGACGTCGAGGCACGTGAGCGCGAGCTGGCACGGCAGGTGGAGCGGGTCCGCGGAAGCATCGAGAAGGAGCGGCAACGGGCACGGGAGGATGCGGAGCGTGACCTCGCCCAGATGCGCGCCGACCTGGAGGCGTTCCGGAAGGAGATCTCCGCCGCCCGCCGTGAGGAGCGCCGGCGGAAGGCGCGGCAGGAGACCGATGGCCACGAGGCCGAGCGCGACCGCCGCCTGGGGGCCGCGGCCGAGGCGGCAACACGGGCGGCTGCGCACCTGACGACCCCGACTCCGGGAATCGTGAGCGACGAGCCCATCGGCGTGGGTGACGCGGTCATCGTGAGTGATCTCGGCGTGCGCGGGACCGTGGTGGCCGTGTCCGGGAACGACATCGAGGTTCAGGGACCCTCAGCGCGCCTTCGGCTCAAGCGGTCGCGGGTCACACGTGATCACCGTGTGATCGCGAAGCCCGCGTCGGCACCGGTCCGCGAGGTCCGGCCCGAGACGCCGGCGGTGTCGGGTGAGATCGACGTGCGCGGCGAGCGGGCGGAGGCCGCCCGCTCCGCGGTGCGCAGCTACATCGACCATGCGGCGAGCAGCGGTCGCGACAGCGTGCGCATCATCCACGGTCGCGGCACCGGTGCGCTGCGGGCGGCCATCGCGGACGAGCTGAAGGCGCATCCCCTGGTGGGATCGTCGCGCGTGGCCGGTCCCGACGAGGGGGGAGACGGCGCCACCGTCGCCGTGCTGCGTTGACATCACGCCGGCCGGGCGGAGATCCCGGACGAAACTGACAGCATGCGCGCCATGGACGAACCACTTGACCAGCGCGTTCACGACTGGATCGCCTCCGATCCGGATCCCGACGACCGACGCCAGCTTCAGGGGATGCTGGACACGGGGTTGTGGGACGACCTGGCCGAACGCTTCTCGGGTCGCGTCGCCTTCGGAACGGCGGGGCTGCGCGCACCGATGATGGCGGGGCCGACCGGGATGAACCGGCTGGTCGTCCGCCAGTCGGCCGCGGGCATCGCCCGGTACCTGGTCGCGCAGGGTGACGCGGCGCGCGGGGTTGCCATCACGTACGACGGCCGGCACCGGTCGGCGCAGTTCGCCGCAGACTGCGCCGAGGTCATCGCCGCTCACGGCGTCCCCGTCGTCCTGGCGGATGAGGCGCTTCCCACTCCCATCGGGGTGTTCGCGGTCACGCACCTCGGCCTCGCCGCCGGGATCGTCATCACCGCCAGCCACAACCCGCCCGCCGACAACGGTCTCAAGCTCTTCATGGCGGACGGCGCCCAGATCGTCCCCCCGATCGACGAGCACGTCGCGGAGCAGATCGACGCCGTCGTCGCCGACGGGGTGATCGTCCCCGGCGGAGACCCCGCGGAGATCGGCGTGCTTTCGGGGGACGTCGTCACGGCCTATCGCGAGGGTGTCCTGGGGCGCTATCCGCGGCCGTCATCACCTATTACCGTCGCTATGACGGCAATGCATGGCGTGGGGGGTGCCACGCTGCGTGGCCTGCTCGCCGAGCTGGGATACGACGTCCACGTGGTCGCCGACCAGCAGGACCCCGACCCGGACTTCCCGACTGTCGGCTTCCCGAATCCGGAGGAGCCCGGAGCCACCGACCATCTGGCGGCCCGTGTGCGCCAGGCGGATGCCCGCGTGGGGCTCGCCCTCGATCCGGACGCCGACCGCGTCGCCGTGGTCGTCCCGGACGGCGATGACGTTCGCCAGCTGACCGGGGACGAGGTGGGAGGGCTCCTCGCCGAGTGGTTGCTCGCCGAGGTCGTGGACTCCGGTGACGATCGCCTGGTGGCGACCACGGTCGTGTCGTCGTCGCGTCTCGGGCACATCGCGGCCCGGCACGGTGTGCACTATGCGGAGACCCTCACCGGCTTCAAATGGCTGTCACGTCCGGCGCTCGACAACCCTGCCTGGCGGCAGGTTCTGGCCTATGAAGAGGCCATCGGCTACGCCATCGGTCCGGACGTCCACGACAAGGACGGCATCTCGGCCGCCGTGGGAATGGCGGCGCTCGTGGCGTCGCTCGACGCCCGCGGTGAGACGGTCCCCCGGATGCTCGATCGCCTGGACCGTCTCGACGGCGCCCACGTCACCCGCAACTTCTCGCTGCGCTACGAGGGACTCGGATGGCGAGAACGGCGCGATGCGACGGTTACGGCCCTAGTGGCGTCGCCGCCGGAACGGGTGGGTGAGCAGGCGGTCGCGGAGGTCACGCGCCTCGCTCCCGACGTTCTGCGGGTTGTCTTGGACGGCGGCATCCGGGTGCTGGTGCGTCCCAGTGGAACCGAAGCCAAGCTCAAGTGCTACTGCGAGGCCATGGAGGATGTGGCGGACGGCGATGTGACGGGTGCGCGCCGACGGGCGGCCGAGCGGTTGGACGGCGTTGAGTCGGCGCTGCGGGACCTTCTGGGCGGCGACTGATGCTCTGAAGCGGCGTCATGTGGGCATTGGTGACGATGTATGCCGCCGGGTGCGATCGCGGCCGTATCCCACGCGTTCTCTGCCACAATCGACGCCCAACCTCCCACTGGAAGGACCTTTCCATGCAGATCGATGTCCGTCATGGTCCTGCATTCGGCGTCGCACGGTGCACCCTTGCCCCGGCGGAGTCGGTGCGCGTCGAATCGGGCGCGATGTCCGCCACCTCACACGGTGTCGAGATCCAGGCCAAGGTCGAGGGAGGCATGCTCAAGGGACTGAAGCGAAGCGTGCTCGGTGGCGAGTCGCTCTTCATCACCACCTACACGGCGCCTCCGACCGGGGGTTGGGTGGACGTCGCCGCCAACCTTCCGGGCGACATCGTCGTCGAGGAGATCACCCCCGCGAGGACGCTGTTCATCTCACGGGGATCGTGGATCGCCGCCGAGCAGGACATCGAGGTCGACACGAAGTGGGGTGGGTTCAAGAACCTTTTCGGCGGTGAGGGCGGCTTCCTCGTCCGTGTTTCCGGTCAGGGATCGGTGGTACTCGGTTGCTACGGCGCGCTCGACATCATCGATCTCGCCGACGGTGAGTCCGTCGTCGTCGACTCCGGGCACATGGTCGCCTACGAAGAGGGCGTGCAGGTCAAGCTGCGCCGTGCGGTCGAGGGTCGGTCCATCCAGAGCCTCAAGAGCGGCGAGGGGTTCGTGTTCGAGTTCGCAGGTCCCGGTCGGGTCATCACCCAGACGCGCAGCCCCGGCGCGCTCGTGCAGTGGCTCACGACGGTGCTGCCGGGCAATCGCTCCTGAACCGCCTTCGTCCGCCGTCCCCGATGCGACCGGAACGGCGTCGTGCCGGTCGCATCGGGGCACGAGACGGGATACCTGTCACCATGCATGCGCCCTGGCCGTACCGCTAGGATGCGCCCATCATGAGGTCCAAGGCTCGCTTCGTCATCGCCCTCGGGCTGGCTGCCGTTCTCGGCGCCGCTCTCGTCTGGTTCTCCATCGGAGGATCGCTCGAGACCTATGCGGCTCCCGGCGATCTGACGGCCAACGGCGAGACCTACCGGCTGAACGCCGTGGTCTCGAACGGTTCGCCGACCGACGTCGCACAGCAGGCCCTCTCTGCGGAGGGCACCCGCTTCCAGGTCCAGGATCAGAACGATCCTTCGAAGACCGTGTGGGTGAACTACCGCGGAATCGTCCCGGACACGTTCCAGGACGGCAGGGAGATCGTGGTGACCGGTCATCTGGAGGAGGGCGGGACATTCGTCGGTAAGCGTGATTCGCTGATCGCGAAGTGTCCGTCCAAGTTCGAGGCCCAGAAGTCGCCGCAGCCCGCCGCCGAACAGTAGGAATCTGACCCGTGAGCTTCTTCGGGCGCGCGCTCCTTCTCGTCGCGCTCGCGGTCGCCGTGTTCACGGTGGTCGCGGCGGTCCACGGGCGCACCCCGCGTAACCGCGCGTGGTTCTTCGCCGCACAGCGCGGCGTCTACGCGCTCTTCGGGCTCTTCACCGTGGCCGTGGTCGGCCTGGTGTCCGCGCTCATCGGCAACAACTTCTCGCTGGTGGCGGTGGCGAACTACTCGAGCACCGAGATGCCGCTCCACCTGCGGATCACGGCGCTCTGGGCCAGCCAGTCCGGGTCGCTGCTCTTCTGGGCGTGGCTCCTTACCGGTTTCGCCTCCCTCGCCGTACTCCTGAACCGACGGCGCAATCGTGAGCTCATGCCGATCGTCATCGCCGTTCTGGCCGGGCTCATCGGCTTCTTCGCCCTGGTGCTCTCGTTCGCGACCAGCCCCTTCGAGACGATGCGCGTCGTCCCCGAGAACGGTCAGGGCCTCGTCTCGGCGCTGCGCAACCCGTACATGGTGTCGCATCCGCCGATGCTCTACCTGGGGTACGTCTCCATCGCCATCCCGTTCGCGTTCGCCATCGCGGCGCTGATCACCCGGCGTCTGGACAGCGCCTGGCTGGGCAGCATCCGCAAATGGACCCTCGCGAGCTGGGCCTTCCTCGGCATCGGCATCATCCTGGGCGCCAAGTGGGCCTACGAGTCGCTCTCCTTCGGTGGCTACTGGATCTGGGACCCCGTCGAGAACGCGGCGCTCCTGCCGTGGCTCACGGGCACGGCCTTCCTGCACTCGGTGATGGTGCAGGAGCGTCGCGGGATGCTGAAGATCTGGAACATGGCCCTGATCATCCTCACGTTCTCCCTGACGCTGTTCGGGACGCTCCTGACGCGGTCCGGGATCGTGAGCAGCGTCCACAACTTCGGTGCGCAGACCGTCGGCCCATACATCCTGGGTCTCCTGATCCTCACCCTGATCGGGGGCACGTACCTCATCATCACCCGCCTTCCCGAGCTGCGCAGCCGCAACTCGCTGGAGAGCTACTTCTCGCGTGAGGCGATCTTCCTCTACAACAACCTGCTCCTGGTCGGGCTGGCGTTCATCGTGGTGTGGGGGACGATGTACCCGGTCATCAGTGAGCTCGTCCGAGGCGAGCGCATCACCGTCGGCCGTGGCTTCTTCGACCAGGTGGCCGCGCCGATCGGGGTGGCGCTCCTGCTGCTCACCGGTCTCGGGCCGCTCATGCCGTGGCGACGGATGTCCTGGGCCCTCGTACGGCGCCGGTTCCTGTGGCCGGGAGTGGTGACCGCGGTGGCACTGCCGCTCCTGCTCCTGACGGACGCGCGCGGAAACTGGGTCACCCTGTGCGTGCTTCTGATCGCGGTCTTCTCCGCCGGATGCATCCTCTCCGAGTTCTGGCAGGGCACGAGGGTCCGCAAGGCCCACGGCGGCGTCTCGTGGTGGGGTGCGTTCTCGCAGCTCATCTCGCGCAACCGTCGTCGCTACGGCGGATACATCGTCCACATCGGGATCGTCCTCGTCATCGTGGGCATCGCCGTCTCGCGGTCGTTCCTCACCGAGGGCAGCTTCAACCTGGGGCCTGGCGATTCGGCCAGGGTCGGCGACTACGTGTTCACCGCGCAGGAGGTCACGCGGGGACGCTCCGAACAGGCCATGGTCACGTCCGCCCGCGTCCGCGTCACCGACCTGAACGGGGCGCATGCCACGGACCTGAATCCGTCCATCCACATCTACACGTCCAACCGCGACGTCGGCAACGAGATCGCCATCTCCAGCAACATGGAGCGCGACATCTGGATGTACATGGCCGGATCGACGGAGAACAAAATCGCGTCGTTCCATGTCTTCATCAACCCCATGGTCGCCTGGATCTGGGCCGGCGGGATCATCTTCCTGATGGGGGCCGTGGTGGCCGGCTGGCCGCAGGGGAAGCGGCAGAGGGTGTCGCAGACGGTGGCCCAGCCGGAGCAGACGAGCCGAGCGTGATCCCGGGCATCATCGTCGCGCTCGCCGCCCTGGTGGTGGTGTTCGCCGTCGCCTGGCCGCTGCTGCGCCGGGACGGTGGGGCGGACCCCGTCTCCGACGACCCGCGTCGGCGTGAACTGGACGTCGAGATCGAGACGGCACTGAGGTCCATACGGGAGATCGAGTTCGACCACCGTTCGGGCAATCTCAGCGACGAGGACTTCGCCGAGCTTGACCGCACGGAGCGCGCGAAGGCGGCCCGTCTTCTGCGGCGCCGGGACGCCCTGGACGACCCGCCTCACTGAACCGTTCGCTGGGCCGTCGTGGGCGAGGGCTCAGAAAGCTCCGTGTCAGACACCGGGCTTTCCACGTGTGACCCGGAATACACGAAACGCCTGCAAACGCAGACTTCTGTGAGTCGGGTGGCCGGAGCTCGGAAAGTTTTGTGTCAGGCACCAGACTTTCCGTCGTCGGGTCCACGTTCCGGAATTCGACGATCACGGACGTCGGTGCGGGCGGTCGGCGATGTCTCGATTGCGGGCGCAACGACACCCGATCGGGATCAGGGACATGGTCGGGGGCCGGAAACGTGGAGAAGCTGCCGTCCGGGGGTTTGGGTCTCGCATCGTGGGACACCATTACGCCGACTGCAAGGATTCTTCCAGTGACGGCGTATCGGCTCAAGTTTGGCCATTAGCAGGACGATTACTGCGGTGCAGGCACCGGAATGATGGGCCGGCACCAGGAGTTCCGCCGCAACAGCAGGCTTGACCGCATCGGCAAAGAACTGGCAAAGTGCCCGCCGTTCCAACGCTTCCCCAGGAGCGTCCCGTGGCTCTCCGATTTCGTCCACGGGAACGACTTACAGCCGACGACAATACGGTCGTGGGCGGAAAAGGAGCAAAGGATTTTGAACGACCGTCCGCGCGAGCTTTCAACCGGCCGGATCCGAGGGCGCAGTTGGCTTGTGGCGGTGGGCATCGCCGCCGGTACGATCGGTGTCTCCACCGCTTTCGCTCTCGACGTCCCCCTCCCGAAGACATCCAGCCTCCAGGCGGGTGCGGCGCCCCAGGGCAGCACCAACGCCACGGCCTCCGTCAAGACGGGGCAGACCTCCACGACGGCGACCACGAGCGGCCCCCGGGTCGACTGGAACGCGACGCTCGGTTCCCGTGAGCTTCGGATGGGCATGGCCGGGTCGGACGTGAAGCAGCTGCAGAGCGTGCTCCGCCGCAAGGGGCAGCGCGTCAGCGTCGATGGCGAGTTCGGTCGCCAGACGCGCGGTGCGGTCATCCGTGTCCAGCAGCGACTCAAGATGAAGCGGACCGGCATCGTGAACCAGGCGCTCGTCAGGCGGCTCGGTGTCATCATCCGCGCCCCGCGCAGTGTCGCTCCCGCTCCGGCTCTCGCGGTCGCTCCCACGGGTGAGTACCCGCTCGCCGGGCCGAACGCGGCCGCCGCCCGGTACCTGAAGGTGTTCCCGGTCGCGGGCAAGCACACCTACACGAACGACTTCGGCGCCCCGCGCGGCCAGGGTCCCCATCAGGGCAACGACATCATGGCCGACCGGATTCCGGTGCGCGCCGTGATCGACGGCACGATCACTCGGGCGAACCGGGTGGAGAAGGGCCTCGGAGGGATCTACGTCTGGCTCAAGGACGGAGCGGGGCACGAGTACTACTACGCCCACCTGACCTCGATCAATCCCGGCATCGAACCCGGTGTACGTGTGACGGCCGGCCAGGCCCTCGGGATCGTCGGCAACACCGGGGACGCACGCTACGGCGCGACGCATCTCCACTTCGAGATCCGCCCGTCAGGGAGCAGCCCGATCAACCCCTACAACGACCTGCTCGCGGTCGATCCGGAACCGCCCACGCGCAAGTGATGTTGCACGCCGCCGTCCCGCCCGCAATTCGCGAGGCAGGACGGCGCAGCCTGCCTCCGAACTCTGCACTGTGAACGTACGCCGAGCCGCCATCGCGGTCGCATCCGTCGCGGTCCTGTCGATCCCGGTGATGCTGATCGCCGACCGACCGAGCGCGGACGCCGCCCCCAGCCTGTCCGAGGTCGAGTCCAAGGCCGCCGCCGCACGCGCCAAGGAGGCCGTGCTCACCTCCGAGATCTCCAAGTACTCCGCACGCATCCGCGGAGTGGAGACCCGTCTCGCCCCGATCGAGGCGCGTCTGAACCAGCTGAACGCCGAGGTCGCCGGTCTCGAGTCGCGCCGCAAGCAGTTGACCGAGGAGGTCGATGCCGAGCAGAGGCGTCTCGACATCCTCGTCGCTCGTCTGAACAACCAGCGAGAGGCCCTGGGGAAGCGTCTGTCCAGCGCATACCGCCGAGGTGATCCTTCGGTCATCCAGATCCTGGTGCAGTCGGGATCTCTCAGCACCGCGATCTCTGCGCGCGAGAACCTCGAGCGGGCGATGGTCGGCGACGAGAAGCTCATCCAGTTGACGCGGAAGGACGCGAACACGTCGCTCCGGCTGCGCAAAGAGCTCCAGGCCAAGCGCAACGAGGTCTGGCAGAACGAGAAGCGGACGAAGGAGGCCCGTGCCGAGCAGAAGGTCACCTTCGACCGCGTGAACTCGGAGAAGGTGAACCTGGAGGTCGCCAAACAGTCCCGCACCCAGCTTCTGGCGAAGGTGAAGGGCGATCGAAGGGTCCTCGAGAAGGAGGCCACGAACCTCCGTGCACGCTCTCTGCGCCTGCAGAACGAGATCAACCGCGCCAACGCCTCGCTTCCTCCCACGACGACCGTGAGCGGCAACGGCACGTTCGCGTGGCCCGTCTCGGGTTCGGTGACGTCACCCTTCGGTCCGCGGTGGGGGCGCATGCACGAGGGCATCGACATCGCATCGCCCGGCGGTACGCCGATCGGCGCCTCGGCGGACGGTACGGTCGTCGTCGCCGGATGGCAGGGCGGCTACGGCAACCTCGTGGTCGTCTCGCACGGATCGCTCTCGACGGCCTACGCCCACATGTCACGCGTCGGTGTGTCCGTCGGTCAACACGTGACGCGCGGACAGACGCTCGGGGCTGTGGGATGCACCGGACACTGCTACGGTGACCACGTGCACTTCGAAGTACGTACAAGCAGCGGGGCCGTCAACCCGATTCCCTATATGTGATGGCCGTCTGGGTGCGTGATCCCGCACCTTCAGATCGACCCTCCTCCGGTGATCCCCGCCCGGGGCATCCCCTTCGACGGTCGACGGATCCCGCGCGGCCTCTTGGCGCCCCGCTCATCCGTTATCGGACCGTCCTCGAGCGGTCACGAAAACGTCGTCGATCATCGCCTCCGTCAGACGACCGGTGAACGTGTTCTGCTGGCTGGGGTGGTAACACCCCAGGAGGGTGATCCCGTCGACGGCGTGTGCGACTCCGTGTCCGAAGCGCGGACGTGGCCGGGGTGCCGCGAGGGTCGTGAGGAGCGCGTCCCAGGCGAACGCTCCGAGCGCCACGATGACCCGAAGGCGAGGTAGGGCGGCCATCTCCCGTTCCAGGTAAGGGCGGCATTCGTCGCGTTCGGCGGGCATCGGCCGGTTCTGCGGCGGCGCGCACCGCACGGCCAGGCTCATACGTGCCCCGATCAGCTGGAGCCCGTCGTCACGGTGGTCCGAGGTCGGCTGATTGGCGAGGCCCGCGCGGTGGAGCGCCGCCATGAGGAAGTCCGCGCTGCGATCGCCGGTGAAGACGCGGCCGGTGCGGTTGGCCCCGTGGGCGGCGGGGGCGAGGCCCACGATCAGGCACCATGGGTCGGGATCACCGAACCCCGGGACAGGACGGCCCCAGTAGTCCTGGTCCCGGAAGGCGGCGCGTTTGACGGTCGCCACGGTCTCGCGCCACTCGACCAGCCGCGGGCAGCGGCGGCAGACGACGATCTCGTCCTCCAGATCCGCCAGGGCGGACGCACCCGAGACCATCGTCGTGCTAAGCGGAGATGGTCTTGAGTCGCTTCTCGATGCCGGCGATGAGGTCGGTGAACGACGCCTCGAACTTCTCGACGCCCTCGCGTTCCAGCACCGAGCAGACATCGTCGTAGTCCACACCGGCGGCGGCGAGTGCCGACAGCAGGGCCTGGGCACCCTCGACGTCCTGCGTCACGGTGTCGGGAACCGGCTCGCCGTGGTCCTGGAACGCCTCGATGGTCTCGTCCGGCAGCGTGTTCACGGTGTCGGGGCCGATCAGGGTGCTCACGTAGAGCGTGTCGGGGTAGTCCGGATTCTTCGTCGAGGTTGACGCCCAGAGGCAGCGCTGCGGACGGGCGCCCTTGGCGGCCAGGGCCTCCCAGCGCGGTCCGGAGAAGATTTCCTGGAAGGCGGCGTAGGCCAGCTTGGCGTTGGCGACCGCGAGCTTCCCCTTCAGATCGTCGTGGCCACCGATGGCGTCCAGACGGGCGTCGGTCTCGGTGTCCACACGCGAGACGAAGAAGCTGGCGACGCTGTGCACGGCAGAGGGGTCGCCACCGTCCTCGACGAACCGCTCCAGGCCGGCGATGTACGCCTCGGCCACGGCGCGGTAACGGTCGAGGGAGAAGATGAGGGTCACGTTGATCGACTTGCCGCGGGCGATCATCTCCTCGATCGCCAGCAGGCCCGGCTCGGTCGCCGGGATCTTCACCAGGAGGTTGGGCGGGTCGATCGAGTCGTGGAGTCGTACCGCCTCGGCGATGGTCCCCTGCGTGTCGAATGCAAGGCGCGGGTCGACCTCGATCGACACGTAGCCGTCACCGCCATTGGTGCGTTCCCAGACGGGCCGCAAGACGTCGCAGGCATCGCTCACGTCCTGGGACGCCAGCGCCACGAAGATCTCCACCGGGTCCGAGGTGTCGCGGCGAACCTCACGGAGCTGCTCGTCGTAGGCGTCGCCGGTGGCGAGCGCCTTCTGGAAGATGGTGGGGTTCGTCGTGATGCCGACGACGGCGTCGTCCCGGATGCGGGCGGCGAGCTCTCCGGACGCGATGAGCGTGCGCGAGAGGTTGTCCATCCAGACGCTCTGTCCCATTTCCGACAGGCGGGCGAGGGGCGATGACATGCGTGTCCTTTTCGTCGTCGGTGACTCCTCGGAAACGTTAGCCGCTCGGGGGCGCCGACGGCCAGCCTCGGGATCTGCGGTGACCTACCGGTGGACATGCGACGCCTGCCACCTGGTGTCCACTCCGCATCAGGCGGCCACAGAAAGTTCGCCTGACCGCTCGCGCTACTGTTCGGACGCGATGCACTCCTTCTCCGAGACGGTCCGCCCGTGATCTGTGCCGCCGACGTGGAACGGGCCGCGGAGCGCCTGTCCGGGGTCACCCGCCTCACGCCCCTTCAGCGCAACGCCCGGCTCTCCGCTCAGACCGGGGCCGAGGTCTACCTGAAGCGCGAGGACCTGCAGCCGGTTCGCTCGTACAAGCTGCGCGGCGCGTACAACCTCATTGCCTCGCTCACCGCTGATGAGCGACGTGCGGGCGTGGTGTGCGCCAGCGCCGGCAACCATGCCCAGGGCGTGGCGTTCGCATGTCGTGAGCTCTCGATCCGCGCTCAGATCTTCGTGCCGGCCACCACCCCGCGTCAGAAGCGCGATCGGATCATGGCCATCGGCGGTGACTGGGTCGACCTGGTCGTCGGCGGTGACTCGTACGACGAGGCTGCCGCCGCGGCCGGCGACGCGGCCGTGAGGGGCGGGGCCGTGAAGGTGCACGCCTTCGACGACGACCGGGTGATGGCGGGGCAGGGGACGGTGGCGCGCGAGATCGTGACCGAACTGGGCGAGCCACCGGACATGATCGTCGTGCCCATCGGCGGCGGCGGACTGATCTCCGGCTGCATCGCCTGGCTGGCTGAGAACGCACCACAGACCACGGTCATCGGCGTCGAGCCCTCCGGTGCGGCCGCGATGGCCGCCGCGCTCGCGGCCGGCGAACCGGTTGACCTGGAGTCGGTCGAGACCTTCGTCGACGGAGCCGCCGTGCGGCGGATTGGTGAGCACCCGTTCGCCGTGGTGAACGAACACCGACCGGAACTCGTGACGGTCCCGGAGGGGCGTGTCTGCAGCGAGATGCTCGCGCTGTACCAGGTCGACGGCATCATCTCCGAGCCGGCCGGCGCGCTGGCCTCAGCGGTGTTCGCCGCGCCGGAACACCAGGGCATCGTCCACGTCGAGCCCGGGAAACGCGTCGTCGCCATTGTCTCGGGCGGCAACAACGACGTGTCGCGCTACTCCGAGATCGTGGAGCGGTCGCTCGTTTTCGAGGGGCGCAAGCACTACTTCCTGGTGAACTTCCCCCAGGAGCCCGGTGCGCTCCGCCGTTTCCTCGACACGGTCCTGGGGCCGCACGACGACATCACCCTCTTCGAGTACGTGAAGCGCAACAACCGCGAGACGGGCCCGGCGCTCGTCGGCATCGAGCTGCGCCATCGGGACGACCTGTCCGCACTGATGGAGCGGGTCGAGCACAGCCGCCTCCAGGTCGATCGCGTCGACCCGGAGAGCATGCTGCACCGGTACCTGCTGTAGGGATGGTCAGGGATTGAAGCGGTCTCGGGGGCCCACATCGGTCCTCTGAAGGACTCGACCGTCCTTGGCATATGCCGTGAGTGTGAGGTCTGACGTCTTGTCGTCGCGGGCGACCGGGGTGTCGGTAGCGACCGCGAACCAGGTCCCATCGATCTGTGCGGTAAGCACTCGACCCGACTGAAGTTGCGCTTCGATGCGCTCGACGTCACGTCCAACCCGCCCGCCCGCCAGAAGCACGCCCGGGAGTGTGGCGTTGCCTCCCCCGCCTGCCGATCCCAGAGGATGGTTGAGGCAGGGATTGATGGGGGGAGCGCCCACGCCGACGGGGCACGGGCTTGTTGGCAATGGAGAGCGAATTTGCATGACCAACGGTACGGCACCACGGATGGTCAGTGCGTAGCTGAGCACCGGGGTAGTCGGACCCAGTCTCCACACGTAGTAGAAGACATTGACACGTCCCGCACTCTTCGAAAGGACTCGCGTCGCGGAGCCGGTCGCTCCGGTCCAACGTGGAGGTGACGCCAGCGTCACCCCGGAGAGTGACGGCCTCTGGCCGTATCGCGTGAAGCTCACGAAGTCGTTCCGGCTTATGAGTGTGGTGCGGGGGATCGCAGCGTCGGGGATCGCCCCCGCCCGTCCCATGGTCCAGAGAGCCGTCTGTGCGCGGCCGCCCTTCAGGGAACCGGTCACCACAACCACTGGTTGACTCGCCTCTGCCGGAAGGCGGCTCCGCGACGCCGGTCGTCCCATCGTATTCACGATAACCAGAGGATCTCCGTCAAAACGAATGCCCTGAGGGAGCTTGACTTTAAGATTCTCATCTTCGACGGTCACCTCAAGGTCAGTGGACGGGACCACCGGATCACCGGCGATGACGAGATAGCGGAATGACGTCGCGGACTGCTGCGCAAACGTCCAGGAGCGGTTGATCGCCTTCACCGAGTACCTCTTCGGGTTCTTCCGACGAACGGTCTGCCGAACCTCGGCCATGGTGTCGTACTCGGTGATTCCCATCGGAATCAGATTGGAACGAGCGCGCTGCTCGACCAGATACTTCGGTCGAGGGCCTGCCACTCGTGAACCGATCTCCCGCCTCAGCTCATCGAGGTTCTGGCCTTCCGCAACGACCTGGCTTGCGCGGTAGACCTGGATATGAGGAATCTGGCTCACGAAATCGAACTGGGAAGGCGACTCCGCCCCCGGCACCTTCAGGCTCACCTGGCCTGGCTTCGGTGAGCCCACCTCCGCACCCTGCACGTCCATGCGCTCGAGCCGCTCGGCGATGAGCTCCTTCGCGCGCTGCGTCGCATCCTCGACGCTCACTCCGGGATCGGGTGTCACGCTGACGAGCGCGCGCATGCCCCAGTCGACGCGCGGCTTGCCGATCACGATGGTGGAAGCCGTGTTTGCCTGACGGTCCGTTTTCACCGCCACCACGGTCAACGCACCCATGGCTGCGAGGCCGGTCACCGCCGCCACTGCCACCCCGCGTCGGCGGGTGCGTGAGGCATGTGGCGCGGGCGCGGCCTTCGCGCGCTCCATCACCCGGCGGGCGACCTCGCGGGACACGGCCTCGCCGGTCCCCGTATCGGGAAGGTAAGAGCGGAATCGGCGCAGGCGGTCGTCGATCGTCATGGTGTCTCCGTCGGGGCCGCCGGGGCGGCATCGGTCGTTCCGGTGTCGCCCAGGACGCGCTGGGCGTGCTTACGGGCGCGGTGGAGCCAGGACTTCACGGTCCCGGGACTCACCTCCATGGCCTGGGCGATCTCGTCGATCGAGAGCTCGGCCACGGCGAAGAGGAAGAGGGCGTCGCGATGCTTGGGGCGCATGCCCTTCAGCGCCGCCGCGACCTCCGCGCTGAGACCCACGTCCGGTGAGCGCACATGCGGCGCCACGGGGTCCACGGCACTGGCGGCGAAGGCGCGCAGCATGCGGGCCTCGGCCCGGCGTTCGCGACGGATGAGGTTCGTCGCGATACCGAAGAGCCATGGGCGCGCGTCGTCGGCGTCCGCACGGAAGCGGTCGCGGTGGCGGTAGGCCGTCAGGAAGACGTCGTTCACGACGGCATCCGTGTCGTTCGGACCGAGCCGCCGAAGGACGTAGCGGTGCAGGGCGTCGTGATGGCGGACGACGAAGTGTTCGAACGCTGCGTCGTCATCCGTGGCGTCACCCAGAAGCTGTGCATCGGTGCGGGTCATCTACCCCCTATTCGCGATCCGGACGATGAAGGTTGCACCCCCGAGGTCGGTGAGGGTGACCGCTGTCCGCGACCGGAGGATCTCGCCGAATCTTCACCGACGTGCTCGGGGACGCCGCGGGGCGACGACCTACAATCCCGCCATGTCCCGCATCGATTCCGACGATTCCGCACGTCCTGACGCCGACGCGCCGGCGTCTCCTCAAT
This sequence comes from uncultured Bifidobacteriaceae bacterium, assembly GCA_964531025.1. Lineage (GTDB taxonomy): Bacteria > Actinomycetota > Thermoleophilia > Miltoncostaeales > Miltoncostaeaceae > CALMEC01. The sequence continues at coordinate 442,592 of CAZHDY010000001.1, read as the reverse complement.
CACCCGCGACCGAAGGACGACCGCTCGCGGCGCTGCTCCCGCTTCTCGTTGCCGCGATCCTCGTCGCCGCGCTCGGGTTCGGTGTCTCGCTGTTCGGGGGCGGGGGATCCACCACGGTCGACACCACGGCGGCAAGGGACCAGGCGGCGAAGGTCGAACCCGACGCGACCCGCATCCCGCGTCTGCAGGCCGCCGCGGAGAAGCTCACGGGCACCAAGCTCCCGGGCCCCGTGTCGGTCGCGCGACTCGACGGCGAGGAACTCAAGGCTCTCGTCCGACGGCTCATGGACGAGGACCCGGATCCCATGCTCAGCACCGGGTACAACGACCTCTTCCACCTGATGGGCGTGCTCGAGCCGGGCGCCAACCTGGAGGAGATCATGCGTGATGGCCTGGTCGACCAGGCCGCCGGCCTCTACGACCCCAAGTCGGACCGTCTGTATCTCATCCAGCGCGCCGGCTTCGACGTGACCGACTCGGTCATCGTCCACGAGATCGTCCACGCCATCCAGGACCAGAAGTACCCGCTCGAGTCGCTCATGAAGAGCCGCGTCGGTGACGACGACGGCACGTCGGCCATCCAGGCGGTCATCGAGGGCGACGCCACCGAGGTCCAGGTCCGCTTCCTCCTCGAGGGTGGAGCGTCAGGCCTCTTCGGCGAGCTCTCCGGATCGCTGAACCAGCTGAGCGGTGCACAGTTCAACCTCCCGCCATACCTCCAGCGCAGCATGGAGTTCCCCTATACCCAGGGGCAGGAGTTCATGACCGCTCTGCGCGCCTCCGGAGGGCAGGCCGCCGTTGACCGTGCGTTCCGCAACCCGCCACGCACCACGCTGGCCGTCATGGAGCCGCAGCGCTACCTCGACGGCAGAGACGGCAGCGTCTCGCTCCCGGTTCCGGCTCCTGTACCCGCGGGGTCGCAGCGTGTCCTCACGGCGACGTTCGGTGCCTCCGAGGTGTGGGCCCTCACCGGCGACCATCGGCTCGCCCTGACCTGGCGAGCCGGGCGTGCCGTCGTCGAGCGTGACGGCGATGAGGGAACACTCACGCTCACCATTGCCACCTCGGAGCCCGAAATGATGTCCGAGGCGCTCAGGAAGGCGCTTCCCGACGGCACCGAGGTGACCGTCGAACGGAGCGTCGTGACCGCCGTGAACCGTCAGAGGCTCGACACCCCCTGACGTGGGCGACCGGCGGCGCGACGAGCGGCACCGGCGCGCGACATATCCGCCTCCCATGGGTGGGTCGAACGTCCGGCACGCGAGTGCCTACAATGGGGACATGGGTACGGTCTCCGTGCGCACGGACATATCGTCACGAGGACACTATTCGAGAATCGCTTGCCGCTGTGAACGATTCGCATGTGGAGGGTGCTTTCGCGCGGTGACCCATGTCGATGCGGATGGGCGGACGGCATGGACTCGCTGATGGCGCATCACCATCATCACGACCACGGCGCGGGTCACTCGCACGCCCACACCATGACGACGAACCGCAGGCGACTCATCCTTTCGCTCGTCCTCATCGCGACGTTCATGGTCGTCGAGGTCGTCGTGGGGCTCGTCGCCGGATCGGTCGCCCTGATCGCCGATGCCGGTCACATGCTCACCGACGCGCTGGCCATCGCCCTCTCGCTGGTGGCCCTGCATCTGGCCGCCCGTCCGGCTCGGGGCAGCATGACCTTCGGCCTGAAGCGGGTCGAGATCCTGTCGGCACAGATCAACGGGCTCACGCTCCTCGTCCTGGCCGCGGTCATCGTCTACGAGTCGATCCACCGCCTCATGAACCCTGCCGACGTCCTCGGCGGCTGGGTGCTCATCACCGCCGCCATCGGCGCGGTGGTCAACGTCCTCGTCCTTCTCGTCCTCTCGGGCGCGGATCGACGCAGCCTCAACATCGAGGGGAGCTACCAGCACGTCCTCATGGACCTGCTCGGTTCGGTGGCGGCCATCGTGGCCGGGGCCGTCGTCTTCCTCACCGGGTACAACCGGGCGGACGCCATCGCCGCTCTGCTGGTCGCGCTCCTCATGTTCCGGTCCGCGTGGAGCCTCGTCTCGCAGAGCACCCGCGTGCTGCTGGAGGCGGCACCTCTCGGGATCGATCCGGACGCTGTCGGTGAGGCCATGGTGAGCCACCCCGGTGTCGTCGGCGTCCACGATCTGCACGTCTGGGAGGTCACATCGGGATTCGGCGCGCTGTCGGCCCATGTCACCGTCGCGCGTGACGTCGACTGCCACACGGTGCGGCGCGAGGTGGAAGCGGTGTTGAAGGAGCGCTTCGATCTGCGGCACACGACGCTGCAGGTGGATCACGAGCCGGTTCGGCTCCACCGGGTCGGCGGAGGTCGGTGAGCGCGCCGTCCCTGTAGCGTTCCGCCTTGTGACTACAGACATGACCCCGATTCGCGTAGGCCTCCTGGGCATCGGAACCGTCGGCGGCGGAACGTTCGACGTGCTCGCCCGGAACCAGGCGGAGATCACCCGCCGCGTGGGACGACCGATCGTCATCTCGCGCGTCGCCGACCTCAACACAGAGCTTGCCGAGAGCATCGTCCAGGGCCGTGCGGAGGTCACGGACGACGCCGTCTCCGTCGTCACCGATCCTGACATCGACATCGTCGTCGAGCTCATCGGTGGCTACGGCATCGCCAAGGACCTCACCCTGAAGGCGATCGAGAACGGCAAGCACGTCGTCACCGCCAACAAGGCCCTTCTCGCCGTGCACGGCAACGAGATCTTCACGGCCGCACGGGCCAACGACGTGATGGTGGCGTTCGAGGCCGCCGTCGGCGGCGGCATCCCCATCATCAAGGCGCTCCGCGAGGGGCTCGTCGCCAACCACATCGATTGGGTCGTCGGCATCATCAACGGCACGACGAACTTCATCCTCAGCGAGATGCGCACCCGCGGCGTCAGCTTCGAGGAAGCGCTGGCCGACGCCCAGGCGAACGGCTACGCCGAGGCCGACCCCACGTTCGACGTGGAGGGCATCGACGCCGGCCACAAGCTGGCGCTCATGTGCTCGATGGCCTTCGGCGTCCCGGTTCGCTTCGACCAGGCGCACATCGAGGGTGTCGCGTCCGTCGAGCAGACCGACATCCGGTACGCCGAGGAGCTCGGCTACCGCGTGAAGCTCCTGGGGGTCACCCGTCGTCGCGAGGACGGCATCGAGCTGCGCGTCCACCCGGCGATGGTTCCCGAGGCGGCGCTCCTGGCGAACGTCGAGGGCGTCATGAACGCCGTCGTCGTCAACGGCGACGCGGTCGGGCAGACGCTGCACTACGGGGCCGGCGCCGGTTCGCACCCCACCGCCTCGGCGGTCATCGCGGACATCGTGGACGTCGCCCGTCTCATCACCGCGGACCCTGAGCACCGCGTGCCGCACCTGGCGTTCCAGCACGATCGCATGAGCGACACGCCGATCCTCGACATCGCGGACACGGTCACCCGGTACTACCTGCGTCTGCGCGTGGCCGACGAGCCGGGCGTGCTGGCGGAGGTCACACGGATCCTCGCCGACGTCGGCATCTCGATCGAGGGAGCCATCCAGCGCGAATCGGGAGACGAGGCCGCCACGGTCGTCCTGATGACGCACGAGTCGCGCGAGCGGGATGTGCGCGCGGCGATCACGAAGATCGAGGCACTCGATGCCGGCCGTGGCCCGGTGGTGATGATCCGCGTCGAGAAGCTCGACGACTGATGCCGCCGACCAGCGCCGCGCTCGAACCGATCACCCTGAGCCTTAGGAGCCGATGAACGCACTCGCGCGAGTACTGCCGCCGTCCGCCGAGGTCACCCCGGACGGCCACCTGTCCATCGGGGGATGCGATCTCGTCGCACTCGTCCGTGAGCACGGCACGCCGCTCGTCGTTTACGACGAGGGCCTCCTGCGCGACACGCTCGCCGGCTGGATGTCCGCGTTCCGGGCACACCGTCCCGATGTCGACGTCTTCTACGCGAGCAAGGCGTACTTCGGTCTGGCGATGCTCCGTCTGGCGGCGGACGCCGGATTCGGTGTCGACGTGGCGAGCGGGGGAGAACTCGCGGCGGCGCTGCGGGCGGGCTTCCCCGCCGAGCGCATCGAGCTGCACGGTAACAACAAGGACGCCGACGAGATCACGGCCGCCCTGGATGCCGGGGTCGGTCAGGTGATCGTCGATTCGCTCGACGAGATCGCGCTCCTCGACCGGCTGGCAAGCGAACGCGGCGTCCGACAGCGCACACTCGTGCGCGTCACGCCGGGTGTGAAGCCGTCCACGCACTCGTTCATCTCGACCGGTCAGCTCGACTCCAAGTTCGGTTTCGCCATCGAGGGCGGGGCCGCCGCCCGTGCCATCGCGGCGTGCCGCGACGCCGAGGGCATCGACCTGGCCGGCATCCACTGTCACATCGGGTCACAGATCTTCGAGCTCGCCAGCTACCCGGCGGCCGTCGCCATCGTCGCGGACTTCGTGGCCGAGATGGGGGGAGAGGACCTCACCACGCTCAACATGGGCGGAGGCCTCGGCGTGGCCTACACCTCGGAGGACGACCCGCCGTCCGTGGACCACTTCGCCGACGTGGTCATGGAGGCCATCGAGACCGAGTGGGCGCGCATCGGCCGTCCGCTGCCGCGGATCCAGGTCGAACCGGGCCGCAGTATCGTGGCGCGCGCGGGGGTCACGCTCTACCGGGTGGGCACGGTGAAAGAGGTTCCCGGCATCCGCACCTACGTCGCCGTCGATGGCGGTATGAGCGATCTGCTGCGCCCCATGCTCTACGGGTCGGTCTACGAGCCGCTGCTCGCCAACCGGCCGGACGAGGAGCGGGCGAGCACGTTCCGGGTCGTGGGCAAGCACTGCGAGAGCGGCGACGTCCTGGTGGCCGAGGCGCGTCTTCCCGACGTGGAGGTCGGTGATGTCGTGTGCCTCCCGGCCACGGGTGCCTACGGCGTATCGATGTCGTCCAACTACAACGGCGTGCGGCGACCGGAGGTCGTGTTCGTCGACGGCGGCCAGGCGCGGGTGGTCACCCGTCGCGAGACCCACGACGACATGTTCGCGCGCGAGGTGATCGCGTGACGGTGAGGTCGCATGACAATCGGGGAGGGCGTGAGTAGCGATGGCCGACGCGATCCGTATCACCGCACCCGCGACGTCCGCCAACCTCGGCCCCGGTTTCGACACGATGGCCCTGGCGCTCGATTTCACCAACGAGGTGGTGGTCACGCGGCGTCCTGGGCCGCTCGAGGTCGTCGTCGCGGGCGAGGGGGCGGACGAGATCCCCACCGATGAGACCAACCTCGTCTGCCAAGCCATGGCTACCGGTCTTCCGTCTCTGGACGGCCTTCGCGTGGAGTGCACCAACCGGATCCCGCTGCGCCGCGGCATGGGATCGTCGTCCGCGGCCATCTGCTCGGGACTCGTCGCGGCCAACTCGTTCGGCCTTCTGCGCTGGACGCCGGACGACATGGTGCGGCGCGCCGCCGAGCTCGACGGTCACCGTGACAACGTCGCGGCCTGTGTCTGGGGCGGCATCGTGGTGGTCACCACCGACGGGCACGTCACCCAGCTGCCGGTGCCGGAGGAGCTTCTTTTCGTCGTGGTGACCACCGATGCGACCGTCGCGACCGCGGCCTCGCGGGCCGCACTGCCACAGACGGTCCCGTACGCCGATGCCACGATGTCCATGTCCAACGCGATCACGCTGGCGCTCATGCTCGAGCGCGGCGACCTCGAGGATCTGGACCGCGTGCTCGACGATCGCCTCCACGAGCCGTACCGACGTGAGACGACCCCGGGCCTCGACACCCTGCGCGGCATGGTCGGTGACGGCGAGTGCCTCGGCGTCACGATCTCGGGATCCGGGCCCTCGGTCCTCCTGTGGTGCACCCGTGCCGGCGCGGCCGGCGTGGCGGACCGGGCATCGGCGCTTCTCGCGGCCGAGGGCATCGGTGCGACCACGAACGTCCTTCGCATCGCGCCGGGTGGGATCCGGGGGCGTTGGATCGACAATCCGGACACCCGTCTGGCGAAGGCCGTCGGCTGACCCTCGTCGAGGGATGACGCCGGCTCTCCGAGCCGCCCGATCCCGCCGTACGGCGGCATTCGTCCACGGATCGACGTCGATCGTCCTCAGCTTTTCGTGCCTGCCGGACGGGTCCGGGTCAGCTGATAGCGTCGTCACCGGTCGTCCACAAAACGAGTCGCTCGAGGGAGATATGTCGAACATCGACGAGCTTGATGATCCGATGGTGTCACTCGGGGAGTTTCTCCCCGTGACGGAAAGCGCGGCGGTCGCATGCGCACGATGGCTGGGACGGGGTGACAAGATCTCCGCCGACCAGGCCGCTGTCGACGCCATGCGTCGCGAGTTCTCGAAGCTCCCGATCAACGGTCGCGTGGTCATCGGTGAGGGCGAGAAGGACGAGGCCCCCGAGCTCTACAACGGCGAGGAGCTGGGAGCCGGTGGCATGGAGGTCGACATCGGAGTCGACCCGCTGGAGGGCACCGACCTCGTCGCTCGAGGTGACGACGGCGCCATCGCCATCTGCGTCATCGCCGAGCGCGGCGGAATCCTCTCGGCACCCGACATGTACATGAAGAAGCTGTGCGTCGGTGCCACCGCAAAGGGGAAGGTGGACATCACCGCCCCCATCGCGGACAACCTGAAGGCGGTCGCCGACGCGCACGGGCGCGAGATCCGCGACATCACCGCCATCGTCCTCGACCGGCCCCGCCACGAGGAGCTCATCGACGAGATCCGTACCGCCGGTGCCCGCATCCGGCTCATCCCGGACGGCGACATCACGGCCAGCATGTCGGCCGCCGTCCGCGGAACCGGTGACCACATCTACGTCGGCTCCGGCGGATCCACGGAGGGCGTCATCACCGCCGCCGCGCTCGCCTGCCTCGGTGGAGAGATCCAGGCGCAGTTCGCTCCCAAGGACGACGAGCAGAGACAGAAGCTCGCCGACTTCGGCATCACGGACCTCGACAAGGTCCTGCGGACGGAGGATCTCGCCTCCGCTCCTCTCTATGTCATCGCGACGGGCGTCACGGGCGGCAACCTTCTCCGTCCGGTTCGCTACTTCGGTGGCGGCGCGCGCACCCACTCGATCGCGCTGAACCTGCGCCGCCGCACCATCCGCTTCATCGAGACGGTCCACCTGCTCGATGTCAAGCCGGGTCAGGCCATCAGCCTCAGGTAGGGCGCTGTTTCATACGGAGCCATCCGCATCGGGTGAACGAAGGGGGCCGAGACGACTGTCGTCTCGGCCCCCTTTCATTTGACCGCTGCTCTAGTCCTCCTGGATCGCTGCTGCCGCGGGCACCGTGGCAGAGGTGCCGACCACCTCTTCGTGTCCGTCGAGTGAGATGTTGGGCAGCACCTTGTCGAGCCAGCGGGGCATCCACCACGCCCGCTCGCCCAGGAGGGTGACCATGCCCGGGACGATCAGCAGTCGCACCACGATCACATCCAGCAGGATCGCCAGGCCGAGGCCCAACCCCATCATCTTGGCGGTCACGTCCGGTACGGCGGCGAACGCCAGAAAGACGGAGGCCATGATGAGCCCGGCGAACAGCACGATCTTGCCGATGCGCGAGACACCGTGGATCACCGCGTTGCGTGGGCTGTCGCCGTTCTGATGCGCCTCGCGGATGCGCGAGAGCAGGAACACGTTGTAGTCCATGCTGAGCCCGAACAGGATCGCGAACAGCATCACCGGGATGAACGAGATGATCGGGACACCCGCGTCGACTCCGAGGAGACCGGCGCCCACGCCGTCCTGGAAGACCAGTGTGACCAGGCCGTACGCGGCCAGGATGGAGAGCACGTTGAGCACCGCGGAGACCAGCGGTATCCACACCGAGCGGAACGCGGCCATGAGGAGCAGGACCGACAGGCCGACGACCAGGGCGATGAACACGGGCAGACGCGAGGCGACCTTCTCGGAGAAGTCCAGGAAGGTCGCGGTGACCCCGCCGACATACGCATTGAGCCCCGTGCCGTCGGTCGCACCCGGGATGACATCCTTACGGAGGTGATGCACCAGATCGCCCGTGGCCTCATCCTGCGGTGAGGTCGTGGGGATGAGCGAGATGGTGGCCATCTCACCGTCCTCGCTGGGCATCGCCGGGGACACGGAGGCCACGCCGTCGGTGCCGCGCAGCGCCGTCACGAGCGTCTCCAGCTTCGGGGCGTCACCTGCGCCACCCGGCGTGCTGACCGCGATGAGGAACGGTCCGTTGGCACCGGGACCGAAGGCCTCGCTCACGGTGTCGTACGCCTTCCTCTGGGTCTTGGACGTCGGCTGGTTGCCGTCGTCCGGCTGGCCCAGGTGCATGCCGGCGACGGGCACGGCCAGGGCGAGCATGATCACGCCGCCGATGCCGATGGCCCACCACGGACGCCGTGTGATGACCTCGGCCCAACGTCCGAAGAACGGCGATGCCTGAACATGCGCGGGCTTCTTGGGGCGCAGCCAACGAGCCAGTGCGCCGACCATGATGGGGAGGATGGCGAGTGATGTGACCACCACGGCCGCGATCCCGATCGCGGCGCCGATTCCCAGCTTGCCGATCATGGGGATTCCCACCGACAGCAGGCCGGCGATCGCCACCATCACGATGAGGCCGGCGGCCACGACCGATGCGCCGGAGGTGGCGGCCGCCTTCGCGGATGCCTCGGCCGGTGTGTCACCTGCGGCGACCTGTTCGCGGTAGCGGGCGATCACCAGGAGCGCGTAGTCGATCCCGGCTCCCAGTCCGAGCATGACGGCGATGGTGGTCGCGAACTCGGGCAGACCCAGAGGCTGCGCCAGGATCTGCAGGACGATCTGACCCAGCATCACGCCCATCAGCGCGCCGATCAGCGTGGCGGCCATCGCGGCCTTCGAGCGGAAGAGGAGGGTCAGCAGGATGATGGCGAGGGCGATGCCCAGCAACTCGCCCACGGGCACGTCCTGTTCGGCAGCCATGTCGGCCACGAAGCCGCGCATCTCGATCTGCACCCCTGTGCCCTCGAGCCCGTCGCGCAGCGTGGACTCCAGGGTGCGCCCGACCTCGGGCGTGATGTCGAACGACGAGCCGGAATAGCGCACGTCGGCCAACGCCACGCGGCCGTCCGGCGAGACCTGGCTGAACGGGTCGCCGACCTGGGCCACCCGGGGAAGGTCGGTCACCTTGTCCAGTACGGAGGTGATTGCCGTCCGGTGCTCCGGAGTGGTGATGGCACCCGAGTCGGTGCTGAACACGAGGTTGGCCTCGGCGCCGGCAAGTGCCGGGGCGTGGTCGGTGAAGAGATCGTATGCCTTCTGCGACTCGGCGCCGGGCACCTCGAAGTCGTCGGCGGGCATGCCGCCGAAGGCGCCCGCGAGGGCACCGAGACCGATCAACACCGCGATCGCAGCGACCAGGCTGCGCTTCCAGTGGTGCGTGAGCGCGCGTGCGATGCGCGCGAGGAAGGCCGACATCTGTGGATCTCTCCTTAGCGGTGGGGGCGTCCGGGAACGAACGATGTCACAGGGTGACAGAATAGTGCAGCGACTGCAAAAACGCCTTGGCTGAATATTTGCCGTGGCTGCAGCTTCGGGCAGATCTCGGGTATGGTTGGCGCATGAACGTCAGTACGGCCGTCGGCGCCGAGGAGGGACTGAGGGAGCGCAAGAAGCGTGAGCGGCGCGCGGCGATCGCCGCCGCAGCCCTCCGTTTGTTCGACGAGCAGGGATTCCGGGACACCACCATTGCACAGATCGCCGAGGCTGCCGACGTCTCACCGCGCACGGTGTTCACATATTTCCCCACGAAGGAGGATCTGCTCTTCCCGGACTCCGGTGAGATGGTGAGGGGCCTGTCCCGGGCTCTGGAGGAGCGTGACGAGGGAACCACCACGGGCGATGCGCTGCGTGCGTGGGTGAAGCGGGTCTTGGACGGTCGGCCGGACGACGACGAGGATCGCATCCGTCGGCGCATCATCGAGAACGAGATGGATCTGCGCGCCCACGAGCACATGGTGATGGACGTCGTCGGCGACGTCCTGGCCGTGTCCCTGGCCCGCGATCTGGAGAGCACCCCGGACGACATCGTGGCCCAGCTCGCGACGGCCGCCGCCGTGGGCGCGTTGAACGCCATCGGCCGACGTCACAAGGACGAGAAGGACGCCTCGTTCGAGCGGCATCGCGCGTTGGCCCTGGAGATGATCGACCAGGCGATGATCTTCGTGGACGCAGGTACGCGCGCCCTCCGTGAGCATCGCGTCCCGGGGGGCGGCTCGCCCCGGACGGGCTGAGTCGCGGCAGCGCGGAGTGGGAGGCACGGCCTGGGTCGCGATCGTGTGCGACTCCGGGGGAACGCACCGACGGTGATCCCTATCCAGGCGATCTCGTGGTTACGTATCGCCGGACGGACGGGGTCGCACGACCGGGACTGCGGCGGTGATGACCGCCGGCCGTGCGGGGTGGCTATGCGGCGTCGGGCGAGCCTCCGCCGCCCTTCACCAGGCGGAGCTCGAAGCGGACGTCGTGCAGGGCAGCGCGCGCCTCGTCGGCCTGACGGCGCAGTTCGGTGACCTCGGCCGACAGCGCGGCCACCTCGTCACGTGTGGTGCGCCAGGACCGACCGACGAGATCGACGAGGAGCTCAAGGTCCTCGACGAGCGCGGTGTGATCCGTCACGCTGATCTCGGCGGGAGGCGAGGACAGCGGATCACTTGCGCGCGTGCGTGCCCGCTCGAGTCCGGCCTCGAGTCGGCGGACGGCGTCGAGCATGTCGGTGGGGTCGTGGCTCACTTCCGCTCCATGCGATACCCGATGTGGGACCAGTCCGGGGCGTCCTCGATGTCCTCGATGATGTCACCGGTGATGGTGCAGCGGTACACGAAACCGGTGTCCTCGAAGATCGGCTCGACGAGGTCGTCCTTGATCTGCTGATCGACCCAGGCACCGCGGAAGACGATCTTCCGGAGCCAGTGCACGAGGTCGTCGTCGAATCCCATCAGCACGTCACGGTTGGATTCGATGTGATCCCCGAGCGGACCGTCGCTGGTGATCGATCCGTGGGCGACGAGCTCGACCAGCTGGGTCAGTTCCTCGTCCGCAAGCGGACCGCCCGGGACGAACCCGAGCTGTACGGCCGCGTGCTCGCAGCGCTCACGGAAGTCCCGCGAACTGAAACGGAAACGGTACTTCCCGAACTCCATGGTGTAGTCCGAACCGGACCGGTAGTTCGGTGTGCTCTTACGACGTTCTGCCATTGGTGAATGTGGCTCCTGAATCGAGGCCGGAATCTACTGCCGCTTTCGGATGTCTCAGTTCGCGCCACCAGACGGTGTTCCTTGGCATCATCGGATCCTGCAATGTTGCATGTCACCCGCCTCATTCCGGCAACACGGGTTCTCGTCGATGGCACGGGACGGCAGGTGCTGGCGCGGTGCCATCGGGCGGATCGTGCGGTGCCGCGGGCGGTGGGGCTACTCGGAACGCGGCGTCTCGAACCGGGTCGCGGACTGTGGATCACACCGTGCTCATCGATCCACACGATGGGCATGGGATACGCCATCGACGTCGCGTTCCTGGATGCGGAGGACCGCCTGCTCGAGAGGCGACACGTACGGCCGTGGACGTTCGCCCGGGTGGGCGGCGCCCGGTCCGTCATCGAAGCGGTTCCGGGCAGCTTCGACGGTCTGTCGCCCGGTGTGCGTCTGCGACTCGTCTGAGGTCTTACCGGGCTGCATCGAGGGGCCCGAATCCGCACCGTCCTGTGGGTCGGACGTGTGGCACCTGTGCCCGGACGAGCCCGTACGCGAACAGAATTCCGTGCAGTTAGCGGATATCCGGCTTCGAGGAGGGGGGTGGTTTTCGGCGTCCCGGCCCTTGTACATGTGACGCGTTCGTTTCCCGCGTCGACATGTCCCAACTCACACCACGAGGCACGATGGCCGACGCATTCTCATCACGTGACATCGCAACCGATCGTCGTCGGCGGCTCCTCCTCGTGGAGGACGACCGCGCGGTGGCGACGACCCTCTCGGACGACCTCCGATGGGATCGGTTCGAGGTCGTGATCGCATCCACCGGCGAGGAGGCGCTGCGCGTCCTCCCCGGGTCGCTCCCCGACGTCGCCGTCGTCGACCTCGGGCTTCCGGGGATCACCGGCATCGACGTCGTACGTGCCGTGCGCGACGGTCATCCGGACGCGCTGTGGGACGAGGACGTGCCCATCATCGTCCTGAGCGGACGCTCCGACACGCAGAGCGTGGTGCGCGCCATCACCGGAGGCGCGGACGACTTCGTGGCGAAGCCGTTCGCCTATCCGGAGCTGCTCGCGCGCATCGAAGCTCACGTACGGCGCCGCACAGGCCGCTCACGCTCCGCGGAGATCGCAGTGGGACCGCTTCACATCAGCCGCGGGGGTCGCACGGCGACCGTGGACGGCCGACCGGTGCCCCTCGCCAACCGTGAGTTCTCCCTCCTTCTGGCGCTGGCCCGCGATCCCGGACGTGTAATGGGAAAGCAGCAACTCCTGCGCGAGGTCTGGGGCTTCTCGTCCGCCACACGCACGCGCACACTCGACACCCACGCGAGCCGTCTTCGCAGCAAGCTGCGACAGGCCGGCCTCGCCGGATGGGTGAGCAACCTGTGGGGGGTGGGGTACCGCCTCCTGCCCGAGGAGGATCCATCATGAACTCCGTCGTCCGACTGCCCCGTCCGCAACCCGGTGTGTCCGCAGGGCCCACGGGTGTCCTCCATGACGTGCGCGGTTCGCTGAACGTGATACGCGGCCAATGCCATGCCATCGTCCGCGCCGGTCGCGTCAGCGACGGCACCATCGAACGGCTGAGGATGGTGGACGCCGAGGTGGACCGGATCGTGCGTGCCCTCGAACACGTTCGCTCCGTCCTCCGCGGGTCCGGCGGTGCGGACCCGGATGCCCATCGGGTGGACGTCGCTTCGGTCGTGCGGGAGGCGGCCCGCCGCCACGAGGGACTCGCCGGTGAGCACGGCGTCGTCATCGCCGCCATCGTGGGTGTCGGGGCCCGCTGGGTGGACGGCGACGAGGAGGAGCTTCGCCGCATGGTCGACAACCTGCTTCAGAACGCCATCAGGGCATGTACGCACAACGGACGCGTGATGGTGCGCGTCGGCACCCGGGGTCCGCGGGTGGTCATCCGCATCGTCGATGACGGGTGCGGGCTGACCGGGGTCTCCGATCACCTGGCGTCCGGTGACGGGTGGGGTATGGGTGTCCGCATCGCCCGGGACATCGTCGAGCGTCACGGTGGGTCTGTCACGCACGCCTCTCGGGAGGACGGCACCAGCGTGACCGTGGTGCTGCCCATCTGCGAACCGGATCGGGTGTGTGCGTGATGACCAACACCATCGTCGCCCGTGCAGAACTCGCCACGGAGGTCGGACGCAGCGCATCGCGCAATCTCGTGACCCTGGGCGGAATACGTGGGTCGCGTCGCCGTCATCGCCGTCATGGTCGTACATCCGCCGATGACGTGGTGGCCGTCGTCGGCGAGGCCTCCCAGTCGGCCATCGTCCTCATCCAACCGCCAGAGGGGGATGAGGACGACGCGACGATGCAGCGCGTGGTCGACGCCGTCGGAGCTGTTCGCATCACGTTGCCGGACGACCTGTCGTCCGCGCGATGGTGCGTCGCGATCGCCGCCGAGATCGCACCTGCCGATCATCATGCCGTCGTGCGGGCACTCGAGGTTCTCTGCAACGGTCCGGACGTCGTCACGGGTGTGCCCCGCCGTTCGTGGGGTCCTCATGATGTCGGCGTTCCGGCCCTTCGCCCCGTGACACTCGCACGATGGGCGTCGTGTGCCTGGGTGCCGTGTTCATGGTGTGCACGGGGCGGCGCCGACGCACACCCCTGTCGCCGGTGCGGTGCCCCGATCCGTCGACCGGTGGCAGAGAAGGACAGGGCATGATCCTCCGTCGATTGCGCCGTCGCCCGTCCGCTTGGTTCGTCGCGGCAATCGTGCTGGCGCTCATCGCCGCGGTCACGACGCTCCGCGCCGCCGCACGTGGACCGGTCGTGGACATCCTCGTGGCGGCCGACGACATCGCGGCGGGCACACCGGTCGGTTCGGCTCCGCTCGTTGCGCGGTCGGTTCCCGCTCCGACGGCTGAACTCGCCGGTCTGATTCGTCAGAGCGACGAGATCCAGGGCCGTCGGTTCGCGGTCGCGGTCGGTGCGGGGGAGCCGATCACGCAGGCCGGTCTCGGCGGTGATCCCGAGATCGCCCCACGTGCGCTGGCATCGGGCGAGCGCGCCATTTCCATCCCGGCCGTGACGGCCGGTGCGGCGCTTCCCGCGCTCGTCCCGGGCGCGCGCGTCGATGTGACCGCCCCGTCCGCATCAGGTGAGGCGGCGATCGTCGTACGCGACGGCGAGGTGATCGCACGGCATGAGTCGGACCCCGCTGCGGGCACGGGGTCGGAGGGCGGCGTGCTTCTCCGGGTACGCGAGCAGGATGCGGTGCGTCTCAGTGCGGCCGTCGACGGCGCCGCGGGGATACGCATCCTCATCCGCCCGTTCGACGAGGCCGGAGACGGCACGCCATGAATCGGCGTGACGACCCCTGGGCGGCACTCCGTGACCCGGCTGATGCAGCAGGGCCCGACGATCTCTTCGCGACGTGGTCCGAGCCGGAGACGAGCTCGCCGGCCGCGCCGCGCACCGGTGATCTCATCGCGGTGGTGGGGGCCTGCGGTGGCGGTGGCGCCAGTACCGTCGCCGGTGGTCTCGCACTTGCTCTCAAGGAGCAGGAGGGCGGTGCCCGCCTCGTCGACCTGGACTTCGCCTGGGGCGATCTCCACGGCGGCTGGGGCGTGCCGCGCGATCGCACCATCCACGACCTCAGCGCGGTGCGGGACGAGCTCACCCCCGAGCAGGTCGAGATGGTCCTCTGCCACCATCCATCCGGTGTTCGTCTCGCTCTGTCGCCTGGGTCCGCGGAGGCCGCCGGTGGATGGGATGTAGACGCGATTTCCCGGCTTCTCTCTGGCACGGCGGCGGGTGCGCCCACCGTTGTGGACGTCGGTCGGGTCGACCCCTCGCTGATGCTCGCGGCGTGCACGTCGGCGAGTCGCTGTCTCGTCGTCGCGCCACGCACGATCCGCGGGGCGCGGGGCGTCGGGGGAGTGCTGGACATGCTGGGGAGCGGCGTCGAGGTGGTCGTGAACCTGTCGGGTCGGGACGCCGACATCAGCCTCCGGAGCTTCCGCCGTCTGGTCGGTTGCCCGGTGCGGTGCGAGCTGCCGCGGAGCCCGCTGGAGGCCGAGTGGATCGGATCGGGACGACGGCCCCGCGGACGTCGCAGGCCGCTTCGCGACGCCATCGACGCGCTGACCCGGCGGGCCGGCGAGTGAGCGCTCCCACCATCCCGGCGCACCTGGTGGCCCATCTTCGTGAGCGTGCGGCCGCGCGGGTGTCCACAACCGAGGAGCCGGTGACGCGCTCCACACTCGCACGGATCGTCGAGGACCTCATCGATCAGGAACGGCGCATCCTGCCGCGCACGGTCCGCTCAATGACGGTTCAGCGCGTGCTCGACGAGACGCTCGGCCTCGGTCCGCTCGAACCGCTCTTCCGCGACGAGTCGATCACGGAGATCATGGTCAACGGACCCGATCGCGTCTACGTCGAACGCGACGGACGTATCTCCCGGACCCCCATCGCGTTCGACGACGACGCCCACCTGATCCTTGTCATCGACCGGGTCCTGGCGCCCCTCGGTCGACGCGTGGACGAGGCGAGCCCGATGGTCGACGCGCGTCTGGACGACGGATCGCGGGTGAACGCCATCATCCCTCCGCTCAGCCTGGACGGACCCACGCTCACCATACGTCGCTTCGGATCGCGCTCGCTCGACGGGGACGCGCTGGTGCGCCTGGGCACGCTCGACGACCGCATGCTCGCCCTTCTTCGTGGTGCGGTCGTCGCACGCCGCAACATCCTGGTGACCGGCGGTACGGGAAGCGGGAAGACGACGACCCTGGCGGCCGTCGCGTCGTTCATCCCGGACGGCGAGCGCATAATCACCATCGAGGACGCCGCCGAGCTGCGCCTGCCCATCCCTCACGTGGTGCGGCTGGAGAGCCGCCCGCCCAGCATCGAGGGGCGTGGTTCGATCCCTATCCGGGCCCTGGTGCGCAACGCGCTTCGCATGCGCCCCGACCGGATCGTGGTCGGTGAGTGCCGGGGCGGCGAGGCCATCGACCTCCTCACCGCGATGACGACGGGGCACGAGGGGTCGCTGTCCACGATCCATGCGTCCTCCTGCGGGGACGCCGTCCGGCGCCTGCAGACGCTGGCCCTGATGGGTGATGTCGAGCTGCCGTACGCGGCGGTGACGGATCAGGTGGCGCACGCGATCGACCTCATCGTCCATCAGGCACGGGTCGGTGACGGCACCCGGCGTGTCATGGAGATCGCCGCCGTCAGCCCGGCGGAGGGATCCGCCCGGCTCACCACCCTCGTGCATCGCGAGCTGCAGCGGTCCGACGATCCCGGTGCGCCGATCCGCGACACCGTCGTGTGGCGCGACGACGCGGAGGAGCGGGCCCTGGACGAGCGCGTGGGCGACGATGCCGGAGATACGCGGGCATGAGGCGGCGACACGGGATGGGCCGATGAGCGCCCTGATGGCCGGCGCGTGCGCGGCGGGATCCGCGGTCTGCGGAACCGTCGCGGTGCACCGCCTGACGTCCTCACCGGAACGCCGGCCGCGGAGCCGGCGGTTCGACCCGTTCGCCGGCACGGCCCTCGGTCGTGGGCTGGCCGTGCGACTCGATCGCGCCGGTCTGCCCCTGGGGCCGGGACCCTTCCTGGCGGCGGTCGCCGGTGCCTCGGCGTTCGCCGGGGGAGCAGTGTGGTGGCTTCTCGGCAGCGTCGTCGGCGGGGTGCTGATCGGCGCGGGCGTGACATGGGTCGCCGGTGCCGTCGTCGCATCGGCGGACCGGCGTCACCTGGACCGTCTGGTGGGGCAGCTCCCGATGGTCGCCCAGCAGCTGGCGGGTGCCCTCGGAGCCGGTCTGTCGCTCAGCCAGGCGATCGACCGCGCCGCGCGGGACACACCGTCACCCGCCTCCGAGGAGCTGGCGCGTATGTCACGTGAGCTCGTGCTGGGCGCCCGCATCGACGATGTCCTCCAGGGCTTCGCGTCACGTCATCGCTCCCAGACGATCGAGCTGATGGTGTCGGCGATCCTCGTGCAGCGGTCGGTCGGCGGGGACCTTGCCGGAGGGCTCACACGGCTGGCCGCTCAGCTGGACGATCGGGGACGCGTCGCACGGGAGGCCCGGTCGGTGACCGCACAGGCCCGCATGTCCGCATGGCTCGTCGCCGGGCTGCCCGCGGCCGGAGGGGTGATCGTCGAACTCTCGTCGCCTGGGACGATCGAGGATCTCGTGGGCGCCGGGTTCGGCCGCATCCTTCTGATGGCGACGGTCTCCCTCGAGGTGGTCGGCGTCCTTCTCGTGCGACGCATCGCACACGTCGACGGTGGTGCCCGATGATCGGGACGGTGACCGGGGTGCCTGTCACATCCACCGCGGGGGACGGCTGATGCCCGGGCCCGTTCTCCTCTGGCTTCTCACGCTCGCGGTGGTGGCCGTCGGAATGCGCCGTGGCCGGGCTCCGCGTGTGGCGGAGGGGCCGCGGATACCACCCCTGCTCCGTGTGGGCCGGCGCTTCCCCGCACCCGGCTCCGTGGTCCGCGCCCTGCGCGGCCGCCAGCGCGACGGCGACATCGCCGCGGCGGGACTCGACACGCTGATGGACGGGGACGACCTCAGCCGTGTACGCGCGGGGTTCGTCACCGCGGGGTTGGCGCTCGGCGGGCTCCTCGCGCTGGCCTCGCCGGTGGCGGTCCTGATCTCCGTCCCCGCGGCCGGTCTGGGACTCCTGGTGCCGACGTTCGTCGTGTCCCGGCGCGCCCGTCAACGCCGGGACGCGCTGGTGCGCGACCTGCCCGACCTCATCGACGTGGTGGTCCTCTGCACGGATGCGGGACTTCCACTGGAGTCGTCACTCCGCGTGGCGGTGAAGCGCTTCCGTGGCGTTCTGGCGGACGAGATCCGCGGGACCCTCGCACGGCTCGACCTCGGGACACCGCGACGGGTGGCATACCGAGGACTCGCCTCACGAATGGAGGTCCAGGAGCTCACGAGCCTCGTGAGCGCCGTCCTCCAGGCGGAGGAGCTCGGAACCCCCGTCAGCGCGGTGCTCTCCCGACAGGCCGAACTGCTGCGTGCGAACCGTCGACAGACGATCCGGGACCGGGCGGCGCAGGCGGCTCCGAAGGTCCAGCTGGTCGTGGCGATGGTCATGGTCCCCGGCGCGCTGCTGCTTGTCGTCGGAGTGATGATCCTCAAGCTCATCGGCGAGATGGGCGTCGTGGTCGGTGCGCCGTGAGCCGTTTGCGGAGGCGGTCGTCGCGGGACGACCGGGGGCGGTACTCCGGGCCGGTGGCCGGCCGGGGACGGCAACGGGGTCGCAGAGCGCACGTGGAGCGTCGAGGTCCGGTGACCGCCGGGACGGAGATCGCGGGCTGTCCCGTTCGTACGCCGCTTCGTGGTGGCGTCGCGGACGGACCCCGCGCCGATCGGCCACGTCAACGGGGCAGCGCCGCGGGCGACTACCTCGGCATGGTGGCCGTCATCGCGGTCCTGATGGTCAGCCTGGTGATGCTCCGGCCGCACCGGGCCGGTCCGAAGAGCCCCGTCAACCCCATCACGCCCGTGGTCCGGATCCTCGGTCACACCCTCGAGACCCTCGAACCGAAACCACCTCCCGTGCGGCGCCCGGCGACCTCTCCACGGCCACGTCCGCGGCGTCCGGCGCGTCCCCGGGTGGACTGGTCCCCTGTTACGGTGCTCCTGCCCGAATGGTGGACACGTTCGTAGTCCGCGGGCGGCCGATGGGAGGCATGACGGTGGCGATGTTCGTTCTCATCCCCGGTGCGGGCGGCCTCGCCTGGCTCTGGCATCGCGTGGTACCGCTCCTCGAGGCGGCCGGGCACACCGCGGTCGCCTGTGATCTTCCCTCCGGTGACGACGGTTCCGACCTCGGCACCTACACCGATGCCTGCCTGGCCCAGATGGAGGCGCGCGTCGGAGAGCGGGACGCACTCCATGGCGACACCGTCATCGTCGGCCAGTCGCTCGGAGGGTTCACGGTGCCCCTCCTCGCCGAACGGGTCGGTGCCGCGGGTGCGGTGCTCCTCAACGCGATGATCCCCCGTCCCGGCGAGACACCCGGTGAGTGGTTCGCCACCGCGGGATCCGGCGAGGCCCGCAACGCCCTGGCCGAACGCGAGGGACGCGAGACCACCGACGCGGTCGAACTGGAGGACTTCCTGCACGATCTGCCCGCCGATGTCCGACGTGCGCTGCTGGACCGGGGAGAGATCGAACAGAGCGCCGAGATCCTCGCCCACCCCGCTCGGTTCACGGCCTGGCCGGACCGGGTCGCCGCGATCGTCGGACGCGACGACCGGTTCTTCCCCCGTGGGTTCCAGGTCGCGCAGGCGCGTGAGCGGCTGGGAGTCGAGGCCGTCGTCATCCCGGGCGGCCACCTGGTGGCACTGTCGCAGCCGGAGGCTCTCGTGGAGGCCCTCCTCGCAACCCTCACATAGGGGCTCAGCCGATCGGGTGAGCGGGGGACGTGGGGACGCCGCCGGCCGGGCGCCACGTGGCGGTCCGGTTCGCCGGATCACCTGGTGCGGGCTCCCGGTGTGTCATCGGCACCCCGGTGCCGGACGGTCAGCCCAGGAGCTTCCGCTTCTGCTCATCGAACTCGGCCTGCGTGATGGCACCGCTCTGACGCAGCGCGTCGAGACGTTCCAACTGCGCGATCGTTCGATCCATGTCCGGCTCCTGCGCCGGATCGTCAGGCCCGTCGGACGGCGCGGGCGACGCAACCATGGATCGTTCCGCGGTGTGCTGGGCGATCACCTGCATGACCGCGGCGGCCGTGGCCGGATCGGACGCCAGATCGATGTGCTCGGTCGTGCCGGGCGTGAGCGTGCGCCCCAGCACCTGCTCCAGCTTGGCGCGAAGCTCCGGATCGTTTCGGACGTCGACCGTCTGTGCTCCGTCGGGGGAGACGTCGCCGGGCGCACCCAGGACGGACGCCTCCGGTGAGCCCACCGGAGGCTGGGACGCGAGGTGCGCACGACGGGCGTCCGTCGCCGCCTGCGTCTCGGCCATGTAGTAGTCCCAGTCGATCGCCACCCTCTGCGGATCCTTCGGATCGACGCGCACCGGAAGCGATGCCCCGTATCCGAGGGTGACGCGGGACGACACCATCCACTGGTCCTCGACCTCGTAGGGCGGCAGACCCTCCACCTCGACCCGGAGCGTGAACGCCACGTTGGACGACGACGCCCCGCGTGCGGGCGTCGACATCGCCAGGATGGTGGCGCGTCCCGGCCTGCCCTTCTTCAGGATCTTGCGGTGCGTCAGGGGGTTGAGCATCTCGAGGTCCTCGGATCGTGGCCGCGGATATGTGACGGTGGCCATTCTGGCGGAGAGAACCGGTCACGCAAAGGCTCTGCCCACATCGATCAAGACCGCGGATCCGGCGTCGCCGCGTCGGCGTCCGGCCACGCATGACCCGTGAACCCACGGCACGTGGTGAGCCGTGCCACCCTGGACGTCCCGAGGCGGTGATGTCCTCGTAAGCTCCTCGCATCGCTCTCCGACGCATCACCACACTCCGGACCTGACACGACGACCGTGACCTCCTCCCGACCGACCTCCACATCCGACTCCGTGGCGCCGCCCGGCGATGGGCACGCCGTCGGAGGGTTGACGTCTGCCGAGGTCGCGGATCGCATCGCGCATGGGCGGGTGAACGCACTCCGGGAGCGCACCTCCCGGTCGGTGTCCGAGATCTTCCGGGCCAACGTGCTCACACGGTTCAACGCCATCCTGGGTGCGCTCTTCGTCCTGGTCATGGCGACGGGATCGCTCGCCGACGGGCTCTTCGGCCTGATCCTCGTCGCCAACTCGACCATCGGCATCGCCCAGGAATGGGCGGCCAAGCGCAAGCTCGACCGGCTCGCCCTGTTGAACGCACCGACCGCACGGGTCCTCCGGGACGGGGAGGTCAGCGAGGTCCCGACGGCCGATGTCGTCTTGGACGACGTCATCGAGCTCCGCGCCGGGGACGAGGTTCCGGCTGACGGTCCGCTTCTGTCCTCGGACGGGCTCGAGCTCGATGAATCCAATCTCACCGGCGAGTCGGAGCCCGTTCCCCACGATGCCGGCGATGAGATCCGTTCCGGTACGAGCGTCGTCGCCGGCGCCGGTCGCCTGCACGCGACCGCCGTCGGCGAGGACTCATACGTGAATACGGTGGCCGCCGATGCCCGCCGGTTCACGCGCACCCACTCGGAGATCCAGGCGTCGATCAACACCCTGCTGCGGTACATCACCTGGGTGCTCGTGGTCGCCGTACCACTGCAGCTGTGGTCACAGTGGCGGGCTGTCGGCGACCAGGGCTGGCGTGAGGTCGTCATCCGATCCGCCGGCGGGCTCGTCGGCCTGGTCCCCGAGGGGCTCGTCCTGCTGACATCGGTCGCGTTCCTCCTGTCGGCGGTGAAGCTGACCCGATCCCAGGTGCTCGTTCAGCAGCTTCCCGCCGTGGAAACGCTCGCCCGCGTCGATGTCGTCTGCGTCGACAAGACCGGCACCCTGACGGTCGGTGACATCGCGTTCGGTGACCTTGTGCCCCTGTCGGATGACGCAGACCTCCTGCGTGCGGCGCTTGGCGCGCTCGCCGACGATCCCAACGCCAACGGGACGCTCGTGGCGATCGGTGCCGCGATCGACTCACCGGGATGGACCCGCGACGCGACCGTCCCGTTCAACTCGGCGCGCAAGTGGAGTGCCGCCGTGTTCCGCGACCACGGCACGTGGATCCTCGGTGCTCCGGAGGTGCTCGTCGACGCCTGCCACGACCCGTCCGCCCGCGAGGACATCCTGCTCCGGGTGGCGACGCTCGCGGAGGACGGACAACGCGTGGTGATGCTCGCGCGCTCTGACAGGGTCATCGACACCGCCGTCCTCCCCGACGACCTCACACCGGCGGCCATCGTGACCCTGCACGAGCAGATCCGTCCGGACGCGCGCGAGACCCTCGAGTGGATCCGTGGCCAGGACGTGGCCGTCCGGGTCATCTCCGGGGACAACCCCGACACCGTCGGCGCCATCGCCCGTCGACTCGGGTTGGACGTGGGGGAGCCGGTGGACGCGCGCACGCTTCCGGATGACCAGGACGCGCTGCGGGCCGCGCTCGCCGAGGGGACGGTATTCGGCCGCGTGACCCCCGAACAGAAGCGCGCCTTTGTCCACGCGCTGCAGGCCGACGGCCACGTCGTCGCCATGACCGGTGACGGTGTCAACGACGCCCTCGCGCTGAAGGACGCCGATATCGGTGTGGCGATGGGGAACGGCGCACAGGCCACGAAGGCCGTCGCCGAGCTGGTACTCCTCGACGGCAGGTTCGCCCATTTCCCGAAGGTGATCGCCGAGGGACGCCGCGTGATCGGCAACGTGGAGCGCGTGGCGAACCTGTTCGTCGCCAAGAACGTCATGAGCCTGGTCGCGATCCTCGTTGCCGCGATCGCTGTGTTCCCGTTCCCGCTTCTGCCGCGCCATCTGACGCTGGTCTCCACGGTGACCATCGGCGTTCCGGCCTTCTTCCTCGCGCTGGGCCCGAACACCCGTCGGTACGTTCCCGGCTTCCTCGCCAGGATCCTCCGCTTCGCCGTCCCCGCCGGGGTCGTGGCCGGCGCCGCCGTGATGGTCAGCTACCTCGTCGTCGGCAGTCACTACGGGGTTCCCTGGGACCGGTTCACCGAACGGTGCCTGACGTCGCCGGCGTCCGCATCCACGACCGACCTCGCCTGCTGGCAACCCGGGACCGGTGCCACCATCACGCTGCTGACGGTGTTCTTCTGGATCCTGGTTGTCCTCTCGCGGCCTCTCGTGTCGTGGAAGGCGGTCCTCGTCGGCGCGATGATGGCGATCGCGACCTTCGCCTTCGTCCTTCCCGCCGCCCGGGAATTCTTCGCCTTCGATGCGCCCGCGCCCCTGGCGTGGATCAGCCTCGGCATCGGTGCGGCGGGCGCCGTCGCGATCGAGATCCTCTATCGGCGCAGCCGGTCGGTGTCGGCCGGCCCCGGACATACCGGGGAACGTGCGGACGGTGCCGCCTCAGGGTGACGAGCGCGTCCCGGAGGTCGACATGCGGTACGACGCGATGAGGGGACGAGACGTCAGGTCGATGTGAAGTACGGACAGGCCGAATCGACGAGCCGCCCTGCGGGTGGCGCCGCCGGCACCCGACCCTCTTCGGTATGACGCGAAGACGGCCTGCGTGAGGCCGACGTCCAGCCCATACGCTTGACTGTGCGGGCCCATGGGACTCCTCGCCAAACTCAGGATCGACGGATTCATCATCGCGATCCTCGCCGCCGTGGGGGTCGCCGCTCTCCTTCCGGCGAGCGGGCGGGCCGAGGACGTCCTCGACGGGGTGGTCATCGCCGCCATCGCGATCCTCTTCTTCCTCTACGGGGCGCGCATGGAGCCCGCAGAGGCCGTCGCCGGGCTCCGCCATTGGCGGCTGCACGTCACGATCCTCTGCTTCACGTTCGTCGTCTTCCCGCTGATCGGACTGGGACTGCGACCGATCGCACCGCATGTGATCGGCGAGACCCTCACGGTCGGGATCCTCTTCCTCTGCGTGGTGCCGTCCACGGTCCAGTCGTCGATCGCCTTCACCTCCATCGCGCGCGGGAACGTGGCGGGTGCGATCGTCAGCGCGACGGCGTCCAACATCCTCGGCGTGTTCCTGACGCCGCTCCTCGTCATCCTGCTCATCAGCACGACCGGAGGAGTGACCATCAGCGGGATGGCGATCGTCGACATCTGCCTCCAGATCCTCCTGCCGTTCATCCTGGGTCAGCTGTCGCGTCCGCTGACCGCGCATTGGGTGAGTCGCCGGGCGAAGCTCCTGAAGTTCACCGACAGGGGCACCATCGTTCTCGTCGTCTACGCCGCCTTCTCCAAAGGGATGGACGAGGGGATCTGGTCGCTCGTCGGCGTCACGGACGTCCTCATCCTCGTGGCCCTCTCCATTGCGCTCGTGACCGGGCTCCTCTGGCTCACGAGGTTCACCGCCGAGCGTCTTGGCTTCTCGCGCCAGGACCAGATCGCGATCCAGTTCTGCGGAACCAAGAAGTCCCTGGCCACGGGAGTGCCGATGGCGGCGATCATCTTCAGCGGAGGAGCCCTCGGGGCGATCGTCCTGCCGCTCATGATCTTCCACCAGGTCCAGCTCATGATCTGCTCGGTGCTCGCCTCGCGTTACGCACGTCAAGCCGATGCGGCGGCGGGGGACTCATCGACACCTGCTCCGGGGGCCTCGTAGTCGACGGCGGCCGGGGCAGGGACGGTGGCCGCTATGCTCGTCGGTCGATGTCGACGACTGAGCCGTTCAGACGTACTCCCCGTCGAACCTGTCCCCGTTGCGGAGGACCGGCGCGACGCTGGGTGTATGCCCACGACCGCACCGGAGGGGCCTCCGTCGAGGTGCATCGGTGTCGAACCTGCGGTATCGGCTTCGCCGACGCCGACGAGGGCGCCCCGGCGGCTCCGACGGCCCTGCCCTCCGGAGGAATCGCCAGGAGGATCGCCGACGCCATCCTCTGGGGTGAACTGAAACCCGCGCGGGCGATCATCGGCGACGGCGAGCGCGTCCTCGACGTGGGAGCGGGTTCCGGGAACCGCAGCGTCGTGCTGGCCCGGCACGGACATCTGGTCGATGTGGTCGAGCCGGATCCGGACGAGGCCGCGATGGCTCGGCGACAGCTCGGTGATCGGGCGACGGTCCACAAGTGCACGATCGAGGCCCTCCCCCAGGAGATCGCCGACTACGACGTGGCGCTCTTCTCGCATGTGGTGGAGCACCTCCCCGATCCCGAGATCACCCTCGCCGCCACTCGCGCGCGCCTGCGGTCCGGTGGCCACGTCGTGGTCATGGTCCCGAACGCCGGGGGCATCGAGGCCCGCCTCTTCCGGGGACGCTGGCACGGATGGGAGCCCAGCCGGCACCGCTGGCACTTCCGCCGGGCCGTTCTGGCCGAGACGTTGCGCCGCGCGGGATTCGAGGAGGTACAGGTCCGTGCGACGGGAGGCTGGAGATACCCGTCAACGCTCGCCTTCAGCATCGCGCCCGGCCTCGATCCGCAGATCAACCCGGCCAGGGCGCTCGCCGGGCGACTGCTGACGACAGCCCTGATCCCGGTCGCGCGCCTCCTCACGCTCACGGGAGCGGGTGCCCAGCTCGTCGCGGTGGGCCGCGCGCCCGGCTCTATCTAGCTCCACGCTGTGAGAGAGGCACTCACCGACGTCCTTCTGCCCGTCGTGCTCGTGGCCGCACTCGGGGCGCTGCTCGCCTCCCGTGTCGCGATCGATCACGACACGATCTCCCGGATCACCCTCTACCTGCTGTCCCCGGCGCTCGTCGCGGAGACGGTGCTTCACACGCCGATCGAGCTGTCGGAGGCCGTCCGTCTCACCGTCGCCTACGCGGTCGTCCTCATCGTCAGCCTGCTCGTGGGGTGGGCATGCGGGCTGGGTCGCGACGGACGGAGTGCACGCAGCCTGAGCATCAGCGTCGGCCTGTGGAATGCGGGCAACATGGGCCTGCCGATCGCGCTCTTCGCGTTCGGTCAGGCGGGCTTCGAACGGGCGACGATCCTCTTCCTGGTGTCGTTCGTCGGCAT
Source organism: uncultured Bifidobacteriaceae bacterium (assembly GCA_964531025.1). Lineage (GTDB taxonomy): Bacteria > Actinomycetota > Thermoleophilia > Miltoncostaeales > Miltoncostaeaceae > CALMEC01. The sequence goes on along the minus strand of CAZHDY010000001.1, from coordinate 416,802 downwards.
GTACGCCGTCGGACCGGCGGTCCTGACCATGGGACGCGATGGTGTGACGCTCGTGGGCACGGCACGGGCCGTCATGCGCCTTCCCGTCCTCTGGGTCGCCGCGGTCGCGCTCGGTGTCCGTTGGCTCGACGTGCCCGTACCGGAAGGAATCGATCGCGGCGTCACCCTGCTCGCCCAGGCGACGTTGCCCGTCATCCTGCTCGCCCTGGGCCTCCAGCTGGGCTCCGGGGGATGGATCCGCCCGACCGCCCGCATCTGGGCGGCGACCGGCGGACGCCTGGTGATCGGTCCCGTTTCCGCGTGGGGCATCGGCTGGGTCGTGGGTCTACGCGGCGAGGCCCTCTCGGTCCTCATCCTGTCCGCCGCGATGCCCACGGCGGTGAACGCGCTCCTCATCGCGCGTGAGTACGACGGTGACACCGATGTCGTGGCGGCCGCAATCGTCACCACGACGCTTCTCTCCATCCCGACGCTCGCCGTGCTCCTCAGCCTTCTCTGAAGGAAGCGAGGCGCGCTTTGCTCCGGTGATGCGGCCGGAGCGAAGCGCTGGCAGATCGAAGGTCAGTGGGCGGATTCCTCGCGCGGCCTGCGGGGGAGGGTGAAGCCGATCGCGAACGCCACGGCGAAGCCCGCCAGCGTGGTGAGGATCAACCAGCGGATCGCCGTTTCGTAGCCGTGTCCCGGCAGCCAGTGGAAGAAGGCCGACCCCAGGATCGCGACTCCCAGGGCGCCGCAGAACTGCTGGACGGCGTTCAGGAGCCCCGATCCGCTTCCTACCTCACGGTCCGAGAGCGCGGCCAGGATGATGTCGAACAGCGGTGCGAAGATCAGGCCCATCCCGATACCCATGACGGCGAAGGAGGGGGCGAGGTCCCAGCCGGTGATCCCGACGTCCCAGTGGCCGACGGACCACCACATCATGAGGAGGCCCACGGCGGAGATCGCCAGCCCTCCATGCAGCACCCGCCGGCCGAACCTCGGTCCCAGCCAGGCTCCCGACAACGCGGCGCCGACAGAGATGCCGAGCGCGAGCGGGATCATCGTGAGCCCCGTATCCGTCGGCGAGTAGTGCATCCCGTACTGGATGAACAGGTTGCTCGCGAGATTGAACCCCGTCATGGCGATGAAGAACGCCCCGAGGAAGACGATGCCGCTCAGGAACCGCGGGTTGCGGAAGAGCGTGGGCTCGATGACCGGATGGTGCGACCGGCGTTCCGAGACCGCGAAGGCGACGAACATCACCACCGAAAGCCCGAGCAGTGCGAACATCCACCACGGCCAGCCCTGCTCGCGTCCCTGTACCAGCGGGTAGATGAGAAGCACGGATGCGATCGTCAGAAGAAGCGCACCGGGAACGTCGAGCCGTGCACCGGGCTCCCGCTCCTCGCCGCGCGGGAGGTACCGCCACGCGACGAAGAGGCCGACGATCCCCACGGGCAGGTTGATCCAGAAGATCATCCGCCAGCCGTGGCCGAAGAGGTCGGCGTCGATCAGGAACCCGGCCAGGATGGGTCCGAGCACGGCGGCGATGCCCATGATGGGGCCGAACGGGATGAACGCCCGCTGGAGATCCTTCTCGAGGAAGCTGGCCTTCACCATGGCGAAGCCCTGCGGGATCATCGCGGCGCCGAAGAGTCCCTGTACGGCCCGGGCGGCGATCAGGAGTCCCGCTGATGGTGCGAGTCCGCAGAGGAGCGAGGCGACAGTGAAGCCGGTCATGCCGATGAGGAACATGCGGCGTCGGCCGACAAGGTCACCAAGACGTGCGGCCGTCACGAGGCCGACGGCGAAGGTGAGGGTGTAGGCGGCGAGGATCCATTGAAGGGTGCTCTCACTACCGCCGATGTCGGCTCGGATCGAGGGCCCCGCGAGGTTGGCGATGGTCGCGTCGAGGAGATCCATGACGTCGGCGATGATCACGACCGCCAGGACGAGCCACCGCCATCGGTAGCCGGATTCCTCGGACCAGAGTCCGTCGACGGGCGCGGTGGTGGGGGTGTGCTGGTGTGTCACGCGATCCTCCGGACGAACAGTGTTCGTATTACGAACACTGTTCTACACACGAACGGTGTTCGTGTCAATAGACTGGGCTCATGAGCGCGTCCTCCGACAACCGTCGATCGCGGCCGTCACGGGTCCGGATCCCCGCACAGGCGGAGCGCCGACGCCGTCCTCGTCGTCGGCCGTTGTCGACCGATCGCATCGTCGACGTCGCTCTCGCCCAGATGAGGAAGGGGGGCTACGAGGCTGTCAGCATGCGCTCGATCGCCCGCGAACTGGGTACCGGTCCGGCCTCGTTGTACGCCCACGTCGCCGGGCGGGACGAGCTCGATTCACTCATCGTCGCGCGCGTCGCAAGCCGGCTCGATGTCCCCGATCCAGACCCGGATCGCTGGCAGGAGCAGCTGCGTGAACTCATGTTCGCGATGCTGCGGCTGTACGACGAGAACCCCGGGGTGGCGCGTGCGTCGCTGGGGCTTGTTCCGCTGTCACCGTCGATGCTCGGTGGCCTCGAGCGTATCGTGGCCCTTCTCCGGGCGGGCGACGTACCCGACCAGGTGATCGCCTGGTTCGTCGACATGATGGCCCTGGTCGTCGGCGCCGTCGCGCTCGAACGCGACATCTTCCGGAACCGGCCGGTGGTGAGTGAGGATCCCGCCGCCTACTTCGACCAGGTACACGAGTCCCTCACACGGATCCCCGCCGACCAGTACCCCGTGCTCGCCTCGCTTGCCGGCGCACTGGGAGCAGGCGACGGTGACGATCGCTTCGGCTTTGCAGTGGACCTGATGATCGCGGGTCTCGCAGCGTTCACCAGTGGCGCGGTACGGATACGTCCGCCCGGCGGTCCTGGAGGGGCGCGGTCGGCACCGGTCGACGGGTGAGCGGTGACATCAGCCGTGGAGTGGACGTCGCCGATCAGGCGGTCTTGCGACGTGCATAGCGGGTTGCGGTGAGCCGGTCGGACACGGCGCTGGATTTCGAGTCGACGTAACCGCGCTCCCGCAGGTACGCCCGGACCTCGCCGGCACCGACCGGACCGGTGCCGCCCTTGGGAGAGACGAACCACACCGGTAGCTGCGGAACGGATTCCGCGACGCCGAAGGATGCTTCGAGATCGGCCTCGTCGCGCAGCACCGCGACGAGAATCGCCGCATCGCCGAGTGCATCAGTGCTCGCGCCGTCGAGTGCCGCCGACAACGCCTCGTCGTCGGCGACACCGATGACGAACGCTCGCTTGGCGTCAGAGATGCCGAGCTTCGCGGCGAGGCTGGGCGGCGGCTTCAGCAGAGCGGTCACCCACCTGTCTGCCTCTACCTCTCCGAGAGTGAGAACGAGTGGCTCGCCACCTGAGAGCAATCGGAGCCGTCCTCCTTCCGAGGTCACGGCGGTGATCCCGGAGCGGGGGAGGCGCGCTCGGATACCGCCGCGCAGGATGATCTCCTGGGATTCGAGCAGCGCTCTCACCTCTGCGGTCTCGCCCCGCCAATCGGCTGTGCCGACAGCTTCACGACCCATGGGTCTCTCCCTGTGGTCCCTTCACTGCATGGACGATGCCGGTGCGCGGGTTGGCATGACGGTTCGTCAGACGTCCACGGCGTAGTCCAGGTCCAGGTCGATGCCGTTCCGTCCCCGGATACCCCAGTTGAGGCGCGGCGTTTCGGTGATCGTGATCTCGACGCTGTGGGGAACGATCCCGACCTGGTCCTCGATGTTCCGGAAGAGGGCCGCGATCAGTGCGCGCTTGGCCTCGTCCGTCCGGCCCTCGAACATCGAGATCTCGACGATGACGTAGTCGTCACCGCGATCCTCCGGGTGGAGGAAGTCCCCGGGCTCGAGGCCGACGAAGCGCTGGAAGAGCTTGTCCGCCGGGTAGTCGAGGGCGGTGACGACGGCGGAATGGATGGCCGTCGACAACGCTGCGCGACGTTCGTCGATCAGTGCGCGGCGCCCCCAGATGACGATCTGTGCCATGGCCGGACGCTACCAGCGGGCCCTCTGCGACTCGCGAACACGATCGGCGGGGTTCGCGCCACGCCGGGTAGGGTCCGCCACGCGATCCACGACGGGCCCAAGGAGCCGTATCCATGAGCGTCATCAAGATCAATGCCATCACGGTCCCGGCCGACAGCGGCGACGAGCTCGCGCATCGCTTCGCCGCCCGCGCCGGTGCGGTCGACGGCGCCGACGGCTTCGAGGGCTTCGAGCTCCTGCGCCCGACCGACGGTCGCACCACGTGGCTGGTTGTGACCCGTTGGCGTGACGAGGACGCGTTCCGTGCGTGGAGGGAGTCTCCCGAGTTCGCGCACGGCCACCGCAGTGAGGCCGAACGTGCCGGCGGACAGGCTCCGAGGCCTGTCGGTGTGAGCAGCGAGCTCTGGAACTACGAGGTCGCCGTCACCAGTTAGTCCGGTTGGACGGCCTTCGCACTCAGCACTCTGGCCGTCCTGCCGTCAGCGTGAGCCGCGCGGGATGCGCTGCGGTGCCAGAGGACGGGGCACCGTCTCGAGGTGGGCGATCACATCGTTCGGACCCGCTTCCAGCCACGCCCAGCGGGGAAGTGCATCCTGCGTGGGGGCCTCGCCCACGCTTCCCGGGTTGACGAACGCACATCCGTCGACCATGCGCGCCATCTGAAGGTGCGTGTGGCCGGTCACGATCGCGTCGACGTCGGGGAAGCGTGATCTGAGGTCGCGCAGATCGGAGTCGCTCGTATGTGGATCGAAGAGCGAAACCGTGGGATCGTCGGGTGAGCCGTGCATCACGAGAACGCGGAAGCGACCGACATTCACGGTTACCGTGGGTGGAGCGTCCGCCAGGAAGGACACGCTCGCGTCGGACAGCCGGTGGCGTGTCCAGGATCGGGACCCGACCCGATCGGATGCGGGATGCCCGACCGGACGTGGATCACGGAGGGCCACCTTGCGGTCGGTGTTACCGCAGACCACCGGCCACCCCAGCCCGGCGATGCGGTCGACACAGGCCTCCGGCTCACGGCCGCGGAGCACGATGTCGCCGGTACAGACCCCCGCCGCAAGAAGCTCCCGGTCCGCCACCGCATCCAGCACGGCGTCGAGGGCCGCGATGTTCCCGTGTATGTCGCCGACGAGCGCCAGACCACGGGCCTCTCCCCGGCGCGGGTGACTCACGCCGCGTGCGGGAGAGGCTGTGCGGGGACGTCGGAGCGGTCGGGGAGGGCCCGAAGCGTGGCGACGGGGGAGGTCGACGTCGTGGCCGCCGTCGAGGTGACGGGTACGTGTGTGCGCATCTCGCGGCGAACCTGGCGACGGCTCGCGGCGAGTGCCGGAACCGAGAGGGCCAGGCACACGAGGGCGAGCGTGGCGAGGGTGCCGGGCTGACCACCGCCGAGGGCGGTGGCCCAGGCGCCGAGCAGGAAGCCCGTGGTGAGTCCGACCAGCGTGACCGCGACACGCTGGGGGCGTCCCAGGGTGCGTGGCGAGGGGGTGCTCCTCGGGGTGTCGGCGACGAGGTGGAGGTGGTGTCCGCGTGCGGTGCGGGTGGGGTGCGTGGCGTGTGTCGTGCTCATGGGAATGACCCTAGACCCAAACCCGTGACCGAACAAGTGTTCGATCACAGTTGCAATGAAACGTGCCGTGCGTCAGGGCGTTTCAGCACCGCGTGTTGCATCGGATCCGGGATCGGGATCGATTCGTCGGGGTCGCGCGTTGGGGTGTGTGGAGCCCGAAGTGGCGGGGATTGGGGGCTGATGGGGGAATATGGGTTGTGATGTGGGGAGAAGTGGGGTATCGTGGCCACCGATGGTGCAACAGTCATCACTGATGGGCACGTATGAGTGCAGCGTCGACAACCGGTATCGCATCGCCATACCGGCGAAACATCGCCGTGCATTCGAACAGGGCGTGATCGTCGCCCGGTGGCTGGATGACTGTCTCGTGATCGCCCCCCGGGACCACTGGGAGGAGATGGTCCAGGACGTCTTCGGCGACCTGGACATACGGAACGACAAGCAGCGTTGGCTTCGGCGCTACCTGATGGCCGGTGCCTATGACTCGGACGGACTGGACAAGCAAGGAAGGGTCGTCATCCCCCCGGAACTCCGGGAGCGCATCAACCTCGAGACCGGGGTGAAGCTCATGGGGAACGGCGGCTACTTCGAACTATGGAATCCCGCGCTCATCGAGCCCAAGTTCGGTGACATGGAGCGAGAGGGGGTGTCGAAGTATGGCAACGGTCGTGACGACATTGGAGACTAAGCGCACACTGCATGAGCCCGTCCTCGTCGACGAGGTCGTCGGGACGCTGGCCCCGGTCGAGGGTGAGACCATCGTGGACTGCACGTTCGGGGCAGGTGGACACGCCCGCGCGCTGGCGCCCGCGGTGGGCCGGTCCGGCGCGTACATCGCGATCGATCGCGACGCGTCCACCGAGCCGCTCTTCGTCGGGTTCTCCGAGCATTCCAACTGCCGTACGCGCTACGTACGCGCCGACTTCGCCGAGGGGCTCGAGACGCTCCTGGACGAGGGCGTCGCGGCGGACGTGATCCTCATGGACCTGGGCGTGTCGTCCATGCAGATCGATCGTCCCGAGCGCGGCTTCTCGTACTCGCGGAACGCTCCGCTCGACATGCGCATGGACGACGGTCACGGCGTCACGGCGGCGGACCTCCTCGCCACCGCGGACGAGGCGGACCTCGCCGGCTGGTTCCGCTCCTACGGTGAGGAGCGTTACGCCAAGCCCATCGCGCGCGCCATCGTGCGCCGCCGTACCGAGCGTCCCATTCTGAGCACCTGCGATCTGGTCGAGGTCATCCGCACCAGCATCCCGACACCGGCTCTGTTCGCCGGCGGCCACCCCGCCAAGCGTGTCTTCCAGGCGCTGCGCATCGTGGTGAACGACGAGCTCGGTCTGCTCGAGCGCGGGCTCGAGCGTGCCTTCGAGGTTCTGGCCCCCGGCGGGCGCCTCGGTGTCATCACCTTCCACTCGCTTGAGGACCGGATCGTCAAGCGCTTCATGCAGGGCAAGGCCCAGGGCTGTACCTGCCCGCCGGATCTGCCGGCGTGCGTCTGCGGTGGGACGGCTCAGGCGGCGCTCGCGCTTCCGAAGGCGGTGGCCCCCGGTCAGGCCGAGCAGGAGCGCAACCCGCGATCACAATCGGCCAAGCTCCGTGCACTGGTCAAGGTGGCCGGATGAGTTCCCGCGGCGCCGCGGCACGCGACCATGTCGCGCGGCCTCAGGCACAGCCCCGTCCGCGCACGCGACCCACTGAGGTCCGTTCGCGGCCGCGGCGACGGCGTTCGCGGCTGCGGATCCGGCTCGGGCTGCTGTCCATTCCGCTCGTGGCGCTGCTCTTCGCCGGGGTCGTGTACATCAACTCGGCCGAACTCGCGCTCGTGAAGCGTCAGGGGGAGGTCGTCAGGGAGACCGCGCGGATCCAGGAACAGCTGGCAGGGCTGAACGGGCGTCAGGCGAAGATCGATGTGACGGTGCGTGCGCGTGCCGAGAGCCTGGGCATGATCAACCCCTCCAGCGACGCGCTCCGCTATGTGACGGCACGGCCGACGCCGGCAGCCACCCCCTAGACGAAGGAGCCGTTCCCTGAGCGCTTCGAACAGTCGCATGTCCGGGATGTCCCGCAACCGCGTCCGGGCGCTGGTGCTTCTCGTGACTCTGCTGTTCACGGTGCTCGCCATGCGCGCGGTGTGGCTCGGCGTGGTCCGCGCCGGCTGGTTGGAGTCGAAGGCCGACACCCAGCACTACATCCCCATCGACACGCCGGCCCAACGTGGCGCCATCGTGAGCGCCGACGGGCAGACGCTGGCCGACGACGTGCCGTCCATGCTCATCACGGCCGATCCCCGCCATGTCGACGATCCCAAGCTGGTGGCCGACACGATCGCATCCGCCACCAAGGGCGATGCGAAGCAGCGGGACACCATGCTCGATCTCCTGCAGTCGAAGCGCTCGTACGTCGTCCTGGCCAAGCATGTGTCCCGGGAGCAGGGGCAGTACCTGCGCGACCTGAACCTGAAGGGCGTGCATTTCGAGAGCACGCTCAAGCGCACCTATCCGATGGACCGCGTGGCCGGCCAGCTTCTGGGGCTCACCCAGACCGACGACGGCACGGGCATCGACGGCATCGAGGGCAAGTACAACGACGTTCTGGCCGGGGAGGCCGGTCACCGGGTGGAGGTCCGCGACCAGTTGCTCGGGCAGACCGTCCGCATCGACGAGGTTCGCAAGCCGAAGGCCGGCAAGACCATCACGCTCACCCTTGACGCGGATATCCAGCGCAGGTTGGAGGACGAGCTCATCAAGGCGCGTCTGGAGTTCCGTGCCAAGGCCGCGTCGGGTCTCGTGATGGATCCGCGAAGCGGGCAGATCCTGGCAATCGCGAGCATCCCGCGCATCAATCCGAACAACCGGGCGAAGCTCAACCCCGACGCCATGCGTCTGCGTCCCGTCACCGACGCGTACGAGCCCGGATCGGTGTTCAAGGCCGTCACGGTGGCCGGCGCCCTGGACGAGGGACTGACGACTCCGACGACCCAGTACAACGTCCGCCCGTTCGTCATGGTGAAGGCCGGTGAGGGGCAGGACGACTACAAGATCGGTGAGTCGCACCCGCGCGATCACTACGAGCAGATGAGCACGGCCGACATCCTGCAGAAGTCCAGCAACATGGGCACCGTCGACATCTCGAAGACGCTCAGCAAGCGCAACGCGCTTCGCAAGTGGATGATGCGCTTCGGGTTCGGCACGCCGACCGGGGTGGACCTGCTCGGCGAGGTCGGTGGTGACCTCCCCAAGACGCCGTGGAACGACGCGCAGCGCGTCAACATCCCCATCGGCCAGGGTATGACGGCCACGATGCTGCAGCAGGCGCGGGTCTACGCCGCCATCGCGAACGGCGGTGAGCTCGTCACCCCGTATGTGGTGAAGGCGATCGACGGCGTCGGTGTGCCTGAGAAGCCCCGCAAGCGGATCATGAAGCGGCAGACGGCCGCGGCGATGTCGGGCATGTTGGAGAACGTCGTCGAGCCCAGCGGCACCGCTGTGAAAGCCCGGCTCGACAACTACCAGGTGGCCGGTAAGACCGGTACCGCCCAGAAGGTCGACCCCACCACACAGAAGTACTCGGATTCCCTCTATCGGTCGTCGTTCATCGGCTACGTGCCCGCCAGCAACCCGCGGCTCGTGATCGCGATCATGGTGGACGAGCCGGACCCCAGCGGTCCGCGTACGGGTGGTGACGTGGCGGCCCCGACCTTCAGGAAGGTCGCGGACTTCGCGCTGAGCGACCAGAGCATTCCGCCAGGTTGACCCCGATGACGGCCGGGAACGCCGTTTGCGGACGTGCGTACCCCGGCGTATGGGCCGTCGTCGTTCGGCCGGAAAGCCTCGTGACTGACACAAAACTTTCCGAGGCTGATGGGCGCGGGGGTGGAAGTGGTTCAGGTGCAGGTATTTTGCGGTTCGTAACCCCGCCCTGGAAAGGTCCGTGTCTGACACCAGACTTTCCTGAGTGCAGGCGCGTGCTGCGGGCCGGGGTTCGCCAATCCGGTCCAGGGACGGTCGTTCCCTCCCCACATACGCCGCTGATGGAAAGCTCTGTGTCGGACACAAAACTTTCCGACGGCTGCCTCCGCGGACATCGAAATCGGGAAAGAGCAGGACTTTCTTCGTCAATCGCTCGCCCGGGGAAAGCTCGGTGTCTGACACAGAACTTTCTGGTGAGCTCGTCGGACGCCCGGTCGCGGATTTGTCGTGCCCGGTTGTCGCGCCGCGGCCAGTCGGCCGTCCACAGCGGTGTATTACGATCGGTCGGCCGATGACCCTGCAGGAGCTCACGGCGGGCATCCCCGGTGCGCGACTGCACGGGCCCGCCTCCGCCGACACCGCGATCGACGCGGTCGTCTACCGCTCGGATCGCGCCCGCCCGGGGTCGATCTTCGCCTGTCTGCGCGGTGTGGCCGCCGATGGCCACGACTACGCCTCCCAGGCTCTCGCCGCCGGTGCGTCCGCGCTCATCGTGGATCGGATCCTGGATCTTGCGGCGCCCCAGATCGTGGTGGCGGACACGCGCCTGGCGACAGCGCTCATCGCGGCGTCCTTGGAGGGCGATCCCAGCGCCGATCTGTGCATGGTCGGCATCACCGGGACCAACGGGAAGACGACATCCGCCTTTCTCATCCACTCGGTGCTCGAGGCCGCCGGCTTTCGCAGCGGGCTCATCGGCACCGTCGAGGCCCGGGTGGGTGGCGAGGTGGTCAAGGCCACCCACACCACACCCGAGAGCGTCGATCTTCAGCATCTGCTGGCCCGTATGCGCACCGCCGGTGACACGGCGTGTGTCATGGAGGTCTCGTCGCACGCACTCGACCAGCGCAGAGCCGCTGGAGTGCGATTCGACGCTGCGCTCTTCACCAACCTCACGCGCGATCACCTCGACTACCACCCGGACGTCGAGCACTACTACCGGGCCAAGCGAGCACTGGTCCTGCGACCGGAGGGTGAGGGCGATGATCCTCCGGCCGCCACCAACATCGACGATGAGTACGGACGACGACTGGCGGCTGAGGCCGGCGCCATGACGTTCGCCGTCGACGACTCCTCGGCGGATGTCCGTCCCACCGATCTCACCATGCATACCACCGGGTTCGCCGCGACCATGGCCACCCCGCGAGGACCCCTGGCCATCGAGAGCTCACTCCGCGGCCACTTCAACGTGTCCAACGTGTCCGGCGTCGTTGCGGTGGGCGAACTCCTCGAGCTTCCACACGACGCGGTCGCCCGTGGTGTCGCCGCCCTCTCCGGCGTGCCGGGTCGCTTCGAGGCCATCGAGGCCGGACAGGACTTCCAGGTGCTTGTGGACTACGCCCACACGCCCGATTCCCTGGATAACGTCCTGGTGTCGGCCCGGCGCCTGGTACCGGAAGGCGGGCGGCTCCTCGTCGTGTTCGGGTGCGGTGGCGATCGCGACCGTGGAAAGCGTCCTCAGATGGGGCGCATCGCGGCGTACCGCGCGGACATGGCGATCGTCACCTCGGACAATCCGCGGTCGGAGGACCCCGCACGCATCCTCGATGACATCGTTGCAGGGATGGACGGCGGGCGCGCTGAGCGTCTCGTCGATGAAGATCGCCGGAGTGCGATCGAACGTGCGGTTGCCGGCGCGCGGAGGGGGGATGTGCTCGTCATCGCCGGCAAGGGGCACGAAACCGGGCAGGAACACAATGGAGTCGTGCGGCCGTTCGACGATCGCGAGGTGGCACGCGAGGTGCTGGAGACGCTGAGATGAGGATGACCGTCAACGAGATTCTGAAGTCCACACCCGGAGCCCGGCTTCCGTTCGGCTCTCCCAGCGTGGAGATCAACGGGGCGACTGTCGATTCGCGGAACGTGCCCGATGGGTCCCTTTTCGTCGGTATCCGGGGTGAGACCCAGGACGGCTCCCACTATGCGCCCGATGCCCTTCGCGCCGGCGCGGCCGCCGCGGTTATCAACGAGAAGATCTGGGCCTGGCTCGAAGGTGAGTTCATGGCCATCGGCAAGCCGGTCATCGTCTCCCCGAACCCCACAGAAGTGCTGCAGGGAGCGGGTCGCGCGGCGCTCGCCAAGGGTGGTGCCCGTGTGGTCGGGGTGACCGGCGCGACAGGGAAGACCACGACGAAGGACATCCTCGTCGCCATGCTCCGGGCGGCCGGATTGCGCGCTGAGGGGACACCGGGCAACCAGAACACCGAGATCGGTGTGCCGCTCGCGCTGATGAGCATGTCCGACGATGCCGAAGTCATGGTGGTCGAGATGGGCATGCGCGGTATGGGGCAGATCACGGAGCTCGCGCGTCTTGCGCCGCCGGATGTCGGATGTATCACCTCGATCGGTCCCGTCCACCTGGAGCTCCTTGGTTCGGTGGAAAACGTGGCCGCCGCGAAATTCGAGCTTGTGCAGGCGCTTTCGGCAGAGGGTACCGCCGTCATACCCGAGTCTGATCCGTACCTCGATGCTCTGATCCCAACCCTCGATGATGAAGTGAGGGTAGTGCGGTTCGGAGTCCGTCCGACCGTCGATCTCAAGTTGAACCTTTCGACAGCCTGGCAATTGCGGTGTGCTGCCGCCGCCGAGGCTTGCTGCATCGCGCTGGGTTCACCGCTCGCCGAGGGAACCACGGTCGACGTCGAGCTCTCCGCGATGCGGGGGAACATCCGCCGGTTGGCCGCGGGCGGGGTCCTCATCGAGGACTGCTACAACGCCAACCCAATCGCCATGCGGGCCGCGATCGAGGATCTCGTCGGCCGTCCCGGCCGCCACGTCGTCATCCTCGGCGACATGATGGAACTCGGGGGCGGCGAGGCGGACTTCCACCGCGAGGTCGGCGAGCTTGCACGTGAGCGCGGTGTGGATGCTCTCGTCGGCGTCGGCACCCGTGCTGCCTGGTACGTGAAGGGCTTCGGTGAGGGCGCGGTCCACTATCCGAACGTGGATGACGCGCTGACCGCGATCGCGTCACATGTCCACGATGGCGACACGGTTCTCGTGAAGGGAAGCCGATCCATGGCTCTCGAGCGTGTAACAGCTGTTCTGGCGGGAGACGCGTGATCCGAGCAGCGTCCGACCAGGTCGGCAGGGAGGTGGGCGCGTGGAACGCATTCTGATCGCCGCCATCGCGTCGACCACGCTCCTCCTCTTTCTCGGACCGAAGGTCATCGAGTGGCTGCGCCGGAACGAGGTCGGCCAGTTCGTGCGGCCCGAGGGACTCATCCCGGACGCGCACGCCCAGAAGCAGGGGACCCCGACCATGGGCGGTGTGCTCATCCTGGCAGCCGCCGCCATTCCGTTCCTCATCCTGTCCACGCGCAGCACCCAGGCGATGCTCGTCCTTGCGACCACCCTCGCGTGCGGTGCCATCGGGTTCACCGACGACCTGATGAAGGTGTGGCATCGGCGTTCGGGCGGGCTCGCCGGTAAGTGGCGCATGCTCGGCCTTCTGGTCATCTCGATCGTGTTCGTGCTGGTGGCGGTGCGCATCACCGGGTTCACCACCACCATCCAGATCCCGATCATCGATCGCAGCTACGACGTCGGCCCCTACGTGTTCACGATCATCGTCTACCTCGTGATCAGCGGGTTCGCCAATGCCGTCAACCTCACGGACGGTCTGGACGGGCTCGCGGCGGGCACCGGGGGCGTGGCGCTCTTCGCGTATACCGGCATGGCGTTCGTCGCCAGCCAGACCGAGGGCACCGCCATCTTCGGTCAGACGGACCTCGCCATCTTCGGGGCGTCCATGGTGGGCGCATGCCTGGGCTTCCTCTGGTTCAACTCGTTCCCCGCCGGCGTGTTCATGGGCGACACCGGGAGTTATGCCCTCGGGGGTGCCATCGCGGCAATGGCCGTTATGACGAAGACGGAGATCCTGCTCCTCGTGATCGGCGGCGTGTTCGTCCTGGAGGCGCTCTCGGTGATCATGCAGGTGGTCGTCTTCAAGCGGTACCGGCGCCGCGTGTTCCTCATGACACCCATCCACCACCACTTCGAGATGGCCGGGTGGAGCGAGACGAAGATCATCGTTCGCTTCTGGCTCCTGGGCCTTTTGCTCGCGGCCACCGGATTCACGCTCTACTTCCGAGGTCTTCCGTGAGTCGCGCGCTTGTGGTGGGACTCGCCCGCTCCGGGTGCGCCGCGGCGAGCCTACTCGCGGATCGCGGATGGCAGGTCACGGCGATTGATTCGGGTGATGCGGACTCCGCGGCGGACCTGGCCGGCCGTGGCGTCGACGTGCACACCGGTTTCGCCGGTGCCGTCACCGACGTCGATCTGGTCGTCAAGAGCCCCGGTGTCCCGGAGGGCGCCGTACCGGTCGCCGCTGCGTACGCGGCCGGAATCCCCGTCATCAGCGAGGTCGAACTCGCTGCGCGAATGACCGAGGCACCGGTGATCGCGATCACGGGGACCAATGGCAAGACGACGACGACCGAGCTGACCGCCCACATTCTCCGCGAGGCCGGAGTCGACGCCGTGGCCTGCGGAAATCAGGGCACGCCGATCTCGACCCTGGTGGCCACCACTCCGGTGACCACCTGGCTTGTCGTCGAGTGTTCCAGTTTCCAGCTTGAGGGCGTCGCCGAGGCGTTCCATCCACGGGCCGCGGTGGTCCTCAACGTGACACCGGACCATCTGGATCGTCACGGGGACATGGAGAGCTATTCCGCGGCGAAGCGCCGGATCTTCGCCAATCAGACCGCCGATGACCTGGCGATCGCACCCCCGGACTTCGGAGCCGGTGGGGGAGGCGCCGTCCTCCGCACAATCGACGACCGCCGCAGCGACACCTCCATCTGCTGGGCGGACGGAGGGCTCCATCATGCAGATCGCGGTCTGATCACGACATGGGACCGGGTGGTGTTACGCGGTGCGCACAACCGGCAGAACGCGATGGCGGCCGTCGCCCTCGCCGTCCATGCGGGTGCCGAGGACGTGGCGCGGGGCCTCACGACCTTCCCCGGCGTGGAACACCGGTTGGAGGTCGTCGCGGAGATTGGCGGCGTGACCTATGTGAATGATTCCAAGGCAACGAATCCCGATGCCGCCATGGCCGCGCTCGACGCTTATCCGGAGCGTGTGCACCTCATCGTCGGCGGCCGTGCCAAGGGCACCCCGTTCGGCCCGTTGGCGGCGCGTGCCCATGATCGCGTCGTGGCCGCATACGGAGTGGGCGAGGCCGCCGACGAGATGGGAACGGCGTTCGCGCGGGAGGGGATCGCCGTCGTGCGGTCCGGCACCATCACTCAGGCCGTGGCCGACGCCCGAGAGGCCGCTCGACCCGGCGACGTGGTGCTGCTCGCCCCGGCGTGCACGAGCTTCGACCAGTTCGGAAGCTTCGAGGAACGCGGTCGGGCTTTCCGCGCGGCGGTGCTGGGGGACTGATCGTCGAGGGTGCCGCGCCGTGGCTCGGGAGAGCCGGGGAATGTCAGGTGTCGGACACCTGACATTCCCGTTGTCCCCCGTTCGTACGAAATACCTGCAAGAAAGGGCTTTTCGTGCATGCCTTCCTGTGGGTGGGAATATCAGGTGTCAGACACATGGCATTCCGGAGTGCGCGTCGGCCGCGAATCGCGGACGGCCCCGGGGCATGAACCCGGGGCCCAAGCTCAGCGCACGACGAGTCGAGTGGTGAAGTTCGAGCGGTTCGTCGCCGCGTCGGTCGCCGTTCCGTTGATGCGCCAGTCGACCATGCGTGATCCTGGGCGTCGGAGCAGGCCGTCGATCGATGCGATGCCCGCGCGATGCGGTGTGAGCACCAGGGTGCTGGTGCCCGTGGGATGAGACGCGGCGCGGACGCTTCCGACGAGCACCGGCACGGTACGTCCATCACGCAGGGCGATTCGAACGACGAGGAGTCCCGACACGGTGGCCGACTCGTTCAGGCGAAGCGTCGCGCGGACGGGCGTCGCACCGCGCACCGTGGCGAGCGTGGTCGCCGGAGCGGTCACCGATGCACGCGGGGCGGTCACGTCGGCCCGCGACAGACGGCAGGCATCGGGAGGGATGACCGACTGCACGGTGCGTCCTCCCAGGACCTTCCAGTACGCCCGGGTGTTCCCGGTGGTGTCGGTGGCCATGCCCACGATCCGCCAGCCGTTGGCGCGGGCACCGGGCTTGCGGAGTGCGGCGCGGACCGAGGCGACGCCGGCCTTCGTCGGGACGATGCGCATCACGCTCGTGCCATCGGGCCGGATGACGGTGGCGGCGTTGCCGATGGTGACCTTGATGAGGACACGGTCCTGACCCGGGAAACGTGCCGGGGTGGTGACCCACATCTGGAGGCTTCCGCTCACGCGGGCACGCTCGCTGAGTGCGATCCTCGCGACGATCGGCCGACGCGCGAGGATGTCCCGCTGAAGCGGCTTCGACGCCGTCACCTCGACGGACGGCGGGGTCCGGTCGGTGATCGGGCAGGTCGTCGTCCGCGGTGCCGGAGCGGAGGGGCCCGGCGACGTCGGCGTCGACGGAACCGTCGGCGCGGCCGGCTCACCGGGCGCGACGGCCGTGCCCACCACGGTGGCGGTCGCGTTGTCGAGTGTCACGGATGCGCTCCAGGGACCCGGGGTACCGCCGAGGGTGAGCAGGTTGGTCAGGGTCGCGACCGCATCCAGCGTGCCGGCGCTGTTCTGCAGAGTGGCGCCTCCCGTCACGGAGAAGGCGACCGGCTGAGCCGGGAAGTCGGGAAACGTCACCGAGTCGCCGTCGCTGTCGGTGGTGAGGACGGCCTTCGCGGTGGACGAGGCGTTGGGACTCGCGGGGATGGGATACGCCGTCATGCGGAGGACCAGCCATGGAGAGGCGTCGATGTTGCCCCCGGCGACGCGGTCGCACCCCTCGGTGCCGGGGCCCGCGTTGCATCCCCACCAATTGTGGCGGGCATCGACGGGTGACCCGTCACCGTTGTAGACGCCGAGAGCGTTGCCGACGATGCGGTTCGCCCGGACGATGACCGTGTCATCGACGCTGTCGCCACCCGACGTGTCGCGGACGGTGTGGACGGCCGCACCCGGCGAGTTCGATCCTGTCCCGCTGATCGAGTTGCCGACGATGCGGATCTCGCGGTTGGCGACGGGGTCATGATTGCCGTCGACGTACCGATCGATCCGGACGCCGTCACGCCCGGTGCGGGTGATGGTGTTGCCGGTGATCTCGACGTTCTTGGTCGCGCCGCTCAGCATGATGGCGTCGCGGAGCTCGCCGGTCACGTGGATGGTGTTGTCGGCGACGGTGACATCGTGGATCTTGATGAGGCTCATCGCCGCACCGATTCCGGTGAAGCTGTTGCGTGCGATGACCAGGTTCCTGCTGCCGGTACCGACCGGCGTGCCGGGAAGGCCGAGGTCGGTGGCGAAGGTCTCGTCCAGCGACATCGAGCTGCCCATGTGACCCTCGAACGCGTTGTCGACGATCTCGGTGTCGTTGATGCCCGTGTCGCCGTAGATTCCGCGCCCGTAGAGGCCTGCGACGCCGCCGTGGTTGTTGTTCTCCTTGAAGAGGTTCCGTCGGATCACCGTCGTCGGACCCGGCCGGCTCCCGAGGGTCATCCCGTACCGGTTGTTCGTGAAGATCGTGTTCTGAACGGTGATGTCGTTCGCGTTGGCGCCGTTGACCGCCAGGCCGCGTTCGCGCGTGTTGCCGCGCACTGTGAAGCCGTCGAACGTGGCGCCCGCCGCGCTGATGTAGACGAGGCCGTTGGTGGACGTCCCCTGGATTACCGACTCGGAGGCTTCGTCGAAGGTCCGCGAACGGGCATCGACGCCAGCCTGTGCGCCCAGGACCTGCACGCGCTTGTTGACGCTGATCATCGGGTTCGTCGGGTGGCTCTGAGCCGCGACCTCGTACACGCCGGGTGCGACGATGATCCTGTCGTCGTTGACGGCGCGAGTCGTGATCGCGTACTGGATCGTCGCGCACGCCGCGGCCGGGCTGACTCCGCATGCGGGGGCATCGGTCCCGCTTCCGTCGACGTGGATGTCAGCGGCGTTCGCTGTCCCGGCGGCGAGAATCGCCGTGAGGATCGCCGCAGCGGTGAGGTGGTTCCTTAGCGTCATCGATCTGGCCTTCGAGTTGTGTCCATGCCTCTGTCACATCGACCAAAAGTGGGCGAAACACAATGTTTCTAAGTGTTGCTTTCGTTTTTCGTATGAAGCGTTCGACGTGGTGACTGGCCGTGGTGGTTCTCGTCTCGGGGGCGCGGGAAAGCCTCGTGTCAGACACCTGGCATTCCTGCCACTCTCTCCGCGCGCAAATTCCCTGCACATAGGATGTTTCTCATTCCTCGACCCGGGGGCGCGGAAACTTTTGTGTCAGACACGAGGCTTTCCCGCGCGCGCCGACCGGACAGAAATAAGCCGCTCCTAGCGAAACCGAGGGGGGTGGAAACGTCCCGCCCAGCCCTTTACAGAGTGAGCACCTCGGAAGGAGTCGGATGGGACACGCACCTCGGCAGCAGGGCGCCGGCCTCACCTACCACGTCACGGCACGGGGCAACGACCGGCAGCCGATCTTCGAGGACGACCGCGATCGCCGCTCCTTCCTCGCCCTCGTCGAGAAGACCCGTGAACGTCGGGGCTGGCGGATACACGCCTGGTGTCTCATGACGAACCACATCCACCTTCTCGTCACGACCGACGAACCGACGCTCTCGGACGGGCTCCGCGACATCCTCGGTCTGTACGCCCGGCGCTACAACCACTTCCACGACCGCACCGGTCACCTGTTCAGCGCGCGATTCCGCTCGGTGACGGTGACCACGGACGAACAGTTCCTCACGGCGGTGAGATATGTGAACCGCAATCCGGTCCGGGCCGGGATGATCGAGCATCCCGAGCACTACCCGTGGAGTGGCTACGGGCTGCGGACGCTTCTCCGTCCACCGGTCCGTGTCGACGAGGCCGAGGTCTTGGGACGGCTGCATCCCTTGCGCGACATCGCCGAACGGCAGCTCCACTCGCTCATCCATGGGGAGGTCGCGCCGGCGCGGGCCGGAAACCACCGACCGACCGTCGGCACGCTGGCCCAGGCGATGGGCCGGGACGGTGCCGCGTCGGCCGCGGTCGCCGCCGGCTACCGCCACCGGGAGGTCGCCACCACCCTCGGCGTCTCCCAGAGCTACGTCAGCAAGCACGCGAACCGGCGCGTTCCCGGGCCACCGAGGGGAGACCTTGAGCCGGTGGTGGGTCGCGCCACGCCTGCCCCGGTCACCGGTGCAACCGGGGATACCCCGGAGTCCCCGTCACCGACGTACGCCGGGTCCCCGGCCACCGTGCCTCCATGGGCCCGACCGTCGCGGGTGCCAGAGCAGCCGTCAGCGCCACCCGAACGTGCTTCATCTCCAACCGGGGCATCCTCGCGGGAACAATCCGGACACACAGCGGAGTCCCGGCCGGCGCCCGACCTCTGTCCGTTGACCCGCGGCGACCCCCTCGGTCATCGTGCGCCGAATCCCGATCCTCAGCACCCGGCCCGGATCGTCTCGATGCCTCCGGAGCGACCGACCGGTGACCGTCCCGACCAGGGCGGGCACGCCGGTCGCTTCGCTGGTCACCGGCCACACTCCGGCGATACCGATACGCGGTCCTCGGACCGTGGACCACCGGCAGGCTGAAGTGGGCGGTTCCCATCCCACATTCGGGTGCCGAATGGGCCTCCCGGGCAAGGGAGCCGGGGGCCGACGTCGAATGTCGGTCCGATGGCGCCACGTTCCACGACCTCGGCCTCCGCCGGACGACACACGTTCCTCTCCCGTCATCGTGAAGAACGCATCCTCCTGGGTGCCGTCCTGGTGCTCCTGTCGCTCGGCATGGTCATGGTCTACTCGGCGACGAGTGCCGACGCAATCCTCGACGGAACCAGTGCCACCGGTACGATCACCAAACAGGTGGTCTTCGCCGCTCTCGGCTTCGCCGCACTGGCGGTGGCATTGAGGATGCCTCCCTCCGCGCTCCGTGCCATCGCCCCCCTGGGGGTCGCCGCATCGCTCATGATGCTGATGGCGGTCCTGGTGTTCCCGCCCCCGATCTCGCCGAACGTGAACGGTGCCAATCGCTGGCTGGTGCTCGGCGGCATCCAGATCCAGCCGTCGGAGGTCGCCAAACTCTCGCTGATCCTTTGGATGGCGACCCTTCTGGTCCGCGATCCACGACGACTGCAGCGCAAGGGCGGTCTGGGGCCGATTGTCATCGTGACCGCCGCCATGGCCGGTCTCGTGATCCTGGAGCCGGACCTGGGCACGGCGTCGCTCATCGTTGCGATCGGTCTCGCCATGGTGTTCGTCGCGGGAATCCCCATGAGGAAGATCGGGCTCATCATGGGATCCTTCGCGTTCCTCGCCGTCCTCATGATCGCGACATCGACGTACCAGCAGAGCCGCGTCCGGTCGTTCCTCAATCCCTGGGCGGATCCGACCGGCGAGGCGTACCAGAACGTGCAGGCCCAGATCGCCATCGGATCCGGTGGAATCTTCGGCCGCGGTCCCGGCAACAGCATCCAGAAGATGAAGTACCTGCCGGAGGCGCACACCGACATGATCGGTGCCATCATCGGCGAGGAACTCGGCCTCATCGGCATGGCCGTCCTCATCGCGGCCTTCGTCACCATCGGCGCGATGGGATTCCGTATCGCCATGCGGGCCGCCACACCGCTCGGCCGGTACATCGCCGTGGGGATCACGACCATGATCAGCCTTCAGGCCATCGTGAACCTGGCCCAGGTGATGGGGCTCTTCCCGATCACCGGTGTACCGCTACCGCTGGTCTCGGCTGGAGGCACCAACCTCATCGTCTGCCTCACCTCCATCGGCCTACTTCTGAACATCTCGCGACAGGGGGACCATGCAGTCAGAGTCACGCGTCGACCGACCGATGAGGGTGGTGATCGCAGCCGGAGGGACGGCGGGGCACGTGAAGCCGGCTCTCGCGGTCGCGGACGCATTGCGAGCTAGCGGCGCGACCGTTTCCTTCATCGGCACCGGCCGGGGAGCGGGCGACGGGCTGGTCCGTGCCGCGGGACTGGAGGAGGATGTGCTGCCCATGCAGGGGTTCCGGCGCAGCCTCAGCCTCTCCAATCTGAAGACGGTCTGGATGACCCTGACGGCCGTGCCACGGGCACTGGGCATCCTGCGTCGCCGTCGAGCGGATGCTGTCATCGGAGGGGGCGGGTACCTTGCGGGTCCGGTCGCCCTGGCCGGGTGGCTCTCCCGCCGTCCGGTTCTCCTCACCGAGGCCGACTCTCACATGGGCCTTGCCAACCGCCTGGCGGCGCCGTTCGCCCGCCGGGTGGCCATGGCGTTCCCGATCGAGGGCCGGAGGGAGCCGAAGTTCGTGGTCACCGGTCGTCCCGTCGGGCCGGAGGTCGTCACGGCGTCGCGTGAGGCCGGTCGCCGCGCCCTGGGGATCGGTCCCGACGATCTCTGCGTGCTGGTGGCCGGCGGCAGCCAGGGCGCGCGCAGCATCAACACGGCGATCGCCACCGCCTTCCGCGACGGGCCGCCCTTCCGGCTCATCCACCTGGCCGGCGAACGCAACCTGGACGACGTCCGCGCCATCCTGGGCGGAGATCCGCCGGCCGGGTACGACCTGCGCGGCTACCTCACCGAGTTCCACGACGCCGTGGCCGCTGCCGACCTGGTGGTCTCGCGTGCCGGCGGTTCGATCTTCGAGCTCGCCGCCATCGGTCGTCCCGCGATCCTGGTCCCTTACCCATATGCCACCGCCGATCATCAGACGAAGAACGCCCGCTGGTTGGTCGAGGCCGATGCCGCCGTGCTCCTGCCGGATGCCGAGTGCACCACCGAGCGCATGTCCGCGCTCATCGCAGACCTACTCGCCGATCGTGATCGTCTGGTCGCCATGGGGGAGAACGCCCGAGCCGTCGCCCGCCCCGACGCTGCCGAGCGCATCGCGGGTCTCGTGACGGAGATCGCCCGATGAGCGCACGTCGCGTGCACATGGTCGGCATCGGCGGCGCCGGAATGAGCGGTCTGGCCCGCCTGGCCGTCGAGGCGGGCTACGCGGTCTCGGGAACCGACCGCTCCGACTCGGCCACGCTCGCTGACCTGCGGGCCGCCGGGGTCGACGCGCGTGCCGGGCACGGGGATGTCGACCTGGACGGCGTGGACGTCCTCGTCGTATCGACGGCGATCGCCGCCGACAACCCGGACCTGCGTGAGGCCGAACGTCGCGGCATCCCCGTCATCCACCGATCCGAGTTCCTCGCCGAGCTCATGGACACCCGCCGCGGCCTCGCCGTCGCCGGGGCACATGGCAAGTCGACGACGAGCGGCATGCTGGTCATGGCCCTGGGGAATCCCTCCGCCTGCGTGGGTGCGACCATTCCCGGTGGTGGCGGCACCGGCGCCGTCTGGGGGGATCCTCCCTGGTTCGTCGCCGAGGCGGACGAGAGCGACCGGTCACTTCTGAATCTGCGCCCCGACGCGGCGATCCTCCTCAACGTCGACCACGACCACCACACCACCTACGCCAGCATCGACGAGGTGATGGAGGTGTTCGCCGCGTTCGTCGCGGCGCTGCCTGCCGACGGGATGCTCGTCGTCGGTCCGGATCCGCGGGCCCGGCAGGTGGCCGCTCACGCGACGTGCATCGTCCGCGAGGTGGACCACACCGTTGATGCCTTCTGCCGCATCGCCGTCGACCCCGAGGGCGGGACCACGGTGCACCTCGCCGGCGAGGATCCCGTGCCGCTGAGGCTGGCCGTTCCCGGCGTCCACAACATCGAGAACGCCGCGTGTGCCATCACCCTCGCGCACTGGTGCGGCGTCGCCCCAGCGGCGGCCGCCGCGCGGCTGGCCGCCTTCACGGGTGTCGGCCGCCGCTACGAGCTGCGCGCGACCATCGGCGACATCACCATCGTGGATGACTACGCGCACCACCCCGCCGAGATCGCCGCGACGCTCGCCGGTGCCCGCGGGCGACACGACGGCCGTATCGTCGCCATTTTCCAGCCGCACCTCTACTCGCGGACAAAAGCGCTCCTCACCGAGACGGCAGAGGCATTGTCGGCGGCCGACGTGGTCATCGTCACCGAGATCTACGCCGCCCGCGAGGAGTTCGACCCGAGCATCGGTGGCCGCGACGTGGTGGCGGCGATGGGTGAGGGGCGCGCGACCTTCGCGTCGACCCTCCGGGACGCCGCTGAGGCGGCCGCGGGGGTCATCGAACCCGGTGACCTCGTGCTGACCCTCGGGGCCGGTGACATCACCACCCTCTGCGAGGATTTGGCGCCGCGGTTGCGAACACGTTTTTGATGTCGTTACCCGACGCCATGATCCCCGACGGCCTTGTTCGCGATGCGCCGTTGGACCGTCTCACGACGATCCGCGTCGGAGGGGCCGCCGATTGGTACGCCGAACCCCGGGGATCCCGCGCGGTGGTCGCCCTCCTGGCCTGGGCGAAGCGCGAGGGAGTCCCGGTCGCCGTGGTGGGCAAGGGGTCGAACCTCATCGTGGACGACGCCGGCTTCCGCGGACTCGTCATCCACCCCGCGGGCCCTCTTTCCGCGATCTCGGTGCGCGGCACCCTTCTCATCTGCGGCGGTGCCTCATCGTTTCCCCGTGCGGTCATCCGCGCCGCTGCGTCCGGTCTCACCGGCCTCGAGTGGGGGGCGAGCATTCCCGGCACCGCGGGAGGAGCGGTCGCCATGAACGCCGGCGCGCACGGCGGTGAGGTGAAGGATCGGCTGGAATGGGCCGTCCTGGCATCGGCGGAGGGCCGTCGCCGCGTGGACCGGGACGATCTCGAGTTCTCCTATCGTCACAGCGCCGTCCGTGCGGACGAGGTCGTCTGCTATGCCGCGTTCCGGTTGGAGGTCGGTGAGAAGCAGCGCGTCGACGAGACGATGGCCGAGTTCCGGACACACCGACGGAGCACCCAGCCACAGGGTGTACGAACCTTCGGCAGCGTCTTCACCAATCCTGAGGGCGACTCGGCAGGACGCCTGCTGGAGGCCGCCGGCTGCAAGGAACTCACGGTGGGCGGCGCACGGTTCTCGCCGGTGCACGCCAACTTCATCGAGGCCGGGCCCGGGGCCACCAGCGACGACGTCCGCGAGCTGATTGCCGAGGGGCGTCGCCGTGTGCTCGCATCCGGCGGACCCGCCCTGCATCCCGAGGTCCGTTACCTGCATCCGACCAGCGGCATCCAGGCCGCCATCGAGGAGGACGTCGCATGACCACCGGGGTCTCCACACGCCTCGTCGATCGCCGCCGCGCCGAGATGGCGGTGCGCCACCGCCGGCGCCGCACCGTGCTGCTCGGCGGGATCGCCGGCGCCGCGCTGCTCGCCGGATCGTGGTGGGTGGCCACCGGTCCTCTCATGAAGGTGTCACACGTGTCGGTGACCGGCTACACGCAGCCGGATCAGAGCCGCGTCGTCCGGGCCATCCAGGTCGCGGCCCGCAACGGCGATGCGTTCCACCTCCCGACGGTCGAGATCGAGCGGGCGCTGGCCGCGGCACCGTGGGTGTCGTCGGTGCAGGTGCACCGCGATCTGCCACGTGGCCTGAAGGTGCACATCGTCGAGAGCACGCCGCGCGTCGTCGCCATCGCCGCCGACGGT
Organism: uncultured Bifidobacteriaceae bacterium; assembly: GCA_964531025.1. Taxonomy (GTDB): domain Bacteria; phylum Actinomycetota; class Thermoleophilia; order Miltoncostaeales; family Miltoncostaeaceae; genus CALMEC01. Next base: position 392,701 of record CAZHDY010000001.1, on the reverse strand, counting down.
ACCCGCTATCTCGTCTCCGGTGAGGGGAGGGTGCTGGGCGGAGGTGACCGCGTGACCCCGGCGCACTCAGAGGATCTTCCGCAGGTCCATGTGACGAAGGCGACCGTGGGCGACTACCTGCCGTCGGGAGCCGAACGTGCGCCGCTCACCGTGGCCGTGGCCGTCTCGCCCGACGTGTCGGCGCGCGTGCGCGATCTGCGCGTGCAGGGCGGCGTGCTGACGGGGCGTCTTCTGTCCGGTCCCGAGATCCGGTTCGGTCCGCCGATCGACCTCCAGAGGAAGGCTCGATCGCTGGACGCGCTCCTCGCCGATCCGAAGGCACAGGAGGTGCTGGCGACCGCCAGGTACGTCGATGTGAGCTCTCCTGAGCGACCCATCGCGGACGGCGGACCGGAGGCCGAGAAAGCATCAACAGAGACTCAAGGCTCAGAGTCGACAGCCGAAGAAGCCTCGATAGAGGGTTGACCCTTTCTTGACACGGAGGGATCCAATCCCTAGGTTGCATTGCTGGGATCGGACGCTCTCGTGAGGTCATGTCCCGCGCAAATTCGACGCTTTGAGGCATCAACCGATGGTTGAGGGTTGCGGGAAAGCGCGTCAAACCCTCGATGTCATCTCGAATCGAGTCCGGAGGACGTGGAAGTGGACAGCAACTATCTGGCCGTAATCAAGGTCATCGGTGTCGGAGGCGGTGGGACCAACGCCGTCGACCGCATGGTCGACGCCGGAGTGCGCGGGGTCGAGTTCATCGCGGTGAACACCGACGCCCAGGCGCTCGACATGTGCGACGCCCAGGTCAAGTTGCAGCTCGGCGGAACCATCACCAAAGGGCTCGGCGCCGGAGCCGACGCGTCCGTGGGACGTGAGGCAGCCGAGGAGAGCCGTGAGGAACTGAAGGAGGCCATCCGCGGTGCGGACATGGTCTTCGTGACCGCGGGCGAGGGCGGTGGCACCGGGACGGGTGCCGCCCCCGTCATCGCTCAGATCGCGCGTGAGCAGGGAGCGCTGACGGTCGGTGTCGTCACCAAGCCGTTCGGCTTCGAGGGCGCACAGCGCAGCCGTCGTGCCGAGGAGGGCATCGCCGAGCTCAAGAACCACGTCGACTCGGTCATCGTGATCCCGAACGAACGCCTCCTCGAGGTCGTCGATCCCAACACCTCGATCGTCGATGCGTTCCGCCTCGCCGACGATGTCCTGCGACAGGGCGTCCAGGGCATCACCGACCTCATCACCGTCCCCGGTCTCGTCAACCTCGACTTCGCCGACGTCCGCACGATCATGGCCGGAGCCGGCCCGTCTCTCATGGGCATCGGTGTCGCCACCGGCGAGAACCGAGCCGTCGAGGCTGCTCGCATGGCCATCTCGTCGCCGCTTCTGGAGTCCACCGTCGCCGGCGCCACCGGCATCCTCATGAACATCACGGGCGGGGCCGACCTCGGCCTCTTCGAGGTGAGCGAGGCCGCCAGCCTGATCCGCGACGCCGCGCACGTCGACTGCAACGTCATCTTCGGTGCGGTCATCGACGAGAACGCGGGTGACCATCTGCGCGTGACGGTCATCGCGACCGGCTTCGAGGGGCAAGGCGCCCCGCAGCACGGGCGCGGCCAGGAACAGCGTCCCCGTCAGCAGACGAGTCAGGGTTCGTGGCGTCGCGAGCCGCTCTTCCCGAACTTCGAGGCCGGGCGCGAGCAGCAGGGTCCCGGTGCACCGTCGGCCCCGCAGCGTCCGAGCGTCCCCTCGTTCGGCCGCGACGAGCGGGACTCGCTGGAGGTGGGTGACGACTCCGGCGTGCTGGACGTGCCCGACTTCCTCCGGGACAAATGATCCAGGGCTGCCGATGCCGGGCGATGGGTGCTTCGCGCGATATCGGCTGTCGGAGAGGTCCGCGAGCCTCCCGCTTCAGCGTCGAATGCTGGCGGACCTCTCCGACGAATCCGCTCTCGCCGGCGTCCTCCGGGCGGTGAGATACGCGGAAGGGGCGTGGTAGTTTCCGCCCGAATGGGAGACGAACTGCGAAAGACCCCGCTCGCCGACCGGCACATCGCGTTGGGAGCGAAGATGGCGCCCTTCGCGGGATGGGACATGCCGATCCAGTACTCCGGTGTTCGCGATGAGCACCGCGCGGTCCGGTCGTCATGTGGCATCTTCGACGTCTCGCACATGGGGCAGCTCACGCTGACCGGACCCGCCGCGGGCGACGACCTGCAGCGGCTCCTGACCAACGACGTCGCACGGCTCAACCCCGGCGACGGTCAGTACACCGTCCTGTGCGCCTCCGACGGTGGCGTGATCGACGACCTCATCGTCTACCGCACGGGCATCGACAGCTATCTGGTTGTCTGCAACGCGGCCAACATCGCGCCGGTGTCCTCATGGATCGCCGATCGCGTGTCGCCCGATACGACGTTCGCGGACGTCTCGTCCGACTACGCCATGCTCGCCGTCCAGGGACCGGCGTGGGAGGCGGCGGTGGCCCCGGCCGCCGGCGCCGAGCTCGATCGGCTGACCGGCCTCGCGTACTTCCAGATCACACCGGTGACCCTGGCCGGAACGGAGTCCCTGGTGGCGCGCACCGGCTACACGGGCGAACCGGGTGTCGAGATCCTCTGCCCGGCGGACTCCGCCACCGACGTCTGGGACGCGATCATGGACGGCCCCGACGCGCCGGCGCCGGCGGGCCTCGCGGCGCGTGACACGCTTCGCCTCGAGATGGGATACCCGCTCTACGGCAACGAGCTCTCCCGTGACCGCACGCCCATCGAGGCGGGCCTCGGGTGGGTCTGCGCGCTGCAGACGACGTTCGAGGGCGTGGAGCGCATCCGCGCCGCGAAGGACGACGGAACGAACGAGACCCTCGTGATGTTCGAGTTGACCGAGCCGGGAATCCCGCGGTCCGGATGCCCGGTCCTCGCGGACGGCGCGGTGGTCGGGTCCGTCACGAGCGGCACGCTGTCACCGATCCGCGACATCGGCTTCGGCCTCGCCTACGTCCGCACCGACCTGGCGGCGAACGGCACCGAGATCGTCATCGACATCCGCGGCAAGCACAAGCGTGCCGTGGTCCGACCCCGCCCCCTGATCGACACCTCACCCCAAAGGAGTGCCTGACGTGGCCGACGAGACCTACCCCGAGGACCTTAAGTACCACCAGGAGCACGACTGGGTGCGTGTCGACGGCGACGAGGCCACCTTCGGGATCACCTGGTACGCACAGGATGCCCTCGGCGAGGTCGTCTTCTTCGATCCCCCTGAGGTCGGGTCCGCGGTCGTGAAGGACGAGAGCTACGGTGAGCTCGAGTCGGTGAAGGCGGTGTCGGACATCATCGCCCCGGCCAGCGGTGAGGTGATCGCGGTCAACACGGGCGTGGTGGATGCGCCGGAGGTCGTCAACGGTGATTCGTACGGCGACGGTTGGCTGATCCGTGTCCGCCTGACCGATCCGTCCGAGCTGGACGGGTTGATGGACGTGGCGGCCTACCGCGCATACATCGCCGGACTCTGATCCGGCCGGCGCGTGCCGGATCCCGTCGCCTCTGCCGAGCTTCGGCGCCGCATCTCAAGTGCCCGTGTCGCCCGTGAACGCTCCGGGGAATCCGCCGCCGAGGCCTGTGCCGGGGTTTGGGACGACGTGGCGGCCGGGCGCTTCGGCCCGGTGCCGGCCGGTCGGGGATGGTTCCACGAGGCGATCTCCGTCCCGGACAAGGACGCGGTGTTCGATCGGGCCCGTCGCGGCCTCGGGATCACCGCCGGTGATCTGGCGGCGGCCACACGGGTGTACACGCCCGGAGCGATCGTGCGCTTCTTGCTGGAGAACACCCTCGGTGCGCTCTGGTGCGCCATGCACCCTTCATCGCCGTCGCGGGTACGGTGGACATTTCTCGTCGTTGAGACGGTATCCACACCCCGGCGGTCGGTGTCGGCACGTGACCTGACGGTTCTCGATCCCTGCTGCGGGGCGGGGGCGTTCCTGGTGCCGGCCGCCGAGTTCCTGGCCGACCTGATCCAGGAGGAGGAGGGGACGACCGGTGATCCCGATCGACGTGGTGAGGCGCTGGAACACGCCATCGCGCACGGCGTCCGGGGAGCGGACATCGACGCCGAGGCCGTCGACATCGCCCGTGAGACCCTGGTCGGCCTCGTCGACCATCCGGTCACCACGAACATTCGTGTTCTTCCGGGGCCGGAAGGAATGCTGGCGACGGACGCGTTCGGTGACGATCGCTTCGACGTCGTCGTGACCAACCCGCCGTATCTCGGATCCCGCCAGATGGACCGCACGCTTGCAGCGCGCTTCAACGAGATCACGGGCGGTACCGTCGGAGATCTGGCCGTCGCGGTCCAGGGACGCTGTTGGGATCTCGTGGGTTCCGGCGGGCGTTGCGGCACCATCACGCCCGCCGGCTGGCTGAACGATCGCGCTGCGGTATCGCTGCGACGCCGCATCCTTGACGAGGGCGGTCCCCGTGTGGTCGTCCTTCTGGGACAGCGGGTCTTCGATCAGGCGCCCCTCGTGTTCTGCTCGCTGAACGTCCTGGAGCGGGGGATCCCCGTGGACGGATGGAGTCTCCTCGTGGCCGACGGTGGGGGCGAACGGGCGCTGTGGGACGCGATCCCTTCGGCGAGCAGGGTGGATCGGGCCGGTCTCGGGGCTCTGCCGGTGCCGCCCTTCGCCCCCCGGCTTCCGGCACGTCTTCTCGCACGTTCGGGAACGGTGCCCACGGTGGGCGACCACTTCACGAGCTTCGACGGGGCCTGGACCGGTAGTCATCGCCGCGATGTGGGGGCCTGGTGGGAGGTCATCGGTGACGACGGTTGGGTACCGGTCTCCGGTGGACAGGGACGTGAGGCCTGGGCCGCGGGAACGTCGTACCGGATGCGCCGCGAACATGTGGACGGGCAGCCCGACCGGACGGGGCTGGTCGAGTACCCGCGCGTCGCCGGTGGATGGCTCTGTGCCCGCGAGGCCGAGCCGGGGACGGCGTCGCGCGCCGGGGTGGTCACCTTCGTCCCGCGGTCCGACGAGGGGGAGGAGCGTCGCGACGAGTTGCTCGCCGTCTTCAACACACGCATCGGGACCGCCTGGCTTCGCACGCTGGTCAGCGGACTGAACTTCAACCCGGGCTACGCGTCGCGTGTGCCGCTCGCACCGATACCTCCCGACGACGAACTTCGGGACGCCGTCCGTGAGATCGTCGCACTCCGCCGCGAGGTGGCGCGTCGTGATCCCACCTCGGAGGGATTCGCCGGCGTGCCCTGGCCGTGGGACTCGGACGACCTGGACGATCGCATCCATGTGGTCCGGACGCGCGTGGAACGTCTCACCGCGGCCCACCTGGACATCACCGATCACGAGTGGCAGGGCATGGATGCCCTCCGTCCGGCTCGGCGGTCGTGGACCGCTGTTGACGACGCGTGGATGGTGACGGCGCTGCGTCATGCAGGTGTGCGCTGGCCGGCCCATCCGGATGGGCCGTCGTGGGAGGTCGAACCCACACCGATCACGGATCTCGCGGACGCTGCCGCTGGTGACGCGAGCACGGCCGGAGGCGGGTCCGCGGAATGCGATGCCGGACGGAACTGGATCGTCCGTCGGATGGGCCGCTACCTCGAGACCCGCTTCCGGCGCACCGCACCCATCGTGGTGATGGGCGGAGTCCTCCGACCGCGGGAGGAGGCGAGCGGTCGGTGATGCTCCCCGCCCTGCTTCCGGAGTTCACGTCCCGTGGACGGACATCCGGCTGGAACAACCGACTGCAGCGGCTCCTGGACTCGAGCGTCCTGGGCCTGATCATCCATCCGGGCTGTGATCGCGTCGACGGGATCGTCTCACGCATCGAGGCGCGGCCGGTCAACCCGCTCTGGCGACCGGCCTACGAGCAGGCCCGTCGAGACGGCGAGGAGGCCGCCCGTCTGCCCGTCGATCCCCGGTTGAAGACGACGATCCACGTCATCTGGCTGATGGAGACGCCGGATGAGCCGGCGGGTTACGTGGTGCCGTACCTGCTGCACGCGACGCAGGTGGGAGACCGGGTGCGCATCCATGTGCGCCCGGACGACGGACGCATCACCGGTCTGGCCAACCGCGATCGCCCGCGTCGCACCTGGCAGTACTGACCGACGACGCCGACAGAGTGCCGATGACGGCTCTGCGTTTTCGCATTCGGTACCGCCTCGCCGTCACCGAAGACACCCGTTGTCGTGCGAACTCTCCGGTCCACGCACTCACAGTCGGCGCACAGTGGTTGATCAGTCCGTTCTGATCCGGCGTTCCTAACGTCCCGCTGTCAAATCGCTGTCGTTTGAGAGGATCGGTGTGTTCATCACATATCTGAGACGTGAGCTCGGCGGTCGCCGTAAGCAGACCGCGATCGTGGCCATCGGTATGGCCCTCGCCATCGCCCTCGTCATCGTCGTCAACGCATTCGCCGCCGGTGTGCGCGACGCCCAAAGCGAGGCTTTGGAGTCCGTGTACGGTGTCGGGACCGACGTCACCGTGACACAGGCGCCCGAGCGAGGCTCCGGAGGGCCGGGTCCGGGAGGTCGATTCGCCTTCGGGAGCGACGCGGGACGGTCGACGGACGGCGGGACTCGGCAACTCGCTCAGGAGCGCCTGTCCACGACGATGGGATCGACGGCATTCGCCGCTTCCGCCGTCGACACGATCACCGGACTCGATGGTGTCGCTGCGGCCGTCGGGACCCTGAACCTGGACAACGTCAGCTTCAACGGTGAGATTCCCGATCCCAGCCAGATGGGGATGGGAGGGCCGCCCGCGGCGAGTGGCAGCGCCGATGGGAGTTCCTTCTCGATCGACCGCTTCACCGTCGCCGGTGTGGACGCGAGTGCCGATGCACTCGGCCCGCTCACGACGATGACGATCACCGCGGGCAAGGGCCTCTCCGGCGCGGGTGCGAAAGCGAAGGTGGCGGTGGTGGACTCCGTGTACGCCCACGAGAACGACCTCGCGGTCGGCGACACCGTTTCCGTCGGTGGCACGAAGCTGACGATCATCGGGATCGCGACATCGACGAGCGGTGCCGGAGTTGCGACGGACGCTGCCGTCTACATCCCACTGGCGCTTGCCCAGTCGCTGTCCGGGGAATCCGGGAAGATCTCCACTGTCTACGTCCAGGCAACGTCAGCGGGCGAGGTGAGCGGGGTGGCTGACGCCATACGTGCGGCCTTGCCGGATCTGTCGGTCGAGACGCAGGGCGACCTCGCATCCTCCGTGACGGGTTCCCTGTCGAGTGCCTCCGACCTTGCGTCGTCGCTCGGGCGCTGGCTTTCCATTGCCGTTCTCGCGGCGGCGTTCGGCCTGGCCATCCTCTTCACCGTCTCCGGTGTCAACCGACGGACCCGGGAGCTGGGAACGCTCAAAGCCATCGGTTGGTCACGGCGCCGGGTCGTGGGACAGGTCGCTGGCGAGTCCCTCGTGCAGGCGCTGATCGGCGGTGCGATCGGTGCGATCGTCGGGCTCCTCGCCATCCTGGCGATCAACGTGGTGGGAATCACGCTCAGCGCCGCGAAGACGGTCACCGGATTCGGTGGTGGAGGGGACCTCCGACCTCCGGGACCGATGGGTGGCGGCCCCGGTGGGGCCGATCAGACCGCCTCGTCGACGATCGACCTGGTCCTGCACGCCCCGATCAGCCCGCAGATCGTCGCGATCGCTCTCGGAGTCGCCGTCGTCGGCGGCCTCCTCGCCGGCGCGATCGGAGGCTGGCGAGCCGCACGACTCAGTCCAGCCACCGCTTTCCGGTCCATCGCCTGACTCCACGGGAGGAACGACATGTACACCATCACCCAACTGACCAAGACCTATGCGACGAAGGATCGTGGTGCGATCACCGCCCTGCGGGATGTCGACCTGGCGATCGCCGACGGTGAACTCGTCTCGATCCAGGGGCCGACCGGAGGGGGGAAGTCCACGCTTCTCCAGATGCTGGGAGGCCTCGATCGTCCCACGTCAGGGGCCGTCACCGCGTTCGACCACGACTTCTCGACGATGAGTGACGACGAGATGACACGGATCCGCGCCCAGAAGATCGGCTTCGTCTTCCAGCACTTCAATCTCATTCCGACTCTGACGGCGACTGAGAATGTGGAGGCGGCGATCCTGCCTGCGAACACGGGCGGAAAGGTATCCGGAGAGGAACGGCGGTCTCGTGCGCTTGCAGTGCTCGAACAGGTCGGCCTTGCCGACCGGGCGACCCACCGCCCGACCGAGCTTTCCGGTGGTCAGCAGCAGCGAGTGGCGATCGCGCGCGCTTTGGTGAAGGCACCGGAAGTGCTCCTGGCTGACGAGCCGACCGGAAATCTGGACGAGGCGATGCGGGACGAGATCTGGGAGGTCATCGAGCACCTGTGGAGTGACGACGGGCTGACCGTCGTCCTGGTGACCCACGACTCGGCGATCGCTGAGCGCACCCCACGCCGCCTGCGCATCGCCGACGGTGCGCTGACCGAACTGAACTGAGTCCGCGGCCTGACGTCGGCGCCAGAGCCGGCGCGCGTCGACCATCGGGGCGATCTGAGGCTGTTGTGTCGCCCCTCGCGTGGGGTGTGATCCGGAGGATCAGAACGGGGGGACAGGCCTCGCCGGCCGGTGCGCCCTACCTGCTGCCGGCGACGGGCTCCCGCGGGGATGACGACGGCGTCGCCGGCGTGTCCCGGTCGGCCTCACCGCGCTCGGGCCGATAGATACGCCGGGCGAGTGCTTCGAGCCGTGGTGTACCCGGGCGGTGGACGCCACGGTAGCCGTCCCCGCGGATACGGCGCACGACCTTCGGCCACAGGAACTTCGACTTCGCGATGCGGCCCGCGAACCGGGGGGCGCTGTCGAACAGGAGCTTCCCGCCCCACGAGACGCTGCGATGGCGTGACAGGGCGCCGTCCACGGCGCGCTTGTACGGCTCGAGCGTCGTCGCGCGTCCGTCCAGGAAGTCCCCGACCGCCTCGCACGCCAGGCGCGACGACAGGAAGGCCTCGTACATGCCGTCACCGGACATCGGGTCCACGAGGCCCGCGGCGTCACCCACGACGAGGGCACGCGTCGACGCGATGTGCGAGCGGGGGTCGCGGAGGGGGAGGCGGTAGCCCCGGGCGTGCGTCACGCGCTCCCGCGGGATGCCGAACTCGTCACACAGACGCGCCAGGTGCGCCTTCAGGTTGCCGCCCTCGCGTCCCCAGCCGCCGACGCCCACGTTGGCGTGCTCGCCCTTGGGGAACACCCATGCGTACCCGCCCGGGACCGTGGCGAACTCGAGGAGCAGGCGTCCCCGCCAGTGGTCCTCGTCGAGGACGTCCCAGCCGACGTTGCCCTCGTAGGCCACACCGTAGGTCACGCCGCCGCCGAGACCCAGCTGCTTGGCGCTGACGCCGTTGCACCCGTCCGCGCCCACGATGAGCGACGCGGTGATGCGATCGGTGTCGGTGGTGACGGCCACGCCGCGCGGATCGGCCTCGACCGTGCGGACGCGCACGCCGTCGCGGAAATCGGCCCCGGCCCCGGCGGCGTGCTCCGCCAGCAGGGCGTCCAGGCGTCGTCGTTGCGTCATGTACACGACGGGTTCGTCGGCGTGCCGTACGAAGCGATCGTTGTAGCCGAAACCGAGCTCGGCCACCGTGATGCGGTCCTCGACCACCGGGGTCACGTCGATGGGGAGGTGGTGCAGCCCGCGCAGCGTGATGCCTCCGCCGCAGGGCTTGTCACGGGGGAAGGTGGCCCGGTCGAGGAGTGCGACACGCGCCCCTCGGCGTGCGAGACGATAGGCGGCGGTGGATCCGGCGGGTCCCGCGCCGATCACGATCACGTCGAAGTCAGGCATGAAGACCTCATCTTACGGAACGCTCTGACGGCGTTGCCTCCGCCGGGGCGATGCTCGTCGCCGCGCGACCGCCGCATCCCGCTACCCTCTCCGGATGGGCAAGCCGCGCACACCGAAGGGGCGGGGACGGGTCGTGGCCGAACGGCTGGCCGAGGAGTACCCGGAGATCGTCATCCCCCTCGATCACGGCAGTCCGTTCCAGCTGCTGGCGGCGGTGATCCTGTCGGCGCAGTGCACCGATGCCCGCGTCAACATCGTGACCCCGGCGCTCTTCGCCCGCTTCCCGGACGCGCCCGCCATGGCGGCGGCCGACCCCGAGGAGGTCGAGGAGCTCATCCACTCCACGGGGTTCTTCCGGGCGAAGGCCCGCTCGCTCATCGGCATGGCCCAGGCCGTGGTCGAACGTCACGACGGCGAGCTTCCCTCGACCATGAAGGAACTCGTGAGGCTGCCGGGGGTGGGGCGCAAGACCGCCAACGTGATCCTGGGACACTGGTTCGGGGTCCCCGGGGTGGTGGTCGACACCCACGTGCTGCGCCTGTCGCGCCTCCTCGGGCTCACCACCGAGACGGATCCCGTGAAGGTGGAGCGCGATCTGATGGCGATCTGGCCGAAGCGGTACTGGTCCGACACCACCATGAGGATGATCTACCACGGTCGCGCCGTCTGCATCGCCCGGCGTCCCCGGTGCGATGTCTGCGTGCTCGCCGACATCTGTCCCTCGGCGGTCACGGCGACCCCCACTCGCACCGGAAACCGGGCATGATGGACCCGTGGATGACATCTGGACACTCGTACGCTTCCTTCACATCACCGGCGTGGCCGTCTGGCTCGGAGGGATGATCTTTGTCGGCGCGATCGCCGTGCCGATCGCGCGTGCCACCGAGGGGCCGCACGGCGGCCGCGCGCTCATCACGCGCATCACGCAGCGGTTCGGTGCCCTCGGCGCGCTGGCCTGGGCCACGATCCTCGTCACCGGCGGTCTGCTCCTGCAGCACCGCAACGTCGACATGGACGTCCTCACCGGCTCCGACTACGGCCGGCGCCTCCTCATCAAGATCGTGCTGCTCTTCCTGGTGGGCTTCGCCGTCGTCATCCACGCCATGTGGCAGGGGCCGAAGGTACGCCAGCTGGAGGAGGCCGGCGACGCGGCCGGGACGAAGCGCATGAAGATGATCGGCGGCATGCTCGACGGGTTCGCGCTCCTCGGAACGCTCGTGGCGCTGTGGTTGGCGACCTCGCTCATCGGGTGACCACCCGACCGCCATCGGGCGCGGGCCATCCACATACCGATGAGGTTCCGTTGTGCCGCTGATCGACGATGCGAGTGTCGAGGCGGTGCGTCAGGCGGCCGACCTGGTCGAGCTGCTGCGCGGCCGGGTGCAGCTGGTGCGCCGCAGCGGCCGCTGGTGGGGGCGCTGCCCGTTCCATGAGGAGCGCAGCCCCTCGTTCACGATCCTCCCGGACCACAAGAACTACTACTGCTTCGGATGCGGCGCCAAGGGCGACGCCATCACCTGGATGCGCGAGCGCGAGGGGGTCGGCTCGTTCAACGAGGCCGTGGAGGCCCTTGCGGAGCGCTTCGGCATCGAGCTCAAGTACGCCGAGTCGTCGCCGCAGGAGGAGGCGGCCCGCGCCGCGAACCGCAGGCGGCTGGAGGTGCTCCAGCGCGCCCGCGACTTCTACGCCGCGTACCTGTGGAAGTCGGACGAGGCCGAGCACGCCCGTGCGTACCTCGTCGAGCGCGGTTTCGACGAGGAACTCCTCCGCCGCTATCAGGTGGGGTACGCCCCGGGCCGCGGCGACATGCTCGCCGCCCTCGCCCTGAAACAGGGATACGACCGCCGACAGCTGGTGGAGGCCGGCCTGGCACGGGATCGCGGCGGGGCGCCTCAGGACTTCTTCACGTCACGCATCACGTTCCCCATCGCCAACGGACGCGGACAGGTGCAGGGCTTCGGCGCCCGGACGCTCGACCCGAACGAACGCGCGAAGTACGTGAACAGCCCCGAGGGCCGCAACTTCCGCAAGCGCACCCTGCTCTTCGCCCTCGATGTCGCGCGTGCCGAGGCCGCCAAACGCGGCTGGGTGATGGTCGCCGAGGGGTACACAGACGTGCTGGCGCTGGCCAAGGCCGGCTATCCGAACGCGGTGGCCTGTATGGGCACCTCGCTCACGAATGAGCAGATCCGGGTGCTCGCACGTACCGCGGACGAGATCCGCCTCTGTTTCGATGGTGACCGGGCCGGTCAGGAGGCGGCGTGGCGCAGCGTGGAGGCGCTGGGCGACGTGGAGGTCCGTCTGACCGCGGTGCCGCTGCCCGCCGGTGGTGATCCCGGTGACCTGGCGGCGACCGAGGATGGCATCGCCACCCTGCGGACCCTGGTGGAGTCACCGCAGCCGATGCTGTCGTACCTGGTCCGGGCGCGCACGGATCCAGATCGGGCCGGGACCTCGGCGGCTGAGCGTGCTGAGGCGTTCTCCGACATCGCCCGTCTGCTGGCGAGGTTTCCCGAGAGCATCGAACGCGATGAGGCTCTGCGCATCGCCGCGAGTCGTCTGGAGCTGTCGGCATCCAACACGCAGCCGATGCTGGAGCGCCTGGCGAAGGAGGCCGGGCGCCTGGCGTCGGTGTCGGACGATCGGGGTGACGGTGCGAAGGCGCCGACATCGTCACCGGCACTTCTGGAACGGCTCGGGGTGGACGAGGTGCGTGAGCGTCGCTGGCTAGCAATCGCCGTCGCCCTCGGTATCGAGGTCGCGGCGCCCTTCTGCGAGGAGCTCTCCGCCGAGGCGTTCGACCGTCCCGAGCATCGCGCCGCCTTCGAACAGCTGAAGGGCGGTCACCCGATCGACGACTGGCCACGGGAACTGGACCCGTTGGCGGTGACGTTGCGCGCGGAACTCGCCGGGTCACCGATCGAACGGGAACTCCGGGAGGCGACCTATCGTCTGCAGGAGCGCGTTCTGGAACGTCGAGCCGCCGTTGCCCGCGAGAAGGGCGATGACGCGGCGTTTCTCAGCTTCCAACGTCTCCTGTCACGCCTGCGCGACGCGATCCGCGACGTGGAGACCTGAGTCGGCGATGTCGGCGGTCGGCTCGAGCGCTCTGCGTGCTCCGATGTGGCGTTGAGACGTGCTCAGGCGGATACGACTGTCGACGGCGAGGCCACGGCCCGGCGGTGTGGTGGTCGGCGCGACGAGCCACCGACCGGAGTCTTAAGCGGCCGGCGGCTGGTCGTCGTCCGGCGGGAGCTCCGTGAACTGGAACTCATCGCCCTGACGGCGCTTCTTCATGACCCAGTAGACGGCACCGGTGATACCGAGCGCGGCCAGCAACTTCTTGAACATGCGTCCTCCGAGGTGCGTTCACGCGGATCATAGCCCGGCCCGCCGCGCCGGGGGCGTATGACCGGCGCGGCGTCCGGGGTCGTGCGCCAACCACGGCGGTCGGTTCGCCCGGGGCCGGGCGGCCCATGTGATGACGCGCCGCACACCGTGCGGGCCTGGGCCTGACCGATATGCGCACGGGTGGCCAGGAGGTTCGGCGCAGATGACCGGGAAGGCCGGCCTGCGGCGATCGGAGGGGTGTGGCTGCTGAGGACGTCAGGAGGGGATGCACTACTCCGGCGATCTTCCCCTTGTCGTCATACCGACAGGGGCGTATGGTCGCGAACATGCGGGCCCACATCACGAGACTGGCCCTGATCATCGCCCTCATCGTTCCGATGTCGCTGGCACTTGCCGGCCCCGGGACCAAACGCGACGCGAACCCGCACGCCGACGTGCGTCTCGTCCTCCCGGACATGGACCGGCCCGCGCGACTCACGGTGCAGGCGAAAGCCCCACGTGTGCTGCGGACGCCCGGGTACAAGGGGGGACGGAAGGTACCCCGCACACGGCCGCCGGACCCGCCGAAACCGATCATCATCGGCGAGGGATGGCTGCCGTCGGTGATCGTCGACGAGGCGGGGACCAGCCACATCGTCTGGACCGAATCGGTCCTGGGCCCCGGATCGGACGTCACCCACTACTGTCGTCTGCCGCGCGGAGCGAAGGCCTGCAACAACCCCAACGGCACGCCGATGCCCCTGTCCGAGCCCTACAGCGGGGACTCGCACGGACCGAAGATCCTCCAGATCGGTGACCAGCTCGTCGTCCTCACCCATCGCTATCCGCCGGTCGTCACCCATCCCGACGGACAGACCGACGACGAGACCACCTACGCCTGGACCTCCGTGGACGGCGGCACGACCTGGACCGGGCCCGCCATCGTGGGCAACCTCCCGCCCAACGACGTGGCGCTCGTCGGAGGTGTGAAGCCGCGGATAGCCGCGATCACGAGCACCTACACCCCGGGCCTCTACACCCAGATCCTGAGCGCCGGGACCTACACGAATCAGCGCACGCTGCTGGCGGACTCCGCCTCCACACTGATCTACGAGGGCCACGTCGCCCCCGACGGGGACGGCATCGTGGCCGCGGCCTCCGGTCCGGTGGGGCCGGTCCTGGTGCGGCGCGTCGGGAACACCACGGGCGCCGGCGATCCGGGTGCATGGACGTCGGCCCAGGTCCCGGGTGACACGCCGTTTCTGGCCGGCGGACCCTCCGGACCGTTCCTTCTCACGCACACCACGCGGCGCCCGACCATCTGGCGTGTCGACGGTGCCGGTGCAGCCAAGGCCGTCACGACGCTGACCCGGACCGAGGCGAAGCCCGTGGCGTTCGCCCAGAACGCGAGCGGTGGTCTGACCGCCGCCTGGACCTCCGGAACGCCGTCGGTGCTCCAGGTGCGTACCCTCGGCCCCGACGGCACCGGCGGAGCCGCGTACCCGGCCGCGAAGGGGCAGATCGACGAGGTCGCGGCCTCGACGGCGTTCGACGGCGGTGGCGTCCTGGTCTACCGCCGCGATTCGACGGGCACCTCGCGGGGCAGCATCGCCGTCGCTCCGTATGGGACGCTCGCGCCCACGCAGCGTCCCGGCGCCGGAAGCCTGGCCGGTGAGGGCATCCCCGGAGGGTTCGCGGGATGTCAGGCCGTCGGTTTCGGCAAGGTCGCGATCGCGCCCCTCGCCGGATGCCTTCAGCCAAGCCTGGATCCGGCCTTTCGCGGGTCGTATGAGTCGGAGGGCCCGGTCGACCTCAACGGCCTGAAGCTCATCCCCGACGCCGGGGTCTCGATCCTCCTCAACCCGGGCAAGCGGACTCTGGACACCACCGGCCGGGTCACCATCGCGCTCGAGGGACCGGGGATCGGAACGATCCCGCTGGCCAAGGTGGAACTGCATGTGAAGCTGAGCGGCGCCAACGGCACGTCGCTCTTCTCGGGCGTCGACCTGCCGCGCGGGGCCATGATCAAAGGCTTCCCGATCGACGCCGACTTCGATGTCATCGTCGCCGGAGACGGGGTCCGCATCCCGCTCTCGCTCAAGCTCCCGCCCGCTCTCGGAGGCGTCAGCGGATCCGCGACCATACGCGCCACACGCGGTATCGGAGCACAGCTCGACTCGTTCCGTCTCGGTGCGAAGACCATCCCGCTCGGGCCGGTCTCGATCCAGGATCTCGACATCGCCTACACGGCGGAGGGAGAGCGCTGGAGCGGCGGTGCAAAGCTCAATTTCGTCACCGGTGCCCTCACTCTTCGGACGGAGTTCGCGAACGGCCGCTTCGTTTCCGGGAACTTCGCCGTCGACCTCCCTCCGCCCGGCGTCATGGTCTTCAGCCAGGTCTGGTTGACACAGGTGCGGGGCGGCCTGCGCCTCGAACCGCGCTTCTCGGCGTCCGTGGGGGCCAGCCTGGGGATCATCTATGTCCCGTCGACCAAGCTCTACGCCGCCGACGTCCGCGGGGATCTCACGATGACCATCCGCGGCGGCGATCTCAACTTCGTCGCCGACGGCAACGTGGCCGTCTCGGGTCTCACCGTCGGCCGCGGACGCGCCGAGGTGGACACCTCCGGGTACGCGACCATGAAGGGTGAGAGCGCGATCGATCTGGGGGTCGCCCAGATCAGCGGGCAGATCGGCGGATTCTTCGACGGACGCACGAAGACGTGGGGCCTGTCCTCCGAGAACTCGGTGCGGGCGCTCGGGTTCACCGTGGCGAAGGTGAGCCTGGCGGCGTCGCCCGCCGGCCTCGGCGGCTGCGGATTGGCCAGTCCGCCCGTGCCACCCATTCCGTCATTGGATGACGGGATCCAGCCTGCCCATCTGCAGGTCACCTACCCGTGGGGTGGTACGCCCGACGTCAGTCTCGGGACGAGTTGTTCGCTCGATGGTTTCCGCCCGCCGGCTCCCATTCAGGCGAACGAACGTGTGCGGCGCGAACACGCCGAGCCCGGCGACCGCCTGATTCCGGTCACCACCAGGCGGACCATGAACATCGCGCTCGTCGGGACGGGTGGGGTGGCCCCGGACGTCGATGTGATCGATCCGACCGGTGCCGTCGTTGATCCCGCCGCCCGCACCGTCGCCCGGTACCCGATGGCGCAGGACCGTGTCCTCATCGTCCTGCAAGCCCCGCGGACCGGGACGTGGGCGATCCGTTCGCGTCCGGGTTCGGTCGGCATCACTGAGCTCAAGGTGGCGGCCGAACTCACACCCGTTCGCGTCACCGGCCGCCTTGTCGGACCCGCTCGGTCCCGGCGCCTCACGTACAAGGTCCAGGCTCCCGCCGGCACCAGCGTCGAGTTCCGTGAGACCTGGCCCGGCGGAGGACGCCGGGTTCTTGCCGCCACCGCGCGTCGCACCGGCACGGTTCGTCTGCCGGTGGACGGCCGCGGAGGGCAGCGGTCCGTGGTGGCCGTCGCCGTCCGCGACGGGGTCCCCCAGCAGACCTTCACGCTCGCGCGCTACCGCGCTCCCGCACCGACGCGGCTTGCGGCACCCGGCGGAGTGGTCGTGGCACCCACCTCGGTCCGCTGGCGCGCCGTCACCGGCGCGACCCGGTACATCGTCTTCGCCGACCTGGCCAACGGCCGCCGGGTCGCGGTCGAGACCCGTGGGCGCAGCGCCCGCGTCCCGGGCGCCACGCGACGCAACGCGGTGAAGCGGGTGCGGATCGCGGCGCTCGACGCGCGGATGCGCCTCGGCCGGACCGCGGTGGTGGCCGCGAAGCCGGCTCGCGCCCGTCGATAGGGGGACCGCCGGGAGCGCTTGGACGCGGGGCAACGGGGATCATGGTGTCTGACACCCTCGTCCCCGTTCGACCCTGCGGACCCGCGACCCGAGACCGGCTCAGGTCGTGGTCAGCACGATCTTTCCGACCACCTCATTCGCGGCCACGGCGCGGTGCGCGTCGGCGACCTCGGCCAGGGGCACGACGCGGTCCACGATCGGCGCCAGACGGCCGTCGGCCAGGCGCGGGATGCCCCAGTCGGCGAACTCGGCCACAAGGGCGGTCTTCTCCTCGGCCGGCCGGGCGCGAAGGGTGGTGGCGATCACCGTCGCATGGCGGGCATACAGCGGCGCGAGATCCAGTTCGGTGCGTCGACCGCCCACCATGCCGGTGAGGACGAGGCGACCCAGGCGGGCCAGGCTCGCCAGGTTCTCGGCCCAGTACGCGGCACCGACCAGGTCGAGGATGACATCCGCGCCGGCCCCGGCAGTGATGTCCCGGACCCGGTCGGCGAACGCTCCGTCGGTCACGGCGACGCCGGTTGCCCCGTCACGCACTGCCCGCGTGAGACGCAAGGGGTCACGCGACGTGGCGATCACGCGCGCCCCGACCTCCCGGGCCACCTGCACACCGGCCGAACCGACGCCGCTGGCGGCCGCGTGTACCAGCACCCAGTCGTCGTGTTTCGCGCTGCCCAGGCGCACGATGCTCTGGAACGCGGTGAGGAACGCCTCGGGCGCGGCGGCCGCTGCGACCCAGTTCAGGGAGTCCGGCACGGACATGAGCTGGTCCACCGGTGTGGTCACGTACCCGGCGTTCCCACCTCCCGGGACGATGCCCATCACCCGTTCGCCGACTCGGTCCGCGTCGGCGTCCGAGCCCACGGCTGTGACCTCGCCGGCGAACTCCAGGCCGAGGATGTCGGTGACCCCGGGCGGCGGGGGATAGTGCCCCTGTGCCTGCATCAGGTCGGCCCGGTTGACGGCGCTCGCCGCCACCCGGACGAGGGCCTCACCCGGCGCGGGGGTGGGCACGGGGCGGGGCACCACTCGGAGCACCTCGGGCCCGCCGCGTCCGTCGGCGACGACGGCGTCCATGGTCCCGGGGAGCTCGGACGGGCTCACCGCGGGCTCCGCTCCATGAGGTCCTTGGTGATGCGCTGGCGCTCGTCGAACATCTTGGTGAGCCTGTTGTCGACGAGGCCGCCGGCCAGCCGTCCCAGAGGACCGAACGGGGGTGCGTACTGGACGCGGTCGACGAGACGGGCGCGCATCGGTCCGATCCTCTCGACGCGGTGCTCGTGGCGCCAGTAGGGGAACGGGGAGGAGAGCGTCACATCGACGATCGTCTGATCGGGTACGACGGCCTCGACCACGAACCGCCACGACAGCACCTTCGGAAAGTACCGCGGCCGGAAGCGGATGGAAACGACATGGCCGTCGTCCAGGGGGAACTCGCCCTCGATGGAGAGGAACTCGATGTCGGGTTGGACCTTGGGGATGTTCCGGGTGTCGCGATGGAAACGGAACAGCCGGTCCGGCGCGCAGGAGATCTCGATGGACCGCTCGATGGTGCGGACGCGCGCGGGCGGGGAGGGGATGGTCGGTGGCACGTGCGCAAGGCTAGCGAAGCCACACGCGGGCGAGCCGCACTTCAGGGCGAACACACAACCGAGTGTCCGCCGCACGTGGACCGGGCTCGATCGGACCCACCGGCGAATGGGGGCGGTGGGAATCGAACCCACACGAGGTTTCCCTCAACGGTGTTTGAGACCGTCGCGTCTACCGTTCCGCCACGCCCCCGACGGCGCTCCAGCTTAGATGATCCGGCCCCACGCCCTCGCCGCCCGATGCGTATACGCGGTCCACGGGGGTCAACGACCTCGACCCCATCGTGGCGGATCGCTCTGTGGGGAGACGGCCATGACCGCCTCCCCACAGAGTGCGAGAGGTCTTTACCGACTAGTTGACCTCGAGGGACTTCACGGCGTCCCAGTTGGCGTCGATGGTGTCGCTAAACGTCGTGGGGGGTGCGGTCATCGTCAAGGTGACCGCCGTGCCGTCCTTGACGGCGACCACGGCGAGGAACGTGAAGTTCAGATCGGCGGAGACGCTGGTGGGGCTGCCGGTGTAGACGAGCCGGTACGCCTCGGTGCCGGAGTCCAACGTGAACTTCTCGCGCTCCTGGACCTTGAACTGGCGGATCATCCCCGGGGCCTTCGAGATGCTGAGGTCGACGTAGGAGTCGAGGCTCATGTTCGAAGGGATGGTCTCGGTGAGGATGTTGACGTTCTCGCGGAACTCGTCCTTCTCGTCGTTGAGGAACCAGGCCTTGGGCGAGTCCTGGGCACTGATCCAGGCGGACGGAACCTCGATGGAGTACTTCCCGGCGGGGTCGCTGAACCGATCGCCACCACCGGATGATGTGGTGTCCGTTCCGGTCGTGTCGGTGGACGTGGTGTCCGTGGACGTCGTATCCGTGCCGGTGGTGTCCGTCGACGTCGTGTCGGTGAATGTGGTGTCCGTGCCCGTCGTGTCGGTGGTGGCCGTCGTGATCGACGACGTGTCCGTCTGGGCACCCGTCAGTGATCCGTCGGAGCCGCATCCGGCGGCGATGAGACCGACGGCCGCCAGGACGGGGAGGATGAATCGGCGTTTGGTCATGGAGGTACCCCTGTCTAGTGGAGGTGAATCCGGTGCGGCCGCCCGCGGACGCAAGCCGTTTGTTGGGCGAGAGCCTAGCGGCGTCCCCGGCGCGGTGACACGGCCCCGTATCGTCCTTGACCGATTCCTATCCGTGGGGGATCCGCCGCTCACTCCGACGGTGGCCGTCCGTCCGACGACCGTCGGATCAGACGGCGTCGGCCTCGAAGCGCGCCAGCCCCTCCGCGACGGCCTGGTTGATCACCGCGCGGGCCACAGCGGGCGCCACGGAGCGGTTGAACACGCTCGGGATGATGTACTCCTCGTTCAGCTCGTCGTCGCTGACGCACGCCGCGATCGCCTCGGCGGCCGCGACCTTCATCCCCTCGCTGATGGCGCGGGCACCGCAGTCCAGCGCCCCCCGGAAGATGCCCGGGAACGCGAGGACGTTGTTGATCTGGTTCGGGTAATCGGACCGGCCGGTGGCCATGATCCGCACGTACGGCGCGGCGACCTCCGGCATGATCTCCGGCGTCGGGTTGGCCATGGCGAACACGATCGGATCCTCGGCCATCCGCTTCAGTTGGTCGACCTTGAACGTGTCCGGTCCCGAGAGCCCGAGGAAGAGGGTGGCGCCCTCGATCACATCGTCGAGCGATCCCTGGATGCCCTCGGGATTGGTGTTGTCGGCGTACCACTCCTTCATGAAGTTCATGTTCTCGGTGCGGCCCTTGTAGATCGCCCCGCGGGTGTCGCAGCCGATGATGTTCTTCACACCCGCGTTCATGAGGATCTTCGAGCAGGCGACGCCGGAGGCGCCCACGCCCGACACCACGACCTTCTGCTCCTCCATCGTCTTGCCGGTGAGCTTCAGGGCGTTGATGAAGGCGGCCAGGGTCACGATCGCGGTGCCGTGCTGGTCGTCGTGGAAGACCGGGATGTCGAGCGTCTCCTTGAGCCGGTCCTCAACCTCGAAGCAGGTGGGTGCTCCGATGTCCTCCAGATTGATGCCCCCGAAGGCCGGTGCGACGGCGGTGCAGATGTCGATGATCTCCTGCGGGTCCTTGGAGTCGACGCAGATGGCGTAGCTGTCGACGTTGCCGAACTCCTTGAAGAGCATGGCCTTGCCCTCCATGACCGGCATGCCGGCGGCGGCGCCGATGTCACCCAGCCCGAGCACGGCGGTGCCGTTGGTGATGACGGCGACCATGTTGCGCTTCATGGTGAGACCGAGCGCCCGTGACGGATCCTCGGCGATGGACCGGCAGACCTCCGCGACCCCTGGCATGTAGGCGATGGAGAGGTCCTCGCGCGTCTTCAGCGGGATGCGCGTGGCCATCTCGATCTTGCCGCCCTTGTGGAGCTGGAAGGTGCGGTCCGCGAACGACAGAACCTTCGCCTTCTCGATGCCCTCCACCGCGGCGCGGATCTCGTCGGCGTGCTCCGGTGAGGACGCGTCGACCGCGAGGTCCCGTACGAGCTTGGCGTCATCCGCCGACACGATGTCGACCGCGGTGATCTCGCCGCCCACCTCGTTGATGGCACCGGCGAGGCGTCCGAACAGGTTCGGATCGCCGGTCTCCAACTCGACGCGGATGTTGACGCTGTACTGAGCACTCGTGCTGTTTCGGGACAAGCTCGCTCCTCATGGGCGTTTCGGCACGTCGGGCAGCATACTCCCGTCCTCCACGGCCGGGGGCCATGATCGACGGCGGACTGAACGTGCCCCGCGGGGCGGTATCCTCGCCGCAATGAGTTCGGACGACATCCAGGACGCCGCGACCGTCACCGACGCCGTGGAGGGGGCGGAGGCCGCACCGGCGGGGGACCTGTTCCTCGTCGATGGCAACAGCCTCGCCTATCGCGCGTTCTTCGCACTCCCGGACACCATCTCCACCACCGACGGCTTCCCCACGAACGCGCTGTACGGGCTCTCGGCCATGATGATGAAGGTGCTCGCGGAGGAGCGGCCCGGCCGCGTGGTGGTCGCCTGGGATGCTCCGGGACCCACCTTCCGTCACGAGCAGTACAGCGAGTACAAGGCGGGGCGGTCGGCCACGCCCGACCTGTTCAAGGAGCAGGCCCCGCACTTCCGTCCGTTGATGGAGGCCTTCGGCGCCGTCAACACCGAGCTTCCCGGCTTCGAGGCCGACGACATCATCGGGACGCTCGCCAAGCGGGCCGAGGCCCGTGGTGAGCGGGTCACCATCCTCACCGGGGACCGCGACTCCTTCCAGCTGGTGAGCGACCTCGTCTCGGTGCTGGCCACCGGTCGCGGAGTGACCGACACCACGCGCTACACGCCCGAGAAGGTCGTCGAGCGTTACGGCATCGGCCCGGACCTCATGGCCGACTTCCGCGGAATGGTGGGCGACAACTCCGACAATCTGCCCGGCGTCCCCGGCATCGGCGAGAAGACCGCGACACAGCTCCTGGTCAAGTACGGGAACCTGGAGGAGGTGCTCGCCCACGCGCCCGAACAGTCGCCGAAGCGGCGCGAGAACCTCACCAACCACGCGGACGATGCGCGGCGCACCCGGGACCTCACGGTCATCGACGTCGATTCGCCGATCACCATCGATCTGGACGACATCCCGGCGCTCGACCTGGGCGCTGAGCGTCGCGAGGCCCTGACCGATGTGTTCGAACGGTTCGAGTTCGGCAGCCTCGCGCGACGCCTTGGCGAGCTGGTGGACGGGCCCGCGCCCAAGGAGACCACGGCCTCCGTGGTCATCTCGCTGGATCCGCAGCCGACCGAGACGGAGGCCCTGGCGCTCGGCCTCGTCGGGGTCGACACCCCGGTCGCCCTGGCGGTGTCCGACGGGGCGTGGGGCGTGTGCGTCGAGTCGCCGACGGTCCTGACGGGGCCCCTGGACGACCCGGAGCGGCTCGCCGGTGCTCTGGCGGGTGTCCGCCTCGTCGTCCACGACTTCAAGGCGCTCCCGTACGAGCTCGCCACCCGGCTGACCCCGTGGCACGACACCCTGATCGCCGGATACCTGCTCGAGCCGCGCCGCCGGGGATACGACCTGGACGGGCTGGCCGCGGATGCCGGCGTCGGGGTCAGCGGGCCGGACGACGCCGCCGTGCGTGGCGCCGCGCTCACCCTGGCCGTCGGAGCACGTCAGATCGACGGTATCGCGGCCGAGCAACTGGGGCCGCTCTTCCATGAGGTCGAGCTGCCACTGGTCGCGGTCCTGGCCGACATGGAGCACGTGGGCGTGATGCTCGACACCCATCGACTGGGCGAGATCGCCGCGCGGGTGCGCGACCGCGTCGATGAGCTTCGCGACCGGATCTGGGAGCTCGCAGGCGAGGAGTTCGTCATCGACTCGCCGAAGCAGCTGGGAAAGGTGTTGTTCGAGAAGCTCGAGCTGCCGACCTTCCGGAAGGGGAAGACCGGCTGGTCCACCGATCGGCGCGTGCTGCGTCTGCTGGAGGGCCGGCACCCCATCATCGGGCTGATCTCCGAGTACCGGGAGATGACGAAGCTCGACAGCACCTATCTGGCGGCACTTCCCGAGCTCGTCGACGAGAACAGCCGTCTTCACACCACATTCAACCAGACGGTCGCGGAGACCGGGCGTCTGTCGTCGGTCAACCCCAACCTTCAGAACATCCCCGTGCGTACGGCGATCGGCCGCGAGATCCGCGGGGCGTTCGTGGCACCCGAGGGCCGGAGGCTGCTCTCGTTCGACTACAGCCAGGTCGAGCTGCGGATCCTGGCCCACTGCTCGGGCGAGCCCACCCTGGCCGATGCCTACCGGACCGGACTGGACGTCCACCGCGCCACGGCCGCCGAGGTGTTCGGCATGGATCCCGCGGACGTCGACCGGCAGACGCGCGACCGCGCGAAGGCCGTGAACTTCGGGATCATCTACGGCATCAGCGCATTCGGCCTCGCCGACCAACTGGGCATCGATCGCGAGGAGGCCCAGGCGTACATCGACACGTACCTGGCCCGCTATCCGCGTGTGCGCAGCTTCATCGACTCGACGGTGGCCGCCGCCGCCCAGGACGGCTACGTCACCACGTTGTTCGGTCGTCGTCGTCCCATCCCCGAGCTCCACGGCCGCACGGTGCAGCAGCGCAATCTGGGTGAGCGCCTGGCGGTGAACACCGTCATCCAGGGATCGGCGGCCGACATCATCAAGGTCGCCATGGTGCGGGCGCACGCCGCCATCGCCGAGGCCGGGCTCGTGAGCCGCCTGGTGCTGCAGATCCATGACGAGCTCCTGGTGGAGGCCCCCATCGACGAGATCACCCGGGTGTCGGGGATCGTGCGTGACGCCATGACGGGTGCCTACGACCTGGATCCGCCGCTCGAGGTGGACGTGGGGGTGGGCGACACGTGGCTGGAGGCGAAGTCGTAAGCCACTGGTGCGGGGTCCGCGGGCCCTCCGGACGGGTGTACACCCACCCGGGGCCGGCAGGTCGGTCGCCCGCCGGTCCAGCCGCCGACGGAAAGCTCCGTGTCAGGCACCGGGCTTTCCGGGCTGAGGCCGGTGATGGTGAATCACCTGTAAATGGGAACTATCTGCGCGGTGGATGCAGGGCGCCGGAAAGTTTTGTGTCAGACACCGGGCTTTCCGAGCGGGTCAGTTCACCGGGCTTTCCGAGCGGGTCAGTTCACGCACTCCCTGCCGTCGACGTCAGTTGACGTCGATGTGCACCAGGTCGATGCGTGTGGTCAGGGTGCTGGAGGCCGCCGGCACGATCGTCAGGCGCAACCGCAGCC
Organism: uncultured Bifidobacteriaceae bacterium; assembly: GCA_964531025.1. Taxonomy (GTDB): domain Bacteria; phylum Actinomycetota; class Thermoleophilia; order Miltoncostaeales; family Miltoncostaeaceae; genus CALMEC01. Next base: position 368,378 of record CAZHDY010000001.1, on the reverse strand, counting down.
GAGTGGCGTCGGACGGGTTCCCGAAGCCCAGAGACGTGATATCCGCGTTCTGGGTCGTCGTCACGTTGGCGCCGGTCGGCGTCGCCAGGGGAAACGACGTCCAGGTCGCACCCTCGTCCTTCGATGCGAAGAGGATGAAGCGGGCCCCGGACGGGTTCGTGGTGGTCCTATAGGACAGACGCGCGACGACCGACGAGACCCCGGTCGTTGGCGCCAGGTTCGGTGTGACCGGGATGAACTCGATATGTCCAGGGAGGGCTTCCGACCAGGTCAGGCCACCATTCTTCGTGATGAGCGCTGCCGGGGCCGACGATCCCACGAGGCAGTTCGTCTCATCGACACATGACAACGCGTAGTAGGTCGCATCCGGGGCGGTGAGCGGGGTCCACGTCGCTCCGTCGTCGGTGGTCTTCGCGACTCCACCCGATCCCACGAGGTATCCCGTTCCCGAGGAGAACATCCGGATCCGCCAGAGTGAGTCGGTGGTCCCTGACGATCCGGCCGTCCAGGTGGTGCCTCCATCGGTCGTGACGCGCATGACTCCGTTGACGCCCACCGCCCAGCAGTGGCTGGCACTTCGGCAGGTGATCGCCTGCAGATCTGTGGACGTACCGCTGCTCTGCACCGTCCACGTGGGCGTAGGGTTCGCCCCCGTCGTCGTCTTGACGATGGTGCCGTTGATCCCTGCGGCGTAGCAGACCGACGTCGACACACATTCGACGTCCCAGAGGGCCGACGACGTCGGCGAACCGATCGTTGTCCACGACGTCCCGTTGGTCGTCCGACGGATGCGCCCCCCGTCTCCGACGGCGTAACACATGGTTGTGCCGGGGCAGGTCAGATCGAACAGGCTGTACTGGCCGGACGGTGACACCTGCGTCGTCCACGTTGCGCCACCGTTGGATGTTGTGATGATGGCGAGCCCCTGTCCCACGGCCCAGCCCTGATCCGGCGAGGTGAACGCCACCTGCTCGAACGTCGTGTTGGCCGTCGCGGCCGGTGTGGAACGGCGGGTCCAATTGGTCCCATCGTAGGAGGAGACGCTGCCGGTTCCGGTGATCCATGCGTGTGTGGTGTCGAGGTAGAAGGCGCCGGCGACATATTGGGGGCTGGTCGGCCACGAGGTCGGTTGGTAATAGGTGTTCGCGGCGTAGGTGCCCTCGGCGTTCGCCGTCCCGTTCAGCTGGGCGGTTGTGAGAGCCGTCGGGGTGCCCGAACCGATCGCCTCGGATCCCGACGCCATCCGGAGCGAGTGGCTCGACCACACCGGCGTCTCGGCCGTCCAGGTTCCGGCGACCGACTGAACGCGGTAGTAGTTGTCGCCGTTGTAGGTGGCGCCGGTGTCGTTGTGGCCCGTGGCATTCGCGGCGAGTGTCTGGATGTTCGTCCAGGGGCCAGTCGCCGAGGTGCCGCGCTGAACCTGCAGGGAGCTCACACCGGCGGACGGCGCCGTCCAGGTCAGGTTCACCTGGCGGGCGTTGGTGCCCGTGGCGTTCGGGTGCGTGCTCGCCATGCCGGATGCGGCGGCGACGGTGGCGGTCGAGACGGTTTCCGTGGCGGTGACGCTCGATGTCCATGCGGCGGCTCCGGCGACGCCGGCTCCGATCCCGCCGAGTGCGGCGATGGTCGCGAGAAGTGTGCGGATACGGCGTCCCATCAGCGGACCCCCGGTGTGCTGAACTTCGGAATCAGGACGACGCTCTGACCCTGCAGCTCGTTACCCGCGGTGACGGGGAGCGACGTTGTGATGCGGATGTGCATCTGGGTCCGCGGCGCAAGCTTCGGGATGCGGCGGGTGACACCGCGAACGGGCAGTTTCAGGTTCGCGAACAGCACGACCGGGCGGATGCGCTTGGTGACGACCCGGGTGCGGTACTTCCCGTTCTTCATGCGGGTGCGGATCTTGACCCGGACGCGGTCCGGGCAGGCGAACGTGGTCTTGGAGGTCCGCTTCCAGGGCATAGGACAGGCCTCGACGCGTACGCGGAGACCCTCACGGTTCGTCACCAGTGGTGACGGCGCCGGGCGCAGACGCGTCTGGCAGCGGGTGATCCGCCGGATCTTCTTGTTCTTGAGCTTCTTCTTGGTGACGACGCAGCGACGTGCCCACTCATAGCCGGCGGGAGTCATCTTGCCCTTGGGTGCTTTGACACGGGTTCCGACGACCTTCGGTGGCTTCTCGGCCATCTCGAACCGCAGTCGGGTCAGGGCGCGCTTGCTGGTATTCGTCAGAATGACAACCCGTTGCATCTGGTCGCCGGGCACGACGTCCGTCACCTTCACGCTCGGCGTGATGGAACGGATCTTGATCGTCGGCTTCGACCTGCTGAGGGCACCGCTCTTCGCAGCAACACCGACTGTGCCCCCGCCGATCACGAGGATTGCGATCAGGCTGACCAGCAGGCGTCGGCCGAGTGCGGTGCTCATACTGCGCGCGCTCCGTGGGGAGGCCGGACGACCGGCTTCCAGATGTGCCACAGGATGAGGACGAGAAGGAGCATCGGGGCGATCGCCGTTGCGACCAGGCGGACCATCGGCTTCTGCAGCCAGATCAGCCCGAGACCGAGCTTCGGGATGACACGGTCGACGCGGTACACCGTGCTCTGGCCGTCCAGTCGGATGGCGCCCCACGAGTCCTCGGAGTCGTTGGCGTCGCCCTTCGTGCGGACGACCGGGCTGTCGCCGGCCTCCTCGATCGCGACGATGCGGTGGGTGATCGACGGGCGACCGTCGACGGGGGCGGTGAACGTGATCACGTCGCCGACGGCAAGATCGCGCGTGGCTCGCGGCGTCGAAAGCACCACATCGCCCGCCTGCCAGTGCGGCTTCATGCTGTCGGACAGCACCGTCTGCAGACGGTAGGCACCGGTCCGGGGACCGACGGCGATGACCGCGAACAGGACGATCGCCAGACTGAGCGTCGTCCATGTGAGGATCGTCAGGATGCCCGGTCCGCGTCCGGTGCCACGGAGAGCGGGCAGCGGCAGGCGGCGGCCGGGCGGCCGCACGCTCGGAACCGGAACCCGCATGGGGGGCAGGGCTTTCCGCCCTGCCCCTCCGGTGCGCGACACTGTTCGATCGGATGAGGACATCGTCTGAGGATCACGCGGACGCGTGTGGTCCTACTTGGCCGATCCGAGGACCTGGTTGCCGCGGACCGTGTAGTCGATCGTCGCGGACTTGCCCTGGAGGCCGTTGGCGGCGTCGCTCGGGAGCGCGATGCGCACGCGCAGGTACGACGACGCGCCGGGGGCGAGGGCGGACAGGTTGGTCAGGGTGACGTTCCGCGTCAGCGCGCCCTCGGTGAGGACCGGGGTGGACGCGGGGGAGCAGGTGAGGGGCGCTCCGGCCCAGGCGCTGGCACATGCGTCCACCGTCAGCCGGAGGCCGGTGGCGAGGTCGCCGGTTCCGACGCTCTCGAAGTCGATCGATCCGAAGCTCGAAGCGCCGCTGTTCTTGACCGTGATGATCCGGTCGATGGTGTCGCCCGGCACGACGTTGTTGATTGTCGCCGAGACGGTGTCGGCCTCCTTCGTCAGGCTCAGCTGTGCGGCGTTGACCATCTGCGGGCCGGCCGTGACCTGCGAGGACCAAGCGGAGTACGTACCGACTCCACCGAGGATGCCGATGGCGCCGACGACGCCGACCGTGGCGAGGATCCGGCGTGAGTTGCCGGTGAACTTGCGAGTGGACATGAATCCGATTCCTTTCGAAACGTCCGGGACAGAGTCATCCGGCGTATGGGGTTCGTATGGTCCATCGGCAGCTTTTGCCAGATGCTCAATGTGGCTAATGCAACTCGTCCGTATGTCTTAGGTAGCCCAAACTGTTTGAGCGATGAAGGAGTCGCTGGAGCGGACACGTTTCTGACGGCATCACCGGTGCATTCCTGATAATCCGACGACCCGTCGTTCGTCCCGAGGCGGTTGGAGCCGGGTATGCGGGTCGGACCTTCCTGGGGATTGCGTTCGGTAGCCGCGGTCCCGAAGGGCGGGAACCGGTTTCGTCAAATAAATACGAGAATCACAGTTGGTTTTGTCTACAATGGCTTCATGAGGCCTGCCGTCGTCAATCCGTATCTGCCCCGTGTGGCCCAGGGGGTCACGGGCGTCCTGTCCTTGGTCGCCGTCGTCCTCCAGAACCGTTGGGTGGCACTGGTCGCGCTGGCACTGGTGCTGCTGGCGCTCGTCGCACCGCGCTGGTCACCGGTCAACATCGCGTTCCGTGCCGTCGCCCCGAAGGCGACGTCCCTCGAGCCGGTCGCCCCGGTGCGCTTCGCACAGCTCCTGGCGGCGACGTTCCTGGCCGTGGGGCTCGTGTCGGTCGCATCCGGCGCGGATCTGGTCGGCTGGATCGTGATCGCTGCTGTCGCGGCGATGGCGCTCTTCTCGGCCGTGTCGGGTATCTGCGTCGGATGCGCCGTCTACCGCCTGGCGCTGCGGAGACGTTCGGCGGACGGTGATGTGCGCGACATGATCGGTCTTTCCGGTCCCGGCCCGTGGATGGTGGTGCTCACCGCACCCGGTTGCACCCGGTGTGAGCCGGTCGCCCGCCAGGTGGAGGGTGCCGCACGTGAGGGCACGGTGGTGCGGGTGGACCTGACGCGTACGCCATCGGCCGCACGTCTGCCGGTCGCATCGGTGCCGGCCCTCGTCAGTGTCGGACCGGACGGACAGGTCGCGGGAACCGCTGCGGGACGTCTGGGTCCCGAGGAGATCACCCGGTTCGTCGAGCATGCCGGGCTGACCCACGAAAGCCGTGTCGCCGCGGTCTGACGGTCTCGGCGACGGCAGGACGGCCGGACTCCGGGACCCCGTGAGCCGGGCGCCCGCCTGATATCTCACAGAACCTTCCGTCCCCGGGTCCTTCGCATGCCAACGGTCGTCATGCGCGGGGTGAACCGACTACACTTCGACGACGGCCGTCTCCACGGCCGCTACCCGTACACCATTCCGAAGGAAACCCTCTAAGCAATGTCAACGACCGACGACCCCATCCGCACGCTCGACGGCCCCGAGTACGTCGAGGTTGATGGGAAGATGATTCCCAACTACGACCTCACCTTTCCCGCGTTCGAGGAGGGAGACGTCGTCACCGGGCGGGTCGTCCGCATCGACAAGGACGAGGTCCTCGTCGACATCGGATACAAGAGCGAAGGGGTCATCCCCTCAAACGAACTCTCCATTCGCAAGAGCGTCAACCCCGCGGACGAGGTTGAACTCGGCGAGGAGGTCGATGCGCTCGTCCTCCAGAAGGAGGACCAGGAGGGTCGCCTGATCCTCTCCAAGAAGCGCGCCCGTTTCGAGCGCGCCTGGAAGCGCATCGAGGAAGCGGCCAACAACAGCGAGATGGTCACCGGCAAGGTCATCGAGGTCGTCAAGGGTGGACTCATCCTGGACCTCGGCGTCCGCGGCTTCCTTCCCGCATCCCTCGTCGACATCCGCCGCGTGCAGGATCTCGACGAGTTCATGGGCCGCGAGCTCGAGTGCAAGGTCATCGAGCTCAACCGCAGCCGTAACAACGTGGTCCTGTCGCGTCGCGCCGTCATCGAGGACGAGCGCCGCGAGGTCCGTCAGAAGATCCTCGACGAGCTCCAGCCCGGTGCCGTCGTCGAGGGTGTCATCTCCAACATCGTCGACTTCGGTGCCTTCGTCGACCTGGAGGGCATCGACGGTCTCATCCACATCTCCGAGCTGTCGTGGACGCACGTCAACCACCCCAGCGAGGTGCTGGCCATCGGCGACAGCGTCGAGGTCAAGGTGCTCGACATCGACCGCGACCGCCAGCGCATCAGCCTCGGTCTCAAGCAGACCCAGGCCGACCCGTGGCAGAGCGTCGTCGAGGCGTACCAGGTGGGCGACGTCGTGGCCGGAAAGGTCACCAAGGTCGTCACCTTCGGCGCCTTCGTCGAGATCCACGCCGGTGTGGAGGGTCTCGTCCACATCTCGGAGCTCGCCGACCACCACGTGGAGAACCCGCGCGAGGTCGTGCAGCCCGACCAGGAGGTCGCCGTCCGCATCATCGAGATCGACGGCGAGCGTCGTCGTCTGTCCCTGTCGCTGAAGCGCGCCGCGGACGTCTCGCTTGACGAGGACGCCAACTACGAGACGGTCTACTCCGACTCGGACGCCCAGCCGGCCGTCGAGGCGGAGGCTTCCGCCGAGACCGCCGAGGTCGAGGCTCCCGCAGCCGAGGAGACCGCGAGTGGCGAAGCGGAGGCTCCCACCGAGGCGGCGCCCGAGGCCGAGGCACCCGCCGAGGTCGAGGCACCTGCCGAGGCCGAGGAGGCCCCCGAAGCCGCCGATGGCGGCGAGGCCTAGTTCGACGAACGCTTCCGGTGGGCCCCCCGTTGTGGGGCTCACCGGAGGCATCGGCTCCGGCAAATCGGCCGCTCTGGAGGCGTTCGCGCGTCTCGGGGCGGCCGTTCTGTCGAGCGACGCGGTGGTGCACGCGTGCTACGAGGACCCCGAGATCGTCAGCCGGGTGCGTGAGCGCTTCGGGGACGGGGTCATCGCATCCGATGGGTCCGTGGACCGGACTCGGCTCGGCCAGGCGATCTTCGGTGACGACGATGCGCGCCGCTCCCTGGAGGGTCTGATCCACCCCCGCGTCGGCCTCGCTCGTGAGCGCTGGCGCGAGGAGGAGTCGGCCCGTCACCCGCAGCCGCCTCTTCTGGTGTGCGAGGTGCCGCTTCTGTTCGAGGTCGGGCTGGAGGACACGTTCGACGTCGTCGTCACAGTGACGGCATCGGATGATGTCCGTCGCCGGCGGGTCCAGGAACGGGGCCAGGACTTCGATGCCAGGCGCGGCTCCCAGATCCCGGAGGACGAGAAGATCGCCCGCTCGGACGAGCACTACGTCAACGACGGCGACCTGGACGACCTGGCCGCCTGGGTGCGCACGGTCTTCGAGCGGTACGCGGACCCCGGGTCCGCCGATTCCTGACGGCCCGAGGGGTTTCTGCCTGTGCGGGGCGTTGTCGCGATCGGCTGCGTGCGTCCTGCCATCCGGCTACGCTGAGGCGGCTGAGCCGGGTCGTCCGGTCGCGTCGAGAGTGTGTCGAGGAGGTTCAACATGTCCCGTTCGCAGCGCGTGGCGTTGATGTGCATCGGTGCGGTGGGCACTTCGGTCCTCCTCGGAGGCTGTGCGTTCGGGCCCCACAGGGCCGGTCCGGGCGATCCTGGCAGCGACCCGCCGTCATGGGATCGTCCCGCAACCGTCATGACGCCCGACGAGGTGACGACGTTCTCGGAGTTCCCGCTGTTCAGCGCCGGAGACGCTGCCGACGGTCATCCACTGGATGACGTGATCCGTACGCGCAACACGCCGGCTCCCGGAATCCCGCAGGGGACGAACTTCGTGGGCTTCATGTACGGCACGTGCACGACACGCGACCACGGCTGCTCGCCTCCCGTCCAGATCCAGGTGTGGCCACGATGCCTCCGCCCGCTCGCCCGCTACCGCTCGCAGCGCGGCTATGAGCCGCAGACGATCCGGGGTGCGGAGGCTGCCTTCGTGGGGACCGACGGTCAGCTTGAGATCGAAGTCGGAGATGCCACGGTCGTGATCTGGGCCCCCACGAAGGCGTCGGCCCTGACAGTCGCCGCGCAACTGCGCGGTGTGAGTGACGCTGTCCGCGACATCTCGCCGACGTCACGGCTCCCCGCCGCTCGGACGCAGGGCCGCATGGCGTCCGATGGCCTTACCTGCGATTACGCGTAGACCCGGCCTGTCGTCACCGCCACGGGGGTGACGACAGGCGCATGGGGACAGCGGGTGGAGAGGGGATCCCGCCAGACCGCGGACGAGGCCGGCTATCCGTCGAACTCGTCGTCCGGGTTCTTCGTCAGAAGCTCGACGCGGTAGCCGTCCGGGTCGGTGACGAAGCAGATCGACGGACCGCCGGGGTAGGGCTGATACGGAGGCTTGTCGGGGGTGATGCCGGCCTCCGCTAGGCGGGCGATCTCGGCCGACATGTCGTTCACGGTGAGGGCCAGGTGACCGAAGCCGGTTCCGACGTCGTAGGGCTCGGTCCGCCCGTCGTTCAGGGTCAGCTCAAGCCGTCCGCCGTCACCGGGGAGGGCGAGGAAGATGACGGTGGCGGTGTCGCCTCCGACGCGCTGCCGGCCCCGCTCGGTGAAGCCGAGGGCGGAGTAGAAGTGCAGGGAGCGTTCCTCGTCGAGCACGCGGACCATGGTGTGGATGAGCGCCGTGGCCATGGGTGGCTCCTTTCGGGGAGAGGTCAGGTCGTCGCGGTGTTGTGCCGATGATGTCATGGGTGGCCCGACGGTAGGGGTGTGCCGTCGAGCCCCCGTGACTCACATCATGGTGGACGTGGGCGCCGTCTGCGGCGCTCGCGAACACCTGTTCGGTACAATCGCCGGATGGAGTTCACACTCGCGCCCGGCTACCGGCCCACCGGCGACCAGCCCCAGGCCATCGACGGTCTCGTCGAGGGCATCGAGGCGGGGGAGCGCATGCAGAGCCTCCTCGGGGTCACCGGCTCGGGCAAGACCTTCACCATGGCCAACGTCATCGCTCGCACGGGCCGGCCGGCGCTGGTCATCGCGCACAACAAGACGCTGGCCGCACAGCTGTGCAACGAGTTCCGCGAGTTCCTCCCCGAGAATTCGGTGGACTACTTCGTGAGCTACTACGACTACTACCAGCCCGAGGCGTACATCCCGGCCACCGACACCTACATCGAGAAGGACTCGTCCATCAATGACGAGATCGACCGCCTACGGCACTCGGCGACCAGCGCGCTGCTGGCCCGGCGTGACGTGGTGATCGTGGCATCGGTCAGCTGCATCTACGGCATCGGCTCACCCGAGACCTACAGCGATCGCCTGCTCATCCTGAAGACGGGCGAGGAGCACCAACGCGAGGACATCTTCCGGCATCTCGCCGACGTGCAGTACCAGCGCAACGACATGATCCTCGAGCGCGGCAACTTCCGCGTGAAGGGCGACGTCTTCGAGATCCAGCCCGCCAACTCCGAGACCGCGTACCGCGTCTCGATGTTCGGTGACGAGATCGAGACCATCGACCACTTCGACCCGCTCACCGGTGAGGTCTTCGACCGGGTGGACCATCTGGGCATCTGGCCGGCGACCCACTACGTGACGCCGCAGGACACCATCCGGCGCGCCCTCTCCGAGATCCGCGAGGAACTCGAGACCCGCGTGGCCGAGCTGGAGGCCGAGGGCAAGCTGGTCGAGGCGCACCGGATCCGGCAGCGCACCGAGTACGACATGGAGATGCTCCGCGAGCTCGGCTTCTGCAACGGCATCGAGAACTACTCACGCATCCTGGACGGCCGGCCGCCGGGTAGCGCACCCAGCACGCTGCTCGACTTCTTCCCCAAGGACTTCATCTGCTTCATCGACGAGTCCCACAACACGCTGCCGCAGATCCGCGGCATGTTCGAGGGTGACCACTCGCGCAAGATGTCGCTGATCGAACACGGCTTCCGCCTGCCGTCGGCCGCAGACAACCGCCCGCTCAAGTTCAACGAGTTCATGGAACGGGTGGGGCAGATCGTCACGGTGTCGGCCACCCCGGGCGAGTACGAGCGCCGCGAGTCGAGCCGGATCGTCGAGCAGATCATCCGTCCCACGGGACTGGTCGACCCGGAGGTCGAGGTGCGGCCGACCAAGGACCAGATCGACGATCTCATGAACGAGATCCGGGCACGGGCCGACCGCGACGAGCGCACGTTGGTCACCACGCTCACCAAGAAGATGGCCGAGGACCTCACCGAGTACCTGATCGAGGGCGGCTTCCGGGTGCGCTACCTGCACTCCGAGGTCGACACCATCGAGCGTATCCGCATCATCCGCGACCTGCGCCTGGGCGAGTTCGACGTACTCGTGGGCGTCAACCTCCTGCGTGAGGGGCTCGATCTGCCGGAGGTGACGCTCGTCGCCATCCTCGACGCCGACAAGGAGGGCTTCCTCCGTGGCCAGACCGCCCTCATCCAGACGATCGGCCGCGCTGCCCGCAACGTGAACGGCCGGGTGATCATGTACGCCGACAACGAGACCGAGGCCATGCGCACCGCGATCGGCGAGACCGAGCGTCGCCGTGAGATCCAGCAGGAGCACAACGCGAAGCACGACATCACGCCCGAGACCATCGTCAAGGGCGTCAGCGACATCACCGAGTTCCTGGGGCTCACCAACAGCGGTCCGGCGCAGACCCGGCGACAGAAGGCGGCGAGCCTCGCCAAGAGCGGCGCCAGCGATGCGGATCTTGAGAAGGAGCTGATCTCGCTGGAGGAGGAGATGTTCAAGGCGGCCGAGGAACTCCACTTCGAGCGCGCCGCCGAACTGCGCGACGCCATCAAGGCCCTGCGCGTCGAGCTGGACGAGCGCCAGGGCATCCAGCGGGCACCGCGGACGGCTCCGACGCCGTCGAAGCGCCGGGGACGGGGTAAACGGCGATGAGAGTGGCCCGCGGCTGCAGAGCGGCATCCGGTCGACGGACGTGAACGTCGGCCTGACGCATCTGATCGATCCGGATCTGTACGCGCATGCCGACGCGAGCCGCGCGTTCAATGAGAAGCGGGACGCGGGCGGAGAGCGACGGGGGCCGAGGAACAGGAAGGAACTGGTCGCCGCCCGCGCCGTATCGGAGGTCCGGTCTCCATCGGGTCGTGCGACGGTCGATGTGCTTCGCGCGGAAGGGCGCGAGGTGCCGGTCCGTGTCATCACACCGGCCTCGGGCGAATCGCGGGCCGTCTCTGTCGATATCCACGGTGGTGGCTTCTACATGGGCTCGGCGGCGCGGGGCGACGCGCGCAACGCCCGGATGGCGGACTCCCTCAACGTCACGGTGGTGAGCATCGACTACCGGCTGGCGCCCGAGAACCCCTGGCCGGCCGCGCCTGACGACGTCGAGACGGCGATCCTCGCCCTCATCAGCCGAACCGATGACGCGCCTGCACGAACAAGGATCGTCATCGGAGGCTCGTCGGCCGGGGCCACGTTGACGCTGGCGGCCCTTCTGCGGCTCCGTGACCGGGGACTCCTGGGCTCGGTCTGCGGTGCGGTTCTTCGTTTCGGAGCGTACGACCTGAGCGGACAGACTCCGGCGGGGCGCCGGTACGCGGACGAGTGGTTCATCCAGGCGTATGCCGGTCACGTTTACGATCGGACCATCCCCGATATCTCACCCGTCTTCGGCGATCTCCAGGATCTGCCCCCGGTGCTCGTGGTCGTGGGCGACCGAGACGTCCTCCTCGAAGACAGCCTCGCCATCGCGGCCCGTCTTTCGACGGCGGGCAATGACGTCGACCTCCGGGTGTTCCCGGAGTCCGTCCACGGTTTCACGGCGTTCCCCACCGCGATGGCGGAGGCAGCGGAACAGCGGATCGGACGATGGATCGCCGACCGACTGGACGTTGACGTGCGGTTCGCGCCGGATCGCTGAAGGGGTCGGAGGTCGAGAGCGCCGACGGGGAGGACGTGATTCGGATCCTGCATCAGCGCATGGATCCGGCGCGTCATCTCTGACACGGCGTCTCACGTCGACGCCATCGACTTCTGATCGGGCGCATCGTCCTTTCAGCCCGGAGGGAATGTGCCGATAATGAGGTGAGCACGGTCCGTTGACCTTCCGTCGCGGTGCGGTCCGTGTTGACCTCCCTCTGTTGTCGTTTTGGAGACGCCCCACCCCATGAGCAAGCAAGAGCAGACCCAGGCGGTCCTGGACAACCTCCGCGCCAGTGTGCCGGGGATCAGGGGCGCGCTGATCGCTACCGTCGATGGCCTTGCGATCGCCCGCTCGTTCGCCGACGGCACCGACTATCAGCGTGTCGCCGCGATGTCGGCGACGGCCCTCGGGCTCGGCAAGCGGATCGCCGAGACGCTGGGCGCAGGGGAGTTCACCGAGACCAGCGTGAGTGGCAGGAACGGCAACGCGTACATCTACGCGACCGGCCCTAAGGCCGTGCTCACGGTCATCACCAACGCCGACCCCAACCTCGGGCTCCTCCATATGGAGGCCCGCGACGCCGCCAAGAGGATCGCCGGAATCCTCTGACGGGACCGATCCCCGGGGCGACGTGCCCTGGCCGGTATCCGGTGGGTCACGCGGTGGTCGTCGCCACCGATCTCAGGCGTCGGGACCGAGCCCCCGCGGAACCCGCGCCAGGTTCGACAGATCCTCATCGCCGAATCCGGCGTCCACAAGACGCTCCTCCTGCGAGGCGATCAGGTCGGTGAGGGGGAGGTCAAGGCCCAGTTCCTCGGCCTCGGCCAGTGCGATCCGCAGGTCCTTCAGGTGGAGGGCCACACGGAATCCCAACGGGTACTCGCCGCGGACCACGTTGTCGCTGCGGTTCTCCAGGACCCACGACTGCGCCGCACCGCCCGAAAGCGCCGACACCAGGTCCGACATCGGCAGGCCTTCCCGTTCACCCAGGACCAGCGCCTCCGCGAGCGCGGCATATGTCCCGGCGACGAGAACCTGGTTGACGGCCTTGGCGGCCTGACCGGCTCCCGGTCCCCCGAGGTGGGTGATCGACGTGCAGAAGGCCTCGAGCGCCGGCCCGGCCGTGGCGACATGCGCCACCTCGCCTCCGACGAAGGCGGTGAGCGTCCCTCGGCGTGCGCCCTCGGATCCGCCCGATACCGGGGCGTCCACCGCCCCGATCCCACGTGCCGCCAGTTCCTCGGCGATACGCCGCGTGACGGCGGGGGCGATGGTCGAGCAGTCGACGAGCACGGAACCGGGACGCATGCGTTCAGCGGCGCCGTCACGTCCCAGTACGACCGCCTCGACGTCGGACGAGTCGGAGACGCAGGTGAAGACCAGGTCGGCCCCTGCCGCCGCCTCGGCCGGTGACGTCGCCCGCGCCGCACCGAGCGCCACGATGGCGTCGGCCTTCGCGGTCGTCCGGTTGTAGACAGTGATCCCGTGGCCGGCACCGAGGAGGTGTCCGGCCATCATGTTGCCCATTGTTCCGAGTCCGATCCAGGCGATGCGCATGGCGGGCATCGTACCGGCCACCGCTGGAACGCATCCCTGTGCCGGTCTCCACCTCTGGATCGGAGGCGTCCCCTGCGGTCGATGTCACGGAGGACGAAGGTTGGGACGTCAGCGGCGCACCTGGATCGTGCGAACGACGCTGGTCGGTCCGGTGCTCATGTTGCCCAGGTACTCCACCACGAGCCGGTGCCGTCCCGGTCGAAGGCGTGGGAGCAGGATGTCACGGCGGCCGCCCGGCAGACTGACGGTCTGGACGGTGCGACCGGCGACAGTGATGCGCGCCCGGCCGCCGTACGGACGCCCCTGACGCGTGACCGTCACACGTACCCGGGGCCGTCTGTTCGCCCGCAGCGTCGCGGGCGGGATCGAGAGCGCGATCTTCGGGGTCACCTTCGGCGAGCCGAGCCAGTTCGCCGGCCCCGTCGTACCGGGCAGCGCCCAGTACCGCACGTAGTCCACATGCATGTTCAGCGGTAGTGTCGCGGTCCCGTCGGGAGGACCCGGATAGCTCCCGCCCATCGCCACGTTGAGGATCATGTAGTACCGGCGATCCTTCGCCGAGAAGGGCCATACGCCGCCGGCCGGGGCCTGGGCGGACGTGATCGTGTGCACCGGCTTGCCGTCGTGGTAGAAGGTCAGCCGGTCACTTCGGATGAGCACACCGTACGTGTGCCACCTGCCGTCGTTGACCGCCGTGGACGGATGCCACCGGTAGTTCTGCCAATGATGGGTGCCGCCCCCGTGGATCGTCGTCGAGTGCCCGGCGTTGCCGTTGATCGTCTCGAGGACGTCGATCTCTCCGCCGTCCGGCCACGATTCGCCGTTCGACCGCAGCCAGAACGCGGGCCAGACCCCCGACTGGCGGCCCGCAGGGAGCTTGATCCGGGCCTCGACGTAGCCGAATCCCACCGCGACCTTGTCCCGGGTGACCAGACGTGCGGATGTCCAGTGGGTGGGGGTGGATCGCAGGGTGATCTGCAGGGTTCCGTCCCGGGTGAGCAGGGAGTTCTCGGGCAGCGTGGTGTACTCCTGCCACTCGTCGTTGCCCCAGCCGCCGCCTCCGCGGTCATAGCTCCAGCGTCGTGTGTCCGCCCGGCAGTCGGTCGTGCAGTCGGCCGATGGGGTGAAGTCCTCGCTCCAGAGCAGCGGTCCCCGTGCCGGGCTCGCACCCGATGCGCTGCTGCGGGGCGTCGTCGCGATGACGCCCAGGAGCAGGACGAGCGTCAGACCGGCCACCGTCCAGGTGATACGACTGCGCTCGCTTGGTCGCGTGATTTCTCCGGCCAGGTTGTGCGACATCACCTCATCCTCGGGGAAGGGAGGATGTCCCGCTGCCGTGGCTGTTGCCATGCAACCCGCTGTCCGGTAGGGCGGCACGACGGCGCCCACGGCACCATCCCTGTTTCGGAACCGCGAGTCCCTACGGCATCGGTGCCTCGGTGAGCGGAACATCCATCCGTGCTGTTCGGGCGATCAAAATCTCGAGATTGATAGGTTGCCCTAACTTTTGGCTCCGACGGACCCTACATGAGACGCGACGCGACCGCGAACTTCGAGCCGATCCCCGTGGTCGACCTCGACCTCACCGCATCGGTCGACCGGTCCGTGGGCACCGGCATCCCCGCGGCGAGTCGCGCCCACGTCCTGGTACGGCGTGCGGGCTGGCCGGTCGGTCAGTTCCTGCTGCAGGGGGCGGACCCGATGGAATGGCGGGCCGAACTCGCCGAAATCGCCCCGGAACTGACCGACCTCGGCGATCCGGATGCGACGCAGGCGGCATCGGCGGCGGACGAGGCCGACGATCTCGGCGCTCGTCTCACCGTCGTGGTTCCGACCCTCGGGAGCTCACCGTGGCTGGAGCCGACGGTCCGGGCCGTGCTCCGGCAGTCGGTACGGGTCCGTGAGGTGATGGTGGTCGACAACGACCCCGCGTCGGGGGCCACCCGTACCGCGCTGGGCGACCTGTTGCGGGGGGCGGATGCGGATCGCCTGCGAATCGTGCCGGAGCCACGTCGCGGCGTGTCGCGTGCGCGCAACACGGGGGCCCGCACCGCCCGGACGGAGTTCGTCGCGTTCACCGACGACGATGCGACGCCCGACCCGGACTGGTGCGAGCACCTGCTCCGCACGGTTGTGCGGGATCCCGCGATCGGCTGCGTCACCTCGCTGGTCGTGCCGGCCGCGCTGACCACTCGTGAACAGCTGCTCTTCGAGCAGTACGGTGGGTTCGGCAAGGGCTACCGGGTTTCGGTGTGGTGCCGTGGAGCCCTGGAAGGGCGGATCATCGACCGGTTGGCTCCGTCCGCCCGCGCGGCCGGCTCGCCCTGGCCGCCTCGGGCCGGGCATCGCGGCGCGGCGTTCCCCTACACCGCGGGTGAGTTCGGGGCCGGGGTCGTCCTCTTCCGGCGTGACCTGTACTCCGACCTGGGCGGATTCGATCCGGCACTCGGACCGGGCACGCCGACCCACGCGGGTGAGGACCTCGACCTGTGTCGTCGGACCTATCTGGCGGGTCGTGCCGTCGTCTATCAACCGGCCGCCGTGGTGCGTCATCACCACCGCGACGATCCCGGGGCACTGGCCGACCAGGTTCGCGGATACGGGGTGGGGTTGACCGCGGCCCTGACCAAGCTGCTGATCACGAGCCCGCGCCACGTCGTCGGATTCGCAGGCCGGATACCCGCGGCCCTGCGCATGTTGCTGTCACCGGATTCGACCAAGAACCGATCGTTGCCCGACGACTTCCCGGCCGAGCTCGTGACGGCCGAGCGACGCGGCATCCTGGTGGGGCCGTGGCGATATCTCGTCTCCCGCTGGCGCGGGCGGTGAGCGACTCCGGGCCCACACTGGGCGTCGTCATCCCGGTGTACCGGGTCGAGCGATGGGCACGTGCCTGCATCGCCGCCGTCGCCGGCCAGATACGACGCCCGGACCAGGTCGTCATCGTTGACGACGTCGGGGGTGACGCCTCGGTGGACCTGGCGCTCGACGAGGCACGACGATCGGGGCTCGATGTCCGGGTGGTCCGTCACCCGAGAAACCTCGGGCTCGGCGCGGCTCGCAACTCGGGTCTCCGCGAACTGGAGACGGACCTGGTCTGGTTCTTCGACTCCGACGACTCCGCGGCCGATGACTTCGTTGTCTCGATGCTGGCGGCCTTCGAGGCCGACGACGCCGCGGACATCGACGTGGCCGTCTGTCGCACCACGCGTATCGACGACCGCGAGAACGTGATCGGCATCGAGGAGGAACCCACGGGAGGGGCCGTGATCACGGGTCCCGAGTTCGCCCGGGACCTGCTTCTCGCCCGGGTCCGTGGCTATGCGTGCAACAAGGTGTTCCGCCGCGATCTTCTGGGGGACGCGCCCTACCCGGAGGGGCAGGGCTACGAGGATGTGACCCCGATGCTGCGGCTGGCACTCTCCAGTCGGCGGATCGCTCTTCTCGACACGGCCGCCTACCGGTACCGGGTCACGCCCGGATCGTTGTCCCGACAGTTCGGCATACACACCTTCGACCTGCTTCGCCAGAACACCGATGCGGTCGACGAACTGCGACGGGCCGGCGTCCTCGACGCCGAGGAGTGGCACCGGGCGCTCCTCCTGTTCCGCTACGACCAGGTGCTGCTGCCCGCAGCCAACATGGCGTCACGTCATCTGGACGACAAGGGGCGCGACCGAGATCTGGACGATGCCGCCGTCGAGGTGCTGCGGCAAACGCGGTCGCTCATCCGGGCGGCGGACCCCTGGGCGCTGGTGCGGGTGGGGGCGGTGAGGCAGTTCGTGGCCGCGTCGGTCCTGAAGCTGAGCCCGAGGGCCTACCGGGCGGTTCTGCGCCGCCGCTGAAGCAGACCGGTCGCACGGTCGCCGCACTGCGTCGAGGACCGGGCTCGAATGAGGCGGCTGCTCCCTATCGACCGTTGAGCTCGTGGACGGCGAGGACGGCGAGGGCGGCGATCCAGGCGTGGCCCTCGTCGGTCAGGTGTATACGGTCGGCGGAGTACAGCCGCGCGGTGTTCCGCACCGAGGGCATGTCGGAGGCAAGGTCGATGACGGGGGCATTCAGCTCCTCGGCGTAGCGCACGGTGACCTGCTGGAAGGCCTCCCAGTTCTCGGCCAGCTCGCGGCCGGGGACCGGTTGCGTACCGAGGATCCACCGTGCGTCGGGAGCGGCGGCCGCGACCGCGTCATGGATACGCCGCAGATGGGCGTCGAACCGGGCCGCGTCGCTGTCGGGGGCCCAGTAGTCGTTGCCGCCGAGCGAGAGGATGACCAGATCCGGGTCTATTTGTCGAACCATGTCCATCAGGTCGCCCTGATCGATCCAGCGGAGCCAGTCGTTCGTGCCGGAGCCCGACCACGAGAGGTTGTAGACACTGAGGCCCGAGCCCGGGGTGCCGCTCTCGGCGAGTACTCCGAGCACCTGTCCGCCATCATCCGGCGTCACCTCGACGGTCTCGTCCGTCACAGGAATGCGGAACTGGTTCACGCCGGCTCGCCGGGATGTCTGGCGCCTGGTGCCGGTACCCGTGCGGACGGTGTAGGTGACCCCCGGTCGCGTGGCGTTCACCGTGATCAGCGCGCGCTCGTAGCCTGCGACGCGGAACGTGATGGGGCCGCCCCGCATGCTGCCCGGGATGCCGATCTCATCGGTGGCCGACGACGCGCCGCGGCCGGCCTTCCCGGCGGCGAACGTGAAGCCCGATCCGTTCAGCCCGGCGGGAATCCAGCTGCCGCCGGACAGAGCGTCGAGCCCGTACTCCTTACGCAGCGAGCGTGCCATGACCTGTGGCCACGTCCGCCCGATGTCCGAGACCTCGCCCATGCCCTCGCTGAGCGAGTCCGAGATGACCAGGATCCGCTTCACCTCCGGCGCCCGGTCACGGATGGGGAACTGCGGTCCGCGCAGGGTCCACAGCATGACGCCGACGAACAGCAGGGCGAGCAGACCACCCGTCACGACGCGCGCTCGCGGCGAGCGAGGGAGGCGCAGCGGTTTTCTCACGGCTGCCACCGTGCGGCGGGCTGATCCACCGTCTTGGCGGGCACGTAGCGCAGCACGGTCACGCGGTCGTGCTGCCAGATCAGCTCCCAGCCGTCCCGGGTGGAGAGCTTGTCACGCAACGCGTTGATCGATCCGCGCCGCGTGATGCCGCGGTAGTCGGCGTAGGCGTCCATGCGTGCGCCGAAGAGCACGAAGGTGGGCGAGTCCCGGTTCTCCAGGTACTCCTCCAGCCGGGGGATGTAGTCGTTGGAGCGGATTCCGCTGCCCTTGTTCTGCAGGGAGGCGTCGTACTCGGCGTCGTCGCTCAGCCGCCACGCATATTCGGCCGTGGGGCGCACCGGCCAGTACGAGCTGATCGGAGCCAGATAGGCCTTGCCGGGGACGTCGCGTTCCAGCAGCGCGCCGACCCGGTACTCGGTGGCCGTCACGGCATAGTGGCCGAAGGTCGAGAAGTAGGCGTGTCCGGCGGATGCCGTCAGAATGACAATGAGGCTGCTCGCGACCAGTGCCTTGGGTCGGGAACCGGTGACCCAACGTGTCACGCGGGGCGCCAGGATAAGAGCACATCCGGGGATCGAGTAGAGCATCACCCGGAGCACGGCCTCGCCTCCGTAGCTCTGCGCGAGCAGGATGGCGAAGGGGGAGAAGGCCAGCACGGCCGCCACGGCGTCTGTGCTGCGGAACCATGGGCGCCACCGCTGCCGCCAGAGGCTGATGGCAGCGACCAGTGCGGCCATTCCCCAGAGTGTGAACGTGGCGACATGGTTGGCCCGGGAGTGCCAGTCCAGTTCCACGGAGCCCAGATCGTGTGCCGCGGTGGTCTGCGCGTTGCTCACGACATCGAACTTGGTGAAGATGCCGTAGTCGCGGATGATCTCGTTGTTCAGACCGACCTGGGCGGCCATGATCACCACCATGGAGACGGTCAGCCACCACGGCACCCGGCGAAGCAGCGTGAGCACGACCACGGCACCGAGCAGCCAGACCGGGGTCAGCTGGTGGGTGATGGCGAGGGCGGCGAAGACCAGGAGGGCCGGCGTGGCGACCCAGCGCTCGGCGCGGACGTGGACCACCAGCGTCAGCACAACCAGAGCGAGTACCACGGCGAGCGCCTGGGGTGAGAAGTAGTCCTGGTAGACCCAGTTGACCACGAGTGCCAGGCCGGCCGCGGTGAGCGCGGTGGCCTCGTCGCCTCCCAGGGCACGGGCAAGTGCCCGCACGGCGAGGACCGTGGCCACGGTTATCACGAGTGTGAACCAGCGGGCCAGGTCGAACGCGGCGATGCCGGACGTCTCCTGTAATGCCCCGACGGCTGAGAAGAAGCCGGGCCACCCCTGGTAGATGTCGAGTCCCCAGTCCACCCGGCCGTGTGTGACGAAGAGGTCGACGACTCCGAGATGCTTGTAGGCCCAGTCGACCGAGGGGGCGTCGAGCACCAGAGCACCGGTGCCGCGTTCGATCATGACGGCACCCATGAGAGCGGCCCACATCCAACCGATCCGGCGAGACCGGAGTGCCGCGATGAAGGCGAGGACGACGGCCAGCAACGCGAGCGCGAAGGTGGGAGGCCCACTGAACAGGAGTCCCCATCGGCCGAGCACCGGAGCGTCGATCGCGGGGAGCGCCACCATCCAGAGGATCAGGGCCAGGGCCAGAAGGACCGCCGGAACGTATACGCCGGTCAGTCCGTTCCCGGCGATCTCGCGGGTTCGGGCCAGGCGCTCGGCGATCGTACGGGCCGGTGCGTCGGTCGCCGTGCCACGCTGGGTGAGCCAGGCCGCGAGCGCGGTGAGTACCGCCACGAAAATCGTACCGGCGCGTGGATACCACCAGCCGAGCCAGACCGCGATCCCGGATGTGAGCGCCAGCAGCGAGACGCTGATGCCGACGGCCAGTACCTCGCGACCCGGCCATGTGATGTTCCGGATCAGTATCCGACCTGGCACCCAGCACCAGAACGCGATCACCGCCAGACCGAGCGCGGTCTCGAGTATCGAGGGGAGCGACACGTCGCCGATCAGGAGGATCTGCGTCGTGACGGTCAATGCCGACAGCACGAGGATCACCCTCGCGACGAGCGTCCTGGGTCGGCGCCACATGTCGGTCGAGCCGTCGGGCGTGCTGGCGGTCGTGGAGTCGATGGTCGGCTTTCTATCGCGAATTGAGAGGGGCGGCCGCCGGAACCGCGACGGGTGCCGACGGCCGCCCCTGTGTGGGTGTTGCTAACGGGTGACTCGGAGGACGGCCTTCGAGCTGTTCCGTGCGTTGGCGTTGTCGCCGAGGTAGAAGACGGTGACCGTGTGGTTACCGGGCTTCAGGCGGGGCAGCTTGACGGTGACGATGGCCTGGTTGCCCTTCGGCTTGGTGAGGCGTGCGACCTTGACGGTGCGCTTGCCGACGCGCACGACGATCGTGCCCGTGGGCTTCCGGCCGTTGACGACGGCCTTGACGGTGACGCGCTCGCGCTGCGAGAACGTGCGCTTGACGCTGGCGCCGACCTTGGGCTTCGCCTTGGCTGCTGCCTTCGGCGTGGTGCCAGGGTCCGTCGTACCGGGGGTCGTCGTGCCAGGGGTCGTCGTACCAGGATCGGTCGGACCGGCACCTGTCGCGGCACCCACGTTCAGGTCCACCTTGATCGAGCGACCCTGGTCACCGGGCTTCAGCGACCCGGTGAGGAACCGCAGCCAGTGGGCGCCCGTCGGGTAGGCGGGGTTCGATCCGTTCGGACCGGTGGTCCCGTCCGGGAGACGGAGGGTGGCCTCGAAGGAACCATCCGCGTTCGCTTCGATCACCTGCCAGACGCCCTCGGCGGGATTGGCGGTCTTCTGGTACTTACCGTCGTCCAACTTGATGGCGATGGTCGATCCGCCGTTGGACGGGTGCTTCCAGTTCGTTCCTCGCAGGGTGACCGTGCCACCGAGTGTGGCCTGACCGACGATCTCGATGGTCGGTGTGGTCGGACCGGGGTCCGTGCCACCCCCGCCGCCACTACCGGCGGGGGTGATCCGCCACAGCTGGGACACGCCGCCCTGTCCGGCGGTGGAACGATCGACGGCCCATGCCTTCCCGTTCGCGACGATCACGTCGTTGGGCGAGGTGCCGAGGGGGATCTCACCGATCCGGGCGCCGGTGTCGGCGTCACTTACGAGCACGGTGCTCGATCCGAAGACGGCCGAGTAGACGATTCCCTCGTCGCTGTCGACCGCGACGTTCAGAACGGCGCCCGACGCCTGGGCCGTACCGACCACCTGACCGGTGTCGAGGTTCATGGTGCGCAGGTCACGGCTGTCCTGGCTGGCCACATACGCCCTGCGTCGCACGACGTCCACGGCGATGCCCGAGGCACGGTTGCCGCCGCTCTGGCCGACAACGCTTGTGGCCTTGTTAACCGAGTCGATCTCGAGGACCAGCCCGTCGTTGAGGTTGACCGTGTAGAGGAGGGCCTGCGTCGGGGTGGCGTACAGGTCAAGGCTCATCGGCGAGAAGCTGCCGCCGAGGTTCGTGAGGGTCTCCTTGACCACCAACGTCTCGGTGTCGATCTTCGTGATCGAGCCGTTGTTGGGGTCGCTCACATAAGCCGTGTTGCGGTACGGATCGATCGCTATGTCGCGGCTGTGTCCCACGCCGTCGATCCGCTTGATCCTCGCGCCCGTGACCGCGTCGTAGACGACGACGGCGTCCTCGCGGGTGATGCTGGTCCAGACACGGTCGTACTCATCATCGACGGCCACGCCATAGACCGCCTCGGGACGCTCCGACTTTTGGGGGTCCGCCTGAGCCGGGAGGGTGGGAGGCGTGATGGTCCGCAGCACCTGGAGGTTCGAGGGGTTGACCTCGGTTAGCGCCGATTTCAGCGCTTCCGGGAAGCCGAGGGTGCGGTGGTGCGAGGTGCCGGTAACCCACAGTCTGTCGTTCTTGGCCGAGTGGGCGACCTGGTAGCCCTCGTTCTGGACGGCAGTGCTCTCGACGTCGAACGACCGGTTTCCGGCCGAGACGGTCGCGGCCTGTGCGGTGAGCGGGGTGAGGGCGGCCAGCGCGACTGCTCCGACAATCGTGCGGACCCGGGACCTCACGCTCCGTCTCTGCGCGGAACGGTCACCCGTTCGGGCGCTCTTCAGCACGGTGTTCTCCTTCTCATTGTGGTCAGGGACCTGCGAGCGGGAACCCCAGGGGATGCGCGCACCGTTGGATGACGGCGGCAAACGGCGTCCCTCGTTAGGGTACCCAAACTTAGTATTCCCTAACATAGAGCTTTGTGCGTTCCGAGGTCCGGGACACCCGCCGCACCCCGAGGAGGAGCACTACGGAGCCCACCGCATCGCCAGGAGCAGAGATACGAATGTCACAGACCGCCGATCGGCCGCTGACCGACGTTCCCGTTCCCAACCCTCTGGGCACCTTCGGTGAGCAGTTCGACCGAGTGGTGGCCGTCCGGGAGGGCGCTGTGGCGCTGGAGGCATCGACGGGCTCCGTCGACTACGGCACACTGGCCACTGCGTGCGCCGGTTGGCGCGCCTGGTGTCGCGACAACGGTGTCGGCACGGTCGATCCGATCGCGGTGAGCGGTTCGGACCACGCGGCGCTCAGCGCCGCCGTGGCGGTCCTGCACCACGGCCAGCCACTGGTCCTGGTCGACCCGCTGCAGCCTCCCGCACGGATCCGGCACGTCCTGTCGGTATCCGGCGCGCGCATCATGGTCTCCGACCGTGCCGCCGCCCCCGTCGTGACCGAGGCCACCGCTACGGCATACGCGGAGGACGGTTCTGCGATCCCACCGGTCCACACCATCGACGGGGACTGGTTGGACGCTCTGGTGGCGCGTGCCGCCGATGCCCCGGAACCCGCGACCGGACAGACCTGCGACGACCCCGGTTCCATCGTCTACACGTCGGGGTCCACCGGCGCGCCCAAGGGGGTGACCCTTACGCAGGGGGCGGTGGTGAACGGCGCCGCGATCAGCCGCATCCAGTTCGGGCTCACCCCCGACGATGTGCTTGCACTGGCGCTTCCGCCGGCCTATGCGGCGGGTCAGGAGATCCTCTTCGCTGGCGTGCTCAACGGCTGCCGGGTCGCGGCCCGCGACCTGCGGATGCACCCGGTGCGCGAGACCGGCGACTGGCTGGACGGGGCCGGGGTCACGACCCTTCACCTCACCCCGTCGCTCCTCCGCCATCTGACCGGTGCCTTGTCGCACCGCAGCTTCGAGGGCGTCCGGCTGCTGACGACATGTGGCGAGGCGGCCCACGGGCGTGACGTCGCCCAGGCGAGGAACTGGTTGCCTCGGGCGCACTACGCCAACTACCTGGGCTCGTCGGAGACGGGACATCTGTCCTTTTTCCACGCGACGCCCGACGACGAGCTCGACGGACCGATTCCGGCCGGCCGGGTGGTGGACGGAAAGACCATCACCGCTACCGACACCGATGGTGCACCGGTGGCCGACGGTGAGCCCGGTCGGCTCGTGGTCAGCGGTCGACACCTGGCCAGTGGGTACTGGCGCAATCCGGAGGGGACAGCCGCGGTCTTCAGCACGGATACGGACGGCAATCGTGTCTTTCGGACCGGTGATCGTGGCGCGGTCCGTTCCGACGGCTCGCTCGAGCTGCGCGGGCGGAACGACGATGCCGTCAAGATCCGCGGCTACCTGGTCGAGCCAGGGGAGGTCGAGGCGGCGCTCCGCGCGCAGCCGTCGGTCGCAGACGCCGTCGTCGTGGTCGATCAGGACCGCGACCCGCGCCTCGTCGGATACGTGGTACCCGCCGCGGGTGTCCGTCCG
Source organism: uncultured Bifidobacteriaceae bacterium (assembly GCA_964531025.1). Taxonomy (GTDB): domain Bacteria; phylum Actinomycetota; class Thermoleophilia; order Miltoncostaeales; family Miltoncostaeaceae; genus CALMEC01. The sequence continues at coordinate 344,605 of CAZHDY010000001.1, read as the reverse complement.
CCGTCGTTGGCCGCGCTGCGAAGCGGCGTGCGCACCCGCGTTCCCGAGTGGATGGTTCCGCACGCGCTCATGCTGCTGGACGCCCTTCCCCTGACCGAGCGCGGCAAGGTGGATCGTGGTGCTTTGCCTGCGGTCCCCCGGCGTGCGTCGTCCGAGTCGCCCCGCAATCAGTGGGAGGTGCTCGTCGCCCGCCACTGGGGTCCGGTGCTCGGCGTCGACGAGTTGTCGCGTGACGACGACTTCTTTGCGCTGGGTGGTGACTCGTTGTCGGTGGAGGAGGTGATCGCCTCGCTGGCCGAGGACCGGGTGCACGTGATGGGCTCCGACCTGGCCACGGCGCCCACGGTGGCCCAGTTCGCCCGGCTCGTGGCGGCCCGTCGTGGTGATGACGGCACGACGCGTGATCCGCGCCATGTGGTGCGCCTGCGCCGGGCGCCCGATGCGGCCGAGTCGGGTGCCGATCTCCCCGTGATCTATTGCTTCGCCGGTGCGGGCGGGCCCGCGTACCTCTTCAGTGACCTGGTGCGGGCGCTCCCGGTGGAGCACCCCGTGACCGCCTTCCAGATCCGCGGGTTCGACGGCATCGCCATCCCGGACTGGTCGGTGACCGCCACCGCGCGGCGCTACATGCGCACCATCCGCGCCGATCTGGGCGATCCGGCCGGGGCTCCTCCGCTCGTCCTGATCGGGCACTCGCTGGGTGGCCTGCTGGCCCTCGAGGCGGCGCACATGCTGCGCGCGGACGGCTACCGGGTGGACGGCCTGGTCATGCTGGACACCGTGTTGCCCGGACACCTGGCACGTAAGACGGGAGAGCCCGTGCCTCGGGTGCGGATCGCCGGGATGCGGGAGCAGACCAGGTGGGAGCTGTGGCGCACCCGGTTCCAGCTGCTGGGTGCCGGGTGGTACCCGTTCCGGCCGACCACCCGTGACGAGGTCTTCTTCCAGCACGGCCTGCGTCTCACCGAGCGCTACCACCCGAAGCCCTGGGACGGCGCGAGCCAGGTGTTCCTGAGCACCGAGAACCTGGACGGCCGGCACTGGTGGGATCAGGTACTGACCGGTGATCACCACGTGACCGAGATGCCCTGCGACCACGTGGGTGTGCTGAAGCCGCCGTGGGTGGACCGGGTTGCGGCGACGGCCTGCGACATGCTGGATGCTGCGCGGTGAGCGTCGCGGCCTCCGACGAGCTGCCCGGTCTCGGGCGCGTGGTGCAGTTGGTGCTGCGTGGTGACGGACTCACCACCACCTCGCTCGAGGTGCTCACCGGTGATCGCATCACCGTGACGGTCCGCGCTCACTGGGTGCTTGCCGGCGACCAGGACCTGGCGGTCATCGAGGCGGGGGACGAGTACACCGGCACGGCGGGCGAGCCGATCGGCAAGCAGGTCTCCCGCGCGGTCGCCGGCCTGCGGCCGGCCCCCGAGGACTCACTCCTCATCCGTGAGGTGCTTCTGACCGGACGTGAGGTGTGGGGTGCCTCCACCGTGGTGGCCGTACTCGAGCGGGTGCCGGAGTCGGTCCGTCATACCCTCGCCACGACGGACGACCCGCTGGGTCGGACCCTGCACGAGGCCGGCGTCGTCACGACGCGGAAGATCGCGAAGTGGGGGCGCGTGCCCGCAGGTCGATGGGGATCGGTGCTCGCGGGATCACACGACCCCGACACGCTGGTCCCGGCGCGTGAGTACCTGATGCTGCCATCGTCGGGTGACGATCCGATCGCTCACCTGGTGGAGTGGTTCAGCCCGGACGTGTTCGAACCGGCGGGCGAGTCACCGCGGCGCTCACGAAGGAGCGGTCGGCTGCGTCCCGCCCGCTGAGCCGGCGGTTCGTGCAACTGCGCCGTCGCGATCGGTATCGATCCGCCGCAACAGGTCGCGCCAGGCCTCCGTTGCGCGCTCCACGCTGAACTCGGCGACGCGGGCACGGCCACTCGCCGCGACGGCGTCGCGTCGGTCCGGATCGTCCATGAGCGCCGAAAGCGTCTCGGCCAGCGCGGCGACGTCGCCGGATGGGACCAGGATTCCGGCGCCGTCGGCCAGCAGTTCGTGTACTCCTGACGAGCAGTCGAATGCGACGTTGGGGGTACCGCAGCACATGGCCTCGGCGAGTACGAGCCCCATCCCCTCGTTTCGGGACGGGAGGACATGGATCCCGTTCTGACGCAGGAGCGCCGGCAGATCGTCGGTCGGAGGGAGCAGCCGTGCTCGGACGCCTGCGGAGGCGGCGTCCGCGAAGCGTCGGGCGAGGTCGTCGCGAACCGGCCCCTCCCCGTGCACCACGAGCTCCCAGCCCGGGTGGCGGTCCGCGATCCGGGTCCAGGCATCGAGCAGGAGGTCGAAGCCCTTCTCCGCCACGAAGCGTCCCGCAGCAACCACGCGCCGGCGCCGTGGAGTCAGTTCCTCGTCCGGCCGGGAGAGGGTGTCGAGATCGACGGGGTTCCGTATCCATCCGGTGCGCTGTACGCCGGCGTCGGCGAGCTTGGCGGCGTCGCCCGGGTTGAGGGCGAGCGTGGTGGCCGCACGTCGTGAGACCCAGCGGATCCTGTCGAGCTCCCGGAAGCGGACCGCCTGCTCGAAGGATCCGTGCCACTGGAACACCAGACGCTGCGGCAGGACCCCTCCGGCGATGGCGTACTCGGCGCTCTGCAGCTGCATGCACACCACGACCGGGCCGTTCATCTCGGCCAGGACCGCTCGCATCTCCCGCGCGCCGGCGCGAAATGAGCGTACTGCGTCCACACGTCCGCGAAGAAGGAGGCGCAGCGCACGATGGGCGGGAAGCGGGCTGTAGGGCATCGCCGCGGGTTCGGTGCCGAGGACGACCCGGGGGATCGCGGAGTCGGCGGGAAACGTCGGTATCGGGCGGTCACGTTCCTGGCGCAGAGTCACCACGCCCGTGCGGACGCCGGACGCGATCAGCTCGGGAGCCAGCAGGGCGACCACACGCTGGACTCCGCCCATGGCGTCCAGCGTGTCGAATGCCAGCACCACATCGATATCGGCGGGAAGAGCGGATGCGGTGTCCGCGCTCACGGTTCCGTCCGTCGTGTCAGGACGCGCCAGGATCCGATCAGCGGGACGAGCACGATGAGGGCCGCCGCGGATTCGGTGGTCAGGAACACGGCGCCGACTCCGGTCAGTCCCCATTCGCGGACGGCCCAGGGTGCCAGGGAGACAACGAGCACGACCGTGGCGATCTGTACCGCGAGAGCCAGTCGCAGACGGTTGCGGACCCGGGCCATCACCGCATAGGCGCCCACGACGGCCTGCGGGATGATCGAGATCGCCATCAGCACGAGATGTCCCGTCGCGTGCTTCTGATAGTCGTGACCCACGATCCACAGGAGTGGCGGACCGGCCAGCCCGAGCACCGCGGCGCAGCCCAGCGCGAGGAGACCGCTCAACCGTGCCATCCGGCGGGTGACCGTCGCCGTGTCGGTTCCGTGATGTGAGGCCTCAGCGACATATGAGGAGTGGACCGCAGCGAGGAAGAGGGTCGAACCGCTGACCAGAACCTGTGCGACACCGAACCAGGCGGCGTGCGTGGAATCGGTCTCGTGGAGCACGACGAGCGGGAGGTACAGCGGGAGGACCAGCGACACCACCATCATCGAGAAGACCGCTGCGTGGTGGGTCACAAGGCTCCGGGCCTGGGGGAGCCGGGCCGGCTGGTCGAGCAGCGGCAGCGTGCTACGTCGCCACGCCCAGAACAGGGCCAGTACGGCGGCCACACCGCAGAAGAGGGCCCAACTGCCGTAGATCACCCAGGCCGATCCGGTGACCAGGACGGCGAGGGGCAGCACGGCAAGCTTTGCGATCGCATGGGTGATGTTCTTCACCGCGACGATTCCGGCGTCGCGCAGACCGACAAGGATCGGGTCGGCCAGGGCGAAGACGGCGAAGGCGGCGACGATCACGGGATACCAGAGTCGTTCGGCCGTATCGGTGAACAGGTCGCTCGGGTCGAGCAGGGCGAAGCCGGAGCCGACCACGAGAGCGGCACCGAGCACGATTCCGCATCCGGCGGCGATCATGCTGCGTGCGCGGTGGCCGCTGGGGGTCAGGAAGCGCTCGTACATACCGCCCAGGGAGACACAGGACAGGGTGCCGAGCATCGTCGCGGTCGTCACCGCGACGTTTGCGCGGCCCACTTCGGCGGTGTGGAAGAGTCGCTCGGCGGCCCACCAGTAGACGAATCCCATCACGGCGGTCACGACGCCGGATAGCGCCAGATGACGAAAGTTGCGCCCGAGTCGGTCCGCCTCGACGGTCGGCACCGTCGGCTCGGTTTCCGGATCCGGGGTGCCGGGCTGTGGGGACATGGTCGCCGGGATCAGTCTGCCTTCCGATCGGCGCGCGTGGCCATGCGTGACCTCAGGTAGATCCACGGCGCGGCCAGATACCCGCGCAACTCCACCCGTGTCAGCTCGGGAGGGAAGTCGGGGCGCTTGTCGGCGTTCTTGGCCGAGCCACTGCCGAGCAGGTACCTCACGGAGGCCGGCGCGAGCCGCAGCAGACGAAGGGCGTCGCGCGAGAGAACCTGCTTCAGCATCACCGCGGCCATCCCGAGGCCGTAGCCGTACATCTGCCGGCGGAGTGCGGGAACCGTTTCGCGATGCGTATGGGTGACAAGAGCGGCGGGGTGGTAGACGATTCCGTGTCCCGCGGTGAAGACGCGTCGGAACATGTCGAGGTCCTCGCCTCCCATCGTCAACGATCCGGCACCCAGGGCGGCGTCGAACGGTCCGACCCCGTCCAGCACGCTGCGTCGGAAGGCCATGTTGTTGCCGCTGCCGAAGTCGGTCCCGGTGAACGGGAATGCGACGCCGCGGTGACCAGGCCGCACCCAGCTCGCCAGGCGAGGACCCGGGGGATGAGATCCCCAGTACATGGCGGCGAATCCCTTGCCGAAGCCCGCGGCCTGCTCGAACCACCATTGCGGTTCGGTGTCCAATGCGGAGGGCAGCACCGGTCCGGTCACGCATCCGACTCCCGGGTCCGCGGCGAAGGGCTCGACGATCGAACGCAGCCATCCAGGGCCGGGAATGGCGTCGTCGTCCGTGAAGGCGATCAGCTCGTGCCGGGCGGCATGCACCCCGGCGTTGCGCGCGCGGGACAGGCCGGGCCGCGGCTCGGCGACACACACGGGCGCCGGGCGATCCGGGTCCGCGCCCTCGTCCTCGATCAGCTCCGCGACCATACGGGCGACGCGCCCGGTGGCCGGCTCGTTGTCGACCACCACGATCTCGAAGTCGGGATGATCCTGGCGTCGCAGGGCCGACAGCGTGACGAGCAGCTCGTCGGTTCGCCCCAGGGTGCACACGACCACCGAGGCCGCGGGAGTGTCGTCGTCGACCCGGTCGGGCCAGTGGGACGGGACGACCTCCGGCAGGGACTCGACCCAGCGGTCCAGGAGGCGCTCCAGGTCTTCCCGGGTCATGCCATCCAGACCCTCCAGGGTCGTATCCGCGATCGGCCATCCGCGGTCCAGCAGACGGATGTGCACCCGGCCCTGGGAGTTGGGACGGACACCCGACCATGGCGAGGGGGCCGCACGGTCCACCTCCACCACGGGGATCGGTGCGAAGGCGGTTCCCTGCGTCATCGCGGGCTTCGGCCCCTCAGGTATCCCAGCCCCGTGACGAACGTTCCGAGAAGCAGGGTGGCAGCCCGGGCCGGGGCCCAGACGTCACCGCGTAGGAGGGCGCCCAGATGACGTACGGCGGCGGCCGGCACCGCCCAGAGGTAACCGCGCTCGGCCGAGAGCCCGTCCTCGGTGCCGACCCGACCGGTCATCGAGCCCTTCGAGAGGCCCTCGTGCCAGCAGCGGCGCAGCAGATACCGCAGCCGGTGCCGGTCGGCGGTGACGTGGTGATCGACGCCGGCGGTGGCACGCCTCACGAACCGTGCCGTCGGGTCGGCCTGGCGGATCCGGATCGCGAGCTCGGTCTCCTCGGCTCCGGCCGGGCGTGATCCGTCGCGGCCCAGGCCGGTGTCGAAGCGCAGGTCTCCGAGTGCCGAGCGACGCAACGCCATGTTCGCGCCGATGGGGTTGCGGATCTCTGCACCGTCGGCCGGCAGGCCGCGGTAGTCGCAGCCGACCACCCAGTCGAGCTCCTCAGGGAACCAGCCGGGGCGACCCATCGTCCAGGCCGCCCGTACACCGCCGCCCACGCCGGCGATCGACGGATCGACGAATGTGCGGCGCAGCTCGTCCAGCCAGGTGTGGCGGGGCACGGCGTCGTCGTCGAGGAACACCAGGAGGTCACCCGTCGAGCCGTCCACGCCCGTGTTACGGGCACCGGAGAGGCCTCGGGGACCGGCGTTCGCCATTACCCGGATCCGGCCGGTCGTGACCTCGGCGTCGACCCACGCGGTCATCGTGCGGATCAGTTCCGGGTTGTGATCGACCACGACGAGCACCTCGTCTCCCTCGTGCGTCTGGCCCGACGCCTCGAGTACCGCCCGACGCAGCAGATCGGAGCGCTCCACGGTCCAGCAGCAGACCACCACGGCGACGGTCGGAGTCGGTGACTCCAGGTCCGACGCCGTAGTGATCTGCTCGGAGCGGGTCGTCACCCCTCGAGATCGGCTGTCGCAGCCACGGGCATGTGAAGCACATCGCCCTGTGGGATGTGAACCGCCCCGCCCTGCAGGATGGATGACGAGGCGCGGTCGAAGCGCTCACTCGGCTTACGGTGCGAGTGCGAGGTGAAGCGCACGCTGTCCCCAAGAGGGCGCCGCCGCATCTCTCGAGCGCGCCTCCATTCGTGCCGGATGGTGCGCAGAACCCGCATTCCGTCGTGGACGGCGCGCAGGTTGCTGGCTCCGTGCAGGCGGTTGTGCTCATAGCTGGGGATCTCGAGGATCGTCAGCTGAGCGGCGGCGGCGCGGCAGTTGAGCATGGTCTCGATCTCGAACCCGTCACCCCACTGAGGAGTGGTGCCCCGGATCGTCGGCAGCTCGAACAGAGGGAGGACATCCCTCCAGAACGCGTTGTACCCGTAGCAGAGATCCGTGTAGCGGGTTCGGAACAGGACGTTCACCAGAGTGGTGAGGCCCCGGTTTCCCAGGGTTCGCAGGCCGGTGAGGTCGGCGCTGCCACCGCCGTGCAGCATTCGGCTGCCCTTGACGAAGTCGGCACCGTTCATCAGGGCGGCGACCATCAGCTCGATCTCGCGGGCGTCGGCCGATCCGTCGGCGTCGAACATCACCAGGATGTCGCCCGTGGCGTGCTCGAATCCGCAGGCCATGGCGTTGCCCTTGCCGCGCCGGGTCTGCGCGATCACACGGGCGTGGGGAAGGACTCGGAGCGCCGTTTCGACGGTGCCGTCGGTGGATCCCCCGTCGACCACGATGACCTCGTGGACATCGGGAATCGTGGGGAGCACCTCTTTGAGGTTGGCGGCCTCGTTCCAGGTCGGTACGATCACGCTCACGCGAGGCTTTTGCCCGTTCATCTCAGGATCCTTCCGTTAGGGTTGCCTAACTTCATCCGAGCGCCGGAGAGTAGCACGGCGGCGCGGGCCCTTGTCCAATCGGTCACGAGTTGGTCGCGATGGGGAGGGATCGGCGTTGTGGCGGGGTTCCGGGGGGTGAACGCCCGTCGGAGGACGCCTCGTCTCCGCCGGGCCCTGACATTTGTCCACGATGCGAGGTATCAAGTCGGCATCGGACCCGAAATCGGCGGCGTTTACGTGCGTGACACCTGTCCTGCCTCGACGGTGCCGGTGCCGCTGGCGGCGCTGATGCGGATCCTGCGCCGGATGATGTCTCCGTTCACCCGGTGACGGGCCAGCCGGTGTAGCCCTCGGCGAGGTAGCGTCGGCCCGACTCACTCGACGTGATCGAGATCAGCTCACCGAGCTGGCGGCGCCGGTCGAAATCGGAGGCGTCGGGCACCCGGTGCAGGAGGGTGGTCAGCCAGTACGAGAAGTGTTGGGCCCGCCAGACCCGACGCAGGGCCCGGGCCGAGTATTCAGTGAGTGCGTCCTCATCGTCCCGCGTCAACCGGCGTTCCAGGCAATCGGCGAGCACCGTCACGTCCGCCAGGGCCAGGTTGAGGCCCTTCGCACCCGTCGGCGGCACCGTGTGGGCGGCATCACCCGCCAAGAGCAGAGCCCCGTAGCCCATGGGCTCCTGGACGAAGGAGCGGAAGGGCAGCACGCTTCGGGCGCTGATCGGGCCCTCGCGCAATGTGATGCCGTTGGCGCCGAGCCGCGCCCGCATCTCGTCCCAGATGGCCTCGTCGGACCAGGCCTGCGGGTCGGTGCCGGGATCGCACTGGAAGTACATCCGCTGCAGCGTCGGCGTACGCTGGCTGATGAGGGCGAACCCGTGCTCGGAATGGTTGTAGATCAACTCCGGATGGCTCGGCGGTGCCTCGACGAGGAACCCGAACCAGGCGAACGGGTACTCACGGAAGAACGTGCGGCGGTCCGACTCGGGTACCAGATGGCGGCAGATCGACTGCGATCCGTCGCAGCCGACGAGGTAGCGGGCGCGCACCTCGTGGTCGGCTCCTGCCGCATCTGTGAACCGCATGCCCGGCCGGTCGCCCGCGATGTCGAGGACGGACACCCCGCTCACACCGAACCGGACGTCGCCGCCGTCCCGTTTGCGGGCGTCAGCCAGGTCGATGAAGACGTCGGTCTGCGGGTAGAGCCACGTGCCGGCCCCGACGAGTCCCGTGAAGTCGATCCGATGGGTGCCTCCGCCGAAGGCGAGCGTGATGCCGTGGTGCTCATGACCCTCGGTCAGGACGCGTTCGCCGACGCCCGCGTCGATGAGGAGGCCCACCGAGCCCCGTTCGAGGATTCCCGCCCGGTGGGTGTTCTCGATCTCCTCGCGGCTGCGGATGTCGATGGCGACCGAGTCGATGCCGGCTCGCTGGAGGAGATGACCGAGCATGAGACCCGCCGGTCCGGCGCCGACGATGGCGATATCCGTGGTGGAGACGGTGCTCACCTGTCGTTCTCCGCGGGCGCGCATCCGTTCCAAGCGGTTCGCATGCGGGCGATCGTAGCGCCGGGAGACCGTCGCGGTCCGGGTGCCGTGGCCGCAGGATGTCCGGATGTGCCGATCGCCGTCTTGGACGATCGAGACGTCGGAATGACGTTTATGGGTCGGACCGGGACGCTGCGTGTCCAACCTGGCGCGTCCGTCGTCCGAGCCCGTAACGTTCGCCGGTGTGTTCGGCCGCCATGGCCCGCATCGGGACGAAGGGGACGGACACACGAGGCAATCGAACGCAACGAGAGGATTCCGGAGAGCCATGAGCAGAGGTCAACAGGGACAGTCGACGCGGGCGATCCACGGGACCACGTGGAAGGACCCGCACGGTGCACCGCACCTGCCGACCTACGCCACGACGACGTTCGGCTTCCCGACCACCGAGGCCCTCCTGGATGTGGTGGACGGGCGCACGACCGGTGCCCTCTACACGCGCTACGGGCTCAACCCGACCATCCTCGCGATCGAGGAGACCATGGCCGCCATCGAGGGCGCCGAGGCAGCGTTGGCGTTCTGCTCGGGAATGGCCGCCGAGGCCGCCATGTTCATCCAGCACGGCCGATCCGGAGTCGTGTGCCTGGGCGACGCGTACGGCGGGACCATGGAGCTGCTTGCCGATCAGCTCCCGATGCTCGGCATCGAGACGGCCTTCCTCCTGGGAGACGAACTGGACCGCCTGGAGAGGCTGCTGGAGGCCGGCGCCCGCCTGGTGTTCTTCGAGACGCCCACCAATCCCACGCTGGAGATCTTCGACGTCGCCGCGATCGCCGAGATCGCGCACCGCCACGGGGCCCTGGTCGCCATCGACAACACGTTCGCGTCGCCGGTGAACCAGCGCCCGCTGGAGCTCGGTGCCGACCTCGTCGTCTACTCGGCCACCAAGTACCTGGGAGGCCACTCGGATCTGACCGCCGGCTTCGTGCTGGGCTCCGCGGAGCGGGTCACACCGATCTGGAACTGGCGGAAGAACCTCGGGAGCACCATCGCGCCCGAGACGGCGGCCCTGCTCGCCCGCAGCCTTCGCACCCTGACCGTCCGGATCGCGGCGCAGAACGCGTCGGCGCTGGTCATCGCCGAGGCCATGGAGGCGCATCCGGGGGTCCGGCGCGTCCTCTACCCGGGGCTCGCGTCGTTCCCCGGCCACGCGCTGGCGGCGAAGCAGATGGACGGATTCGGGGGCATGCTCACCATCGAGCTCGACGCCGACATGGCGGGCACGTCCCGCGTCGCGGAGGCGCTGGACCTGTTCACGCTCGCCGCCAGCCTGGGTGGCACCGAGTCGCTGGTGACCCAGCCGGTGACCACCACCCACCACGGTCTGACCCCCGACGAGCGGAGGCGTCGCGGCATCACGGACCAGATGCTCCGGCTGTCGATCGGCCTCGAGGATCCCGCCGACCTGATCGCCGATCTGCGGCAGGCGCTGGACGTGCTGGACGACTGACGTCGCGGGGTGCTCCATACCCGGCGACTATGTCCCCCTATGACTGAGCATGAAGAACAAACATAGTCCGTTATCGGGCCGGCCCGGGAGGGTGGATCCGCCACCATGACGATGGAGCTCACGACCGACTACACCGTGACCTTCATTTCGCGATGGCGCACCGTGTCACCCGTCGACGGCCGGCGATGCCGCGTCCACCAGCAGCAGGTGGAGTAGGTCGGCGGGGAAGCGCTCACCGTCACGAAGAGCGGTGCGAACATCCGCGAGGCCGGCTCCGATGCGCTCGAGGGTCGGGCCGACATCACCGGGCTCGGGATCGCGGCAGACGGCCTCCGCCAGCTCGAGGGCCTCGTCCACGCCGGTCGTCGATCCGCGGATGCCGACGGACAGCGCGTGGTAGAGCAGCGGATACAGACGTGCCGTGGCGCCCGGGACGCCGGCGACCCGCGGACGGATGGGCGCGGTGGCCGGCCCGGGGGTCTCGCCGGCGAGCACGGCGTCGATCGTGCCCGACAGCATCGCGCCCATCGCGCGGTCGTCGGCACCCGCGGCCCGTGCGACCCGCAGCAGCATGTAGAGGGCGAAGACGGGTCGTCCATAGGGTGGATCCGACGCGAAGACGATGCGCTCAGGTTCGACGCGGGCGAGGAGTTCGGCCAGGTCGACCGGTGAGAGCACCGACGTGTCGAACAGCGCGCACGGGTGTTCGCGCAGTCGCGACGCGAAGACCGCCTGATCGGCGATGCCCGCGTGCGCGAGGATGATCGGTGCAGGGTGCGTGAGCGCGAGGTCGCAGAGGTGCTCGGCGATGGGCGCCATGCCGCGGCCCGCGTGGATGAGGACGGGGACATTGGCCTCGTGCGCCCGCCGGAAGATCCCTGCCAGCCCGCCGTGGGTGAAGTCGAACTCCTGCGCGCGGGGATGCAGCTTCACGCCGCGGGCACCGCGTTCCAGGCAGCGGTCGAGTTCGGGCAGCGGATCGTCTGCCGGATCCAGCCGGCAGAACGGGACCAGCCGGTCGGGGTGCTCGGCCGCCCAGGCGAGCACCCGGTCGTTCGGCACCCGGTACGACGGCGCGCGCTCCGGGTCATGGAGCGGGAAGACGCACCCGCCGGCCACGTCGACCCGGTCGAACCAGGCGAGCAGCCGGTCGGATCGCAGCGACATGCCGTCCTCGTCGTCGCCCAGGTGGGTGTGCGCATCCCAGATCCGCGTGCCCTCGGGGCGCAGGCGGGTGATCTCGTCGAGGTACGGCTGCAGGCGTTCGCTCATCTCCGTCGAGGGTAACAGCGGGCGCACGCGGAAATGCCGACGGGGATGGCGGCCTGTGGCGTCACCATCCCCGTGGTCCTTCAGATCATGTCGTTACGACATGATTAGCGATCGGCGGTCACGTGGCGACCGGCTGCGGTGGCGGTGCCGACTCGCCCAGGTGGGGGAGGCGACGTGTCCAGGCCGGCTCACGCCAGGCCCGCTCGCCGAGCAGCTTCAACGCGGCCGGGAGCATGACCCCGCGCACGATCGTCGCGTCGACCGCGATGGCCAGTGCCAGCCCGATGCCCATCTGCTTCATGTCCAGCGTCGACAGGAAGGCGAACATCGAGAACGCGCCGATCATGATCACCGCGGCGCTTGTGATGACCGAGGCCGTCTGCCGGATGCCGATCGAGATGGCCTCGTCCGGTGTGGCGCCGCCGGTTATCGCCTCGCGGATCCGGGAGAGGACGAACACGTGGTAGTCCATCGACAGCCCGAAGAGCACGACGAACAGGAAGAGCGGCAGCCAGGCGATGATCGACCCGGTGGTCTCGATGCCCAGGAGGCCGTCGAACCAGTCGTGCTGGAAGATGGTCACCAGGAGGCCGTACGCCACTCCGACCGACAGCAGGTTGAGCATCGCCGTCATTCCGGCGAGCCAGGGGCTGCGGAAGGCGAGGATCATCAGGACGATCGTCAGGCCGATCACGAACGCCATGATGAGCGGCAGGCGCTCGGTGATGAGGTTCGTGAAGTCGTGCGACCCGGCGGCGTCGCCGGTCACGCGGACGTCCGCGACCTTGCCCACGGTGTTCGGGATGATCGTGTGTCGCAACGCCGTCAGCGAACCGGTGGCCCCGGATGCCGTGTCATCCCCGAGGTACGGGACGTCGAGGATCATCGCCTCACGATTGGGTGAGTACTCCGGGGTCGGGGTCCAGTCGGGAGCGATGCCCGGCGTCCGTCGCAGGGCGACCACCATGTCGTCCACGGCCTCCTTGACGTCGGGCGAGTCGACGCCCGTCGTCGTGCGGATCACGACGCGATGCACCCCGCCCTCGGCCGGGAAGGACTCGTGGAGGGCGTCGATCGTCTGCATCTCGGGGATGCTCCGTGGGAGGTCCTGCAGGTCCGACAGCTTGGTGTTCAGACCGAGGATCGGTGAGGCGGCGACGAGCATGATCCCTCCGACCACGGCGACCGTGACGCCGGGGCGCCGGGTCGATCGGCGTACCACGGCACCCCAGAAGCGGTTGTCGCCGTGGGTCTCACGACGGTGCCGGGCGAGCCACGGCACGCGGAGCGTGTCGACCCGGTCGCCCAGGAGGCTGAGGACCGCGGGGAGGGCGATCATCGACCCCAGAAGGGCGGTGCCGACGGCGACCATGCATCCGACGGCCATCGACCGGAACGTCGGGTCGCCGGCGAACAGCATCCCCGCCACCGCGATCACGACGGTGATCCCCGAGATGATGACGGCGCGGCCCGAGGTGGCCGCGGCGGCCAGGATCGCCTCGCGTGAGTCGCGTCCCTCATAACGCTCGTTGCGTGCGCGACGCACGATGAAGAGGGCATAGTCGACCCCGACGGCGAGGCCGATGACGAGCATGACGCTGCCGGTGGTCTCGTCCCAGGCCACGAGAGGGGTGAGCGCCTGGGTGATCGCGAAGGCCGCCACCAGCGAGGTGAGGGCCAGGACGAGCGGGACGAGTGCTGCGACCACGGCTCCGAACACGATGATGAGGATGAGCAGCGTCAGCGGGATGGAGAGGATCTCGGACTGCTGGAGGTCGTCCCCGTACATGTTGCTGATGGCCTGGTTCAGCGATCCGTCGCCGACCTCGCCCATGGTGAGGCCTGGCGTGGACTCACCGGCTCGGGCGACGGCGTCGATCATGGGTTGCACGCGTTGGTCGGCCGTCTCCGGATCACCGGATATGTCCCACTGCATGAGCGCGGCACGCCCGTCGGACGAGATCAGCGGCTCGGAGGAGAGGTTCTCCACGTGCGGGACGGATTCCAGCTCGTGCGTGATGGCCGCTGCCGCCGCCGAACGGTCGGCCTCGGTGAGGGGGGCCCCGTCGGTGCGCACGATCAGCGCCCGCTCTGCGGCCAGGTCCTCGGGGAATCCCGCATTCTTGATCAGTCGCTCCGCCTTCCCGGCGTCGCCGGGTGCGGATCGACTGTCGACGCTGTGGGTGCCGACGCTGCCGCCCACCACGACGGCGGCGGCGATGAAGACGACCCAGGTGATGATGGCGAGCACCGGATGAGCGGTGCTCCACCGTGTGATGTGGGGAGCCCGGCGGGGCATCTGCCGGTCACTCACGGTTTGCTCTGACATGTCCAACCTCCAGACGTTCATTCAACGTCGCAAGCATCGGTCGGAGGGTGGGGTCGTCGCGTCGGTCGGGTGGGTCAACCGCGGTCACTCGGGCGGGCCAACCCGGGGTCACTCGCGAGAGTGAGGGACGCGTGCCGGAGGGGTGAGGAGAGGACTGTTGTCAGGGCTGAACGCGTAGCCGAACATCTGCTCGGCCGGTGTCACGTGCTTCCGGTGCCGGTCGAGGTTTCGGTGTCGCCGACCTGATCGCTGGCCCAGTGCGGTGTCGCCCAGCCGTCGCACTCCGCGAGGTGCTCGGCCAGAGCCGCGAATGCCGCGTCAATCTTACGGAGCCCGTATCGGAGTGGCTCGTCGACGAACACCTCGACCGCGAGACCGATACCACCGCAGCGGCGTACGGAAACGCGGTCATCGAGCGTCTGCAGGATGCCGAATCGCCAACACTGATCCAGGCCCTCTCGCAGGTGCCGGCCGGGAGCTCGATCGCGCGGACTCAGCCCGCCGTTCGATGGCTGAGAGGTCTACTCCTCCGCCTCGCCCGGGCGGATGAAGCCCGACTCGTAGGCGATGATCACGGCCTGGGTCCGGTCACGCGCACCAAGCTTGGACAGTACGTGTGCCACGTGGGTCTTCACGGTGTGGAGGGCGACGACGAGCTCGGCGGCGATCTCGGCGTTCGACCGGCCGCGCACCAGGTGGGTGAGGATCTCGCGCTCGCGGTCGGTGAGCTCGTCGACCAGGCGACGACGCTCCTCGTTCCCGGCGTTCGCCTGCGTGTTGACCTCGACGAGGCGGCGGGTGAGCTCGGGGAAGACGAGGGATTCGCCGTCGGCGACGATGCGGATCGCCTGGATCAGCTCCTCGGGCTTCACGCGCTTCAGGACGAAGCCGCTGGCACCGGCGCGGAGGGCGTCGAAGACGTAGTCGTCGTTCTCGAATGTCGTGACGACGAGAACGCGGGAGCGCGAACCGGCGTCCACGATCTGTGCCGTGGCAGCGATTCCGTCGGTCCCCGGCATACGGACGTCCATGAGGACGACATCAGGATCGAGCTCGGCGACGGCGGTGACGGCCTGCGCACCGTCCGCGGCCTCGCCCACGACGTCGAGGTCGTCCTCCAGCGACAGGATGGTGCGCAGGCCGCCGCGGACCAGCGCGTCGTCGTCCACGATGAGTACCGTGGTGACGGGACGCTCGGTCATGCGTTCTTCCGCTCGACGGGGAGGGTGGCCTGTACGGCGAAGCCGTTCTGAAGGGGTCCCGCGTTCAACTCGCCTCCCACCTCACGCACACGCTCCTCGATGCCCGCCAGGCCACGGCGGCGTCCCGGTCTACTGACCGTGGCGGTTCCGCCCACGTTGCTCACCACGATGGTGGCCTCGGTATCCGTGACGTCGATCTTGACATGCGTGGGAGCTCCTGTGGCGTGGCGCATGGCGTTCGTGAGCGCCTCCTGGACCACGCGGTAACCGGCGCGGCTGACATCGTCCGAGAGGCTGTCCAGATCGCCGATCACTCGCACCGTCACCGGCTGGCCGGTGGTGCGCACGCGCCGGGCGAGGGCGTCCAGCTGAGCCAGTGTCGCCCCTCCACCTGCGGCGTCGTCGCCCTCCTCACGGATGAGAGCCAGCACGCGATCGAGCTCCTCCAGTGCCTCACGGCCCTGATCCTCGATGGCCTCGAGGGCACGCCGTGCGAACTCGGGATCCGTGTCGAAGCTGCGACGGGCGGCGCTCGCCTGAAGGAGCGCGGCCGTCACCGAGTGGCCCACCGAGTCGTGAAGTTCACGGGCGAGGTCCGTGCGTGCCTCGGCCGACGCGGTGCGGGCGCGCTCGCGCTTCAGCTCCTCGGATACGTTGGGGCCGAGGAGCGCCCGCGCGGTCTTCACGTGCAGCGCGGCCAGGCCGTCCGCAGCGTGCGGGACGAGGAGCACCATCGCGACCCCGCCGATGACGGTCAGCGCCTCCGCCCACCCCGGCCCACCGGAGATGGGGCCGAAGCCGGGCGCGACGAGGTTGAGCGCGCCGTAGTAGGCGAGGTACAGCGGGATGACGCCGATGCACCCGAGGGGCAGGCGGACCAGCTGCCAGGCCCACGCCTTCCAGTTGCTCTTGCTGGAGAGCTGCTGGCCGATCTTGTTCCAGAAGGACCCCTGCAGCTCGAGCGGCTCCGGAGCGGGGATCTCGACACCGAGCAGCGAGCGGATCAGCCGGCGGTCGACGCCGGCCCACCAGCGGGCCTGCACCATGGTGAGGACGAGGATCGGAAGACCGACCCAGACGATCGCGGTGCCGCCGCCCACGCTGATCAGCGTGATCGCGACGACGAAGGTCGCGATGCCGATGGGGAGCGAGAGCGCCAGGTACGCCAGCCGCCGCCACATCGCGGTGTGCGCGAAGCGACCGAAGAACTCGTTCAGGACGACGGTCATGGCGCCTCCGTTCCTTCGATGGTGATGGAGCCCGAATCCGTGGACACGTCGATCGTCCGCTCGGACGTGCCGCTGTGCAGCCGCTGATCGATGTTCTGACGTCCGGAGTCCGAGGACGTGGTGATGCGGTACCCGGTGACCGGGACGCGCACGGTGATCGACCCCGAATCGGCGTTCGCCTTCACGCGGTTCGGCGTGCTGCGGATGTCGGCGGTGATGGACCCGGAGTCGGCCCGGGTGGTCAGGTCCGTGGTCTCGGCATCGACGCGGATGGATCCGCTGTCGGTGCGAAGCTCGGCGGTCGGCGCCGACCCTGTGAACGCGACGGAACCGGAGTCCGCGCGCAGCTGCAGGCGGGGGGCGGTGACGTCGGTGGCCTCGATGCGGCCGCTGTCGGTTCGCGCCTCGAGCGCCGCGTACGTGCCGGAAATGGTCGCCCGTCCGCTGTCACCATGGGTCGTGAGCGATATGTCCTTCGGGACCCGGATCACGAACTCCGCGTCGCAGTACGCATGCCAGTAGAAACCGTGCCAGAACGAGCCGTCGCAGGCGCGGACCTTCAGCGTGTCGCCGTCCTGGACGGCTTTGGGACCGCTGCGCTGGCCGTACCACTTGGCGTCGAGTGAGACGGAGGTGTCGGCGCGGTCCCAGGTCTCGACGCGGATGTTCGCGTCACCGGAGACACGGACGTTGCCGACCGAGGTGAACGTCCTCTCCCGCCGGGCGGTGTTCTCGGGCGCCGCGAAGTTCATGGCGAGGAGACCGCCGGCCGTCAGGAGTATGAGGCCGGCGACGATGACTCCACGTATGAGGGGCGCGTTTGTCGTTGAGGGGGCTTGATTCATCACGATGTGAGCGTAGATGCCGGCGCCGGTGTCGTCGTCGCCCGGGGGAGGCAACCCGGATCACTCTCGGGAGTGATCCGCAGGGACGACGACGGCGTCGCTCGTGACCGTACCGGGGAGTCGTGACAACCGGGTCCGAAGCGCCTTGGGGCCAGGGCAATCGGGCGCACGCATGGGTCGGCCCTCCGATGAACAGGGCCGACCGATCGGGGGGTCGGACGCTCCTCGTTCGCGCGCCCGACCGGTGGTGACGTGGCGCCCAGGACGGCCCCGTCGGTCGCCCTGGGCCATACCCGCCTACTTCGGCACGGCGATCGTCAGCGTGGCAACCAGCCGCGTGGCAATGGTGCCGGTCACGGTCGCCATCTGACGGGCGGCGCTGTCGTTGCCGAAGACGTTGTCGGACGCCAGCGAGATGCGGGCCAAGTTGGCCGCGCTTCCGGTGTAGGCCGACCGCGCGTAGACCTTCTGGCTCATGGCCTTCGGCAGCGCCAACTGTGACGTGCGGACGATGGGCCCGTCGTTGGTGGCCGCGGCGACTGATCGGTACACCTCGAAGTGGATGTGCGGCCAACGGCCCGAATAGCAGCCCGGGTAGATCGTCAGGAACTGCACGCGTCCGTTGGCGTTGGAGGCCTGCACGCCGCGCAGGTAGTTCTGCTTGCGGATAGCGGTGGAGTACATGGAGTACCGGCCCAGAGCATCGGCCTGCCACAGGTACACGGCGCGCCCCGACAGGGGTTTGCCCGCGGTGTCCACAAGGACCAGGTTTACAAGGAGCGGCACGCCGGCGGCGACACCCGATGCGGTACCGAAACTGCGGCGGATGTCGCGACGCACGATGCCGGTGTCGTCCAGGACGTCGACGCCATTGGAGCCGTCGGCGGGGTAGGGGCCGGCGGTCTCGGACGGCACGAGCGCCCGGGCGGCCGCGGCTGCGGGCGCAGCCGCCACCGCAAGCCCACCCAGGCCGAGGATGCCCAGAAGTCGCCGGCGGCTCAGCGTCTGGAGGTCCGATGCGAGGCCGAGGTCATGGTCGTCGTCGTGGTCGTGGATGTCCGGGACAGGGGGGATGCTCATGGGGCCCTCACAGGTCGTGGTGTAGCGCGTGAGCCCATCCTGTCCCGCCCGCTTCGGCCCCAGGTGTGAGCGGACTGTGGAGTTGCTGTGAGCGATGGTGGCGCCCGGGCCGTGGTTGCCGTCATCACGGGGCGCTGCCGCCGAACCGGTGGGCACCGGTCGGACCAAACAGATGTTCGATACACTGGCCGAAGTGGCACGCGCATCGCAAGGCGCCATCCGAGTCCTGGGTGCGCGCGAACACAACCTGAAGGACGTCTCGGTGGACATCCCCCGTGACGCCCTCGTCGTCATCACCGGGCTGTCCGGCAGCGGCAAGTCCAGCCTGGCGTTCGACACCCTCTACGCGGAGGGCCAGCGCCGCTACGTCGAGAGCCTCTCGGCCTACGCCCGGCAGTTCCTCGGGCAGATGGACAAGCCCGACGTCGATGCCATCGAGGGGCTGTCGCCGGCCATCTCCATCGATCAGAAGACCACCAGCCGCAACCCGCGATCCACCGTGGCGACGGTCACCGAGATCTACGACTACCTGCGCCTGCTCTTCGCGCGGGTCGGCACGCCGCACTGTCCCACCTGCGGCCGTCCCATCGCCGGGCAGAGCATCGAGCAGATCGTCGACCAGGTGCTCGAGATCGAGGAGGGTACGCGGTTCCAGGTGCTTGCGCCGCTCATCCGCGGCCGCAAGGGAGAGCACAAGGACGTCATCGACCGCATCCGCGCCGAGGGATTCGCGCGCGTGGCCATCGACGGCGAGACCTACACGCTCGACGACGTGCCCGCGCTCGACAAGCGTCGCAACCACACCGTCGAGGTGGTGGTCGACCGGCTCGTCATGCGGGCCGACGTTCGGCGGCGGCTCACCGAGAGCGTCGAGACGGCCGTCAACCTGGCGGACGGCCTCGTGCGTATCGGCGAGGTGGGGGGAGAGGAGCGTTCGTGGACGTACTCCGAGCGGTTCGCCTGTCCCGACCATGGTGCGTCGCTCACCGAGCTCGCCCCCCGCATCTTCTCCTTCAATGCGCCGCACGGGGCCTGTGAGGCGTGCACGGGCCTGGGCTTCACACAGGAGGTCGACCCGCACCTCGTCGTCGAACCGTCGCGCACCCTCCGTGAGGGGGCGCTCCTCCCGTGGGCCGACCGCACCACCGACTACTACGAGCTGCTGCTCGACTCGGTGTCCGAGGAGTACGACATCGACCTCGACACGCCGTTCGCGGATCTGACCAAGGACGAGCAGAAGCTGCTCCTGCACGGGCCTCCCGGCGGACGCGACCGTCTGCGCCTCGCGCGGGCGCGCAAGAAGTCACGCCGGGGGTTCTCGTCGACGTCCACCTGGTTCGAGGGGCTCATCCCGCAGCTTCGGCGCCAGTACCGCACGTCGCAGTCGAACCTGGTGCGACAGCGCATCGAGGAGTACATGGCGCTCGTGCCGTGCTCGTCGTGCGGCGGCGCCCGCCTGAAGCCCGAGGTGCTGGCGGTCACGGTGAGCGGCTCCAGCATCCACGAGGTCACCACGCTGTCGGTCTCGGACGCGCTGGCGTTCTTCGACGACATGAACCTCACCGAGACGCAGGCGTTCATCGCCCAGCGCGTCGTGCAGGAGATCCGGGAGCGCCTGCGCTTCCTCGACGCCGTGGGCGTCGGATACCTGACCCTCGCGCGTGCCGCGGGCACCCTGTCCGGCGGCGAGGCCCAGCGCATCCGTCTGGCGACCCAGATCGGTGCCGGGCTCATGGGGGTCCTCTACATCCTGGACGAGCCCTCCATCGGCCTTCACCAGCGCGACAACGCCAAGCTCACGGCCACCCTCGAACGGCTGCGCGACCAGGGCAACACGGTCATCGTGGTCGAGCACGACGAGGACATGATGCGGGCGGCCGACCACATCATCGACATGGGCCCCGGAGCCGGTGAGCACGGCGGTGTCGTCGTGGCGGAGGGGACCGTCGACGAGGTCACGGCCACCGACGGCTCGGTGACCGGCGCATACCTGTCCGGTCGGCGCAGCATCACCCCGCCCGCCACGCGGCGGACTCCCAAGGGGTGGCTCGGCGTGCGCGGCGCGGCCGAGAACAACCTGAAGGACGTGGACGTCGACATCCCCGTCGGCGCGTTCACATGCGTCACGGGCGTGTCCGGATCGGGCAAGTCGACGCTGGTCAACGAGATCGTCCTCAAGGCGCTCGCCGGTCGCCTGAACCGCAAGGCGCAGCGCCCCGGGAGGCATGCGGGCATCGATGGGCTCGAGCACTTCGACAAGGTGATCGCCATCGACCAGTCGCCCATCGGGCGCACACCGCGGTCCAATCCGGCCACCTATACGGGTCTGTTCGACCAGATCCGCCAGCTCTTCTCCCAGACCCAGGATGCGCGTGCCCGCGGCTACGCACCCGGCCGGTTCAGCTTCAACGTGCGCGGCGGGCGCTGCGAGGCCTGCACCGGCGACGGCACCATCACGATCGAGATGCACTTCCTGCCGGACGTCTATGTCCCGTGCGAGGTCTGCCACGGCAAGCGGTACAACCGCGAGACGCTCGAGGTCTACTACAAGGGCAAGAACATCCACGACGTGCTCGAGATGAGCGTCGAGGAGGCACTCGAGTTCTTCGGGCCCGTGCCCAAGATCGCCCGGCGCCTGCAGACGCTGCACGACGTGGGGCTCGACTACATGAAGCTGGGCCAGTCGGCCACCACGCTCTCGGGCGGCGAGGCGCAGCGCGTCAAGCTGGCCGCCGAGCTGTCCAAGGTGGCCACCGGCCGCACCCTCTACGTCCTGGACGAGCCCACCACCGGTCTGCACTTCGCCGACATCGAGAAGCTGCTCGAGGTGCTGCAGCGCCTCGCCGACGCCGGCAACACGGTGTTGGTGATCGAGCACAACCTCGACGTCATCAAGTGCGCAGACTGGCTCATCGACCTGGGTCCGGAGGGAGGATCGGGAGGAGGACGCATCGTCGCCTCCGGCACACCCGAGGACGTGGCCGCGGTGGACGACTCGCACACCGGTGAGTACCTGCGCCGGCTCCTCGCGCCGCCCGCCCAGGCCAAACGCGCGTCACGTTCACGCAAACGGGTGGGCGCGACCGCGCGCTGAGTCGTCGTGTCGTTGTGACGGTGCTCGTGGTCCTCGGGAAAGGCCCGGCAAATGATCGGCCGGCCGACTTGACCTGGTCGCGTCGCGCGGGGAGGGTACTCGCATCACGGCACCGGGAGTGCCGACAACGTGTCCGGAATCTGAGCGGTTCCGGAGTCCCGTGAGGAGCAACACAATGAAGCGAGTGACAGCGATCGCATGTGGTGTCGCCGTCGGCCTGGGCATCGCCGGTTCGGCATCGGCGGCGGTGAAGGTGAACCCGGCGGCCATGTTCGCCAAGCAATCCGCGTCCCTGTACCGGGCGAACATCCCGGTCCTGCTGCCGTCGACGATCACCCTCGTCGACACCTTTCGCATCCCGACGACCGAGGGTGGTCGCACGGCGTCGGGGTACGCCCTCCGACTCGTCGGATCGCGTGCCTGCCACGGAGGCGGGGCCTGTACCCACGTCACCTTCACGGCACGCGGCGGAGCGCCGGCGGGTGGGCAGCGCGTCGCTCTGCGTGCCGGTCGGGTGGGCTTCTACCGGCCCATGAGATGCGGGGCATCGTGTGCGAAACCGTCCATCCAGTGGGGTGAGAAGGGCTTCACCTTCACCATCGTGGCAGCGCTCGGAACGTCCCCGGCGGCACAGCGGACAAATCTCATGGCGGCGGCCAACCAGGCCATCGCGGCGGGCCCGCGCCGGTAACGGCCGTGGGTGCTCGCGCCGGCCGGCATTGCAGCCGGCCGGCCGGGTATGGCGGCTACGATCAGGTCCGTGCGATCGCCTCGGCCGGACATGACCCACCTCGGCGCTCCGTGAGGGAACGGGGTCTCTCCGCGCGGCGAGCGCTGCCGGGTCTCCACGCAGTGGTCATCGCCGCACTCGCGTTCATCGTGATGGGCGGGCCCGCGACATCGGAAGTCGCCCAGGCACAGACACCACCCAGCCGCGATCTGTTCACCTTCCAGGACTCACGCATCGCGGAGTCGAGCGGGCTGGCGGTGGTCGACGGGCTGGTGGTGACGGTCAACGACTCGGGCTACACCCCGCGCGTGTACGCGGTCGACCCGGCGACCGGGCGGACGGTGGGAGAGACCGCGTGGACGGGTCCCCTGCGCGATGCCGAAGCGCTCGCCCCCGGCGGGGACGGCACCGTCTGGGTGGGGGACATCGGCGACAACGGGAACGTGCGGGACTTCGTCCGTGTCGTTCGGCTGCCGGTGGGGCGTGGGACACGTACCGAATCGGTGCCCCATATCGAGCTGCGCTATCCTGACGGCGCGCGTGACGCCGAGACCCTGCTGGTCCATCCGCGCACCGGCCGGATCGTCATCGTGTCGAAGGAGATCTTCGGAGGGATCGCGTACTCGCCCGAGTCACTCGCCGGAGGGCCGGGGCCGATCACGATGCGGCGCGTTGCATCGGGGCTCCTGCGTACCGCGACCGACGGTGCCTTCTTCCCGGACGGCCGACACGTGATCCTGCGCAACTACGGAACGGCGACCGTCTACAGCTTCCCCGCGTGGGAGGAGGTAGGCCGGTTCGCTCTCCCGTCCCAGCAACAGGGTGAGGGTATCGCGGTCACACAGGACGGCCGCATCCTTGTCTCGAGTGAGGGCGCTGCAAGCGCGGTCCTCCAGGTCACCCTGCCCGTCGGCATCCGGCGCGCAATGGCGGGACAGCCGGAGGTGACGACCACGACCACGACGACCGAGGCTCCGACGTCGTCGCCGGCTTCGGAGGATGACCCGTCAGGCGGATCGACCCGGACCTGGATCCTCGTGGGCGTCGCGGTGGCCGTCGTTCTGGCCGGCGTGGGGGTCACCGTGCGCCGCCGGCGCCACTGAGCCGACGGTGGGTCAGTGGACCGCCCGCGGCAGCAGCCGGTCGAGCCACTTCGGCAGCCACCAGTTCCACCGTCCCGCCAGCACCATGAACGCCGGCGCCAGGAGCAGTCGCACGATCGTCACGTCGAGGAAGATCGCCACGGCCAGGCCCAGGGCCGTCTCCTTGATCGGGATCAGTCGGTTCGACAGGAAGCACAGGAAGACCACCAGCATGATCGCGGCCGCCGCGGTGATGATGGCGCCGCTTCGCGCCAGACCCCATGCCACGGCGCGACGGTCGTCGCCCAGCACGTCCTTCCCCTCGCGGATCCGGGTGAGCAGGAAGACCTCGTAGTCCATCGAGAGGCCGAACATGATCGAGAACAGGAAGGGCGGCACCCACGCGGTGACGTGGCCGAGACTCTCGAACCCCAGCAGTGAGGCGCCGACACCCCACTGGAACACGATCACCAGCACCCCGTAGGTCGCGAGCACCGACAACAGTGTCATCACGACGGCCTTGAGCGGCAGCAGGATCGACCGGAAGAGGACCATCAGGACCAGGAACGTCAGGACCATGATCAGCGCGATCACCCGGGGGAGGCTCTCGCCGACCGTCCGGTTGAAGTCGAGGTTCTGTGCGGGGGCGCCGCCGACGAGGACCGTCGTCCCCCCGGGACCGGGCAGGACCTCACGAAGACGCTCCACCAGTTCGTGCGACCGCGGATCGTCCTCGTCGTAGCGCGACATGACCTCGAACACCGCCGCCCGTCCGTCGTCGCTCCACCGGTGCTCACGGGTCGCGAGGACGTCGGCGTCCGCCTCCGCCCGCCGGATCACCCCGCCTACCGACGTGTCGTCCGGAGTCGTCTCACGCGCGTCCACCACCACGCGGATGGGCGCGACGGCACCGGCACCGCCCAGATCGGCGATCACCGCCGCCGCCCGGATGGAGGGCACATCGCGCGGAAGGGATGTCGACCCGCTCGAACCGAACTCCAGCACCAGCGCCGGGGCGGCAAGGGCGACGAGGACGGCGGTCCCGGTGAGAAGGCACGTCCAGGGTCGCCGCATGACGGCCTCGGCCCATCGCGCCATGGGGCTCGCGGCGACGTTCTGCGGTTCTGGTCGGCGCCGGCGTCGTCCCACGCGGAGTGCGCCGACGCGATGGTCCAGGATGGCGAGGACCGCGGGGATGAACGTGAGCGCGCAGGTGACCGCCACCACGACGACGGCGATCGAGCCGATGGCAAAGGCCGTGAAGATCGGGAGGTTCACCGCGAACAGGCCTGCCACGGCCACCGCCACCGTGAGGCCGCTGAAGAACACCGCCCGGCCCGCGGTCGCCATCGTGATCTCGACGGCATCGTCGCGATCCCGGCCGCCGTCGCGCTCCTCACGGAAACGGCGCACGATGAACAGGGCGTAATCCACACAGACGCCGATACCGACCAGCGCGACGATGTTCCGCACGTAGATCGACATGTCGAGGGTCTTCGCGGCGGCGACGAGGATGCCCATCGTGACGGCGAGCGACATCGCCGTCGAGACGATCGGGATGCCCGCCGACACCAATGACCCGAGCACCAGTACCAGCACCAGGAGCACGAGGGGGATCTGGATCAGCTCGGCCCGCCGCAGATCCGTCTCGTTGACGGTGTCGAAATCGTGGAAGACGGCGCTTCCGCCGGTGATGCCGACGCGTACGCCGGAGACCGGTTCGTCGTTCAGCGCCTCGAGGAGCGGCGGGAGCTTCGGCAGGGTCTGGTCGATGCCGTGGCGCATCCCGATCTGCACGATCCCGGTGCGGCCGTCGGGCGCGACGATCGGCGGGTCCACGTCCAGCACGATCTCGTCGAACCCACGTGCCGTCCGGGTGAGAGTGGTGGCGGCATGCAGGACGTCACGGCGGGCGACGGTCCCGTCGGTGGCATCCGCCTGGATGACGATCACCAGACCGGACGGTGCCACGTCGGAGAACCGCTCCGCGATCAGGACGCGAACGGCCTCGGACTCCGAACCGCGGATCTCGAAGCCTCCCGGCTTCAGCGTGGACGCGAGCTTGGGTGCCCACATCCCGATCCCGACGAATGCCAGGAGCCAGAGGACGACGATCAGCCGACGGCGGCGTACGCAGAGGCGCCCCAACCGGACGAAGCAGGACGCGGGAGGACTTTCGCCTCTCTCCGAGGTCAGACGATCGGAATCCGAGGTGTTCAGATCCGGCCGATCCTGTCTCGCGCCCCTGCACACGCCGTGATGGACGGGTGCGGGCCGGTCAGACGGCCGGGCCCGGAGGCATCAGCCGGCGGGGCCCACTCCGGCGGGCACACGGGCGCGGCTCGGCGCGCGGCGGTCGGAGTCAGCACGGCTCGTATTCTGCTTGACGAAAGTGGGTGAGGGACGGAGGCCCGGAACCGGTGCCCGCAGGCAGGTTCGAGCGGCGCCCCTGCCGGGATCGCCGTGCGGTGCAGGGAGCCGGTGGCGGGGTGCGACCCGGACCGCGAATACGCGATCGGCCGTATGGCCAAATCGGAGGCCGTCAAGTGTCGTTCCGTGGCGGAACACCCGGAATTACGGCGTCGATAGCGTCTCGGGAATGGCCGAAATGTTCGACGGATACGACGGGGGAGCGGGATCCGCGTTCGACGAGATGATGGGGGACGGGGGTATCCGCTCCACGTACCGCCATCTCGCGTCGTCGTTGTCCGAGATGTCGGACGTGGAGATCCACAGTCGCGTCGACGCACTGCAGACGTCCTATCTGAACAAGGGCGTCACCTTCGACATCGGTGGTGAGGAGCGCGCGTTCCCTCTGGACATCCTGCCCCGTGTCATCGAACGCGATGCATGGACACGCATCGAGCGCGGGGTGCAGCAAAGGGTGCGCGTCCTCGAGATGTTCCTGGCCGATGTGTACGACGCGGGTCGGGTCTTCGAGGACGGGGTCATCCCGCGATCGGTCGTCGCGACGTCCAACCACTTCCATCGCGCTGCCGCGGGAGTCGTTCCGCCCAACGGCGTGCGCATCCAGGTCGCCGGCATCGACCTGGTGCGCGACGACGCCGGGGAGTTCCGGGTCCTGGAGGACAACGTCCGCGTCCCGTCGGGCGTCTCGTACGTCATGACCAACCGCCGGGCCATCTCATCGGCGCTCCCCGAGACCGTCGCGCGCCACCGCATCCGGTCTGTCGCGGGATATCCGCAGAAGCTCCTGTCGGCCCTGCGAGCGGCGGCTCCGGCCGGCATCGCCGATCCCACCGTCGTCGTCCTGACGCCCGGCGTGTTCAACGGCGCGTACTTCGAGCATGCGCTTCTGGCCCGCACCATGGGCGTCGAGCTGGTCGAGGGCAAGGACCTCGTCTGTCGTCGGGGCCGGGTCATGATGCGGACCACCCAGGGCCTCGAACAGGTCCACGTCATCTACCGGCGGGTCGACGACGAGTTCCTCGACCCGGTGCAGTTCCGCGCCGACTCGCTCCTCGGCTGTCCCGGGCTCGTGAACGCGGCACGGGCCGGCAACGTGACCGTGGCCAACGCCGTGGGAAATGGTGTGGCCGACGACAAGCTCGTCTACACGTACATGCCGGACCTCATCCGCTACTACACGAACGAGGAACCGGTTCTCCACAACGTGGACACCTGGAGGATGGGGGAGCCCGCACATCGTGAGGAGGTCATGGACCGGCTCCACGAGCTCGTGCTGAAGCCCGTCGACGGCTCCGGTGGCAAGGGCATCGTCATCGGTCCGCGAGCGTCGAAGAGCGAGTTGGACCGTCTACGGCACCGCATCGAGGCCGATCCGCGTGCGTGGATCGCCCAGCCGGTGGTCCAGCTCTCGACCGTGCCGACCTACATCGGCGGGCGAATGGTGGCCCGGCACGTCGACCTACGTCCTTTCGCCGTCAACGACGGGGAGCGGGTGTGGGTGCTGCCCGGCGGACTGACACGGGTCGCGCTCGCCGAGGGCGAGCTCATCGTGAACTCCTCGCGCGGAGGCGGATCGAAGGACACCTGGGTGCTGGCGGGCGACCCCGAGGCAGTGCGCCGGACACCCCCGGACGGATTCGTCGAGTCCGCAGCGTCCGTGATCGCCCGGCCGTCGGCCAACGGGACGCCGGCCGACTTCCGGGCGCCGCAGCACCACCGCGAACAGCCCTTCGCGTCCGACCGCACCGCGCAGCAGGAGCAGCAACAGCAGGCATCGCAGACCGCACCTGATCGCGCCGGTTCCTCCTCGGATCCGGAGGGCGGGCCGTGCTGAGCCGTATCGCCGAGTCGATGTTCTGGATCGGGCGCTACATCGAGCGTGCCGAGGACACGGCGCGCATCCTGGACGTGCAGACCCAGCTCATGGTCGAGGACCCCACGGTGATGGCCGCGTCGTGTCGGACCCTGCTCTCCATCATGGGTGTTCCGTCCGACGCGGAGACCGACGCGCTCACGAGGACGCACATCCTGGACCTCCTCGTGTACGACCTGGACGAGCCCGCGTCCATCGCGTCCGCCATCGTGGCGGCGCGTGAATCGGCACGACGGGCGCGTGAGACGCTCTCCGAACCCCTGTGGGAGGCGGTGAACACGACCTGGCGGGCCCTGCCGTCGGGGCGCTTCCGCACGCTCCGCCCGCCCGCGGTGTTCGGCTGGGTCCGCGACCGCGCCGCACTCATCAGCGGAACGGCCGAGGCCACGATGACCCGCGACGAGGGCTACCAGTTCATGGTGCTCGGGCGGAGCATCGAGCGCGCCGACATGACCGCGCGGCTGGTGGCGACCGCGGCACTCACGGGTTCGTCCGCGGCGTCTGCGTGGACCAGCACCCTCCGCGCGTGCGGCGCCTACGAGGCCTTCCTGCGGACCTACCGCGGGCTCGAGACCGATCGTGCCGCCGCCGAGTTCCTCCTTCTGGACCGGCTCTTCCCGCGCTCCATCGTCCACAACATCACCCGGGCCGAGCGATGCCTGGAGAACCTGGAAGCGTCGAGCCAGCGCACGGGATTCCAGAACGACGCGCAGCGCCTCCTGGGCCGCACGCGCGCCGACCTCGAGTACCGATCGCTGTCGGACGTGGTCGCCGCCCTCCCGGTCGAGATGGAACGCCTGCAGCACACCTGTGCCGCCGCGACCGAGTCCGTGACGCGCCGCTACTTCGCCGGTGCCGAGGCCACGAGCTGGCAGGGGGATCCACTGTGAGCATGCAGCTTCGCATCAGCCACACGACCGACTACGTCTATGACGGCGAGGCGGTCACGTCGTACAACGAGGCGCGGCTGACCCCGCTCACCACGACGGAGCAGATCGTGGTGCACACCCGCCTGGACATCACGCCGACGCCGTGGACGCACACCTACCGCGATTACTTCGGCACGCTCGTCACGGCCTTCGAGGTACTCGATCCCCACGACACGCTGACGGTGAACGCGCACGCGACGGTGCACACGCATCGCACCGGGCTGCCGTCGCCGACGCTCGCCTGGTCGCATCTCGCCGATCCCTCGGTCTGCGACACCTACACCGAGTACCTGATGATCCCGCCGTTGGTGGCACCACCTCCTGAGTTCGTGGAGACCGTCCACGACATCCGTCGCCGCGCGCGCACCCCGGGCGATGCGGCTGTCGACATCTGCACCGTGGTGAACGAGGAGCTCACGTACCTGCCGGGGGCGACGCAGGTGCACTCGAAGGCCGCTGAGGCCTGGGATCAGCGCGCCGGTGTGTGCCAGGACATGACGCATCTCGCGATCGGCGGTCTGCGGACCCTCGGTATCCCGGCCCGGTACGTGTCCGGGTACTTCCACCCGAGCGAGAACGCCTCCGTGGGACAGACCGTGAGGGGTGAGTCGCACGCCTGGGTGGAGTGGTGGGACGGGCGGTGGCGCGCGTTCGACGTGACGAACGACCAGCCGATCGGTGATCGCCATGTGGTGATCGCCTCCGGCCGTGACTACATGGACGTGCGTCCACTGAGCGGGATCTTCTCGGGCTCGCCCACGTCGCGGATGCAGGTGACGGTCGAGGTGACCAGGCTCGCGTAGCCCCCGGCGCGGAAAGTCCGGCGGAAAGTCCGGTGTCTGACACAAAACTTTCCGGTGCGCCTGACGTGCGAGGCGGAATGCTGGTTAATGCAGGGGATTCGTGCCGGCGGGTGCGGGAGGGAAAGTCTGGTGTCTGACACAAAACTTTCCGAGCCGCGAGATTCCACCGGACGAGGTCGTTCCGGACTCGTCGCCGCGGATGCCGTGGCTATCGATGTGGCTCGGCTCGCTCGCGCAGCCAGGTGCGGAAAGTCTGGTGTCTGACACAAAACTTTCCGAGGCGAATGGCGCGAACGGCGGAACCGGCGAAAATGCAGGGAGTTCTTGCCCGGACGCGTGGGCGTGGCGCGTCCGGTGTCTGACACGGAACTTTCCGGACGGTGAAAGCGACCCGCGTCGGCGGTTAGCGTAAGCACGTCCCTCCGATCGCTCCGAGCACATGAACGACGACGAACTCGCCCGCCTCCACTCCTACCTCCGCATCCCGAGCATCAGCGCCCTTGCCGAACACGCCTCCGACATGGAGGCCGCCGTCGCCTTCATGGAGGGCGAGCTCCGGGACGCCGGCGCCGCGACCGTCGAGGTGCTCCGCACCGGCGGACATCCGTTCCTGATCGCGCCCGTTGCGGCCACCGTGGACGACCCCACCCGGGCGCGCACCGTACTGGTCTACGGGCACTACGACGTGCAGCCGGTGGGCGATCCGGATCGCTGGGACTCACCGGCCTTCGAGCCGACCGAGCGCGACGGCTACCTGTACGCCCGCGGCGCCAGCGACAACAAGGGCAACTTCTTCCAGATCCTCTGCGCGGTGCGTCGGCTGCACGAGTCGGGAGATCTCCCGGTCAACGTGATCTTCCTCGTGGACGGGGAGGAGGAGTCCGGCGGCGACTCGGCCATCCGTTGGGTGGAGGCCATGGATCCGGTGGCGGACGTCGCCGTCATCTGGGACGGCGGCATGGTGAACCGAGGGCTGGCCGCCGTGGAGTGCGGGGTGCGCGGGTTGATCTACCGCCGTGTCACCGTCCGCTGCGGGACGCGCGACGGGCACAGTGGGCTCTTCGGCGGCGCCGCCATGAACGCGTGCCACGTGATCTCGGACGTTCTCGCCGCGGTTCGTCCGCGGGCCGGACGTGTTCCTGAGACTCTCGCCGTGGGCGCGACGCCCGTCCCGGACGACCTCGTCGCGGAGTGGGAGCGGCTGAGCGACGGTCCGACCATGCTGGCCGAGGCTGGCCTCGTCCCGGCCGACGCCGATGCGGCAGCCGAACTCGCCCGACGTACCATGGTCCTGCCGTCGGTCGACGTGAACGCCGTCTGGGCCGGTGAGGCGGATGCGGTGAAGACCGTCATCCCGACCGTCGCGCACGCCATGGTGTCGATGCGCGTGGCACCCGGTCAGGACGCCGCGGCGATGGCCCGTGCGTTCGACGAGATCCTCCGCGCCGCGTGTCCCGACGGCGCGGAGATCGACGTGGAGGACATGGGCGTGGCCGACCCCGGGGTGATGGATCCGGACCACCCGGCCATGCGCGCCGCGATGGCCGCCATCGGTGAGGCCACCGGGCTTCCCGTCATCGCGATGAGAACAGGTGGGACGCTTCCCATCTTCGCGTCGATGACGGGGCGGGGGATGCCCACCATCCTCACCGGATTCACGCTTCCGGACGACGCGATCCACTCGCCCAACGAGCGGATGCTCATCGCGAACCTCGGGACGGGTGTCCGCGCGGCGATGGCCATGCTCCAGGCGTTCGCCGAGTAGGCTCTGGGCCGACCAGGGTTCGACGTAAACATCAGAGGAGGGTTCAGTGGCGAAGACCACGCAGCTGTGGGGCGGCGAGACCAAGAAGGCCGTTGCGAACTTCGAGATCTCCGGGGAGCCGATCCCCGTCGAGATCGTTCAGTGGCTCGGCCGCATCAAGGGCGCGGCCGCCACCGTCAACGCTGAACTGGGCAAGCTCGACAGGCGTTCGGCCGCGAAGATCACACGTGCGGCAAATGCCGTCGCCGCCGGAAAGCACGACGACCAGTTCCCGGTCGACGTCTTCCAGACCGGCTCGGGTACCTCGTCCAACATGAACGCCAACGAGGTCATCGCGAACCTCGCCGGCGAGGGGATCCACCCGAACGATCACGTCAACATGGGGCAGAGCTCCAACGACGTGTTCCCCTCGGCCGTCCACCTGGCAGCGCTCGAGGCAGCGGCGAAGACGCTCCTTCCGGCGCTCGACCTCCTGGCGACCTCGCTCGAGGCGAAGGCCAAGGAGTTCAAGGACCTGGTCAAGACCGGCCGCACGCACCTCATGGACGCCGTCCCCGTCACCCTGGGCGCCGAGTTCGCCGGCTTCGCCGCGCAGGTCCGTCAGGGACACGCCCGTGTTTCGGATGCGCTTCCCCGGCTCGGACAGATCCCGCTCGGTGGCACCGCCACCGGAACCGGGCTGAACACGCACCCGCAGTTCGCCGCCAAGGTGCGCCGCGTCCTCGCCAAGGAGACCGGCCTCAAGATCTCCGCACCGGCCGACCCCTTCGAGGCGCAGGGCAACCGTGACGGCCTGGTCGAGATGTCCGGCGCCCTCAAGGTCGTCGCCGTCTCGCTCATCAAGATCGCCAACGACCTGCGCTGGATGGGATCGGGTCCGCGCGCGGGCCTCGCCGAGATCTTCCTGCCCGAGCTCCAGAAGGGCTCGTCGATCATGCCCGGCAAGGTCAACCCGGTCATCCCCGAGGTCGTCTGCCAGGTCGGCTGCCAGGTCATCGGCAACGACGCCGCCATCACGACCGGTGGTCTCGCCGGCAACTTCGAGCTCAACGTGATGATCCCGATGATGGGGCGCAACCTGCTCCAGTCGATCAACCTGCTCGCCACGTCCAGCACGGCGTTCGCGACCAAGTGCATCGACGGCATCGAACCCAACCGGGAGCGGCTCGACGAGTACGCACAGTCGAACGTCCAGGTCACGACGGCCCTGAACGAGATCATCGGCTACGAGAAGGGCACGGCCATCGTGAAGGAGGCCACCGCCAGCGGCCGTCCGATCCGCGAGGTCGCCCTGGAGCAGGGAGTCGCCGAGTCGATCCTCAACAAGGCGCTCGACCTCCGCAAGATCGCTCGCGGGAACCGCAGCCGGTAGCAGTTGCGAAGTCGTCGTCACCGTGAGGCGGCTCCGAAATGACGTCGGGCCCGGTGGAGCGATCTCCACCGGGCCCGACTGCATTCTCACCTCCGTCCGACCAGCGGGACTGCGGTCCGCGGGTCAGCTTCCGTAGATGACCCCCAGGTCGTCCCCGACCTCGGCCGACATCTCGTCCGAACCGGTATGGACGTCGTTCACGTAGGACCGGGCCGCGTCCTGCACGATCTGGAAGACGTTCGCCTTCGGTGTCACGAACGGCGGGGTAAAGGGGAGCTGGCCGATGAGGTCCGTCGAAACGAGGACCTGACCGTCCGTCGCGACGCCGGCGGCGATGCCGATCGTCGGGACCGTGACCGCCTCGGTGATCCGCGTGGCGAGCTCGGCCGGGACGGCCTCGATCACGATCGCGTAGCACCCGGCGGCGTCGAGCGCGCGGGCCTCGTCGAGGATGCGCGCGGCCTCCTCCGGCGTCTTGCCCTCCTTGCGGAACACCTCCGCGGTCTGCGGCAGAAGGCCGACATGTCCCATGACCGGGATACCGGCGTCGATGATCGCGCGCACGGCGTCCACCTTGGGGCCCTCCAGCTTGACGCTGTCGGCACCGGCCTCGACCAGCGCGCGGGCTGTCGCGACGGCGTGGTCCGGGGTGGTGTCGCTGCCGGCGGGCATGTCGCCGACGACGTGGGTGTTCACGGCTCCGGTGCGTACCGCCCGGATGTGGTGGCACATCATCTCGACGGTGGCCTCGCGCGTGTTCGGGAAGCCCAGCTCGACCATGGCGAGCGAGTCGCCGACCAGGATCATATCGAGGCCGACCTGGTCCAGTGCGAAGGCGGTGGGGTAGTCGTACGCCGTCAACATCGCCAGGCGGCGCACACCCTTGGTGGAACGGATCTCGGATGCGGTGATCATGAGACGTCCTCCTCCCATGAGGCGGGAACGGTTGCCGGGATCTCGGTGGTGGTGTGACGAGCGCGGTTCTTCTCGTCCACGAGTACCACGAGCGGCTCGAAGTCGGCGAGGTCGCTCTCGGCGTATTCGGCGTAGGTCATCACGATGATGAGATCGCCGGGCTGCGCGAGTCGGGCGGCCGCGCCGTTGAGACACATGTCGCCCGCGCCGGCCTCACCGACGATGGCGTAGGTCTCGAAGCGCGCCCCCGTGTTGATGTTGACGACGAAGACCTGCTCGTACGGCCGGATGTCCGCAAGCGCGAGAAGGTCGGTGTCGATGGTGATGCTCCCCTCGTAGTTGAGGTTCGCGTCCGTCACCGTGGCGCGATGGATCTTGCTCTTCAGCATGCGGCGGGTGCGGGGGGTGATCACGGGGTTGGACTCCTTCTCAGGCGGAGAGAATGGTGTTGTCGATGAGTCGCGCAGGACCGACCCGTGCCGCGAGGCACAGGACCGCCGGTCCGTCCAACGGGGTGTCGATGAGTGAAAACGTATCCGGATGCACGATGGCGGCGTACTCCGGCTCGCAGAGGGGCTCCTCGCGGAGGGTGGCCATGGCGACGGCCTCCAGTGCGTGCGGGTGCATCTCGCCTCCCGCGTGGAGGACCTCGGCCATGTCGAGCGCACGGCGCAGCACGATGGCGGCACGACGCTCCTCGGGGTTCAGATAGGCGTTGCGGCTGGACATGGCGAGCCCGTCGTCCTCGCGGACGATGGGTCCCACGACCAGCTCGACATCGAAGTCGAGATCGGTGATGAGCCGGCGGATGACGGCGACCTGCTGCGCGTCCTTCTGACCGAACACCACGCGGTCCGGGGCGACGATGTTGAGCAGCTTCGCGACGACCGTGGCCACGCCGGCGAAGTGATCGGGGCGCGATGCCCCCTCGAGGATCGCCGTGGGCCCCGTAACCGTGATGCTGGTGCCGAACCCGTCGGGGTAGATCTCCTCGACGGGGGGTGCGAAGACGATGCTCGCTCCCGCCTCGGCGGCGAGTCGCAGGTCGCGCTCCTCGTCGCGGGGGTACGCGGAGAGATCCTCGGTGGGTGCGAACTGCGTGGGGTTCACGAAGAGGCTGACCACGACATCGTGGCCACCGTCCGCACCCGCGAGTCTCATGAGGGAGAGGTGGCCCTCGTGGAACGCCCCCATCGTCGGCACGAAGCCGACGCGGCGGCCCTCTCGGCGGCGGGTCTCGAGGAGTGCCCGAAGCTCGTCGCGGCCTCTGACCACGGTCGGTGCCGTGATCGTGTCGTGCGTCGTCGCCATCGCGGGACTACCTCGCGGATCCCGTTCCGGCACGCGAACACACGACCCCAATGGGACGTTTGACTGTCATCAGATCGTGCTCCAGTTCCTCAGCGGATACCAGGCCTACTGTGAATCTCCTCGGCGAGTGTACTCCATGGCGTGAGCGCATGAAAGACACGAATCGGCAAAGGCCCTGCCGGCCGTCGTCGCCACCTCTGATCCGCGGTATCCGGTGCGGGCGCTAGTCTCGTGGGAATGGATTCGCGTGCCGGTTCCCTCGCCGAATACCACGCCAGCGACGTCGTCGGCTGTACGCGCTGTGCGCTGCACCAGACCCGGTCCAACGTGGTCCCCGGCGCAGGGGATCCGGAGGCCGAGGTGATGTTCGTCGGTGAGGCGCCCGGCTACCACGAGGACCGGACCGGCCTGCCGTTCGTCGGTCAGGCCGGCAAGCTCCTCGACCGACTGCTCGCGGGGGTCGGCTGGACGCGGGACGATGTGTTCATCGCGAACGTGCTCAAATGCCGTCCGCCGGGCAATCGCGACCCGCTCACGTCCGAGATCGAGGCGTGCGAACCCCACCTCTTCCGGCAGGTCGCCCTCATCCGCCCGCGCATGATCTGCACGCTGGGGAACTTCGCCACCAAGTTGATCTCGGGCCGCCCCGACTCCATCAGCCGCGTCCACGGGTGCGAGCTGCCCATCACCGTCGGCGGGCATGAGCTCCTGCTCTATCCGCTGTTCCACCCCGCTGCGGCCCTCTATACGCCGTCAATGCTCGCGACGCTGGAGGAGGACTTCGCGCGCATCCCCGAGTTGCTCGGTGTGGCCGAGCCGGTGAGGCCGCTGGCCGAGGTCCCTGAGACGCCGGCGTCGGTTCCCGCACCGGAGCCCCCGTCGACGGAGCCCCCGGCGGTCGTCGAGCACGAGCAGCTGGGACTTTTCTGATCGAGGTGCGCACAGCGGACGCTGACGCCACCGAGCGCGTCGGCCGCGCCGTCGGCGGTGTCCTCGAGGTCGGCGATGTCATCCTGCTGAACGGTGAGCTGGGCGCGGGCAAGACCACCTTCGTACGCGGGGTGGCGCGTGCGCTGGGCGTGACGGATCACGTCACCAGTCCCACATTCACCGTCGCCCAGCGCTACGAGGGGACGTTGCCCGTCGCGCATCTGGACGCCTATCGCCTGGGGGAGGTCGACGACGAGGAGGCCGGCCTCTATCTCGCCGAGATGTCGAGCGCCGTCGTCCTCATCGAGTGGCCGGAGGCGCTTCGGGACGTGGTGGGGACACCCCTGATGACCGTGGACATCGCCCATCGGGGCGGCGACGGGCGGTTGCTAGCTTTTGACGTTGTCGACGATCGCCGCCGCGAGGCGATCCAGCACGCCCTTGATCACGCTCTCATTTGACACCGCGACACCGGCTCCCAGCCTCGCGCTCGTCCGCGACGGTGAGGTGCTGCGCGAACGACAGATCGCCGCGCAGGTGGGCGCGGGGCGACGCGTCGCCGAGGAGATCCACACACTTCTCGTCGAATCAGAGAGAACACTCGACGACGTCGAGCGCATCGTGGTGGGCGTCGGCCCGGGTGGTTTCACCGGCATCCGCATCGGCATCGCCACTGCGCTCGGACTGGGCCAGGCCCGGGATATTCCCGTCGTGGGTGTCTCCACGCTCGAGACGCTGGCGTGGGGGCTCACAGACGGGCACGGTCCGGGTTCGGCTCTGGTCCCGGTGATCGACGCACGGCGCAATGAGGTGTTCACCGCCGCGTATCGGGTGGACGGCGACGGTTTGGTGGAGGTCGCGGAGGCGCGGGCGCTGCCCATCCCCGAGACGGCGTCGTTCCTCGCCGACATCGAGGGGCCGGTCGTCCTCGCCGGCGACGGTGTCACGCGCCTCGACGACGGGGTTCTCTCACTCTCGCGGGTCACCGTCGACGAGGATCGGGCCGCTGTTCGTTCGGCTCTCGCGGTGCGGCTGGCGGACGACGGTCACGGTCGCCCGGTCACGCCCGTCTATCTTCGTCTGCCCGATGCCGAGATCAACCGGCGGGCACGTGAGGGGGCGGTGCGATGAGCGACCGCACGCGGACCTCGTCGGTGCGTGAGCGGGTCCGGCTCCGCGAGATGCGCCACGATGACCTCGACGCCGTCATGGCCATCGAACGCGAGTCGCATACGCAGCCATGGACGCTCCGCATGCTGCGTGACGAGCTCACCCGTGAGGGCGGTATTCGGCTGGTGGCCGATCGCGACGGCGAGATCCTGGGTTACATCCTCGTCGCCCTCCAGGTCGACGTCTGGCACATCCTCAACGTGACCGTCCACCCGCTCCATCGCGGGCGGGGCATCGGGGCCGCGCTGGTCACCGCCGCCATGACGGCGGGCGACTCGGTGCCGAACATCGGTCAGACGCTCGAGGTCCGGGTGTCGAACGATCGCGCCATCGGGCTCTACGAGCGTCTCGGGTTCGTCACCCACGGTCGTCGTCCGCGCTACTACAGCGACAACGGCGAGGACGCGCTCATCATGTGGCGTCTCAAGGACGAGGTCGAATGACAGGCACCCCGGTCACTCTCGCCATCGAGACCTCGTGCGACGAGACGGCCGCGGCGGTGGTCGTCGGTCGTGCCGTCCTGTCGAACATCGTCGCCAGCCAGGCCGAATTGCACACCCCCTACGGTGGCGTCGTCCCCGAGGTGGCCGCGCGCCATCATCTGGGCACCGTCAACGCGGTGGTCGACCGGGCACTGGACGAGGCCGGTGTCGGCTGGGACGGTGTCGACCGCATCGCGGTCACTCGTCGCCCAGGACTGATCGGTGCCCTCCTCGTCGGGGTCGCCACGGCCAAGGCACTGGCCTACGCACGTGGGCTCCCCCTGGTGATGGTGGACCACCTCCACGGCCATATCGCCGCGTCATGGCTGGATCCTCTGGCGCTGGATCCGCCGTTCGTCAGCCTGGTGGCGTCGGGTGGGCACACGCGACTCGACCTCGTACGGGATCTCGCCCGCCCGGAGGTTCTCGGACAGACCCGTGACGACGCGGCGGGAGAGGCCGTCGACAAGGGTGCCCGTCTCCTCGGCCTGGGATATCCGGGAGGCCCCGCCCTCGAGCGTCTGGCCTCCGGCGGGGACCGCGCGACGTTCGACTTCCCGATCGGATTGTCCGGTGCCCATCAGCGTGACTTCTCGTTCGCGGGGGTCAAGACCGCACTGCTGTATCGCATCCGAGATCTGCGCGATACTGAGGTCGACGCGGCGCGCGCCGATCTGGCAGCGTCGTATCAGGACGCGATCATGCGTCCCCTCGCCGACAGACTCATCCAGGCCGCACTCGACCATGGCGTCGGGACGGTCGCGGTGGGGGGCGGGGTGGCCGCCAACGGACGACTCCGGGAACTCGTGACAGAACGTGCAGAACAGAGGGGTGTGACGGCGGTGTTCCCCGCACGGTCTCTCTGTACCGACAATGCGGCCATGATCGGTGCCGCGGCGTCGTTCACCGAACCGATCGCCTGGCCCGACTACCTGGCCGAGGACGCCATCGCCACCGTGGCTCCGGGGGGGATCGCGGCGTGAATCCCACCTGGTTCCGGCGTGTCGGCCTTCTCACCGTGGGTGCACTCGCGACCACCGGACCCGTGCTTCTGGCCGACGAGACGGCCGTCGAGGCGGGCGGGCCCGATTCGCAGGCGCTCGCCGCTGCCGGGTGGCGTGACGTGATCGACGGACAGGGTTCGCCCCTCATCCCCGAACCCTCGCGGCACGAGTCGGCCATCGTGGTCCTCGAGTCGGATCCCCTCGCCCGGCGCGCCGCGGCCGACCGGAAGAGTTCGGCTGGGCAGATCGCCATCGAGCAACGGACGCTGGAGGCGTCGCTCACCGGACTTGGCGCGACGGTGAACTTCCGGTATCAGAACGTGGTCAATGGGTTGGCGATCCGCATCCCGGCCGGCCGGCTTCCGCTGGTGGCCGCACTGCCCGGTGTGCGCGCGGTCCACCCGGTCACCTACATGGCGCCCTCTGCCGAACCGGGCGCGCAGGGCACGCCGCTGCCGGACGCCACACCGGCACCCACTCCGACCGACCCGGGCGCCGCGGCACAGGCACCCGCGACCGTGGCGCTGATCGATGCGGGCGTCCACGCCCAGCACCCGTGGCTGGGCGGCGGGATCGGGAACACCCGTCTCATCGTGGGAGGGGCCGACTTCGTCCAGGGCAACCCCACCCCCGAATCGCTGACCCAGGCTCGGGTGCTCGAGGCGCATGGCACCGAGATGGCGTCGCTGGTCCTGAACGCCGACGTCGTTCGCGAGCTGCCCGCCGACCGGCTCCCCCGAATGTTCGCCTACCGCGTGATGGCGCCCGAGCGCGTCGACGGACGCACGCGCATGCTCGCCCGGAGCGACCGCGTCATCGCCGCCATGGACCGCGCCGTCGACCCGGACGAGAACGCAGACTTCGGCGATCGTGCGTCGGTCATCCTGCTCGGCGTCAGCCGTGGATCACCCACGTCCGGTGACGAGCCGGTGCGCGAGGCCGCAGAGAACGCCGAACGTGTGGGATCGGTCGTGGTCGCGCCCGCCGGAAACGACGGCCCGTCGGGGGACGTGTCCGCCGGTACCGTCGCGGGACCCGCCGCGTCGGAGTCCGTGCTCACCGTCGGTGCCGCGGGCGCAGGGACCCAGCCGCGTACCGGGTCACTCGCCCTCTCCATCGGCCCGACGTCGGCGCGTCTCACCGGGTTGCCCCTCATCGGTGCCGCTCCGACGACGGACGCACTCCCTGTGGTGGTGCTCGCGGGGTCCGACGGGATCCACGCCGGCGGGGATCTGAGGGACTACATCGATGCGCGCGGACAGAGTCGCGTGCGCGGAGCGGTGGCCGTGGTGCGGCGTGGGGGAGAGAGCATCCCGACGAAGGCACGCCTGGCGGCACAGGCGGGCGCGAAGGCCCTGGTCATCTGGGACGACGCCGGTGATGGGCGCTTCCCCGGGATTTCCGCCGAGAGCGTCGTCCCCATCTCTGTCGTCGGGCTCGGGCGGGAGCAGGGACAGGCGCTTCTGGAGCACCGCGATCTTCAGGTTCGGATCACCGAGGATGCCGCGACGCCGACGGGCGAGCGGGTCGCCTCGTTCTCGTCCCGAGGCCCGACGACCGAGGGACACTCGGAACCGGACCTGATCGCGCCCGGCGTTGACGTCGAGACCGCCTATCCGGGGGAGGGAGCCGAGCTCCTGTCCGCCCGGGTCAGTGGTACGAGTCCCGCTGCTGCACAGGTCGCCGCGCAGGTGCTGCGTCTGCGCATCGATCGACCGGAACTCACCCCGGCGCAGATCCGCAGCCTCCTGGTGCAGTCGGCGCGTGCTCTTCCGGGCGAGCCGGCACGCGCACAGGGTGCCGGCAGGGCCGGGGACACCGTTGTCCCACGCGCGGTGGCCATCGAGCCGGCCATCGTGTCGGTCCGCCGTAGGGAGGACTCGCCGGCCAGCACGGTGCCGTTCACCATCAGCTCCATGACCGACGTCACGCTCTCGCTCCGTGCCGCCGTCGTCCGGAACGGTGCCGCCGTCGTGCAACCGGGCACCGCGACCGCCCTGGCACCACGGGGTCGAGCGGCCATGAACGTGACCGTGCCCGCCGGGTTCCCGCCATCCGATTCGAAGCTTGTGCTGATCGACGCGGACGGCGAGGTGGTCGCATCGGCGCCCTTCGTCGTCGTGCCCCCGGTTGCCGCCACGACAAAGCTTAAGATCCCGACGGTCGACACCCGGCCGTCCACGGCCCAGGTGACCGTCGGGGTGACGGGCGGTGGTACGGCCCGTGCGCTCGAGGTCTGGCTGGTGCCCGTCGGGACGAATCGCGGCGAGCCGATCCGCATGAGTTCGGATCGTGTCCACTCCGAATGGCCGTCGGGCACGTACCGTTTCGCGATGCCGCGTCGCAGTGCCGAGGGCAAACAGGTCGGTGCGGGCAGCTATCGCGTGCGCATCCGGGCGGTCGCCCCCGACGGTCGCCGTCTGACGCAGATGAGCCCGAGGTTCGAACTGCGCTGACGCGCGTTCGCTGAGCGGCGTCTCTGTGCAGCCCTCCTGGCGGGGCCGCGCCCCCTCCGGGCCGGTCGTCGAATCGATCTCGTCCTCAGAAACCTCAGGTGAGGCCCCAAAAACCGGGCATTCGACCCTGAACGAGGGGTAATCGTCCATCAAGTAACACTTGACACGACGCTGTCGGTCGCGCATTGTTTGCAACCTAATCGCACAAGCCGATGGCCACGAGCCACGAAGGGACGGTCGAATGCCGCAGGACCGACTCACTCTTGGTGTTGCCGCGCGACTCTCGCGCTACCTCCAGGTGCTCACGCAGGCCAAGAAGATGGGGAAGGTCTCCATCTCCTCGCAGGCCATCTCGGAGTACACGAACGTCAACCCGACGCAGATCCGGCGGGACCTGTCGGGGTTCGGGAAGTTCGGCAAACGGGGCGTCGGTTACGACATCGACATGCTGATCGCGCAGATCCGCAAGATTCTCCGCACCTCCGGCCAGCACAACATCGCACTGTTCGGCGCCGGGAACCTCGGTCTCGCCATCGCCAGCTCGGGGGTCTTCGTGGACCACGGCTTCCGGATCTCGGCGATCTTCGACGTCGATCCTGACAAGGTCGGCCAGCGGGTGGGGGATCTGACCGTCCGCCACTACTCCGATCTGCCACAGGTGGTCGCGGAGGACGGGATCATGGTCGGCGTCATGGCGGTGCCGAGCCACGCGGCGCAGATGGTGGCCGACGATCTCGTCGCCTCGGGCGTGAAGATCATCTTCAACTATTCGGACGCGCTTCTGACGGTGCCGTCGGACGTGACCGTCCATACGTCGAGCCCGGCTGTCGAACTGCTGTACGCGCTCTACTTCTATCTCACCTGAGCGCCGTCGCTTCGCAGGTGCCGGCGGGCATCGACGGAGCCAACTTGTCAGACAAGTCGTGATATCGTCGGTCGGCCCGGTCGGTCTCCGGGGATCACCGGCCTGCGGACCGGATTCCGTTCATGGGCCGGCTCGTCCGTCGAACGGGGATCCCGACACGTGAACACACCGCTTATCGGATACGCCCCATTGCGTGACGACCCGCTCGTCGGGCCGTTGCTGGG
This sequence comes from uncultured Bifidobacteriaceae bacterium, assembly GCA_964531025.1. Taxonomy (GTDB): domain Bacteria; phylum Actinomycetota; class Thermoleophilia; order Miltoncostaeales; family Miltoncostaeaceae; genus CALMEC01. The sequence goes on along the minus strand of CAZHDY010000001.1, from coordinate 302,749 downwards.
CCTGGCCGACGATCCGTCCGTCGCCAACGCGCGACGCGTTGCGGGGGCGTTGATCACCCTCGACACCTCGGTTCCCTTCGCGGTGGCCCGTCGGGTGCTCGCGGCGACCGGTCCGCTTCCGAACGCCGCACGTGCCGGCTTGGGAGAGCGTCCACGTCGGGTTCTGTCACGCGAACTCGGCCTCCTCGGAGGATTGGCCCACCAGGATCTGCGGGCCACGCTGGATACCCACGGTCTCGGCGACTACGTGCCGGACAACGGTGAGTTGCCGGTGTTCGCGACCGCACTCCCACCTGCGGCAGCCGACCTCGCAGCCCGGATGGCGGCGGACGGGGAGTGGGGGGCACTGGCGGATGCGGTTGCCGAGTTCCACCGTCGGGAGGGCGTCGGGGCACTGGCGGTCCACCGCGTCCTGCGGGTGGTCGACGGTCAGCCGCGGGGGATCGCGTATCCGGACGTGGTGCACGAGGAGGATCTGGTCGGAGGTGCGGAGATCCGGTCGCGCCTGGCCGACGTGCTCCGCGCGTTCGTCGCAGGGGCTCCGCCGGTCGACGTCCTGCTGTACGGCCCACCCGGCACCGGCAAGTCCACCACCGTTCACGCCCTCGCGTCGGCGTTCGCGGATGACGGTCTCCGACTCGTCCAGATCGATCGAGCGGAGATGTCCACGCTCGGCGCCGTCATGGACGGGCTGAGGGGCGACGGGCCGCGATGCGTGATCGTCCTTGACGACCTGGTGTTCGACGATCGCGAACGTACTGACCGCGAGCTGCGGGCCATGTTGGAGGGCGACGCCTCCGCGCGCCCCGGCAACGTCGCGGTATGGGCCACGTCGAACCGGATGCGGCTCATCCATGAGACGCGGTCCGAGAGGGAGGACGACCTCGAGGAGCATCTCGGTCGCGGTGAGCGGTCCGCCCTTGCCAGCCGCTTCGGGCTGCGCATCGGGTTCGGTGCGCTAACGGTCGACCAGTTCCTGGATGTCGCGCGGTCGCTCGTCACGCGACGGCTCGGCGCTCTTCCCAAGTCGTTCGACGCCGGGGCGCGCCGCTTCGCCGTCGATCGGGGCCTCACGCCGCGCGCGGCGCGTCAGTACGCGGACCTGTTCCAGGACGGTTCGGCCCTCCCTTAGTGCTCTTGCTCGGAAGTTCGCGTACGTACTCCTGGGCGTTCGTCTCTCAGGCGGCGAGAGCCTGGGTTTGTTGGGCGGCGAGCCTATCGAGCAGGGCGTTGAGGTCGCGGGTTGTGAACTCTCGGCGAAAGGGCGTGTCGATCTGTTGGTAGCACTTAGGCTCGGCAGCGCCAGGAGCCTCGACCATCTCGCCTCTGCGGTCACGATGTGCGTCGACACTTGGAACGCCGACCCCAAACCGTTCATCCAGCAAGCCCCCGGCTGACGAGATCATCGCGAAAGTCCGCCGCGGCCGAGCCGCCCTCAACCAGAACACCAGATCGGGGTCAGTCCACTAGGTCGAAAGGACGTTGAACAATGACTGGTCGGCGTCGCGTATAGTGAGACGTCCGAACGAAGCGCTGATCTGATAGGGGGGGTGTGCGAGATGCCATCGAAGCCCACGTCCGAATCGAGGTCACGCAGTCGCGGCAGGGACTCCCTCGGTCGCTCCGACGATCCGCACGACGGCACGGAACCCTCGTCGGACGACTGCGAGTGCACGAGCGCCCCCGGCAGCTTCATCGACCAGTGCGCCATCTCGCTGCCGCCGAACGACGTGGTCGAGTCCATCGAGTTCGACAAGTTCTTCATCGTCAACGCCCAGCTGAACGACATGCAACGTTCGGTCACCCTGTCGAGCGCGATGCAGGCGATGCGCGGCACCGGCTTCACGGCGGACGAGGTCGACACCGCGGCACCGGAACTGTTGCTCGGAGCCCCGCTGTCCAAGAGCAAGACCGGGTGGAACCAGACCCGTCGGATCGGGGAGCGGCTCCAGGAGGCCACCGCTGGCGGGGCGTCGGCGAAGAGAGCGACGGTGCGCAACGAGACACGATCGACCCACGAAGAGGCCCTGACCGGCGATATCTCGCGCTACGTCAGCGCGTTGGACGCCGGCGCGGCGGCCGCGGGTGCCCGGCTGGCGTTCTACCTCCCGTACCGCCAGGACTGGAAGCTGCTCGGCTACAACCGGGGCCGGATGGTCAGTTCGATCACCCTCGGGCCCGGCGAGGAGCAGACCATCGAGGTCTTCACGTGGGACCGCTTCTCCCGCACCAGTGACTCAACCACGAGCTTCGAACTCGAACAGGCTAACGAGTCCACCGGCACCCGCCGCGACACCACCGACATCAGCCGCGAGGTCACCCGCCAGTCGGGCTTCGAGGTCACCACCGACGCGAAGGTCGGGATGAAGCTCGAGGTCGTCAATGCCGACTTTTCGGCCGGGGCCAACGCCAGCACCGGCCTCAACGAGGGCGATAAGAACGCCCGCCAGGCCGTGCGCGAGGCGACCTCGCGCGCCGCCACCACCGTGCGGTCGAGTCGCGTGCTTAAGGTCGTCGAGACCCGCGAGTCGGGGTCGGAGACCCGCGTCACCCGCACCATCCGCAACCAGAACACCTGCCACACACTGACGACGGCATACTTCGAGATCCTTGCGAACTACCGGGTCGAGACCGCGCTGCGCGCCGACGCCATCCGGCTGGTGGTGCTGTTGGAGTCGGCGTCTCTGGCTCAGATCCAGACCTTCGACCGCGCCTTTGTCCGCTCGCACGAACGGACGCTCACCCTGGCCCTGCTGGACTCGACCCTCCTCCCCGGGTTCGAGGCCGCGCGCTTCCTCGACGCCCGTGAACGGGCATGCGCCATCCTCTGCCACGGCTGCGACTGCGGCTCGAGCAGCGTGCCCGCCCAAGACTCCGTGTGGGAAGCCCTAGCCGCCGCCCTCCGCGCCCTCGGGACCGCGGTGGCCACCCTGCGCACCCCTATCACGCTGGGTACAGTCATCCGCTCGGCGATGGCCGACCCCACGAGCATCCCGGCCACCGTCAGAGACGCCTTCCACCGCTATATGTTCGGAAAGGCGCTCGCGAGCAAGGCGCCCGGGCTGGTGCCGGGCCTCGGCGGGCTCGGCCTCTCAGCGCCCACACCGGCGGTCGCCGACGCGGCGGCGGCGATCATCAACGGGCTCTCGACGGAGACCGTCGATGCGCTCACCACCGTCCCCGAGCAACTGGCCAATGATGTGTGGTGGGAGGTGTGGGCCGTGGTGGGCGCGGTGCTCATCGATCCCATCGCGACCTCGATCACCACCGGCATCATCGTCGGTGCGCTCGGCAACGGTACCTACGACGACGCCGGCCTGCTCGCCGCTATGGGGAACGTACGGACGACATACGCCGCCTGGCAGGTCCGCCAGGCCGAGTTGCGCCAGTTCGACGAGGCGCGTGCAGAGCTCGAGCGGATCGCCGCCGAGGAGCGCACTCTCCGCGTACTCGACGCGTTCCCACTGCGCACGACGGCGGACCACAAGGAGCGGCTCGACGCCCTCATCGCGCACCTGAACGACCCCCGCAACATCGACCACTACCGGTTCGCGGTGTGGAACGAGCGGGCCGGCTCAGCCGACCCGCAGCTGCTCGCGTTGGCCATGGCCGGCCTGACCGAGGGCGCGCCGGTCGGCTCGGTCGACGACTATCTCGCCGTGCCGCTGCGGATCTCGACGGGCTCGGCGCTGGAGGATTTCTTCGAGCAGAGCATCGCCACGCTCGTGAAGATGTCGCCGCTCGACATCGACGCGCACATCCTCCCGACGGCTGCGCTGTACGCCGAGGCGATCCCGGGTGACTGCTGTGCGTGCGAGGACACCATCATCCGGCGTGAGCAGCTCGAGCTTGATCGGCTCGACCTCGCCAACCAGCTGACCGAGGCGGAGATCAAGCGACGACTGGCCAAAATCGCCACCGATGACCTAAGCGGTCCCACGGACCCGGAACCGTTCCCGGTAGCCGTCGAGTTCGTCGACCGCACCGGCGGGACGGGCTGAGTGCCCACGACGACCACGCCTCCGACCCTCGCCGAAGAACGGGCGTGGTGGCGTGAGCATCCCGACCCCCAGGTCACCCGCACGGCCGACCGTCTCATCCTCTGGAACTATCCCGTCGCCGGCACCGACCTGGCACCCGCGCACGCCGCCGCCCTCCGTTCGTTCGTGCAGATCCTCGCTTTGGCGCCGGCGCTGACGACGACGAGCGTCGAGATCGTGGGTCACGCCAGCGTCACCGGCGAGGGCAACGAGGGCATCGCGCGGCAACGAGCCGAGAAGGTCGCCGCCCACCTTCGCCAGCTCGGGTTCGTCACGCTCGACGTGAACATGGCGGGCGACAGCCAACCGGCCGACCATGGCACCAGCGGGCAGGCTCTGGCGCGCAACCGCCGCGTCGAGGTCACCTTCTACCATCCGTCGATCGAGCCCGAGCCGCGCCTGCCGGTCGAGCCGTGGCAGCCCACGCCCACAGGTGGCGACCCGCCGAGCAACGGCGGGGTCGGTGGGTTCTTCGAGGTGCCGGTCGAGATCATGGTCGACGACGTCGACGACGGCACAGTCCACGCCACGCTGACCGCGGTCGGTAAGCTCAAGGTGAAGGTGAGCCGGGGCGAGGCCAAGACCGCCGAGGGCATCGTGTTGAAGGGCGGCAAGCTATCGGCGAAGTTCGAGGCCGAGCTCGTGGGCCACCTCAAGGGCAAGCTCGGCTTCGATCCGGGGGGCGGCGGCAAACCACCGTCCGTCAAGGCCACTATCGCCGGTAAGGTTTTCGGGTTTCCGGTCGAGACCGGGTTCCAGACCAAGCCGCAGTTCTTCACGGTGACGGTCACCCTCGGGAAGGTCAAGGTGGACCCGATCGAGCTTGAGGGCCTCACCTTCGAGCTCGAGCTCGAACTCCAAGTGCGCATCGACATCGGCCCCTCGCCGCGGTTGCTCGCGCGTCTCGGGCTCCGCGCCGGTGTACCGGGGGTCGTCGTGATGGGGACGGTGGCCGGCACCGTCGTGGTCATCGCTGGGTGCGCCTACCTCGTCGACGAGGCCAAGCGGGAGGGGCTGCAGCGCGCCCTCGATGTCGCCGAGCGTGACGGTGCCGCGGCCCGCGTCGTGTACGAGGCGTTCGGTGCCACGAAGGCGGCCGGGGTGAAGTTCGCGAATCGGCGGCTCGAGTGGTCGCGAGCCAGCACGAGCGAGGCCAACGTACGGGCCGCATTCGAGGACGGTCAGAGCACGGTTGGAACCTGGCTCGACGGGCTGGGCAGCGGGCGGGCCGACAAGGTCGCCGCCTGGGCCGCGGCCTACGCAGCGCAGGTCAACACGGAGGACTTCGACAGGACCTGCGAGACCGTGGTCCAGTTGTTCCACCCTTACGACAAGCAGCCTCCGGCGGTGCTGTCGGTCCTCCCCGACCTGTGACGAGGGGCCGAACCTCAGTGACTGCCGCGCAACGTCGATCACCCGCGGATGAGGATGAGCCCCGGCACGGTCATAAAAGGCTCTTCGGGGTATCCGTGGATCGATAGGCGTTCGCTGGCAGCTGGGATCGCTTGTGCTACGCGCGACCCGGTGCTGCTGGCAGCCTCGGTCCTTGCGACGGAATAGAGCGAGGAGAACCGGATGCGCGTGGCGACGCTATTCAAGCGGCTGCTGGGCTTCGACGACGGGTGCGTCGTCCCCATCGAGGTCATCGAGGAGCGTGGCGCGCAGGTGGCGGTCGCGGATTCTGCGAGGCGGTCCAACCGTCTGATGCGCCGCTCGGGCTGCGGGCGGCGGTGTCGTGCGATCTACGGCCATGCCGCTATGGTTCCGGTCGGTTCGCCGAAGTGCGTTGCTACACTCGCCCGCAGTGACCGCAGCGGACCCACAGGGCCTCCTCGAGGGCGTCGAACAGCGGTTCGCGGAGTCGACGGACTTCACCGTCGGGCTGGAGGAGGAGTACCAGATCCTCGACCGCGAAACGCGCGCGCTCACCAATCGGTACGAGGAGATGACCGCCGCGGTACCGGAGGCCCTGGTGGATCGCTTCGCCGGCGAACTCATCGCCAGCGAGATCGAATACCGCACGGTCAAACACGACGGCTTCGCCACCGCCGCACGGGAACTGGTCGACGGACGTCTCGCCGCGCTGGATGTGGCCGACCGTGTGGGGGTCGACCTGGGTATCACCGGCGTGCACCCCTTCAGTCGCTGGGAGGATCAGCGGCTCATCGACACGCCGCACTACCGTCTCCTGGACGAGACGCTCGGTTACGTCGCCTGGACCAACAACACGTGGTCCACGCACCTCCACTGCGGGATCCGCGACGCGAACCGCGCCATGGCCGTCGCGACGGCCATGCGGAGCGTCCTTCCCGAACTCCTGGCACTGTCGGCCAACAGCCCGATCTTCATGGGACGTGCCACGCGACTGCACTCCACCCGGACGCAGGTGTTCGTCCGCAGCTTTCCGAGGTGCGGCATTCCGGACGCCTTCCGGACCTGGGACGAGTACGCCGACTACATCCGCTTCCTCGAGGCCTCGAACTCGGTCCGGAAGAGCACCCAGATCTGGTGGAGCATCCGGCCGCACCACACCTTCGGCACGGTCGAGGTGCGCATCTGCGACGGCCAGACGGACATGCGGCATGCCGTGGCCATCATGGCGCTCGCCTACGCGGTGATCGCACGCTTCGCCGCGGCGTACGACGAGGGGGTGACGCTCCCGGCACATCCCAATCGGCTCATCGAGGAGAACCTCTGGCGGGCCATCAGGTATGGGCTCACCGGCGACATGATCGACCTCGACACCGCGCGTGAACGCCCGACACGCGAGGCCCTCATCGCCCTCTGCGACTGGGCCGAGCCGGTGGTCGACAGCCTGGGCGTGCGCCGGTTCATCGAGGATGCCCGCGCGCTGATCCAGGGTGACAACGGTGCGATCTGGCAGCTGGGCCTTCTCGCTAAGCTGGGCTCCCCGACGGATGTCATGGGTGCCGTCATCGAGCGCACCCGGTCGTCCGCCATCGTAATGCGCGACGAGCTTCAGAAGGAGATGGTCACATGACCGACGAGGGACGACCGACCGACGATTCGCCGGGTGGGCCGAACCCCGACCAGATGAGCGCCGAGGACCTGATGCGCGAGATGGCGCGTCAGCTGGCCGAGCGTCCCGTCCGTGATTTCGTCATGCAGACGATGGCGACGTTCGCCGACCTGGCGGGCATCCGCCTCGGCTTCGGTCCCGAGGGCCCTGCGCGGCGCGACCTTCCGCAGGCACGCCTGGCCATCGAGACCCTCCGGGCACTCGTCACCGTCATCGAGGCCGAGGGCGGTGCGGCGCAGGCGCGTCCGTTCCGCGAGCCGCTCGCCCAGCTGCAGATGCTGTACGCGCGGGCGGCCGAGGAACAGGCGTCGTCGACGGAGGGCGAGTCGGCCGACGGTGGAGGGAAGGCCGGCGACGAACGGTCGGGACTCTGGACCCCCGAGGGGAGCGACAAGGGCCCGGACGGATCATCGGGTCTCTGGACCCCGGGCAAGTAGTCGCAACGTGAACGATGACGGGAGGGGACTCCCGTCACGACGTCGCCACCTGCGGTGTGGGTGACGTGATGTGTCAGGGGAGGGGATCCTCCCGCAGATAACGACGTGGAGGGTGAATCGATGGCAGACGCTGAGATCGGGGTTTTCGGAGGGTCCGGGTTCTACTCGTTCCTGGACAACGTGGAGGCGGTCGCCATCGACACGCCGTACGGCCTGCCCTCGTCCAAGGTGTTCCTCGGCAAGTTGGAGGGCCGGTCGGTCGCGTTCCTGCCCCGTCACGGCGTCGACCACGAGCTTCCGGCACATGCCATCAACTACCGCGCGAACCTCTGGGTGATGAAGGAGCTGGGCGTCGACTTCATCTTCGGTCCCTGCGCCAGCGGGAGCCTGCAGGCCGACGTGAAGATCGGTGACTTCGTCGTGTGCGACCAGTTCGTGGACCGCACCACCGGTCGGCGCGACACCTTCTACGACGGTCCCATCACGACGCACGTGAGCTCGGCGGATCCGTACAGCCCGGTGCTCCGTCAGCTCCTCATCGACGGGTGCAAGGACCTGGGTATCACGGTTCACGAGACGGGCACCGTCGTCGTCATCCAGGGGCCACGTTTCTCGACGCGCGCCGAGAGCAAGTGGTTCAGCAGCGCCGGGTGGGAGGTCATCAACATGACGGCCTACCCGGAGGGCTACCTGGCCCGTGAGCTCGCCATCGGTTACGCCAACGTGTCGCTGATCACGGACTACGACGTCGGGGTCGACGGGGTCCCGCCGGTCACGCACGCAGAGGTGGTGAAGACCTTCGGCGAGAACAACGACAAGCTGCGCAAGCTGCTGTTCCACGTGATCCCGAAGGTCCCGACCGAGCCGGACCCGCACGCGGCGAGCGCCCTCGACGGCGCACACTGAGGCCGGTCCCACGGTGGCGCGGTCCGCGTCACCGTGGGACCTCTAGCCCTCCCGGATGAGGAGGACGAGCGCCACGACGATGAGCACGATGGCGGTGATCCGTCCCGCCGAGAGGTCGCGGGCCGCGATGCCCAGCCATCCGAACCGGTCGATGAGCGCGCCGACCACCAGCTGACCGGAGACCACGGCGACCATGGTGACGGTGACGCCCAGGCTGGGTGCCGCCATGAGCGTCGCGGTCACGAGTGCGGCACCGGCGAGACCACCGAGCCACGCCCACCACGGGGCCTGGCCGATGTGGACGATGCCGCCGGCACCACCCGTCACCGCCACGGCGCCGAAGAGGATGATCGTTCCGATGAGGAACGAGATGCCGGCGCTGAGCACGGGCGACGCGACGGCCTCCCGGAGTCGGGCGTTGATGGGCGCCTGGGCGGCGATGGCGCCGCCTCCGATGGCGGCGAAGATGATGAGCGCGAGTCGGTCCATCGGACGAGGCTAGTACCCGCCGAAGGTCCGCGAGCGCCGATGTGACCGGTGAAGGGCAGGGGTTACACGGGTGCACGTGCTCACCGAGGAGGGAACGGACGGCACTGCCGATTCTGGAGGTTCACCTCGCCGGGACGCTTGGCACTCTCGGGCGCTGACCGCTGACTGTGATAGAAAAGATCGCCATTTCGGGGCCGAAGCGCTGGACGGGGGGAATGTCCGGCGGCCACGCACTCGATGCAGACCCGAAGAAATGGGGGATATATCTTGTCTGGTTTCTGGGCGGACAACACAATCGTGCTTGCCGTCATCTGTGGACTTGTGGCCGTCGCCTACGGCATCGGCCTGATCGTCTACCTGCTGAAGCAGCCCGCGGGCAATGAGCGGATGCAGGAGATCGCGCGTGCGGTCCAGGAGGGCGCGAAGGCGTACCTCAACCGCCAGTACAGCATCATCGGTGCTGTTGCGATCGTGCTGTTCGTACTGATCGGCGTACTCGGAAGCGCCGTCGATTCGCCTCTTCTCGGTTGGAAGGCGGCGATCGGTTTTCTCATCGGTGCTGCGGCCTCGGCTGCAGCCGGCTTCATCGGAATGAACGTCTCCGTGCGCACCAACGTGCGTACCGCCGAGGCGGCCCGGGGCGGTCTCAAGCCGGCCCTCGGCGTCGCGTTCAAGGGTGGCGCGGTCACCGGTCTCCTGGTGGTCGGTCTCGGCCTCCTCGCCGTTGCGGCGTACTTCCTGATCCTCGGTGGATCGTCGGATGACCCCACGAAGGTCAGCGACGCGGTCAAGCCGCTCGTCGGCCTGGCGTTCGGTGGCTCGTTGATCTCGGTGTTCGCGCGACTCGGTGGAGGAATCTTCACCAAGGGTGCGGACGTCGGTGCCGACCTCGTCGGCAAGGTCGAGGCCGGTATCCCGGAGGACGACCCGCGTAACCCGGCCGTGATCGCCGACAACGTCGGTGACAACGTCGGTGACTGCGCCGGTATGGCCGCCGACCTGTTCGAGACGTACGCCGTCACCACGGTTGCCGTCATGCTCCTCGGCTCGCTGTACTTCGTCGGTGACGCCATGACGAACGCGATCCTCTTCCCGCTCGCCCTGGGCGCCATCTCGATCGTCACCTCGATCATCGGCACCTGGTTCGTCCGTGTCGGTTCGAAGGGCAACATCACCGCCGCGCTCTACACCGGACTCGGTGTTTCGACGGTTCTCTCGGCGGTCGGCTTCATCCCCGTCACCAAGGGACTCATGGATGGCGTCAATCCCGACATCGGCTGGGACCGCTACTTCTGGTGCGCTCTCGTCGGACTCGGCGTGACGGTGCTTCTCGTCGCGATCACGGAGTACTTCACCGGTACCGCGTGGAAGCCGGTGAAGAGCGTCGCCAAGGCATCCGAAACCGGACACGCCACCAACATCATCGCCGGTCTCGCGGTCAGCCTGAAGGCGACGGCCGCCCCGGTCATCGTGATCGCCGGTGGAATCGCCGCCTCGTACGAGCTGGCCGGTATCTACGGCATCGGTGTGGCCGTCATGGCCATGCTGTCGCTCACCGGTGTGGTCGTCGCGCTCGACGCGTACGGCCCCATCACGGACAACGCGGGTGGCATCGCCGAGATGGCGGAGCTCCCGGCCGAGGTCCGTGGCGTCACCGACCCGCTCGACGCGGTCGGCAACACCACGAAGGCCGTCACCAAGGGCTACGCCATCGGTTCGGCCGGCCTCGCGGCCGTGGTCCTCTTCGTGTCGTACATCGAGGAGCTCCACATCGCCAACCCGGCGTTCGCGAACGGGCTCGACTTCCAGCTCACCAACCCGTTCGTGGTGATCGGTCTCCTCATCGGAGGCATGATGCCGTTCATCTTCGGTGCTCTCTCCATGGAGGCCGTGGGACGCGCGGGTGCCGAGGTGGTCCAGGACGTCCGGAACCAGTTCAAGGAGAAGCCCGGGATCATGGAGGGGACGGAGCGGCCGGACTACGCCCGTTGCGTCACCATCGTGACCAAGTCGGCCCAGCGTCAGATGCTGGTGCCGGGTCTGATCCCGATCGTCGTCCCGATCATCACCGCGTTCATCTTCGGAAGGACCAACGGCGCCGAGATGCTCGGTGGTCTTCTCCTCGGTGTGATCGTCACGGGCATCTTCGTCGCCATCTCGATGACCTCGGGTGGTGGCGCCTGGGACAACGCCAAGAAGCTGATCGAGGACGGAAACCACGGTGGCAAGGGATCCGAGGCCCACAAGGCGTCGGTGACCGGTGACACGGTGGGTGACCCCTACAAGGACACCGCCGGTCCGGCCATCAACCCCATGATCAAGATCGCCAACATCGTGGCGCTCCTGATCATCCCGTTCTTGGTCTAGACGACCCGGAGGTAGTGCGCGAAGGGGGTGGCGACCACGTGGTCGCCACCCCCTTCGTCATTTGCGGGACCGACCGGCGGTGCGCTCTCAGGGCGCCGGAGGGAGGAGTGTGAACTCCGTGACCTCGTTACTCTCAAGGACGACGGGCGGGGCGGCGTCGACCCAGTCCTGCCGCTCCAGCAGCAGGGTGCGTGATCCGACGAGGCGTCCGTCCGTGGTGTCGAAGATGAGTTCGTATCGAGAATTCGCGCCGGAGTAGTCCGAGTCCACCCACACGACCGTGGTCGGGTGACCGGATCGGGTGACGGGTCCCGCGGAGGTCGACAGGCCCTCGACCGTCGAGAGCGCGCGGAACACGTTCACGTGGACCTCGGCGGAGAGGGTGGGCATGAGGAGGATGTCCTGCGCGACCACCATTGCGGCGACGCCCTGAGGCCAATGGCTCTGTTCACGGGCGTACTCGTCGAACCGTGCGCGCACGGTCGCCGGTGAGGCCGTGATGCCCGACGGCGGAGCCGTCGGAGGCTGCTTCTTCGATACCTGCCGTCGGGTGCCGGCCGAGCCGAGCTCGAGGCGGCCGCTCGCGATCCAGCGGCGGCGGTCCTCCGGACCGAGGAAGGTCGGTGCCACGGACGTGGTCACGGACTCCATCCGACCGTCCGCGTCGATGGTCCTCACGACCTTCTGACGGCCCAGGGCGAAGAAGGCACCCTCCGGTCCCGTCCCAGTGACGGTGGTGATCCCCGCGGATTCGACGACCGTCATGCGGATGCGACCTCCCTTCTGGAGGGTCTGCCGCTCGTCCATGGCGGCATTGGCCAGCCGGTCGAAGGCCGCCCCGGCTTCCGTCGTACCGCCTCGCGTCACGATGAGGACGGCGACCGTCGCGGCCACCGCCAGAGCCGGCACGGCCAGTCGCCACAGACGGTGACGTCGTGGGCGGATCATCGGTGCTGTGCCCACTCGGGGTGCACGCGCCATGATCTCCGCAGCCAGTCCCTCGGGTGCACGGAACTCGTCGGACAGGAGCCGGTTGGGGACCACCGGGTTTCGGTTGCGGAGATAGACGAACGGATCGGTCACGGCGTGCTCCCCTCGGGCTGGGCGGTCGGTTCGCAGGATTCGAGTAGGCGGCGCGCACGTCGGCGTGCGCGGTGGAGGCGAACGGCGGCGGTCGAACGGCCGCAGTCGAGGACCACGGCGATCTCCGCCGTCGAGAGCTCCTCCCAGGCCACGAGCGCGAGGATCTCCTTGTCGGCGGCGCTCAGGGCCGCGAGAACACCCAGACGGTCGTCATCGGCGATCGTGATGTCGTCATCATGACGCGTCATTGCCGCGGCGCTCGTCTCGGCCACATCACGTCGCTGTGCGGCGCGCCGGTGATTCGCGGCCAGCCGGCGGGCGATGGCCAGAAGCCAGGGCAGGTCGACGGAGCCGGTGACGTTGTCGAGCTTCCTCCACGCCACCACGAACGTCTCGGCGGCGATGTCGTCGGCATCGGCGTCGTCCACATGGCGGGCGGCGTAGGCGCGCACCCGTGGGTACAGGTTCCTGACGGCGTCGGTGAACCGCACCTCGGGTCCGTTCACACGGACCTCTCGGGACATGCGAATCCCCGTTGACACGCCCTCGACTCGTGATTGCCGTTCATACCCGGTACATGTCGCGGGAGGCCGGATTGCTTACACACGGTCTCCGCCGGTGCGACGTCTCGGGGGGTGATCCGGAGTCCGGGTTGTCCAGGGTTGCGACCGACCGGTACGGCCGCGCCCCGACGATGAGCGGTGCGAGGGGCGAGGGCCGGAGTCCGTGGCGCTACCCCACCTCGGGGAAGTAGAGGCGCTTCACGTGCGTGCGGAACTCTTCCTCGTGGCCCTCCATCTTGTACTGGCCGATGCCGTTGGCGAGGATCGGCCGGTTCTTCGGGGCAGATGCCAACGTGAACACGCAGGACATCGCGCTTCCGGTCTGGCACGCGGCGGGTGCACCGCCCTTGATCCCCGGCTTGTGGCCGGTGATCTGGAACCGGATCTTCGAACGAAGGGCGACGTTGACCCGGTTCTGACCACGGCCGCTGAGGTAGAGGGCGAAGCGGTGGGGGTAGTCCTGCCACTCACGGGTGGTGAATGCGTACATGCCACGGCCGCCGTGGTCGAAGTGGTACATCTCGAGCCAGACGCCACCCGCGCGCTGGAGTGCGCGACGCACCCCCTGGTGGGAGCGGTAGTGCGGACGACCGTCGCGCCCGAGGTTGTGGTCCGGTCCGCGGCCGACTCCGATGGACGTCACCACGCCGGGGGCGATGAAGAAGTGGACGCGGTCGGCGTACGTCCCCCCGTCCCGGTGGCGGGTGGCGGCGAGGATGTCCATGGCGCGCGAGAGCTCGTAGCCCGGCTGACCGGCCTTGCCGACCGGGCGATAGGCGGGCAGCTTCCGCCCGGGGCGTCTCTGCCACATCGGCGCCGCGAGGTTCGGTGCCTTCTCGGCGAAGCGGTAGTCGATCTCGTCGACGAAGACGAGTCCGCTGCGACAGTCGATGCGCCCCCAATCGAACGTGCAGGCGTCACCGTCGATGCGATCCCGAAGGAACGCCGCCATGTTGGCGCCGGTCCGCCGCTTGACGAGTTCCGCCGCCAGCACGTTGTCAACGCGATAGGGCTTGTCCGCCTCACCGGCGAACAGGGCACCGGGGGTGCGGCCCGGGACCAGGAGCCGGCCGTCGACGGGCAGGGCGTCCGGCGCGTCCGGGGCGATGATCTTCCGGTTGGATTCCGTGCTGCCGTACATGAACACGGTCGGTCGGGCGGCTGCGGTGCTTGCGGCGGCGACCGCCAGAATCGCGGCGGCTGCGGTCACGAGGCGTCCGGGTCTCATCGGGCGTCCTGCTCCTCTGATCGGGATGCGACGCCGAGTGCGGGTGATCGACGTCTCTTGTCGTCAGACCCTATCTCCGGATGGATGCGATCGGTGTCCGACACCGGTGGTCGGGCGACGTGGTGCGGTGCCGGAACGCCGAGGGGCCGCAGCTGCGGCCCCTCGGGAACTCACGGCGCGATGACCTCCCGCGGTGCTATGGCAGCTCGGGGAAGAAGAGCCGCTTGATGTTGGCTCGGAACTCTGCCGCGTCGGCGTCGATCCGGTACTGCCCGACGCCGTTCATCAGGATCGGCATGTTCTTGCCGCTCGAGGCGAGCTTGAACGTGCAGGTCATCGCGCTGCCCGTCCGGCACTGCGCCGGGGCACCACCCTTGACCTTGGGCTTGCCGGAGGAGACAAGGAAATGCATCTTCGCGCGCAGGCCCGTGTCGATCGTGGACGAGCCACGTCCGCTGAGGTACAGCGCGAAGCGGTTCGGGTACACCTGCCACTCGTAGGTGTTGAACGGGTACTTGCCCCGGCCGCCGTGGTCGTAGTGGTACATCTCGAGCCAGATCCCGCCCGAGAGCTGGAGCGCGGCTCGGACGCCCTCGTGTGACCGGAAATGCGGCCGTCCGTCGCGTCCGAGGTTGTGGTACGGCCCACGGCCCACGCCGATGGAGGTCACCACACCCGGCGCGATGAAGAAGTGGACACGCTCCGCGTAGGTTCCTCCGCTGCGGTACGGGGTCTCTGCGAGGATCTGCATCGCGCGGGAGAGTTCGTAGCCGGCCTGCCCGGCGCGTGCCGTCGGGTGGTAGGTGGGGAACTTGCGCTTCGGTTGTCCCTTGCTCGTCCGCCCGCGCCACGCCGCGGTGTTCAGGTTGGGGGCCTTCTCGGCGAACCGCCAGTCGATCTCATCGACGAACACCAGGCCGCTTCGGCAGTCGACACGACCCCATGAGAAAAGACATGCGTTCTCGTCGATGCGCGACTTCAGGAGTGCCGCCATGCTCTCGCCGTCGGGGAGTTTGACCAGATCACCGGCCAGCAGGTGGTCGACGCGATAGGGCTTGTCGGCCTCTCCGGCGAACAGGTGGCCCTTCGTGCGGCCCGAGACGAGCAGGCGCCCGTCGACGGGTAGGGCGTCCGAGGCGCCCGGTTGCACGACCTTGCGGTTCGTCTCGGGCGTGCCGTACATCATGATCGTCGGCTGCGCGGCGGCCGTCACGGCGGTCGCAGCGAAGACCGTGGCCGTCATGGCCAGCAGGCGTCGAAGTCTCATCGGGGCGTCATGCTCCTCAGGTTCGAATGGTCGACCGGATCTGCGGGGTGATCCGGAACCAGGATGCGGTGAGTATCGGCAGGATGCCTGTGGCGCTTGACCGTATGCAACTCGGACCGGTGTCAGCAGCGCGACATCGGCCGGGACGGTGATCTACCAGGCCGTGCCGGTGACCCGGGGACCGTCCGGAGCGATGGCCGCCACGGGGATCTCGTCCAGCCCGACGCATTCGAGCATGCGGCGTGTCTCGGCGATGGCCTCACGATGCCGGTCGGCATCGGCGATCACGGCGACGCGGATATCGACTGCGGAATCGACGTAGTCGCGTAGGCGCCGGATGGTGTCGCGCCGTACCAGGGTCTCGGGCAACTCGACTTCCACGGCGACCGGCGGGGTCTCGGGACCGCGTTCGCAGAGGATGTCGGGAACGCCCCTCCCGGCTCGTCGAGGCGGGGGGAAGCCGTCGACCTCGGCATGCACGCGCCACGAGGTGCGCGTCGAAAGGTCGCGGGCGATCAACGCGACTCCCCCGTCATGGAGGGCGAGTCGACGCTCGTAGTCCTCGAGCCATCGGATGAAGGGTGCGATCGGGGGCTCCCGAGCGGGGGTATGCGACAGATGAATGGTAGGAGTCCGGTCGGACGGAAGGGGCCGCGCCGAGCGGGTCACTACGATTCACCGGACAACACACATCTCTCGATCGAGGAGCTCGATGGGAACGGCCAACAGGAAGCTGCCGAAACGCCGCCATGCGGAGAAGATCAGCGCAACGGAGCGGGTCCACAAACGGAGCGGGGCAGATCTCCAGAACGGATGGTGGGGCCGTCACGGTACCCTCTACCTGACGGATGAACGTCTGTTCTTCCACCCGACGCCGATCGACACGGTGCTCGGTGGCAAGCGGCGAGAGGTGACGCTCGACGACATCGTCGAGGTGGAGCGGATGCCGCACAGCCCTGATGAGATCCTTTCCGGAGGGCGGCGCCCCCGGATGATCGTCCACACCGAGGAATGCGGCTACGAGTTCATGGTCGGCGATCTGGATGCGTGGATCGACGCCATCGAGATCGTCTACGCGAAGCGACGGCAGCGTGACTCCGCCAGCCACGTGCCGACGGTGGTCCGAACCGGATCCACCACGGGACTACTCGACGAGGACTTCGTTCGCTAAAGTCCAAATTCCCGATGGGAAACGGAGCATTCAACTGATCACGATTAGCGACCGCAGCAAGTCCGCCGTCCTCGCTCTGGTCGAATTGGCGCGCAGGGGCGGTCAGGGCCCCACGCCGATCCTGGAGATCTCCGAGGCCCGCTCGTTGCCGTTGCACGTACTGGAGCAGTTGTTCGCCTCTCTCCGGCGGACCGGGATCCTGAAGAGCCAGCGTGGTGTTCGCGGGGGATACAGCTTCGCCCGTTCGACCGACGAGGTCACCCTCCTCGATGTCGTGGAGTGCGTGGATGGCGCGATCCCGTCGGCGTCGGACACGCTGTCCCCGGTCGATGAGATCTGGCAGGAACTGTGCGACACGCTGGCGAGCCGTCTGGCCGCCATCACCATCGCCGACGTCGTGGAACGGGAGATCCAGGCGTCCGGCACCATGATGTTCCACATCTGACAACGAAGAAACGAGAGAACATGCCGGTCGTCGAATCAATCACGGATCTTGTCGGAGGAACACCTCTCCTCCATCTGGGACGGATCGACGACGGCACCGGCGCACGGATTCTGGCCAAGCTGGAGAGCTTCAACCCGGCGGGTAGCGTCAAGGACCGCATCGGTCTGGCCATGATCGAGGCCGCCGAACGCGAGGGGAGGCTCACGCCCGGCAAGAGCGTGATCGTCGAGCCCACGTCGGGCAACACGGGGGTCGCGCTCTCGTTCGTCGCCGCCGCCAAGGGCTACCGCTGCATCCTCACCATGCCCGAGACCATGAGCGTCGAACGACGCAACCTCCTTCGTGCCTACGGCGCCGAACTGGTGCTCACACCGGGTGCCGACGGCATGCGCGGTGCCATCGCCAAGGCCACGGAGATCGCGGAGGAGACGCCCGACGCGTTCCTGCCCCAGCAGTTCGAGAACGCGGCCAACCCCGAGATCCATCGCGAGACCACCGCCGCCGAGATCTGGGAGGCCACCGGGGGCGAGGTGGACTTCCTGGTCGCGGGTGTCGGGACCGGTGGAACGCTGACCGGTGTCGGTGAGATCCTCACGGCCAAGCGTCCCGGCTTCCAGACGATCGCCGTCGAGCCGTCCGACTCGCCGGTCCTGTCCGGGGGAACGCCGGGGCCGCACCGCATCCAGGGCATCGGCGCGGGCTTCGTCCCGGGTGTGCTCAACACCGATGTCTACGGTGAGGTCATCAAGGTCGAGGTGCCCGACGCCCTTGAGATGGCTCGACGCCTGGCACGTACCGAGGGTGTCCTCGGAGGCATCTCCTCCGGGGCCAACGTGTGGGCGGCCCTTCAGGTCGCCAAGCGGCCCGAGGCGGAGGGGAAGACCATCGTCACGATCATCGCCGACACCGGTGAGCGCTACCTCAGCATCCAGGGACTGTTCGACGAGGGCTGAGACCGGGCGATCACCGCTCCGTCGGAGAGCGTCATACTGACGATTGCGACCCGCGGGGTGGCCGGAACTCCATGATCACATGATCCGGGCTGTCGGCGGGGTTGTCCGGTGTCAGTTCACCCCGTGCGACGAGCGTGAACCCGACGCGCTCGAGCGCCCGCCATGACCGTTCGTTGTCGGCGTGGACAGGCACCACCAGGCGCTTCGCGTCAGGGTGGTCCGCGTAGAGCAGCTCCACGAAGGCCCGGATCATCCTGGTGCCACGGCCGCCGCCGACGCGGTCGATCTCACCGATCAGGTAGTCGATCGACCAGTCGTTGCCCGCGACGTACACAAGACCGGCGAGTTCCTCCACGTACTCCGGTTCACCGGCATAGGCGTAGCGTTGGATCAGGCCGAAGTCGCCGTCGTCGTCGAACGCGACGAACACCTCGGTCGGGTCGGTCCCGTCGATACCCGGACCGTACTCGGTCTCGAGGGAGTCGAGATCACTGGGATCGGCCCACCAACGTGCGACGTGCGGGGCGCGGAGCCACCGCGAGAGCATCGGGAAATCGGTCCGCTGAAGGGGGCGGAACCGGATCATGGACGGCGGTCAGCGGCGGATCAGCGACACCGACTTCGACTTCCCGGTGAAGCCCAGGCCCTTCCAGAAGGCCTCGGCCTCCGGGGTGTCATCGATCTCGGCGCACAGGTGGCTGCCCACCGCGTCACGGACCGCGACCGCGATCTCACCCAGAAGCGCGCGGCCCACTCCCTGCCGGCGCTCCGACGGCACGACGCCGATCCAGTTGATCCATCCCGTGGGCATCTCGGCCTGCACGAACCCGATGATCTCGTCACCGCGCCGGGCCGCCAGGAACGTGCCCCAACCCTCCGCCTGCTCGAAACCGGTCGGGGAACCGACCTCCTTGAACAGTGAGAAGTCCGCCATCGCGGCCGACTCGGCCTTCGTGAAGGACTCGGCCCAGTCGTTGCGGTACGGCTCGATCTGGACGCCGACGGGAGCGGGATCCTTCCGGAATCCGTCGATGCGACGGGCCACGATCATGGTGTTGGCGTACGGCGCGAAGCCGGCCTCTTTCACCAGAGGGATCAGATCGCTCTCGTTCGGAAGCGCCACGTCGACCGGTCCGTCGCCGACCTCGGCGAGAAGCGCCGCGAGTGCGGCGGGAGACTCGGCACGGAGCTTGTCGATGCGGGTGGCCTTCGCACTTGGGGAAGGACCCGCCACGCATGACGCGCCCGGTACCTGGATCTCACCTTCACTCATCGGAGCCCCTTCGATCACGTGATTCCTGCGATAGGTGCCATACTAGTTACACATGTCCGTCGTGGGAACCGTCATTCGTCGAGCTCGCGCCGCTGTTCGGCGCGACGTGGCCGCCGCCCGGGAGCGCGACCCGGCCGCGCGCAGCACGCTTGAGCTCGTCACCTCGTATCCGGGGCTGCACGCAGTGTGGGCCCACCGCGTGGCGCATCGCCTTCATCGCAGCGGCAACCGGCTGGTCGCACGCTGGGTCAGCCAGTTCGCCCGCTTCCTCACGGGTATCGAGATCCACCCCGGCGCCACCATCGGCCCTGGCCTTTTCATCGATCACGGCATGGGTGTCGTCATCGGTGAGACCACCGAGATCGGCGAAGACGTCACCATCTATCAGGGCGTGACCCTCGGCGGCACCGGCAAGGAGAGCGGCAAGCGTCACCCCACGATCCGCGACGGGGTCACCATCGGCACCGGCGCACAGGTCCTCGGATCCATCGAGATCGGCGAGGGCGCCAAGGTCGGTGCCGGCTCCATCGTGGTGAAGGACGTGCCGCCCAACTCCACCGTCGTCGGCAACCCGGGCCGCGCGGTCGTCGTTGACGGCCAGCGTGTCGACCCCGACGAGCTCCACCACCCCAGCCTGGAGCACGGTCGCCTTCCCGACCCGCTCGCCGAGGCCATCTCGTGCCTGGTGCGTCGTATCGGCGAACTCGAATCCGACCTGGACGACATCCGCAGCGGCCGTGTGCCACCCCAGCGCGAGAAGAACGGCGACTGTATCCCCACCGTGCAGCAGGAGATCGCGGGGATCATGGGCCTGAACGGCGGCAGCGGTATCTGACGTTCCGTCGGGCGGGTGCGCCGGGCCGCGAACCTGAGCCGATACGCGGGCGGTCGTCGGCCAGCGTTGTCGGCGGGTGACGTGCCGATCAGACGTCTCCCGACGGGATTCGTGTGGGACCGATGAGATTCCCGCTCCGGGACGGTCCATATCCACGACCGACCCACGCGAGAGGAGCACACCATGAGATCCGTCGGCACATGCCTTTGGTTCCACGAAGGGGCCGAGGAGGCCGCCGCCTACTACGCCGAGGTATTCGACGACGCCGCCGTCATCGACACGTTCCGGGCATCCGGTGCGGATGACGCCCCGGGCGTCGAAGCGGGCGGGGCCATCGTCGCCGAGGTGTCCGTCGGCGGCCACCACATCATCCTCCTCAACGGGGGAGACAGCTTCACCCTGACCCCTGCGGCGTCGATCGAGGTTCGCTGTGACGACCAGGCCGAGGCGGATCGCTATCGGGACCGGCTCATCGGGGACGGCGGCACGGAGGACTGGTGCGGTTGGCTCGTCGACCGGTACGGGGTCTCATGGCAGGTCTACCCGGATCAGCTGACGGCACTTCTCTCCGATCCCGACCCGAAACGCGCCTCACGCGCGATGGCCGCGATGCGGACGATGCGCCGCATCGACATCGCTGCGATCGAGGCGGCCATGGACGCCGACGAGGTCGCCTGACCAGTTCCGCTTCGGCGCATTCGTACGCCGAGCGGTTGCGGTCGCGGGGGGACCGAACATGTGTCCGGTCGCCTCCGCTACCCTCGGTGGGTGAGCGATCTCCTGTCGGGCCTCAACCCTCCGCAGCGTGACGCCGTCCTGCACGGCGACGGACCCCTTCTGGTGCTCGCCGGGGCGGGGAGCGGCAAGACACGCGTGCTCACGCATCGCATCGCCCGGCTGATCGACGAGGAGGGGGTCGAACCGGGGGCCGTCCTCGCCATCACGTTCACGAACAAGGCGGCCGCCGAGATGCGTCAGCGCCTGGAGGACCTGGTGGGCCCGCGGGTCCGGGGGATCTGGGCCGCCACGTTCCATTCGGCGTGCGTCCGGATACTCCGTCGTGATGCGCCTCATGTCGGCTACGAGCGCAACTTCGCCATCTTCGACGCCGCCGATCAGGTTCGTCTCGTCCGCCGTTGCCTGGAAGACGAGGACATCGATCCGAAGCGGGTTGATCCCCGGTCGGTACTGGCGGCGATCTCGGATGCCAAGAACCGTCTGCTGGGACCGTCCGACCTGGACATCGACTCGTTCAAGGATGAGCAGGTCGTCCGCATCTACCGCCGTTATCAGGACCGTCTCCTGGCCAACCAGGCCATGGACTTCGACGACCTGCTGCGGCTGACGGTGCAGCTGCTCGAGGGCGACACCGAGGTGCGCAAGCACTACCAGGAGCGCTTCCGGTACATCCTGGTGGACGAGTACCAGGACACCAACCACGCGCAGTACCGGCTGGTGCGCGTGCTCGGTGAGCCGCAGCGCAACGTCATGGTGGTGGGCGACGACGACCAGGGCATCTACTCGTGGCGCGGGGCGGACGTCTCGAACATCCTCGACTTCGAGCGCGACTACCCGGACGCCACCGTCATCGCCCTCGAGCAGAACTACCGGTCCACGGGCACCATCCTCCGCGCGGCCAACGCCGTGGTCGCGAAGAACAGCCATCGCCACGAGAAGGCGCTCTGGACCGATCGAGGAGACGGCGACCCCATCGAGATCATCGAATGCCGGGACGAGCGGGAAGAGGCGCGGGTCGTCATGGGCGAGGTGCGGCGCGCCGTGGACGACGGGGACTCGCTGTCGGACATCGCCGTCTTCTATCGCACCAACGCGCAGAGCCGCGCAGTCGAGGACATGCTGGTGCGGGCGGCCGTTCCGTATCAGGTGATCGGTGGACCCAAGTACTACGAGCGCGCTGAGGTGAAGGACCTGCTCGCCTATCTCCGCGTGGCGGTGAACCCCGCCGACGAGGTCAGCTTCGGCCGGATGATCACCGCACCCAAGCGCGGGGTCGGGCCCGGTGCCGTGTCGAAGCTCTCGGCGTACGCCTCCGAGATGGGGGTCCCGCTGACCGACGCCCTCGCCGATGCCGACCGGGTGGACGGGCTGAACCCGTCGCAGCGCCGGGGCTTCGGGTCCCTCGCCGCCGTCGTCGCCGAGATCCGCGCGCAGGCGCGGGCCGACGTGCCGGTCGACCGCCTCGTCGAGTTCGCGTTCGAGGAGTCCGGTATCCGCGCGATGTTCGAGGCCGACGGGTCCATGGAGGCGGAGGGACGGCTCGAGAACCTCGAGGAGCTGGTGCGGACCGCCACCGAGTACGTGGGGCGCGTCGAGGAGCCCTCGCTCGCCGGGTTCCTCGAGGAGATCGCCCTCTACGCGGATGCCGACGCCGTCGACACCGGCTCCGGTCAGGTGACGCTGATGACCATCCACAACGCGAAGGGACTGGAGTTCGACCGCGTCGTCATCATCGGCATGGAGGAGCAGCTGTTCCCCCACGCGCGGTCGGAGACCCCCGAGCAGGTCGAGGAGGAACGGCGTCTCTGTTACGTCGGGATCACCCGGGCACGACGACGGCTCATCCTCACCTATGCGCGCATGCGGTCGTTCTTCGGCGGCGGCCGTGACTACCGCATCCCCTCGCGGTTCCTCTCGGAGATCCCCGAGGAGTCCGTCTCAGGGAGGGGCGCGGCCTCCACGCATCGACACCGGGCGGCTCCGAGTGACGCCGCCGACGTCGTCCCCGGGTTGGCCACCGGAGACGAGGTGATCCACGCAACCTTCGGCGAGGGGATCGTCACCGGAGTCGAGCAGGACGGTGCCCTCGTCCTGGTCCGCTTCCTGCGTGATGGCACCGAGCGCCGCCTCATCGCGGGCGCGGCCCCGATGCGGAAGGCCGCGTCGTCTTAGACGTGGTGGCGGCCCGGGTCGTCCGGCGGGGCGTCGGTGATCGGGCACGGACGCCGGCCATCGGCATGGGCGAACCGGATCGCGTCCCGATCCCATCGGGTTCAGTGTGCGGCGGGTTCCACCGATGACTGGGACGGAATGTGTCACGACCGATCGATCAGAGGTGGACGATGAGCGGGTGGCGAGGGTCCGTCGTCGGGATCCTGGTGCTGGTCGGACTGGCGTTGTCCGCCGCCGCCGTCGCGAACTTCGCTGTTGCCGAACTCTTCACCCAGGCCACGCGGGGCACCGCGGCTCAGGACAGCACCGCTGAGCAGGAGGCGCTCGCCCTTCGGTTCGCATGGGGTTCGTGGGTGCCGTTCCTGGTCGCCGCCCTGCTTCTCTCACGCGACGGGAGGCGCGCACCCGCCGCGGCGGTCGCGATCATGGCGCCGCTCAGTCTGCTCGCTCCGATCCGGCACGACGCGTCGGGTCTGATCCTCCAGGTCGTCGCCGTCTTCGTGGCCATCTATGTGACCCGGCCGGAGGACATGCCCGAGATCTCGTAACGAGCAGGACGACCCGTGCCCCGCCACAGGGCGTATGCGGCTTCGTGCCCCGCGCGTCGCCCGCCGATCCGTGTCGACGAATCGCCATCCGGGCATCGGCCCGGTAGGTTTCCCGGACGAGCCACCAGGGAGGACCGATTGGGCGCGAGGATCATCGACGGCAAGGCATCCGCCGCGGGCGTGCGGGCACGCGTGGCCGAGGGGGTGGCGGACTTCGTCGCGAAGCATGGGCGGGCCCCTGGACTCGTCGGGATCCAGGTCGGCGACGATCCGGCGTCCGAGATCTACCAGGCGATGAAGGAACGGAGCGCCGCGGAGGCCGGCATGGCATCGCGACGCATCACACTTCCCGAGGAGACCACGCAGGACGAGCTCAACGCCGTCATCGACGAGCTCAACGCAGATGACACGGTGGACGGGATGCTGGTCCAGCTTCCCGTGCCGGACCAGCTCTCGGAGCCGGAGATCGCGGCTCGCATCCATCCGGACAAGGACGTCGACGGCTTCGGCGCGATCAGCCTGGGACGCCTCATGCGGGGTGAACCCACGCTCGTGGCCTGCACGCCAAGCGGCGTGATGCACCTGCTCCACGAGGCGGAGGTCCCCATCTCGGGGGCCAATGCCGTTGTCGTCGGGCGCAGCCTCATCGTCGGGAAGCCCATGTCGCTCCTGCTCCTCGCCGAGCACGCCACCGTCACCATCGCGCATTCGCGTACGAAGGATCTTCCCGCGCTGTGCCGGACGGCCGATATCCTGATCGCCGCCGTCGGTCGGGCCGACATGATCCGGGGGGATTGGATCAAGCCGGGCGCCGCGGTCGTGGATGTGGGGATCAACCGAACGGATGCCGGACTCCGGGGCGACGTCGCCCAGGAGGAGGCGGCCGAGGTGGCCGGATGGCTCACCCCGGTGCCGGGCGGCGTGGGACCGATGACCATCGCTTTTCTGCTTGCCAACACCCTTCAGGCCGCTCGACGGCGTGTGGGGGACACCACCGAGGGAGTCTGAATTGAAGATCGCGATTTTTGGGGGAACCGGCGACCTGGGTCGCGGCCTCGCCGTCAACTTCGCCGCGGCGGGACACGAGCTCATCGTGGGTTCCCGCAGCCAGGAGAGGGCCGAACAGGCCGCTGAGACCCTCCGCGCCGACCTTCCGGACGGCAACTTCGTCCCGCTCGAGAACGTCGCGGCCGCCGAGGCCGCCGAGGTCGCGATCGTGTCGATCCCGTGGGAGGGCGTCGAGTCGACGATCCCGCCGATGGCCGATGCCCTTGCCGGCAAGGTGGTCATCTCGGTGATCAACGCGCTGGAGTTCGGCAAGAACGGCGCCATCGCCAAGACGGACCTGCCGGGTGGATCCATGGCCCAGCGCATCCAGGAGCTCGCTCCCGAGGCCAAGGTCGCCATGGCGTACAACAACCTGCCGGCCGCCCGTCTGCAGGCTCGTGAGACCATCGACGCCGACGTGCTGGTCTGCGGTCGCGGCAAGGACACCCGTGAGCAGGTCATCGAGCTGACGAAGGCCATCCCCGGAGTTCGTGCTCTCGACGCCGGCGTACTCTCCAACGCCCTCATCATCGAGGGGTCGACGGCGATCATCATCAACCTGAACCGCCGCTACAAGGGCGAGGCTTCCATCGCCATCGAGGGCTTGCACGACGCCCCCAAGCGCGGCGCGTAGAAGACCACACCACACAAACGCTGTGCCCGTCGGGGCCCCCTCTGAGGGGCCCCGACGCATTTCCGGCGGCCCACTCAGGTCATGGGAGCGTGCCGATGGGTGGTGATATCCAGGCGACACATACCGGGAACAGACCTGGGTGTGATGGAATCCGGTTGTACGCAGGAGATCCGTCCGTTTTCGGTCGACGCAAACGGGGTCAAGGTGCCTGGCACCATTTCCCCGTTGCATACCGTTCGAGGGGTACGAAGCGCTGCTTCTACGCGTCCAACCAGGTGGTGAGCGTCTCCGGGTCCGGAACCGTGCGCGGCGTCGGCGGGGCGTCCGGCGCGCCGAGGTAGACGAAGCCGACGATCTCGTCGTTCGGTTCCAGTTCGAGCACCGCCCGGATCTCCTCCTCCACCACGAAGGCACCGGTCCGCCAGATCGCACCCAGCCCGTGCGCGTGTGCACCGAGCAGCATGTTCTGGATTCCCGCCGAAACGGCGTCCCGATCCTCGGTGCGCACGACGGGATCGGCGTCGCCGGGCCGGGAGATGACGGCGATGACGACCGGCGCGCGCTCCAGCCGGCGTTCCTCACGGTCACGGTCCGTGGTCGTGGCGTCCGGGTGGGTACGCACATAGGCATCGGCGTGAGCGCCCCCGATGCGGAGCCGGGCGTCGCCGCGGATGACGACGAACCGCCAGGGGATGGTCCGCTTGTGGTTCGGGGCGTGCACCGCGAGCGAGATGAGCCGACGGATCAGGTCCTCCGGAACCGGTGTTTCGTCCACCTTGCCGATGGAGCGGCGGGTGAGGATGACATCCTCGAGGGCGGTGATCGGGTTCGTCGGATCGGGCATTTGGACTCCTGGAGGTGGGTGGGGAGGGGCTAGATGATTGATTCCAAGGATCGTGGATGTGGGGTGCGTCACCGGTGGATGCGGGGTGCCGCCGGGCGTCGAAGGGCATGCTGGTTTGCCTGTTCGAGTCGCCCGGTGGCGCATCCGCGCCGCCGGGGGCATGCACCACGCCGCGAGACCTTGGAATCAACCATCTAGGCGTAGCCCAGTCGGTCGAGGTCGTCCTCGTCCAGACCGAGGTGATGCCCCAGCTCGTGCAGGACGGTGATGCGGACCTCGGACCGGAGGACGACGTCGTCGGGGAAGTCATCGACGAGCGGACGCATGTAGATGTGGATGGTGCTCGGGAGGGTGGGGGCCCAGCCTTCCCGTTCGTCCAGCGGGACACCGCTGTAGAGGCCGTAGATCCGCCCCATTTCGGGATCCGGCTCGTCCCGTACGATCACGGGGACCTCGGCCAGTGCGCTCGCGAAGGGTTCGGGGATATCGTCAATGGCGTCGCGTACGAGATCTTCGAACTGCTCGCGGGTGAACTCCATCACAACTTTCTGTAGTCTTGGGTCAGCATCCGGCAATTGGAGAACCGGGTTGAACAGCGGCTTTCACAGGCACCAAGGAGGGTACGTGCAGCGGACATGGACAGGTCGCCTCGCCATCGTGATCGCACTGGTCGCGGCAATGATCGTCATCGCACCGGCCGGCGCGCAGACCGCGGATCGTGTGCCGTCCAACGGCATCGCGCAGGGCGCCGCGGCCGGCGGGCATCCGACCCCGGCCCCGGTCATCTCGCTGACCGCCGCCCTGGGAGCGCTTGAGAACGGTGCGGCCCGCTCGGCGCGGATCCAGCCACAGGTCGGCGGGACGTCGATTCTGACGATCGTCCTCCCGAACGGCCAGGAACGCGCCGCCACGGTGGTGAGCGCCAAGGCGAACGACGAGATCCTGGCGGCCGCTCGCGCCGGAGGCGTCGATCTGACGGAGATGGAGCCCGTCACGCGTCCCATCGCGACCGTCGATGGTCCGAGCTTCAGCCTGACCGAGTGGGTACAGGCATGGGGCCCGCTGCTCCTCGCGCTGGCGCTGGTGATCATCTTCATCATCATGCTGCGCTATATGGGTGGAGCCCGGTTCACCAGCAAGGTGAAGCCCGCGGAGTCCACCACGCGGTTCGACGACGTCGCCGGAATCGACGAGATCCGCGACGAGGTCCTGGAGATCGCCGACTACCTCAAGAATCCGGAGCGCTACCGCGCGATCGGCGCGACCCTCCCCAAGGGCATCGTGCTCTACGGCGCCCCGGGAACCGGCAAGACCCTCCTGGCGAAGGCCGTGGCCGGCGAGGCCGGCGTGCCGTTCTTCAGCGCGTCCGGTGCCGAGTTCATCGAGGTGTACGTGGGTGTCGGTGCGAAGCGCATCCGCCATCTGTTCGAGGCGGCCCGCAAGGCCGCGCCGGCCCTTCTGTACATCGACGAGATCGACGCCATCGGCGAGCGCCGCAGCGGGGGTCCCGGCGAGCGGGAGCACACCGGTACGCTCGATCAGCTGCTGACCGAGATGGACGGCTTCGACGTCGATCCGTCCAAGCCCGTTGTCGTGCTGGCATCGACCAACCGCCTCGAGCACCTCGACCCGGCGCTTCTTCGGTCCGGCCGTTTCGACCGCAAGATCGCCGTCGGTCTGCCCGACCGTATCGCGCGTGAGCGGATCCTGGGCGTCCACATGCGTAAGCGTCCACTGGCGCCCGGCGTCGAGCTCGGACAGATCGCGGCGTTCACCGCCGGCATGGCCGGTGCCGACCTCGCCTCGCTCTGCAACGAGGCCTCGTTCGAGGCGACCCGTGCGCACCGCACCGGCATCGAGATCGACGACTTCCGGCGCGCGCTCATGCGCCTTGCCGCGGGACCGGAGAAGCGCACCCAGGTGCTGACCGAGGCCGAACGCACTCTGGTGGCCTACCACGAGATGGGGCATGCCATCGTCGGCCACCTCCTTCCCAACTGCGAGCCGGTCGAGCGTGTGACGGTGATCCCGCAGGGGCAGGCGCTCGGCGTCACCTTCTCGCTCCCCGACGAAGATCGCTTCCTGGCCACGCGTCAGGAACACCTCGATCGCCTTGCCCGCATCATGGGCGGCCGCGCCGCCGAGGAGCTCATCTTCGGCGAGATGACGTCAGGTGCGGCCGACGACCTGAAGAAAGCCACCTCGCTGGCCCACATGATGGTGGTCGACCTCGGTATGGCGCGGCCCACCACGGAGGAGAGCCTCGCCGTCGGTCTCGCCGGAGGGCAGTCGGCTCCGGCGGGTGCCGAGCGTGTCGAGGCAGAGATCCAGGCCATCTTAGCGTCGGCCTACCGGTCGGCGTACGAGCTGCTCGAGGCCAACCTGGGCCTGCTCCACCGTGCCGCCGCGGCTCTGCTCGAGGCGGAGGCACTGGATCGCGACGAGATCGAGAGGCTTCTCGGACCGCGTCCCGTCAGCCAGCGGCTCACCCCGCGCATCGCCGATGCCGTGGAGACGGAGGGCGCGGCGGATGCGGCGGCGGAGGTCGACGAGCCGGTGGGCCGTCCGTTCCGGCGCTTCGAGGACGCTCAGCGCAACGCCCGGCGGGCCGCCTACTCCGGTTACGAGGTACCGGCTCTAGATCTCCCAGCCCAGCCGGTCGAGGGTGACGGGAACACCGTCACGCCGGATGTGAACATCCACCGGTCCGTCGGTCACCTCTCCGACGACCGTCAGGGAGACGGGCCCGCCGTCGAATCGTGAGATGACCTCGGCGGGGGCGGTGACGAGCAGTTCGTAGTCCTCACCGCCCGTCGCCGCGAACTCGTCGGGGTGACGCTTGAGGGCGGTGGCGATGCCGTCCACGCCGTCTGCACGCGGAACCCGATCCAGATCGATCGTCAGCGCGACGTCCGAGGCCTCGGCCAGACGCGTCGCATCAAGGGCGAGCCCGTCCGAGATATCCATCATTGCGGTGACGCCGGCTGCCGCCAGCCTGCGACCCGCCGTGAGGCGTGGCGAGGGGCGGCGTTGAGCGACAAGCAGTGCGTCACGAACCTCTCCCGCCTCCAGCCGCGGGTCGCGGAGAAGCGCCAGGCCGGCCGCGGCCGCACCCAATGGGCCGGTAACCGCGATCACATCACCCGGTTGCGCACCCGTCCGCATGACGGGCGGGTGTCCCTCGTCCATCCGGCCGATGACCGTGACCCCGACCGTGATCGACGATCCCCGGGTCAGGTCGCCGCCGGCGATCGTCATTTCGTAGCGGGACGCCAATGACTCCATCGACTCGTAGAACGCGGCCACGTCCGAGTCGGGCACGTCCTCGGGAAGAGCGAGGCCGACGACCGCCGCGATCGGGAAGCCGCCCATCGCGGCGATGTCCGAGAGGTTGACCGCCAGCGCACGATGGCCGATGTCGCGGGCGCTCGACGTGCGGCGGGTGAAGTGGGTTCCCTCCACCTGCATGTCGTGCACGATCAGGAGGGGAGGCGTGCCCGCCAGGACGGCCGCGTCGTCCCCGATGCCGACGTCGACGCCGGGGCGGATGGAGACGAGGCGGCTGATCGCCTCGATCGTTGCGCGTTCCGTGGGCATGCCGCCGGACGGTACCAGGACACGATGTCGGGACATGAGGTGGTCAAGTGCCTTTCGATCGGGTCGACCGCGGCCCGCCGGCCCGGTCGATCGGGGTCGGTCGCCGATGTCGTCGTCACCCGATGGTGTACGGCGGGTGACGGCAACGGAGCGTCGGCACAGGAGCGCTACGCTGAATGGTCGATTCCACGATCTCGCGGCGTGGTGCACGCCCCCGGCGGCGCGGATGCACTTCTCATCCACCCGCCCGCCCAGGCCAGCCACCGGACGACTCAGAAAGGACACAGCCCTGTCTCTCGGCACCCGTCGACGCCCCGCATCCCTTAGTCCACCCGCCCACCCCTGGCCAGCCATCGGTGACGCACCCCACATCCACGATTCCGTGGAACCGACCGTCTAGCCCCTCGTGGATTCACTTCGTGGCTTCTGGGACGCGTGCGAGGCGTTCTTCGGATCGTTGGCATCGGTCAACTTCGGCGCGCTCCTCACCGCCCTCGGCTTCCACATCTGCAACCTGGTGCTCCGCACCCGCGCGTGGACCAACATCCTGCGGGCGGCATACCCGGGCGAGAAGGTCCGGTGGTTCGACGTCTTCGGCTCCTACTCCGTGGGCGTGGGACTCAACGGGTTCGTGCCCGCCCGCGGTGGCGACGTGCTCAAGGTGTTCCTCATCCACTCCCGGATCCGTGGATCCAGTTATCCCGCCATCGGATCGTCGCTCATCGCCGAGACGGTCTTCGACACCGTCATGGCGTCACTCCTCATCACGTGGGCCTGGCAGATCGGTGTCGCGGACGGGCTCCCGGGATCGGGTCTCTTCGAGTTCAGCTGGCTGACGAGCCATCCGCAGCTGGTTCTCACGACGATGATCATCGTCCTCGGGGTCGCGGCCGCGGCCCTGATCATCTACACGCACCGTGTCCGGGCCTTCTGGAACCGGGTGTCGCAGGGCCTGACGATCCTCAAGGACCGACGCCGGTACTTCCGGACCGTGGCGTCCCTCCAGGCGACCGGCTGGGTCTGCCGCGTGCTGACGGCCGTCTACTTCCTGAAGGCGTTCCATGTCGACGCCACGCTCAAGAATGCGCTCCTCGTCATCGTCATCGGCTCCATCGCGACCGGCATGCCGCTCACCCCGGGTGGGCTCGGCCCGAAACAGGCCCTGACGGTCGCCGTCCTGGGGACCGAGGGGACACGCTCCACGGTCCTCGCCTTCAGCATCGGGATGGAGGCAACGATCCTCGCCTTCAACCTGCTCCTGGCGATCCTCTGTCTGAGCATGATGATGAAGGGGGTGCGCCTTCGCGACGCCATCAAGCACGCGCGTGCGGAGCGGGCGGCCGCCGACGGGAAGGTCCTGGACGAAGACGATCCACGGCACACCGTGCCCACGGCGAAGATGGGCCGTAAACAGCGGCGCGAGAAGCCTTCCGAGGATGAATGGAGCTGGCGCGAGTAGGCCTCACAGGTCCCGGAACCCGGGTCGTGGGACCGTTCCGCGGGGCCTATCGGTAGCATCACCGGCGTGATTGACCTCGACACCGTTAAGCACGTGGCCCGGCTCTCACGTCTGCGTCTCACCGCGGACGAGGAGGCCACCATGGAGGATGAGCTCAACGCCATCCTGACCCACGTGGATGAAATCCAGTCCCTCGATCTCGACGGCGTGGAGCCCACCTCCCACGTCATCCGGCTCGAGAACGTCCTCAGGCCGGACGAGCCGCGCGAGAGCCTGCCGCAGGACGTGGCGCTCCGTGAGGGGCCCGCCACGGCCGACAGCGGCTTCGTCGTACCGCAGATCGGATGATCGACACCACAGAGCTGACCGCGGGGAGCGCGCTGCGCGCCCTGGACGCAGGGGAGATGTCGTCGGCCGAGCTGGTCGACGCCTACCTGGCCCGCTGCGAGGACGACCGGTGGGGGTCGTATCTCGCGCTCGACGCCGAGCGTGCCCGTGCCCGCGCACGTGAGATCGACGATATGGCCGACAAGCCCCCGCTTCGCGGCATCCCGATCGCGATCAAGGACGTCCTCTCCACCGAGGGGCTCACCACCACCTGCGCCTCGCGCATCCTCGAGGGCTTCGTCCCGGTCTATACGGCCACCTGCGTCGCCCGGCTCGAGCGCGCCGGTGCCATCGTCCTGGGCAAGACCAACATGGACGAGTTCGCCATGGGGTCGAGCACCGAGAACTCGGCCTACCAGGTCACGCGCAACCCCTGGGACACGGATCGCGTTCCCGGTGGATCCAGCGGCGGTTCGGCGGCGGCCGTGGCGGCCTGCCAGGCGCCGTGGTCGCTCGGCACCGACACCGGCGGCTCGATCCGCCAGCCGGCGTCGCTCTGCGGCATCGTCGGGATGAAGCCCACGTACGGGGCGATCTCCCGGTACGGGCTGGTGGCGTTCGCGTCGTCGCTCGACCAGGTCGGTCCGTTCACGCGCAGTGTGCGCGACGCGGCACGGCTGCTGTCGCACATGGTGGGGCACGATCCCATGGACTCCACATCGCTGGAATGGCCCGAGCCCATCGTCATCCCGCAGGAGGAGCGTCTCAACGGCGTGCGTGTGGGCATCGTCGAGGAGCTCATGGGCGACGGCATCGAACCGGGTGTCCGCGACGCCGTGCAGAGGTCGCTCACGCTGATCGAGGAGCTGGGCGGCACCGTCGTGCCCGTCAGCCTCCCCGCCAGTAGGCACGGCCTTTCAACCTACTACCTCATCGCCCCGGCCGAGGCGTCGGCCAACCTGGCCCGGTTCGACGGGGTCCGCTACGGCCCCCGCGCCGAGGCCGACACCCTGCTCGACCAGTACGAGATCACACGTGGCGAGCGGTTCGGCCCGGAGGTCAAGCGCCGGATCATGTTGGGCACCTTCGCCCTCGCGAGTGGGTACTACGACGCCTACTACCGCCGCGCACAGCAGGTGCGCACGCTGATC
This sequence comes from uncultured Bifidobacteriaceae bacterium, assembly GCA_964531025.1. GTDB lineage: Bacteria > Actinomycetota > Thermoleophilia > Miltoncostaeales > Miltoncostaeaceae > CALMEC01. Next base: position 270,135 of record CAZHDY010000001.1, on the reverse strand, counting down.
GTGCGCGACTTCGAGCGGGCATTCGCGGACGTCGACCTCATCGCGACCCCCACGTCGCCCACGGTGGCGTTCAAGATCGGCGAGCGCACGCAGGACCCGTACTCCATGTACCTGGCCGACGTCTGCACCGTTCCGGTCAGTCTTGCCGGGCTTCCCGCCATCTCCATCCCGTGCGGGCTGTCGGAGGGGCTGCCCGTCGGTCTCCAACTCGTCGGACCGGCCTTCAGCGAGAACCGGATCCTGTCGGCGGCGCACGCGCTCGAGGGCGCCATCGGATTCAACCCCACACCTCCCGGGATCCTGGCATGAGCGAGTTCGAAGCCGTCATCGGAATCGAGATCCACGTCCAGCTCTCCACCCGGACCAAGATGTTCTGCGGATGCGAGCTATCGTTCGGCGACCCGCCCAACACGCACACCTGCCCGGTGTGCCTGGCGCACCCGGGGGCACTCCCCGTCGTCAACGCCGAGGCCATCCGGCTGGGGATCATCGCCGGCATGGCCCTGGGCTGCGAGATCGCCGACCGGTCCGTGTTCCACCGCAAGAACTACTTCTACCCGGACCTGCCGAAGGCGTACCAGATCAGCCAGTTCGACGAGCCGCTCTGCGTCGGCGGGCGGTTCACCTTCCTGCAGGAGGGAGGGGAGAAGACGATCGGCATCACGCGTGTCCACCTGGAGGAGGACGCGGCCAAGCTCCAGCACCTCTCCTCGTCCGGACGACGGGCGGGTGCCGAGCAGTCGGTGGTCGACTTCAACCGCGGGGGCACCCCGCTGGCCGAGATCGTGAGCGAACCGGATCTGCGCTCGGGCGAGGACGCGGCCGACTTCCTGAAGCAGCTTCGCCACACCCTCCGCGAGTTCGGGGTCAGCGACTGCAACATGGAGGAGGGCTCCATGCGCGCCGATGCGAACGTCAGCATCCGGCCGGTCGGCAGCACCGAGCTCGGCACCAAGACCGAGCTCAAGAACATGAACTCGTTCACGTTCCTGCGCCGCGGGATCGAGGCCGAGATCGCACGTCAGACGGCGCTCGTGAAGTCGGGACAGCGCGTGGTCCAGGAGACGCTGCACTTCGATCCGGTGAAGGAGGAGCTGCACGCCCTCCGCAGCAAGGAGGAGGCGCACGACTACCGGTACTTCCCCGAGCCGGACCTCGTGCCCGTGGTTCCCGATCGGGCCTGGGTGGACGACATCCGCGCCGGGCTCCCCGAGTCGCCCGTGGACCGTCGGCGCCGCTTCCAGGACGACCACGGCCTCACCTACGAGGACGCGGAGGTCCTGACCGAGACCACCGAGCTCTCCGCCTACTTCGAGGAGCTCGCCGGCCTCGCCCCGCCGAAGCAGGCGGCCAACTGGCTGCGCGGCGAAGTGCGGGCACTGCTCACCGAGCGCGGTGAGGAGCCGTGGGACGGGCACCTCACCCCGCAGCGCCTGGCCGACCTCATCGGGCTCGTCGAGTCGGGCGGGGTCAGCCGGTCGAACGCCCGCGAGATCGTGCTGCCGGCAATCCTCGACTCGGGTCGCGACGCCCAGGCGATCGTGGAGGAGGAGGGCATCGGCGCCATCGGCGACGCGGACGAGCTCCGTGCCATCGTCGAGCGGATCTTCGCCAACAACCCGAAGCAGGCGGAGCAGCTGCGCGACGGCCAGGACAAGCTGATCGGCTTCTTCGTCGGTCAGACCATGAAGGCGACGCAGGGGCGGGCCGACGCGAAGGCCGTCAATGCGCTCGTGCGGGAGATCTCGGGCCGCGGATGACGGTCCGGCCGCCGTCCGGCAACCCCATCGTTGTCGAAGTTCCGACACCGTCCGCGGGTCGGCGGGGCCGGACACGGCCCCCGGTTGGTTAGACTGACGCCCACATGAAACACACGCTCTCCGCGCTGGTCGAAAACAAGCCCGGCGTCCTCTCACGAATCTCCGGACTGTTCACCCGCCGCGGGTTCAACATCGATTCACTCGCCGTCAGCCCGTCTGAGCGGCCGGAATACTCCCGCGTCACGATCACGGTCGACGCGACCGGCACGCCGATCGAGCAGATCACCAAGCAGCTGGACAAGCTGATCAACGTGATCAAGGTACGCGACCTCGACCCGAAGAACGCCGTCTCGCGCGAACTCGGGCTCTTCAAGCTGAACGTCCCCTCGGGGCGCCGCAGCGAGATCATCGAGCTGGTCGAGATCTTCCAGGCCCGGATCGTGGATGTCACGTCCGAGTCGCTCATCGTCGAGCTGACCGGTGACAGCGACACGCTCCACCAGATGGAGGATCTGCTCACACCGCTGGGCCTGACCGAACTGGTCAAGACCGGCGTGGTGTCGCTCGCTCGCGGGAACAAGCCCACATAACCCACCTCTCAGGAGTCGCCTGAATGCTGTACGACGACGACGCCGACCTCGGTCGGCTGGACGGTAAGACCGTCGCCATCATCGGCTACGGAAGCCAGGGGCACGCCCATGCCCTCAACCTGAAGGACTCCGGCGTCGACGTCGTCGTCGGCCTTCGTCCCGACTCGGGCTCCGTGGCCAAGGCGAAGGAGGCGGGCCTCGAGGTACTCGACCCCGCCGCCGCGGCGGCCAAGGGCGACCTCGTGATGATCCTCGTCCCGGACGAGCTCCAGGGTGACCTGTTCCGTGAGGAGCTCGCCGCCGGCATCACGCCCGGAAACGCGCTCGTCTTCGCCCACGGCTTCTCGGTCCACTTCGGCCAGATCGTCCCCCCGGAGGGCGTCGACTGCTTCCTGGTGGCCCCCAAGGGCCCCGGTCACCTCGTGCGTCGTCAGTACGTCGAGGGCATGGGCGTCCCGGGCCTCATCGCGATCGCCCAGGACGCGACGGGCTCGGCCCGTGATCTCGCCCTGGCCTACGCCAAGGGCATCGGCTGCACCCGCGCGGGCGTCATCGAGACCTCGTTCGCCGAGGAGACCGAGACGGACCTGTTCGGTGAGCAGGTCGTGCTCTGCGGCGGGCTCTCCGAACTCGTGCGTGCCGGCTTCGAGACCCTCGTGGACGCCGGCTACCAGCCCGAGATGGCCTACTTCGAGTGTCTCCACGAGCTCAAGCTCATCGTGGACCTCATCTACGAGAAGGGCATCAGCGGTATGCGCTACTCCATCTCCAACACGGCGGAGTACGGCGACATCTCCCGCGGTCCCCGCATCGTGACCGAGGAGACCCGCGCCGAGATGCGGAAGATCCTCGGCGAGATCCAGACCGGTCAGTTCGCGAAGGAATGGCTCCTCGAGAACAAGGTCGGACGCCCCGCGTTCCGGGCCGTCGGCCGCCGCCAGTCGGAGCACCAGATCGAAGAGGTCGGAAAGCGCCTCCGCGGGATGATGAGCTGGATCGACCAGGACTTCGCCGACACCAAGTAGTCGGCGCGATCACGGCAACGGGCGAGGACGAAAGAAGGCGATGACAGACACCACGGCACGCGTTCTCATCTGCGAGAAGATCGCGGATGCGGGGATCGAGGCACTTCGACAGGCGGTCGACGTCGTCGACGGCATCGGCTGGTCGAAGGAGGACATCCTCGAGAAGCTCGGTGACTTCGACGGCATGGTCGTCCGGAGCGCCACCAAGGTGACGGCCGAGATGATCGACGCCGGTACGAAGCTCAAGGTCATCGGTCGCGCCGGCACCGGTGTCGACAACGTCGACCTCGACGCCGCCACCCGGCGGGGCATCGTCGTGGTGAACGCCCCCGAGTCGAACTCGCTGTCCGCGGCGGAGCACACCGTCGCGCTCATCCTCGCCCAGGCCCGCAACGTGGCCCCCGCCCACGCGCGCCTCGTCGAGGGCGCCTGGGAGCGGTCGAAGTTCGGCGGCATCGAGGTCACCGGCAAGACCCTGGGCGTCGTGGGCCTCGGCCGGATCGGCCGCCTCGTGGCCGAGCGTGCGGTTGGACTTCGGATGAACGTCATCGCCTACGACCCGTTCATCGGCGAGTCGCGCTTCCGTGAGATGGGCCTCGAGCGTGCCGAGACCCTGGACGACCTCTACGCAGCGAGTGACTTCGTCACGCTGCACATGCCGTCGACCCCCGAGACGCGCGGCATGATCAATGCCGAGTCGCTGGCCAAGATGAAGAAGGGCGCCCGGCTCATCAACGTCGCCCGCGGCGACCTGGTGGACGCCGATGCACTGGCTGCGGCGGTCGAGAGCGGCCATTTGGCCGGTGCCGCCGTCGACGTGTTCATCGGTGAGCCCGTCACGGAGAGCCCGCTGTTCGGGCTTCCTGGTGTCACGGTCACCCCGCACCTCGGTGCGTCGACCGTCGAGGCGCAGGACCGTGCCGGTACCGACGTGGCCGAGCAGGTCGTTGCCGCGCTCACCGGCGGGACCGTGACCACCGCCGTCAACATCCCGGCCGTCTCGCCGGAAGGGATGGAGGCCATGCGGCCGTACCTCCCGCTCGCGCGCAAGCTCGGTCAGATCCTCGTCGCCCTCACCGGCGGCAAGGTGGAGAACCTCGAGGTGGCCTGCGAGGGCCCCATCGCCGCCCACCCGACACGGCTCATCACCTCGTCGGCCCTGGCGGGGATCATCAGCGGCACCACCGAGACCGAGCCCAATCTCGTCAATGCGACGCATCTCGCCGTCGAACGCGGCATCAGCTTCAGCGAGAACACGACCCCCACGAGCGGTGACTACACCAACCGCGTCACGCTCCGCACCGCGGACGCGGAGGTCTCCGGCACCACGATCGGGACGACGGACCGCGCCCGTCTCGTGTCGGCCTTCGATCAGGAGGTCGAGATCGAGCTGGCGCCGCACATCGGGATCTTCCGCAACCGCGACGTGCCCGGAATGATCGGTCGCGTCGGCACCGTGCTGGGCGAGGCGAGCATCAACATCGCCTCCATGGCCGTCTCGCGCAATTCGAGTGACGGGCTCGCGGTCATCGCGATCACCGTGGACCAGAAAGTCCCCGAGAACGTCGCGCGACAGGTCGAGGAGCTGGAGGGCTTCGACCAGGTGTGGTTCATCGACCTCGACGAGGGATAGCGGGGCCGTCGACTCCGTGATCCGCGGGGCTTGAGCGGTGGCCGTCGCCGGTGGTATATTCGCCGTGATGACGGCCCCTCGGAACATTCGGACTCCGCTGCGTGGCCTCTCGCTGCTCCTTTGCCGTGCCCTCCTTCCCCTTTAAGGGGAAGCGGACAGACATACCAGCCCGGACGGGCAAATGAGCCTCGACGACCCGAGTAGTGAGGGAGACGACCCTATGAGCAGCACGGAAACCACACAACGCGACCCCGACAAGCGGGTTCGCTTCTTCGACACAAGCCTGCGCGACGGCGAGCAGGCCCCCGGTATCCACCTCAATCAGCGCGAGAAGGTGGAGATCGCGCAGCAGCTCGCGCGCCTCGGCGTGGATGTGATCGAGGCGGGTTTCCCGATCTCGTCCCAGGGCGACTTCGAGGGCGTGCGCGCCATCGCGGGTGAGGTCGAGGGACCGATCATCGCGGGCCTTTCTCGTGCCAACGAGAAGGACATCATGCGATGTTACGAGGCGGTCAAGGATGCGCCGCGCCACCGCATCCACACCTTCATCGCCACCAGCGACATCCACCTGGAATGGAAGCTCAAGATGACGCGTGAGGAGGTCCTGAAGACCTCCATCGAGAGTGTCCGGCTGGCCCGGTCGCTCGTCGAGGACGTCGAGTTCTCGTGCGAGGACTCCACCCGCAGCGATACCTCGTACATCGCCGAGGTCGTCGCCGCGGCCATCGAGGAGGGCGCCACCACGATCAACCTCCCGGACACCGTCGGGTACACGATGCCCGAGGAGTTCACGCGCTTCCTCATGACCGTCTACGAGAAGTGCCCCACACTGGCGGATGTGACGCTTTCGGTCCACTGCCACAACGACCTCGGCCTCGCCGTGGCGAACTCGCTGGCCGGTCTGCACGCGGGGGCCCGCCAGATCGAGGGATGCGTCAACGGGATCGGTGAGCGCGCAGGTAACGCGTCGCTGGAGGAGGTCGCCATGATCCTCCGCACCCGCGCCGACGACGTGGACGGCCTGTGGTGCGATCTCAACACCGAGGAGATCACCCGCACCAGCCGCATGATCAGCCGCTTCACCGGGTATGTGATCCAGCCGAACAAGGCGGTCGTCGGTCGCAACGCGTTCGCGCACGAGGCCGGCATCCACCAGCACGGCGTGCTGGAGAACCCGCTGAACTACGAGATCATGGATCCCAAGACGGTCGGGTTGGAGAAGAGCGAGCTGGTCCTGGGCAAGCACTCCGGTCGTCACGCGCTGCAGGCGGCACTGCTCGAGCTGGGCTACGAGCTCGACAAGGACGAGATGCGGTCGGTCTTCGAGCGGTTCAAGGACGTCGCCGACAAGAAGGGCGAGCTGTCGGCACTCGACCTGGAAGCCCTGATGGGCGACGAGATGCGCGTCGGCGAGTTCGACGGGTTCACGCTCACCGGTTTCACGATGAGCGACGCCACCGGTGAGGCACCGACCGCGACCGTCACCGTGACGGGATCGGACGGCAACCGGGTCGAGGGCACGGGCACGGGTGACGGACCGGTCGACGCGCTCATGAAGGCGATCGACGATGCGATCGGTACCGACGGCACACTGCTGGAGTACGCGGTGAACGCCGTCACGAGCGGCCGGGACGCGTTGGGTGAGGCCCGCGTCGTCGCCGAGATCGACGGTCTGACGCGAAGCGGCCTCGGCATGTCGACAGACGTCCTGGAGGCCAGCGCGATCGCCTATATCCGTGCGGTGAACGCCAGCCGCGGCCTGGAGGAGTCGGAGCCGGTCGGCGGCATCTGAGGTGAGCGGCGGGAGAGCGCGGATCGTCCGCGTTCTCCCGCCACCGGTTGTCGTAGGCTTGCCGTTATGGCGCAACTGACGCTTGCTCGATGGTCACGGCGCGGACGGACGGCGGTCACGGTAGCGGCGGTGGCCGCGGCGGCCCTCGTCGGGACCCTGGTCGGCGCGAATGGGTTCGCCACCACGGACGGTTCCCTCACGGATCGGTGGGTGGAGAGTGCGGCTGCGGCCCGCGAGTACGGGCCGTTGACGTTCCCGGCGCAGGAGCCATCCGGACTCATCGATGTCCACTTCTCGATGATCTCGAGGGTCGGACCGATCGGGAGGTTCAGTTCGTCGGGCGAGCCGACCGTCGCGGTGTGCCCCGCGACCTCTGAGGAATGCCGTCGCGCACTACCGACGAGCACGATCCTCGTTTCGCGTGGAGGAGGACCGACCGTCCTCGTGGTCCCGGGTGAGCCGACGACACGTCCGCTGTCCGCAGAGGCCGAGCGCTACTGGAGGACGGTCGGATTCGTCTCTGTGACGCCAGGGTGGTTCCCGCGGTGATCATCGTCGCGAGATGGAATCGGCGCTGACGTCGTCGTCCCACCGATGCGCCCGCGTTCAGGCCGTCCGGCCGCTCGGCAGAGCGGACCGCGCCGACTCCGCCAACGCCCACAGCAGCTGATCGACCACCGCTGAGGGCTCACGTCGTGCGGTGACGAGGCCCCATTCCACCGAGGGCATCTCCGAGTCGATCGTCACGGTGACGAGTCGTCCGGACGCGAGGTTGCCACGGACGGCGAGGGCGGGGACGAGAGCCAGTCCGAGCCCGGCCATCACGGCCTGTTTCACGCCCTCCAGGCTGGCGACCACGGTGCGCCGCTGCGGCTCGATGCCCGCCGTGCGGAGGATGGCATCAATGGCCATCCGGTCGGCGCGGCCGGCCTCGCGCGTCACCAGTGGCACCGTGGCGAGATCGTCGATCGACCGCGCACCGCTCGCCAGCGGGTGTCCCGGGGGGGCGATGAGGACGAGGGGGTCCACCTGGACGGGGCGGAAGGTCAGGTCGCCGGGCGTCACGTCGCGGGTGGCGAGCACGCAGTCGACCTGCCCGTCACGCAGGTCGCCGATCGCGCGGTCCAGGTCGACGGAGGTCACCGTGATCTCGAGCTGGGGGCGTCGCTCCGCCAGAAGCGCCAGCGCGGGAGGAAGGGCGTAGATGACGAGTCCCTCGCCTCCGGCGACCGTGAGGTGGTGGGACGCCTCTGACACCGCGGCGATCACGCTGCGACCGGCCTGTTCCGCCGTGGCCAGGATGCGCCGGGCGTAGGGAAGGAGCGCGGCACCCGCCTCCGTGGGCTGTGCGCCGGACCGCGCCCGCTCGAGGAGTGGCGTCCCCATCCTCTTCTCGAGCGATGCGACGAGCGTCGAGACCGTCGGCTGGGTGATTCCGAGGGCGTCGGCGGCACGGGTGAAACCACCCTGTTCGATGACGGCGACGAAGGCGCGGAGACGCGCCGCGTCCGAGAGCCAGTCAACGTTGGTCGTCAATGGATCCATCGAGAACATAGTTTGCCAGCGTGACGGCCGGATCGTAACCTTGAAGGACGTCGTAATGCCGCAGGAGCAATCAATGCCGAAAACACTGTTCGAGAAGGTGTGGGATGCGCACCTGGTGCGCGATGGGGACGCCGAGGGGCCGCCCATCATCTACATCGATCTCCACCTCGTCCACGAGGTCACATCACCCCAGGCCTTCGACGGTCTGCGCCTCGCGGGGCGTCCGGTGCGCAGGCCGGACCGCACGCTGGCCACCGTCGACCACAACGTTCCCACCGTGGGACGCGACAAGCCGATCGCGGACCTCCTCTCGCGCCAGCAGGTCGAGACGCTCGAGAAGAACTGCGCCGAGTTCGGGGTGCCGCTCTACTCGATCCGCAGTCCGCGGCAGGGCATCGTCCACGTCATCGGGCCGGAGCTGGGCGTGACCCAGCCGGGCATGACGATCGTCTGCGGCGACAGCCACACGGCGACGCACGGTGCCTTCGGGGCGCTCGCCTTCGGCATCGGCACCAGCGAGGTCGAGCACGTTCTCGCCACGCAGACGCTTTCGCAGCCCAAACCCAAGACGATGCGGGTCACGATCGACGGCATGCCCGGTCTGGGAGTCGTCGCCAAGGACCTCATCCTGGGCACCATCGGCCACATCGGCGTCGCCGGCGGCGTCGGCCACGTCATCGAGTACGCGGGTGACGCCATCCGCGCCCTGACGATGGAGGGCCGCATGACGGTCTGCAACATGACCATCGAGGGCGGCGGCCGCGCGGGGATGATCGCGCCGGACGAGACGACCTTCGAGTATCTGGAGGGCCGCGTCGCCGCGCCGAAGGACTTCGCCGTCGCGGTGGAGGCGTGGCGAGAGTTGCCGACGGACGAGGGCGCGGAGTTCGATACCGAGGTGCGGATCGATGCCGCCACACTGGCGCCGCAGGTCACCTGGGGCACCACGCCCGAGATGGTGGTGCCGGTCACGGGCCGTGTCCCGACGCCGGACGAGTGGTCGGACCCGGAGAGCGCCCGTCGCGCCCTCGACTACATGGGTCTGCAGGGTGGCGAGGCGATCGAGGACATCAACGTCGACGTGGTCTTCCTGGGCTCGTGCACCAACGGCCGCATCGAGGACCTGCGCGCCGCCGCCAAGGTGGTGGAGGGGCAGAAGGTCGCCGGAAGCGTCCGCGCCATGGTGGTGCCCGGCTCCATGCAGGTGAAGGCGCAGGCCGAGAAGGAGGGCCTCGACCGGATCTTCTCGGAGGCCGGCTTCGAATGGCGTGACGCCGGATGCTCGATGTGCCTGGGCATGAACCCGGACATCCTGGTGCCGGGTGAGCGCTGCGCGTCCACCTCGAACCGCAACTTCGAGGGACGGCAGGGCAAGGACGGGCGCACCCACCTGGTGAGCCCGCAGATGGCGGCCGCCGCGGCGATCACGGGTCACCTGGTCGACGTGCGGTCGATGGACGTCGAGCTGGCGGGGGTGGGCGCATGAACCCGATCACCGTCATCTCCGGGGCACTCGCCCCGCTGGACCGTGCCGACGTCGACACCGACCAGATCATCCCGAAACAGTTCCTGAAGCGCATCGAGCGCACGGGATTCGGCGAGTTCCTCTTCCACGACTGGCGTGGCACGGACGGCTTCCTTCTGGAAGAGCCGGCATACCGGGACGCCCCGATCCTGGTCGCGGGCCGCAACTTCGGGTGCGGTTCGTCGCGGGAGCACGCGCCGTGGGCGCTGGAGGACTTCGGCTACCGCGCGATCATCGCACCGTCGTTCGCCGACATCTTCCGTTCCAACTGCACCAAGGTCGGCATCCTGCCCGTCGTCCTCCCGGACGCGGACGTGCAGGCGCTGATCGACGCCGCGCTCGCGAACCCCGGGACCACCGGAACGGTTGATCTGGAGCGCCAGGTCGTCGTGGGACCGGAGGGCACGGAGTATCCGTTCGAGATCGACGCGTCCATCCGTCATCGTCTGCTGAACGGCCTGGACGACATCGGTATCACGCTGTCGAAGGTCGACGACATCGACCGGTACGAGGCCGACCGTGAGCGTGAGGGACCGGTGACCACGGTCCTCGGATAGTCCGGATCGGGCGTCCCGTTCGTGTTCGTCCGGTGCCAACGGGGTGGACGGTGTCAGGCACCATCCACCCCGTTGACGTATCGGATCCGACAGCCGAGACGACAGATTCCTGCTATCTGCGGGGAACTCTCATCCTCTGGAGAGGTTCAACGGGGTGGGTGGTGCCTGACACCACCCACGTCGGGGCGCGTCGACATCGGCGAGCGGTTCCGTTCACCGCCGGTGACAGACGGCCCGTGGTGATGCCGTCGAGGCCCGACTACGATGCTCCCCATGAAGCGCTCACGAGTTCTCTTACTGCTGTGCGCGGCCATTGTCACCGCGGGAGGCATCACGGGGTGCGGAGGGTCGGACGGTGACACGACGACCGAGACCGTCGTCACGACGATGACGGATACGTCGTCGGTCTCGACCCAGGAGACGACGGACCTGACACAAACGCAGGAAGCCAATGCGTTCGCGGTCGTCTATCGCGACGGAAAGGTCACCGGTGACACCGCGCCGTCGGTGAAGCGCGGTGAGCGGGTCTCGATCACCGTGACCTCGGACATCGCGGACGAGGCCCACTTCCACGGGTACGACATCCTCACCGAGCTGTCGCCGGGTACGTCGGAGACGTTCTCGTTCACGGCTGACATCCCCGGAAAGTTCGAGCTTGAGCTCCATCACCACCCGACGCGACTCCTGACACTCACCGTCCGGTGAACCGACGTCTCCGAGTGGCGATCGGCACGCTCGTCGTGCTGCTCGCGGGTGCGAGTTCTGCGTCCGCGCACGGCATCGGTGCACGCGGTGATCTGCCACTTCCCAAGGGCTTCTTCATCTGGGCCGCGGCGCTCGCCGTGGTCCTCTCGTTTCTGATCGCCGCCATGAAACGGCAGGTGCGGCCGGTCGACGGTCCCGAGCCAGGCGTTCAGCTGGGGCGGTGGACGATCCTGGTGCGATCCCTGGTCTCGCCGTTCCTGCGGTCGATCGGTCTGGTGGCCCTCGGTGTGGCGATCGCGGCCGGCTTCGGCGGTTCGCAGGACACGAACGAGAACATCGCCCCTGTATTGCTGTTCGTCGTCCTGTGGCTGGGCGCTGTCTGGGCATCTGCCGTCCTGGGTGATATCTGGCGGATGTTCAACCCCTGGGACACGCTGGCGATGTTCGGCAGCGGACGTGTGGGCACCGCACCCGAACCGGATCCCGACGACCGTTCTCTCAAGTACTCGTACTGGCCCGCCGCCGTCGGCCTCGTGCTCTTCCAGTGGTACGAGCTCGCCCATCCGAATCCGGGCAGCCCGCGGAACGTGGCGATCGTGCTCTCGGTCTACACGCTGGTGATCCTGGGGTGTGCCGCCAGGTGGGGGCGCGTCTGGATCCAGACCGGTGAGGCCATCACGGTGCTCTGCCGGCTGATCGCCGCCATGGCCCCGATCGGACGTGACCGCGAGGGCCAGCTGCGGCTTCGGAAGCCTTTTGTGGGTCTCGCATATGTCGAGCGTCGCCGTGGCCTCACGGCGGTGGTGCTCTCGGTGCTCGGTTCCACGACCTTCGACGGGATGTCACGAAGCACCTGGTACTCGGACATGGTGAACGGCATGGACCCGTGGGTCCGGTCGATCGTGAGCACGGTCTTCCTGGCCCTGTGCATCGGTGTGATGAGCGGGCTCTACCTGGTCACGGTCCGGTTGGTCGCCCGGTGGGGAGGCGATACCACGGAGGGCATCGCGGACCGCTATGCGCCCACGCTCGTGCCCATCGCGTTGGCGTACTCGGTTGCGCACTACTTCTCGCTGCTGGTGTTCGAGGGGCAGCGTCTCGGATACCTGGTGTCGGATCCGGCCGGCCAGGGGTGGAACATCTTCGGTACTTCGGGAGCGGGGATCGACTATGGAGTGGTCTCAACGGATGCCATCGCCCTCGTCCAGACGGCGGCCATCATCGTCGGGCACGTGGCGAGTGTGTTCCTGGCGCACGACCGGGCCCTCACAGATGTGGGACCGAAGCGGGCCGCCCTCTCACAGGTGCCCATGCTGGTGCTCATGATCGCCTTCACGGTCACCGGGCTCACATTGCTCCTGGCGGCCTGAGCCTCCGCGCTTCGGCTCGGACGGCGATGGAAAGCCGGGTGTCGGACACTTGACTTTCCGCATTCGGAGCTCTCGGAGAAAGTGCCTGCTGCGAGCACGTTTTCCCTGTTTTTCTGAGCCCCGCGGGAAAGTTTTGTGTCAGACACCGGGCTTTCCGCGTCGGGATGCGCGCCCAGATTCGGACGTCCCGTTGCGGAGTCAGCGGAGTCAGTGCCGGGTCTTCTGGGCCACCATGGCCACCGACTTCGCGATCCTGCGGGCCCGCGTCTCGGGCCTCTTCGCCTCGATGACCGCGCGGACGTGCTCCTTGCGGTGGCTTCGGGCCAGGGCAGCGAAGGTCGCGGTGAGACCGGCGTCCTCGAGCGCCGCGGCTAGGTCGTCGGGGACGACGATCTCGTCAGGAGTCGTGTTGTGAACGAGGGTGACGTCACGCTCCTGGCCGACCTCGGCTCCGGCGGCGGTGCGATGCGCACGATTCACCGGAATCAGGTACCGGCCGCCCATCACCGCGATCGTGCTTTCGTAGGAGTGCTCCGCGGCCCCGTCGTCGGTGGCGTGGAGCGTCACCCGCACCGGCACCCGTTACCGGCGTCGAACGACAGCACCACCTCCTCAGGGACCACGATGCAGACGTTCTCGCCCCGCGCGTGTTTCAGAAGCGTGCGGAACGTGGCCATGCGTCACCTCGCTCGAGCGGTTGAGCGTCCGGCCTCCGGTGCCGTGCCGGGAGGCCGCACGATCGCCCGGATCAGGCGGCGTTCGCCTGAGGGGCGTACCGGGAGTGCAGCATCAGGTCGTTGCCGTCGGGATCCGTGAAGAGGGCCATGTGACAGACACCGGTGTCGAACGTGTCGCCCATGAAGGTGACGCCCTTCGCCTCGAGTTCGGCCCGGGCCGTCGCCACATCGTCCACGTGAAGCGCGATGTGCCCGTTCTTCTGCGGTGTGAACGGCATGCCGAGGGATTCGGGTTCCCAGATCCCGAAACAGGTCTCGCCGACCCAGAACTCATAGTCCGACGAGGGGTCGGGACGCAATCCGAGGGTGTCGACGTAGAACTCGCGCGCTCGAGTGGGGTTCTGCGTCGGTACCGCGACGAAGTCGACCCCGGAGATCGTGACTGCCATCGGTGTGTCCTTTCGCTATGTTGCGAACATGTGTTCGGTCATCATAGCGACCGGCCCCGATGGGCGGTAGGGAGGTTATGAGGGGCCGAGGGGACGATTGCGAGTTTCGACGTCCCCCGCGAAGGGTCGTAACCGACCCGTCACCGATCGGTGACTGGTGTTCCTGAGTCGGTGGTTCGTTGTCGGTGTGGCGAGCGAAACCCCGTCGGGACGAGGAAGAGGAGGTGCCCATATCGGTTCATATGGGTGCCGACGATGACAACGCCGCGGAGCGTTGCCATCGAGGGTGGGTGGTCTCATCCCGGCATGGGTTGCAGCCACCAGACCACAACGAACGACCGACTCAGGGACCCGCGATGAGTAGTGCCGCGGAAATCGCGGCGTGGTTCGTGGCCCCGGCGGCGCGGATGCGCCACCGGGCGACTCGAACAGGCGAACCAGCATGCCCTTCAGCGCCCGGCGACGCCCCGCATCCACCGGTGGCGCGCCCCACATCCGCTCTTCCGTGGCACCACTCATCTAGGTGAGCCCCTGCCGGGCCTCGCGCACCAGCATCACGGCCTCGGGGAAGAGCACACGGATGGCGTCGCGCACCTGCGTCGCCTGCTGCTCGGGCTGGCCGGCGAGGTCGAGCCGCTGGATACAGGCGACCGTCATCTGGACTGCGAGGTTGATCGCGTTGTCCGCCCAGGCGACCTTCTGGGCACCCTGCATCTGCTCCATCATGTCGCGAAGGCCGCGTTGGAGGTCATCGGGATCTCCGAACATGCCGCCGAATGGGAATCCGCCTTCGTCCACGCTGACATCCTTCGTCGTCGTTCAATCGGTCTCCAGAGGGTAGCCGAGTCGGTCCGGACCGCGTCGCGGGAGAGGTCGGCCGTTCCACGGCGAGACAACGGCCGAACATCCGCGCCCGGGTGGTAGCCTTACCCCGTCAATCACAGGAGGAACGCACCGCCCATGGCGCACGGCTCGTCTCAACCGAAGAACCTCTCCATCACGTGGCCCTTCAGGTTCGCGGCCCTGGTCGCGATCTTCGCCCTGGTGTGGTTCTGCCTCGGATTCGCCATCCACGACCGCAAGCCGATCGACGACAGCTACGAGGTCACGGGTCCGATCGAGCTCAAGTGGCACTACGAGATCTTCCGCTACGGCCTTTACGCTGCGCTCCTCCTCTGCATCGGCGGATACATCTTCAACTACGTCCGGGCGAAGAAGCGCATCGCCGCCGAGGCGTAAGACCCCCGATGGATGCGGTTCCCCGTTGGCGGAAGGGGCGGCTTCTGGTCGCGTCGCCATCGCTGACCGATCCGAATTTCCACCGCTCGGTCGTGCTCTTGCTGGAGCACTCGGAGAACGGGGCCTTGGGCGTCATCCTCAATCGCCCGACCGCGATCCTCAGTCGCGAGGCGCTTCCGGGGCGCCTTGCCGAGCCGCTCTCCGACGAGTCGGTGGTGCATGAGGGCGGCCCGTGCGAACCCGGATCCGTACTGCTACTGGGCGAGTTTCGTGACGGCGGGCTGACAATGGGCGGAACGCCCGTCGTCGGCGCTCTGCGGGTTGTCGAGCCCGACGCTGACCTGCGCGGCATGGAGGACTCCGTGCTCGGGCTGCGGGCTTTCGGAGGCTACGCCGGATGGGGCGGAGGACAGCTCGAGGACGAGATCGACGAGGACGCGTGGATCGATGCTGAGTGCTTTCCGGAGGACGTCTTCTGCGACGAGCCGGCGAAGCTCTGGAGCACCGTACTGGAGCGCAAGGGCGGTAACTACCGTCTGGTCGCCCGCATGCCGCTCGATCCTTCGCTGAACTAGACGACGATCCCCGGACGCCTGTTTCGGCTGTCGTTCCGCCGTCGGCAGACCTGTCGACGTGAGGTTCCCCGGACCGTCTCTGCCGTTTTTGCCGCGGTCGGTCCGAATGACGGCTCGCCGCTGGAGGTGACACCGGCTCGTGATACGCCCGATCGGGGTGCCCTGTCGCTGGTGGGCGTTTCATCCTCTGACGTGTGCGGCGAGACGTGATTCGATCGGGCCACGGCTCGTAGGACATCCTTGCCGAACGAGAAGGGCCCCTCCGAGGGAGGGGCCCTTCACATGGTGCATCACTCGGGTGTTGGCATTGCCTAGATGTGGGTCTCGACACGCTCCTGAGTGACGGGCTCCAGGTCCTCCATGGCGTAGGCGGTCTCGCCGTGCAGGACCGGGTCGAGGCCGGCGATCTCGTCCTCTTCCTTGACGCGGAAGCCGATGGTCTTGTCGATCAGGAGGCCCACGACGTAGGCGACGACGAACGAGTAGACCATGACGGTGAGCGCCGGGACGATCTGCGTCAGCAGCTGATCGATGTTGCCGCTGAAGAAGAGCCCGGTGTCCTGTGCCAGGAAGCCGAGGTACAGGCAGCCGATCAGTCCGGCGACCAGGTGGAGACCGACGACGTCGAGTGAGTCGTCGTAGCCGAGCTTGTACTTGAGCTCGATGGCGAATGCGCAGACGGCTCCGGCGACGAAGCCGAGCACGATCGCCCAGATCGGGTCGAGGTTTGCGCAGGCCGGCGTGATGGCGACCAGACCGGCGACGACACCGGATGCCGCGCCGACAGCCGTGGCCCGACCGCTGCGGATCCGCTCGATCAGGATGAAGCCCAGGATGCCGGCGGCCGGAGCACCGATCGTGTTGAGGAAGATCAGGCTGCCGAGACCATCCTCCGTCGCGGCACCGGTGTTGAAGCCGAACCAGCCGAACCACAGGATCGCTGCACCGATGAGCACGAGCGGGATGTTGTGGGGCTTGGCCTCGGCCTTGCTGAAGCCGGTGATGCGCTTGCCGAGGACGAGTGCCAGCGCGAGTGCCGCGGCACCGGCGTTGATGTGGACCGCCGTACCGCCGGCCCAGTCGATGGTGGCCGTCTCACCGAAGCCGAACTTGCCGATCCAGCCGGTCATGCCGTTGTCGTCGAACGCCCAGACCCAGCCCTGGACGGGGAAGTACGCGAGCGTGGCCCAGACACCGGCGAAGACGAGCCACGGGAAGAACCGGGCCCGGTCGGCGACGGCGCCCGAGATGAGAGCGGTCGTGATGATTGCGAACGTGCCACCGAATGCGACGCCGGCGAGGGCTTCGCTACCGGTGAGGTCGTTCACGCCGAGGTCAGAGAATGGGTTGGCGACGACGGAACCCCAGAATCCGTCGCCACTGAGAACGCCCATGTTGAATCCGTAGATGATCCAGAGAACAGCGATGAGGCCGAGGGCGCCGAAGCTGAGCATCATCATCGAGACGACGCTCTTGGCTTTGACGAGGCCTCCGTAGAAGAAGGCGAGTCCCGGTGTCATGAAGAGCACCAGGGCTGCGCACACAAGTAGCCATATCGTTCCGGCGGTCATAGGGTCCTTCCGCTTTGTTCAGGTTTTCCGAGGCGCGATGCCTCTGGTTATGTCGCGTTGACCGAGATCCCGGGCCCGGAGACGGTGAAAAGTGCAGGTGACACAGGTGAGGTCCGGGATCGTCGGTGACCGTTTCGTACGGTTGAGCAGACGCTAGAGCGGGGAGGTGGCCGATCGGTTTGGACCAATCCACAAAGATCGACGGTGCTCACTTCACCACGCGGACTGCGGGTTTGGCGCGACTCTGACGGCCTCCGCCGGTGGCGAACCGGGAACTTTCCAGGGCTCTTCGGTGAATATGGGGTATGGGGGACCACCCGTCAGACCGCAGCATCGTTCGTCGTTCGGAGTCGGACCCAGAGGCCTTCGCCGAGATCGTCGAGCGCCACTACGACGGTGTCTTCACGTATGTCGCCCGCCGTCTGGGACGTCAGGTCGCGGAGGACATCACGGCCGAGACGTTCGCGATCGCATTCCGCAAGCGTGGTGACTTCTCGTCCGATTACGCGGATGCACGGCCGTGGTTGCTCGGCATCGCAACCAACCTGGCCCATCGGCATCGGCGGGCCGAGGTACGTGGGTATCGCGCCTACCAGCGACTCGGTACGCCGACGCATCTCGACCCCCAGCCGAACGACGACCTCGGCGCCGAGCTGGCGGCGGTCCTGGCCTCACTGCGTCCGCGTCAACGTGACGCGCTGCTCCTCTATGCGCTGGCCGACCTCAGCTACGACGAGATCGCGGAGGCGATGGGGGTACCCGTCGGCACCGTGCGGAGTCTCCTGAGTCGCGCACGTGCCCGTGCGGCCGATGCGCTTCGGGCGTGGCGGACGACCTCCGATCCCGGCACTGAACATGTGAAGGAGACCGACCGTGGATGAACTCGATCTCTTCCGGAACTTCTGTCCTGATCCGGGAGATCCACCGGCGGGGCATCGAGAGGCTGTCGAGCGTGCCGTCCGAGATGACGCACGATCACGGGTGGGGGCCGACCGGTCTGGTCCTCGTCTGGGGGCGCTCGCCGTGGCCGTTGGTGTCGTGGTCGCAGTCGTCCTCGCAGGGGTGATCGTCGTCCGTCAAGCCCGCCCGCCCCAGCCGACGGATGCCGCGGCATTGGGAGCAACGGAGGTTCGCCTCGACGACGGACTCGCGTTCGTGAGCGCCGGGGGGTGGGACGCCAGGCGTGTCCGGGAGCGGATTCAGAGGAGCGATGGAACGGATGAGGCCGTTGACGCGCTGCAGATCGCGAACTTCGTGCTGCCGCCCTGGACTGAGGGTGATGACGTCTGGTCGACGCTCTATCCGTCTCTTCATGGAGACCAAGCGGTGATCACCGTTCTCCGTGTCGGGGCTATGCCACCTGACACGCCTATCTCCGGGGTGATCACGCACCAGCACCTTCCTATCCGGATGACGAGTGCTGAACTTCCGGCCAACGTCTACGGAGAGGTTGAGGGATACGCTCGTGTGTGGCTCGAGCACCGCGGCATCTCATATCGGATTGATGTCGCCGTCGAATCGGAGCCCGCGGACGCACCCGCGATCGTCAATCGTGCTCTGGCGGGGCTTCGTGCCGTCGACGCGGATCCTTCCGTTACTCGTCTGGACGACAACGTCGAGTACGTCGCACCGTCGGGATGGAACGCTCGCCGAATCCGATGGCCACTGCAGGGGGAGAACTCTGCTGGGGCCCTCGGGGATGACGGACGGTTCACATTGCAGATCGGGAACTACGTGCTTCCACGTCCCGTTCCGAATGACAGCGTGGGAAGCGCGCTGATGGAGGCTCTGACGGGCGATCAGGTCTATATCAACGTCTTCGTGCTCGGTTCGACGCCGAGAAATCGACGCGGTGATGCATCGCTGAGAACCGACCTTCCCGTACAGCTTGTCGCGGCGGACTTCGGCGGCTACTCGGGGATGATCCAGCAGACACACGCCCGGGTCTCCCTGGACTTCCGGGGCACCAGCTATCTGATCGACGTCGAGTCGAAGCGGGATGTCGCGTACGCGATGGCCGAGGCCAATCGTGCTCTAGCCGGATTCCAGGCCATCGAACCAGACTCCCGCAAGCCCTGATGCCCTACGGATGACGCGGGCCACCAGTCCGGATCGATCGCAGCGCCGTCCCTGACGTCGAGATCTCAACTCGATCGCGCAAAGTGTGTGAAGTGACCTGCCGGCCAGGACGATCATCGATCGCCGGCCGGCATGTCACTGAAGGGCCCTACTGGAGGCGGGCGGCCTCGGCCATGCTCGCCAGCTTCTGGAGCGACTGGTGCTCCACCTGGCGGATGCGCTCGCGGGTGACGTTGAACATCCGGCCGAGCTCGTCCAGGGTGCGCGGCTTCTCGCCACCCAGGCCGTAGCGGAGCTCGAGGACGCGGCGCTCACGGTACGAGAGCTGATCCAGAAGATCGCCGAGCGCCTCGTGGCGGAGGGTCGTCTCGGCGGCCATCTCGGGGGCGACGGTGTTCTCGTCGGCGAGGAAGCGGACGAACTCGGCCTCCTCGTCCTCACCCACCGGCTTCTCGAGCGACACGATCGGCTGGGCGCTGCGGAGGATGTCCTCGACCTCCTCGGGGGGAAGGCCGGTGGCCTCTCCGAGCTCCTCGACGGTGGGCTCGCGTCCCAGCTGACCGATGAGTACACGCTCGGCGCGGCTGATCTGGTTCAGTTTCTCGACAACGTGGACCGGGATGCGGATGGTGCGGCCCTTGTCGGCCAGCGCGCGCGTCACGGCCTGGCGGATCCACCACGTGGCGTAGGTGGAGAACTTGAATCCACGGCGCCAGTCGAACTTCTCGACCGCGCGGACCAGGCCGAGGGTGCCCTCCTGGATCAGGTCGAGGAAGGGGAGACCGCGGCCGCGGTACGCCTTGGCGATGGACACGACCAGCCGGAGGTTGGCCTCGACCATCTGACGCTTGGCCTCGGGGTCACCGTTCTCGATGCGCTTGGCCAGGCTGACCTCTTGCGCCGCGGTGAGCAGGGGGACGCGCCCGATGTCCTTGAGGAACAGCTGGAGGGCGTCCGTCGTCTGTTCGACGGCGGGATGGGTGCGGCGATTGCGCTCGGCCTCGTCGAGTTCGGCCGTGCGGGCGCGTGCCTCGATGGCGTCGACGATATCGACCCCGAGCTCGTCGAGGTGCTGGTACAGCTCGGCCTGTGAGGTTGCATCGACGTTGATGGCGTCGAGTGCCTCACCGACCTCCTCGACGCTCAGGAAGCCAAGCTCCTGACCGCGCGCGATGAGCGCCTGCAGCTCGCCTTGGTCGATCAGCTCTTGCAGTCCCGTCGCGTCCGTCCTTTACTCCGAAGTTCGGCACCGTCCTCGTGACACGCCGCATCGCTCAGCGGCGGTCACCTCGTGGAGAACAGTCCCCCGATGGTCCGCGAAGATCCTGGAGATCGCGGTCCGCTGACCTTCGCTCCGAGGGAGTGTAGCCCGGTTGACCCGTCCGGTACAGGGGATCGTGCAATTTCTTTCACACGCGACCGACTTTCGTGGTCCCGTGACCGCAAGGAATCAGGGCTTCCGAGGCCAACGATAAGATGTCGCAACCTCGGTTCCCACGGCGATTGGGGAAGACTTTGACCACAGCACGCGAACCTCAGCACTCCTCGAGCGGTCCCGCCGGATGGATCGTGCTGCTCGCGCTGATGGTGCTCGCCCTCATCATCGCCGGTGTGGCGAAGGGGTGCGGGGACGACGAGCCGGCGGCCGGTCCCGTGACCAACACGACGGGAACGGGTACCACCGACACCGGGCAGACCGGCACGGCCGACGCACAGGGTCAGACGGTGATCGCCGAGATCAATCGCGTGGTGACGCAGGCGGGCGGTATCCCGTTCGCGACGGGCGAGACCACCCTCACCCCGGAAGGCGAGAAGACACTGGACGCCGTGGCCACCATCCTGGCTCAGAACATGGATGTGAAGGCCGAGGTCGGGGGGCACACCGACACTCAGGGCGACGCCGCGAAGAACCAGGAGATCAGCCAGCAGCGCGCCGAGGCGGTCGTGAAGTACATCAACGGCAAGGGGATCGCGGCCGCACGCCTGAAGGCCGTCGGGTACGGATCCCAGAACCCGGTCGAGCCCAACGACACCACCGAGGAACTCCGGAAGAAGAATCGGCGTGTCGAGTTCAAGCTCATGAGCTAGATGGTTGATTCCACACTCGGTGGAATCAACCATCTCGGGCCCGACGCCGGCTGTGGGCCGCAGTGCTGTGGAGGCCGGTGGAGAATCTCAATCGGCGGGTGAGTGCCGCGGCTTCTCGATCAGCGGCGCCGGCGTGCCACGGAAGGGATGGAGGCCATGGGGCTCGTCGTCGCAGCGGTGGTCGCCTTCACCTTCTTCGACGGTGCGCTGCGATGGGTGATCATCGTCGGCGGCGCGGTCTACGAGGCGGTTGAGACCTATGTGTTCGTGCGGTGGAGTCGGCGCCGACATCCAGAGGTGGGAAGGGAACGGATGATCGGTCGGATCGCAGTCGCCGCGACAGCGCTCGATCCCGATGGCCAGGTGATCATGGACGGTGAACGGTGGCATGCGGTCTCGGATGTTCCGTGCCCCGCGGGATCGGAGGTCGAGATCGTCGGTATCGCCGGTCTGGAACTCCGAGTCCGCCTCGTGTCCGGCCCTCGGGTCTCATGACCGCATCAGAACGTGCCGATCTGAGGTGGGTATCGACGGCATCGTTGACGGAGAGGCTCCATGACCACCATCGCGCAACTGCGCGGAATCACCGAGAGGCACGTCGCGGCACTGCATGGAGCGGGGATCGGGACGCTTCCCGATCTGATCGCGGCGGGGTCCACTGACGAGACCCGTGCGGCCGTCTCGACGGCGGTGGGGGTCTCGGCGGAGGACGTCATACGTTGGACGAGCATCGCGATCCTCGTCGGGGTCGATGGCGTCGATCCGGATGCGGCGGATCATCTTGTGGAGGTCGGGCTCACGTCCGTGGAGGACCTGGCCTACAGTCGGCCACGTGATCTGGCCGCACGGATGGCAGAGGTCTCCATGGGATCCTCTCCTGATCCGCGTCGGGTGGCGCAGTGGATTGCCGCAGCACACGAGACGCTGCACCGTTCATACTCGAAGGATCCCGAGATCCCTCCGATCTGACCCGCCCCCGGAACGGCCATGCTCGGGCGCATGACGAGGCCGGCCGCGAATTCCC
The DNA here is from genome assembly GCA_964531025.1 of uncultured Bifidobacteriaceae bacterium. Taxonomy (GTDB): domain Bacteria; phylum Actinomycetota; class Thermoleophilia; order Miltoncostaeales; family Miltoncostaeaceae; genus CALMEC01. Next base: position 247,931 of record CAZHDY010000001.1, on the reverse strand, counting down.
GTCGATCCGGGTCCCTGACGGGATCCGGACCACGCCGGTGATGTCAGGCGGCCATGGGGAAGCTCAGCTGTGTGTCATCCCGGGACGTCGGCATCGCGTCGAGCGCGTCCACCAGCTTTGCCGCGATGGGCGACTGTGCCCGGATTCCCTGGATGACGCGGTCCACCTCGACCGTCCGCGGGCTCCAGAGCACGGAGACCGGGATTCCCCGGTCGACGAGCTGATCGACGATCACCGCGAGTCCGGCGAGGCGCACCAGCATCCCGCGGCGCGTGCGTGCTCCGTCGGTGCAGTTGGCCAAGGTGCGGAGGGACACTCCCGCGGCGCGGGCCACATGCTGAGGGCGCATGCCCTGACGGATCAGGGAATCGCGGAGACTCGCCGCGCCGTCACAGGCGTGGTTCAAGAGGCGGAGCGAGAACCCGGTCTCGTTTGGTTGGGAGTGCTGCGTCGTCATCGATGAAACCCCCTTCGGAACGAGAGGTATCTGATCTAGCTGATGCAACAACCCTAGCGAACATATGTTCGCCGGTCAAGGCGGCTCGACGGCGGCGTGCGTGTGCCGAGCGCCCGCGGCGTGCCGGACGTGGCGTGGCCGCCATCATCGCGGCGCCTGTGGCGACGGCCACCACGAACGCCGGGTGCCAAACCGCGGCCAGGACCGCGGCGGTGACGGTGGCGGCGATGATCCCTCGGCGTGGCACGCCGGAGTCCGTCCGGACCTCGTAGAGGGCGAGCCCCACGATGGCGATCGCGGTGATCGACGCGACGATCCATGCGCCGCCGCCCAGTACGGCCAGCGTGGTGAATGCGATGACCGCGACGGACGCGAACTCACCGAGGAATGTTCGATGCACAGGCTGGCCTTCTCACGTGGGCTTCACTCCTTATATGTCACGGGGGAGTGATTTCGTTGCATGCCATGGCCAGTTCTTACAAAACGGACATCGAATTCGTTCGCGGGCATGAAAAAGGCCCGACGCCAGATGGCGCCGGGCCGGTGGCAGCTGGGTTCTCGCATCGGGGTGCGATAGTGCCCGTCATGCTGCGGCTGCGCGATGAAAGGCGCACCCCTAGCTGCTGCTACCTCCACATGGTTCGGACAATCGGACCACCTCCTTTCCGTGGTGAACACAGATTAGATGAGTGGTGCCACGGACATCGTGGCGTGGTGCAGTCGCCGGCGGCGCGGATGTACTTCTCATCCACCCGCCCACCCCAGGCCAGCCACCGGTGACGCACCCCACATCCACGCCTCCACGGCACCACTCATCGAGCGTGGCCGCACGGACGGGACATCCGGTCCGCCGTCAGGACGCGGTATCGAGGAAGTCCGCGATGGCCTGCGAGAGCACCCCACCGCGCCAGGTGAGCGGGGGGCTCCCCTCGGGCTCGGTGACGGTCTGCGAACCCGCGATGTGGTCGTGGTAGGCCATGGCGACCGCATACGGGTGGTCGGCGTCGAACTCGTCGCGAGTGGCGACGATGAGGGTGGGCACGCGGATGTCGTCCAGCGCGTCCAGGCCGTCGAAGGCCGCCGATCGGGGCGTCCAGGTGAGCGCGTCGGCGACGGCGTCCGGGTGGCGGTGACGCTCCATGCGCTGGATCACGACGCGGCGCAGGCGTTCGTGCCAGTCGTCGGGACCCTTGTCGTCGATGGCGTCGTAGAAACCCCCCACGCCTCCGGTGCGCAGGCCGTTCGCCAGGCGGTCCCAGCGCTCAGGCTCATCCGTGGGGCGCCCGAGGTGGGCCGGTGCGCCGATGATGAGGGCCGACACCCGGTCGGGATGTGTCAGAGCGAGAGCAAGAGCGGTATGGGATCCCATCGAGTGACCCGCCAGCACGGCGCGCTCGATGCCCCGGTCGTCCAGCACGGCCACGGCGTCCGCGGTGAGCGACGCGTAGTCGTAGGCGGTGGATTCTGGTGCCGGATCGGATTCGCCGTGGCCACGGGCGTCATAGGAGATCAGCCGATGGCCGGCGCGCTCGAGGTGGCGCGAGCCGTGGAGCACGTAGCGTCGCGTGGCGGTCAGCCCGTGGAGCAGGAGGATGGGAGTCCCGTCACCGCCGGAGTCGTCACCGAACAGCCGGTGCCCGCCGGGGCGTGCCAGCGTCCATTCGTTCGTCACCCGGGTCACTCCGGGGCGTTCCCTGCGTCTGCTCCGGCGTCCCGCTCACGGACGAGGGCGTCGCGTTCCTCACGCAGCTGTCGTTCGCGTTTCGTGAGGCTCCTTCGACGGAAGGACAGCCAGATGACGCAGGCCATGATCCCGGCACCGAGGATCGCACCGATCAGCGTGCTTGCCCGGAAGTAACTGGCCTGCGTGTCCAGGATGCGCTCACCCGCGTGTGCCGCGTTGCCGTTGCCGACGACGATGGACAGCGTAAGGAGATTCGGCGCGGCGAGAAGGATCGCGCCTCCGAGGAAAGCGAGCCAAACCTTCCACGGTCTCCTACGACGTACACCGAGCCAGAGGACGAGCAGCGGGAGGAAGGTGAACACCGCGCCGTAGAACAGGCCGAGCGCGACGCCGTTGAATGTGCTCTGGTCGACCTGGTTACCGATGCGGACCGCCCACCAACGGGGAAGGAACGCCGACAGGACGAGCGCGAGGAGGATCGCGCCGATCAGGATGGCACCACCGATGGCGAGGCGGCGCGACCAGTTGACCTCACGGCGCGGCTCGACCGGTGGGTGCGTCGTGCGGTCACTCATCGTCGGGGCCTCCCTCGGGGTCGGCGGCGCGAGCAAGCGACGCCACTCGACGGCGCAGCAGGGGCTCATCCACACGGAATTTGAAGACCTTCCGGCCGTTCAGCACCCCGGCCGGGATCTGGGTGCGCCATTCGTCCTCGAGGGCGTCGTCGCCGTCGATGTGGACCCACCTCACGTCCAGGTCGAGCTCGGGGATGAGGCGATCCAGGGTCGCGCGCGCGTCGTCACAGAGACAGCATCCCTCGGCGGTGTAGACCACGAGCTCGGGGGTGGGGCGAGGAGATGACACGCCACGAGGATACCCGTCGGCCCCCTCGGTGCGGCCGTTCACCGGGGGCATCTGCCGGCGGATGGTGACCGGGCGCCCACTGTAGCGTGTGGTCCCGTGAGTTCGGTCCGCATTTCTCCCGCATCGTCCCTGGCCGGCGCGCTCTCCGTGCCCGCCGACAAGTCCATCACCCATCGCGCGATCATGCTCGCGGCGGTGTCGGACGGCCGGGTGGTCATCGAGAACACTCTCGACTCCGAGGACACGGGCGCCACCCTGTCCGCCGTCGAGGCCTGCGGTGTCACCGTCGAGGGGCATCTCGGTAGAACCCTGGTCGTGGACGGGGTGGGGTTGCGGGGGCTTCGTCCGCCGTCCCGCATCGACTGCATGAACGCGGGCACCCTGATGCGGCTCTTCGGCGGGCTCCTGGCCGGTGTGACGCCGACCGCCGTCGAGCTGGACGGCGACGCCTCGCTTCGCCGCCGCCCGATGAACCGGATCGCCCGACCCCTTGCCGCGATGGGGGCATCCGTCACGACCGTGGCGGGCGGGACCCCGCCGATCACCATCGCGCCCGCGTCCGGGGGACTCGCCGGCATCCACCATCGGCTGACCGTCGCGAGCGCTCAGGTGAAGAGCGCAATCCTGCTGGCGGGCCTCGCCGCCGATGGGACGACCTCGGTCACTGAGCCCGTGCGATCCCGTGACCACACCGAGTTGATGCTCCGCGCGGCGGGGGTGGACGTGCGCATCGACGGCGACACCGTGTCGATCGACGGCCCCGTGGCCGGCCTTCACCTGCCGGACGTGCGTGTGCCGGGCGACTTCTCGTCCGCCGCTTTCCACCTTGTCGCCGGGACGCTCTGTGCCGCTCCGGCCGTGCGTCTGACCGGTATCAACCTGAACCCGGCCCGCAGTGGGCTGCTGCCGGTCCTGCAGCGAATGGGCGCGCACATCGAGGTGCTGGAGGGGGCGCCGTCGGGTGGCGAACCGTACGGCGACCTGGTCGTGCACCGCGCCGACGCGCTCGTCGCGACCGAGGTGGCGGACTACGAGATCCCGGCGATGATCGACGAAGTCATGCTGGTTGCGCTCCTTGGGGCGTTCGCCTCGGGCGAGACCGTCGTGCGCGGGGCGGAGGAGCTGCGCGTGAAGGAGAGCGACCGCATCACGACCACCTGCCGCGCCCTCACGGCGCTCGGTGCCGACATCGAAGAGCGTCCGGACGGGTTCCTGGTCCGCGGACGCGGGAGCCTGCGCGGAGGACGTATCGATGCGGAAGGAGATCACCGCATCGCGATGCTCGGAGCCGTGGCCGGCCTCGCGAGCGACGAGGGCGTCGTCGTGGACGGCTTCGAGGTGGCGGCCGTCTCGTATCCGGGCTTCACCCGGGACCTGGTCGAACTGGGGGCGACGGCGTGATCGTGGCCATCGACGGACCCGCCGGGGCCGGCAAGAGCACCGTCGCGCGACAGGTCGCCGACGCCCTCGGCTACGGGTACCTCAACACCGGTGCCATGTACCGGGCCCTCGCCGTCGCCGCGCGCCGCCGGGACGTCGATCCCGACGACACCGCCGGACTCGTGAAGCTGGCCGAGGCCCATCGCGTGACGCTGCGATTCGCCGACGGCCGTGAAACCGTGTTCCTGGACGACGAGGACGTGACGGCGCTGGTGCGCGATCCGGCGGTGAGCGCGGTCGTCTCGCGGATCGCCGCCCACGCACCGCTCCGCGAGATCGTGGTCCGGTGGCAGCGCGGGGCGATGGACGCCGGGGACTGGGTCGCCGACGGGCGTGACATCGGCAGCGTTGTCGCCAAGGACGCCGACGTGAAGGTGTTCCTCACGGCATCGGCCGAGGAACGTGCGCGGAGGCGCCACGAGGAGCTGCGGGAGGCGGGCGACACCGCGACCTTCGACGAGGTCCTGGCCGAGATGCGTACCCGCGACGAACGGGATCAGAACCGCGCGATCTCGCCCCTCATCGTCGCGGAGGGCGCGGTTGTCGTCGATACGACCGACCTCACCATCGACGACGTCATCACGGCCATCGGGGATCTGGTGCGCGCTGTGGACGAGGGCTCGTGAGGCCCTACTGGGAGGTCGGACGGCGGGGGCTGTGGCCCATCACCTACGGCTTCTTCCGCATGAAGCGGCGGGGCATGGAGAACATCCCGCGTGAGGGCGCCACCCTCATCGTCTGCAACCACCTGTCCAGTATGGACCCTCCGCTCGTGGGAATGGCGGCGCAGCCCCGGTTCATGTACTTCATGGCCAAGGCGGAGCTCTTCCGCCGCAAACCCGTGGCGACCGTGCTACGCGGTGTCGGTGCGTTCCCCGTCGATCGCGGCGCGGGTGATCGCGACGCCATCCGCTTCTCCCGTGACCTGCTCTCGCGGGGCGAGGCCATGATCATGTTCCCCGAGGGCACGCGGAGCCGGACCGGGCGCCTGCGTCCCTTCTTCACCGGCGCCGGCCTGCTGGCGCTCGAGCCCGGGGTGACGGTGATCCCCGCGGCGATCTGGGGCTCTCAGCAGCGGTTCGGCCGGGTTCGGGTCGTCTTCGGCGCTCCGCTCGATTTCGGGGACCTCACCGAGGGGGCGAAGAGCGTGCGTGTGCGTGCGGCGACCCTCCGCATGGCCGAGGCGATCGCGGCCCTCGTCCCACAGGCGGGCGGCCCGCCCCAGACGGTCGCGGAGGGCGAACCCTCCCTCGACCCGGATCTGGGCTGACTCCCCACTACACTCCTCGCATGAGTTCACGATCTCCCCGACCCACCGCGGCCGAGCGCCGCTCGGCGGCCCGCGCTCGGCGCACGTCCGCCATCGCCGCGATGGACGACGGCATGCCGATGGTCGCGATCGTCGGCTACCCCAACGTGGGGAAGTCGACGCTCTTCAACCGTCTGAGCGCCACCCGCGACGCCGTGGTGGACGAGCAGGCCGGGGTCACCCGGGACCGTCGTGCGGGAGTCGCCGACTGGGGCGGTCGCATCTTCCAGCTGGTCGACACCGGTGGCATCGACGAGTCGGATCCCAGCCCCGTCAACCGGCAGGTCGCGGCGCAGGCCGTCCAGGCCATCGGTGAGGCAGACGTGATCCTCTTCGTCGTCGACGCCCAGGCCGGTGCGGCGGCGGGTGATCTGGACGTGGCCGAGAAGCTCCGTCGCGCTCATCGTCCGGTCATCGTCGTGGCCAACAAGAGCGATGCCGAGCGGCACGAGCTCCAGGCACAGTCGCTGTGGGGTCTCGGATTCGACACGGTGGTGCCGGTCTCGGCGCAGCACGGACGTAACATCGGTGACCTGCTGGACGCGATCGTGGAGCGTCTTCCGGACGCGCCGGAGGTCGACCTCGACGCCGTCGCCCCGCCGGCCATCGCCATCCTCGGCCGTCCGAACGTGGGGAAGAGCAGCCTGCTGAACGCGATCCTGGGCGAGGAACGCGCCGTCGTGCACGACGTACCCGGAACCACTCGCGATCCGGTCGACACGGTGGTGGAGGTGGACGGTCGACGTGTCGTGCTGACGGATACGGCCGGCCTTCGCAAGCGCGGCAAGGCCAAGGAGGACGTCGAGCGGTATTCACACCTACGTGCCATTCAGGCCGCCGAGCGGAGCGACGTCGCGCTGGTGGTCTGCGACGCGTCCATCGGGATCACCGATGCGGATCTGGCGGCGGCGGATCAGGCCGCCCACGCGCACTGCGCCACCGTCATGGTCATGAACAAGTGGGATGTCGCCCAACCCGAACTGGATCACATCCACGGCGTCATCCGGGCCAAGGTGCGCCAGCGGCCGCCGGTCGAGATCAGCTCGGCCGTCACGGGTGAGGGGGTGCGGCGCCTCCTGCCGCAGGCACTCCGCCTGTACGACCGCATGTCCGAGCACATCTCGACCAACCGCCTCAACACCGAGCTGCGACGGCTGGCCGAGGAGCGCCCGGGTCCGCGGGACGGCATGCGGCGTCTGTCGCTGCGCTACATCGTGCAGACCGGTGTCATGCCGCCGACCTTCCGTCTTGACGTCAACGACCGCGGGCTCATGACCCGCGACTACGGGTTCTGGTTGGAGAACCGTCTCCGGCGGGCCTTCGACTTGGATGGCATCCCGTTGATCATCGAGGTGCGCAGCCGGCGCTCCTAGGTGGTCGATCCCCCGGGATCGTGGATGTGGGGCGCGTCACCGGTGGCCGGCCCGGGTGGGGAATGTCTCTGTCGTACGGGGGGTCGCCGGGCGCCGATGGTCAGGGTGGTGTCCTTTCGAGGAGTCCTGGGGCACGCACCGCGCCGCGATTTCCGTGGAATCGACCAACTGGTTCTTGATCGTTCCTTTACTCCCCGGCGACGGCGCTTCCGAACACCCTTGCTACCTTCGGTTTGAGGTTTGATCTCCCGGTTTTCCGAGGTTGCTCGTTTCCCATCTGAGCAGGAGGGTTTCCCAGGGTAATGCGAGACACTCACCGCGCGCATACCCGCGGGCGTCGACTGTGGCTGTTCTGCACCGCAGGACTCCTCGCATGCGTTCTCGCCATCGCCGGCTGTGGTGGTGGCGACGCGACCCTGGCGGGCTCTGGAGCGGGGCGTGTTGCCGAGTTCGTACCCTCGCGAAGCCAGGTGTACCTCGAGATCTCGACCGATCTCGAGAGCGGTCAGTGGCGGCAGGCGGCCGATCTGGCCTCACGTTTCCCGATCTACCAGGATCTCCTGCGTCGCGCGAAGGAGAGCCTTTCCCGGGGCAAGATCGACTTCGACCGTGACCTGCGTCCCCTGCTCGGTGACAGCGCTGCGGTTGCGATCCCCGATGTGACCCGCACCGACGACCCCACGGTCCTCATAGTGGTCGATATCGCGGACGGCAAGGAGACCGAGGTCCGCGACCTGTTCGTCCGCGACGGTTCGCTGTCGAACGTCGAACGCGAGCATCGGGGCGTCTCCATCTACCGCTCGTCCGACATCTACATGGCGATCTTCGACGAGAGTCTGGTCGCATCGCAGTCGGCCGACATGGTCGCGCGGTCGATCGACACCCGCCGGGGAGGCCGTGACGCGTCGCTGGCGGGATCAGCGAAGATTCGGCAGGCACTGGCCGGTCTGCCCGACGAGGTGCTCGTCCAGGGGTACGTCGACTTCGCCGAGATCATCTCGGGGATCGGCGCCGCGCAGCGACCGGAGGTCCGTCGGCAGATCGAGGCATCGGGCCTCAGCGCCGACGCGGGCCTCGCGATGTCGCTCAGCGCGGAGTCCGACGGCATCCGCCTGAAGGCTGTGGCCTCCAAGGTGGAGGGCGCTCCGCAGGTGGGCGTCTACACACCGGCCCTTCCTGCCCACATCCCGGCCGATGCCGTCGCCTATCTCGGTGCGAACGATCTCTACAACGTGACGCGTGTCGTGCTCGAACGGGTGAGCGAGGGCAACCAGCAGACGAAGGACCAGCTGGGCCAGGTGCGTGGCGCGTTGAACTTCTTCGGCCTGCCGATCGAGGACCTGAAGAACATCACCTCCGGTGAGGTTGCGGCGGCCGTCCTGCCGGTGCCGTCGGGAGGGCGCATGCCGGACGTGGTCGCGGTCCTCACGGCCACCGATGGGAAGGCGGCCGCGACAACGCTGGAGAACGTGCGCAAGCAGCTCGATCTCCTCAGCCGGACCGGAACCGCGAACATCCCGTCGTTCAGCCAGGTCCGCCTCGGAAACGGCGTGACCGGTTGGGAAACGCGTCTCGACGGTGGCGTGAGCATCGTCCACGGCATCGACGGCCGGAACGTCCTGCTGGGAACGAGCGTCGATGCGATCAAGAGCGTCCAGTCGCCCAAGGCCCGGCTCTCCGAGGATCGCGGCTATCGTGACGCGACGGATCAGATGCCGTCCGAGGTCCAGTCGGTCATGTGGCTCAACGTGGAGCAGACACTGAAGATGGTTCAGACGCTCGCACCCGACGAGATGACGGACGAGGTCATGGAGAACCTCCGTCCGGTCCGGAACGTCGCCGGTTGGTCGACGGCGGGGGATCGTCCTACCTTCGAGTTCTTCATCACGATCGGGTAGTGACCACGGCGGGTTCGTCGACCCGCCGCCGCCCGATTCTCCATGACTGGGTTTCACGGGTCCCGGGCAGCGTCTGAGACGGTTCGGAGGACACTCGACATGCCCTGCCCGGGGGCGGAGGGACCGGCAGGGGCGGTTGGTATGCTCACCGCTGCTTTCAGGACACGACAGGATGGAACACCTCCATGGGGGAACACCTCTTCACGTCGGAATCGGTGACCGAGGGTCATCCCGACAAGATCGCGGACCAGATCTCGGACGGCGTGCTCGACGCAGTGCTGGCGCAGGATCCTGCGGGCCGTGTGGCGTGTGAGACGCTCGTCACCACGGGGCAGGTCGTCGTCGCCGGTGAGATCTCGACCACGGCGCAGCTCGACATCCCCGCCATCGTTCGCGAGACGGTCGATCGGATCGGATACAACCGCGCGAAATACGGGTTCGACGCCGAGACGTGTGGGGTACTCGTCGCTCTCGACAAGCAGAGCCCCGACATCGCGCAGGGTGTCAACACGGCCTACGAGGGACGTGCCGAGGGCGCGGAGGATCGATACGACCTCCAGGGCGCCGGTGACCAGGGCCTGATGTTCGGTTACGCGACCGACGAGACCGAGTCCCTGATGCCGCTCCCCATCACGCTGGCCCACCGCATGGCCGAGCGTCTGGCGGCGGTGCGGCGTGACGGGCTCTCGTACCTGCGCCCCGACGGCAAGACCCAGGTGACGGTGCGCTACGACGGCGCCGTCCCCAAGGAGGTCACGGCTGTGGTCGTGTCGTCCCAGCACGCACCCGAGATCACGGGCGACCAGCTTCGCGAGGACATCACCGCCAACGTGATCCGTCCCGTGCTCGAGGAGTTCGACCGCTGGTCCGACGACATCACCACCTACGTCAACCCGACCGGGCTCTTCGTGATCGGTGGCCCCATGGGTGACGCCGGTCTCACCGGCCGCAAGATCATCGTCGACACCTACGGCGGCATGGCCCGACACGGTGGCGGCGCGTTCAGCGGCAAGGACCCCAGCAAGGTGGACCGCTCGGCCTGCTACGCGGCCCGGTGGGTCGCCAAGAACGTCGTCGCCGCCGGCCTGGCGAAGCGGTGCGAGGTGCAGGTGGCCTACGCCATCGGCGTCGCTCACCCCGTGTCGGTCATGGTCGATACCTTCGGCACCGAGACCTGGGACGTCGGCGAGATCGAGAAGTGGGTGAACGAGAACTTCGATCTCCGCCCGGCTGCCATCTGCGACAACCTGAAGCTGCGTCGGCCGATCTACACGCCGACGGCCGCGTATGGTCACTTCGGACGGACGGGTGACGGCTTCACGTGGGAGAACACCGACATCGGCGACGCCTTCGCCGGCTGAGACAAGGAGACAAACGGATGCGTAAGACCCTCATTTTCGCGGTCGTCGTCGGCTTCATCATGGGCGCGGCCTTCATTCTGCGGCGCGGCAGCACCGAGCGCGACGCGTAGTACGCGTAGTCGCACCAGCTCTTTGAGATGACACGACCCGGGCACGCCGCCCAGGTCGTGCTGCTGCTCGACACGCGGGCGCTCGACCGTCCGCTGGACTACCGGGTTCCCGACCACCTCACCGACCTGGTGGGCGTGGGGGCCCTCGTGGCCTGCCCGCTGCGCGGCCGCCAAGAGCTCGGGGTGGTCGTCTCGATGGACCCGCCCGGGTTCGACGGGAAGCTGGCTCAGGTCACCGCCGTGGTGACGGATGCGCCGCCCGTCTCTCCGAACCTGCTCACGCTCGGGGCGTGGATGGCCGGCTACTACGCCGCACCCCTCGCGCAGTGCCTGCGGTTGCTGCTGCCGCCTCGGGCGGAGGATGCGCTGCGTCGTTCACCGGACGGCCGGTGGACATTGGCGCCGATCCCCGCCGGACGGCGACAGTTGATCGCGCGGTCTCTGCCCGCCGAGGCGGTCGGTCGTCGTGCGGAGATCATGGACGTCCTGCGGGACGTGGGGGGAGCCCTGCCGGCCGCCGACCTCTGTCGCCGTGCGCGCACCACGCTGTCCACGCTGCGGTCGATGGCCGAGCGCGGCGAGCTCGAGCTGGAGGAGGGTGTCTGGAACCCGGACGACGATCCACCTCCGCCCACGGAGGAGGCACCCGAACTCTCCCCGGATCAGGATGTCGCGGTGGCGGATCTGCTCGCCGCCGTCGAGGCCGACGAACGGGCGCGCCTGCTGCACGGGGTCACCGGGTCGGGGAAGACCGAGGTCTACATCCGGCTGATCCAGCGCATGCGCGAGCTCGGTCGCGGCAGCATCGTCCTGGTCCCCGAGATCGCGCTCACGCCCCAGACGGCCGACCGGCTGCGCGCCCGTCTGGGAGGCGGGGTGGAGGTCTGGCACTCCGCCCTGACCGCGGCCGAGCGCACGCGGGCCGATGCGCGGATCCGCGACGGGAGGTCGGACGTGGTGCTCGGCGCCCGCAGCGCGGTGTTCGCGCCGCTGGCGGACGTGGGCCTCATCGTCATCGACGAGGAGCACGACGGTTCGTACAAGCAGGACTCGGGCATCCGCTACGACGCGCGTCAGGTGGCCTATCGGCGAGCGCTCATCGACCGGGCACTCGTCGTCTACGGGAGCGCCACGCCACGCGCCGAGTCGTGGAACGCCCTGCCGCGCATCACGCTCCGCACCCGGGCCGACGGAGCGCGGCTGCCGCGGATCGAAGTCGTCGACATGCGTCTGGAGGCGCCCGGACCGGTGTCCCGGCCGCTCGCCCGGGGTATCCAGGACGCCCTCGGTCGTGGCGAGAAGGCCATCCTGCTGCTCAACCGCCGCGGCCTGGCACGACAGATCCTCTGCCGGGGCTGCGGGTGGATCGGACGCTGTCCGGACTGCGACGTACCCATGGTCGTGCACGACCGGCCGCCCCAGGTAATCTGCCACCACTGTGGCCTCACCCGGGGGATCCCGGAGCTCTGCCCGCGCTGTCGCTCCACCGACGTCATCCGACAGGGCTCGGGGACGCAGGGCCTCGAGGAGGCGCTCGAGGTCGTCGTGCCCGGTGCCGAGATCATCCGGCTCGACGCCGACGCGACCGCGCGGCGTGGTGAACTGGAGGCCCGGCTGGAGCGGTTCGCCCGACCCGGTCCGGCCGTCCTGCTCGGAACCCAGATGGTGGCGAAGGGGCACGATCTCCCCGACGTCACCGTGGCCGGAGTCCTCGATGCCGACGGGCCGCTCCAGCGACCCGACTTCCGTGGGGAGGAGCGGGCCTTCCAGCTCATCGTCCAGCTGGCCGGTCGCGCGGGGCGTCGTGGCGAGCCGGCGTCCGTCTTCGTGCAGGCATGGGAACCGCGGGGGAGGGCCGTCCAGCTGGGCGCGAAGCATGACGTCGAGACGTTCATGGACGGCGAGGTCGTACGGCGGGGCGAGCACGGGTTCCCACCGTTCGGCCATCTGGTGCGCGTCGTGGTCGAGGGCATGGACGAGCCCCGCGTCCAGGAGGTCGCCGTTCGCCTCACCGACCACCTCACCGACGTGTTGCCCGACGCCCGGGTGATGGGTCCGGCCGTCCTGCACCGTGTGCGCCGACGTACTCGCCGTGCCGTGTTGGTGCGGGCGGAACGCGCTCAGGAGATCGCGTGGCCGACGCGTCGGGCGGCGGACGACGTGGCCGAGGTGCTGGGGGCGACGGGGGTGCGGATCACCGTGGATGTGGACCCTCAGGAGACATAGGCAGGGCGCCGCGGGGTCGGGGGAACCATCCCCCGTTGACGGCGGCGGATATCAGAAAGTGCCTGCATCGTCGCGGATTTCTCTTCCTCGACTGGGATCGGACGTGGCGGGCGTCGCCAACCTTCCGGTATCTCGAAGGGGTGGCAGGTGCCCGGCACCATCCACCCCGTTCGGCCCTCAACGCGTCAGAAGGGCCGGCTGGTCGCCGCGAGGCGCGTGACGTTCTCCGTCCTGTGCGATGGGAACAGACCTCACCTCGAGGGGGCCCACAGGGCGAGACGGACGGCCTGCCTCCATCGACCTGGAGGACTCGGCGTCAGTAGGATGGAAAGTCGATTCCACCACCCTCTTTGGAGACGCCCAGATGCCGGTACCACGCCTGTTTGAGAGCCCTTCCGATCAAGGGGAACGCTGGTCGCACGTCCTGGCGTGCCTGATCGCGCTCACCGGTCCCGAGACCCGCCCCGCGCTCGTCAGCGAGCTCGTCGGTGAGGATCTGCCCGGTGTCGAGGAGGCCCAGACCCGTGAGGCCGTCGCGGTCGACGGCACGCCCGTGGACATCGTGATCCGTGATCGCGGCAAGCGGTGGATCGTCGCCATCCAGACCACGCTGGGCTACGACGTCGACTCGCAGGCCCGAATCGAGGGCGCCGTCAGTGGGCTGGCCGGTCAGGCCGAGCGCGTCATCGGTGTGCTCGTCGCCCCCGACCGCAAGCCCAACGGATCGGTCACCGGCGCGGTCGCGAACGGCCACGACGTCCGTCACAAGAGCTGGTTGCGTGTCCGTGACTGGGTGCAGGAGCGGCCGGAGCGCGGGGGATCCACCGGTGTCGACGCGGCGCTTCTGCGTGAGGGCGAGTACTTCTTCACCCCGCGCGTCGCCGAGCTCTACCGCCTGGAGGAGCTCATGGCCACCGTGCCCGCCGAGCTCCGCGAGACGCTCTCGGCCGTGTACTTCGACCTGAACGACCTGTCCATCGCTCCGCTCATGACCAACCCGGCCACCGGCGTGGAGGAGACCACCATCGTCTTCCCGCGCACCGGCGACAAGGGCGTCGAGGTCACCGTGAACAAGGGCGAGATCACCGTCGGCGTTGCCGCGTCCGGTCTCGGTGGCGGCTTCGCGCAGGACGGCGACTGGTCACGGCTCTCTGTCGTCGACGCCGCGGCGTGGACCGACAATCGGTCCGAGGCACTCTCCGCCGCGCGGTCCGCTCTGCCGCGTCCGAGGTAGCCGGATGGCACGTGAGTTCGATGATCCCGCCCGTGAGGAGCGCCGTCGGGCGGCGCTCCGCCACGTCCGGCAGTTCGGCGACCCGGTCCTCCGTACTCCGGCCGCGCCGATCGAGGTATTCGACGAGGCGCTTCAGCGCGAGGCCGCACAGATGATCGACCTGATGCACGAGGCCCGCGGGGTGGGGCTGGCCGCACCTCAGGTGGGGCGGCTGCGTCGCCTGATCGTCCTCGATCCGCATGAGGACGAGCCGGCACGCGCTCTCGTCAATCCGACGATCACCGAGCGCTCTGATGAGGAGGAGGTCGGCCAGGAGGGGTGCCTGTCCATCGGCGAGGTGCTCATGGACGTCTCGCGCGCCGTGCGGGTGCACGTGACCGCCCAGGATGTCGAGGGAAACCCGGTCGAGATCGACGCCGAGGGATACGAGGCGCGGGTGTTGCAACACGAGATCGATCACCTCGACGGCATCCTCATCCTCGATCGCACGCCGAAGGATCAGCGCAAGGAGGCCCTCCGGCAGCTCCGCGAGAGCGCCGCACGGGTCTGATGCGCATCGCCTTCGCAGGGAGCCCGCCGGCCGCCGTCACGGTGATGGAGCGGCTCATCGACGGTGGGCACTCCATGGCCTGCGTCATCACCCAGCCCGACCGTCCACGCGGTCGCGGCGGCAAGACCATCCCGACGGCGGTGGGGAAGGCGGCGCTGGATCGAGGGCTCGACCTCTGGCGGCCCGCCACGATCAACGATCCGGCGGTTCTGGACGATCTGCGGGCCCTCGACGTGGGCGCCCTCTGCGTGGTGGGTTTCGGCCAGCTGCTGAAGGACGACGTGCTCTCCGGCTGGACCTGCATCAACGTCCACTTCTCGTTGCTTCCGGCCTACCGCGGTGCGGCTCCGGTCGAGCGCGCGATCATGGACGGACTCACCACCACCGGCGTCACGATCATGCAGATGGACGCGGGCCTCGACACCGGCCCCATGATCGCCACGGAGCAGGTCGCAATCGCGCCGCAGGACGACGCGGGAGTGATCCTCAACCGCCTCGCCGAGGTCGGCGGCGACCTCCTGAGCGGCGTCCTCTCCGGGATGGAGACCACACCGCTCACGGTCACGCCGCAACCCGACAGCGGTGAGTCGTACGCGGCGAAGATCGGTGACGAGGACCGCTGGCTGGACCGTACTGCCACGCCCGCCCAGGAGGTCAACCGCATCCGCGCGCTCTCGCCTCATGTGGGCGTGCGCCTCGAGATCGGGGGCCAGCCGTTCAAGCTCTGGCGTGCCGCCGTCAGCGACACGGTGCCGCCGGACGCCGACACCGCGGTCGCCTCCGATGCCGGCCTTCTTGTCGCGGTCGGTGATGGGGCTATCGCGATCGACGAACTGCAGCCGCCCGGCAAGGGACGGATGGCGGCCGCGGACTTCCTGCGCGGATGGCGCGGCGACCTGACGCTCACATAGCCGGCACCGACACCGCCACCGTCGAGCGTCGCGTGGCCCTGCGCGTCCTCGAACGGGTGCGCGAGGGCGCCTACGCGGATCGCGCGTTCGCCGGTGAGGCACGCCGCGCGGATCTGGAGGGATCCGCCCGCCGCCAGGCCAACCGCCTGGCATACGGCGCGGTTCAGCGACGCCGCTCCCTCGACCACGTGCTCGACGCCCACTTGACGAATCCGCGCAGGGTGGAGCCGGGTGTTCGCGACGTCCTCCGCTTGGGCGCGTACGAGCTCTGCTATTCCGACGGCGTCGCCTCCGCCGTGGTCGTGGATCAGGCCGTGCGTCTCGCCCGATCGTTTCCCGGCGAGAAACGTCGTCGTGATGCGCGCGCCGGCCTTGTCAACGCGGTTCTCCGGAAGGTCGCCGCGGACGGTCGCCAGCGGCTCGATGCTCTCGGCGACGCGACCCCCGAGGACGCCGCGCTCCGCCACAGCGCTCCCGACTGGATCGCACGGGCGCTGTTCACATCGCTCGGTCCCGCCGATGCCCGCGTGGTCCTGGCCGCCGCGAACGAGCCGCCCGAGCGGGCGATCCGCTGGAACCCTCTCCGGGGAACACGAGAGGAGTTCGAGGCCCTGCTTCCGGAGGGGCGATGGCACCGGGATCATCGAATCGATGAGGCCTATGTCATCGACGGACCCTTCGCGCTGGAGGACTCACCGATCTGGCAGGAGGGGAGGGGCATGGCCCAGAGCCGGGCGTCGCTCTTGCCGGTGGTGGCGCTCGATCCCCAGCCGGGCGAGCGCATCCTGGACCTCTGCGCCGCTCCCGGCGCCAAGACGACCGCCATCGCCGCTCGCATGCAAAACGAGGGCACCCTGATCGCGGTCGAGCCACATGCCGCGCGTGCCCGCGCGTTGACGAAGGTCTCCGAGCGTCTGGGAGCGAAGGTCGAGGTCATCGAGGGTGACGGCCGCGAAGTGCCCCTGGACGCCGGCTTTGATGCCGTTCTGGTCGACCCGCCGTGCACCGGACTGGGCGTGCTGGCGGGGCGCCCCGACGCGCGCTGGCGTCGCGAGGAGAATGACGTTGCGGTGCTTGCCCGCCTCCAAGCAGAGCTCCTGGGTCGGGCGCTGACGCTCGTCCGTCCAGGCGGTCGCGTCCTCTACTCCACCTGCACGCTCCTCCCCGCTGAAAACGAGGACGTAGTGCGTGGAACCGGCGTACCCGTGGTCGACATAACCGAACACGACCCCGCTCTCGCGCATCCCCACCTGCCAGGTGTGCTGCGAACCCTGCCGGGGAGGGATGGGACGGACGGCTTCTTCGTGGCGCGCCTGGCCGGGTGACGGCGCTTGTTCGCAGGCGGGCGATAGGCTCACCGCTGTGAACTCCTTCCCCCGCCGGGCGGTGCTGCCGTCCCTCATGTCCGCGGACTTCCTGCACCTCGGCGATCAGGTCGACGGGCTGCTCGAGGCCGGTGCCCGCATCTTCCACATCGACGTCATGGACGCCCGCTTCGTGCCCAACCTGACGCTCGGCACGGGCTTCGCCCAGCAGGTCGCGCCCGCCGTGCGCGCGGCCGGTGGCTTCCTGGACGTCCATCTGATGGTGGAGCGCCCCGGGAGCGTCATCGACTGGTTCGCGCCCCACGCCGGGGCCATCAGCGTCCATGCCGAGGCCGACCCGCACATCCACCGTCTGCTGGGGCAGATCCGCGAGCACGGCTGCCTGGCCGGCCTTGCGATCAACCCGGCCACGCCGCTCGCCGTGGTTGAGACCGTGGCGGAGATGCTCGACTACGTGAACGTGATGTGCATCAACCCGGGCTTCGCGGGGCAGCCGTTCCTTGACACCACCCCGGAGCGCGTTGCGCGCCTGCAGCAGGTGCTACCGCCGGAGGTTGCGATCCAGGTGGACGGCGGCATTGGTCCCGAGACATTGCCGTCGGTGCGCGACGCGGGTGCGAACCTCTTCGTGTCGGCGTCCGCCATCTTCGGAGCGGACGACCCGATCGCCATGTACTCACAGCTGGCGCAGGAGGCCGCGTGAGCGAGGAGGTCTCGGAGATCGAACTCGCAGCGCTGGAGCGTGCCCACGCGCTCGCGCTGAACGGTCAGGGCTTCGTGAGCCCCAACCCGCTGGTGGGCGCCGTCGTCCTTGACGGCGACGAGATCATCGGCGAGGGCTGGCACAAGGGCCCCGGCACACCGCACGCCGAGGTCATGGCGCTCGCGGAGGCGGGGGAGGAGGCGCGCGGCGCCACCGTCGTCTGCACCCTCGAGCCGTGCTCGCATCACGGCCGCACGCCGCCGTGCACCGACGCGCTCATCGCGGCCGGCGTGGCCCGCGTCGTCGTCGGATCGACGGATCCCCTTGAGGAGGACCGGGCGGGCGGCATGTCGGTGCTGCGCGACGCGGGCATCGAGGTTGCACTGGTCGGAGAGGACGAGCAGGAGACCTGCCGGGCGCTGAACCACGCCTTCTTCACCCACGCGCTGACGGGCCGACCGCATGTGACGCTGAAGCTGGCGACCAGCCTGGACGGGAAGGTCGCGACCGAGACAGGGGAGACCCGCTGGATCACCGGCGAGGCATCCCGCCGCTTCGTCCACCACTCGCGCGCGGCTGCCGACGCGGTCGTGGTGGGGATCGGCACGGCCATCGCCGACGATCCGTCGCTCACCGTGCGGGACGTCGAGGCGTCGTACCGGCCGCCGCTTCGCATCGTGTTCGACCGTGAGGCACGCCTTCCGCTGACCTCGCAGCTGGTGGGGTCGGCCAACGACCTGCCGGTGCTGTGCGTCGTCGGGCCCGACGCCGACGTCGAGCGCTGCCGTGCCCTGGTCGAGCGGGCCGTCGGGATCATAGTGGCCGAGAACATCGACGACGCGCTCACCCAACTGGGAGAGGCGGAGATCCAGTCCCTCTACCTGGAGGGCGGGCCCACCCTGGCAGCGGCCTTCCTCGCGGCGGGAGCCGTCGACTGGGTCGACTGGTTCGTGGCGCCCATCATGATCGGCGGCGACGGGGCTCCAGGAGCCCTCGCCGGACCCGGTCTCGGACCTCTGGCGGACGTTCCGCGCCTCATCGAACCCAACTCCTTCGACCTGGACGGCGACACCCTCATCGCGGGGCGCCTGAGGGACCTTCCGGCCTGATGTTCACCGGTCTTGTGGAGGAGGTCGGCACCGTGCGCTCGATCGAGGGCGACGCGGACGGCGTGCGCATCACGATGGACGCCGCCACGGTGATCGACGACGTCGCGATGGGCGACTCCATCGCGGTCTCGGGCGCCTGCCTCACCGTGGTCGCCTTCGACGCGCAGGGCTTCTCCGTCGACGTGGTCACCGAGAGCCTGCGCAGGACCACGCTGGGCGAACGGGTGTCAGGCGATCCCGTGAATCTCGAGCGCGCGGTGGCGGTCGGATCGCGCCTCGGCGGACATATCGTGCAGGGACATGTCGACGGCGTCGGCACCGTGGCGTCGGTCACGCCGGAGGGGGAGGGCGTGCGCATCGCCATCGACGAACCCCCGGAGGTCCACCGCTACGTCGTCGAGAAAGGCAGCATCACGGTCGACGGCGTTAGTCTGACGGTTGCGGCTCGTACCCCGGGGGGATTCGAGATCGCACTGATTCCCCACACGCTCGCGGTGACGACCCTCGGTCGACTGGGCGCCGGGGACCGTGTGAACCTCGAAGCCGACATGGTCGCGAAGTACGTCGAATCGCTCGTTACGCCCTATCGACCGGAAGCCAGCTCATGACGACAACCTCACCGTTCACCACCATCGACCGGGCCATTGATGAGATCCGCGCCGGACGCATGGTCATCGTGTGCGACTCCGAGGACCGCGAGAACGAGGGCGACCTCGTGATGGCGGCACAGTTCGCCACACCGGAGGCCATCAACTTCATGGCCACCTACGCGCGCGGCCTGATCTGCCTGTCGCTCACCGAGGAACGGTGTGAGGCCCTCGGCCTGACGCTCGCGGTGCGGCGCAACGAGACGCCCTACGGCACGGCGTTCACCGACTCCATCGAGGCCCGTGACGGTGTCACGACCGGGATCTCGGCGGCCGACCGGTCGCGGACGATCATGGTCGCCATCGACCCCGAGAGCACTTCGGACGACCTGGCCAAGCCGGGGCACGTGTTCCCGCTTCGGGCGCAGAACGGCGGCGTGCTGAAGCGCGCGGGACACACCGAGGCGGCCGTCGACCTGGCGCGCATCGCCGGGCTCATCCCGGCCGGTGTGATCTGCGAGATCATGAACGACGACGGCTCGATGGCGCGAGTGACGGACCTCACCCGCTACGCCGAGGAGCACGGACTCCTCATGATCACCGTCGCCGAGATCATCGAGTACCGGCGCCGGACCGAGAACCTGATCGAGCGCGGGACGCCCGCCCGGATCCCGACGCCGTGGGGTGAGTTCACCGCCATCGGCTACCGCAGCGTCGTCGATGGCAAGGAGCACCTGGCGCTCGTCATGGGCGAGGTCGACGGGGAGGAGGACGTGCTCGTGCGCGTGCACTCCGAGTGCCTCACCGGCGACGTCTTCGGATCGCTGCGCTGCGACTGCGGTGAGCAGCTGCATGCGGCCATGCGGATGGTCGCCGAGGAGGGTAGCGGCGTCGTGCTCTACATCGCCCAGGAGGGCCGCGGCATCGGCCTTCTCAACAAGCTGCGCGCGTACGAGCTGCAGGATCAGGGCCGCGACACCGTCGAGGCCAACGTCGAGCTCGGCTTCCCGCCCGACCTGCGCGACTACGGCATCGGTGCCCAGATCCTCGTGGATCTCGGCCTCACCACGATCCGCCAGCTCACCAACAACCCGAAGAAGATCGCGGGCTTGGAGGGGTACGGCCTCAAGGTCGTCGAGCGGGTCCCGATCGAGATGGCCCCGGGGGCCGACAACCTCCGGTACCTCCAGACCAAGCGCGACAAGATGGGGCACCGCCTCCACCACCAGGATCTGCGGTTCGACCCCGACAAGGGCGACGGCGAAGGAGAGGACGACGCCGATGGCACGAAGTGAACCCGCACCGCCGGCTCCGCGCCTGGAGCACCCCGACATCCGCGTGGCCATCCTGGTCGCCGGCTTCCACCGGGGTATCGCCGAGAACCTCGTCGAGGGTGCGCGTGCACGCCTGGCGGAGTCCGGGCTCGACGCCGACCGCATCGACGAGCACTGGGTGCCCGGGGCCTTCGAGCTCCCGCTCGCGGCCCAGGCGTATGCGACGACGGGTCGCTACGCCGGCATCCTCTGCCTGGGTGCGGTCATCCGCGGCGAGACCCCGCACTTCGACTACGTGTGCGACGCGGCCGCCAGCGGCCTGCTTCGCGTCTCGCTGGACACCGGGGTGCCGTGCACGTTCGGGGTGCTCACCTGCGACACGATGGCGCAGGCCGAGGCTCGCGCCGGGGGCGCGGTCGGGAACAAGGGCGACGAGTCCTCCGACGCGGCCATCGCCATGGTGAACCTGCTGGCCTCGCTCGCCTGAGCGAGGCCTCTTTCTCGATGGTTGATTCCACGATCTCGCGGCGTGGTGCACGTCCCCGGCGGCGCGGATGCGCCACCGGGCGACTCGAACAGGCGAACCAGCATGCCCTTCGGCGCCCGGCGGCACCCCGCATCCACCGGTGACGCACCCCACATCCACGATCCCGTGGAATCAACCATCTAGCTGTCGCGGAGGTGCACCACGCAGCGGTCGGGTGTCGCGAACGCCTCCAGTGACTCCACCGAGACGGGCGCCTTCCACACGTCGAGCGCGCCGCGCATGAGACCGAGGTGGATCGCGCAGACCACGTTGGGGTGATCGCGGGCGGCGTCCAGGAAGGGGCAGTGCCGGAGCCCGATCGTCGAGCCGTCCTTCTCGTCGGCCTCACCGGTGGGTGCGAACTCGAGCTGGGTGAGGAGTGCACGCAGCCGCTCGCGTGCGGTGACTCCGTCGGTGACGGGAGCATCATCGGCGATATCGGGGAAGTGTGTGCGGCCCCAGCGGCGGCCGATCTCGACGGCACGTTCAGTGGCGTTCGGGCTCGCGCTCAGATCGTCGACGACGATCTCGGCCAGAAGGCGATGATTCATGGGCCCGTGGCTGTCCATGCCGGGTGCCGCCCGGAAGAGCCGGCGCGGCCGGCCCACGGACTCACGGGTGTCCGCGCACTCGATCACACGGCCCTGTTCGGCCAGCGCGTCCAGATGGAAGCGGACCGTGTTCGGATGTACTCGGAGGGCCGCGGCGAGATCGGCGACGCTCACAGGTTCGTCGGCCGCCCGCAGCTCGGCGAGGACGGCCGTCCGCCGGTCGGGGGAACGTCGGTGTTCGGTGGTCTGTCTACTCATGGCGCGGATCACACATCCTGCCCGATGACTGCGGGGGCGGGAATGCCGGTTGTCGGTGACAGGCGTCCCATCACCCAGAGTTTATCCGACGATATATTGGAAAAAACAAGTCTCCCGGGAGGGCCGTGCAAATGAACGATCCCAAACGATCCGATGACGTCCTCGACGTACGCCCGATCCCACGCGGTCAGCGGCATCCCGAGATCTTCGGCCGCTTCGAGGCGCTTCCGGTGGGTGGCGCGTTCGATCTGGTGAACGATCACGACCCCCAGCCGCTTCGCTTCCAGTTCGAGGCGAAGTACCTCGATACATACAGCTGGGACTACATCGAGACCGGTCCGGAGGAGTGGAGGGTCAGGATCGGCAAGGCGGCCGAGACACCGGATCAGGGCCTGCCGGTCCTTCGCAAGGACGGGGCGTCATGACCGCGACACGCGAGGCCCCGCGACGTCCCCGGCACGAGGTCCGCGATGACAGCACCGTCCAGGGGCACATGCTCCTCGCCCGGCTGGGCAAACGGGTGCTCCGGCCAGGTGGCCTCGAGCTGACGACGGCCATGCTGGATCACGTTCCGCTCACCGGTTCCGACGTGGTCGAGCTGGCCCCGGGCCTGGGACGGACGGCGAAGGAGATCATCGAACGCGACCCGGGCACCTACCTCGGGGTCGATCAGGATCCCGGCGCCGTCGACGCGGTCACCACCGTGGTCCGCGGTCACGGGGAGGCGCGCGTGGGAACCGCGGCGGACACCGGTCTGGATGACGCCTCGGCGGACGTGGTGGTCGGCGAGGCCATGCTCACGATGCAGAGCGAGGACAGAAAGCGCGCCATCGTGGCGGAGGCCGTGCGCCTGCTGCGTCCCGGCGGCCGGTATGCCATCCACGAGCTCGCTCTCATGCCCGACACGCTCGACGAGGGCGTCAAGGCGGACATCCAGCAGTCGCTCGCGAAGGCGATCCGGGTGAACGCCCGGCCGCTCACCCTCGCCGAGTGGCGCGAGGTGCTCACCGAGGCCGGGCTGGAGGTCGAGTGGGTCCGTACGGCGCCCATGGCGCTGCTGCAGCCGCGGCGTCTCTTGGCCGATGAGGGGCTGGTCCGCACCCTGAGGTTCGTGGTCCGGGTCCTCACACGTCCGGATGCCAGGAAGCGCGTGGTCGGCATGCGCCGCACCTTCCGGCGCAACCGTGACCACCTCATCGCCGTGTCGTTCGTGGCGCGTCGACCGGCGTAAGGGCTCGACTCAGCCACACAGGCCGTGGTGAGGTCGGCGGGGGCTCAGGCCAGTCGGGCGCCCTCACCGACGTTCACCGCGGCTACCTGTAAAGGATCGCGTGCATGACGACCGGGCACGTGTCGCCCTCGGTGGCCGGGGCCGGGACACGTGGCGGCTGCTGCCACCGGAATGATCGTCCGGCCCGGGGCCGGACGCGGGATCACAGGGCCTTGCGGACCTTCCCGCTCTTCAGGCAGCGCGTGCACACGTACGCGTTCACCGGGGTGACGCCGCGGAGGATCCGAACCTTCTGGATGTTCGGGTTGAAACGACGCGGTGTCGCCCGCATCGAGTGACTGCGGTTGTTGCCAAACGTAGGTTTCTTGTCGCAGACGCTGCAGACCCTCGCCACGGTTTCCGTCCTCGGTTGATGTCACGATGCGAACCGGGTCGGCTCGCCAGCACGACCACGCATTATGCCCATCACGTACGACGACGCGCAACCCGACCCGAAAGAGGCCTCTCCGATGCCTCCGTTCGCGGCGTCCCGGAACGAGGTGGGACCACCGCCGCGACCCCGGCGGTTCATCGACTGGTCCGTTCCGGTGGACCACCTGGAGGGTGTCGGACCGGCGGTCGCGCGGAGGATGGCGAAGCTCGGGATCCGGTCGCTCTGGGACCTCGTCACGCACATCCCGGTGCGTCATCTGCGCTACGACGAGGTCGCACGCCCGCTGGGCGAGGTCCAGCTGGGGGAGGAGGCGACGGTACACGTCTCCGCCGGTCCCGTCCGGGTGCGTCCCACCCGCAAGCGGCGTCTCACGATCGTCGAGAGCGCGATCCGTGACGCCACCGGCATGGCGACGGCGGTCTGGTTCAACCAGGACTACATCGCGCGGCTGGTGGGCGACGGTGCCGACATGCTCCTGCGGGGAAAGCTCGAGAGTGGTCGGCCGCCGCGGTTCATGGTGAAGACGTTCGAGGTCGTGGAGGGGGGAGGGGACGGCCTGCACACGACGGGGCTGGTCTCGGTCTACCCGGCCACGGACGGGCTTGCCAGTCGCCGCATCCGCGAGTTCATCAATGGTCTGCGCGGACGCATGCGCCTGGCCCCGGAGGTTCTTCCGACATGGATCCGGCGTCGCCTGGATCTTCCCGGCGCCGGCGACGCCCTCACGGCGGTGCACTTCCCCCGGTCCGGGCGCGAGGTGACGGGGGCGCGCCGGCGCCTGGCCGTCGAGGAACTTGTCGTGATGCAAGTCGGCCTGGCGGCGATCCGACGTCAGGAGGAGTCCGGCCGTCCGGCACCGTCCCTGGAGGGCGGGGGCATGCTCCGGGCCGCGGTGCGCGACGGGCTCCCGTTCCGCCTCACCCCGGAACAGGAGCGGGTGAACGACGAGATCTCCCGGGATCTCGCGCGCACCCGCCCCATGCGACGGCTCCTTCAGGGAGAGGTCGGATCCGGAAAGACGGTCGTCGCCGCCCTCGCCATGTGCCAGGCCGCCGAGGCCGGTCGTCAGGCCGCGCTGCTCGTTCCCACCGAGACCCTGGCCGAGCAGCACCTGCGCACCCTCGACCAGATCCTCGCGCCCACCGGGGTCTCGCCGGTGCTCATCACCGGGCGCGTTCCCGCCGCCGAACGGGCGCGCCGGCGTCAGCAGCTCCAGAGCGGCGCCGCCATCGCGGTCGGCACCCAGGCGCTGCTCACCGAGCACGAGGCGTTCCTCCACCTCGGCCTCGTCGTCGTGGACGAGCAGCACCGTTTCGGCGTCGAGCAGCGGCACGTCCTGTTCGACCGTGCCACCGACCACACCGAGCACCTGTCGGCGCACATGCTCTTCATGACGGCCACGCCGATCCCGCGCACGCTGGCGCTCACGGCCTACGGGGATCTTGAGGTCTCGACCATCCGCGGCCGCCCTCCGGGCCGCGCGCCGGTCCTCACGCGCTGGGCGCGTGAGGACGAGAGAGAGGCGGTCTACGAGGAGATCCGCGCCGAACTCCGCGCGGGACGGCAGGCGTACGTCATCTGCCCGCTGGTGGAACAGGGCCAGGCGGCCGAGGCCCGTTCGGCCACGCAGGAAGCGGAGCGACTGCGTTCGGGTCCCTTCGCCGACTTCACCGTCGGTCTGGCGCATGGAGCCCAGAAGTCGGACGAGAAGCGCCGGGCCATGGCCGACTTCGTGTCGGGCGAGACCGATGTCCTGGTGGCGACGACGGTCGTCGAGGTGGGGATCGACGTCCCCAACGCGAGCGTCATGCTGATCGAGGATGCGGACCGTTTCGGCCTGGCCCAGCTGCACCAGCTGCGCGGCCGCATCGGCCGTGGCACCCTGCCGGGCACGTGTTACGTGTTCGGCGAACCGGAGTCCGACGAAGGCGTGCGACGTCTGGAGGCCATCACGCAGACCTCCGATGGCTTCCGGCTGGCCGAGCTGGACCTCGACCTGCGCGGAGAGGGCGCCATGCTCGGCACCCGGCAGTCGGGCGCCACAGACCTGCGGTTCGCCCGTCTGTCCCGTGACCGGAAGGAGCTGGCCCAGGCCCGGCAGGTCGCGCGGCGCCTGCTGAAGGGGGATCCGTTCCTGGAGGCACCGGAGCACGCGCTTCTGCGCGATGCCGTCCGGGAGCGCTTCGCCGACCTGCCCCGACTCCTGGACGCATGAGGATCGTCGCCGGAGAGTTTCGCGGCCGTCGCATCGCCGCGCCGGCGGGCGACACCACGCGGCCCACATCGGATCGTGTGCGCGAGTCGATGTTCGCCCTTGTCGGCCCTGTGGACGGCCTCACGGTGCTCGACCTCTTCGCAGGATCCGGTGCTCTCGGTCTGGAGGCGCTCTCCCGGGGGGCCGGCCGCGCGACGTTCGTCGACCGGGATCCGGCCGCCGTCGAGGCCATCCGTCGCAACACCGGGATCCTCGACGACCCGGCCCGTGCACGGGTCGTCCGGTCGGATTGGCGTGCCGCCGTGGCCCGGGAGGCGCGTGCGGGCACCCGTTTCGGCTTGTGCCTCCTGGACCCGCCTTATAGCCTCCTGCCCCGCATCCGACGGGACCTCTCGACCGTTCTCGCGCCGATTCTGGAACCGCGTGCAATCATCGTGTTGGAAGGTTCGAAGGACGACGAGCCGATCGAGGTGCCCGATCTTGCCGTGGCATCGCGAACGGACCGTGAATACGGGGGAACCAGAGTCAGCGTGATCCGAATCGAACAGTCGAGATGAACGGCCCCCGCACCGCCCTGTGCCCGGGCACCTACGATCCCATCACCCTGGGGCACCTCGACATCATCGAACGGGCGTCAAGCATCTTCGAGCAGGTCGTGGTCGGCGTCGTCATCGGCTCGACCAAGAAGAAGCACATGTTCGACGCCGAACGGCGCATCGCCATGGCGACCGAGGCCACCAGCCACCTGGAGAACGTCTCGATCCAGGGTTTCAACATGCTCGTCATCGACTTCGCGCGTGCCGTCGGAGCCTGCGCGCTCGTCAAGGGGCTCCGCGCGATCTCCGACTTCGACTACGAGTTCCAGATGGCCCAGATCAACAAGGGGCTGGCCCCGGAGATCGAAACGGTCTACTTCCCCGCCTCGGCCAAGTACAGTTTCATCAGCTCCAGTGGAGTGAAGGAGATCGCGGTCTGGGGCAGCCAGATCGATGAGTGGGTCCCGCCAAATGTGGCCAAGGCGTTCAACGAGCGCCGGTCGGCCGCCGAGAAGGAGTGACATTGGACGTCCTTGCGTTGATCGACAAGCTTGATGACCTGATTCACAACGCCCGGACCGTGCCGTTCTCGGACAAGGTCGCCATCGACCGCGAGGAGATCTACGAGCTCCTCGATCAGATGCGTTCCTCGGTTCCGGAGGAGATCAAGCAGTCCCGCTGGATCGTCAAGGAGCGGCAGGAGATGCTGGCCGAGGCCAAGCGCGAGGCCGACCGCCTGGTCGCCGACGCCCGTGACAAGGCCGCCCACGAGGCATCTCAGGAGGAGATCGTCAAGCGGGCCGACCGTGAGGCCGCACAGATCCTCGAGGACGCGCGCGTACGCGAGCGCGAGGTGCGTCTGGGCGCCGAGGACTACGCCGACGAGGTTCTCTCGACGCTCGAGCTCAACCTCGGCAAGTTCCTGGCCGCCGTGCAGCGCGGGCGTGAACGCCTCCAGCGTGGACCCAGCCCCTCCGATGCGACGGGTGAGGCCATTCCGGAGCCGATCCAGCGGGTCATCGACCACGACGAGTGACGTGACCGGCGACCCGGCCGAGTCCGACGGCACCCTCGATCTCGCCGCCTGCGAGATCGCCCCGGGCGAGGCCCGGGGTTTCCAGGTGGCCGTCCCCGCACAGACGGTCACCATCGGCGGGAATGCGTACCTGCTCTCGGTGGACGGCGGCCACGTCACCGTGGACGTCACCCACACCCATTCGGGCTGGCACATCCGCGCACGGGGTGCGGGAGCGCTCACCGGTCCGTGCTGGCGCTGCCTGGAGGACGCACACGTGCGCCTCGGGGCCGACCTGACCGAGTTCAGCGCCTTCGACCGCGATCGGTCCGCCGCATTCGACGAGGACCTCGACTCCGAGTACCTGGAGGGTCAGATCCTGGACGCCGGTGCCGTGGCGCGCGATGCGCTGCTGGAGGCGCTTCCCGCGACGATCCTGTGCGGTGATGACTGCCGTGGCCTCTGCCCGCTCTGCGGTACCGACCTCAACCGCGCGAGCTGCGAGTGCGTCGTCGACACCACAGATCCCCGCTGGGAGGCGCTTCGTGGCCTGGCGGAGCGCCTCGGCGAGGATGCCGATGCCGAGTGACGGGTCCGCTGGGTGGCGAACCGGGATCAGAATCGCTAGCATCCCCCGGTCGCGATCACACCTCACGAAGGATTCCCATCTGATGGCAGTGCCCAAGCGAAAGACGTCCCGGCAGCGGCGAGACACCCGTCGGGCGACGCATTCCATCAGTGCCGCGCGTCTGGGCACGTGCCCGCGCTGCTCGAGCCCGGTTCGCCCGCACCACGCATGCGTGGTCTGCGGCCACTACCGCGGCCGCGTCGTGGTCGACGTCGAGGCCTAGGTCGCCTGAACATCGCGTAGGTCACATGACCGATGACTCGCTGGTCGACGACGCGCAGCCGTCTCTGACACAGCCCTACGAAGTCAAGACGGTCGCCCTGGACGGCATGGGCGGCGATCACGCCCCCACGGAGCCGGTCCGCGCCGCGGTCATGGGGGCCCGCAACGGAACCCACGTCCTCCTCGTCGGTGATCGGGGGGCACTCCGCCGCGAGCTGGAGACCCTCGGGGTGCCCGACGACCTCCCGGGGCTGGAGATCATCCACGCCACCGACGTCGTGCACTCGCACGAGGACGGCGCCAAGGCCGTCCGCGCGAAGCCGGAGTCCTCGCTGGTCGTCGCCACCCGGCTGGTGGCCGAGGGACGGGCCCAGGCGATCATCTCGCCGGGCAACACCGGTGCCACGCTTGCGGCGGCGACGCTCCATCTCCGGAGGCTCCCGGGCGTCATCCGTCCCGGTATCGCGGCCGTGCTTCCCAGCGCACGCGGTCCTGTCGTCATGTGCGACGCCGGCGCCAACGCCGAGAGCAAGCCGGAGTACCTGGTGCAGTTCGCGCTCATGGCGCGCCTGCTGTCACGTGATGTCCTGCGCATCGACGAGCCGCGTGTCGGCCTCCTGTCCATCGGTGAGGAGGAGGGGAAGGGGACCGAGCTCGTGCAGTCGGTCTACGAGGCCCTCCAGGGCACGGACGGGTTCGTCGGCAACGTCGAGGGGCGCGACATCCCGCAGGGAAACGTCGACGTCGTGGTGACGGACGGCTTCACCGGGAACGTGGCCCTGAAGCTGTACGAGGGCGCGGGATCGGTCATCTTCCGCGAGGTGCGCTCCGCGCTGAGCGACGGTGCACGGGGAAAGATCGGCGGTCTCATCGCCCGGCCCGCCCTCATGGCGCTGCGCGACAAGTTCAGTCCCGACACGTACGGCGGCGCGTATCTGCTGGGCGTGCGCGGGCTCGTCGTCATCACCCACGGGAACGCTCCGGGTGGGGCGATCTTCAACGCCATCACCATGGCCGGACGCGGCATCGACGAGGGACTCGTCGCCCGGGTCGAGGCCGGTCTTCGGGACGGAAGCCACGGGGGAATCCTCAGCCGCATCCTTCCGCACCGTTTCAAGGAACGCTAGGAGCGGGGACTTCTCAACCCGTTTCCTGAGGTTTTAGGAGTTGTCACAGGTCGGTCACGTCCGGTGCCCTTGCTAGCGTGCCTCGCCAGTCAGCAAAGCAATCCCCATCGCTGAAGGGAGTTCAGTGGATCGCGATCAAGCGTTCGAGCAGGTCAAAGAGATCATCGTCGAGCAACTCGGTGTCGGAGCCGACGACGTCAAGGTGGAGGCCTCGTTTCAGGAGGACCTCAACGCGGATTCGCTGGACCTCGTTGAGCTCATCATGAGCATGGAGGACAAGTTCGGGGTGAAGATCCCGGACGAGGACGCCGAGAAGATCCTCACGGTGAACAGCGCGGTCGACTACGTCGTCGCGAACGCGGGCTCCTGACCCCCGGTTCGACCACGGGGTTGGTCATCTCGTCCATCGGCCTCGCCGAACTGTCGACCCGGTTGACCGACGACAGACGGGCCGAGACGCTCGCGCACCGTTCGTGGGCACCGTCTCGGGAGGCAAGTTATGAGCGTCTGGAGTTCCTCGGCGACACCGTGCTCAGCGTGGTGATCACCCAGGAACTCCTCCGACGCCACCCGCGGGCGGCGGAGGGCGATCTCGCCTGGATGCGTCAGCAGATCGTCGGACGCGAGCCCTGTGCTCGCGTCGCCGAGGATCTCGGGCTCCCCGAGGCCTTCGTGGCCGCCTCACCGCACCGTCTTCGCGCGACGGCGGAGGAGATGTCCCAGCAGACCAGCGTGCGTGCGGCTCTTATCGAGTCGCTCATCGGTGCCTGCTGGCAGGACATCGGGGTCGATGAGACCAGCGCGGCGGTCCTGATCGCCTTCGGGCCGGTCATCGAAGGAGCCGAGCTCGGCAAGCGCGACTCGAAGACCGCCCTGCAGGAGGCCGCTGCGCGCGACCGTCTGGATGTGCGGTACGAGCTCGTCGGACGTGAAGGACCACCGCACGCACGCATCTTCACGACGCGTGTCCTCGTCGGCGGGATCGCCTCCGGTGAGGGGACGGGCAGCTCCAAGCAGGCGTCCGAGCAGGCCGCCGCCGCCGCGGCGCTCGAACGGCGTGGGGAGGGGACGTGATGGACCATTCCGCCGTCGCCTGCCGTATTCACATGAGCCACATGAGGTGATGTCATGCTGAAGCGCATTTCGATCCGCGGGTTCAAGTCGTTCGCCGATCCGGTGGCGCTCGACCTGGGCCCTGGCGTCAACGTCATCGTCGGGCCGAACGGTTCGGGCAAGAGCAACCTGGCCGAGGCCATCGTGTGGGCGCTCGGTGAGCAGCGCGCCGGTCGGCTGCGCGCCCCGGGCATGCAGGACGTGCTCTACCAGGGCACACCGTCGCGTCCGGGGGCCGGCCTCGCCGAGGTGGCCCTGCACTTCGACGCCGCCGAGACAGGCCACGAGATCGAGGTCGGCCGTCAGCTGACGCGCGCGGGGGACGCCACCTACCGGCTGGGATCGACGTCCTGCCGTCTGCTCGATGTCCAGGAGGCGCTCGCTGCACGAGGCCTGGGCGGTGAAGCCCTGGCCGTGATCCGTCAGGGGCAGGTCGAGGCCATCGCCACCAGCAAGCCGGCGGCGCGGCGCGCCATGCTGGACGAGGCGGCGGGGGTCGGTGTGGCGAAGCGCCGGCGCCGTCGTGCGGAGCAGAAGCTGGCCCGGGTCGCCGACAAACTCGATCGCGCCCGCGATCTGGCCACCGAGCTGCATTCCCGTGCCAAGTCGCTGGAGCGTCAGGCCCGTGCGGCCGAGCGCGCGGCCGCCATCGAAGGCGAGATCGCGGAACTCCGTGAGCACGAGCGCATCGGGCGGGCAGTCGCCGCGGCCACCGGCCAGACGACCGCCCGGACCGCGCTGAGCGCAGCGCGGGAGCGGCTGCGCCAGGTCGAGGCCGAGCTCGCCGCCTGCCGTCGCACGCGCGATGAGGAGGAGGGTCACCGAAACGCCGTCGGCACGACCCTCGAGTCCGCCGACGCACGGGCCGAACGGCTGCGCTCCGCGGCGGACCGTATCGCCGGGCGAGCCGAGCTGGCCCGGGACCGCGTGGCCGAGCTCGAATCGCGTCAGGAGCGCCTCGGACAGGCGAAGGCGGCCGCCGCCCGTCGCCTGGAGGAACTCGCGGTCTCGGAATCCGCGATCAAAGCCGAGATCGAGGCGGCGTCCACCGAGGTACGACGGGCCCAGGACGCCCTGCATGAGCGCGAGAACGCCGCCGCAACCACGAGGACAGCAGAGATCGAGGCCGCTGAGGCCGTCCGGCGCATCGGCGGGGACCTCGCTGCCGCGGAGGGCGCCGTCGCCGACGCCGGCCGACGGGTCGCACGTGCCGACGAGGCCGTGCAGCGCGCCGAGGAGGAGCTCGCCCGTCTGGAGGGACCCGACGCCGATGCCATCGCGCGAGCGGAGCGTCGTGCGGACATTGCGACCCGCCGCACCGAGCGCGATGCGGCGCTCGTGCAGTCGGCGCAGGGTGCGTGGGAGACCGCGACGCAGGCACTTCGGGACGCCGAGCAGCGCCTTCGTGAGGCGCAGGCACGCGCGCGCCGGCTGGCTCCGGACGATGACGAGGGTGCACGTCCGGCGCGTCTCGGTGACGGTGTCGAGGCGGCCGAGGGCATGGAGCAGGCGGTCGCCGCCGCCCTGGGCGTCTATGCGGACGCCGTGCTCGCCGACGATCTCGTCGATGCCACGCGCCGCGTTCGCGAGGGAGCGCACGCCGCGATCTCACCCGGTCCGGTGAACGCCGGTCCGCCCGTTCCCGGTGCGACCCCGGTTTCGGACCTCATCACCGCGTGCCCCGAGCGCACGTCCGCGGTTCTCTCGCGCGTCCTCGCCGGCTGCTGGCTGGTCGATGACTTCGCCGCGCTGCCGGAGGATGCGATCGGCGTTTTCGTCAGCCGCGACGGACTGGCCTGCGTGGCCGGTCTGGGTGCGGTGACCCATCCGGAGGGGGCATGGGCCGCTCGCGCGCTCCATCGCCGGGCACTGGCCGAGATCACCCGCATCGAGGCCGAGATCACACGTCTTTCCGACGATGTCGCGGCGGCGGACGCCGTCCGTGGTCGGTCACGTGCACGGGCCGCGGCCACGGCGCGCAACGCCGAGCGCATCTCACGTGAGCTCGCCGGTCTTCGCAATCGGGCATCCCACGTCGCCGAACGGCGCGAGGCCCTTGAGATCGACCGGACCGAATCCCGGCGCTTCGCCGCCGACGCCCGCCAGGCGGGCCAGGAGGCCACCGCGCGGGTCGCAGAACTGCGGGGAGAGCTGGAGCGGGCACAGTCGGCGCTGACCGAGGCACGACGCGTCGCCGCTGACGGCGACGCCGACCTCCAGGAACTTCGCGCGGCGCTCCGTGACGCGCGCGCCGCCGCCAGCGCGGCCGACGCGCGTGCCGGTGAGACACAGGCCGCGGCGGCCGCCGCCCGTGCGCTGCTGGGCAGCCAGGACATCCTGCCCTCGCGGCTGCGTCTGATCACCCGTGCGGCCGACAGCCTGACCGCGCTCACGGAGGTCCTCGGCCCGGCGGGCGATGTGGCCGCCGCGACGCTGGCGGCGGTCCGCACCGACTTCCGGTCGGTCGAGGCTCGCCTGGCGGAGGCACACCGAGGCGTGGAACGCGCCGAGCAGGCGGCCGGTGAGGTTCGGGGTGAGGTCCAGCGTGCCGAGGTGGAGGCCCGTGTCGCCGACGAACGGGCCGCTGAGGCCGGCCCCGTGCCGGACGAGATCCCGGAGGACCTCGATGATCCCGCCACCATCGCCGAGCGGTGCGCCGACCTGGAACGCAAGCGACTCAACATCGGCGCGGTCAACGAGCTGGCCTCGGCCGAGCGCGACGAGCTCGCCGAACGGGAGACCGCGCTCGTCGACCAGATCACCGACCTCGAGGCGAGCCACGCGAGCCTGACCGACCACCTGGGCGAGCTCGATTCGGCGGTGGACGAGGGCTTCGAGGCCATCTTCAGTGCCGTCTCGGAGCGATTCGGCGAGGTCGTGAGCCTGCTCTTCCCGGGAGGAACCGGGCGCCTTCGCCTGGTCGAGCCCGACGAGGAGGGCGGTGAGCAGGGCGTCGAGGTCGAGGTCGTCCCGGCGAACAAGCGTCCCCGTGCCATGTCGCTCATGTCCGGTGGGGAGCGGTCGCTGATCGCGATGTCGTTCCTGCTGTCGCTCGCCATGGCCCGCCCCGCGCCGTTCTACCTCCTGGACGAGGTGGAGGCCGCGCTGGACGACGCCAACCTCCGCCGCTTCCTCGGGGTGCTTCGCCGGCTCGCCGGAGAGACCCAGTTCCTGGTCATCACGCACCAGCAGCCCACGGTCGAGATCGCCGATACCCTGTTCGGCGTGACCATGGGCGGCAACGGCGTGACGCAGATCCTCTCCCGGCGCCTCACCCAGTCGGTGGAGGGCCCGGCGCGCCCGTACGTCCGACGCAAACTCCGGCTGGTGGGGACGTGAGCGACGACCTGAAGCCCTGGGCCGAGCTCTTCGAGCTCCCCTACGAGGAGCCGGCGGCTCCGGAGGAGACCGAGGAGAAGGGCGGGTTCTTCCGTCGACTCCGCGCGAAGATGACGGGGCCGCGCCAGGCCATCTCGCCACAGCTCGCGGCCATCTACGCGCCGAAGCTCGTCGACGAGGACACCTGGGCCGACCTGGAGGACGCGTTGATCCTCGCCGACTGCGGCATGGAGGCGACCGAGGATCTGGTCGGTGCCATGCGCGAGGCGACCCGCGAGGGACGCATCACCGGTGGCACCGAGCTTGCCAGCGAGTTGTGGAAGGAGGTGGGGCGCAGGATGTCGCCCGAGCCGCCGCGCATCCCGCTCTCGGGTGAGCCGACGGTCATCCTCGTGGTCGGGGTCAACGGCACGGGCAAGACCACCACCATCGGCAAGCTGGCCCATCGGCTCGCATCGCTCGGGCAGAAGGTCGTCATCGGAGCCGCCGATACGTTTCGTGCCGCGGCGATCGATCAGCTCGAGATCTGGGCCGAGCGGTCCGGCGCGCAGCTGATCCGCCAGGATCCCGGCGCCGACCCCGGTGCGGTCACGTACGACGCCATCGCCGCAGGACGTTCCCGCGGTGCGGACGTCGTGATCATCGACACCGCCGGTCGCCTGCAGACACAGAAGAACCTGATGGACGAGCTGCGGAAGGTCAACTCCGTCGCCGGGAAGCTCGACCCCGGTGCCCCGCACGAGACGCTCCTCGTCCTCGACTCGACCACCGGGCAGAACGGCATCAGCCAGGCGAAGCTCTTCAACGAGGCGGCGCCCCTAACGGGCGTCGTGCTCACCAAGCTGGACGGCATCGCGAAGGGCGGCATCGTGCTGTCCATCCGCAGCCAGCTGGGCCTTCCCGTCAAGCTGGTCGGGGTGGGCGAGGGGATCGACGACCTTCAGCCGTTCGACGCCGACTCGTTCGCGCGGGCCATCTTTGCCCCGGACTGATCGCCGAGAGCATGCGGGTTCGGTCGGTGTGGGGCCGTGCGGCCCACGGAACGACGGCTCCGGCGCCGTGATCGGACGGGTACGTTCGACGGGCGTGGTCGTCGGATGCCGCGTCCGCCGCCCGGTCGCGGTACAATCCCCGGTCGCACATGTTTGACGCCCTCTCCGAAAAGCTCCAGAACGCCTTCAGCGGTCTCCGCGGTCGCGGAAAGCTGACCTCGCAGGACATCGATCGCGCCATGCGCACGATCCGGATGTCGTTGCTCGAGGCCGACGTCAGCTTGCCCGTCGTCAAGCAGCTGACCGATGCCATCAAGGCGCGCGCCACCGGTGCCGAGGTGATGCAGTCCCTCAAGCCGGACCAGCAGGTCGTCACGATCGTGAACGAGGAGCTGGCGACCCTGATGGGTGGCAAGGCGGCACGCCTTCCCATGGCGTCGAAACCGCCGACGATCATCCTCATGGCGGGCCTCCAGGGATCGGGTAAGACCACCTTCTGCGCCAAGCTCGCCCACGAGTTCCGCAGCCAGGGACGGGCGCCGCTCATGGTCGCCTGTGACCTCCAGCGCCCGGCCGCCATGGACCAGCTCGAGGTGCTCGGCAAGCAGATCGACGTGCCCGTCTATCGCGAGGACTCGCAGGATCCGGTGAGTGTCGCCACGGCAGGTATCCGCGAGGCCAAGAAGACAGCGCGTGACGTGGTGATCATCGACACCGCCGGCCGTCTCACGGTCGACGAGGAGATGATGGGGCAGCTGGTCGCCGTCAAGGGTGCCGTGCAGCCCACCGGGGTCGTGCTCGTCCTCGACGCGATGACCGGCCAGAGTGCCGTCGACGTGGCCACCGCCTTCCGCGATGCCGTCGACTTCGACGGTGTCGTCCTCACCAAGCTCGACGGTGATGCGCGCGGTGGTGCCGCCCTCTCCATCCGGGCCGTGACGGGCAAGCCGATCCTCTACGTCGGAACCGGCGAGAAGGTGGGAGACCTCGAGACCTTCCACCCGGACCGGATGGCGGAGCGCATCCTCGGGATGGGCGACATCCAGAGCCTGGTCGAGAAGGCCGGCAAGACGATCGACGAGGACGTCGCCGAGAACCTCCACAAGAGGCTCAAGAGCGGCGGGGCGTTCACGCTCGACGACATGCTCGAACAGATGCGCCAGATCCGTAAGATGGGCCCGATCAGCGGCATTCTGGGCATGATCCCCGGGCTTTCTCAGATGAAGAAGCTGAAGGACGCGGAGATCGACGAGAGCCATCTCGGACGTGTCGAGGCGATCATCCTCAGCATGACCGCCGCAGAACGTCGAAAGCCGGAGATCATCAACGGCAGCCGGCGCAAGCGGATCGCACAGGGAAGCGGTACCAGCGTTCAGGAGATCAACAAGCTCCTGGCACAGTTCAAGCAGATGCAGAAGATGATGAAGACGCTCGGCAAGGGCGGCCGCGGTATGCCGTCCATGTCGTCCATGTTCGGCGGTATGTAACCCAACGTAGGAGCATTGTGGTCAAGATTCGCCTCGCCCGTGTGGGCAGCAAGAAGAACGCGATCTACCGAGTGGTGGTCGCGGATGCGCGGTCGCCGCGTGACGGTCGCAACATCGAGACGATCGGGCGGTACAACCCGCAGCTCGAGCCGTCGCTGGTCGACATCGACCTCGAGAAGGCCAATGCGTGGATCGCCAAGGGCGCCCAGCCGACCGGTGCGGTCGTGAAGCTCCTGAAGATCGCCGAGGCCGACGCCGCCAAGGCCGCGGCGGCCTGATCGTGAGTGATCGCGAGGCGATCTCCGCGATGGTCGCGCAGATCGCGCGCGGTCTCGTCGACTCACCCGACCAGGTGAGCGTCGAGGACCGTGAGGACCGCGATCGCGTGGTGTTCGAGCTGACGGTGGCCGAGGACGAGCGTGGCCAGGTCATCGGGCGTGGCGGGCGTGTCGCCCATGCGCTGCGCTCGGTCACCCAGGCGGCGGGACGTGCCCGCGGCATCCGGACCACGCTCGACATCGTCGACTGACGAACCCTCGGGGCGGACGGGTCGTCGACCCGTCCGATCGACGGGAACCAGGATGGCCGAGATGAACGACGGGGTCGTGGTTGGCACCATCGGGAAACCCCACGGTGTGCGGGGAGAACTCCGCGCGTATCCGACCGGCCCGACGCTCGCGTCTCTCGGACGCGGCGCACGGGTGATCGCTCGGGGCGCGTCCGGTGAGCGGTCGCTCACGGTCGAGGCCATCCGTGACGCGGCAACGCACCATCTCGTCCGATTCACGGAGATCACGGACCGGGATGCGGCGGCTTCCGTGGTGGGTGCGGCGCTCATGGTCGGCGTCGATCACCTGGCCGAGCTGGATGACGAGGACGAGTACTACGTCCGGGACCTGATCGGATGCGTCGTCGTGGACGAGGACGGCGCCGACATCGGGGCGATCCGCGAGGTGCACGAGGGAGCGGCAAACCCGGCCCTCGAGGTGGACCGTGCCGACGACGATCCACTGCTTCTCCCGTTCACGCACGATGCCGTCGCGGCCGTGGACCTGTCCGGGCGGCGCGTGGTGGTGCGAAGGGGTCTCCTCGGTGGTGGGGATGCCTGACGTGGTCGGCGCGATGCCGCGGAAGGAGCGTTCCGTCGTGCCGACGACGGGAAGTGCCGTCCGGTTCGCCGGTTCGGCGTGGGGCAGGCGGTCGTGCACCCGGGGGCGTCGACGCCCGTGAGGATCGACGTCTTCACGCTCTTCCCGGAGTGGTTCGACTGGATGCGAAATCCCCGCCATCTGGAGAACGCGGGGAAGGACGGCGGCTTCGAGTTACGCTGTTTCTCCTATCGCGACTACACGCCGCTTCGTGCGGGGCAGGTTGACGATGCCCCGTTCGGTGGGGGACCGGGAATGGTTCTGCGCGTCGACGTGGTCGCGGCGGCTCTGGAGGCCGTGTACGGCGTGCCGGCGGACGAGGTGCGCCGGGACCGGCGGGTCGCGGTCCTCACGCCCCGTGGACGCCGTTTCGCGGATGCCGTGGCGGATGAGCTGGCAGCGGATGACGATCTCGTCCTTCTGTGCGGCCGGTACGAGGGCTTCGACGACCGCGTCCATCAGCATTTCGCGAACGACGAGCTCTGCCTGGGGCCCTTCGTCCTGGCGGGCGGGGAGACGGCGGCCATGGCGATCATCGACGCTGTCGTCCGCAAGGTCCCCGGCGCGCTGGGCAACGAGGCGAGCCTCCAGGCGGAGTCATTCTCGAAAGGGCTCGGAGGGCGCGTCGAATACCCGCACTACACCCGCCCGGCGGAGTTCCGGGGGTGGGGGGTGCCTGAGGTCCTGCGTTCCGGCGATCACGGTGCGATCGAGCGCTGGCGCGACGAGAACACCCGTCCGGGAGGGTGATCTCGGGTTCACACGGTGTGACCGGCGACCCCCGCGAAGAGCGATCGAGTACTCGCTCCGATGGCTATCGTCCGCGTTTTCGGCGGCCGTCCGGCCATGACCCCGCGCGGGGTGCTATTCTCACCCGTCGTTGTACGACCCGTCCTGCGAGGAGAGATCTACGTGAGCGTCATTCAGAGCCTTGAGCAGATGCAGCTTCGCGATGACGTTCCCGAGTTCAAGCCCGGGGACACCGTCAAAGTGCACTTCCAGGTCATCGAGGGCCAGCGCCGCCGCGTCCAGGTCTTCGAGGGCATCGTGATCAAGCGCCAGGGTTCCACCTCGCGCGAGACCTTCACGGTCCGCAAGCAGAGTTTCGGCGTCGGTGTGGAACGTACGTTCCCGGTCCACTCGCCGAAGATCGAGCGCATCGAGCGCGTCGCCGAGGGTGATGTCCGTCGCGCCAAGCTGTACTACCTGCGTGACAAGGTCGGTAAGAAAGCCCGCGTCCGCGAGAAGCAGCGCTAAGACGTTTCGGTTGTTCTGAGGGCATGCCCTCGACCCGTCGCGCTGCCCCGGGCACGCGACTCTTCCGCTTCGACCGCGCACTCGGCGGCCGGCTTGTCGCCGGCACGGACGAGGCCGGCCGAGGCTGCCTCGCCGGGCCGCTGGTGGCCGCCGCCGTGGTGTTCGATCCGCATGCGCTGAGCCGCTCGGCGCGTCGTGATCTGGCCACCCTCAACGATTCGAAGAAGCTCACGGCATCGGCCCGCGAGGAGATGGCCGTGGCGGTCCTCACGCACGCTCACGAGGTCGTCGTGCGGGTGGGAAGCGCCCAGAGCATTGACCGTGACGGCCTCCACCGTACGAACCTGGACCTGCTGGCCCGCTGTCTCGCCGGCCTCGGGTGTTCCCCGGACGTCTGTCTGGTCGACGGCTTCTCCCTGCCCGCACCGGCACCGGAGCACCGCGCCATCGTGGGAGGTGATCGCACATCGGCGGCCATCGCTGCCGCGTCCGTCATCGCCAAGACCACGCGTGACCGGCTCATGCGGGGGCCGGTGTCGGAACGCTGGCCCGGGTACGGCTTCGACAGCCACGTGGGGTACGGCACCCGAGAGCATCAGCGCGCACTCCGCATGTCGGGCATGACGGTGATACACCGCAGATCGTTCAACTCGGCCGCCTACATGCAGACGTCCCTGTTCGACGATCCGGCCCCGCAGAACGGGGCCACGCCCCCCGACACGTCGTCCTGACAGGGACTGACGGACGCATCGGGGGGTGGGGCGGCTCCCGGCGAGTCGACCGGCCGGGATGCCGCGCCGGTGGGGGTGCCGGCGCGGGCTCTTGGGTGTCGTGTTGCCCATCTGCCCCGAAGCCAGGCGCGGTGCGGTGCATCGACGCTGGACGGCAGAGTTCATCTGACGCTCCAGTCGTTGTTCTCCGCAGATTGCCGGCGTCCGGCCTCGACGGGATCGGAACGGCGCACCGGAGGCTCGAACGCCCCTTTCTGATGGGTGATGCGGATCGGATGACGTGAGCGGTCGACCAGGATGAGGTCGAAGCGCACGGACAGTCGCGACAGCTGCGGGTTGCGGTGCAGGAACGCGGAGGCACCACGACCGATGCGGGCG
This sequence comes from uncultured Bifidobacteriaceae bacterium, assembly GCA_964531025.1. Lineage (GTDB taxonomy): Bacteria > Actinomycetota > Thermoleophilia > Miltoncostaeales > Miltoncostaeaceae > CALMEC01. The sequence goes on along the minus strand of CAZHDY010000001.1, from coordinate 208,329 downwards.
CGCTGAGCGAGGGAGACCGGTTCGAGAAGTGCCGTCGGTGATCGGCGCGTCTTCACCTCGATGATGGCGAGTATGCCGTCGCGCATCGCGACGATGTCGAGCTCACCACCGCTCGGGACGGTCCAGTTGCGGGCGATAGGGAGCCATCCCCGTCGTCGGAGGAACCGTGTCGCCGCCTCTTCTCCTGATCGGCCGTCATCCATGCGGGAAGACTGACGGTGCACCCGTGTCGTGTTGCGCGACGTTCGTGCCACTTCGCGACGGGATGTGTGTCGAGGTGTGACACCGAGGCGAGACCCGGAGATCGATGCTCTGCCGTCGCGCACTCGACACGTTTCGGACACTCATACGTGACGTTTCCGCTGACACGCTCCCGTCGTGGTCGCTCACGTCGTCACCCCAGCCCTCCTCGGACTCCACGCCGCAACGGTGCATGTGGAGGCCGACCTGCGCACCGGACAACCGGCGTTCGCCGTTGTCGGACTCCCCGATACCGCCGTCCAGGAGGCCCGGGAGAGGGTGCGCTCCGGCATCGCCAATCAGGCGTTGTCGCTGCCGCCGCAGCGCATCGTCGTCAACCTGGCGCCCGCCGACCTCCGGAAGATCGGGCCGCAGTACGACCTGCCGATCGCATTGGCCATCCTCGCGGCGTCCGGGCAGGTCCGGCCGGATCATCTGACGGGTCTGGGCGCCGTCGGTGAACTGGCCCTCGACGGAACCCTCCGTCCTCTCCACGGCACCCTGTCGATGGCCGAGCATGCCGCGGCGTCCGGATGGTCCCGGCTGATCGTCCCCGAGCAGAATGCCCGCGAGGCCGCTCTGGTCCGCGGCATCCGCATCATCGGTGTCCGTGATCTGCGGCAGGCACTCCGCTACCTGAACGGCGACGCCGAACCACCGCGGTACGCCGTCGATCCCGATGCGATCCTCAGGGACGGTACCGTTGCGCCCACCCCGGACATGAGCGAGATCCGTGGCCAGGCCACCGCTCGCAGGGTGCTTGAGATCTCGGCCGCGGGAGGCCACAGCATCCTCATGATCGGGCCGCCGGGCGGTGGCAAGACGATGCTCGCCCGCCGTCTGCCCGGCCTGCTGCCGCCCATGTCCGTGGACGACGCCATCACGGTGACGCGGATCCACTCCGTCGTGGGCCTCATGCCGGCCAGCACCCCCATGCTGGTCGAGCGCCCGTTCCGCGCACCGCACCACACGATCTCCGCAGTGGGGCTCGTCGGAGGAGGACGATATCCGCAGCCGGGAGAGGTCACGCTCGCTCATCGCGGAGTGCTCTTCCTCGACGAGGTTTGTGCCTTCGACCCGGCCGCCCTCGACGCGCTGCGTCAGCCTCTGGAGGAGGGCTATATCGACGTCACACGAGGTATGACCAACGCCCGTTTTCCGGCGAAGCCACTTCTGGTCTGCGCGGGGAATCCGTGTCCCTGCGGCTATCGTGGCGATCCCGACCGTCCCTGCACCTGCGCTCCCGGACGGGCCGAAGCGTATCTCGGACGGCTCTCGGGCCCGGTCATGGACCGCATCGACCTGCAGCTCACCGTCCCGCGGCTCGACGCCCAGGACGTCATCGGGCTTTCACCGCCGGGCGAGAGTTCTGCCCAGATGCGGGACCGTGTAACGGCGGCGCGGGAGTTCGCGGCATCGACAGGGAGATCCGGTGAGAACGCGCTGCTCTCCTCGCAGGAGGCCAGGACGGCGTGCGCACTGGACGAGGCAACGGTGAACCTGCTCATGCGAGCGGTCGAGCGTCTTCATCTGAGTGCCCGGGCCCACGATCGACTGCTGCGCGTCAGCCGTACCATCGCCGATCTGGCGGGGGAAGAGCACGTCCGGTCGGAGCATCTGCTGGAGGCGCTGACCTATCGGCGCGAAGGCGGAGCGCGTAAATGAGCATCGACGATCGTCAGAACCATCATGCGGTGGACGGAGGGACATCGTCCCCGGAGTCAGGACGCAACCCTGGACCTGGGGCGTCGGTGTGGGAGGACCGGGCGCTCGGGCTCACCTGGATCGCGGGCCAGCTGGGGCGTGATCTCCAATCGGCGATCCGTCGCGCGGGCGGCGTACGGAGGCTGTGGGAGGCCGGAACCGACGACCTTGCCCGTGTGTTCGCACGAACGCCCGACGTCGCGCCGGCGTTCGAGGGTGCCCGGCGGACGTTCAGCGCGTCCCTGGCTCGGTCCGAGTTGCGGAACCTGGATGCGTGGTTCTCGCAGATCGACGTACGCGGGCGGCATGACTGGTTCGAGTCGACCCCCGACCCACCGGTCGGGATCATCGGGCTGGGTACACCGATCGAGGACATCACCGCCACACGGTCACCGCGGATCGCGATCGTCGGAGCGCGCCGACCCACGGCCTTCGGGCTGCAGTACAGCACGGATCTGGCGGCGAGCCTGGGGCGCCGTGGCGCGGTCATCGTGAGCGGACTCGCCATGGGGGTCGATGCCGCAGCCCATCGCGGTGCGCTCGTGGCGGGTGCGCCCACCGTGGCCGTACTGGGTTGTGGTGTCGGGGTCGACCACCCACGTACGAACTCCGAGCTTCGGAAGCGGATCCTCCGCGAGGGTGGAACCGTGATGTCGGAATACTGGCCGACGACGACACCCACGCGGTGGAGCTTTCCGGCGCGCAACCGGATCGTCGCGGCGTTGGCCGATGCGGTCGTGGTCACGGAGGCATCGGCACGATCGGGAGCCCTCATCACTGCCGACTTCGCGCTGGAGCTCGGACGGCCGGTGCTGGCCGTCCCGGGGCGCCCGGGCTCCGCGATCAGCGCTGGTTGCCATGCTCTCCTGCGTGCAGGTGCGGCGTTCTGTGAGACGGCGGACGACGTCGTTGCCGAACTCCCAGACGCGTTGTGGTCGGACGGGCCCGGGCCGCCGCAGGGTGGCGGTTCTCAGGTCCGTGGACTCGCCGGGAGGATCCATGTCCTGCTGTCCGCAGGCCCGCTCTCGCTGCCGGAGATCACCGAGACACTCCGTCGGCCGGCGACGGAGGTTGCGATGTCACTCACCGAAATGGAGCTTGCCGGAATGATCGCCAGCGTCGATGGCCAGCGCTATGCAGTCAGGGCAGCGTCGTGATGACGGTGACGCATCCCCTATCCCGACATGGAACGGGTGATGAGAGCGGTCAGGAGGAGCGGCGTGAACCGGATGTCTTGCGCGGAACGGCGAGATCGGCCGTGGTGGGCCGGTCCAGATATCGGTCCAGCATCTCCTGTGCCGTCTCGGCGACCCTGGCGCGCAGCGGCACGGGTTCGAACAGCACGGCGTCGCCCTGGTGCTTCACGAGCTCTTTCACGAGCCACTCCGCACTGGCGTAGGGGATCTCGATCAGGACTGAGCCGTCGCTGTGGCGTTCGAGGGAGCGGTGCTGCTCCACGAGCCACCGTGCGATGGTCGTGTCACACCAGACCGAGGCGCTCTGCGCGTGCGTCCCCCACTGGGCGGGGCGGTCACCCCATGGAAGGTATGCCCCGACCCTCAGATCCTCGCGCCGGGCGAACCCTCCGCGGGCCATCTTCGCGGCGCGGATGCGATCGAGTCGGAAGGTGCGCTGCTCGTCCGCCTGACGACACCATGCGATCACGTACCAGGCGTCGCGCATGTTCACGAGGAGGTGCGGCTCGACGGTGCGGGTGGTGATCTCACCGCGCGACTCGGTCCAGTAGTCGATCGTGACAAGACGGTCCTGGCGGATCGCGTTCGTGATGGCCGTGGCGACGCTGCTCTTCGGGGCCTGAGCCCTGCCCAGCTCGAGCGGAGGAAGGTGATCCTCGCCGATGGCCGTCTCGATCTTCGCGCGAGCGGTGGCCAGCGCGTCGTCCCCGTCTCCGACCGGGAGCCGGTCTCCGATGAACTCGAGGGCCCACAGGAGCGCCTTGGCCTCGAGGGGCGACAGACGGGCCGGGCGGGCGAACTGCTCGCCGTAGGTCTCCTTCTGAACGACGACCTCGTCCCCCGAGATCTGGGCGAACAGCGCGTAACACCCTCCGCCGAAGTTGATCAGGTTGAGGAGGGACAGATCGTCCTCGAACTCACGGGGCGTGAGGTTCAGTTCGCTCCGGATGTCCGCCGTCGGGATTCGGCCCTCGCGCTCGTCTCCGCACGACGCCAGGAGCCGGGTCATGAGCGACAGGAGTCGTGTGAAGCGCTCGGCGGCGACGACCCGGTCGGGCGGGATGGTGTGCCCCTTCGCCGGCGTACCGGTGTTCTCGACACGGACCGTGACATGCCGACCCACGGGATAGTCGGTCCGGGCATCTTCGGCGTGTCGGTCGCGAACGAGCTCGAGTGACCCGATCACGGCCTCGCGAAGGTCCTGCGGTCCGACCACCTCGGCCTCACGGCCGAGATCAAGGATCCACGTGAGGAGCTCGCGGGGGTTACCGTACTCCGTCGTGAACACGGCACTGCCGTCGGGTCGTGTCTCCATCGTTCCGTGGGCGCCGAACATCTGGTCGACCCACCACGCGATGGTCGACGAGAGGGCGATGGTCGCGGTGCCCTGCGTGTCGGCCAGCTGCCACGGCGCACGGTCGCGATAGGGCGACAGGTCGAAGTCGCTGGGTGAGGGGAAGTCATGCTCGGCCCGCGACTTGAACGTGATGCGCCCCTCGATGCGCGACAGCCGGAAGATGCGTGTGGCCTCCCGTTCGTGCGCGTAGCCGACCATGTACCAGTTGCCCGCCATGTAGAGCAGGCTGTACGGGTCGACCTCCCGCTGCGAACGCTCGTCGCGGCCGATCGAGTAGTACGTGAAGCGGATGGTCTTGCGGCGACCGATGGCCGATTCGATCTTCGTGAGATGCGCTGCGACTTCGGGCGAGTAGCCGGGCCCTAGGAGGTTGACCGCCACGGTCCGGGCGGCGTGGTCATCCAGAGGGCTGGGTCGGCCGAGCGTCAGGTGCTGGAGCGCAAGCCGCAGGGGCTCCGCATACGCGAACTGCCCCTCCATGAGGTAGAGACAGGTATGGAGCGCCGAGAGCTCCGTCTCGTCGAAGTCGATCGGCGGCAGGTAGTAGGCCTCGGGCGGCAGCGCATAGAGGTCGCCCTGGAAGGGGTCGTCCCCCGGACGGTCGACCGTGAGCGAGAAACCCATCGCCTCGAGTTCGCTGCGGTCACTGTAGAAGCGACGCAGGAAAGCCTGCTCGCTCATGCCCCCGTAGCCCTCCACGTTCTCGTGGATCTCGTCGGCCGTCACCGGCCGGTGCTGGGACATGAGATACGCGATCAGCGAGAGCTGACGCACCAATTTGTCGTCGTCTCTCATCGCCATTGCAGGTGCCTGACATTCCGTGCCACTGCCCGACGATTCTAGTTCAGGAGCCCCCGAAACCGAGGGATTCACGGGGTAACGGTGCCCACTCCCGACCCATCAATCCCGCACGGTGCGGAAAAAGCCCTAAGGTGGCCCTGCGGAAACGGAGGGGATGACGACCACATGGTCATTCCAGAGCCTGGTGGAGACCGATCGGAGCCGGCCGGTCCCGCCGATCGCCGAGGGCAGTGGCGGTGGTCGTTCGACCGCGGGATCTGCCACAATCGGGAGCGATGACCGTCCGTGAGCACATCTATCCGATTCCGGACGAGGCTGAGCTGGATCAGATGATCGGCGCTGCGACGCCGCACTTCGCACTTCAGATCCGCGACCGGATCGCTGCCTATCTTGCGACGGTTCCTGAGGATCATCCACGGCGGATCGAGCTTGAGGGGCAGATCGCCCGTCTGGACCTCCTCGCATACGACGGTGAAGCCGGACGCGCCGGGCAGGCGGAGTTGCCGCCGCGCCCCTCGCTCGATCTTTCCTGACCTTCGTCCGTCGGCCCACGGGCCGTCACACCGCCGGGTCATGTGATCATGCATCCGCAGCAGGTGCGGCCGTCGCCGACCGTAGCGCCCCCTTCGAGCCGACAGTGCTCGAGACGTCGCGCAGCCTGCATCTCGGGCACGATCAGAGAGGAGCGCGTGTCCTACCACGTGCCTGCTCCCAGGTAGGAAACCCCGGTACGCCTTCGATCATAAATATGTCGCTGTGCGGGATGTTTGTGATCCGCACCAGGCCGACGGTCCTACCGTGTGCCTGACATCGGGCAGGACACGGTGATTGCGCGGAATGGCATCTACACCCCCGACGAGAGCGGGGATTCGATCGCCGATCGGATCCGTCGGCTCACCTCGCGCAGGATTCGTGCGGTCGCACCCCAGACGTCCTCGTCACATAACGGATACCGGAGTGTCGCGATCGTGGGATCTGCCGGAAGGGCGGCGTCGGCCTGGATCAGGGCCCGTACCGTCGGCGTGAAGATCCGTGCGATCTCCAGGGGTTCCGCACGCATCTGGGGCGGTCCCTCATGCACGCCAACGAACGGGGTCACCAGGAAATCCGAGACGGCCGTGTGCACGTCTGGCAGGCGCCCGACCAGCGCGACCCTGTCGGGATGGACGCCGACCTCCTCGTAGGTCTCGCGTAGCGCCGCCACTCCGAGTGACGGGTCCTGAGGTTCCATTGCGCCGCCCGGAAGCGAGATCTGCCCCGGATGGTGGGCCAGTGAGTCGGTACGACGGGTCAGGACGAAGTGGGCCTGATCGCGCCGATCGAACAGGAGGATGAGGACCGCTGCACGTCGCGCGGACGTCGCGGGAGGATCACCGGCGACCGGTGTCTGAAGGATCTCGGCCAGCTGGCGTGCACGTGGGAATGGGCTGTGCAAGTCGCCGAGCATCTACGAAAGGATAGCCGAGGCCTCCGTCCGTTCCCGATACGGCGTCAGGTTCCGACCCCCCGCTGAGAGTCCCGTCCCGCTACCCTCGGGGGCGTGACCGACCAGCTGGCAGAACTCGCCCGGGATCTCGACGCGATCGCGGGCCGCTACGCCCAACCGGACGATCCGGTGACCGGCATCCGCGCCGTGGAACCCGAGCCGGACACCCGTCGCTACCTCTGCGTGCGACGGAACGGTGGGGTCTTCTGCGTCGATCGGCAAGGGGATGCGATCGATGACATCGATGAACGTCATCGGATCGCAGCGGCCGTACTCCTGGTCGAGTACATCGAGGAGTCCATCGACGGCGAGGAGTGCCGTCTCGTGGCCACACTCGCCGAACGACTCGCCGCGTCGGATCTCGGGGCGGGGGCGACCCGGAGCGCCCGCACCCTGGGTGATGCCGCAGCTGCACTGGCCGACTGGCGGCTGGATCCCGCCCGTTCCATAGCCCGGATCGCCGAATTGGATCAGGGCGCGCAGCTGCAATCGGATGCGCACGTCGCGCACAGCACCTATCTCACGGCCACCGAGCACCTCGTGGCGGTCCAGGACACCCTCGACGGTGAGCTCATCGAGCTCCTGCGGGATCTGGAGAACGCGTGCGGTCGCGCCGGTATCGCCGCATCGCTCTCGGCAGCGCTCGGATCGGCCATGGAGGACATCCACACCGACGCGGCTCGGCTCCTGAAGGGGGAGACCGGATCGCGCGACGGCACGCCTCGAGCGTAGCCACCGTTGTCTGACGGGCCCGTCACGGCCGTCGGCTGACGGTCGATCCCGTCGGTTACGACGGACTCAGTCCTCGTCGTCCTCAGGCTCTTCGTTCAGGAAGTCCAGGAGATCATCGACGGTGAACCGTCCACCCTGCATCGCCGCCACCAGGCCGTAGACCGTCGGCGAGTGCGCCCGGTCGAGGACGTGTTGGCGCATGGCCTCGGTGGCCTCGGCGTCCAGCTCCTCCATACGCTTGGCCACCGAGGGAAGGATCTCGACGCCCTGGCCACGGACCGTGACCCAGTTCGCTTCGGCGAGACGGCGGGTGAGTTCGGCGACCTCTTCTGGCTCCGCCTCGAGCACCATGGCCATCGCCGAGACCCCCATGGGCTTCCCGGCCTTCCTCAGCTGTCTCAGCACCAGATAGGTACCGCTCGAGAGCCCGGCGTCGTTGATCGTCTGATCCAGGACACCCGCCAGCTCGGTGAGGAGGGCGATATCGTCGGGGGACCGGTACATCAACCAACCATCTAAGGGCCGTAGCGGTGGGCGGGTGCCGGCCGCAGGGTGTCGTATGCGTCACCGCACCAGATGCGCCCGGTGATGCCGAGACCATCGACGATGCGAAGCGCCGACTCGACAACACCCGCGGCAGCGCCCCGTCCGGAGGTGTTGGCCACCGTGATCTCGAAGTCGTGGTCGTCGAGCGTACGGACCGGGCGGGCGTTCGCCCGGGCGAGGGCGACACGGGCATCCGCCAGGCGGTGCGGATCGTCGACCGTGAGGCGGCATTCGAACGACGCCCAATCGGGCGACAGTTCGTCGAGAATGAGGCGGAACTCGTCGGCGTAGGCCATACCCGGCAACGGTAGCAGCCGTGCGATGGGACCAGCCGCGCCGCATGCCCCGTGAGGACGCCCGTAGTGACAGGTGAACCGAAGGGCGACCACCGGCCCCCGCGGGGCGCATTCCGACCACGGGGCTTGATACCTTTTCCCGCATGGTCGACACACTTCTCGCACGCGCCGCCGACGGTGAGCGGCTCACACCGGAGGAGGCGGTACGCCTCTACAAGGACGCCCCTCTGGAGGATCTCGGCGCCGCCGCCGACGCGGTCACCCGCCGTCGCCACGGCGACCAGGTCACCTACAACGTGAACGCCCACCTGAACCCCACCAACATCTGCGTCGTGGGCTGCGGGTTCTGCGCGTTCGCCGTATGGACCGAGAAGGACGAGCGGGCATACGCCTACAGCGTCGACGACCTCGTCACGCGTGCATCCCAGTACGCCGACCTCGGAATCACGGAACTCCACATCGTCGGCGGTATGACGAAGGAGTACAACCTCGAGTACTACGAGGAACTCTTCCGTGACCTGAAGGCGACGCTGCCACACGTGTCGCTCACCGCGCTCACCGCCGTCGAGATCGACTTCATCGCACGTCTCTCGAAGGTGTCCTCGAGGGAGGCGCTCGAGCGCACCATGGCCGCCGGCCACGACACCATGCCGGGCGGCGGTGCCGAGGTGTTCAGCAAGCGGGTCCGGAAGATCATCGCCGACCGGAAGGTGCCCGCCGAAACCTGGCTCCGCGTCCATCGCGAGGCGCACGGGCTCGGGCTTCGCACCAACTCGACGCTCCTCTTCGGGCACTTCGAGACCCCCGAGGAGCAGATCGAGCACATGCTCGCGCTGCGCGACCTGCAGGACGAGACCAACGGCTTCCAGGCGTTCATCCCGCTGCCGTTCCTCCCGGGCAACACCGAGTTCGCCTACCTGCCGGGGCCGTCACGCGAGGAGAAGCTCCGTACCATCGCGATCGGCCGGCTCTTCCTGGACAACTTCCCGCACATCAAGGGCCACTGGGTCATGCTGGGCGAGGAGATCACATCAGAGGCGCTCTCCTACGGGCTGGACGACCTCAGCGGTACCCTCACCGAGGAGCGCATCGCGCACGCCACCACGGTTCAGACCCCGCTCGGTCTGACCCAGGACCGCATCCGGCAGCTGGTCGAGGACGGGGGCAAGGTGCCCGTCGAGCGCAACACGCTTTACGGCCAGGTCGACCGGGAAGAGCTCGCCACCGCGTAGGCGGGGCGCCGCCGGTCGGATCGACCGGCACTCCCAACCCTGACGAGGCCCTTTCGTGGACCCCGTTCCGGTGATCCGCCTGGGGCCCGATCGATACGCTGACCGGTCTCCGCGGTCAGGGCGTCCCGGCGTTCATGCAACCCGGGCGCCAGGCACCAGAGTTGCGAATGCTCGCGTCGGGCCCGAGAACGTCCCTGACTACCAGGCTGTTCCCGGTCGTGTCGATTGATACGTGCAAGTTGAGTGCCTGGCACCGGGCTTGTACGCACCCGGGGTCCGCAGCCGCGGCCCTGCGGAATCAACCATCTAGTTGAAGGTGCGGCGGCGGGTGCCCAGGTTGCAGAGGCCGACCATCACGGCGCACCACAGCAGGGTCCAGACCACGCTGCCCCAGCCGGATGCGAAGACCGTCACCGGGATGTCGTTGATCTCGAGCTGCGGGGACGCCGGTCCGCCGGTGCCCCGGTTGTGCATGTCGACGATCATCGGCGACAGGATGGAACGGGGCAGGATGTCGTAGGCGATGTGGACGGTTCCGGTCGCCGAGCCCAGGCGGCCGAGGTCGGCGGCGGCTTCCAGGTTCACGACGGCCTGGATGACGATATAGGCCGACATTCCGACGAATCCGGCGACCACCGGACCCATCACCGTGCTCATGGCGGCGGCGGCCAGCATGGCGAAGAGCACCGTGACCGTCATCGTGAGCCCGTGGACCGTGAGCGGTCCGTCGAGGCCGCGGTCGAGCACGATGGAGGCGACCTGCGAACCGATGATCCAGAGGGCGAACGCAGCGAGAAGGGCCACGACGCGTCCCAGCACGCGTCCCAGGGCGATCTCGATACGCCGGGCCCCGGAGGCCGTGAGAAGCCCGAGATGGCCGGATTGAATGGCCGGCCAGAACGTGGTCGCTCCGACGGTGAGGGCCAACGCCAGTCCCGCCAGGAGGTACACCGACGCGACGTCGGCACGGAAGGCGTCGGCCTGGGGCCGACCCTCCTTACCCCAGGCGCCGACGACTGCGACGACCATTCCGAGAAGCCCGATCGCCACGAGCCCCGAGTACCACCAGCGACGTACGACCGAGGTGATGTCGCCCCGTGCGATGAGCAGGACGCTGTTCACTCTCCGCCCTCCTCGGTGGCGCCAGAATCCTGGTCATCCGTATCGGCCTCGCCCGTCTCGCCGTCATCGTCCTCGAGGCCGACCAGCGCGATCTGCGATCCGAAGAACTCCGGCAGCCCGCCGGGCTCATGTGAGGCACCGATCACGATGCCGCCCCGCTCGCGGGTGCGGTCGATCGCTGTGACGGTCTCCTCGAACTCCCACGGATCGTCCAATACCAGGACATCCGGCGAGCCCACCAGGGCACAGGCCAGGGAGAGGCGCCGAAGCTCTTCGACACCGAGGACCCGGGCGTCATGCCGATCGGACGGGATACCGGCCTGATCGAGGGCGTCGTGTACCGCGCCTGCGTCGCGACGTCCCGTGCGCAGGACCGCCACGGTGGTGACGAGGTGCCGTGGGGTGAGCCCGTCGGAGAACAGCCGGCCCTGAGGGGCGTAACCGATGCGTGCCGCGTTCTGTGGATCACCCGGGTACGAGCCGAGAACCTCGATGTCCCCGGTGGCCCGGGCAAGCCCGAGGACGGCACGCAGGACGGAGGTCTTGCCCGATCCGTGCCCGCCCGTGAGAAGAAGCGCATCCCCGGGACCGAGGGTGAAGTCGATGCCCGACACCGCCGGCTCGGCTCCGCGCTGATAGACGACCTCGAGATCACGGGCAACGATCTCGGTGACGCGTTCTGTGAGCGGCGTCACGCCGCTCCCGGCGTTCCGTACGAGCGATGTCCTTCGTGTCGGGCCGTTGAGACGGCATCCGGTGAGTCGTCGGCGGCCGCGTCCGTGTGCTCTGCGGTGGAACGTGCCACGTCAGCTGCCTCGGATGATCGCGAGGACCTCGTCACGCCGGCGTTCCATGTCGGCCTCCGAGACCACGGACTCCAGGTTGAGGCGCATGAGCGGCTCGGTGTTGGACGAACGCACGTTGAAGTGCCAGTCCTCGAACGACACCGAGAGGCCGTCGACCTCTGTCTGGCTGCCGTCGGAATAGCGCTCGCGAAGCGCCGCGAACACGGCCTCGGGGTCCGCCACCGTGGAGTTGATCTCACCGGAGATGTGGTACCGCTCGCGGAAACTCGCGACGAGCTCCGACAGCTTCTTCCCCGACTGGGCGAGGAGCTCCAGGACCAGGAGGGCCGGGACGAGACCCGTGTCCGCGTAGGAGAACTCCTTGAAGTAGTAGTGGCCGCTCACCTCGCCGGCGAAGATCGCGTCGATCTCACGCATGCGGGCCTTGATGAATGCATGTCCCACGCGGTATTCGTCAGGGGTACCGCCGGCCGCACGGATCGCGTCGCGAACGGCCCACGACGCGCGCAGGTCGTAGACGATGGGGGCGGGGCCGTGCCGACGCAGGAGGTGGTCGGCCAGAAGCGCGGTGAGGAAGTCGCCCGGGACGAACTCGCCCGCGTCGTCGATGAAGAAGCAGCGATCGGCGTCGCCGTCCCAGGCGATCCCGAGGTCGGCGCCGTCCTCACGGACGCGTTCGATGATGAACTGGCGGTTCTCTTCCAGCAGCGGGTTCGGCTGGTGATTGGGGAACCGGCCGTCGAGCTCCAGATAGTAGGGGACGGCGTCGATGTCCAGCCGTTCGATCACAGCGGGCAGATAGCGGCCCGCCATGCCGTTGGCGGCGTCCATGACCACCCGGAGACCCTGGATCGCGGCGGGGTCGACGAACGCCATGCAGGCATCGACGAATCGCGTGAGGAGCGTCGGGTCGTCCGAGCGGACACCCGGGGCGGCCGCCGTGGCCGGGTCGTCGAGCGCGAGCCGGCCGACCTCGCCGATGCCCGTCTCGCCCGAGAGCGGTACCGCGCCGCGCCGCACGAGCTTCGCGCCCGTGTACTGCGGGGGGTTGTGGCTGGCGGTGATGGCCGCACCGGCGTCGAAGCCGCCGTCGGCGACCGCGAAGTAGACCATCTCGGTGGCCGTGAGCCCCAGGTCACAGACGTCGGCGCCCGCAGCCAGCGCGCCGCGGCAGAACGCGTCGGCGACGGAGGGCGAGGAGAGGCGACAGTCGTGGCCGACGGCGATCCGGGACGCCTCGGTGACGGCGACGAACGCCCGTCCGACCCGTTCCATGCCGGCTTCGTCGATCTCGTCGCCGTAGAGGCCGCGGATGTCGTAAGCCTTGAACACGTCGGGCGATAGCGTCATGCGGAGAACCCCTCCCGGAGTAGTTCGTACGTTTCATCAAGGTGCTGCGGCATCACCCGCGTGTCGCCGATCGCGGGCATGAAGTTCGTGTCGCCCACCCATCGCGGCACGATATGCAGGTGCAGGTGCTCCTCGATGCCTGCGCCGGCCGCGCTCCCCTGGTTCATCCCGAGGTTGAACCCGTGCGGGTGCATGGCGTCCTGCAGGATCCCCTGCGCGACCTGGGTGAGGGCCATGATCTCGGTTGTCGTCGCGGAATCCAGGTCCGTGAGACGCGGCACGTGCCGGAACGGCACCACCATGAGATGGCCGTTGTTGTAGGGGTAGCGATTCATGATCACGTAGGCCGTGCGGCCGCGGCGGAGGATATAGGGGTCGGCGTCGTCATCCGCCCGGGGGGCGGCGCAGAAGACGCATTCGGGACGATCCGCACGGTCGGCGGTGACGTAGCTCATCCGCCACGGTGCCCACATGACGTCATGGTCCATGGGCGCCGAACCTCCTGGGCACGCGTCGCCCTGTGCATCCTCCGAGCATTCCCGACACTCTACGATGCCCGGCGCCGGGGCGCGGGTCAGAGCCAGCGTCGCTTGTGGAAGAACCAGACGAGCCCGCCCACCAGGGCCACCATCACGCCGCCGATGAAGAGGTTCGCCCACCAGTCCCCGGCAAAGGGCAGGTGCTCGGTGTTCATCCCGTAGAACCCGGTGACGAGGGTGAGCGGCAGCATGATCCCCGAGAGCAGCGTCAGGACGCGGATCATGTCGTTCTGACGGGATCGGATGACGGCTTCGTTGGTGTCGTCGAGCGCCTCGACGACCTCCTTGAAGTTCTCGAGCTCGTCCCAGATGCGCTCGTTCTTGTCGACGATGTCGTCGAAGTAGAGCTCAAGGTCATGCGGTGCGTACCGCTGGGTGGTTCGCTCCAGGCCATGGAGGGTCGGGCGCTGAGGCTTGATGATCTTGCGGAAGTTGATGATCTCCTGCTTGGTGTTCGAGATGTCGCGCACCACCTCGGTGCTGCGGTCCTCGAATACCTGGTCCTCGATCCACTCCAGCTTGTGACCGATTTTCCCGAGGATCGGGAAGCAGTAGTCGAACATCCGGTCCACCAGCTCGTAGATGAGGTGCCCGGAGCCCTTCGTCATGTGCTTCTCGCGCTCGTCCGGGAGCGACCGAAGCTGCGACCAGAACGCCGACAGCGGCTTCAGCGGCTCCTTGGGGAGCGTGATGAGGAGGTCGTTCGCGACGAACATGTCGAGCTCGGCCGCCTGCATGCGCTGCGTACGCTTGTCGAAGCGGGGGAAGTGGAGGACGATGAACAGGTAGTCCGCGTACTCGTCGATCTTCGACCGCTGCTGGCGGCGCGAGAGCACGTCCTCGATGTCCAGCTCGTGGAAGTCGTAGTTGGCCGAGAGCCACTGCGCGTCGACGCTGGTCGGGCTCTCGATGTTGAGCCAGGTCAGCCCGTCGTGCTCAAGGCGCTGGACGTCGGGCGTCGTCCGGGTCGGGGGACGCTCGCTACGGGCCGCGTCGAGGCGCGACCGGCGGATTTTGGGAAGGCTCGCCATCGTCACCCTGGATTCGTGGCACGCCGTTCGCGGAGAGTTGCCGGCTCATCCCGCACAGGATAGCCCACCGCCGTCCGTGGGATGACTCCGGATGCGTTTCGATCCGGTGACCGTCGTTCGGTGCGACTGCTCGCTGGACCTTGAATCCGGCAGGCGGTGTCACCGGTCCGGCCTCGATGAGTAGTGCCACGAATCGTGACACGACTCATCTAGTCGATCAGGCCGTGGCGGTAGGCGTACCGAGTGGCCTCGGTGCGGTTGCTGACGCCGAGCTTCCGGTAGATGTTCGACAGGTGGAACTTCACCGTCTGTTCCGTCACGAAGAGCTTGTTCGCGATGTCCATGTTCGACAGACCCTCGGCCACGAGCCGGAGGATGCTCAGTTCGCGGTTGGTGAGGTTCGCCGCCGCGGGTGACGCCTCGAATCCCGTGCTGTCGTCGCTCGACCGGCCGGGATCGACGCTTCCGGTCACGCTCCTCAGATGCACCGTCCCGTCGACCACCTGGCGGATGGTGGAGGGCAGATCCAGGGGGTTGATCGACTTCACCACGTACCCGTCTGCGCCGCGCCGCATCGCCTGGTCCACATGGTCCTGGTCCTCGAACATCGACAGGATGATCACCTTGAGCTCGGGATGGCGCTCACGGATCCGGGAGAGGGTCTCGAGCCCGTCGCCGTTCGGCATGCGCAGGTCGAGGAGGACGACATCGGGCTGACAATCCGGGAT
Organism: uncultured Bifidobacteriaceae bacterium; assembly: GCA_964531025.1. GTDB lineage: Bacteria > Actinomycetota > Thermoleophilia > Miltoncostaeales > Miltoncostaeaceae > CALMEC01. Next base: position 193,163 of record CAZHDY010000001.1, on the reverse strand, counting down.
GATCCGCAACATGTCGGCGCCGCTCATCGCCTCCCCGACGACGGTGATGTCGGGGGCGGTCTCAAGAGCGCGCTTTATTCCGTCCAGCATGAGGCGGTGATCGTCGGCGATCGCCACTCGCATGGTGGATTGGGTCATGTGGTCCTCCGCAGGTGCGGTCGGGATTCTACCGGGACGGGCCGGACTTCATTTATCGGCACGTCGCGCGTTCCGCCGCACCGCCTCAAGGATGACCGACGCCGAAGCGCCCTTCACCAGGTACTCGGACGCCCCGCTCTCCAACCCGGCCGAGATCTCCTGGGACTTACTTCCGACCGACAGGAGAACGACGGGAAGGCCGGGATCGTTCTCCTTCATGAGGGTCGTCGCCGCGATGCCGTCGAGCTCGGGCATGGATACATCCATGAGGACGATGTCGGGATGCAGCTCACGGGCATGATCGACCGCCTGGCTCCCGGTCGTGGCCTCGGCCACGACCGTGATGTCCCTCTCACGATCCAGCAGCCGACGCAGCACATTCCGAAACGGCGCGTTGTCATCGACGATGAGGATGCGGATGTCGCGCCCGTCGGTTGGAGACGAACTCATCGTGCCCGATGGGACGCATCACGTCGCTGCGTCGCGACAGCCACGTTCCCGGGCGGCCTGTTGGTAGTCGTGTATGTCGCCGCAACGTTCACGGAAGCCATCCTTGAGTGATCCCGATCTCCACTGCGCAGACTCTAGATGAGTAGTGCCACGGACATCGTGGTGTGGTGCGTGCCCCCGGTGATGCGGATGCGCCCACTCATGCCCACCCCGCCCGCACCCTCGGAAAGGACACCACCCCTGACCATCGGTGTCCGGCGACGCCACCGCATCCATCGATGCGGTGGGATCGATCCCGTCATGGACCGGGAGCGGACGGTGATGCACACGACATCCTAAGATGGTCGCCTATGACCGAGCCGACGTACGACCCTGACGGGATCGCCACACTTCTCGCGATCACGACCCCCGGTGAGAATCCCAGCGACGTGGCCGTCGAGATCGGTCGCCATCTGCGCATCATGGTCGCCGCCCTCGACGGTCAGGCCGCCGTCCTCCAGGCCGTCGATCAGCGCGAGGGACGCTTCACGATCATCGAGTCCGTCAACTTCTCCGGTGACCCCGGTGGGCTCGAGGCAGCCCCGGTGGGTGAGGGCATCGCAGGTCAGGCGCATACGGCCGGGCTGGAGATGGACGTCGATTCGAGCGCCCTGCCCCTGGCCTTCCGCGATGCCGGCCTGCGTCATGCCGTGGCGCTACCGGTCCGGACGCCCGAGCGGTCGCACGGCGTGATCTGGGTTGCGGGCCACGATCCGCTCTCCACCGACGATCTGCGTCGTCACGTGGCACGTGTCGGCGCCGAACGTGTCGCCTCCCTCTTCGAACAGCTCCGTCTCACCGAGACACTCGAGCGGGCGATGGCCCAGATCCTCGAGGGCGACGAGCGCATGCTGGGCCGCATCGGTCTCGACATCCACGACGGACCCACACAGCAGCTCTCGGTCGCGCTGCTGGAGGTCCAGCTCCTGGAGGCGGAGGCGGATGACCTGGAGAAGGAGGGACACCCGCTTCCGGAGCGTCTGCGCGTCGGTCTCTCGCGTATCTACGAGACGCTGGGCGGCGCGCTCCAGGAGATGCGCGAGTTGATCGGGCATCTTCGGCCTGCGCAGTTCGAGAACAGCTCGCTGCCCGACGTCCTTCGCAGCGGTGTGCGGTCCTTCGAGGCGCAGACCGGTGTGGACGTGGAGTTCGCGGAAGACGGAGAGTTCCCCGACAGCCGCGTCTCCCTTTCCCAGAAGATCACCTTCTACCGCATCATGCAGGAGGCCCTCACCAACGCCGGACGACACGGGGAGGCCACGCGCATTCGGGTACACCTTCGGGAGGAGCCGGTCGGCATCACGCTGGAGATACAGGACAACGGAGCGGGGTTCGACCCGTCGGCCGTCCAGCGACCCAATCCCAGCAACCCCCAGGCCCGGTACGGCCTCTACGGCATGAGCGACCGTGCACAACTCCTGGGTGGCTCGCTCAGTGTCGAGAGCAAACCCGGAAAGGGTGCGCTCATCACGGCCTTCCTCCCCAGATGGCGAAGCGGCGATCGGAGTCGACTCGGACAGTACGGTGGGTAGCGCACCCCGTGTCAAGATCTGCGGCCTCACGGATCCCGGGGTGGCCGCGGCGGCCTCCGCGCTGGACGTCTGGGCGATCGGGTTGGTGTTCGCTCAGCCTTCGCCGCGTCATCTCTCGCTGGACGCGGCCGAGGATGTCGCCGCCGCAATACGGCCGGGTGTCGCACGGGTCGGGGTTTTCGTCCGTCCGACGATCGACGAGGTGACGGCCGCGGTCACACGCTGCGATCTCACACATGTCCAGGTCCATGGCGGTGATCCCGACGTCGCCACCATCCGCGCCGAGACCGGCTGCGAGGTGATCACCGGCCATCCGGTCGACGGTCCGGCGTCGCTGGACGAGGCACGCGACAGTGCCGCCGACCTGGTGCTTCTCGACGCGTCCGTCCGCGGGCGTCACGGAGGCACGGGCCGCGTCTTCGACTGGGACCTGCTCACCGACGACATCGGCCGCAGGTACATTCTGGCGGGAGGGCTCAACCCCGACAACGTGGCGCGAGCGGTCGCTGAGGTCTCACCCTGGGCGGTCGACGTCTCGACCGGAGTGGAGAGCGCGCCCGGACGGAAGGACATCCGCCTGGTGACAGCGTTCGTCGAGACGGTGCGCGGGAAGACGAGAGAGGTGACCGAGTGAACGTGGCGGAAACCCGGTTCGGGGCATACGGAGGTCGTTTCGTCCCCGAGACGGTCATGGGTGCGCTGGACGAGCTGGTCGAGGCGCTCCAGACCTACGACGAGGACGACAGCTTCTGGACCGAGTTCAACCACCTGCTCGCGACGTACGTCGGGCGCCCCACGCCGCTGACGCGCGCGGCGAAGCTGGGTGAGCACTACGGTGTCGATCGTCTCTACCTGAAGCGCGAGGATCTGTGTCACACCGGTGCGCACAAGATCAACAACGCGCTCGGTCAGGTGCTTCTCGCCAAGCGGATGGGGAAGCAGCGGATCATCGCCGAGACCGGAGCCGGCCAGCACGGTGTGGCCACCGCGACCGCCGCGGCGCTTCTGGGGTTCGGGTGCACCGTCTACATGGGGCGCACCGATATGGAGCGCCAGCGGCTGAACGTGGTGCGCATGCGCATGCTGGGCGCCGAGGTCCGGCCGGTGGACTCCGGCAGTGCCACGTTGAAGGACGCCACCAGCGAGGCCATCCGTGACTGGGTCACCAACGTGCGGACGACCCACTACGTGATCGGCTCGGCCGTGGGACCCGCTCCGTATCCGGAGCTCGTTGCCCGCTTCCAGTCGGTCATCGGGAACGAGACACGGCGCCAGATCGTCGAGGTGGAGGGCACGCTCCCGGGAACGGTCATCGCCTGCATCGGCGGGGGCTCCAACGCCATCGGGATGTTCCGCGCCTTCCTCGACGACGTCGATGTCGCCCTCATCGGTGTCGAGGCCGCCGGTCACGGCATCGAGAGCGGGGCTCACGGCGCTCCGCTGGCCGCTGGTCGGCCCGGAGTGCTCCACGGCTCGTACTCGTACCTCCTCCAGGATCCCGACGGACAGGTCCAGGAGGCCCATTCGATCTCCGCCGGCCTCGACTACCCGGGCGTCGGTCCGGAGCACGCGGCGCTGCGCGACTCGGGTCGCGTCCGCTACGTGTCGGCGACCGATCGGGAGGCGCTCGATGCATTCCAGGAGTGCACCCGACAGGAGGGCATCATCCCCGCGCTCGAGACCTCGCACGCACTGGCCGTGCTGCCGCGTCTGGCCGGCGAGATCACCGGTCCGGTGGTCATCTGCTTCTCCGGCCGTGGTGACAAGGACGTCGACTCGGTCGCCGAGGCGGTGGGTCTGTGACGCTCTCCGGCGCAGACCGCATCCGTGACGCGTTCGCACGGTCCACGGGCCCGGCGTTCATGCCCTATGTCCTCGCCGGCTATCCCGACGTCGAGACCAGCATCCGCTACGCGCAGGCCGTCGGACGTCACTGTGACCTCATCGAGCTGGGAATCCCGTTCTCGGATCCGCTCGCGGACGGCCCGACGATCCAGGCCGCCGGGCAGGTGGCGCTGAAGGCCGGGTGCACTCCGAGGGAGGTCCTCCGCGTCGCCGACGCGCTGCGCGACGGTCCACCGGTCGTCCTCATGACCTATTTGAACACGGTGCTGTCGCCGGGGGAGCGAGTCTTCTTCGCGGAGGCCGCCGCTTCCGGCGTGGCGGGCATCATCGTCCCCGACCTTCCGGTCGAGGAGAGCGACGCTGTCAGGGAGGCGGCCAATGCCTCAGAGATCGCGCTCATCCAACTCGCCGCACCGACCTCCGGCGATCAGCGGATCGCGATGGTGGGGGAGGCCGCACAGGGCTTTGTCTACTGCGTGGCGGTGGCCGGTGTGACCGGTGGCGGGCTCACGGTGGATGACGAACTGGAGGGATTCCTCGGGCGCGTCGCAGCCGCCAGCCGGGTGCCGACGGCCGTGGGATTCGGCGTGAGGACCGCGGACGACGCCCGCCGGTTGGGCCGTCTGGCCGACGGCGTGATCATCGGGAGCGAGATCATCCGGGTGATCGATCAGGCCGACTCACCGGCTGCGGCCGAGCGTGCCCTCGAGGAGTACGCGGCGTCGATCCAGGCGGCGTTGGCGGAGGATGCCGGGTAACACCGAACCGAAAGCGTCCTGGATGGGTCGAGAGACTCCGATCCGCCGATACGGGGCAGGGAGAGCGGTCCACCTCTCCCGAAGTCAATGCTCGGAGTCGGTAGCGATCGCGCTGAGAAAGCGAGCCACCGTTGCGCGCTCTCGGCTTGAGAGTCGGTCGATGGCGGCCTCCACTCGTCGGTCGATACCGTCGTACTGCGCTCGGAGGCGTGCAATGCCCTGTGGGTGGACCTGGATGACGACGCGGCGACGATCATGTTCGTCGGTGGTGCGCCTGAGGTACCCACGTCGCACGAGGCGGTCGATGACCGCGGTCGTCGCGCCGCTCGTGAGTCCGAGTCCGGACGACAGGTCGCCGGCCGACACCCCGCCCTCGGTGCGACCGACCTGGTAGATGGCCGCGAGATCTGTGGGATGGAGGCTCAGACGGGACGCAACGCCGGTCTGAAAGAGGTAACTGCCCACCGAGATGGCTCGGAGGCTTGCGCGGATTTCGGCGTCGCTGCTAGTGTCTTGATCCATAAAGATAAATCGTAGCGGGAAGGTCTCCTGATGTCATCATCCGCGCCATACAGGGTTGTCCTCACGTTCGATCTCAAACCGGGCATGGCCGACGAGGAACTGCGTCGCTCGCGGGAGGACGGGAGTTTCCCCCGGCGGCTCATGCGTCAGCCGGGGTTCGTGAGCATGGATCTCGTGAAGATCAGTGATGACCGCACCATGTCGATTCAAACGTGGGAGTCGGAGAGCGCATGGTGGACGGCGTTGAACGCGGTGAAGACAGCGCCGAGTGGCGATGCTGTCGCCGACCGCGAACCCATCCTCATCTCACGTGAGTTCGTTAGTGGAGTCGTGGTGGAAACACTGGTGCCTGGACCTGCCTAGGCTGGACCGGGCCCTGTTGATGCCACGAACATCTCGCGAGCCAAGAAACACGGCTCTAGCAGGAGTCTTCGGGAAGCTCCTCGGGTAGGACTCGAACCTACAACCCTCCGGTTAACAGCCGGATGCTCTACCATTGAGCTACCGAGGATCGCGTGCGTCTCCGCAGTGTATCGGACATAGACGCTGCCTTCTCAACCGCCCGGAGGCGACAGATGGTGCAGGTGGATCCGTGATCCCGTCTCGTCGCGCCTGCCACTGTACTCGATCGTCTCGGTCCGGACCTCCCAGCCCGCATCGGACATCGCGGTGAGGAAGGCCTGCGCATCCGGACGGCGCGGATCGGCGATCACAACCGAGCCCGACGGGGCGCAGACACGCTGGACAAGTGCCGTGAGCGGGGCGGCGTTGCGGGCCTCGTAGAGGACGTCGGCGGCGATGACGAGGTCGAACCCGGGCGGTGCGACCAGCTCCGACGGTGGGGTGCGCCAGTCAACCATGGCCGTGGCGACCTCCACGCCCGCGGCCCGGGCGTTGTCGCGCGTGAACGCGAGCGCCGGTTCGTACCAGTCGGTGGCGGTGACCCGGGCTCCGCGTGCGGCCGCGACGAGCGAGGGGAGCGCGAGGCCCGCTCCGAGCTCCAGTACGCGTCGTCCAGTGACGTCCTGGAGGGCGACCCAGTCGGCCAGCACGCGTCCGCTCGGCCACAGCTCGGCCCAGTAGGGGAGACGCTCGTCTGCGTCGAACTCGGCCTCGTCGATGAGCGCCTCGGCGGACATCGGGAGCGTCAGCGTGAGGGTGATGTCGGCGACGGTGATGTCCTCCGTCGTGGTCTCGATTCCTGTCGTCATCTCGGTCACGTCGCGGCAGGCTACTCAAGTCGGGGCACTTCCCGCTATTCTGTCCCCTTCCCGATGAGAGACGAGCCAAGCAGGAGCATCAATTGAGCGACGACGCCACCGCCGTCACCGACGACGCGACCACCGAGGACGCCCCCGCAGTGGAGGAGCCCACGGCTGAGGAGACCCCCGAGGCCACCTCGGAGGCCGCCGACGACACCACCGCATCGGCCGAGGCCGACGAGGTAGTCGAGACGGAGGCTGAGCCTGAGGCCGTCGTCGAGGCCGAGGAGCCCGCGACCGAGGCCACGACAGAGGCGCCCTCCGCAGGCACCGGCCTTCCGAACGTCCGTGTGGCGCGGGTCTTCGTCTGTGAGCGCGGCCACCGTACGACCACCCTCTGGGGGGCTCCGGCGACCTGCCAGGCCCGCCCGGTCCGCAACGGTCCGGTCTGCGGCCTCCCGCTCTACCACATCACCGAGCTGCCCGAGCAGGTCCAGAAGGCCCTCAACCCGCTCAAGGCGTCGAAGAAGGCGTCCAAGAAGTAGTTCGTTCGGATGGGTGCGGCGACCGCCGCACCCATCCACCTGCGGTGTCGGCGTCCGGGTTTCGCGTGGCGAAGTCTTCGCGCCGATGCCCCCGCTGGTCGCTCCACGTATCGCGACGGTGCGTCGCCTTCCACGCCGATTCGGCCCGGATCGGGAGCGTCAGTGTGTGTCCACGTCCCGTGGTGGCGGGGATGGTCCCGCCGGTGTACCGCGTCGCGGTCTGCACCGTGGAGGCCGACGGGAGGGTGCCGGCCCTTACTCGGCCTGCGCCTCGCTCACCATGCGGTCGATCTCGGCGAAGCCCTCGTCCCACACGGACGATTCGGTGATGTCGAGACCCAGACGGCCCAGCAGTTCGGCCGGCGGCGCCGATCCCCCCGACCGGAGGAACTCCAGGTACGACGTGACGAACGCGTCGCCGTCGCGGCGGTAGCGGCCGACAAGGGCTAGCGACACCAGAAGTGCGAACGCGTAGGAGTACGTGTAGAAGCGCGTGTGGATGAAGTGGGGGATGTACGACCAGCCGAGGCGGTAGTCCTCCGGCAGCTCCATGGCGTCCCCGTAGTACGCCTCGTTTGCGGTGAACCACGCGTCACCCAGCCGGTCGGCGGTGAGCGTGCTGCCCGCGGCGCGGTAGGCGTATGCGGCCTGCTCGTAGCGGGCCAGTACCACCTGCCGGAAAATGGTGGCGAACGCGGCCTCCACCCGTTCGCAGGCGAGCGCGCGACGCGTCGCCGGATCCGTCTCGGTGGAGAGGAGGTGATCGTAGGTGATCTGCTCGGCGAAGGTGGAGGGCACCTCGGCCAGCGCGATGCCGGAGGTCGCCGACAGCGGCGTCTGGTGTGCGAACGAGAACTGGAAGTGCATCCCGTGGCCGAACTCGTGCGCGATGGTCAGCACGTCCGCCATGCGGTCGGTGTGATTGAGCAGGACGAAGGGACGCACCCGGTCACTGATCGGGCTGCAGAACGCGCCACCGCGCTTACCGCTGCGTGGTTCGGCGTCCACCCGGCTCTCGTCGACGAACGAGGTGGCCACCTCGGCCACGTCGGGTGAGAACGACGAGAACGCGCTGATCACCAGGGACATGGCCTCGTCGAAGCGCACCGTGCGGCCGTCCCCGATCGGCGCGTACTGATCGGCCAGGGTGAGGCGGTCGAGCCCGAGGATCTCGGCCTTCGCCCGGAACCACCGCTGCGCCAGCGGGTAGTGGCGGTCGACGGCGTCCATCATGCCGTCGACGATGGGCGCCGTCAGCTCGTTGCTGAGGTGTGCACGCTCCATGGGTCCGGAGTAGGACCGCAGGGCGTCCATCGAGAGCCGGTCGGCGACGAGCGTGTCGTAGCAGTGCGCCACGGTGGGTGCGTGGGGGCGCAGCATGTCGTACAGCGTCGTGAGCGCGCGCTGGCGTAGGCCGCGGTCGGGTTCGCGCACGTACGAGAGAAGGCGGTCGATACCGTGTGGCTCGGGTCCTTCGCCGGCGTCGAAGTCGGTCTCGAGGGTCGAGGTGATCCGCCCGAACAGCGTATGCCATGCGCTGACCGCGGCAGGCTCACGCTCGGCCAGCATCCGCTCCTCGGGCTCCGACAGCTTGTGTGGCGCGAAGCGACGGATGGACCGCAGGTGGTGCGAGTCCGCGGCGACCTCAGGTGCAGTGATGAGCTCCTCGGCCCGCGCGTCGTCGACGGCGATCCACTCGAGCTCGACGAACCGCAGCGCGTTTCCGACCTCGACGAACGTGCGATCCATGAGGCCGACGAGATCCTGCGTCTCGGGATCCGTGGCGTCCACCGATTCGCGGAGATGAGCGTACGAGCCCAGTCGCGAGAGGTCACGGTCCAGCTCGGCCAGATCGGCCAGGAGTGTCGCGAGTGTGGGCGCGTCGATCCCCGCGATCGTGCCCCGGTAGCGCGACTCGAAGTCGCGGCATCGCTGGACCGCCTCGGCGACCTCGCGACGTGCGGTGTCGGCGTCGGCGGCGAGGCGGGAGAGGTCCCAGTGGACCCCCTGGGCGTTCGGAAGGGCGCTGTTCGTCGTCATGGCCGGAACTTTAGTGCTCCCGCCCGTCGCGCGGTCTGCCGAGACGAGTGGTTCCGCGGAGTCGTGGATGTTGGGGCGCGTCACCGGTGGCCGGCCTGGGATGGGCGGGTGGACGAGGAGCGCATCGGCGCCGCCGGGGACACGAACGATGCCGCGATCTCCGTGGCACTACTCATCTCTCCAGTTGCTCTCGGATCCTCGCGACGGACTCGACCGGGATTCCGGGGACGCCGGTGTTCCCGATGTCGAACGGTCCATCGGGGCGATGGAAGTCCGAACCGCCGCACGGGATGAGCCGCAGGCGTCGGGCGATGAGGGCGTAGTCGTCGCGTTGTTCGGGACGGTGCTCCGGCCGGTGCACCTCGATCCCGCCGAGCCCCCACGCCGCGAGCTGCTGGACGAACGACGAAAGGTGACGGACCGGTAGACGCAGGGTTGCAGGGTGGGCGAGGACCGGGCAGCCACCGGACGCACGAACGAGCTCGATCGCCTCACGCGGTTCGAGGCCCTGCTGGGGGATGTGGGCCGGTCGTCCGTCGGCCAACCAGACGTCGAAGGCCTCCTGGATGTTTGCGACATGCCCCTCGTCGACCAGTGCCGCCCCGACATGGGGACGCCCCAGACGACCCGCGGCGCGGGCGGTGACGCTCTCCCAGCGAAGCGGAACCCCGAGTTCGTTAAGGCGTTCGACAATGCGGCGGACACGGGTGGCGCGAAGCTCACCGAGTTCGTCCAAACGCGCTGCCAGAGCGGGAGGTGAGGTGCCGGGAAGGTAGGCCAGCAGGTGCATCGAGCCATGTGGAACCGAAACCGTGAGCTCGATGCCGGAAAGGAAGTCGAGGCCGTTCGCCGCCGCTGCGCCGCGTGCCTCATCGAGCCCCTCGACGGTGTCGTGGTCCGTCAGGGCGAGGACGGTCACCCCACTGCGTGCCGCGTGTTCGGCGAGCTCGCTGGGTGTCAGGTCGCCGTCTGAGGCGGTGCTGTGACTGTGGATCTCGATCATGCGTCGGGACGTCCCCGGTCCCTGGGTCTCCGGCGGTGGACGGCGCTAACCTTACGGCGTGATGGCCCGCATCCGCCGCACCGACGACGTCTCGCGCGTCTACTCCACCGACGAGGGCCGGGTCCGTGAACCTGCCTCACGCGATCGTTCCACGCGCGATCCGTCGCACGGAAAGACGGTCCGGCCGCCGGACGACGGCGTGGTTCGGGTCTCGCGTACCAAGGCGGGACGCGGAGGCAAGACGGTCACGCTGGTCACGGGGCTCCCGTCCCAGGACGTCCAGACCGTGGGGACGAAGTTGAAGAAGCTCTGTGGCTCGGGCGGAACCGTCCGCGACGGGGTCGTCGAGATCCAGGGTGACCACCGACAGCGGATCGCCGACCACCTGGCGCCGACCTACACGACGAAGATCGCGGGCGGGTGAGCGGATGATCGACGGCAACGTGGCCCAGATGATCGTCGGAGCACGACTCCAACGATGCTCGTGGATCGTCGATGAGCCGTCGCGGGTGCTGGCACTGCTCCCCGAGGGGACACGCGCCCATCCGGATCGCCGGGCGTTCGCCATCCAATACGTCGTCGACAGCGCGGTGCAGACGACCGGGCTCGGCGCGCATTCGGCCACGATCGTCGGTGTCGAGCTCGACACTCTCGGGATAGACGGCGTCACGCCGACACGCCTGATCACCCACGTGATCGCCTCGACGCCACTGGCGCGGCGGTTCTACGCCGAGCAGGGATGCCGTGTGTCGGAGGGCGACACCACGGTGTCGGTGCGTCAGGGGATCGTGAGCGGAGAGGTACGGATCGACGGAGGGGCCGTCGCGGTCCTTCGGACGAGTGCCCGCGTAGGGGCTCCCACGCGCTTCGAGGCGGCCCACCACGACTTCGTGATCGCGCCGGGCGGCCGACCCGTCATATCGACACAACCCTGGGTCGCGACGGTCGCCGACACATGGACGCCGATCGCGGTCGACATCATGGATCCGTCCCACGAGGTGGCGCCGCTGCAGCCGGCGCGGGACGCTGTGGTCGTCGACGGTGGCTACTCGCCCAACGCCACGTGGTGCGTACCGGCGGTCGTGCTCGACCCCGGGCACGCCCGCCTCCAAGGCGATCACCCGGCGCACTCGTACACGTCGTCCTACTGACGCCGACCCGGCTGTAAGCGCGACAGGGCCGTCAGGTGACGTGTGTCAGTCGTGCGATGGCTCCGCCACAGCCCCGACCGGCTCCAGCGTCATCGGTAGCCCGAAGGCCCGCTCGAAGACCGCCGTCTCGGGAGACGCGGACCACATGGCCACGGCGTGGTCGGCGTCGCCGTGGAGCTGGAGGGTGGCGCCGGCGCCGTTGACGGAGATACCGACCGACTGCACCGTCTGTGTGCGGTCCCGCTCGAGCTGCTCGGCGATGCGCAGGCAGGCGATGAGTCGGAGGATGCGGGCGTCGTCGCCGTCGTGGAGCACGGCCCGGTACTGGTCCCAGTTGGGGATCGACTTGCGGTGTGAGCGCACGCACAGGGCGATGATCACGAGCTCGCGCTGGTCGTATCCGGGGAGGCCGCTGTTCAGGACCAGATACCAGCCGTGCTTATGGTGATCGTGATAGTTGACGATGACCCCGATGTCATGCAGCATCGCCGCGGCCCACAGCCATTCACGGTCGATCGCCTCGCCGGGGTGCAACCCGCCCTGGGCGGTGGCGTCGAAGATCTCGATGGCGATGCGCGCCACGTGCTCCGCGTGATCGGCGTCCAGCTGGTAGTTCTCGACCAGGTTGAGGACCGTGGTGCGTCGCACGTCCGGCACCAGCGGCGGGTCCAGCCGGTGGAGGCGGTGGGCGTGGAAGAGACCCTCGCGCAGCCCCTGGCCACACACCCGGATGGAATCGGCACCGAGCGTGTCCATGACGGTCGCGATGGTGACCGCCCCGCCCAGGATGATGTCGGCGCGCTCGCGCTTCAGGCCGGAGATCTTCTCGCGCTCCGGGACGGGCAGCGCGCTGAGCTCCTCGATCAGGGACTCGAGCGCCTCACGGGTGAGCGGGTAGTCGTGCACGATCGAGAGCGGGTACCCCGCCTTGCGCTGGGCCATGGCCGCCAGCGTGCGGAGGGTGCCGCCGGTGCCGGCCAGCTCGAGCCCGAGCTTCGAGATCCAGGGGTGCTCCGCGAGGACCGTGGTGACGTGCTTCCGCTGAGCCTTGATCTCGGCCTTCTTGGTCCGGGGACCGGCATAGAAGGCCTCGGTCATCCGCACGGCGCCGAGCGGTGCGCTCATGGAACGCTCGAGGATACGTCGGGTCACACGGCCGATCTGGGCGCTTCCGCCACCGACGTCGAGGAAGAAGCCGTCCGTGAAGTCCATGCTGTTGACGATGCCGAGATATCCGTAGTAGGCCTCGTCGTCGTTCGACAGCACGCGGGCCGGCAGGCCGACCGCGGCAAACGCCTCGAGGATCTCCTCCTGATTCGTCGCGTCACGAATCGCGCTCGTCGCTCCGACGACGACCTCGTCGATGCCGGATCTCTGGCAGTAGGTGGCGTACATGCGTGCGGCGGTCACACCGCGTGCGATGGCCTCGTCGGTGATCCTGCCGTCGACGGCGCCGGCCGAGAGTCGTACCGTCTCGCGGATCTCGTCGGCCATGGCGTAGGGACCGTTGGGGCTGTAGCGGAACACCACGAGCCGGAACGTGTTCGATCCCAGGTCGACGATCGCGACCCGACGGGAACGGCGATCGTCGGAGGGGGGCGCTACCCTTGGATGTGATGACGTCGTCACCCCTTCAGCCTCCGACACTCGATGAGGCGGGTTCGGCGCTCACGGGCGGCTCGCCGATCGTGCTGGCCTGGCCGACGGTTTTCGATACCCCGACGGCCGTCGAACGTGTCTGGGTGGACTTCGTCGCGGCGCACAGTCCCGAAGAGCGGACCGACTTCCGCCGGGCGCTGGCGTTCGCCCGCGCGCGGCACGGTGTCCAGACGCGGCACGGTTCGGACACGCCGTACTGGGTGCACCTGGTACGGGTGGCGCTTGAACTCGCCCAGTGGGGCGAGGCCGATCCCGTACTTGTTCAGGCGGCACTTCTGCACGACGTGGTCGAGGATACACCGACCACTCTCGGCGAAGTGGAGCAGGGATTCGGGCACGAGGTCGCCGTTCTGGTGGACTGGCTGACGGCTCCGGACGGGGACCGGGACGTGACCGGCCGCTACTACGCCCGGCTCCTGGCGGAGGGACCGGTCGAGAGCCACACGTTGAAGCTGGCCGACCGCACCGACAACCTGCGAAGCATCCAGGCGCTCGTCATGCGCACAGGAGAGCGGTACCGTCGCTGGGCGGGCCGGTACCTGCGCGACACCACCCGTGACGTCCTGCCTCTCGCAGCCGACGCGCCGTCCATCGCCCGGGTGTCCCTGGTAACGGCGATGGCGGACCTCGCTCCGATGGTCGACGACTCCATTACCAACGCGTAACACGGGCTCAACCCCGGCACCACGTTGGATTGGGAGTATCCGCACCGTCAGCGGTACGACCCACCAAGGAGCGATCACATGAATCACATGGTTACCGACCTTGAGACTCGTCTGGTCCAGGCCCTGCTCGACCGCTTGGACCCGCGCATGGACGAGCCCTGCACCGTCCCGGGCTGCATCCACCTGAACGCCGAGGAGTCGCACGACGCGATCTGCTGCGCGGCCGCGTAGACCTCGTATCCATGGGGTGCGCGCCGCAGCGGTCCGTGACGCGCACCTCCCGGACCTCCCGCTCGATCTCGAGGCGGGTCCGGGCGGCTTCGATCGTCGGCGGGGTGCCCTCGGACCACGCCTCACCCGATGATCAAGCGTCGCCGTTACGGTGGATCTCGGTGAGATAGGGCGGACGGTCCGACGGGGCGAGGGCCAGACCACCCTCGGCGAGCTCGAGAAGGGCGTCCCCGACGAGGTCGCGTCTCCAGCCGGTCGCCAGCGGGCCGTCGATCCTGCCGTCCAAGGCGCCCAGAAGGAACGCCTCGACCTCGGCACGCGTGGCGAGGAGGGGAGAGGCGAGTCGCGCCGCGTTGGAGCGGGTGCTCACCAGAAGCGCACCCAGGGCTCCCAGCACCTCGACACGCTCCAGCAGATCCATCCGGGGGGACGCCGGACCGTTCATCTCCGGGGCGGACTCACCCCGTGCCACCGCAGCGAGGAGCGCGCGCAGCTGATCCGGACGCAGTCGCTCCGAGGCGCGTGACGCCGTGATGGCGGCCTCGTCCTTGGGGCGTCGGCGGGCGAGGTCGATGAGGATGCGGTCCTGAAGGAGCCAGCTCGGAGGGCGGTCACGGCGGGATGCCTCCGTCTCGCGCCACATGGCGAGCTCGCGAAGGACTGCGCGCTCGCGGGGGTTCAGGCGTCCGATCCCCTTGACCTTGCGCCACGCCTCAGCCGGGTCCGTGACGAGGTCCACGTGGAGCCCGTAGCGCCGTTCGTGCTCCTCCTCGATCCAGGGGAGCCGATCCATCTGCCGGGCACGCCGTCGAAGTTCCTCGACCAGCGGGATGAGGTGGGCCACGTCCTCCTGGGCGTACCGCAGCTGTCCCTCCGTCAGGGGACGCCGCTGCCAGTCCGACATGCTCTCGGCCTTCGCGAGACGTATACGGAGGCCGCGCTCAAGAAGGTTTCCGAGGCTCTGCCCGGCACCCAGGCCCACGAATCCGGCCATCAGCTGGACGTCGACGAGGTTCGCCGGACGCGTGCCGTAGTGCATCGCCAGGAGCGTCAGGTCGGCCGACGGGGCGTGCATGACCGTCTCGATCCCGGGGTCGCCGACGAGTGCCGCGAGATCCTCCAGCGGTGCGCCCGCCAGAGGGTCGACGATCGTCACCTTCTCGCCGACGGCGATCTGCGCCAGACAGGCCACGGGCCGGTAGGTGCGCTCCCAGAGGAACTCGAAGTCGAGCGCGAACCGCCCCGCATCACGGATCTCGCCGACGAGGTCCAGGACGTCCGTCCGCGAATGGATGACCGGGATCGATGGCATTGGGCTACCCTACTCGGCCGTGCAGGTCGTCGGACTCACAAAGCATTTCGGTGCCCGGACCCTCTTCGAGGGGGTCTCGTTCACCCTTCAGCCGGGCGAGCGCATGGCCGTGGTCGGGCGGAACGGCGCGGGCAAGACCACCCTCCTGAGGTGTCTGAGCGAGCAGATCGCCGCGGACGGTGGTGACATCAGCCTCCCCAAGGGGGCGGTGATCGCCCTGCACGACCAGCGTCCGCCGCTGGACCGTGACGTCACGCTGGGGGCCTATGTGGCCGAGGGACTCGCCGGCCTCGACCGCGTCGAAGCCGAGCTGCGTGCACTCGAGGAGCGCATGGCCGGAGGCGACCATGGGCCGGAGGTCATGGGTGCGTACGACCGCGCGCAGCGCGAGTTCGAACGCCTCGGCGGGTACGAGTCGCAGGCGTGGCTCGACCGCGTACGCCGCGGCCTCGGCATCGCCGACGAGTGGATGGACCGGCCCCTCCAGTCGTTCTCGGGAGGCGAACTGACGCGGGCCTCGCTGGCCCGGGCACTCGTGGCGCGCCCGGACGTGCTGCTGCTCGACGAGCCGACCAACCATCTGGATCTCGGTTCGGTCGAATGGCTGGAGACGGCGCTCGCCGAGACGCAGGCATCGATCATCATCGTCTCACACGACCGCTGGTTCCTCGAATCCGTCACCACGACGGTGCTCGACATGGATCCCGAGAAGCCGCGCGTGTGGCCCATGGGCTACACGGCGTTCCGGAGGGCGAAGGCCGAGGCGCTGGCACGGCAGGCGCAGCTGGCGGAGGCACAGGCCCGCGAGATCGCCCGACTGGAGCGCTTCGTCGAGAAATGGCGCGCCGGTACACGTGCACGACAGGCACAGTCACGCCAGAAGCAGCTCGACCGCATCACCCGTGTCGCCGCCCCGTCCCGGGACCGGGCGCTCGCCTTCGGTTTCCCGAAGTCCGAACAGCCCACGCGGATCGTCATCGAGACCGACGGTCTCGCCATCGGCCCGGCGGGGAAGCCGCTCGTGGAGAACGCGAGCTTCCATGTGGAGCGGGGATGGCGCGTGGCCGTCGTCGGGCCGAACGGTGCGGGGAAGACCACACTCATCGAGACGCTTCTCGGTCTGCGTAAGCCGCTGGCCGGAAAGGTCAGTCAGGGGCACCGCGTGAACGTCGGGTACTTCTCGCAACACGCAGACGAGCTCGCGCCCGAGCGGACCCTCGTCGAGACCGTGCTCCAGGGGACGACGCTCAACAACACGCAGGCACGCTCGCTGCTGGGGCGGTTCCTGTTCGGTGCCGATGCCGTCGAGAAGCGCGTGGAGATGCTGTCGGGAGGTGAGCGGCGGCGACTGTCGCTGGTCCAGCTGATCGCCCAGGGCGGAAACGTGCTCGTGCTGGACGAGCCGACGAACCATCTCGACATCGAGAGCCGCGAGGCGCTCGAGGAGGCCATCAACGCCTACGACGGCACCGTGCTCTTCGTCTCGCACGATCGTGCCCTCATCGACCTGGTGGCCACGCACACCCTGTCGATCGAGGACGGCGGGCCGGTCATGCGCGACGGCGGCTACACGGATCTGGTGGCCCATCGTGCGCGCATGGAGGCCCAGGCCGCCCCGCCGGTACCAAAGGAGACACCGAAACCGGTGGCCAAGTCGGCCGAGAAGACCAAACCACGACAGTCGGGACGACGCCCGAACCCCCGTCAGGTGAAGAAGATCGAGGACGCCATCGAGGCGCTCGAGGCGGAGCTTCGGAAGGTGGAGGACGCGTTGGGCGACCCCGTGACCATCGGCGATCGTGACGCGCTGGCCGAGCTGGGCGAACGTCACCGGACGATCCAGGAGGAGATCGCCTGGCGCATGGAGGAGTGGGAGAAGGTCGCCGGCGGATAGCCGGCGGGCCCTATTCGATAGCTCGTCATAAGGACGAGAAGCGAGAAGAGGCCCGTGTCGGTCTCGTGCACCCACGCGTCGCGCCAGGATGGGTTCTCTGACCGTGGCAGACGGCGAGAGGCCGCAGTTTGCGGCCCTTCGGTTCGGCTTCGGCAAAGCCGGACGGATCCGGCCGGACGGTGCGGAGGTGGCTGGTACCGTCGTCCGGTCCTCCGTCCACGACGTGGTGAACCAGAAGGGGCCCGATGATCGAGGCACGCGATCTGACGAAGCGCTATGGCACGAAGCTCGCCGTCGACCGACTGTCGTTCTCCGTTCCGTCCGGGGCCGTCACCGGCTTTCTCGGTCCGAACGGAGCCGGTAAGTCGACGACGATGCGCATGATCCTGGGGCTCGACCGCCCGACGAGTGGTGCGGTCACCGTCGACGGCCACGACTACCGGACCCTGGCGGCACCACTTCGTGAGGTCGGCGCTGTACTCAGCGCCGGCGAGGTCGACGGCAAGCGCTCGGCGCGTGATCACCTCGCATGGGTCGCACGGGCCGGTGGCATCGCCCGTAACCGGGTTTCGGAGGTCCTGGAGCTCGTCGGCCTCACGGCCGAAGCCGGACGAAAGATCGGGGACTACTCACTGGGGATGAAGCAGCGGCTGGGGATCGCGACGGCGCTCCTGGGGGATCCGCCGGTGCTGCTGTTCGACGAGCCCATCAACGGCCTCGACCCCGAGGGGATCCGCTGGGCCCGCACCCTGATGCGCGCGCTGGCCGACGAGGGGCGCACGGTCCTCGTCTCGAGCCACCTGATGAGCGAGATGGAGGCGACGGCGGACCACGTCATCGTCATCGGTCGCGGCCGGCTGATCGTTGCGACGACGATGCAGGAGCTGACGTCACTCGGCTCGGGTGGGCATGTCCGGGTCGTCTCACCGCAGCCCGAGCGGCTACGCGACGTTCTTACGGCCGCTGGCGGCACCGTGACGGCGACCGTCAACGGTGACGGGGCCTTCGAGGTGGTGGGCCTCGACAACGTACGTATCGGCGATCTCGCCGCCGAGGCCAGGCTTCCGCTGCACGAGCTCACGCCGCGTCGGGCGAGCCTGGAGTCCACCTTCATGGAGCTCACGCACGAGAGCGTGGAGTACCGCTCCACCGGCGGCGGAGCCCCGCCCGCTGAGACGGCGCAGAACGGAGCAGAGCGATGACGACCAGCGCACACATCGAGAGCGGTGCCCGTGGGAGTACCGAGCGCGTCGGGTTCGGTGCGACGCTGGCGCCGAATGGATGAAGGCCCGCACCTCGAAGGGGGTTCGCCGGAACATCCTGCTCGGTCTCCTCCTCGGCGTCGGCTTCAGCATCCTGCTGACCTGGGTGATGGGCGCCACCTTCCATGATTGGAGTGCGGCGGATGTCGCGACCTTCAACGCGCTCGAGGTCACCCTCGTCGGCAGCCTTTTCACGGCGATCTTCTTCTGTGCCGCAGCCGTCAACTTCGTGGCCACCGAGTATTCGTCCCAGATGATCCGGCTCACCTTCGCCGTGACCCCCCGTCGCACTCGGGTGATCCTTGCGAAGGCCGTCGTCATCGGCGTGCTGACGCTCATCGCGGCCTTCGTCGCGACACTCGCGATGGTCGTGGCCGGGCGAGTGATCATGGGTGCGTACGACATGCCGATCTACGGTCTCGGTGAGGGTCGCGTATGGGAGACGATCGTCCTGGTGACCGTCGTCGGACCCGTGCTTCCCGTCCTCGCCGTCTTCCTGACCTTCATGCTGCGCAGCATCGCCGCATCCCTGTCGACGATCCTCGCGATCATGTTCGTGCCCGCCATGTTCGGCGGCCTCTTCCCGGAGTGGTGGCAGAAGCACGTCATCGCCGCGCTACCGAGTCAGGCGTCCGACAGTGTCGCCCTGAGCCACATCGCCGATTCGGACATGTATCTGCCGAGGGGCCTGGCGGCGGTCGTCACCGTCGCGTGGATCGTCGTCTTCTTCGTCGTCGCCCGCGTGATCGTCAACCGCCGCGACGCGTAGGGGGTGGGGTCGTCTCGGACTCACCCCTCGTCGGGAACCCGGCGGCGCCCGGCGGAAAAGGCCAGGGCGGCTAGGGCGAGCACGACACCGCCCGCGACCGCGCGGATCGCGTTGCGTGTCTGCCAGGGGCCGGAGTAGTCGTCCCATACGCGCTCGGCATCCGCGCGGTCGGCGGATACCACCGCTTCTGCCAGGTCGTCGTTCAACGGGACGTTCAGGGCTCCGGTGACGACCACAACGCCCAGCACGTAGACGACAGTCGCAGCCGCCGCCAGGATGACGGCGCGCCGGCGTCCGAGAACGGCGAGCGCACCTACCCAGGCCAGGAGCAGGATCGGGGTCAGGAAGAAGGCGCTGAAGAACAGCCCGTTCTGGACGGCGTCGTTGATCGCCTGCATGGCCTCGATCGCCACGCGGGGATCGGCGTTGTCCAGTCCCCACATGGTCGAGCACACCCATGCGAAGAAGAAACCGAAGACGGCACCGCTGAAGACGACGGACGCGAGGCCGAAAGGGCGTTCGCATCGGGTGGCCAGGGTGCGCATGTCGTTTCTCCTGTCGGGTTGCCGGTGCTCTCTCTGCGACGGTGGTGCCATTCGTCGATCGGGCCGCAGGGCGGTGCGCGCAGCCTATGGGCCCGACGTTCGTTCAGGGGGGACGACCCGTGGCAGGGGTCCGGTCTGCGTATCACCCAGTCGCTAGCCTGTCGCGGAGTGACGATGCCCACAGATCAGAATCCCGACGAGCGGCCGTGCGCGTGGCACCCGGACCGGCTCACCATGCTGAGCTGTGGCCGGTGCGATCGCCCGATGTGCGTCAATTGCGCCGTCGAGACCCCGGTGGGCATGCGTTGTCGCGAGTGTGCCGGCGCGCCCCGCGGGATGCGGGCCGTGGCCCAGAGGCTCACGCCACGACGCGCGAACGCGTTCACCATGGCGCTGATCGTCGCCAACGTGGTCATGTTCATCCTTCAGGAGGTAACACGGACCCCGGGCGCAGGTGGCCTCCGGGGCGGTGTGACGGAATGGGGCTGGATCTACGGCCCCTGGGTGTCGGACGGTGAGTGGTACCGGATCATCACCGGCGCGTTCCTCCACGGAAGCATCCTGCACATCGTCCTCAACATGTTCGTGTTGTGGCAGCTCGGAACGATCCTGGAGACGTCCATCGGATCGATTCGGTTCGGGCTCATCTACCTCGTGTCCGTGGTGTGGGGATCGGCCGGTGCGCTGATCGCGGATCCCCTGGTCCCGACGGTCGGCGCATCGGGTGGGGTATTCGGCCTGTTCGCGGCTCTGGTCATCCTGCAGTGGCGCCTGCAGGGTTCCGTGTCGCCGGATCTGGGGCTCTTTCTGGTCCTGAACCTGGTGATGACCTTCACCGTGCCGGGGATCTCGGTCGGCGGCCATGTCGGCGGCCTGGCCAGTGGCGGTGTGGCCGTGCTCGTCCTCCTGGCTCTCGGCGGCGGGACGCTGCAGGCTCCGAGGATCCGCGCGAGCGCCGTGGCGGGTGCCATCGTCCTCGTGGTCATCGGATTCGCCGTCGGCATCGCCGCGTCGCACGCGACGCTCTTCGGCGACACATCAGCGGCCATGGTGCTCACCGGCCTTCTTCCGTGACCATCCGCGTGTTCCGCGCGCTCCTCCTGGTGCTCGGGCTCCTGCTGACCGCCGGGGCGATGACTCCGCAAGCCGAGGGACACGCCAACCTCCTCGGGACCAGCCCGGCGAACGACCAGGTGATCGCGGAGTCTCCGGCCGCGATCCGACTGCGGTTCGACGAGCCGGTGGAGCGCGCACTCGCGTCGGTCACGGTGTTCGACGGTGAGGCGCAGAGGGTCTCGTTGGGGCGGCTCGCCGTCGAGAACGATCGGGAGGTCGTCGTCCCGGTACCGGACGCGCTGTCACGAGGGACCTTCACCGTCGTATGGCGGTCCGTGTCGGTGGACGGGCATGCCATCAACGGGTACTTCGTTTTCCACGTCGGCCTGCGCGGGGCGAATCCCGCCGGGGTGATCGGCGACGTGGGGAGCGGTGAGCCGTCGCGCGCGATCGAGGCGACCGACACCGTCACGCGCTTTCTGAACCTGGTGCTCACGCTCGTCGTGATCGGTGGCGTCGTCACCGGCGTCGCCGTCATCCGCGGCAGATCGTCCGGTGTGGAGCGAGGCATCTGGACCGTCGTGGCCTACGCCGCCGGCGTCCTGGCGCTGGTGGGCGCCTGGAGCGTCGTCGTTCAGGCGGCCAAGGGATCGGGAACATCCGTGGCGGGCGCGTTGGACGGGGAACTCCTGAAGGCGGTGCTGTCGAGCCAGTACGGCAGGGCACGCAGCGCCGAGATGGCGTCGGCGCTGCTCGTACTGCTGTTCGCCCTCCTCGTCGCTCGTACGCGCGCGCGGCCGGCCGCCGTCGGCAGCGTGGTCGCTGCCGTCCTGTTGTCGTTCACCCACGGTGCCGCCGGACATGCCGGAGTCCGTGGGGTGACGGCGGTCCTGGTCGACGGGGTCCACGTGATGGCGGCATCGACCTGGGCCGGGGGTCTCGCCATGACGTGCCTGGCGATCCTGCTTGCGCGGCGCGATCGGTCGATCCTCGCCAGGAACGCGCTGACCGTCTTCTCCGGCATTGCCCTCGTCGCGGTCGCCGCGCTCATCCTGAGCGGAGCCGTGAGCGGTCTGATCGAACTGGGTGGCGTCTCACACCTGTGGTCGACCTCCTACGGCCGGCTGATCCTGGTCAAGATCCTGATCGTCGGCGGGCTTGTGGGGCTGGCCGTCGTGTCACGTCGTCGTGTGCGTCGTGGTCACGATCCGGGCGCGCTCATCGGCCGCGCGATCGTCGTCGAGCTCGGGCTCATGCTCGTCGCGGTGGGCGTGACGACCCAGCTGATCGCGCAACCCCCGGCACGGGTCGCGGTACGCCTCGGGGAGTCGCAGCACACCGCGACCATGCATCTCGACGATCTCGACGCCCGTGTCACCGTGGTCCCCGTGGCTGCGGGTCCGAACACGGTCACGATCCTGCTGATGCGTGACGGCCGTTCGGTCGACGTGGATGAGGTACGCGTGGCCGCGACGAACCGGGAGCGCGGTCTCGGCCCCATCCGGGCTCCCGCGCCGCGAACCCAGCCGGGCACCTACGTGGCGGCGTCCATGCCCCTGATGGGCTCCGGCGACTGGGATCTGACGGTGTCCGTGCGGAGAGGGGAGTTCGACCAGTGGGAGGACGCGGTCCGCGTCACCCTGAGGTGAGGCGTCAGACCGCCTCCAGCTCGTGGCCACGCTCGATGAGCGCCGCCACGAGGCGTATTGCCGCGAGAATATCGTCGGGATGACATGACTCGACGCTGGTGTGGATGTACCGCGTCGGGATCGAGACACATCCGGCCAGGGAGCCGGTTCCCGAGAGCTGGAGGGCCTGCGTGTCCGTGCCGCCGGTGTTCGCCACGTGGAACTGGTACGGGATGTCCCGCTCCTCACAGATGTCGACCATGAGGTCGACGAGGGCCTTCGATGCGATGGCGCTCGCGTCCATGAGACGGATGCCCACGCCCCGGCCCAGGCGGGTGGATCGGCCGGAGGAGGGCGTGCCGGGGCCGTCGTCGGCCGGGCAGGTGTCGATGGCGACGCCGATGTCCGGGTCCACGCGGGCGGTCGCCACACGGGCGCCACGCAGTCCGACCTCCTCCTGCGTCGTCGCGGCGGCGGCGAGGGCGCAGGTGCCCGTCCGCGCCATGTGGAGGGCCTCCAGCATCACGAAGACCCCGACGCGGTTGTCGAGGCTCTTTCCGGTGAGCAGGTCACCGAGGGGGCGCAGCTGCCGCGCGCGGGTGATGCGGTCGCCCTGGCGCACGATCTCGCGCACCTCGTCGGCGGAGCGACCCGTGTCGACGGCGAGCTCGTCGATCTTCGGGGCACGCTGGCGGGCGGCCTCGTCCAGGAGGTGTACCGGTGTCGAACCGACGACACCGAGGATGTCCGTCCGTCCGTGCACCGTGACGCGCTGGCCCACCAGGGTACGGGCGTCCCAGCCGCCGGTGGGGACGAAGCGGATGTACCCGCGCTCGTCGATGTGGGTGACCATGAGGCCGATCTCGTCCATGTGCGCCGCGAACATGAGCGTGGGGCCCGATCCGTCACGCCGGCCGACGAGGCCGCCCAGGGGATCCGACTCGACGCGGTCGCACGTGGCCTCGAGCTCAGGACGGACGATGGCACGGATGCGGTCCTCCCACCCCGACGTCCCGGCCGTCTCGCAGAGGGAGGCGAGCAGCAGCCGTCTCATGGAACGAGCACCAGCTTCCCGAAGTGAGAGGAGTCCTCCTCACGGGTGTGCGCGTCGACCGCCTCGGCGAGTGGACGCACGCTGTCGATCACCGGGACCCACGTGGAGGCGTCGACGGCGGCGAGCAGGCCGGCGAAGTCACGGGGGCTTCCCATCGTCGTGCCCAGGATGCTGATCTGCGGGGCCGTGACGGGCCGGACCATGAGCTCGACCTTCCCGCCGCCGGTACCGCCGAAGACGGCCATGCGTCCGCCGGGGGCCAGGCAGTTCACGGTGTCGGCCCAGGTGGACCCGACGGAGTCGATGGCGACATCCACGCCGCCGGTGAGCTCCTTCACCTGGCCCACCCAGTCGTCGGAGGTGTAGTTGACGCCGATGTCCGCGCCGAGTTCCTTCGCACGCTCGAGCTTCTCGTCACTGGATGACGTCACGACGACGCGTGCGCCGGCGGCCTTCGCCAGGTGCAGGGCGAACGTGGCCACACCGCCGCCGATACCCAGGATGAGGACCGTCTCACCGGCTTCCAGGTGACAGCGGCTCATGAGGGCGCGCCACGCCGTGAGACCGGCCAGCGGCAGTGCGGCCGCCTCCTCCCAGGACAGGCGCGCGGGCTTCGGATAGACGTTCTCGCCGGGGATCGAGATGAGCTCGGCGTAGGTACCGTCATCCGGACCACCGAGGATCCGGAATCCCGGGGCGGGCGCCGCCTCACTGTCACCCCAGCCGAGCGACGGAAGGATGATGACCTCGTCACCCTCGGCGACTCCGGATACGCCCTCACCGAGCGTGCGGATGACACCGGCACCGTCCGAGCCGGGGATCACCGGAAGCGGGGAGGGGGCGATGCCCTTCCTCAGGAAGATGTCGCGCCGGTTGAGCGCCGACGCCTTCAACTCGATCACGACCTCACCGGGTCCCGCCACGGGATCGGGGACGTCGCGGACGGCCAGGACCTCGGGTCCGCCGGTCTCGGTGAGCTGAATGGCCTGCATGGAATTCCCCCTTCGCAGATGTCTTGCGAGAGGGTAGCGACCGCGGTCAGCCCGTGTGGGCGGGGCCGGCGGACGTACAAACCCGAGGCAATGGCCGGAGAGTCATGCTCGTGTTCCTCCCGTCATCCTGGGGAGGCGGATCCCGCACCCGGTACGTCCGCTTGAGGCCCACTGGTCATAAGACCGACACGAAAATTACGGCCGTCGCGGGTTCTCGACAACTGGACGAAAGTCGGGAAGACCACTGGACGAAAGACGAGTACGGTCGCTGAGCGTTGCCGGTCGAGAGGAACCGGACCGCGGACGTCGAGGGGACTCGGCCACGGTTACTGTGGAAGTCGTTTTCAGGGGACGTGCCCAGTCGACGACGGCGCGATCACCATGTGTTCCGAAGGACGGAGGTGGTGAGGGTCAGCTCAGCGTGGTGCGCAGGAGCGGGGCCGCGTTGATGCGATGTCCGGCGCGTTCCCATGCGATCACGACGGGGCCGGCCGCGGTCCCGATGGGCTGGCCCGCCGTCACCGAGGCACCCTCGGTGATCCCGTCCGCGTAGGTGTCGAGCAGCCCGTAACCGAACCGGTCGCCCGAGCGGGTGGTGAGCCAGAAACCGATGCCGGCCTTGTGCTCGTCCTGCGTGGCGGCGGTGAGCCCCCCGGATGCGACCGCGACCACGGCGTCGCCGCGAGCCGCAGTGACGGTCACGGTGCACCGGATCATGCGCTCGTAGCAGCCGACGGTGCCCGGCTTTGCAAAATCGTCACGCACACGGGCTTTCGTGCTTCCCGCGACCGGGAACACGAACCCGTCGACTGTGGCGGCCTCACCGGTGAAGGGATCGGCGCCGTGCTCCATGCTGGGCGACGCGATCTCGGGGACGGTGCCGTCCCAGACCCGCAGGTCGGAGCCGGGCTCCTCTGCCGCGGCAGGTGTGCCCTGAGGAGATTCGGCCGAGCCATCCTGTTCGGCGGCCGCGTCGGTCACGGGAGAGGGGGTTGCCGCGGATCCACCACACGTCGCGGGCTGTGCGTTCAGCGTGATCGGCTTGTCGGGATCGCCGCCCAGGCGCGCGTACAGCGTGCCGACGCCACCCACCCAGTTGGTGTTCAGGTTCGAGGGGTCGTTGGAGGCACCCACCGGCGCGTACTTACTGCTGATGGCGGCAAGCGTGGTGCGACCCTCACCGACGTAGCTCGTCGAGAGGAGCTTGGCGGCGGCCGTGATGGACGCGCCTGGGTCGGGGTAGACACGACCGGGTCCGATGCCGAAGGGATTGTTGATCCGTGCCGCCGGCCCGTAAGTCATGAAGATGGTCTCGTGGCCGGAGATCGCGACCAGAGCGCGGGGGTCGAGGCCGACCGACGCCCCGGCGTTCACGAACGTGCTGCCCTGTCCGGCGAGCGGGCTGCCCGCGTCGGTCAGGACGCGGTCGATGCCGGCCGCGTCGAGGGGACCGACGCAGCTGAGCGAGCCCTTGGGATCGTCGGGATTGGCCAGGGCGAGACCCCCGGCCGTGAGCGAGACGCCGAGCGCGAGGGCTCCGGCGATGAGGCGGTTGCGAGACGGCACGAGGGAAAAGATTAGCGGTGTCGGCCCGACGGACCTACGGCGCAGGGTGACAAAGCGGGGTCACTTCGGTTCCGGGATGTCCAGTGTCACGACGCGATCCATGAGCTCCAGCTCGTCGTCGTGGTGGGTCACCAGGAGGACCCCACGGCCGGGGTGGCCGTCGACGGCGGCCCGGATGGCGGCGTGCACCTCACCACGTGGCAGATGGCTCGCGGGCTCGTCCAGAACCGCGAACGGAGCTGACGATAGGGCCACCCGGGCCAGGCCGATGCGCTGCCGCTCTCCTCCCGAGCACGTCGCGCCGAACTCGCCGACGCGGGTGTGGATGCCCTCGGGCAGCCGGTCGATCCACGGTCCCGCGCCGACCGCACGGAGTGCTTCCTCGACCGCGGCGTCGTCGGCGTCAGGGTTGGAGATACGGACGTTGTCGGCGATCGAGGTGGGAAAGATGTAGGGATCCTGGGGCGCCCAGCTGACGGCCTCGGCGCGTTCGGTCTCGTCCATCCGCTCGACGGGGCGACCGTCGATGGCCGCCGTACCGGCGTCGCGGGCCTGCAGTCCCATCATCACGCGGGTGAGCACCGACTTGCCCACGCCGGAGGGACCGACGAGCGCCACTCGCTCGCCGGGCGCCACGTCGAGGTCGACGTCGGCGAGGACACGGCGATCACCCAGCCGCACGCCGATGCCGCGGGCCGAGAGCCCCACCGGGGCGACAGCGACGTCGTGAACGGCCTTGTCCGTCGTCGGCGTGGTCTCGGCGTCGACGATCGCGGCGATCCGCTCCCGTGCCACAGCCACCTCGTTGCGGGCGACCAGCACGTCCGAGAGAGGTCCGATCGCCTCGATCGCACCGAAAGCCAGGAGTGCGAGGGCGGGCACGGCGTTGGGGCCGAGCCGTCCGTCCGCGACGGCCGCGTTGGCGATGAGGAGGACGGCGAGGGTGGTGGCCCCCGTGATGACCAGCGAGACCGCGACACCGGCGCTGGCCCGGGCGGCGTCGTGGCGTACACGGCGGTCGACGCGGGCTCCCAGCTCGGCGGCGCGCGCGGCACGGGCCTCGCCGGCACCCCAGGCGGTGAGCTCGGCCGCACCGTCAAGGACCGCGACCAGCTCTCCGGTGAGCGACTCCCGCAGTGACGCGTGCTCCCGTGCACGGCGTCGCCCGGACGGCACCTCGATGAGCCACGTGATCGCGACGTGGACCACCATGGCCGTGGCGAGCACGATTCCGGCGGTGGACTCGACGACGAACGTGATGGTCACGGCGGCGACGGCGGTGATGGCGATCGCCATGGCCGGCACGCGTACGCGGACGATGCGGTCCTGGAGGCGTTCGGTGTCGGCCACCAGCCGATCGAGTAGGGATGTGGACTCACTCGCCTGCGGCCGAGCGATCATGCGCTCGTAGACGGCCACCCGGGTGCCGGTCAGAAGACGGAGCGCCAGGTCGTGCGACACGAGTCGTTCGCCGTACCGGCCGGCGGCCCGCACGATGGCGAAGAGCCGGACGCCGACGATCGCGGTGGTGAGGGTCAGGATCGGCGGTGCCTGGGAGGCACGTGCCAGGAGGTACCCGGAGAGCGAGAGGAGAGCGGGGGTCGCCATCGTGGCCACCGTCGCCAGCAGGCACGCGAGGACGAACTCACGGCGGTAGCGACCGTTCCCACGGTCGGAGGCGGCGTTTGGCGCGATGCCGATCATGGTGCTCATACGGTCTCCGCCATCCGGTGGGTACCGGTGACGATGCGTCCGTCGCGCAGCTCCGCGACCTCGTCCACGAGGTCCAGCACGTCGGGTTCGTGGGTGACGATGATGGCGGAGCGGTCGCGCATCAGGTCGGCGAGGCCCTCGCGCACGAGCTCGGCGGTCCGCGCGTCCAGGTTCGCGGTGGGTTCGTCGGCCAGGACGAGGGAAGCCCGCCGAAGAACGGCGCGGGCGAGACCCAGCCGACGCCGCTCGCCGGCCGAGATGCTGACACCGCCGTCACCCAGTCGCTCGTCGAGACCGCCGGGGAGGCCGCGCGCCCAGTCCTCGAGACGTGCGATGCGGAGCGCCTTCCAGACGTCGGCCTCCGACGCGTCGGTGCGCGCGATGCGGACGTTGGCACCGAGCGTGTCGGGCAGGATCACCGGGGACTGCGGGATCCACGCGATGTGCTCACGCCAGGAGCCGAGGTCGGTGTCGGTGATCACGACGTCTCCGCAGCGGACGGCGCCCGAGGTCGGAGACTGGAGACCGAGGACGAGCCGCAGCAGTGTTGTCTTTCCGGCGCCGCTCGCTCCGACCAGGGCCACGGACCTTCCGGGCGGCAGGGTGAGCTCGACGTTGCGAAGCACCGGGCGCCCGTCGGGAAGGGTCAGCCGCAGCGCGTCCAGGGATACGACGTCGGTCGCCGGATTCGGCGCGGTAACCGCCGAATCGCCCGTGGGGATCCTGTCCGGGACCTCACAGGCCTCACGCGCGGCCTCGAGGGTCGCTCGCGCCTCGGCGGCGGCGTGGTACTCGCTTCCCATCGCTCGAAGTGGGAGATAGAGCTCGGGGGCCAAGAGAAGTACCGCCATGGCCGGCTCGAAGTCCATCGAGCCGTTCACCAGCCGGATGCCCGCGACAACGGCCACGAGAGCGGTGCCCAGCATCGCCATGAACTCCAGGACGAAGGCGCTCGTGAACGCCGAGCGCAATGTGGCGACGGTCTCGCGACGGTACGCGTCGCCCACGCGTCCCAGCTCGTCGCGCTGGCGTCCTGCACGACCGAAGCTGCGCAGCACCGGCAACCCGCGGAGCACGTCCAGCATGTGCCCGCCCAGAAGACGCATGGCGGCCAGGCGCGAGTCGGACGCGCGTTTGGCGTCCTTGCCGGCGAGCACCAGGAAGACGACGAGGAGCGGCAGCGTCGGGATGAGCAGTGCCGCCGAGATCCAGTCGAGCCACGCGATCGCCCCGAGAGCGGCGATCGGCGTCGTGACGGCGAGTGCCTGCTGCAGCAGCACGCGACCGGCCCAGCGTTCGACGGCGTCTCCGCCCTGGACCGTCAGGGTGGCGATCTCACCTCCGGTCCGACCGCCCCGCGAGCCGGGCACCGTGGCCAGCGCCGACGCCAGGACGCGGTCGCGCAGGTCGGACATCGCCTCCGAACCGGCGCGGCGGCCGGTGACCTCGGCGAACCATGTGAGCGCCGCACGGGCGAGCACGGCGACCCCGGCCACGACGGCCGCGGTGACGGCGACCGTCCACGCCCGTTCGGCGACACCGTCGGCCAGAGCGGACGCCAGGGCGACGGCCTGCACCACGACGGCGACCGAGATGAGGACGGCGACGACGGACGTGCGCGCACGGTGACGGCGCAGGATGGGTGAGAGCCCCTCCATGTCGTTCCGTCGTCGCCGGGACATCATCCCTCTTCGCTCGGTTTCTTCGACCACCAGCTCACCGCCAGCTGGACCTCCTCGTCCGGGGCGGCGCTCACGCGCTGACGGAACACCCAGTAGGTCCAGGCCTGGTAGGCAAGCACGACCGGGGTCATGATCAGCGCCACGATGGTCATGACGACGAGCGTCGTGTGCGTGGACGCGGCATCCTCCAGCGTCAGGTTGGTGGCCTCACCGTTGGAGGACACCATGGCGTTGGGGAAGAGCGTCGCCCAGAGCATCACGACCGCTCCGGTGATGGTCAGCGAGGTGAGCCCGAAGGCCCAGCCCTCGCGTCCCGCCCGCTGCGCCGGCAGGACGGCGATGAGCGCGAGCGCGGCGACCACCGCCCCGATCACGGCCAGGGCACGCACCGTCTCGGCGCTCGCCAGCGTCCAAACCGCGAAGCCGGCCACGATCAGGACAGTGGGAGCCCAGAGGACCGTCGCGATGCGGTTGGCACGCTCGCGGACCGGACCCAGCGACCTCAGGGCCAGGTAGTGGGCGCCGTGGAGGAGGAACAGCGACAGCGTCACCAGCCCGCCCAGGAGCGCGTAGGGATGGAGCAGGTCCCAGAAGCTGCCGACGTAGACGCCCTCCGAGTTGAGCGGGCTTCCGCCCACGATGTTCGCGAAGGCGACTCCCCAGAGGAACGCCGGGAGCGCGCTCGACACCACGATGGCGAGGTCCCAGCGCTTCTGCCAGGTCTCCCCGTCGTGCTTGTTGCGGTACTCCAGCGCCATGACCCGGACGATGAGCGCCATCAGGATCGCGAACAGCGCCAGGTAGTAACCCGAGAACAGGGAGGCGTACCACTCCGGGAAGGCGGCGAAGATGGAACCGCCGGCCGTGAGCAGCCAGACCTCGTTGCCGTCCCAGACGGGGCCGATGGTCTTGAGCACCTGGCGACGCTCGTTGAGCGTGCGCCCGGCCGGGTAGATGAGCATGCCGACCCCGAAGTCGAAGCCCTCGAGGACGAGGTACCCCGTGAAGAGGACTCCGATGATGATGAACCACAGTTCGACTAGTGACATTTCATAGCTCCTAGTAGCCGAGAGTGGGGAGGAGGGACTCGCCGGCGGGGGTGGTGCCGAGCGGTTTCGGTGCGGGGTCCGGTCCGCTGCGTATCGCCTTCAGGATCAGCCAGGCCTCGGCGACGGCGAGCGCCCCGTAGAGGAGGGTGAATCCGATGAGCGACGTCCAGATCGTGCCGGCGCCGAGCGGCGACACACCGTCGGCCGTCTTCAGGAGACCCTGAACCACCCAGGGCTGACGACCCATTTCGGTGAAGATCCAGCCGGTGCTGTTGGCGATGAGCGGGGCGAAGATGGTCGCGATGCCGATGATCGCGAACTTCTTGCCCGGCGCCCTGCCGCGGCGGAGCATGAAGAGCCCGATGATCGACACCGCCAGCATGAAGAAGCCCATGCCCATCATCGCGCGGAAGCTCCAGTACGTGACCGCGAGGACGGGGACGTAGTTGCCGGGGCCGTAGCGCTGCTCGTACTCGGCCTGGATGTCGTTGATGCCGCGTACCTCGCCGTTGAGGGTGTCGGTCGCCATGAACGACAGGAGCTTCGGGATCTCGACGTTGATCGCGAGGTCGTTGGGCGTCGACTCGAATCCGCTCCAGGCGAAGAGGGAGAGTCCGGCGCCCTCGGTGGTCTCGTAGAGCGCCTCGGCGGCGGCCATCTTCATCGGCTGGACCTTGGTCATCCACTGTCCGAAGAAGTGTCCGACGACGATGGTGGCGATCGTCGCGACGAGCGTTCCGCGCAGGCCCCACTTCAGCGAGGTCATGAAGAATGTCTGCTCACGACCCTTGTCGCGGTAGAGCTTCCACGCCGAGACGCCGAGGATCAGGGCGGCGCCCGTGGCGAGCGCGGCGGTGATCGTGTGACCGAATGCGAACAGCGCGGTCTTGCTGCTCAGGACCTCCCAGAAGGAATCCAGCTCCGCGCGGCCGGTCTCGGGGTTGAACGTGGCACCGACCGGGTACTGCATCCAGGCGTTGGCGGCAAGGATGAAGAACGCAGAGATCATCGTTCCGATGAAAACCGCCCAGATCGTCGCGAGGTGCAGGCGGGGCGGCATCCGGTCCCAGCCGAAGATCCACAGTCCGAGGAAGGTGGACTCGAGGAAGAAGGCGATCAGCGCCTCCATCGCGAGCGGCGCTCCGAAGATGTCGCCGACGAAGCGCGAGTACTCGCTCCAGGCCATGCCGAACTGGAACTCCTGGACGATGCCGGTGGCGACGCCCAGGGCGAAGTTGATGAGGAGGATCTTCCCCCAGAACCGCGTCATACGCAGGTACTCGGGATTGCCCGTCCTCCTCCAGCGTGTCTGCATCAGGGCGACGAAGCCCGAGAGGCCGATTGTGATCGGCACGAGCATGAAGTGGTAGACGGTCGTGATCCCGAATTGCCACCGGGCCAGATCGAGTGTCATCGGGGGTCTCCCAGGATTCGGGGGGTGCTGAGACAGGTGCCACCGGTTACCCGAAGCGACGCGCGATCCGTGGACGACGGACGCGACCCGAGGGTGCGCGAACGGGTCACCCGGACAGTACGCGACGGCCGATCGGGTCGATGACCGAACATCCGATGGATGCGCTCGGACTCGAGCGGGAGGTATGAGGGGGTCAAACGACGCTCCTTGAAACGATTACGCGCAGCCCTGGGTTGCGCGGCGGCAGAGAGAGGCGTCGTGACCTCGGAGCATGAGCGTCGTCGTGAACGCTCGCACCGACCCGTACGCTACCGAATCGCACCTAGGCGACTGTCACCCGGCCGTCGGTACGATTGGCCCGTGACCGATCGGCGCTCCGGCGAGCAGGTACCCATCATTCGCGCCGACCCGTGGTCCGTCGGGCCCTGGCTCGGTTGGCTGACCCTCGCCGCGGTCACGGTCGCCGTCGCGACCGATCGGGCAGGTGATCACCGTACGACGATCGTCCTGCTCATGTTCGCCGGCCTCGTCGCAAACGCCGCGACGCTCGCTCTGCCGGCGGAGTACCGGACGATCGCCTCGTCGGTCGGCCGACGTCTCTTGGACGTGTGGTGTGCCGCCGTCCTCGGTTTCGGCGCCACCCTGGTGATCATCGGCGGTCCCGGCAGCGACTTCGACTGGGTGTTCGTCCTGTCCATCCCGTTCATCGCGATGGCACATCAGGGGCGCAGACGCTGGGCCTGGCTGGGGATCGGGCTGACCACGTTCCTGATCGCGTTGCTCGTGGCGGACGAGCCCTATTCGGCCGCCGGCATCGCGTTCCGGATGGTCGTCGTCGCGGCCGCCGCCGTGCTGGTGATCGTCATGAGCCAGGCCGTCGCCCACGAGGCCGAGGCACGGAGCGAGGCGGCCACCCGTGCCCAGCTCGAGCATCTTCTGGTCGCCGAGGCCCACCACCGCGTGAAGAACAGCCTCCAGCAGGTCGCCGAGCTCCTGATGCTCGCCCGTCCGGATGACGATTCGGGCGAGGCCTTCGACGAGACGGCGGCGCGCATCCGGTCCATCGCCGGTGTCCACAGCGTGCTGCAGTCCGCCGAGGGAACCGACGCGCCCGCCGACGCCGTCGTCCGTCGGGTTGTCGACGGCATCGATCCGGCCATCGCGGTCACGACCGAACCGGTACGGGTCTCGGTGGCCATGGCGCAGCGGCTCGGTGTCGTCGTCAACGAGATCGTCACCAACGCGGTGCGCCACGGGGCCCCGCCGGTGACCGTCGTTCTCACGGGCGGGTCCTCGCTGCGGTTGGAGGTGACCGATCACGGTTCGGGGTACGATCCCGCGGGCGCCCGACTCGGACTGCGCCTGGTGCGGCAGGTCGTGGAGCAGGGGCTGCGAGGACGGTTGGAGATCGATCGAGACGAGACGGGCGGTACCGTGACGCGTGTGGACATCCCCCTGTCGGAAGAGGTCGTGGCGTGAGGGTGCTCGTGGCGGAAGACGATCCCGTCATCGCGCTGGGATTCGTCCGGCGTCTGGAGAAACTCGGCCACGAGCCGATCGGTCCGGCGTACGACGGCGCGCAGGCGGTCGAGCTGGCGCGCGAGACGCAGCCGGATCTGTACATGTTCGACATCACCATGCCCGTGATGGACGGGCTCGTGGCGGCCGCGACGCTCGCGGAGGAGGGACTGCGCCGTCCGGTGGTGATCGTCACGGGTGAGAGTGATCCCGAGCTCATCGAGCGCTCCGTGGCGTCGGGGGTGGCTGCGCTCCTAACGAAGCCGGTCGACGAGCGGCAGCTGGGCGCCGCCATCATGCTCGCCGCGGCCCGCCATGCCGAGCTGACGCAGCTGGAGGCGGAGGTCGATCGCGCGACGCAGGCACTTGAGGACCGAAAGGTGCTCGAGCGCGCCAAGGGCCTTCTGATGGAGGGTCTGGGCCTCTCGGAACAGGATGCGTTCCAGCGCATCCGGAAGACCGCACGGGACCGGAACCTGACCCTGGCCCAGGTGGCGGCGCAGGTGATCGAGCAGGCGTCACTCCTGCGGGGCGACTAGAGCGGTTCCTGCGGAGGCTGGAGAACGGGAGTGTCGCACCTGGTGTCGCACCTGGTGCCAGGCACGCAGTGCGACACCTCGAAATGCGATTCCCGTCATTTGCAGGTGGAATGCAGTCGTCGGACGTCGGGGTGTCGCGCCTGGTGCCAGGCATCAGGTGCTACACGCGCTCCCTGTGGGGTGCCAGGTGGCGCCGAAGGCCATTCTCGATCGCTGAGATCGTGAGCCCTGACTGACATCACGGATGATCTGGGCGCGCATGAATCTCGGGTCGTGTGGGCCCCTAGGAAGACACACTGGGTGTCAGTCGATAGGAGTGGACCATCGCCAACATGACAACGCTTGTTCGACGTGCGCGCAGCCGCGACGAGGCCGCTACTGATCAGCTCATTCGACGTGCCGGGCGGCTGGCTATTGCGACGGCCGCAGCTGTCCTTGGGAATCGTGAGGAGGCGGCGGATATCGCGCAAGATGTGGCGATAGATGTCTTCCGCCAGCTTGGGAGCCTCAGAGACCCTGAGCGATTCGACGCTTGGGTACATCGAATCACGATCAGACGCACTCTGCGTGTCCTAAAGCGACGGCGAACGCAGCATCGATCGGAACTCTCGTTGTCTGATCCCGCTCATGTCGCCGTTGCGGAGGGCCTCAGAAGCGGAGATCGGACTGCGGACGAGATCGAGCTTCGAGCCGCAATTCGTGAAGCGATGGCGAGCTTGCCGGAGAAGCAGCGGGTGGCGGTGGCCCTCAAGTACGTGCACGGCTTGAAAGAGAGCGAGATCGCCGAGGTCATGGGATGTCGCCCGGGATCGATCGGTCCACTGATATCGCGTGCTCGACGAACGCTTCAAGCACATCCGATGCTGGCTGATGCAGCCCTGACCGTGGGAGACAATCGATGAACGATTTCGACGACATCGCAACCCGGGCATTTGAGCCCGAACGGGGGATGACTCTCACCGACACAGAAGTCGCCGCTGTCCGACTTCGACTCGAGGGGCATCGGGTCACGCGACCCTCCAGGAGACGTCGACGGCTTCTCATATTTCTTGCTCCCGCTCTCGCTGTGTTAGCGGGCGTTGCATACGCGACCATTCGATCCACTACGGAAACGGCAGCCCATGGCATTGCCTGTGTGACGAACATGAAGGATGACAGTGCCCATATCGTCGGATCTGATGGTCGAGAGCCAGCCGAGGTCTGCGGAGCTTTGTGGGCGACTGGGACGATCGACGGGGTGGCCCGCACACCGGATCTCATCGCGTGCGGCACGTGGGTCTTCCCGACGAACGACGCTGGGATCTGCGAACGAAAGGGTCTGCCCGCCAGCACTCCCCGCAACTATCGAGGGGAAGCGAAACGCTTCGCGGCGTTCCAAGATGCGATCGTCTCCCGTTTCACCGAACGATGCCTCGGTGAGACGGAAGCTCGAAACGTCATTGCCGCGCAGCTCATCAAGAGTGGCTACGTGGGATGGAATATCACCACCGGTGAAGGCGAGCACGGTGAGGGCTTCAGCTCTCAGCGTCCCTGTGCCAGTCTCGCTATCGACGCGAGAGAGAAGACCGTAGTCGTCGTTCCTATGGCGCGCCAGGGGTCGTAAGGGCGTGGAATCGGCTTTGGCTCGTGCGGACTACTCGGTGCCAGCCAGGTACCGAGTAGAGCTTCCACGCTTCGAGACGGCGCTATCGTGAGCCGATCGGACACCGTGATCGGGGAGGGTCGTGGGATCGGACGCCGTCTTCACCGCGCTTGACACGCACGGCAGCTTCACCTGGATCGCGCATCCCGACGAGTGGATGGAACGGGCCTCGGCCGCCGTCGTCGTCACGGACGCGACCTACCTCGTCGATCCCGTCGACACGCCCGAGCTGGATGGACGCCTTGCCGGTCTACCGCCGGTGCGGGGCGTCATCCGCCTGCTCAACCGGCATGGTCGTGACGGCGACGCCGTCGCCCAGCGCTTCGGCGTCGAGGTGATCATCGGTTACGACATCGGCCGGGTGCACCCCGATCTCGTCGTCCTCCCGGTCGCCGACGGCCTCGGATGGCGCGAGGCGGCCATCTGGATCCCCGGACGGCGGCTGCTGGTCGTCGCCGAGGTGCTCGGCACGGTCGCCTACTTCCATGCACGTGACGGGGACCGTCTGGGTATGCATCCGATGATCCGCCTTCTGCCGCCGAAGGCGGCGTTCGCCGGTCTGGACCCGGTCGCCGTCGCGGTGGGGCACGGACGGCCGCTTCTGGCCGCCGACGCCGGAGCGACCATCGCGAGCGTGATGAGGACCGCGCGACGGGATCTACCTCGGGCCTGGTTACACGCCGCCATCGTCGGCGTCCGTCGCCGCCGGTCCCGAACCGACGGCTGACCTCGGACGGCGCACCAGGACGTCGTAATGTGTCGAACCGATGACGACGTCCGAACTCGAGTTCGCGGCCGAGACCACGCAGAGGTCCGAGGATCCCGCGAATCCCCTCCTCACGCGGATACGGCTCGTCCTCCTCGCCCTTTACGGCGTCATCGCGCTGGTGGTCTTCATGAACGTGGGGGTGCCGTTCGACCGAGAAGGGGTCATCCTCTGGACCTGCGGTGCACTCGCCCTGGCCTGCATCGGTCGTCCGGTACGCGAGGCATTCATCCTCGTACGCGACTGGCTTCCGTTCACGCTCTTCCTCATTCTCTACGACTACACCCGCGGTGCCGCCGACACGCTCGGGGTGCCGGTGCGCGAGAACGAGATGATCGCGGCGGACAGGGTCTTCGGGCTGGGTGAGATCCCGACGATCCGGTTCCAGGAGTGGTTCTACACGCCGGACCACGTCCACTGGTACGACGTCGCCGTCACGCTCGTCTACATCTCGCACTTCTTCGCGGTCTACGTCATCGCCGGGCTTCTCTGGGCGCGAAACCGCAAGCGCTTCGGCGAATTCGTCCGGCGGTTCATGGCATTGACGGCCGCCGGGCTCGCCACGTACATCCTCTTTCCGGCAACGCCGCCCTGGCTCGCCTCGGACCATGGCGAGATCGGGGACGTCCACCGCATCAGCGGACGGGGCTGGAGTGCCCTCGGTCTCCATCGCGCCGAGTCGGTTCTCCAGAAAGGACAGGCCACGGTCAACCAGGTGGCGGCGATGCCGTCATTGCACGCCGCCTTCGCCGCACTGATCACGGCCTTCTTCTGGAGGCAGGCGTCCTGGTGGCTGCGCATCATCCTGGTCGCGTACCCGCTCGCCATGGCCTGGGCACTGATCTACTCCGGCGAGCACTACCTGATCGACGTGCTCCTCGGTTGGGCGTACGTCGCCGGCGTCATGGTCGGCGTGGGACGGCTCGAGCGCTGGTGGCGCGAGCGTCGTGCACCGTCGGTCGCCACCCCGGACGACCGTACGGCGGTACCCGACACGCCCTGACGACGTGGCTAGGATCGTCAGGATCTGGTGCAAACGGAGGAGGCGAGCGTGGAGACGCGACGACTTGGGGGAAGCGACCTCGATCTGACGGTCATCGGGCTGGGGACCTGGGTGTTCGGAGGCCGGTGGGGTGGAGCGGACGACGCCGACTCCCTGGCGGCCTGCCACGCGGCCGTGGACGCGGGTGTCAACTGGATCGACACCGCCGACATCTACGGACAGCACCGTGCGGAGCGCATCGTCGGCCGGTTCCTGAAGGAGCGTTCCGAGGACGTCATCGTCGCGACCAAGTGCGGAGTCGCGTGGGAGACCGATCCTGAGTTCCGCATCTGGCGCGAGGTGAGCGGCGACTACATCCGCGCTGCGGTCGACCGGAACCTTCAGGCGCTCGGCATCGACGTCATCGATCTCTTCCAGGTCCACTGGCCGGTGCCGGACGTCGCCGCCGGGGAAACCATGGGCGCCATGCTCGAGCTGCAGCGCGCCGGGAAGATCCGCCACATCGGCGTGAGCAACTACGCGACCTCGGATCTGCAGGCCGCGTGGGACGTGACGCCGTTCGCCGGATTCCAGGTCGGCTATCACCTCATGCGGCGTGAGATCGAGGAGTCGGAGCTTCCGTGGTGCGCCGATCACGGTGTCGGCGTCCTGGCCTACGGACCGCTGGCCCACGGGCTCCTCACCGGGAAGATGGACCTGTCGACGACATTCGGGGAGAACGACTGGCGTGCCGGGAGCGAGTTCTTCACCGACGACGCGTGGCCGGATCGTGTCGAGGTGACACGCGGCCTCGCCAAGATCGCCGACGAGGGTGGCCGGGCGGGCGGGGTGGCCGAGCTGGCCGTGATGTGGGTTCTACGGCGTCCGGAGGTCACGTCCGCGATCGTCGGCGCCCGCAACGCCGATCAGGCGTCGGCGAACGCCGCCCTGGCCGGTCGGCCGCTCGCCGACGACGAGGCGGCGGCGATCGATGCGCTCCTCGCGGATCATCCGAACGCCGACCGCCCGTACGGTCACGGGGAGCCGCCCACCCGCTGAGGGAACCGGCGCGCCGCCCGTCGGAGGGTAAGCCGGGAAGTGTGCGCGCTGCAACGGGCGCACACTCCCCGGCTTGGATCCGCCTCTCGACCGGTCAGGCCTTGGGGCTACCGCAGACCACCCGGACCTCGATCGCCGATGCGGAGCTCGGGGTGGCACCGGCGGGCAGTCGGAACGTGAAGTCCATCCTGCGCCCGTTCGCCGCGAACTGGGCCCGCGACACGTAGGGGGTCGGCCATGCGGCGCCCGGCGCGTAGGTCGTGTACGTATCCAGCGACATCCCCCAGCCCAGAGCCCGGCGGCCGGCGGGACAGACCGCGGCGGTCGTGGCGACGCCGGTCGCGTCGATGGTCGTCTTCTTGGTGACGAGGGAGGCGCCGGTCGCCTTCACGCAGACCACATCCGCCCACGCGGCCTCGGCCCACGAGGCCTGGAGGATCTCGTTCGGCACCCGGTTGACCCGCACCGACCAGATTCGCGGCGTGGTGGGGAGGGACGAGTACGAACCGAAGCCGGGCGCGTAGTCGAGGGTTGTCTGCATTCCCGACGCCACGAATCCGGTGGGGCACGCCACGGTCCTCTGCGCCCATCCGAAGCCCGATCCCTGTGTGCCGTCCTGGATGAGCCGGGCCTCCCTGCGGATCATTCGCGTCTTCACGTTCTTCCCGCAGAGAAGCTGCAGCCGCACCTTGGCGGTGCCCGCCAGGCCCACGACGTAGCCGCCACCGGCGGCGGGACCGAACGACTGGCTGGTCAGGTAGTGCGTGCTCGACAGGATCCCCTGGCCGATCGCCCACTCACCGGAGCGGCACATGATGGACAGGCTCTGGCCGTCCGGGAGGGTGATCCCGCCACCCTGCAGCGGGGCGACGGTCTTGGTGAACGCCTTCGTGGCGATGCGCACCGTCGGCGTCGGCTTCGTCGCGGAGTGGGCGGGCGAGGCGGCCACGACGAGCGCCGCCACGGTGATCAGGAATGCGCCTGCGACGCGGCGCCGGGCGGGTGAAAGCGACGATGATCTGTTCATAGTCGGCGAGTCTATCCCCGTTCCATCAAAACGACAAAAAGTGTCATCGGACACGCGGTGCGCGGGTGCGGGGCGCCACAGGCCGGGAGGCCAGCGACAGCCGGGGTCGTCGGCAGACATCGGGACCGGCTGGGAGTTACCCGTCAACCCGGCTACGTTCCGTTGACGGGCGGCACAGGAGCGGAAATCGGGGACGGTCGGTGCGGCGGGGCCCACGGAGTGGTTAGATAGTGGCCGCATGAACACCGACGCCATGAAACGAGCCGAGGAGCGTCTCCAGGTACTGGAGGCGGAGCTTCGCGAACTCCAGCTGCGCCACGACCTCGCGGAGGACGGCAACGAGCGCTCGGACGGGCACCACCATCCGGCCGAGGCGGCCAGCGACGCCGAGATGCGCGAGCACGACCTGCGGCTCCAGTCGCGTGCGAAGGAGCGCATGGGACAGATCGAGCGGGCGCTCAAATCGATCGCCGACGGCACCTACGGCGTCTGCGTCGAGTGTGGCACCCTGATCCCCGACGGGCGCCTCGAGGCCAAGCCCGACGCCGAGCGGTGCGTGCCGTGCCAGACCAAGGCCGACCGCTACCGCTGAGCGATCCCGCCTTCCTGTTCTGTCCGGCGTGCGCGGCCGAGCTTCCCGGGCCGCGTCCCGTGCGCTGCACCGCCTGCGGTGCCGAGCACTGGCGCAACGCCAAGCCATGTGCCGGCGCCCTGGTGACCAACGACACAGGCGAGCTGCTCCTGGTGCGCCGGGCGTTCGCACCATGGCTCGGCCGCTGGGATATCCCGGGCGGGTTCTGCGAGCCGGATGAGCTCCCGGCCGACGCGGCGGTACGGGAGGTCTTCGAGGAGACCGGGCTACGTATCGAGGTGACGGGCCTCGTCGGCATGTGGATCGACCGCTACGGCGATGGCGCCGGCGCCGACACCACGCTCAACTGCTTCTTCACGGCGCGACCGGTGGAAGAGATCCGGCTGGTCGTGGATCCCGCCGAGTCGACAGAGGCCCGCTGGTTCGCGGGCGACGAGCTCCCGACGGAGATCGCCTTCCCGGACCACGCACGTCAGGTACTGGAGACCTGGCGGTCGGGTTCCGGCACCACCTGAGGTTCACGCGTCCCGGTCTCGTCCGTGTCCGCGGATGTGGGGACGTGCCCCAGAAGCCAGGCGATCGCCGCGCCGGTGGCGAAGAGGAGCGCCACGATGGTGACGTGGATCAGGATGATCTCCCAGGGGAGCTGATGCCGGTACTGGTACTCGCCGATCAGGATCTGGAGGATGAGCAGTGGGGCGAAGATCACCGACAGCGGCCGCACCATGCGGTCGCCGACGCCGTTCTTCCAGAGCCAGAGCAGGAAGAACACGCTGCAGATCACGAAGGCCAACACGACCCGGGCATGGAGGGCCACCGCGTCCGAGATGTTCCAGAAGCGGATCTTCACCTCGGGGTCGCCCGGATGGGGACCGGAGGCCGTGACGAGAACGCCGCTGAGGATGACGGCGACCAGGACGCCGAGCATGACGCCGGCGACCGTCTGGCGTCCGCGGTCGAAGCGGCGAGCCGTTCCTCGATGCAGGTCGCGGGCCCGCATCAGCGTGACGATCCCGGCGCCGAGTGCCACGAACGAGAGCAGGAAGTGGCAGGCGACGGCGAGGGGGTGCAGATCCAGGTAGACCGTGAGCCCGCCCAGCGGTGCCTGTGCCGCGGCGGCCACCCCGCCGATGAGCGCCCACATCCGAAGGCGCGGATGGGTGCCCACCACCCGGCGCGCCAGGAAGTACGTGATGATCGCCGCGGCGACGACGATCGCCGACAGGACCCGGTTGCTGTACTCGATGACCGTGTGCCCCTGCATCGGCGGCACGATGCTTCCGTGGCAGCCCGGCCAGTCCGGGCATCCGAGACCGGACCCGGTGAGGCGGACCAAGGCGCCGCTGGGGACGATCACGACGAGCAGGATCACCGATGTGATCGCCATTCGAAGGAAGATCACCGGAGACACGGGACCGGTGAACAGACGTCTGAGGCGGCGGCGCTCGGCGGGCATGGGGATCATCCTAGGGTGGCCGGCGTGGTGCAGGGC
This sequence comes from uncultured Bifidobacteriaceae bacterium, assembly GCA_964531025.1. GTDB lineage: Bacteria > Actinomycetota > Thermoleophilia > Miltoncostaeales > Miltoncostaeaceae > CALMEC01. The sequence continues at coordinate 151,830 of CAZHDY010000001.1, read as the reverse complement.
CATCGATCCGTGGGGACGATGGTCACCAGCCGGCGGTCACGTGAGATATCGGAAGTGATGCTCCGCCGGACCGGTGCAGCCACGAGATCATCTAGCCTCGTGGCCGTGCGCCGTACCGCCCTGGCTCTCCTGCTCATCCTGACCGTATGCGCGGCAACGGCGTCGGCGCATGCGCGCCCGACGTCGGTGACCGTGGACTCGGGCGGCCTGGTCGTCGCGCTCCAGTCGGCGGTCGAGGCACGGTTCCTCTCTGTGTCGGACCCCGGCATCGAGGTGAGCCGCGATGCCGATGACCACAACCTGGTGAGATTGGAGCCCGCTCCGCCGGGGCCCGTCACGGTACGGGTTCTCTCGACGGACGGCCACGCGACGCGGATGACCGTCGACCGCACGAGCGTGATCGGTGCCTCCGATCGTGATCCGGTCTCGGCGCTCATCGGTCGTGGTGTGCTGTTGGCCGCCCTCAGCCTGCTCGTCGGGTTCGCCGTCGTACGTCACCACGTGGTGGAGAGGGGGCGGGAGAACCCGATCCGGCCACCGGGAACGCGACACGAGGCCGGTGCGCTCACGGTTCGTGAGGTTCCGGTGATCGTGTGGCGCGTCGTCCTGGCCGTGGGCGTGGTGGCCGGCATCGTTGTGGTCGTCGCGACGCTCGATCGTCTGGACGTGGGCGTGTCGTCCGTCGGAACGTTCCTGGCGGGAACGCGGCTCGGCGTCGTGCTCGTCCTCCAGGTGCTCGCGGTCGTCATCGCGTGTGCCGTCCTCGCGCGGTCGTCGTCGACGGGCCTCACCGCGACGGTCGTCGGTGCGGCATGCGGCATCGCCCTCCTGGCGATGAGTGCGATAGGACATGCAACGGCTGGGTCGGATCCCGTACTCGGGTTCGTCTTTGACGGTATCCACACGCTGGCCTCGGCCGTCTGGCTGGGCGGGCTGATCGCGCTCGTTGTCGCGGTCGGGAGGGCGGACACCGCGTCGCAGGCCGCCCTGCCGACGGTCGCTTCGATCGTGGTCCGGTTCTCGGCCGTGGCGCTCATCTGCGTGGGCGCGCTCGTCGTCACCGGGGTGTACCGCGGACTGGCCGAGTTGCCGTCAGTGTCCTCGCTCACCAGCACCTGGTATGGCGTGACCCTGCTCGTGAAGCTCGGGGTGTTCGCCCTCATGCTGGTCGTGGCGTCCTACAACCGCTTCGTGATCCACCCGCGGCTCGAGCGCGCGGCGCTCGACCTGGCGGACGACGACCGCGGAGCGGCCGTGCTGCTGCGTCGCAGCGTGCGTGCGGAGATCGTCCTCGCCCTGGTGGTCCTGGCGACGGTGACCGTCCTCATCGCCACGCCGCCTGCCTGATGGGTGATTCCGCGAGATCGTGGGACCGACCATCTCGATCTGATCAGTACGAGCGGGCGACGTAGATGCGCTCGACCGCGGGCTTTCCGGTGAACACGCAGGTGCCCTCCACGGGCGCGGCGTCCATCGGAGTGTTGCGGATCGTGAGCTTGAGTGCCTTCAACCGTGTGACGACGTCCTCGAGCTCAGCTCCGGTGGGACGCGACCAGGGCAGCTCCACCCATCCGGGGTAGCGGGCGTCCTCCGCATAGAAGGCGGCGAGGCCGTCCAGGTCGGTGATGTCACGGCGGATGTTGGCATCGCGGTGCGCGACGGCGTCGTCGTGGAGTGAGCGCTGGACGTCCTCCAGCTCGGCGGCGGCCGCGGCGACGAAGTCGTCGCGCGTCATCACGGCGAAGTTGGTCTTGCCGTCCTCGCGCCAGAGCCGATCGCGGCGGATGACCGAGACGTTGCCACCCGAAACGTCACGGGCGCCGATCTCGAGGAGGATGGGCATGCCCTTCTTGACCCATGCCCAGCGCTTCTGGGTGGCCTTGCCCTCGCGCTTGTCGAGCAGTACGCGCACGGGCTCACCCAGGGCGGTGAGGCCGGCGAGGTCCCGTCGCAGCTCCTCGCAGTAGTCGAGGATGGCCGCGTCGCCGTCGTCGTCACGGAGCATGGGGATGATGGCGATCTGGTGGGGTGCGATGGCCGGCGGCACGCGAAGCCCGTCGTCGTCGCCGTGGGTCATGATCACGCCGCCGATGAGGCGGGTCGAGACGCCCCAGCTGGTGGTGTGGCAGAGGGTCTCCTCGCCCTCGCGGCTCTGGTAGGTGATCCCGGCGGCTTCGGCGAACCCGGTGCCCAGGTAGTGGGAGGTGCCGGCCTGAAGCGCCTTGCCGTCCTGCATCATGGCCTCGATGCTGTAGGTGGCGACGGCACCGGGGAAGCGCTCGTTCTCGGGCTTCTCGCCGGCGACGACCGGCATGGCGAGAACGTCCTCGGCGAACGTGCGGTACATCTCGAGGGCGCGCAGCGTCTCGCTCATGGCGTCGTCGCGGTCGGCGTGGGCCGTGTGGCCCTCCTGCCAGAGGAACTCGCTGGTGCGCAGGAACATGCGCGTGCGCATCTCCCAGCGCACGACATTGGCCCACTGGTTGGTGAGCAGGGGCAGGTCACGCCAGCTCTGGACCCAGCGCGCCATGGCCGCCCCGATCACGGTCTCGGAGGTGGGGCGGACGATGAGCGGCTCCTCCAGCGCGGCCTCGGGATCGGGGACCAGCGAGCCCTTGCCGTCTCCGATGAGCCGGTGGTGGGTGACGACGGCCATCTCCTTGGCGAACCCGTCGACGTGCTCCGCCTCCTTCGCGAAGTACGAGAGGGGGATGAAGAGGGGGAAGTAGCAGTTGTCGACCCCGGCGGCCTTGATGCGGTCGTCCATCGTGCGCTGGATGCGCTCCCAGATGCCGTAGCCCCACGGCTTGATGACCATGCAGCCGCGGACCCCGGACTCCTCGGCCATTTCCGCCTCGGTGATCACCTCCTGGTACCACTGGGCGAAGTCGGCGTCGCGGGTGATGGAGAGTGCGTGGCGGATGGAGGGCACGGGCGGGAGCGTCCTGGTTCGTGGGGATCGGGGCATGGTCGTCGGTGACCATCTCGGGCGCACATCTTCGCCGATGCGTGCCGACGACGTCGGAGGAGGGCGGGAGGGGGCCCGTCACACAGGAGCGAGCCGCCGTACGACGCGCGGTCTGCCGTAGCCGTAGCGTGTGCCCATGTCCGTGACGTCCGACACCCGTCCGGTGGTGGTCATCGGTGACCTGATCGTCGACGAACTGGTGGACCAGACGCCCGATGGCCGACGGTCGGTCACCTATCCCGGCGGCGCCGGATGCAACGTCGCGATCGACCTGGTCTCCCTCGGCATACCGGCGATCCTGCTGGCCGAGGTCGGCGACGACCCGGCCGGGCTCATGCTCCGGCGCGTCGTCGGGGAGCGCGGCGTCGACCTGCGCCCGCTGAGCGAGTCGCGGCCGACCGGATGGGCCACCTCGTCACGGGTCGACGGCGAGCCGACGTACACGTTCACCGGGTCCGTCTGCGATCGGCAATTCGTCGTGAGTCCCGAGATCGCCGAGGAGCTGGGACGGGGACGGCTCCTCGTCGTCACCACATTCCCGTTCGACGACTCCGACCAGGTCGACGACCTGCTCTCGCTGGTCGCAGGCGGCGGGCACCGTCTGATGGTGGACCCGAACCCGCGACCCCAGCTGCTGCGCGATCCGGCCGCCTTCCGCGCCGGGTTCCTGCGCGTTGCCGCGAAGTCGGTGCTCGTGAAGCTGAGCCAGCAGGATCACGCGACCCTGGGTCTGCCGCCGATCGACGAGTGGTATGAGGAGCTGTTCACCGCGGGTGTGGAGGCGGTGGTTCTGACCCGGGGAGCGGCAGGGATCCGGGCATACCTGCCGGCGGGCGCTTCCGTCGACGTACCGATCCCGCCCGGCCCGCCGGCGGTGGATGCCATGGGCGCTGGAGATGCCGTCTTCGCGCTGACCGCGGCGGCGGTGGCCGAGGCGGACTCTCCGGGAGAGGTGGAGTGGCCGACGGCCCTGGGCCGGGCGGTCGCCTTCGCGGCCACGATCGTCGCCGAGCCGGGCGGTCACGTCGACGCCCGCCCGATGGGCCACGAGAGGACCTGATGGAGCCGCGTCCCCATCGACGCGGCTCCATCACCGAGGTCACACCGTCCGTCGCACCATCCGAATGCCGACGATCAGGCCGACCACGCACAGGACCACCGCGGCCACCGCGCCCAGAGGACATCGGCGTGCCAGAGCGTCCCGGTGAACAGGGTGCGCTCGGCGTCCACCACGTAGGTCAGCGGGTTGGCCTTGGACACGATCCGCATCCACTCGGGGCCCGTATCGAGGGGAAGCATCATTCCGCCGAGCAGGAGCAGCGGGAAGATGACCCGCGAGCTGAGCGTGCTCTATCGGTGCCACCCGTGGCTTCTCGACCTCAACATGTGGCGTCCGCCCCCGGCGCCACACGTATTTGACGTCGAGGAGGCCGGCTATCGGACCCTCATCGACACCGGTCTGAGCGGAACGCAGATCGTTGAGGCCCTCGAGATCGCTCTGAACGGCCTGCTCGACACGCTCGCGCTCGTGATCGCCCGGGCACAGACCGAGGGACCGGCCGTCATCCCGACCCTGGAGCACTATGCGGAGCGCATGGACGACCACACGGAATGGTCGAAGGACGATGTCGGAACGCCCGGGGACCCGTCACGTGCTCATCCATCGGCGGCCGAGGATGACCAGCCGAGGTAGGAGGCGACGATCCGGTGCAGCTCACGGCGATCGGCGGCCGCCTCGAAGGTCGCATCGTCGCCGCTGAGGTAGCCGGCGTCGACGAGGGTGACGATCCACCGGGCCGCGCGCTGCGGATCGACCGGTGCGGTGAACACGCCGCTCGCCTGGCCCTGGGAGATCAGCGACCGGACGGCGGCGCGGGCGGTGGCGTCCAGGGCCATCAGGACCTCGGCGAACTCCTCGTCACGGTGGGCCAACTGGATCATCGCGGCCACGAGCCCGGGTGCGACGGGATCACCGTAGTCGGCGGTGAGCAGATCGAGGACCTCGGTCAGGGCCACGGCGGGGTCTGTCCGGTCGAGGCGCTCCAGGTGCGCGGTGTTGGCGGTGAGGTCGTCGGTGACGATGGCGAGGAAGATCGCCCGCTTGTCGGCGAAATAGTGGAACAGGGTGCCCGAGCCGACTCCCGCACGCCGGCAGATCGCGGCCGTGGTGGCGCGGTCGTATCCGTACTCGGCGAACACCTCGGCGGCGGCCTCGATGATCTGGCCACGTCGTGCGGCATGCCGCACGGGGTCAACGGTCCGCGCCATCGGGCTCACCGCCTTCCGGGCCGTCGTGCCGGTGCTCGGCAGGGGAGCCGTCATCTTCGAGGCGCCGCTTCCGGCGTCGGTATTCCTGGACGGCCACCGCACAGGCGATGAGGAACCCGATCACGTAGCCGCCCCACTTTCCGAACCCGTTCAGGAACGAGAGGTCCGGCATCCAGCCGGCGATCCACCGCGCGACCGGGGCGAGGTAGGTGCCCGGGTCGAGCCACCTGAGCCAGTCGGGTGCGTCGATGTCGGGCAGCGGGATGCTGAGGTCGAGGGAGGGGAGAAGACGGCCGAAGAAGGCGCTCACCAGCACGCCGATGCCCAGGATCGCCGCGATCGTCCCTCCGACGTTGATCACCACGTGTCGCGCGGCGTACAGCCCGGGGTGACGTTGCCCGAAGGCGTACGAACGGGCGGCCCGCGTACCGGCTGGGGGTTCGAACGCGATCCGGATCGACTTCAGGGGACCCTTCTCGACCAGCGCGACCTTCCAGACGCGGCCCTTCCACCAGAACTGCGCCTTGACATGCGGCCCGCCGTCGACCGTGAGGTCCACGTGTCCGGCCTCGTCGGTGCGCCCGGCGGCGGCCTCGGTGCCGTCGATCAGCAGGCGCGCGTGATTGTGCGAGCCCTCCAGCCAGACCTCGACGGTGAGTTCGGAACCCTCATGCCGGAGGCGATAGGTGCGGCGGTCCATGCGGCCCTTCATCGTGGGACGGTTATTAGTGTATCGAACACTCCATTAATGGGTTCCAGCGCGGTTCGACGGGATCGTGGTGCTCGGTACCGGAGCTCCGTCAGGCTTCCTCGCACTAGCATCCGCTCGCATGAGTCGGGTCACGCTGAACCAGCTGCGCCGTTACGCGGTGGCCCGGACCCTGTTCCGGCCGACCACCCTTCTGAAGGCCGTTCAGCGGCTGGGGTTCGTCCAGGCCGACCCCATCCGGGCGCCCGCCCGGGCGCAGGACCTCATCCTCCGCCACCGGGTGTCGCGCTACCGGGCAGGAGAGCTGGAGCGGTCCTACGTCCGGCTGCCGCTGGAGGAGGACGCCTTCGTCAACTACGGCTACCTCCCGCGCGACGTCGCCCGCCTGATGCATCCGCGCGCACCCCGAAGGGCGTGGACCCCCGAGCAGGAGCAGAACGCCACGGAGGTGCTGGAGTTCGTCCGCGCGCGTGGAGTGGTTCATCCACGGGAGGTGGAGGCTCACTTCCAGCACGGACGGGTCACCAACTGGTTCGGCGGCCAGTCCAACGCGAGTACCCAGCTGCTGGACGGCATGCACCACCGAGGGATGCTGCGGGTGCACGCTCGTGTCTCCGGAACCCGCACCTACGCCGTCGCTGAGAGTCCAGATGAGGTCGTCGATCCCGTGGAGGGTCTCACACGGCTGCTCGACGTCATCGTCGGCCTCTACGCGCCGGTCCCGCGCAGGACGTTTGCGGAGCTGACGTCCCTCCTCGTGAGGTACGGCGCCCGCCAGTGGATCTCCGCTCGGGCGGAGGCGCTCTCGGCGGCCAAGACCCGCTACGCATGGGCCACGGTGGACGGAGAGGACTACTACTGGCCGGACGGTGAGGACCCGGCGGCCCGGCGGTGGACACCGCGCAACACGGTGCGCCTGCTGGCACCCTTCGACCCCATCGTCTGGGACCGCCGACGGTTTGCGCATCTGTGGGGCTGGGAGTACCGGTTCGAGGCGTACACGCCGGCGGCGAAGCGCGTCCGCGGCTACTACGCGCTGCCGCTCCTATGGCGCGACCGGGTCGTCGGCTGGGGTAACCTCGCCGTGCGTGACGGTGATCTCACCGTCGACCTGGGCTACGAGGCGGGGAGTCCTCCCTCGCATCCGGCGTTCGCCGCGGCTCTCGATGAGGAGCTCGAGCGCATGGCGGTATTCCTGGGACTCGCCGGCTGACAGCCCTCCGATGGGGCCGCTGGCGATGGCGCATGGGCGCCGATTCGTGACGTGCGACGACCTCTGCGATGGGTGGCCCGACCAGTGATCTGACACGACTCATGTCAGGTTACCCATGCCGCGTGACGCACCTCCCGGCCCGCCGATGAGGGAAAACCCTCAGGTGGCACTTGAGCCCGCGAGCGGGTCGCACACAGTGTTTCGCGCGCTGCTGGCTGCAACGCGTGGTTCACCCCGGAAGAACTGTCCTATATGCAGGGGGTTCTGACCGGGGGAGAGGGGGCGGACGGTGGGAGGGACCCCCTCGGAAAACGGAGGGAGGCGGGAGGGACCGGGGAGGGCTTCACAGGGGACGCGGCATGCCGAAGACTCCGCCACGTTCACCGACCGAAAGTCGCTCTCCATGCGAAAGATCCGATTTCTCATATTGATGCTCCTCACCGCCATCGTTCCGGCGGCGGCCTCGGCCGCCGTGCGCGTCACGGTGCAGCCCGGTGAGACCCTCAGCGCCATCGGACAGCGGTACGGCGTGAGCGCCCAGGCGATCGCGATTTACAACGGGATCTCGGACCCCGGCATGATCATCGCCGGATCCACGATCGCCGTTCCGTCGTCGTCCGGTTCGGGATCGTCGACTTCCTACTCGTCGTCCGGCTCGCACACGGTGCAGCCCGGTGAGAACCTCGGTTCCATCGCCGCCCGCTACGGCACCTCGGCTCGTGCCCTCGCACAGGCCAACGGGATCACGAATCCCGACATGGTGGTTGCCGGAACACGCATCCGGGTCTCGGGTGTCGCGGCAACGTCATCGTCATCGTCCAGCGGATCGACCTCCGGTGGCGGTCACACGGTGCAGCCGGGTGAGAACCTCGGTTCCATCGCCGCCCGGTACGGCACCACCACGCAGGCCATCGCCCTGGCGAACGGCATCAACGACCCCAACATGGTGGTCGCCGGTCGCACCCTCCGCGTCTCGGGGCTGCCGCGGATGACGAACGCCTCGCTCTCGACCTCGTCGTCGTCCGGTGGTTCGGGCCACACGGTGCAGCCGGGTGAGAACCTCGGAGCCATCGCGGCGCGCTACGGGACGAGCGCTCAGGCCATCGCCAAGGCAAACGGCATTGCAAACCCGAACATGGTGGTCGCCGGAACGCGTCTTTCCATCCCCGCCTCCACGAGCGGCACGTCGGTGAACACGACAGGGATGACGCCGATCACGGCGCAGACGGCGGGCTGGGGCGGGCACCCGAGCCGGGACCAGGTCGCCGCCATGATCGATCAGAGTGCTGCCAACTACGGGGTGGACCCGGCTCTCGTGCGTGCGATCGCCTGGCAGGAGAGCGGCTGGTGGCAGGGAGCCCGGTCGAGCGTGGGAGCGGTCGGGGTCATGCAGCTCATGCCCGACACGGCGCGCTGGCTCGGTCCGGCGGTCTTGGGTCGATCGATCGATCCCACCAATGTGAAGGACAACATCGACGGCGGGGCGGCCTACCTCGGCTACCTCCTCCGTCGGGCACCAAGTCGTGACCTCGCCATCGCGAGCTACTACCAGGGGCTGAGCTCGGTCACCTCTCGTGGGCTCTACGAGGACACCAAAGCGTACGTCGGGTCGGTGAACACGCACTACGGCGTGCGGTAACGGGAGGCTTCCCCGGTCGGCGGGCTCATGCCCGTCGACCGACTCCCCATCCCCACCTGGGATACTCGAAGGCATGACCGAAATGCGCTTCGATCTGGAGTTCGCGGGTGGCAGCGCCGCTGAGCTCATCGCGTTGGCGGAACGGGCCGACGCCGCCGGATTCGACCGGCTCTGGGCCCCCGAGCTCTATCGCTCGTCGACCATTCCGCTCGCAGTGGCGGCAACGGTCACGAAGCGCGTCGAGCTCGCAACCGGCATCGCTCTGGCCTTCACGCGCAGCCCGTTCGTGCTCGCCCTGGAGGCGCTCGACCTGGACGAGATCAGCGACGGGCGTGCCGTCATCGGGCTGGGCGCCGGGGTTCGCCGCCTGAACCAGGATTGGCATGCCGTGCCGGAATACGACCCGCCGGTCACCCGGATGCGCGAAACCGTCGCGGCGGTGCGCGAGGTCGTGGCCGCTCTGGCCGAGAAGCGGGATGCCATGAGCCCCGGTGACCACGTGGCGATCCGGGTGGTGGGCTACCGCCGGCCGTTCGCGGCCCGCCGGAGGAACATTCCGATCTGGCTGGCCGCCGTTCTGCCGCGCATGGCGGCGCTGGCCGGCGAGGTATCAGACGGATTCCTGGATCACCCGGCCACGTCACTTCGGTGGCTGGACGAGGAGCTGCGTCCTGCCATCGTGCGCGGTGCCGATCGGGCTGACCGTGAGCCTCCACCCATCGCCGGGGCCATGATCGTCGCCCGCGACGACGACGATCCGGAGCGTGCCCGGGAGGCCGCGGCACTCTCGATCGGCTTCTACGCCACGGTGAAGACCTACGAGCGCATGTTCAGCCAGCACGGGTTCGGCGACCGGCTGGGGCCGATCCGTCGTGCATTCCTCAAAGGCGACCACGGCTCCCTCGCCGACGCCGTCGGACGGGAGATGGTGGACGCGTTCTCGGCCGCGGGCACCCGGGAGGAGGTGCGCGCCGCCGTCGCCCGGTACGACGGACGGGTCGAGCGCATGTGGCTCGTGGCCCCCCATCACGGGCAGGACCTCGCCGCCACCGCCCACTGGCAGAACGGGATCATCGACGCCTTCGGCCGCCGGTGACCGATCCGCTCGCCGAATACCGGGAGAAACGGGACTTCGCCCGTACGCCCGAACCCGCGGCGGGCACCGACACGTCCGAGGTCGATCAGCCGCGGTTCGTCGTCCAGCGGCATGCGGCGCGGGCCCTCCACTACGACCTGCGGCTCGAGCACGAGGGGCGGCTCCTGTCGTGGGCGGTCCCGAAGGGACTGCCCCTTCGCCGCGGGCTGAAACGACTGGCCGTGCGGACCGAGGACCATCCCGTCGAATACCTCACCTTTACGGGCGAGATCCCCGCGGGCGAGTACGGCGCCGGCCGCATGACGATCTGGGACCACGGAACCTTCGAGCCCATCCTGATCGACGAGGCCGAGATCAAGATCGTCCTGCACGGCGAGGTGGTCCGTACCGAGTACCACCTGGTGCGGACCCGCGGGCGCGAGGGGCGCGACGAGTGGCTCGTGTTCATGGCCGGCGCCGCCGGTGAGGGTACCCCGGACCCGGTGCGGCGCTTCCGTGAGATGCGCCCCATGCTCGCGCAGACGGCGGATGAGGCCTTCGACGATGACGGCTGGTCGTTCGAGGTGAAGTGGGACGGATTCCGTGCACTGGCGCTCGTCACATCCGACGGGACCGAGCTTCGAAGCCGCACCGGGCGTGATCTCACGGCACGCTTCTCGTCACTGGGTGACCTGCGTCACGGGATCGACGCTCAGGAGGCGGTCCTGGACGGTGAGGTCGTGGTTCTGGACGAGAAGGGCCGTGCGGTCTTCCAGGATCTGCAGACCGGACGCGGAACGGTGACCTTCGCCGTGTTCGACGTGCTCTACGTCGACGGGCAGTGGATACTCGATCGCCCCTACGACGAGCGCCGCGATCTGCTGCGGCGCATCCTGCCGGCGGCGAGCGGTCACGTCATGGTCTCGGACGACGTGGTCGGTGCCGGTCTCGCGCTCTACGAGGCCGTGTCGTCGGCCGGTGCCGAAGGAATCATCGCCAAGCGACGGAGCAGCACATACGAACCCGGAGCGCGCACCGGCAACTGGCTGAAGATCAAGTACCGGCGCGAGACGGAGGCGCTCGTCTGTGGGTACACGCCGGGTGAGGGGTCGCGACGCGCGACCTTCGGCGCGCTCATCATCGGCGAGCGTCGAGGCGACCACCTCGTCCCGATCGGACGGGTGGGCTCGGGTTTCACCGACGCCTCCTCGCGCGACATCCGGCGGGCTCTCGACCGGATCACCACGGACACCCCTCCGTTCGCAGACGTCGCGGATCAGCCGAAGGGATCCGTCTGGGTGAATCCCCGGATCACCTGTCGGGTCGCATACTCCGACCGCACCGATGACGGACTGCTGCGCCACCCGGTGTTCCTGGGGCTCGCGGAGCACGAACCCGATCCCGTTTCGCAGCGGATCATCGACGCCGACCGCGAGGAACTGCGGCTGCGCGACGGAGACCGCGAGATCCGCCTCACCAACCTCACGAAGCCTTTCTGGGCGTCACCGCGTATCACGAAGGGGGATGTGCTCGACCACTATGCGCGGATGGCGCCGGTGCTGATGCCACACATCGCGGGCCGTCCGTTCGTCCTGAAGCGCTACCCCAACGGCTGGGATCAGCCGTTCTTCTTCCAGCATCAGCTGCCGGACGGGGCGCCCTCGTGGCTGGAGCGGGTGACCCTGCAGAAGTCGGACGACGAGATCACCTACGCTGTCGTGACCGACCCGCTGAGTCTTCTGTGGATGGTCAACCTGGGCTGCATCGATCTCAATCCCTGGCACGCCCGGGCGGCGACGCCGGACCGCGCCGACCACGTGCTGTTCGACCTCGATCCGCCCGACGGCATACCGTTCACGGCGATCACGGAGCTCGCACTCATCATCCGGGAGGTGCTGGGTGATCTGGGCCTGCGCTCTCACGTGAAGACCTCCGGATCGCGCGGGATCCACGTGATGGTGCCGGTGTCTCCGACTCCCCACGAGGCCGTGCGACTGTTCGCCGGGGTCGTGGCACGCCAGGTGGTTGCCCGCCATCCGAAGCGCGCGACGATCGAGACGGCCATCGCGCGGCGTGGCGGGCGCATCTACATCGACGCCAACCAGAACGGGTACGGCAAGACCATCGCGAGCGTGTATTCGCTGCGTCCCGTGGCGGCGGCGACGGTGTCGACACCGGTGACGTGGGACGAGCTCGCCGACGGTGTGGACCCGTCACGGTTCACGATCGAGGCCGTTGCCGAACGAGTCGCGCTACAGGGTGACCTCTTCGCGGGGATGCTCGATCGGACCCAGGACCTGTCAGCCGCCGTGGAGCTCCTGGATGCGTAGTCAACGCCTGGTCGCCATGCTCGCCGCGGCCATGATGGCGCTCGGTACCGCCGGGTGCGGCGATCCCGATCCTGAGGGTCCCGGCTCGGAGAGCGGTCAGTACGCCGGCCTGAAGGACGGCCTCGGCGGGCTCGTCGACTTCGCGGCCTCCGATTCGACGGTTGTGCGCCTTGAGGACGTCATCGAACGCGAGGACATCAACGGCACCGTCGCGGTGGCGGCGATCGTGAACCGGTCGAAGCGCCTGGTTCCGATCCCGACCTTGACGGCACATCGGCTGGACGGACGCTCGTCGGTCCTTGCACGCGCCGACCGGGATCCCCGGTTCGTCAGCGCGCGGGTCGCGGGCTCCGGCACATACGTCCCCGCGGAAGGGGCGATCACCGTCTACCTCGTGATGCCCGGCACGCCGCGTGACGTGGTGCGCATCGGCATGCGCGAGGGGATCGAGACCGAGATCAGCCTGACGCCGCAGCGTGAGGACGGGGCCCAGCCGGGTCGCCGGTAGATGGTCCCGGGCTTCGCGCGGGGCCCCTCGGGCAGCGGGTGATGTTTCCCGTTGGGTGCGGCGAAACGCGTACTCGTCGTTGGTCCGCCGGGCGGGCTGCGATCAGTCCTTCCGCCACCGTGGATCGGTCGCCCTAGATGAGTAGTGCCACGGCGGCGTGGATGTGGGGCGCGTCACCGGTGGATGCGGGGCGTCGCTGGACACCGATGGTCAGGGTGGTGTCCTTTCCGAGGTGTCCGGTGGCGCATCCGCGCCGCCGGGGGCACGCACCACGCCACGATCGCCGTGGCACTACTCATCTAGTCCCGCTCCTTCACATGACCGTTCTCCACGTACCACGCGTAGGTGCGGCGGAGCGTCTCCTCGATCGGCGTGTAGTGCAGCCCGAGCTCACGTTCGGCCCGCGATCCGTCGTAGGCGTGGCCGTGCAGGAGGGTCCGCATCATCTCGGTGCACAGCGGCGCCCGCTTCTTCCGCACGCGGCCGACGGTTCCCACGACCGAGGCCAGTCCGGACGCGGCGCGCGGCGGAATGATGCGCGGCGGGTCGGTGATGCCGGCCACCCGTCCCATGACCTCCACGGCCTCGCGGACAGTGAGCGTCACGCCGGACAGGATGTAGCGCTCGCCGGGGACCCCGGCCGTCTCGGCGAGGAGGTGCCCCTCGGCACAGTCGGCGATGTCGACCACGCTCATCTGCGAGTCGATCAGCGCCTTCAGCGTGCCGTTGAGGTATCCGATCAGGAGCTTCGCGGTGCCGCGGACCCGTCCCGGACCCTGGACCGAGGCCGGGTTCACGCTCACCAGCGCGACACCGTGACGATCAGCGGTCTCGAACGCCACGATCTCGGCCTCCCACTTCGACCGCTCGTAGTGCGAGAGGAACTCGTCGCGGTGAGGTGTGCTCTCGGTCGCGACGACGCCCGTGGGTTCGCCGATGGTCGCCGCCGATGACGTGTAGACGATGCGCGATATGCCGGCGGCCGCCGCGGCCTCCACCACATTGCGCGTGCCGTCGACGTTCATGGTGTAGAGCGGCGTGGGGTCCGGAAGGCAGAACGCGTTGCGCCCGGCGACGTGGTAGACGACCGCACAGCCCTCCATCGCCGTCCTGAGCGAAGCGGGGTCGAGGATGTCGCCCCGCACCGGTTCGGCTCCCGCGGCCCGCAGTGTGGCCGCCCCCTCGTCGCTGCGCGTGAGCGCCCGCACCGGCCGTCCCTGCGCCACGAGACGCTCGAGGATGGCGGCACCGACGAAGCCGGTGGCCCCGGTGATGAGAACGGCGTCAGGCATCGTGTCCGGGTGACGTCTTCTTCCCGCCGAGCTGGATGCGGGCCTCGGACCCGTTCAGCAGGCGTCCGATGTTGGCACGGTGGCGGACGAGGATGAGGAGGGACATTACCCCGGCCAGCACGAGGTACTCCCAGCCGTAGCCGAAGGCCCAGGCGAGCGGGGTGAAGGCCAGCGCGGTGACGACCGCGGCCAGGGACGTGATGCGCGAGACGGCGACGACCACGAGCCACACCGGCAGGAGTACGGCGGCGACCAACGGGAAGAGCCCGATCACGACACCGCCCGCGGCGGCCACACCCTTACCGCCCTTGAACCGCAGCCATACGGGGAAGATGGCGCCGATCATGACGGCCGCACCCGAGGCGATGGGCCAGGGGTCGTCCAGGAGCAGGCGTCCGATCACGACGCCCACGACACCCTTGCCGATGTCGAGGGCCATCGTGAGGATGCCCCAGCCGCGTCCCAGGTTGCGGAAGGCGTTCGCCGCTCCGATGTTGCCGCTGCCGACGGTCCGCAGATCCACCCCGCGCATGCGGCCGATGAGAAAGCCGAACGGGATGGAGCCGAGGATGTATGCCGCCACCAGGGCGATCGTCAGGTTCACAGGCGTTCCAGCGTCTTGCCCGCGGGCTTGCTCCCGAAGAGCCGCTTGCGCGCCATGACGAAGTAGTACGCCCCCGACAGGACCGTCAGGAAGAGTGCGAGGTAGAGCAGGATGTCCTCCACGAGTTTCGGTCCGCCGGGCGCGATGATCCACGCGAGCGCCAGGCTCTGGCTCGTCATCTTCCAGCGACCCAGATTCCCGGCGGGGATGATGAGGTCCTCGGTCGCCGCGATCATGCGCAGGCCCGTCACCGCGAACTCGCGGGAGATGATGATGATCGCCGCCCATGCCGTCATCTCGTCGATCTCGATGAGCGCCACCAGGGCGGCGGTGATGAGGAGCTTGTCGGCCAGGCTGTCCAGGAACGAGCCCAGCACGGTCACCTGCCCGAGCGAGCGGGCCATGCGGCCGTCGACCCAGTCCGTGAGGACCGCACCCACGAAGACGCCGAACGCCCACCAGCGCCCGCCGGGGATGCGGTCGGGATCCATGAGAAGGAGCACCATGAGGCCCGGGATCGCGATCACGCGAAGCCAGGTCACCGCCAGGGGTGCGTTCAGGAGCGGGCTGGACACGGCCGTGATGATACGTGGCTGCCGGGACCTCACCCCGGGCGGATCGTCATCGGCGCACGCGGTCGCGGCCGGCGCGTGGACGGAGGCCCTCGGACCGGTGGCCAAGGGAGGGTTCGACGCGGTCAGCGGGGTGGATCGTGCCCGGCACCATCCACCCCGCTGTGCGGAATCACACACGTCCGAGAGACCTTCGAACCTCCGACCGCACTCCGACTAGACTCGCCCCGAACCTGAGCCCCGACGCCGGAGGCGTGCTGTGCCAGCCAATCGACTCGCCGTTGTCACGGACGCCTTCGACCGTGCGATCGCCGCAGGGCGTCTTCAGGAGGCCGGCGATCTCATCCGCCGGCTCCAGATCCGCGAGACGGATCCCCTCGTCCCGGTCGTCGTCGCCCACATGACCGGGCAGCTCGCCCTGGCACAGGACGACCCGGCCGCCGCTCTCCCGGCGCTCGACGAGGCCGTCGCAGGTGCCCGCACCCTGGGACGCATCGACCTCCTCGCCGAGGGATGGCTCACCGACCTCGGCCGCGCCAGGCAGCGCTCCGGAGACCTGACCGGCGCCCGCGAAGCCCTGGACGAGGCGGCCGGCCTGACCGATCGCATCCGCGGTGCCGACTGGACCACCGTCCGCGCCCTGCGTCTGCTGGCTTCCGTCGCGACCGAACAGGGAGACCACGCCCACGCCGCGAACGCATTGGCTCAGGCCGTCACGGCGGCATCCGGCGCACGACCCGTGGACCCCGACGTCACCGCCGCCGTGCGGCGGGAGTGGGCAGCCGCGCTCACCGCAGCGGGACGTCCGTCCGACGCGAAGGAGGTCACCGCCGGCAGCGCCCCGCCACTGGAGGGCGCGGCGAGCCCGCAGGTGCAGGACCTCACCCCCGAGCAGCGCGCGGCGGAGCTCGAGTCCGCCATGGCCGAGCTGAACGAGCTCATCGGTCTCGGCGACGTCAAGGAGGAGATCGAGAAGCTCACCGACCTCATCAGCGTCCAGGAACGGAGGAAGGCCGAGGGCAAGAAGGTGCCCGACGTCGGCCTGCACCTCGTCTTCATCGGGCCGCCCGGCACGGGCAAGACCACCGTGGCCCGCCTCATGGGGCGCATCTACCAGGGGTTGGGGGTGCTGGCCTCCGGACACCTGGTCGAGACGGATCGCGCCGGCATCGTCGCGGGCTTCATCGGCCAGACGGCGATCAAGGTCGACGAGAAGGTCGCCGAGGCGCTCGACGGCGTGCTGTTCATCGACGAGGCCTACACGCTCAACGGAGGGGGACAGCAGGACTTCGGGCAGGAGGCCATCGCCGCCCTGCTCAAGCGCATGGAGGACCACCGCGACCGTCTCGCGGTCATCCTCGCCGGGTATGACGAGCCCATGGCGCGTCTTCTCGACAGCAACCCCGGCCTCCGGAGCCGCTTCTCGCAGATCCTGCAGTTCGCGTCGTACTCGGCGGAGGAGCTCGCGGGCATCTTCCACAGCATGATCGCGAAATACGACTACGTCCTGTCGCCGGAGGGTGACGCGCGGCTCGGTGAAGTGACGGAGCTCATGGTCGCGAACGCCGGTCCGACGTTCGGAAACGCCCGCGAGGTGCGGAACCTGTTCGAGGACGCCATGCGGTTGCACGCCGGTCGAGCCGCCGACGATCCCGCCGTCGAGATCTCGACGCTCGGTCCGGAGGACCTCGTGTGGCCGTCACCGGCGAGCCCGGAGGCCGCCACCCTCGAACGCCGCCGCGCACAATCATCCGAGGGGCAGGGCGCCACCGCCTGATCTCGAGCGCGGGGCGGGAAGGGACGGCGCGCGTCGCGTCGAACGAAACCCGCGATGCCACCTGACGCCCACACCCTTGCCGAGCGGCTCCGCCGCGAGTACGAGTCCTTCAGCCCGGCGCAGCAGGCGCTCGCCCGGTACCTGGTCGACCACATCGCCGAGCTGCCCCTCCTGTCGGCCCACGAGATCGCACACGCCGCGCACTGCAGCCCGGCCACCGTCGTGCGATTCGCCCAGGCCCTCGGATACTCCGGATACCCGGAACTCCAACGCACCGTCCGCGCCGCACAGCGCCCTGCCCTCCCGCCGCGTCGTGCCGGCCAGCTCGGGCTGTTCACCGGTGGGGACGGCATCAAGAACCTCTTCGCCGCCGACCACCTCGCCCTCGACGATGCGCTCTCGCGTCTGGGTTCGGACGGCATCGCACCGCTCGCCGCCGCGCTCGCGGGACGCAGCCCGATCGTCATCGCCGGCGAGGGACACGCACGCCCGATCATCGCCCTCCTCGAGGAGCGCATCGAGCGCGCCGGTCGACCGGTCGTCGTGATCGAGAGCCTCGAGCCGCGCTTCCGCGCCCGGCTCGGAAGCCTGGAGAAGACGGCCGGGGTCCTCGCCGTCGCGGTGGGTCGCGAGATCTCGGTGGCCGACGCCGCGCTTGAGGCCGCACGCGGTCTGTCCCTCCCAGGTGTGTCGCTCGTGGATTCCAGTCTGTCGCCCGTTGCACGGGCGGGGGTGTCGCTCGTGGTCCCGGCGGATGAACGTGGGGGCGGAGCGCCGGGACTTGTGGCCTTCGTCGCCGTCGCCCAGGCTCTGGCGGACGCCATGGCCCCTCAGGCCCAGGCCCGGACGCTCAGCGCCGTCGACACGGGGGCCGTCGCCGCCGGTTAGCCGGCGAGACGCAGTTCGACCGTGCCCGCGTCGATGGACGCGGCCACGACCTCAACCTCGACCGGCGATCCCACCGGTGCACGGCCTGTCGCACGCGCCTCCACACCCAGACGTGTGAGTTGGACGAGAACCCGGGTGTCGTCGACCCGATCGATGACGACGCCCGGGACGCGTCGACCGATCCACGCGCTGAGTACGGCGGCCTCCACCGCATCCACGCACGCGCGCTCCACGCCGCCGGCGCGTCGGTCCGCCGCCGACATGGTCTTCGGCAGGGTCGGAAGCGCCTCTGTGACCCAGTCCGGAACGGCGTGCCCGTGGTGGAGGGCGTCACAGATGACCAGGGTGAAGCGGTCGACGAGCCGTCGAAGCGGCGCGGTTACGTGTGCGTAGGGCGTTGCCAGGGCCGCATGCTCGGGCGCCGGCGCGGAAGTCGATCCGTTCAGGACGGTGTACGCGGCTCCGCGGAAGAGCCGGGCCGCTCGGTGGACGAAGGCCAGGTGCCGAGGATCGGACCGATCGAGCGATCGAAGCACCTCGCCGTAGGGGCGTGCAGCGGGCCAGTCGATGCCGAGGGCGGCGGCGACGCTGCGAAGATCCTTCAGGGCCTTCGGGTCCGCCGCGGGCATGGTCCGAAGGATGCCGACGCCGGCGTCGACCATCAGCCTGGCGGCGGCGATCCCGGTGAGGAGTGAGATCTGGGCGTTCCAGTCCTCCACGGCGAGAGGCGGAACGAAGGTGACGGTCCACCCGCCGGGCTGCCGTACGACCTCCTGATCGGGCAGTGCCAGGCTGGCACCACCGCGCGCCGTCTCGCGGTCGATGCGGAGCATCCCGATCTTCCGCAGAAGGATGAGCTGGGAGTCCGGTACGCCCCGGTCGAGTTCGCGCTGGATGGACGGATAGTCCATGCGCGCGACACTCCGGATGAGCCGGCGTTCGAGGTCGACGTCCGCGATCTCGCCGGCGGCGTCGAGCCGGATGTCCCAGACGTACGCCGCCCGGAGTGCCCCGGGCAGAAGGCTCGCGGCGCCCTCGCTGAGCACCGGGGGATGGAGCGGGACACGGGCATCCGGTGCGTAGACGGTGACCCCGCGCTCACGAGCCTCACGGTCGACGGCACCACCAGGGGTGACGTATCCGGGGAGGTCGGCGATGGCGTACCGCACCCGGAAGCCCTCACCGTCCCGTGAGAGGTGCATGGCCTGGTCCAGGTCCATGCTGCCGGGCGGATCGAGGGTGAAGAACGGTTCGGTGCTCTCCGGCAGACCGTTCGGCGACTGCCGGGCGGCGGTCTCCGCCTCGTCCAGGACGTCGGAGGCGAAGGCCGGGGGAACGTCGAACTCGGCACGGATCGCGGCGAATCGACGGACGAGCGGAGAGCCCGACCCGTCGCCGGTGACATGGCGGCGCGTGTGCATTCCCGGCAGCCTCTCACTCGACGCCGTGGCCGGTCCAGGGTCCGATGCGACGCGAGGGCGGTACTATTCGCCTGTTCGCAGGGTCGACCGACGGGAGCAGTGTTGTCGCAGGAGCAAACGCCGAACGGGCGCGTTGGAACGATGCGTGCCAAGGCAGGGCTCGCCCAGATGCTAAAGGGCGGCGTCATCATGGACGTCACCACGCCGGAGCAGGCGCGGATCGCGGAGGACGCAGGCGCCTGTGCCGTCATGGCGCTCGAGCGCATTCCCGCCGACATCCGTGAGGCGGGCGGGGTCGCCCGTATGAGCGATCCGTCGGTGATCCGCGCGATCCAAGAGGCGGTCTCCATCCCGGTGATGGCCAAGTGCCGCATCGGCCACTTCGTCGAGGCCCAGATCCTCCAGTCGCTCGAGATCGACTACATCGACGAGAGCGAGGTCCTCACACCGGCGGACGAGGCCAACCACGTCGACAAGCACGCGTTCACGGTGCCGTTCGTCTGCGGTGCCACGGACCTGGGCGAGGCGCTCCGCCGCATCGCCGAGGGCGCCGCCATGATCCGCACCAAGGGTGAGGCCGGCACGGGCAACGTCGTCGAGGCCGTCCGCCACATGCGCACCATCCGTGGCGAGATCGCCCGTCTCGGCTCGCTCCGCGAAGATGAGCTGTATGTGGCCGCCAAGGAACTGCGGGCGCCGTACGAGCTGGTGAGCGAGGTCGCGCGTCAGGGCCGTCTGCCCGTCGTGAACTTCTCGGCCGGTGGCGTCGCCACCCCGGCGGACGCGGCGCTGATGATGCAGCTCGGTGCCGACGGCGTGTTCGTGGGAAGCGGCATCTACAAGAGTGCCGACCCCGCTCCGCGCGCCCGCGCCATCGTCGAGGCCGTCACGCATTTCGAGGACCCGGACGTGCTCGCGCGCGTATCGACCGACCTGGGAGAGGCCATGGTCGGCATCGGCATGGAGACCCTCCGCGAGGATCAGCTTCTTCACACCCGCGGTTCGTGAGCGATCTCTCGATCGGGGTGCTCGCGCTCCAGGGGGCCTTCGTCGAGCACGAGGCCATCCTGGAGACCCTTGGGGTCACCACGCGCCAGGTGCGCACCGTCGACCAGCTGTCCGGTCTGGACGGGCTGGTGATCCCGGGCGGCGAGAGCACCACCATCGGGCTGATCGGAGGGGACAGCGGACTGGTCGAGGCCCTGCGCGGCGAGATCCACGCCGGGCTTCCCGTCTTCGGGACCTGTGCGGGGATGATCATGCTGTCGCGCGCCACCACGGGCGGTGCGCAGCCGCTCATCGGAGCCATGGACATGGAGGTGCGGCGCAACGCCTTCGGGCGTCAGGTCGCGTCGTTCGAGGCGGATGTCGACATGCCGGCGATCGGTGAGCGGCCCTTCCCGGCCGTCTTCATCCGTGCCCCATGGATCGAGTCGCACGGGGACGGGGTGGACATCCTCGCGTCGGTGTCCGGTCATCCGGTCGCGGCCTGTCAGGCCAACATGCTGGTCACGGCGTTCCACCCTGAACTGACCGACGACACACGCGTGCATCAGCTGTATGTCGATATGGTGCGAGGAGCAGACACGAGCGCACAACCGAAGCCGACAGTGGGAGGTGGACTACGTGTCAGGGCACAGTAAATGGGCCACCATCAAGCGTAAGAAGGGGGCCGCGGACGCAAAGCGCGGGCAGCTCTTCTCGAAGTTGTCGCGGGCGATCATCGTCGCGGCGAAGGAGGGCGGACCCGACCCGGCCGCCAACGCCACCCTCGCGAACGCCATCCAGAAGGCGCGCGACGCCTCGATGCCCAAGGACAACATCGAGCGTGCCATCCAGCGCGGCGCCGGCAGCGGCGACGGTGAGGACTACGAGGCCGTGCTCTACGAGGGCTACGGGCCGGCGGGCGTGGCCATCATCTGCAACATCCTGACCGACAACCGCAACCGCGCGGCCAGCGACGTGCGCTACATCTTCACGAAGCACGGTGGATCGCTCGGCACTCCGGGCAGCGTCGCCTGGCAGTTCGACCGCAAGGGCATCATCCTGGTCGACGGCGCCAACGTCGACGAGGAGACCCTCATGGACCTGGCGCTCGAGGCCGGGGCCGAGGACATCGCCGAGGACGGCACCCAGTGGCAGATCACCACCGAGCCCACCGAGCTCATGGCGGTCCGCACCGCGCTGGACGAGGCGGGCATCGGCTATGCCTCCGCCGAGCTCAGCATGGTCCCGAAGACCACGGTCCAGCCGGACGAGAAAGAGGCGCGCCAGCTCCTCAAGCTCGTCGACGCGCTCGAGGACAGCGACGACGTCCAGGACGTCTACGCGAACTTCGACATCTCGGAGGACGTGCTGGAGGCCGTCGCCGGCTAGCCGTCTCCGTCTGAGGGCGGGCGGCGGTCTCCGTTCTCTCGTGGCGGAACACATGGTCGGTGCCGGTTTCGAGGGCCGGTCGGCGGCCTCACCCGGACGTCATGCCCCTCGGGCGGCGGTCGGGTGGACGTCGAGCGACACCCCAGGTGCCAGGCACCCGAGGTGTCGCCGACGCAGGGTGCCCGAACCGTATTTCGGGGATTTGCGGGCATATCTCTGCGTCTGCACACAAAAAGGTGCACCCGAAGTGCTAGGCACCTCGGGTGCCGGGCAGGATCAGCTGTGACTCGAGCTGGTCGGGCCTTCGGCCGGGTCAGGATCAGACTTTCGGCCGGTTCCCTGGCGGGGCGCTCCATCCCTACGCTGAGGGGGTGACTGGTCCGCTGCGGTCCCTGTTGGACGAACCCCGGCCTTCGGCCCTGCCCGTTCGGGTGCGGAGGGACTGGGTGCTGCTGGCGATCGTGATCGTCAGCGGGGTGCTGGAGGGTGCCCTGGACAGGGACATGCCACTACCGTGGCTGTCGGTGGTGCTGGCCGTCGGACTGGCGCCGCTGCTTCTGTGGCGACGTACGCACCCTCTCGCGGTGGTCGCGACCGCCTTCGGCGTGGTCACGGCCGTCGACATCGGCCTGATCGCATTCGACGGACCGGCGCTCAACGTGCATACGATGATCTACTTCCTGCTGCTGCCCTACGCGCTCTTCCGGTGGGGCTCGGGGCGCGAGGCGGTGGCGGGTCTGGCGATCATCCTGGTCTCGGCAACCATGGGGTTTTTCGTCGAGTGGCCCGGCGCCGGCGAGGCGATCGGCGGGGTGGCTGTCCTGATGTCCGCCTTCGCCCTGGGCTGGGCGGTGCGTGCCCAGCACGGCGGCCGAGAGCGACGGCTGGAGCAGGTCAAGTCGGAGGAGCGGGTGCTGTTGGCGCGCGAGCTGCACGACACGGTGGCCCACCACGTCTCCGCCATCGCCGTCCAGGCACAGGCGGGGCGCGCGCTCGCGGCGACCAGCCCCACGTCTGCGCTCGAGTTATTGGAGGTGATCGAGGTCGAGGCATCGCGCACGCTGGCGGAGATGCGGGCGATGGTCCGCGTTCTGCGCAGCGAGG
Organism: uncultured Bifidobacteriaceae bacterium; assembly: GCA_964531025.1. Classification (GTDB taxonomy): domain Bacteria; phylum Actinomycetota; class Thermoleophilia; order Miltoncostaeales; family Miltoncostaeaceae; genus CALMEC01. Next base: position 129,086 of record CAZHDY010000001.1, on the reverse strand, counting down.
CGCCGGCCGAGTACGCCCCGCAGCCGGGTGTCGCCGACCTCCAGCAGCGGCTGGGCGGGGCATCGCCGGCCGGGCCGCGGGTGGAGGTCAGGGTGTCGGGTGACCTCGCCGCCCTTCCGGCGGCGATCGACGCCGCGGCGTTCCGGATCGCTCAGGAGGCGGTCACGAACGCCCTGCGGCATGCGCGGAACGCAACCCTGGTCGAGGTCAGTGTCACCGGCGACCCGTCGACCATCAGCCTCGTCGTCCGCGACGACGGTGATCCGGTCGCGACCGACCTCGCCCCCGAGGCAGGGTTCGGGCTCACCGGGATGGCCGAACGCGCGCTCGTCCTGGGCGGTGCGTGCCGGGCAGGCCCCCGCCCCGATCGCGGCTGGGAGGTCACCGCGACGCTGCCGCGGCAGGTGTCGGCATGAGCATCCGGGTAGTGGTCGCCGACGACCAGGATCTCGTGCGGACCGGACTGCGGCTGATCCTCGGCACCCTGGACGGCATCGAGGTCGTCGGGGAGGCGCGCGACGGACGGGAGGCGGTGCGGCTGGCCCGTGAGCTTCGTCCCGACGTCTGTCTGATGGACATCCGGATGCCCGTCCTCGACGGCGTCGAGGCGACCCGTCTGCTGGCCGGGCCGAACGTGGAGGACCCGATCGCGGTCGTCGTGATCACCACCTTCGACCTCGACGAGTACGTGCACGGTGCACTGTCGGCCGGCGCCACCGGCTTCCTGTTGAAGGACGCCGGACCGGAGCTGCTCGGCGAGGCGATCCGGGCGGCCACCCGGGGTGACGCGCTCATCTCGCCCAGCATCACCCGCCGACTCCTGTCGACGTTCGCGGGCACGGGCCGGGCGGCAGATCCCGTTCAGCCCCTCGAGCCGCTCACCGAACGCGAGGAGGAGGTGCTGCTCACCATCGCCCGGGGGCGCACCAACGCGGAGATCGCCGACGAGCTGTACATCAGCCTCAGCACGGTGAAGACCCACATCGCCAGCCTCATGGGCAAGCTCGGCGCCCGCAACCGGGTGGAGGTCGCGATCTGGGCATACGAGACCGGACGAGTCCGCGAGGAGTGACGGGCGGCTCTGCCGGCAGGAGTCGGAGGCGGCGAGGCGCCCCGGCCGGATTCGACGGGGCCGCCCTCACAGGTCGAGCCCTGCGCGTGTGGACAGGCGCGGGGCTCGAACAGCCGCTCCATGCCGGTGACTACTTGACCTCGGATCGGCGCAGGAACAGCAGCCCGACGACGAGGGGGACGACGATCCAGATCATCGTGGTCGACCCGAGCATCGCCCACTCCTTGACGGTATCCGTGCCGCCCTCGAAGAGCACCACCTGGGTCTCGTTCCAGTCGATCCACAGCTGTATGTCCTCGAACCACGAGCGCACCTGGGCCAGGAGGTCGAGGATGCCCGGCATGACCAGCGAGACCACGAAGTAGCTCACGATCGCGGCCGGGGAGTTGCGCAGCACGACACCGAGGGTGAAGCCGATGGCCATGCCGACCAGGTTGCCGAGCACCATCTGCGGCGCCGTGGACAGCGGGATGTTCCACACGGTGTCGACGCCGGCGAGTGCCGAACCGGCCACGTTGCCGAGGGCGCCCACAGTGAAGGCGACGGCCATGGAACCGAGACCCACCAGAAGGGTCGCCATCGCCTTGGCACCGATGACGCGGCCGCGGTTCGGCACCAGTGTGAACGTCGTGAGACCGCTGCGCTGGCTCCACTCGCTGGTGACGGCGAGGATCGCGATCATCGGCAGGATCACCGACATCGGGAAGCCGATGGCCGTCGCGAAGCTCTCGTAGGTGACGGAGCTGTCGGGAGCGAAGATGATGACCGCCCCGGTCGCGATGACCGACAGGACGCCGATGCTGACGAGCATCCAGAATCCCGAGCGGGTGGTGAACATCTTGCGCAGCTCGACCATGACGAGCCGGGTGATGGGAATGGGCCGGGCGGTGCCGCGTGCGCGGGCGGCGCCCGTGTGGACCAGGGTGGCGGTCATGCCGCAACCTCCTCGCGTTGGGTGTCGGCGGTGAGCGACAGGAACATGTCTTCGAGCCCGGCGCCCTCGGCGGACCGGAGTTCGGTGAGGGCGATGCCGGCGGTGAGGGCAACGGCCCCCACACGAGCGGGGTCGGCGTCCGTGCGGACCGATCCGTCGCCGGCGAGCGTGCTGGGGATGCCGGCCCGCTCGAGCGCGTGGGCGAGATCGCGCGGTGACGTCGACCGGGCCAGCGTCCCGGTGGCGGCCAGCAGCTCGTCCTTGGTGCCGGCGGCGACGATCCTCCCGTTGCCGATCACGACCAGGTCGTCGGCGATGACCTCGATCTCGTGGAGCAGGTGCGAGGACAGGAGCACCGTGCCGCCCCGGTCGGCGAAGTCCGTCAGCAGGTCGCGCATCCAGCGGATCCCGGCGGGATCGAGTCCGTTGGCGGGCTCGTCGAGGATCAGTACACGGGGGTCTCCGAGGAGTGCGGTGGCGATGCCGAGCCGCTGGCGCATGCCGAGGGAGTAGTTGCGCACGCGGCGCCCCGCCTCGGTGGGTGTCAGGCTCACCAGCTCGAGCATCTCGTCGACCCGGGTGCGGGGCAGGCCCATGGTGTCGGAGGCGACGGTGAGGATCTCGCGGCCGGTGCGACCGGCGTGCTGGGCCGAGGCGTCGAGGAGGACGCCGACCTCGAGGCCGGGGTTGGGGAGATGGGCGTACGGGACGCCGCCGATGGTGGCCGATCCGGACGTCGCGGTGGTGAGACCGACCATGACGCGCATCGTGGTGGACTTGCCGGCGCCGTTCGGACCGAGGAATCCGGTCACGCGGCCGGGCCGGGCGGTGAAGGAGACGTTGTCGACGGCGGTGAAGCCGGCGTATCTGCGGGTCAGGGATTCGACTGTGATCATGGACTCAATCCTCGGCGCATCGCATCACGCGCACATCGGACCCGTGGCCGGTCTTGCCCCGACCGAAAGTACGAAGCCGGGACCGTGCCTCAGGTCGATCCCGGGCAGGAGGCGACCGACCGAGGCAGTACATTTGTTCGGATGATCCTCGGAATCGACCCCGGACTCGCGAACACCGGTTGGGCGCTCGTCGAGCGCTCCGGCTCGCGCCTCCTCGTACGCGACAGCGGCACCCTCACCACCACGCCCCGTACGGACCACGTGGAGCGCCTCCGCATCCTGTTCGACGGGATCGGCGAGATCGTTTCCGCGGGTGGCGTGACCGGCGCGGCGATCGAGTCGTGGTTCGTGCACCCGGTCAGCACCGCGGCGATGGGGGTAGCCGAGGCACGGGGAGCGCTGCTCGTGGCCGTCGCATCGGCGGGCGTCGAGGTAGCGGAGTACCCGCCCACCGAGATCAAGGCCGCGGTCACCGGCAGCGGTCGCGCCGACAAGCGGCAGATCCGCCTCATGGTCGAACGCCTGACCGGCAGCGCGCCCACCACCGATCACGCCGCCGACGCCGTGGCCGCCGCCATTTGCCACCTGCACCGCGCGCCCCTGCAGGCCGCCGTCCGTGCCGGCGTGGCGGGACGCCGCCGATGATCCGTTCGGTACGTGGCCGCCTCGCCGAGATCGAGGCCGACTCGGTCGTGGTCGAGGTCGGTGGCGTGGGCCTGCTGCTTCGGATCTCGGGTACGACCGCTCGATCGCTCCCGTCACGCGGCGAGGAGGTGTCACTGTCGGCGCACCTCGTCGTGCGCGAGGACGCCCTGGACCTCTACGGCTTCTCAACCGTGGACGAGCGCCGTCTGTTCGAGGCGTTCGTCGGTGTGAACGGCGTCGGTCCGCGCATGGCGCTCGCCATCTGCGGCGTCGACTCGCCGGACGATCTTCGCGTGGCCCTCGCACGGGGCGATGCGGCCAAGATCCAACGCGCCCAGGGCGTCGGCAAGCGCACCGCCGAGCGCGTCGTGCTCGAGCTGCGCGAGAAGGTCGCGGTTCTCATGCCCGAGGATTCCGGTCCGCGCGGCATCACGGCGGCCGACACGTTCCTGCAGGCCCGCGACGGCCTCGTGGGCCTCGGCTTCCGGGCGGAGGACGCCGACGAGGCGCTGGCCGACGCACCGGCGGACGCCGGGGTGGAGGAGCTGATCCGCCACGGCCTCGGCAAGCTGGGACGATGAGCGCATGAACGACGATCCGCGACTGGCCGACCCCGAGGAGGTCCCCGGCGAGGATGATCTCGACCGGTCGCTTCGGCCGCGGACCCTCGACGCCTTCGTCGGCCAGCCGGCTCTGCGCGAGAAGCTCGGCATCTTCCTGCAGGCCGCGCGTCAGCGGGGCGAGGCGCTCGACCACGTGCTCCTCGCGGGGCCTCCGGGGCTGGGCAAGACCTCGCTGGCGGCGATCCTGGCCAACGAGATGGGCGTTGCCTTCCATCCCACGAGCGGTCCCGTGCTCGAGAAGAAGGGTGACCTCGCCGCGGTGCTGACCCAGCTGGGCGACGGCGACGTCCTGTTCATCGACGAGATCCACCGCCTGAACCGCTCCATCGAGGAGACGCTCTACCCGGCCATGGAGGACTTCCAGCTGGACGTCATGCTGGGGCAGGGACCGTCCGCCCGAACGCTCCGCCTTGATCTTCCGCACTTCACCCTGGTGGGTGCCACCACGCGGACGGGTCTTCTGGCCGGACCACTGCGGGACCGCTTCGGTGTGGTGGAGCGCCTCGACTACTACGACGCCCGCGACCTCGCCGGGATCATTCACCGCTCCGCCGGTCTTCTCGAGGTCGCCATCACCGACGAGGGCGCCGACATGCTGGCCGGCCGGTCACGCGGTACCCCGCGCATCGCCAACCGCCTGTTGCGCCGGGTGCGCGACGTGGTGCAGGTGCGCGGACACGGGGCCATCGACGCCGATGCCGCCGTCGAGGCGCTCGCCCTGCTGGAGGTCGACGCCGCCGGGCTCGACGAGCTGGACCGCCGGATCCTGCGGGTGCTGTGCGAGACGTTCGAGGGACGGCCCGTCGGGCTCGGCACCATCGCCGACGCCGTGGGTGAGGCGTCGGACACGATCGAGGACGTCTACGAGCCCTACCTGTTGCAGGAGGGACTCCTGATTCGCACACCGCGTGGCCGGCAGGGCACGCCGCGGGCGTTCCGCCACCTGGGTCTGCCGGAGCCCCGCCAGGACGGCGGGGCCCAACAGGGCCTCTTCTGACCGGACTTCTGCGATGACCGGTGAGCGCGGCCCGATCGACGACCCGTTGGTCGCAGCCCTCCGCGCGGCGGGCTGTGTCTTCGCCGAGGACGAGGCCCGGATCCTGTGCGCGGCGGCCGCGGACGCCGACGAGCTCGACCGGATGCTGCAACGGCGGGTCGCGGGGGAGCCCCTCGAGCCCATCGTGGGCCGGGTGGAGTTCGCCGGGATGGACCTCCCGGTGGGCCCCGGGGTGTTCGTCCCCCGGCAGCGGACCCGCCTGCTGGCAGAGGCGGCCGTCGACGCGGTACGGGAGGTCAGGGGATCGGCGGTTTTCCTCGAGGCGTTCGCCGGGGTCGCGCCGCTCGCCGCCGTCGTCCACGCGGCCGATCCGGAGGTCGAGATCCACGTGACGGATATCGATGCGGAACCGCTCGAGTACGCGCGCCGTCACCTCCCCGCCGCGGCGGGGATCCACGTGGGATCCGTGCTGGAGGGACTTCCGCAGGACCTCCGCGGGCGGATCGATGTGATCGCGGCGGTTCCACCCTACGTACCGGTGGGTGAGGCGGGATTCCTGCCACGCGAGGCACGCGACTACGAGCCGTCGTCCGCCCTGTTCGGCGGAGAGGACGGGCTCGACCTCGTGCGCGCACTGCTCACCGCGGCATCCGAGTGGTTACGACCGGACGGACGGGTCCTGATCGAGATGAACCACGAGCAGTGCGCCGACGCGGCTGCGTACGGTGAGCGGCACGGACTCGACGCGCGGGTCGTCCCGGGGGACGACGGTCAGACCGCGGTGCTCGTTCTTCGGAGCGGTTCCCCGTCCTAGATTGCCGGCGCGGGCGCCGAATCGGCGGCGACCGGCGTGAAGCGCGCGACCCGAGGGTCCTCCCGCAGGACCAGACGGGTGACGACATACGCGACCCCGATGCACGCCAGCGATCCGACCGCGTCCATCCAGTAGTGGTTCGCCGTGGCCATCACGGTGGTCAGCATGAACGCGGGCCACAGCCAGACCAGGTACTTCCAGCGTGAGCGCACCATGAGCATGATCGCGAACGAGAACAGGAGCGGCTGTCCCACGTGCATGGACGGCATGGCGGCATAGAGGTTGCGGAACGGCTCGAACCAGCTGAGGCTGCCGCCCATCTGGACCGACTCGGAGGTCGTGTCCTCCATGCCGAGATTCTCCATGAAGCGCGGCGGGGCAAGGGGATAGAGCCAGTAGACGACCACCGCAGCGAAGTTGGTCGCCCAGAACCACGTGAACATGAAGCGCATACGGCTGTTGCGGAAGAAGAACACCCACAGGATGAAGCCGACATAACCCGCGGTGTAGCCGATGGTGTAGAACCAGGTCGTGATGAACCGACCGCCGGGGATCGCGTGTGCGATCGACTGCACGTCCGGCTCGATGAAAAGCCCCAGGGCACGCTCGAAGTCGATGATCTGATGCGCGTGGTCGTACGGCCGCTCGGCGCCCACGGCGGGTGCCACGAAGTCGCGTGCGGCCTCGTACGCGACGAACAGGACGAGGAAGGCGAGCCCATACCAAAGAAGGGTGGGCCAGACCCGGGTCGGCGCGTCGCGTCGGGAAGTGGTCGCGGGCAGGTCGTCCGCGGCGTGGTCGGCATCGGTCACGGCGGGCCACGGTAGCAGGACCGTGCGGATACTCCGAACCCTTCTGCTAACGTCGAATGTCGCCCGCAGTCCCACGAACAAGGCCTTCCCGCATGCAAGCTGCTTCGCCGATCATCCTCTTCGTGATGATCATCGCGTTCATGTACTTCCTGGTGATCCGTCCGCAGAAGCGCCGCACCGCGCAGATGCAGAGCCTTCAGTCCAGCCTGAAGCCCGGGGACGAGGTCGTCACGATGGCGGGCATCTACGGAATCGTGACCGAGATCGAGGAGGGGGGCACCATGCTTCTCGAGGTCTCGGAGGACACCGAGATCCGCGTCGCCACGGCATCCGTGACCGGATTGGTCAAGGATGAGGCCACGATGCCGACAGATGCTTCGGTGATGTCCTCCTAGCGTCACCGATCCCGACCGAATCAGTCTGCATGCGCATCCAGAATGGGTCTCACCGTACGCGCCCGTCCGACGGGTCCGCGTCGCTCCCCGTGGCGGGTCGTCCACCCGTGGTCACTGAGTACGCATTCCTGACTGAGCAGGTTTCGCCTCCCGCCGCCTAAACGGAGTTCCAAACCGAATGACCCTTCGCAAACGATCACTGCTGTACGCCATGGTGGTGCTGGGCCTCGTGGCGGTGTCCATCGTGGCCATCGCGCTGAAGCCCACCGTGCTGGGCCTGGACCTCCAGGGCGGCGCAGAGGTGATCCTCAAGGCGAGTCCCACGCAGGACGCGGAGGTCACCCCGGACACCCTGAGGCGCGCGGTCAACACGATCAACAACCGCGTCAACCGCCTCGGCGTCAGCGAGCCCGAGATCCAGGTGCAGGGGTCCGACAAGATCCGCGTGGCACTGCCGGGCGTCGAGGACGAGTCGGTGGTCGACGACCTGGTCAAAGCGGCGCAACTCCAGATCTACAACTATCAGCGGAGCCTGGTCGGATACGACACGCGCCAGGGGGGGGAGCCTCAGGGGGTCAACCCGACGCTCGACCTCTACGCGCTGATCCAGTACGCGAAGCAGCAGCCCACGCCGACCGACCTCCCGCAGAACGCGGCACCGTCGTTCTACCTGTTCCGCGCCGGCGCCCAGCACAAGCTCGTCGCCGGGGTCGAGGGCGGACCGTTCACCTCGCTGGACACCCTCCGCCGCCGGACGGAGGCTGCCGATCCCACCCTGTTCGCCGAGTGGCAGAAGAACCCCAAGGCCTTCACGACCCAGGTCTTGCCGGCCGGCTTCACGATCGTCACCGACGCGACCAACTTCGAGGGCCCCTACGAGGACGCGCCGCTCTGCGGCGTCGACAACGGTCCGTGCGTGCTGCTGTACGACCGGCCCGGCGCGTCCGGTCAGGACATCAAGGGCGCGAACCTCGCCTTCGACACGCTGAACCGGCCGTCGGTGGCGATCCAGTTCACCGACAAGGGCCGTAACCGCTTCGCCGACCTGACGAAGGAGCTCGTCGACGACGCGCAGAGGGAGATGCGCCCCGGCACGGGTCCCGAACGTTTCAACACCTTCGCGCTCGCGCTGGACGGGGTCATCATCTCGCGCCCGTACGTGAGCTACGTCGACAACCCCAAAGGCATCGACAGCGACAGCGCCGAGATCGGCGGCGGCGGCTTCACCGAGAAGTCCGCGAGCACCCTCGCGAACCAGATCGCCTCCGGATCCATCCCGATCAGCCTGACCAAGGTCAGCACATCTCTCGTCGGAGCCACCCTCGGTGAGGAATCGCTCCGTCAGGGGCTGGTCGCGGCGATCATCGGTATCGCGCTCGTCGTGCTCGGTCTGATCGCCTACTACCGTGTGCTCGGCGTGATCGCGACGATGGTGCTCGTCATCTACGGCATCTACCTGTTCGCGATCGTGAAGCTCATACCGGTCGCATTGACGCTCCCGGGTCTCGCCGGTGTGATCCTGTCGGTGGGTGTGGCCTCGGACGCCAGCATCATCATCTTCGAACGCGTGCGTGAGGAGATGAGGCAGGGCAGACCCGCGCGAACGTCCGTGCTCTCCGGTTATCGCCGGGGCATCACGGCGATCATCGACGGAAACATCGTGACCCTGGTCACGGCCGTCTTCATCTTCCTGCTGTCGACGTCCGGCCCGCGTGGATTCGCGTTCATGCTCCTCATCGGTGTCCTGCTGGCGCTGTTCACCGCGATCATCGCCACTCCGGCGCTCCTGGGACTCCTCGTCGACACGAAGCTGTTCAAGAACGAGAAGCTGATCGGACTCGAGTCACGCGAGCCACGCTGGAAGATGGACGTGGTCGGCCGGTGGAAGTTCTGGATCGGCATCTCGTTCATCCCGCTCATCCTGGGCCTCGCCGTCGTGTTCACGCGCGGTATCGAACAGGGCATGGACTTCACGGGTGGATCGAAGCAGCAGTTCGCCTTCACCCAGCAGTTGCCGTCCGAGGACGCCGTGCGCGGACTCGTCACCGAGCTCGGCTACCCCGATGCGAAGGTCCAGAGCTTCAAGGAACAGAACCGTGAGGGCTACACGGTCGTCACCCAGGAGCTGAAGAACAACCAGAGCGATCAGATGCGTGTCGCTTTCGAGCAGAAGTTCCCGGGAACCGAACGGCTCCTGTCCGAGAACGTCGGACCGACGTTCGGACGCGATGTCGTCAGGAACGCGATGTGGGCGATCTTCTTCTCGTTCTTCGCGATCACGGCCTACCTGACGCTGCGATTCGAGATCAAGCTGGCGTTGCCGGCACTCCTGACCGTGGTGCACGTGGTGTGGTTCTCGATAACCGTGTACTCGATATCGGGGAAGGAGGTCACCGGAGAGTCGGTGGCCGCGTTCCTGACGATCCTCGGGTACTCGCTCTACGACGTCGTGATCGTGTTCGACCGCATACGTGAGAACGAGCCCCTCATGCGCGGTCGCCCGTACCGCGACATCGTGAACCGATCGGTCCACGAGACGTTGAACCGGTCGATCCTGGCCATGCTGTCGACACTGCTGCCGGTGCTGGCGCTGTACATCTTCGGCGGTGAGTCGCTGAACGACTTCTCGTTCGCGCTGCTCGTCGGAATCCTGACCGGTGGTGTCTCGTCGCTGTTCATCGCGGCACCGCTCGCCGGTATCTGGAAGGAACGTGAGCCGGATCAGCGCAAGCTGGCCGCACGCGAAGCCAAGCGCGCCGCGCGCGCCGCCCAGGTCGATGCCGACATCGTCGACGTCGCCGCACTGAAGCGCGCCGAGGCTGCGATGGCCGGCGCGGACGTCGGGGCGTCGGACACCCTGCACCTCGGTCCGCTGGGTGACGAGGGGCTCGACGAGCCCGCCGCCACACCGACGACGGAGCCCGCCGAGGACATATCGATCGACGACGCCCCGGTGGCCGACGCCGAAACCTCGTCTGATGCAGAGACGCCGGACGTCGGGTCGAAGGACGCGCCGGAGGCCGAATCCACGGACGACACGCCGAAGGCACCGCCTCCGCCACCGCGCGAGCGCCGCCACCGCAACGTCCAGCGAAAGCGGCGGAGGTAGGGATTCCGATGGGGCACCCGGCGGCGTGAGAGGACCGGCCGTGACGGAGTCGAAACGGGGCAGCATGCGTCTGCGTCTCATTCTCTCCGCCGCGGTCGCGGCCGTCATCACCTACGTCGTCCTGGTGCGCGATATGCGTCGGGCGCCCCGTCGCCACGACACGGGTCTCGGTGATCGGGCAGATCGACACGACGCCGCCGCGGATCAACAGAGCGCCGGCGTGTTCCTCGCGCCGTTCGTCGAGCCGGGCGACCTCACACCGCCCGGCAGGGCCACGATCGACGACGACCCCTCGCTCACCGGCACCCCGCGTGTACCCGCGCTCCGGTTCACAGGCCGTGACCGGACGGATCCGTCGGCGGCGACCGTGGAGCCCGTCCCGATGACGGCGGATCACGGCGACTCGGATGACGGCGAAGAACATATTCCGACCGCGTCCCCGGACGAGACCGTGCACGAGGTGGCCGATTCGACGATCGACGCGGACGATCCGGCTGTCCGTCCCGAGGTGGGCCGGACACGGCTGACGTTCGCGCGCCCCGACGATATGACGCCGACGGGTCCGGACGTGCTCGGAACGGTCACGCCCCTGATCTCGCGGAAGGGAACCGCGGAAGCCCCCGCCGCCACAGTGCCCATCGGGGATCCGGCCGAGGCGATCGGTAGGTGGGCCTGGGGTGCGTCCGAGGTCGGGGTGGGTGAGATCGACCTTCCCGATGTCGCCAGCCGTTCGGGTTCACTGGCCGAGCTTCGACGCCTGACACCGTTCCACGGCGCGCCGCGCGTCAACCTCGCCTACGCGCACCTGACGGAGGTCGCCGAGTCGCAGGACGATCCGCCGATCACGATCGCGCGAACGGAGACCGAAGCGGCGCCCGTACCGGATGGACCTGTGCCGGAAACATCCGTCGTCCGTCGCGCGCGCCGGACGGACGTCCCGCTGCGTCCCGTCCCGGTCCCCGAACCGCAGACCGCGACGGAGATCCTTGCGACCGGCGATTTCAGCGTGGCCGGCGTCGCGCAGGCGCCCGGCGAGGGGACGATCACGGCGGTGACCTTTCCTCGCACACTGCCCGTGTCGGTATCGGCCGAGGCCGTCGAACTCGCAAGCCTCGACCTGGTGAACGTCGCACCACAGGGGGTGGTCGTGATGGACGATGAGGGGTTCCGTCCGAATCCGGACGGGTTCGTCCTCCTGATCCTCTCCGCGGAGGCGGGAGCGTTCTCGGCGCGCGGTACGTACCGCGTGACTGAGTAGCCTTCCCGCGGGCACCACCACGATGAAGCCGATGCCGACGGATTTTTTCTCAAGATGTCCCTGCAAGGGGCCGATAGGCACCTATGAGTGCCGCGACCCACGCCTCCTCAACAGCGGCCTCAGATATAGGGAGTCCTGACGCGATGTCGTTCCTCAATGAACTCACCGTGATCCAGAAGGCTGGGATCGGCGCCGTCGTGGTGCTCCTCCTGGTGCTTCTGATCGTCAAGCGCCGACAGTCGGCCGCTGTCAGCGGCGCGAAGTCCGCCAAGGCACCGAAGGCGGAGAAGCCGCCCAAGACGAAGAAGGTGAAGGCCGAGAAGCCCGTCAAGGAGAAGCGTTCGCGCCGTGCCAAGGCCGACAAGGGGAAGCGCCGTCGGCGCGGCACGAAGGACGCCGACATGGAGCCCGCATCTCCGATCGCGGACGTCCCACCGTCACCGGAGACCGTTCCCGTGGCATCGGTCGCACCGGTCACCGCTTCGGCAGTGACCCCCGAGTCGATGCCCGTGCCACCCGTTGTGGACGACGCGATGCCGCCGCCCGGCTGGCCGGCTCCCGGCGAGGCATGGATCGACGTGGACGGGACCTCATCCGCCGTGTTCGATCCCGTCCCGGGTGCGGACCCCGGCGGCATCGAGAACCTCGACCCCACGCCCTTCGCCGAAGGGGCGGAGCAGCCCGTCTGGACGCCCGAACCGGGTGACCCCGTCCCCGGGTTCGCCGACATCGACCCCACGGACCTGACGCAGGAGTGGACCTCTGCCGAGACCACCGAATGGGCGCCGGCCGAGGACCCGTCCCGGATGAACACGGACGACCTCGTGCCGTCGTCGGAGGCGTGGGCGGAGCCCGACCCGTTCGAATGGACACCGGTGGACGATACGTCCTGGGCCCCCGAGGCCTCCAATGCCACAGACTGGGCTCCGCAGGACCCGGTCGAGGCCGAGTGGACCCCGCCACCGTCGGGCGAATGGGAGGAGCCGGAGTCCGAGTGGCCATCGTCCGGGGAGACCGCCGACCCGACGCGGGCGTGGGCCCTGTCGGACGAGGAGTGGACCGACGACATCCCGGCTCCCGCTTCCGGCGATGGCTGGACCGATCCGGATTCCGCCGATTGGACCACGGCCGCACCCGTGGACGAGAGTGACCTCGACGTGGTCAGCTCCGATCCCGACTGGGCATCCGAAGACACCGAGCTCCCCTCGGCCGATCAGCTCGTCAGCGAGGCGACCGGCATCTCCATGGGCGAGGACACCGGCGCCCTGGAGCCGGCGTTCGACGAGGCGACCTGGGAGCCCGTCGACACACGTGATCTCTCCGAGGTCGAAACGAGTACATTTGCCGCCGTGCCCTCCGACGACGCCAGCCTCACCTCCGACGACGGGTTCGACGGTCCGTCCGATGAGGAGTGGTCGCCGTCCCCGATCCCGGACGACGAGGCACCTCGGTACGTGGTGTCCGAGCCGTCCGTGCCCGCGGCCGTGGAGGAGATCGGAGGATCGCACGATGCGCTTCCCGTTCGCCGTCCGGCACTCGAGACGCTGCACCACCTCTCCGCTCGCGTCCAGATGGACGAGACGGACTACGAGGACGGTCCCGACGATGACGTCACCTCCACGGACGAGCGTCCTTCCGTCGATGCACCGATCGCCGCACCCGCTTCGATCGTCGGCGAGGAGGACGCATCGCCGATGAGCGACGACGCTGAGGCGTCGTCGTACGACGACGCCACGCCGTCACCGACGTCGATCGGTTCCTGGGGCGCACCTGCACCTGCCGAACCCGTCTCCGAAGCGCCCGCCGCCTCACCGGTGACCCATGCGTCGAGCCCCCGCCGGAGCTGGGCCGACATGACGCCTGCCCCGGTGAAGCCGGCCGAGGCGCTCAGCCCCACCCAGCGCTGGGCCCGTCTTCGCCCGTCGACCGGTCCCGCGCCCCGGCCCGCCGTGCCCGCCGTCGCCGCACCACCTGCCTCAGCCGCGCCGCCGAAGGAGGCCACCACCGACGTCCCGGTCATCGAAACCGCTGCCCGGCGCGGTCGCTTCGCCCTCGGCGCCCACGCAGCGGCGGCCGGGCAGGAGACCGTCAGCGGGGTGACCTACCGTTCGCAGGTCGTTCCGCCGCCGTCACGCTGGCAGCTGGGTCCGATCACCGGTCCCGTCGCATCCGGAACACTGGTCCTCATCGTCGAGGGACTCGTCAACTGTTCCGCGGAGGATCTCGAGGTGGTCATGGAGCCCGGTTTCGCGCCGACGGTCGACGGATTCAGTCTTCGCCTGCGTTCGGCGGACGGAGGGTCCTTCGCCGCCAGCGGTACCTTCGAGATCCACTGACCCCGCCGCCTGCTGGCGGCCGGTCCGGCAGGCGGACGATCCGCCCGCCGGACCAGCGGTCAATCCACCCATCCCTGGCCGGCCACCGGACGTAACCACCGGTCGACGTGGCGCTCGCCGCCGGTCCCGGCAGGTGATCCGTGCAAACGGTGAAGCGCACGATCCCCGGGTCCGACACCCCGCGTCTGCTTGCTAGCCTCGTCCTCTCATGGGATACGGGGAACGACGTCAAACGATCGCGCGCGTGCGCCGGATCGCCGAGATCGCGGCGCGCAACGGGTTCGGGTTCCTCCTCCACAGCCGCGGCGCCCGCCGCCGCGTCGACGAGATGCCCCCGGAGGGCAGCCGGGGCGAGCGCCTGGCCAAGATGTTCGACGAGCTCGGGCCGACGTTCGTCAAGTTCGGGCAGATGCTCTCCACCCGTCCCGATCTCCTCCCCCCGGACGTCGTATCGGAACTCCGCCGTCTTCAGGACCGCGTGCAGCCCTTCGACTGGGCGATCGCCAAGGGCGTCATCGAGACGGACGTCGGACCCATCGACGACCGCTTCTCGTCATTCGATGAAGAACCACTGGCAGCGGCGAGCATCGGCCAGGTGCATGCCGCGACCCTGCTCGACGGCCGCGAGGTCGTCGTCAAGGTCCAGCGTCCGGATGCCGCGGAGACCATCAACTCCGACCTCGCGCTCCTCGAGCACATCGCGCGCGTGGCCAAGTCGCGGGTACGGCGACTGCAGTTCGTCGACACGGTGGCCGTCGTCGCCGAGTTCCGGCGGGCGATCCGTCAGGAGCTCGACTACCGCATCGAGGCCCGCAATGTCGATGTGGCACGGCGCGGATTCACCGACGACGAGAACGTGGTCATCCCCGAGGTGATCTGGGAGGCCACCTCGACACGGGTCCTCGTCATGGAACGCATCCCGGGGACCACGCTCAACAACATCGACTTCACCGAGTGGTCCGCCGAGGACCGCCGGACCCTCGCCGCGCGGATCAGCGAGACCTGGATGACCATGGTCTTCGATCACGGCGTCTTCCACGGGGATCCGCACCCCGCGAACATCATGGTCCAGGGGCCCGACCGCATCGGCCTGGTCGACTTCGGCATGGTCGGACAGCTCTCGGTGGCGGACCGTCAGGCCGCGATCCACCTGTTCATCGACATGGTCGAGAACCGCATCGATCGCCTGCCGCGCCGCCTTCGGGATCTCGGCGTGCGCTATCCGACCGAGCGCGAGGACGAACTGCGCGATCAGCTCGGCGTGATCATGCAGCGCTACTGGGGGATCACGCTGGAGGATCTCGACGTGCGTGAGCTGCTGCGCGACGTCCTCCAGACGGTGTACCAGCTGGGTATCCGTCTCCCGGCCCGCTGGGTGGTGCTCGACAAGACGCTCGCCACCCTGGCCGGGGTCGCCATGGACGTCGCCCCCGACTACAACGTGTTCGAGACCGCCCGTCCCCACGCGCGCCGGCTGGTGATGAACAAGTACCGGCCGGACGTCCTGGTCGGACGCATCCGCAACCGGGGCGACCGGTACAAGGACGCGCTCATGGAGCTCCCGTTCCAGGTGCACGACCTCATGGACGAGCTCCGCGAGGGTGAGCTCAAGATCGCGATCCAGCAGGAGGGCTTCACCGAATCCACCGAGCGAGCCCTGGGCGCCAGCAACCGCTTCGCCATGGCGATCATCGCCGCCTCGATCTTCCTGGGCTCGGCCATCGTGGGTGCATTCGGCGACTCGGGGCCCACCGTCCTGGGCTTCAACGTCCTGGCGGTCGCCGGTATGGCGAGCGGAACGATCCTGGCCATGGTCGTATTGGTCGGGGTGCTGCGAAGCGGGCGCTGGTAGTGGCGTGGATCACGGATCGTGTCCGGTTCGATGAGGTCGAGGCGCTGCGCCGTGCGCTCGAGGTACCCGAGGCCATGGCCTGGGTGCTCGTGCGGCGCGGTCTGGCCGATCCCGACGAGGCACGCGCCTTCCTGACGTCCGAGGGTGACCTCGAGCCACCCGAGGCCATCCCCGGCATCGCCGAGGCCGCCGACCGTCTGGCGCGGGCGGTACGGACGGACGAGCGCGTGGTGGTGCACGGCGACTACGACTGCGACGGCATCTGCTCCACGGCGATCCTCCTCGCCGCGCTGCGCTCCCGCGGAGTACGGGCACGACCGTTCCTCCCAAGTCGCTTCACCGACGGCTACGGGGTCAACATGGCCACCGTCGAGCGTCTGGCGGACGAGGGCTGTGACCTTCTCGTCACCGTCGACTGCGGCACCACGGCCGTCGAATCGCTCACCCGGGCCGCCGAGCTCGGCATCGAAAGCATCGTCTGCGACCACCACCTGGCCGGCGGGATACGGCCGCCGGCGATCATCGCCAACCCCGCGCTGGGGCACGGCGTGGACGCACTGCCGGCGGCGGCCGGCGTCACGTTCAAGCTGGTGCAGGCTCTGGGAGCTCGGCTGGACGGCGACCATCTCGCGCCTCCGGACGATCTGGGCATCGACCTGGTGGCCCTGGCGACGGTTGCGGACGCGGTGCCATTGGTGGGGGAGAACCGCCGTCTGGTGGCACGCGGACTCGCCGCCATCCACACACATCCCCGTCCGGGGATCGCCGCCCTCTGCGCCGCATCGGGGGTCTCCCCGCGCAACCTGACCGCACGGGATCTGGGGTGGAACCTCGCTCCGGCCATCAACGCATCCGGCCGGATGGCGCATCCGGAGCAGGCGCTCGACGTGCTCCTGGGAGACGACTCGCCCGCGACGACCCAGAGCGCCAAGGCCCTCTGGGATCTCAACATGGAGCGCCGCGAGGTCGAGCAGCGTGTGACGACCGAGGCGATCGAGATCATCGAGGCGTCCGAACCGGAGGTGCGGGAGGCGCCGGCCATCGTCGTCGCCGGAGACGGCTGGCACGAGGGGGTCGTCGGTATCGTCGCGTCACGCCTCGTCGAGCGCTTCGGACGACCATCCATCGTCGTCAGCGTGACGGACGGAATGGGGAAGGGGTCGGGACGCAGTGTCCCGGGCGTCGACCTCCACTCGCTCGTCGCCGGCGCTGCATCCCGCCTCGAGCGCTGGGGCGGACACGCCGGAGCCATCGGGCTCCAGCTGGCGGAGGCGGACGTCCCCGACTTCCGTCGTGACCTGGTCACCGTGGCACAGGGGGTGACGGGCCAGATCGCCCGGGCACGCGTGTGGAAGGTCGACGCCGTGGTGGGCGCCTCGGACCTGACGCTCGGCGTCGCCGAGGCCCTCGACGCCATGCAGCCGTTCGGAACCGGCAACCCGGATGTGCGCCTGGCGGTGCCGGCCGCCGTGATCCAGAACGTCGGCACCATCGGGAAGGACCGCCAGCACCTGCAGGTGCGCCTGCGGGTCGGCGGCGCGTTCACGCGTGCCATCGGCTGGCGGCAGGGCCGTCGCGGCGACACGCTGGCGGTGGGCGCCCGCGGAGACGCCATCGTGCAGCTCGGCATCGAACGGTGGCAGGACATGATCGGCCCGCGCGTCACGTTGGACGCCCTTGAGACCCTGGACCCGGAGGTGCAGAAGCCGCGGACGGACCCGTCACCGGCGGTTCGCGTGACCGCTGAGCGCGTGCTCGGCGCACCGATCCCCGCCGCGCCTCCGTCCGGGGGAGTCCCGCGCGGAGTCCGCGATCTGCGTGATCGGGGAGTGGCCCTGTCGACGATCGCGGCGCTTTCCGGTGCCGACGACGGGGTGATCGTGGTGGTCGCCGACGTCGCGGGCCGGCGTGTCCTCATTGACGATCTGCTGCGTCCCGAGCGGCTCGGCGTCGACGAGAGCCTCGTGGTCGACTCGCGGCGCGACACCGATCCTCAGGGAGAGGTGGCGGCCCTCGGGGGCGGACGCCCGCTCTTCGCGCTCGTCGACTATGACGGGCTCGCGCACCTCGACGTCCCCGGGGCTCTGCACATGGTGGCGTTGGATCCCCCGACGGATCCCTCCGGTGCGGCGTGGTTGCGGGCACGGTCGGACGATCGCTGGCTGCATCTGCTCTGGGGCGACGACGAGCGCGACTACGCCCGACGGGTGATCGAGGACGACGCCGCACTCCGCGACGCCGCGGCCGATGCATGGCGGACGCTGGCCGACGGCACGGCGCGAGCGTGGGGTGCGACCCTCGACGCGGAGCTCGTGCACGCGACGACGTCCCTGCGGCGGACGCTGGTCGCCCTGCGTGCACTGAACGAGATCGGTCGCGTCGAGGTGACGGAAACGGCGCTCCGCGGGGTGCCGGACGCACCGCCCGGACGCCTGGACGACGCACCGACGGCACGGGCGATCGCCGAGCAGCGTGAGGCGTCTCTGGCGTGCCTGGAAGAGGTCGATTCGGTGGCCTTCCTCAACGCCGCGATATCCTCATACTGATGTCAGAACTCGTAATCGACGGGGAGACCGTCGACACCACCGCGGTCGACGAGGTCATCGAGGAGGTCCGGCACCACCACAGCGATGTGGACGCCGACACGATCCGCCGTGCCTACGTCTTCGCGGAGGAGCACCACCGGGGGCAGCTGCGGCGCTCCGGCGAGCCCTTCATCTCGCATCCCGTCGGGTGTGCCCAGATCTGCGCCGAGCTCGGTGCGGACACCGAGGCCATCCAGGCCGCGCTCCTGCACGACACCGTCGAGGACACCGAGGCCTCGCTGGAGGAGGTCGAGGCGCAGTTCGGCGCAAAGGTGGCGGCGCTGGTCGACGGCGTGACCAAGCTCACGAAGATCCACTTCGAGAGCCAGGAGGAGCACCAGGCCGAGAACTACCGCAAGCTCATCGTCTCGATGTCGAGTGATCTCCGCGTCCTCGTGGTGAAGCTCGCCGACCGGCTGCACAACATGCGCACGCTCAGCTACATGAGCAAGAACAAGCGCATCCAGAAGGCGCGCGAGACGCTCGAGATCTATGCCCCGCTGGCGCACCGCCTCGGTATCCATGCACTGAAGTCCGAGCTGGAGGATCTTGCCTTCGCCGCGCTGCACCCCCGCCGGTACGCGGAGATCCAGCAGCTCGTCAATCAGCGGCGAGCCGATCGGGACGCGATGATCGCGGACGCCGGTACGTTCCTCGACCGCGAGCTCCGCGACGTCGGCATCGAGCCCATCGAGATCATCGGGCGCGCCAAGCACATCTACTCGATCTACGAGAAGATGACCGTGCGCAGCAAGGAGTTCAACGAGATCTACGATCTCACCGCCCTGCGGGTGATCGTGGACTCCGTGAAGGACTGCTACGGCGCCGTGGGGATCATCCACTCGCTGTGGAAGCCCATGCCGGGGCGTTTCAAGGACTACATCGCCATGGCGAAGTTCAACGGCTATCAGTCCCTGCACACCACCGTGATCGGGACGAGCGGCCACCCGCTCGAGATCCAGATCCGGACCCCCGAGATGCACCGCGTCGCCGAATACGGTGTCGCCGCGCACTGGCTCTACAAGGAGACCGGGGCGACCGAGAACTCTCCCGCGTGGGTCGGCCGGATGATGGAGTGGCAGGAGGACACGAGCGATCCGGACGAGTTCATGGACACGCTGCGGTCCGACCTCTACCACGACGCCGTCTACGTCTTCACCCCGAAGGGTGAGGTGCGCGAGCTGCCGGCCGGGGCCACGCCCATCGACTTCGCCTACGCCGTCCACACCGACGTCGGCCACCGCACCGTCGGCGCCCGGGTCAACGGACGGATCGTCCCGCTCTCGCACCGGCTGACCTCCGGTGACTTCGTCGAGATCCTGACGAGCAAGGCGCCCCGTGGCCCGTCGCGTGACTGGCTGAACCTAGTGAGCACCAGCAAGGCCCGGTCCAAGATCCGTGCGTTCTTCCGGCGCGAGCAACGTGACGACGCCGAGCAGCAGGGCCGCGACATGCTGCACGAGCACATGCGCAAGGCGGGTCTTCCCAACCAGAAGATCGCCGGCTCGCCGCTCCTGCACCAGGTGATCCAGGAGATGGGCTTCCGCAAGGCGGAGGAGTTCTACATCTCGATCGGCGCCGGGCGCACCTCGGTGCAGACCGTGGTCAACAAGATCATCGCCCGCCTGAAGCAGGGTGAGGTCGTCGAATCGGAGCACGTCGCCTCCGACCTGGAGCGACGGCGGCTGCGATCGCGCACCGCGCAGCCCTCGAGCGATCTGGGCCTGTCGGTCGACGGGGTGCCCGACGTCCTGGTCCGCCTCGCCAGCTGCTGCAAGCCGGTTCCGGGGGACGAGATCCTGGGCTACATCTCGCTGGGGCGCGGCATCACGGTCCATCGCGCCGACTGTCCCAACGCGAAGGCGCTTCTCAAGAACCCCGAACGCTTCACCACCATCTCGTGGGTCGGCCCGTCGCAGCGCAGCTTCAACGTCGAGATCGCCATCGACGGATGGGACCGTCCGCGGCTCCTGGAGGACCTCTCCCGCACCGTTTCGGAGGCCGGCGCCAACATCATCTCGGCCCAGTGTGTGGTCGAGGACCAGATGGCGCGGGCGCGCTTCACCGTCGACCTGGGCGACGTGGAGGAGCTCCGGAGCCTCATCTCGGGGCTGCGCAACCTGGACGGCGTCTTCGACGCCTATCGCGTGACCCCCGGGCAGTAGCACCCGTGGCACGCCCCTCGGAGGTGCGGCGGACGCGGGTGTCCGTCCTTTCGGTGCTGGGGCTCGCCGTCGTGCTCCTGCTCGCCGGTACGACCTCGGCGCGGGCGTCGGTCACGGACGTCATCCGTGACTACAACAGCAACAACGCGAGCATCACCCGGTGCCACGACCGCGAGGATCTCATCGAGGCACGCCGGGTGGGACCGGAGCAGACCTACGGCGACCTGCCCGGTGCCATCGACGTCGCTCTGAACCATCCCGAGCTCGTCGGCACGCCCGAGCGTCCGTGTCCGCCGGTGGACGAGTCCGGCGAGGGAGACGCGGCCGGGGGATGGGGAGGCCGGGATCTGACGATCGTGATCGGCCTTCAAATCCTGATCCTGGGCGCGGTCGTCTGGCTCCGTCGACGGTGGATCACCCGGGTCCTGGGCGCCGCACCCGGGCGTCTTCGCCGCATCCCGGGACGTGTGTGGGTGATCGGGGGCACCGCTGTCGTCGTCCTGGCCGTTCTGGTCGGCGCCCTGTCGCTGCGCAGCCCGCCCGCGCCGACTGTGACGGTCCTGGACCGTACCGTGCACTCGCCGACCGTGGCCATGCAGGACGACCGGCTGCTGCACCAACCACCGCGTTCAGCGGCCTTCATCCGTTCGCGGATGCGACAGATGGCCGCGCTCGGCGCCGACACGGTGCGGGTGGACCTGCGCTGGGACCTCGTGGCACCATCACCGCCGACCGTGGCCGCGACGGACCCGTCGGACCCCGCGTACGACTGGACGACCTACGACCGCATCGTCGCGGAGGCGGCCCGTGCCGATCTGACGGTCTTCTTCAGCGTCTGGGGAACCCCGGACTGGGCTGTGGACCCGGCCGTGGCGGCTCTGCCCACCGATCCCGACTGGGGCAATCGCCGACCGGGCGACCCCGCCGACTTCGGTGCGTTCGCGAGGGCGGCGGTGGCGCGCTACGCGCCTCGGGGAGTGCAGACGTGGGAGGTGTGGAACGAGCCGAACATGAACATGTTCCTGCGTCCGCAGTACGAGAAGAGGGGAGACGAGTGGGTTGCCGTCGGCCCCGAGACCTACGCCGAGTTGCTGGAGGCGTTCGCCCGGAGTGCCCGGTCCGTCGACCCCGATGTGCGCATCGTGCTCGGTGGGCTTGCACCGGTCGGTGATCGCTGTGACACCCGCTGCACCGTGGAGGACGACGTCACCCCGTCACGCCTTGGTCCGCAGCAGTTCCTGCGGGCATTCGCCGCGCTGCCGCAGCACGAGGTCGTCGACGTCGTCGCCATCCATCCCTATCCGTCCGCACGGCCACCGCGCCCGGGAGACCCGGTGCGAACCCGGAAACTCGACGTCGACAACCTGGCGGATCTGCGTACCGTGCTGCGGAGCACGTCTCTGGCCGGTCGTCCCGTGTGGCTCACCGAGTACGGCTGGCAGACCGAGGGGACGACGGCGCTCCCGTACGCGGTGACGCCGGACGAGCAGGCCGCATCGGTCGCCGACTCCCTCGCGTTGTTCAGCCGGTTTCCGGAGATCGGACTGGCCTCCTACTACCTGCTCCAGGACAACGGAGCATTCAACTCGGGTCTCTTCACGGACGTCGCGGGCGACGCGCTCGATGCCCCGAAGCCGTCGGCACAGGCGTTCGCGCTGCCACTCGCGCAGGTCGGAGACACCGAGAACGGCCGCGTCACCCTGACGGGGCAGGTCCGGCCGTCCCGTGGCACCGCCACGGCCGTGCTCGAGCGGCACGTGGACGAGCATTGGCGCGAGTTCTCGACCATCACGACCCGCGACGACGGAACATTCGCGATCGTCGTCGACCCGCACGGACACGACGCCACGATCCGCCTGCGCTGGACCGACGCGGACGGGGTGGACCGCACCGGCCGGCCCGTCCAGCTGGCGGGCTGAGCCGGCGTCCGTCGCGCGCTCGCCCGGAAAGTCCGGTGTCAGACACCGGGCTTTCCGCACACGCATCGAAACCATCGAATGCCCTGCATCTGTAGTCTTTCTGCGACTCGCCGGGAATCGCCCGGAAAGTTTTGTGTCAGACACGGGACTTTCCCGACAGCTCGAACGGGTCGCTCAGGCTGCCCCGGGACGACCGCCGCGCTGTCCTGCGACGGGACGCCCGAACCACTCAGGATCATCCGCGGCGGGTGCTAGCCTCGTCCGTCGTGGATAAATGGCTTGAGCTTCTGACCCCGTCGGCCGCCGCGCTGGCGATCCTCTTCGCCATCGCGCTCGTGATCCAGTCCATCCGCCACGGCCGGTCGCTCCGCCGTTTGGAGACGCGTCTGGCCGAGCGTGAGGGCGCGGGCGCGCGCGTCTCGCTGGATCGGCTCCGCGAACTGCAGAGGCGTCGCCAGGGAGCGGCCGTTTCCGTGGCATCCGCAACGGACGGCGCGACAGCGGAGGGATCCGAGGCCACGGAGGTCGTCCCCGAGCACGCCGGGGACGAATACGACGAGGACTACGGACGCGAGCCGGTCGGCCGCTTCCGCTGGCAGCCCATCGCTGCCGCCGTCGCCGTCCTGGCCGTCGTCAGCGGCACCACCTGGTACCTCTTCTTCCGTGGCGACGACGCCGGAACCGCCTCCGAGCCGACGACCACGCTCACCCAGACGACCACGGGCTCCCGTACGGGCACCACGCGTACGGGGGGACAGCTCCAGACCCCCGATGAGATCGTCACCACGGTCTCGGCGACTCCCAAGCCGCTCGCCAACGGGAAGGGCGCGTACACCGTGAAGGTGCTGAACGGTTCCGGCATCCCGGGACTCGCCGGCACGATCACACCGATCGTCGCAGGCCACGGATACAGCACCGTCTCCGCGGGCAACGTCGCGACGCAGGACATCAAGAAGTCCTTCGTCGTCTACGTCGATCGATCGAAGATCGATGTCGCGGACAACGTCGCCAAGGACCTCGGGGTCACCGAACTGGCGCCGTTGGACGGTGTGCAGCTCGAGAATGAGGCGGACGCCGTCGGCGTCGACGTCCTGGTGGTTCTGGGCAACGATCCGCTCGCGCAGCGCTACCGCCCGTAGGAACTGAGCCGTACCGGCCATCAGGCCGGCACGGTATCGCCGTACTCCAGGAACCCGGATACCCGCCACCGGACGTGTGCGGTTCTCGCGACACGAATCCCGGCACATCCACGAGACGACTCAGACCGAGCCCGGTGGCTCCTGTACGACCTCCTTCCCCGAAGCCCCGAAGCCGCCGCCGCCCGGGGTGCGGATCCCGATCACGTCGCCCGGCTCCACATGTCCATGCCACTTCGCGGGCAGCTCACGTCCGTTGAGTGTCGACTGTCCCGGAGCACCGCCGCCACCACCGCGTGCGCCGGACGGCGCCGAGCGTCGCCGTTCGGCGAGGATCGACACCTCGGCCGGCGCACGCATCTGGATCTCGCGTTCCAGACCGTCACCTCCGCGGCGGGCACCGTCGCCGCCCGTGCCACGCCTAATCCCGTAGGCGAGGACCCGGAAGGGGAACGTCACCTCCAGCACCTCGATGGGGGTGTTGCGCGTGTTGCTCATGGCGACATGCACACCGGACGGACCGTCGGCGTCCGGCGAGGCTCCCTGGCCGCCACCGATGGTCTCGTAGTAGCTGAACGCGTCGGTCCCGATCACGAGGTTGTTCATGGTGCCCTGGCCCTGCGCGGCCACCGGGATCGCCTGACCGAAGGCCGCGAACAGGACGTCCACGATGCGGCTGGACGTCTCGACGTTCCCGGCGGCAACCGCGTGCGGTGACGCGGCATTCACCAGGCTGCCCTCCGGTGCGGTGATCCGCACCGGAGCGAAGGCTCCCGCCGACGACGGGATGTCGGGGTCGGTGACGGCCCGCACCACGAAGTAGACGGCCGACCGCGTCACCGCCAGCGGACAGTTCACGTTGCCGCGCACGGCCGCGGATGTCCCGGTGAAGTCGACGTGAAGATCGGAGCCCTCCACCGTGACCCGCACCCGGATCGGGATCGCGTCCTCGGTCACGCCGTCGCCCTCCAGGGACTCGGACGCCTCCCAGGTGCCGTCGGGCATGGCCTCGAGGGCGGCGCGCGTACGCCGTTCGGCGTAGTCGACCAGCGCGTCGAACGCCGCCGTCACCACATCCCGGCCGTACCGGGCGACCACCTCGGTCAGCCGTCGTTCGGCCAGGCGGTGACACGCGAGCTGCGCGGCCAGGTCGCCGCGCCGCTCGCGGCCGGTGCGGCTGTTGGCCACGACGAGATCGATGACGTCCGCATTGGTCCGTCCGTCCACCACGACGCGGGTCGGAGGGATCACGATCCCCTCCTGGATGAGCTCGGTCGATCCGGCCGGCATGCTTCCCGGCGCCATGCCGCCGATGTCGGCGTGATGGGCACGGCTCACCGAGTAGGCGACGATGTCACCGTCGATCGCGATGGGTGCGATCAGAGTGATGTCGGGCAGATGGGTGCCACCGCGGTACGGGTCGTTCAGCGCCCAGACCTCACCGGGACGCGGATTCCGCTCGCGCACCGCGGCCACGGCCTCCGGCATCGCACCGAGGTGCACGGGAATGGCGGCCGCCTGAACGATCATCCGGCCGTCGGCGTCGAAGACCGCGGTGCTGCAGTCACGACGCTCGGTGATGTTGGGGCTGAAGGCCGCACGCACCAGGGCCGCCTCCATCTCCTCGGCGATCGCCAGGAGGGCGTTACCCAGGATCTGGAGGGTGACGGGGTTCACGTCAGCGCTCACAGATCACCGCCCCCAGATCGCCCTCGCGCAGCGTCCATCCCTCCGCCAGCCATCCGGTGGCCCCGTCGAGCGTGAAGCTGACGCCCGAGGTGCCCGGAAGGTCGCGATGCCCCGTCGATATCGTCGGAGTGACAGCTTCACCGACCGCGGCCAGACGGAGGGTGACCACCTGGACGGCGAGGGACGGATCGCTCGCACCGGTACGCCGATCGTGCTCGTCGTCGAACCGGCGGCGCACGACGGAGACGTCCTCGCCGGGATTCCACGTGACCGCGACCGTGTGTGTCTGGCCGACATAGCGGCATTCGAGCTGCCACTCACGACCCGCCGGCGCGTCCGACGGGAGCCGCTCGAGCAGGGCGCGGGACGCGGCGGTCAGGGACTCCGTGTCATCGATCGACACGAGGACCGTCTGCGAGAGGTCACGTCGCTCCGGGGCCATCACGAGACCGAGGGCCGCGAGCATGCCGGCGCCGTGGGGGAGGATGACGGTGCGCATGTCCATCTCACGGGCGACGTCGCACGCGTGGAGGGGTCCCGCACCGCCGAAGGCGATCAGCGCCATGTCCCGGGGGTCGACACCGCGCTCCACGCTGACGACGCGCAGCGCACGCACCATCTCGTTCACGGCAACCGCGATGATGCCCTCGGCGCAGTCCTCGACGCTGAGCGACAGGCGCTCGGCAAGCTCCCCGACGGCGGCGTGGGCGGCGTCGGGGTCCAGGCGCAGATCCCCCGAAAGGGGGCGATCGGTCGGGATTCGACCGAGCACGACGTTGGCGTCGGTGACCGTGGGTTCGGTTCCGCCGCGCCCGTACGAGGCGGGACCGGGATCGGCACCGGCCGACCGCGGACCGACCCGCAGTGCGCCACCGGAGTCGACCCAGGCGATCGAGCCCCCGCCGGCGGACACCGTGTGGATGTCGAGCATGGGGAGGTGGAGGTCGTGCCCGTTGATCGAGGTCTCCGACGTGCGCGCGGGCGCACCGTCGATCAGGGCGACATCGCAACTGGTTCCGCCCATGTCGAAGGTGAGCGCCCGCCCACCGGCCAGGCGCTCCGCGATCCCGGTGGCGCCGATCACACCGGCGGCGGGCCCGGAGAGCACCGTGAGGGCGGCGTGCTTCGCGGCGGCCTCGCGTCCGATGGTCCCGCCGTTCGACTGCATGATGTCGGCGTCCGGCAGACCCGCCTCACGCGTGCGATCGCCGAGGATCCGAAGATAGGTACCGAGCACCGGACCCAGCGTGGCATCGACGCACGCCGTGCTGAAGCGCTCGTACTCGCGGATCTCGGCGCTGACGTCGCTCGAGGTGCTCACGAAGACGTCGGGAAGACGATCGGCGATACGTTCGGCGACCCGCCGCTCGTGCTCCGGATGGCGGAAGCTGAACAGAAGGCCCACGGCGACGGCGCGGGCTCCGCTGTCGGCCACCGCCGTCAGGGTCTCGTCCAGGGACTCCTCCTCCAGGGGCGTGATCACCCCGTCCGGGCCACAGCGTTCCACGACCTCGAAGCGCCGCTCGGCGGGCACGACGGGCGGGGGATGGGCCACGTCCAGCCGGTACAGATGGGCGCGGTCCTGGCGACGGATCTCGACGACGTCACCGAAGCCCGCCGTGGTGACCAGAGCGGTCGGCGCCCCGGTGCCCTCCAGCAGGGCGTTGGTCCCCACGGTCATGCCGTGCGTGAAGCGCACGACGTCGTCCACCTCGAGGTCCGCGACGCGCAGCGCCTCGAGCACCGCACGCACGACCCCCTCGCTCTGGTCACGGGGGGTGGTGGGGACCTTCGCTGTCACCACGCGCGTACCGGTGATGACGGCGGCGTCCGTGAACGTGCCGCCGACGTCGACGCCGACGAGCACCCCTGCCGACTCTGAGCTGCCCGATCCCATCGGTCGGCAGCCTAGACCGTATGGGCAGGCGGAGTCGGCGTGGTGAACGACAGATGCGCGATCGGCTCACGGGGTGGATGGTGCCCGGCACCTGCCACCCCGTTGACGACGCCGTACATCCCCGGTCCGGGTAGTGGCACCGAACAGCAACGAGAACCGCAGGCGCCATGAAGGACCTGCATATGGCGGCTCGGGACGGCCGCGGCGTTGACCGACGGGGTGGGCGGTGCCGGGCACCATCCACCCCGTCGGGATCCGGACGGGCTCCCACCGCCCCGGCGTAGGATCGATGAATGATCACCCTGTACCAACTGGAGCGCTGCCCCTGGTGCGCGGCGGTCCGCCAGGCGATCCTCAACGTCGGGATCGATGACTACCGCATCATCAACGTCCCCTATGAGCGCGAGGAGCGCACGGCCGTGACGGAGCTCACGGGCCAGCCGCGCGTCCCGGTACTCGTGGACGGTGACCAGGTGATCTGGGACTCCCAGCGGATCGTGCGGCACCTCTACGCCGTTCACGGAGGACCCGAGCGCGCACGCTCCATCGCGGAACTCCCCGACGACGTCGGCGGTCAGTGCACCCTTCCCGCGACCTGAACCAGGCCTTCCGGGGACGCTATGAAGCGACGCGGCGCGAGTACGCGCCGGGATACTGCGATTTGAGCGAGCTTGCGGCCGACTGAGCGGCGGCCTGGGTCTCATAACGCCCGGAGAACACCGCGTAGTAGCCGGGGCGCAGCGAGCTGTGGTTGTCCGAGACGAGCACGCCGGCCTCCTTTCCCGCGGCGGTGACACGTGCGGCGAACCGATCGGCATCCGCGCGGCGCGTGGTGCTCGACAGAATGACGGTGTAGCCGTCGCCACCGGTCCAGTCGTCGGCCCCGGTGTCGCTCGTGTCCGTCGTGTCCGTGGTGTCGGTCGTAGCGGTGGTGTCGGTGGTGTCGGTGGTTGCGAACGGATCGTCGGTCGACGTCGAATCGGTGGTGTCGGTATTCCCGAACGGATCATCGGTCGACGTGGTGTCGGTGGTGGTATTACCGAACGGATCGTCCGTGGAGGTCGTGTCGGTATTCCCGAACGGGTCGTCGGTCGACGTGGTGAACGGCGGGATGTCGGTGCTCGTCGTGTCGCTGGAGAAGGTGAACGGCGGCACATCGGTGACGACTCCGGTGGTGTCGGTGTTCGTCCCGACCGACGCGGACGAGTCCTCCTTGGTCACCGCCCAGACCAGGGCACCTCCGCCCACGGCGAGGGCGAGCAGCGCGGCTGCAATGATGGGTGCCGTGCTGCCGCGCTTGCGCAGGGGCACCGCGGCACCGGTGGGCGCACCGCACTCGAGGCAGTACTGCTGGTCCGGCTCGACCGTCGCACCGCATTCCGGGCAGACCGGCGCCGGAGCCTCCTGCGTGGTCTCGTCGGCGTCGTCCGTCGCGTCCTGCGCGTCGGTTCCGGAATCGTCGTCGGGAACGATCAGATGTTCGTCGCTCATCGCGTCTCCTCCGCGACGTCGATCACGGTGGTGGGCGTGTCCTCCGCCGGCTCCTCGACCTCCGGGGGATCCGGTGGGAGGACGCGGGCACCACAGCGGAAGCAGAATGCCGCCTCCTGCTGGAAGGGCGCCCCGCAGCTCATGCAGTAGCCCGCGGTGACCGGTGCCTTCTGCTTGCGGCGCACATTCAGATCGACCAGTTGCTGATCGAGGTCCGCGATCTTCTGGTCCATCTCGAGCACCAGATCGGCGCGACGGTTGACGAGCTCGGTGTCCGATACACCGCGGCGGCGCAGGTCGATGGCGAGTCCACCGACGTGGTAGAGAGCCTCCTCGCGCTGGTCGAACAGGTCGCGACGCTCACGCCGGAGCGTTGCGATGCTGGGCGTGCGCCCCGAGCCTCCGGTGGCATCGTCGGGCACCGACGGCGGATCGACGCTGGGAGCGGGAGGGGGCTCCGCCGGAGCGTCGTCGGGCGTCCCCGCCGTCGTCAGAGGGGCCGACGTGAGAACCGGCGTGGGCTCGATCTCCTCGGGCCCGACGATGACGTCCTCGGTCATGGACGTGGGATTTCGGGGCTCGGTCACGCGGTCGTCAGGTTAGTCCACATGGTCGGATCCCCTCAGCGGCACGGTCACGCGCCGGCGGACGCGGCGGTCGGGGGATCCTGCGGTGGAACCACCGTGACATTGGCGGCATGCCGTACCGCACCTTTCACGTGGTACTGGACGTCCACCTGATCTCCTCGCAGATCACCGTAGACACCGACGCCGATGCCGAGCGTCACCTTCTTCCAGAAGCCCAGCTTCGGCTGGGGACGAACCGTTCGCCGGATGCGGATCCAGCGCCCGTCTGCGCTCCACGCATCCTCCGAGAGCTCTACGGCGTTGACGAAGACCTTGAAGGGCGCCTCGGCGTCCGGGGGGAGGGGGACACTCCAGATTTCGTCTTCGCTCATCGGTGCTCGGTCTCAGGGGTCGGCGCGGACGGCGAATGATGGCATACGGCGCACCCGGCAAAGCCGCCTCCCACCACGGATCGACCCCATTTCGACACGTTCGCGAACCACTACTGGCTCGGCAGGGTGCGAACAGGGTCGGCACCCTCGTCCGTCCCGAGTTCGTCCGGGATGCCCGGGTACCGGAGCAGCGCCTCGCGTTCGGACGGGGTGAGCGGCCGGGGTCGCTGGGCCTCGTCGATCCTGACCATGACCGCCGCGCCACGCGCCCGAACACGCCCGTCATGGAGGATCCGGTGCTTCACGGCGATCGACGTCCGCCCCGCGCCGGTGGACCAGGTCTCCACGGTGATCGTGCGGGCCGTCGCCGGTATCTCGGCGATGTAGTCGCACTCGCTGTGGGCCACCAGGAACGCATCGACGGGGTCGAATCCCAGATCCCGGAAGAAGCCCCAGCGGGCCGTCTCGAGGAACGAGAAGTAGATGACGCTGTTCACGTGGCCCAGGGTGTCCAGGTCTCCGTAGCGGAGCTGGATGATCTCCGTGTGCGTCGATTCGGCGTTGGGACCGTCCACGTGCTCTCTCCTGTCGTTTCGAGGCGGACCACCGCAGGCGACGGACGCCCTCGCCGTCGCACATGCCGATCCATGCCAGGTCGCCCCGTCGCGGCCGGCGATCCCGGGCGAAGTGAGCGATGACGCGCGCGGCAGGATTCGAACCTGCGACCTTTGGCTCCGGAGGCCAACGCTCTATCCAGCTGAGCTACGCGCGCCGGTGCGTGCCAGTGTACCGGACATGCCACGCCGAGCACCCGCCCCGACCACCACGATCGCGGTGGTGAGCGACACCCACCTGCCGCGCGGCACCCGGGAGCTGCCGCCCACCGTGGAGGAACACGTGCGCGCCGCGGACCTCCTCATCCACGCGGGTGACTTCACGTCGCCCGCCACGGTGGAGCGGTTTCGCACCATGGGACCGCCGATGGTGGCGATCCATGGGAACGCCGACGAGCCGGCGGTGAAGGAGGATCTGCCGGCCACAGCGACCGTCACGTGCGCGGACGTCACGATCGGCGTGGTCCACAACGGGGGCCCGGAGGCTGGGCGCGTGGCGCGTCTGCGCCGCCGCTTCCCGGATTGTCGCCTGGTCGTCTTCGGCCACTCGCACATTCCGCTTCTGGCCGGCGACGAGGAGTTCACGATCCTCAATCCGGGCAGCGCAGCGGACCGACGCCGCCAGCCGCACCACTCCATGGCGCTCATCCGGATAACCGGCGACCGGATCGAGGTGGCGTTCGTGTCCCTGGACGATCCCGAGGGGCCGCTGCCCGACGAGTGCATCCGCCGGGCCGGCTGATCGTGACTCCATGGAAGTGTGGAATCACCTATCTCGACACATAGGATTGCCCCCATGGATTTCAGCGTCACCTTCCTGGGTACCGCGGCGTCCGTGCCCAGCAGGGGGCGCGGCGTGGCCGCGACCCTCGTGGCCCGCGGGGGTGACCGCTGGCTCATCGACTGCGGCGAGGGCACGCAGCGGCAGATGCTGCGGTCGGGCGCCGGTCTGGTCGACGTCGACGCGATCCTCCTCACGCATCTGCACGCCGACCACGTGCTCGGGCTGCCGGGGCTCCTGAAGACGTACGGGCTGCGTGGCCGGGAGCGCGGCCTGCGCTTGATCGGACCACGCGGCCTCGACGCGTTCATGGAGCGGTTCGGGCCGATCATCGGGCGCATGCCCTTCCCGCTCACCGTCACCGAGGCTGCTGCTGCCGTCGTCCATGACGGCCCGGACCTTCAGATCGAGGCCTTCCACACCGACCACAGCGTGCCGTCACTGGGATATGCGATCTACGAGGATGACCGGCCCGGCGCCTTCGACGTCGACGCGGCCCGGGGACTGGGCGTTCCGTCGGGCCCGCTCTTCGGTGAGCTGCAGCGCGGCAACCCGGTGACACTCGAGTCCGGCGTCGTGGTCCGGCCCGATCAGGTGATGGGGGAAGAGCGCGACGGACGTGCTGTGGTCCTGACCGGGGATACGCGTCCCTGTGATGCAACCGTGGAGATGGCCCGCGAGGCCGATCTGCTCATCCACGAGGGGACCTTCCTGGCCGCGGATCGTGAGCGAGCGGTCGAGACCCAGCACAGCACGGTCACCGAAGCCGCCGAGATCGCCCGGCGCGCCGACGTCCGGATGCTGGCGCTCACCCACCTGTCCAGCCGCTTCATGCCACGTGAGGCCCGGGCCGAGGCCGAGGCGGTGTTCCCGCATGTCGTGGTTCCGCGGGACTTCGACCGGATCGAGATCCCGTTCCCCGAGCGCGGCGCCCCTCACCTCGTCCGGTGGGACGACACGGAGCCGGTCGTCGATGAACCCGGAGCGGACGTCGCGCCGGCGTCCTGAGCGCTGTGGACGGCACCCCTCGATATGGCCGGGGTCGACGGGCAGATGGAGCCGATCCGGTCGTGGATCGCACAACTCACAGTTTTCTGACGTATTCGGCGCCATATCGCGGGTCTGCAACACGGATTTCCCAACCATGCACCGTCCCTTTCAGGGTTTCGTCCATTTGCCCGGTAATTCCCGACATATAGTTCCTCCAAGACCGGTGCCGCAAGCATCGAACCGTCGGTGTATCAAGGAGCCTTGCCATGTCGTTCCGTTCTGCCCTCGCCAAGCTCGCGGCCGCGTGTCTTCTGACGGCCGCCTACAGCGCGACGGCATCCGCCGCCACACCCGTGGCCAATCCCGACGTGCAGCTGACCTGCGGCGGGAAGATCATCATGGTCCTGGACGAGTCCTCGTCCATTCATGACGCCAATGCCACAGGCAACGTGCGCAACGCCGCCATGGCATTCGCGCAGGGGATCGCGGGTACCGGGTCGGAGCTCGCCATCGTCGAGTTCGGCACACGTGCACGTACACCGATCGGTTTCACCACGGTGAACTCCAGTTCCCTCGCGCAGACGGGTTCGATCTACCGTTACGTCTACGCGCTTCCCGGCGCGCCGGACGGGGGATACGACCCGCCGCCGTCCAGCGAGTTCGGCGTGGAGTACACGAACTGGGAGGACGCCTTCCTCCGGGTTGCGGAGCTCAACGGCAACGAGCCGGCTCCTCTCGTCATCTTCATCACCGACGGTGACCCGACGGCCTACAACACCGGTGGAGGCAACGTCGCCATCCAGCAGCCCGTCGACGGACCCTCGCTCGACAACGCGATCACCAACGCCAACAACGTGAAGCGGAGCCCGGAGGGCGCCGCCCGCAGCCACGTTCTGGCCGTCGGTGTCGGACCCAACGTGCAGTCGCCCGCCAGCCTCGGACGCCTGCAGGCCATCTCGGGCACCGACGCCCCGGTCACCGACATCACCCAGCTGAACATCCGTACGGACGACGTGCTGGCGGTTCCCACGTACGCGGGTCTCGAGTCGGTTCTCGTCAGCCTGGCGCGCTCTCTCTGCCAGTCGTCCGTCACCATCCGCAAGGAGGTCGACAACGCCAACAGCGGTCAGTGGACGGCGGCGGGAGCGGGGTGGACCTTCCGGGCGCAGGTGGCACCCGCACCCACGTCATGGGTGATTCCCGCATCACCGACGCCGGGACTGCCGGCGAACACACGCCAGGTGACCACACGGGCCGACAGTTCCGCGGAGTTCCGTTGGAACACGGCCACCACCGACCCCTCGAACGTGACGATCACCGAGGTCCAGCGCACCGGTATGCGGCTCGCACAGGTGATCTGCGTGCGAACGGACGCCGACGGAAACGCCGTACAGACTCTGCGGCCCACGATCGGTTCCAACACCACCTGGAGCCTCCCGGTGCGTGGCGGTGAGGCCTGGACCTGCACCGCACGGAACAACCTGGCGCCCACGACCATCGGGATCACCAAGCAGGGTCCGGCGACAGCCGAGGCCGGTGAGCTCGTCACCTACCGGATCCAGGTTCGCAACACCGGCCGTCTGGTGGCGCGTCAGGTCACCGTGACCGACACGATCCCGGCCGGCATGACCTACGTGCGGGCGTCCATCCCGATGCGGGTCGTCCGCGGCCAGATCACCGCGAACATCGGCAACCTGAACCCCGGACAGACGCGCACACTCACCATCACCTTCCGCACCTCACAATCGGCCGGTCTGCGCACCAACGTGGTGCAGGCACGGGCCCTGAACGCGAACCGGGTCATCGCCCGGGCCCGCACCCGGGTCGCAACGGTGCGCGGCGTGTCGCGTCCGGTGCCGGCGGTGGTCGGCTAGAGATGGTTGATCGTCCGGGTGGTGGGTGCTCCGGCACCCACCACCGGGGCCCGTGCGGTTCGGCACGTGACGTACCGTGGCCGACGCGCGACGCGTGAGCACCCTTGACGGCTCCGCGAAACACGCTCTGAGCGGCCGGCGGGCACCAGATGCCCCGACCGTCGTCCGAGCCCTCGAGCTACGGTGATCCTCACCCCGTTCGTCGGGGACGCGGTTAGCCAGCGAAGCCCGGTTCGAATCCGGCA
Source organism: uncultured Bifidobacteriaceae bacterium (assembly GCA_964531025.1). Lineage (GTDB taxonomy): Bacteria > Actinomycetota > Thermoleophilia > Miltoncostaeales > Miltoncostaeaceae > CALMEC01. Next base: position 94,999 of record CAZHDY010000001.1, on the reverse strand, counting down.
CTGTGCCGCAACGGTGAAGCCCCGCACTGCGTGGGGATGAGTCCGGTCGCCTGGTTCTCCGTGTGCACGCTGGAGCGTCCTCGAGATCAAGGACCGTCCGCGAGTCGCCGTAACCGGCGCTCTCCGACCCCCTCTCGTCGACGCGAACGAGAGACGAGGACACGAGAGAGATGCAGACGAGCTACACGGTCGGAAACCGCACCTTCCAACTCGACGCGGCGCAGGCCGAGGCTGCGCTCGCGGCCAAACGCGTCGTCGGTGGGCGGGAGACGATGGCGTTCAACCTCCTGCCTCTCCGATATCGCTGGGCCTACGACCTCTACCGGACGATGAAGACCAACCATTGGGAGCCCGAGGACATCCCGATGGCCAAGGACATCGAGCAGTGGCGCGACGCACGCGCCCTCACCGATGTGGACCGCTGGATCATCCGGATGGGCGTCGGTTACTTCAGCGCCGCCGAGGGCATCGTCGGCGACAACATCATCCACGTGATCCGCGAGCTCGTCACCGCATCCGAGATCAAGCTCGTCCTGGGACGTCACGCCCACGAGGAGAACATCCACGCCGACTCGCTGCTCTACATGATCAGTTCGCTCGGGATCAACCCGCACGAGTGCGAGGCGATGTTCGAGGACATCCCTACGATCCGCGAGAAGAACCGTTTCGTCACCGAGACCAGCCACGCGCTGCGGCGCGACCTCGACATGAGCGACCCCGCCAACCTGCAGCTGCTCGCCAAGAACATGTTCGTGTTCGGCCAGTGCATGGAGGGGACCCAGTTCTACGGTCTCTTCGGGATGATCCTGTCGCTCTACCGGCAGGGGAAGCTGATCGGCGTCGGCACCATGTTCCGCTACACGCTCCGGGACGAGTCCAACCACATCGAGCTCCTGCGCCGGCTCCTGGCGGAGCTCGTCAACGAGAACCCGCAGATCTGGACCCCGGCCTTCAAGGAGGAGCTGCGCGAGGTGATGCGCGAGGCCGTGCGGCTCGAGCACAGCTTCATCGAGGACTGCCTGCCCGTCGAGGGCGTGGGGCTGTCGAGCGCCGACTTCTCGCAGTACATCGACTACATCGCGGACCGGCGCCTGGTGGGCGTGGGGCTCGCGCCGTTCCACGAGACGCCGCTCGAGAACCCACTGCCCTGGCTGGCCGAGCTGATGGACGTCCGCAAGGAGCAGAACTTCTTCGAGGGGCGTGTGACCGAGTACCAGAAGGCGTCGGCGCTCGCCGTCGCGTCGGACGACGAACTGTAGGAGGACCCCATGCTGATCGACTTCGCAGAGATCATCGGCGACCTTGAGCTGAAGCGCGCGGCGCACCTCCCTCAGGAGTCGCGACCGCTGCCCGACGTGACCACGGCCCTCGGCGACACCGAGATCTTCCTGCCGCCGGTCCGGCTGGACCGCGAGGACGGCAGCGAGAGCGCGCTGGCCCTGGAAGACATCGCCGGACTCGTTGCCGAGGCGCTCGGAGCGCTGGCCGCCGCGTCCGGCGAGGAGCAGGCCGACACCGTTGCGGGGCGCGCCATCGTCCGCGCCATCACGGCACGTGTCGCCGAACGACTCACGCAGGACGCACCGGACCGGCTGAGCGCCGAGGACCTGCTCGCCCTCGTCGAGGCCGCGCTCATCGAGACCGGTCACATCGAGGTGGCCAAGGCGCTCGTCATCTGCCGGGCGGCCAACGCGAACGAGGAGACCGCGTCGCCGACCGACGCGCTCCAGGTGGTGCGCCGATCCGGTGAGGTGACGGCCTGGAATGCCGCCAAGATCGAGGCGGCCATCCGCAAGGCCTTCATGTCACTCCATGCGGATCCCACACCCGCGACGGCGCTGACCGAGCGGATCTCGGAGCGTGTCCGCGGGCTCGGCGAGGCCTACGTCACCATCGAGACCATCCAGAACCTCGTCCAGGAGGAGCTGGTCCTCGGCGGCTATATGAAGGTGGCCGAGCGCTACATCGTCTACCGCGCCGAGCGCGCCATGATCCGTGCCCAGCAGGCCAAGCTCGCGCCGCAGGCGCCGACGCGCCCGCCGGTCCCGATCGTCGGGGAGGACGGCGAGGAGATCGCCTGGGACGGTGCCGACCTCGTGCAGCGCATCGCCTTCGCGGCCGACGGCCTCGACCTCGACATGGACCACGAGGAGCTTGAGCGCGAACTTCGCCGGGCGGTGCGGCCGGGCATCCGTCTGACCGATCTTCGTCGCCTCATCGTGCTGAACTCCAAGACCCTGGTGGAGCGCGACTCCGAGCTGTCCAAGTTCGCCGCCCGGATCCTCCTCACGTACATCTACGAGGAGACCCTCGACTGGGACATCCTCCGCGACGGTGTCGACGGGCTGGCCACGGCCCACCGCGCCGCGTTCCGCGGCGTGCTGGAACGCGGCGTCGAGATCTCGCGTATGGACGCCGCGCTGCTCGAGTTCGACATCGACCGACTGGCGGCCGACCTCGACCCGAGCGCCGACCGGGAGTTCGACTTCCTGGGTGTCCAGACGCTCTACGACCGCTACCTCATCACCGACAAGACGGGTGCCAGCCCGGTGCGCATCGAGGCGCCGCAGATCTTCTGGCTGCGCGTCGCCATGGGCGTGTGCCTGGCGGAGGCGCCCGAGGAACGCACCGCGCGCACGCTGGACCTCTACCGCATGTACCGCGAGCGCCGCTTCTGCTCGTCCACGCCGACGCTCTTCAACGCCGGCACCCCGCACTCGCAACTGAGCTCCTGCTACCTGTACCACATCCAGGACACCCTGGCGTCCATCGTCGGACGGGGCATCGGCGAGAACGCCATGTGCTCCAAGTGGGCCGGCGGCCTCGGCGGATCGTGGACGGCCGTGCGCGGCACGGGCTCGTTCATCGAGTCGACCAACGGCGAGTCGCAGGGGGTCGTGCCGTTCCTCAAGATGCACAACGACCAGCTGGTCGCCGTCAACCAGGGAGGCAAGCGCGCCGGTTCGGGCTGCGCCTACCTCGAGGTGTGGCACAACGACATCCGTGAGTTCCTCGAGCTTCGCCGCAACACCGGCGACGAGCGACGCCGCACCCACGACATGAACACCGCCTGCTGGGTCCCCGACCTCTTCATGCAGCGGATGGAGCGCCGCGAGAACTGGACGCTCTTCCGGTCGAACGAGGTGCCCGACCTCCACGAGGTCTACGGAGCCGAGTTCGAGCGCCGCTACGTCGAGTACGAGCGGCGGGCCGAGGCGGGGGAGATCCACGGCGAGGTGATCGCGGCCCTCGACCTGTGGAAGGCGATGCTGTCGATGCTGTTCGAGACCGGGCACCCGTGGATCACGTTCAAGGATCCGTGCAACGTCCGCTCGCCGCAGGACCACGCCGGCGTCGTGCACTCGTCGAACCTCTGCACCGAGATCACCCTCAACACGGGCGAGGACGAGACCGCGGTCTGCAACCTCGGCTCGATCGTGATCGACGAGCACCTCACCGAGGACGGCGCGATCGACCACGAGCGCCTGCGTGAGACGGTCCGCATCGCGGTGCGCGCCCTCGACTCGGTGATCGACGTCAACTTCTACCCGACCGAGCCGGCGCGGCGGGCGAACATGCGGCACCGGCCCGTGGGCCTGGGCGTGATGGGCCTGCAGTACGCCCTGTACCGCAAGGGCGTCCCGTTCGGCTCGGACGCGGCGCTCGCCTTCAACGACGAGATGATGGAGGCAATCGCGTACTACGCCTACGAGGCGTCCAGCGACCTGGCCGCCGAGCGCGGCCGGTACTCGTCCTATGAGGGGTCCAAGTGGTCGCGCGGCCTCCTGCCGCAGGACACCGTGGACCTGCTGGCCTCCGAGCGGGGCGAGGAGGTCGACGTGCCCCGCGACGGCGTCATGGACTGGGCTCCGGTCCGCGCCAAGATCGCGGAGCAGGGGATGCGCAACTCCAACGTCATCGCCATCGCGCCCACGGCGACCATCGCCAACATCATGGGTACGTCGCCGTGCATCGAGCCGATGTACAAGAACCTGTTCGCCAAGTCGAACCTGTCCGGTGACTTCATGATCCTGAACCCGTTCCTCGTCGCCGACCTCAAGGAGCGCGGCCTGTGGAACGCCGAGATGGTGGAGGATCTGAAGCGCCACGACGGCGACCTCGACCTGGTGGCCGTGCCGGACGATCTGCGCGAGCGCTACCAGACCGCCTTCCACATCGACAGCCGGTGGCTGATCGACGCCGCCGCGAGGCGGCAGAAGTGGATCGACCAGTCGCAGTCGCTGAACCTCTTCGTACTCCAGCCGGACATGAAGACGCTCAGCCACATGTACCGCCACGCCTGGCACGCCGGCCTGAAGACCACCTACTACCTGCGCAGCCTCGGGGCGTCGTCCATCGAGAAGTCGACCGTATCGGCTGCGATCGCGGTCCCGGCCGAGCCCGCAGCGGACCCGGTGGCCGTTCCTGCGGCCGTCGCCGATCCGGTCGGCGGAGAACTGATTTCGGTCACCGAGTCGGCGCTGTCGGCATCGGCCTGCTCGATCGAGGCCATGCAGAACGGCGAGATCTGCGAGGCATGCCAGTAGCCGGACGGTGACAGACGTCCGCGGCGTCGGTCCGAGATCCGGCGCCGCGGACGATTGCGGGAACGCCCGACACCGGGCGCAGAGCGTTCCACGGACCGCGGCGAACCGGAACGGGACTCCCCGGAACAGCGGTACTTTGGTGAGCCCCGTGTCCCCGCCGAACGATGGTGTCTGGCGGCGTGTCTCCACACGCGCCGTCCGCAGCCGTTTCGCAATGACGAAATGCGTGTCGCATCGCCGTGAACGATGGTGGTGCCGCTTAGAATGCCCGGATGCCGCGCGTGCCGATATTGAGCGACGACGATCGGCGCGAGCGTCAGCGGAGGAGGCGTCGGCAGGTGATGATCCGGCGGATCGTCGCCCTGACGGTCGTCGTGGTGGTCCTGGGCGCCGGCGTCGTGGGAGCGCTCCGCATGATCGGGTCCGACACGAAACGGACCGCGACGACCACGTCCTCCACGGAGACGTCACCCGACAAGCCTGTTCCAAAACCTCCGAAGAAGCCGAGACTGCTTCTCTCGAAGGAAGCGAAGATGAATGCGACGCTGGATCGCTACATCGCCCTGGGATTGCCGATCTATCGGGCCGGCGGACGCGGGAAATACATCGCCCTGACCTTCGACGACGGGCCGGGCCTTCGGACACCGGACCTCCTCGACAAACTGCAGGCGCACCGATTCCGCGCGACGTTCTTCCTTCTGGGATGGAGCGTCGCGTCGCGCGAGGAGATCGTCCTGCGTGAGACGCGGTTCGGGTCGCTCGGAAATCACTCCTGGAACCACGCAGACCTCGCCCGCCTTCCACGTGGCCAGGTCCGCACGCAGCTGCGCGACACCAAGGGCGTGATCGCCCGGGCGTCCGGTCAGCCGGTACGTCTCTTCCGTCCGCCCTTCGGATCACGTAATCGCATGGTGGATGCTGAGGCGAAACGGGCCGGGCTGCTCACCGTCATGTGGAGCGTGGACACCCGCGACGCGCTCGGCGCATCGTCGGAGCAGATCCTCACCAGCCTGAAGCAGGGGACCCGGCCGGGAGCCATCATCCTCATGCACGAGCACAAGGAGAACACGCAGACGGCCCTGACCTACTACCTGCCATGGCTGAAGAGCCAGGGCTACAAGGTGGTCACGATCCCGGAGCTCCTTCTCTACGACCCCCCGTCGGTCGCCCAGGTCCGCCGCGATGCCCGGGTGTTCGGTGGCGTCGTGGAGAAGAAGCGTTGACACCTCCGTACCCGCCGCGGGCCGTCCGCTGAGACGTGCACACGGCCCGGATGGGCGGGTGTTCTGTGACATCGTGTCGTCGAAGGCGTGCACCACGCCGCGAGAGACCGTGGAATCAACCATTAGGATGTGTGGATGCCGCGGGTGCCGATCCTGACCGACGATGACCGTCACTACCGTCGTCGTCGACGGCGCCGGAAGGTGATGATCCGACGGACCATCGCGCTCGTGGTCGTCGTGGTCCTCGCCGTCTCGGGCACGCTCGGTGCCGTCCGCATGGCGAGATCGGATACGGCGCCGCCGGGGTCGGCCACGACATCCGCGACCACGGAGCCGGTCGACCCGACTCCCAGCCGGCCCGCTCCGAAGCCGACGTCACCGCCGAAGGAGCCGAAACCGGAGGTACCCGACACGGCGGCCACCGACGCCGCGGTGAAGCGCTACATCGCGTTGGGACTGCCGATCTACCGGGCCGGAGGATCCGGGAAGTACGTCGCCCTGACCTTCGACGACGGGCCGAACCTGATGTCGGACGAAACCGTCGAGAAGCTGGAGACGTACGGCTTCCGCGCGACCTTCTTCCTCTGTGGGAAGAACGTGGCGTCACGTGAGGCGATCATCCGGCGTGAGACGCGCGTCGCGGCGCTTGGGAACCACTCGTGGAGTCATCCCGACCTCGTACGCCTCCCGCTATCGGAGGCCCGCTCCCAGATCCGCGACACCCAGGCCGCGGTCGCAAAGGCGTCCGGTCAGCCAGTGCGTCTTTTCCGTCCGCCCTACGGATCGCGCAATCAGGCGATCGATCGTGAGGTGATGAAGGCGGGGATGCTCACGGTCCTGTGGGACGTGGATACCCGAGACTCGCTCGGTGCGTCCTGGGAGGAGATCCTCGCCACCCTGAAGCAGGGCACCAAGCCCGGAGCCATCATCCTCATGCACGAGAACCACGGTCAGACACAGAAGGCGATCAATCGATACCTGCCGTGGCTGAAGCGCCAGGGCTATGAGGTCGTCACGGTCCCGGAGCTTCTGGCGCTCGATCCGCCACCGGTCGCCCAGGTCCGCCGCGATGCCCGGGTGTTCGGCGGCGTGGTCGAGGGTCGCTGACGCATCCCTTCCTCAGGGCAGAGGGATGAGGATCAGGACCTCTGCAGGAGACCGGCGACGGTCCGAGCCGTCTCCTTCGCGGACCCGGGGTTCTGTCCGGTGACGAGACTCCCGTCGACGACGACGTTCGAGACGAACGGCAGGCGCGCCCTTTCATAGAGCGCACCTCGACGCTTCGCCTCGTCCTCGGCGTTGTACGGGATCAGCCTGTCGACCCGCGCAAGCTTCTCCTCACGCCATGAGAAACCGGTCATCCGGCGGCCGGCGATCAGATACGAGCCGTCAGACAATCGCGTGTTCAGCAGGCCGCAGTAGCCGTGGCAGACGGATGACACGATGCCGCCGCGTTCGAAGATCTCCCGGGTGATCCGCTGGAGGCCGCTGCTGTCGGGAAAGTCGTACATGACCGCGTGGCCGCCGGTGAAGTAGATGGCGTCGATATCGGCGGAATCGATCTCATCGGGGCTTGCGGTGTGTTCCAGAAGCGCCATCCTCTCCGGATCGGCACGCCATGCCTTGGCGGTGCGGTCGATGTTCGGAAACCTCAGCGACCGCGGCTCGAGCGGTGACCGCCCGCCGGCCGGGCTGACGAGGCCCTGTTCGAATCCGCGGTCCTCGAACACCTGCCAGGCATGCGTGAGCTCGGACAACCAGAGCCCGGTCGGATGCCCGGGATCCTCGTAGTGGGCGACGTTCGTGACGACGTGAAGGACGCGTTCGGCCATGTCCGGATTCTCTCGTGACGTGGGCTCGACGGCTCAGCGCCAGCCGAGCTCCGGCGCGACCAGCTCGAGCACGTTGCGGATGAGGTCCGCGTTGTAGTCGACGCCCAGCTGATTCGGAACCGTGAGCAGAAGGGTGTCGGCGGCGGCTATGGCCTCGTCCTCGGCGAGATCCGCAACGAGTTCGTCCGGCTCACCCGCGTACGTCTTCCCGAAGCGTGCGTAGCCGCCGTCCAGGTAACCGACCTGATCCTCGCTCATCCGTTCACCTCCGAAATAGGCGCGGTCGGCATCGCTCACGATCGGCATGATGCTGCGGCTCACCGAGACACGGGGTTCGCGCTCGTGCCCGGCGGCGGCCCATGCGTCACGGAACATCCGGATCTGCTCGGTCTGGAGCTCGTGGAAGGGGACGCCGGTGTCCTCGGTGAGAAGGGTCGAGCTCATCAGGTTCATGCCCTGCTCGGCCGTCCACTCCGCCGTGGCGCGTGTACCGGCGCCCCACCAGATGCGCTCACGCAGACCGGGCGACTGCGGCTCGACACCGAGCGGGCCGGGATGCGGATTGGGGAACATCGGCGTGGGGTTCGGCTCCGCGAAGCGGGCGCCCGAGATGGCGGCCAGGAACACCGAGGTGTGCTCGCGGGCCATCGCGGCCGAGTCGTCGTCCTTCGGCTCGTAGCCGAAGAAGCGGAACCCGTCGATCACCTGCTCCGGTGAACCGCGGCTGATGCCCAGCTGCAGGCGCCCGCCCGCCAGAAGATCCGCGGCTCCGGCTTCCTCGGCCATGTAGAGCGGGTTCTCGTAGCGCATATCGATGACGCCGGTGCCGATCTCGATGCGCTCGGTACGGCTGCCGATGGCGGCCAGGAGGGGGAAGGGAGAGGCCAGCTGCCGGGCGTAGTGGTGGACGCGGAAGTACGCACCGTCCGCGCCGAGTTCCTCGGCGGCGATGGCGAGGTCGACAGATTGCAGGAGGGCGTCGGAGGCCGACTGCGTCCGCGAATGCGGCGACGGCGTCCAATGTCCGAACGAGAGGAATCCGATGCGCTTCACGTGTCCCCGGGGTCGCGGATGCTGACACGGGAAACCATGGCAGATTCGCACCCGCTGACCGTCTCAGCCACCGGCCCCGGGTCACCATGGATGGAGGAGGGCACCGCCGACACAGCGAAGTGCACTACACTGACCGACCGACCCGGCGATCGTCCGGCGTCGTCCACCAGGCGCACCCTGTACGGACGGGTGAGGTTCTCCTCGCCCGGCCCAGCGTTAGACGCCGCTTTTCGGAAGAAGCTTCTTGATCGAACAGACCCCCATGGCCCCGTCGTTCGCGGCCGCCCTGCAGGAGCGCGGATACACCGAGCTCACCCCGGTCCAGGATGCCGTGCTCGGCGTCGGGCAGGAGGATCTGCTCGTCTCCGCCCAGACGGGGTCGGGCAAGACCGTGGCCTTCGGCATCGCGGTCGCACGGACCATCCTCGCTGACGACCCCACCTTCGAGGACGTGGCCGTCCCGCTGGCGCTCGTGGTCGCACCGACCCGCGAGCTCGCCCTGCAGGTGGAGCGGGAGCTGTCGTGGCTCTACAAGGGGACGCGCGCCCGCCTGGCGACCTGCGTCGGAGGCATGGACTACCGGACGGAGCGTCGCACCCTGGGACGCGGCGCCCACATCGTGGTCGGAACACCCGGCCGGCTCCGCGACCACATCACGCGCGGGTCGCTCGACCTCGGCACCGTCCAGGCCGTCGTCCTCGACGAGGCGGACGAGATGCTGGACCTCGGTTTCCGCGACGACCTCGAGTTCATCCTCGCCGCCGCCCCGGACGAGCGGCGGACGCTTCTCTTCTCGGCCACGGTGCCCCGATCCATCGAGGATCTCGCGTCACGGTTCCAGCGCGACGCACGACGCGTCACGGTGACAAGTGAGACCGACCAGCACGCCGACATCGAGTACCGGCAGGTGATCGTCGCCGCGGCCGACCGCGAGAACGCGATCATCAACACGCTGCTCTTCCACGATTCACAGAGTGCCATCGTCTTCTGTCACACGCGCGAGGCCGTGCGACACCTGGCCAGCCGTCTTGGAGACCGCGGTTTCTCGGTGGTCGCGCTGTCCGGCGAGCTCAGCCAGGGTGAACGCACCAACGCACTCCAGTCCATGCGTGACGGCCGGGCACGGGTGTGCGTGGCGACGGACGTCGCCGCACGCGGCATCGACCTCCCCAAGCTGGACCTCGTGATCCACGCGGACATCCCGTCCAACCCCGACACCCTGCTGCACCGCAGCGGACGCACCGGCCGCGCGGGACGCAAGGGCGTCTGCACCCTGATCGTGCCGGTCCACCGCCGGGGGGCGGCGACGCGTGTCCTCCGCATGGCGAAGCTCACCGCCGAGGTCGTGGCCGCCCCGACGATCGCGCAGATCGAGGAGCGTGATCGCGAGCGCATCCTGAACGACCCGGTGCTCGGCACCACACCGGAGGCGGAGGAGCAGGCACTCGTGCGCGCCCTCGTGGAGGCCCACACGCCGGAGAGCCTCGCCGCGGCGTACGTGCGCCTGCAGTCCGGATCACGGCCGTCGGCGGAGGAGCTCATCGAGGTCGAGCTCCACCCGAAACGGGAACGTCCCGAGCGTCCGGGGGCGAGCGGTGCCGCCGGCAAGGGGAAGGCGCCCCGCGACCATCGCTCGTTCGAGGGCGGTGTCTGGTTCCGGGTCTCGATCGGGCACCGGCACCGCGCCGATCCCCGCTGGCTTCTGCCGCTCATCTGTAAGTCCGGGAGCGTGAAGGGCCGCGACGTCGGCTCCATCCGGATCTACGACACCGAGACCCAGTTCCAGATCACGCGGGAGCGTGCGGAGGCGTTCGCCGCCATGGTCGAGAAGAACGGCACCGGCGAGGCCGGCATCACGATCCGACGGGTACCGAAGGGGCAGGAGGGCGCACCACCGCGACACGTCGTACGGCGTCCCTCGTCCGGCCCGGGTGGCCGACCGCCGAAGCGCGGGCGCGCGGGTGAGCGGCCCGGCGGTGGATCGTCGAAGAAGCGTTTCGAGAAGCCCTACCGGCCACGCAAGGGGAAGTAGGCGGCTCCCGCATCCCGCACCGCGATCAGTAGGCCTTTGCCAGCAGGCCCCCGTCCACGAGGATCTCGGTGCCCGTGATGAACGAGGCGTCATCCGAGCAGAGGAACGCCACGGCCTGCGCCACCTCGCGCGGGTGGGCGATGCGCTTCACCGGGTAGGCGCCCTCCATCTCGGCGCGTGCGGCATCCGGATCGGGGCTCGCGGCGAAGTACTCGAGGATCATCGGCGTCTCCATGTCACCCGGAAGGACGCTGTTGCACCGGATGCCCACCGGGGCGTAGTCGACGGCGATGGCACGGGCCAGTCCCACGACACCGTGCTTCGTCGCGCCGTACGAGGTGAGGAACGGGTCGCCGCTCAGCGAGAGCATCGAGCCGATGTTGACGATCGATCCGCCGCCGTTCTCGCGCATCCGGCGGATGGCCGCACGACAGCCGAGAAAGGTGCCGCGCATGTTGACCGCGTTCAATTCCTCCCAGGCGTCGAGGCTCGTCTCGTGCAGCGGGCCTTCCGGACCGAGGATGCCGGCGTTGTTCACGTAGGCGTCCAGGCGACCGGCCCCGTCGAGTGCCGCGGCCACCGCCGCGTCGTGGCAGGACTCGTCACGGACATCTCCGGCAAGGAATCGGACCTCGCCCCGAAGATCCGCGGAGGCCTCCTCCAGCGTGCGTCCCTCGTCCACGTTGCGGCCGATACCGACGACGAAGCCGCCCTGTTCGGCGAAAAGCAGAGCCGTCTCACGGCCCAGTCCCTTTGTGGCACCGGTCACCACGATCCCGCGTCCTTCGAAACGTCCCATCTCGTTCCCCCTGGGTGAGTGTCGCGCGATGATAGTCGCCCGACCCCGCCGATGGATCCATCGGCATCGATCTCCGGGATACCGTCGCGTCGGCGCCAGGATGGACGCCCGGAGAGCGGATCAGCCGGTGACGGGGACGCGCTTCACCGAGCGCTGCAGCGGATGCACCCGCACGGTCCGGCGCGCGACGGCGGTGGATGCATTGGCCGCCTGGGCGACGGCCCGGTTGACCGTGGTGCGCGTCCGCGTGGCGCGGTTGACACGCATCGCCACACGGTAGGTCGTCGACCGGCCGATGCCGAGGGTGCGGATGGGAGCGAAGCAGAGGCGTCCGGCCCGCAGGCGTCCTCCGCCGGATCCGGCGACGCTGACGTTGGATGCGATCAGGTCGCACACCTGGACGTTGCGGGCGGCGCCGCGACCGGTGTTGCGGACGCGGATCGTGTACGTGACGAGGCCACCGGCGCGCACGCTCGTGCGGTTGGCGGTCTTGGTGACGGTGAGCCGCGGCCTGCCGGCAATCGGTACGACGGTCGAACCGCTCTTGACGACCACCTGGAGACCCGGCGGCGCGGCACGGACCATGGCGGTGTTGTCCACACGGCCGCGGTTGAGGTCGGCGATGGTGATCCGGTACGGCGTCGAGACGCAGGTCATGGTGGCGCCCGGGGCGAGGGACGTCGCCGGGCAGGTCACCGCAGCCACCTTGGGATCGGCGACCCGGATGTCGTCCAGAACGATGTTGCCGGTGTTCGTCACCTGGAAGCGGAACGTGATGGTGTCACCGGCGTCCAGACCGTTGCCGTTGCGGTCGACCACCGGGTCGGCCGTCTTCACGAGGTCGATCGCCGGGGCCGGAGGGGGTGCGGGGGCCCGCGGGGTGGCCACGGTCACCGAGTCCTGACCGTTCACCGCCACTCCGTTGGACGCAGTACCCGATACGGTGGCCTGGTTGACGACCTGTCCCGTGTCGAGGTCGGCGTCGGTGAGCACGTACGCGGGTGCGGTGCACGTCATGGAGGCACCGGGGTCGAGGGTGTCCGCCGGGCAGGTGACCGCGGCGAGTCTCGGGTCGCCGACCGTGATGTCGGCGACGGGCAGGTTTCCGGTGTTCGTCACGACGAACGTGTAGGTGATGGTGTCACCGGCGTCGTTCCCACCGCTGCCGTTGGCGTCGACCACGGATCCGGCCCGCTTGTCGATGCCGAGGGCGGGAGCCCGGACCGGAGTGGTCGTCGTCGCGGACACCATGACCGGGGATCCGCCCGGCGGGGTACCTGTCGCGGTGGCGTTGTTCACGACCTGTGCCGCCGCGATGTCGGCCGCGGTGAGCGTGTAGACGACGGGGCCGCAGCCACGTGTCTCGTCCGGGGCCAGCGGTCCGGCGGGACAGTTCACGGCACCGACCAGGGGGTCGCTGACCGTGACGGGATCGAGCGGCACGTTCCCTGTGTTCCGGATGGTGAACCCGTAGGTGATGGTGTCTCCGACGCTGGGACGCCCGTCACCGTTGGCGTCGACCACGTCGCCGGCCTGCTTGTCGAAGTCCATCGCCGCCGCGTGGACCGGTGTGGTGATCGTGCTGCTGTCCGTGACCGGGTCGCCGATGGTCGGCGTACCCGTGACCGTGGCCGTGTTCGTCACCTGGGCCGCGGCGATATCGCCCGAGGTGAGGGTGTAGGTGACCGGGCCGCACGTGACGCTTGCCCCCGGCATCAGCGGACCCGGCGGGCAGGTGACCGAGCCCACGAGAGGATCGTCGACGGTGACGGCGTTCAGCAGGACGTTGCCGGGGTTGCGGACGAGGAAGCTGTAGTCGATGGTGTCGCCGGCATCGACGGCTCCGTTGCCGTTGGCATCGACGATGGGTCCTGCGCTCTTCTCGATCGTGATCCGGGGATCGCGCGTCATCGACGTGGTGGTGGAGTCCGTACCCGTGACCACGGGGCCACTGGGCGGCGTGCCCACCGCCGTGGCGGTGTTGGTGACGGCGGCATCCTCGATGTTCTGCTGGCTGATGACATGGTCGGCGGGTCCGCAGGTGATCGTCGCTCCCGGATCGAGGGCGCCGGCCGGACACGTGATGGTGCCGCCGAGCATCGGATCGCTGACCGTGACCGGATCCAGGGTCACCGTGCCGGCGTTCGCGACGACGAACGTATAGCGGATGCTGTCCCCGGCGCTGGGGCCGTCGCCGTCCGGGTCGATCAGCTGGTCCCGCTTGTCGAGCTCGATGGACGGCGCCTGCGGGACCGGAGTGGTGATGGTGGCCGTGTCGACGACCTCCGTACCCGCCGGCGACACGCCCACGACGCCCGCGGTGTTCTCGATCTGCCCGGCGTTCAGGTTCGCCTGTGTGAGCGCGTGGACGGCCGGACCGCAGTCGACGGCCGCACCCGGTGCCAGTGGACCGGCCGGGCAGCCGACCACTCCACCCAGCATCGGATCGCTGACCGTGACGGGGTCGAGGGTGACGGTACCGGTGTTCGTGGCCGTGAAGGTGTAGGCGATCGTGTCACCGGCATCGACACGGCCTGAGCCGTTGGCGTCCACGACAGCGCCGGCCCGTTTCTCCAGCTCGACCGACGGGCTCGCCGGGATCGGGGTGGAGGTGGAGTCGGTGGCCGTGACGGCGTCGCCGGTCGGCGGAGTCCCGGCCGCCGTCGCGGTGTTGTTCACCACGCCGGCGTCCACATCCGCCTGTGTCAGGGTGTAGGTGACCGGACCACAGCTCACCGGGGTGCCCGGCGTGACCGGTCCGGCCGGGCACGTCACCGCGCCGACCTTCGGATCGCTCACCGTGACGGGATCGAGGGTCACGGTGCCGGTGTTCTGGATCGCGAAGCCGTAGGTGATCGTGTCACCCGCATCCACCCGACCGTTCCCGTTGGCATCGGTGATCGGCCCCTCCTGTTTGTCCAGGGTGAGGGAGGCCGCTGTCGGCACCGCGGTGGTGACCGTATCGCTACCCGTGACGGGATCGCCGGCCGGCGGGGTGCCCGACGCGGTCGCCGTGTTGACGATCCGACCGGCGTCGAGGTCGGTCTGGGTGAGGGCGTAGACCACCGCATCACAGTTCACCGTCGCACCCGGAGCCACCTCACCCACGGGACATGTCACCGCACCGACCTTCGGGTCACCGACGGTCACCGGATCCAACGTCACGGTGCCCGTGTTCTCGACGACGAACGTATAGAGGATCGTGTCGCCGGCATCCACGCGACCCGAGCCGTTGGCATCCACGATCGGACCCGCCTGCTTGTCCAGCGCAAGCGATGCGACGGCCGGCACCGTGGTGGTGACCGTATCGCTACCCGTGACAGGATCACCGGTCGGTGGAGCGCCGGAAACCGTGGCGGTGTTGACGATCCGACCGGCATCGAGATCGTCCTGGGTGAGGGCGTAGACCACCGCATCACAGTTCACCGTCGCACCCGGAGCCACCTCACCCACGGGACATGTCACCGTGCCGAGCATCGGGTCATTGACACCCACAGCCGTGAGGCTGACGGTGCCCGTGTTGGTGACCCGGAACGTGTAGGCGATCGTGTCACCCGCATCCACACGCCCGCTGCCGTTGGCATCCACGATCGGACCCGCCTGCTTGTCCAAAGCGATCGCCGGGCTCGCCGGAACGGCAGTCGAGGTCGAATCCGTCGCGCTGACGGCATCGCCTGTCGGCGGCCTGCCCGAGGCGGTGGCGCCGTTGTTCACCGCGCCGGTGTCGATGTCATCCTGGGTCAGCGTGTAGACCACCGCCGTACAGCTCACCGGTCCTCCCGGGGCGAGTGGGCCCGCGGGGCAGGTGACGGCACCGACCTTGGGGTCGCTGACCGTGACCGGGTTCAACGTGACATTGCCGGTGTTCTGGATCGCGAAGCCGTAGGTGATCGTGTCACCCGCATCCACACGCCCGTTACCGTTGGCATCCACGATCGGACCCGCCTGCTTGTCCAAAGCGATCGCCGGCGCCGGGGTGATCGTGGTCGTCGTCGAGGCCGTGTCGACGACCTCCACGCCGGTCGGCGACACACCGACCGCACCTGCCTGGTTCACGACCTGTCCGGCGTTCACGTTCGCCTGGGTCAGCGTGTGGACGACGGGGCCGCACTCGACGAACGCGCCGGCGGCGAGCGAACCTGCCGGACAGCTGACCGCACCACCGAGCATGGGGTCACCGATCACCACCGGGTTGAGCGTCACGTTGCCGGTGTTGGTGACCCGGAACGTATAGGCGACGGTGTCACCCGCATCCACACGCCCGTTGCCGTTGGCATCGACGATCGGACCGGCCTGCTTCTGCAGCGCGATCTCCGGGGTTCGGGCAAGCGGGGTGGTCGTCGAGTCTGTGCCCGTCACGACCGGACCGGTCAGTGGAGTACCGGATGCCGTGGCGGTGTTGTTCACGACGCCGGCGTCCATGTTCTGCTGGGTGATGGTGTGATCGGCGGGTCCGCAGGTGACGGTCTCACCGGGGTCGAGCGGACCGGGCGGACAGGTGACCGCGCCGCCCAGCATCGGGTCGTTCACCGTGACGGGATCGAGGGTCACGGTGCCGGTGTTCTCGACGATGAACGTGTACCGGATGACGTCGCCGGGGTTGGGGCCGTCACCGGCGGGATCGATCACCTGATTCCGCTTGTCCAACGAGAGGGATGCGACGGCCGGGACGGACGTGGTCACGGTGCCATCGCCGGTGACCGCGGGCCCGGTCGGAGGGGTCCCCGACGCGGTCGCGGTGTTCGTGACCTGGCCCGCGTTCACATCCGCCTGGGTCAGGACGTACGTCGCAGGATCGCAACTGACGCTCGCACCCGGCGCCAACGGACCCGGGGGACACGTCACCGCGCCGACCTTCGGATCGCTGACCGTGACCGGGTTCAGCGTGACGTTACCTGCGTTGCGGACGGTGAACGTGTAGACGATCGTGTCGCCCGCATCCACGCGACCCGAGCCGTTGGCATCCACGATCGGACCCGCCTGCTTGTCCAAAGTGATCGCCGACGCCGGGGTGATCGTGGTGGTTGTCGAGTCAGAACCGGTGACCGCGGCGCCGCTGGGCGGAGTGCCGGAAGCGGTCGCGCTGTTGGTGACGACGCCGGCGTCCACATCGGCCTGGGTGAGGGTGTAGGAGACCGGACCGCAGTTCACCGTCGCACCCGGAGCCACCGCACCCACCGGACACGTCACCGTTCCGAGCATCGGATCGCTGACGGTCACCGGATCCAGTGTCACCGTGCCGGTGTTCGTCACGGCGAAGGTGTAGGTGATCGTGTCACCGGCATCCGGACGAAGGGTGCCGTTGGTATCGACAACCGGACCGGCCCCCTTGTCGAGGCTGATCGTGGCGACCTGGGGGACGGACGTGGTCGTACCGTCGGTGTCGACGACTTCGAAGCCGGATGGGGAGACCCCGACCACTCCCGCGAGATTGACGACCTCACCGGCATCGATATCCGCCTGCGTCAGCGTGTACACCACCGGATCACAGTTCCTGATGACACCCGCTCCCAACGGGCCCGCCGGACAGGTGACGGCACCGACCATCGGGTCGCTCACGGTCACCTGATCAAGTGTCACCGTGCCGCTGTTCCGGATCGCGAAGGTGTAGGTGATGGTGTCGCCGGCGTCCACACGGCCATTGCCGTCGGCATCCACGATCGAACCCGCCTGCTTGTCCAAGACGATGCCGGCGTCCGGCGGGATCACGACCGAGGTCGCATCCGTCGACGTGACCACATCGCCGGACGGTGGGGTGCCCGTCGCCGTGGCGATGTTGTTGACGGCACCGGCATCCAGGTCGGCCGACGTGAGCGCGTGGACGACCGGGTCACAGTCGACCGTGGCACCGGGTGCCAGCGGGCCCGTGGGGCAGGTCACGGGGCCGACCGTCGGGTCGCTCACGGTCACCGGATCGAGGGTCACAGTGCCCGCATTGCGGATGGCGAACGTGTAGGTGATCGTGTCACCGATGTCGACGCGTCCGTTCGCGTTGGCATCCACGATCGGACCGGCCTGCTTGTCCAGTGCGACGGAGGGAGCCGTGGCGACCGGCGTGGTCGTCGAGTCGACGCCCGTCACGACCGTCCCGGTGGGCGACGTGCCGGACGCCGTGGCGACGTTGTCCACGACACCGGCATCGACATCCCCCTGCGTCAGCGCGTACGTGACGGCGTCGCAGTCCACGATGGCGCCCGGAGCGAGCGGACCGGACGGACACGTCACCGCGCCGACCATCGGATCACTCACCGTGACCGGGTCCAGCGTCACGTTGCCGGTGTTGCGGACGGTGAAGGTGTAGGTGATCGTGTCACCCGCATCCACCCGCCCGTTCGCGTTGGCATCGACGATCGGACCGGCCTGCTTGTCCAACCCGACGGCCGGGGCCGCAGGGATCGGCGTGGTCGTCGAGTCGTCCTCGGTGAGAACGGGGCCGCTGGGTGGGGTGGCGGTGGCCGTGGCGGTGTTGTTCACCACACCGTCGTCGATGTCCGCCTGCGTCAGCGTGTAGACCACCGGATCACAGTTCCTGGTGGCGCCGGGAGCCAGCGGACCGGACGGACACGTCACCGGACCGACCAGCGGATCGCTGACGGTCACCGGATTCAGTGTCACCGTGCCGGTGTTCGTCACGGCGAAGGTGTAGGTGATCGTCTCGCCGGCATCCGCACGTCCGTTGTCGTTGGCATCGGAGATCGAGCCGGCCTCCTTATCGAACGTGAAGCCCGCCTCCTGGGTCACCGCGGTGGTCGTGGTGGCCGTGTCGACGACTTCGAAGCCGGATGGGGAGACCCCGACCACTCCCGCGAGATTGACGACCTCACCGGCATCGATATCCGCCTGCGTCAGCGTGTACACCACCGGATCACAGTTCCTGGTGGCGCCGGGAGCCAGCGGACCGGACGGACACGTCACCGGACCGACCTTCGGATCGCTCAGGGTGACGGGATCCAGCGTCACGTTTCCGGTGTTCCGGATCGTGAAGGTATAGGTGATCGCGTCACCGGCATCCTGGCGTCCCGACGCGTTGGCGTCGACGATCGGCCCTGCATCCTTGTCCAGGTCGATCGACAGCGTCGTCGGAACCACCGTCGTCACGGAGCCCTCGCCGTCGACCGGGTCACCGGTGGGCGGCGTCCCCGTGGCCGTGGCGGTGTTCCTCACCATGCCGGCGTCGATGTCGGTCTGCGTCAACGTGTAAACGCCTGGATCACAGTTCCTGGTGGCCCCGGGCGACAGCGGGCCCGCGGGACAGGTGACGGCACCGACCATGGGATCACTCACCGAAACCGGGTTCAGCGTGACATTGCCGGTGTTGCGGACGGTGAAGGTGTAGGTGATCGTGTCACCCGCATCCACACGCCCGTTCGCGTTGGCATCGACGATCGGACCGGCCTGCTTGTCCAACCCGACGGCCGGGGCGGCGGGGATCAGCGTGGTCGTCGAGTCGTCATCTGTCGCCGCGTCGCCGTTGGGTGCGATGCCCGTGGCGACGGCGATGTTGTCGACGACGCCCGCGTCGATGTCGGCCTGGGTCAGCGCGTATGTGGCCGTGTCGCAGTCGAACGATGCGCCGGGGGCGAGGGAGCCCGGGGGACAGGTGACGACACCGACCATCGGGTCGCTCACGGTCACCGGGTCCAGCGTCACGTTGCCGGTATTGCGGACGGTGAAGGTGTAGGTAATCGTCTCACCGGCATCCGCCCGGCCGTTCGCGTTGGCATCGCCGACCGGGCTGTCGCCCTTCGTCAGCTCGAGGCTCGAGACGCGGGTGATCGACGTGGTCGTTGAATCATCGTCCATGACCACCGGACCGGAGGGTGGCGTGCCCGACCCCGTGGCCAGGTTGGTGACGACGCCGGCGTCCACATCGGCCTGGGTGATGGTGTAGTTGACCGGGTCGCAGTCGACCGTGTCACCGGGGGCCAACGGACCCGGTGGGCACGTGACCGCTCCGACCATGGGATCGCTGATCGTCAGCGAATCCAGGGTCACGGTGCCCGTGTTCTCGATCGCGAACGTGTAGGTGATCGTGTCGCCGGCATCGGGACGAAGGGTGACGTTGGTATCGACGATGCCACCGGATCCCTTGTGGAGGGTGATGTCCGGACCCGCGGGGATCGCGGTCGAGGTTCCGTCCGTCGCCGTGACGGCGGGTCCGCTCGGCGGTGTGCCCGACGCCGTGGCCAGGTTGTTGACCGAACCCGCATCGATATCGGCCTGGGTCAGCGTGTGGGCGATCGGGTCGCAGCCCACCGTGGCACCGGGCGCCAACGGACCGAGCGGACATGTCACCGGACCAAGCATCGGATCGCTGACCGTGACCGGGTTCAGGGTGACGTTGCCGGCGTTCCGGATGACGAAGGCATAGGAGACCGTGTCACCGGCGTCAACGCGTCCATCGCTATTCGCGTCGACGATCGGACCCGCCTGCTTGTCCAGCGCGATCGCCGGGCTGCGAGTGATGGACGTGGTCGTGGAATCGTCATCGGTGACGGCCGGACCGCTGGGCGGTGTGCCCGTCGCCGTTGCCGAGTTGTTGACCTCGCCGCTGTCGACATCGGCCTGGGTGAGTGTGTAGACGACCGGGTCACAGTCCATTGTCGCGCCGGGGACCAGCGGACCCGCCGGACACGTCACCGCACCGACCATGGGGTCGCTCACCACCACCGGATCGAGCGTCACGTTGCCGGCGTTCGTCACCGCGAACGTGTAGGTGATCGTGTCACCCGCATCGACGCCGTTCACACCGTTCGCATCGACGATCGAACCCGCGGTCTTGGTGAGCCTCAGCTCCGGGTCCGGCGTGATGGGCGTCTCCGTCGAACCTGTCGCAGTGACGAGAGCTCCTGTGGGCGTGGTACCGGTCGCGGTGGCGGTGTTGGTCACCATCCCGGCGTCCACGTCGGCCTGCGTGAGCGTGTAGACGACCGGGTCACAGTCCATTGTCGCGCCGGGGACCAGCGGACCCGCCGGACACGTCACCGCACCGACCATGGGGTCGCTCACCACCACCGGATCGAGCGTCACATTGCCGGCGTTCGTCACCGCGATGGTGTAGGTGATGGTGTCCCCAGCGTCGGGACCGTTGCCATCGGCGTCGACCAGCGCCCCCGCGACCTTCTGAAGGGTGATCGCGGGCCCGGGCGGAATCGGCGTCGAGGTGGTGTCAGAGGAGGTCACCGCCGGACCGGCCGGGGGAGTGCCCGACGCAGTGGCGGTGTTCTCGACGGCTCCATCGTCGACATCGGCCTGGGTGATGACGTAGACGACGGCGTCGCAGTTCACGGTCGCGCCCGGAGCCAGGGCGCCGGTCGGACAGGTGACCGGCCCGACCTTGGGATCGCTCACCGTCACAGATGCCAGGGTCACGTTGCCCGCGTTGCGAACGGTGAAGGTATAGGTGATCTCGTCGCCGGCATCGGGACGAAGCGAACCGTTCGCATCGACGATCCCACCATCGGTCGCCTTGTCGAGCACGAGACGCGGCGTACGAAGGATCGCTGTGGTGGTCGAGTCCTGGTCTGTGGCGGTGGCGCCGCCGGGAGCGGTTCCCGTCACGGTCGCCGTGTTGACGACCTCGCCGGCATCCACATCGGCCTGCGTCAGCACGTACGGTGCGGCCGAACAGTTCACGGTGGCGCCCGAGGCCAGGGCTCCCACCGGACAGGTGACGGCGCCGACCTTCGGGTCGCTCACCGTCACAGATGCCAGGGTCACGTTGCCCGCGTTGCGAACCGCGAACGTGTAGGTGATCGTGTCACCCGCATCCACCCGGCCATTGTCGTCGACATCCACGATCCCGCCATCGGTTCCCTTGGTCAGCTCGACACCAGGGATGCGGGCGATCGGGGTCGTCGTCGACCCCTCACCGGTCACCGCCGGTCCGGCGGGCGGCGTACCCGAGGCCGTCGCCGTATTCGTCACCTCGCCGGCATCCAAATCACCCTGCGTCAGGACATACGGGGCGGCCGAACAGTTCACGGCGGCACCCGGAGCCAGAGAACCCGGGGGGCACGCCACCGGACCCACCTTCGGGTCGCTCACCGCGATGGAGTTCAGGGTCACATTGCCCGCGTTGCGAACCGCGAACGTATAGGTGATCGTGTCACCCGCATCCACCCGGCCATTGTCGTCGACATCCACGATCCCGCCACCGGTTCCCTTGGTCAGCTCGATACCGGAAACCTGCGAGATCGGGGTCGTGGTCGACCCCTCACCGGTCACCGCCGGTCCGGCGGGCGGCGTACCGGAAGCAGTGGCGGTGTTGTCCACCACGCCGGCATCCACATCACCCTGGGTCAGGACATACGGGGCGGCCGAACAGTTCACGGTGGCACCCGGGGCCAAAGAGCCCGGCGGACACGTGACCGGACCAACCATCGGATCACTCACCGTCACGGGATCCAGAGTCACGTTACCCGCATTCCTTACCGCGAACGTGTAGGTGATCGTGTCACCCGCATCGGGACCGTTGCCATCCGCATCGACGATCCCGTCATCGGTTCCCTTGGTCAGCTCGATACCGGGAACCTGCGAGATCGGGGTCGAAGTCGAATCCGTACGGGTGATCGGCGGGCCGAAGGGCGCGGTGGCCGAGGCGGTCGCGGTGTTGTCCACCACACCGGCATCCACATCGTCCTGGGTCAGGACGTACGGGGCGGCCGTACAGCTGACCGTGGCGCCCGGCGCCAGAGAACCCGGGGGACAGGTCACCGAACCGACCTTCGGATCACTCACCGTCACAGAGGCCAGGGTCACGTTACCTGTGTTCTGGATGGTGAACGTGTAGATGATCGTGTCGCCGGCGTCCTCACGCTGCGAGCCGTTCGCATCGACGACCGTTCCGTCGGTCACCTTGTCGAAGGTGAAGACCGGCGTCCGGGCGACCGGGATGTCCACGGTGTCGGTGGCCGTGGCGACGGGACCGCTGGGCGGGGTTCCCGTCGCGGTCGCGGTGTTCGCGACGACGCCCGCGTCAATGTCGGCCTGTGTGATCGTGTAGGTGACCGGATCACAGTCCACCGTCGCCTGAGGAGCCAGCGACCCGGCCGGACAGGTCACGGGGCCGACCTTGGGATCGCTTACCGTCACCGGAGCCAGCGTCACGGTACCCATGTTCGTCACGGCGAACGTGTAGGTGATCGTGTCACCCGCATCCACCCTGCCATTGTCGTCGACATCCACGATCCCGCCGCCGGCCGCCTTGTCGAGTGAGATGGCGAGGTCGGCGGGAACCGTGACCGAGGTCGAGTCCTCGTGCGTGACCGGGGAGCCCGTGGGGGGAGTACCCGATGCCGTCGCCGTGTTGTTCACCGCGCCCGCATCGACATCTGCCTGCGTCAGCGTGTAGACAGCCGAGCAGTTGGCGATGGCACCGGGATCCAGCGGACCGTCGGGGCAGGTGACCGGACCGACGGTCGGATCATTCACGGTCACCGGGTTCAGGGTCACGTTGCCCGTGTTGGTTACCGTGAAGGTGTACGTGATCGTGTCACCGGCATTCTGACGACCGTCTCCATCGGCGTCGAACACGTTTCCGGCGACCTTGTCGAGCACGAGGGAGGGGAGAGGCGGAACGGGTGTGGACGTTCCGTGCGTGTGCGTGACGGCGGGTCCGCTGGGAGGCGTGCCCGACGCGGTCGCGCTGTTGACCACCGCGCCGAGGTTCACGTCCGCCTGGGTGATGGAGTAGGTGACCGGCGTGCAGTTCACGGTCGCACCCGGAGCCAGGGGACCATCCGGACAGGTCACGGGACCCACCTTCGGGTCGCTCACCGTAACCGGGTCCAGCGTCACGTTGCCCGTGTTCCGGATCGTGAACGTGTAGGTGATCATGTCGCCCGCATCGGGACCGTTGCCGTCCGGATCGACGATCACACCGTCCGTGGCCTTGGTCAGCTGGATGCCGGGCGCGGAGACGATGGCCGTGGAGGTCGTGTCGGACTGGGTGATCGGCGGACCGGACGGAGGGGTGCCCGAAGCGGTCGCCGTGTTGTTCACGGCGCCGGCGTCCACATCGGCCTGGGTGAGGACGTATGGGGCGGCCGTGCAGCTGGCGGTGGCACCGGGGGCCAGAGGGCCGGGCGGACACGTGACCGGACCCACCTTCGGATCGCTCACGGTCACCGATGTCAGGGTCACGTTGCCCGTGTTCTGGATCGTGAACGTGTAGGCGATGGTGTCGCCGGCGTCGGGACCGTTCCCATCGACATCCACGATCCCGCCGCCGATCGCCTTGTCGAAGGTGAGAGCGGGCGTCCGGGTGATGGTCCTCGTGGCGGAACCGGATCCCGTGACCGGCCCTCCGGTTGGCGGGGTGCCGGACGCGGTGGCGGTGTTGTCGACGACGCCGGCGTCCACGTCGGCCTGGGTGATTGTGTAGACACCGGCCACACAGTTCACCGTGGCACCGGGAGAGAGCGGACCGGGCGGACACGTGACCGGACCAACCAGCGGGTCGCTCACCGCGATGGAGTTCAGGGTCACATTGCCCGCGTTGCGAACGGCGAACATATAGGCGATCGTGTCACCCGCATCGGGACCGTTCCCATCGACATCCACGATCGGACCGGCCGTCTTGACGATCGCGATGGCGGGGCTGGGCGGAATTGAAGTGGAGGTCGAGTCGGTACCGATCACCGCCGATCCGGTGGGCGGGGTGCCCGTCACCGTCGCCGTGTTGTTCACGACGCCGGCGTTCACATCGTCCTGCGTGAGTGTGTACGTGGCCGAGTTACAGATGCGGCTCGCACCCGGGGCCAGGGCGCTCGCGGGAGGACATGAAATGGAGCCCACCTTCGGGTCGCTGATAGCGATCGAGGTCAGCGGACGGTTCCCGGTGTTCGTGACGACGAAGGAGTAGACGATGGTGTCGCCGGCATCGTCACCGTTCGAGTCCAGATCGTTGATCGCTCCCGCGGTCTTGTCGACGGCGATCCTCGGGGTCGAGGGGATCGGAGTGGACGTCGAGCTGTTCGACGTCACGGTGACGCCGTAGACCGTGCCCGTCGCGGTCGCCGTGTTGGTGCGGACGCCCGCCTCGACGTCGGCCTGGGTCAGGGTGTAGGTCCGTGGGGTGCAGGGGCGCGTCTCGCCGGCGGCGAGCGTGGGCACTCCGCAGGTGACCGTCCCGAACAGGGGGTCCGTGACGCTGAGTCCGGTGACAGCGGCGTTACCGTTGTTGGTGACGACGAACGAGTAGGTGATGGCGTCACCCGCGTCCGGAATGCCGTTGCCGTTCGCATCGACGATCTCACCCGCGGTCTTTGTGAGGGTGATCCACGACCCCAGGACCTGGAGCTGGGCCGGATCGGGTGGGATGAGCGGGGAGGTCACGTTGGCGGGGCCATTGGTGTACGTCCCCGGGTTCGCGGCGGTCACGTTCACCGTGATCGTGCAGGAGGTCATTCCGGCGGTCAGGTCGCCTCCGGCCACCGTGATCGTGTTGCTCCCCGGAGTCGCGGTCCGGGTGAAGGCGGTCGTACCGGACGCCTGCACGCAGGTACCGCCGATCCCAGCGGGGTTCGCGACGACGACCCCGGTGGGGAGGGTGTCGGTGAAGCTCCAGTCCGGCTTCGCAAGCAGGTCGGTGGTGTTGGTGATGGTGAAGGTGAGCGTCGACGTGCCGCCCACCGGGATCGGGGAAGGGCTGAAGGACTTGTCGAGGCTCGGCGTGACGTCGAGGATGCGGACGTTGTCGAAGCCGCCGTCGTTGCCACCGGTGGCGCCGGTGTTGTTGTGCAGCGAGAGCCCCATCTGTGACCCCGTGTAACGAACGGCCTCCGAGAGATAGCGGAGTCCGAAGGCCGTCATCGGCGCACCGCCCTGAGGCTTGTTGACGCTGAGCTGGGTCCGAGCCGAGTTGGGCCGGCACGCGTTGATCTCGCCGCCGATGGTCGTGTAGTCGCCCGCGTTGGGTCCGGTGCGGAGCCGCAGCTGGTAGCGGGGGTCGTTCGACTGGACGGTGGTGCTGTTGGGGCTGTCGCAGTTCGCGTGGATGACATCCACGCCCATCCGGTAGTACCGTCCGGGCACCGTGGTGATCAGGTTCTCCGATGTGCGGAACATGATGCCGTCGGTGGCACCGCTTCCGATGGTAGGGCAGGCGCCCGCAGTGTCAGTCCTGGTGACGTCGCACTCGGAATAGCTCGACACGATGTGCTCGTTGTCGCCGGTCCCGTTGAACTGGCCCATGGCCCGCGCGATCGAGCGGACTCCGTAGTAGCTGCCGAACGCAGCCTGGCCGCAGCGGTTCGTGTTCGGCGGTGCCGCCCACGACGGAAGCGTGCTGTTGTTGTAGCTCATCACGATGCCGTTGCAGCGGTTTCCGTTGCGCCAGTCGGTCGCCGCGGAATAGGTCTCGCCGTTCGCACCGGTGTACGACGGTGCGCTGTTCGCGCTCGTGTGAACGCCCTGAGCGTCACCTGCACCGTTCCCGATCCCGTTCTCGAAGTTCTCGAGATAGCGCTGGATCGGTGCCTCGGGCACCCCCGGGGCACCGTGGGCGATGCCGGTACCGACCGCAACCGCCAGGATCATCACGCCGAAACCGAGGATCGCGCGGAATCCGCGCCGCATCCGCGGTCGGCGTTCCACTACGCGACTCCCGGTCGGAGGCGTGTCACGGGGTGACCCGGCCTCGCTCGGCGAAAAGGGTGCACTGCGTCGCGTTGTCGGCGTCCAGATCGACCTTGACGGTCCACTTGGTCGGTTTCTTCGGAGCAACGTTGCGAACGACCGCCGTGCCACGGGCACGGACATCCGATCGATCGTTGATCCAGCTGATCGTGATCGCGTAGTCAACCGGCTTCGCCGTGGGATTCGTCACGGTGCCCTGGACCGTCACGGGCCCGGGTGTGACGGCGCATTCACCCATCTCGACGTCGCGACGGGCACCCTGGGCGTCACGGACCGTCGGGATCTCGGGTAGGTCCGGCGGAGAGATGTTCTGCGTCAATGCCTCGGTGACCGTGGCGCTCCCGTCGCCGCCGCATCCGGCCACGGCGAAGCACGTCGCAGCTGCGACGGCTGAAACCAGGGCCCGACGGCCGAGGCCCGGGAGACGTTTGTGGGAGGTCTGAGACACGGGTGCCTTTTTGTCTGACGCTACGTACAGATCCTCGTATCGGCAATCGACCGACGCGCCTTGAGAGAGCACGTCGCATGCAGCGAGACGAAAAAGGCCAGCGTACAGCCCTGTTCGGCCGGCAGAACAGGGCAGACATCGCGAACGCCGGGGGGTGTCGCTCCATCGGGTAGTGAGAACATAACTGTCGTTTGCGTGCGTTGACAGAGAGGCGCGGGACGTGAGACTCGCCACCATCGACGACCTCGACCAGGAGGACTCCTGTACTCATGCGACGCCACCGGCGTGTCTCGACCAGTCCGAAATGTCGTTGTGTCCAGGACTTTCCAACTCACAGGCGCCAGTCGGGACTCGTGAGACGGCGCCGACCCCAGAAGAAAATCGCAACCTCCACCTGAGGCTCACTTCGCCGATACCCGCCGTAGTATCAAGAACTCATTGAGGGTGACGAGCGACCTCGATCCAGACTTGAGCCTTGGTGACCGCCCTCCGCGGGCCGGTCATCGACGGCGCGCGTACTCCTCCAGCGCCAGACCGGAGTCGAAAGTCCGAGAACTCACGAGGTCGAAGGCGTCAGGCCGGTAGACGCCACCCCGGATCATCGGGATGCCGTCGCCGAAGAGCACCGGGTAGCGCTTCAGGATGAGCCGGTCGATCTCGTCGACCAGCGCTCCGGCGAGCTGACCACCTCCGCACAGGTAGATACCCGACCCGGGCCGCCTTTTGAGTTCTCTCACAGTGGCCACTGGATCATTCGTGAGGGTGATCTCCTCCGGAGCCTCGGTCCGCGTGCGCGAGGCCACGTACTGGTCCAGATGGTCATACGGGCTCTCGATGCCTATGTCGAAGGCGACCGCATAGGTGTCCCATCCCATGATGGCCGCATCGAACAGCGTCCGTGGCGGGTCGATGACGAGCGCCGCAAGAGCCGCCGACGGCAGGGCGTCCGCGTATGTGGTGGTCAGGACCGACACATGGTCGCCCTCCATCGGAAAGGCGTCGTAGCCACCGTCGGGCGCAGCGATGAAGCCGTCGATGGTGACGCCGACGTAGTAGACGAGCTCGCGCATGCGGATCTCCCTTCGCAGGTGGTGCTCGGCAAACGTACCGACCCGCCGCCCGCTTGACCCCGCCGGCTGACGGTCGTCCCTTCCTGCGCCGTGGCATCTCGGGCGGCCCGGCCCGCGACTAGGCTTGGCGTATGCGTGTCGCCACGGCAACATCGCTTCGCCGCGCATGGTTCGCGGCCTGCGCGCTGGCCGTCACCGTCTGCGCCCACGCGCTGACGAGCGACGCCGTCCATCTGACCGGCGCCGCGCCCCTCATGTGGCTCACCGTCTTCGCGGCGACGACCGCCCTCGGCACGCATGCCCGGGTCACCCAGTTCCGCCCATGGAAGGCGGGTCGCATCGCGGGCCTGCTGATCGGCACACAGCTGATCGCCCACCTCGTCCTCGGAGCCGCTCCCTGGCTCGTGGGACTCACCACGGCGGGCCATCATCATCACACCCATTCGGCCGCGATGATCGACGGACGATCGCTCGTCATCCATATCGTCGCTGCGACGATCATCGGCCTGCTCCTTCGCTCCGGACAGCGACGCCTCGTGCGCCTGGTCCGGACCGTCGTTCACCTGGTGCGCCTGGCGTTCCAGCGCGTCACGACGCGCCCGGCGTTCCGTTGGGCCCCGTTCACCGGCGATGTCATCCCCGTCGTCGGTCGCATCGGTGGCGCTCTGCCCACGCGCGGTCCTCCTCTCGCCCACCCGGCCTGATCGGAGCCCCGCACCTGTTGTCCTGACGGAGTCCGATTCCGGCCGGCTCACACCGCCTCGCGCCGCGGGTGGCACACCCGGCGGCGGAAATCGGACATCCGAAAGGACCACCAATGAAGAAGCTCCTCATGGCGGGCGCGCTCAGCGCTGCGCTCGCGATCACGGCTGTCGCCATCGCCCAGGACGGCTCGTCCAGCGATGCGACCACAGGTGCCACGCCGCCATCGACCACGACGTCGACCTCGGCACGTGAACCTGCCACCGCCGGAAAGCGCCAGCCGGTCACCATCCGCTTCACCGCCACGCAGGGCGCCCGTCCCATCCGGTGCGGAACTCCGCTCACCCGGGTCGGCACGACGAAGGCGACGACACGGCTGCGCGACATGCGCTTCTACGTCAGCAACGTGCGCCTCGTACGGAAGAACGGTTCCAGCGTGAAGGTCCAGTTGCACCGCAACGACCAGTGGAACCTGACCCGTGCCGACCAGTCCGTGACCCTCATCGACCTCGAGGACGGTAAGGGCGGCTGCAACGGGGACACCCGGATGAACGCCGTCATCACCGGGACGGTTCCACGGGGTACGTACACGGGCATCACCTACACGCTGGGTGTCCCGCTGGCACTGAACCACACAAACCCGACCACGACCCCTGCCCCGCTCAACCTGATGGCCCTCTCATGGGGCTGGCAGGCGGGACGGAAATTCACACAGGTCGAGCTGGTGAAGCCTCGAGCCGGTGAGGTCACAGGACCTGACTTCCTCGTCCATCTCGGGAGCACCGGTTGCGAAGGCGTACCGACCGGGACGAACGCGATGACGTGCAACGCGCCGAACCGGACGAAGGTTCTGTTCCGGTCGTTCAACCCCGCGAGGCAGCGGATCGCCCTCGACGTCGCGGCCATGACCGCGGGCATCGACGTCACCCGCAACCTGGGCGGCGCCGCCGGATGCATGTCCGGGCCCACCGATCCCGAATGCGGCCGGATCTTCCGCGTCGCGGGGATCGACTGGTCGTCCGACGGAAGCGGTACGGGACGCATCGTGGGCGACGGCACCTCGCAGCGGCTCTTCCGCGTCGTCAGGTAGCCGACGATGCGCGTCGACTGGCGGCGCGCGGGGAACGGGGCGGCCACGGTCACCGTGGCCGCCGCGTTCCTCGTCGCCCTTCTCCACGTCCTTGGTGTGCGCCCGCCGGGCCTCGGTAGCGCCGATGCCCACGAGGGGCACTGGCATTGGAACCTCTCCGACAGAGGGCTTCCCGAGCCGGTCGTGCCCACCGGTAACCCCATGAGTTCCGAGAAGGTGGCGCTGGGCCGCCATCTCTTCTACGAAAAGCGCCTGTCCGGCAACGGGACCACGTCGTGCGGCAGCTGTCACATGCAGTCGAAGGCGTTCACCGACGGACGAACCCGCGCCGTCGGCTCCACCGGGCAGCTGACCGAGCGCGGCTCGCCCACGCTCACGAACGTCGTCTACAACCGCACCTTCGCCTGGGCCAACCCGTCACTGCGCAGCCTCGACCAGCAGATCCTCGTCCCGCTCTTCAACGAGCACCCCGTGGAACTCGGGGTCACGGACAAGAACTCACAGGAGATCCTCGAGCGGCTCCGCGACGACAGGCATTACGCGCAGATGTTCGCGCAGGCGTTCCCAGGCACCGCCGATCCGGTCACCTGGGAGAACGTCACCAAGGCGATCACGACATTCCAGCGAACGCTCATATCCGGGAACAGCAAGTACGACCGTGTATTGCGCGGCAAGGCCACGCTCACCGAGTCCGAGGAGCGTGGGATGTACCTCTTCTTCGGCGAACGCGCCGAGTGCCATCACTGCCACAACGGCATCAACATGTCCGACCAGCAGACCTACGTCGGCTCCTTCGATGAACCCCTCCAGTTCCACAACACGGGCCTCTACAACGTGGACGGCAAGGGCGGTTATCCGGAGCCCAACACCGGCGTCCACGAGATCACCGGGAAGGCCGGCGACATGGGCATGTTCCGTGCGCCGACGCTTCGCAACATCGCCAAGACGGCCCCATACATGCACGACGGATCGATCGCGACTCTGCGGGAGGTCGTCGACTTTTACGCCGACGGGGGCAGGATCATCACCGACGGCCCCAACGCCGGCGACGGCAGGGCGAACCCGCTGAAGGACTCGCTCATCGTCGGGAATGATCTGACGGACACCGAACGCAACGATCTCGTGGCGTTCCTGACGACACTCACCGACGACGAGTTCCTGTCGAACCCCGCGTTCAGCGACCCGTTCGCGCGTTCGAATCGAATGAGGAACCTGATCATCGGTGGCTCGGTAGCAGCTGTGCTCACCATCGGCGGCCTGCTGATCGTCGTCCGTCGACGGATCGGGAGCTCGGAATGATGGCGACGGTCGCGACAATTCCCTCGTTCATGAGCCTGGGCGACGCGCACTCGGTGTATGCGTCGCTCTCGTCGCCCCGCAGGCGAGCCCGAGCTTTCCTCTATCCCTTACCGTGGGCTTACCGACCCGCCCGTCCAGCCCAGCCGTCACCGCGTAGGGTGCTCACATCCGACGATGTGCGCGAGCGCCAGAAGCCACGCAACAGGAGCAACGGTGAACGTCCCACCCGACATAACCCTGATACTCGGCGCCCTGGCCGGCGTCGTCTTCTGGGTCGCGACCATTCTCGGGTAGCCCGAAGCACGACAGCGGACCGCGTTCCCGGAGCCCGCGTATTTCGCGGGCACCGCGAGAACGGTCCGATACTCTCAGCAGGTGGCTGACCGAGAGCGGAACGACGAGCGTTCACCCGTCGGACGCTCCACGCTCCTCGGACAGCTCTCACAGCCGCTCCGCACATATCTGAGCACCGAGGCGGGCAGCGCCTGGCTGCTCCTTGCCGCGACGATCGCGGCGCTCGTCTGGGCCAACAGCCCGATGTCGGGGTCCTACGAGACCCTCTGGGACACGTACGGAACTATCTCCATCGGAGACACCGCGCTATCGAAGTCGCTCGCCCATTGGGTCAACGATGCACTCATGGCGCTGTTCTTCTTCGTCATCGGCCTGGAGGTGCGCCAGGAGTTCTCGGTCGGGTCGCTCACCAACTGGCGTCGCGCCTCCCTACCGGCCCTGGCGGGAATCGGGGGCATCGTCATCCCGGCGCTCATCTTCCTGCTCCTGGCTCCGGCCGACGCCCGCGACGGATGGGGCGTCGTCATCGGGACCGACACCGCGTTCATGCTCGGGGCGCTCGCCGTCGTGGGACCGAGCTTCTCGACCCAGCTGCGTATCTTCCTCCTGACCCTCACGGTGATCGACGACATCGTCGCCGTGAGCGTCATCGGCATCGCGTACTCGGATTCCTTCGACGGCCGCTACCTGGTGCTCATGGCCGTCATCGCGCTGGTGCTCGGGTCCCTCGACCGTTTCGGCGTCTGGCGCATGACCCCGTACGTCCTGCTGTTCATCGGTCTGTGGCTCGCCACCATGGGCGCCGGGTTCCACGCCACGATCGCGGGCATGATCGCCGGGCTCCTCATCCGCGCGCACCGGCCGAAACGATCCATCGTCGAGATGGCCGTCGACCGCGCCAAGGCCTTCCGGCAGTCACCCCACATCGAGCTCGGACGCTCCACCCGCCGCGGCGTCGCGCGGGCGATCTCGGTCAACCAGCGCCTGCAGGCCTCCCTCCATCCCTGGACGAGCTACGTCATCGTGCCGCTCTTCGCGCTGGCGAACGCCGGGGTCGATCTCCGCGACGGCGCGCTGCGCGAGGCAATGGGCTCGGCTCTCACATGGGCCATCGTCGCCGGACTCGTCATCGGTAAGACGGCAGGCATCTTCGCCACGACGATGTCCGGACGCCGTCTGGGGCTGGGTGACCTGCCACGCGGCGTCGGAGGCGGGCAGGTCTTCGGTGGGGCCGCCCTGTCGGGCATCGGGTTCACCGTCTCGCTCCTCATCGCGTCCCTGGCGTTCCGGGACAGCCCCGCGCTCATCAGCCAGGCCACCGTCGGCATCCTCATCTCCGCCGTGATCTCGGTGGCCATAGGAGCGATCGCGTTCTTCGTCGACGCCAGGGTGCGTGGCGAACGCGACACCGAGGATCCGGTGACGCTGTCGCCTCCCGTCGACCCCGACCGCGATCACATCCGCGGCATCCCCGACGCGCCGCTCACCCTCGTGGAGTACGCCGACTTCGAGTGCGTGTTCTGCGGACGGACGACGGGCGTCTACGCCGATCTTCGCAAGCGCTACGGCGACCGGCTGCGGTACGTCTTCCGCCATCTTCCCCTCCCCGACGTGCACCCCAACGCCGAGCTGGCGGCGCGCGCGGCCGAGGCCGCCGCAGAACAGGATCACTTCTGGGAGATGGCCGACGTTCTCTTCCGCAACCAGGACGAGCTGGAGTACGAGGACATCGCCGGCTACGCCGCGGACCTCGGCCTGGACGTCGAGTGGTTCCTGCGGGATCTCGAGTCCGAGGCAATCGCCGCACGGGTGCGGAGCGACGTCTCGGGTGCCGAGGCGAGCGGCGCCACCGGCACACCGACCTTCTTCATCGACGGCCGGCGTCATATCGGGCCCCACGACAGCCAGACGCTGGCCCGTGAACTCGACCGGTCGTCGGGTGGGGTCTGACCACGAAATGACGTCTTGTCCAGGGACAATGATCGAACTTTGCACCGGACCGAGCCTGTGGAGTAGAGTCCCTGAGGCGTACCCCACTCGGGTTGTGCCGACCTGAGCGGGTTTTCACGCCCTGAGGTCTGGTAGGGTTCTCCGTCTATGGGGAGATATACAGGACCGGTCGAGCGACTCTCGCGACGCGAAGGAGTCGAGCTCTACCTCAAAGGACTTCGCGCCCACAACGGTAAGTCGGCGCTTGAACGACGCGGACCACTTCCGCCCGGCGAGCACGGTGGTGCACGTCAGCGGAAGCAATCGGTCTACGGCCAACAGCTTCGTGCGAAGCAGCTCTGCAAGCGCTACTACGGCGTGCGCGAGAAGCAGTTCCGCCGGTATGTCAAGGGGGCCCAGCGCTCCCGGCAGATGACCGGTGACGCGCTGCTCGTGTCGCTGGAGCGGCGTCTCGACAACGTCGTCTACCGGCTGGGTATCGCGTCCACCCGGGCGCAGGCACGGCAGTTCGTCGGACACGGGCACATCCTGGTGGACGGTCGACGCGTCGACATCGCGTCCTACCCGGTGACCCCCGGACAGACGATCCAGCTTCGTCCCGAGAGCCCCGTCGAGCCGCTCGCCCAGCAGGCGACCGAGCTCCTGGGAACCATGGCTCCGTGGCTCGAGGCCGATCCGGACGGGCTTCGCGGCCGGGTACTGCACCTGCCGACACGTGCCGAGATCCAGGTTCCGATCGAGGAACACCTCATCGTGGAGTTCTACTCCCGCAGGTAGCAGCGGTTTTCGCGGCGTTGCCCCGACCACGGTCGGGCAACGCCGCTTTTTTTGTGCCTGCGCACGGGTTCCTAGGGCAACTGGACCTTGATCCGATAGAGGGTCGGCCAGTTCTTACCGGTCACGTACCAGTCGCCCGAGCCGGGGTCGACCGCGATGCCGTTGGTCTCGTTCGCCGTCGGAGGCTGCTCGGCGGCCAGCTCGGCCACGTCCAGTGTGTGGGTGACGTGCCCGGTCTCCATGTCGATGACCACGATGGTGGTCGTCGTCCAGACGTTGGCCGCCACACGGCCGTCGCCGATGTACTCCAGCTCGTTCAGTTCCGGCACCGGGACGCCGTCGCTCGTCACCTCGACCCGGCGCAGTTCCTCACGTGTCCGGGGATCGAGTACGCGGAGGGTACTCGTACCGTCCGACATAACGAGCTCATCGCCCATGGTCGTGAGGCCCCAGCCCTCACCGTCGTACTCCCACCGCCCGGCGGGTGACAGTCCGGACCGGTTCCAGATCAGCGCGACACCGTTGCGCCAGGTGAGCTGATGGATCAGGTCGCCGTGGACGGTGACGCCCTCGCCGAAGTACGACGGCGGCAGCTTCCGGCGGGCGCGGACGCGGCCGGTGTCGATCTCGACGCGCCGGAGTTCCGACCGCCCTTCCAGGCCTGTGCCCTCCAAGAACTCGCCGTTCTGCACCAGAAGCCCCTGGGTGAACGCCGTGGCGTCGTGCGGATGCCGATCGACGACGGTGTACGAGCCGGCGCGGACCGCGGAGGTCGTCGGCTCCTGCATGGCCGTCCCACCACACCCCGCGAGCAGCGCGACGACGAGCGCGGTGAGGACGACGGGCCGCTTCACGTCGTCCTTCAGTCGCCCCGCTCGGCCAGGACGCCCGCGACCAGCGGGGCGAACGACGGCGCGATCTCGTCGGCGCCGTGGCGCTCCAGGTCGGCACGCCGTCCGAAGCCCGTGAGGACGCCGTAGGTCTGGGTGCCGGCGGCACGCCCGGCCTTGATGTCGACGGTGGTGTCCCCCACCATCACGGCGTCACCGGGCGCGACACCGAGCGATGAGAGCGCCCCCAGCACCGGTTCGGGATGCGGCTTCATCCGGCGGTGGGTCTGGCTCGTCACGATGACATCCACATAGGGCTGAAGCGCATGCTGGTCGAGGAAACGCACGACCTGACGGGTCGGGCCGGCCGAGACGATGCCGATCCGCACCGCACCGTGAAGCGCGACGAGCGTCTGGCGTGCGTCGGCGACGATGCTGGTGCGGCCTCGCGGCGCCAGCCAGTCGATCACCCGGTTGATCGGGCCATCGAGGTGCAGGCGATCCGCCAGGGCGAGAAGCGCCTGGGCGCGCCCTTCGACCGCGACCACGATTGGACGGGCCCACCGCGACGCACGGTCGGCACCGACCACGCGGCTCAGCGCCCGTTCAGCGGAGTGGACGAGCTCGTCGTCCGTATCGCGCAGGGTCCCGTCGACATCGAACAGGACGGCACGGATGCGGGTGTAGTCGAGTGGCATCGGTGTACACCCGCATCCGTCAGATCAGCGCGAAGCGACCCGAGATGAGTAGTGCCGCGGAAATCGCGGCGTGGTTCGTGCCCCCGGCGGCGCGGATACGCCACCGGGCGACTCGAACAGGCAAACCAGCATGCCCTTCGACGCCCGGAGACGCCCCACATCCACCGGCGACGCGCCCCACATCCACTCTTCCGTGGCACCACTCATCTAGTAGCGGTAGTGGTCGGGCTTGAACGGTCCGTCGACCGGGACACCGATGTAGTCGGCCTGCTCCTTGGTGAGTGTCGTCAGCTTCACGCCGAGCGCGTCGAGGTGGAGTCGGGCGACCTTCTCGTCCAGGTGCTTCGGAAGGACGTGCACCTGACGGCCGTAGGCCTCCGGCTTCTGGAAGAGCTCGACCTGGGCGATGACCTGGTTGGTGAACGAGTTCGACATCACGAAGCTGGGGTGACCCGTCGCGTTGCCGAGGTTGAGCAGACGCCCCTCCGACAGGACGATGATGGCGTGCCCGTCCGGGAACACCCACTTGTCGACCTGAGGCTTGATGGTGATCCGCTCGATGCCGTCGGTGGCCTCGAGTCCGGCCATGTCGATCTCGTTGTCGAAGTGACCGATGTTGCCGACGATGGCCTGGTGCTTCATCCGCGCCATGTGGTCCGCGGTGATGATGTCCTTGTTGCCGGTGCACGTGACGAAGATGTCGCCCTCGCCCACGACGTCGTCCAGGGGCTTCACCTCGTAACCCTGCATGGCCGCCTGAAGGGCGCAGATGGGATCGATCTCGGTGACGATGACGCGCGCACCCTGTCCCTTGAGCGACTCGGCGCACCCCTTCCCCACGTCGCCGAATCCGCAGACGACGGCCACCTTGCCGCCGATCATGACATCGGTCGCGCGGTTGATCCCGTCGATCAGGCTGTGGCGGCACCCGTAGAGGTTGTCGAACTTCGACTTGGTGACCGAGTCGTTCACGTTGATCGCCGGGAACAGGAGCTCCTCACGCTCGGCCAGCTGGTAGAGACGGTGGACGCCGGTGGTGGTCTCCTCCGTGACGCCCTTGATCCCGGCGGCGATGTTCGTCCACCGGCGGGGGTCCTCCTCGAGGGAGCGGGTGAGCGTCTCAAGGATCACGCGGAACTCCTCGGAGTCCGCGCCCGCCGGGTTCGGCACCGCGCCCTTGGCCTCGTACTCCACGCCCTTGTGGACCAGCAGGGTCGCGTCGCCGCCGTCGTCCAGGATCATGTTGGGCCCGGCGCCGTCCGGCCACAGGAGCACCTGCTCCGTGCACCACCAGTACTCCTCGAGCGTCTCGCCCTTCCAGGCGAAGACCGGCACGCCGCGGGGATCGTCCGGGGTGCCGTCGGGGCCGACGGCGATGGCCGCCGCCGCGTGGTCCTGCGTGGAGAAGATGTTGCAGCTGGCCCAGCGGACCTCGGCGCCGAGCGCCGTGAGGGTCTCGATCAGCACGGCGGTCTGCACCGTCATGTGGAGCGAGCCGGTGATCCGCGCGCCCTTCAGCGGCTGCGACGGGCCGAGTTCGCGGCGGGTGGCCATGAGACCGGGCATCTCGTGCTCGGCCAGCTCGATCTCCTTGCGGCCGAACTCCGCCAGTGAAAGGTCGGCCACCTTGAAGTCGTGCGCCACCTGCGTCTCAGTCATGAAGTCTCCTCGGGGGCTTTCCCCTGATATCGCGGATTCTGCGGGGGTTTACGCTAGCAATCGACGCGTTTCTGCGGCCGATCTAGCTCACCGTGAGCGGGATCTCCACACCGGTCCACTCGACCGCCTGACCGTTGCGGGCCTCGCCCTTCCAGTACGGGCGGATGACGACCGATCGCGTGGGCCGGAGCACCTTCTGGAAGGTGCCGTCCTCGCTCGTCGGAACGGGCTTGTCCAGCGCCTGCCAGTCGGTGCCGTTCGGAGCACGCCACTGAATGGTGACCTCGGTGGCCGTGGCCGTCGGGCGGACCTGCCCGGTGATGGTGAGCGGGCTGCGGGCCGGGACCGTCGTCCGGCTCGCCGCCATGGGCAGCGCGAAGGCCGCGGCCGCGGGCTTGGCCGTACCCTCCTGGTCGCGCAGGCCGGTGTTGAACTGCCCGTTGTCCTGCACGAAGTAGTAGGTGCCCATGCGAACGCGGGGGTTCGCGCGAAGCGTGGCGAAAGCCTGCACCACGTTCTTCGCCTGCTGTTCGGGTGTCACGGTGAACGACATCACCTCGGAGGGGACCGTCTGCCACCCGTACTCGGTGGCCCAGATCGGTTTGTCCTTCAGGTAGGTGGCGTCGATCGCCGTGAAGAGGTCCCCGAAGTTCGTGAGGTCGATGGCGGTGGGGTCGCCCTTGGGCGTGGGCCTCCCCGTCGGGTACGGGTGGTGGCCGACGGCGTCCATGTCGGGCTTGCCGGCCTCGTCGAGTCCCTTGAGGAAGTCCTGGGGTGACAGCCGGTTCGGCTCCTTCTCGGTGTCCGGGCACGAGAGGCCGCACTTGTCACCGCGCGGTGCCATGACCGCGCCGGCCACCTGTGCCTCCGCGTCGACCTTCTTCACGCGATCGCGGAACTCGTTGAGCATCGCCGCGTACGTCGACGGGCCGATGGCCACCCACTGACCGTCCTTCTTCTCGTATTGGGGACGCAGGTAGAAGTTGTGGTTCGACTCGTTCCACGCCTCCCACATGTGCACGCCCTTGGGCGCGTAGCGCCTGGCCGCCGCGGCGCCGAACTGTCCGAAGGCCTCGGCCGAGACCGGTCGCCGGTTGCCCCATGCCCCGCCGGGCGGGTCTCCGGGAAGAGTCTCCGGTGTCGCGGGGTCGGCCGCCCACGCCGGGGTCGACCAGATGGTGAACTGGATTTTCACGTTGTGGCGGTTGGCCGCGTCGACGATGGCGTCGTAGCGACTCCAGTCGTAGACGGGGTCGTCGGGGTTCTCGGCGTCGGCGGG
Organism: uncultured Bifidobacteriaceae bacterium; assembly: GCA_964531025.1. Lineage (GTDB taxonomy): Bacteria > Actinomycetota > Thermoleophilia > Miltoncostaeales > Miltoncostaeaceae > CALMEC01. The sequence continues at coordinate 56,777 of CAZHDY010000001.1, read as the reverse complement.
CTGCGCGGTCGCCACCCTGCTCCAGAGAAGGTCGACTCGGGTCACCGAGCCCCCCACGCTCGCCATGTACGCCAAGCGCTCGTCGAGGAAGGCCTCCACCGTCTGGCCGGCAGGCGGGTCGTTCAGCACCTTGTCGTCCTGGATCGCCGCGAGCGGTGAGCTCAGCGTCGAACCCTCGTCGTTGCGGTCCGTGGTCGTGGTCGAGTCGTCATCTCCCCCGCAGCCGGCGACGGCGGCACAGACGAGGAGCACGGTCGAGATGAGGATCGTTCGGCGAAAGGGCATTCGGGGACACTAGATGGTTGGTTCCACGGAAGAGCGGATGTGGGGTGCGTCACCTGGGGATGGCCTGGGGTGGGCGGATGATCCGTCGTTCGGGGCGTCGCAGACACCGACGGTCAGGGTGGTATCTCCTTTCCGAGGTACCCGGTGGCTGTGCAGGGGCGGGCGGGTGGATGAGAAGCGCATCCGCGCCGCCGGGGCACGCACCACGTCACGATTGTCGTCGCACTGCTCGTCTCGCGACGTCCTCGGAGACGAACGGGGCTCCGCGGTTCCCGCTCCGTCATCTGGGAACATCCCGACGACATGAGCACATCCGTCGCCATCGGCCTGGTCTTCGCCGTCCTCACGGCGGTCACGTCGGTGGTGGGCTTCCTCATGAAGCATCGCGGAGCGGTGAACGCGCCCCAGATCGTGATGTCCTCGCCGGTGCGCTCGTCCCTGCGACTGTTCCGGTCGGGGTGGTACACCGCCGGGATCCTCGTCGCCATGGGCTCCTGGGGCTTCCATGTGGCCGCTCTGACGCTCGCGCCGATCTCGTTGGGACAGGCCGTCATCGCGGGTGGGCTGGTGTTCCTCACGGTGTTCGCGGACCGCGTCTTCGGGCTCACGGTGACCCGGCGCGAGTGGATCGGCGTTGCGTTTGCGGCGCTCGGCCTGGCCATCCTGGCGGCGTCCCTCGACTCCGAGGCGGGCGCATCGGCGCACCATGACTACGACTGGCCCGTCCTTCTGACCTATACCGGCCTCGCCATGTTGCTCGGCCTGGGCGCGGCTTTTCTGGCTCGTGAGATTCGGCACGGCGGTCCGCTCCTCGGTGTGGCGGCCGGCCTTCTGTGGGGTGCCTCGGACGTCGCCATCAAAGCCCTCACGGGACACTTCGAGGACGGGATCGTCGCGACGTTCCTGAACCCTTTCGTCCTCGTCGTCATCATCGCGTCGCTCGTGGGCATGACCGTCTCGGCCCGGAGCCTCCAGATCGGCCCGGCGGTGGCGGTCATCACGGTGACCGCGGCAGCAGCCAACATCACCACGATCGCGTCGGGATCCGTCGTCTTCGACGAGCCCTTCCCCGACGAGCCACTTTCGATCGCCGTACGGGTGGGCGCCTTCATCCTGGTGATCGTGGCCGCGGCCCTCACCCCGCCCCGGGCGGAGGGGGAACCGGACCCGGAGGGCACCGACGCGGCACGGGCGTCGTCGTAGGGGACGGGGGCGCGAGCGGTCGTTGTGAGTCGCCCGGAAAGCCTGGCCTCAGACACCGGACTTTCCCGCGGACGGCCACTCGGACGAAATTTCCTGCTAACAAGAACTTTCCGCACCTGGCGTGACGACGCATGGAAAGTTTTGTGTCAGACACCGGGCTTTCCGGCCCGTCGGGTTGGCGAGCCGACGGGCCCGTACCCCGGATAGGATGCGGAGGTCATCGCAGGTGTCCGGCGCACCGCCGGAACGGAAGGGGTTCCCCATGCGTTTTCTGATCGGACCCGCCGGCCTCGCAGCCCTCGCCCTCGCGGCACCCGCTGTTGCGAGCGCCGCCTCCCCCGCCGTCGCCGGAGTGTGCGCACCGCAGATCGTCGATCAGGAGCGCACCTACTACCCGGTGATGGTCGTCGCCGCCAAAGCCGTGTCGCCGGCGCCCATCACGACCATGACCGTCCCCCGGTGCGACGACACGCCGTTCTCCGGCTCGGGGATCCCCGCACCGACAGACCCGGTCACCCCGGAGACGGTCGGCGTGCACGGCATCCGGGGCGTCCGCCATCAGATCGCCGTGGCCACCCCGGTGCGCGCCGCCGGCAAGTTCTCCTACCGGGTGTACGTGCGGCACAACGTCTGCCGCACACAGACGGCACGCGGTACCGCACGATTCCTCACCTGTCTGCGCGCATACAGCAAGCGGACCGCCTGACCCGACCGTCCGGGCCGCTCACGTGGCTCAGATGCGCGGCGTGGTGCACCCCCCGACGGCGCGGATGCGCCACCGGACACCTCGGAAAAGGACACCACCCCGACCATCGGTGTGCGACGGCACCGCGCATGCATCGGTGACGCACCCCAGACCACGCCTCCATGGCACTACCCATCTAGTCGGCGGAGTCGAGCCCCTCGTCGCCGCCCGTGTCCATGTGCAGGCCGCACTCGGTCTTGGACGAGGCCGACCAGCGTCCCTCGCGGCCGGTGCCGGGCAGGGTGCAGTAGGTGCAGCCGATCGAGGCGTAGCCCTTGTCGTGGAGCGCGTTGTACGGCAGGTCGTGCTCGCGAATGTAGTCCCAGCACCGGTCGTCGTCCCACTCGGCCAGCGGATTGGCTTTCCAGAGGCCGTGCTGCTCGTCCCATCCCAGCTTGGGGGCGTTCGCGCGCGTGGGTGACTGGTCCCGGCGCACACCCGTGATCCAGCACTCCGCCTCGGCAAGTGCCCTGCCCAACGGTTCCATCTTGCGGATGCCGCAGCAGCGGTCCGGGGCGGTCTCCCAGAGCTTCGGTCCGAAGCGCGCCGCCTGAAGGCCCAGGGAGGGCCCCTCGAAGGGCACGACCTTGGTGCCGTAGCGCTCCTCGACCAGGTGCCAGTAGTCGTACGTCTCCGGGAAGAGGACGTGCGTGTCGAGGGCGAAGACGCGGGCGTCCACGTTCTCGCGGAGCAGCATGTCGAGGAGGATCGTCTCCTCCTTCTGGAACGAACACGCGAGCACCAGGCCGTCGCCGAACGTCCTCACGAGAGCGGCGATCAGATCCTGCGGCTCGAGCGATTCGGACTCGGGAAGCGGGGAAACCGGATTCGGTGCGGTGGTGCCCATTCATCCGAGGGTAACACCGAATCGGTGATGGCGACGTTTCAACATCGCGGAATCCCCGCCGTGGCAGGGAAATCCCTAGTGTGGACGTACTTAGGATGACGATGCCGAACGGTGACAGCCCCCACTCCTCCCCTCCCCGGATGCGCGGGGCCACGTTCTCGGAGAATCCGCCGTCCGGATCGATGAACGGTCCCGCCGGGTCCGCGGGCGAGCCACCCGACAGAGCCGGTCGGCTGGGCTCGGGCGCCGAGCTGCGCCGGCAGTGGAGCCGGTTCGGCACGCTCGCCACCATCGTCGCGGTCCTCACCGCACCCGCGGTCTTCCTGGCGCTCACCCGACGCTTCGACTGGCCGACCGGCGCGGCCATCGTCGTCACCATCCTCACGGTGGTCGCCTTCCGGGGACTCGTGGACCTGGTGGCACACCGTCTCATCCCCCGCCCCAGCCTGTTCGCCGACCCCGACGCCTCACGCACCGCCGATGCCGCCGGCCGTCGGCGCCTGTGGTTCTGGCGCTTCTGGTACCGCACCGCCCTGTGGCTGGGACTCCTGTATCTCGCCGTCGTCGCGGTCATCCTGCTGGTCCAGGTACTGCGCGGCGAGACGGACCCCGGTGAGGCGTTCCGGCAACCGTTCTCCACGCTGGGCGAACTCGTCAGCGCACCGGGCTCGATGGCCAGCTGGATCGGCCTCGCCGTCAGCATCCCCATCATCTTCGTGGTCAACACCCTGCTCTTCCTGGGCCCCCTCGCCTACTCCGGGATCCGGCAGATCAAGAAGTACGAGCCCGGCGATGTCGACTGGAACGAGGACATCTCCGACGTCCGGGGGCAGCAACAGGCGAAGCAGGCCGTCACCGAGATGGTGAACCTCTGGCAGTCGGGCGAGATGTTCACCGAGGCCGGTGGCACCCCCGAGCGCGGCGTGCTCTTCAACGGCCCTCCCGGCACCGGCAAGACGATGCTGGCCCGGGCCATCGCGACGCGCTTCAACGCCCCGTTCGTCACCGCACCCGGACCGGCGTTCGCGCAGTCGTTCATCGGCGTCGACGTCATCCTCGTCATGTGGCTCGGATGGCGTGCGCGCCGCCTCGCCCGCAAGTGGGGCGGTCAGTGCATCGTCTTCATCGACGAGATCGACGCCATCGGCGGTCGCCGCACGGCGCTGGCCCACACGCCGCCGCCCTCCATCCACGACCGCCATTTCCACGGCCCCATGGGTGCCATCACCCCGAGCGGGGATCTCGTCCTCGAGACACCGGCCTGGCGCGACCGGCTCTTCGCCGAACGGGCGGAGGCCGCCGCGCGCCGTCCGTCGTTCTTCGGCCAGGTCAACCAGCGTCTGCGCGAGTTCGTCTTTCCCGGCCTGGGCGGCGGATCGGCACAGGGCGGGCTGCAACAGCTTCTCGTCGAGATGGACGGGGTGCGCGAGCCCAGCGGGGTCCGCAAGTTTCTCGTCAACCGGACGAACACCGTCCTCGACGCTCTCTATGTGATCCCGCGGCGCATCGGCTCCATCCCCCTTCGGCTGCCGCCCGCGCGTCCGCGCAAGGAGGACATCTACTTCATCGGTGCATGCAACGTGCGTCTCCGCTACCTGGACCCCGCGCTCACCCGCCCGGGGCGTTTCGGGCTGCAGGTCCTGTTCCACACGCCCGATGTGGACGAGCGTCACGACATCATCGACCTCTACCTCGACAAGGTCGCGCACACCGAGGATCTCGATCGACCCGAGCGCCGCGACGAGCTGGCCCGCATCACCATGGGTCATTCCCCGGCCATGATCAAGCAGATGTGCTCCATGGCCCTCATGCGCGCGCACTACGACGACCGGCGTGAGCTGAACTGGCAGGACCTCGTCCACTCGGTCGCCATGATCGAGGCCGGCATCGACCGCGGTGTCGAGTACATCCCGTCCGAGGCCCGTGCCATCGCCATCCACGAGGCCGGCCACGCCGTCACCGGAGCCCAGTTCATGACGGCGCGCGAGCCGGCGCGCCTGTCCATCCGTGCACGTGAGGGATCCCTCGGTCATCACTGGATGGTCGAGCGCGAACGCCGGTACTCCCACTTCCAGAACGAGGAGTTCGGCGACCTGGTGTGGACGCTCGGTGCGATGGCGAGCGAATACGTCTTCTTCGGTGAGACCAGCGAAGGGGTTGCGGGCGACACCGCGGCCGCCACGACCAAGGCGGCGCTCATGGTCGGCGCCGAGGGAATGGCTCCGGTCTCTCCCCGACTCGACGAGATCGCCGACCCCATCGAACGCGAGATCGCCGAACGCAAGATCATGCGCCGCTTCGAGCGGATCGGAGCGCGCATCGTGAACCGCACGTTCGCCGGCAGCGTCCTCGAGGGCGACCCGGTCGCCACCGCGCTGGAGGACCGCGACAAGCGCGCCATGGTCAACCAGTTCCTGGGTCAGGCGTTCATGACCGCCTACTGGTTCATCCTCCACAATCGCGCCGGAACGGAGAGGGTCGCGGACGCCCTCGTCGAGCGCGGCGAGCTCTTCGGTGACGAGGTCGCCGAGCTCGTGGACTCGGCGAACCTCACCATGCCCACAATCGACCTCAGGGATGAGGACCAGTGGCCCCGATTCTGAGCCGTCAGCGCGACCACCGCGGGCGCTTCATCGCCCTTCTCGTCATCCTCGGCATCGTGCTGGCCGGCGCCGTCGTCGCGACGATCGTGTACGCGCAACGCGACCGCCCCGCCCCCTTCTCGGACTTCACGGCCGAGGACGACGATCCGGTGCGCCGCGCCCAGCTCGTCGGTGATCACGTGGCCTCCCTGTACGTGGGTGACAACGGAGATCCGCTGACCACGATCACCGCCGGCGAGGACCTCACCAGCGACGTCGCCGCCCCCAGCCAGACGGTCGCCGTCGCGGCCGACCACAGCGGGCGCCCGGTCTCCTTCGAGCCGCAGAACGTCCTCTTCTACAAGCTCTGCGGGCCGGCCGACGACTGCAGCTTCGGCGACACCGCGGGGGGCGGCCAGAGCGAGCTCACGCTGTCGGCACGGCAGGCGAAGGAGGTCGCGCTTCGCGGCCTGAAGGACGTGCCCGAGGCGAGCGCCGTCATCGTGGTCGCGCCACCCGGGTTCCTCGACATCAGCGGCCCGGCCGCCGAGCGCCCGGACACCGTCTTCTACTTCCGGCGCGACGACGTCAAGGATGAGCTGGACCGCCCGCTCCGTGACACGGTGCCCGAGCCGGTCCGTCCCAAGGAACTCGGCGCGGACGACATCTCGGCGACCATGGAAGAGCTCCTCCCGTCGCTCTACACGATGCGGTACAAGCAGACGGGCGACAACACCGGCGTGATCTACGACCTGATCCCCCCGCCTCCCCCGAGCTGAGGCAGGCGCTACTCGCCGGCCTCCTCGCGCGGCCCGTCGGCCACCGGCAACCGCGTCTCGCTCGTCTGGACCTCGGCCTCGTTACCTCGGGCACGCAGCGCCTGCGCCAGGTCCTCGAGCGACGACGGCTCGCCGTGGGTCGTCAGGAACCGTGCGGACTCGCCCGCACCGGCCGACCAGTCCAGGAGCTCGGTGCGGTCCGCATGTGCCGAGAGTCCGTTGATGGTGACGACACGCGCCCTCACAGCAATCGTCTGACCCAGCACGCGGACCTCACGGGCACCGTCGACCAGCTGACGTCCCAGACCGCCACGGGGCTGGAACCCGACGATCATCACGGTCGTATGGGTGTCGTCCAGATGGGCGCGAAGGTGGTGCAGGATGCGCCCACCGCTCATCATCCCGGATCCGGCGATGACGATCGCCGCTTCGGATGAGGAGTTGATGGACTTGGAGTCCTCCACCGACCGCGTGTAGCGGAGCTTCTTCGGGGCGAACGGGTCGCGTCCGGTGGCGGCGATGGCGCGCACCTCGTCCGAGAGCTCGTCCATGCACGCCTGGTAGACGTCCTCCACGCGATCCGCCAGTGGTGAGTCGACGTAGACGGGGATCGAGGGCACACGCCCCTCGTCCTCCAGCCGGGCGATGTGGAACAGCACGTCCTGAGCGCGTTCGAGGGCGAACGACGGGATGAGGATCTTCCCCTTGCGGCGAACCGCCTCCTTCAGCACCTCGGCGAACTCGTCGATGGTCGCGTCGAAGTCACGGTGATCGCGGTTCCCGTAGGTCGACTCGATGACCACGACGTCGGCGGGCGGGCAATCGGTCGGGTCCGGCAGCACGTCCTTGCGCGCGTTGCCGAGGTCGCCGCTGAAGACCACCCGGGCTCCGTCCGCCTCGAGCAGGAAGCTGGCCGACCCCGGGATGTGGCCGGCGGGCTGGGCCGTCACCCGGACGCCGGCGACGTCGAACGGCACCCCGTAGGCGATGGGTTCGACGGCATCGAGCGCGGCCCAGACGTCGTCCTCGTCGAACGTCGGCTCGTCGGGCGTCTTGCCGCGTCGCAGCGCCCGCGCCTTGTCCTCGTACTGCAGCTTCGCGGCGTCCAGGAGCAGGTGCTGGACCAGCATGGCCGTCGCCGGAAGCGCGTAGATCGGACCGCGGAACCCGCGCTTCACCAGTTGCGGAAGCCGTCCGCTGTGATCCAGGTGGGCATGGGTCAACAGGACCGAGTGGATCGCGTGCGGATCGAAGCCGAACGGCTCGCGATTGAGGTCGAACAGCGCGCGCGAGCCCTGGAAGGCCCCGCAGTCGACAAGGATGTTCGCCGTGCCGGTGTCGAACAGATGACAGGAGCCCGTCACCGTCATCGCACCGCCGTAGGAGCGGATGTGGAAGGAGTCGCTCATGGAACCTTGTGGCGCCGAGGGTTCGGGGGCTCGTCGCGTTCCCGGTCACGTTCACGACGCTTGGCCGCCTCGGCCCTGGTCGCCCCGACGACGGCGCCGGTTCCGATGAGGCTCCAGAACACCGAGTAGCTGATGCCACGCCCCAGTGGCTGCCGGAGAGGCCCCAGGTGGAACACGAGCATGATGGCGGTGACGACGACGAAGGACACGATCACCTGCATGGCGATCGGGAGTGACTCCCACCATCGGAGGAGACGCTGCATCAGTTGTCGGGCACGGTCTCGGAGTCGTACTGGACGAGCGACAGCACGTCATATCCGCTGAGGCGATCCTTCCCCGGGAGGAAGGTCAGCTCGACCACGAAGGCCACACCGGCGACGACGCCGCCGAGCCGCTCGACCAGGTCGCACTTCGCGCGCGCCGTACCACCGGTCGCCAGCAGGTCGTCGTGGACCAGGACGCGCATGCCGGGGCGGATGACGTCCTCGTGCACCTCGAGGGTGTCGATGCCGTACTCCAGCTCGTACTCCTGGCTGACGGTGCGGCCGGGCAGTTTACCGGGCTTGCGGGCCGCGGCGAATCCCACGCCGAGATCCCGGGCGACCCCGCCGCCGACGATGAAACCACGCGCCTCCGCACCGAGGACGATGTCGACCTCACGTGGCCGCGCCCAGTCCGCGATCTGCGCCACGCACGCATCCAACCCGGCGGGATCGGCGAACAGCGGCATCAGGTCGTAGAAGAGGATTCCCTCCTTCGGATGGTCGGGAATCTTGCGGATGGCGGCGTTGAGATCGAAGGGAGACGACACTCGCGGTCCTTCTGGAGCGGTTGGTTAGTTTCCGACGATCCTACGGAGTTCGGAGATCAGCATCAGGTGTCGAAGGTGGGATGCCAGCGCCGCCAGGTTCTCCAGCTCACCGGTCGCCTCACGGCGTCGGTCCGGGTTCTTGGAGCGCAGTCCGGCGGCGAGCACCTGCTCCAGAAGGCCGGCCTCCCGCTCACCCGCAACCCGGAAGATCCGCAGGTGCCGCGGCTCGACCCCGAACGCGGCGAGCTCCATGGCCGTCTGGACGATCTCGCGGTCCGTCTCGCTGTATCCGCTGCCGTCCTCCGACGAACTGATCAGGCCGTACTGCTCCAGCGCCTGGAGGAAGGCCGGCGGTGCACCGGTGCGCTCGACGACCTCCTCGGCGTCGACGCGCACGCTGGGGGCCGGCTCGGCAAGGTTGGCGCGCTTCAGCTGACGGGCCTGGTTGGAGACGCTGAACGAGCCCGAGGTGGACGACTCCAATTCCTGCCGGATCACGCGCAGCGGAAGGAACTCGTCACGCTGCAACCGCAGGATCGTCCTCAGGCGATCGATGTCGTGCTGCGTGTACTTGCGGTAGCCGCCATCGGTCCGCTGAGGAGTGATGAGGCGCTGGTCCTCGAGGAAGCGGATCTTGGAGATCGAGATGGACGGGAACTCGGCCTGGAGCTCCTTGCACACCCGGCCGATGGTGACGCCCTTCTCAGGGATCGTGGTCGCGGGATCACTCACCGTATGAACACCAATCTGAACTTGCCGATCTGGATCTCGTCGCCGCCCAGGAGGGTCTCGGCCTCGTCGATGCGGCGCCGGTTCACGTACGTGCCGTTCAGGCTGGCCAGATCGGTGAGCTGGACGTCATCGCCGACGGTGACCTCGGCGTGGCGTCGTGAGACGGTCACGTCGTCGAGGAAGATGTCCGCATCGGGATCGCGTCCCAGGCTGACCGTGGTCCCGGCCGCCAGGCGGAAGACCTGCCCGGAGACACCGCCTCCCGAACGGATGGCGAGGGCCGGACCCTCGACGACACCGTGGCCGGCGACGATCTCGCTGGTGGGATCGGGAATGGAGAACGGACCGGTGGTCTGTCCCCCGGACGGTTCCGGCTGGGGCAGGCGGGCACCACAGCGTTCACAGAACGTGTGGCCCTGGGCGCTCTGGTGGAACCCGCACTCGGGGCAGTACATCAGGAGCTATCCCTCTCCGGCTTCAGAGCCCGTTCCAGTTCCTCGATCTCCTGGGGTGAGATCGTGAGCGGTACGTCGGCCGTCAGGCGACGCTGCAGATCCGCTCGGGCGAGTTCCATCTGCCCGTGCAGGAACCGGCGCTGGAACGAGATCTCTCGCTCACGCCGCATGAGGCGGTGGATTTCATCGCGCAGTTCGACGTCGTTCAGCGTGGAGAAGTCGACCGCGGAGGATGAAACTGCCTCGTTTCCGGGATATTCGGGATCTGCCATCGTCCGGCAGCATAGCCGAACGGGGCCAAAACCTCATGTGGAGCCTGAGACTCGCAATCGTCGTGCCGCGTCACGCGCATAGTTGGCGAGCGTTGCGACGGAGATCACGACGGCGATCCAGAAGATGATGTCCCCTCCCACCCACGTGCTGAGAAGGCACATGCCGGTGCCGACCATGGCGATGAGGGAGCTGGCCTTGCCCCAGAAGTCGACCCGCATCTCGACGCCCCGGCGTGCCAGCACGACGAAGGCGATCACCGCGACGGCATCCCGCACCAGGATGATGACCGGGGCCGTCCAGTGGAGCCGGTCGAATGCCAGGAACGCGATGAGCCCGACGGCCATGACGAGCCGGTCGGCCAGCGGGTCGGCGATCTGTCCGAAGCGCGACTCCGCGTGTAGGTAGCGCGCCAACTTGCCGTCGACGAAGTCCGTGATCGCGATGCCGGCGAAGAGCCACGCCACGAACGCCGATGTCGGCCCGGAATGCGTGACGACCGCCCAGATGAGAACGGGCAGTCCCGCCAGTCGGCAGATGGTGATCGCGTTCGGCAACCACCAGAGCCGGGTTTTCCAGGTGTCGTCGCTCACGAAAAGTCGGGGCGAGAGGATTTGAACCTCCGACCGCCCGGCCCCCAGCCGGGTGCGCTACCAGACTGCGCCACGCCCCGAAGCCCCGAGAGGCTAGCACAGGCGCCGTCGGTCACTCCCGTGGCGAAGCGCTTCGCGCCGCGGCTCAGTCGGTCGGCGCGGCGCGCCTCAGGCGGCGCTCGATGTCACCCCACTGGGGCGCCAGTGCCGGCAGCTGTTTCACGCACTCGGCGATGCCGTCCGCCTGGCGACGCGCCTTGTCGGCCAGATCCGTGTCACGCACACCGTCGCGCTCCACCTCGGCCACGGCGTCCTTCACGCTCTGGGGCACCTGCTTGCCGTAGTCGGAGCACTTGCGGTCGGTATCCCTGTCCAGCGTGGAGAGCGCGCCCTTCACGCGGTCGGTGGCCCGGTCCACGTCGTCCTTCCACGGGGCGGTCCAGATCACGCCGAACGAACCGGCGACCAGCAGAGCGACGAGGATCCACTTGATCACGAGATGACCTCTAGACGCCGGCGGTCTCGGTGAGCGGGAAGCGGCGGGCCACGTACTCCTCGACGAGGTCCATGAAGTCCTCGGCAAGGCGCGGGCCCTCGAGGGTCACGTGCTTCTGGCCGTCCACGTACACAGGGGCGCGGGGCTCCTCCCCCGTTCCCGGAAGGCTGATGCCGATGTCGGCGGCGCGGCTCTCGCCCGGACCGTTCACGATGCAGCCCATCACGGCCACCTTGAGATCGGCCACGCCCGGTCGCTCGGTGCGCCAGGTGGACATGCGCTCCTCCAGCCGGGCCTCGATGGCCTGGGCGAGCTCCTGGAAGACGGTGCTGGTGGTGCGACCGCATCCGGGGCATGCGGTGACCTCGGGCCGGAACGAGCGCAGGCCGAGGCTCTGAAGGATGTCGAGGCAGACGCGCACCTCGAGGGAGCGGTCGCCACCCGGCTCGGGGGTGAGCGACGCCCGGATCGTGTCGCCGATACCGCCCTCAAGCAGTACCGAGAGCGCCGCCGACGTCGCGACGATGCCCTTGGTCGACATGCCGGCCTCGGTGAGCCCCAGATGCAGCGGGTAGTCGCAGCGGCCGGCGAGGTCGCGGTACACGGCGACCATCTCGGCGAGACGGCTCGCCTTGCACGAGAGGATGATGCGGTCGTGCCCCAGGCCGATCTCCTCCGCGGCCTCGGCCGACCGGAGGGCGCTCTGGACCATGGCCTCGCGCAGCACCTCCTCCGCACTGCCGGGTGCTTCCGAGCGGGCGTTGACGTCCATGAGCTCGTCGAGGAGTTCGGGATCGAGCGATCCGGCGTTGACCCCGATGCGCACCGGCTTGTCGTGGTCGATGGCCGCCCGCACGATCTCGGCGAAGTTGCTGTCGTGACGGTCGCGACGTCCCACGTTGCCGGGATTGATGCGGAACTTGTCGAGCGCGTCGGCGCAGTCGGGGAACTCGCGCAGAAGCGTGTGGCCGTTGTAGTGGAAGTCGCCGACGATCGGGACCGACACGCCGAAGTCGTCACACAGGCGATCGCGGATCTCGGCCACCTTCGCCGCGGCGGCACGGTTGTTGACCGTGATGCGCACGATCTCCGAGCCCGCCTCGGCCAGCGCCGCCACCTGGGTCGCCGTGGACACGGCGTCCGCGGTGTCGGTGTTCGTCATCGACTGGACGACGACCGGCGCGCCACCCCCGACGGCCACGTCGCCGACCATGCACCGAACACTCTCCCGCCTCATCGGTTGAAGCCCTCCCCCGTCAGGCTGCTGATGTCGTTACGGAACGCGAAGAACGCGAGAAGCATGATCAGGCCGATGCCGATGACCGACGCGCGCTGATAGGTCGCGATGGACAGTGCCCTCCCCCTCAGGCGCTCGGCGAGCGCGAACACGATGTGTCCCCCGTCCAGCGGAAGGAGCGGGATCAGGTTCATTATGGCGAGGATCAGGCTGATGATCCCGACGAAGCGCAGGACCACGCTGACACCCTCGGACGCGAACTCGTTGTAGGTGGCGCCGATGCCGATCGGTCCCTGCACCTGCTCGCGCACCTTCTCGTCGGTCACCAGACGTCCCAGGGCCTTCACCTGCTCCGTCGTGAGGTACCAACTGAAGTCCACGGCGTTCCAGAGCCCCTCCACCGGTCCGTCGCGCTCGATGCCGACCTTCGTCTGATCGAAGCTGACGCCCACCCGTCCCACGTCGGGGTTGTCCGGGTCGGCGGTAAGCGGGGGCGTCCGAACGCTGTGACTGGTGCCGTCGCGGAGGTAGGTCAGGGTGACCGGCTCACCCGGGTGCCGCTGCAGCTCGGTGCGGGCACGATCGACGCTGGCCTCGACACCGTCCCCGCTCTGGTCGATGGTGACGTCGTTGACGGCCGTCAGGCGGTCCCCCGGCAGGATTCCCGCGACGGCGGCGGGGCTGTCGGCGGTGACGCTGCGGATCTTGCCGTCCACCAGGTACTGCGGTGTCCCGATCCAGAACGCGACGGCGAAGGCGATGATCGCGATGATCACATTCGCCATCGGACCCGCGAGGATCGTGGCGACCTTCCGGGGCGTCGTCGAGTTGCAGTAGGCACGCTTGGCGAGCTCCGGTGACATGGGGACCTCGCGCGCCAGGGTCACGTTGCCCTCGTGCGGCCAGCGTCCCACCCGGAACCAGCCGTCGAGCGTCGGCTGGATACGGCGGCGGTCCTCCCGCGCCCGCTCCTCCTCATGCCGGACATCGACCGCACGCAGGTCGTCCTGCGGCACCGACACCGTCTCGCGTTCGACCAGGGCGTCGCGCGTCATACCGGTGATCGCCACGTATCCGCCGAGCGGAAGCCAGCCGATGCCGTACTCGGTCTCACCGCGCCGGAACGACCAGATCGGACGCCCGAAGAAGATGGAGAACTTCTCGACCCGCATGCCGCACCACTTGGCGACCAGCATGTGGCCCATCTCGTGGAGCAGGATCAGGACCATCAGGATGGCCACGAAGACGAGGACGTTCACCAGCGTCATGCGCGGACCGCCAGCGCCGCGTTGACGTGCTCACGCGCATCCTGATCGGCCTCCAGGACCGCATCCAGGCTCGTGGCCGGCTCCGCGGAGATCGCCGAGAGGGCCGAGTCGACCAGGTCGGCGATGTCGAGGAAGCGGATGCGCCCGTCGAGGAAGGCCGCGACGGCCACCTCGTTGGCGGCGTTCAGGACGGCGGGTGCCGTGCCGCCCGTGCGACCGGCCTCACGGGCCAGCGGGAGGCAGCGGAACGTGTCGGGATCGGGCTCCTCGAAGTCGAGCCGGCGACCGAAGAGGTCGACGGGCTCCCGTTCGGGGGCCGGTGCCGGCCAGGTGAGGGCGTGACCGATCGGGACCCGCATGTCGGGTGGACCGCAGTGGGTGAGCACGCTTCCGTCGGCCAGGCGCACCATGGCGTGGACGAACGACTGCGGGTGGACGACCACCTCGACCTCCTCGTCCTCCAGGTCGAACAGGTGCCGGGCCTCGATGACCTCCAGCCCCTTGTTCATGAGGGTGGCCGAGTCGATGGTGATCTTCGCCCCCATCGTCCAGGTGGGGTGCGCGAGCGCGTCGTGCACCGTGACCGTGGCGAGATCGTCCCGGGAGCGACCCCGGAAGGGACCGCCGGATGCGGTGAGGACCGTGGTACGCACACGTGTGCGGTCGACATGCTCCAGAAGCTGGAAGAGCGCCGAATGCTCCGAGTCGACGGGCACGAGACGCGCCCCGCTGCGCTCGCGCGCGATGCGCACCAGATCCCCGCCGACGACCAGGCTCTCCTTGTTGGCCAGAGCCACGTCGATGCCACGATCGAGTGCTGCCAGTGTCGGCCGGAGGCCCGCCGCCCCCACGATGGCGTTCAGGACGATGTCGGGTGAGCAAGCGTCGATGAGCGCTTCGAAGCCGGGGTCTGCGGCGATGGTCGCCGTGCCCGCGGTACAGCTGGTGGGGACGCCCCCGTGTTCGGCGGACTGCCGGGCGAGGGTCGCGTCGTCGCTGCCGCATGCGAGCCCGCACAGTGTGAGGTCGTCCGACCCGGCGATCACATCGAGGGCCTGGACACCGATGGACCCCGTCGACCCGAGGATGAGAACGCGCTTCGGCACCGGTGAATCTTAGATGATCGATTCCACGGAATCGTGGATGTGGGGTGCGTCAACGGCGGATGCGGGGCGTCGCCGGGCGCCACGAGACAGGGTGGTGTCCTTTCCGAGGTGGCCGGTGACGTATCCGCACCGACGGGGGCGTGCACCACGCCGCGAGGTCGTGGGATCAGTCATCTCACGGGGATGAGCGGATGATGGCGGTCGCGCGGTCATCACCGGGTACGCACGTCACGGTCGCTGAGCCGATGCAACGGCTGTGTCGGCGTCGCGGTTCCCGGCCCGATTCGGTTGTCTCAGCGGCCGGAGTAGTTCGGCGCCTCGACGGTCATCTCGACGCCGTGGGGGTGGGACTCGGTCAGCGACGCGGAGGTGATCCGGATGAACCGGCCGTTGGCCTGCAGCTCACCGATCGTGCGGGCGCCGACGTAGAACATCGACTGGGTCAGCCCGCCGAGCAGTTGGTGGGCGACGGCGGAGAGCGGGCCGCGGTAGGCGACCTGGCCCTCGATGCCCTCCGGGACGATCTTGTCGTCGCTCGTCACCTCGGCCTGGAAATAGCGGTCCTTGGAGTAGGACTTCTTGCCGCGGCTGCTCATCGCCCCGAGCGAACCCATGCCGCGATAGGCCTTGAACTGCTTGCCGTTGACGAAGACCAGCTCGCCCGGCGACTCCTCGCAGCCGGCGAGCAGCGAGCCGAGCATCACCGAGTCGGCGCCGGCGGCGATGGCCTTGGCGATCTCGCCGGAGTGGCGCAGCCCGCCGTCCGCGATCACCGGGATGCCGGCCGGACGGCAGGCGAGCGCCGCCTCGTAGACGGCGGTCACCTGCGGGACCCCGACGCCGGTGACGATGCGCGTGGTGCAGATCGAGCCGGGTCCGGTGCCGACCTTGACCGCGTCGGCGCCCGCATCGACGAACGCCTGCGCACCGGCCCTGGTGGCGACGTTGCCGCCGATCACCTGGACGTGGCGGGTCGCCGGGTCGGTCTTGAGCCGGCGCACCATGTCGAGCAGCATCCGCACGTGGCCGTGTGCCGTGTCGGCGACCAGGACGTCGACACCCGCCTCGATCAGGGTGGTCGCGCGCTCCCAGGCGTCGCCGAAGTAGCCGATCGCGGCCGCGACCATCAACCGGCCCTGGGGGTCTTTCGAGGCGTTGGGGAACTGCTCGGACTTGACGAAGTCCTTGACGGTGATCAGGCCCGCGAGGCGCCCCTCGTCGTCGACCAGCGGCAGCCGCTCACGCTTGTGCTGGCGCAGCAGCATCGTCGCGTCCTCGTGCGAGATGTCGTCGTGCCCGGTGACCAGTGGCATCGGGGTCATCACCTCGTCGACCCGGGTGGTCGCCCACTCCGCGACCGGGGTGAACCTCAGGTCGCGGTTGGTGATGATGCCGAGCAGATGGTTGGCCGGGTCGACGACCGGCAGCCCGGAGACGCGGTATTCCCCGCAGATCCGGTCGAGCTCCTCGAGCGTCGCGGCGGGGCCGATGGTGACCGGGTTGGAGATGATCCCCGTCTGGGTCCGCTTGACCAGGCCGACCTGGTAGGCCTGATCGGCGATCGACAGGTTGCGATGCAGGACGCCGAGGCCACCCTGCCGGGCCATCGCGATCGCCATCCGGGACTCGGTGACGGTGTCCATCGCGGCGGAGATCAGCGGCGCCCGCAGGGTGATCTCGCGTGTCAGCCGCGTCGAGGTGTCGATATCGCTCGGCGCCAGGTCGGAGTAACCCGGCAGCAGCAGTACGTCGTCGTACGTCAGGCCGACGTCGGCAAATTTCTCAGGGACACCGTGCACGCGGGAAACCTTTCGCGAGCGGCCGCACGGAACCGCGGCCGAGAGATCAGGCCTTCATCCTAGAACTCGTCGGCCCCAGTGGCCTGACGTCCCGGCCGGCCGTGACTCAGCCGACGAGCCACACCGTGGCGTAGAACCCCGCGACCGACGTGAAGAAGAGCGCGTCGAAGCGGTCGAGCACCCCACCGTGCTCACCTAGGAGGCGGCCGGAGTCCTTGATGCCCAGATCCCGCTTCATGAGCGACTCGAACAGGTCACCGACGTAAGCGACCGCACAGATGACCACACCGAGCACGAGCGACTCGTGCCAGTCGATCCAGTCCATCCAGAGACCGGCGACGATCACCGAGGCGGTCCCTCCGACGACGCCGACCACGAAGCCCTCGACCGTCTTCTTCGGCGACGTGCGCGGCGCGATGGGATGGCGGCCCAGCAGCCGTCCCCCGAAGTACGAGAACGTGTCGAACGCCCAGGTACCGATCAGGATGTTCGCCACCGCGGCCGCACCGAACTCCAGGTCGCGGAGCGCGATGAGCAGGCCGACGGGGACACCGATGTAGACGGCTCCGAATGCCGTGAGCGCCACCCGCTTGGCGACCTCGGTGCGCTCCACGAGCATGAGCCCGCCGATGGCCGCCAGCATGACCGACGCACCGACGCCCACAAGGACACCGCGTTCCGGGATGTCGAGGGTCGCCGCCAGCCCGACCGTCACGAGGACGCCGGCGTAGGCGGCCCAGCGAACGGGGTGGGCGGCCGAGAGAAGGCCCAGATACTCCGTGACGGCCAGTCCCGCGACGATGGCGAGCGCGATGGAGAACGCCCATCCGCCCAACCAGACGGCGCCGACCGCGACGGCGATACCCGGTACGGCGATGAGGATTCGGTTGATCACCGGGCGCCGAACCTCCGTTGGCATTGGGCGTAGTGCGCGACGGCCGCCTCGAGGTCCTCCGGAGTGAAGTCCGGCCACAGGCGGTCGCTGAAGTACAGCTCGGCGTACGCACACTGCCACAGAAGGAAGTTGGACAGCCGCTGCTCACCGCTGGTGCGGATCAGGAGTTCGGGGTCGCTCATACCGCTCTCGGCCATGACCGCCGAGAACTCCTCCTCCCCGCCCTCGTCCCCGTGGCGCGCCACGAAGCGCCGCGCGGCATCCACGATCTCGCTGCGGGCCCCGTAGTTCATCGCCACGAACAGACGCAGGCCGTCGTTGTCGGCCGTGGAGGCCTCCGATTGCGCGATGCGGTCCTGGAGTCCCCGGGGGAGCTCGCGCAGCCTCCCGATGAACCGCATCCGGACGTTCTCCCGGTTCAGCTCGTCCGTCTCGCGATCGATGAGCTCGATGAAGAGGCTCATGAGGTCGTTGACCTCGTCCTCCGGTCGTGACCAGTTCTCGGTCGAGAACGAGAAGACCGTCAGTTCCCGGATACCCATGTCCGAGGCGGCCCGGACGATGCGCTTCAGGGCCTTTGCGCCCTCGCGATGCCCGGCGGCGATGGGCAGGTGGTGCTCACGGGCCCACCGCGCGTTGCCGTCCATGATGATGGCGACGCCATGTGGCAGCTCGTTCTGCGAGCCGCGACGGCGCTCGTCGTGACGGTCCAGCCCGAGAAGGGCGCGGACCGACTGCATACGCGAGCGAAGGCGCCCTGTTCGCCGCGGCTTCGCTCCGGCCACTACACCTCGAGGATCTCGGCCTCTTTGCGCGCGAGGGCCTCGTCGATGGCCTTCACCTCGGCGTCGGTCACCTTCTGCACCTCGTCCGATGCACGCGCGACGTCGTCGCGGGTGATGTCGCCGTCCTTCTCCTGCCGCTTGATGTCGTTCAGGACGTCGCGGCGCACGTTGCGCACGGCGATGCGGGCGTCCTCCGCCATCTTGTGCGCGAGCTTCACGTACTCCTTGCGCCGTTCCTCCGTGAGAGGCGGCACCGGGAGCCGGATGACCTGACCGTCGTTCGACGGTGTCAGGCCGAGCTGTGCCTCCTGGATGGCCTTCTCGATGCTCTTCGTCAGCGACTTGTCGAACGGCTGGACCGTGATGAGCCGCGCCTCGGGCACGTTGATCTGCGCCACCTGGTTGAGCGGAAGGTCGCTTCCGTAGGCGTCGACCACGACCTTGTCGAGCACGCTGGCCGATGCCCGGCCGGTGCGCACCGTCTGGAAGTCGTCCTCCAATGCGCTGAGCGCCCCGGCCATACGACGCCGGGCGTCGGCAATGAGTTCCTTCATCGCTCCTCTTTCGTCGTCGTGGCGACTAGCGTACCGACTCGTTCCCCGCTCAGGATCCTCCGGATGTTCGACTCGTCCGACATGTTGAAGACCATGATCGGGAGGTCGTTGTCCATGCACAGGGTGAGCGCCGTGGTGTCCATGACCCGCAGCCCCCGTTCGATGGCCTCCATGTGGGAGATCTCGGGGATGAGCACGGCGTTCGGATCCTCGCGCGGATCGCGGTCCAGGACTCCCTCGACGGCGTTCTTCGCCATGAGGATGCACTCGGCGCCGATCTCCAGCGCCCGCAGTGCCGCGGTCGTGTCGGTGGTGAAGAACGGGTTGCCCGTGCCGCCGGCGAAGATGACCACCCGTCCCTTCTCCAGGTGACGCATGGCACGACGCCGGATGTACGGCTCGGCGACCTCCTGGATGGCGATGGCCGACTGCACCCGGGTGGTGACCCCCTCCTTCTCCAGGGCGTCCTGGATCGAGAGCGCGTTCAGCACCGTGGCGATCATGCCCATGTAGTCCGCGGTTGAGCGGTCCATGCCGCGTGCGGCCCCGGCCACCCCGCGGAAGATGTTCCCGGCGCCGACGACGATCGCCGTCTCGACTCCGAGGGCGACCGTCTCGGCGACCTGGCGGGCGACGGCGGTGATGCGCTCGGGGTCGATGCCGTACTGACGCTCCCCGAGGAGCGCCTCCCCCGACAGCTTGAGGACGATCCGCCGAAGAGCCGGACCGTCCTCGAGCGCGGTTGACGTCTCGCTATCCGCCGAGCTCATAGCGCGTGAAGCGACGGATGGTGAGGTTCTCGCCGAGCTTCGCCGCGAACTCGACGCGCAGCGCCTCGATGGTGCGGGGCTTCTTCTCGCCCTGATCGCGCACGAACTCCTGGTCCAGGAGCGAGATCTCCTTGAGGTGCTTGGCCAGCTTGCCGTCGACGGCCTTGTCGCGGAACTTCTCGTCGACGCCCTGCTCCTTGGCCTGCTCCACGTAGACGGCGCGCTCCCGCTCCTTGTACTCGTCCGGGATCTCGTCGGCGGACACGTACTGGGGGTTCATCGCCGCGATGTGGAGGGCGACGTCGTGCACGAACTCCTTGAAGTCGTCGCTGCGGGCCACGAAGTCGGTCTCGCAGTTGACCTCGACGAGCACGCCGACGCGGCCGCCCGCGTGGATGTAGCTGTGGATGGCGCCCTCACCGGCTTCCCGGTCACCGCGCTTGGCGGCGTCGGCGGCACCCTTGGCACGCAGCAGATCGCGGGCCTTCTCCTGGTCTCCTCCGGTCTCGGCCAGGGCGGCCTTGCAGTCCATGATCCCGGCGCCGGTGGCGTCGCGGAGATCCTTGACTTCCTTCGCTGACGGTGTGTAGTCGCTCACGCGCCTGCCTCCTCCGCCGCGGGGGCGTCGCCGGTGGTCTCGGCGGGAGCGGGCGCCTCGGCCTCAGCAGCCGGAGCGGCCTCGGCGGCGGGCGCGGCCTCAGCCACCGGAGCGGCCTCCGCGGCGGGCGCAGCCTCAGCAGCCGGTGCGGCCTCAACGGCCGGAGCGGGTGCGGGTGCGGCCTCCGCGGCGGGCACAGCCTCGGCGGCCGGTGCAGCCTCAGCGGCCGGAGCCTCAGGAGCGGCCTGTTCCACGTGTCCGCGTCCCTGGTTGATGCCGGTGGCGAGCGCACTCAGGATCAGATTGCACGACCGGATGGCGTCGTCGTTGCCCGGGATGACGTAGGTGGCCTCGTCCGGGTCGCAGTTGGTGTCGACCAGGCCGATGACCGGGATGCCGAGACGGTTGGCCTCACGGACGGCGATGTCCTCACGCTTCAGGTCGACGACGACGACGGCGTCCGGGAGACGCTGCATGTCGGCGACGCCGCCCAGGTTGGTCTCGAGCTTCACGAGCTCGGCCTCGCTGGTGAGGCGTTCACGCGTGGGAAGGAGGTCCAGCTGCCCGTCGCGCTTCTGGCGGCGGAGCTCGTGGAGGCGCTTGATGCGGTCGGCCATGGTCACCCAGTTGGTGAGGAGGCCGCCGAGCCAGCGGTGGTTGACGTAGGGCTGGCCGGATCGGAGCGCCTGGTCGCGGACGGCGTCCTGCGCCTGCTTCTTGGTGCCGACGAACATGACGTGTCCACCGCGATTCGCGATGTTGGTGACGACGCCCACGGCCTGCTCCAGAAGATCGAGCGTCTGGAGGAGGTCGATGATGTAGATGCCGGCGCGCTCACCGTGGATGTAGCGCTTCATCTTGGGGTTCCAGCGGCGGGTCTGGTGTCCGAAATGCACTCCGGACTCCAGCAACTGCTTCATGGTGACGGGCACGAGTGCTCCTGCGATGTCGTGGTTGTGGGGTGTAGCGCCCGACGTGTTCGGCGGGACCGCATCTGCGATGCGGCACCGTCCGCCGTGATGTGCGACGTCGGGGTCGGTGACGAATAGGTCCCGGGAATACTAGAGGACAGGGCGAGGGCTTGCCGTTCACCGTACGGGTTCGTGGGGATGTCTCGGGCGTGTTGTGGGGTTACGCGGTCCTGCCGTTGGTTCTACGGGGCGCAGCCCTGGGACTGGCGGGAGACAATGATCCTCCCGCCCGCCCCGTCCAGCCGCCAGTCCCGGGGCTTCGCGCCGGGCCTCTCGTGACGCCGGCTTCGTTGAACGTTGGGTGCGAATTACGCGTACCTGCCGTTGTCCCTATTTGGTGGCGCGGTCGAAGGATCACGGCAGTAGCGTAATCCGAGCAAGTTCACGATCCGTCTTCACATCGGGTCGAGCGTAGAGCCCTGGCCAGGTCAACGGCAGGTGCCGCGTGTGCCCGCACCCAACCACCAACATCACCGGCCAAATGAGAGGCCCCGCGCGAAGCCCGGGGACTGGCGGTTGGCCGGGGCGGGTGGGTGGATAGCCCACCGCCAGTCCCCGGCAGGGCAACCAAGAATCAAAGACAGGGACGCGCAATCCCAGCACGCGTCCGACACATCCGCACAGGAGGTGGGCCACGGAGCCCTGGCCAAGTCAACGGTAGGTGCCGCGTTCCCCCGCACCCAACCACCCAACCACCCCGGCCCAAATGAGAGGCCCCGCGCGAAGCCCGGGGACTGGCGGCTGGACGGGGTGGGCGGGCGGATAATCCGCCCGGGAGGATCGTCGTCGCCAGTCCCAGGGCTGCGCCCCGTAAGACCAACGCCAAGTCCCCTACCTACCCCTCCCTCAGCCCATCCAGAACGCTCTGCAGGTCCCCCGGCAACGGGCTCACAAGTTCAATGAGTTCCCCGGTCTCCGGGTGCGGGAACGACAGGCTCGCCGCGTGCAGGAACTGCCGATCGAGCCCCAGCGTGGCCCCCGGACGTCCGTAGACGGGATCTCCGACAACCGGAAAGTTCACCGACTCCAGGTGCACCCGGATCTGGTGCGTGCGGCCGGTGTCGAGCCGGGCCTCCAGCAAACTGTGGCGCGGAAACTCCTCCAGCCGACGGAACCGGGTGCGCGCCTCGCGGGGACGGTCACTGTGTACCGACTGGCGGGTGCGGTTCCGACGATCGCGCCCGATGGGGCGGTCGACGGCCATCGCGGGGGGAAACGCGCCGTGCACGAGCACCGTGTAGCGACGGTCGATCTCACGGTCGCGGAGCATCGCCTGCAGGCGACGATGGGCCCGCGGCCGTTTCGCCACGATGAGCAGCCCACTGGTGTCACGGTCCAGGCGGTGCACGACTCCGGGTCGAAGGTCCTCCTCGCCTCCGGAGATGCCGTGGTCCAGGAGGCCGTGGACGAGGGTGCCCTCCGCGTGCCCACGGCTGGGATGGGTGACGATGCCCGCCGGCTTGTCAACCACCAGCAGGTGCTCGTCCTCGAACGCGATCGGGAGGTCCATGGCCTGCGGGGTGAGACCGATCGGTTCGCGTGTGACCAGGATGATCTGAACGATCTCGCCCCGCGACAGGAGATGCCGCTTCCGGACCACGGAACCGTCCACGCGGACCCGCTCCTCCTGGATGGCGCGCTGGGCCTCCGCCCGGCTGCCGATGACCTCCAGTGCGCCCACGACCGCGTCCAGACGCTTCCCCTCCTGCGCCTCGCTGACACGGAACTCGATCGGTCCCGGCTCCGTCACAACGGCGGGGAGGGCGACGGTTTCGTCAGCGAGACCGCCAGGGCCGCGGCTCCCAGGACGATTCCGATGTCCGCGATGTTGAACGGCGGCCAGCGCCAGATGTCGATGAAGTCGGTGACGCCGTCACGTGTCATGCGGTCGATGAGGTTCCCCACTGCGCCGCCGACGAGTGCCCCCGCGGCCACCATGCTCGTCCGTGACCGATGGGTGGCCCTCAGGAGGACGATGGCCACACCGCACAGGACGAGAGCCGTCACGACGCCCACCATGCGCTGCCGGTCCGGGAAGAGCCCGAAGGCGATGCCGCGATTGGTGACGTGGACCAGGTCGATGCCCGGAAGGAGCCCGACGTACTCATTCGGGCCGATGTTGGCCCGCACCGCCACCTTCGTCGCGAGGTCGGCCGCGAAGACGACCACCGCAGCGGTGACAAGCAGGAGCCACGACGCCCGGTGCCTGCGGAACTCGATATCCGTGAGGATCATGCGCCGGCGTCCTCGTCCAGGTCGCCGAACGCACGGATCAGGTCACGCACGAGCGCGTCGGGCTGCCCGTCGATCGTCACCAGCTTCCGGGCCCCGCCCGACCCGCGGCGTATGGCCGCTGCCCGTGGCCGGACACCGGCGCTCTCGGCCAGATAGGCGCAGAGTGCCGCGTTGGACTGCCCGTTGTGCGGCGCAGCCGCGATCTGCACGCGGAGACGCCCGTCCTGCACGCCTACGGCGACCGTACGCCGCGACCTCGGTACGGCCTTCACCTCGACGGTCACGCCGTCCGTGTGGCGCGAGAGCCAGGATGGGAGTGACGCGTCGCTCACACCTGGTCCCGCGGACCACCCTCGGCCGGCGGCCCGGCCAGATCGGCCGCACGTCCCGCGGCTGCCCGCACGGCATCGACGAGGTGCGCGCGGACGGCGCCGCGCTCCAGGACGGCCACGCCCTCCACCGTCGTACCCGCCGGAGAGCTGACGCGCTGCCGCAGAGCGGCGGGGTCCCCGCCATCGGCCAGGAGGTCAGCCGTGCCGGCCAGCACGGCGTGGACCATCCGTCGCGCCTCGGCACGGGTGAAGCCCACGGCGACCGCGCCCTCCTCGAGACCCTCGGCGACCAGCGCCACAAAACCCGGTCCGCTGCCGGCGAGGGCGGTGGCCGCCGCGAACTGCGCCTCCGGGAGCTCCAGGACCGTGCCCGCAGGCGCGAGGACGGTCCGCACGTCCCCACGATCGTCCTCGTCGAGGGCGGCGTCCGCCACCGCGACGAGGCCCGTCCCCATGGCCGCGGCCAGGTTGGGCATGGTGCGCACCACGCGGGTCGTGCCCGCGAGACGCGTGAGGTCCGCGATGGTCAGACCGGCCACGACCGAGACGATGACCGCACGGGGCGAGACGACCGACGCGAGCTCCTGCAGCACCCCGGGCGCGTCCTTCGGCTTGACGGCAAGCAGGATGAGGTCGGCGGTCCCGGCGTCGGTGACGGTACCCACGGTTCCGCCCGTCGCGGAGGCCGCGGCCTCGGCCGCCGACGGGAAGTGATCGACGAGCACGACATCCGCATCAGCCCCCGGTGAACCTCGGCGGATGCCCCGCAGCATGGCGGTGCCCATGGCACCACATCCGATGAGGGCGATGCGCCCGGGCCATGTACTCATGGGGACATCCTTGCAGGCACCACCCCGGAACGCCGTGCCCCGGGGCCGGGACTCAGTACTGGTTGAAGAAGCCCTTTTCGAGCAGACGTGCGCGTTCCTCGGCCGAGACCTCGACGTTGCGCGGAGTCAGGAGGAACACCTTGTCGGCGACCCGCTGCATCCCGCCGTCCAGCGCGTACGTGAGACCGCTCGTGAAGTCGATGAGCCGCTTCGCGAGGTCCATCTCGGCGCTCTGGAGGTTGAGGATGACGGGGACGCTCGCCTTGAACTTGTCGGCGACCTGCTGGACGTCGTTGAAGCTCTTGGGGACCACCAGGTGCACCTGCATCGCCTGACGTGGTGACTCGACCGGGCGGATCGGTGTGGCGCGCGCGCCGGCACCGAGCGGCTCGTCCTCGCGGAAGATCTCGTCAAAATCGTCGCGACGGCGCGAACCGATGCGCCGGACGTTGGGACGCTCGCCGTAGATCTCGTCGAAGCCCTCGCGCTCGCCGCGCTCCTCGCGATCCCGCTCACGACGCGACGGCTTGCGCGGCTCCCTCTCGGGAGCGAAATCGTCGTCCTCACCATCGGCCATGCCGAAGTAGACGAGGGTCTTGTGCCAGAAGTCCGAGAGCGCCATTAACTCACCTGAGCCAGTTCGATCATCGCACGACCAATTCGCACTCGAGTCGCGCCTTCCTCCACAGCGACGAGAAAATCCTGACTTGTGCCCATCGAAAGATCCCGAAAATCGTGCCGATCGGACCATCCACCGGCGAATTGGCCCTGCAACTCTCGCAGACTCGCGAAGAACGGGCGAGCATCCTCGGCCGACTCACATTTCGGGGGCAGGGTCATGAACCCTCCCACCACGAGGTTCGGCAGTTCATCGATCTCGTCCATGAACCGTGCCAGCCCGCTCGGCGCGACCCCGCCCTTCGTGGGCTCGCCGCTCGTGTTGACCTGGATGAGGATGCGCACGGTTCCGTCGGCACGCTCCGAGATCTCGCGGGCCAGCGAGACCGAGTCGACCGAGTGGACCAGTCGCACCAGGGGCAACACCCGACGCACCTTGCGGCGCTGGAGGTGGCCGATGAAGTCGAAGGTGACCCTGTCTCCGAGAGACGCATGCTTGGCCTCGAGATCCTGCAGGCGGTTCTCCCCGATCACCGCGATGCCGGCCGCAGCGAGCAGCTCGGACTCCTCCGGCGGGATGTACTTGCCGGCGAGGACGATCTCCACATCCTGCGGGTCGCGACCGGACCGGCGCGCCGCATCGTCGATCCGCTCTCGGGTGCCGGCCATGGCCTCGCGCAGGCGTCCGGCGTCGATCACTCCCCCACCCTCCAGATGAGTCCCGCCTGTCTGCCGCTTCGGGCGCCGTCCCGGCGGTGGCTGAAAAAACGGTCGGAGTCACACACGGTGCAGCGTCCGACGTCGCTGATGTCCCCGGAAGCGACACCGGCCTCCTCCAATGCCACGCGAGCCGCCGCGGCGAGGTCCACGTTGTCGCCGACGACCGTGGCGGATCCGTAGCGGTCCGTGAATCGGGTCCTGAGGCGGGCGTCGACCTCGTAGCAGCAGACACCCGCGCCGGGGCCGATGGCCGCCGCGACCGGTCCGTCGTCCAACGCCGTCACCCCCGATCGCACGACACCGTCGATCAGCCCTCGCCAGCCCGCGTGGACGGCGGCCACGCCGGTACCGTCGGTCCGCCACAGCAGGATGGGCAGGCAGTCGGCCCCCAGCACCATCAGCGGGGTTCCCGCCGCGGTGGTCGCGAGGCCATCGCCCTCGGCCCAACCCGTCCGCGCGGCGATGAACCTGCCCGCGTCGTCCGGTGCCTCCACCCGGCGCACGCTGGTGCCGTGGACCTGATTGGTCATGACGACCCGCGAGGGATCGACTCCGAGGTGCTCGGTCAGGCGCCGGCGGTTCTCACCGACCCGGGACGGGTCGTCACCGGTCGAGACTCCGAGGTTCAGTCCGGCGAACGGACCCTCACTGGTTCCGCCGCGTCGCGTGGTGAAGACGGCACGCACGGCGGTCGGTGTGGCGACGTCGAGGGTCTCGATCCTGATCACCCGCCCATCTTCGCGATGTAGGCCATTTGTCCGGCTCGATCCGTTCCGACATGACCGTCGATCACGGCGGCACGCAGATCGGCCAGGACCCGGCCGACGCGTGGCCCCGATGCGATCCCGGTACCGACGACGTCGTCACCGTCGACCGCAAGCACCATGTCCCGTGTCGTCGCCCACCAGTCCGCCACGATCTCCTCGCCGTGCGCCACGGCGATCACCTGCGTCGCGGGATGGGCCCGACGGAGGATCCGGTCGACCTCCGATCGTCGCGTGACGGCGCCGAGGGCCTCCGTCAGACCGTCCACTGCGTCGACACCGCCGCAGATCGCCCGTGTCTCGGCGTCGAGTGCCACCCTCCCCCGTTCGTCGAGGCCCACGGCGAGGGCCAGGCGGAGCGCCCAAACGGGGATGGCCGGAGCACCGTCCCGGCCGACGGCCGCGGCCACACGTCGAAAGATGTTCTCGCGATCGGGATCGTCGACGACCCACGGCACGCCGAGCGCACGCGCCCGATCCAGGGCATCCGCCGCCGTGTCCTCGTCCAGGAGACGCCGCAGTTCAAGGAGATTCCGTGCCACGGACAGGGTCAGCGACGAGGCCGCGCCCCGGGCCAGGGCGGCGGTGTCCGGCGCGAGCGCGAACCCCAGCCGGGCCGCATACCGCACGGCACGCAGCAGCCGGCTGGGATCGTCCACGAAGGACGCAGGATGGAGCACGCGTACGAGCCCGGCCTCGAGGTCTCGCCGGCCGTCGAAGGGATCGAGGAGATGCCCTGCGTCGGAGCCGGTGAGCCGGTGGGCCATGGCGTTGATCGTGAAGTCACGCCGGGTCAGGTCGTCGGTGATGGTCCCGGGTTCGACCTCGGGGAGGACGCCCGGACGCGGATACGACTCGCGCCGGGCGCTCACGATGTCGATGCTGCGCCCGTCGGTCCCCGTGACGAGAGCCGTGCCGAAGCGTTCGTGTGTCACCAGTCGGGCACCCGTGTGCTCCGCCAGACGGCGCGCGACCGCGATCCCATCGCCCTCGACGACGACGTCGACGTCACCCGAGTGATCGCGTCCCAGCAGCCCGTCGCGAACGACACCGCCGACCAGACTCGCCGATGCGTCCCCGCAGACGCCGGCGAGCGGATTCAGGAGGGGATGTTCGCGCACAAGGCGCCTCAGCGAGGGAATATCATCCATGCAATGACCTACGATCCCCTGTCCGAGAAGCTCCGTCAGTCAACGAACGTGGCGATGCCCGAACTCTTCGAGCGATGGAAGCTGTATGAGCATCTCACGATCGTCGAGCTCCAGGAGGAACTCGACCGCTGCGAGGCCCGCTTCCGGGAGTGGGTGCTCGCCCCGGAGAACGAGGGGAAGCCCATCAGCGAGGCTCCGGACTACATCGACCGCATCGCGCTCGACAGCCTGCGCGAACGCCGTACCTGGTGGGAATAGCCGGCTCGGTCAGGGCCTGACGGCGACGGCCTCGATCTCGACGCGGGCGCCGGCGGGAAGTGCCGCCACACCGACGGTGGCGCGGGCCGGGGCATGGGCCGCGAACCCCTCGGCGTACGCGGCGTTCATGGCGCTGAACTCGCCCAGGTCCGTCATGTAGACGGTCGTCTTGGCCACGTCCGCGAGGCCCAGACCGGCCTCCGCGAGGATCGCCGCGATGTTGTCGAGGCACTGGCGGGTCTGGAGGGCGATGTCCTCGCCGACCAGCGTCCCTCCGGCGTCCAGGGGCACCTGCCCCGAGACGAAGACGAGCGATCCCGTGTCGATCGCCTGGCTGTACGGCGCGCCCTGCACCGGTGCGGGCGCCGCGGTGGTTCGAATCGGTTCCATGGAACGACCTTACTGCCGGACGGGGACACCTGCGTCGGCCATCGCCGACTTCACCTCTGACACCGAGTACACGCCGTCGTGGAAGACGGACGCGGCCAGCACGGCGTCCGCGCGTCCCCGGATCGCGCCCTCGGCGAAGTGCTCGAGGGTGCCGGCACCACCGGACGCGATGATCGGCACGTTCACGGCCTCGGCGATCCGCGCCAGCAGCTCGGTGTCGAAGCCGTCCTTCGTGCCGTCGCGATCCATGCTCGTGACGAGCAGCTCGCCCGCCCCGCGCTCGGCGGCCTCGCGCGCCCAGGCGACGGCCTCGCGCCCCGTCGCCAGGCGGCCACCGTTCAGGTAGACCTCCCAGCCGGTGCCGTCGTCCCGGCGCTTTGCGTCGATGGCCACCACGATGCACTGCGAGCCGAAGTGGTTGGCGCAGCGCGTGATCAGGTCGGGATCCCGGATCGCGGCAGAGTTGATGGACACCTTGTCGGCGCCCGCGGCGAGTACCGCCTGCACGTCCTCCTCGGTACGGAGGCCACCGCCGATGGTGAAGGGGATGAAGACCTCCTCCGCCGTGTGACGGGCGAGCTCGACGATGGTGGCGCGCTGCTCGTGGCTGGCGGTGATATCGAGGAAGACGATCTCGTCGGCGCCCTCGCGGTCGTAGCGCGCGGCGAGCTCGACCGGGTCGCCCGCGTCGCGCAGCCCGACGAAGTTGACGCCCTTCACCACCCGGCCGTCCTTCACGTCGAGGCAGGGGATCACACGGATCACGCGGCGCCACCCGCCAGGACCCGAAGCGCCTGAGGGATGTCGAATCGGTCCTCGTAGAGCGCCCGACCGACGATGACACCCGTGAGGTTGGCGATGCGCGCATCGCGAAGGGTCGCCAGATCCTGAAGGCTCGAGATGCCGCCCGAGGCGATGATGTTGAGCGGTGGCGCGGCGTCGGCCACGCGGCGCAGTGCGTTCACGTTGGGCCCCGACAGCATGCCGTCACGGCCGATGTCGGTGTAGATGATGCACCGCACGCCGGTCGTCACGAGGTCGGCCGCGAGCGTCGTCGCGTCGATGTCGGTGACCTGTTGCCAGCCGTGCGTCGCGACCTTGCCCTCACGGGCGTCGATGCCGACGGCGAGGGCGCTCTCCAGCCGGTCGACGGCCCAGTTGAGGAGGTCGCGGTCCTGGAGCGCGGCCGTCCCGAGGACGACCCGCTCGACCCCGGTGGCCATGGCGGTCTCGATGGCGGCGCGGCTGCGGAGTCCGCCGCCCAGTTGGACCGTCCCGGGAAAGCGGTTGGCGATCTCGGCGATGAGCGGCGCGTGTGCGGGCTCACCCTTGCGGGCTCCGTCGAGGTCCACCACGTGCAGCGCGGTCGCACCGCCGTCGGCGAAGTGCTGCGCCTGGGCGAGCGGATCCTCGTTGAAGGTGGTCGACGCCGCGAAGTCGCCCTGGACGAGACGGACCGCCGAGCCGTCCTGCAGATCGATCGCGGGGTAGAGCGTGATCACGCGTGGACCTCCGTGCCGACGTGGGCGATCCAGCGCTCGATCAGCGCCAGTCCCTCGTCACTCGACTTCTCGGGGTGGAACTGGACACCCATCACGTGGCCACGGGCGGCGACCGCGCAGAAGTCGCCCGCCCCGTGATGCGCGGTGGCCTGGACGTCTGTGGAGTCCGCGGGGACGACGGCGTAGCTGTGCAGGAAGTAGTAGGCCGGATCCGGCGTCGCAGGAGCGATCGGGCATCCGGCCGAGAAGGTGACCGTCGACCATCCGATGTGCGGAACCTTGGCCGTGTCGTCCAGACGCCGGACCGAGCCCGGGATGAGCCCCAGGCCGGCCTCGTCCGGATCCTCGTCGCTGTGGTCGAAGAGGACCTGCAGGCCGATGCAGATGCCCAGGACCGCGGTGCCCCGCCCGGCGGCGTCGGTGACGGCCTCCGCGAGCCCTGAGGACCGCAGGCGCCTCATGGCCTCGCCGAAGTGCCCGTCTCCGGGCAGCACGAGTGCGTCGACCTCACCGATCTCGTCGGGACGACGCACCACCGTGACCGCGGCGCCGTGACGCTCGAGCGCCTTCGCCGCCGAGCGCAGATTGCTCATCTCGTAATCCAGGACCGCCACGCGGAGGCTCACAGGAGACCCTTCGTCGACGGGATGCCCCGGACATCCGGGTTGATGGCGACCGCCTGGGCCAGCGCCCGTGCGGTGGCCTTGAAGACGCCCTCGATGACGTGGTGCGGATTCACGCCCGCCAGCTGACGCACGTGCAGCGTCAGCTTCGCGTGGTTCACCAGCCCGCGCAGGAACTCCTGGACGAGATCGGTCTCGAAACCGCCGATCACCGCGAAGGGCAGGTCGAGATCGAGAGCAAGGCATGGACGGCCCGAGATGTCGACCACCGCGTGGGCGAGCGACTCGTCCATCGGGACGAAGGCGGATCCGTACCGCTCGATGCCCGCGCGATCGCCGAGCGCCTGGTCGAGCGCCTGTCCGATGACGATGCCCGTGTCCTCGACGGTGTGGTGACTGCCGGTCTCCAGGTCGCCGGTGGTCTCCACGTCGAGGGTGAAGCGGCCGTGCCGTCCGAAGAGCACCAGCATGTGGTCGAAGAAGCCGACCCCCGTCGTCGCGGTGACGGCACCGTCGCCGTCCAGGCCCAGCGACACGCGGACGTCCGTCTCGCCCGTGGTCCGCCGTATGTCCGCCTGACGCGTCATGACCCTTTGGTCCTTTCGATCCGTGCCGCCCGAAGCTCGGCGGAACGCTGGTGGTGTGGGAAACCCTCGGCCGACGCGATGGTCGCCACGTGCGGGGCGAGGGCCGTGGTGGCCGCGTCGCTCAGATCGACCACCGACATGCGACGAAGATACGTCGCCGGCGAGACCGACGACGCGAAGCGCGCCGCACGTCCCGTGGGAAGGATGTGGTTGCTCCCGGCAACATAGTCGCCGAAGGCCGTTCCCCCGTTCGCACCGAGGAACACGGCACCCGCATGATGGATCCGTGCGGCGACGACGGCGGCGTCCGGGACGTCGATCTGGAGGTGCTCGGGTGCGAACTCCTCGGCGAAGCGGACGGCCGATTCGAGATCGTCGACCTGGACGAGCGTGATGATGCCGGACACATCGCGCGTCTCGAGATCCGACGCCACCGCATCGAGCAGGGCGGCGTCCGGAGACACGAGGATCGCAGGCGAGTCGGGCCCGTGTTCGGCCTGTGCACAGAGGTCCGCCGCGATGGCCTCGGCGTCCACATCTCCGGCGGCGATGACGACGACCTCGCTGGGCCCCGCCACCGAGTCGATGCCGACCCGCCCGAACACCTGACGTTTGGCCTCCTGCACCCACGCGCTGCCGGGCCCGCTGATCACCGATACGGGCGCGATGGTCGCGGTGCCGTACGCGAACGCCGCGATGACGGACGGCCCACCGACCGCGTAGACCTCGGTGATGCCGAGCAGATCGGCGGCTGCAAGGATCGGAGCGGCCACCTTTCCGTCGCCCCCGACCGGCGATGCGACGGCGATGCGCTCCACTCCCGCCACCTGCGCGGGCACGACGGCCATGATCAGGCTGGACGGATACGCCGCCCGTCCACCGGGCACGTACGCGCCGACGGACTCCACGGGGATGCTCCGCACGGTGATGCGCTGTCCCAGCGGCAGGTCGGACGCGACGTCCCCTCCCCTCATTCGCTCGGCCAGTGCACGCACCTGGGCCGCCGCCACCTCCAGGGACCGGAGGAGGGCGGGATCGGCCGCGGCACGCGCCGCCCGGACCTCGTCCTCGTCCACGCGGATGCGGTCCGCCGTGAAACCCGGATCGTCGAAGCGCCGGACGACGTCCACGAGCGCCGCGTCACCGCGCGTCTCCACGTCGGCCACGATCGCGGCGACCTGGTCACGGATACCGGGATCCGGAGGGGGTGGTTGGAGGTCGCGGGCCGTTCGATCGATATCTGCCACGGCGACACGAAGTCGGCGCAGCGAGTTCACGCCACGGCCTCCGCCAGCCTCGCGATCAGCGCGTCAACCTGTTCGGCCTTGGTCTTGTGGCTCACCCGGTTCGCGATGAGGCGGGCCGACGACACGAAGATCTCCTCACGCTCGACGAGACCGTTCTCCACGAGCGTGCGTCCTGTTGCTGTCAGATCGACAATTCCGTCGGCCAGCCCGACCAGGGGCGCAAGCTCGACGGAGCCGTTGACCTTGACCACCTCGACCGGCCGGCCGGTCTCGGCGAAGTACCGACGGGCAGCGTTCACGTACTTGGTGGCGATGCGCACCGCGCCGAAGTGCAGGAGTGCGTCGGGCGTGGGGTCCTCCCCGTCGATCGTCGCGTAGATCATGCGGCACCCACCGTAGTGGAGATCCAGGACCTCGTCCACGTCCGGCTGA
This sequence comes from uncultured Bifidobacteriaceae bacterium, assembly GCA_964531025.1. Classification (GTDB taxonomy): domain Bacteria; phylum Actinomycetota; class Thermoleophilia; order Miltoncostaeales; family Miltoncostaeaceae; genus CALMEC01. The sequence goes on along the minus strand of CAZHDY010000001.1, from coordinate 23,898 downwards.
TACTCGCGCAGGACGTCGGTTCCCACGATTCCCACGTCCGCGGCTCCGGACTCGACGTACGTACCGACGTCGCTGGGACGGGTCGTGATGTAGCGGACGTCACCGGCATCGACGACGAGCCGGCGGCCGATGGCGCGCAGGGGCGCCACATCCAGACCCGACGCCTCCAGGCACTCGACCGTCTCGTCGAACAGCGCACCGCGCGGAACGCAGATCACGAACGGAGGCATGCGACGACCTCCTCGTCCGATGTGGCGGTCGTCTCGGTCCCGCCGACGCGATCGGTCACGGTCGTGCCGTCGACGACGTACCGGCGACCCTCCTCGCGGGCGACGGCGTCCCCGTCCTCCCCCGCGGCCGTACCGACGACGGCGTGGCCCGCGGTACGGATCAGGTTCGCGAGCGCCACGCGGTCATCGAGTCCCCCGACGAGCACGACACCGGAGGCCGCCGTCTCGGGACGACGCCGCCTCCGGGCCTCGTGCAGAGGATCCAGCAGCACGCCGACTCCGACGGCGGGACGGTCGACGCCGAACCGACCGAGCAGCGCGTCGTATCGGCCTCCGAGGGCGACCGGCCGGCTGACGCCGGGTGCGTAGCCCTCGAAGACCACGCCCGTGTAGTAGCCCCAGTCGCGAAGGACACCCAGGTCGACGACGACGCGGTCGGCCACCTCGTGGGCCTCGAGCAGGTCGATGACCTCGCCGAGCCGACGGCAGGCCTCGCCGGTGGACGGGATCTCGCGTGCGATGTCCGTGAGGACCTCGCGCCCACCGCGCCGCGTGGGAAGCGACGCGAGGATGTCCCGTGCCTCGGCCGGGAGGCCGCTGCCCTCACTGACCTCGCGCCAGGTGATGAGATCACGTGCGCGCACCGCGGCCTCGAGACGCCGCAACGTGGCGTCGTCGACGCCGAGTCCAGAGATGGCGGCACGGACGAGCCCCACGTCACCGACGCTGACCTGGACGTCGTCGATGCCCAGCGCCCGGAGCGCCGACACGAGAAGCGCGACCACCTCGGCGTCCCCGGCGGGTCCCTCGACCCCGATCAGCTCGACGCCGGCCTGCCGCTCCTCGATGCCCTGGGCGCGTCCGGGACGCGCCGGACGGGCCACGATGCCGACGTAACTCAGCCGAAGCGGGCCGGTGTGGTCCGCGTAGCGACCGGCCACCATGCGGGCGACCGGGATGGTCAGGTCGGGACGCAGGACGAGGACCTGTCCGTGCTCGTCGAAGAGACGGAAAGCACGGCCCACCCCACCCTCCTGGGCGAGGTCCATGACATCGGCGTACTCGAGCGTCGGCGTGCGCACCTCGCGGTAGCCGAAGCGTCCGAACGCGGATCGCAGGCCGCCCTCCAGCTCCTCCAGCTCGCGACGCTGGACCGGGAGGAGATCGCGCGCGCCCTCGGGCAGACGCGTGGTGGCGAGAGGATCGTCGATGAGCGGGGTCACGTCTCGACCCGTTCGATGTGCGCACCGAGGGCGGCGAGCCGTTCGTCGATCTTCTCGTAGCCGCGATCGATCTGGCGGATGTTGCCGATGACACTGCGTCCCTTGGCGCAGAGGCTCGCGATCAGCATGGCCATGCCGGCCCGGATGTCGGGGCTCTCCAGACGCTCGCCGTGCAGCTGGGTCGGGCCACTGACCACGGCTCGGTGCGGGTCGCAGAGGACGATGCGGGCGCCCATCGCGACGAGCTTGTCGACGAAGAAGAGTCGGTTCTCGAACATCTTCTCGAAGACCATGACCTCGCCGTGCGCCTGCGTGGCCACTGCCGTCACGATGCTGGTGAGGTCGGCCGGGAACGCGGGCCACACGCCGTCGTCGACCTTGGGGATCGCGCCACCCGAGTCACGCTGGATGGCCATCTCCTGCCCCGGCGGGACACGGATGCCGTCGCCGACCCACTCGACCTGGATGCCCATGCGCTCGAAGGTGAGGCAGATCATCCGCATGTCCGAACGGCGGACGTCAGGGATGGTGATGTCCGAGTTGGTCACGGCCGCCAGACCGATGAACGACCCGACCTCGATGTAGTCGGAGGGGATCCGGAAGCGCCCGCCGCGCAGGCGTTCCACCCCGTGGATGTGCATCTCGTTGGTGCCGATGCCGGTGATCTCCGCGCCGAGCTCCACCAAGAACCGTGCGGTGTCCTGCACGTGCGGCTCGCACGCCGCGTTCAGGATGACCGTCTCGCCCTCGGCGAGCGCCGCGGCCATGAGGGTGTTCTCGGTCGCGGTGACCGACGCCTCGTCCAGGAAGATCTCGGCGCCGCGCATGCCGGAGTGACGCATGGTGAACGTGCGGCCCTCCTCGATCTGCACCCCGAGCTCGCGGAACGCGAGCAGGTGCGTGTCGATGCGCCGGCGGCCGATGAAATCGCCGCCCGGCTGGGGCAGGCGGATCTCGCCGCACCGCGCGAGCATGGGCCCGGCGAGCAGGAACGACGCGCGGATGCGGCTCGACATCTCGCGATCGATCTCGGTGGTGCGAAGGTTCTCGGCCCGGATGGAGAGCTCGTGCGGTCCGACCTCGCGGATCGTGGCGCCCAGATCGTCCATGAGCGCGAGCATGGAGTGCACGTCCCGGATGTCGGGGACGTTCTCCAGGATGACCTCGTCGTCGGTGAGCAGGCAGGCCGCCAGGATCGGCAGCGCGGCGTTCTTGTTGCCACTCGGCACAAGCGTCCCCGTGAGCGGCACGCCGCCCTCAATGATGAAGCTCTCTGACACCGCCAGGACGGTATCAGCCGACCGCCGTCCCGCGACCCGCGACCGCCGCCGTCAGAGGCCTCGGGCACGGACGCGGACCGGGACCGTTTCGGGCGCTCTCTGCACGCATGGCTGTTGTGCCGGACGTCCCGGCGCGATATAAGAACGATCTGGCCCCGAATCGCTCCGAGGGGAGCCGAGATGAAGTTCCTGCGAATGGTGCCCGGATACGGTGAAACGGTGATCGCGGAGGGCGACCCCCAGGTCGATCACGAACGCGAGGCGCTCATCGAGGAGTTCCGGCGCCAGCTGGATTCCGGCATGTGGGCGGGGGTACCGATCACCGACCGTCTGACCGGACGGCGGGAGGCCACCCTGGTCACGTCCTTCGACGAGATCCCCGCCGAGGCGAAGCGTGTCCTGTTCTGGCCACGCGCCGCGGGCGGCACACGGTAGCCCGCGCATGACGGTGCTGCTCGCTGCAGCCGGGCTGGTGGCGATCCTGATGGTGGGGTCCAGTGTCGTCCAGCGCGAACGCGACCGACGTCCTCCGCCCCGCCCGCGTCGCCCCGCCTGGGCAAGCGAGTGGCCCGTCAGCGACGACCGCGCCGACGAGCGTTCGCTCGAGCTCCTGCGATCGGTCGTGAACGACGACGAGTGGGAGATGTACCGCGACCTCGGCTTCATGTGCGTGACGGGACGACGGTTGCGGCCCGATGGCACGGAGGGCCTCCCCCGTTACCGATACCTGATCTATCCCCACCGGCCGCTGGTGGCACTCCTCCCCCGTTCCCTGTCACCGGTCCGCGAGTACTGCGTGGAGTTCCGTGACGGAGCGACCTCGCGTGACGGGAAGGAGGCGCTGTTACCCGTCGGTGACGATCTCATCGCGAAGTGGATGACCGTCCGGTCGGACGAGAGCCGGATGCTGGCCCATGCGAACGTCGCGAGCGCGGGTTGCCAGATCCCGCTCAGCGAGATCGAACGTGACGTGCAGCGCTTCGCCCGCTGGCGGGAGGGCCGGGACGAGAGCCGCGACGATCTCGCCTCTGATGCCCGTATCTCGCTGCGCGACCCCTTCCGGTTGCCGCGCGTCGCGCCCTGAGCCACGACCGCGTCCGGCGTGACTAGCGGCTGACGTCGTGGTCGGTCACCTCGGCCTGCAGGCGGACCGTGTGCACCGAATCTCCCGAGAGCACCCCGGCACGGGCGAAGAGCCGTCCGTTCTGCCAGTTCGAGAGCCCCAGCTCCGGCTTGTCGAGGGCGTACTGGCCATCCACCCAACGTGTGAAGCCGTTACCGACGAAGGGTGCCTCCACGTCCCGGTAGAAGCAGCGCTGTGCCTCGGAATCCTCGCTGATGAGCGACGCCACGAACCGGGGGCTGAAACGGTTGCACTCCTCGACGGCCTGGGCCCGGTCATCGACGACGAGAAGGCTCACCTCGGGAGCGATGTCCCACTCCCACTCGATGGCGAGGCGCTCATCCCCCGGGGAGAGCACGTGGATACGCGCGTCCTTCGCCCGGCGGCCCGCGGCAGCCGCGACGGCCTCCTCGAACACCGGCACGAGATCGTCGGCACGACTCCGGACGATGGCGCAGACGTTGAGCGTGTTGCAGACCTTCCGGTCGAGGGAGTTCCTCACCGCGCGCGCGAAGACGCCCGCATCGGCCGCCTCGTCCGCGACGATCCACGCTCCCCCGGTTCCGTGGAGACTCACCGGAACACCGTGCTGCCGGGCGACGGCACCGAGCTGCGCCACAGCCGGCCCCGATCCTCGTGCGATCGCCAGACCGAGACGACGGTCGCAGAAGAGCGCCCACCCGGACGCGTGGGTCGGCGAGTCCACCAGCCGCACGACCCCCGTCGGGACCCCCGCGGCGTAGGCGGCGGGCTCGATGATCCGCGCGATGATGGCGCGCGCCGTGGCGAGCGCGTCCCGCCCGATGCGCATGACGGCGGTGTTCCCGGTGCGGACCACACCGCATGCGTCGGTGAGGACGTTCGGTCGTCCCTCGAAGACGAATCCCACGACGCCGAGCGGCGCCTGGCGGACCTTCACGCCCCATCCGGTGTGGGCCTGCTCGCCGATGGCCCGGTCCCGGGCGCCGTCCATGTCACGCCACGTCCTGAGTCCCGCCGCCATGTCCGCCCGCATCTTGGGTGAGAGCACCAGACGGCTGGTCGAGCGACCGCGCCGCTCGGCGGCCTCGACATCCCCGGCGTTCACGTCGAGGACCGGGGCGAACCGCTCGTCGTCCTCCAGGTACCGGGCGCACAGATCGAAGAAGCGGCTGATCTCTTCATCTCCGACCGAGGCGAGTTGCCGGAACGCGTCCTGAGCGGCGGTCACCGCGTCGGCCGCGGCCTCGACCTCGGTGCGCGGGATGTGGAGCAGATCCCCGGTGGCGTGCACGACGACGAGGCGGTCTCCGGCCGTGAAGGCGGTCGCGAGCTCCTCTGGTACGTATGCCACACGGTCCCCTCCGTACGGGATCGGCTGCCCCGGGTGGAGTTCGGTGAGCGCGCTGTGATGTGAAGGATTTGCGTTATCGGGCACATTCACACCTTAGTGAGGATCGCGGGCGCTCGCCGCCCGTGAAGACGGAATATTGACTCCGAAACATTCGGGCTATACCGTTGCGCAATGGATGCGAAGCGTCCATTCACAGTCGCTTGGCCGGAGGCGAAAATGTTGGATCTCGGAGTGGACTCCCACCCCCAGGACGATCGCGCCGCGCGATGCGACGGAGAGCCGAAGGCACACATCTGGCTCCCGCCGTTCCTCCTGCTCGCGCTCGAGCAACGGAGAAGCCACGGCTACTACCTGATCCAGCGCATGTCGGCGTTCGGCTTCGGCGACCTGGACTCGGGCCGTGTCTACCGCATACTGCGCCAGTTCGAACAGGACGGACTCGTCGTCTCCGTCTGGGACACGTCCAGCGACGGTCCCGCTCGGAGGCTCTACTCACTGACCGAGGCCGGCCACGTCTACCTGAACGACTGGGCCACGTCCATACGCACGTCACGATCGATGCTCGAGCAGTTCCTGTGCGTGCACTCCTCCGCGGCTCCCGCGTTCCGCGCCCGCAACCAGAAGCGGTCGATCAGCTGATCCATCGCCGGCGGCGACCGGCGTCCGGTGGGCTGCCGACGACCGGTGCGACGTGGACCCACCTCAGGTGGTTCACGTGGCGCATGCACGTCGACGTCCGCATCTCCTGCGATGGTTCACCTGTGCCGATCGATATATCACGCATATGAAAGGCAGAAGTAACGTTCTTCTGCTCTGGTCTGATAGGTGGTTAACGCACTTATCAAGTCTGACTCAGGTACCGTATTCGGTACGTCGTTGACGCGTCAAATTCCCCATGCTTGACTCGCCCTCAACCGCGTTTGCGACCTGCGTGAACGCAATCTGCAGAGGGGGATCCGAATGGCACAATCAAACTTCGAGTTCAAGGCTGTGACGTACACCTACGGCCAGGACGACAACGGTCAGCCGACCGTCTCGATCAACCTGGAGGGCGAGTCCAGCGTGTTGGGGACCGTCCTCGGAACGTTCACCGCTCCCCAGGGCCAGGCGTCCGGCACGTGGAGCTGGATCGGTTCGTCGTTCCCCAAGAACGGGGCGGGCCTCACGGGCCAGGGTTCCGGTGTCGTCAAGAGGTCGGCCACGGGAAGCTGGATCACGACCGGCGCCATCGCCGCCTCGGACGGCAGCCTGGGCACGCTCACGGGCGAGTTCGACATCGCGAGCCGGACCTGGTCGGGCACGACCGACTGGTCGTAACACCGTCCGGGTCCCGCATGGGGCCACCTCGGGCGGTGACGTCCGAGGGCCAGCCGGGGATCTCCGGGGAGCTGTTGGATCGCCAAGTTCGGATGCTCCCCGAGACCCGGCCCGGGTCGCACACGCCGGCGTTACGGGCTGTGCCGACCGGAGCGAGCGGCCCACCGGGAACCCCGGGGTCGTCGGGTCAGTTCCCGGAGTCCACCGCTCGCCTCGCATGAGGCATTCGTCACGCGACCGCGTCGTGCGTGCACGACCTCCTCAGAACGCCCGAAGGCCCGTGATCGCCTGACCGACGATCAAGAGGTTGGTGTCGTTGGTGCCCTCGTAGGTGTAGGGGCCCTCGATATCGGCCATGTGGGTCATGATCTCGTTCTCGAGCAGGATTCCGTTACCCCCCAGGACATCGCGGGCCGCGGCGGCGATCGCGCGCGCCTTGGCGGCGTTGTTCATCTTGAGCATCGAGATGAACGCGGGGGTGGCCTCGCCCGTGTCCATCAGCCGGGACGCGTGAATGGACAGGGCCTCCGCGAGAGCGATCTCGTTGGCCATGAAGACGAGCCGCTGCTGGATGAGCTGCTTCGACGCGATCGGTGATCCGAACTGCTGACGCTTGAGTGCGTGCGCCAGCGCGACCTCGTAACAGGCGCGGGCCTGGCCGACGGCGTCCCACGCCACACCGAAGCGCGAATGGGTGAGGACGCGCAGCACGTCGCCCAGCCCTTTGACACCCGGAAGGCGGTTCTCGGCCGGTACCCGGCAGTCACGCATCGTGATGTGCGCCTGCCAGACGGCGCGCTGGGAGCCCTTGCCCTCGATGACCTCCGCGGTCCAGCCAGGGGTGCCCTTCTCGACCAGGTAGGCACCGACCTTGCCGTCCTCACCGCGGGCGAACACGCAGGCGACGTCGCATACGGTGCCATGTCCGATCCAGCGCTTCTGTCCGTTCAGGACGTATCCGCCATCGACGGGGGTCGCGGTGGTCTGGAGCGATCCGAGGTCCGATCCGGCCTCGGGCTCGGTTGCGGCGAACGCGCCGATGGCCTCGAGCCGCGCCATCCGGGGAAGCCAGTGTGTCTTGTGCTCCTCGCTCCCGTGCATCCAGATCGTCGTCATCGCAAGGCCGCTCTGGACGTGGACAGACGTGGCGAGGCTCGCGCTGGCCCGTGCCAGCTCCGCAAGCGCCAGTCCGTATGCGACGTTGCTCCAGCCGGCGCAGCCGTAGCCCTCGAGCGGCCCGCCCGCGATACCGAGTGCGCCGAGTCCGGGCAGGAGTTCGTACGGGAATGTGGCCTTCTCCCAGTGATCCGTCATCGTCGCCACGACCGAGGCGTCGGCGAAGGCGCGGACCCTGTCGCGTATCTCGCGCTCCTCGTCCGTGAGGAGTGACTCGATGCATGCGATGTCGGGCGCCCCGCTCATCGGGTCACCCCGGCGCCGGCAGCCGTCCCCGGGCGCCGGACGACGCCCACGTCGATCCCGGCCCTCCCGGTGTGTCGGTCATACGAACTGATCATCCGATGTCTCCCTCCGCCGTGGCGTCAACCGCTCGGAGGCAGTCGCCCCCCGGTCGCCTGGATCGGCGCCGCCGTGTCGGTTTGTGATCATAGTATCGAGGAGTGTCGGCGTCAATGACGACGAACGCTTCCCCGGATGCTGCAGGGCACCTACCCGGAAGGCCTTCCTGATGGAAGCGAGACTGCGTACGCGGTAGTCGATGGGATCCGCCTGATGGGCCTCGCCTCACCGCGACACCCGCCATGAAATGTGAAAGGGCGGCCGCCGAAGCGACCGCCCTTCACCCGGACGCGGTGATGTATCTCCGTGACTACCCCGTGACGGCGGGAGTCTGCAGACCGAGGGCCCGTCGCGTGAGCACCACAGCCGAGGCCGAGACCAGGTCGGCGTTGGAGGCGGTGGCACGAACGGGGTTGCGCAGACGGCCCGCGACGGTACGGGCGATCCTGGTCTGGATCGTGAACCGTGCCGTCTGTCCGACCGCGAGGGTCGGGATGGTCAGGCAGGCCTGGCCACGGGTCATCCGCAGTCGCGCGTTGGAGTACGTGCGACGGCCGGCTCCCGTGCGCTCGATGCGGACGTTGGGACGTGCCAGCGTCAGCGCTCGGGGCAGCGGGTCACAGACCCGGACGTTCTGTGCGGCGACCCGTCCGCGGTTGCGGACCTCGATCCGCCACTTCATGACCGTACCGGCACGGGGGGTCCGTGTCAGGGCGACCTTGCGAATCGAGAGGACGGTGCGTCCCGGAGGCAGCGGCGGGTGCGGCACCTCGGTGCGGACCCGGTTGCTGGTGATACCGCCCTGGTCGCTGGAGTACGACCCGGTGTTCAGGACCTCCGTGAACGACCGCGGAACCTCGGCAGGGACCACGACGCGGAAGCCGACGCTCACCGATGCGTCGATCTCCATGGTGCCGATCTCCCAGCGTAGGGCCTCGACGGTGGCGGCGTCCGCCGGCTCCGTCGTCTGCCATGCGCCGCCCACACGGAAGCTCGGGGTTCCCGTCGCGCTTCCGGCCACGTACCGCGTGCCGGTGGGAATCTCGTCGCTGATGACGGAGTTCGTCGCCATAGCGGTGCCGCCGTTGGTTGCCTGGAGCAGGTAGGAGATCTCCCCACCCGGCTGGACCACACCCGTCGAGAGGTTCTTGTTCAGGGTGATCCGCGGGTTGGACCGGATGACGGTCGTGACCTCGTTCGACTCGCCCGGAGGGGTCTCCTCGGAGTCGAAGTCGGCCTTGTTGGTCACCGTCGCACCGTTCACGGTGGGAAGGGTGATGTTGACCGTGAAGCCCATCTCACGGGGAGCACGCGGGGTCGACGACGGAGAGGTGTTCTGCGTCTCGACGACCGGGTACGACCAGCGGATGCGCGTGACCGTGCTGAGGTCGGTCGGGCACGGACCGAAGGTGAATCCGGGGGTGCCCGGGTCCGTCGAACACGTGACCGCGGCGCCGCCATCGTTGATCGAGTGGAGGGTGGTCCCTGTCGGGATGGTGTCCTCCACCGTCACGTCGGTGGCGTCGGCGTTGCCCGTGTTCGCGAGCCGCAGCGTGTACGTCAGTCGGTTGGCCTCACGGGAGAGCTCGATGCTCGTCCGATCGACCGCCTTCGTGAGCGACAGGTCGGGTGCGCTTCTCACGATGTGCTCCGTCGGGATCGACGGGTCGAACGGGTCCGGGCCGAACTCCTTCGGCGTCGGGGTCTCGTTCGAGGTGATGCTCGCCAGGTTGAGGATCCGTGTGCCGTCCGGCAGCGGCTGGTTCACGCGGACGCTGAAGGTCTGGAAGCCTCCGGTGCCGGCGTTGACCGTCGGGATCGTCCAGCGGACGGCCTCGACGCTGGATGCGTCGGCCGGCTCGGCCGGCTGGAAGGTGCCGCCGACGCGGTAGCTGACGGTGGCGGAGCCGTTGGTGGATGTGCTCCCGGCGACGTACGTCGAGTTCGTCGGGATCTCGTCCGTGAGGACGACCTGGGTCGCGTTAGCGTTACCGGTGTTCTCGTAGGCAATCCGGTACTCGATGTTCGAGGCCGGAGCAACCTCCGAACCCGTCACCGGGGTCGACGTCTTGATCGTCGTCGAACCCCACACCGGAGCCGAGCCCACGATGAGGCTTCCGTCATCGGTGATGTTCGCCGAAGTCGGAATCTCGGTCGCGGTCAGGCGAGCGGTGTTGACGAGTCGCGTGCCGTTGACCTGCGGGCTTGCGACCGTGACGGTGTAGTCGATCCGCACGGCACGGGCCGCCGCAATGGTCCCGACGTCGAAGGTCAGTGTCTGCCCGGCGACCGTCGGAACGATCGCGGTGGGCGCGGCACAGACCGTCGGCGCGGTGCACACCGCCACCGTCGCGCTTCCGGCGTCGAACGATGTTCCGGCGGGGAGCACGTCCGTGACCTGTGCGTTGCGAAGGTCCACGGTACCGCTGAGGTTCCCTGCCAGGATCTGGAACGGCACATTCGCCTGTCCGGCGTTCACCGGGAGGTCGTCCGGGATCTTGCTGATGGACGGCTCAGGAAGTGCGACGGTGGCCGACGCGGTGTCGGGACCGTTGTCGTAGGGACCGGTCTGGTTGCCGGTGTTGCCCTGTCCGTCCTGAACCGTGGACGACGCCGTGTTGACGTACGTCCGCGGCGGAGCGTCATCCAGGACGGCCGTCGTGGGACGGGCCTGGAACGTCACCGTCATGGTGCGGCCGGCGGGCAGGTTGTACCCGGTCGTCCAGGTCAGGTTCTGACCGGAGACGGTCGGGGTGATCGAAAGGTTGCTCGGCGGCGTGGTGTCCACCGAGATGGAGGTCGAACCGGCCTCGAAGGTCCAGTTCGGGGGCAGCGTGTCGCGGACGATCACGTTGCGGGCGACCGTGCTCGAGGTGTTCTGGACGGTGATCCGCCAGGTGAACGGCTGGTTCACCTCGGCCGTGCCGCTCTCCGCGCCCGATCCGGTCGTCTTGTTGAGGACCACGTTCGGGAACAGCGCGCGCAGGGTGACGACGTCAGAGCCGCCGTCGGTGTAGTTGGGATACGCACCCGGAGCCGGATTGCGTTCCGCCTCCGTCGCACCGAAGTACGAGGGCACGCTCGCCGTGTTGACGGCCGTTGCGGTGTTCGGAAGCTGCGCCGAGTCAAGCCAGCGCGCGGTGTACGTGATGTTCACCGTCGTGTTGACCGGAAGCTCGGCGATCCTCCACTGGAAGTCCGGAGCCGAGACGTCCACCGGGGTCACACCGGCGGGCAGCGCGCCCATGGTGAAGTCCCGGAGGGTGGCCGGCGTGACGTCGTTGACGATCACGTCGTGTGCCGTCGACGTACCGGTGTTGCGCACCGAGATGGTGTAGGTGAACGGATCGTTCGTCACCTCGGTGTTGCACTCGTCGCTGGTGTCGGGACCCAGCGGACCGGGGTCCGTCCCCCCGTTGCAGCTGACGTGCTTGTTCATCACGACCTGCGGACGGATGACCGTGACGTTCTGACTGACCGTCGGGGTCGTCGTCGAGGTGTCGGGACCCGGCGCGGGCGGTGTGCTGGGCGGCGTGTTCCCGCCGTCCGTCGTGCTCCACTGCAGCTGGGCCAGGTTCGTCAGGACCGCACCACCGGGGACCGGGGTGCCCGTGCCCTCGTACGTCGTGTCGACACGCGCGGTGTAGGTGAGCGTGAGCGTCCTCGCCTGCGTGCTGGGCACGATGTCGTTGAGCCACCACCCGATCAGCACCGAACCGTTGGCCTGCGGGGCAGGGTTGATCGTCGTGATCGAGTTGAGGTTGTCACCGGGGTCACAGCCCGCGGAACAGGTGGCGGAGTCGTAGGAGACCCAGCTCATGCCGTCCGGAAGCCGGTCGGCGATCACGGAGTCGAAGTTGCGGACTCCCCGGGGCACCACCACGGTCAGCGTGTACTGGACCGTACCGCCCACGACCCGCTGGTTCGGGGTCACGGCCTTCTGGATGGTGGGCTCGGCCCACGTCAGGGTGTGGCTGGTGTTGCTGCTCGTGGTGGACTGGTTGGGGTTGTTGCCCGGGTGGCTGTCGCCGTTGACCGTCGCCGTGTTGGTGAGCGGCTGGCTGGCGATCTCGTCCGTGGGCAGCTGGACGCGGTAGCGCAGGTTGACCGTGGCGCCGACCTCGATGATCGGGATCTGCCACTGGATCTGCCGCGGGCTGGCGGCGGCCTGCTGCTGACCGGGGTTAGCACCGGTGACGGTGGGACAGGCAGCTGCGGGCGCACTGTTGGTCGGGTTGGCTGTCGTCGGACACGGGACGGGCGCGATACCCACCGGAAGTGGGTTGTTACTCGCGTCCACCGGACGGACGTTCGCCGGCAGCGTGTCGAGGACGACGTTGTCGTGTGCACGGGACGATCCCGTGTTCCTCACGGTGAGGGTGTAGGTGACGTAGCCACCGGGGGTCGGGCTGGATGCGCCGAGGTCGGTGGACTTCGCGATGGTCAGGGTCGGACGGATGATCGGGGTGGAGATGTCCGAGTTCCGCCTGCGGGTGGTGCCGTCCAGGGTCCAGTGCACGCTGCCCTGGTTGGTCCGGGTGGCGCCGGCCGCCGGCTGCACGATCGCCTCGAACTCGACGACGACGGTGGTGTCACCGGTGCCGTCGGGGATCGTGAGCGGGCTCGGAAGGGTGACCTCGAGCGTGCTCGGCTCGAAGTCCCAGCCCGCGGGGAGCGCCCCACCGTTCACGGTCGCCGTGGGAGCGCCGGTGCCCGTACGGGTCTGGTTCGCGCCCATGGTGTCGGTGATCCGCCCGTTGGTGATGGTGACGCCATCGGGGATGGTCGTCGTGATCCGATAGCGGATCGTCTCACCGGGGGTGGCCTGGTCGTTGTCGTTGCCGGTCTCGTTCAGGGACGTCGAGACACGTGTCTTGACGATCCCGATGTCACGGACCCGCACCTGCTGGGTGTCGTCGGCACGGTTGGTGAAACCGCGATTCTCATTGGGTGTGAGGGCAAGCTGGGTCGGGTCGATGTTGCTCAGCGGGATGTACGTGTAGTTCCCGCCGCGGTTGGTGGCGGCGTCGAACTGCCGGACACCCGCAGTGTTGGTGTGCACCGAGAACGGCGCGTACGTCTGCGGGAAGGTGACCCGGTAGGTCAGGGTCGCGTTCCCGTTGGCCGGGATCGAGACACCGGTCCAGATGATCCGGCCGTGACCGGCCACGTCGGTGCAGCTCTGCGCTGCCGGGACGATGTTCGAGACGTTCGCGCACATGACGCCGGGCGGGAGGTTGTCCCAGATCTCCGCGTTGACGACGGGGATCGAGCTGGCGTTGAAGGGCCGGACGCGGTAGTCGATCAGGTCACCGCCCTGGACGGTCGGAGGCGTCCCAGTGGGGGCGCCGCCGTTGACCTGGGTGATGTCCTTGTCGAGGGTGACGCGGGGCTGGGTGATCTCGAAGTCGACCTGGTCACGCAGCGGGAAGGTCTGGCCCGGGGTGTTCTCCGAGCTCAGCTTCATCAGGTTTCCGGCGATGTGACCGGGCGGCACCGTCGAGTCGTTGGCCACGATGGCCCGCAGGCGGACGGCGAAGCGGTGGCCGGTGTCCGGGACGGTGGTGTCCGCGGCGCGGACCCACTCGACCACGCCCGCAGTGGCGGTGTCGGCATTCCACGTCCCGGAGGTGTGCACGGTGCCGGGATCGATGTAGTCCCAGCCCTCGAGCACGACACCCGGCGGCAGGAAGTCCGCGATACGGACGTCACCGGTGAAGGCGTTCGTCGGGAAGGTGGCGCGAAGCTCGAAGCAGACGCGGTCACCGCGGCGGTACTGACCGGTGGCCAGACCGTCAGAGTAGATCTCGGTGCCATCGCACGCCATCGAGGGCTGGTGGTTCGAGACCTTCTTGTCGATTGCCGGCGAAGTGATGCGGACACCGGCCGAGCTGGCGTCGGGAACCTGGTGCGGAGGATCGTTGATCCCGGTGATCGCCTGACCGTTCACCATGGCGGTGAGGGCGACGGTGTTGTTCATACCGTCGTTGGCCAGGACCGGGCTGTTGAGGTCGTTCTGGAAGTTGTTCTGGTAGTAGCGGCGAACGCGGGCCGGGTAGGTGATGGTCTGCGTGCCGCTCGCGTTGATGGACGCGATGTTCCAGATGATCGTGAACGTGCCGTCGGTGTTCTCGACGACAGGCCCATAGGCCGGGCTGGGTGTTGCGCCGGTTGGGTAACACTCGTCGGGGTTGACCTGTGTCGGGTTCTCGTGGTTCACCGAGCCGAGCGGGCACATGCCGTTCGGCATGGTGTCGGTGACGACGACGTTCGACGCGTTGTTGTACTCCGACGTGTCGATGATGATCGAGAAGTTGGCGATGTCGCCGTTCTGGACGATCGTCGGGTTCACGGACTTCCGCATCCGCACGTCCTCGGCGGTGCGCTCGAGGACGTCCTCGTCGCTCGACTGGACCGTCGGGCCGCCGTTGGCCGGCTGGTACGTGCCGGTCGCCGTTGCGGGACTGCGGATCGCCTGCTCGTCGGTCGTAAGCGGGCCGTTGTTGTTGTCGAGGTTGGCAGCCTGCGGGCCGTTGGTGGCCGGGGCCGTGCCACCGTTCCACGTCGTGGTGTTCTCGCGGAGTGGCACACCGGCGCGGTAGTTGAAGGTGACGACGGCACCGGGAGCCATCGTTCCCAGCGTCGGGATCTGGACGCTCGTCCAGCGGACGTGCGTGTAGACGCCGGCGGGAAGCGGACCCGGGCCGTCGGGATCGATGTTCACGGTCTCGACGAGTGCGGGCATCGCGCACGGCGTGACCGGCGAGACGCTGGTGTCGAGGCGCGGGGCACCGGGATACTCCACGGCACCGCCGGGGGTGTTGTCCAGGTTGCCGCATCCGAGGAACTCGAAGTTGGCGGGCAGGTAGTCGTCGACCACGACGCCGGTGACGCCGCGGACGTGGTTGGCCCGGACGTTGACGGTGACGGTCGTCTCGTGGTTGTGGAGACCGCGGAGGATCTCACCCTCGGGCGAGGGCTCCTCCTTGGTGATCTCGAGCGCGACGGGCGTCGTGACCGCGTTATCGGTGTCCTGGTGCGTCCAGGTTCCTGCGACAGCGACACCGGTCGTGCCGTTCACCTGCGGGACGATGCGCGGGTTGCTGTTCAGCAGACCCTGCGCCGTGTTTGTGAAGGGCTGACCGACGTCGAAGCCGACCGTCGGCGGAACCGGGTCGATGTGACGGACGTTGTACCGGTGCACGTAGGTTGACGCCGGCGAGACGTCGGTGAGGTTGGACCACACGAGCACCGTGCTCCCATCGGGGAGGTTGATGGTCTGGCTCGGCGCAGGACCCGACGCGAAGACCACACCCCGGGGAAGGACATCGCGGATGGTGAGGTTGTAGAGGTACGGCGGCCCTCCGTCTCCCTCGACGGTGACCGTGACGGGCGTCACCGCGCCGTGCAGGACGGTGCCCTCCGTCTCCTTCGTGACGCTGACAGCCGACGCCGACGCCGCGCCACCGAGGACGGCGAGCGCGACGATCGCGCGGGTCAGATATCGCCAAAGATGACTGACCCGTGGTCTGCGACCGGGGTCCGCTGACGAAGCGCCGCCGATGGGAGGTGTTGGCATGTGCTCGTGGAGGTCCAAGACGATGTCCTCTGTCTATTTGTCCTGATTGGGTGACCGTCGGCGGCTGGGAGGTCCGCTGTCAGTCAGGTGTGTGACCGTTCGCAAGACCCGAGGTGGTTCCGTACGACACGTCCCCATACGTCGTACGCCCTCGGATAAAATGATGGATACCGCCTTTTCGGCATACCGATGTCAAACCTTTAGCCCCGATTTCCGGATCGACTCGATTCGGAATATCGCCGTCGAACACCCGAAATCGCGTCACCATGACACCGATAGCACGGGATTAAACCCGATGGGATCGGACGATGGAGGGCCTTTGGAAGGGCCCGGAACCGGTATGCCCGAGGCGTATACGACAAAAGGAAGCGGGAATCCTTCGAGAACCTCACAGACATCCGTTCATAACCGTCGCTCGGACGAGTAACCGCTCCGTGTCCACACCGACGCGATATCGCACGGCGTTCCCGGACGGACATCACCCGGACGAAGGATCGAAGCGCTCCCGCAATGACCTGAGGTGCGACCGGGCCAGACGCGCTGCAGCGGCGTCGTCACCGGCGACGATCGCCTCCACCAGATCGACGTGGAGGGCGTGGTCCTCGTCGCGATCGAAATCCGGGCGCGCCTGCACCACGTCGATCATGGCTTCGCGCATCCGCAGGACGAATCCGTCGAAGAGGCCCAGGAGAACCGTGTTGTGCGCCGCGGCCACGATGCTGCGATGGAGTGTCATGTCGACATCGACCAGATCGATCCCACCGGATCGACGTCGCCCGCGCTCCTCGAGCGCACGCCGGATCGTACGGACATCGTCGGTCGTCCGGCGTCGCGCTGCGAGGGCCGCGGCCTCGACCTCGATGGCCATGCGCGCCTCGACGACGGCAACGATGTTGGCGTCGCGGAGTGCGGTCTCCCAGGACCCACCTCCCTCACGGGACACGAGGAAGACACCTGCCCCCTGGCGTGAGGAGAGCATCCCCCGCCCCACCAGCTGTCGCACGGCCTCACGAATCGTCGAGCGGCCCACGCCCAGGTCCGCCGCCAGCCGCATCTCACCGGGCAGACGCTCACCGACCTCCCACTCACCGTCACGGATGCGTGCAACGAGGTCGTCAGCCACCTGATGGGCCAGCGGGGTCCGTCGGGGTGATGCCATCACCGAACCCTACCCTCCACTTGTCAGACAAGTCGTGCTACCGTCCGTCGTGGTGTTCGCTTCACCTCTCCATCTCCTTCTCGCTCGCCACAACGGGTCATCGCCGGACCGGCTCCCCGTTGTGACGATGCGTCGTGTGCCGGTCACACCATCTTCTGAACGAAGGACCGAGAACCATGTCGCGTACACCCGCTTCCCCCACCACGGCGCCTGACCGAACGCCGCCACCGTACCCGCCCCGCTGGAATCGCCAGCGGCCGTCGCCGATGCCGTGGTCCCGCTACGAGCCGATCGAGGCGCGCGTCGAGCTCCCGCTCACCGACCGACGCTGGCCCTCACGACGACTGACCCGGGCCCCGCTCTGGGTACCCGTCGATCTGCGCGACGGCAACCAGGCGCTGGCCGAGCCGATGGATCCGGCGAGGAAGCGCCGCTTCTTCGACCTGCTGGTCCGGATGGGCTACACGGAGATCGAGGTCGGCTACCCGTCCGCGTCGCAGGCCGACTTCGACTTCGTACGCGACATCGCCGCCGGCGGCGTGGCTCCGGACGACGTCACCATCATCGTGTTCACACCGGCGCGCCGCGATCTGATCCGGAGGACCGTCGAGTCGATCGAAGGCGTGACGAACCCGGTCGTCATCCACATGTATGCGGCGACGGCACCCATCTGGCGCGACGTGGTCCTGGGCCGCGATCGCGCGGAGATGATGGAACTCGTCCTGGACGGAGCACGCGACATCCTGGCCGTTGCCGGCGACATGCCCAACGTCCGCTTCCAGTTCTCGCCCGAGGTCTTCAACCTGACCGAGCCGGACTTCGCGCTCGAGATCTGCGACGCCGTCACGACCGTGTGGGATGCCTCACCGGATCGGCCAGTGATCCTGAACCTGCCGGCGACGGTCGAGATCGCAACGCCCAACGTCTACGCCGACCAGATCGAGTACATGGACCGCAGTCTGGCTCGCCGTGACGGCGTCATCCTGTCGATCCATCCGCACAACGACCGCGGGACGGCCGTCGCCGCCGCCGAGCTGGCTCTGCTGGCCGGCGCCGAGCGTGTGGAGGGCTGCATCTTCGGAAACGGGGAGCGCACCGGCAACGTCGACCTGGTCACCCTGGCGCTGAACCTCTTCTCGCAGGGCGTCGATCCGATGGTCGACCTGTCCGACCTGGACGGTATCCGGCGCACCGTCGAGGAGTGCAACCGCATCGACGTCCATCCCCGCCACCCCTACGCCGGCGACCTGGTGCACACGGCGTTCAGCGGTACCCACCAGGACGCGATCCGAAAGGGGTTCGCCGAACACCGCGAGCGTGCGCGCACATCCGAGCGCCCTCCGTCGGAGATCCCCTGGCGCATTCCGTACCTGCCCGTCGACCCGTCCGACATCGGGCGCACGTACGAGGCAGTCATCCGGGTGAACTCGCAGTCGGGCAAGGGCGGGATGGCGTACCTGCTCGAGAGTGCCTACGGCCTGGAGCTCCCACGGCACCTGCAGGTCGATTTCTCGCGCCACATCCAGGCCCGGACCGACGCGACGGGCGGCGAGATGGCGGCGCCGGACCTCTGGGACGTCTTCGAGACCACCTACCTCCCGTCGCTGGAGGACGCCCGCGTCAGGGCGACGGGGATCCACGTCGACGAGGTCGACGGGGCGGCACGGACCACCACGACCGTGTACATCGACGGATCCGTGACGACCACCGAGCACGTGGCCGGCGGTCCGGTGGAGGCGCTCGTGGACGCACTGGCCACCCGTGGCATCGTCGTCGACATCGTCGGCCTCCACCAGGCGAGCGTCGGGACCGGCTCCACGAGCGATGCGCTCACATGCCTCGAGTACCGCCATGACGGCATATCGCGGTGGACGGCGGGCCGCAGCCGCTCCGTGCTGGGCGCGAGCCTGGACGCCGTGATTCGCGCGGCGAACGCCGTCCTGGACGAGGCGAGCGATACCTAGATGGTTCCGTCGGTCGTGGATCCTCGGCACCGACGACCGGGGATCCACCGGCGCGTCACGCGCGGCACATCGGCCTGCGATCCGCCGCGGATGAGCGTGGACGGCGACATGCATGCCGGATCCTCACAGCCGATGTGACGTCTCAGGAGTGCAGCGTGAGCACGCGGTATCGCAGCTGCACGTTGGCGGATCCCTCGTAGCGGCGGCAGTCGACGAGATCGAGCGAGGCGGGGGTGGTGAAGAGACCGACGCCGTCGCCGAGGACCGTCGGGCTGACCATGAGGTGGAGTTCGTCCACCAGTCCCCGCGCGAGAAGTCCGTTCCATGTGCGGCGACTGCCGAAGACCACGATGTCGCCGGCACCGGTCTCCTTTGCCTCGGACACCCACACCGCTGCCTCATCGCGGCTGACGACGCGGGTCGTCTCGGCCCATGCGTTGTCTGCGGAGACCGGGCCCCGATCGCTGATGACCACCTTGGGGAGGGTGTTGTACCGCCGGCTGATCGCCCGGTTCACCTGGCTGAACGCACGCGCCTCGGGTGCCCCCGGGTCAACTGGTTCGGGTGCGTCCGCGACGAACGGCCAGTAGGAGCTGAAGCCCTCAAACGATTCGCGCCCCAGAAGTACGATCGCGGCGGCGTCGATACTGTCCAGGTTCGCCTGATCGAAAGCCGCGTCCATGTTCAGGACGAGTGGGTTGCCGTCCGGGGCCGCGTAGTAGCCGTCGAGCGAGACGATGTTGTTGACCACCACCCTGCTCACGGCATCTCCTTCGGTCACGTTCGCGTCGGATCAGAACGGCGTCTCTTCGGACGGGTCCGCGTCGTCGGGGGGACCCTCCTGTGCCGGCAGGTTCGTCGCCGTCAGCTCCTCGATGCGCGCCTGCGCCGCGGTGAGCCGTTCGCGGCACCGGGCGACATAGGCCGTCCCCTGCTCGAACAGGCGGATGGCCTCCTCCAGCTCGACGCTGCCGTCCTCCAGCCGGTGCACGACCTCGTCGAGGCGCTCAAGGGCGGCGTCGAACGACAGCTCGTCGATCGATGTGTCGTTTTCGTCGCTCATGTCTCTCCTTCGGCATCGACGTGTACGCGCATGGTGCCATCCCGCATCTCGACGTCGAGTGCGGAGCCGGCATCGATGTCGTGACGACGCGTGCGGACGGTTCCGGTCGCGGCGTCGCGCACGATGGCGTACCCGCGGGCGACGGTACGCCCCGGTGACAGGAGCTCAAGGACCTCACCCAGATGAGCCAGGCGTGTGCTCCGATCCTCGATCGGAGGCATCGCCGCCACCCGCAGCCGCCGGGTCCGCTCATCGAGGGCGGTCTCGCCCTCCCCCGCACGTCGCCGGACGAGGGCGGCTCCGGGCCCGGTGAGGGCGGCGGCCAGCGCATCGGCCCTGTCCGAACGCCGCGTCCAGAGCGACCGGATCCCCGCGCCGAGTCGGCGGTCGACGTCCGCGAGCGTGCTCTCCGAACGCTCGACACGACGGGTGAGCGACGGGCGCAGCCGGTTGCCGAGCCCGGCCAGCATCGCCTCCGCCGTCCGGCCACGTGCGCCGAGCGCGCGGACCATGTGACGTTCACGTGCCGCGAGACCGTCCCGTGCCCCGCGCTCGTGTGCCTGGACGCTGCCGGCCATCCGACGCGCGGCGTTCGCGAGCTCGGCGAGGAGACGATCACGCTCAGGTACGACGGCCTCGGCGGCCTTGGTCGGCGTCGAGACCCGCAGATCTGCCACGAGGTCGCACACGGTGACATCGGTCTCGTGGCCGATGGCCGACACGATGGGGGTTCGTGACGCCGCTACGGCGCGACACACGATCTCGCTGTTGAAGGCCATCAGATCCTCGAGGGGCCCGCCCCCGCGCGCGACCACGATGACATCGATGTCAGGGCGACGGTCTAGATATCCGATGGCACGCACGATCTGCTGGGGCGCGGCGTCGCCCTGCACCTGCGAGTGGACGATGACGATGCTCATCCCCGGATGGCGTACCGTGATATTGAGTCGCAGGTCGGCCTCGGCGGCGCTGTTCGCCCCGGTCACCACCCCCACCGCGCGGGGCAGCACGGGGATCGGACGCTTGCGGGCGGGATCGGTGAGGCCCTCTACCGCCAGTTTCTCGCGCAGGGCGTCGATGCGCGCCCGCAGAAGCCCCTCGCCGGCCAGTGCCATCTGGGTCACGCGGAAGGTCAGAGTGACGTTCTTCGGGTTGTATTCGACGCGGCCGTTCGCCTGGACGTGCATCCCGTCGCGCGGCTCGAAGCCGAGCGTCCCGAACTGATCGATGTTCATCGAGCACCGCACCTGCCACGCCGCACCGGCACCGACGTCGACGAGCGTGAAGTAGGCGTGCCGTCGGTGCTGCCGGAGGTTGGAGATCTCGGCCTCCACCCAGACGGTGGGTACATCCTCGAACCTTCGACGGCACGCCTCGGAGACCTCGGCGACGGTGTAGACCCTCCGGTCGCCGACGATCTTCACGGATGGAGGCCCGCGACGATCTCGGCCGCGCGGTATCCGGATGAGACCGCACCCTCGATCGAGGGGTGGGTGGTGCAGTCCCCGGCGAGGACGATGTTCCGAACGGCGGTGCGGGGCCCGGGCAGGGAGGCGCGACGTCCAGGCGGGATCCGGTACTGGGCCTCGCGGTGCACACGGGCATCGATGAGCTCGGCGACCTGCTCCCACGGGAAACCGGGGATCGTGGAGCGGACATGATGGCCGACGGCCTCCGCATAGGTCTCCGCATCGACGCGGGCCCAGCCCTCCGTGGCGCTCTGTGCGGTGACGATGTGCGGTCCGGGCGACCCGGGACGGGTGACGTTGCTGACCTGGCACATCAGGTCGACACGGTTCTCCCCCTCCGGGCTCACGGCGTCGATCAGCACCGTGGCGTCACGGTAGAGCGGCTCCGAGAGCGCGAACGTCGCGCTGACCGCGCCCAGGAACTCGGTCGGAAGCGCATCGGCGGTCACCGGGTCGATGTCCCGCAGGAGCCGGCGAGCCGTGGTGGCACCGACCGCGACGACCACCGACTGCGCGCCGATCCTCCGACCGTCCGACAGGAGGACCCCGGTCGCGTCGCCGTCATCGTCGCGCAGGATGCGGTCGACGGTCACGTCCGTCCAGATCATCCCGCCGGACGCGCTGATCGCAGCCGCCGCGCGATCCGCGAGCATCTTCGTTCCGTCCACAGGGAGCATGGCGGCGCCGCGCGCCAGAGCGCCCAGGACGAACCGCGTGAAGGCGGCGTCGGCCGACAGGCTGCGATCGAGCAGGAACGAGCCCAGGAAGGGACGTAGCACGCGGTCGATCGTCGCCTCGCTCAACCCCGTGGCGTGGAGCCAGGCCTCCGTGCTGAGCCCTGAGTCGTCCTCGGGTGGCCGGGTGCCTCCGGCGATCGCGAGCTTCGCGCCGAGGGCGGTCAGCCGGAGTGCGTCGCGCCGGGGCATGAGGCGGGTCGTGATGAGGCTGCCCGCGCCGATCAGGCGAAGACGACGCCACTTCGCTCCGTCGTGAAGGACGACGCTGCGCTGAAACGTCCGCAGATCATCGCCTTCGATTCCGATGCCCTCGAGGAAGTCCGCCGTGTCCGGATAGGCCGCGGGGATCGCGACGAAGCCGTGGTCGTAGGGCTCGCCGTGGAACAACCCTCCCGAGACGCGTCCGCCGAGCCGGGGGCTGGCCTCGAGCAATTGAACGGTGTATCCGTCCGCGCTCAGCGATTGGGCGCAGGCAAGACCGGCGAGCCCACCGCCGATCACGATGCACTCGGCCCCCTGTCCGGGTCCGTTCTCCATTCAGAGGATCCTACCGAGCGGGTACGGCGAGACGGTGCCGCCCAGGGCCGGCGGATTCGAACCGACTGCAGAGAGACGCCGCTCGCGGTACCGAACCCGGACCCCTCGCTGCCCTCCGCGGAAGGCGGGGACACCGCATTAGTCGCGCCTCGGCGGTAGTCCTCGCTCCGCACGCATCGCCCGGGCTTCGGCGGGATCCATCGCGGCGCGCACCCGCGGCCAGATGGCGATCCCGAACGCAAGTGCACCGAGCGTCGGCAGAACAGCCGAGACCCCGAGAACCGTACGCCAGAACATGTTCCCGTCGATCGACTGAGGCTCGGCCACGATGCGAAGGACGAGTCCCGCGTTCATCAGCCCGAACGCCACCCATCCGATCTCGCGCCGTGGCCGCTGGCCCTTCACCCGAGGGAACATCCAGAACGCGACACCCATCACCAAGAGCAGGAGGAAGCCGATGAGCAGCATGTGAGCGTGCAAGGCGGGCCACGGCCGACCGAGCGGAGACCGCTGGGCCTGCCGGATCAGCATCCAGGAGCCCACGGTCATCCCGCAGACCAGGTACAGCAAAGCAGCACGCACGCACCAGCGAGACAGCGTTGGCATGTATCGCATCCTCTCAGGCACGTCCACCGGTGTCAGGCGTCGTTCGTCCCCGACTCCTTTTCGACCGCTGGCCCGGGCGTCCCCCGTGCACCGTCCGGCTGCCGACGACTCGGCAGAACCGGTCGCAGTCGGACCGGTCAGCGGAATCGCCCATGACGCGGCCGCTATCCCGTACGTCTCACCACGACGCTCTGCCGCCGGCCAATGGGTCGTGTCTGCCGCTCCTGCGGGGACGTATGCCGGACGCGCGGAACGCGACCGGGAACGGGAGACGAGTCCCTGACGCGACGAATGCCGTCGACCCTCTCCCTATCGCCGAACGAGCCCTTGCGACGCGTCCTGCCGGCAGAACCTGCGACGACGTCAGCCACGCGCGGCCGCGGCCGACGAGCCTCCCCGACATCTGGCCCAGCGCCACCCAGCCCGTCCGGACCCGGGCCCTCCTGCACGAGCAACCTGAGCCGCGCACGCCACGTGACCCAAATGCGAAAGGGGCAGCGTCCACGAAGAACGCTGCCCCTTTTCGGAACTAACCCGGCGGCGACCTACTCTCCCACGAGTCTGCACCCGAAGTACCATCGGCGCTGAGGGTCTTCACTACTCTGTTCGGAATGGGAAGAGGTGTTTCCCCCTCGCTATGACCACCGGGAAGGTATGAGGACATACCCTCAAGACTGCAGAACGGCAAAGGTGTGTTTTTAAATATTAAGTCAAGCCCTCGGCGTATTAGTACCGGTCTGCTCCACGCATTACTGCGCTT